>CP070831.1:3325836-3343605 GCA_020344955.1 Promethearchaeota archaeon | reverse complement strand
ATAATTACTTACTAAATTTTACTTTAATAAAATAAAAAAAACAAAGAATGGTGAATATAAAATTTCATGGACACCACCCACTAAAGTTACTGTTATTATAACGTTTCTGTTGATGGCTTTTGGGAGATTTATATTGCTTGATCTTACTAGCTTGATATGGCCTAGGTTTCTTCCTGAGTTTCAAATTGGCGTAAAAAACGGATGGATCTATGTTTATTTAGTTATATTATTTCTTTCTTGGTTTCTCTTATTTCTAGGTGTAAAATTAAAAGGACTATAATTATAAATAAATTAAAAATTTAAAGTTGAATAAATTATGTCATGGAGTCCTCCGAGCAAATTTATTGTCATAATAACCTTTCTGTTATGGGGATTTGGAATATACATCTTACTTGACCAATTTACCTTATTTTGGACACCATCAACCTTACCAGTAATTAATCTTTTCAATATGAGCTATTCTCAATCTTGGTTAATGATTGCCATGATAGTGTTCTTTTTATCTTGGTTTCTATTTTTCCTTGGTGTAACATTGAAAGGTTTATGAATAATTAATTCAATTTTTTTTTTTAATTGTTATTTAGAAATGAATTTCTTGCTTTAGAATCTGTTAGAAAATAGAAAACCTTTATTAATCTGACAATAAAATTTAAAACATTTCTAAAATTTCAGAAAAATGTTATTACGTAATTTAAATTCAAAAATGCGATAATACATCAAAACGTAATACATGAAAGCAAATAAACAAAAATGTAAAAAAACACGATAAAAAATTAAAACCCAAAGAGGAAATTAAAATGCCAGCAGCAAAAGAAAAAGAAACAAATTCTGTCTTTGTTGGTCGCCGTCCTACAATGAACTATGTGATGGCTACTATGATGATCCTTAATAAGGGTGAGGAATGTACTGTAAAAGCTAGAGGAAGAGCCATTTCTCATGCTGTCGATGTATGTGAAATTTTAAGAAATAGGTTCTTAAAAGGTACAGAATACAAGGACATCAAATTAAGCACAGAACAATTAGAAGGAGAGAATGGGCAAAATAACAACGTTTCAAGCATTGAAATTGTACTTGCTCCTCCGAAATAAACAGTGAAATTAACTACAATTCGCTGAAACAAAATAACACAATTTTTCTTTTTTTTTTATTATTCTATATTTCTAAATTTTATAAAGAAAATAATAATTATTGTAAATGTTAAGATAAAGAATCTAAATTTCTGTAATAGTTAGATGTTTTCATTTATGAAAGAAGAAAAGAAAGAAAAATATTAACGAGTTATTAATATTAAAGATATTATCTTCTTAATAAATCTCTTCACAATTCATTAAAATCGTTTCTAACTCGAATTTTATAAAGTTAAAAAGAAAATCCCATAAATTCACATTAAATCACAAACATTTAATAATACAGTTAGAAAATAAATAATTAACAAAAAATAATTTGTTTTTATATTAAATCCGATTTTAAATAAAATCTATTAAAAATATTCTTAAAGAGGAAGATAAATATGGCAAAAAAAGCAGCAGCAAAATCAGAACCTTTATTTGTTAAATCAAAGGTTAGAGAATTTATTAAAGGGAAAGGGTGCAATACAAGCAGTGGAGTCCTTGATGGGGACGCATTGAATAGTATAATAATGGGTATGCTTGATAAAGCAGTAAAACGTGCACAAGCAAATAATAGAAAGACAGTAAAGGCAAGAGATTTATAAATTCGCTTGCTTTAAAAATAATTTTTTTTTATTTTATATTTCTTAACATAACTTAATTTTTATATAAAAATTGATGGTTTTTCATATTTAGCCCTACTAATTCCGGTAGATAAATCTTTTTCCACTATTATTTTGGATGTAGAAATATCTTGTGGAATAGCTGTGTGAGTTATAAGAAAAATTTGAGAGAATGATTTCGATTTTATTAAATATTTCAATATTCTTTCTCTTCGTGTTTCATCTAACGCTGCTAAAGGCTCATCTAACAAAAGAAAATCAACTTTTGGATTTTTTTTAGGGGAATCTTTAGTAGGACGAATTGTACTCATCAACTCTGATATAGCTAAGCGTAATGCAATGCCTAAGGCAGTACGATCTCCTCCTGAAAGTACCTCAGTTGATTCATATTCCCCATTATAATTATCTTTTATCCTTAAAGACAAGCCAGTTTTTCTTGTACCACTCAAATCAAGTATTAGATCGCTATATTGCCCAGATGTGAAATCTTTAATATATTTATCAGTAGTTATAGCTATGTTTTTAACCAATCGTTTTACAACCATATATTCAGTTACAAATCTACGAACAAATTCTTTAGCTTTAGTTAAATGTTCAAGATCAATTTCGTGCTCATCTATTTTTCGTTGTAAATCTATCATTTTATGAATTTCATTATGTCTTTCTTTTAGTTTTTCATTGTTTTTTTGAAGTGTTAAATTAACTTGATCGAATTCGTTATTAATTGCCTTTAATTCTCCTGAAACTCTCTCTTTTTTTATCATTAGTTCTTTTACCCCTTCAGCACTAGAATCTTGAAATTTATCCTTATTTTTTGAGAGGAAATCTTTCAAAGCTTTTTCAGATTTTTTTAATTCAGATTCGTTTCTTATATAATTCTCGAAATCCTCTTTAAGACCTTGGTAAATGGTTATCTTTTCATTGATTTTTTCTAAATCAGATTGGTTAGTCTTTATTTTCTTATCAAAATCTGCTAAAACTCTTGAAATTGATTCAATTTTTTGCTGGCTTACTGAGATTACTTTTTTGAATTTTTCAACTACTTCTTCATAGTGTTCTTTAGTTAACTCACTTTGACAAGTTGGGCACTGAGCTAGCTCTTTTCCTTCTCCTTTTTTTACAAATTTTAAACTGGTTTCCATTTCTTTTATGGACTTTTTATTTTCTTCGATTTTGCCTTTCGTTTTTCCTAAACCTTTAAATGTTGCATCTCTTTTATTTTCTAAATCCTCTTTGTCCATTTGGACATTAACCTTATTTGAATTTAATATCTCAATTTTACTATCAATTGTATTTTTTGAACTAAAATCTTCTAAATTTAAATCAGTCTTTTTAATCTTTGTTTTAAAATCGTTATAATATGATTGAAATTTGTCTTTTAATACTAGATTCTGCTTATATAAATTTTCTAGCTCAGAAATTAATTCATTTGAGGGAAAACTCTTTTCTTCTTTTGATAAGTTTTTAATAAGCTTTTCTTTTTCTGTTATATCTTCTTTTAATTGAATATTCTCTTTTTCAATATCCTCAATATCTTCTTTAATTCTTTTAATCGGTACTCTTTCTTTTTCCCAATTTTCTTTTTCTTGTTTCTGCGCTTTAAATTTATTATCTAGAAAAGAAAGAGCAGTATCTATTATATTTAGTCTAAATAAATCTATAATCATTTCTCGTAGTTCTGCTCCTTTTTTATTTGCAATTTCTTCTACTTCACCTTGTCTTATAAAAACAGTACTCATTGCTTGTTCAGAAGATATCTCAAAAAACTTTTCAACATTGAAATTTTTCACTTCAATATAAACATTCCTATTTTTATTCCATTCAAATAGTTTGGTTGTTATACTCCCAGTTCTTCCCCATTTTCGATAAATGTAGTGATTTTTTCTATCTAAAGTAAAATATATGGAAATCTCTGCCTTATCTTGCGCTCCGTATGTGATAAATGATGCAGCGTTTCGTCCTTTGAATATTTTAGGACCAAAAAAAGCAAATAGAATTCCTTCAAGAATGGTAGATTTACCGTAAGAGTTTTTACCACTTATTAAGATTAGACCTTCAGGAAATTCATTATTTTGTTTTGGAATGTTTAAGTTCTTGTATCCCATGAAGTTTTTGAAATTAAGCTTTGTTATATGCATATTTTCTTAAACCTCCTTTTCTTTTTCCATTATTCGTAGAGCTTTTTTTATAGCGTCCATGCCAAATTTTGTTAATTTATCCACATCATAATGAGTTCTGTCTTCGCTTAATTTCTCTTGAACAAATTCTTTAAATTCGTCATCAGGTTTTTCAAGTATATAATCTTGGATTATTCCTGCACTGATGTCATCCTCAAAAGTTTCAGAAATATCAGAAATACCCCAGATTAATTGTAATATATTATACTTTTCAGGCTGAGAAAAACAACTTCTCCTTATCTTTAACATCAATTCATTAATTTGCCACGTTCTTTCAGTTGTCATTTCACCATAGAAATTAAATTTCAGTCTAGCAGATGTTGCTGAATTAAAACCATCTTTAGAGATGAACTTATCTAATTCATCTTGTATCCAAGTTTCCAAATCTGATGTCGATTCTTTTGGATTAGTCTCATGGTGAATTAATTCAAAAGACCGATTAATTAAATTATCCGTAAATTTTGTATCAATATTTAATTCTCTTGTTTTTTCATTTATATCAACGATTAAATAGGATTGGTTTTCAAGTTTTTCTTTAAAATTCATAGGTAGTAGGCATCCTGAATAGTAATGGTTTTTTGAAACTCTTTTAAAACCATGTTCATGTCCAAGAGCTACGTAGTCATAATTAAAATCATTAGAATTAACCTTACTATGCAAAGTTTCGTCCCCTGCTGAACCATGAGCTATAGCTATATTAATAAACTCGTTATCATTAGGTTGCTGATTTTTAATCCAATTATCATACGCAGATTCATAAATTTCGAAACTTTTAAACTCAAAATAGGGAAATAAATAAAATCTTACCTTTTTATCGGGAAATTCTATTGATAAAGACCTATTGGATCTTATTGCTTCTATCAAATCTCTTTCTTTAAAATAATATAAATTAGGATATTGATCTTTATTAATATGTGATTCAAATGGAGTATATTCATAACCCCTGAAAACTCCATGATTTCCTTCAATGTATATAAATGGAACCTTATTATTAGTATTTTCAAAAAAGATTTGTAATCCTTGTATAAGTATTCTTCTTGCTGGTTCAGGAGGTGGATATGAGCTATATTTAGATGGATGATGAAAGATATCTCCACAATGGACTAAAAAATCAAGATCCTTAATATGAGATATTTTATCTATTACTTTTAAAAATGTATCATAAATTTCTTGTTCATACGGTTTTGAATAATTATCAACTGCCCATTTATTAACCGTACCTCTTCTTGCCCTATATCCTAAATGGGTATCTGCCATATGAATTATTTTTACCACTTTAAATACCTCTATTTTTCACTTTACCAGTTTAATTAAATAAGTTAATCCCCTAAAACTTTTTTCCTCCATTCTTGTGCATACTTTTTAGTTTTTTTGTTGAATTGTAACTCTAAAAATGCAGATTCTAATTTATTATATTCCGAAACTAGTAAAGTACTAGCTTCATGTGCTCCGCTTAAACTCAATGGATAGCCACGTGGAGAATAAGGAATTAAATTTTTTAGAGTATGAATAGCATCTTTAACATCCAAATAATCGCATATATCAAATCTAAGAGCAGAACTATTTTGATGTAGTTTTGTAATATATGCTCTACTTTTTGTATATATTGAAAGATCAGGTAATTCCACTAGAAAATTTTTATCGTCTAAAATCTCTGCCCATAAAGGGAGTATGAAATTTCCTTGAGCATCACGCAAACGACAAGTCTTTGAAAAGCTAAAGTATTTTATATCATAAGTTTCAATAAATCTATAAAAGAATTCTGTAAAAGCACTGGGAGGAAAAATGTGTTGACGAAACATTTGTATTCCATCACCTAAAAAAACAACGTTTTTAATTTTACCCCAATTACTCTCCTCTTTAATTCTGACAAGTGACTTTAAAATCTCATCTGCGGTTCTAATTCTATCTATTACATGCCCTAAGGTTGGATAATAGAAATCATGGGCATTAATGTGTTGTTGAATTTTCTGCTTATAAGTTGATTTATACCAATTTATTAACTTATCAACTTTGTCTTTTAAATTCCCTATATAAAAATCTCTTTTGATAGTTTTGATAAAATTTTCAATTACAGTTTGATAAATGATGAGTTTATGTTCATTGTCTTCAATGTAAGTGGTAATGGGTTTATACATAATTTTTTCTTTATTGTATTTACCATTCTTTAAAACAATTTGGCACTCTCCGAACTTAAAAGATGCCAATTTAGCATAAGTCCCACTGAGTGCATTTGAACTCTCATCAAAACCAATAATTTTATAATCATCATCTATATAGTCTGTTAATTCACCTTCAATTATATGATAAGGCATTTCAACAAAAATAGAATTAGTATTTTTAAGACTCTCATCATTATCAAACTTATCTGTTTCTAATTCAATTTTCTCTTCTTCAGTCCATTTCACTCTTCTCTCTTGGATATATTCTTTAAATTTTTTAACTTCTTCATCAATTGATCTTTCAGGTCTTTCCTCAAAAGATTTTTCCAGTGATATTAATTCAAAATTAAATGAAATTTCTTCTTCACCTTAAGCTTTTATCTGCACCTCTTATGGTAAACCAGTTGGTGGAGGCATATTTCCTTTAGATGCCATTTTTTTAGCAAAATCATTATAAAATTTCTTTGAAATACTCTTAAAATAATCATCATATAATGGAATTCTCAACTTTTGAAAGTTGGTAAGCCAAATACCAGAAATTAATGCTATCCCTCTAGTTCCTGTCAATGATTCAAGATCGCTATGTTGGATACCTCCACCTAAAGTTTTGGCTGCTACTGCTTTTTCTGTATCAGATCTAAGTGGTAAGTTGATAACAGTATTCATATTTGATAAAATAGTATCATCAATTGGAGAATATTGTTGCGAAATTACCTCCAAACCTAAATTAAACTTTCTCCCTTGGCGAGATATATCCTTAAATACATTGCTATGTTTCATCATCTCTGGTCGCAAAATGCTTGGAGCTTCTTCAATTGTAAATATAACTATTGGCATTTCTGTTGGATCTTTTATTGATGTACTTGTTTTTACATAAATCTTCTGGATATTAGATTTATAATTATCATAAAAGTTTTTAGGTAAAGTCTGACTCAATTTCTTCTCTAACGTTTTCAAATCAGTTGATGACTTAAGAGATTTCCTAATATCAAATAAAGTTCTTGCTAAAACACCATTAAATAAGAATTGTTCTAAATCAGAAATCATTGAGGAGTTAAAGATAATTATTCCTCCTTTTTCTAACTTCTTTACAATTTTTGGTAATTTACTAATTGCATTAGATTGAAACATATCTGAGTATTCTAACCAATGCATTCTTCTTCTAATAGCCGCCATAGTTTTATCATCATGACCTCCTGGGGGCTTGTAACCATCCGTTAATAAATTTTCTATGTAATTGTTAGGATCATTTCTATACGCTGAAAAAATGGCTCCAACTTGTAAGTCATTAAAAGTTCCAGTAGCAAAAAGATCTTCAGGTTTTATTTCTTGATAATTTATCATACATGGTTCTGCCATACTTTTCACTTCACTAGGAGGTATTCCTTTATTTGGGTAAAGGTAGAACCATTTTCCAAATAATTGCTTATTATATTGGGTTGCTTTGCATATATCATATAAACCATAATCAATACATCCAAGAGCATATTCATCATGCATGTCTATTGCTAACATAGAAATTTTGGTGCCTTTACCACTTAAAATAACATTTGCATTGTATTGAACTAAACCATCAATAAAAACCTGATTTAAATTTGATTTCCCCATTCCTGTAGCTCCTGCAATAAAGAAATGGTACATTAAATATTTAAATGGGAAAAAAACGTTGACTTTTGATTCTGAAGCTAAATATCCCATAAAAATTCCTTCTGGGTTAAAAATTTTCTTTAAATATTCAGATCTATCGTCTTGTTCTACTGAAATTTTCATAGAATGAGGTTTTAAAATCTCACTTTCCATTAAATCTTCAATAAAGAAAAATACATTTATCGTATGATCAATTTTTTGTCTAGTTTTTTTGTTTATTTCCGTGCATATAATTGGACGCCCTTGTATTACATATTGCAATTCTGTTTCTAATTCAGCAGTAATATATTCTGTTATTTTTACATTCTTTAATTTTTGACGTGTTAGAACATAATCTGAAATGGTTTGCTCATTTAATATCTGGATAATTATAAAATACTTTTTATCATCACTTTCAGCTTCGAGTTTAATAAACCCATGGAGATGGATATATTTTTCATAAAAAATTTCAATAGTACTCTCGAGAGAATTTATTCTAATTATCATTTTTATCTTTAAACTTTTCTCTTATTGATGCATAATATAATTTAATTTAAATAAATAAAAAAATGTATTAATGGAAACTTACATTTAATTTAGAGTCTTTTGAATCTATTATTTAGTACCATAAATAAAATTTAAAGACCTAACAAGTTTAGTAGTCTATAAAAGATCTATCGCTGATTTAAATAAATCTTTCTTATCAATTTGACTTTTTTTTTTCGGAGATTTAAATTGGACTAAGGACTTTTTGTAAACCTTCGGATTCAATTCCGATATAAATTGGGAGATTCTTGTCATTTGAGGTCCTCGATATGTATTTTTAATTGAAGGAGATATAAGATACAATTGATCTTTTGCTCTTGTTATAGCAACATAAAATACTCTACGTTCTTCTTCGAATGTGTCTTGATCTCCTATAGTTCTACTTGAGGGAAATGAATCTTCACATAACATTGGGAGAAAAACAACCCTCCATTCAAGGCCTTTTGCTCTATGTATTGTAGATAATATTAATGGTTGCTCTTCTTCTTTTTGTTCTCCAGCATGAACAGTTCTAGATTCTAAATTAGATAGATTTAAACTAAGATTTTCTAAAAATTTTTGTATTGTTGGAAAATTTTGAGCATATATACTTAGTTGATTTAAATCTTCTATACGTTCTTGCCAATTATCATGCTTCGCCTTTAAATGATCCTCAAGAACTTTTATTAAATCGCTAATTGCCTCTGATGGATTATCATTAGGAGAAAAATCAATAAGATTTTTTACATAAGATATTAAATTTTTTATTCCTTCCTTTGAAATTCTAGAACCTTTTAATTTTTCAGCATAAAACATTTTGTTTATTAAAGCATCAATCGGATGTTCTATATTAGAGATTGCTTCAAATATTTTTAAACCAGATGAAGTTCCTATTCCTTGAATTATTGAAAAAATTCTAGACCAAGAAACTTCATCATGGGGATTTTCAATTATTCGTAAATGGGCTAACATATCTTTAATATGAGCTCGTTCAAAAAAAGCAACTCCTGCTCTTACTTCATATGGAATATTTTTTGCTCTCAATTCAAGTTCTATTCTAAGTGTATGAGAAGCAGCTCTAACTAATATAGCTATCTCTTTTAAATCAATACCATCTGAGCGTAATTTAAGAATTTGATTTGTAATAAATCTTGCTTGATCAAAATCGTCCCCTACATTTACTTGGTATGGTAAAACTCCTTTGGAGCGTGTAGAGCGCATAGTTTTTTTGAATTGGTTTTTATTATGCTTTATTGAATTATTCGCTAAATTCAAAATCTCAGGTTTACTCCTATAGTTATAAGTTATAGTAAATCTTGTACATTTTTGATATTTTTTCTCAAAATTAAGAATGTTTTGAAAATTAGCACCTCTAAAGGCGTATATACTTTGAGCATCATCCCCTACTGCCATAACGTTTTGTTCAGAGTTTTGTTTTACTATTTTATAAATTATTTCATCCTGGATATAGTTAGTATCTTGGTATTCATCAACAAGGACATATTTTATATTCTTGGCTATTAATTGAGCAACAGATCTTTCGTCTAATAATTGATTCCAATATATTAACAAATCATCGAAGTCTACTAAATTGTCTTGCGCTTTTTTCGCTCGGTATATGTTGAAGACTTCCTCCAATTTTTTAATGATATCATCACTATCAAATTGAGAGTATTTCCAAAGGATAACATCTCGAATCGATTTATTGCAATTAATAGAAAAGGATAAAATATCTTTTGCCATCCTAGAATTTGGAAATCTTTCTTCAATTTCTCTGACATTTGCTTTGTCAATTGAGAGTTTCATCAAAGTCCGGGCATCAGTTTCATCCATGATTGTGTAGTTAGTCTTTAAACCTAATAATTTAGCATATCTTCGAATAAAGCGATTCGCTATTGAATGAAAGGTTCCACCCCATATACCTTTTGGTCGTTTTCCTAAGAGGGTTTCAACACGTTTGATCATTTCATTTGCTGCTTTATTAGTGAATGTTACAAGCATAATTTGGTTTGGTCTTATTCCTGATAATAATAGCTTGGCAACTGAATAAGTAATTGTTCTTGTTTTACCACTTCCAGCACCTGCTATAACTAGCATTGGACCTTTAATATTTTCAATGATTTTAAGCTGTTCTTCGTTTAAATCATGTTGAAAATTAATTTCATTATATTCTTCTGAAATTAGAGTTGCTTCTGTTTCTAAAGTATCAGAATATTTCTCGTCATAAAACTCAAAAATATATTCTTCGTCTGAATTATGTTTATTCTGATTCAAATTTGCATGTCACTTATAATCTAATTTTAGCTTTTTAAGAAAACTTTTACTCCAATCTAATACATCAGGGTAGTTTGCTTTTCTTTCCTTAATAAATTCTTCTTTATTGAATAAAATTATTTTATTTCCATTTTGTAGTGTAATATTTATAAATTTATATATTGGTTCATATGATAAGTGTTTTATATCAAATCTCTCTGCAAATTTGTCTACAGAAATTGGTGAATTATTTATAATAAATTGTAACTCTTTCTGACTCATAATATCGATAAATTCTAAATCTCTTGATTCTTTGCCTACAATCTTCTCCCAGCAATCTTTATACAAATCAACAAATAAGTTATGTCTTCTTTTAGTTTCTTTAATAGAAATTTCCTTAGTAAGAATGATTTCACTAATTCTTTTCTTCCAGTACTTTGGTAACCATTTTAGAGAATAAGAATAGTTTAATGCCCATTTTTCATGTGGAGGAAATTCTTCATTTGCTAAAAATAACAAACCTATTAAACCAGAAATTGCACTATTTATCAATTGATTAGCTGCTAGAGGATCCCCTCTTTTGATCCATTGTTGAATTACCAAATCTCCAATATACATACATTTACCAAAATATTCCGATACAGATTGTAGTTTTTCTTCTGATGAAAAAATATCTTTTTCGTGGAATAATTCCTCAATTTTTCCATCAGGATCAAATAATATTACGTTATATGAAATATCCCACTTCTTAATTAATCCCCAATCCTCTTTCTTTTCTTTTTCAAATGATAAGAAATCAATATCTAAATAATTTCCTTTCCACAAAGCATCAGCATGAGGTACAGGCCCCATACCAATGATCCATTCGTTATAAACATGATCTTCAAGATAGACGTTTAGATCAATTTCAGACAATTCATCAGCATATCCTCTGCTAAGACCTCCACAAAGTGTTATCCCTATTACACCTTTTTCACTCGCAAGTTCATTTGCTATCTTTTTTGCTTCTTCTAACATCTCTTCATATTTTCCTTTTGAAGATATCTCACCATGTGGGCGTTCTTTCCTCTTTCTTAAACCAATTGACTGCTTAAATAGTTCCATTTTTAATATATTACATTTTAATTAAGTAGATTAAATTAATATCTTGCAAACGTTAAATCTTATATTATATATATCCAATTAATACTCGAGAATATAAAACTACCCTATATAAGACCAACTAATATTTTAAAGGCTGCCGTTTCTTCACCCTCATCAACAGATGTGAGTATAAACGTCGTATCATGCGTATCTCTTATGTGCGGTGCTGCTTGAGCTGAAATAAATTTCATTCTTGGACTTGTATTTGTTCCGCCCCATATCCAAACTTTACTATTATTTTTATCCACAAAAAGCAGAATTTTGTGTGAATCTAATAATTCAAATAAAGGAACATTTTCTTCTATATCTAATTTTTCAAAGTCTTCTAATTCTTCTTTAAATTGATATACAAATATCAAAATTGAATCGCTTGAATTTCTTCTTTTTAATATATTTAATATTTAATTTTTGTACTTTATAAATTTTTAATATTTCAAATTAAATTTTACTAGAAATCCCTATTATAGAAGAGAGATTTAGTTTAATTTTTATATAACTTTATAGAATTAGTTTTCTTAAAAATCATTCTGGAACCTTCTTCTTCGTAATGTTGAAATTAAATGGCCTCTTGAAAGTAGCTGTATACCAAATTGAGAGCTATATTCTCTGGAAAAATCAGTAATAACATTACAAATCATAATACCACCTTCAATATTTGTATCAATGCACGCCTTATGTAGTTGTCTTAATTGTGTAATTGAGATTTCTCTTTTCCAATCACGAATAAATATTCCAAACGTATTTAATTTATTCTTCACAACAGCATCAAAAGTCCAAAATTTTCCAGAATTGCCCTTATTTTGTACAGGCCCTTCAATATATTCATATTTCTCAGTAAAAACCTTTTTTGCCAATTCATTTAAGCTTCTATCTCCTAATGACATAAAAAAACACAAATGTAATATGATCTGAATATTATTTGAATAATGATCTGAATATTATTTAAGCAGATGTGTTACGCAGACAACATAAATAAGAAAATTCCAAGAAAGCGATGAGGAAGACACCGACAAAAATGTGTTTCCTTTGTCAAAAATTATTTTTAGAATATTCAAATAATTTAATGAAGGGATACTCTCCTTCACAATCAGGACCATTTTTTTGTACATAATAAATCATATTTTGTTGTAAAAAGTTTAGTAATCTTATAATTACTTTATCACAAATAGCCTTGCATTCTAAATATTCAATATCACAATTTTTATTGAGTTTCAAGCAAAATTGCTTCATTTTTAATGATATTCCTTGCGCAGATAAAGTCTTTAAATTATCCCAAGTATATTTAAAACCAGCTAATTGACTAGGTGGAGTATTTCTTAACATACTTTTTAAATCATATTCAGCTGAAATATTAGCTAATCGATTTTGAAGAAGTTTAACTTCTTTTTTTGCTTCAAGTTGACAAAGAAAAATGTAATATTTAAGTAGTTTTTCTGCTTCTATTGCTTTATTTGTATCAATTATTCTCCATCCTTTAGCACGTTTACAACTTAATTCTTTATTTTCTGGATTCGTAAAATTTGTTGGATAAATCCAACATTGTGGAGGCTTAATTCCGGAATCATGAACTTTGCATCCATTTACTTCTTCATCATATAGGAAGCATTTACCATTTTTTTCATTAAATCCTAGTTTAAAACTAAACACGTCTCCTCTAACAAAATCACTTTTTTCTGCATAGCCCTGTCTAATAAATTCTTCAGCTAATATTTTAGGAACATTGATTTTAATCGAACAGCAATCACCATTGCAAATAATTAAGCAGTTAGGTCCTTGAATTGCAGCTCTCATCAGAAAATTAAAATTTTTAACAACTTCCCAAAATTTGTCATTAGCCACAGTATTTTTCATTTTGTTAGTTATAATTTTTAATTATCATGTCTGATTCTGATTTAAATTTCATATATATATATGAAATGAATTAAATAACTTTAAATTAACATAATTTTATTATTTAGTAAAATTTTGATAACAAATTTTGAATAAAATTTTTTCTATATCTAAACAATACATAAATGAGAAGATTAGAGAATGTCAGAAAACTTAGTAATTATTGACATAACCGATCGTGAGCGTCTTGTTCTCGATGGCTCACAAGATCTTAAAGAAATTACAGGTAATGGAACTCTTATTGTAAAAAATCCAACACAAAGAAGCAGACTATGGAATTTATTATGTAATGTTAAAGAAAATGTAAATACATCCATTGAATCAAAAGAACTCACCATTGGAACATTAAATCCTACTCAGGAATTTACTAAAGAGTATGAAATCAAAGATTTAAAAGATTCTTCATTAAAAGTTCAAGAAAGATTTGATACAGATAAATCTGATTCTGGAAAAGTAAATAACGCGTTTCTCTATAAAATGGATAATAAATGTAGTTTAAAACTTACTTTATCAAATCCTTTAAACCTGCCTATTTTGGATATTAAATTGAAAAGAGAAATGCCGGAGTTTATCCAAGAAATTGAAATGAGGAATCCTAGTGATGGGGAAGCCCTTCTTAAAGAAGAAGATGGCAGACGAATGCTTGCTTGGGAATTAACTTCGTTAGAAGCTCAGAGTACAGCTGAACTTGAGATTTTCTTTACAGTTAATATAAAGGAATTAAATCCCCAGGAACTTGGAGTTTTGACAATCAATTATGTGATTAATAATTATAAATTAACAATGATGAATCCCGAAATTAGGGGACTTACCGATTCGATGAGTGGAATTGATAGGGACGAAGGATCTCAACCTGGGATGTGGGATTGTAATGTTGAATTTATTAATGAATCTGGATTCCAAGTAAAACTCGAAGATGTAAAAGTATCTCAAACAATTCCAACCGGAGCAGAAACTGTAGTTTCTCAAACACCGGATAGAGTTCTGAATCCCGATGAATCTTGGGATTTTGATTTTCAAGTCGAAGCCAAAGATGTACCTGAATTAAGTTCTGAAATTGGATTTACACCATTGTATGTAGTAATACCAAGAGTTATTGGTGAAATTGTAAAAGAATCTACTATCTATAAAGTATTGAGTGCTACAATTGATAAAGCTGTAAATCCACCTGAAGTTGATGCATATGCTAATACTGATATGACAATTATAAATAATATCTTAAATGATGGATCATCTCCAATTAATAAGTTATTCTTATCAGATGAAGTTCCACCTGATTTTATCCCCCCATTAGTTAAAGATATAAAAATCCTATTAGGAGATATTGACATTAGTTCAAGAGAGGAATTTGTACAAAAAATATTGATAGATCCTAGTGATCAAGATTTTTCTCATAAACATCACATATTTGTTGAATTATTCAATCTATCAAATCAATTTCTTCCTAGTAAGCAAATGGCAATTTCATATCCCCTTTTAGCAAGAAATCCACGACCCCCTACTGAAACAAAATACGCAACACCAGTAAGGATAGAGATTAATAGTCCAGTAGAAGGAAAATCTTATATTAGAACTCCTGAGGAAGAACCTGAACTAAAAGTTAGATATGTGAAACGTAAATTAAAAACCCTTAAAAGTATTAAGCCTGGACTTAGTGAAGGAGAGTTTAGCATTGGAGTAAGAGTTCAAAATAAAGGAGATGTCGAATTAGAGAATGTGTTAGTTAAAGATATCATTCCTACAGGATTTAGTTTAACTGAATTCACTCCACCTGCAGGTGCTACTCATGAAGTAGTTCAAATAGGTGATCTATCAGAATTACATGTAAGAGTTACTGAGATAAGTGGTGGTGCTTCTGTTAGTATTAACTATAATTGCTCTGGTACTGGTGATTATCCTCGATCAGAACCCGTTGTTATTGTTGAAGGAAGAGGTACTGGAGATTCATCAAGTCAATCCGTTGCACCTCAAGCAGACACACAAACACCAAGTGCTCATGTAAAAGACTCTCAAGCGGGTAAGATACATGATCTATTCATAGAATTTTATAAAGCTATAGATCGAGCTCCAACTGCTCAAGCATTTGGAGATATACTTGAAGGGCGAAGAGATGAATTACCACCTGGACCTGTTCTTCATCAAATTTTAGCTTATTCTAAACAATTAAAAAATTATGGCGATAAAATTATTGTTGGTTCATTGTATGATGAAGTTATGAATAAGTTAAAGGAATTTAAGAGCAAATATGATTAATTTTTTTATTATCTACAATATTATTTTTTTCTCTTTTTTTATCTAATAATAAAAGAAAATAAAAAAAATAGCAAAAGTAGTTTATCTTTATAAATATATATTTAGTTTATCAATATCTTTTTGAATTCTTGATAGCCGTTTCTTTTGACCGTTTTCATCAAATCCTTGTATATCTTCTTCTAAATTAGTCTGTTCTTCTTCATATGCTTTTTCTACTTCCATTCCATACCTTATAGCAAATGCTACTAGTTCGGGAATTAGAGAAACCATTGCTCTGAAACTAAAAATTCCTGCTAATATAGACAATCTATTTATCATGTCACCAAAAGGATCTAAATCCATTTCTGGTTTTCTCATTATTTCCATTATCCTTTTAAATAAAACTTCATAGAACAACTCTTGTTCTTCCTTGCTTAAATTTTCTTCTTCCTCTTCCATCTGAAATACCTTTACTTTTATTTAATAATTTTAAATTAAGAAATAAATTTAATTGATTTTAATTAGTTTTAATTTATAAAAAAGTTTAAAAAATTAAAATAAGTAATATTTTACATTTAATAACAAAATGATATTAATAACTCTTGTTTTACTAACGGTTTTTATCCTTAACATATTCCTTTACTGGTTATTATTTCTAAAAGTAAAGAATAAAGAACGAAAAATACTCAAAATTTTTTACAAAGTATTTCCATTAATATTGACTTTGTCGATTATCCCTATACCCATCCTCAATACGAGTTTTTTGAAAATATATTTCTATAATAACTACAGTTATTTTGAATATTATTGGATTTATTTTCTTTTACTTGGTATAGCATTTATAATAATTGGTATAAATTTTGCTAAAAGAGCTCAAAAGCTATATAAAGCTAAAATATTGAATAAAAATAACACTGAATTAATTACTTATGGAATTTTTAGACTAGTAAGACATCCAATATATTCAGCATGGGCAATAATTTTCTTAGGGGTATCAATTATATCAGATTCACTTACTTCTTTAATCACATGTGTTTTAATTTTCGTTATTTTAGAAATCCACGCTATTATTGAAGAAAAATTAATATTAATTCCCAAATTTGGTAAAGCTTATGAAAACTATAAAAAAAAAACACCGAATCGGATAATACCAACTCCTTTAAATCTTCTTTTAATAATAATTACTATCATAGTTGTGTATGTAGGCTTCTTAAACTTTAATTAAGACTTAGGACACACTTAGCATATATTCTATAACCTATAAAATAAAAAAGGAGATTACCATAGTTTGAAATTATACAAATATTAGAATTAAAATAAGTCAATGAGGGATTAAAAAATGGTAAAGAAAATAGCAATTCTAGCTACTGATGGATATGAAGATTTAGAACTCCATTATCCGCGTATTAGATTAAATGAGGCGGGTTATGAAACAGAACTGATAAGTTTGCATAGGAGAGAGATCATAGGAAAACATGGGTATCCTATTAAACCTGACAAATTGATAAGAGAAGTTAACCCTACTGATTATGATGGTGTGATCATTCCAGGAGGTACTAAAAATCCTGATTATTTAAGAAGAGAAAAAGAAGTATTAGATTTTGTAGCTAAGATCAACCAAGAAGGAAAATTGGTTGCAGCTATTTGTCATGCAGGATGGGTTCTAATTTCTGCAAAAATAGTAAGTGGACGTAAAGCAACTAGTTATTTTGCGATTAAAGATGATATGATAAATGCAGGCGTAATATTCGAAGATTCTCCTGTTGTAATAGATAAGAATCTCATTACTTCACGAACACCTAGTGATTTACCTGCATTTATGAAAGCAGTTTTGAGTTTTCTTGGAAGTTAAAATAGATAATACCAGAAAAGTAGAATGATAGATCAGGATTTCAATATAACATTTTAACTTGAATTATATCTTCTCTGAGGATTTCTAAAAAAATGTTAATCTGATCTATTTGCTTATTAATTATCTCTATTTTTTTATCAATAATCTCAGTATCAGAAATTTCTTTACTCTCCAGTT
>CP070831.1:3319534-3325736 GCA_020344955.1 Promethearchaeota archaeon | reverse complement strand
TTGATATAATAATTTCATTCCCAAGACTTTTCACATATTCTACGAGCTCATCACAATCAACTTTACTTCGGATGTTTATACCTCACTGACATGCATAGTAACCAATCCGATGAATTTGATTTTTCATCTATCTTATCACATCAACCTCGATTTTTTTTTACAAGTTTGTAGAATTTTAAATAAATATCGTATACTAATATTATATCTTTTAGATTTTATTCGTTTTTAATATTTTTATTTCTTACTGTTTATCAATGTAAGCAATTTTTAGGATTTTGATTATAGATTCAAGTCAATATTTACTTTTTTGATAATCTAACATTAAAGTTTTTTAGAGATCATTAACATTAAGTAAGATATTTGATCATTCTTGAATATTTCTAAATCGAAAATCATTTTTTTTGAAAACAAGAATTATAATGATTAAATTAAGAGGAATATTAAAAAAACTTCTTAATTAAGTTTGATAAGACCAGAATTATTATTATTTAAATACTCTTTGTAATAATGAGATTTATTTAAAAGATATTTTCGAGCAAAAGGTCTGATCACCGTCATAAAAAATCGTGAAAATGCGACTTTTTTTCTTACAGCATTAAAATAATCATCGAGAGTATATCTTTGATAATTTAGAAGTGCCTGACTTTTATAGGTTGTCATAAATCCACAATGAAAACCCCGGTTTTGTCTGAAAGCTTCTTCAGGTAATTGTTCAAAACCTATGCCAAAAATGTCTAACATCTCATTAAGATATTCTCGAAATGTTATTCGACATCTTTCTCCACCCGCAATATGCATTATACTCCCCCATATCTCTTTATTTTCCACTGCGTTAGTAAGGGCAAGACCAACATCCTTAGTATCACAAATTTCAATACAAGTGTTTAAAGGCATTTCGAACATTAGTGGATCCATTTTTAATTTATTTATAGAGACGATATATGTTAACCGAAAGATCACCCAATCCAAACTTGAGTTCTTGATTAGTTCCTCACATTTTATTTTTTGTTTGGCATATTCATCATCTGAATTAGGGTTTAAAGGATCTTCAAGTGTAATTAAAGGATTTTCAAGACGATCTCCATAAACAGCAACTGAAGAAGTAAAAATAAGTTTTGGCTTTTTGAGTTGGGTCTCCATTGCTTTTATGATATTTTCAGTTCCTCCAACATTTACAGATTCTGCAAATTTTGGTTTCTTATCAGCAAGAGGAGGAATAACAGCAGCAACGTGAATAACTATTTCTCTATCAGAAACAGCTTTTTCTACGTCTTTATAACTCCTTAAATCGCCCCAAACGATTTCAACATCTTTTTTATATTTATTAGCTAGCCTTTTGTTTCTTTTATTTTTAATATCAAATATTCTTATTTCATACTTTCTATTAAGCATTTCTTTTAATGTACTCAATCCTACATTACCAAAAGCTCCTGTTAATAATATTTTCAAGCCTTATGACCTCCATATTTTAGAAGATTTAGAATTGAGATTCTAAATTCTTCATCACAATATATTCTATTTTGGGATATGTCTTAGTCTGATATATCCAGTTTCTATATATATAATAGTCTTCTCTTATTTAAATATATCGATATTGAATATATCTTGTTTTAATATATGCACTTAATAAAATGTGTAATGTGAAGTGTTAAGTTTTAAAACCTTCAGAAGTTATGTTAAAAGGGGTTTTATCTTAACTTAATTTTAAACTTTTGATTCTTTGGTCAATCTCATTAACAAAATTTTCTAGTTTACTGACTATCTTTGATAGAACAAGCTTTCTTTTTATGAGAATCTTGAGTTTCTCATCGTTAGATTTTCCAATTAAACTTGCATCATCAATTATATCCGGGCCAAATAGATCTTCGAAATCATTAGGTAGTGATAAATTTGTAAGACCAATTGTAGACATGATCATAGAAAGTAGAGATTTCCGCATGTTTTGTTGCCTCTCAAGGAGTTTTTTTAATGTTTTTCTGCCTTTTTCAGTAATTTCATAAACTTTTTTCTCTCTTTTACCCTCCATCTCTGTCTTAAACTGGATTAGCCCTTTTTCTGTTAATGATGAAAGATGTGGATATAATGAGGAAGCTGTTGGATTCCAAACTCCATATGTATCATCTGTGATAGTCTGCATTAAACTATAACCATGAGAGGGTTCTTTTTCCAAGGCCAATAATATCAATGTGCTTATGTGTCCTTTTTTCATAGATTGTTCAATTGCATCAGCAATAACATCAATTTTTTCACTATTTTTTTTACTCATATTAAATTAAACCCAACAAGTTCAAAATTAAAAATATCAATTAACGATATATCTAATACTGTAATAAATATTAACTTTAGATTTTCTTTAAAAAAAGAGAAATTAATAGAGAGTTTTAATTTTTTACCTAGGATTTAATTCTGATTTCATTAAGATTATGAGTGAAAGAGGGATTATCCAGATTAGTATTGAGAATAAAAGCATCCATTCTAACAATGGAGTGCCATTGATCAGATTCAAAATAGTAACAGTTAATGGCCCAAGTATACCATAGATTCCAAGAATTTTTGGAATCTTAGTATTGTATAATACTATAATCCAGCCCATAAAGAATGCACCAAATGTAAATCCCCCAAATGCTAAATATGACATAAGCCCATGTGGTCCTTGTCCTAAAACCTCTAACCACTCATAGTCTCTATCGGCACTAAAGATTCCTACCCCAATATAAGCAAAATTTCCAATAATACTAAATAGGAAAGCAAAACTACTTAGTCGAAAACGTAATCGAGAGTAATGTGCTTCTCTCAATTTCCTTCTTTTCGGCAATGGGGCAAGAAGTTTTTCCATATAGAATGTCAATGGAATAGTCATAGATCCTGCTACAATACATGCAATATCATATAAAAATGGAGCGGGAGTATGATCAAGTGAGCCAAGATCGGAAATCCAGTTATCCCAAATAGTATACCCATCAGGATCAAGGAAAGTTGCTACTGTAACTCCTATTATAAGCAATAGGATGTATCCGATCATCACACACATAGCACTAATTTTCACTACATTAAAATCTGTTGCAAAATTATACAATTTTGCTCTAAATTTATTTATTGATTCACGTACTGTCATATTAATTTCATTTTTCTAACTTGATTAATCTTAATTGATTTAATCAAATATAAATTTGATTGTATTGTATAATCCTTTTGTTTTCAACGAAAATAGAATATTTATAAAAAAAGTCAGGAAAGATTTACTTTTTAGAATTAAAAAACTCATTTTCAATAAATTTAATGTTTTAAAAAAAATGTTGCCTAATAATATAGGAAATTGATAACATTTTGTTAAATTAGTATTGAAATTGTGTGATTTTGGTTTTTTTATTAATTTATATCTGGATTTATGTTTGTTTTGAGTAATATTTTTATAATTGATGATCTATTTTGATAATTAAACCATAAATTAAGTATTATTTTATACAAGTTAGTATACAGGCATAATTCATGCTAAAAACTAAGATTAACCCTCGTGAAATATATCAGAGAAGCCAAGAATTTGGATTAAAAGCTTCAGCAGATATGTTAACTGAGATCATAGAATTAGAAAAAGACAATAATAAACGAAAAGAAGCAATAAAATATTTAGGGTTAATTGGAAATACTTCTAAGTCTTTAAAAAATGAGTGTTTTGAAACATTTGAAAATCTTTTGATATCTGATAATAAAATTGAGATCAAGTGTGAAGCAGCAAAGGCCTTGGGAAGGATAAAACATGAAAAAGCTCTGAAACCCTTAAAATGGATATTAGAACAAAAACCGATTGATTACAATATTAGAATTGCTGCATTAAAAGCAATTAATAAGACTCGATTTGAAGAACCTGAGATTAGGCTTTTTATTAATGAACTGGATAGCAATTTTAAATCAATTAAAGAATATGTATTCATTCAATTATTAAGTTTAAATCCCGGAATCCTCATCAATTTGCTTTTGGATTCACTAAAAAATAAGAAATTTTCAAACAACCATAAAGCCGAATTAATCAAACTAATTGGATATGAAATTTCTAGTATAAATGTTTCTTTTGAAGACCGAAGTTATATTAAAATAAAATATCCTGAAATTTTATCCAACTTAATTAAAAATAAAGATATTATTCTTAGCGTTGTTACCCAAATTTTAAAAGAAGAAGATCCCAGTTTAATGGATTCGGTCATCTCAATTCTGAAATTATTGGAAATGGAGGTTAGGAAGGATCTTCTTAATTTATTATTACTTGATGATTTTATTGTAAAGAAAAATGCCATAATATTATGTGGAAAATTAAAACTTAATGATGCTGTAGATTCATTAATTTCTAGTTTAGACAATATTTACAATGAGGTAGCAATAGCTGCTATTGAAGCTTTGGGGGAGATTGGAGAATTGTCAGCAGTTCCAGAGCTAATTGATATCCTAGATATCGAAGATATAAGCTTTGAATATACAGATTTAGACATGAAGCTTTATATTTTAGATGCGATAAAAAAAATTTATTTAAGTAATAAGGATTATAGCTATGACTATTTATATTCATCCTTGGCAAAAGATAATGATACAATTAAAGAGAGTATTGCTTTTATTTTAGGTGAAATGGGAAAGGCTGAATCTGTTAAACCATTAATAGATTTATTAAAAGAAAGGAACTTAGATGTTAAAAAAAATACAGCGATAGCATTAGGAAAGATAGGGAGTATTGAATCTTTAGGAGATTTACTCAAAATCATAGAAGATGATAAAGCTTATTGGCTTTTAAAGAAAGTTGCTACTGATGCCATATATAATATTTTTCAAAGAAATTGGTATCGAGTAAAAGATAATGAGCAGGATGTAACAAGAGCGTTAAATAAAAATATGGCTTTTCTTACTGATCATTTACGAATAAAAGAAAATGAAAATCATAAAGTAAAGCTTAGTTTAATAAAATTATTAGAAAACTATGGTGGAGAGCAAGCGTTAGATGCATTAATTAAACGAGTTAATGACTTTCACAGAGTTGTAAGAATTTATGCCTCAAACGCAATTAAGAAAATTGAGGAAAGACTTGAATTAGAAAATTCATAAATTCTTTGAAAACCCACCATTTTGCTTTTTTGAACATAAAGATTAAAAAACTATTTTGGAAAGTATTATCTTATGAGATTCAAAAATTTAACTATTTACTTAATATTAATTATTTCAGTCTGCTTTTTTATTCCTAATGTCAAAGCAAATATTGTCCTATTAGGACCCAGAGATTATGGCGGTTTACTCTTGCCATTGATACCACTTTTATATCTTCTTACCCTAGCCATAGAATTTCCTATAATTTATATGACGCTTGAGGAGAGAAGATTTAAAGTAAGAGATATCTTTAAAATAATTGCGATTATAAATTTACTAACAAATCCAATAGCACAGATTTTTGGAGTTCTATTTATGTATATTGCTCCGAATTTTTTGTATTATTTCATCATCTTAATTGAAGTATTAGCGATCCTACTAGAAGGTTTATTATTGATTGATTATATTAATAGAAATTTGGATGAAGAGTATTTTAAAACCGTACAATCAAAAATAAAACTAATCTTTGGGTTAGTTATTGCTAATATTATATCTATGTTATTAGGATTTATCCCACTTCTAGTAAATTATATCTTTTTTTAGTAGATACCTAAAGATATTCAAATTGTTCATCATTGTATTAAAATTAGTCTAATAAAACTATTAGTAATGTATTGTGGGGAGCAGGCAATAGATGCATTACTTAAACGAGTTAATGACTTTCACAGAGTTGTAAGAATTTATGCCTCAAACGCAATTAAGAAAATTGAGGAAAGACTTGAATTAGAAAATTCTTAAATACTTCTTTATTTGATTATATCTTTTTTGTGAGTGAAAAAAATATAAAGTAAACTTAAATTTCTTATTGTAATGAAATTCAAGAAAGTCATTTTTTTGGCATTGAGTTTTGTATTTCTATGCCTTTTAATTCCCATAGTAAAAGCCAATCCAATCTTCTTCCCCACACCAAATGATATCCCTAAGATAATTAACAATATAGTATTATTCTTTTTATTATTCTTTACTGCTACAATTGTTGTAGAATTTATAGCTTTTTATTTAGCTTTTGAAAAATATATTGCAATGAATAAGTTTGATGAAAGAGATCTTTTAAAAATTATTTTAATTATAAATT
>CP070831.1:3316316-3319434 GCA_020344955.1 Promethearchaeota archaeon | reverse complement strand
GTCCATAATGAATCAATCGAAACATGATTAGGAACATAATCTAAGATTAATCTAATGTCTTGTTCAGATAATCTTTTTCTAACCTCTTTTATTCCATCAACTCCACCAATGTGGTTATCTACATGATAATAATATATAGAGTATGGTGATCCTACTACATCTTCGTCTCTAAAATCATATAAAGCTTTATGATACTCTTTCAGTAAATCTGGATGCTCAAGAGCTATTTTCTTACTTGCAGGACTTCTCTCCCACACCCCCATCAACCAAACAGCATCAAAATGTCTAATATCTTTTTTAAACACCTTGTTTGGAATATTTTTTAGTGTAATGGGACTATTAAAAGTTTCAGATAGAAAACCTAGCCAAGGCCATGTATTGATTTCAAGAATTCTTGGATTTGTTATCCATTCTGTATGTTTGATTGTCATTTTAAGATTTAACTCACTTTTTTTTAAATAGAATAATGGATTTATTATGGGTTCGGTTATTTACTAAAGGAATATATATAAATTTCTTTATAATCATAATAATAATAGAAAAAATAATATATATTTTGGTAAAAAATGAGTGAGGAAAAAGAAGCATTACGGAAACTTATAATGCTGATATCAGACTTACGGGCAAAGGACGAAGAACGTTATGAGGCACACGTAAATTTTATGAACGAGACTATCAAGATGATAAGCGCCATTGAATCTCAAATGAATAAACACTGGAGTACTGTATTAGAATCATTAAAAGAGCTAAATGATAGTATAAGTGCGAATTTGGATTCATTGCTTACTGGAATTAACCCAAAAGGGTTGAGAGAAACATCAAAATCTCTAAAAGAAATAATGGATACGATGAATAAAAGTGTACAAACAATGAATCTGGAAAAAGTTCTTAGTGAATTAAAAGTATTAAAAACAGGAGCAATAACATATATGCAACCTCAAACTGTAGCTGTAGGGCAACAACCAGAGCAAATCTCAGCGGATATCAGCCTGAAACCACAAGGGTTAAAACCTCCAGCAGGAGCAGCTGCTAAATCAGCAAGTGGTGAACCTGAATGGGTAGATCCACATGATAAAGCAAAAAAAGAGAAAGAAGATCAACATCTATCAAAGCCGTCTGACTTTTTTGGGACATAAATTGAATTATTGGTTACATGAATAGCTCCATATAGGGACCTAATTTAGATCTTATTTGTTCAATATTCTCACCAATCTTCTTAAAATTAATACCAATTGAAGGGATTCTAAGTTCAGTCCTTATTTTACTTTTCAAAAGTTCATAGCACTTAGAATTTATATGACACTCAGTAAGCTGGTTAATAATGAGACCATCTACTCTTGTTTTTTTAATATACTTATGATAAGAATTATTTAATGTTTTACAATTATCTAAACAGAATAGTCCTTTATTTGATGCATTTAAGAGGAATTGGGCATATTCTTCAATTGGATCAGATCCTTTTAAAACTGGAATTTCTTCTAACAATCCTAGTAAATCCCAATCTGAATAAATTACTCTCCCTCCTAATTCATATATAATTTCTTGTGTTTCTGGTTCCCAACCATTAAATATTGGAGATACTAATATTCTGGGCATATTAGATACGTCTAATCCTACACCACGTTCTATACGTTCTCTCATTTCTTTTACTAATTGGCTTATATTCTCTAGATACCTCTGTGCATTTGAGTTATAATCTTGGAAAGAAATAGTTAATAAGGCTAATATTTCGGCAAAGGTGGCTGGGTTGCACGGATAAAAATTTGATTTGCTTATTTCATCAATAATAGATTTATAATACCTTTTCACTTGATTTCCAATTCGAAATTGTTTATTAAGACTATTATCGGTCACAAGATTTCCAGTAATATTCTCTAGCTCTATAATTGCTTTTTGAAGATTGGAAGCCATAATCTCTAAGTTTTTCTTGTTATTTTCTTGATTATTTTGGGGGATTTCAACCCAAATTTGATTTGGAAACATTGTTCTTAATGATTTGAGATATTGATTATATTTATTGCATCGTATAGTATAATTTAAACTACAATCACAGATATTTGCTTCTGAAGCATACATCCCATAGATAGATTTAATACCAAAACAAAAATCTGAAGATACATTCTTTTTTATAGCTAAATCGTGCAGTAAATTATATTTATTATTAATTGAATTAATGACATCATTCAAAACATTGTCTACTATTTTAAGGAAATCTATTTGTCGAGCAATACCCAATAATTTCGTTGTTAGATTCCAACCAAACAGGCTTGTTGCTGAATTTAACGCAAGCAAATATAAGTTAAGTTTAAATTTTTCCATGCGAATAGGAAAAACGGGAATCGAATCGGCAGCAAATACCAAATCAGGAAATCCAGATGCTACGGAAATTAGAGTTTTTTTTTCCTTCGATTTCTTTTTCTGTAAATAATCTCTGCCTGTTAAGAAATTGAATGCAATTTTTAGAACTGAAGTAAAATTTACGACATCATCAGCATAAATACTCATCTTTATATTATCTCCAAAAAGGCAATATAATTAGTGTTCCATGTTATTAAGTTACTCAATTAATCTAATATAATTTTTATAAATATTATAAACATTCATAAATCATCTTTATTGGTTATTAAGTCTTTTCCATGTTTTTAATTTCTTTTAGACTCTTCAAGCTTAAAATATAAATAGATAATATAGAAATATAAAAATAAAAAAGTAGAACCGAATCTATTTAAACGAAGCTAATATTTAAATAATTCTATTGATATAATTCAGTAAAATGTCCTTTAAAATAGTAGCTCATAAAATTATTATTTTAGATTTTATTAAATATCTGTCCTACTTGAAATACCCTAAAGGATTTAACTCACCTAATTTAATGCATATCTCATAGGTTTAATGTCAATTTAAAAATATAACTAGAAGGTGAAATGTAAATGAAATCACATAAAATCGAATGGAAGGAAAGTTTAATTAAAAGTTTGATTTATCGAGCACTTACATTGTTGCTTGGAACGTTAACAGCATATATAATTACAGGTAGTATCGCAATTGCAACTGGAACCGCACTGTTAACTGAAGCTGTGCAGAGTGTATTTTATTTTGGATATGAATTGTCATGGAG
>CP070831.1:3312604-3316216 GCA_020344955.1 Promethearchaeota archaeon | reverse complement strand
TCAAAAGTTAATACTATTGCAAATGGCATAATTATAATCTTTACAAGACTAAATAATAAATATTTTGAAAATTTATAGAAATTGAATGAAAGAAGTTTATCCTGGTATTTTTTTAATAAAGGAAAAAGGTACTTTAGGAGCAATCAAACCACCGGAAAATATTTATGTATTAGCTGGTTCTGATGGAATAATTTATGATGCAGGCTATGGAACAAAAAGAGCTGTAAAACATTTAGTCAGTGAAATTAAGAAAATACAATCCAATTACGAAGAGCAAAATAGAGATTTCACAATTAATCGAATTATTGTTTCTCATTGCCATCCTGATCATTTTAGCGGTTTAAAAAGAATACGGAAGACTTTAGGAATAAAAATAACTTTAACAAAAAAAAGCGCAGAGATTATAAAAACTAAAAAGAGTTTTAACAAAAGTTTTGAAACTGATGCTTATGAAGATTATATGAGAATGAGGAAAAACTACGCACGTAAAATTATAAACGGGTTAAAAAACATTGGTTCAAGAATTTTTTATCGACGTATCTTTGGTGTATCTTACATAGAAGACCCAGATGATATAATAGATAGTAACACAGAGATTTCAATAAATGGTGAGATATGGAAGATTTTTCCTTCACCAGGGCATGCCATTGACCATATATCTCTTTATAATGAAGATAAAGGAATATTATTTTCAGGTGATAATATTCTAAGAACTATTACCACTTGGCTTGGACCTCCAAATTGTAGCGTAGAAGAATATATTAAATCAATTAAAACAATTCAGAATTTGCCTAATCTTAAACTAATTCTCGCAGCTCATGGAAGTCCGATTGAAAATCCCAAAGATAGAATTGCAGAAATATTGTCGCATAGAAAAGAGCGAGAAAAACAAGTATTGAATATAATTTATAATAATCGGGAAAATGGAATATCTCCAAAGAACATTATTAAATCCATTTATCCTAACAATAGTAGGTTTTTGCTTCAAGTTGCTCGAGGATGGATTGTTTTAACTTTGAAAATGTTAGAAGAAAAGAAGTTAATAAAACGACAAGAAACAAAAAAGTGCATATTATTTTTTCCTACAGTTACTAGTTAGAACAACTCAATCTCATAATACCAAGGATTTTATTAATTTATTTTTAAATTAATAATTAGCTTCAATTAGGTAGATACCATTTTAATATTATAAAAATCTTATAGCGATGTTATTTTTAAAAGTGAATAATCTTCAGTAATTTTAAATATGAAAAATGAACCGAAATTATATTTAAATGGACCCTTCTTAAAAAGAAATCAAATATTTAACAGGAATTATCAAAAAAACATTGTAAATAGTTGTAAATTTAAGAATTCATTAGTGGTTTTACCAACCGGTTTAGGTAAAACTATAATTGGTATTTTATTAATAGCTAATCGATTGAAAGATTATTCAAATGCAAAGATTATTATCCTCGCCCCTACGCGACCATTAGTTTCTCAGCATAAGGCTTCATGTAAAAAATTTCTTGATCTTGATGAAAATGAAATTACCTTATTTACAGGTAAAATTCCTCCAGAGAAGAGAATATCATTATATCATAGTTCGAAAATTATAATTTCAACACCTCAAGTGATAAAGAATGATATAATGAGAGGTAGATACGATTTATCACACGTTTCATTAGTGATCTTCGATGAAGCTCACAAAACCAAAGGGAATTACGCATATAACTTTATTTCAGAAGAATATATTAATAATTGCACTGATCCCTTAATTTTAGGTTTAACAGCATCACCAGGAAAGAATTATGAACGTATTCAGCAAATTTGCGATAATTTATATATTGAAAATATAGTTTTTAAAAAATATGAAGATAAAGATGTCAAAGAATATATTCATGACATTGATACCTTTATTAATTTAATTGATTTGCCTATCAAATTAAGAGAATTAAGTGCTATTTGGTATAATTTATTTGAGAATTTTCTGAAGTGGTTCGTTAAGAATAAACTTATCCCTCCGAATAAACCGTACTATTCCAAATTAGACTTCTTAGGAATTGCGCGGGATTTAACATTATCTATACAATATGAAAGAGGAGATGGATTAGAATTATCTGAAGATGAATATTATGAGAATTTGTACTATCACGCTCCCAGAATCATAGATATTGTAAAAGAAAAAGAACTTGATATAGCGACTGTATACTCTTATTGTTCAAGTTGTATATCAATTCTTCATGCTAAAGATTTATTAGAAACTCAAGATATTTCTCTTTTTAAATCCTTTTTAGATAAACTTAGTTATAAAGCAAGCAAAGATATTTTATCAGCCAAAAGAATTACGCATTCAGAACATTTTACTCATATAGTTTCTGTAATTGAAAGTGAGGAGTACAATAATCTTTCTCATCCTAAATTAAAAAAAGTATCATTAATAATTAAGGAGGAAATTAAAGAATTCAATAATAAAAAAATAATTATTTTCACACAATTTCGAGAGATGGCAGAATTTCTCAAGAATAAATTAAAAACCGAATTTAATGAAGAATTAAGAATTGAAAAATTTATAGGTCAAACAACCAAAACGGATGATCTTGGATTTCCACAGCAATTACAGATAGAAATTTTGGATCAGTTTAGAGAAGGTATGATAAATATTTTAATTGCAACTAGTGTTGCTGAAGAAGGGCTAGATATTCCTAATGTTGACGCCATTATTTTTTTTGAACCTGTTCCTTCAGAAATTAGATTGATACAAAGAAGAGGAAGAACTGGTAGATATTCCTCAGGCAGATGTTATATACTTGTCACTGAAGATACTGTTGATATTCCATTTCATATTGTAGCTCGTAGAAAGGAGTATTCTATGAATACAGTTCTTTCTAATCCGAATCAAGTAAATTTAATTTCAGATCTAAAACGCAAACCAATTGAATTTGATTCCCAAAATAAACAATATCAACAATCAGATATTATAAAAAATTATAGAAAAAGAAAGGAATTAGAAGAAAAACACCTAGCTACTAGATCAATTGAGGAGATTATTACTCAATTAGACACTTTCAGCGAGAGTGAAGAATATAAAAATCTTAAAAACTATGGGGTAACATTTTATTCTGATTTAATGAGATTTGATGAATCAATACTTAGAGAAAAAATAACCAAACTAAAATCTAAAAAGATTAAGCAAAAAAATAAACAAAAGATTTATTTGAATCAACATGTAAAAACTTTGATTAATATTATTAAAACATATGGTATCAATGGGTCATTAGATTACAGTAAATTTCAAAAACTTGCTTGTGATGAGAATATTATTGATAGAAAGTTTAGCATTCACTTCAATCAAGCATGTTTTCTTGGATATCTTAAAAAACTTGACAATCAAGTCTATTTCCTTATGGACTATGATTAAGTGTATTGATTATAGAAAAATGAAAACTACTTAATCTTCTCCTCTTTTCCTTTTCTCAAAAAATAGAATGTTAAGACCAATATTAAAATTATTATTGGAAATGCTAACGCAGCAGGATTACCGCCACTAAAAAGGAACAAATAATATGAGATTGTTATGATTGATGCAAAAAAAGCTATTATACTGCCATATTGGCTTGCGAAGTTTTTAAG
>CP070831.1:3307091-3312504 GCA_020344955.1 Promethearchaeota archaeon | reverse complement strand
GCGATCTATCGTCAATCATTTTCATACTTCGATAAGACAGAAACAGGTCAATTAATTTCTCGAGCAACAAGTGATATCGAAGAAACTCAGCAAATTTTTGGTATGGGCTTAGTTTTAGGTTTACAATCAATTTTACAGATCAGTGGAGTAATTTTTGGTTTTTTTGCCTTCAGTTTTGATTTATCCCTCCTCCTGGTAATTGTTATTGTAATATCACTTTTATTATCATATTACATTGCCAAGAAATTAAAACCAATCTTCTTGGAAACAAGAGAATCTTTCGGTGACTTAACTACCTCAATAAGGGAAAATATTGTTGGTGCTCAAGTTGTACGAATATTTAGTACTCAAAATAAAGAGCTTCAGAAATTTAAAAGAAATAATGAAAGATTTTATCATGCTAGTGTCGATTCTGTAAAATATAATTCATATTATATGCCTTCTATTTATATAATCATAGCGATTATGACAATTTTTACATTATTCATTGGAGGCATTAGGTTTGTTAATGGAACAATCGATTTAGACACGATTATTATTTTAATCTCTTATGTTGCTGCTCTTGGATTTCCATTAATGGCTTTGGGTCAAATTATGTTAGCTTATATACAAGCAGATGCAGCACTCACTCGTGTAAGAGAGATATTAGAATCTAATCCCGATATAAAAGATATTCAAGATGCTATTCATGTTCCGACTATAAAAGGAGATATTGATTTTGATAATGTTTCATTTGGGTATACTTCTGATCATCGAATTTTAAAGGATGTATCATTTTCTATTCCTGCTGGGAAGAAATTGGCAATTTTGGGTACGACAGGATCAGGAAAATCTACAATCATTAACTTAATCCCTAGATTTTATGAAGTAAATGAAGGAGCTATTAGAATTGACCAAAAAGACATAAAAACATATTTAATAAAGGATTTACGTAAACATATTGGCATTGTCTCGCAAGAAACCTTTCTTTTCAATAAAACCATTGCAGAAAACATAGCATATGGGAAAAAAGTTGCAAAAAAAGATGAAATAATTGAAGCCGCAAAAATTGCCGATTTACATGAGTTTATTGTTCAATTGCCAAAAGGATATGATTCAATTGTAGGAGAAAGAGGAACACGCTTATCAGGTGGACAAAAACAACGCTTATCCATCGCAAGAGCTCTCTTAATTAAACCTAAAATTTTAATTCTTGATGATAGTACAAGTTCAGTAGATGTGGAGACCGAATACAATATACAACAAGCCTTAGCAAAAATAATGAAAGGTATAACTTCTATTATTATTACTCAAAGAATTTCAACAATTAGAGGAGCCGACTGTATTTTGATTCTAGATAGAGGTAGGGTTGTAGGTTATGGATCACACGATGAATTAATAGAGTCAAATGTTTTATATAAACAAATCTATGAAACTTTATATCAAAAACAAAAATCGAAGATCAAAATAGGAGAAGAAATATAACTAGGAGCTGATATAGATTAGTAAAAATGAACATAAAGATGATTATGAACAAGAAGAAAAAGAGATTATAAAACCTAGTGCGAGTACTCGCCATCGATTTATGTTAGAAGGGGATAAATCACCACTCGATCATCCAAGAAAAGTATTATGGAACTGGTTACTAACATATCTAAAGCCATTACGATTAAAATTCTTTATTTATTTTATCTTTCTTTTAATTGGGACAATTATTACTTCTATAAGTCCTATTTTGTCTGCTAATATCATCGATAGAGGTATTGTTATGAAAGATGCTTATTATATCATTCTATTAAGTTCAATTTATCTTTCATTAATTATTTTAATGGCGTTTACTAATTATTTAGCTCAGTATGGGATGGGAAAGATTTCTCAAAAAGTAACATTTCAAATTAGAAATGATCTTTTTGAAAAATTACAAAATATGTCCTTAAGTTACTATGATCAACGTTCATCTGGAGAGGTGATTTCTATTATGACTAATGATGTTACACTCCTCAACCAATTAGTAGGAGGTCAATTTGTACAAATATTAACCAGTGCAGTATCAATTGGATTAACTGTGATTTTTATATTCTTACTTAATCCCTTTTTAGCTCTATTAAGTTTGATTATCTTCCCATTATTTTTTATTATAACGCATTTTTTTAAAAAAGTTGCTATAAGGCTATTTAAACAGTCAAGAAAGACAATAGGAAAGGTAACATCTTCAATACAAGAGAATATTGAGGGTGCAAAAGTAGTTCAAGCATACGGTCAAGAAAAACGAGCATCATTTGAATTTGATCAAGCTAATATTGCTAATTATAAAGTAATGGTTAAAATACGGAAATATATGGCGACGATATTTCCAATAATTACTCTCACAACTACTGTTCTTACTGCTTGTATTTTACTAGCAGGAGGAGTAGTAGTGTTGGGAAATGTCACTATTTTTGGATTTACTGTAACTGTAGGAGTTCTTAGTGCCTTTATCACAATTTTGGGCCAATTTTTTCGCCCTTTTATGTCGCTTATGCAAATTCAACAGATTATAGAATCTGCAATGGCTGCGAGTGATCGAATCTATTCTTTATTAGAAGAAAAAGTTGAAATCCCTGATCCAGTTATCCCTGAATTATTTCAACAGATTGATGGCGCAATAAATTTTAATAATATAAGTTTTGGATACTCATTCAATAATAATGTTAAAAAAGAAGAATATAAGGATATTGCATCTATGAAGCAAACCAAAATTTCAAATACTATCCCTACAGAAAATATACTCAAATTAGCAAAAATTTTAGAAAGATCTCTTCAGTCAAAAGCTGGTTTACAGCAGAGCAGTGCAATGGGAGGAGAGGGAGGTGGTATGATTAGTGGGGACATGGGAAAATCATCACCTGAGGATATTTTAAATATTCTTGCGAATACATCAATTCCTCCTGAGATCAATAATAATCTTCCAAAAATAGTTAAAGATGCCATCAAAGAGCAAAAAATTCTTATCCAATATAAAAAATCAAAAGGTTTTGTAGTAAAAGACATGTCCTTAAAAATTTCTCCAGGCACAACCTTAGCAATAGTTGGTGAAACAGGAGCAGGTAAAACAACTTTAATTAAATTAATTGCCCGTTTCTATGATCTTATTGAAGGAAGTATACTTATTGATGGAGTTGATATCCGTAAAGTAAGAAAAAAGGATTTGAGAGATTTAATTGGGATTGTCCCTCAAGATGCTTATCTATTTTCAGGGACAATTCGTGAAAATCTTCTATATGCGTTTGATAATTACACTCCTGAACTTGAAGAGAAAATGATTCAAGTATCAAAATTTCTTGGACTTCATAATTTTATCGATGCTCTACATAAAAAATATGATACTAGATTAAAAGAAAATGGTAGTAATATTTCAATTGGACAAAGACAATTAATTGCTTTTGCCCGTGCTTTAATAACAGATCCAAAAATTCTTATTTTGGATGAAGCAACCTCTTCAGTTGATCCTTATACTGAAACATTAATACAGGACGCTTTGAATAAAGCACGCGAAGGGCGTACAACAATTATCATTGCTCATCGCCTTTCAACAATTAAAAATGCTGACTTTATCATTGTTTTAAATGCTGAAAAGAAAGGCATAATAGAGCAAGGAGATCATGATCGATTGATTGCTTTAAATGGGAAATATAAGCGACTTTTAGAAATGCAACATAGAGACATTGAACTTCAAGGTTAAAGGGAATTTTCTTAGTAATTAATTGAATATGCTACTAAAATTTGAGTTTTAATTTTTAATAAAACTAAATTATAATCTTTTTTTACTCAATATAGTATATTAATAATAATGGTGTAATGTAATTCCATACTTTGAATATTCTGGAAAACAAATTTTTTATCAGATTAAGGATAATAATTCGAAAAAAATACTCATTCTTGTACATGGGTCAGGAGGTAATTCAAATGTCTGGGAGAATCAATTTTACTTAAATATTGATTATAATATAATCGCACTTGATTTACCTTCGCATAATAAATCTAGTAATTTTTCAGAATTATCTCTAAACTTATATGTTGATGTTGTTAAGAAACTTGTTGATTCACTAAAACCTGAAAAATTAGTATTAGGAGGTCACTCTTTAGGGGGTGTTGTTATACAAGAATATTACTTTAGATACCAAAATGATGTCTCTGCACTTATTTTATGTGCCACAGGAGGTAGAATGAGGGTAAGTCATGTTATCTTTGATTCTATAAAACCTAATTACCAAGTCTATTTAAAAAATTTGAAGGCGGAGTTATTTTATAGGAAAACATCCAGAGATATTGTTGAGAACGCTATTTTAGAGATATCTCAAATAGATCCGGAGGTAACATATAGAGATTTTAAAATTTGTGATGCTTTTGATACATTAGATAAGACAAATACAATTGATGTTCCTTGTTTAATAATATGTGGAAAGTATGATCAACTCACACCTGTAAAGTATTCACAATTTTTTGATGAAAAAATTAAAAATTCAGAACTTCAAATAATAGATAAAGCGGGTCATGGCGTTATGCTAGAAAAACCTTATCAAGTAAATCAAGCTATTGAGAATTTTATTAATAATAATTTATGATTTATCTATCATATGCCAAGAGAGTACACTTATGGTCCTTTCCAATCAAGGCGATTAGGGCTTTCCTTAGGTGTTAATGTTTTAGCAAATTATAAATTATGTACATATAATTGTGTTTATTGTGAAATTGGATTAACTCATAGAGAAAATTTAGTATCTCCTAATTTTAAAATAAAATTACCACCATCCACCAATTTTAAGAAAGAGTTAAGCTCGATTTTGAATTATGTTCCACATTTGGATTCAATTACTTTTGGTTATAATGGTGAACCGACACTAAACGAAAACTTATTAGAATTCCTTAATATTGCTAAAGATGTAAGGAATGAATTGAAATGGATTAATAGAAAGCCACTGCTTACATTATTTACCAATTCTAGTACACTACATATTGATAAAATCAGAGATCGAGTGAAACAATTTGAGTTAGTTTTAGCAAAATTAGACGCAGCCAATAATGTTGATTTTAAGAGAACAAATCGCCCTCATCTTGATACTCCTAAGATTGAAATGATAATTGAGTCATTGATAAAATTGAAAAAGCAAATGTCCAAACATCATAAATTAGCTATTCAATGTTTAATTTTTAATTCTTATAGAGAAGATTTTATTTCAAATAATAACAGTACAAACATTTTCAATTTAGCAGAAGCTTTAAAAAAAATAAAACCAGATATTGTGCAAATATATTCAACTGCGAGAATCCCAGCAGAATATTTTGTTTATTCAATAGATGATAGTAGAAAAAGAGAAATTTCCTCCATCTTTAAAGATACAATCAATGACGATAGAATTGAAATAAATGTATATTGACTCATAGAAAAACTTAT
>CP070831.1:3291921-3306991 GCA_020344955.1 Promethearchaeota archaeon | reverse complement strand
TGCTACAATATCATGTACCCCTGAAGCAATAGCCAGTATTCCTTGTCGAAACGCAACACCACTACTAGCACAAGCACCCTCAAATCTTGCAGCTGGTTTTGGGGATAATCCAACCAAATTTGCCATTTGAGGTCCTAAATGTCCCTGATGATTAAATAAGTCTGATGAGTAATTTCCTACATAACACGCATCGACATCTTTTGGTTCAATACCGTTATCTACTCGATTAACTGCATCGATCCAAGCATCAACCCACATGTCTGGATTGCGTTTGAGAGGAAAATTTCTACCAAATTTGCTCATACCAGCACCAATAATAGCAACTTTTCGAGCTAATTTTCCCATAATTTCACCATTAGTTAATTTTTGATATATATTATTTTTGAGATTATAGTATTGAATTATCGAAAAATTAAATTAGTTATTATTTTAAAAAATTACTACTTAATCATGAAAGTACTTGTAAAGATACCATGTCTCAAAAAAAATGCCTACGAATGAGATAATTAGTGGTGCAATATAATGAACATTATCTACAAGAAATCCACCAATGTATCCAGTGGGAATAAATCCTATGCCTCTTATAAAACCTACAATCCCATATGATTGTGCTTTATTAGTTTCATCCAAATCGGTTAAAGCTATTTGTTCTGAAGGAATAAAAGTGCAAACACTCATAGCAAAGGGAATGTGACTTATCACTAAGGCAGGTAATAAAAATGCTGTAAATCCTCCCCACCAAACAAAGAATGCTAAAATATTGATGAAAAAGAAGGATAAACCAAAAAACTGACTTAATATAAGAGATTTCTTTTTTCCGATCTTATCTGCGATATGGCCAAAAGGAATTTGAAAAACCATATTTGATATATTGAATACTAAAGTAATCAAAGCAATTTCTTCTCGTGAAATATTATAAAAACCTCTTAACCCCCCCCTATAAATTGACAACCCAATGCTATATATGAAAAGATCTAAAGTAAAAAATATTAACACCGATTTACTCTTAGGAGTTTTGAAAATTTTTTTCCAAATACTCTCATATGGATCAATAGTCTCTAATGAAACTGTTTTGGGATTCTTAATAGATCGGAATTTCTCTGAAATGAAAACTAAATTTATTACCCATTCAACTATTAGGATTATTATAAATAAAATAAAGAAAAATCTGGTATCAAAAGCCGTTCCAAATAATACAAAAGTTGATCCACCGATAGTCCCAGCAAAAAAAGAAAACATTATCAAACCATACATCAATCCCTTTGATGTTTCTGTGTTTTCGGAAGCAAAAATTAAAATATTTATATTATTCATGACAGCTCCTAGAAAATAAAATATTATTCCTATAACAAGTAGTATTAATGCGTTTGGATTTGAATAAATTAGAGAAATCAATCCTATAACATAAAATGGGATACTAGTTAGCATTAATTTCTTGCGTCCGTAGCGATCTGACAGTTTACCTACAAATGGCATTGGTAGAAATTGTACGATCCCACCAATAGTAATTAATATTCCAGTAATCAATATAGAACTTGTGAGGTCATAAATATATGGTTGATATACCACATTAAACATGCCAGCACCCAATCCATGAAATAAATTGATAAAAAATATCACCCATAAATTTCTACGCTTCATTTTGTCAAAATTTTGATTTTGTTCCATATATATACCCTTTTTCTAAACCGATTCTCTTTAAGAAACGATATTTTTATTCATTTTTTTAAGTCTTTCTAATGCTTCTTCATATCCCTTGTTTTCTTTAGTCCAATCCTTAAGTTTTGAACAGGGAAAGTCAGAACATTCAGAACAATACTTTAACCTTTTCTCACTTATACAACATTTTCGGATCCAACAATCTGGACTCCAGTTTTCACTTAAGTCACCCCTACAGGTTCCACAATGAAAATCTTCAGCCTTAACATTTTCCCACATGCCCTGAAAATGTTCTACTAACCTCCCAGCAATTATTGGATTATTTGGAGCGCTATAGATCTTACAATTGCTACAGATTAGCCCACATACACCAATTATTTGTTTTGATATCCCAGCACTTTGATTTTTCATTTTAAAGCTATAATTTAGTATTGATGATTTTTTTATATAAGACACTATTAAAGTGCTAGGAGATAATAGTACTAATCATATTAGTTTTTTGAATTGGGTTTCCTACTGCTCAAAATAATATGATTTTTTTCAAACTAAATGCTTAATACTCTATTCCATAACGAGCAGTAATTCCTTGAGAGGAATAGTAATGTTTTATCATTCTCATTTCAGTTACTAAATCAGCTAATTCTTTTATCTTAGGATGCATTTTTGGCCCTCCTGTCAATATTAACTCTACAAATTTTGGTTTCTTTTTTATAAGATCTAAAACTGGTTCAACAGGTATTACATTCATTGATATAGCAACTCCAATTTCATCAAGTATGACAATATCATATTCATCACCCATGACTATCTCTTCAGCGAAGGCAAGAGCTTTTTTTCCTTCGTTTTTATCAAATTCTCTCGGTTCAACGATTAGATCTGGACTACCAAATTGTTGTAATTCAAAATTAGGTATATTTCTGATAGCTTCAATTTCACCATATTTATAATTTCCTTTCATGAATTGAACCATATATACTTTAAAACCGTGTCCTGTAGCACGTACGCCTTGTCCTATTGCTGCAGTGGTTTTTCCTTTTCCTCGTCCAAAATATACTTGAACCAAACCTTGTTTTAATCTCTTTCTTGTTTTATCCATCTTCTTCTAAAGTATTTATTTGTTATATCTTGAAATACTCTATCATTTAATTATTTTTTAATACTGATGAATTGTGATTCCATGGGTAGATTTGAGAAATTAAAAAATCAATTAAATAAAGCTAAAAAAAATTGATCTTTATTTCAATTTTTAATTTTTATATGTATCATTAAACATCAAAATGTCAATTGAAATTATTACTAATTCTTAAACACCTGTAGATCTATCACAACAATAAGTAAGAATTTCATATACTTTCATTGAAATATTAGAAGCATTAAATTCTCCTTGAACTACTACTTCAGATCCATTATATACATCATTTGGGATTATAATATTATCTGGTATAACCCTAATTCTATCACTTCCTTCAGCAATATAGAATTCGTTTCCGATCAATTCTTCAACAATACCACTAACCTGAATTTCTTGATTATCATAAAGTTGAGCATTATTTACAACTTGTGATACAGTCAAAAAAGGACGAGTATTAAAAGCCAGTATAATAATTAACCCAATAATTGAAGCTAGAACTATAATTAATCCTAAAATTTTCTTACTTTTCAGAACAAACTTACCTAGTTTAATGATTTATGAATTCTTAATTCTTTTATGATATTTTATTAAAATATCTAATAAATTGAAAATTTAAAACTTTCTTTATATAAGACAAAATATGACCTTTCAGATTATTTTGAGAAAAAAAAAAACGAAAAAAGAATATTCTAAAAATTATACTTCTTGAATAAAGCGTCTTCTGGTAACAATGTACTTTACTGTTAATGCGCTCACTATAATTAAAGTTCCAACGCTAGCTATTACTCCTACTATAGTCGCTGTAACAACATCTATTCCCCCACCAGATGAGGCAATTACAGTAATTTCTAATGAACCATATGTCCAGTTTAGAGTTTCATATCCATCTCCACCGCTTAAAGCATCTATCGTAATTGTAAATACTCCTCCACTAGTCGGAGCTGTTACAGAAAATTCTTCTGCTGCAGCATTTCCAGATGAATCTACGGAAACAGCACCATTGTAACCAGGATCAAATTCAAAATATTCGTTGTGACCCCTGGCAGAAGAGAAACCTAAAACTACAAGTTCCCCTGCAGCTTCAGAAAAACCTACAATTGTGGCTATCACTTCAAACGTAGTACCACCAATAATATCTTCATCCTCTTTAAGGGTTAAATCCACAGTACCATCTATAGATAGCGATATGGTATCATCATGACATCCCATATAATCATGGCCTAATCCCGGAAAGGTCTCAATAGAACCTGCATTGAATGAAGTTATATAAACAATTGGTATAAAAAGGATAACTATTAAAGTCAAATATTTTATTACTAATGTTGATTTCTTCATTGCTTTTTTGATTCCTTTTTTAGATTGAAGAAAAAAAATTTTCTCAAAAATTTAATTAATTTAGATTATATAATCAAATTTAAAAATTTTTTTTCTTTGAGAATTTTTACCTATAGGAACAATCCAAAACTAGCTAATTTGTATATTTCATAAATCATTTTTTTTTAGAAAAATTATTAAAACAAAAATAATAATTTTATACATTTAAACTAAGAATTTTCTTAGATTTAACATGTATTTTGGTTATATCATTAATGGAAAAAATTAAATCTCCTAAAAATTATAAATATTTTGTACTTTACTTCATTTTCACATTAATTGCTATATTCTTCATATTTCTACAGCTCCTTAATTTACTAGAATGGGATGTTAAAATTGATATTATCGCGTTGTTTGGAAATTCACTGATTATTTCTATTATAATTATTACTGTAATAGATCTCATTAACCTACTGACTAGTAAAAAAAGTTTATTTCTATTACCATTTTTAAACATGACTCTCTCTATTATTCTTTTTTTATTAATGATATACTGTTTTATAAATGATTATTTTGATATTGTATATGTTTGGAGTAATAGTAATATCTCTCAACCATTAGTCTATAAAATTGTTGCTATCTGGGCAGGTCAGTCAGGTTCTATAATGACCTGGATGGTTTTTAATTCTATTGTTTTATTCTTCTATCGAATTAAAACCCAAGTGAGTGAGATTGAAAAGAAATATGACCCCGTATACATTTTATCATGTAGTATAGGTTTGATTATTTTGATTATATTTTTGCTAATTCTATTCTTTCAAATGCCCTTTCGTGTAGAGGAACCGTATATTTTGCCTGAGGGAAGTGGTTTAAATCCTGTTTTATTATCACCTTTCATGATTTGGCATCCATTTTTTACGTTTGTCGCTTATGCAATTTTTTTAATTCCTTTTTCAATAATAATCTCTGAATCGATTTTGTTGATAAGAAGAAAAATTATGATCAAACTAAAACTTGAAGAACCTCCTAAATATGAGTTATCCAGTCCCTACCAAAAAGCTTTTTTAGATTTTGCGTTAAAATTTGGATGGTTAGTTATGACTTTAAGTATTGCATTCGGTGCATATTGGGCTAGCGTAACTCTTAGTTGGGGAAGATATTGGGGCTGGGATCCCGTAGAAACTGTTTCATTACTTCCTTGGCTTTACTGTACCGCATACTTTCATTCCTTTTCATTCAGGAAATTAAATTCCAAAATATATAAATTCAACACTATCTTAATCTTCTTATCTGTAGTTTTCTCTACACTAATATCTCGTGGGGGTGGAGTAAATTCTCTTCATACATTTGTAGGGCCACAAGAATTATTGTTTTGGGTATTACTAACTGGTGCAATTTTACTCATAATCACAATATATATCCTTGATAAGGTTCTTTCTCATGTATTTGAAGATTATAAAAATACTAGGTTATTTTTAGATTATATTAGTTATTTTTTTATATTCGCACTTTCCTTTGTTTTAATATTAGGATTATTTGTCCCACCTTTATCCTATTTTCTATCACGTTTTATACCAATTGATCCAATTTATATTGGAGCAGATTTTTATAATGTTTTAGCTACTATATTAGCGTTAGGTTTAGCGATATCACTAATCTATTGTTCATTATATAATGATTATAAAATTAAATCAATTACAATTGCAATTATAGGATGTATTATAATTGGTATATTAATAGGAGTTTTAATAAATTATGTTTTAGTAGCAATCATAATTTATTTTGTATCGGGACTTGCTTCAATAATAAGTATAGTAAACCATCTAAATGATCAAAAAGGTTTAAAACATTTCTTCAGAGTTAACTCAAAGAAAATAATCCATCTAGGAATCTCCTTAATTCTTATGGGAACATTAACTGGTAAATTAATAATAACTGACATCTTCTTTCTTCTAGGATTTATTATCTTATTATTAGGGATTTTCCCCTCTATAGTAATTGTTTTTTTAAGAGTGAAACAAGAGTGATTTAAAATAAAATTAAGATTTAAAGTCTCGTGATATTATTGCAATTAAAAAAAATAGTTAAAATCTCAAGTCTTTTATTATTATTAATCCTACTTTCATTTCTTTTACCATTTTTATTAGATAATTTAGAAATTAATCAAAAAATTACCCTGATAAAAAATTTTGGCAATTTTCTGATATATCTCATAATAAGTATCTGTATAATAGACTTTCTCTTTCTAATTCTACTTAAGAGTAATCTCTACATACTTTTTTATCTTAACTTAACCTTTACGGCATTATTGTTTGTTCTTTTAGAATACAGTTTTTTAAATAATTTGTACGAGTTTTTGTATGTTTGGAGATACAGTGCCTCAAACACTCCACTTTTTTATAAAATATTTGCGATTTGGACTGGAGGTGCTGGATCAATCATGAGTTGGATGTTGTTGAATTCAATCTTTATATTCTTTTATCGATTGAATAATCATGATAAAGAGGATCATGTATTTATACGCTCTTCTATTCTTTCTCTTTCAATTTTAATTATATTTCTTATAATTCTAAATTATCATGATCCTTTCATGACATTTAGCAACTTGAATGAGGGTATAATAATTCAGGTTTATGATTCATCAATTGAAAGTATACAATTAGAAAAGATTCTCTATCCTGATGGTTATGGAATGAGATCAATTTTACAATCACAATTACTCTTATGGCATCCTTTTTTCACATTTTGTTCATATGCTATTATGATTATACCTTTTTCAGTGACGATTGCTGAAATTATTACTCCAAATGAGAGGCCCCTGAATCCGTATCAAAGAAATTTCTTTAACTTTTCCCTAAGATGTGAGTGGTTAATCTCCACATTAGCGTTAGGTTTAGGTGCTTATTGGGCTCGAACGGAAGATATCTGGGGTAACATTTATTGGGGGTGGGATTCAGTAGAAACGGCACTATTGATTCCTTGGATTTTCATTACTGCTTATTTTCATCTCTTATCCCTTGAGAAACCTAAAAAGAAAATTTTTATGAAGTTGACTGTTATTGCTTGCTTTTTCTCTATAATTTTTGCTACTTTAATAGTTAGAGGTGGAGGCTTTGCTTCTCTTCATGCTTATATAAGAGGAAAAGAAATAATAGTCTATGTTTTAATCACAGGTCTCTTCCTTATTATATCTTGTTTTTATATAATTCTCACTTTAGTGGATTTAATTATAGACAGAAATAAAAAAACCAAGACTTTAATAAATTACTCGAGTACTATATTTTTCTACTTTTTAGCTTTCATTTGCCTTTTTGGTCTTTTCATTCCACCATTAACCTATTTTCTCTCCGAGTTTTTTCCTGTAATAGTTATAAACATTGTACCTTCCTATTATATTTTTAGTACTTCAGTACCTGCTATAGGAATTGCGGTTTCCTTAATTTTTTGCTCTATATGGTCAAATTTTCAAATAAAAAAAATTATAGAAATATTAGTTTCAATATTTTTTGTTCATTTATTTATATCGATTCTGATTTTATTATCTATAGGATATTGGATAAATCCTGTTATCTCAATATACTTTTTCGCTTTCTTTGCATCACTTTTTAGATTAACAAAAGATTTCAATATAAAAAAGGGGTTCAAACTCTTTTTCAAGACGAATTCAAAGACAATTATTCATGTAGGAATTTCTCTAATTCTAATTGGCACTTTAGGCGGACCCTTATTATGGCAAGATATATTTTACATATCTGGATTTTATGTTTTGCTGATAGGGATCATTCCTTCATTATTTACCTTTTTTTTCATTCCTAAAAAAGAGAAATTGGACTTTTCTTAAAAGAAATTTATGACTTGATTCTTATAATTATAAATATATAAAAAAAAAGATAAATCTTTAGTTAAATCATCTTATTTGTTGTTTTCTTTCATTAGTGATTAATGCTACTATGACTCCAGCAATAGTTATGAAACCCAATACTATAAATATTATTGTGAGTTGTTCTCCTGTAATTAATATTCTTAACTCTGTATCATCATCTGATGGTTCAGTTCCTTTAATAAAGCTTGTATCAGAATATCCAGTATTACCAAAAGTGTCATTTGCGAAAAATCTAATGATAAGTTCACCATTATTTAATGAATCCCATATTGTCTGGTTTATAGTACCTGTAGTTCCTGTAAAGAATGTAATTTCAGACCATTTACTTCCGTCATATATCTTATACCATGTACTATCTATGGAATAATCTATTATTGTTATGTTAAAATTTGGGGGGCTTTCACCAAGATCTCCTATTTCTGGACTATTTATTGTGATTATTGGATTTGAGAAATCTCCATAAATTATTGAAGGCCCAATATGAGTGCTATCACCCAAAACATCAGTAGCATTTACATAAATTGTATATATCCCATCCTCAGTTACATTAAAAGAACCTGTCCACAGATTTGAACCTTGATATACTAACTCAATATGCAAAAGAATCATACTTGGAGTAGTTACATTTGCTCTTATTCCATCCTCATTAATATCAGATGTAGAGTTAGACACACTTATAGTAGTAAAACCATTAGATGGATTAGGACTAATGCCATCAATAACAATACTAGGTCCAATCACATCTCCAGTAATCGACTGTGATGCATATCCTACATTACCGGCAAGATCAGTACCATTAACCCGAACAACATAAATCCAATTATCTGTTACAGTGAATGTAGCATTCCATTTATTTGAACCTTGATAAATCAGTGTTCGGTAAATAAATCCACTTGGTGTTGAAATATTAGCATAAATTGAAGTCACTACTTCAGTAAAATTATAAGCTTCGATAATTGTCAATCCATTTGATGGGTTTGGGAATACTATCAGATTTATTGTAGGAGCTGTTATATCTCCCATAAAAGTTTTAAATGCATAACCTTGATTAGATGAAAGATCCGTATAACTAATTGCAATATTATGTAGCCCATCATTGACAACTGTATAATTTGCCCTCCATGTATTAGTATCAATTAGTACCATTGGTCTGTATATTACTGTACTATTAGGTAAAGTAATATTTAGTAATGGTGGGATTATCAGGGGTTCATTTGAAATAACTAAAATCTCAGTAAAACCATTTGATGGATCAGGTGACACCTCCATAAAAATAGTAGGTGGTGTTATATCCTGGGAAGTCATATTAAACATTCTCACTGTAGAATTGAAATTTCCTGCGTAATCAGTTATATTTACTTCAACCCAATAAACTCCTGGTGCTATATATGATTTATTATAAAATATGAAGCTACCAGATTGAGTTCCTGTTGCAGTGTCTATTTGAGGCGCTTGATTCTCATCTCCCCAGATAGAATTATTGACATATATACTCGCAATTTTGGAACCCGTTCCAAAGGCGAATCCGGATATAGATACAATCCCACCAACATCTTGACCTTCAGTAGGAGATGTGATAACAACATTTGGAAGAGTTAAATCACCAATAACAGATATCGGCCCTATTACTACAGTATTACCTGCAATGTCTGTTGCATTTACTTTGACTAAATAAGTTCCTGTTTGAGTCACTGTAAATGTATTATTCCAAATATTTGAGCCTTGAAAATTTAAATCTAAATGAATATCCCCTCCAGTTGGAGGTGAAATTGTTGTCCTAATTCCATTTCCATCAATATCACTACTACCATTCAAAACCGTTATGGTCGTAATTCCATTTGAGGGATTTGGAATAATGCTTTCAAGAAAAATCTCAGGTGGATTGTTATCTACGTTAATGGTTATAAATTCAGTATCATTTAATTGCCCCAAAGCATCATCAGCTTTCACTATCAGATTATAAACTCCATCCTTGACACTAGTTGAATCCCATGTACCACTATAATTTGGTTCTGTACCTGATAAAATAACCATTTCATTATATGTAGCATTTGTAATTTCTGCCCATACCGAGTCTACTCCAGATCCTCCATTATCATCAACAATTGCTGTAATTGGCACAGAAGATCCTCCTACATAAGAATTATCTGTAGGAGATGTGATAGTCACATCTGGAGGGTTATTATCTGGCGCAACAACGGTTATACTGAATGCAATAACATTAGAGCGAAGATCATCTTTACCGGCTACTTGAATGGTTAAAATTTCTGTAGTTGGAGAAGCCGAAGGAGTTATTCGGAATGTTCTCGTCATTGGTTCCGTAACCGCTTCCCATGCAAACAAGGCATAGTAATCATCACCATCATTCCATTCATTTACTAGACTGTCTTCTGTAATAAAAGGCGAAGTATCAGGTAATTGAATACTATCTGAATCTGTATGCCAAAATGCATATCCAATCCAAACATCTGCTCCAGTCACTTGTCCTGAAGCAGTTACTTCAAGATCAAAAGTCTCTCCTTGAGGAATTGTGACTTCATTTCCCGTATAATTTGTTGTTAATGCTATTGAAAGAGTTTTATGACCAGTATCACAGCTTCCAGATGAAACATCAGCATAATCCTTCGATGATAAAACGACTGCTAAAAAGGGTGTCAGTAAAAGTAAAAATATCATCAAACTTTTAATACGAAAATTACGTTTTCTCATCTTTCTATTCAAAATGAGCTATTTTCTATTTTTAGAATACCTAGTCAAATTAATTTAAGTTACGTATTTAAATTTAAAAAATTTTCTTCATTTTGTAGGTTTTTATTACTTCATTGAAATTTATAATATTTCTCGTTATATTTTTTGATATTTAAGTCAAAATAATTTTACCAATCCTAAAATTTGGAAAGGTTAAACATAAGAAATAATAGAATCAAATAGATGTTTAATTCCATCTATTTTTATTTATTAATTGCATTTTTTCGTTTTCTCGGTTTTTTTCCATAGTATTCATAGTAATCTCTTTCATAATCATTCCCAAAGCGGCGAGAAGAACGTCTTTTTTTAATATTAACTCCAGTTATTACAACTCCTCCTATAATAGAGATGCCCGTTATTGACGATATAATGATCATTTGAAGATCGTTAACTTGTAAATTCTCTTGTTCTTCTTCGATAACTTCGAGAATTTTTACAAACCCAACATCCTCATAATCAAGATTACCAAATGTATCATTAACGTAAAATCTAATGATTAGATCACCAATTGAGAGTGAATTCCATAATGCTAGGTTTATCGTACCCGATGTTCCAATGAAGAAAATAGGTTCAGACCATTCGATTCCATTAAATATCATATACCAAGTTTTATCAATAGGAGCACCATTAAAACTTACCGTAAAATTGGGTGCCTCAAATCCAGAATCTGCGTTTAAGGGTTCAATAATTGTTATTTTAGGGCCTATATAATAATTATTTACGTTAATACTTATAGATTCTGTATTATTTAGATTTCCATGATTATCCTCTGCTACAATTGTAATATTATATTCTCCATCTTCGACAATTGTTGAATCCCAAATACCTGTATAATTCGGTTCTGTACCTGTCATATTAACAATCTCGATATATGTGTTATTTGTGATTTCAGCTAACACGGAAGCAACACCAGAACCAATACCATCATCGACAATTGCATTAATAGCCACAGAAGATCCTGATACATAAGCATTATCTATTGGTGCTGTTATGATAACATTGGGATTTTTTTCTTCTTTTATATTTATTGTAAAATTGATTACATTAGAATATTTCTCATTAGTAGGTCCCGTATCATCACCAGCAACTTGAATTGTTAGAATCTCAGTTCCAATTATGGATGTAGTATTGATTCGGAATGTTCTCGTCATAGGATTTACAACAGTTTGCCATGCAAATAAGGCAAAATAGTCATCACCATCATTCCATTCATTTACTAGATTATCTTCGGTGATAAAAGGGGAAGTATCAGGCAATTGAATACCATCAGATCCTGTATGCCAAAATGCATATCCAATCCAGACATCTCCAGTTATTTGTCCTGTAGCTGATACTTCAAGATCAAAATATCCAGCCTTGTCAATTAATACAGAATTACCTGTATAATTTGTAGAAATTGTTATATCTTCTCTGTTATGTCCAGAGCCACAATTTCCCGAGGAAATATTAGTTACGTCATAATTGGAAAAGACTACAGCAATAAAGCTAGTAGATAAAATAGCTATTACTATTAATAGTTTCAAGAAGTAGTTCTGCTTTTTCACTTTTAATCAATCTATTCTATTTCATGAAATTATAATTTAAATATTTGAATATTTATCATAATTTATTATTTTTTTTTTAAAGTTTTTTAATATTTACTTTTATAGTATTAAAACTTAAAAAATAACTTATTATGAATGGTATAGTAATAACTAGCTTGCATATAGAACAAATTAATTAATAAGATCGATTAAATTTCTAAGCACTTTCTAGAATATATCAAGCTTGCTTTCCAAAAAAAAAGTTTATGAAAAAATAAACCTTTTTATTTTTTAAAATTTGAATATTAATAATATCTTATTTAGAACCTAAAAAATAATAGGATAATTAAAATGAAAAATAAAAGACAATTGAAAAGGAGATTTTTCTTAGTTGGACTTTTTTTGTTCATAATGTTAATTTTTGCTAAGAACATCTCAACAACAGAAGATGCTGCTACATTAGGGTGTCATCCTGGGGGTTATACAATTACAGCTGATGTTTCTCAAATTCAAATAGGAGAGGAAGAAACCTATAGTTTGGAAGTTACAGCTACTGGGCCTGATGTGGTTGTTGATATTTATGCTGGTGCGATGGATAATGATTTATTTGTAATTTCACCTGGAAATATAGTTGAAGATAATTCTGCTGATGATACTGATCCTGCTGATGACTCTATAACTGTCACATTCGAAATTCAGATGCCAAGTACTTCTGGAGAATATATCCTAAGAATCTTAAGTAGAGGTCCCACTCTTGATGGTGTTAATACAGCTTTGATGAATTTAGATATTCAGGTTACAATAGGAACTGTAGTTAGAACACCATTTGAGTTATTTTTCGACCACAGTGAAATGTATATAGGTATCGCTGTTATAATTTTCTTGTTTATTGGATTGGTTGTCTTCCAAAGTAATGTAAATAGAAATGGTGAATTCAATCGATTATTTCAACAGAAACAACTGTCAAAGGAAATTGTTCAAAATCTAAAATCTATAACTGCGAATTTTAATAATAGACTTGCCAATATTCTACAGAAACTTGATATTACCCAAGAAGAACTACCTAACATAGAAACAGTAACAGAATCTGAATTTCTAAAAGATTATATTCCACGGGGAATGAATATAAGCGAACCTAAAACTCATGGTGTATATATAGGAATTGCCTTTATTCTAATGACGATAAATATTTTCTTGATTATAACAAATACTATCGATTTTATAGTAGGATACCCTGCAAGTCTTGCATCAAGAGCATTTTTAGATTTAGCCAATTTTCAAGATTTTAATATTATAATTCATATTGTATTAGGAAGTATTGGGTATGTTGCAGGAATAATAGTTTTATCGGGAACATACACTGGCGTTCCAGGGCAAAAATTGAAAATACCTATCTATATAATGTTTATTTCTTGGACATTTAATCTATTATACGGTATTTTGGTGATGATACCAAATTCAGTTTAGGAGGTTAATAAAAATATGATAAAAAAAGAAACAGTACAAGAGTTAGATTTTAAACCAGAGATAAAGTACGAGGAAAAGTCAGATATAGTGTTGATTTTAAAGCGTATTGTGATTTTGGCACTTTATTTCCTAATCCCCCTTTTCATTTCGATAATATACTGGTATGAAGATCCCGTAGCATTCGATCCTGGTATGGCGGCTTTAGATATAAAAATCATCCATAACATAGCAAGTATACTAGGTATTTTTTCCTATATCTGGATGTGTTTTAATATTCTAATAATGACGAGATTAAAAATATTTGAAAATAATTTTACTGTAGACTCCTTGATGAAATTTCACACAATCATGGCGATTATATCATTAATTTTTGGATTTTTACATTGTCCACTACTGTTGTTAACCGGAGTTTTTCCTAGCACTATTATAACCACAGGATTACTTGGATTGTATATTTTTCTCGTTTTGATGATTCTTGCAATAGTCTTTATGACAAATTTGCTGATAAAGATAAAACAGTTTAAAACGCTTAGAAAATTTGCGTATTCAATTAGGATCAAGTATAATTTAAACAAAATCCTTCATAACATAACGATGCTTGCGGTTTTTTTTATTTTTGTACATACTATGATTGCATTTACAGCAGCTAGTTCAGATATAATGCGAGGGGTATATTTCGTTTTTTTCTTTCTTACATTATTTGGTTGGATTGCACACAAGATGACTCGAGTTCTTCATTTAAATCCCCCAATTTCCAGAAGAGACCCTTTTTCAAAAACTTCGTTAAAATCAAATATGATCCAAAAACCAGATAAGAACTGGTTTATGAAATTTTTAGATAAGATACCTTCTCTTTATGCTTGCTTTCAGTGTGGTACTTGTAGTGAAGGTTGTTTAGTAGCTTCAGTATCTGATGGTACATATAATCCTCGATTAATCATGGAAGCTGTTATTCTTGGACAGCAAAAGCTTTTAATAGAACAGCTCAAACCGAATATCTGGTTATGTTCAACATGCCAAAAGTGTGTGGAACAATGTCCTCAAAATATTCAAGTGACGGAGATTTTCACTATGCTCAAAAATGAGAGTTATGACAATGGTACAAGTCCTGATTCTATTCAAATGCAGGCACAAATGGTTTTTGATAATGGTGTTGCTATTCCTATGACCCCTCCAATTGCAAGAAGAAGAGAGCAATTGGGATTACCTGAAGTTAAAAATGCAGAAATACAGGAAATACAAGAACTATTGAAAGAAGCGCATCTTGATTTAAGCTCAACTAACAAGGAGGAGAATGAATGATGTTGAATAATGAATCTGTAAAGGATACATCAACCTTTATGC
>CP070831.1:3287492-3291821 GCA_020344955.1 Promethearchaeota archaeon | reverse complement strand
TTTTAATCTGAATCTTATCATGGAAAAAATTATCGTTCTTGGGGGATAGGGAGGGGTCGGAAAGAGCTCAAGTAGTGCTGCAACTGCTGTTTTACTCTCAGATTTACTTCCTGAGAAGAAAATTCTTCTAATTTCTTTTGATATGGCTCACAACCTTAGTGACTTATTCAAATTGAATATTGGGGACAAATTAACAGCTTTAACAAAAAATTTATGGGGAATTGAACCAGATCCGGATAGTTATGCTAAGAAATATACAGAAGATTTAATAGAGAAAATGAAAATCCTTATGAAGCAGATGCCTCTTGTAGGAAGAATTCCTCAGATTGAAAAATTTATTGATACAACTTTTACCTCTGATTCAATTCCATTAGCACTAAAAAATGCTATGTTTTTTCAAAAAATATTGGATGCTGAAGATATCAATACTCAAGAGATTCAATTCGACATAATTATAGCAGATTTCCCCCCAACAGCAAATATGATTACACTTTTTGAAATCCCTGAAGATCAAGTAAAAGTAGTACTCAAATACTCATTAAATTTCTATAATTCAATTAAGGGTGCCATCAAAAATGTTTCAAAAATGTGGAGACAAATTATCAAACCTTTTGATAATTATGAAGAGAGAAGAGAATTAGGTAGAGAAATTTTTAATATGATTGTTGAGTTAGAAAAACGTGGAGAAAGAATTTCAGATCTAATTCACGATGTAGGTTCGCTTAGATTGGTAACTATTGCAGAAAAGCCAAGTTTTGAAGAAATCAAAAGAGCTAGAGACTTGACAAAGCGATATATCAAATTAGAAGGAGTTCATATTAATATGGTAATCCCTGAACCTAAAAAATGTGATTTCTGTGATAAAATTAGAACACTTCAGCTAAATTACACTTCAGAAATTAAAAAAGAATTTAAAAAGTTAAAAATTTGGCAATCAGAAAAATTAAAAGAAGAGCCAATTGGATTAGAAGGGTTAAGATCTCTCGCTTATGAAGTTTATGGAGATATTACTCCTAATGAAATATTGAATCCAAAACCATAACTAGAAAAAAAATGTAAAAAGAGTTATTAAATTATAATTTTCTCATACTATCCGTATATTTATTCGACTGATTAGCTATCATCTCCAATTGATCATTTTCAATTGGGAGTTCCTCTCCCTCCCTTTGAGCTTTTATAATTAATTTATCTAGAGAAGGAAGAGTTTCCTTATCCTGTATCATCCATTTGGTCATAGTGTTTAAATCATGTTCACCATCCCAATCTATTGTTGGAATATCTTCTTTTGTGCGAATACCCTTCTTATATATAGCTTCGGTTAAAGCTTTATCAAATAGAGTGTCGCAAGAGATCCATTTTTCAGAAAGATAACATTCACACCACTGATGATGTGATAGTTCATCTGGAAACAACTTGTATAATGATTTTGAAATTATACCTTTAAGACACTCTTTACGTAAAGAAGCAATATGATATCTAGCTGGAATATTTACCGCACGTAAAAGTGCAACTTGAAGATTTGTTTTGGTAGAGCAATCACCATGTCCTTTCATAAGAGTTTCAGATGCTTTATCATTTCCACACATCATGAAAGTTATCTGATCTCTTACAAAATAAAAAATACTTAACGCCATCTCTTTAGGAGTTTTATCATTCTTGGTAAGTTCTTTTGCCTTATCAATTATTTCTTGATTATCACAGTCACAAAACTTTGTCGGTTTCAAATAATCTTCCATAACTTTCATTGATCGTAAATTCACTTTAAATTCCAACCTCTATAGAGACTTAAATTTTGACAAATTAGTTATAATTAACTTAATTTAAATAATTTGTGTATTAAACAGGATGAGAAGGATTTAAGATAATTCTATAAATAAATAGAAAATAAGAAATTGATGAAGTATTTTCTATAATTTAAGTGCTTTCGAGAATTCCGTGAATATATTTATATATTGTTCTTATGTTAAAGTATCAATTTTAACTCCCATTGATTTTAAATTAAGAAAACCAACTTTGTCTTCAACATCAACAGAAACTATTGATATCTAAAAGTATTTCTTAATTTTTCAAAAATTAAATTAGTGTTTAAATTTCAGGAAAAAAATATAAATATTTAAATTTGAAAATCTCTTTTATTATTATATGTCCCATTTTATGTCCATAAAGGGATCATAGAAAGGCTATAATTAATAAAAAAATAAAAAAAATGATAAAAAATATGGCAAAGAAAAAAGAAGAAGACAAAAGAACGAAATTGATTAAAATTTTAGTTACCGAACGATTTTATAAAAAATTAAACAGGTATGCAGGAATAGTCTTTCAAAACAAATCCGAATTTATTCGAACAGCAATAAGGCATAGAATTTCGGAAATAGATAACTCAATTTTTTCTATACCAATGGATCGTAAATATAAAGATCAAAACCTCAGACGTTCAGTTTTGAAAGAACTCAAAGATATCCAAAAAAATACAGATTATTTGCAAAAACCTAACGAGGATTCCTTAAAAATTCGAGAAGAAGAGAAGAAGAAACGCAATGAAGACTTGGAAAATGAAAAGAAAAGATTAGAAAAACGATTAGAAGTTATAAAGAAGAATCTTGAAAAATAAAAGGTTGTTATGAATTATTAACAGAAATTTCAATCTCACAGCAAGGATCTCCCAAAGGGATTTTCTTGTTATGTTTTAAAATGAACTCTTTTTCTGGAAAAGCCCCCTTTAGCAAACCCCTGATACTTGCTAATGTAACTTTATGACAAGGAATTGCATCCTGAGGCCATACTTTCTGGGCCATTCTCCAAACTTCACAATCTAAGACTCTATGAACCATTTTACTCTCATTAATAACCTCTATTTCTGAATTCATATTCATAAGCATATGGTGGATCTTCATTAGTTTTGGCAATGTTTGAGAGAAACCATCTTTCAAATTTGTTAATGAAGCGATTTTCTTTCCCAACCTTTCAGAAAACATCTCCCATGCTTTAACATCTAATTCTGTCGCAGTTTCCAAGCCGAGTTTCTCTGCTGAAGCCATGAACCAGGCACCATCCAACCTAAGAAAAGAATATCTCATCAATTTAAGCAAATCTTCTAAATTTAAATCTATATTTTCTTTCATATTTACCAAAAATTGAAATTCTTTAAGGAACATGGAGTTAAAAATGAAAGGTAGAAATTTTTAACCCACTTTATTATAATATGAATCTTTCATTAAAATTAAGGTATTATAATAAAAAAAATCCTTCTAATAATGCCAAAAAATAAATTTGGAATTTATATTGCTAATTATGGTATAAGCAATGATCCTCAAGATTATATTGATTTAGCAATTTTAAGTGAGAATAATGGCTGGGATGGGTTCTTCTTATGGGATCATGTCTTTTTATCCTCAAATAAAACGCTACCAGTTTTAGATCCATGGATAATTTTAGCAGCAGTTGCAGTAAAAACAAAAAGGATTAAATTAGGAACAACAGTCACGCCTTTAGCAAGAAGAAGACCGTGTATAGTTGCAAAAGAAGTAACTTCTCTTGATCACTTATCAAAAGGAAGAATGATTTTAGGGATTAGTTTAGGAAATGATTCAGAGTTTAGTGATTTTGGAGAAAATACTGATCCATTAATCAGGAGTGAAAAATTGGATGAATCTTTGCATATTTTAAAAGGTTTATGGGCTAATAAGCCCTTTACATTTAAAGGAAAGCATTTTAATATTACAGACGTAGATTTCTTTCCAAAACCTTTTCAAGAGAAAATTCCGATCTGGGTTGGTGGAACTTGACCCATTAAGAAACCATTTCAGAGAGCTGCCCAATATGATGGTGTTTTTCCACTTAAAGCAGGTTCTGATGAATCATTATTCCCAGATGATTATAGTGAAATTAAAAAATACATAAAACAATATAGAGGTTCCTTTGATTCTTATGATATTATTAGATCTATTTATTCAACAGGTATAAAAGAAGAAGATGAATGGATTAATGATTATCTCAATGTTGGGATAACTTGGTTTGTTGAAGCAATATGACCTGGGCGTGATTCATCATTAGAGAATATCAAAAAAATTATCTCTCGAGGACCCCCTCAAATTTAATGATATAATAGTGCTTTCAGCGAATTTATTAAGAAATCTAATTTTATCTTTATAATATGATCAGTTATGAAGAATCGAATCCGAGTGATGTTGATATAAACCATGTAGTTAAAGAATTTTCAAAATTCATTCCGAACATATCAAAAAATGAAATTAAATTCCTATATCATGGAACTCATAATGTATTCGAAGTTAAAACGAAATACATATTTAGAATTCCGGATCGATTCTT
>CP070831.1:3269349-3287392 GCA_020344955.1 Promethearchaeota archaeon | reverse complement strand
TGGATGTGAGTTTAAAATTTGTAAAATCTTTGATTGAGACTTTTGATTTTCCTCCAGAAGTAATATTTCTTCCCCTAATCCTAATTTACGTTCATGTGTGAAAACAAATGCTGGAATCAATAATCTATTTTCTTTTAATTTAGTTAGTCTATAACGAATTGTTCTTGCAGGAATGTTAAGATTACGACTAATTTGATTAGCTGTTATTTGGGGACCATATTTATCCAATTCGTTAATTATCTCAAGATCTTTTAATTTAAACTCAAACATTTTTTTATCAAATTTATTTTTAATATATAATATGGTAAAGTTTATAAATAATTTTTGCCATTTGTAAACTGTACAAACGGTAATTGATACAATATCTTTTTGCCGCTTGGAATATTGAATATAAAAATATAAAATAAAATGAAGAAATATGACAAACCAAATTAAGAATAAAATAAGGTTATTAATTGTTAGTGGAGGAGCATCCTTTGAGAATACTATTTTCAGAGTTTTTGGTGCTATTGAAGAGATAGAATGGACCCATATCGATTCCGATAAAAAAGCTTTTGGTGAAGATTTAAGAGAAAAATATGATGTTATTATAATGTATAACTTGAATCAAAATCCAGATGAGACTTTAAAGAAAAATTTAAAAAGATTTATTGAAGCAGGAAAAGGAGTAATAGTCTTACATCATGCAATTGCGACGTATAATTCATGGAACTGGTGGTATGAAGAAGTTGTAGGAGGAAGGTATCTAATGCAACCTGATGGAGATTTACCATCTTCAAATTACATGAGCCATCAGGAAATCATAGGAATTCCAGTAGGGAAACATTCTATTACTTCCAGTTTAAGTGGATTACCAGTTCATATATATGATGAAACCTATAAAAATATGTGGTTATCACCAAAAATAAAAGTTATTCTACAATCTAATCTTTTTACAAGCGACAAACCATTAATTTGGATTAGTCCGTACGAAAAATCAAGAGTGGTAGTTATAATTCCTGGACATGGATGGGGTGCTCATTATAATCTAGGTTTTCGAAGCCTGCTCAAAGATGCTATTTTGTGGGCTGGTTACAAAACCTAATATTTTTATTTTTTAAAAATTGTGAGAGTCAATTGATTAAAATAGATCTTTGAGATGAATAATTATCATAATTCTAAAATCATTTCATATTGCGATACAAACGTCTCAAATCCTATTTTTTTAAGCAAAGCAAGTAGATTTTTGTCTCTGCTATCTACATTAATAATGTTAAATTTATCTAAATCAGGGGATTCTTTCTGCATTCTATTCATAAAATTATACCCAATATTTTGATTTCTATGATCTGTGTGGAAAGCTAATTGGGTAATACTTCCATGTGGTTCAAATACCATATAGCCAACTAATTCATTTTGATAAAATGAACCAAGATAATTGAAACTCTCTTGTACTCTCTGAATAGATCTATCAGAATTTTGCCATGAAGGAAGAAATTTCCAGAAGTCTCGAGCAACATCCCAATCAATCTTTTCAAGCTTTTGATATTCATATTTATTCAAACTAGATGATTTTTGTAGCTTCTGTAATTCACCTAACATCTGTTCTCGTTCTACTTGTAAACAGTCAAATTCCCGTGTAATCATAAAATTACGTTTTTTATAAAGATTTATTCCAGCAGTATTAGTTTTGATAACTTCAAGAAGATATTGCTCAATATTTTCAGCTTTTAACATAGGTAAAAGTTCTTTGAACATCTGATCACCTATACCTTTTTGACGAAATTTTGGTACGACTCCCGTTCCACAATCATACGTAGTTAATTTTCCTGTCCAAAAATCAATTGCATTTAAGATGAATCCTATTAAAGTATTTCCCTCTACAGCACCTATAGAAAGATCGTAGCGAACTCCGCGTCGAAGGTTGAAGTATTGAAAAACTTCTAGTGATAATTGCATTGGTACTTGATAGTCAGAAAAAGCTTCATTATGGGTTTCCAAAATCTCCATCTCGGAGAACTGATCTAGGGATTGAAACCTCATTATTTTTTACCTCAAAATATATTTTTTAACCCTTGGCATATGTACCTATTGCATATAATAAATCTAATTTTTCAGGAATTTCTTTTCCATACACCATTTTTACACTAGCTCTATTTTCTAGTTCAATTAAATTAAACAAATTAAAAATTCTTTTTGGAAAGTATTGATGGTGTGCAATAATCATATGATCAGCATCTAAGGTAATACTCTTATTAATAATCTGTGAAGCTGCCTTCAAATTCGTGGATATTAATGGTCCTAACCTATTATTTGCTAATAAACCATATCCTTCATTTTCAACCATTATTATTCTAGCACCTAATTTTAATCTCATATTTAAATACCTCACACGATCAAATCCCATTGCTTTCTTATCTAAAGTTAATATCCAATCAGGAGTTGTATTTAAAATTTTCACCTCTTTATCCACAATACCCAATTCTGAAGGCTGCAACGGTAACTGATACATTTTACCAAGAAATCTTCTCTTAAAACCAAATCTCTTATAGATCGGTTCTCCTAACTTGGAAGCATACAAAACTTTAGTTTCACATTTCATTTTATTAGCAATTTCTAATAATCTACTAAAAATTTCTGTTCCTAATCCTTTTCCTCTATATTCTGGTAGGACAGCCATATATCCAAAACTACAAACTTTTTCAAATAAAAAAATACCTCCCACACCATTTACTTTTCCATCTTCTTCAGAAATAAGGAATCTACCAATTTGCTCATCTATTAAAGCTTTCCATATCTTTACTTCCTCTTTAATTTTCTCTGGAAGATCTCTATCAAATGAAGAATATAAAACCTTTATACTATGGGTAATTTCCTCATCTTTGGGCTCTCTTATACTATATTTTTTCATTTTAATTAAATCAAACTAGAGTTCGTAAAAGAATAAAAATAAATAAATCAGGTTTTTATTAATATTTCAAAGATTTTTTTGTTTTCTATATTTTGCATTTATTTCTAAAAACTTAAGGTTTTAAAATTGAGTTTTAATGGTAATCAGTTAGCTGAAAAAATAAAATCTATGGATGAAGATGAAGCTCTTGAAATGCTCTTATCAATTTTATCTAGCTCCCAAAATATAGAAGGTAAATTAAAAGCTGCTGAACTTTTAACTTTTTATGATGATAGTGAAAATAGACGTTTTTACGATATAAAAAATATTTTTCTAAACGATCGGCATCCTCAATTGAGGCGAAAATTAATTGATTTATTGTCAATTTGTTATAAAATAGATGGAATTCAATTCTTAAAAGAACAATATAAAAATTGTAAAGATGGATCAGTTAGAAAGAAAATTATTTTAGAGGTTGGACAAGTTAATCTAAATGATTCAATACCATTCTTTATAGATGCTTTAAATGATCCTGATATTGAAACAAAAAGAGAAGCTATTATTTTATTAGGAAAAACTGATGCTAGTGAAGCACTTAAACCATTAATAAATGTTCTCCATTTTAGAAACATGGAGATATACAGTCCTTTGATAGATACAATTGTAAAAATTGGTAAAAAAGGAAATTTAGAGATTATTAATGAATATATTAATGTAGAAGATCTTTATATCAAAAGAGAAATTCCAGTAATTTTAGGAAAAATTAAAAGTAAACAGAGCGAAGATATTTTATTATCCCTTTTAACAGATGAGAATTCAATAATTAGGAAGAATTCAATAAAAGCTTTAGATGGAATAATCGAATTGAGAAATGTAAAGCATATCATAGATTTACTAAAAGATCCAGATATCGAAGTACAAAAAGAAGTTATTCGAGTCTTAGGTAATGTTGGAAGTAAGAAGGCAATAAAACCTCTAATAGAATTACTAAAAGAAAATGATGCAAAAATCAGGAACTTTGCTAAAAACGCTCTTTATAAGATTCTTGATAAAACTAAATCATATGAACAACTTTATGAGATTTTAAATGGAAGAAATGTTAATGCAAGAAGAGAAGCAATAAAATTATTAGGAATGTTAAAAGATATTGATGCTATTGATTTATTGATATCAATTTTTAATAGTAAAGTAGCAAGTTTAAGAGGTTCAGCTTATCGGGCTCTCCTAAAGATTTTAGATGGTAAAATAAATAAAAAAATCATAGATGCACTGTCAGATAAATCATGGCAAATAAGAATGTTTTGTGCTAAAATTTTAGGCGAAATTGCTGATCCAAATACAATCGATCTTGTTTTTGATTTAATTGAAGATGAACATGGAAGTGTAAGGAAAGTAGCTGTGGATGGATTAGTCAAGTTCGAGGATAGTAAAACTATAGATTTCGCAATTGAATCTTTAAAAAGTTCAAATTGGAAGACTCGTAGAGCAGCTGTCAAAATATTGTTAAGAACAGGTAGCAAAGATTCCTTTAATTCACTCATTTCGTGTTTAAACGATGAAGATGTATATATAAAAAGTTGGGCTGCTATGGCACTAGGAAAACTTAAAGGTATAGATTCTATTGAACCATTCACTCAATTATTAAAAGAAAATGATGACAAAATACGTTTATCAGCAATTAAAGCTTTAGGCGAGATTGGTAATAAAGATGCGATAAAACCTTTAATTGAGGCGTTAGGAGATGATAATTGGGATATACGAAAAGAAATTGAAAATGCTTTAAATCAAATAGACCCCGATTGGATGAATAACTTGTAAAAATAGAGTTTTTAAGTGAAATCAGTTTTAAAATTAATACACATTAACAATTCTTCTGATAATATCCTCTAAACTATCAAAAATATAGGAGACATTAGACTCATTATTAATAATCAATATCAGAAATGTTTTTTCATTACACTCAAAAATTAAAATTGTTTTTTCCGCTAATTCAGCAATAACTTTTTTAATTTTTTGATTTCCTATTGTTTCTCCAATCCCAACTGCACTTTCTAGCACAGAAGCACTCATAGATATAATTTTTTGACTATCAAATTGATTTTCTAAACTTTCTTTTATAAGTCCTCCATCTCTCTGGGCAAAAATAACTCCATCTAATTTTCCCTTATTCTTTAGTTCATTAAGGATTGGGTATAATTCATCAGATTTTTGCATATTAGAACCATTCATATAATTCAGTTTCTGTAATACAGACAATTAATTAAAAGTATTCAATTATTTTATTATGTATGGAACAAGCGAATTCTGAAACAATAATTACAGAATTAATTAAAAATTCGAATGAAGACTTTATTGAAAATGAATTACGTCCATTTTTAAAAATTCCAAGTGTTACTCAAAATCACGAAGGTATCAACAAAGCTAAAAATTATCTTATCTCTTATATTTCTGAATTTTCTGAAGATATTAGTGAACATAAAGGTAAAATTAATCCGTTAATCCTTAGTAAAGTAGAAGGAAAATTGAAGAAATCAATATTAATATACATGATGTACGATACTCAGCCTATTAGTCAAGAACAAAACTGGATAGGTACCCCATTTGGAGCAGAGATTAAGATTCTTCCTTCACCACTTGATATTTTAGGAAAATGTATCATAGCTAGAGGTGCTTATAATTCAAAAACACCATTACTGTGCTTCTTAAATGTAGTAAAACTCTTGAAAAACAACAATAGCCTTCCAATCTCTTTGGTACTCTTATTTGATGGTGATGAAGAAAAGGGGTCTCCTTCTTTGTTAGAATTTATTGAAAACAAGAGCAATAGAGATAAATTTAAGAATTGCCTAGGTGCATATTATCCCTCTACTAAACAAGATCTTAACAAAAATTCTGTTATAAAACTAGGGTATAAGGGAATTTTATCTTTAACTATTAAAGTAACATCAGATAATAAAGAACCCCACTCCGCATTTAGTGGAATGATTCCAAATCCTGCAATGGATCTAGTCTCTCTACTTAACATGATTTACGCAAATAACCAATTTCAAATTAATAGCTTGAAAAATCCATATAACTTAACACCTGATGATCAATCTCTCATAAACACGCTTTTAAAGAACCTAAACGTTGATGAAATAATGAAAAAGGCAGGAATCGAACAATTAATTGAAGAAAATGGAAAAAAAGCGTTTCTCGATTATTTATTTAAACCTACTTTTAATATTTCAACTTTAAAATCAGGATTTTTAAAAGAAGGAACAAAAAATTATGTTCCTAATCATGCGATGTGTAATATCGATATTAGATACGCACATGATATTTCAACAGAAGAAATTTTTAAAGAAATTAAAGAAAAAATTGAAACGTTTCCTAAGAAAACTAAGTCTCGAGTTGAAATCATTAAAAATATAGGTTATGAAAGTTCACGAGTTAAAAAAGATTCCTTTTTAGTGAAAAGTCTGGTCAAAAGTGCTGAAATTTTAGGATTTCCTACAGAAATATGGCCAATAAGTGCCGCTGCCGCACCTTTAAGTAAAATCCAAAAAGATTTAGGATTAGAATTTATTACAGGAGGTTTAGGTATTGGTGGATTTGCCCATTCTGCTAATGAGTTTATACAATTAGACTCAATAATTAATACAAGGTTATCATATTATCATTTTCTACGAGAATATTCCAAGATACAATAAGAAAGTAATAAAATTTAATCAAATAATCCCGCAAGACCCCTAGTTTTTGGTTTAATAGCATCTTCTGAACAAAGTTCTGCACAACAGAAACAAGAAATGCATTTCTTTCTTAGAAATTCAGGAAAACTATTTTCTTTAAATTCTATAGCATTTGACGCACAATTTTGAGCACATTCGCCACACTTTATACATTTTGACTTAATTAATGCGGGAATTTTTTTGGCTATTTTATATCCTATATGACCTGTCATATAAGCCATAAAACCTGTAAAAGTGTTTCCCGGTGCTTTAAATTTAGGAGTCTGCTTTATAGCATTCTCAAGAGGCATTCCTACAATATCGATATTTTCTAAATTTCCAATACCAAGGCTACGGTCTATTGCATTTTTTACATGTGGCACATTTTTAAGTTTTAATTTGCCAATTTCCATAGCTATTAAGTCTAATGCTACTTCATCTGTCCCAGCAAGAATTAAATCCCATGTTTTCATTGTTCCCCCTCCTGGTCCCATCCTACCTTCCATAATCTCTTGTAAATCGTAAACGATTAATCTATTTGGTTTATTCTTTACTATCCATGAAAAGTTATCTGCAAGAACTTCCCCAAATTGATCAGCTGATTTTCCAAATAGATGATAATGAGCTTTTAATCCTCCTGGGATGATTCCCCAATAATTTTTTATTGCTCCAGTCATTGTTGCTTCTAAATGTGATTTTAACCTTGGAAGGTTGATTAAGATATCGCTATCTTTTACGGTCTGAGCAACATGAATCTCCTTTAGTCTTAGAGCACCGTCTATTTTCTCGATTACAGGAGTTTTACTTTCAAAATCTATAAAATTAATACCATATTTCTCACAAATCTCATAAATTCCAACTTCTTTAGCAACATCTGAACCCAATTTTTGCGACTGACCAGGTGAATCTCCTAAATAAACATTATTCATTGACAATCCCTTTCCTTTTAGATAAGAAATAACACCTTCAATGAACGCAGGTTGAGTACATGCTTTTTTCTTCGAGGTTAGTAAATTAGGTTTCAATAGTATCTGTTCAGAGTTAGAAAAATCAAATTTTAGACTATCTTCAATTAACTTAATAGCCCCAACAACGGCTTCAGGAATTGATTCATAATCTTTTACATCTATAATACTAATTTTTGTAGGCATTCTTTAATTACACTAAAAATTTTTCTTTTTTGCTATATTTCATCTTATAAATTGTAAAAAATATTTTAAATTTAAGATAATTACGTATCTAAAAACAATTATTTTTAAAAATCTAATATATTATATTTATAAAACATTTTAACTAGATTCATATTTTATAATCTAAAAGAATTAAAATTCAACTTATATAATAAAATATATAGCTATAAACAATATCAAAACTAAAAAATTTAATATATTAAAATAATCAAGATTGGAAATACGTGGAAGATATGCCAGATGATGCTATGTTTAAAATTGTATTCTTCGGGGACGGTGGTGTAGGTAAAACTACTTTAATAAACCGTTATTTAACGGGTGTCTTTAAAAGTGATTCAGTTATAACAATCGGAGTAGACTTCCACGTAAAGAAAGTTGATATCGATGGGAAACGAGTTAGTCTACAAATCTGGGATTTTGCTGGTGAAGATAGATTTAGATTTCTAATGCCTAGTTATGTTGTAGGGGCCTCTGGAGGAATTTTTATGTTTGATATAACAAGATACACTAGTCTTAAAAATTTTACCGATTGGATTGAAATTTTTAAACAGGGTTATAAAGGGGATAATTATCAAATACCCGTTCTTATGGTGGGGAGTAAATTAGATCTTGAGTATAAAAGGGTAGTTTCTAGAGAAGAAGCATTTGATTTGGCTAAAAAAAATAATCTTTTTGGATATTTAGAATGTTCTGCAAAAAACGGTGAAAATGTGGCAGATATTTTCCAGGAAATTAGTCGATTGATGATGATCAAAGCAGGATTACTTTAATAATAACCTTATCAAGGATAAGTCTAATTCTTAAAAATCTCATTTAAATTGGTGATAGTTAAATTCGGGATTAGATTTGTGTCAACTTTTTTGGATTTTTTAGCTCTAAATTTTAAATTCTCAATCATTTCCATTGTAGTAACTCCAGTTAATACTGCTATAGTTGTTATTCCTGCCCTATTACCCGCTAAAATATCAGTATTCAAGCGATCTCCAAAAATGCATGCATTTTCTTCAGGAATTTTTGTCTCATTCAATATCATTTTAATCCCATAAGGTTCTGGTTTTCCAAATATTCTAACTGGCTGTTTATCTGTACAGGTTATCAATGCATTAACCATTACACCCGCTCCAGGTTTAAGACCACGAGCAACAGGTAAGGTTGAATCCGCATTTGTTGCATAAAATTGAGCCTTACCTTCTAAAATACATTTTTGAGCAATGGCTAATTTATTATATTTAAAATCACGATCTAAACCCACAATTACAAAATCTATATCATTATAATTTTTAGGTTCATCTACAATTTCATGACCTAAGGACTCTAATTCTGATCTTAAGCCTATCTCACCAATCACGAAGATTTTTGCTTTTTTTTTTAATTTTGTAATTTCAACGGAAGTTATAGAAGCACTCGTATATAAATCCGATATTTGGCTTTTTATATTAAATTTTTTTAATCGATCTACATAAGTTTGTCTAGTTGCTGTAGAATTATTAGAATTGTAGACTACTTTTATTGAGCTATCTTTAAGATCTTTGATTCTTTTATCTACATTAGGGATTAATTTTTCTCCACGATATATTACTCCATCTAGATCAAAAATAGCCAATTTTATATCTTTTATATCATCAATTAATTCTCGCATATTAGAATTCAAAACCATCCTACTGGTAATCCAAATAATAATATAAAAAGCTGTATCCCTATAGGTATAAAAATTGGATTTAAAATATTGTCAGCTGTATAAATTGGCAAATAATCTGTTAAAAAGAAAACTAATGCTCCAATAATTGCATAAATTGGTCCTACAATTATTAAACCTATGAGATATGCAACAATTGTTCCAGCAAGAAACCCTTCTATTGATTTATAATCCCTACTTCGCACTCTAATTCTATGCTTTCCATATCTTCGTCCAATCAATGCTGCTGCGGCATCAGCTAGGCATGCTATAAGAACTCCTGAAAAAAAAGATAAAATATTGATTATTCCTGCCATATATAACATATAAGAAAACACAAAACCCGTAATAATATAAATCTGTGGACCTGTAGCATTTATTTCTTTATTTCTTAACATTGATCTTGTTAAAAAATTAAAAATGGAATATTGTGGACCCCAAATAATTCTAATTAAATCAGAAATTATAGCAAACATTAAAGCCCCAATTAAAGCCATCATCGTAAGATAAATTACAGACTGAAAGTCACCAATAACAAACGGAAATAATTCAATCGGTCCCCAGATTAGTTCATACGCCGGTTGAATATCATGAATTAACACTATAACACTATCACTAATTATAAGAGTAACTGGATAAAGGAGAGTGAAAAACCCAAAATATGCTAACACAAGAAGTAGTCCCATTAAATGAAAACTTTTTCTTATTATTTCCATTTTAAATGTAATTTCTTCACTATATGGATTTTCTTGAGTCATTCGCTCAACATACCTTCTTAAAATTGGCTTTTTTCCACTCTCCAATTTTGAATCTTTATTCTCTAAACCAATTTTATATGCTGCTCTCTTTATTAATTTGGAAAATATTAGTGCAATAACTAAATTTATACCGATCCACCACACCATAAATCCATTATAAGGATAAACAAAAAATCTGAAGAATAAATTATACAATCCAAATACCAAGAAACAAAAACCACATATTGTTGTTGAAATTCCGCCATATTTGTTGTGTGCTTTAACTCCCTTTCTACCAATACGTAACATAAAATACATAAGGATAAAAAAGGAAACTGATAAAGTTACATTGTAAGCAATGTCAACAATTGTCCAATAGTCCATAGTCTATCTTGTAAAGAATTGTATTAATTATAGAAATAATTTATAATCTAATAATTAGTTTAGCTTTAATTATGTATAAATATGAAAGTGAGTTTCTTAAAGCACTAAAAAAAGAAAAAACAACCCAAATTCCATTATATTGTACAGGATACCCCGAATTAGAGTTTATTGAGAAATATATGGATCAATATAATCTTAAAACTAATAACTCAGACTTAATACTTAATAATAAGAATTACGATATAATTCAACAAATGGGATTTGACGCGGTCTCTTTATGGGATTTCCGACGGGGAGAAGGAGGGTATAAATTAGATAATGAGAGAAGAGTAGATGGTTGGGGGCGTATATATAAAGGAGAATGGTATATGTGGGATGGAGTATTTAAACAAGAAGAAATAATTAAGAATTGGGAATATCTAAAACTTCCCTCTAAAAAAAGCTTAGAATTATTAAAAGATTTTTTAATAAGATCAAGCAAGAATTTAGATTATCCACTTTCTTTACCAGGGTTATTCGAAAAGACTTGGCAATCAATGGGATTTAAATTCTTTGCTAAGACCCTAAAAAATCAAAATTTAGACTTTATTAAATTAGTAATTACATTTTTCTCTGACTATTTAAAAATTTTAATTAAAACTCTCCAAGATGTAGGTGTGACTTTATTTTTAATAGCAGATGATTTGGGATATAAAAAAAGAACATTCATATCAAAGGAAATGTGGCAGAAACTATTCAAAAATGAATATAAAGAAATTATTAACATTATACATCAGAGAGATCAGCATGTTATTTTACATTCTGATGGATACATCTCTGATATGATTGCAATTTTCATAGAATTAGGTTTTGATGGAATTCAAAGTTTAGAACCCAACGCTGGAGTAGATATCTTTAGTCTTTTTAAAAAATTTAAAAATCGTATATGCTTCATTGGAAATCTAGACATGGGCCTTTTGTCGTTTGGCACACCATATGAAGTAAGAAATTATATCAAAAAATTAATAGCAAAAGCAAAAGAAAATAACTGCTCTTTGGTGGTTTCCCCATCACAGCAAATCAACAAAAAATGTGACCCTATAAATATTAATACAATGATAGAAATGACTAAAATATTTAAATAATAATTTTGATAATTAGTACAAATATAGACTTAATAAAATAAATAACAGTGCTTAAGGCAATTTACTACAAAAATTTCTAAAGTTAATTAATAAAGAAATAATAATATAATTTATTAGAGAATTTGAAATAAAAAAAAATAAATAAAATTAAAATAAGTAAATTATATCTAATATAATATAGTAAGATTGTACCATCAAAATATATCCTAATTATTAATTACCAAAAAAATGATTCCTTTGGAACCTACAACTGAAAATTTAGATGACATTCTTAAAAAATTACTTGCAGCGATCCCAGAAGTAAAAGCTGCCGCTATTGTATCCGCTGAAGGTCTACCAATCGCTTCTGCGCTTCCTCAAGGAGTTGACGAAACAAGGATTGCAGCTATGACTGCTGCGCTACTTTCCTTAGCCGAAAGGTCAGTTATCGAGATGGAAAAGGGTGAATTCGATCAGCTGTATGTTAAGGGCAGCGATGGATACTTATTAGTCTTACAAGCTGGTCCCAATGCTGTATTAACTGTTTCTACAACGAAGGATGTAAGATTGGGATTAATATTTTTAGACTGTAAGCGAACGTGTGAGAAAATCGCAAAGTTGATTTAATCTTTTTCTAATATGGTATCATTTATTACATCATAATATAGATGAATATAGGAATGTTCCAACTTTTCACATTTTTTAAACTCGAGAGCTTTAATATTAAATAAATCATTATCAGTTTGAGGAGCTAATCCATCTATTGATGTGGGGGTATCTTTTCCACCAATCAAACAAGGAGCGATAATAAAAGAAATATGATCGATAATTTTCAGTTTAAGAAATAAAGCGTTTAATGTACCTCCTGATTGAATCGATACTCTTTCAATTTTATATTCCCGCTTAAGTCTTTCAAATAAATCTTTCAAATCAATATGAGATGGATAATAGATTATAATTAATCCTTTTTCATTCGAAAATTCGAAAGCTGGATGGTGTTTGTTGTTTGTTACAATATAAATAGATTTAAAGGATTCTATTAGATATTTGACTCCTTTCTTAGTAAGATGTGGCTTACGATCAATAATAATTTGATTCACATCCTTGTGGTCATCCGCCTTTTCACGAGAGTTAATTCCAATTTTAGCCAATACTTTTCCGCTAATTAATGCATGTCTTTCAGTCCTAAATAAGAACTCATAATATTGATAATTGCCTTCCTTAATCCCTTTAATTTTAGGAAAATCAATTTCTTGATCTCTATCATCAACATCTCCCGTAGAAATTTTTCCATCCAATGACTGCATTAAAAAAAGAGTTGTTTCTGGTCGATTCCTATCCATTAATTTCTCACTATTTTCATTCCTATAATAATTTAATAACAATTATGAATAGTAATAAGATAATTAATAAAATCATAGATAATTGAATTATTAATTTTTAAAATCAAAAAGAAAAGGAGTCGGTTAAAATCCAAGATAAAAGAAGCAAATTTTTTCTAAATATTGAAGATGCTCCCAAATTCATGCAAATGGAAGGATTAGAAACAACTATACTCACAGGATTAGGTAGTGAAAAAATGATGATGGCTCTTAATGCCACTCAACCTGGTCATACAGTTCCAACACACTCTCATCCACATGAACAGGTAGGTATGGTTTATGCCGGTAAAGCAAGACTTCAAATTGGAGATGAAGAACGCATTGTTAGCAAAGGAGATTTTTTCTATATTCCATCTTCAACTCCTCATAGTGATACTTGTATCAGTGATGAACCATTCATAATGCTTGATATTTTTTATCCTGTCAGGAAGGATTTTATAAAGAAGTTAGAGAACAAATAAACACTCTATGAATGAATTTTCTATAGGATAATAATGCGATTTTATTTCAACTTATTTAATTCATTTTCAATTGCTTCTCTAAGTTTGCTTTTTTCTACTTCTGGACCTACTTCATTATAGGTCATAAATCTGGGTATTTAATAATTGAATTTGAAATTTTTAAATTCTATAAGTTTTTGATAAGTTAAATTCTAAATAAAATTTATAATACTTCCAATAAATTACCTAATATTCTTTAATTTAAATGAGTGTAATTCTAAATTTAAAATAAATTAAGATGATTGATATTTATGGCAGAAAAGAAACATTTTTATGCAGTAATTAAACCATACCGTCAGGATTTCATCATTAATCCAAAAAAGGAAGAAGATCAAATCATGTCTGATCATTTTCTTTACCTAAAATCCTTATTGGAACAAAAAAAGTTGTATCTTGCTGGCCCAACGTTGATTTCAGAAGATCCATTTGGCCTTATTATACTTGAAGTACAAACAGAACAAGAAGCAAGAAATTTACTTGAAAATGATCCTTCAGTTAAATCTGGTATACAGCAAATAACAGATTTAAGACCTATTAGACTCTCTTTAACAAGAAAATAGGAATTCTAAGAAAAAGTAAAAGAACTCATATTTTCACTAGTTTTATGATAATAAAACCACAAACTATTAATTTTTTAGTGCATTCTATAAATTACTAAACTTCATTAAATTTCACTATTCTAACAGGTATATTAACGTGTTCAAGCTATTTACCATAGAAGGGAAGATTGAAATCCCACCTTTTCTATTCGATCAAGAAAAAGATGTAAGCGCAAGAATAATTCTTTCAGAGGATTATGAAGGAATTATTACCAGAGATTATGGATTTATCATAGCAGTTGTAGATGTGCTTGATGTAGGAAAAGGTATAATTATCCCTGGTAACGCAAATACCTTCCATGAGGTTATATTTACTATACTTACTTTCAAACCAACCGTTTCAGAAGTAGTTGAAGGTACTGTTGTAGAAATAGTTGATTTTGGTTCATTTGTACGCTTAGGTCCGTTAGATGGGTTGGTTCATGTATCTCAGATATGTGATGATTATATATCTTATGAACAAGTTGGAAACAGGTTTATAGGTAAAGAAACTGGAAAGATCTTGGAAGTCAATGATCAAGTGAGAGCTAAAATTATAGCAGTTTCATTAGGTACTGGAAGAAGCGGAAAACTTGGTTTAACTATGAGACAGAAATTTCTCGGAAAGGAAATATGGATTGAATCTGATATTGAAGAAGTATTTGCTGAAAAAGAAGGAAAAAAAGCAAAAACTGAAGTATCAGATGAGAATAACGAATAAAAATTAAATATAGATGTGAGATAAATTGAAAGAAAAAGCTTGTAAAAATTGTCATTTAATAACAAAGAATGAAACTATTTGCCCTAAATGCAAAACCCATACTCTGAGTGAGGATTTCACAGGAGAAGTTATAATAATTAATCCACAAGAATCAAAGTTCGCTGCTCATTTAAAGGTTGCCTACCCAGGAAAATATGCTTTAAGGGTTAGATAATCGATAGCAACTAATATAAATGTGCGTAATTATTTTTAAGGCTTCATTTATTTAATATCTTGAATAAAATGGATTACAATTTAAGAATTCCTCAAGATAAAAGATACTTATTCGCAGAGCCATTAGATATTTTAATAGCAGGATCACGAGATGAAACAATCACTCAAGTTGAAAATATCTTTAAGAATTATCTAAAATCTGTTGAAAAGATATTCTTCTATATCGTAGGAGATATAGTTGCTAAAGATTTTCTCTCGAATCAATTCTTGAAAAATTATATAAAGGTTTGCATTATTGATGAAAAAACTCAAAGAAATCAGATTAACATGGAATTTGAGGAATTCTTCGATCAAACTCTTGAATTCCAAAACCCTGAGGGAACTATTAACAAAGAATGCTGGAAACTATTTAAAGAAGTCATTGAATCTGAGAAAAGAACACTAATTAAAATTACAGAGGGTGAAGAGGATTTATTAATCATCCCACTCATACTTGAAATTCCTATACAAGAAGGAGTAAAAAATTTCGCTTTTTATGGTCAACCACCTATAACAGATTCAAGTTTTATCATTCCTGAAGGAATTGTAATTGTTGATATTGATAAAAACATTCAAGAAAAAGTTAATAAGTCTTTATCAATAATGGAAAAGTTCTAAAAAACACTAATTTAATTTTCTGTTTTAAATCTCACTAAGAATAAAAAGCAAAATTTTATTTTTTATATATTCTTTTGAATGTTATAAATTAGGAAAATTCTTTCATAAATAAAATCACTTTGTTATAAAAAACAGCACACTAAACATGTCGTTAAATATAGAAATAGTGGAAGAGAAAAAAAACCCGTTAATTGATCGAACTGAATTATCATTTAGAATTGATCATTTTGGTATGGGAACTCCAAATAGATTGGAAGTTAAGAAAAAAATTGCGGCAATGCAAGGTAGTGATGAGAAATTAACAATCATTAAAAATCTTGAAACTCGGTTTGGAGCATCTCACACTATGGGAACGGCTTATATCTATGAAGATTCAAAAGATTTAATTCACTATGAGCCATTTCATATAAAAGTTAGAAATCTTGAAAAAGAGAAAAGAACTGAAATTTATCAACTAAAAAAAAGAAAAGAACCTTATAAACATCTATTTGAATATTAATTATATTTGAAAATTTAAGATTGAGATGAAATCCTCGGATTATTATAAAATTGAAGGAAATAAATTGGTAAGGACGCATCGCTCATGCCCAAAGTGTGGCCCTTCCTTCTTTCTGGCATCACATTATGACAGATGGTCTTGCGGCAAGTGTGGATACACCATTTTTAAAAGAAAGGGCGCTCCGAAAAGTAAAGCTACAAAAAGGACTCCTAGAAAACGCACTAAAAGTATAAGTAATTAAATTATACTTTAGATACTTTATTTACTCAGAAGTATAAAACTACATTATTTTCGAACAAATATTTCTATTTTTCACCCTAAAATAACCCCTCTTGAATTCAAAATTTGGTGAAATAAATGAAAAAGCTATGCTTAGGTATTGAATCTACAGCACATACATTTTCAGTAGGTATTCTCGATTTTGACGGAGATATATACAGTTTAATTAATGACATCTATATTCCTGAAGAAGGGGGACTTCATCCTGGCTTAGTTAGAGAACAGCATTTGACTAACTTTATGGGTGCTATAGAAAATGCTCTTAATGAAGCTAAAATATCCATTAAAAATATCAATTTGATTGCTTTCAGTCAAAGTCCTGGTCTAGGGCCTGTTTTAAAAATTGGAGCTTGGGTTGCTCGTATGTTAAGCCAAATCTTAGAGATTCCAATTGTTGGAGTAAATCATTGTGTTGCCCATATTGAAATAGGGAGAAAGATGTGTAATCTTACTGACCCTCTAAGCTTATATGTTTCAGGTGGTAACACAATAGTCAGTGCTTTTGAATCGGAAAGGTATCAAATTTTTGGTGAGACTTTAGATTTAGCAATAGGTAATATGATTGATACTTTTGCTAGAGATGCTGGATTGCAACATCCAGGAGGTCCAAAGATTGAAAAATTAGCGCGTAAATCAAATAATTATATCCCTTTACCTTATATAGTAAAAGGTATGGATTTATCCTATTCTGGACTTTATACTGCAGCAAGATATCTACTTGAATCTGAAGATTTTAGCAAGAAATATAATTTAAATGATGTTGCTTTTTCTTTGCAGGAAACAGCTTTTGGGATGCTATCGGAAGTTACTGAAAGAGCATTAGCTCACACGGAGAAAAAAGAAGTTCTTCTCACTGGAGGTGTCGCAGCCAATAAGAGACTACAACAGATGATTGAATATATTAGTAAAGAACATGATGCAAAATTCGCAGTTGTACCTTTAAAGTATGCGGGTGATAATGGTGCAATGATAGGTTGGACTGGCATCTTGAGATACAAAACAGAAGGAGGACATAATATTTCTGAAACAATAATTAAACCAAAAGAGAGAATGGATCAAATTACCATCCCGTGGAGGCTTTAATAAAATTGAACTTTGAAATAACTAAAGAAAAAATCATTCGAAAAGGTGCGGAAGCTAATCTCTATTATGGACATTGGTTCGAGAAAGAAGTGATATTTAAGTATAGAATACCTAAGAAATATCGTATTGAAGATTTGGATAAGAAAATTAGAACTGAAAGGACATTAAACGAAGCTCGCGCTTTAATTAGGGTAAAAAATTATGGAATAAACGTACCTCAGATATATGAAATTGATTCACTTAATTCTACAATAGTTATGAAATATATAAAAGGCACTAAGTTAAAAGACATTTTATCTGATTTAGATGATACACGAAAATGGAAATATTTAAATGAAATTGGCAGAATGATAGCAAGATTACATATAAATATGGTTATCCATGGAGATATTACTACAAGCAATATTATAGTTACTCCAGAAGAAAATATTTTTCTCATCGATTTTGGTTTAAATGAATATTC
>CP070831.1:3251196-3269249 GCA_020344955.1 Promethearchaeota archaeon | reverse complement strand
TATTTGGTTTAAAATATTAGAATGAAATTAAATTTTCTTCCCTCTAGAAAACACAAAGATTTAATTTTTATTTGAAGAAATGAAATTATATAATTTTGTTGTATATTTGATTTTAAACAATTTTCGATCTATTTATGTAAATTAATAAAGATTTAAAAAAAATTGTTGGAAAATTGGGAGAATTTAAAAACGTTCTCCACAACTAGAGCAAAATGTCGCACCCTCTTCTTTTTTAGCCCCACAATGTGGACAGAAGTTAATTGCACCTTCAGTTTTAGAACTTGATGTTTCTACTGCTTGGGAGGATTTTGGAGTACCTGAGGATGGTAGGTTCTTTAATTTTGATAATTTTGCATATCCCATAATTTCATAAATAATACTTAGTAGTATGGGGATTATTAAAAATCCTAATAACATGCATAAACTTGCTGTTTTCAAGTTTTTAGAACCATTTCGAGCATCTTGGGAGATCTCTTCAGGAAACATCTCCGAATTTTTTATAAAGAATTCATTCAAATTTCCCCAAGCTGAATACCGTAATATACCAGCAATTAATAACATCACTACTCCGATAATAAAAATTATTCCTGGAATAAGTCCTAGTGTTAATAAAGCTTCTAATGACGGGATTGTTTGAGTTTCTATATAAGACCAAAAAGCAATGACGGCTAATATCCCTGCTATTATAACTAGTGTTCCTGTGATAAATATAAGAACATATGAACTTATAAAATATGATCGAAAATCTTCTAAATCATCACTTTTTAATTCTTTATTAGCCTTTTTTATGCTATTAAGAGCTTTGAATGAATAGATTAACATTATTAATCCGGGGATAAAAGCAATTACGAAATTCAAAAGAAAGAAGATTAATATATAAAACATTTCATCTCCAAATTGACGAAATTCACGATTTACGTTATTACTTGTCGTTTCAATCACTCTACTCAATTTATTTTATTGATTGTTTATTTTTTTGATATTAAATTCAGTTAAAAAAAGAAAAATTTACGATTATTAAAATATTTGAACTTTAAAATATAGAGAATTAGAACTTTTGCTTGCTAATAATAAGTAATCTAAATTAAATTATCTAGAAAATCAAAATTAAGAAGGAATAAATTTGCGAATAATTTGATTTCACAACTGGGTTGGAGGAGAAAAAAAGGAAGTTTTGAGATAAACTTTTAAAACATATAAGATCCGAAAATAAAAGATAAATTATATTGCTTTAATGATAAATAGCTGAACTTCAATACCAATATTTAAAAGATTGAATCTTCATGATAAGTACCAAATACTTCCTTCAATGCATTTATGATTTCGCCAATAGAAGTATATTCCCTAACAGCATCTATAATAAATGGCATTACATTCTCTGTACCTCTAGCGGCTTCTTTTAATCTTTCTAATATTTCTTGTACTTTAACATTATTACGTTCTTCTTTTAATTTATTGAGTTTTCGAATTTGTTCACTTGCAACTTCTTCATCAATTTTTAGTAAAGGAATTGAACATGGTTCTCTTTTCCCAAATTGGTTTACAGCTACAATTGTTCTCTCTCTGTTTTCAATTTCCTGTTGATATTTATAAGATGCATTGGCGATTTCTTTTTGAAAGAAATTAGCTTTTAGAGCTGGAACAACTCCACCAAGTTCTTCAATTCTTCTGAAATAATCTTCTGCTTCTTCTTCCATTTTATTAGTAAGCCACTCAACATAATAAGAACCTGCTAAAGGATCAACTGTATCTGTTACACCTGACTCGAGTGCGATTATCTGTTGTGTCCTTAAAGCTATTTTCACAGCATTTTCTGTTGGAAGACATAGTGCTTCATCAAAAGAATTCGTATGTAAAGATTGAGTTCCCCCAAGAACCGAAGCTAATGCTTGTATAGTAACTCTAGCTATATTATTTTCAGGTTCTTGAGCAGCTAATGAAACTCCTGCGGTTTGTGTATGAAATCGTAAGCGCATTGATTCAGGTTTTTTAGCTCCATATCTATTTTTCATATGTCTAGCCCAAATACGCCTAGCAGCACGATATTTACAAATCTCTTCAAAAAAGTTATTATGTGAATTAAAGAAAAATGAAAGACGAGGGGCAAAATCATCAATATCTAAACCCCTCTCAAGAGCAGCTTCTACATATGCAAAACCGTCTGCCAATGTAAAAGCAAGTTCTTGAACTGCTGTTGATCCAGCTTCTCTTATATGATAACCACTGATGCTGATTGTATACCATTGGGGGACATGTTTAGTACAATACTCAATAGTATCAATAATTATACGCATGGATGGATCTGGAGGAAAGATCCATGATTTTTGGGCAATATATTCTTTTAAAATATCATTTTGAATAGTTCCTCTTAATTCTTCTGGAGTATGTCCTTGTTTTTCAGCAGTCACAATATATAAAGCCAGTAATATTGAAGCGGGACCATTTATTGTCATAGATGTACTTATTTTTGAGAGGTCAATACCATCAAATAGAGTCTCCATATCTTTTAGAGAGTCTATTGCGACACCTTCTTTTCCAATTTCTCCTAAAGCTCTATGATCAGTTGCCTCAATCCCATAAATAGTATGCAAACTAAAAGCAACACTTAATCCAGTATTACCATGATCAATCAAAAATTTATAACGCTTATTAGTTTGTTCTGCATTTCCAAATCCAGCGAATTGTCGCATAGTCCATAGTTGCCCTCTATACATATTAGGATATGATCCTCGAGTAAACGGATACTGCCCCGGAAATCCTAAATCAAGGGCATAATTTAAATCTTTAATGTCATTAGGAGTATATAATCTATTAATTTCTATTTCAGATAAGTTTCTAAAACTTTGTTTCCTTTCTTTTTTAAGTGAAATAGATTTCTCCCATTCCTTTTTTTCTTCTTCTATTTTATCGTATTCAGTCATAATAATTATCCCTCCTAGGTTACCTCGGAGGTTTAGTCTATTATTCTTTTAATGTTAAATCTTCATTTAGATAAGAGTTTAAAATTATTTTAATTTTATTTTATTCTTCTTAGTCTAAAATAAAACCTTTAATTGATAAAAAAAAATCGAAGAAATAATTATTGGGTACGATTTATAATAAAATCTATTAATTTTCCAAGATTTTTCACTTTATCATAACTTTTTGGAGCTTTTTCCTTAAAATACTCTTTGAATACCTCCCAATTCTCCTTATTACCCGAAGGGGCTTCAAACAATAATTTCTTAGCTTCATTAATGTCATAAGTAAATATTAGAGCATTGTCAATTCTATTAGCACTTTCAGATAAGAGAAAAAGATAATAATCGTTTAAGTCCCAAGGATTTAAAACATGTTCTGGTTTGTTTCCATCTCCAGCTTTCTTTCCTCTTAAGGCACGAGTATCTACTTGAGTGGGTAATATCATATTAAAAGTTATGTTTTCTTTTTTATATTCTAAAGCCATTGCCTTTTGCATTCCGACAACAGCGTATTTACTTGCAACATATGCAGTAAATTTTGGTGGGGCATTTGGGTATGCTTCACTACCGGTGATTATAAACCTTGCTTTATCATTCTTATCATCTTTCTTCAAGTGTGGGTAAGCAGCTTTAAATGTATAGAACACACCTAACACATTAGTATCCATAATTTCAGAAAATTTCTCATTGAGAAACTCATGAGTTGTCCACATCCGTGAATACCCTGCATTTGCGATTACGCCATTAAATGGACCAAGTTCATCATGAAATGTCATGAAAGCTTCCATAATTTCTTGAAATTTTGTGATATCCGCGGGTTTGATGATTACTTTTACACCGATTCCTAGATCTTCAATTTCTTTCTTCGTTTCATTCAATTCTTCAATAGTTCTTGAAGTTAATCCTATATTTGCTCCTTCCTTAGCACATGCAATTGCTATAGCCTTTCCAATACCTCGACCTGATCCTGTTATTACTATATTTTTTCCTTTTAACAACATAATTTCATTTAATTATTTGATTTTTAATATTATTATAATTAAAAAGCAATAACTATTTTAAATTTTAAGAGTTGGCTATATAAATTAAAGTATACTCCTCATATAATAACGATTTAAAAGATTTTAACCAATTTATACAGCTTTATATGCTTCCTTTATTGCCGAGCATCCCCCACATCTAACACAGCCTGCTTTATTTTTTAAAGGATTAACTCCATAATCCTTAATTAATTTAGCACTTTCTCTATATATTTCTATTAAATCATTACATTTTGTAATAGGTAAATCTGGTATCCCAGGGACGGATCTAACTGGTGTTATATATGGTATAACTCCTATTGAAGTAAGCTTTTCTACATCCTTTAAAAACTCAGATTTAGATTCTCTAAATCCTGTTAAAATATAGCTACTAACTTGGTTTTTACCAAAAATACTTAATGCATGCTTCCAATTTTTCTCAAATGTATTATAGGATAAGTGATATTTTCCAGGTGTAATATCTCTTCTAAGCTTTTCATTTAATACCTCAATGTGAATACCAATTGTGTCTGCCCCTGCTTCTTTTAATCTATTTATATATTCTAAATTTTCTAAAGCTTCAATTTGAACATGGATAGGGAGATTTGGATGATTTTTTTTTACTCCTTTTAATAATTCAATATATCTATTTGCGCCTTTATCAATTGTTTCATCTGTTCCACTAGTTAAAGTCATATGAGAACACCTCCCCTCTTTTTTGGCAGCATTAATTACTTCTGACATTTGATCAGCATTTTTCTCTTCTATGGTTGCATCATTTTGTAAACTTACTTCAATAGCGCAAAAAGTACAAGCTTCTCCACACGCCCAATACACACATTTTTGATATATTGTACTAGCTAAACAGTCTATTCCATGAACTAATGCTATCTTTTTCATTGGAATCCCATCCGAAGTTTTAAACTCAGGATTGTAGAATTGGGGATTTTGAATTAACTTTACTTTACCAAAGGCACTTTGTGTTTTTTCATTAATAACTTCGAAAAACCCATTTTCTATATCTTTTAAATACAAATCAGTCCGATTAGGTCTATTCCATAGTGCAATATTTACTAAAGTAAGTTCATCTTCTAATAGGAAATATCTTCCTCCAGAAGGTCCTGCTCCACCTTTTCGTCCAAAATCGATGTTTATTCCATGTTTTCTATATTGTGAGATTAATTCATTATCCAAGTATAATCCTTTACAGAGTAATTCAGTCTTCTGGTTTAGCACAGTCTCAATATCAATCATAAAGCTCTTTCTTGTAATTAAATAATTTTTAGATTTTTATTAAGCTACAAATTAATAATTATTCTCTATGAGACTTAAATGTGGAGTTTATTTAATTTTGAGTATTATGGAAAATAAAATCATCGTACAAAACTTTTATTAGTAACTTATGCTTTCTAATTTGCATTCTTACGACTTTTAATTCATATATTACATTATAGCAAAAAGAACAGAATATTAGAATGACAAAAATTAAAGTCACTGTAGTAAAAAAATTTAATCCAAAGGATGTTTTTGGCCATGAAATTACGTATCCTAGAGGAGAGATAGTACCCACTTGCTATGTTTTTGATGAAGGAGAGGAATTCATTATTGAAAATTTAGAAAAACCCGAAAAATTCTGTGGATGGGGATGGAAAACGGTATTGAAAGACATAGAAATATTAGCTACTGGTCAGGATCTTTCCTGGACTCCAGAAGGAATAATTTATACTTGTTGTACAGATGGAGCTAGACCTGTTTGCTTTAAATTAGAAAGATTAAATGAATAAGTGATACAAATGCAAAATAAAGTGAAAATAACAGTAGTTAAGCAGTTCCAACCAAAAGATATCTTTGGGTATGATTATACATTAGTTTCTGGTAAAACAGTTACTAAATGTTCTCTTAAAGAAGGTAAAGAATTTATTTCAGATGGAACTGGAAATATGCCAGAAGGATTTTGTCCTCATGCTTGGAACAGTATTTTCAAGAATGTTCATCTTCTTACTTGGGGTGGTGGATATTCTGAAACTATTGGCGAAGGTATATCTTTTGGTGTATGTCCAGATGGATTAAGACCTGTAATCTTTAAATTAGAGAAGTTTGATTAGCATAAGCCATTATAATTAAGAAATGATAGGGGAAGAGAAAAAATTAACAATGATTAATTCTTTTCAATGAGAACTAAAGTAGAGCTAACCTCGTTTTTAGAATTATTGATTATAAAATTGTAATCAAAAGTTTTATTAATAACTTTATCCAATTTCTTTTTACTTTCAAAAAAAGAAATTCTGATAGTGATTAAATAATGCCTAAAGTTGAAAAAACAGTAGATATTGCAGCATCTCAAGAAAAAATTTTTGAAATTGTAGCTAACGATGATGATTATCCTAGGTGGAATATTGTCGTAAATGAAGTAACTAAACTTGGTGAAGGTAATTACTTTTTTAAAACTAATGTTGGAGATATTACATCTCAACGTGTAGAAACAGTCCCTCCAGAACGTGTTTCCGCAACTCAAGAAGGAAGTCCTATGACAAGTATAGGATATATTTTAAAACCAAAGGGAGATCTCGTTGAAACTACAATTTGGACAGAATTTGACGACCCAAATCAAGAACCGATACTCGGAATCGCAGCGGAAATGCTTTTAAAAAGCCTAAAAAAGTATGCAGAGTTTTTAGAATCTGGTGGAAATCCAGATGAATTTAGCAAAAAATAAACCTTTTTAATATTAAATTTATTTTTTTTTCGTTATATCTAATCTCTCAGAAGAGTTAATATGATTTTTAGAAGTATGTCAACTATTTCTTCATCAGAATCGAAACCGTAACTATCATAAGTATATTTATGGATAATTGCTTGAGTTATTATATATAATTGCTTTTCTTTCCCTTCGAAAATTAGATTTTCCTCAGGAAATTTTTTAATTACTCGCTCTATTTCATTAATAAAGATGTTCATTTCATCAGAAAATTCTTTTTCTAAATTCCTTTTTTCTCGTAATTTAAGGTAATAATCAAGATTTGATAGAATTTCACTTTCCCATGCTGCCATTGTAAGACGGTATTTTTTATGGAGTTTTATTATCAAGGACAAATAATAAGTCAATGCTTCTTTTATTGTTGAGAAATCCATTTCCTCTCTAAAACCTAATCTTTTTGCCTCCCTTTTAAAATCTTGAGTGATTTCTCTGGTGAGGGTTAATAAGATATCGATTTTACCTTTAGGAAAATGATAATATAAAGTTCCAACACTAATATCTGCTTTTTTTGCAATTTCGATTATGTTTGTATTTGCATAACCATTTTTATCAACCAATCTGTTAGCGGTCTGAATTATAAGATCTCTTGCTCCTTGTTTCTTCATAATTAGTTTTTTGTCATAATTCTAAACTTATTTAATTAATTAAAGGTGATTTAATGTAATAAATCTTTCGAATCGAATTCGATTCGATAAATTTAAATACAGTTTTATCTTTATTATCATCTGAAATTACTTAATTTTAGCGTGATTTTAATGAATGATAAGAATTATGAACCTAATCCATATGTAAGATTTGTTATTATGTATATTTTTATAGCTTTAGCCTTGTTTCTTCCTGCAGGGACATTAATTTGGATACAAGGGTGGATTTACCTAATTATAATGATTTTATTTTCCACCTCATTAATAACTTACTTAACCAAAAAAGATCCTGAACTACTGAAAGCTAGAGCAAAAACAAAAGCTACAGAAAGTTGGGACAAAAAGTTAGGTATCATTGGAACACCCTTTTTTATATTGATGTATATACTACCTGGTTTTGATGCTGTAAGGTTCCGCTGGTCAAAAATACCGCTATATATTAGTATAATTGGATTTGTTGGCATGCTCCTTGCAGTTATCCTCTTTTCTTTAGTTCTGAGGGAAAATAGATATCTTTCAAGGGTTGTTGAAATTCAAGAAGAGAGAGGACATAGAGTTATAACTACAGGTCCTTATAGAATTGTGCGCCATCCAATGTATTTCGCCGTTATAGTTTTATATATTTCTCATTGTATTGCTCTTGGGTCGTTATTCTCTTTAATACCATGAATAATTATTATTATAATTATAATTCTCCGCACAATTCGCGAAGATAAAATGCTGCATGAGCAACTTGAAGGTTATAAAGAATATGCTCAAAAAACTCGCTATAAAATAATTCCTGGTATATGGTGACAAATCAAGTCTGTAAATGAGGATAGACGATAAACTTATTAGAAATCGTAAATTTTTAAGAATCATAATAAAATAAATTTAATTTAATTAAGATTACTTATTATCTGAAAGAATAAGGGAAATTAACCAAAGTGGTGAATTGGAAGAGATGGCTCACAAAAGACCGTGGAAATGTTATAGTAAATGGACTCGCAGGCCTTATCAATACAAAAGATCCTCAAATCGTAGACGTGAATATGCACGTGGTGGTGCTCAAAGTAAAATTGTAAGGTACTGGGGTGGGAATAAGGATATAGAATGGAGTGATTGGGAGCTTGTGATTGGCCTAAAAGTAAATTCTCAGATTCAGATTTCTTCAAATACATTAGAAGCAATTAGAATTACTATTAATGGTGTTCTTCAAAGAAAACTAGGTAGACAAAATTATCGTCTTCGAGTAAGACCAAAACCATTTCATAAAATTAGAGAGAATAGAATGTTAGCATTTGCAGGAGCAGATCGAGTTCAATCTGGAATGAGAAATTCATTTGGAAGATCTACAGGAGTATGCGCTCGAGTTAGAGCAGGGCAAATCATTGTCGATGTGGGAACACATTTAAAAAACCTTCCCTTAGTGAGAGACAGATTAAGAGTGAGTTCAATGAAAATAGCCAGTTCTTGTCAAATCGTAGTTCTGAGTTATAAAACCCCTGAATTATTAAAACAATCAGGATTGCCATTATATGACGACAAAAAGAGAAGAGAAATACCACTCTATGAGTTAGAATTGGCAACTACTTAGAATAAATAAACTTTTAGGCATTCTCTGTTCTTATTATAATTAAGATGGCTTCTATTAATTCTCTTTTATCAAGTTCCTCATGTAATATATAATGGGAGTATTAGTTATTATTTATCTGAAATACTTAAATAAATCTAGTTAGATTATAAAATATTAAAAAGTGTTAATATTCAAAAAATTAAACAATATTAAAATTAACTGAAGTTAAACATTGAAAAATCTTGAACCTTTCTTTAATCCTAAGAGTATTTTAATAGTAGGCGTTTCAAGAAAAGCCTATACTTTCAGCTATACAATCCTAAAGAACTTGTTAGAAATTTTTTATCGTGGGAATGTATATATCTTAAATCCCAATGCTGATGAAATCTTAGGAATTCAATCCTTCCACTCTTTAGAAGAACTGCCTGAGATTCCTGAGCTTGCTGTTATAGTTTTAGGAAAAAAGATTTCTGAAGTTTTTGAGAAACTGGCGAAATTTGGAGTGAAATATATTGCGATTGAATCAGAACTGAGAAGTGAAATTGAAGATCCAATTTTAATAGGAGATTTAGATAAAATTAGTGAGAAATATGGAGTATCATATATGGGACCTTCTATGTTGGGGATCATTAACTTTAATAATAACTTTACCACTTCTATAATACCAGTAAGGCAGTATCTCATGCAAAAACATAGAAAAATAAAGGAAGGTATAAGTTTTATTGCTCAATCAGGAGGTTTAGCGGGAGCCATGGGTTGGTGGGCACCATCTCAGAATTTACCAGTTTCTAAGGTCATTCATTTAGGTTATGGTTTTGATATTAATGATGCAGATGTTTTAGAGTATTTTAAAGAAGATAGCACCACAAAAGTAATTTCAATTTTTTTAAGAGAAATCACAGATGAAATAATTAATGCCATAGAGAAAATTGCACCTATCAAACCTGTTTTATTTTTCTATGTAGGAAAAGATGAAGAAAGAGAAAAAAAGTTAATTGAAGCAGGAGGTATTGGTGTTTTAAATTATATTGAGCTTTTTGATTTAGCAAAAATATTTCTTTGGTGTCCAAAAGCTAAAGGCGCTAATTTAGGTATAATCGGTCCTAGCTCAGGAGCTATATATTTAATAGTAAAAGAGATGCGAAATCAAGGATTATCTTTAGCAAAAGTATCTCAAGAACATAAAAAAATTATTCTTGATAAAGTAGGAGGATCTACTTGTAAATTAGGAAATCCTGTAGATTATTGGCCACCTGAAAAGTTTGTTGGCACAAAAATTTGCGAAATTTATAATACATCTTCGAAGACATTACTAAAAGATGATTCTGTAGATGGATTAATATTAGCGCTAGAATTTTTTATCGAAATTGAATTCGATTTTAACATTTTTGAAAAAATTAAAAAGACATTTCCAGAAAAACCAATAATTACAATTTTAATTCAAGCTGAACGTGAAGGAGCAAAAAGGGTTGTTAAGTCCGCTTCAGATTTAAAAATTCCTGTATTTGAAAATGAAGTTGAGCGAGCAGTAAGAGGTTATCGGTTATTGTTTGATTATTATTCAAAAATATATCAAGCCTAATTTATTATTTGTTCCTTTCTTTATTAATCACTTCTAGGTCTTATTAAGGTAATTTGAAACGTTATCGAAACTTAGAAAAAATTTTTATAGTTATAAATCTAACTTTAAAGAACTGTTCCAATTATTATGTTAATTCAGATATGGACAGATTTTCAGAAGAAAGAATTATCTAATAAAAACCTTTAAAGGTTTAATAATCGGGATATTAAAAAATAATGAATGACACCAAACTAAAGTTTTATATGATTTCAAAGCTCATAAATAAAGAGATTTTAATTGAGGAACTATTACGGGTTAGAGGCATTTCGAAAGATCCATTTTTGTCTCGATATAATAAAAAGAAAAAGAGAATAAAATTAAAAATAATTTTTACAAAAATTTTCTATTCAATTATATTTGGAATTTTGCCAATATTTCCCCTAATAGCTTACTATGATGTAAGGGCTCAAATTTTCACAGCAGATTACCTTGTAAGTATAATAATTTTCGGTGAAAGCCTTGTCTTTGTTTTCTTTTTTCTTTTACAGTTTTTAAATATTTTTTTTATGGGTATGATTGAAGTTAGTTTGATAATTTCAGGATCAATTTTTGGATGGTTAGAAACACTGCCAATTCCAACTGAAAGAATAGCTAAATTAAAATATTTAACAATTTTTCGAAGTTTTGATATACCGATTTTGGTTATTATGTTTAGTTTTCCAATTGGAATGTTTGTCGTTAGTTCAAATTTTATTATATTTATAGTGTGTTTAGCTGTTTCAATATTGAATATTCTTTTCACCTTTAACATACTTATATTATTTGGCGCAAAAATTTCCAAAATACTTGATATAAACCAATTAAGTGCTCGGAGAACCTTAGGAATTCGACTATTTAACACTTTTGGGTATGTTCTTGTAATGTTTGGAAGCGTATTTTTAATACAATGGGCTATAAATTCAATAGAAATCTTTTTTACTATGTTTGCTGCACAACCAAATCCCGCCTTAACAAATCTAATTCTGAGTAACATCCCTTATCCTTTTACATCTACTTATTTATTATCTTTTCTTTTAGTTGGAACTTATTTTCATCCTCATTATTTAGTTAGTCTTATATCAGGTATGGGCCTTTTTATTATTTTTATATATTGGGTGTCTAAGAAAGCTTTTAACGCACTCAAAAGATTAAATTATCCTGAATTTGAAGGTTTCAGAAAATATAAAGAGTTTAATATTGCTAAAAAAGAGATAAAGGTTAGAATTAAAATTAGAAAACCAAAAAATGCCCATTTAATTAAAGATCTTTTAGTAGCATCAAGAAATTTAAAAGTTTTCTTGTCTATAATTACTCCAATTATCATATCTGTTGTAGGGATCTATACACTCAATTTGACTCTACTAGGGCCCTACACACCATTGGATGTAAATTTTTTCTATAATTTTGGTGTCATCCTCCCATTTCAAATAATAATAAGTGGAATATTAATATACAGTTTATTGAATCTTGAAGGTTCTAAAGAATCTCTTTTATTCGCATTACCAATCAACCCTAAAGATCAAGCGAATGCAAAATTATTCTTATTATTTATTACTCAAACATTATCTACAATTGCTCCATATCTCCTATATATTTTTGATCATAGATTTTTAAACCTATTTACTCATATTATTCTTTCTTTACCATATGTTTGGATATTCTTGTTAATAATGTTTGAATTATATATCTACTTATTTGGGAGAACAAAATATAAGTATGTAATTGAGGAAATTAGACCAGAGAATAAAATTATAAAATGGATTGGCATTTATTTTATAGTCTTTATTCTTTGTATATGGTTAATAACCGCAATATTATCTTTATATCTTGTATTGGATTATATATTTTTCATTTATAATTACTTTCAAATTCTCTTAGTAAGTTATGCATTTTTATATCTAGGGTATCATACTTTATTTTCTCCAAAAACTCCAAAAACTCCAAAATCTAGAAAAGATAAAAAAGTAGGAATAAAATTAAATTCAACAAGAATTTGGTATTATTGTAAAATTTGCAGAACTTCTTTCTTTAGCAACAATAAAATATGTCAAAAATGTGGAACAAAGGGAAAAATTAGAATGTTTGAACAAAAAGAACTCAAATACCCAGATTATTACTTAAAATAATAAAAATGGGTTTATCTAAAAAGTTAGAAATAAAAAATTAATTTAAGAAGATCTCTTTTAATTCTTCTGGTATTTCCGCTGTCTCATCCATAACTGAAATAGCATAAACAATTTCACCGCATTTACATTTTTCCCCTTCAAACAAATAGAATTTAAATTGATCTTTCCAAGTACAAATTTGAATATTACTAACTTCTACAACTTCACCGCATACACAATATATTGCCATGTCTTTTGAATAATTTGGTATGATAGTAGTTAAATTATCTGGAGCTTTAGTAAATTCGGAATTATTTAACATTTCATTAATCTTTTCAGCAAGTTTGTACTGTAGAGTCGGTACAAAGTAATCTATTACTCCTTCCCTCCCTTTCATTTCAGAAAGAACAATAAAATTTTTCTCCATTTTTGCTGCTTTCCTTTTTTCTGGGAATATAGGTTGGTCGTATTGTTGAAGTTCCGGGGGAATTGGAAAAGATTCTACATCAGCAGGGTATTCAAAAGTATAATAATATTGCGATGTACCTCTTACATTTTTATGTGTTAATAATTTTAAATTTTCATAATCTCGACTATGAAGTATAAATTTTATTAATTGAAGAGGTATTCTTAACTCTAATAATCTTGTTCTAATGTTATCTAATATTTCACTAGCGAAATTTTTCAAGATCAAAATATCTTCTCGATATTCAACATAGATTTCGTTCTTATTTTGATCCTTAAATGCATACCATTTTTTCACAACCCTACCTTTAATTAGTTGAGGGAGCATACAAAATATACATAATACTGGAAAAAGAAACAATGTATTAATTGGTATAAATGCTAATCCAAAAACAACTGCAAATAATGGTAGAGTAATTATTAAAGTTAACCTTCTTAACCGTTTATCCATAGAAGTCTTTATTCCCTTACTAATCGCAAGCTCTTCTGCTTTTAACTTTAATTTGCTAATAATATCTACAATGCTTTTTGATTCAAAACTTTGCTTTAATATTCTATCTTCTTCTCTTCCATCACCAAAAGTATCCATATATGTTGTTGTTTGCTTTAAATATTGGTTTAGAGTATTGTCTTTAAAAATAAAGTCCAACGTTTCTTCACAATAATAATCCAGAAAACGTACAATAAAGAGTTTTTTCTCTATACTTTGAAGATCCTCTGCTTTCAATCCTAGAGTTTCTTGGATGATTTGACCCTGAGTCTTCCTTTGCTCTCTCTCTGGCTTTCTCCTCTTTTTTTCTTGAATCTCCGATTTCTCAGATTCTATCCTTTTTTCATTTTCAATTTCATTCATGATATGTTTAAACTAAAAATAATAAATGATATTCTAAGAAATTATTCACCGATAATTAACTTTTGTATAAAATAAAAAAGAAAAGAGAATATTCAAAAAGTAACCCAATAATCAATTCTTACTCTAAACATTTATAAAAAAGAGAAATTAAAAAGAAAAAAGATTGACCGAAATAACTTTAAAGATTATGGAATTTAATCTATTATGGAACTGCGACGACTTCCTTAATCTCCGGCACAAATTGGCGAATTGCTCTTTCAATTCCATACTTTATGGTCTGTTGTGCATGCATACATCCCGCGCAATGTCCCATAAGTCGAACCTTTACCGTCCCATCGTCGTTAATTTCGACTAATTCAACATCCCCACCATCCATTTGGAGTTGTGGCCTGATCTTCTCTAGGATCTGTTTTATTTTTTCTTTATCCATTACTTTCACTTTAAAATATAGTATTCTTTAATAAAGAAAAGAGCGATTACCTTTTAAAAGATTCTTTTTATTTTTTATTAATTTTTCGCCATTAGAATTATTACTTAGCAAGAGGATCGGAATCAAAGCTAATAACATAAAAGAAATTTAAAAAGGTAATGAACCTCAAGAATATATTAGCAATATCCAAAATTCAAAAGGCCTTAGAATTCATCTTATTTGATAAAAAGCAGTTTTGATACTGCTTAAATTAAAAATTGTCGTATTAAACATAAGATATGAAGCAAATTGTTCTTGTAAAAGCGGTTCCACCTTATCTAGGAACTGTACTTTTAGATTTTTTATATTAGGATCATAACCAGGATCCATTTTATGAAATACAAATATAAGTTTGGCATCGGGACTATATTTTTGGATTTTATTAAACACTCCTGTGAAATACATAACAGAAGGAATAAGCCTGTAATAATCTTGAATATCAATTACATAATAGAAGAATTTGATTGTATGAAAATATTGTTCAGGATTAGCTAAATATTCATTACGGTATGTTTCTTGACCTCCAAAATCCCAAACTATAGTTTTTTTTCCAAAAAGAGTGATAGGATTTCTTTCTACCCCTTTAGTTGGATTCATAATAGGTGGTTTAGTTGGAGCTTCCTCAGATTCTTGGGTGAGGATATTCAAAATTGTGGTTTTACCTGCATTCTCCATTCCCATAATTACAATTTTTAATGGTTGATCTTCATTTTCCGTATATTCCATTTTTATAATCATCTCTAATTTTCGATCTTTACATCATATAAATGAGGAAGATGTAATTATACTTGCTAATTTGTTCCAGAATTCTTCTTTATCCCATTTCTTTTTCTTCTTGTATAGCGTAGACAGTTCTATGAAAATTTTTTTAATTCTTAAAGATTGAAAGTATGTAATTTTTGGCGCGATAAATGCAATCATGAAATCTTTGAATCCACCCCTATAGGTTTTGTCAGGATAAGAATCAAAAAATACATATGCCATAAAATTAAAATTCTTGACACTTATCAAAAGACCTTCTGCTTGTGTTATATAACCTTGTCCATATATGGAAGTTATTGCGTCATATAGTTGATCACTTATTTTCTCAATTGAAATATTCAATTTAATATCTTTAGGGAAATATTCTACTAATTTCGGTCCTACTACATCATCCCAATTCACTTCAATCAATACCATGAGATCTTCAAACCCTTCCGGGATTAATCCTGTTTCAATTTCATTTGATAGATAAATTTCGCTAATCTTATCATCAATAATGTTAATTGTTTTGCTGCGTTTAAGTTTACCAAAGATTGATGCTACTAAATCTTCCTCATTAATGGGAATTGTGAGATAATCATCTACTCCAAGCATTTTTCCTAGTCGAATATCTTCAGGAGAATCTAGAGTAGATATGAATATAAATGGTATATGACTAAAGGTTGGACTATTAGAAATAGCATTGAAAAAATTGTATCCATCCATCTCTGGCATCATTATATCACTTATAATTAGATTGGGATATTTTTTTAGCTCTGATAGAATTTTTAATGCTTCCTTTCCGTTTTTAGCAGTGATAACTTCAGATTCGTTAAACTCTAATATTCTTTTTATTTCTTTAGTAATATTTGGATCAGGCTCAACTATAAGTATTAAAGGTCTCAGTGTATTTCCCTCCAATTGAACTCATTCAAATTCTGGCAAAAGAGCAATTAATATTTATGAATTCCTAAATTTAAATTTAATATTTCATAATTATCAAGGAATTTACTTTGAATATGTGATATAATTATGATTTTATTAGATAGCTTAAAAAAACTCAAATCTATCCATATGTAAATGATAATTGTGTTTTTTCCTCTACCTCAGCAAGAAAAAGATCTACAATTGCTAGCCATTTTTTTTTTGATTCAACATCACTAATAATTTTGTTTGTTAATTCTTTTCCTTTCTTAAGATTTTCAACTGCTAACTCATAGATCTCGAGCGCTGAATAACATATTCCTAATTTAATATAAGTCTGGTGGATATACCACTCATTATTATCAAGTTTTATTGCTTTTTCGAATTCTACTATGGCTTTTTCATATTCTTTAAAATTTATTAAAACTTCTCCGAATGTATCATGATAAATTCCTTTCTCTGGTTCAAATTTCGTTAAATCTTTAAGAATTTTAATTGTTTCTTCTTTTTCACCCAAATATGATAACCAATACGCCTTATAATTATAAAGAACATTATTTTTGGGATATTTCTCAATTAACTCATTGATAATATCTAAACCTGCTTCTAAATCTTTATCTTTTTTAAGAGCATATGCTTTTTTCATCATAATATCTAATTCTTTTTCAGGAAATTCTTCGATCATTTTCTCTAATACCATTAGTGCGTCGTAGTATTGGTTAAAATAAATCAGAATTCTAACTTTTGAATTATAGAGTTCATAGTTCTTAGGGTTCAAATCGATTTCTTTATCAATTTCTTTAATCTGTTCTTCGTATTGAGATTCTAAGGTATTATAATTCTGTGATCCCATCATATCTATCATGTTCTGCCAAATAATCCCTTCTAGTTTATCGGATATTTCCACTAAGTCTTTTTTGATTTCTATCTTATACGCTAGATACCTAATATAACTTGGTAAAAACTCTCTTAATGATTCCTTAAAGTCCTTATGGAATAGTGTATTACAAATTTCTTCAAGAATATCCTCTATTACAGATTTTTGGCGCCCCGAATTACCAAATTTCTCTAAATATTTGTTTTTTGAAAAATGTTCTTCAGTTATAGCTCTAAGCATCTTCTCTAATTTTTCATCTGACTGGAAGTAATAACGTTTACCTGAAGAAATATCTAATTTAAAAAATTTTAGGTTAAATAAGTTGCTCTCTACGATCTCATCTACCCAAAAATCCAGGATTTTCTTTTTTATTTGATAAAATCGCGAAAATTCCTCAAAAGACAAATAATCAGGATAGAAATAAGGATGATTAATTGAAATAAAGAGTAAAATTTTATGAAAATCCTCTTCATTTTTTAAAATTGTACTGACTTGTGAGTAATCCAATTTTAAAATATTGTCGAGAAATCTAAATTTAACATAATCATAAGTAATATTAAATTTGTTAAAAAACTTTGAAGTTTTTCTTTTAATTAAGTCGATTCGTTTACTTTCTTCTTCTAAAATTGTTTGGCGATCCAAATTATATTGTTGCAGTATCCTCGAATATTCTTTTTTACCAGATTGGGTAATCAAATACCTTTTGTTTTGTTTGATAATATATCCTTTTTGCATTAATGAACTTAGACTCTTTGATAAAGAGGATTGATTTATAGAAAAGGGTTCTTCAAGAAACTCAGATCTTTTACAAAAACCATTATTATAGACCATCCATAGAATCCAATGAGAATAGTTCCTGCCCCTTTTCAAGATAACTTCAGGTGGATAACTTATTAATCGTTTCTTTTTGCTTTCTTTTGATAGTTCATGAAATCTCTTTTTTCCGTCTGGAGTTATTCTATATTGTCCGCGAGAATACTTCTCTATATATCCTTTGAGGATTAATTTTGTAAAATGACGCGATAATGTGGAAATAGGAATTTCAATTGGCTTTTGCTCAAAATTAGACCATTCACAACTTTC
>CP070831.1:3245806-3251096 GCA_020344955.1 Promethearchaeota archaeon | reverse complement strand
GCTCGGATTAATTCCATTGTATATTCTCCTTTACCCATTGGTATCCCTGCCACTGATGCTGCGCCTCTAGCTTGACTTAATGCTTTATCAATCTCTTTCTGTCCTTGAGCAGAACCACAAATGTAAATACCGGGTACTTTAGTACTAATTGGATCAAGTCGAGCATGATATTCCTTTAAGAATCCGTCAGGGCTTTTCTCCATGTTTAATACCTTAGCAATTTCAATGGTACCTTGAGAAGGAAGTGAAGCAGGTGATAATACTACCATGTGAAATTCCATAGAGACTACAGTATCTGTTCCAACGGGTTCAAATTGTACTTTAAGGTTTTTTGTTAATGGATCTTCTTCAATTTTTCCGACTAATCCTTTAACAAAAATTATTCCTGCATCTCTGGATCTTCTATAGTACTCTTCGTAATCCTTTCCTGCGCATCTCATATCTATGTATGTACAAAGTATTTGTGAATCTGGATATTCTGATTTTATCAGTTTGGAATTCTTTAGTGAGAGATTACAACAAATAACACTACAATGAGCATTTTTATTAACATCTCTTGATCCAACGCAATTAATGAACAATACCCTTGTAGGACGTTTTCCATCAGAAGGACGCTTTAAATGTCCATATGTTGGACCGTTTGGAGCAAGTATTCTCTCTAGCTCTATTTGATTGATTACGTTGTCATAAATACCATAACCATAATCATCTCCTTGATAGAGGTCCCAACCCGTAGCAACGATTATTGTTCCAACTTTAAGCTCAATAATTTTATCTTTTTGACTAAAGTCTATTGCTTGTTGCTCACAAGCATCCACACAAGCAAAGCATTCGATGCATGTTTCTCTTTCAAGCTGAGATATCGCAGGAACTGCTTGAGCAAAAGCAATACCAATGACTTTTCTTGCGGATAAATGTTCGTCAAAATAATTACTTGTATATACAGGACATACATCTGTACATGTACCACATCCCGTACATAGTTTCTCATCAACAAATCGGGCTTTTCTTTTAACTTTAACTTCAAAGTTACCAATATAGCCATCAATTTCAGTGACTTCACTATATGATAAGATTTCAATATTTGAATGACGATTAGCTTCAAGCATTTTTGGTCCCAAAATTCATATACTGCAATCGTCAGTAGGGAAAGTCCTATCTAGCTGTGACATACGCCCTCCGATTGTAGTATTCTTTTCAACTAAATACACTTTATATCCAGCATCACCTAAATCAATCGCAGCAGATAATCCTGCAATTCCTCCTCCAACAACAAGAGCAGAGGATTCAACTGGTACAGTTTTAGTTGGTACATCTTCTAATAATTTTGCTCTAGCAATCCCAGCTCTGATTAATTCTATAGCCTTTAGAGTAGCTTTTTCACGTACTTCAGGAGCTTGATGTACAAATGAACAATGCTCTCGAATATTTACAAATTCTAAATATCTTGGTGGTAACCCCATCTCTGTTAGTATCGCATGAAAGACTGGTTGATGAGTTTTTGGAGTGCATGCTGCTACCAAGACTCTATCAAATTTAAATTCTTCATGTTTTTCCTTGATTTCAGTAGACCCACCTTCAGTACATAAAGATAAATATGGATAAGCCCAGACATTCTCTAATTTATCAATTTCTTCGACTATTTTAGGAATATCTAGTATACCAGCAATGTTAATACCTCAGTGACACACGAACACACCTATTCTTGGTTGATCTTCTTTATCATTGGTCTGATTTTCAGACATTTCAACCACCTGTGTTATTCATAACCTCCTAAATTTTAAAGTTATAACTTCTTATACTTTATTCTAAGAGAATCTTAGTTATATTTGATGATAAAGTAAATAGTCTATATTATTAAAATTAAATTATTATAACATGTAATTTCTCTTTCAGTAATAGTTATTTATTTTGGAACTTCTTTTAAATTTGAATTAAAGTCTAAATTGAAATTAAAGTTTCCAATTTAAAGAATTTAATATTATCGTTATTTATAATTCTAAAATCATTTCTTTATCGCCATCATTTTCTCTAAATCCATATTTCTTATATAAAGAAAATCCAGATGGAGTAGCATGCAGAACTACTAAATGGATCCCTTTTTTCTTGATTTCTTCAAATAATTTTTCTAATAAAACGGCCCCGATACCTTTTCTACGCCATTCAGGTTTAGTATACATATTCATAATATAAGCAAATTTACCAGTCTTATTGATAAAATGAGGTGGTTTTTGTAGAAATGATAAACCGCTAGTAGCAATTATTTCATCTTCAAATTCTGCTAACCAAGCTATAAATTCATTGGATTTCATTTTATCTATCAAAAAGTCCTTTAAAGCGATTCGAAATGTCTCAAGTTCCTTACTGGGAGGACAATCTTGAATTTCTTTTAAGAATTCAACACGAAACTCTATCAATTTGTCAATATCTTTAAGATTTGCTTTTCTTAATAAATACATAGTTTCTTTTTAAGATTTTATTTTTGTGGCTGTTTCGTCAATTCACGTTTAATAAATTCAATATTTTCTTTTAAAGTGTCCATTATTGGCTCTTCTCCCATCTTAAGGTTATCTAATACTTGAATTGCATCTTCAAATCGTTTTAAAGCTTCGGGATATTGAGCTCTTTTGTAGTAAATTCCTGGTATATTAAAGAATTTATATGAAATACATTGTAGGGCAGTAATTAAAACCCAGATTATCATTAGTATTGTTAATATCCATTCTACAATTGAAAGCCAAGTAATAAAAAAAAGAATCAATACTCCGCCAATAGAAAACCCATAATATGCTAAATATTTCTTAAATGTTGGCCCTTTATATAGCTTGGATTGAGGTCCCTGATACATTAAATAGCTATATAATACAATATATATTGAAGATCCTAAAAAGCTAACACCCGCAACAATACTATGAAATATAATAAAAGCAGTTATATACGTCTCATCTGGTATTATTCCAACTAATGCAATACACACATTTGTTACAATAGCAATCCCAGTAGCAAATCTTCTAATAACTTCTTTAATATGTGTCATTTCTCTCTCCAAATAAATGTAAAATGGAATAAGTAACGAGCCAGCTACTACAAAACCAATGCTAAATAAAGACTTTGCTTGACCGTCTCCTAATGTACTCACTGTATGAACTAAGGGAGTATACCCTGGAGTAAAAAATACAGTTATGGGTAAAATAATAAGTAAAAATAAAGCACCAAAAAATCCAAAAAAAGCTTCCATTCTCCTTCCTTTAAATCTTGCCATAATCTTTCCTCTTTATATTATTGACCAGTCTTATAATTTTAAAAGTCCAGATTTTCTAAATGAAATAGTTGATAAAAAAATTACTTAATTATATATCAAATAAAAATAGAAAATAAAATAAAAGAGATTTAAAAAAATTGTTTTAAGCTTTAGTCTACTCTAATATCTCGCCGAAGAGTTGCTTTACTGTAATGTATTATCTAATAAAAAAAAGAGATAAATTTTTTATTTATTGATTTTTCATCTGTCTGTAGCCATTTGCTGTTAAAGCTACAAAAACGAGTCCAAGTACTATAAAACTTATTCCGATAGGTAGATAGGTACCAATCATAAAGCCACCTGCAATAAACCAGCAAATTGCCACAACTATAAAAAGAATAATTTGATTTTTTTTGGATATCGACATACCCTTGTTAATTTTGCCCCTAATTTAAAATTAATCTTACAAAGATTTATTCAAAAATTTTTATATAGTAAAATGAAGAATAGCTATCATCTAGTTTGACTAATGAAATAATTTTTATGAAAATAAAAGAAATTTAAAAAAATTTAGTTTAAGCTTCAGTCTCTTTCAGAATTTCACCAAAGAGTCTTTTTACAGCATCAATCCGCTTTTCTTCTCCAATCTGTTCTACATCTTTTAATGAAATAGCTTCTTTTGGACAAACATCGATACAAGCAGGATATTTTTCTCCTCGTTCAGGATCGATATAATCTTCTTTCATTGTATCACAAAGATCACAAATTAAAGCCTTTTGAGACTGTATATGTAAACTTAGAACACCAAAATCACATGCTCTAATGCAAAAAGCACATCCATTACATTTATCGTCATCAACGATAATTGATCCAGTTTCTTTATCTTGTTCTAGAGCTTTTTCAGGACAACTACGAACGCATGGAGCATCATCACATTTTTGGCATGCTAATGCAACATTTAAAATAGGTTCAATCCTTACTCTATGGATTCTAGTGTTGATTGGATTAAATTCACCATCATGTACAAAAGAACAAACTGATTCACAGGTTTCACAACCAGTACATAAATTTGGATCAACAATTATAAATTGATGAACTACTCCGCCTCTTTTTTTAGTAGTTTTAGACATTTATTTCTTACCTCCAGCAGGTTGCAATTTACCAATTACAAAATCTAATCCAAGAGATTTCAGTGTATCATCAGTTGGAATTCCTGTCAATTTTCTAAAAAATATATTGAACATCTTTAATCTTATCAATATTTAACAATATTATAAAATGATAAAGTTGAATTATTTAAAAAAGGTATGATTATAACATGTAGTTGCACTACATCTATAATCACGATCTAAAAGGCAATAAAGTGTAAAACTTGGATAAGATGTCATACATGACAGAATACAAATTTTCGAGTTGTTCAATCTCTCTTTTTATGCTGTAATTCTAAATTTAAGATAATTAGGTATCTAAAAACAATTATTTTTAAAAATCGTGATTTTATTTGGAAAAAAGATTGTTAATATAGGTGTTTAATTTCTTAAAGCATTGCTCGAACTCTTCAATTGTGAACGATTCGATTATGCGATAACTCCATACATTGCTATACTTGAAATTGTATTCAATGTTTTCATCAAATCGGCTGGTTAAAAGATAACTTGAAATTTCTGCCAATATCTCATTTTTGCTATATTCTTTAAATCCGATTGATAAAACTGTGATTGTTATATGATGACCTAATTCATGGAAAATACTATGTGAGGATTTTTCATATAGTACGATCTCTTTTAAATCGGGTGAGTACGTGCCTTTAGTCTCTTGCTGTTTGAAATCTTCCTTTATAGTTAGCTCTGGAAAATGGGTTTTTGTAAAGTCTAAAGCAACTTTGTAATCAACTTCAGCATTTTTCATAATCACTTTGTCGATCTCTTGCTGCTCCTTCAAATAACTCTCATATTCGGTAGTTTGACTTATATCAAAGACGTTCCCTAATTTAAAGTAGGATAAAACTTTTTGGGGATCTTGATCTTGTTCGGTCTTATCTTGCTGATC
>CP070831.1:3236247-3245706 GCA_020344955.1 Promethearchaeota archaeon | reverse complement strand
TAGAAGATATAGAGCTCTGCTTTTTCCCACCTTTTAAACTTTAAACTAGCTTCTACTAACTCTAATAGAGCTTGTTCATAGAGAAATTTGCTTTCTATATTTGGAATAATTTTCTCGAAAATCCAATCAAGTAAGTTTGGTTGGTCAAACTTTTCAATTATATCTATTAAGAATTTTTCCACAGCAAAATATAATTTAGCATTTTCGGTTTTAGTGGAAGAGAGAAATGAAACTAAAGCATATTTAACACGGCCCATAGCATCCTCCAAATTAAGAGGTGTTTCTGCAAATTTATAAAAAGCGGATTCTAGGATGGGAATGATTTTATCTTTTGCATCGAAATCATATACGAAATATTCTCCCCAAGCTGGGCTTAAACCTGCAGATTTTTTGATTTCTTCTCCTTTTTTATCTTGAATTTTTAAAGGTTCAGCAGTTTTTTTCACTTTCAATTTTTCTGAGAATTCACTTAATCGATCATCTGATAAAATTTCTAGAATTATCGTTTCTTTTTTTCTAGGAACTAAAATTCTGAAATATACATCAGCATCATCTTTAAATAATGCTTCTCTTAATTCTTTTGGAAAAGTAATTCCTGTTTTTGTTTTCTTTACAATATCCTCAAAAAATGGTTCCTCATGATCTTTTTCCATAAGTATATTATTTTAAATATGTTTTTAAAATTCATTATTGAGGATTTAAAAAAAGATTTATAAAAGTACAAAATTAGTTGAAATCTATCCTGTAATGTTGACTAGCTCTACACCTCTATGCTGGAAATCTTTATCGATAAAGCATAATATTGCGTGCCCTTTATGACTGTAGACAATAGGTACTGGATACGATTCTGCATTCTCGATAAAACTTTTTTTTACAAATAAAGGCAAAACTGAACCACAAACTCTACATTCTACATGAATTTTTTTGACCAAGTCTAAATCTGCAAAATTTTTTATTATATCCTCAATAATTCCTTTAAATTCATGAAAGAGTCCCGGAGAGAAATCACCATATGATAATATTACCCCCACTTCAAAAATTTCATTAAATTTTAAATCAATATGTTCCAATAGTGCTTCTAGTAGTTGATATTGAACCACGGGACTAGCACCCACAGTGTAAATAAGATTATTTTTACGTATGTATACAAGTTTCATGTTTCCTTTGTCTCTATGAAAAAATATATTGCTAATAGGATTTTCTTTAACAATATTTAAATCAAGATCAAATCTTCTAAATGAACTTTCCGGCTTCCACTCAAACAAGGTAAATTTTTCATTACTGATGTTTATAAATTCAATAAATTCTGCAATATTATTATAAACTGCCACTAGATTCAACCATACCTTTTTAAAGTTCTATTATTATTAGTTATCCTATGCAAATAATCTTACATAAATTAGATAATTTGATATTTTAGCTAACTAAAGATTTTTCACATATTTATATTTATGAATAAAATTAACTCTTAAAACCCAGAAATAAATTAAGAATATTAAAAATTACACTTATAATAAATAAATAGATAAGATTCCACTATGAAAAAAGAAATTTATGGAATTAAAAATTCATGTGAATTAAATAACTATACGAGGTTTGATGAGATTGGATAAAAAAAAGACTAAAAAAGAGATTGAGTCTTTTCAAGAGACTCAGAGAGTACAAAGTTATGAAAATTTATCATTTTCTGTTATTTTAATTCAACCTGAGCATTCAGGGAATATAGGAGCAATAGCTCGTGTAATGAAAAACTTCAACTTTGAAGATTTAGTAATTTTTAATCCAAGAGAGAGTGTAACAAATATACTTAGCTATGAAACTCAAGGATTTGCTATGCACGGCAAAGATATTCTCTTTAACGCAGAAATTATAGAAATTAAAAAACAAGAAGACCATATTTTAGAATTACAAAATTTACTTAAAGAATTTGATTATGTTATCGCAACTACAGCTCGGGGAAAAAGAAACTCAAATATTAGAAGATTGGCAATTTTTCCAGAAGATTTTAATCTACCAATCTCAGTCGAACCTCTAAAAATAGCGATATTATTTGGAAAAGAATCACGTGGATTAACTAATGAAGAGATCGGTTTAGCAGATATACTTCTAAGAATTCCAACGGATACTAATTATTCTGCACTAAATTTATCCCACGCTTGTGGAATTATATTATATGAACTATTTAAAAAAATTAATATATTAAGAATTGGGAGAGGAATACATCCTGTTTTAATTGCTGATAAAGAAGATCGTTTAATATTATATAGAATCATAAAAGAAATAATTGAAAAGTTAAAAATTAGAAATTATAAAAAAGATAATGTTTATTTCGCATTTAGAAATATATTTGGTAGGAATTTAATGTCCAAAAAGGAACTAAGCCTGATCTTGGGACTATTTTCTAAAGTTAGCTCTATCCTAGAAAACTTAAACTTATATTGAAATAAAATTCAATCCGAAAGAAAAATCTAAATAAAGACTCTCTTTTGTAATTTTACATATTCTTTATAATCCAAGAATTCATTCTCAACATATTCGAAAGCAATCTCAAATAACTGCCTAAATAGTTCCTCAGGAAAAGCATTTTGCTCAAAAATTATTTCATTTACTAATTCTTCAGTAAGAATTTGTGAATTAATGGGTTGGTGCCATATTAGAAATCTCATCATTGCCTTCTCAACTTTTGATCTTATTAGATTTTTTATGAATTTCAAGCTTATATCTCGTTTGGGATCAATAAAATAAGGAAAATTCACATCATCCAAGATTTTAATGTAATTTAAAGAGTTAGTGATTTTTTCAACGCAATAATCCAATGAGCTTATTGGTAGGTTAAATTTTTCACAAAATTCGTTCTTGGTCTCATGTACAGGAAAAGCAAAAGGATGTCGGGAGATTATATAATAAGCTGCGACAAAGAATTTGAATAAATTATGTGGTATCTTTCCATTATTTCTCAAGTATTTATAGACTACTGATATTGTATCTACTAAATATTCCGTATTGATATCAAATTGCTGCAAAAATTCTTGACCGTCTTTTATTAGATCAATGGTAATACGGTCTTTAGTGTTAATTTCTTCATATTGAGGGGTATAGAGTTCTAGCATTTCACACACACGACTGTATAATATATGTATGATACTAAAATAATATATGAATATTATATGATCCTCTTCATTTATAAATCTATGCATCTTCAGTGATGCAACAAATGATCATAAAAACAGAAAATTTAAATATGCGTGAAAAAATTTGTATCTTAAGCATAAAAATTTTGTCGGCTAGATTAAAAAATGCCATCAGAAACAAAAAAATCATCAGATCTATCTAGAATTACTTTTAGTTTAGATGCGTTTGATGAGAGAGTAATAAATCTGATGGCTCAAAAAAGAAAGCAATCTCGCTCTGAAACTGTCCGAAGTCTTATACATAATTGGATTGAAAATAATCCAAATCTATTAAAAAGTAATTATGATATTGATTTAAATGATATAACAAGAGAAATCGAGATAACTGATTATAACCAAGTTATACAAGATTCAATTCAGAAATTAATTAAGTATTCGGAATTATTCAATGAAATTGAATTTGATATCTTAGCAGAACAGCTTGAAATTAGCAAAAAAATTCTAAGAGATATTATTTTTGAACATAAAAATAAATTGGAGAAATTAGGGATCAAACTAAGAATTAGAGGAAACCTAATAATAAAAGAGTAGTAGGGAGTTGATAAATTAATGAGTTCAAAAAAATTAGAAAAAACCCATCACAAGATAATGGAAAATTACCATCAAAAGATCTCCAGAGAAGATATTGATATTTCAAAGCTAGTTATTCCCTTTTCAAAACTCAATAGGAGTTATAAGAATCCTGATGTTTATTCTGGAAGAGAAAAAATACCATTTAGGGAAAGAGATCCCGAATATAAAATGATATTAAAGCAAGAGTTTGCTATTCCTTTAAACAACGAATTTAAAATTTTCAGTTCAGTCGTAAAATTTCCTTCTTTTTAATTTTTGGCCAATTTTTTCTGGTTTTTTTTTAAAATAATTGAAGATTTTACAATCCTTCAACAAACTCAATAAATTTTTTAATATCTTGAAGATTACGGTTCATTATATAACTGGAATTATAATCAAGATAAGAATTAGAAAAAAATGGAAATTAGAAAGCTTACAGAAGAGGACCGTGAAGCTTATGGCAAATTAGCTCGATATGCGTTTCAGACGTCGAAAAATACATATGAAAATTTAGAGTGGCCTTCAAAATCAAGACCCATGGAGCAGTTTTATGGAGCTTTTGAAAATAATTTATTGATAGCAGGATGTGGGTTAATTCCTTTTGAAATTAAATTTCGATCTATAATTTTTAAGATGGGAGGGGTAGATGGTGTTGCGACAAAACCAGAATACCGTAATCGTGGTATTGTTAGAGAAATAATGAAGAAAATGTTCCATGATATGAATGAAAATCAAATTCCAATATCTGTTCTTTTTCCTTTTAAGATTGCTTTTTATGAGAAGTTAGGTTACAAAAATGTTGATGAGAAGATTTTCTATCACTTTAAAATTGCAGACATCAAATATAAAGAAACAAACTATCACATGAAAGAGGATGAAAGAATCAATGATGATATTATACGAGTGTATAACGAAGTATTAGAAAACTATGATTATATTGCTAAACGAGCTGAAATGCAATGGAAAAGATTATATAAAGAGAACTATAAATTCATATGTTATAACGGGGATCACCCAGTGGGTTATATAATATTACACTTTCCTAAAAAAAGTACTGAATTGATTTTTATTCAAGGTATTCAATACCCTGAGAGAACAATATACGTTGTAGAAGCATTTTGGCTTAATCATACAGCTAGACAAGCCATTATTAATTTTTTATGGACTCATAGAGATCAGCGAGAATATATTGCAGTGTATTTTCCTGTCAATGAAAATATGATAGATCATTTAACTACATCTCGAATATTAGAACGTGAAATTGTGGGTAATTCTTTATTAAGGATAATAAATGTAGGAACTGTTTTAAAAAACTTAGAATATCCGCTTGATAATTTTTCAATAAATTTTCACATTCATGATGAATTCTGTCCTTGGAATGATGGTTTTTTCGAATTGACTTCAATTAATAAAGAAATAAATGTTGAATTTAAAGAAAAATCAGGAAAATCTATAGATATTGAAATAGATATTGGTTATTTAGCACAATTACTAGCAGGATTTAGAACAGTTAAAGAATTATTAGAATTTGGCTTTATATCAATAAACCAAGAAAATTTTGAAATACTACAAAACCTTTTTCCTAAGATGAATAATTATTTCAATGATTTTTTCTAAATACAATTCCTAAGATTGCTTAATTAAGAATTAAGCCTTAGCTTGAGATCTTCATAGACAATTTTTCATTTTTCTTAGTCCATTTTAATTTTTCTTGTCCAAATACGATTAAAATAGTAATCATTACAATATCTAATAGGATTATGAAATATACTCCACCAATAGCACTAATTCTCCGTATATATAATATATAGGTTGTATTCACTGATGAGTGAAACAACATTGCCACTAAGACGCTTCCATTGGTACTATTATGTAACCAAGTAAATATAATTGACAATGCTAGTATAGTACTAGTAAAACTAAAAAAGGATTGATAAGTATAGGTTGTCCCTGGAATAAAAAATAAAGGATAATGCCAAATACTCCATGTACCTCCAAGAATTAAACTAGATTCAAATGCATTTAGTTTTGATTGAAGATTATTAAGAGCATACCCTCGCCAACCAAATTCTTCTTGAAATGGACCACCAAAAAAGAACATGCCAAGAACTTCAGCAAAGATTAGTCCATATGGATATTGAATTTGATATTCACTTAAATTCACTCCACTGAAAATGCTTGCTAATAAGAGTGAGAAGACACAGAGTAATGGTATTAAAGTCAGTGAAATTAAAATATAAATTTTCTTTTCACAATGCCATCCTTTTGTCCATAATACTCTAACCCCTTTTTTGCCTCTATCTATATAAGCTAAGCAGAAACCTGCTATAAAAGGTCCGAATGAACCAAGAATCATTAATAGATTAAACCATGGTTGAAACTGAATTAAATTAAATGAAGAAAGAAGACTGGGAAGCCATAAGAGCCATGAGAATGTATATGTGATTAGAATAAAACGGATAAAACTCCCATCATACTCCTCTAATCCATGCATTGTGAAATATTTTAAAATTTCAAAAAAGAATTTTTATTCATATAGAACTATATTTCTGGGCTCTAATTTCTAATAATACCCAACAATATAATATTTATTATTCAAAGAAGTAGGAATCTTAATAATTAGATATTTTACAATATTTCAAAAGAAATTAGTTTTCGGTTTTTACAAATAATTAGTGAAAAGTTCACGATGGATATCAACAGAGAAATTAATAGAAAAAATTGTTAATCCATGAGCATAAAACACAAAAAAATCTACAATAATGTTAAATATTAAGTTAATAGATAGTAATATATCCAATGTTTTAGAAAATTATCTACATAAAAAAGTGTATAAAATTGAAAAAGAGAGTAAAGATAAAGTTAGTCTTGTTAACACTCGCTGTTATATTCCTGTATTCCTTTTCAATTACACCTCGAACTGTAGCACAAGAAAGCATAACAATTTGGAGTCATGGATGTAGTGCTTGTAATCAAGAAACGAATGTTTATGAAGTAGATTGGACATATACAGGTGTTATTCCTTATGTATCAATCTATTTATATGATGAAGCTGTGACAACTATAGAATATGTTGTTGTAGAGAATACTCCAAATCTAAATACATATAATTGGAGTATGCCTGTGTCTCATACTCTCGATGGAAACTATTCTCTAGTGGTTTGCGATTCTAGTAATCATAATGTAAATGATACTGTATACCAAGGAATATATCCAATATTAACATTTCCTCCACCAATACCTGGATTTCCCATTTTTTTAATTGGATTAATAACTGGAATAACGAGTGTGATAGCGGCAATATCTCTAACTAAAAAATTAAGAAAGAGATAAATAATTTTATCTCATATTTTTTTATTACCATTTTGGATAGATTGTATTAGCCTTCAATTCTATACATTGCTAGTATGTCATTTTTCTTATTTGGTTTTGTTTTTTAAGTTAAAGAATTAATTAAAATAAAAATAATCATTATAATTTAGACTCTTATTACTTTACGTAAAACTTTTAATAATATGAAATTTCACTTATATTCATAAATTCAATCTAAAATAAAGTGAAAATTATGTCAAAAGAAGAAAATGAAGTCGAACAACCTTCTGAAATTCTAGGGTCTACAGAAGTAGAATATGCTACTGAAACTTCAAGGAGAAATGTATTCTTTTGGGCAATGTATGACCTCGCAAACACAATTTATTCGATGGTCATTGTAAGTCTAATCATTAATAAATATGTGCTAGTTATTGCTCAGCTGGAACATGGAATGTCCTATGGTAGTGCTAGTTTTCTTTATGGTACGGTTAGTACTTTAATGCAGTTAGGAGTGGCTATTTGTGTTCCAATTTTGGGAGCTTTAAGTGATAATGTAGGAAAGCGCAAACCTTTTGTTATAAGTCTGACAGGTATTATCTTGCTTTTTGCGAGTTTACTAGGATTTTTCCATGATCTTACAACAGTATTGATATTATTCGTTATAGCTAATGTTGCATATCAATTTAGTCTGACTTTTTATGATGCAATGCTTCCATTTATAGCTAAAAGAGAAGATATTGGAAAAGTAGCTGGATTTGGGGTAGCTTGGGGTTATTTAGGAACTATCCTTGCACTAGTTATTATGATTCCATTTATTTTTGTTATAGGTGATTTAGTATCGAGTCCACCTGTAGCGCCAGGAGATCCACCAATAGCCTATGGATTTGCAGGAGGTTGGGTTCCTTTTGCATTACCTATGTATTTATTTTTACTTTGTGCAATCCCATTTGTTTATGTTCGTGAAAAACAAAAAACAAGCAAGCGTCCACCTTTAGGTCAGTTAGTTAAAAGCACTTTCAAACAATTAGGTAGTACATTTAAAGATATTAGAAAACATAAATCAATGTTCGTTTTTATAATTGGATATTTTTTTGTTGCAGATATTGCTAATGTTATAGTTCTTTACATGACACCAATAGTGACTGATGGTTTAGTTTTTGCAGGTGGTTCCAACTTATATGCTATCCTTTTTATAATAATATCTACAATGTCAGCAGTTGGTTTTACTTATTTTGTAGGTAAATTTGGAGAAAAATATGGTGCTAAAAATACTTTTTTCCTTGTAGGTGGTTTGTGGGGAATTGCATTAATTATAGGAATTGTATTAGTATTTTCCACGCAATCTATTGATGTTGGGGCAAATTTACCATTTATTCTTACTTTAATCATGGGTGTTGTAGCAGGTCCAGCACTGGGTGGTACATGGACAGCACAAAGAATTATGGTAACTGAACTTGCTCCAAAGGAAAAATTTGGAGAGTTTTTTGGTTTTTCTAAATTAAGTGGAAAGTTTTCTTCAGCTTTAGGGCCATTTGTTTGGGGTACTGTGATGTTAACTTATGATATAATCGGTAAGGCCGCATATGGTTGGGCTATGATATCTGTTGGTATTATAATGGCAATTGGAATAGTAATAATAGCCTTTGTAAAAAAGGAGTAAACAAAATTTAATTAAATTTTTTTTATTTTTTTTATAGAAATCTGAATTTATAGTTCATTAAATCTTCCAACTTCCATTGAACTTCAATCTTTTAAACTATTTATGATCAAATTTCATTATTTTAAATATTTGATTTAGAAATCAATTATATACAAATTGAGTGAATAAAATGCCAAAAATAAAAATTTCAGTAATAAAAAGGTTTAGTCCAGAAGATGTTTTTGGACATGAATATAAAACACCATCAGGAAAAGTAATAGAGAAATGTCATTTTGAAGATGGACAAGAGTGGATAAGTGAAGATGGTGAAATGCCCGAAGGTTTTTGTGGATGGGCATGGACTGATTTAGCTCGTAGTATACATGTTCTGCGGTTTGGCGGTAATTTTAAGTTTTGGGCAGAGGATGGAATAATGTATGATTCTTGTTCTGATGGAGTACGCCCAGTTTGCTTTAAACTCGAAAGAATTGAAGAATAATACAAGACATGCTGGGAAGAGGAATTGTCAAAAGTAAAAATAACTGTAATTAAAAAATTCAACCCAATTGACGTATTTGGTCATGAATTATATACTACATCTGGCAAGAAAGTCACTACTTGCGGAATATTCGAAGAAGGACAAGAATTTATTGTAAATCATATCAGTAAAATACCAGAAGGATTTTGTGGTTGGGCATGGCGAGATATCTATAAAGATCTTTCTGTACTCTATTTTGATGGCAATTTTCATGGACCTGAAGAGGG
>CP070831.1:3205453-3236147 GCA_020344955.1 Promethearchaeota archaeon | reverse complement strand
TAATGGGATGTGATTCGAAAAATATAATGGCATTAGGAATTATTTCTCTTATATTTTTAGTGTAGCTATCAATAAAAGGAGCTAAGTGATCCTGATAGAAGTTAACCTTTCTCTCTTTCTTAACAACAAAAAAATCATTATTCCGAATAAAAGGATTACCATTTTTATCTACGTCCCAAACACCTTCTTTTTTCCAGATATCTTGAGCTCCTTCAAACCAGCAAGAAACTTTTTCTTTATTTAATTGATCTCTTCGGGTTTCCTTTACTCCAAGTCTTTTTATTTCTTTATATCCTACTTCTCGAAAATACCCCGATCCTGTTAATATTGCATCTATAGGGTTGAAAGTATAACCTAAATCATCAGTAAGCTTTTCAGTACCAACACCATCAACTCTTTTTTCAATCCAACCTTGTTCAGGTTCATTCATAGTATCAAATCCAATTACATAAGGATTATCTTTTAGTCTTAGGGCAAGTTGTTTAATTGCATTAATATAATGTACTTGGAAATAATCTTGAGCGTTTATTCCGTCTATTTTACATGAGGGAGCAAAATCTTTTCCTCCGAAAAATAACGTCCACATAGTTCCATTTGCAAATCTAACAGCATTACTAGACCAATGCAAATGTGGATAAGCTTCTGGGTTATTTGGAGTATATCTATATTGCATTACTAAAGCAGCATCGGCAGCATCAAATTTTGTAAAATCTAAACCAACTTTTTCGAAAGTCCAGCCTGGAGCACCATCTCCTCCCGACATTCTACTCCAAACATCTTGATGAGGATCTATAAAAGTATAAAATTTATAACTTTCAGCATTTTTCAATACCTCTTCAATATAATCTAAATACTCCTTATCATATTCTCCTGGACCTTCATGCTCAATTGCTTCCCAAGTTACCAAAAACCTAAGACAATTGAAACCCCAGTGTTTTAATCGTGAAAAATGTTCATCTGCTTCTTTTAATGGGAAGGGTCGGCCAATAAAGGAAACACTCCTATGATCACTAAAATCTGTTTTAATATGAGTTGCTCCATTGGGAGTAAATGGAACTTTTGAGCTTCCACCTAAATTTACTCCTCTAAGTAATACTCTTCGTCCTTTCTCATCAACAAACCATTCATTTTTAATTTGAAGCGTCATTTTCTTTAAAAAAATTAATGTTTAACTATTGTTTCCTTATCTACTTAATTTTATTAATAATTTTAGTTTTTTAATTTTAAAGAATTTAATACAGCAAAATTGTGATTATAATACTAAAAATAGCAATTATTCCTGAGCCTATTTCTGTAATTTCTACTCCCGGGAAATTTATTCTAACAGAAAACACACTAATATATTCAAACAAAAATTTATTAGATTTAAGCGAATATTTTAGAAATTTAATTTATCCAGCTACTAATTTTGATTTAAATATAAAGAGCTTTGACGATAAAACGGCAAAAAACAACTCAATAAATCTCCTATTAGGTGAAAATAAGACAAAATTAGGTGCTGAAGGATATGATCTTGAAGTTAGTCCAACTGAGATTTTAATAACAGCTAAAGAACCTGTTGGCATCTTTTATGGTATCCAAACGTTAAGACAGCTCCTTCCTCCGGAAATTGAAAATCAGAATGTAGTTAAAAATATGGAGTGGGATATTCCTTGCATCAAAGTTGAAGATTACCCTAGATTTCCATGGCGAGGTTATATGTTAGATGAAGCAAGACACTTCCAAGGAAAAGACATTGTTAGACGTTTGTTAGATATAATGGCCTTATTAAAATTAAATATTTTTCACTGGCACTTGACAGATGATCAAGGTTGGAGAATTGAAATAAAGGATTATCCAAAACTTATAGAAGTTGGCTCAAAAAGGGATGAAACCCAAGTTGGTGGTCTTTTTAGTAAAAAGAGGGATGCTTTTCCTCATTCAGGATATTATTCTCAAGAAGATATTCAAGAAATTATAGATTATGCAAAGAATCGATTCATAAAGATCATACCCGAAATAGATATACCAGGGCATGCTAGAGCCGCTTTAGCGTCTTATCCTAATTTGAGTTGTAAGGGCTACCCCTTTAGAGTCTCTGCACATTGGGGATTTCATAAGGATGTTTTATGTGCAGGTAAAGAGGAAGTGTTTGAATTCCTTCAAGATGTTTTTAAAGAATTAGTAGAATTATTTCCATCTAATATCATACATATAGGAGGTGATGAAGTACTTAAAGATAGATGGAAAGAGTGCTCTGATTGCCAAAAAAGGTTAGAAACTGAGGGTCTGAAAGATGAAAAACAACTACAAACATATTTTACAAACAGAATATCGAAATTTTTAAACACAATAGGTCAAGAAGTAATATGTTGGAATGATGCTCTAGATGAAAACTTGAAGGAGAAAATAATTTGTCAGTACTATCTACGTGGGAAAAAAAAAGTTTTTGAATACATTAGAAAAGGAGGAGATGTTGTAATGTCAAATTTCAAATACACTTATCTTGATCATTCATATTCATTTACACCACTTAAACTAGCTTACAAATTTGATCCTATCCCTGAAAAATTAGAAAAACAATATCATAAACACATTTTAGGATTGGAAGCTCCTATGTGGGGGGAATATATTCCTAATACTAAACGTTTAGAGTGGCAGACCTTTCCACGTCTTATTGCATTTTCAGAGATTGGATGGACACCTAAAAGTAAAAGAAATTTTCGATCTTTTTATAATCGTCTGAATCATCTCCTCGAAAGATTTGATATAATGGGAGTAAATTATGCAAATCTCCAAAAAGTTAAACCAAATATTTTTAAAAGGCTTCTTAAAGTGTTTTCTTTAATTACAGAAGAAAAAGGGGGGAATTAAGTTAAATTAACTTAAATTCTTAAACATATTCAATTGTAGCAGGTGGTTTTGGTGTTACATCAAAATACACAAATTTAGTCTTAGAAAATCCTAGCAATTTTTGAGTCAAATCTCTTAATAATTTTATAGGTAAATCTGTAACTGTTGCAGTTCTTGCGTCTGTACTATTAATAGATCTAATTATTACATCATATTTCCCTTCAGAATTACTTCCTAATTCATATAATAACCTAGCATATCCCTTTAATTTAGAAGCCATACTAGTCAACTTATTATAATCCCAATCACCTTTTTCGAGTAATGGAATTTCGTATACTCGCTTACCATGAACCAATCCAGTGACTTTTTTATTAAGAACGTCTTCGCTTATCGCTGCAAAAACTTGAAAAGGTTCTTGTTCTCCCTCATCATTTATTATCATTGTTTTCCCATATTTCTCATTATAAAAATCTTCTACTGCTGATTCTATTAAATCATGCACTTCTTTCTCAAAGATTAGATTTTCTTTAGTAACAGGTCCAATAATTCTTGCTGCAAGTGCTGGACCAGGAAAAGCTTTCCTATATATAAGTTCTTGTGGTACTTTAAAATATTCAAGTATTTTCCGTATTTCATGCTTAGTAAGACTAGCTACTGGTTGAATAGTTGCTTCTACATTATATTCAATTTCAACATTATGTTGACTCTTCACAAAACCATCAATATGATTATCCATTAACTCTTTCTCTTCTTCAAGACTCATTGTCTCTTTCAAATCAGTGATTTTAACTCCAAAACTTTCTTCTATATCAGGAAGTATTGTCCCATCTGCTAATAAATCGCAGTTTTCATCTTTAATTACTTTGCTTATTATATCTGAATAAGCAGCTTTAAAAAGCTTTCTTTTATTTTCTGCATCTCCTTCTCCATATATTTTTGGTAGAAATTCCTTTCTAATGTCAATTATTCTTATTTCAGGAAATGATTTTTTGATATAATCCCTTTCTTCTGTTCCTCGGATTACTCTCATAAGACCGTGATCGATAAACACTGGGATGGTATTAATTTTGGCTTCTTTTAGTAAAAGATAAGTTGTGGAACTATCTATACCTCCAGATAAAGCACAGAAAACTTTTTTACGTTTCGCATGTTTTTTTAGAAATTCAATAGCTGTTTTCACAAATTTATTGGGTTCTCTAGGAGGGCTAATCAATCTATGATTTATCATAGATTAGATTAATTTATTTTTTAAATTAAGTACTATTATTAAGTCGTTATGATTTATGGATTATTTACATAAAATGATTTTAATCTAGTTTTTATAAGGCAAAGAAATAATTGTCTGATTTCTTGTAGAAGTATTATGGACAAAATTAGAAAAATTCGAGTTACATTAAAAAGTAGACCGACTTTTGAAGGTGCTGGTGTTCGATTAAAAAGGGCATTCGGATATGCTGATTCATCACTAGATCCATTTCTTCTTCTTGATGATTTTCATTCAGATGATCCTAGAGATTATATGGCAGGGTTTCCTTGGCATCCTCATCGTGGTATAGAGACTATAACATATATGCTACATGGTAGAGTTGAACATGGTGATAGTCTGGGTAATGGAGGTGTTATTGAAGCTGGTGATGTACAGTGGATGACAGCGGGATCCGGCATTATACATCAAGAAATGCCTAAAAAGGATAAAAATGATACTTTACTCTGGGGTTTCCAGCTCTGGGCAAACCTTCCTGCATCGCATAAAATGATGGATCCAAGATATAGAGAACTAAAAGCTTCACAAATTCCCGAAATCACTCTAAATGATGATAAAGTTAAGGTTAAAATTATTTCTGGAGAATTAAATGGAGTTAAAGGCCCTGTTCAAGATATCATTACTAACCCTGAATATTTAGATGTTAAAATAAACGCTCATTCAGAATTTATCCATACAATTAGGGAAGGATATAATGTATTTGCATACACGATTGAGGGTAAAGGATATTTTGATGATATTAAAGGAGAATTAGTAGAAAAGGAAACCCTAATAATTTATCGTGATGGAGATCATGTAAAAATTAGCACAGAAAATGAAGGAGTTCGTTTTTTATTAGTTTCTGGAAAACCCTTAAAAGAACCTGTTGCATGGCGAGGACCAATTGTAATGAATACTGACGAAGAATTGCAGATAGCTTTTAATGAATATCAAAGTGGGACATTTATTAAGCATCAGTAAGATTAAATTCAAATTCTTTTGTATTTCTATAATTTTAAATGACTGTATTACTATCTGTTATATAAATTTACTAAAGGGACCTTTTATGGAAGAAGAGATTAATTCAGAACTTAGAGAAAAAATTCAAAAAAATGTTGATAGAATATTTGAAAAGTGGCTTGCTAAAGCATCAAAAAGTGAATCTATAGAAGGAATTATCAAAAGTCTAATGGTTGAAAAAATAATGAATGTCCTTGGCGCAATTATGAAGAGAACAGTTGTAAAAAAAGTCGCTAAAAAAGCAGTAAAAAGAGCAGTTGATAAATATTGGGAAAAAAATCGATTAGCCATACTTGAAAAAATTAAAAATTTATAAGTTCTTTATTATTTTTTTTAAGAGATTTATTATGATCTCTACTACTAATTTCAAAATATTTGATGCACATCTTCATACATATGGAATGTTTCTTAAACCTCATGAAGATGTAATAAGTTATATGGATTATTACAACGTAGAAAAAGCAATTATTACCACAATTAACAGAACTAATTATCATAGTAAGCAAAGGGAATATGCTTCTGATCTAAAGAAAGGAGAAAATCTTTCAAATTATTTGAATGATTTCAAGAATATGATACCTAAGGGCCAATTATCTCATCAAGATGTAATAGACCTAGCTAATAAAGCCCCAGATAGATTCTACAAGTTTTTTTGGTTTAATCCAAATCTAAGTGCTGAAGAAGAGGAAGAAAATTATAAGATCTTGGAAAATCATTTTAAAAAGGGGTTCCTTGGAGTTAAGATTCATGCTAGCTTTAATTTCTTTAAATTTCCAAAAGGTATTGAAAAATTAATCACCTTTATGCAGGAATTTGATAAAAATATCCTACTTTTCATTCATTCCCATCCAAAATCCAAATTTCATGATGGATCTGAACCTCAAGATATTGCCAAGTTAGCAATTAAATTTCCTGATTTAAGAATTATTGTGGGTCACGCAGCTTTCTGTATGGAATATGCTGTAAGTGTCGGAGTTTTATTGAAAAAATTTGGAAATGTATATTTCGAAACGAGTTGTTCCGTATCTTTGGGTATATATAATCTAATTAAAACATTAGGGTATAAAAGAATGATATTTGGTTCTGACTCACCAACAACATCAACTTTACCGATTGAAATTGAAAAAATTATGTCGCTTCCTAGAATCTCAAATGAGGCAAAACAGGACGTTTTTTACAATAATGTATTAAACTTACTCAAGTCTAGATAAACTTACTATCTTAGCAGAAATTAGTCACTCAGAGTCATTTTTAGATTTTATATTAATTCTTAAAGAATTTCTTAAATATCGAGAAAATCTAATGCTTCATTATCTTTGTATAAGCAGAAATTATTAATGTATTAATTTTTTATTTACTTATTATTAAAACCTACAATTAATTAATCAAAAACTCCTTATTATTTTCATTTTAATAATAAACCAATTAAAAGACAAATCCTATTTTTTTATAATTATAAATTAAAAAATTTTAGAGTTGATTTAGTGAGTTATTTAAGGGACAATAAAATCTTGGAAGAAGAAGATAATATAAATTGGGATATTATAGAAATTTCGAAAGTTGACGACAAAATTATTCAAAGACTTATAAATAATCTTGAACTACATACATCAGATTTATCAGAGAACTTTTTTATTTCTTTTGAAAGTCTTTTAAAACTCGGAAAAAAAATAGAGAAAGTCTTAGATTCATTTATTAAGGAAACAAAAGAAATTCATAATTTCAAAATTGATATATTCAATTTTATTCTAGATTTTGTCAAAAATAACACACTAAAATATGTGTTAGTACCTCAATTATATCACCCTGATTTTATCACAAGGGCTAGGACAATTTTAAAACTTGAAGTAGCTGCTGATCTTAATTATCTAAACTTTATTTTACCTTTATTAAATGATCCAGATGACTCCGTCCGTTGGGCAGTAATACGATTTTTAAATACACATAATCATTTATTAAAAAATCCCTTGGTTTATAAGGAACTTAAAAGTCATGTTGGATTAGAGTTGAATCCTGTAATTAAGGAAAAAATGGTTGAGTTATTTAATAAAAAGTGATATTAATTTAGATTTATCTATTAGTGTTTTACTCAGAATTTCAAGATTTATCTTATTTTTGAATTTTAAATTATGTATGTGCTAAAAACCAATACAAATAAATTTCATATTATATTTAAAAAGTTGAAATTCATTAAAGTAATAATATAAGAGGTATAATAATATAAATATAGAAATTAATTAATATATCAAAATACTCCAAGGTTTAATGAAAATGGCGAGTTATGATTATACTTTTAAGATACTATTGTTAGGTGATGCTTCTGTTGGGAAGACTTCTTTCACTAAACGTTATTGTTATAATATATTTAATCCAAGTGAAAGATTAACTATTGGTGTAGATTTTCATGTCAAGACCATCGAATTAAGCAATAAAAAAATAAAATTGCAATTATGGGATGTTGGAGGTGAAGAGAGATTCAGATTTCTTTTACCAACATATTGTTTGGGAGCAAATGCCGCATTTTTATTATATGATATAACTAGACCTTCTACTCTAGACAATATCTCAGAATGGATCACTATAGTCAGACAAAAAGGTGGACCAATCCCTATCATGCTTGTCGGTTCCAAATTAGACCTTGAAAAGACTCAAAGGCAGGTTCAAAGAGAATATGGAATACAAATTGCCGAAAAAAATGATATGGCAAGTTTTGTTGAAATTTCTGCTAAAGATAATATGAATGTTGATGATGCCTTTAAAGTATTAACTGATCTCACGCTAGAACGAACTGGTGACAGGTGATGTAATGGAAGATACAGAATATTTACCTCTGAGCCAATTATTTGATTCAATTGGCATTATTGAAAAAGGTATTGAAAGGATATATCATTATCTCCTTTCAAATAAAAGGATAGATGATTTAAAAGAAGTTTGTAATAAATTTAATCTCTCCTTAAAGAGAGGATATAAAATTTGTTCTGTATTAAGTGATCTAGGATTAGTCCAGATCTATGATCGCCCTATGAAAATTCATATTGCAACTCCGATAATAACATTATGGCAAAATTTAGTACATAATAGAATTGAGGAACTTCAAAATCAATTCCAAGAGAGAAGAGAGAAATGTGAATCAGCTCTTAATGATTTTACTAAAAAATATATTATGGATGAACAAGTAGTACAAGAACCTGTAGAATTTATTAATTATAATGTTAGAAATTTCGATGAATCATATCACTCTTTTTTAGCTCAGAGTGAATGTAAAATTGCAATAGGCATTAGATATGACAATCGTTTAAATATTTTAATAAATAAATATGGCTTTGATAAAATTCCAGAAGAAATTAACAACGCCATGAAATCTGGAATGAATCGAATTAAAGATAATCTTAAAAATATTAATATTCAAGTTATTTTTCAATCTGATGTTGTTAAGGAGCTTTTAAATAGCACGGAGTTTGAATTACTTGCTAAACAAGTCGAAATGTTCAATTTGGAATTTAAAAAGATTATTATTCACGTTACAGATGAAAATTTTAGTAACTTTAGTTTAACTGACAACGAACTTATCCAACCAAGCTTCGATCCAGCATTTGAGCTTATAGGACTTTATATCTCAAGAAATAGAAGTATTTATCAAATCTTTAAAGAAAAATTTAATCAAATATTTAAGAGTGGAATTCCAATAAAACAATACATAGCAGATCAAGATGATATTAAAATAGAATCTTTATCAGAAACTCAGCAATTTGTTTTATGCATAATGTGAAAAATAAATAAAAAATTTAAAAGAGAATTAATCTTTACTTTTTCTTCTCATCGCTTTACCAAATTTCTCCAGCATTTTTCGAGGTGTAACAGTTGGTCTATCATATTTTTTTAGCTTCGATTTTATCCCAAAAAGGTATTTAGAGATATCTTTAAGTCTCTCTGTATCATAACGCATCATCATTGTTATCGTTTCCATTTGTGGAGACCCTCCACCATGAACACCTGCAACTTGCATTAATCCTCCTAAGTCAGATACAACCATACCTTCAATACCTCTAAAGCATCGATAGATATTCTCTGGTTTGACTCTTGGATTTCGTTTTAAATATTTCATAGCAAGATCTCCAACTTCTTCAGAAAAAAAAGAGCCTTCAAAAGGTAATGTAGCAATTAAACCTCCAGATAAATCAGCAAGAATTTTATATTCTTCATATATATTTTCTCCAGCTAATCTACGTCCTGCATTTGTCAAAATTTCATCTGGTATCTGTGTACCAGAGGGACTCTTTTCTGAATGCTTTGCACTTGATTCTCCTGCCGCAAAGACAAGTTCTGCAATCCCAATTATATGAGATAATTTATCTTGAACATGAGATGCCTTTTCTATTCCATTGTATTCGGCAACTAGGGCCGCTGCAGAAGCTAAAACTTCTGACATTGCTGGTTTACACCCAGTGTAAGTATGACGATGATAATGTGCAAACATTAAGGCTAAGAATCCAGCATATGGTGTTTGCCTGGGATCACCATGACCATTCATAAAAATTCGTTCATTTGGGACAAAAACATCATCAAATATTATGAAAGTTTCAGCATCTCCCATTAACATTCCTGGAGCATCCAAATGTTCACTCTTTCTATAATAAGCGGGTCTCGTTAGAAGTTTTACACCCTCCCAATCACCAGGTAAGGCAAATGCTACAGCATAATCATTATCTTCGGGTCCCATGTACCTGCAAGGAACAACAATAAATTCATCTGCATATGGAGTATTAGTGATATTAATCTTACATCCTCTAACCACAATTCCATCTTCTCTTGTTTCAATAACCCTTAGATATTGATCTGGATCATCTTGCTGATGTGGTCTCTTTAAACGATCTCCTTTAGCATCTGTTTGAGCACAACTAGCTACTACGTCTTTATCTTGAAAATATTCCAAATATTTTAGGAATCTCTTATAATGTTCAGTACCGAGAGCTTGATCCATTTCATAAGTAATAATAGATAAAGCATTCATAGCATCAATACCCATACATCGTTGAATACATCCTCCTACTCGATGACATAAAAGACGGGTCATTTTTTGTTTTTTTAACAAATCCTCTTCACTTTGGTGTATGTGACAGAATCGATTTATTTTCTTACCAGTGAGGTGAGATGTAGCTGTACATAAATCTTCATATTCTGGGTCTTGAGCACGTTCAAACGTTTCTTTAATAATGTTCATGCCTCCCTGGATGCGAGGATCATCTCGACCAACTTTTTCTTCACCAATATAAATATTTGGCTTCATTCTCTTTAAATCTTCAACATATTGTTCATAAGTACGAATCTTAATCCACTCTTTATTATTTTATTAAAATTAGATTTAAAACAATATAGATAATTGAAAAAAGATTATAAACTAATCGCCTATATTATGAAGCCCTTATCATAAAATTAAAGAAAAAAATAAAGAAAATTATAATTTTTGTGTTCTCCATGGATTAATTAATATAAAGCATGGTTTCTATAATGTATCCTATTCTTCACATCTTTAATAGAAATTGAGTCTTTTAAATAATTAGCGTTATATTTTGCCTTTTCTAAAAGTTTTCTTAATGCTCTATTAGGCTTTTTCTCCCGTTTAACTACTGGTGCACTCTCAATGCGTTCTTCTTCCATGGGGAGTTCTTCTAAAACTATAATTTCCTTCAAAACAATACTATATTTAGATTCCTTTTCCCTATCTCTTTCTAAAACTTGGACCATTTATCTATCACCTCTTAATTTTATTTTAAATCTCTTATTCCAAACTTAAATTTTTCAGGATGTAAACAATAATAACCATTTGATCGTTTCCATCTTTTCAATCTTCTTTTCTTATCAATTAAATCCGTTTCATTTTCATTCGTTGGAATTTGGGATAATTCCTTAGTAAAAGGAATTTTAATTTGTCCACTCTTTGGTTCTTTCTCTACTTCTTCAGGAAAGACATAGAAAAATTCTTTGAATTCAGGTTCTACAATTCTACTACTTTCAGTCAGATTTCAACACCTCCTCTACTTTTTTATTCTCAACTATATCTTTGTTAAGATTATATTTTTAGTTTACTTTTATGAACTCTGTTTGGACTGTTATACTAATATTGGACAGTTTAGTAAAATACATATTAAACTATTGAAAATTTAGGATTGGAGGGATTTCAAATTACAATTCTGTAGATAGCTCTTTAAATCTATAATATATAGTATCAATAAGAGCATTAAATGCGGATATTACTCCTTCACCAGTTTTTGCTGAAGTTACGTAATAATTTAAAAAATTATGTTTTTTCACAATATCTTGAATCTCGTCCTCATCTATACTGGTCTTATCAATAAGATCGACCTTATTTGCAAATAGAACGATAGGAATGTTTTCACAATGTTGTTCAATATCACTACACCAATCTTTAATATGTTTAAAGCTGTTTTCACCTAATTTATTATCTTCTAGACTATATACAACAATAGCCGCTTTACTATTTTTAAAAAAAGAAGGGCGAAAAAAATTGAAATCATCCTGTCCAGCAATATCCCAAAATATTATTTTGATATTATGTCCCTTTTTTTCTTGATCAAACATCGATAATTGAGCACCAATTGTTTTTATATAATCTTTTTGAAATCCTCCTTTTGTGAATCTCGTAATCAAGGATGTTTTTCCTACTCTTCCATCTCCAATTACAGCTATTTTAAATCTGTATTCAAATCTAGAATCTATCATTTAGTTTTTTCAGAAAAATGAAGTCAGACAATTATATTTAATGTAAAATTAGTTTATTGAAAATAAAAAGGTTTTGTCTTTTTGTGCAAAAATAAAAATTAAATTTTAGCTTAATTTGAATATAATCAATAATAAAACAATTAAATTTTTATAATTATGGAGAGCTCGTATCGCTGTTAATCCGACAAACAATCGAGCTCTCCTCTGCAAACACCCTCTAAACCTTTCTCTCCCACTCACTTTGTAGAATTTAGCTAATTAAATTTCTACTAAATAATTATTAGATCAACAATACATTAATAGTTTCTTTTCTAGAACTCCATTAGGAGTCCCGGATTCTATTTAGACCGTAAAGTATAAATAGACTAGTACGCATTATTAAATTAGGATATCTAACATTTGGGATTAGAATATGAGTTCTCCAATTAATTATCCTCCTAAGGAAATTTTACAAGGTGGTCCTCTCCGAAAAAAAAATTTTGAACTTATAATTCTTTGGATTTTAAACAATAATGATATTTGTACCTGGGGAGACCTTAAAAAAAAAATTTCTCACTCAACTCTATCGATTTATTTAAAAAGATTGAAAGATAAAGGCTACATTGAAAAAAGCGGATTCAATCAATATCATATAACTACTAGAGGAAAAGATAGATTTTATGAAATATCTCAAGCTAAGGACAAGAAAAGAAAATTGAGTTATCCTCCAGAGATCATTCTTAGGCGAAGAAACTACGATCATTGGATTCTTTGGATGTTATATAATAATAATTTTTGTAGATGGGCTGATTTTTTAAAAGAACCTCTGTCTATCAACCAATCTTCATTATCTAAGAACGTGAATGCGTTACTAGAGAAGGATTTTATAAGAAAGGAGAACAAAGATTATAAAATTACAAAAATAGGCGAAATTGAATACTATAATATACTAAGACACTATGATTTAGATAGACAGTCTATTTTAGAGGAAGAGAGTAAACGTATAAAGGAAATAACCAAAAAAATAATGTTGTTTTTCGAGAAATTTCAAATTATTGATAATAATATTAAGTTTCATTACTTAAACAATGCTTTAAAAATGCCTTATGAAAAAATCAAAGCCAGTTTAGAAGTTGAAGAAGATTTTAGTAAGATATTGTTATTTCTCTCATTGAACCATCCAAGTCAATATCCGAAATATATATCTCGTGAAGAATTTTCAAGAGAATATAATATTAATCCAATAAAACTCGAATTTGCTCTACTTCGAATTATTGATGAGAATATCTATCCCATAAAATTCTTTAAATTGAATTTAAAAAATAAAATCTATTATTTTAATGAGAGTGAAAAACTTGGAAGAATGCTTAATGTTATAGTTGAAGATTATTTTACAAAATGGACATATCTAAATAAATTACATGAAGAATCCCCTTATGAAACGCTTTCTTTAACCATGGAATATACTGTCAATGCCATTCTTGATGAAATTTGTGATTATTTGTTTGATAATGGATTAAAAGAAGCCTTAAAAGAATTCTTACCGCATTATATTAATTATCTGGCTTATAAAATGGAAAAGGAAAGGAAATTGAGCGAAGTTTATGATAAATTAGAGGGGTTAATCTGGCAAGAGATTCAAACTTATAATTTTGATAATCAAGAAATACAAATTGACTCTTTAGAAAGTCTTGATAGAAAAGAAGCTATTAAAGCAGTTGACAAAGCTATTAAAGCAAATCCTAAAAATATTGCTTTATATTATGCAAAAAGCAAAATTTTGAATGATTTGGGGGAAAATTATCGTGTTTTAACATTAATGGATCAAATGTTGAGTGATTTTCCTCAAGAAGAGAAAGATATTCAAATGAAAAGAGCATATATCCTCAAGGAAATGAAAAATGTCGAAGCAGGATTAGAAATTATCCAAGATTTACTTAAAAAGTATCCTAATGACAACGATATTGTTAATTACAAAGCTCTTTGGTTGCAATATCTAAATAGAAAGGAAGAATCATTAGAAATCATCCAAAATCTGATAAAACAACAACCTAACAATGCAACATATCGAGATACTTATGGCGAAATTCTCATGTTTTTTAAAGAATATAAAAAAGCTATAAATGAATTCCAAAAATCATTAGAGTTAAGTGATGATAACTGGTATATTTATCAAACATATATTAAACTTGGAGTTTGCTATAAAGAATTAGAGAATTTTGATTTAGCTCTTGAATATCTCTATAAAGGGAAAGAGTCTACAGAGAAATCTAAGAGTGATATAGATACAAAACAAAAATGGATTGCGATTAGTGATTTATTCATTACTGAAATTGAGCAATTAGAGGTTAACATTTAATAAAAAAAAGAAAAAAAATTTAAAGCTCTTTAACTAATTTTTCCAATTCATCTATTTTATCAGAAAGATATTTAATTCCTTTTTCCCAGAAGGATGGATCATCCAGATTTATACCAATCTCAGATAGCATTTCTTCAGGGGAAAGTGAACTTCCTATAGAAAGTAGTTTAAGATATTTAGGTACAAATTTCTCTTTTTCTTCAAGATATAGTTGATATATTGAAATTACTAGGAGATTAGACATATTGTATGCGTATACATAGAATGGAACACTAAGAAAATGTGGTACTACAAAGACATAATTTTCATATTCTTCCTTAATTTTGGTGATGGAATTTCCAAACATTAGCTCCATCTCATTGACAAAGGCTTGTTTAATTTCTTCTGTTGATGGCAATTTCTTTTCAATTAAAGCATGAATTGTTTTCTCAAATCTATAGAACGCATTTTGCCTATGCGAAGTCCCAAATTTTGATTCAATAAAATTGCTAAGTAAAGATATTTTTTCTTCTCTTGATAAATCAGTGCTCATCAAATAATCAAACGTTAAGATTTCATTGAATACAGAGGCAATTTCAGCAACTACCAGTGAAATATCTATATTTATAAAATTTTGATCTCTTTGTATATAATAAGCATGGAATGCATGACCAAGCTCGTGTGCTAATGCACGTAATGAATCAATTGTATCTACATAATTAACAAAAACGAAACCATAATTCTTTTGTTTTCCGTGGGCGCAAAAAGCCCCACGATTTTTTCCTTTCCTAGGAGTTGCATCAATATGGCCTAATTCCACCAATTTTTCTACGATATTTTTTAATTCAGGATAAAATTTAGCGACAGTCCCCTTAATTAACTCTAAGGCTTCTTGGTAGGAATATTTCCTCGTTATTTGACCTACTGGTGCGTAAATATCGGACATGTGTAACTCTGGAAGGTTTAACAGCTTCTTCTTTAGATTATAATATTTTTCAACGATATGATAACTTTCTGTGGTTACTTTTCCAAGAATTTCTACACTTTCATCACTTACTTCATTCTGGACATTTCTTCTCGAGATTGGTTGCGAGTAATTCTTTTTTTTACATTCCAAATCCCAATCTTTTAAAATATTGTTTAAAATATGAGTAAATATCATTTCGTTATTCTTATATTCTGACATCATTGTTTGCAAGGCTCTATATCGAAGGTCCTTGTTTTCTTGATACATATAAGAAAATAATTCTGCTTCTGTTAGTTTTTTCATTTCTCCTTCTACTTCAAAATCAAACAAAAAACTGCTTTTCAATTCACTATAGAGCTTTAAAAATCCATTAGTTCCTGTTATGTCTTTCATTAATATAATCTGTTCTTCCTTTTCAGAAAGTTGATGTGGTTTTTTGATCCTATTAAACTTAAGAGCATGTGAATAATTCTTCAAATCTGAAGCATTTATGAGTTCTTCGAATTTGGAATCTGAAATTTGATTCAGCTCTAAATCAAAAAACAAGAGTTTTTCCTGAATTTTAACCTTAAATTCATCAATTTTTGCATAAAAAGATTTTACATCATCATCCAAAGTATTAATTCTATAAAGCAATGTAGAATAAGTATCTAAGTAAAAAACTTTTTCTGAAATTTCTTCGTACTCTTTGTACCATTCTAAAAGTTTTATAGGTGTAAGGGAAGGATCTCCCAAATTTCCTTTGACATTTTGATAAAATAATTCAGCTGATTTTTCAATGTTTTGGATATCTTTCTCTATTTGTGGATCATTTATATCTGAATAATAGTCACTTAAATTCCATTTGATGATTTCTTGTGTCATAATGCAGAAAGTAAACAAATATTATTTGAATTTTACTAGACTATATTTGTTAATTCCGAATTTGATTTGATGAATAAAAATTTGCATTAATATTCATTTAAAGTACAAATATTTTCATTACTTTTAATATATCAAATGAATGAAACTGAAATTCCTTATAATCCCAAATCAATTAATCCCATAGATGAGTATGTTGAAGTAAAAACAAGTGAAATCCATGGTTTAGGATTATTTGCAAAGAAATTTATTCGAAAAGGGACCATTTGGTGGCATGCTCGTCCACAAGATGTGCTAATAATAATGAAAAAGCAATTTCTAAAACTAGATTCATCTCAAAAGACATCAATGATGAATGATTTTATGAAAACCTTACTTAACTATTCATATTATGAAAGAGATCTCGATGCTCTAATATTTTGTTTAGATAATTCAAGATTCGTAAATCATTCTTTTGAAGCTAATTCAGGTGCTTCAGAAGATGAAAATGGATTTTGTGCTATGGCTTTAAAAGATATTAACCCAGGAGAAGAAATTACTGAAGATTACTCTAAATATACATTATGTCCTTGGTTAGAAAAATATAGAGAATATTTCGATCCAACTTGCTGGTGACTAAAGGTATTAGATAAAAAGTTTTTAGGATGCTGAAGATAGAGCTTTAGATTTATAATATAACTCCTCGATAAGAATATTAAAAGCATCAATAACTCCTTGTCCTGTTTTTGCCGAGGTTATACAATATCCAAGAAAATTTCTAGTTTTCACAAGGTTTTCAATTTTATTAGTTTTAAGATTTTTTTCATCAATCAAATCAACCTTATTAGCAAAAATAGTAATAGGAATCTCACCACAGAACTTTTTAATATCTTCATGCCAATTTGTTATATTTTTAAAGCTCCGCTTACCCAAATCATTTTCTTCAAGACTATATACTATTATAGCGGCTCTACTTTCTCTATAAAAAGAAGGGCGTAGAAAATTAAAATCTTCTTGACCGGCTATATCCCAAAATATTAATCTAATTTGATCTCCATCAATTTCTTTATCATATATAGAGAATTGAGCCCCAATAGTCTTAATATACTCCTTTTGAAATCCTCCTTTTGTAAATTTCGTAATCAAGGATGTTTTTCCTACACTTCCATCTCCAATAACAGTAATCTTAAAGGAATATTTCTGAATTTCACTCATTGAAACCCTTTCTTAGATTTAGATGTATTAATCTAATTTAATAAAAGATTAGACTTAAATTAATTTAAAACTTTTGGTTGGCGAATTTCAGATTGAGTATATTAGAAAGGAATGATTTATCTTAAGAAAGCTTGAAAATGATTTTTAATTAAAACTAGATAAAAATTAGGTGAATTTCTAGATTCTACATTAATCCATTTACTTCAATTGATTTTTCAATGAATATTTCTTTTATTAAATTTTCAAGGGAAGGTATATCCTTTAACTGAATTTCCTGGTTTAATTGATGGAATTTATTAAATACTTTCCATATTATTTGATTATTTCTTATTCCGTTAATAAAATGCCGAATCTTTTGTTGAGCAGAATAGGATTGCCCCTTGAAGATATAACACATGAAGAATGGTGATACAGAATCCATGAGGAGTGTATGGTCACCAAAAATCGCTCGATCTAGTCCTTCAGAAAATTTATCTTCAATAAAAGAATTAATAGCAGTAAAAAAGCCTCCAAAAAGATGGTCTTCATATGATAGGTCCTCTACAAATGTTTGTGAGAAGATTGGAGTTCCTCCCTCTGAAACAATTAATAGAAGCACAGGTTCTTCATCTGGAAGATCGAGTTCTTCTATTACACGTTTACGGATCATAATCTCCATTTGCTCATTTAATCGTGATAGTTTCAAGCGTTCTTTTAAGGAAGCTTCTGTTTTTTTTAGGTTTTCCCAAACAGTTAGTTGCTTTAATATCTCATCATGTTCATTTGAAATTTTCATAGCTAATCTTTTGAGCCCATGTTTTTCAGCTAATTTCTGAGCTTGTATTAATAATTTTCGTGCTTCTTTCAAGTCTAATTTGATTAATGCTAATTTGGCTTGGAGAAAGAAGGAATTAGCTTGTAATGAATAGGAGTTGTACTTCTGAGAAAAATCCAATAATTTAGTAATATAAAATTGGAATTCCTCTAATAATTCAGGTTGATCTATACTGCGTAATTCGATTAGGAGCAAATCGCATAAGTTAACAAGAGCAATTTCTTTTGTTTCATGGGTAATATCATCTTTTTCAACCAGCTCTTTGAAAATTTCTTCAGCTTTCCCACGATTAATAGCACGGGGGTTTAACCTTAGAAGGAGTGCTTTGCTTAAACTATATAATCCACCAAAATATGTATTATTGTCTTTATACTCTTTCAAACGCTGTAAGTATAATTGTGCTTTTTTAGGTTCATTCATATCTATAGCTAATTCAAATAAACAGGAATTAATTTGAACAATATACATTTTGTTGCCTAAATCTTCGAATAATTTTAAGCTTTGCTTATAATATTCTATAGCTTTATCAATTTCATCTTTAAAGCGATGCATGGTTCCTAAATGGTTAAGACTATCCGCAATTCCTAATTTACTATTCACTATTCTGAAAATTTTTAAACTTCTTTTAACGTATTTTAATGAATAATCAATCTCACCCTTTTGGAAATAAACAATAGCAAAACCACGTAAAATACGTCCAACATTAAAACTGATACTTTTTCCTTCAAGTTCTAAGCTTTTTTTTAAAGCCTCTAACGCTTTATCCCAGTCTCCTGTAAAATAGGCTTTATGTTCATTTACTAAAAGAGAACGAGCAAGTTCGTATTTATTTCCGAGTTGTTCTTGTAATTTAATACTTTGTTCACCATATTCCATAAATTTTTTTACATTACCTATTTGGAAGTAAAAACCACTTTTTATATAACTGAGAGAACCTTCTCTTGTAGTAGTGTCTTTCGGAGGGATATTTTTTATTTGTTTTAACAAAATATCAGCATTAGAAATAATTTTTGTGCTTTTCTCTAATTTTCCAAGAAATACTAAGGATTCAGCCATTTCAATTAAAATATCAAGAGTTTGAAGGGGATTTTCGAATCCTTGGCTTTCTTTGTATAGCTCTTCAGCAATTTCAAGAGCTTCTTCAAATTGACCTAACCTGTTTAAACATTTGCTCTTAAGTAGATACCATGAAACCTTTTCTTGGAGTGTTAATTCGTTTTTTTCTATTAAGCTATTTATGATTTGAAGTGCTTTTTTATATTGAGCATTTTCTATTAGGTTTTGGGTATGAATTAAATTCTTAGGTTCAACAAGGGACATATAAGGATTCCTATACTAGAATTTCGAAAAATTTGGATTAAAATTCCTCAAATACAATTAAGATATTAAGGAAATTATCAATTTAAATCTAATTAAAACATGATATATGTTTTGAAACAATTTAATTAAAAAAATAGAGAAGAAAAAAAAATTATTTAACATTTGTTTACTCTTTGAAGATAGCCTTGATTATAAACTTTCAATCTTAACTTTTCACTTAATTCTAATTTTTTCATTTTTTTTTAACCTCTTTTTTGGTTTTTCTTAATTATAAAATTGATATGCTTCGTTATATAGTTTTTATTGCGGAACTTTCCATGAAGTTCGAACCTGAAAGGAATAATTTAAATATTATAAAAACCTATAAATATGTAAAAAACTAACTTTAATTTCATAAAATATGAGTTCAATCAACTATCCTCCTGAAGAGATATTTAAAACTCCAAAATTCGGTAAAAAAAATTTTGAGCATATTATTCTTTGGCTGCTTTATAATAATGACGAGTGTCAATGGTCTGATTTTACTGAAAAACCTCTTGAATTGCGATTATCTACTCTCTCTAAATACCTTTCTATGCTAAAAGGAAGGGGATATGTGGATAACTATTCTCGAGGCCATTATAAAATTACTCCCGAAGGTAAAAAACGATTTCATGAAATTTCGAGAGTACGTGGGAAGAAAAAGAAATTAAGTTATCCCCCTAAGGTTATCGTGAGAAGAAGGAACTATGATCATTGGATTCTTTGGATGGTTTATAATAATAGTTTCTGTAAATGGTCTGATTTTCTAGAAGAACCGCTTTCAATTAATCAGTCTTCATTATCTAAAAATATGAATTTATTATTAGATAAAGGGTTAGTAATAAAAGAGAATAAAGAGTATAGAATTACCAGATCAGGTAAGGTGGAATATTCTCGAATGTTACAAGACTATGATTTAGACAGGCAATCAATTTTGAATGAAGAAAGTAAGCGTATTGAAGAGATTACTAAAAAAACTATCCAATTTTTTGAAAATTATAGCATTAAAAATGAAGATATTCAATTTCGGTTTTTGAATAATATATTAAGATTAGATTATGCTAGAGTTAAGTCGATGCTTACAAACGAGGAGGATTTTAATAAAATATTACTTTTCTTATCAATAAATCACCCAAATCAATATCCTGATTACATTTCTACAGGAGATTTTTCGAATGCCTATGGACTTAAAAACACTAAACTTCAATATTACATTGATGAGATTGTTGAGAATAACATATATCCTATAAGATTTTTTAAATTAACTGTATCTCAAGATGAGAACTATTACTTTCAATCAGATGAACCATTAGAAATAATGCTTCGAGCCATTACAGAGAAACATATCACTAAATCTACCTATCTAAATAAATTATTTTCAAGATCTTTTGATTTGAGTGACATTTTAAGTGAAGTTTTAGATTCAAGTTGTAGAATTTTATTCAATGAAAACCTAAGGAATGCCTTGAAGAATTTCTTACCACAATATATAAATTATCTAGCTTATAAGATTGAGGAAAAGGTTGAATTAAAAGAAACATACGATAAATTAGAAGGAATAATCTGGCAAGATATGATTGGTCTATTTCAGACTCAAAAGGGTGATGAATTAAAAGACCAATATGAAGAAAAAATCAAAGAAATTGATAAGGAAATTGAAGAGAATCCAGAGAAAATTGAGTTATATAATTCGAAAATATCAATATTATTATATTATGAACAATTGGATGATGTACTCACGATTTTAGACGATATGTTAGATATATTTCCTAAGAATGAAATTGATATCAAAATGAAAAAAGCGTCAGTACTCAGAAGGTTACGAAATTTAGAGGAAGGGTTAGACATTATTGATGAATTACTTGAGAAATATCCTAAAAATAATGATCTCCTTAATTATAAAGTTTACTGGTTGCAATATTTAAATAGGAAAGAAGAAGCAATTGAATTAATTCAGAGTCTAGTTGACAAATTTCCTGATAATGGAACCTATAATGACACCTATGGAGAAATATTAATGTATTATGAGGAATATGAACATGCCATAGAAAAATTTTTAAAAACTATTGAAGTGGCTAGTGATGAGTGGTATATTAATCAAACATATATTAAGTTAGGATTATGCTACAAAGAACTCCAAAATTTTGACTCAGCAATCAAAAATTTTAGAATAGGTAAGGAATTAACAGAAAAAAGTGTTTCTGATGCTGAAACTAAACAAAAATGGCTTACAATAGCAGAATTATTCTTAGCTGAAATTCAGCAGATTGAAGAGAAATAAAGTTAATTCATTTCTGTAAAGATAATTCTTTAAATTTATAATATAAGGTCTCAATAAGCGTGTTAAATGCATCTATCACTCCTTGCCCCGTTTTAGCAGAAGTAATATAGTATCCAAGAAAATTATATTCATCGACAATATCTTGAATTTCACGCTCATTTAAATTGTTTTCATCTACCAAATCTACCTTATTTGCAAATAAAACAACAGGAATATCGCTACAATATTTTTTTAATTCATTATACCAATTCCTTATATGTATGAAGCTGTCTTTACCTAAATCATTTTCTTCAAGGCTACATACTATGATACCCGCTCTGCTTTCCTTATAGAATAAAGGGTGTAGAAAATTGAAATCATCTTGACCTGCTATGTCCCAAAATATTAAATTAATAACATCCCTCCCAATTTCTTTATCATATCTAGAAAATTGGGCACCTATTGTCTTAACATAATCTTTTTCAAACGTCCCTTTCGTAAATTTCTTTATCAAGGATGTTTTGCCGACTCCTCCATCACCTATTATGGATATCTTAAATCCAAATTCCTTAGAATTAGACATAAAATAAGTAAATATTTCTCAAATTATCTTGTGTTTTTAATGTTAAATTAGCTTTCGTTTAATATAAAATTTTATTTATCTCAAATTTGGTTTAAAAAGAATTTATTTCATTAGGAGGTTAATAATCACGTGAGCTAATACTTTTAGTAATAAAAATTTCTGATATTAATGATTCAAGTAGAGGTATATCATTTAATTGAATAGGCTGGCTTAATTGAAAAGATTTAAGTAAATTTTGCCAAATATCCTCTTCTTTCTGGATGTGATCAATAAAATAATTTATCTTCTGATGAGCATAATAAGAATCGCCTTTAAAGATATAAGTAATAAAAAAAGGTGGAATAGACTTCATTAGGAGAGTATATTCACCGAAGATTGCTTGCTCTAATCCCTCAGAAAAAATTTCCCTAATAAAATAATCAATAGTGGTTAGAAAACCACTAAAAATTTGTGATTCAAAAGATTTTTGATCAATAAATGAGTGTGATATTAAAGGTGATCCTCCTTCTGTTATGACAAAAATTGAGACTGGCTCTTCTTCTGAAATCTTAGGAGATTCCTTCATTTGTTTTTTTAACATAGTTTCCAATTGCTCATCCAAACCAGCTAGTTTCCAGCGTTCAGATAAAGAACCTCCTGAATCTTTTAAATACTCCCACATCGCTAATTGTAAAAGTAACTCATCATGTTCATGTGAAATTTTCATTGCTAATCGTTTCATATTGTAGGATTCCGCTATCTTTTGTGCTTGAGTTAATAATCGACGAGCTGCCTTTAATTCCAGATTTAATAGAGCTAGTTTAGCTTTTAATATGAAGATTTCACAGAAAAAACGATATGAATGTGTTTTCTCCGCAATATTTAATAATTGATTGATATATTGATTTAATTCCTCAAATACTTCACTATCCTTGTTTATACGAAATTCTGAAAGAAGCAAGTCGCATAGATGGATATATGCGTCATTTAAAAGAACAAAATCCAAAGTTCCTTTATTAATAATTTCCCTCAATAATTCTTCAGCTTTAACCTTATCTCGGATTCGAGAACTCCTTTTTAACATTAATGCTTTATTGTATTTGTATATAAATTCGGCATGACTATTCTTTGTGTGTTTATAACTATTTTCCAGACGATGAAAGTATTTTTGAACAAGTTCATTATCTCCCTTTTCACGAGCTACATATATCAAACTATCAAGACAACCTTCTGATCCTGTAGATAACATTTCAAAGAGGTTCAAGGCTTCTTCCAAATATTCCAAAGCAAGGTCAAATTCACCTTTTTCACAATATAAATTCCCAATATTGTTTAATAATGCAGCAATCCAAAATTTACTATTTAATCCTTTAGCTATTTTTAAACTCTTCATATAATATTTTAAACTTATATCTAACTCTCCAATTGAATAGTAAATCATCCCAAAAAAACCATGACAAAGAGAGATCCAGTAGTGGTTAAATCTAATTTTCTTTGCAAGTGATAAAGCTTTCTCAAAATATTCTAAAGCAATATTTAGTCTTCTTTTTGCTTGAAACATTATTCGCGCCTTTAATATATTAGCCCAAACAATTTCCCAGGTAAATCCAAGTTCTTTTTCTAATTCAAAAACAGCCTCCAAGTACTTTTCTGCTGAATCTATTTTATTAGTCTCCAAATTAATCCATACTTTTAGCAAATATAGTCGAACTTTTTTTTGATTTAAGATATCTTCAGATATATTAGAAATGAGTTTCAATATAGCTTCAAGCTTATCAATTTTAGGGAGAGTTTCTTCATATTTTTCAGCTAAAGCTAATCCAATGATAATAAAATATAATCCATCAAATGATTGAAGTTTATTATTAACATTTTGACCTTCTTTAAATATTTCTTCACCATGTTTAATAAGTTCTTCAGGTTTTACCTGGTATGTTAGAATTAAACCCTTAAGAAATTGAATATAATCTTTTTGTTGAGAATTAAGTTCTTCAAATTGGACTCTATCGTTTAATATCTTTAGAACCTCATCAAGCTTACCAGTATCAAAAATTTCTTCCGCCTTTTTCAATGGATTTAGCTCTTGATGAATCATAATTTTAATTAATTTGGATACAATCTTAAGAATACATAAACCAATAATAATTTTATATCTAATGTTTAATGAATTTTTCTGTTAATCTTAATGATATTCTTTTCCATTAAAAAAAGATTTTCTCTGAATTAATTATTAAGGTTTATATAGAAAAAAAAAGAAGTATAGAATGGAGGAATAGTGGTTTAGTACCAGCTTCGTCAGGAAGTATTTATTCTAACCCAACTCCTCCAATTCTATTCCCTGATTTAAAATTTCACTACCACACCCTCATTATTATTTCTTATATATTTTGTTATTTTACTTGCTCCTGACCATTTTAGTAGAAGAATATGTGTTCTACAGGCCACATCATTAGTCCTACTAGAGGATCAATCTGGGGGTGATCCTCTGGTTTTGCTAGACCAATCTGGTCTATTTTTACATTCAGAGTTTCTCCCTCGGAACTTAATCCAAGTTCTTCAGCATAAGCCGTAAATGTCCCTGTACCACTTGCCGTTATATGTGATATTGTGCCTTCTCCTATAGGATCTATACCGAAAAATCCTGGGAACCATATCATCCAAATATTTGGTATCGGATCACCAAGATTCCCTTCATAAACAATCATAGTAGCTGAAAAGTAATAATCCATTTCTCCTGTGAAAACAAGTAGTTCTTTCGAAAGCCAGAAAACATAGGCTGTCGCACCTTTTATATGCAAATTCATTTTATATAAAATTCTTCAATCCTTCAAATCTCTTTCAATTACAGAACCCTCAGGATTACAATCTGCGAGGGTTTCAACGAGGGGGTACCCATGAGGTACCATAGTTAAATTATCCTCAAGAGACGCTCAAGCAGCTAAAGGAGGAAGGCCAGGAATAGCGTTAGTATCAGTAAAGTCCGTAATTGGCCTAAGATTTGCTGTTCCTAATACTGATGGTAAAAAGCACAAAAAGCAAATTCCCAAAGCGGCTAGCAGAATTATTTTTGTTTTTTTCATTTTTTCTTTGCCTCTATATTTTTAACCTTTAATCTTCATTTTATCACCAATAGGGTGATTGATAAAAGGTTGAGATAATCATTTATTTATAATTGAGCTTCCGAAAATTCCATGAATCTTTCTATTTCTTATGGAATAAGGGAATGTATAGTGAGAGAAAAAACATTATTAGGTAAATTCAAACCGAAAAAAAGAAAAATATTATTTAATAGTTTTTAAGTTAATTCAATTATTCTCTCTGTTTGATATATGAGTAAACTCCAAGAACCAGAAGTGCAACCATTATGATTATATCCATGATTGTCTGGAAAATCATCATACTAGAAGGTGTACCAAATGCTAGTTTTGTGGGTTCCAGGATTATGTTCGCTATTAAAAGATAATAGAGAAACTCATATGCTAATTTTATCTTTTCCCATTCCCATTCTTTTTTGATTAATATTAAAAATGCGAAAATTGCAATTCCTAATAAAGTTGCACCACCGAATCTCAGAGTATAGGGATTTGTCGCGGAAGTTATAACACCTAGATTTATAAAAAAATCAGGTAGAAATAATGCTATAGGTCCATATATTATATTAACAATACCGTATGCTAAAAGTGAAATTTTTGTAATTTTTTTAATTTCAGTCATTCCTTTTAACCAACTCTATATTTTAAATTTCGATTTCATCATCATGATGATTAATCAAAATTTGAGAGATAGTTGGATTTATAATTGAGCTTCTGATAGTTCCATGATAGTTCCGAGTAAAAGTGGAAGTTACTCCAAATAAAAACAAGCATAGAAGAAACTAATAATTTTTAGTTATAAATATTTCTGTTATCAAGGATTCAAGTAATGGTATATCTTTTAAGTTAATAGATTGATTTACTTTAAAAGATTTAAGCAATTCTTGCCATATAACCTGCTCTTTTTGTATGAGTTCTATGAAATATATTATTTTTTGATGAGCATAATAAGAATCGCCTTTAAAGATATAAGTAATAATAAAAGGTTGAATAGATCTCATTAAAAGAGTATAGTCCCCAAACACTGCTCTATCTAGTCCTTCGGAAAAAATTTTCCTTATGAAATAATCAATAGTTATCAAGAAACCACCAAAAAGATGTGATTCGAAGGTTTTTTGATCAATAAATGAGTGAGAGAGTAAGGCTGAACCTCCTTCTGTTATAATAAATATTGAGATAGGCTTCTCTTCGGAGATTTTAGGTGATTCAGTTATTCTTTTTCTTACCATATTCTCCATTTGCTCCTTCAATCCCGCGAGCTCCCAACGTTCAGATAAAGATGCATTAGATTCTTTTAGTTTTTCCCACATATCTGTCTGTTTAAGTAATTTATCATGTTCATATGATATTTTCATTGCTAATCGTTTAATTTGGTGATTTTCTGCTATTTTCTGAGCTTGGGATAAAAATCGTCGAGCTGCTTTGATATCATAGTTTACTAAACCTATTTTAGCTTGTAATATGAAGGTTTCACAAAAAACTAGATATGAATGTGATTTTTCAGCTATAGTTAATAAATTATCAATATAGTGATTTAATTCATCAAGTACTTCACTATCGTTATTTATATTGAATTCCGCAAGAAGTAAGTCACAGAGATGGATATGTGCATTAATAATCACCTCATAGCTGAAAGATGTTGTGTTGACAACTTGTTTGAATAATTCCTCAGCTTTAGCTTTATCTCTTATTCGAGAACTTCTTTTTAACATTAAGGCTCTATTGTATCTGTAAATTAATTTAACATGACGTCCTTTTGTTTGATTATACATATTTTCCAAGCGCTGGAAATATTTTTGAGCAAGTTCAGTATCTCCTTTTTCGAGAGCAACATTTATTAAACTATCAAGACAATTTTCTACCCCTGTAGATTGGATTTTAAATATTAATAAGCTCTTTTCCAAATATTCCAAACTAAGATCATACTCACCTTTCAGACAATATAGACTCCCTAGATTATTTAGTAACATTGCATCCATAAAATTACTTTTAAAGCCTTTTATTAGTTTTGAAGCTTTCATATAATGTTCTAAGCTATTATCTATCTCTCCAATTGATGAGTATATCAACCCACAAAAACCATGACAAATAGCAATCCAGTAGTGGTTAAATTTAATTTCCTTAGCGAGTGCTATTGCTTTCTTGAAATACTTCATAGCAAGATTAGTTTTACTTTTTGCTAGAAACATAATTTGTCCTAGTAAATGATTAGCCCATACAATTTCGAATGAATTACCAAGCTCTCTTTTTGCACCTAATACCCATTCTATGCATATTTCTGCTAAATCTATATTACCACTGTTCTTATAAATATGTCCTTTCAATAATTTTAAACGGGCTTCTCTTTGGACTAAAATTTTGTTGGATATTCTAGGAATAAGTTTAAATGAAGCTTCAATTTTTTCAAGTAATTTGTCTGCATCATCCATTTTTCCCCCATATTCTGCGAAAATCTCTCCAAAAATAATAAAATATAATCCATCAAATGTTTGGAGATAATCATTCTGTTTTTGACCTTCTTTGAGAATTTGTTCGCCAAATTTAATAATTTCTTCGCTGTTGTGCCGATATGATAATATCATGCCTTTAAGAAACTGATAGTATTTCTTTTGCTGAAGAATTAGCCCTTCAAATTGACTCCAATCGTTAAATATTTCAAGAGCCTCATCAAGCTCACCAGCATCAAAAAGCTGTTCTGCTCGTTTTAATTGATTTAAATGTGAAAGAGACATTATTTTACTTAATTGGATACAACCTTATGATTACATTAATCTATTTATTATTTTAAATCTGATGATTAATGAATTTTTCTGTTAATCTTTATCTTGTTCTTTGACTTGGAAAAAAAAGAGGATTTTCTCTATATTTATTATTTATTAAGGCTTACATAAAAAAAAAAAAAGAATTATAGAATGGAGGAATGTTGGTTTAGTAGTAGCTTCATCGGGAAGTATTTTATCTAAGCCAACTCCTCCAATTCTATTCCCTGATTTAAAATTTAAAATTTCCTTTTATTTGTTATTTTACTTGCTCTTGACCGTTTTAGTACAATAAGATGTGTTCTACAGGCCACATCGAGTCAGGATCAATTAGAGGATCAATTTGGGGGTGATCCTCTGGTCTTGGAAGACCTATCTGGTCTATTTTTACATTCGCAGTTTCTCCCTCAGAACCTAATCCAACTACTTCAGCAAATGCCGTAAATGTCCCAGTTCCACTTCCCGTTAAATGTGTCATTCCATATTCTCCTATAGGATCTATACCGAAAATTTCTGGGAACCATATCATCCAAAGAGTTGGTACAGGATCACCAAGATTCCCCTCATAAGCAATCAAAATAGCTGAAAAGTAATAATCCATTTCTCCTATGAAAACCGGTGGATCTAAAGGGAAATTTCCTCCTGCCCAGAAAACCCATGTTGTCGCACCTTTTACATGTAAATTCACTTGATATAAAATTCTTCCATCCTTTAAATCCCTTTCAAGTACAGAACCCTCACAATTACAATCTGCGAGGGTTTCAAAGAACCCATGAGGTACCATTATTAGATTATCCTCACCAGAAACCCAGGCAGCTAAAGGAGGCAAACCAGGAATAGAGTTAGTATCAGTAAAGTCCGTAATTGGCCTAACATTTGCTGTTCCTAATACTGACGGTAGAAAGCAAAAAATGCAAATTCCCACAGTTGCAAGCAAAATTATTTTTGTTTTTTTCATTTTTTTTTTCCTCGATTGTTTTTCACCCTTAATTATTCAAAATTGTAATTTTGAACGGCTCATTTTTAACTTTCGTTTCATCACCAATAGGGTGATCGATAAAATCTTGCGATATTCATTTATTTATAATTAAGCTTCCGATAATTCCATGGAACTTCCTATTATTAATGGAATAAAGAAATAGTTTACACAAAAGGTCCCATTACTAGTTAGAAAGATTGTAGTTCTAATAAATATAAAATAGAAAAAAAAAAAAATTAAGAATATTTTTGACTATTACTTTTAGCTTCTCTGTTTGATATAAGTGACAATTCCAAGCACAAGAAGTACAGCCATTAAGGGGGTAGTAGTTGTTAAAAAGGTTAGAACCGTCGAAGGTTGAAAAGTGGAGCCAAATATAGCTGTTACAGCAATTTCAATGATTAATGTCGGTAGAAATAAACCAAACAAAAACGCAAATGTCAATTTAATTTCTTCCCATTCCTTTTTGCGAAGCACTATAATTGCGAAAATGCTAACTAGATAAGAAACACCCCCAAAAAATCTGGGGTAATAGGGATTTGTCCAACCCTCAGGATTCATGGCCATATCATATAGAAATGTAAGGATTGTCCCAAATAAAAAACCAACAATAGCAATAATTATAAGTGAAATCTTTGTAAGTTTTTTAATTTCAGTCATTCTTTTTGATCACTTTTTTTTTAAATTTCGATATAATCATCATCGTGATGATTAATCAAAAGTTGAGAGATAGTTGGATTTGTAGTTGAGCTTCTGATAGTTCCATGATAGTTTGGAGTAAAAATGGAAGTTCATCCATATAAAAACAAGCAGAGAAGACACTAATAATTTTGAGTAATAAATATGTCTGTTATCAAGGATTCAAGTAAGGGGATTTCTTTTAAGTTTATAGCCTGATTTACTTGAAAAGATTTAAGGATATTTTGCCAAATGGCATGTTCTTTTCTAATATTCTCAATAAAATAATTTATCTTCTGATGAGCATAATAAGAATCACCTTTAAAAATGTAAGAAATAAAAAAAGGGGGAACTGATTTCAGTAGGAGAGTGTATTCGCCGAAGACTGCCCTGTCTAATCCTTCAGAAAACATCTCCCTAATAAAATAATCAATAGTTGTTAAAAAACCACCAAAAACATGTGATTCGAAGGTTTTTTGATCAATAAATGAGTGGGAGAGTAAAGCTGATCCCCCTTCTGTTATAATAAAGATTGATACAGGTGTCTCTTCTGAGAGTTTAGGTGATTCAATCATTTGTTTTCTTACCATATTCTCCATTTGCTGGGTCAAACCAGCAAGCTCCCACCGTTCAGATAAAGAAGCACCAGATTCTTTTAATTTCTCCCATAATTTTACTTGCCTAAGTAGCTCATCGTGTTCATATGATATGTTCATTGCTAATCGTTTGATGCCATAATTTTCAGCAATTTTCTGAGCTTGAGTCAGAAATCGTCTTGCTGCCTTCATATCAAAATTTATTAACGCTAATTTCGCTTTTAACATGAAAGTCTTACAAAAGTGGAGATATGAATGTGTTTTTTCAGCTATAGTTAATAATTTAGCAATATAGTGATTTAATTCATCAAGTATTTCAGTATTATTGGTAAAACGATATTCTGAAAGAAGTAGGTCACAAAGATGAACTGTTGCGAATATTGAGAATTGACCCCATATCGTATCGGTGTTTATTATTGTTTTGTAAATTTTTTCAGC
>CP070831.1:3202670-3205353 GCA_020344955.1 Promethearchaeota archaeon | reverse complement strand
TTTCATTTCTTTCTCCCTTCTTAATTTGATTACTATTTAACATTATGTTAGATAGTGCCCAAAGTCAAGCTTTTTTTTAAAAAAAATAGCACTACTTTCCACCTACAAATTAATTTGTTTACTATTTCACATTATGTTAAATAGTAATCAATCAATGATGCTATCAACCTAACCAAAGCTCCTAACAAGTTATCACAAGCTCCCTCTCTATCTTTGCTGAGCATAAACAAGCTAATAAAGTTAGCAATCTATGCTTACAAACTAGTTAGTAGAAAAAAAGCCCCCGCTTGGGGGAAACGGTAGCGTCGGCATATTCTGTTACCTATCCCCCATTTCGATCAAATTTTCAAAAATAAATAGCATACTATTTTTAAAAACTTTTATATTGACAAACCCAAATAAATACCCATATATTATAATAAATACAACAATATAAAGGAAATGGAGCGAATGCTCTCCGAAAACCAAAACAGAATCAACTTCATAGAAGCCGCAAGGAAAAATAATAAAAGTATTGATAACTTCGATCTATTGCATGATATGCTCGATGCTTATGAAAGAGAAGGATTCGTACCCAATTCTTGTCAAGCTGAAGATCTGTTCTTACATGATCTAACGAAATATTGAATGGAAGAAAAATGAGTTCTGACACAAGTTTAATAAAAGCACAAAACTTAAATGTACTCATTGTAAATTTTAATTTACTTGGATTTGACAATAAAAAAATATCAGAAATACTTGTTTCTTCCGGGTATGATCATGTGACACCAGATAGTGTGCAGGTGGTACTAAGCTCACCGCAATTTCAAACATTAAGAGAACTTATCATCAGTCAATCTCAAATTGGTGCTGCTGAAACTATGACTGCAGCTGCAAGAATAGCAGCTGAAATTTTAGTAAAAGGTCTTTTTGACGAAAGTATAAGTTCTAAAGATAAATGTAATTTTGCACTAGAAATTCTAAAGATAAATGGTATTACGAAAAAGAATGCTAAGTTAGCAACAGAAGATGTTATTGAAGAAGTAAAGATTAGACGCCGAAAAGCTATTGATGGGAATAATAATGGAAATAGTAAAAATGTTACTGAAGGAAAATCCTGGTAATTTTTTTGTTAGTATCTTTGCTATCACTGCATGTGTGCTACTAATCTATATACAATACATACCAAATAAAAGTACATATGTTAGAAATGATATTTGTGAGGAACGTTATCATGAATTATCGAAAAGAATTGATAATTTGCAAAATACTGTTAATATGATTTTAAGCCATTTTATTCATAAAAGTGATGGTAAGAAGGATTAATTAGCATGAGTGCTGGGCATTATAGGTTTAAACTTGAAGTAGGGTCTAAATTTGAATATTATATACGTCTTATAGATACCACAAGACAAGTAATAGATCTTACTAATTTCTTATTTAGAATGACTATTAGAGAAAGTTACGGGGGAGATGTTATTCTGGAATTAACAGAAGCTAATTCCAGAATAATTCATTCCGGGGATCAAACTTATATTACATTAAAAGTAGTTGCTACAGATACAACTGGTATTACTGCTATTAGCGGTGTTTATGATCTTGAGAAAGTTCCAATTGTAGACTCCAGTCCTGTAGAAGATGAAACTGTAAAAGTTCTATATGGTGAAGTTGATATTGGGAGAGAAGCTACCACATGAAAGTAACTACTCAAACAATTAACGAATTTAACTTTATTTATGTAGAAGAAGAAATAGGTTTTGATGAAGTTCAATATGATTCTTCTTTTGCTAAAATTTGGGAATATAACGAGAATAATGATAAGCAGAAAAGATGCAAAGTAAATTCTTCTATAATTACTAAACATCATAGAACTAATCCATTAATGATAGAAGTTTTTAATGAACAAATAGAAGAAAAAGTTACATTATCTGATGGATCTGCGGTATTAATAAAGAATATGGCTTAATATGGTAGCTGGTTCATTAAACTTAATCATAGAAAAAGGAGCTGTTTTTTATAAGCGGATAAAATGGTTAGCACCAAATAGATCATTAGTATCTTTTCATGCTTATAAATCCGACTTATATATTAGAAATTCGAGAGGAGAGTTGACAATACATTTGTCAACTGATAACGGAAGGCTAGAGATAGAAGATGAAGAAGAACTTGATGGAAAATTTCTTAGAATTAAACTTTCTGCTATTGAAACAGAAGCTATTGATTTCGATGGTGGAAATTATACTTTAGTAGTAACTCCTCTTGATGAACTTGGAGAACCTGCAACCTTATTAGCAAGAAGATTGCTCGAGGGAGTAGTAATAATTAAATAGGAGAATATATTATGTCTATTTATAAAAGTGATTTATCAAATTTTAGCAAGAATTATGTAAGATTATTAGTAAATAATAATGAAAAAATAGGACGAAAAAGATTTTCAGATGGGATTGATGGAGATCCTGTAGATATATTAGCAAAACTTGCTGAAAATGATATTGCAATAACTGTAGAAATTAATGATAATAATTAGGAGAATATAATGATATTATATTATGTAAGCATTAAAGATATTAATTTATCTAATTTTTATAAAAAATATACACAAATACCTATTATAAAATATAAATCATTTGATAAATAGGAGAACCCAAATGCCCGGAAGAATGATTAAAAATAAAGATGGATCTTATAAAGTAGTATGGGGAGG
>CP070831.1:3198980-3202570 GCA_020344955.1 Promethearchaeota archaeon | reverse complement strand
CGACCACAACAGCTATTATATTTACTCTTGAACCAGTTTTTGCAGCATTATTTGGTTTTCTGATTGGTAATGAGATTCTCTCTGTTTTAGCTTGGGTTGGATGTGGTTTGATCTTTGTTGCAATTTTTATTACCGTCCTTAAGAAAAACAATTCTCAAGAAAAAGATCTTAAATAAACTGTATAAAATAGACAAAATTAAAATAGTAAGTTAACACAATTTTATCTAAATCCTTTGGGGTAAAATTATGAATAATAATAAAACTTCAGAAGTAAAATTATTTGGGTTTAGAATTAATAACAACATTGCGGTAATTATTGTTTTTGTGATCATTCCATTAATTTCCCCATATTTCCATCAATTATTCTCTGCTATTTATACTATTATTCAATGGACTGTATATATTCAACAAGGTACAATAACAATTACTCCAGTAATAATTAATATAATAATCAATAATTGGGTTTTTATCGCTATATCTGTAATCTTGTTACCATTTTACACTTATATTCTAATCGCTTGTTCCAGAACAAAGAAATTAGTAATGGATACAGAGGATAGCTCTAATAGCTGGTTTGGTTTTAAATTAACTAGTGTATCAACAAAAGCTCTTGGAATTTTGTCTCTAATGAGTTTAATAGCATTTATTATTACTTTTTTTAGCTATATCAGTCCGTATCTGCTTCAACTTCTCTCACCGCCCATAATTTTTTATCTTATTATTATAGAACGTCTATCATTAATGCTAATGTACCTTTACACAATTTTTATATGTAGAAAAGCATATTCCATTCTAACAAAATCAGAGATTCCTTTAAAAATGTAAAAAAAATACTGGTTATATATTTAACTTCAATAATTTTCTTTTTGTTCCTTTTAATTAATAGTTTAAGGTGATTTCATCGAGTTTAATTCTATTAAACTCTCCTAAAAACCTAATTTTGAGGCAATTAAATATAATTCGTGTTGCAATCCAAAAAATATTTACTTAACGATTTATTTAAATAAATATATCTTTATATTATAAATAAGGGTTGTTTCATCGGTATTAAAGCTTTTAAATAGATAAATTTACCAAATAACTTCTTATTAAAATAATCAGAATTTTGTGATATTATACATGTCCGCACATAAATTAAAACCAAAAGATCTTGCGATTTGTAATAAGTGCGGCAATGTTATGGTAAACAGAAAGATTCGTGTGAATAATTCTGACGAAGTTGTATTTCAAAAGGTTTTACAATGCATTGTATGTCGATATTGGATTGCTCAAGATTAATTTTTCTCAGCTAATTATAACAAGATTTAGAATTTAACAGCATATCGAATCTCTATTATATTCTATATAAATTACTCATAATTTAAATTTAAAGAAAAGGGAAGGGAAAAGAAATCTGAACTAAATTTTAAAATCAGGGAGAGAATTAAACTCAAAGAGTTTAATAGAGGGCGAATTTTGGCGATCTCCCGATTTGAGATGACCTATCCAATGTTTATTCAGATTACTTATTAGATCCCTTCTTGATGAATAATAGAATTTTTTAATATAAAAACTATAATATTATAATTTATTTATGTTGCCATATCAAGAACAAACTTTAATTTATGGATAACAAATAAAAATTTTTGTACAAAATCTCTTTTAATATCTTATTTCAAAAATTCTTTAATCCTTAATTTTAGTCCGTCTTCAGCTGCGATAATATTTTTTATATTAGTATTTTCTTGAAGTTTTTTTACTTGATTAGGGACATAATTTTTAGCTGACCTAGGGCTATCCATTAATGAACCAAAATGAGTAATAATAAGACTATTAAGAGGGGGGTCAATTTTGTTTAAATATGGTATAACCTCATCTGTACAAAGATGTCTTCTGCACCTTTTAAAATCAGGGCGTAAGAGGTTAAGAATTAGAATATTACAGCCAGAAAATTCTTCAGAAAAACCATCATATACCATTGTATCGCTTGTAAAAGCCAAGGAATAATCTTTAAGTTCAAATTTAATTCCAAATCCCTCGTTATTCGGAGAATGAACAGTTTTAGTTCCAATTATTCTCACAGCTTTATAATTGATGGTATCACCTGCCTTAAATCTCACTATTTCTTCAAGCATGTTAAGATGATAATCAGAAATATATTTTAGAACTTCAGTTGAAGTAATTAATGTGCCTTTTTTGTAATAATTATAATTTCTATCATGTAGAATTTCTCTTGAGCTTTCAATTATAGCACTTAGATCACTGTAATGATCAACATGACCATGCGTTACAATAAAGAGTTCCGTTTTTAATGGGTCTTCTTGATATTGGTTGATTCGCACAATAGCGCCAGGGCCAGGGTCTATGTGAGACTGAATATTGTTGAACTTATACAAAAGCCCTCCAGTTGCTCTATATTGAGTTCTAATATGGTGTCGGCCCCCTCCAGATCCAAGAATAACTAGTTCATCATTCATACTTACCAAGATTAAAATTTACTTAAATTAATAAGATTTTCTATTATGACCTCGAATGGTTTTTCAACATTGTAACCAGTCTTAGCTGAGGTTTTTATATAATCTATCATATTAAATGTATTTTTTAAATGTAGGGCACTTTCATCATCCACAGCAATTATATCGTTCAGATCTAGTTTTGTTCCTACAAGTAGGATTGGTAGGCTTATGTCATGTAATCGAGCTATATTTACCCATTCAAGTATATCTTTGATAAGAGGCATTCGGGTTAAATCAATTAATAGAAGAGCTGCTCTAGCACCCATTACGAAATTCTCAAGAAGATATCTGAAGCGTTCTTGACCTCCTAAATCCCATAATTGAATCAGACAACGGACATTATCATAATTAATCTCTTTGGTAAAAAAGTCGACCCCAACAGTCATAATTGTGCTTTCATCAAACATACCATCTACATATCTTCTTAAAAGTGATGTCTTTCCAACTGAGGCATTTCCAGTTATTAAAATCTTAAAAATATAATTTTTCATGTTTGAATGGATAAGTACTATAATATTTGATAAATGCAAAACTGCTTATTTATTTTAACACGTTAAAATTTACCTTAATTTATAATTTAACTAAGAGTGAATTCTCTCACTAAAAGCTCATCAATTTCAGTGATAATTGGTTTCAACTCCTTACTTAATATCTTTTGAATTTTAAATTTAGTAAAATGAGCTTGACTGTTTTCAATAAAAGACATAATTGTTTGTTTTGAGATTTTGAGACCTTTTTCTCCCAATTCTGCTAATTTCTGATGAATAAAATTTCTCCTATCAAACTTTTTAATAGGAATATCAAGTGGACGTTTAAAAATATGCCTTGAGCTTTTCATTATTCTAATTTGATTAGTCAATATGTTGGAATTTAATATAGCTGACAAATAAAACGCTTCCTCTAAACTTTTTGTATCATAAAAAGACAAGTCACCAGTAATTAAATAATCTCCTTGTAATACTGCTGATTGCAGTATAGAACCTGAATTATTATATACTACTTTAATTTTCGATAATTGTCTTTTATTTATCAATTTAGACCATCGATTCAAATTATCCATCAAATTATTATGTTTAGTTGTTTCTTTTTTATATT
>CP070831.1:3191822-3198880 GCA_020344955.1 Promethearchaeota archaeon | reverse complement strand
GGATTTAATGAGAAATCAGGAATGGGTATACCTGCCTTTTGTAAATACACACTATTTAAAAATCTATTAATTGCTAACCAAGAACCTTTATAAGAGTTTATAACAGGAATCGAAGTCTCTTCTTCAATCAATTTTGCAAATGCTAATACTAAATCTCCTTTAGCCTTAAGAAAGAATATATTCTCTTCAAAATCTAACTTTTTGTCATTGAGAAGAAATTCTTCTTCTATATATAAACTCACGTCAGCTTTAGATCTTAAGTATTTTAGGAACTCATTAACTTTATACTTTAAATGATAATTATCAATGATTATGCCTATTTTTTTCAAATGATTTACCTTATGAGTCTTTTTTTAAAAAAAGGGTTTTTCACTTTAATATTTTATAAGAAAAATAGAAAATTTAAATGCGAGTAAAAATCAATTTTAGATTATTTTGCTTTAAAGTAAATTGTGATTTGAAAAAATCATGATATTTCTTTTTAAATTTTACTATCCCAATGCCATAATCACACATAAGAGCAATACATTTATATAAGATTATTTATTCATATTGGATCAAAAATAGTAGGGTTTTATGGGTGTCGAATAAGCTTAGTAGAATCTACATAGGCTCTATTTGTAACCGTGATCTTGAAATTTTTGACAAGATCAAAAAGTTCTGTTACAAAAACTACAATGTCTCAATAGTAAATCTGCTAAAAAAGGATTCAAATACATTTAATGTGAAGCATTTCAAAAAACAAATTAAAAAATTCCCAATATCCTTTATAATTGTTAAATTATATTCTGCTGAATCAAATCAAGAAATTTACAAAGCTATACGTGAGTTTGCTCCTACTATTCCTTTATTAAATAGCGTTAGAGCAGTTGAAATATGTGAAAGTAGAACTAATACTTTTAAATTCATTGAACAAAGAGCAAGGAAATTAAATGTACCAAAAATATTTTATTCTTTGAAAGAAGCTCATAATGCTTGTTCTAATGGTATTAAAGTAATAATTAAATTAGATACTCACAACATATCAAATTTGCCTAGGAACGATAGAATTATTGGAATAGCAAAGAATGTTTCCGACTTTGAGAGATTAGTCGAAAATCGTAAGGAAAAAGATTTATTTTTCCAAACTTACTTAGGAAGTTTTGATATCGTCTATAAAATCTATGTAATCGATCGATGGGCAGTGTCAATTACATCTTATAATAGATTGAGAGAAACTGAGAATTTAACTCCATTAGAATTGATTCATATTCGTATCCCTAATGATAAACAATTAAAACGAAGAATTCTAAGACTGGGAAGAAAACTTGGAATGCCCATTTTTGGTGTTGATTACATAATAACTAAGGAAGGGATACCTTATATTATAGATATTAATGATTTTCCAAGTTTTAGAAGTATACCTGAAGCAATAAGTCTACTTTCGGATTATATATATAATATGGTTGCTCTACAGCAACAATTCTTTAAAACTACTGCTAGAGCTAAAGGGTAAGAATGAAAATAATTATTTTATCTCTCTCTCTTATTTTCTAAAAATTCTATTAATCTTTTTTTAGCAATATAATCTTCTAATTGTTCTGGAGGATGTTTAGCAAAAAAAGAGCATGCTGATTGTAAAATCCCTCCTATTTTTCGATCCTTTGCAATTTTACTTATTCTAATACAATCTACTATTATCCCTGCTGAATTATTTCCATCCTCAACAAACATTGTGATATCAACTCTAACTGGAGCACCCCCAAACACTCTACCTTCAAGTCTCATATACGCTTCTTTTTGATTTTTGAGAAATGGAATATAATCTACAGCAGAAATTTGACATTCAATTGTATTTTTATTTTGAAGATTAGCAATTACTGCTTCTGTTTTAGATTGCCGTTTTCCTGCTTCATATCTTAATGACCCGTCTGGCATTGGTGACAGCAAGTTACAAAAATCACTGGAACCACCCCAATCCAGTTGAATAGTTTTATCTAATATAGCGCCCCTCATTGGAAAAAGATTGGTCAAAGCTCTATGGATTATTGTAGCTCCAATTTGAGATTTTACATCATCTCCTATTAAAGAGAGTTTTAAATCTTCCGCTTTTTCAACTATTTCTGGATCGTTTACAACTTGTGAGGGCATTCCGTTTACGACACAAGTTCCTGCTTCAAGGGCTTTCATGGCATAATATTTGACAGCTTCATGTGAACCTGTTGGAAGGAGAATTACTGTAATATCAACATTATAATTCTTTAGTTCTTGAGTTATATCCGCAGGTTTTTGATTCTCATCAATTGGAATAATGTTTTTAATATTGCTATCTAATCCATCCATTATAGGTCCTTTAATTACTGGGGCATTCATAAAATCAGGTTCATAGAGTTTCATATTACAATTTGGTTCAACAAATATTGCTTTACTCAGGTCTTTTCCAACTTTATTAGAATTAACATCTATTCCAAGGACAAAATTTATATCATTAACGCTATATTGAGTAATTTCTGGGAGTATACCTATGATTTTTTCTGGATTTTTCTTGTAATTCGCACAACCTTGGACAAGAGCTGAGCAGACATCACCGACTCCAATAATGGCAACATTAATATTATTATTCGCCATGATATTTTGTATAATAAAATGATTATATTTAAATCATTTTAAAATATCATAAAGATTTAATAGCTTTTTATATGAAAATACGAATTTATTACGATAAGTAGGAGATAAATTATATATAATAAAATAATAATAATTTAAATCAACCAATAAATCCTTGGTGAATATAATTTCAAAAAAAAAATTTGTATTTTTTTTATTTATTTTTTTAAGCCTTTCGACAGTTCTTTTTCAAAATTACACCATTAATAATACTTCAACATCCAATATTAAGCATAAATTATTAAAAACATCTCAATCGGATACTCTTGTTATTGGTACAAAAGCAGGTCCATTTACTATTGATCCTCACGACGCCTATGATCCATATTCATTTAACTATATTGAACAAATATGCGAAGGGTTATATGCGTGTAATTACTCAGATCCATCAAATAAAATTATTCCTCGATTAGCTCTAGACTACCCCTTATGGGCTCCTGATAAATTAAGCTGTATAATTCCCATCAGACAAAACATTACTTTTCATGATGGAGCACCTCTTAACGCTACTGCAGTTTATTGGAACTTTGAAAGATTAGCTTATTTTTTAAATGTTTCAGGTAATTTACCTGGTTATTTGCATAAAGCACAAGCTAATCCTGAATATTTCTGGCCAGATGGCACTCCAATAATAAATAGAACTGAAGTGGTTGGACTTTATAACATTCGATTCATATTAAATAAACCATTCACCGCATTGGAAGGTTTATTATCTTTTGTTGGATCATTTATCTTATCCCCAAAATCATCACCTCCCACAGATTATATTATATTACCAGATGGAATAATTATTGGTACAGGACCTTTCACTTGTGATAATTTCTCATCAAATACAGAGATTTTATTTCATGCTTATGAAAATTACTGGCGTTCAAGTTCAAATATTAACACAATCATTTATTCAATTTATAGTAATAATATTGAAAGATGTCAAGCATTATTAGATGGGGATATTGACTTCTTAATGAATCCTCATGAATCATTCATAGATGCTTTTAATAATTCCCAAGAGATTACATTAATAGAACCTGAAACTCGAAGTTGGGTTATATTTTATATAGCTATGAATAATCTCTTAATTGATCGCACATTAAGAGAAGTTATATCGTATTCCGTAGATTATAATTATATAACTAGTAACATACTAAACAAATTGGCGGATAGACTTAGGTCACCTATTCCCTCTGGACTTATTTACTCAAATTACTCTCTAAATGTTCCTATTCTAAATTTTACTCATGCTAGAGCTGTAATGCAATCATTGGGATATGGTACGACTTTTACTACTGATGAAGAATGGGAAACTGCTAATTTTTTTTCTCTCAACATTACTTATTTTAATAACAGTAAATACAGAGCTATTTTTTCTTTAATGAAAAATAATCTATCCAAAATAGGTATAACAATAGAAGACGCAGGATTGTCTAATTGGTATGACTATATGATGAAACTTTTCTACAATAAAAACCAGTTAGAGTTATTTATATTAGGTTGGGGTGCATTTTACAATGATCCTTATCAATTTATTAATTTCTTATTTAGCAATGAGTCTAGTTATTATAATTCCTTTCAATACAGTGGAGGTTTTGGTGATATTATCCCATACGATACGGAATATGACGTCCAGCTTTTAATGAAAGATGCATTAAATGAGACAGATCCTTTAGAAAGAAGGAATATATATAACAAAATTCAAAAACTTATGATTGAAAGAGATTTTCCTTTGATTTGGCTTTTTACGCCAAAAGTTTATGTTGCATATAAAAACGATTTAATTGGAATTGAAGAAAACACATTCTGTTCTGTTAATCAAAATGATGAATCTTCTTTAAAAGCTGATCTATTTGCTTTAAATTGGGAAGCTACTCCATCAGATGGAGAACCAAGTATCTCTGGTTATAATGTATTATTCTTTAGTATGATTACTTTACTGTTCATTTTTTTCATAATAAGAAATACTAAAACAAGATTTAAAGATAAATAGATGTTTAAGCCCCCAAATCTTCTTTTTTTTTTTAATTTTCTGAAATCATCAAATAGGGAAAAAAAACTCAATTCATAAATAATATTTTAATTATTTAATCATAAAAATATAGAATATAAAAAAATGGTCAAAAAAATAATTTTTTCAGCAAAAAAGGATCATGAAGTTATTAAAAATTTAATTAGTAAATTAAAAGAAGTAAAAGAGTTTGATCTAATTTTTCATGATCCTACGAAAGATTTTTTCTGCCTTTCTGAAATGCCAGAATCCTTTTTCAATGCTGATTTGATAATTGTAAAAGTAAGAAATGAATGTTCTATTGATTTATTGCATTTTGCCAAACTATATGGTATCCCCACTTTTCATGATGTTGATACGATTTTAATGTGTAAGAATAAAATTGCTCTTGATTACGCAATAAGAAAAATATTTAAAGATCATAAGAATGATTTAGACAAATTTTTGATTCCTAATTCATGGAATCAATCTCTATCAGACAAGGACAAGTTCAAAGAATGGGCTTTAACTAAATTACCAATTGTTATAAAGAGTCATTATCAACATGATAAATATAATAGATTTAATTTTCTGGCACAAGAGATCATTGAGATTGAAGATTTTTGTGAAAGGTATAAAGAATTCTTATCTTATGATGTTTATGTGCAAGAGTTCATTGAATGTGATGGGATTGAAAGAAAAATCTATGTTGTTGGAGACGAAATTTTTGGGATTAAAAGAGAAAATCCTATATATATTTTTCTAAGAGAAAAACGTGAGCATATAGATGTGCATTTACTTGAACGTGAAACTTTTGAAATTACCAGTGAAATTAGAAAATTATCTAAAATCTTATCTAATGAATTAAAACTTAAAATTTTTGGATATGATCTAGTAAAACCAGTTGATAAAGATAAGTATTATCTTATAGATTTGAATGACTTTCCAAGTTTTAAAGGAATTCCAAGGATAGAAAATATATTAAGAGATTATATAAAGAACTATGTTTTAACGTTTTAACTAATAATAATAAAAGGTACTATAATTAGAAAAGCAACAACTCCATAAATTATACAGAAGTAGCCAAAACTAATTTTTTGAGCAATGCGGACTAAAAATTCTATTGTTAAATAACCAACTATAAAGCTAATTAATGTAATAATGAGTATAATTATTGGATTTATTGTACCGAAAATTGAACCCTTACCAAAAATAATATCAGCAATTATTGATCCAACTGCTGCTGGAACAGACATTAAAAAACTCAATTTTAATGCATTCTCTTGGTTGTATTTTTCTAATAATATCGTTGAAACTGTTATCCCAGAACGTGAAATACCTGGTAAAATTGAAACTCCTTGTAATAATCCTGACAAAAAACTATCTTTTTGAATAAAATCTTTTGGTACCTCTTCTATCGTATTCTTTCCATATATCTTTCTGGTTTTTAATAGAATTATCCCTGTTATAATCAATAACCCTGAAACAATTAGAGTTATTAAATCTCCTTGGACTGGAGTGAAAACTCCTGAAATAATAACTCTAAATATGAAATATAACGGGATTGCTGTAATTCCAGTCCCTAATGTAGCATAAATAAGCCAGTTCCTTTTTCGAATGTCTATTTCATCTGATAAATAAGTTTTAGGTATAAAACTTTTAAATATTTTGACAAAATCGGTTCTAAATTTTAATAAAACGGCTAAAGTGGTACCTAAATGCAACCATAATGCAAGACTATATGCTTCTTCAGTAGAAATCCCAAAGAGATTAATAGAAACAATCATGGTTTGCCCTGAGCTGGATATAGGAAGCCACTCAAATAAACCCTGTAGAATCGCAATGATTATATATTCAATCATGATTTAAAACTCATATTTATTTAATCCTTTCATCAAATAATTAATAATTTCATCTCTAACTTTTTTAAAAAGCTCTTCTCTCATTGAGGGATCCTCAATATCTCCATTTTCTCCAGCAAACTCTTTTATTGTTAAAATATCTTTATCATCTAAGTTAAAAAAATCATGTAATTCTTCTTTGTGTTTATTTGTTAAAGTAAGAATTAGATCAGCATCTCTAACAAATTGATGATGTTTCTTTAAATCAGTCGATAGAGCCTTATCAGATAATTTTATTCCGATTTCTTCCATTACTAGTTTTGCATCCATTGAAATAGTCATACCATCTCTAGCATTGGAAGAAATTCCCCCTGAATTTACCATAACATCTGAGTTTAACTTTTTGAAAAAATCTCTTAGAAATCCTTCAGCCATTCTCGATCGAGCTGTATTCACTGAACATACAATTAAGATAGACTGATAGGGAAATTTATTATCCATTATTTACGAGAAAAGAATGATGTATAAAAACTATTATTATTTGAAACTTTCTAGGTTTGCGAATTGAATACCTTTATTTTTCATACTTT
>CP070831.1:3171217-3191722 GCA_020344955.1 Promethearchaeota archaeon | reverse complement strand
TTATATTCATTTTTCTCTGCTGAATTTAATTTTAAATTTTTGTTTTCTGCAATCTTTAAAGGTGCTAAAAATGAAGTGTTTAAATGCTTTTTCACTAGTGTTTTTATCCCTTTAAATGGCGTAACATCATTATTAAAATTTGAGAGCAAATGACCGTACTCTTTATCAATTTCATAAGACAGGTCCGTAATTGATTTTAAAAAATCAGTAGACGGATTTTCACTCATTATTATTATCAATCTAAAATTCTTAAACTCTACCATTAATATTTTTGAATCTTTATACTCTAATTTAACTGTTTGAGATTGTTCATAAGAACCTGTTAGCTCAATCCCAAATGAACGTATAGCATCTAAGAATCCAGAAATTAGTGTAGAATCGATAAATGTAGCTGAAAAAGTTTCTTCATATACACCTAGTCCAGAATTTTTTTCTATGACCATAAAGTAATTCATACTTAGCACATCCCCACATTTATCGACCAACTTTTTCCTATTTAACTGAATTTTATTTCTAACCCTCTTAATTGTTATAAATGATAAAGTACTACCTGTAGCAATTATCCCAACAATTATTAAAATTAAAATAATAAACTGCGGGCTTAAGGTGAATGGAACGATTATTTTGATATCTTGTGAGCCTATACTAGCTTGATGATCATTATACCACAATATTATTACCTTATAATCTCCTTCGTAAGGATTTTCTGGAATCTGGTAAGATAAAATCGTTATTTCTGAAATAACTACTTTAGTTTCAGAAAAAATTTCAAATCCCCAAGAATCAATAAGACTCCAAGAAATGTTTCCGTTAATTTGAGGTATTTCTAACGAACACCTTAATTCTTGATTAGGTTCAAATTGATTAATTGGAAAATTAATATTTAATATCTCTTGAGAAGATAGTGCTGTTATCAGCCAAGTTGCTCCAATTAAGATACTTCCATTTTTTATATAAATAAATTTTTCGTCTGTGTTTATTATAATGTTTAATTCTGAATTAACAAGTATACCATTCCTGTATACTTCTATATTATTCCAGTTTTCGAAATAAAAGAATTTGACTGAATAATTATTCTCTTTTCTAATAATTGAAGGTTCTATTCTCCATTTAATTTCTTGATCTAATTCTAAGGTCACTGAGCCTTGTGCATCAAATTCATTTTTTATCCTTAAAAAACAGCTATAACTAAAATTTAATGTTATTGAAATGTTGCATCTAATAGGAATTTGTAGAAAATATGTATCCGGTGAATAGCTTAAATTGGATATTTCTACATAACCAGTTCCATTATTATTACCATTCAAGATGTTATAATGTGTATTTCCGATCTCTATAGTCATATTTATTTCTTGAGGGTTGTATATTTCTTCAGTGCTTTGAACCAGTTTGTATAATAGAGTGGAATACTGTATTCCATCACTCCATGTAAATCCATTATATCTGGAGATATATAGATTTGGAAATAATCCATAAGCACTATATCCCCAATAATATTTATCTTGTGTTGTAGATATGTTTGAACCATTGATCACTAAGAAATATTTTCCAATTTGAAGCTTGATTGAATTTTCAAAATTTTGATAAAACCACCCTAAATTTTTAGTTATATTAAGTATAGTTGGAGTACCATACACTGTATTATTAGGAGCATTTTTCACAGGATTGTATCCATTGATTTGAACTTTTAATAATTTATCAGCTAATTCATTTTTAAAACCATAGATATAAACACCATACAGTATAGTAGGTACAGATATATTTATTTGAACTCCATATCCATAATTATTACCTGATTTTTCAATTACTTTAAATCCGGTATCATATACTTCAAAATCTTTTATCTCCTTTCCTAATTTTATATCTGTAAAATTCAACTCAACCCCTGTAACATTCCAAGTATCGGAAGGTATTTCTATTTCAATTGACCGAGTATTATTTACTAGATCTATTTTATCAGCATATTCATACATAGAATATTTTAAGCCTGTTATTTCTGATTGCTCATTCTCTTGAGCATATACTTTAGTTCCAATCTGAAACAAAATAACTATTATGAGTAAGGTGATCAAAATAAAAGGTATGAATTTTTTAAAAACCTTCATATATCCACCTATCCTCTGTTATTAGATAAATTGATTTTGTGTGCCTAACTTTATTTATGAAATTTCAAAATTTAAATTTTTAACACATAAATTATTAGTTTTACTTAATTGGCTTATTTTTGAGAAGAATGAGATATTAGATCTTCTTAACCAATATTAAAATTTAGCAATAAAATTGAAAATGTTTATTAATGAATTAAAGAAATCGGGATTAGTTTTGAGTTGTAAATTTATATAGTATTAAAAAAAAAATTAAATATTGATTTATTCTTCTGGAGGTGGTTCCATTCCTAAAATATTATATGCTTCTGCTATAGAAAAATATGTTTCCATTTGATATTTAAATCCATCAATTTCAAGAGCATATTCTTGATATTGTTTAGCAAGATTTGACATATTTTCTTCGACTTTACCATTCTTGACGTCTACTACAGCTAATACTTCCATTACATCTATGGTGGATTTAACTCCAATTACAAGTGTGGTACCAAGAGAAGGATCAGCGGGATATTTTTTAATCATTTCAATATTCTTTTTTGCTACTTTACTTGATTTCGCATGAGGAAATACAACTTTAGCAACAATTAAAACCATTTTTTACACTCTTTCTTTTTAAATTGGGTTTAACGTAATAAAAATAAAATTATTTAATATTTAAGGATAACATTTTTGTCTAGTTTCACAAATATTCTTGAAAATGAGTTATTCAATTCAATCTAAATCTACTCTAAAATTACATTTTTTACAGCTTCTTGCACCATGGAATAATAAGGTACTGCATTTTGGGCATTGATAGCGTTTTTCTTCTGCTTCAACCCATTTTACAGTTCCAATATTATGCCAGGTAGGAATAGCGCGAAGCATAACTTTTTGATCTAATGAATCTGGCCAATTTGTTATAATCGTACACGGAAAATCATCGCATTGATAACATCCTTCAAAATTTTTATCCTTTATGCAATCTTTAATAGGACATGTTCGACAGAAATGGAATATAACACCATCAGATAAACAACCTGTACAAGCAATATCATCTACACTTTTTACTCCAAAATCATGAAGTGTAGGTAAAATTTCCTTTTTGAATTCTAAATTATTATCTTGATGAGCTTGATAAATTCTACAAACACCACAATATAAACCACATGGAGCTAAAAGCTCCTTTTTAGCTTCCACCACTTTATAACTTCCCCATTGAGATGGTCCAAAAGTTTTATCTATATACACTTTTGATTTTTTAAAATGCATTATGTTTATTTTTATTGAATATTATTGTATATTATTCACAAATATTTAAATATTTTGCATCATGTCTAGCAATTATTATTAAAGCCAAACAATATCTAGTTTACTATGATTGATGAACTTAATAAGAATATCTTAAAAGAATATCAAAAAGACGCTAATATAACCTATAGAACATTAGCAAAGAAAATTGGAGTGCCCGCATCCACAATATTTTCAAGAATTAAACAAATGAAGGATTCTAAAGTCATAAAAGAAATAATCCCTTTAATTGATTCTGGGGCAGTTGGTAAGCCAACAACAGCTTGGATCAAAATCGCTCTTGATATAGATACAGATTGTTGTGATTTTGCAGAAGAAGTGGCAAAAAATAAAAAGGTTATGGAAGTTCATGAAATTGCAGGTGAGTGGGATATAATGTTAAAAGTTAAAGTAAAAGATAACCTAGCATTACACGATCTTACCAAAGAGATTAGTAAAACACCCGGTATTAAAGATATGCAATCAATAATCTCATATAAAATGATAAAAGAAGACCCTAGAATTGCATTATAATTTGAAGTGAATAATTCAAGATATTTAGTTTTACATATCGAATATGATATAAATTAAAAAGAAATTTTGGCTTATTTAAAACGAGTGATAATTATGGTAGAAAATAATAAAATTGTTCAGAATTTTTATAAAACGTTAGAGCTGAAAGGTTATAAAGGAAAAATAGTTTCTGCACAACATATTCCAGAATTACGAAACGATGTCCAAAAACTCTATGAGCAAAAGCTTTTAGATCCCAAATTTTATGAAGAATATAAGTCTTTTTTTGAATTTGAGCCTGAGGTTGATTTTCCTCAAATCAGGTCGCTTTTCATAATATCAGTTCCAGTTCCTCAATTTGAAGCAATTTTCCACTGGAACAACAAAGAGATCTCATTACTTATACCTCCGACTTACTTGTATGGTTTAAAAATTGTTAACCAAATGATCGAATTAGTAAATAATATTTTAGAACCAAATGGGTATAAAACAACATATGCTCGATTACCTCAAAAAACTTTAGCAGTTCGGTGTGGATTAGCAGAGTACGGTAGAAACAACATTACCTATGTACAAGGAATGGGAAGTTTTCATCGTTTAACGACTTTATATTCAGATTTTCCTACTGAGGAGGATAATTGGCAAGAATTAAAATTGATGGAGTTGTGTGAGGAATGTTCAGCTTGTACGCTTAAATGCCCCACAGGAGCAATTCCTACTGATAGAGTCTTATTACGAGTAATGCGTTGTCTTACATATCATAATGAACAACCCCTAGAAGTTCCTTTTCCAAATTGGATTGATCCAACATGGCACAATTGTCTTGTAGGATGTCTCCATTGTCAAAAAGTGTGTCCCGCGAATAAAAAAGTTAAAAATTGGACTGAAAAAGGACCTGAATTTAGTGAAGAAGAAACAAAGATAATATTAGATGGCATAAGCTTCGATGATCTTCATAAAGAGATCAAGGATAAGATAGAAAAATATGATTTAGTTAATTATTTTGAGCTTCTTCCTCGTAATTTGACTCCATTTCTTTAACTATAAATAAATTAAGTTTTTTTACCATTCATATCGACATTTAGTGCAAGATTTCTTTTTTGCGTAGATGCGCCTTGGAATATAACTGATAACATTGGATTTATCATCAATTTCTCTTATTGCAAAACCCATCGCGCCACAATTAGGGCATACTCTTTTATTTATTCTTGGATCTGTACTTGTAGTAAATGTAGGAGTAGCTTGTTCTATGAGAGTTGTTTCAGATCTTGGGAGTGGTTTAGGTATAGGCGGAGGTGTGTAAGATTGTTGGCTAGGGTAAGTCGGTGGTGCCATTTCGTGTGTCAAATCTTGAATTTGTGCTTTTAGTTTATGGTTCTCATTAGAAAGTTGAGTTATTTGGTGATCCTTTTCAGCAAGGAGCGCTTGATAAAAATGAATTTTAGAAAATAATTCTGTGATTTGATCTGTTAATTTATTAATTGACTCTTCATATTCAGATCTAGGATCATCTGGGTTGCTATACATCACAATTCTTGCACCTCTTTGCTTATAAAAATCTCGTTGCTCTCTATTGATTTTAGTTTGGTTTAATATATAAATGTTTTTGGAAGGGAATTTTTAAAAATGAGTAAAATCTAGAAAATAATTTTGTCTATCTTCGTTTAATTGCAGAGAATTAGATCTTATAAGGAGATTTATTTAAGAATTTTCTCCTAATCTTTTTTTTGATAAACGGAAAGCAATAATAATTAATATTATACCCAATAAAAGAAAAATCATGGAATTAAAAACCTCTGCAGCTTCAGCTCTCCAAAAAATATCTCCTTCTACAAATTCAGGAGTAAATCCTTGTATATAATGAAAATGAATTTCACTGATAAAAGAAAAAATTATCAATATAATTCCAGTAATCAATATTACTTTTTCAGCTTGAGAAAATCTCATTTTTATCTTTATCTTGATGATAAATCACTTGAAATTTGATTTTTTTTAGCATAAATCCAATATTGATATTCCCCACCTCTTTCTAATACACCTTCAGAGATAATGGAAAAACCTGCTTTCTTTACAAGTTCTAAAGTAGTTTGTGGATTATAATTACTCCAAAACATAGGTACGCCAAAGAAATTACTTATTCCTTCTGAATCGGATATACCTGAATTAATTAGCAAGATTCCTCCTGGTTTAAGTATTTCAAAAAGTTTTTTGAAAATAGATAAGTGGCTTTTTTTAGGTATATGGAAAAGAGTATAAACACTGATTATTCCATCAAATGTATTCTCTTCAAATTTAATCTCATTTATATCCATTTTAGCGAATTTGGCATCTGGCACATTCTCTCTTGCCAAACTGAGCATTTTTTCAGATAAATCAATGCCCTGTACATTGAATCCTTTTTTTGTTAAAAATTTAGCAGTAGGTATACCTGCTCCAGACCCAACATCCAATACAAGTGCTTTTTTAGGGAGAAGAGATGAAAATTTTTCTAATTCACTATTAAATTTATTTAAATCGCGATGTGAATAGTAATCCTTCGCGATTTTATTGTATCCTTTTGCTACTAATTCACTTATTTCATTCATAATATTAAATTATGAAAATTATCGCTTTTCTAAGTTTTGCTAATAATTTATTGATTAGAGAGAGCACTAATATTATAGAACTTAATCCATAGTCAAAATAAGTTTATATTTATTAATAGTGAATCTCTTTTATTTTTCCAAAATTTTCAACTTTATTTTATTTTTTATGTGTTGATTTGAAATGAACAAATATTTGTGATTCTTTAAGACTTGGAAATTCTTCAAATAACTTTTTATCTCCAAATACTATTGTTTGAAGAACAAGTGGTAAATGATTTCGAAAGATTTTATCTCTAAGTCTCGCCCAGCCAAATATAAGACCACCACTAACATGAACGTATAAATGTAATTCATAATGATTATTTTTTGGCAGCCATTCAGCTATTACTTCATCCCTCATAAATCGCGTGTATAGATTTGATATTTGATCAATATCATAATCCTTTCCTATAGTTAAGAAAAGATCCCCTGTTGAGTCAGAATGAGTTAAAGTATATTTGCGTGGTATAATCACTTTATTGAATTCATTCGGGATCTGATGAAGTACATGTAGTTTTTCAGGATTAAAATTTGTCATTATTATGATAGATCTATTTTGAAAGGATCTTTAAATCTTTGTTTTATGAAATATTAATGTAAACTATTTAAAACTGTGTGAAATTAAAGAAAACAGTAAATTAGAAAAATACAAAAGATTTTGATGATATAAATGAACACTCTTAAAGGGAAAACGCTCTTTATTACTGGTTCTAGTAGAGGAATAGGCAAAACTATTGCGTTAAGAGCTGCTAAAGATGGTGCTAATATAGCTGTCGTAGCTAAGACTAAAGAACCTCATCCAAGATTACCAGGGACAGTATATACTGCTGTGGAAGATATTAAATCTGCTGGTGGTAATGCAATTGCTTGTATCACAGATATAAGATTTGAAGATCAAATTCAGAAGGCTATTAATTCAACGATTAATGAGTTTGGAGCGATAGATATACTTATAAATAATGCAAGCGCGATAAATTTATCTCCAACTTTAGATATTGAAATGAAAAGATATGATCTTATGTTTTCTGTTAATGTGCGCGGAACATTTTTATGTTCAAAACTATGCATTCCTCATTTACAAAAATCAGAGAATCCCCATATTTTGAATTTATCTCCTCCATTAAATTTGGATCCTAAATGGTTCAAGAATAATTTAGCTTATACAATGGCAAAATATGGTATGAGCATGTGTGTATTGGGTATGTCAGAAGAATTTAGAAAACATGGTATCGCTGTTAATGCACTATGGCCAAAAACCTCAATAGCTACTACAGCTGTGAGAAATTTACTAGGGGGAGAATCAGCAATTAAGCATTCAAGAAAACCAGAGATTGTAGCAGATGCTGCATATTTAATCTTAACTAAATCGAGTAGAGAATGTACGGGAAACTTTTTCATTGATGAGGAAATTCTATATGAACATGGTATAACAGATTTAAAGAGATATTCCGTTGATCCTAATTCTGATACGTACATTGATTTCTTTCTATAAAAAAGAAAAAAAAAAAAAGTAAAAGTTTATAGTTTATTAGTTTTAACTCCCTTAACTTTTTGTAGTACTCCATAAGTAGGAGGTTGTAAAAGTGTGTTCATAACCAGGTTGGTTAGCGGCTACCATTACAACATATTGTTGAATTGAAGCTAAATCAAACAAAGTAAACTCTGTTACACCATATTCAGTATCACGAGTAAGGTGTAGAGAATCTATATCAAAAGACATCTCTCCCGATTCATAAGGAACAGTAATAGTGATAAGGTTCACTTCAAAATTGTTATCGTGAAGAACATCGTCTCGAGTCCAACCATCATCTATTGTCCAACCCATGTCTTCTTCAAAGTCATCGAAAAAGCCAATTGCCTCGATTTTAATGTCATCAACAAAAAATCCAGCTTCAAGTGTATATGGATCAGTCCAGTAGGTAAAGTAAAGTTCTATTTCCTTTCCTGCAAAAGGTGAGAGATCCATTGATTCAAAAATCCAACCTCCGCTTGAACCTGTAAATGCATTCCATTCCCCATCAATAAAATATGCAGTTGGTTCTAATCCCCAATCACCTGGCCCTCCATCACAATTTGGATTATCGGTACCATTATTTTCAGGAAGGGTATTAACTGTGTTTAATCCTTGTAGGGTACACCACTCACTTCCATCATATACTTCTACATAACCATAATCCCAATCTTCTTCGATCTGATAAAATGTGTAGAATTCAAGTGTTGCTGTGGAAACTGAACTGAGATCAATTGTCTGATGAACTCTATACCATGCCCATGCCTCTCCATTTGAAGATAATTTATACTCACCACTATATGCTTCAATACCAGTAGCGTCTTCACCGTCAAATGTGAACTCTAATGACACCTCTTTATTATTATAAAACTCAACATAGTTAGCCGTATAAGGTAAGGTTGCTCCATATGGATAAGGTGCTCCTTCATGGTTAACACCTCTAACAATCCATTCAAACAAAGGTGCATTTTGACTTTGCCTCCACTGTTCCAGTACTGAATGTATACTATACCCTTCACTATCCTCTGAAGGAATATCCAAACCGTAATATCCATATATACCATCACTTATTGATGTATCATCGAGATAATTTGCAATTGTCCAATCTTGGAAAATTTCATCGAATGTTTTCGTATTCTTGCCCTTAGGAAGAACTTTTCTCCATCCTTCAATACCATTAGCCTGTTCGTGACAAAGGTCCCATATTAGCTCGTCTCCTCCATAGTGTTCCCACATATAATAAGTCCAGAGGAATACTCCTCCATAGTCAGATAAATATCCTTGCCAGAATGTTAATGAATCATCCCAGTGCCAAATGAGATATTCAGATATATGTCCTGGTGAAAAGCCGTATCCGCAAATCCATTCGGCTAACATTGAGCATCCTTCATCTACCCAAGATAATTCATCTGCATCTACGTCATAATTTACAAGATGTTGAAATTCGTGAGCAAAAGTACCTTCATATTGAAGTGGAAGATATCCAAGACCGTAAGGATATGGATAACCTGGATATTCCACACCTTGACGTCTCCACCATTGATATGTGTCCATGTGGAAAATGTTTGCATTGTTAGTTTCGCTAGCATATGACCAGAAGTATCCAATTGTAAACCAAGGCGCGTTTATAGGATCATAAAAGAGTCCATCACGCATGTTGAATATCAATACCTGAATCTTATAATCATCTAGTGGACCAGGTCGATCTGCATACACACCAAAGTGTTCAAGAACATTATCGTGTATATTATTATCGAATTCATCTCGTATAGATAATAAATTCACTCCAGTTATCCAATCACGATAACCCGGCGGTAAATAGTAACCGTCATTATCAGGATCAGGAGCCTCTGCTGCAGCAGCATCCATACCTATATTACTCCAGGGATAAGCGAAATACCAAACATTTTCCTCAAAAGTTGCACCAGGAACAAATTCATCTTGATATCCCCCCTCATGAACTTCTGGGTGTAATCCAATCCAAATATTACAGTGTTCTCCAGTCAATACAAGTTCAAACTCCTGATCATAATTAGGAACCTCCTCATTATAGAAATCCGAAACGGTTACTGTCCATGATTCCTCAAGGTCTACTTCGGCAGCTTTTAATGCTAAAACTTCAAATGATTGTGAAGTTTCTATTGTTCTACCTTTAAGATTAGTTGTACCGCATATTGCTTGAAAATCTTTTACATTCTTTGTTAGAGTTGTTTCACCATTTATAAAAATTGCCATCGAAAGGCTAGCAACATTTACAAAAATTAAGGCTAATAAAATTGCTAAAATTTGTTTTTTTCTCATATTTTCCCACCCAATAAAAAAAGAGTGTGGTTATACAAAATTCAAGTGAAATAAAAAGATATAAGGTATAATTTTCCCCAATTAACAAAATTGTATTATTTAAAATCTTAATATTTCCAATGTTTTAGATAATTAATTTAATTTTAGCAATTTTTATATCAAAGACATAAAAACAATGCTACATTATATTTAAATATAAAATATTTTTGTATCTAATTTTTTTAATTTTAATAAGATTTTTTGGATAGATTTATGCATCGTGTTCTAAAAAAAATAAAGCAAGACAATAGAGAATTTATAACTTCTGATGAATTGAGAGAATATTGTAAAGAACAATATTATAATCATAAAGTAATAGGTGACTACTTAATATCGCGTGGCTTTTTATTGAATGTTTTGGATGATATCTATTATGTAAAATCAGATGAGGAGATTAATAGAAATAAGTTAAAATATTCCCTTTTGGAGCTTGTGGGTAAAGGTTTAAAGTTAAAACATGTAAAAAAATGGTATTATGGACTTTATACAGCATTAAATTTAATTGATGTTGATCATGACCATGAAGATGATTTCTTCTATATTATTAATGATCAAATTTTAAATAATAACCCAATCAAGATTTTAGGTAAAAATTTTCGTTTTCTAAGATTCAAAAATGCTCTTTTTGATTTTGGAATATTAAATAATAAAGTAAAATATTCAAATCTTGAAAAGACAATACTAGATTTAATCTATTTATGGGAAATAAACCACATGAATGAAAATAGAATATTAATTGAGATATCTAAATTGATGAACGGTATTTCTGAGGATAAAATTCTGGATTATTCTCGGCATTATCCAGAATCTAATATAAAGCTCTTGAAAAAAGCGTTAGATCAGAAAAAAATATAATACACTTTTCTCCTTAATTGGATTTAGTTTTCGCGAGAGAATCTAAACATTTTTTAAAATTTAAGGTAAGTTTACAATTATAATATGGATTTTTTCCTGTTTCTCTCTTATATTTTTTTATTACTCTTTGCTTCCAGTTCTTAAAATTTTGTGTTTCAGAACCATTCCATATAGCATTCTTTCCTGTTAATGTCTTAAATATAGACTGTTCTGAAATTTCTTTCTCGGGTTCTTTTTTGGGGGCTGTTTTTTTAACAGGTTTAGGTGATTTACTATCCTTTTTAATTGGTTTTTTATTAATTAAATTTTTTAAATATAATGAAAATTGTTTTGTTGGCTTTTGTTTATAATAAGCAATCTTTCCAGTTTCTATTTGATATTTATTTTTATTTTTTGCTTTCCAATCGTGAAAAGCTTTTGTTTCTGTTCCATTCCAAATACTATTTTTCTTAGTTAGGGTTTCAAATACATACGCTTCGACATCCTGAATTGTATTATCTTTTTTAACTGTTGGTTCTTTCTTGATTTCTTCTTTTTCAATTTTAGTCTTATCTTTACTTCTATGATTTATCATCTCTAAGATTTCAGATCCATTAATCTTTTCTCCACTACCAATCGTAAAAAATGGCTCCTCTAAAGCATCTAAATGCACAGAAAAATTGAAAATTTTATGATCATTTAAAACAGGTCCAAGATACTTTACTAAAACTATCAATATCCCATTATTTTGAGAAATTTCTATAAGATTATTAGAATCTTGTGTAGCTTGATATAAAGATAGACAACCAAAATCGCGAATATTATTTAGATCTTTTAAATTTTCCTTGTTCCTAATAATTGTATTAAAGTTCGACTGCTTTTTACCATTTATTAAAACATCACGAGCCGTTAAATTATATCCTGCTCCTTTCTTCAAAGTTTTTTGCAAAATGAACTTAAGTAATTTCTTAATTTGATTCCATTTCGACTTTTTTGCTAAACCAACAATTTCTCTTAAACTCTCTTCAGACATCAATAACACTTAAGTAAAAGAACTCGAAATTCCTCAACCCATTTGGGAAAGATTATACTTTTTTATCCAAAATATACATGAAAATATATCTTAATATATCTTTATTTTTAATGGTGTTTGATGCAAATTCAATTTCAAGTTTTATACGATGTTCGAGAATTGAGAGGAATAATACTAATTTTAAATAAAGATTTGATTAAATTTCAAGAATAAGGAGGAATATTAATTTTCTATATTAAATTGAATAGATAACAAATCTTCATTTTTGGATGAACTACCCATAAATAGAGTGTATTTTATTTTTTCAACCTCCCACGATTTAGATTTTGGATTAAACCAAGCAAGATTTTTCGTTGGAACCTCAATTTTTATGTTTTTCTTTTTATTTGGTTTAAGGGAAACTCGCGAAAATCCTTTTAACAGCTTTAAAGGGCGTTCTATTTGAGAATTTTCAAAACCTATATATAATTGGACTATCTCATCTCCAGCTAGAGTTCCTACATTATTGACATCCACGTTTGCTATAATTTTACCCTCGTTTACATCAACCTGTAAATTGCTATAATCAAATGTGGTATAACTTAAACCGAAACCAAAAGGAAACGCAGGCTCATATCCTTCTTTTTCAAATAGCGTATATCCATGATAGTATCCATATTCAATTTCGTCTATATTTGCCTTAAAAAATGGTAAGTGTTTAGGGTCTATTGGAATTGTAAAAGGAAGTTTTCCACTTGGATTCACTTCTCCAAAGATTATCTTTGCCAAAGCTTTTCCTCCTTCCATACCTGAATACCAAGCCATTAAAATAGCAGGTACTTGATTTTTCCATTCTTCCATAACTATAGCGCTTCCACCGATTAGTACAACAATACAATTATCATTTTGTTCAGCGATTAGTTTAATTAATTCAATATGATCCTTATGTAAAGAAAGATTCTCTCGATCCCCACCAATTCTTAACTCATGGATATATTCCCCTTCATCTTTATAAGTTAATCCAACAAAAACAATTGCTGCATCTACTTCTTTTGCTGTATTTTTCACATTTTGCACATTCCGCCCATCTTCATAGAGGATTTCAATATTATCTCCTACATATTCTCTAATACCTTTTAATGGAGTTATTACTTTTTTGGTATTTACATTGCTACTACCATGATCACCAGTATTTCTAATTCTTGCTAGTTTTCCGAAGATACCTAATTTCACAATTTTCTTTTTATCTAGCGGAAGTACGTCATTTTCATTTTTTAAAAGCACCATACATTTTTCTGCAGCTTCTAATGCCACTTGACGATGTTCATCACATCCAATTAGTTTAGGTTCATATATTTGAGGATCTTCTTTAGTAGTATAACGAAGAATTGTCCGCATAACACGACCTGCAGCCTGATCAATCATAGAAACTGAAATCTTTCCATCCTGAAGAGCCTCTTCAATTTTCTTAAACTTATAATATTTGGCTCGAGGCATCTCAACATCTAACCCTCCTATTATTCCACCTAAAGTGTCCTTTACTCCATATACCCAATCAGAATGAACAAAACCTTGAAAATTCCATTCGTCTTTTAAAATTTTTCTTAATAAGTAATCATTATGACCACAGAATTTACCTCGAAATTTATTATAAGCACTCATTACAGTAGCACATCCTACTTCAACGCAGCGTCTAAAATGAGGTAGATAAACTTCACGAAGTGTACGTTCATCCATTTTAACATTTACTTTGAATCGAGACTTTTCAATACTATTTGCAGCAAAATGTTTAGCAGTAGCCATAACATTATGTTTTTGAACGCCTCGAACTAAAGCAGCACCGAGTTCACCTATTAAAAACGTATCTTCTCCATATGTTTCTTGAGCCCTTCCCCACGAAGGGTGTCTTAAATTATTAATACAAACGCCTCCAAAAAGATTTCCACCATGTGCTCTAACTTCTTTCCCAATCACATCGCCAACTCTCTCCTCTAAATCCACATCCCAAGATGCTCCACGAGCCATTGATACAGGAAAACATGTAGAGCCAGGAATTATCACTCCTCGAGGTCCATCAGTAAATTTCAATGGAGGAATATTATATTTTTCTGAGCCTGCAGCATCATAAACTCTTTTTCCAAATCCCAGATCAAATAACACTTTTACGTTTATTCCATTCCCAACCATTTGTTTGACTTTATCTTCCAAACTCATGTTTTTTAGAACAAAATCCACATAATCATCAATTTCTTTTTCATTCATACCTTTTGCGATATTATACAACTATGGTATCCCCTAATAGACTAGCGTTGCAGTTAGAATAATCATAAAAATAAAATAGAATTAAAAAAATATTTTATAGTATACTTAGTGTTTTTACTTTTATTAGAATAGTTATTATCTCTTCTTTTAAAGAATAATAAAATTATTTAATAATCTCTAAAAATTGTAAATATATAACTAATTTTTAATAGATTAATGGAATTAAGGATTATGAATATCGAAGGAAAAGTATGTATGATAACTGGAGCGAATTCTGGCATAGGTAAGGCAACAGCTATTGGATTAGCGAAATTGAATGCTACAGTAATAATGGTCTGTCGCAATAAAGATCGCGGGGAAAAAGCTAAGGAAGAAATAATAAGTCTAACAAGAAATAAAAATATTGATTTATTAATCTGCGATTTATCATCCCAAGAGCAAATTCGAAATCTTGTAGTAAAATTTAAAGAAAAATATCAGAATCTACATGTACTAATAAATAATGCTGGGATTATGCTTAAAAAACGAAAAGTGTCAGTTGATGGAAATGAAATGAATTTCGCTGTGCATCTTCTTGGACCATTTTTATTATCTAATTTATTGCTGGATATATTAAAAAAGAGTGCTCCAAGTCGCATTATTAATGTTGCTTCAGCAGCACATAAAAGGGCTAAAATTGATTTTGATGATCTTCAGAGTGAAAACAAGAAATACAGCTTATTTTCAGTATATGGAGTCTCAAAATTAGCAGAAGTATTATTCACTTATGAATTAAGTCGCAAATTAGAAGGAACTGGAGTAACAGTCAATGCTCTTCATCCCGGGGTTGTGAATACTAATTTAGGTCGTGATATGTCAAAATTTAACCAATGGTTTGGAAAAGTTTTTTTTAAAAGCCCTAAAAAGGGAGCAGAAACTTCAATATACTTGGCATCTTCTCCAGAAGTGGAAGAAATAACAGGAAAATATTTTGTAAATAAAGAACCTAAACTATCGTCTGAAGAATCTTATGTTGAAGAAGATGCTAAGCGATTATGGGAGATTTGTGCAGAGATAACAGGATTGAATATTTAATCGTTTTCTTTATTACTGATTTTTCTTTTTTTAATTCAAGTCTATAAATTAATTTATGTTAATAATTTAAGAAAATGTTCCACGATATACCAGATTCTATAAAGAAACGAATGGTATATTTAGAAGGGTTAGATAAACAAGATAGAGTAGATGGCACAACTAGAATGGAAAGACTCCGTCAGATTCCTCCCGAAACTGGAAAATTTATTTCACTTCTTGCTGCTAGTGCTCCAAATGGGGAATTTTTAGAGATAGGTACTAGCGCAGGATATTCTGCACTATGGATCGCTCTTGCATGTCAACTCAAAGGAAACAAATTAATTACTTTTGAAATTTTAAAGGAAAAAGCATTATTAGCTCGAGAAACTTTTACATTAACTAATTTACAAAATATTGTAGAATTAATAGAGGGTGATGCTCGTGATTATATATCTAACTATAAGAATATATCATTTTGCTTTTTGGATGCAGAAAAAGAAGTTTATGATGAATGTTATGATCTTATAATCCCAAATATGCTCAAAGGGGGAATTCTTGTTGCTGATAATGCAATAAATCATTATGAAACATTAAAACCTATGTTAGATAAAGCTTTAGCTGATGAAAGAGTAGATGCTTTGATTGTTCCTATAGGAAAAGGAGAATTAGTATGTAGAAAAATATAAACAAATTTTAAATTATTCTTTATTAGTTTTCAAATTTTGGCTTTACCAAAAGACAACTGCTTCGATTTTATTATTTCTAGAACTAATTTTTATTTGAATTATTAATTTAATTTGAATTATTCAAGATTATTATAAAGTACTTTGCGATACAAAGCTTTATATACTCTCTTTCATATTATTTTATTGGGACTTAAGAAAGTCTCTAAGGACTGAAAATAAGAAAATTAAAATTATATCGATTAGTTCAAATTAGGTTAGATTAAATATGAATAAAGAGTCAATATTTATAATTGGGTCAAGCTCATTAGCTCTATCTCTTATAATGGGGATATTCCTACCAGATTTGCCATTAATCAGCTTTTTAAAAGGAATGTTAATAGGGATTTCTTTGGTTATGAATATTAATTATCTAATTAGATATCGACTTGAAAAAAGTGGATTTAATGAAAATCGAAATAATAATAGCTACATGAGGAAATTACAAAATGGTTCTAATTAAAGAAAAAAATGGAAAATTTTTAAATTTCTTCACAGCATCTATTGTGGTTAGTGTTGGTGGTTTATTGTTAAATTTTTTATTAATTTTAATTTCATCAATCATTGTAGTCGCAGAGATTCATTTACCTTTTGATTATGTTATATCAAACCTATTAATAGTATTTCTTTCTCAACTTATCGGAACTTTTGTGGTTTATTTTATACTTATTCCCCTATTTAAAGTAAAAAATTCTGAATTTCGTCAAGTGAACCTCTTCAATTCATTGAGAACAGTTCTTCTTATATGTGGTACTTTTACTTTAATCTCAAGTATTAGTTTTGTTTTAGTGTATATTTTTGGACTATTTAATTTGATCCCTCAAAGCGGATATACTAATGTTTTATTAAATATAGGACATTTAGCTAACCCTTTGAATATCTTGATCTATTATCTTCCCCTCACAATTGGAGCAGCAGTATATGAGGAATTAGTCTACCGTAGATTACTAATTCCTTTATTAGAACAACGAGGAATGAGCCCATCACCCGCGATATTATTTTCAAGTCTTTTATTTGCTCTCGCACATTTACCGAATGATTTAATAGCTGCAAATCTTACAGGGACGATAATACATATATCAGCTGTCTTTTTCATCGGAATTTCTTTAGGTTTAATTTATGTTATTACTCGAAATGTATTATATTCAATGGTTATTCATGCATTCCTAAATTTTATTTCATTTTCGGGACCTTTAGTAATATTGGTAGCTAATAGTACATTAACTCTTATATATAATATAACTTATTGGACCATTTTAATTGTAGGAGTTGGAATATTAATTTTTGGACTATGGCAATTTTTAAGAAAGCCGAATGCAGAATGGGTTATTCTAGTTAAAGAGAGACAAACTAATCCTATATTATATGGTACTTTTGGCTTTCTAATTATGGGTATAATTGGGATTTTTATTCCTTTTATCATTCAGAATATTATAATAGGCTTAGAAATAGCAGTTTATAGCGTTTTACTGTATTTCCTTGTTCTAATAATATGCTTTGGTGCATTTCTCGTTCTTTTTTTATGGTTAGGAAATAGAGCAATGTACGAATCAAAAAAAATTTAATTAAAACTTAAAATAAAAAACTTTTTAAAAAAATGGAGGTAAAAAAATTTGAGTAAAGTACAAGCAATTAAAACCCAGAATCTTACCAAAAATTTTGGTAATATTCTTGCTGTTAATAAAATAAATTTAAACATCCCTTTTGGAAAAACTTATGGTTTACTCGGGCCAAATGGTGCTGGAAAAACTACAACTGTAAGAATACTTAATGCTATTATATCGAAAACATCAGGAAACGCTTCAGTTGGAGGATACGATATCGTAACTGAAAGTCAGAAAGTTAAAATGATATGTGGATTTCTACCCGAATCTCCTGGTCTATATTCTAAACTCACTGCAAAAGAGTTCTTAGAATTTATTGGAGAATTATACTATTTGCAAAAAGATGTTATATCCGCGAGAATCAACGAGTTAATTGAGTTATTTAATTTGGAAGGTCGAGAAAATGATCTTTTAGAGAGTTATTCAAGAGGAATGAAACAAAAAGTCTGTCTATGCGCGGCATTGATTCAAGATCCTGAAATCTTATTTTTGGATGAACCAACATCGAATCTAGATCCTGCTTCTGCAAGAATGGTAAAGGATTTGATATCTCAACTCGCTAAGAAAGCAGATAAAACCATTTTTATTTGTACTCATCTTCTTGATACAGCTGAAGAATTATGTGATATAATTGGTATCATAGTTGATGGGCAGCTAAAAATTGAGGGTACTCCAAAAGAAATAATTGAATTTGTTGGTGCCAAAGACTTAGAAGAGGCATATTTGAAAATTACTGGAGCATCTCACATAGATGACTTGCTTGGCTGGAGACAAGAGACTCCAAATAATAATGAATTTGGAAAATTCAAGAAAAACAAAAGGAAAGACAAAAAGTCGAGGTAAAATTTAAATGACGGTATTAAAAACAGAAGAATTAATTGAATCTCTAGAACCTGATATTAAGAGAGATGAATCTCTCTCTCTAAAAATAGAAAAAAGAAGTCTATGGCGAATAATAGCGAAGAATGAGATAAGAATTAAGACTAGTAATTTTAGAAATCATCGGCTGTTATTTTTTATTGCTTTATATTCATTTCTATTCATATGGGCACTTTTATTAGCACCCTATTTATTTGATTTGTTTATGCCGACATTAGCAGCCCAATTCACTAATGTGTTCAAACCTGCAATTGCCTTAATAATAGAATCTCTTATGATGATGCTGTTTTTAGGGCTTATGATATATCCTTTAAATAATGTATATAAAGAAGACGAAATTGGCTCTAAAGAGACATTGTTAGCAACTCCGGTCAAGGCTAATGATATCTTTTTAGGGGAATTCTTAGGTAAAGCTCCGATATATTCGATGATAGTCTTAATAATCGCACCAATTATAGTTGGATTGATAAATCCCATCATCAATTTAACTTTAAGTCAGTATATCATTATATTTGGAACAGTTTTTGGCTATGTTTATTTTGCAAATCTGATTGGATCAATTATTGGAAGTTGGATTGAACATAAAATTTTGAAAAATGAAAAAGCAAGGGATTTAGGTAAGGCTTTAATATGGGTATTTACAATACTTTTAGTTGTTATTATGTATGCCACAATGTTTTTCCTTAATTTCCTGTTGGAACACCCCGAACTAAAAAACTGGTTGGTATTTTATCCTTCTCTATGGTTTTCAAATATTATCTTATATTCTATAGATCCCTTATTGCTAAGTCCATTCATTCTAAATATATGGATGAGTATTCTATTAGCCGTTGGGCTCCCGATTATTACGCTATATGCTTCTTATAAAAAGGCTGAGTCATTTTATACTTTAGAAGGAGGTATTGAGAAAAATAATGTTACAATCATCGAACATGAGAATCCATTTTATGTAGTAGTAAGAAAAATTTCTGGTCGTAATTGGGGTGGCTTAATCGTTATGCAGTTAAAGAGATTTTTCAGGAAAAAAGCAAACATTGCAAGAGTTGCTTATGTAGTAGGGCTTTTAGGATTTATGAGTTGGTTTATTTCCAGCATGATTGATGATGCGTTTATGATCGTCTTCAGTTCCACAATATTGATAGCTATTGGAGGCGGTATCGGAAGTATAATTATAGGACATCTAGCATTTGTTGATTCCAAGGATCTAATTTGGGTTTATAAGCGCTCTCCGAGGGGAATAAAAGCAATAGTGTATTCTTATCTGCTAATGATGCTAATATTCAATATTTTCTTAGCAATGTTCATAACCATAATGCTCACAATATTCTCGAATATTGATCTTCTTAATACTGTGATTTTCTTTATCGAATTTCTATTATTTGCTCAAATATCAATGTGTCAAGCAATGGGGCTCCAATGCATCTCTCCTGCTTTTGGAGAAAAAGATTCAAGTATGAAAGGAAATGCAATGATCTCAATGTTACTTTTACAGCCATTAATGTTTATACCAATAGGAGCATTAATGTTCATTAAACCTGGGAGTGTTGAATTAATGAGACTAATAATACAAGCTCCTATATTTCTTTACAATATTGGAGTAAGCATTCCACTATTATATTTCGGCATAAAAAAACTAAATAAACTAGAATAAAAATTTCATTTTTTTTTTTTTCCCAAATTATCAAGTTAAAAATAGAAAAAAATAAATCAAAGAAGGAGAATTAAATGAAAAAGATATTACTTTTAAGAATCATACTATTTGTTGTATTTTTATCAACACT
>CP070831.1:3165403-3171117 GCA_020344955.1 Promethearchaeota archaeon | reverse complement strand
TTACTAATAGTTTTTAAAGAATTATTTTCTAATTAGAAATAGTGAATTCAAGATAAGTTAAATTTGGAATGTCTATTGTAAAACCTAATTTAAATAAGAAAGAAAGAGAAAAGAGAATAGATAGATATCGAAATAAATTTAAAAATTTACTCTGTGTTAGATGTGAATCAACTGTTAGTGTAATACCTTATTTTTATAAAGGAAGGTTTATAACTAGCGATGTGATACAAGGAAAAATGGTAAGGAATAAGCGTAAAGATGACTGTTTAGTTCCAGTATGCGATAAATGCTCCGATGATTTTAAAAAATGGAAAATCCTAAGAAAATCATTAATTATTCCTTTTATATTATTAGGACTTTTTATACTTGGCTTCGGGCAATATTTAGTTTTTGAGCAACGCGAATCTTGTAATGCGTGGTGTGAAGGAATGGTTGTTTATCCTCCATGTGGTGAATGGATATGCTTAGACCAATTTTTTATAATTTTGGGGGGTGCTATAATTCTGACTGCTATAATGTTTATTTATAAAGGAATAATTAGAGGATTAGAGAAAAAAGATAAAAATCCTGATTTATTCATAAGAATAAATGAACACAAAAAGGTTATGGTAAAACCTATAAGTGCTCGACATTGGATATATTATAATCGCTTCATCAAACTTTTTAAGAAACCACCTTATTTTTGCATACACTGCCAATGTGATCATTTTTATGGTCAAATCTATCAAGTCCATAACAAATTTGCAGATAAAGCAAAAAGTCGCTTGTCCAACTACTTTTAAAATCAAGATTATTTAAGTGAAAAGAATATATTGGATAATAATTATTATCTAGTACTTTGTATAAACTGTCTTTCTTTTTCATGTAATTTTTCCCATTTCTTTCGTTCAGAACGCAGTTTAAAGAGGTCAATATCCTTAAAAATCAATCCTTCTTGCTGAGGTGGTATTGCCCTTTCAATTCTTTCTTTTTCTGGAGTATATATTAATGAATTGCCATATTCTCCAATATTAGCAAAGAAACAATATGCATAAATAGATCTACGAGCGTCGAAATGAGCTGCTTTAAAGTCTTCGGTAACAGGTGTGAAGGCAGGATTAAAAATGAGGTCCACTGGTGGTTCAAAATTTTTTAATTCTACTCTCAAATCCATATCAAGGAAATCTCGACATATAATAATAGCAATTCTTCCATATTCTGTGTTGCAAATAATAATTCTTCTTGGCAATTCTCCATATTCTATCCCTTCTTTGAATCTTGTACCTTTGAAATTAATTATCGCAGGAATATTCTTTTGTTGTTCCCATAAGATGCCATCAGAACTTATAACCAAACTTAGATTTTTTTTCGTTGTTGGGTCGTGATAGGAACCTGGAATAATATACATATTGTATTTCTTTGCTAGATTTGAAATATCTTTAAGAAATTTTTCATAACTTAAATCGATCGCCATTTCAGGAAAGATTAGAATATTTACACTATTATCATGGGCATTCTCTACCATCTCTGTAACTTTTCTCCTTATGATATCAACAGTATCCTTTCTAAGATTTAAAAGGCCATTATTCTCATTGTAAAATTCACCTAATACATCACCTGTGTTTGATATTCCTATTTGAGCAATACCAACTCTGAATTCTTGTTGCTGAATTTCAGGATGTTCTTTTAGCAAATCTTTATAGAGCAATTTGTATTTTTCCTTAGATCCTTCAATGAATTCTGCTTTTAGTAGTTCATCACTAAAGTCACGTACTTCACTAATTTTTGGTGATTGGCTAGATTCAAGGGGACATGCCGGAGCAATAATACCTACGGTGCTTCTTGTTATGGAAGGTTCACTAATTGTGTTTAAAGCAGATACAATAATTATTTCTTCTTTTTGAACCATTTCCAATTTTTCTAATATTTCCCTTTCTTTATTTTTATAACCTGATTTCCCAAAAAGGTCTGCTGCCGATTTGAGAATTTCTGAGCCAATTTTAAGAAAGTTCTTTTTTTTTTCGAGATTCATTTCTTCATCTGCTTGAATTAAATTCCAAGCAGCATCAAAATAAGTTGATGTTGCTAAAGCCCAATTAGCCTCACTTATAAAACCTCCTTTTCTATAAGAAGACGCTGCTTTTCTTAGCATTACTTTTATTCTCGGATATAATTCCGATTTTATTGATGTTTCTGTGGATTTATCAAATTTGCAACCAAGCTCAAGAGCCTCACAAAAGGCAGAATTACTTGAAGACAATATCTTTAACTTATTTTTGCTAAAGAAATTACTAGCTTTTTCAAATAAATGAGCTGCTTCTGCAAATTTTTGAGAATCATCATTTTTTTCAGCTAATTCCATACTTTCCCATGCTCTACAGAGATGATAAATTGCTTCTAGTTCTCTTCGCTCTCGTTCGATTTTATATTTAATACATATAGTTTTGAATTGAGATGCTGCTGAAGAAAAATTCTCGGCAGCTAAGATGTGTTCTCCTTTCTTACCTAGAATTCTTGCTTTTTCAACATTCACTCTGGCATTACAATAATTAATACGTACTTTAGCTACATCTTTAAGTTTTTTAATTCTTTCACTTTCTAATTTATCCCTAGTTTTTGTTAAAACTTCTTCTAATACATTTAAAGCATTATTAAAATGTTTGCTACTAGATTTAAATTGTTCTATTGCATCATCATGGTTTTCGTGCTTACTAAGATGTTCTGCTTCCTCCAAAAATTTCCATGCGTAATAATATGAGGCTTCATAATTATTACTAGGTAATTCTTTTAGGATTTGGTATGCTTTTGTATAATTATCTTTAGCTTGTAGATGATTTTCTTGTTTATTATAGAATTTAGCTAATTCAATTAGGTTCCACGCTTTTGCATATGATATTTTTTCTTTAATTCTTTCTTTTAATAATTTGTATTGTACTCCAATAACTGATTTAGAGTAACATTCTTCGACTCGTCCGTATTGTTCTGCTGAAATGTTATAATTGCCCAATCTATCTTCTATACGTGCAAGATATTCATATGCCGCTGCTGCATAAGAATAGTATCCACCATTTAGACTTTCTTTGATTATATTCTTGTAAACCTCCTTAGCTTGCATTAAGGTATGATTTTCTCTAGTTATAATACCTATTTCTTCGTATAAGAGGGCTAAACGTATTTGAGCAATCAGTATTGCCCTCCATTGTTCAGGTGTATGCTCTAAATACTTTTTGGAAGCATCAGCAGCAGCTGATAACATTTCAATTTTGTGTTCTGTATTTTCGGTGAGTTCTGCACGAGTTTTATAAGCTCTATATAGAGCTGAAAGACCAGCTGCTCGTATCATGCCTCCCTCATATCTTTCTCCCAAATCATAGGCTTTTTGAGCATAAAAAAACATTTTTTCAGCGTACTCATCTCTTTCTTCCTTAGATGTAGCAAGAGATGTTAATTGTGAATAAGAATATGTTAGCATTTGATATGGCCAATTGGTATAAAAAAGATCTGATCCTGCTTTCAGAGCAATTTTAGCATATTCAATTCCCTTTTTAGCGTAAGTCTTTCTTTGGCGAATTGTAAAAAAGCTTCTGAGAGACATATTTGAATAATAGAAGACTGGTAAAAATACTGCATATAAACGTATAGTATTATATGAATCAATATAGATTTTTGCTAAATTCTCAAATTCTTTAACATCTTTATAGATTCGTTTTTGGAGATATTTGAATCTACGACCAAATAGAGCCCACCAATCGATATAATATATAGTTAAAATGAGTAGGAATTTATTTTTAGCCTTTCGAACAAAAATTAATGTTTCTTCCAGTAATTTTAAACCCTTATCATTATATTCTTCATATTCTTTAACGTCTTTGATGTAATGTATTGCATATAAGCAATAAAGAGTACCTGCCATAAAATAGATCATTGCTAGATTTCTATTATCATCACTATTCTCTACCATTTTTATATACTCATCAAATTTCACAATGTTATCTTTAAGATATTCTTTAAACAATGAATCCTTCTTAAAATCTTTTAAAAAGACTTTAGTAAGGTTTATCATAAGGTTAGAAAAAATACTTTCGGAAAATATCCGGAGATTTCCAAGGTTTAATGAAAATTCCACTGCTTTTGACGATATACTTAATCCTTTTTGAAAAAATTGATCTACTTCTTGTTTATTCTTTGCAAACGGTTGAAGAAAAACAAAACTGAAGGCTGCTCTTGATAGAGTTCTAGCAACACTCTCTTGATCATCGTTTTTGGCCGAAAATAAATTACTAGTTTCAACAAAAAGGTCACATGAATTATTAAATGATTTCTTTGCCTCACTGACAGAGCTTGCAATAAATCCTTTAGCAAATAATGCTTCTGCTTCACATTCTATCTCTTCTGCTTTATTTCTAATTTGCTTAAAAAGATCTTTACTTTTATTATAACTTTCAATTGCACCTTTTAGGCTTTCTACAAAATCTGCTTTAGTATCGGCTGTTTCAGATGCTAAATAATAAACGTGTCCTAAGCGCTTATAAGCATTAGCTGCTTCATTTACATTTTTCTTAATTAAATATAATTTTCCTGCTTCTTCATATGATCTTATCGCTTCTGCCCAATTATGTGAATTTTCTTCAATCTGAGCTATCTCTAAAAATTCAGATGGGTTATTTTTTTCATTCATTTATCTTAATTTACAATCCACTGAAATTCTTGATTAATTTGGGATTCTTTATTAATTAAAATACTTACAAGACATTTATACTTAGTAAATTATATATATCAAAATTGACATTTATATCAAAGAAAAAAATTGTAATTAAAGGATTAAAGTGTGAGAAATAAATGGTATACACGATGGCAGAAGGAAAATTTCCTAAAAAGCCAGGATATGGTAATGTTTTAGAAGTTTGCAGAAAAGAATTTAGACATTTCAAAAAGGATGATGGAAACACATTGATTCATGATTTTCACTCAAGAATTGAAAATCTTGCTAAAGTAGGCTTACCTGATGAGGTCTTAATAGCCCAAAAAGAGAATTTAGAAAATGTTAGAAAATTTTTAAAGGAAGGAAAGGATGAGATTGCATTTTCGATATTTTTTCGAACATTTCCAAGCTGCTTACCACACAGATCTAGAAGAATATAATTAATAAAATCTAATTTGAGATATCTCAAAACAATTTTCCCTTCCATAAATACTGTCTAAGATCTATTTTAAATCCATCCTCAACCTTGATTCCCTCTTGTTCTAATAAATTCTTTTGATATTCACAATCATCAATAGATTTCAGACTAATTATTCCCTTTGAGCTAATTACACGATGCCAAGGGAGATTATACTTTTTTGAGGATGAATGTAAAATCCATGAGACTTGCCTTGCAGCTCTAGGATTTCCTGCTAATTTTGCAATAAATCCATAAGTAAGTACTTTCCCTTTAGGAATACTTTTAATAATTTGAATAATTCTTTCTGTAAAATCAGTAGGGATTGAATTTCACCATTATAAGTTGTTAAATGTAATTATATTTTACGTTTATAATCTTTTTCAATACTTTTTGCTTCAGTGTATAGTTTTTCTAATTTAACTTTCTTTAATTCTTTTGTCTCAAAAATAAGGTGATTACAGTCATATCTCTTAAAATCATTTTCGAATATATTAATACCAAAAGTTTCTTTTTCGTCCCATAAACGTGATCCAGGGTAAGGTGTTGCTATGAAATAATTTAATTCATCGTTTT
>CP070831.1:3150862-3165303 GCA_020344955.1 Promethearchaeota archaeon | reverse complement strand
TCTCCTCCTCTTGTCATTTTATAATCTTCTGTGAAAAACCCTTTACTGAATCTGAGAGTTAGAGCAGTCTTACCTACCCCACCATCTCCTACTACAATCGATTTAAAGAGATAATCATATTCTTCAGCCATTACATGTTCCCACTTTACGTTTCAAACTATTATATATCGAGTGATTTTCTAAAATGTTCACGCTAATATATATTATAACTATAAATACAAATTTATAATTTTATTTATAAATTAGAAATTGCGTGATTTTACTAATAACTAAATAAGATATCGTAATAATATATCCATTGTAATTATGCGATAAATCTAATTTCTAAATTAATTTATGAGCTTCTTCACATATATCAACAGTTTCAATCCATTGAGCTATTTTATTTAAATCCTGTGACGGAAACTCATATGCATGTTCACGATCAGGATATTGCTCATTTATGACTTCATCTTTATACTCATTCAAAGCACGCCGAATGGATTCACCAATATTCCCAAAATATTTTAGAAATTTAGGTTTAAAATCCGTGAAAATTCCTAACATGTCATGTATAACTAATATTTGACCATCACAATAAGGTCCTGCACCAATACCTATAGTTGGGATGTCAACACTATTAGTAATTAATTTTGCAATTTGCCATGGAATACTTTCTAGAACAATAGAAAATACTCCTGCTTCCTCCAAATTTTTTGCATCTAATATTAATTTTTTTGCCGCTTCAATCGTCTTTCCTTGAACTAGAAAACCTCCGAATTGATATATAGCTTGTGGAGTAAGACCAATATGACCCATAACTTGAATGTCTGCATCAATCATTGCTTTAATTGTAGGACACATTTCCGTTCCGCCTTCAACCTTAACAGCCTCAGCACCACCTTCCTGAATAAAACGACCTGCATTTTTTACTGCTTCAACCAAATTTATTTTGTAGGAAAGGAATGGCATATCTCCCACGATTAATGCATTTGATACACCTCGACTGACTGCTTTAGTATGATGAATCATCTCATCCATGGTCACCGATAGAGTATTTTTATATCCAAGCATAACCATTGATAATGAATCTCCTACTAGAATTAGATCAAACCCACTTTCATCCACAATTTTTGCAAATGAGTAATCATATGAAGTTAGAGTAACTATCTTTTCTCCTTTTTTTTTCTTCTCTATTATATCTTTTGCTGTTACTTTTCTTAAGGACATATGTTCAAATAACTAGTCAGTTTTCAAAAATTTTATGCAATTTTGATTTTAAGTTTATGAAAAAGTTTCATATTTATTCCTCTCTAGTGTGATATTTTTCTTAATTTGATAAATTAAAACTCTCAAAATATATATCTGATATATTAATTTGCTTTATTTTGTGTTTTATTTAGATTTTTTTGATAAGACTTTTAAACCAAAGCTTCATATATAAATAGTACCAATTAAAAAAAAAGAGATGGAAATTTTTGGTAGATCCAAGTGATATTGATTTTTATTCATTAGGTTTTAACTTTATTGAAACAAAAACAATGTTTATGGCTAATCATAGGGATGGAAAATGGGATGGGGGGAGATTGATACCCTATGGAGATTTTGAGATTTCACCAGCTTCTTGCGTATTGAATTATGGGCAAGGAATTTTTGAAGGAATGAAAGCTTTAAAGACAAAAAATGGGGAAATTACATTATTTCGTCCTGAAGAAAATGCTAAGAGATTCAATTTTAGCGCACGCAGGATGTTGATGCCTGAATATGATGTTAATAATTTTCTTAATGCTGTAAAAAGTGTAGTAAAGGCAAATGAGGATTATATCCCCCCTTATGATAGTGAAGGTGCTTTATATATTAGACCAATTTTATTTGGGTATGGTCCAATTCTAGGAGTACATTCCTCAGAAGAATTTAAATTCATAATTTTTACCGTTCCCGTTGGACCTTACTTCCCCGAAGGATTTAAGGGTATAGATTTAGAAATATCAAAAGAATATACAAGAGCAGCTCCAGGAGGGACAGGATCAGCAAAGACAATATGCAATTATGCTGGGACTATGTTGCCTGCTAAACAGGCAAAAGCAAGAGGATTTGCCCAAATTATATACTTAGATGCTGTACATATGGAATTTATCGAAGAAGTAGGCGCAGCAAATTTTTTCGCAATGATCAACGGTAAACTAGCGACTCCAAGAAAGACAGGAACGATTTTGGAAGGAATTACTCGAGAATCAATTTTAGAGCTTGCTTCAAAAAAGCTTGGGTTAGAGATTGAAGAGAGAGATATCTCCTATAAAGAGTTATTTAACGAATCATGTACAGAAGTATTCTGTAGTGGTACTGCTGCTGTTATTACACCAATTGCTTCTGTGAATTTAGAAGGTAACGAAAGAGTATTTAATAATAGAGCCCCTGGTAAAATAACAAATAAAATTTATGAATTACTAACGGGGATCCAACGATTGGATTTGGAAGATGAGTTTGGATGGATGACTAAAGTATAAGTTTTTTAGTTGTTGCATCCATCAATTTGGAATTCTGTTTATTAATGAATTAAAAGCTTCCTTAACATTATATCCTGTCTTTGAGGATATTTTTAAATAACCTATTGTATTACTATATTTCTTACCAATATTAGAAATATAATCATCTAAAACTTTACAATCATTAAGATCAATCATGTCACATTTAGTTCCTATTATGAAAGCAGAGATATTTCCATTTGCATTCAATATTTTTATCCAATCTTCTACACTTTCAAGTGTACTAATACGTGATAAGTCAAATAGAACAAAAGCAGCAACAGATCCCCCAACAAAATCGTTTAAGAGATGTTTAAATTGATTTTGACCAGCAAAATCCCACATCACAAAATTGTATTCATGTCCATTAATTTTAAGTATTTTAGAGAAGAACTCGACTCCTTTAGTCAATTCACTTTTATCATCAAAAAAATCGTGAATTAGACGATTGAGAAATGAAGTCTTCCCTACGCCACCATCTCCAGAAACAATAACTTTTACTGTTTTTTTCATGTCAATAATTTTAATTTAGTGCTAATTTAAAAAACTACGATAAAATATGATTTCTAAAATAGTAGAATATAAAAAAATTTTACTAAACTGAAAATGTATCACTTACTTAAATGTAAAATATAGCGCTGAGGAAATTCTGAGAAAAAAAGAAAAATGTTTTCGTGGAAATTAATTGATTTAATGTATTCTGAGAAGTTGGGAACTTCCTGTACATATGAGATCTCCAGTTTCATTCCAGATTTTTGCGTTACAAAAAAATATGTTTTTTCCACTCTTTATACATTTAGCTATAGTCTTCAAACGTCCTTTTGAGACTGGTTTTAAAAATTCTACTCGTAAATCAATTGTAGTAACATAACCATGAGGGAAAATGAGGGAAAATGCTGCGCACGCACATGTAGAATCGACAAGTGAAGCTAAGACACCACCATGGATCATTCCATTCTGAGTTAATTCCTCTCTTATTTCAATTTCAAAAACCGCTCTTCCATTGGATATTTCTTGTAGTTCAAAACCTAAAGTAGAATAGAAAGGTATTCTATCATAGAGGAGTTTTATTAAATTTTTCATAATAATTATCTTTCTGTTTTAAAATTTAATTTTAACTATTAAATGAAAATCCTTTACATTTTAAAGACAAAGAAATAAATCAAAAGAAATACCTATACCTCTTGATGGTAAAATATACAATAAATAAGTACCTAGACCTTAGGTTTGAAAAAGGAAAAACTAACATATATATAGATAATAAATTGTTTATGCACTGTAAATATATATTACTAAATATACCGAAAGATCTAGATGAAAATCTCATTGATATCAAATCAATTGATGAAGCGGTGGAGAAATTAGATAGATCTTTTGAGATTCCAGGAATTAGGACCATTAATATTAATCCCAAAGTGCAATTTTGGGCTCATTGTTCAAACCTCCAAGCTTGGCATGAAAATAATTATAATACTTGTTTAATCCATAGTAATTTAGCATTTCCATTACTCAGAGAATTAACAAAAGCAGGAGACCTAATAGCTAAACTAGTTTTTAAAGAAGAAATGGCGAAAAGATTTGAGTGTAAAAACTTGAATGTAATTCAATTTTTGCTATATAATGATTATTTGGATGATTTGAATAAAGAAGAACTTGACATAGTTTTAAAGCATCTAAAAGCAAATTTATTTGAAATTATTAAAAAACAACTTGGAGAATTGATGAAATCAATAGTTACAAACTATAGGAAAATAAAAGAAATTATCGATTTATTGCTTTTCATTGATTTAAAATATAACAAAAATCTGATTTTTAGCATCTTCAATAATTTTAATAAGAATTTAAATATTCATTTTGCGCGTTTCTTAATTCTTTATTTAAATTATAAAGAATTTGTAGAGTATAGAATCCCCTATGGGCGGTTTTTCGTTTATTTTGAAAAATTTCTTGACTTTATTTATGATAAATATCCAGAAATCAAAGAGTTCCTAAAAATTGTTGATTCTGGTTTTTTAAGTGGTGCGATTTCGCTAGATGAGAAGTATTCCTATGGGGCAGTATCTTACTATAGTTCAATGTAATAATTGATAAATAATATCTTTCATAATTTTTCTATTTTTTTTCCAGATAATAATAACTGTAAGCTTTAGTCAATCCAAGTTTATTATATAAATTCATCGCTGCGACGTTTTCAGCCTCAACTTGTAACCAAACCATCTTTACTCCATTTGGGATACCCCAATCTTTAATAAGTCTGTAATACATTGATGTTGCAATTTTTTGTCGCCGAAAGTCTGGATGTATTAACATATCAACTATATACAGAGATTTTTGTGGATCTAAAATTCCCATAAGTGTCCCTATTACTTTATTTTTCATTTTCGCTACTATAAGGCGTTTTTGTGGAATTATGATCCTTTTAACCAATGCATCTAATACATTCTGATCTTCTTTATCTCTGTGAGAATAATTTGCCAAAAAATCTGAAATATCACTAACTCGTTCGGAATAAGTGTCATATATAAATTCTTCATTAATAAGCTCAGTTCTCAAATTTTGAACATTCATTATCATTGTATGTGTAACACAGCCTAATTGCTGATAACCCTGCTCTAACAACCTATCTACTAAAATACTTGGCTCAAAATATTCTGGAATAGTAAAAATTGCTGGTAAGTTATAAGTATTATATGCTTTCTCAACGATCTTTATATCCTTATCCACAGAATCTAATTTTCCAGTATAATTTAATGGAAAGACAGAATTTGCACGAGCAGTTACTCCATCAGTAAAGCGTAATACCCATCCATTTAAAAAATAATAATGGCGTGCTGGCCATGAATTCATCAATATCTCTTGTAAACGTTTAATCTCCTCTTTTTCAAACATCTACATCATTTTTATTATGTAATTTTGTTATAAATTTACTTTTCTTTTTTTTTCTTTGATATATTTAATTTGAATTAACTTACTGCCACAATATTTACAAATAAAATCATATATCTCTAATTCTTTTCCACACTCAGGACAATATTTAGGTCCTGAAAGGCAATTATCTCTAATGAGTTTACACTTTTCCTTATGCTATTTTTATTAAAAAAAATTATTTTTTAATATTTACTAATTCTGATAATTAATCCATTTCAGTAATATTATTAATATTTTAAAAATTGGCTCTGCGATTTTTTTTGATCCAGTTAACAGCAAAATCCACCATATCTCTTTGTGAAAACAATCTAGCATCAGCCAACCCTACTTTACTAGGGATATAATTGATTTTTGCTTCGAAATCTGCACCTAATTGCTCAAAATCATCACTATTAAGATCTAATTCTTCCCATTCTACCCATTGTCTTTTATTACCAATTAATATCGCAGAACCAGTTGACTGCCATTTTTTATTAGGATATTCACTTCGATATTCGGCTAGGTGTAGAGATGAATTATTTTCATGAGTAACACCCACCAATAATATATATCCATCAAGTTCATAGATTCGAGCTATTGGAGAATTTTCTCCTAAGTCTGCTTCCAGTTCATGCTTTTTTGTTATAAATTTCGCATATTTCCCCCATGCTGCAAAAGAGGAAACAGGATGTTTGCTCCGAATTACATTAGGCCAATTTCTAAATGTGTTTACTATTCTTCCCATTTTCCGAGGTGGTGTAATTCTTGGATCATATCCGGGCATTTCATTACGAATTATATCCCACCAACTTTCTGGAACAGGAGGATTTTCCCAATTACGGGGATCTGTATTATCAGCTGTAAATGCTGGCATTATTAATGTTCCTTTTGGAGTAAGAATTTCCATTAATGCTTTGATGATAGCAACAGAGCCACCCACTATCCATCCAATCTTACTTAATGAACTATGCATCAATATTACAGATCCCGGTTTTATGCCAAGTGCTTTAAAATCGCGTTTCAATGTAGTTATTGTTTTAGGATATTGAGTAGATCTAACAACTTCCTTCTCGGATAATTTGTTCGGTTCAGTTCCCATAAATAAATCGAATATTGTAAATTAAAAAAATCTTTGGTAGCATGATATTTGAGTGTTCGACAAAAATACTAATTTTTTACTCTGTTTTTCTTTAAAAGCTTACAATATTTGATAGATGTATGGTTGATAATCATAGTTATAGTTTTTTTGGTCAGAAAGTAGGTTTAATTATCCAAAGTGCTTCTAAAAATGAACCTTTTATGTTCTTTAGACTGATCAAATGTAAGAATGATGGCTCTTGGGAGAAACCTAGTAGTGGAGAGGGGAAAATAATAAAATTTTCATTAGAGGAAATGGTTTGGATCCTTCGAGTGCTAAATAAAGAGGTGAATTCATGGTCTAGTTATCATACTTTTAAAGAGAATAAAACTCAGATTTCGTTCAAATGGGAAGATGGAGAGAAGAATAAATTATGGATTCATATCGGTTCATATTCAAAGGTGCTTGAATATTCTCAATTTACGATTTTAGAAATGTTACTAAAACATATGTTAAAAGAGAAAATAGAATATGCTACGGTATCCACAATTTCTAAGAAAAATAATTCAGATATAATAAGCAACATCATCATTGAAGAGGAAATTATCACAGATCTCGATCATAAGAAAAATAAAGAACTTAAATCAGATTCAAATAAGAAAAAAAGTATTAGTGGGGCTATAAAAAACGAGACCAATAAAGCTGTACTTATCCAATTTGATAATGGTTCAGAAGTATGGGTTCCTAAATCAGGAATTCATTCTGAATTTAATAGCTCAAAGAATATAATTCAAAAATTTACTATAGACAGTTGGATCTTAGATAAAAATAAAATTGTCTCTTAATTGAATCATGCCAGAATCTGAAGAATTAAATAGAGACAAATATAGAGTCATAATCTATCACGGTCATATTCACATACTGCTAAAATATGAAGAAATTGAAGAAAATGATGATATCAATGAAATGAAAAGCCATAAGGATTCAATTATAACAGAAATTTGAAATTAATCAAAATTTCTTTGTTTAATTTATTTTAAACATAAAGTTACCTTTCCTTTTTTCTTAAATCCTATTTTTTGATAAATATGAATAGCAGGTTTATTAGTGATAATAACACTAAGAAGTGGGTAATCATTACACTCATTTATAATATAATTTGCCATGTATGTGCATAATTCAGTAGCATATCCTTTACAACGGTTTTCTGGAGGGGTGTAAACATTATTAATAATTTGCATATTATTGGATTCACCAGTTATAGCCCCCATAGAAACAAGTTCATCGTCTACTTCTAATAAATACACTTTTTTTTCTCTAATTCGTTGAGAAATGTTGATCCGACATGACTCCAGGAATATCTCTGGGCTATTTGGTATCAAATCTAATACTGCCGCATCAGACCATTGAAGAAGTTTTTTCTCATGTTCTATTGTAGCTTTTTTTACAGTGCCTAAATTTTTTAATGGTATTTGAGATTTGTCAAGTAAAAAAAGCCAAGATTCATCTGATGTTTGAAATTTTTCTTTAAATATAACATACCAATGAAAAACAAATTTGGTTACAACACTAGAAGGACCATAGATTCCTGGAATATTGATATTTGAATTCTTCATATATTCAACTAAAGGAAGTATAGCACCCAAATCATTTGAGTGAGAAATTAAAAGATTGAATAGAGGGGCTCGGAAAGTAACTATTTTTATATCTGATTTTTTGAAAACAACAAAACATTCTATTAATTCCCCAAATCTACTTGGATTTTCTTCTAATTGTTCTAAACAATCAATGATTTCAAAGTTAATAACCGGTTCTTTATTGAGATAATGTAAAATTTCTTCAAGATTCTCAATTTCTTTAGTAAAATGAAAAACCTTATAGTTATTAATTTTCAAAGAAAAATCCCTATTTCTTATGAAAGATCTTTCTTAAGATTGATTAAAGTACAATTTTATAGATCTTTTGTATTATCAAAATCTAAAATTGAAATTAAAGCTAACTATCCTAATTTTTTTATTTAAAAAGAATTAGAGTTCAATCAAATATGCTATAACAATATTTCTGATGTTTATTTATACAACAATTACAAAAAGTTTCTCCACATAAGCCACAAACAATTTCTTCATTTCTAAAAATATTCAAAGTTTTTTCACAATGATTGCAATGCCGATACCTTTCAGCAAAAGAAGTTCTTGAACATCTAAATTTTTTCTTTTTAAATTTAAGAAGTAATTCATTCATTTTATACAAATTAATTGATTTCTATAAATTATATCAAAAAAGAACTTTTTAAACTTGTAAAAAAAATGATCCTTCAAAAACGCAATTACTTCAGATCTTCGACTAATTCAAGAAATTCAGTATATGGAATAGCGGTCCAACTCTCTGCGAAGATCGCACCAGCAGAGCGAGAAAGCAAAGATACTTTTACTGCCTCCTTTTCATCTTTAACCTCAAAAATATCAATAAAGTCATAAGGACCTAAAATTACATAATGAGCAATCCACTTAATATTTGGTATCTTTTCTCTTACAAATTTTAACCATTTTTCACCTTGTTCTTTCCTTTTCTCAACCAAGTCAGGATTTTGAAGTTTTGTGGCTAGAATGTATATTGGCATAAGAAATTATATATCAAATCAAAATATAAAATTTACTCCACATTAGAATTATAATGTATAACTTAATAAAAAGGGGATAGGCACTTCAAGAGGAGTAGAAATTCAATCTTGTAGTTTAAGACATTTATTAATTATTTGTGATATTTTGGTTTTTAAGGTTATAATGTTCCTTCAAATCTTCACATATTTCAATTAAATGCTCATATAATATTTTTCTCGTCCATTTTGGCAATTCAAAATCTTCTTTCATTAGTTTTTCTGCCAATTTTTTCATCTAATCAACTCGTTTTTAAAGCAATTTCAATATCTTTAATTATAATATCTAATCCTCTAATCAATTGAATTAAATAAAAGTTAATTAAAAAATGGATTGTGAGTTTTGTTGCGATGAAAAATTATTTAAAAGTAAAAGTTTTATATTAGTTTTAAAAATTCATCTATTTTTAACGAATTTTTTATAATCATCATCAGTTGATTTCCTTATTTGTCCTTTTACTCCACAATTTTCACAATATTCTAAAAAAGTATGAGTAAACTTCTTGCAATTATCGCAGAAATAGGGAAATGTTTGTAAATATTGCCGATTTTTATCTTTCTTTTTTTTTTCTTTTTCTGGTCTTCTTCTAATTATTAATAATATAAAACCTATTATCATGAGCACAAATGATAAGATTAAAAGTGGTATTGAATTTAACTTTCCAGAAGATGTAGGTTGAAGAAACATTGCTACTGATCCTAACAACAATATAAAACCAATTAAAAAAAAGCAATGTCCTCCATATTTTTTTTCTAACATGTTTAGAAGACTATCTTTAATTAAGATAATTCCTTTTCAGTTCTAGCTAATTCTGCCTTTTTATCTATTATCTTCATATAAGCTGCCTTAGTATTATTAGGAGGGATAATTTCCTCTTCTTTTTTATGAAGCTGAATAGCCTCAGAAGTACAAGTAGGCACACAAACTCCACAGCCTATACACCTATTCTTATCAATGTGAGCTATATTATCTTCAACGTATACCGCTTCCATATTACATCTTTCTTCACAATTTCCACACCCTATACATAGATTTTCATCAACAGTAGCATAGAAATTAGTTGCAAAGAATTGAGCTGGATCTTGTAGTTTATTTTGGTGAGAAAGAATTCCACAACAACATCCACAGCAAGTACATATACTCATTGGCCTTAAGGAGTTGCCTGGTTGCAATACTAAACCGTCTTCTTCAGCTTTTCTAAGAATCTTTAGAGCTTCTTCTTTAGATATTTCTCTACCTAAACCTCTCTCTATATAAATTTCTGCATGACTCCGAAAAGAAAAACACGAGTCCCTTAGATTTGTTCTTTTACATGGATCCTTAAAAAGATCCGTTGCCTGTCTGCAAATACATTCTTGAACTGATATTGGCCCTCCTATATTCTCTATCATGGTTTTTAGTTCGTCATAAGTTGAAATTTTCTGTTCATAATTAATGCTCTCTTCTATAGGAATAGTGCGTACTTGTGGTACTTTTGTCCTATTAAACTCATGAATAAATGCTTCTTCAAAATATTGCATTACATCCGTATATAAATCTTCTGTAAGGCGATTTAACTGAAATTCGTAAATTCCAATTACTAATGGAGCATTGGCATAATACTTTATCTCCTGATCTCCTTCTATTTTTTTGCCATGATGTATTAATCCTTCTGTTACCATCTGATCTAACTCTTGTTCTAATTCTTCTAATGTAATTCTAATTTTTTTTGCTTTTCGATATATTTTCTTTAAAGCAAGAGGTTGAAAACTCAGAGTCATTGCCAATTCTGCTTGTTTTGGAGAAAAAAGGTGTTTTAAAACTCGTAATTCAACACCAGATTTAGTAGCAGGAAATCCAACTGGCAATTTATCTAAATGTTTTTGCAATTCTCGATAAATATCTGTATTCTGATTATTCATACTTAATCCAAATATTCAAATCTATATGAAATTAATTAATAGTTGTTATAATCCCTTAATTTTTTTTGATTCTAGTTAAAAATAAATTTTGCTACTAAATTATTTAAAGCTTAAGGTTGTGAGTATTCTATCTTTTTTTCTTTAGCTTTATTAGCGTAAAAGAAATAAATAATGTTGTTAGTGCGATTAAACCTACAATTAAAATCATTATAAAAAAGTTATCAAATTTTTTCTGAAGGTTCATTGAAATTGTAAAGGAATCGCTAAAATCATTATTATTAAAATCCATATAATCCCAAATTCCGATTGAATAATCATCAGCGTCCTCGTGATTACCAATAAACCACACATATTCACCGTTATTACTAGTAGTTATTGTAATCGTCTCTATATGCTGATAATCTTTATATAATGCAATTGTAACAAATTCAATGCTTCCTTTAGAATCCCATTTGATAGTAAAATTCTGTCCAACTCTTAAGAATTCTGATTTAGAGGGGCGAAGAATATGAATTTCACCAAATATATCATCATGATCACTTACGTTTAAAAAGTGTGTATTATTCTTAAGGTCAATTTCTTGGAATAAATAGAGGTTGCTAGAGAATGAAAAAATTACAATAGAAATTGACATTATTATAAAGGAAAAAAGGTAAATTTGATTTTTTTTGCTCATTTCAAGCCAATATTAAAAATTCTGTTTTTCTTAACTGTTTAATTATTATTACTAGATTATATTTAAATTGCCTTTCTTTAAATTTTTTAATCTTGACAAAATTTCAATAGATTGTAATTTTAACCAAGGTAATAGAAATGAATGACATAAAAATCCCTCCTATTGAACTTAAGGAAGTATCTACACATACAATAGTTGTAAACTATAATGATTATTTCGATCTAAATGCAGGAGCAGTTATATTAAACCATTTTATTATCGTAATTGACACTTTATTTTATCCGAAACAAGCAGAGGAATTCAGAAAAAAATTAGAAAGGAATTATAAATTACCGGTTAGATATCTTTTTATTACCCACTATCATGCTGATCATCTTTTTGGTATAGCTTCATTTAAAGATGTAGAAATATTTGGTTCTAATATTTTAATTGAAAATATGAAGAAAAGAAAGGAGGGAAATTGGACAAAAGAAGCTTTTGACGAATGGAAAAAGGAGGAACCGGAATTAAAAAATATGATTGATGAAATAGAAATCATAATTCCGAAAAGAGGATTTGATGATAAGTATGTTATTACAGATGATGATTCGCAAGTAGAATTTTATCATTCAGGAGGACATACTGGATGTTCTTCTTATGCATATTTTCCACAAGAAAAAGTATTATTTACAGGTGACGAACTTGCTGTGGGATTCTGGCCATTCATTAGTGATCCAACTGGTGATCCTGAGAAGTGGATACAAACATTTGAATATATCTTAACTCTAAATATTGATGCGATTGTGCCTGGTCATGGAGCTGTAGTAGGAAAAGAATATTTAAGAGAAGAACTATCTTTTAGGACAAAACTTAAAAATGTTGTTCTGAATGCGATTAAAGAAGGTAAAGGCCCAAAAGAAATAGAAGTTCCAGAATTCAAGTACGAACCAGCAGAAGAATGGCAGATACCGAGAGCATTGGAGTTTTTACATAATTATTACTCAAAAAAGAATGAATAAAAAAATCAGATAGAAATTAAGAAAATGAGTATATAAAATTAAAAAATAAAATTAGAAATTAATAAAAAGATTTATTGCCTTACATATTGAAAAACGAATCCAGCTTTTCGGACAACTGCTTCCTTATTTGCTTTTATTTTCATTTTTTTTACCTCTTTTTTTGGGTGTTTGTTAATTATAATTTAGAATAGCTTCCTTTTATAGTTTTTATTATGGAACTTTTTGCGAAGTTCGAAGAGAAAGGAAAGTTAGAGGATATATTAATGAATTAAAAAAAAAAAAAGAAAAGAAGATATTCTTATTATTCTATCTCTAAAGTTTTTCGAGCTTTATCCAAATTATCAACTCCAAGGACAATCCTATTATTTTCAGCTAAATAGATTAAGTCAATATTAACGCCTGCATTACCTATTTTTCGAGCCATTTTTCCTCCTGTGCCAGGTTTTCCAACGATATGACCTATATCTATAACGAGTACCTCACGTATAGCACGTACTTCAAAACCTGCTTGTTCAAGTGCCCATTGGGCGGTAGTTTCATCTTCAACCAGTAAATGTACTACCCCCTCACCTTTTTGAGGAAATCCGCATAATCCTTCCATATTGATTCCATTTTTGCCTAAAGACTCCCCCATATCAGCTAGTGTACCGGGTTGATTTTTCAAAATCACGGTTAAATCTTTCATTTTTATGCATCTCCAATATTTATCTATTTTAAATAATAGATTTATATTTAAATTGATTTCACGAGTTTTTTACTCCATTACATAATTAAGTCTATTCCCTATTTAAGCTTTCTTTCTGAGATTTTTCATCTTTACTTTTACCATTATCAATATCTTACCTCTCAAACTATAAAAATACTTAATCCTCTTCCTATTTTTTATAAAGACAACTTTTAATTTTATAGATTCAATTTATTATCTACTAAAAGGTGTATAATATGACAAAAGTAGTAGTTATTTCTACAAAAGATAGAGTTTATGGGGTAAATAAATCATTAGAGTTACTAGGAATCAATCCTGTAAAAGATAAGAATGTAATTTTTAAACCTAATTTTAATACGGCTGATCCACCTCCTGCTTCAAGCTCAATGGAGACTATAAGGCAGCTTATTATAAAATTAAAAGAAATGGGTGCAAAATCTATTACAGTTGCAGAACGAAGTGGTCCAACTAATACTGCTGAAACATTTAAGAAAAAAGGGTTATATGCATTAGCAAACGAATTAGACTTTAAAATAGTGGATTTAACTGATGTACCAAAGGAAGATTATGTAATTAAAAAAACAAAAGATTGCCATTGGAAAGATGGATTTCTTTTTGCCAAAATATATGATGATGCTGAATGTATTGTTGAAACATGTTGTTTAAAAACTCATATGTATGGTGGACATTTTACATTATCGCTTAAAAATGCAGTAGGTTTAGTAGCAAAACAATACATGTCTGAGTTGCACTCTTCTAGACATCAAAGGAAGATGATTGCTGAAATAAATGCGGTGTACAAACCTGACTTAATCATCATGGATGGGGTGATTAGTTTCATTGATCGTGGACCCATGGAAGGTACTAGAAAAGAAGCAAATGTTTTTCTTGCGGGGACAGATAAAGTGGCTGTTGACGCTGTTGGAGTAGCAATATTACGCATTCTTGGTACAACTCCAGAAGTCTCTAAAGGCTCAATTTTTAATCAAGATCAAATCAAAAGAGCAGTAGAAC
>CP070831.1:3130680-3150762 GCA_020344955.1 Promethearchaeota archaeon | reverse complement strand
TTTAAAATCAAAGTTTGAAGAGTCTAAAATGTTATGGTGTATATTCATCGAAGCATTATCTTCAGTAGATGTGACAATCAAGAATTGTATTGTTTTTCACCAAATAGTTTTTTAATTTATGCCCATATTAGTCAAAATCAATATAGAATTTAATAGTTTATAATCAACATCTAAAAACTTTAAAAATTTCTAAAATAATATCATTAGTAATGACGGTTGAACTGATAGTAATCTTTATCTCAATTGCTTTTGGGATTTTTTTTTTTATCGCTGATTATTATGAACATAAAATTATCCAATTACATGCTTCCATTATCGCTGGTATATCAGTAGCTTATTTCTTCCTTATTGTTCTTCCTGAAATTGCAGAAAGATTACCAGCAGCTCCTTTTGATTTAAATTTATTTGAATATCTCTTTGTTCTTATAGGATTTACATTTGTTCATGTCACAGAAAAATTAATTTTACAAAAAGTTGAAATTAAAACGCAGAAAAAGATGAGAAAGTTGTTAGAAAAAGAAAAAATACTCGAGAGTGTTGAACGTAATACAGAAAAAATCCTCAATGAAGAATTAAGGCACGAAAGCCTAGATATATATGCTTTGAAAGATATTGCTCAAACATTATTTACATTAAATGACCAAGAAGAAGAAATGAAGGTTAATATCAATAATTATAAAATAAAGATTCAAAATCACATTAATAAAGAATTGAGAAGATTTAGGTTTATAACAGATTATATATATCATTTTCTCGTAGGTATTATTTTAGTAGGTCTTTTATGGATTGAATTAGTAGGAGGAATCCTGTTCTTTATATTTGCGTTGTTCAGAACCATCATAACAAAAAGAACAGAAGCACATCTTATATTCACTGATTTAGAGATCTATGAGGAAGTAATATATGATGAAAAAGTTGTTATCAAATGGATTTTAGGAACCTCGGCTTTAACAGGTATAATTTTAGGAATAATATTGAAATTAATCTTTCCCATTAATCTAGAACTCTTATTCCTTTTCTATTCCTTCATCTCTGGTGTGATCTTATATGTTATAGTTAGAGAAGTCATTCCCGAGAAAGAGAAAGGAAATCCATTGAAATTCCTAATTAGTTTAGTCGGATTCGCGGTAATAATAATTATCATTAACATTTTTACAAATGTTTTGTAAGCAAAATCAGCTTTGCTAAACCTCTAAATATCAGTAATCAATAACTTATGAAACAAAATCATTATCATGTTTTTTCTTATTCAGATAAATTGTACTCTTTATAAAGATTTAAATTCATTAAAACCAAGTTTAAATTAATGTGAGGTTGTGTGGATCATGGATATGAAAAAAAAAAGTTTTAATGAAATTCTAGCAATTGATGATGATGATAAAAAAATCATCGAAATGATTGAGAAAGATCCTGATATAACACACAGTGATATTGCAAAAGAAATTGAGAAGTCACAGCCAGCTGTAGGAGCTCGAATCATTAAATTAGAAAGAAAGCATCTACTGACAAAACAAGTTGGTTTTAATGTTAAAAAAGTTGATATAAAAGTTGCGATAGTGTATATTTCTACTAAGGACGTTGATGATATAGTTAAAAAGATAGAAAATTGTCCTTTTATTAATCACGCTTTTAAAATCTCAGGGGATTTTAATGTACTTTGTTTTATAGCAGCTTCAGATTTACAAACGATAGAAAAATTAGTTGATTTGTGCTTTAGAAGAGACAAAAATGTAATTAATGTTAAAACAAATATTTTAATAGAGAGTATTCATGATTTTGTTGTTCCTATAGATTTTCAGATCGAGAATTTTGATGGAAGATATTGTGGACCAGGCTGTAATATGGCTGAAGATCTGCCAAAGTTCAAATTTAGTCAAGAAGATGAATAATAAATAAATCTTTCCTACTTTTTTTTCACAAATTTATGAAAAAGAGTTAGAATTATTTGATATTGCCAATTTATACCATTTTAATTATCAGCAGCTTTCACAAGACCCTTAGCTTTAGCAATTCTGTATTTACAAGCCTCTCCGCATCCATTCTCTAAAGTTGGGTCATGTTCCTCGGAATCAAAGTCAATTGGTAAGATGAAATCTTTTGCGATATCAGTGACTAATTCCATAGAGACATTTGATATCTCAGGGTTATTCCTAAAATGATAATTCACAATATTATCAAGTTTTTGAAGTTTAGAACTTGCTAGCAAGATGCAGATGTTATGTTCACCTGATAATCTAAATGCATTCAGCATAAAAGGACAATGGGCTGCCATATCCATAATCTCATCTGGATTTCTAGTTTTCAATTCAACTGTAGCTAGTTGCAAATCTACCTTCTTAAAGTTTATTCCTGGTTGAAATTGTAAAATTCCGTTTTTTTCAAGCTTTTTAATTCGCATGCCAACTGTTGGTTGACTACGATTTATTTTTGTAGCGATCTCTGTGTGGGTAAGGTTTGGATCTTCTTGAACAAGAGAAATTATTTGTCTATCAATATCATCAAGCTTTAATTTATCTGATATCATAATATTTTCATTAATAGTTTATTTCTAATTATGTAATAATTTTTGAAATTTATAAAATATTAGGATGAACTTATAAAAAATTAGTTTATGTTATTTTCATGTATATGCGTAAAATAGTCAAGGAATAATTATTATGAGTAAAGCAGGCGATCGATTTATGATCGAAAATTATAAATTTCATCATATAGATACCTCTAAATGTAAGCAATGTTCAGAATTTTCTTGTGAAGAAGCATGTTTTAGAGGAATCTATAAGGTTATTAATAAATATTCTACTCCGAAATGTATAGTGCTGGAAGAGCGTGAAGATAGGTGTGTTAAATGCCACATTTGCACTACCGCATGCAAATTGAAAGCCCTCGTAATAGATTAAAAAATATATATTTAAAAAAATTATGATATACAGTTACATTTTTTACAGCAATCTTGCCCTAACGGATATTCGCCAAATTTAAGATTTAGGTCTATTGGTAAAACAAAATCATTGACAACTTCAGAGATAACATCAATATGGACATTAGGAACATCAGGATCATTTCGAAAATGCATATTTACGATTTTATCAAGATCTTTAAAATTTAAACCAACTATCAAAACACTTATATTAGAATCACCACTTAGACGAAAAGCATTTAACATGAAAGGACAATTTTTAACGATTTTAATAATTTTTTTTGGATTTTTTGTTTGAAGTTCAATTCTAGCAAAAGAGAGATCCGCAACTCGAATATTTATCCCTGCCTGGTATTTCAAAACACCCAATTTTTCAAGCTTCCTAATACGCATACCTACTGTTGGTTGACTACGATTCACATGTTCTGCAATTTCAGTATGCGTAAGACTTGGCTCTCTCTGAATTAAATCCATTATTCTGCAGTCAATATCATCAATTCCTATTTTTTCGCTTATCATTTACTTTTCCCTTATTAATTTATATTAAAACACAATCGATATAAGAATATTCAGCCATCGCGATACCACGATATATAAATATTACGATATCATCATATTTAAACCTTTGTGTCACTTATATTATTATAAAAACATTAATAATCCATTAAAACAAGCTTTAAAAACTAGTAAAAAGAATATTCTAATAAATCAATGAGCGAATTAAGAAAATACACTATTGAGTTTTTAAAAGTATTAGCAGATCCAACAAGATTGGAAATCTTAGATCAATTAAAATATAACGAGAAAAATGCATCAGATCTCCAAGCTGAATTGAAACCGAGGCGATCTCAATCAACGATATCTAAACATTTGAAGATGCTCGTTGATAATAATCTAATAGATTTTGAAAAAAAAGACAACGTAAAGTACTATAAAATAAAAAATAATGATATCTTTACTCTTCTTTCCAATATAAATTCAACAGTAGCAAATATTAACACTGAGAAACTTAAAGATTTAAGAGATGTTGATATATATGATACCTTATCTTAGATTTTAAAGAATATTTTTATATTAAACTACCTAAAAAAATATGAAATCATCAAGAGAAGATAGTCCAGCCGAAGAATCAATAAAGATTGTGCTTATAGGATTAGATAATAGTGGGAAAACATCAATATTGAACTGTTTAAAGGGTATCAAGGGTATTTCTGCCTTTAATAATCCAATGCCTACGAAAGGTCATGATGTGCAGCAAATTGAAGCATTAAATTCAAAGTATGCAATTTGGGATCTTGGTGGCCAAAAAGCATATCTAGACGACTATTTTAGAGACTTTAAAAAATTTGTAAAGGGAACTAATAAATTTATATATGTTATTGATATTCAAGACCCTAAACGCTATGATCTCGCACTTGAATATCTGAAAAGAGTAATAAGTTCAATAAAAGAATCGAAAAATATTGAGTTTTCAGTGTTCTTGCATAAATTTGACCCAGATTTGGTATTTAATAATGAATTAAACGATTTAGTTATCAATAATTTTATTTTAAAAGTCAAAGAAACTTTCCCACCAAAATTTATATATTCAATAAATAAAACAACGATATATGCGATCTTTGAGAAAACAAAAATCACATAGATTATTTTTAAATCTAGATTTTTTGTTATTATTTAATTGGATCAAAAAATAAAATTTCTTAATTAATAATTTTTGAAAAATGTTAACTGAACATACCAATAAAAGGTTAGAAAGAATAAATCTAGATATTAAAGAAATTCTATTTATTTCTATTACCTTGATTTTTATATCTTTTTCTAGCATCTATAGTTATTTATTATTCCATAGTATTGTTGAGCTTTTCAGCATAATTATTGCGGGAGGTGTGTTTTTAGTTGGTTGGACCTCACGCAAATATATGAAAACTCCTTTTTTCCTTGTAATTGGGATATCTTCTGCTTTTATAGCAGTTATTGACTTAATACATACACTTGCTTACCCAGGAATGAACATTTTCTTAAATTATAACGCAAACTTAGCTACATCCTTATGGATTGCAGCAAGATATCTTCAAGCGGGTTCATATTTAGCTGCATCGCTTTTAATTAAAAAATCAATAAAACCAAAATATTTATTACTAATTAACTTAATTGCCGTGGTTGGCCTTTTATTTTTAATATTTGCTGAATTTTTTCCAGTTTGTTATATTGAGGGTTTTGGTCTAACTCCTTTTAAAATAATAAGCGAATATATTATAGATCTCATATTTTTTGCTTGTCTTTTAATCCTAATTAAGAATAGAGACGAATTTGATAAAAAAGTTTTTATTCTTATTATTAGTTCAATTATAGCCACAATAATAGCAGAATTAGAATTCACCTTTTATATAGGAGTCTATGACATATCAAATTTTTTTGGTCATATCTTTAAAGTAATCTCATTTTATCTTTTATTCAAATCTATCATCCAAATTGGCATTGAAGAACCTTTTAATTTATTATTTCGAAAAATTAAAGAAGCCGAAGATCGTTATCATACTGCTTTTGAAGAATCTCCTGATGGAATTGTAATTTTTGAATTTGATAGTTTAAAAGTATCCGAGTTTAATGAGGCTATATGTAAATTATTAGGCTATTCACGTAAAGAATTTGAAAAATTAAAAATTAATGACTATGATGTTAATGAAAGTCCTTCAGAGACAAGAGCTCATATGGAAAAGGTATTAAAGGAGGGATTTGAAAATTTTGAGACAAAATTTCGCACTAAAAATGGTGAAATTAAAGATATTTTTGTAACTGCAAAAGTAATAAGAATATCTGAAAAGAATTATTTCCAATCGATCTTTCGAGATGTAACAGAGCAAAAGAAAGCACAAGAATTAAGAACGAGATTAGCCTCTATAGTTGAATCTTCAGAGGATGCAATAATAGGTAAGACATTAGAAGGAACAATTACTAGTTGGAATAAAGCTGCTGAGAAAATTTATTATTATACTGCTGAAGAAATGATAGGCAAGTCAATAGAACTTTTGTCACCCCCTAACCTTAAAGAAGAGATCTTTGAATTTTTAAATAGAATAAAAAATGGAGAAAAAATTGAAGGTTTTGAAACTGAAAGAATGAGAAAAGATGGAACAAAAGCAAATGTCTCTCTTACAATTTCACCAATCAAAGACATAAACAATAAAATCATTGGAGCTTCCACAATTGCTCGAGATATTACCGAAAAAAAGAAAGCGGAAGAAAAAATACAAAACTTATCAAAGTTTCCTTCTGAAAATCCGAATCCTGTATTGAGGGTGGATGATAAAAAAATAATCTACACAAACAAAATTGGAAAAAATTTGTTTAATATAACTGAAGGTGGAGCAGTTCCAGAGATATTAAAAGAGCCAATCACAAATTCCATAATAAATAAGAATATCCAAGAATTAGATGCAAATTTAAATGGACGAACTTTCACATTGGTTGTAACCCCTGTAGAAAATGCAGATTATGTAAATGTTTATGGAATAGATATAACAGAAAGGAAAAAAGCTGAAGAAAAATTATCTCAATTAATATCTACCGTTTCACATGAATTGAGAACTCCAATTACAGTACTATTAATGTCTTTAGAATATTTTTCTAAACATAAAGCTAACCTAACCGACGATTTAGAGGAAAAATTATTAGATGGTATCTCTAGAAATGTCAATTTGCTTAATAAATTGAGTGAGGATATTTTACTTTTTTCGAGAATAGATGAACAACGATTAGAATTAGAATGGGAAGAATATAATCCTTTAGAGATTATTACTGAAGTCTTATTTCTCATGGAACCAATAGGTATGGAAAAAAATATTAATTTTGAAATCGATGTGGGTAACCATATTCATTTAAGAGGAGATCCAAAAAGAATTGATCAAATTTTCCGAATTATTATTGATAATGCTATAAAATATTCATCAAAGGATTCAAAAGTAGAGATTTCTGCAATTGAATATTATCAAGGTAAATATAATTTAAATAAGAGTTCAGGAGTTCTCTTTAAATTTAAAGATTATGGCCGTGGGATATCAAAAGAAGATTTGCCTCATGTTTTTGAACGATTTTTCCGAGCTAGCAATGTAAATGAAATTTCTGGAACGGGATTAGGATTAACGATTGCAAAAGATCTAGTAGAGTCCCATAGAGGACATATCTTCGTAGAGAGTGAATTAGATGTAGGAACAACAATTTATGTGTTTCTACCATACGTTGAGTAATTGTAATAAATTTTAAATATTATATATATCAATACTATTTTGAAAATCTAATGTCAGAATCAAAACCACTATTGATAATTGTTGATGATAATGAGGATATTCTATTCAATTTAAAACTCATGCTTGAGGAAAATAATTATGAGGTAGAAATTGCTAATAGTGGAAAAAAAGCAATCGAACTCTTGTCATCTATCAAAAAAGTCCCTGATTTAATAATAAGTGATATAATGATGCCAGAAATGAATGGGTATGACTTTTTTTCCTCTTTATCCTCACATCCTCAATGGAATCATATTCCATTTTTATTTCTTACAGCAAAATCAACACCAGAAGATATTCGGTTGGGAAAAATGTTAGGAGTAGATGATTATATTACAAAACCATTTAGAAAAGAAGATTTACTTGCATCTATATCTGGTAAGATAACTCGAAATATGAAGTCCAATCTAATTGATAAAGAAATTAAGCAACTACTCTTATCTTTAAATTTCAAAATAGGACCTTCAATTTTTGATAAAGAACATCCAAATTTATGTTTATTATTAGTGTATTGGGATGATGTTGCAGGTCCAATTTTAAAAAAAAGTTATCCTTCTGATAAAGATTGTACTATTTCTATAAACACTATTGGTAAACAGTTATTCAATGCCGCAACTTCTATCTATGGACATGATAAAATAACTAAAGCTGAAGGTATTTTACTTAATATTGAAAATATTAAAAAACAAGGTTATGTCTATTTTGATTCTTTACCTGATAAAAATGAAAGATTTGGAGAAAAGCAATACATGTTATCTGTAATCGCACCATTTTTAAATTATTTTAATTCACTAAAAATTAAGCAAGTTTTAAAAGAGATCTCTGAAAAAATAAAATATAACCAAGAATGGGAAATAAAGCGCTATTGGGAAATTATATCAAAAATTTTAACAACTAGATCGTATTTAATTAAACCTCAAAAAGATATCCTACGAATCAATCCTTAATAGATCTCTATAATTTAAAAATAATTATAATTATTAATTTAGTTATTAAGGAAGAAGTTATCTTTTTCTCATAATCTATAAAAGGAACTTTTATATCAGCTCTTTAAGTTGCAGTTAATTAGAAATAAACAAATATTTTTTATATTTAAGGTGTAGAACATGACTGAAGTAAAAGAAGCTGAAAAATTTTTAATGTCACCAGAGGTGTGCTCTTGGGCTGATGACGAAGATAATACTTATAAGATTGAGATACAATTACCCGGAGTAGAAAAGAATACAATTAAGCTTAAAATGCATGACGATAGCTTTTTCATTAAAGGAGAAACTGAAGATACTATATATATAGGATCTTATAGTGTTTGTTGTCCAATAAAACCAGAAGAAGCAAAAGCAATTTATAAAAACGGACTTTTAAAGATTGAAGTACCCTTCAAAGAGCCCGAGTTCCATAGTATTGAGATTGAAATCGAATAATCCTTTTTTTTTTTTTTATGATAAAAAAGTCAGAATTAAAAAAAAAATATATTAATATTCTATATTCATTTCTTTGACATAGTCAAAAGCAGAATAAGCCGCAATAACACCTTCTGAGACTCCAGTTATAGCTTGCTTAAACGGAGCATCAGCTACATCTCCCGCAGCGAAAATACCTGGAATATTTGTTTCTGATTTGCGATTTATTTTAATTTCACCTTTTTCATTAGTTTCTACACCAATTTGTTTAGCTAAATTAGAATTAGGAATTGATCCAATCTCAATAAAAACACCATCAACTTCAAATTCTTTTCCATTATCAAATATCACAGATTTTACTGTATTTTCCCCTTTAATCTCTACTATTTTTGTTTTATAAATTATTTCGATTTTATTATTTTCATAAACACGTTTCTTATTGATAGGTTCTGCTCTAATTTCATCTCCTCTATAGATAATATAAACCCTTTTGGTATTTTGAGCTAAAAATAATGCTTCTTTTGCCGCAGAGTCACTCCCCCCAATCACACAAACAATTTTATCCTTATAAAACGGCCCATCACAAGTCGCACAATATGAAACACCCCTTCCAGCAAAATTATCTTCACCAGGAATGCCTAATTTCCTACTTTCTGAGCCAGTCGCTATACAAATTGAAAATGCTTTAAATTTTTGAAAGAATGAGTTGAGTTCGAAGTGATCATCTACCTTATCAATACTCCGTATCTCATCTGTTATATAGGGAATATTAAGTGAGTCCATATGATCCTTAAACATATCGATTAAGCCTTGACCACTTACTGAAGTAATTCCAGGATAATTCTCAACAAGATGAGTAGTCGCGATTAAACCTCCAAAAGTTTTACCAACAACTAACACATCCATAGCAAATCGAGCAGCGTAAATTGCGCATCCAATTGCTGTTGGTCCGCCACCTAACACGATTAAGTCAAATGTCTTTTCCAAATCAAATGAGTCCATATCGATATTAAACATCTTTTACTTACCTTGGTTTATTTTATTTTTGATACTAATTAATATTCTAATCTATTAAAATATTAGATTCTCTCCAATAAGTTCCTTTAGAATTTCATCTGGGCCATAACAACCAACTAATGGCTCCTTTTCATTAATAATTGTATAAGGAACGCTGGAAGTGTCATATAATTCTCCAATGTCAGGATTTTCCATTATATCTATTATAACAACTTTAATTTTCCCTTTCGCCGCAAGTGCAAATTGTGAAGCAATACTTACCATCTGAGGACAGTAAGCACATGAATTAGTTATCATCACTTTAATTGTTGAAGAAACTATTCTATTAAGATTTTTTTGAATAACAGATTCATAATAATTCGAAGCTCCAGCGAATATTAATAAAGCCTGAATGAATGGTTGAATTTCACTACCTTGAGGTGCTGCTAAATAACGGATAAGTTCATTACCTTCATTGTCGATGAATAAGATTGTGGGAGCTCGTTCAATTTTGTATCTTTCTTCTAAGTCTGGATTGTTTCCGATATTAAATTCTTCAAATTTTAGCATTCCATTAGAATTCTCTTCATAGAGGTTTAATATTGACATTGTATACTCATAATTTTGGTAGTCTCGATTTTTGTCTGTAAAAATAGTTAGTTTAACTGGTTTGGTAAGTTTCTTCATCTCCTCACGTATCATTTTTTTAAATACATATGAGGCTGGTATTTTTATCTCCTCTATCACGTAATTAAATAGAATTTTATAATTCACTATAATTAATATTGAGCGCGAATATTCCCTCCGATTAAAGCTCTTAATATTTCATTTGGTCCAACCATTCCAACTAACGTTTTTTGATCATTTATTATGGTATAAGGAACTCCAGCTGTATCATAATATTGGCCGATATCAGGATTTGCAATAATATCGATAATAACTGTTCTAATTTTACCATTAGATGCTATTGCGAAATTATTAGCTATTGTGCAAACTTGAGGACAATAAGGGCAAGTTTCTGTTATCATCACCTTTATTGTGGAAGGTTTAATTCGATCCATATTTTGTTTTATGGTTGCTTCATAGTAATTGGGTGCACCAGCAAAAGCAAAAATTGCTTGAATAAATGGTTGAATTTCTCCTCCTTGGGGTGCCGCTAAATATCGTATAATTTCTCTTCCATTCTCATCAATGAATAAAATTGTAGGTACTCTTGATATATCATAACTTTTAGCGAACTCTGGATTATCATCAATACATAATTCCTCAATTGATAACATTCCATTCGAATTTTCTTCATAGATCCTCAATAATGCCATAAACTGATTGCAGTCCATACATTCTCTTATTTGACTACCTGGTGGCTGTTTTTCTTTACAAGTAAAAACTTTTAATTTAACTGGTTTCTTTAATTTCGTCATTTCTCTCCTAATTATTTCTCTATATTTATCATCTTGGGACATGATCTACAATCCTCTTTGGCCTATTATGCGTACATTCCTCCAAAATCCCGATCTTTTGAACCAACAAGTTTATCGAGTAAATCTTGAGGGGAAAACATTCCGTGAATAACTTCTTTTTCATTTATTACTGTCATAGGAACACCTTGAACGTCGTATTTCATACCAAGGTCTGGATTTAAATTAATGTCAATTATTTCTGCTGAAATCTTTCCTTTTGAAACCAAAGCGAATAAAGTTAAAACTGGTACTGTTGCAGGGCAATAGGGACAGGTTGGAGTTATGAAAATTTTCATGTTTGATTTTGATATCTTTTTCAGATGAGTAAGAATTTGATCTGTATAATACGGTCTTACTCCAGAAAAATATTGTATACTATTAAGAAATGGTATAAATTCAGATCCTGTTGGGTGAGCTAAATATCGAATTATTTCCTTGTCATTTTCGTCAACAAATAATATAGCCGGAATCTTATTAACTTTAAATTTTATTGCCAATTCTTCGTTTTCTTCTGTTGAAATTTCTTCTATCTTTAATTTTCCATTGGAAAGATTTTCTAATGTCTTTAGCAACTCATAAGTTCCCTCACAAGCCATACATTTTCGTATTTTCGTTCCATCTGCTTGAGTTTTGAAATCAGTAAATAACTTTAGAACTATATTATTCTTTAATTTACCCATTTCTCTTTTAATATTATCCATTTCGTTTTCTGAAAATAACATAAAATCACCCATTAATTAAATCTATTATGAATATTTGCTTTCATACTTAAAAGAATTTTTCATTTAAATTATAACAAAAATGACCAACGATTTGTATTAGAATAAAATTGAATAGAAATACACTAATAATTCAAAAGACAGAATAGTGAACTAATATTCAATATCCTCAATTTTTTTTCTAAAAATAAAATACAATATCAACCCAATTACAAAACCGACTGCTATGTTAAGAAAATAGCAAGTTATTGCTGAAACTAGTATTATGGGAAAAATTTTAAGATCGAAATCTTTGAATGCTATTTTGCCTAATAAAAAGGCAGTATAAATAAGCATAGCACCTAAAATAGCCATAGGAAATCTGTTGAAAACTTTAAATAATGTTTCAGAAAAAAATAGACCAAGAATCAGCTCCATCAGCCCCTCTAATATCATTGAACCTCCGGTTCTAGCTCCAAAGGCGTACTGGGCCATCAATCCTCCAGATCCATGACATAAAGGCATCCCAACTAAAAAGGGATTAATTAAATTCATTGCTCCCATATTAAAAGCTAAAGCATTAGCATCAATCTCTTTTCTCTCTGGAAAAAGTTCTTTAATTAAAACAACAGTAGCAATCATTACATTTGTTAAAGTTAAAAATAATTGTGCAATTCCTGCATATAACATACCAAGTAAGAAATTTTCCCAAGTTGGGAGTTGAAATGCTAGTATTGGAAGTCCAAATTCTAAATCTGTTATACTTATTTTCCCTGTAAAAAAAAGAATTAAGATCCCGCTAAATGTGAGAATAATTGCAGATGGGATTGGTTTATTCTTTATTAAAATTAGAATTATTAAAATTGATATAAAACCAAGTAAGAAATTATCACTAAACAAAATTATTCCAGTCCACCCTAAAATTAGAGCTAAACCTAGTTGGATTCCTCTTACTGCAATAATTGGCACTTTACTTACAATTTTATTAAGTTTTTTTGAGAATCCAAGAACAAACCAAACAACCCCTGTTCCAAATCCAGTAGAAATAACCATATTTGAATCCCAAGCTTTAGATATTGCCACAGTCCCTATCGTTTTTTGTGGTTGTACAGGAAGTGGAAGGTTGAATTTTAAACCTAAAATTATATTTGTGATTCCTAATGTAAGAAAGATTCCTGCAGGCTTTAAACCTACTATCGATACATAACCAATTATAAAAGGGATCAGAGTTCCCCAATCTCCAAAAGCTCCACCAAATTCTCTTAAAGTGAATTTCTTATATTTCTTTTTGCTTTCTTTTCCAATCTCATCATTAATTTGGTCCAAATTAATCAAATATAAAAGAACTTCTAAATTTATTAAATTTTTTAAATTAAATCAAGAAAAATTCATATTTATGAACTAAAATTACCCTTGGTAACGTATCTTTTACCTTTCAATAAATTTAAAAATATTTAATTTATCTTATTTGCAGATTTAGCTTCATCTAATTAAGGTTAGCACAGAAAACAATTAATCTTTCATTCGATTAATTGAGGAGTATTTTAATGTCGCTTGAAAGCCGATTGAATTTTGAAAAAGTAATTTCAAGTATTTCTTCCCGATTTGTAGGAAAAGTTAATCTTGATGAAGCAATAAAATCATCCTTTGAGGATATGGGACAATTATCGAAGGCAGATCGCGTTAGTTTATTTCTTTTTGATGAAAATAGTAAATTCTTTCAAAACACCCATGAATGGTGTGCAGAAGGGATTAATCCTCAGCAAACTATTCTTCAGAAAGTAGATATTGGGATAATATCCTGGTGGATTGCCCAAGTAGAGAAAATTAGTTTTGTAAATATTCGAGATGTTTCTACCTTACCAAATGGAGCTCAATCAGTAGAGAAATTTATGACAATACAAAATATTCAATCATTTCTAGCTTTCCCTATATATATTGGGGGGTCAATAAATGGATTTGTTTGTTTTAGTAAAATAAGGGAAAAAGTTCAATGGAAAGGAAAAGATTTCGTAATTTTGCGAATATTTGGTCAAACTTTGGGAGATACTATTGAACGGTTAAATGCAGAAAAAGCCTTAAGAGAAAATCAAGAATTATTACGTGCAACTTTCGAAGCCACTGCTGATGGTATTATCGCTATTGATAATAATGGCGTTAGTACACATTTGAATGAAAGATTTATATATATGTGGCGTATACCAGAGAAAATAGTTGATCAGAAGGATTTCAATGAAGTTTTAGACTATATGCTTAATCAGCTTAAAAACCCAGATGTATTTTTATTAAAATTAACTAATCTTGAAAAGACATCAAAAGATGCTTACGATATGATTTTTTTTAATGATGGACGAATTTTTGAACAATACTCTTGTCCTTTGGTCCAAGATGGCGAAAAAGTTGGACGTGTATGGAGTTTTAAAGATATTACTGAACATCAACATGCTGAACAAGAATTGAGACTCTCAGAGAAACGATATCGAGAGGCTTATGAAAGAGCAGAATTGTTTAAAGATATTTTTACACATGATATTAATAATATTTTTCATAATATAAGATCCTCAGCAGAATTAATCTCCTTACTAAAATCTAATTCGGATAATTTAGATAATTTGGAAGAATTTTTTCAAATTATTGATAACCAAATTGATAGGGGGGTAAAGCTAATAAATAATGTACAGAAGCTTTCTAAACTTGAAGAATCAGAAATTTCATTACAAAAAGTAGATGTTTATGAAGTTTTAGACGAGGCAGTTCAATTTACTTACAAAAGTGCACAAGAAAAGGAATTAGAAATAAAAATTGATAAAAAAATTACTACGGCATCTGTAAAAGCTAATGAATTTCTATTAGATGTATACGAAAATATCTTACATAATGCAATAAAATATAATCAAAATCAACCTATTACTGTACAAATTGATATTTGTAGAACCTCTGATGGTAAAAATAATTATATCAAAATGGATTTTAAGGATAATGGGATTGGCATTCTTGATGAGAACAAAGAGTCAATATTTCAAAAAGGATATAAAAAAGACAAACGTGTCAGAGGTTTGGGAATTGGTCTCTCTCTTGTAAAAAAGATTATTGAAAGCTATAATGGTAAAATATGGGTTGAAAATCGTATAGATAATGATTATAGCCAAGGTAGTAATTTTGTAGTAGAAATTCCGGAAGCTCTTTAAAACTTATATGTTCAAGGAACTCTAATGCTGATTTTTTAACATGAATTATAATAATAATTCAAACAAATCAACTGCTTTTGGATGAATTTTGCATTTTTTACTGAATCTACGGAGAATCCACCAACATGAAGGACAATATGTTGTAACATAATCAAGATCTTCTCTATCAAAATCAGACATTCTCTTACGAGCAATTCCTTCTATTACATCAGTTCTTCCCATCCATCCTGATCCACCACCACAACACCAATGCGGTATATCAACAACATTATATCCCCTTTTTTTAAGAATATTACCAATAAGCTCCTCTACGCCTTCTTTACCTCTATTCATTAATTGGCACAAATGCTGAATTCCTACTTTTCCTGTTTTATGTCCAATAGAAGGTTTTAAAAAATCAGAAATATATTTAACTTCAGCGTTTAACCCTTTCATTTCATTTTTGAAAAGATAATAACAAGCAGGACATAAACAAATAATCTCCTTAAATTTTCTCGAATTAAATATTTCTCTATTCTCATTTAAACATATTTCATATTCCTTTTTCAATCCATTAATCTTTAAATGCCATCCACAACAGATTTCTGTGTCTAAAATAGTGAAATTAATCTCTTGTTGGATTAAATATTGAAGAGCATGGTGCGTATACTGAGGAATTCTTATTGTAGAAAGACAACCCATAAAAAAAAGTGTATCAGAATCACTTGAAATACCTTCTATTCTTTTTATTCTCATTTTATTAGAGGGATAGGGTGATCTATATTTATCAAAATATTCACGCATCTCATTGATTTCTTCAAATGTATTTCCATCATTAACATATTTCTCTTTCAATGAAATCCGCTCAAATTCAGTCTCACATTCACCACAGTGAACACAATTATAGAGTTTATTAAAATCATCTGAAGTAAATTTGATTTTATCTTTTTTATCCATAAATTCTTTTACTTTTTCATCGCTTAGAAAGTTAATTGAATCAATTTCATCGGTAGGATAGTTTTTCCTTCCTTTTATTCTCTCTTTGACCATAAGATTGTTCACATTGGTTTAGTATTTCTTATAAAAATAAGTTTTTAAATACTTTTTCAAAAAAATTAGAAAAAAGAAAAATGTTATTTTTTTTTAAGTTTTACATCTGTTCTTTGAACTCCGACTTCTTTATTACTTGGTAAAGGTGATCCGCAATGATCTCTTAATCTTTCGCTTTCTTTAAATGCTTTATCAAGCTCGTCTTCTAATTCGTCATTAGTCATTTCTTTTTCTGGCATAATAAATAAAGAGATAATGTAATATTTAAGGATTTTATTTATAAAAAATTGACTTTAGGTATCAAACTTTTGTCAAAAAAACAATGGAATTAATAGATCTTGAAAAAAAAAAAATTACTCATTAAAATATTCAGAAATTGCCTTTTCTTTTTCAATAGGTCTTCTTTCAGGAACAACTATGTAGTCTTTCTTAATTGTTTCATAAAAATCTTTACGCATATATAAATTGCAATAACAAGCACCATATTCTTTTACGTCAAGAGGAGCGTAGTCACATGGGCAAATCAAATCCCTATCTAATTCTCTTTTACCTGATGCTAAACGACAAGGACAAGACTGGTATCCTAAATTTATCTTATTATCCACTAAACCATCAATCAAATCGTTAAAGGTATTGCTATCCATATTTAAAATCCAGTCGTTTTTTTCGCTTACTTGTTCAACATATTCAGTCATCCCTTCCTTTGTTTCCATATTCATTTTAATTACCTCCAGATTTCATTAATTCCTCATATTTACCTGGATTATAACCGACAACAAACTCATCATCACATATCATAAAGGGATAGGAGATTCTTGATTGATACTTTTCTCGTAAGTACGCTAATATTTTTGATTTATCTTCGAACTCAATTTTATCTACATCAACATATTTGTATTTTACATCACGATCCTTTAACCAAGCTTTACATTTTTTGCACCACATACATGTAGATAAAGTTAGTATGGTTACATTTCTACTTTTATTTGAACCCTCAACAGTTTTTGCTAATTTTTCAATAATTTCAGACATAATTTTATATTTTCCTCATTTTTAAAAAAGTTATTCGAATTAAATAGATTTAACATTAAGTTTCCATTCAGGATCGATACACTCAAAAGCTTCCTCAGTGAGTTTTCTAATATCATTATGACATGAGTCTAATAAAACACCTAAATGTTTAAGAGCTCTCTTATCTCCAATTTTCATAAGACTCTCTATAATTATGAATAATCTCGTTTTATCTTGATCTACTTCAGGTTTTTTTACCTCCTCTTGTAAGATATCAATAATTATTATTGTAGCTTTTGGGTCTCTAATCTCACCCAGAGCCTCAATTATTTGATTAATAACTACTCTATCATTTTCAGATTTTAAAGCTCTAGCTAAGATATTTGTAGCCCTAGCTTCTTTTAATTTTCCAATATTTTGAGCCGCGATTGCGCGGTCTTTCCAATCATCACTGTCAAATAGAGTTCTGATATAATTATTAAATGCTTCATTTCGAGTTTTTTGATCCATCCTAAGATAAAAATAAGACTACAACATATGAATCTGATCATAATAATTTATTAAGAATTACTGAAAATTAGGTAAAAGGAAAAGTGAAAATTTGTAAAAAATTATAGTTTATTTATCTAAAAATTTATTGAATCACTAATTTAACATTTCAGCATTTATAAATTAGAAGATAAAATTTTTTTATAATTCATATCTATCTTTTTAATATGGAATCAAAAACACCAATCGTAATTACAAAAGAAGATTGCCACCGTTGCCATGAATTGAAAGAATGGTTAAAAGAGAATGACGTTCGATACATAGAGAGAGATATAAATGATGAGGAATTCGTGCACGAGCTATTACATGATGATAATTTTCTAAAAACATTTTGCGACGCTGATGGATGTATTGTGAACACCCCAGTCGTAATACATAAAGGAAAATATTGGTTTAAGGAACTCTGGGGAATCTCTGGTCTTAGAGAAAAAGATGCAAAAAAATTATTTGGAGTTAAATGATTTTTTTTATTTTTAAATTTTTTCTTGTCTTCTTGGTTAATTCTTTATCTAGCTAAATTCTATATACTATGCTTTATAGTATGATAAATCCCGTTTTCCTTCCTGATATTTCCTAATAGAGTATCCTACGAAAAAAACTAATAGAATAATTGAAATAAATAATGCAACACTTTCAGCTGTAAAAGGATACCTATCATCTTCAAAAAACCAATTAAAAAGCCCATGAGTAGTAATTATATAATTAAATGATTTACCATCATGATCATTAGTATTCGACCAAGAAATATTATATCTTCCTGCCGTTAAAATTACTGACCAAGCTTCAGTTTTTACACCATCATCTACCCAAAAACCAACAATTCTATAATCTAAGAAAAGTTGTTCTCCTCCATCTATACGTGTCAATGTAATATTCCCAACAAGAGGATCCAGATATAGCAGAGGAAATATCCCACTGACAATAATAAGGTATCTATTAGGGAGTAAATAGCTTTGAGGAACAGATACGGTTTCTTCACCTTCGAAACCAGAATTTCCATTATAAGACCAAACCAACCATGAACGCCCTGAAATAACGATGAATAATTGACCAATTCCAATACCTAGAAGTAATAAGGATATAATTATTGATTTTCTATATTGCTTATGCGGATCTTTCAACATTTTTTAAATTAGTAGTAAATTAAATTTGCTTTATTATAAAATTTGCTTAATCTTAATTATTATGATTTTTTATCATAATAGTTTCAATTTCTTGACAAATAATTACTTGAAATCTGCTATTCTTTTTATTATTTTTCTGATTGTTCTTAGTCCCTCTTCATCATTTTCGATACCTTCTTTTCCCAAATCCTTGCTCCATAAACTTGCACCTAAATTGGCTCCAAATGCTCCTCCTGAGACAGTTAAAACATGATTCTGTAGAAAAAAATCAAGGATTGTTCTGATAGCAATCTCTTGACCTCCATTTCGGTCTCCACCAACAGCTAATGCAATTCCAATTTTACTCTTGAAAACATTGGAATCTTTAGCAATTAAAGCACGACAACGATCCATTACTGTCTTAAGTTGGCCTGATACATTACCTTGGAATATTGGAGTGCCAAAGAGAAGATATTTTGCTTGCTCCAACTTGATATAAAGGTCTTCCATATCATCTTTATTGACACAACCTTTTTTCTCTCGAATACAATAATCACAGTGAATGCAGAAATTAATCTGTTTATTTCTCACAGTCCAAAACTCTGTATCAAATCCATATTTATCAGCGGCATATTTTAAAGCATATTGAATTGCATATTCTGTTCCCTGTTTTCTGGGGCTTCCACAAATTCCAAGTAATAGATTCTTTTTTTCTACCATAATATTGCATTTTACTTGTTTTTATTAATAATTAATCATTAATGTATAAAAAAAAGGTTTTTAAATCTGAAAAATTAATATTTCAAGATGGCTTCGAGTAAACCAAGTTTAGCGAGAATTAAAATTAAATTTCCGGAGCAACTCTGGATTTCTGAAATTTTTAAAAACTTTCCTGATATAAAATTGGAGATTTCACATTTTCTTCCCTATGATCTTGAAAAGTCTATTGGTAATAGTGTAATTGAGATAATGCATTATAAAATAGATTCTATAATAAAAGAAATTCGTCATCATCCTTCTGTTTTTGATCTAAGTGTTTTAGAACGGGGAGAGAATCAAGTTAAATTTAACATAAAAACAAAAGATCCGTATTTATTGTATGCTATAATAAAATGTGGAGTACTTGTGGATTTCCCAGTAAGAGTGGAAGATGGTTTTGCTTATTGGAGGTTAATTTCAAGTCGCGACCGGATAGATCAACTCTTAAATCTCTTTGAAGAGAAAAATATTAACTTTGAATTACTTAGAATCGGGATTGCTCCATATAATATTGAGGATGAAAAATATAAATTAACTTTGGATGAATTAAATGTTCTTGATAAAGCGGTATCCTCCGGTTTTTTTGAAATCCCTAGAAATATTTCTCTGGAAGAACTAGCGAATGAATTAGGCAAATCTAAATCAGCACTATCAGTAATGCTTAGAAAAATCATTAAAAAGAAAGT
>CP070831.1:3121533-3130580 GCA_020344955.1 Promethearchaeota archaeon | reverse complement strand
TTGTTTGGTACAGCATCCGGAGGATTTATTGCAATAAGTCAAGATAAAGCTAGTTGTAAAGATGTAATTGGTTGGTTATTAGGCGCATCTATAGCAGTTGCATGGATAATTTGGGCATTAGTCACCCCTGGGGATATGGTGGGCCTCGTTATTGCCCTTGCGATTACTATATTGTTTGGTACATTATCTGGAGGACTTATTGCGCTAAGCTCAAAAACTAAAACTAAATAAAGCTTAGGAAATCTAATTAATTTTTAGGTTTTTTTTTAGCTATTAAAAGCATAAATAAAATCAGAACTAATATGTATTTTAATCAAAAATAAATTGGTATTTAGATAATGTCAAAATCAGAAATAAATGAATCAAAATTCAAATCCAATAGTTCGAACGCTATTGAAGTAATTGATTTAAAGAAACATTTTAGTGGGAAAAAAGGTCTTGATGACGTTAAAGCCGTTGATGGAATATCATTTGACGTAAAACAAGGCGAGCTTTTTGGGCTTTTGGGACCTAATGGAGCTGGCAAAACAACTACAATAAATATTTTATGTGGTTTATTAAAACCTACAGAAGGGACTGCTGTAATTGGAGGTTATGATGTAAGGAAAAACCTTAAAGAGGTTAAGGAATTAATTAGTGTATGCCCACAAGAAGCGGCAGTATTTCCATTTCTTACAGGGAGAGAGAATATTGAGTATTTTGGTAATATGCATCTCATGTCTAAAGAAAAAATAAAAGAGCGAGCGGAAGAACTACTAAAATTGTTAGATTTATATGAAGCCAGTAAGAGAAAAGCAAAACATTACAGTGGAGGAATGAAAAGACAGTTAAATTTATTAGTTGCGTTAATAAACGAGCCGAATATTCTCTTTTTAGATGAACCGACGGTAGGAATGGACCCTCGAGTTCGACGAAAAACATGGGAGTTTATTGGTTCTGTAAAAAACCAAAATAGAACTATTATCTTAACAACCCATTATATCGAAGAAGCAGAAGCCCTCTGCGATAGGGTGGCAATTATTGACTATGGAAAGTTAGTAACTCTGGGTCCCCCTAAAGAATTAATGGCAGAACACGAAGTGAATAACTTAGAGGAAGTTTTTTTGAAAATTACTGGAAGAAGGATTTTGGAGGGGATTTAATAATGAAAAGACAAAGGATTTTCACAGTTTTTAAGATGGAAATGAAAAAAATTATAAGAACACCACTTTTTATAGTTTTCTCGCTATTTTTTGTTGCTTTGCTTGTTATAATATTAGGACTTGCGTTTAGTAATAATTATGGATGGGGGCCTGAATTAAGTATTTTTGCACAAATGGTTCCTGGATTGTTTGCTTACGCGGGTATTCTAATAATATATACTGTTGCCTCATCTTTTACTGGAGACCGCGATTTAGGCGTAGAAAGAAGAATGAATACGACTCCAATATCTTCTGGTGAAGTAATGATTGGTCAAATATTAGCGTATACAATTATACCAATCATCCAAACAGCTATAATGTTTATAACTGCTCTTATCATAGGCTGGCGCCCAAATTTTAGTGTTGTAGGAGTGTTAATGTTTTTTATTTTTATGATCTTTCTATCATTTTGCTCGGTTGGCCTTGGATTGATTACTGCAACTATTGCAAAAAATGCTAGCACAGCAGGTGCTTTAGCTTTTATCTTTATCGTACCACAACAGTTGTTTGGGTCATTCATATACATGGGTGAGGAATTGAGAGTAGTTGGGTATGCTATGCCAAGTCAATATGTTACTGACGCATTGTGGAGAATTTCTTATTTAACTATAACTGACATACAAATTTGGATTGACCTTATAGTAATTATAATTATAAGCTTTGTAGTATACTTTATTGGGTTAATCCTATATGAAAGGTCTAAAAGTAGATAAATTATAATTATCTCCTTAATTCTATTAATTTCTTATTTTTTTCTCTTTTTTCTTTAAAATAGAAAAAATTTCAAATAAACATAAAATATTTTAGTACTTTTAGTTCTATTGATTAGTTATTCTACCTGACAATTTGGACAATAATATCCACGTCTTCCCGATAAATCTATACTCACAATCTCATTTTTACAAATTGGGCATTTTTCTTCTTTCTTACGATGAGGAATTAAAAAGTTTTGTGGATAGGAACTTAAATCACCTTCTTTATCGATGCCAAATTGTAAAACATCTTTTATATTAGTAAAAAGGTCTTTAACTTTTTTTTCGTCTAAAGCATCTAGTCTAGATTTAGGATGTAATTTTGCTCGAAATAAAATTTCATCTGAATAAATATTACCTATACCTGCAATAAAGCTCTGATTTAACATTGCGTTTTTAAGAATTGCAGTCCTTCTGTTTAAAGCCTCCTTAAATTCCTCAAGACTCATTTTAAATGCATCTGGCCCAAGTTTTTTACTTTCAATAAACTCTTCTATAGATTTCGCAATATATAATCTACCAAACATTCTACGAGAGGTGTAGGCGAGTTTAAAATCATTACTAAATTGAAATATAACTTTACTGTATTTAGGATCCTCTTGTCTTTTATTGTAATACTCTAAATCTCCAGTCATCCCAAAGTGCATGATTAGTATTCCTTGTTCAAGATTAACTAGAAGATATTTACCATGTCGATTAGAAGAAGTAAATTTATTATTGATTACTAATTTTTTCAGATCAAATTCGTCAACATTTAAAACTCTATTATCTATTATTTTAATAGATTTTATAATTTGATTTAATGATGTTTTATCTAAATAACGTTTGAATGTTTCTACTTCTGGAAGTTCTGGCATAATTAAAGAAATTAAGGTTTTTTAATCTTTAAAGATTTTCAAGTGTAAAAAGAAAAATTAAAAAAACTGATTTTCTTATATTATCTTTACGTTTAAACTTCAGAAATAAATCCACGATTAAAGCATATATTTTACAAATTCTTTTTCTCTTAATTCAACAACATTAATTTCCCCTTTGCTATTAATTTCGATTAAGCTCGGTATGTCTATTTGTTGCCATGCGCCGGAATTGGCAAAAATTGTTTTCCACGACTCTTTTGTTTTTTTATCATTTAAAGAAAGATCAGATCTTTTGATGTTTTTATGGGTATGACCAAAAATTACTTTGTTCAATTTGCCTTTAAAACCCATTTTTACTAATTTTGGGTAAAATTTATTTTGGACTTGTCTAATATATAACTCATTTTTTAGTTTTTTTCTTTTTCTTACAACCATATTAAGTAATCGGTCAAACATCTTGAGCAAGATCAGGAATGGTGAAATCAGCGTGACTTTTAAAAGTCCTCTTATAATTCTTCGGGATTCTACTAACCATCTATCAAATACAGCCTCGATTGTTCTAATACTAAGTTTAATCATTTCATTCCAGAGGAGATTTCCCAATTCTTTAATGGCATCTGGAGATTTCAACCCTAAATACCATGGTATTCCTCCACCATATTTACGTAAAACGGTTTCAAATTGAATTCCATGTGTCATCAAACAATTAAATGATATGTCGGGGGCATTAATGCCTTTGAAAAGATATTCGTTTTCTGCCCTTTTCTTAATTATTTCTTTTTTTGTATCATAAAATCCTAGCTTCCATTTGCCCTCTTCTGCAGTTAAAATAAAGTATTGCCAAATCTGATCTAAATTAAATAAATCAAGATATTGAAAGTTACATTTTTCAAATTTTTCAACTAATTTCTCCTTTCTTCTATAAAACCATTTATCTAAATTTCCAAGTATTTTGATTTCATGATTCCCAAGGGTAAAGTATACTTTAATATCCTTTTCTTTCAACTTTTTCAAGCTTTTAAAAATCCATTCATAATTTTTAGTTTTCTGGTTTATATAATCATCATTTCCTCCTGAATACAAGATCTTTTTACAATAATCTCTGACGCTTTCCATAATAATATCGAAAAAGTCTCCTAAGATTATAATGGCTTTCAAATTTTTCGGATCTTCAATAACATGGTTTAAAAAATTAATAAAGTTTTCATGATGATGTATTGAGGCTCCAATATGTACATCAGAAACTCCAAGTAATATTACATCATTGTCTAATCTATACATTTTTATTCATTTCCTTTTTTTATAATTGGATTATCTGACATTTTAAAAAATTAATGAACGATTAACATATTTGTATGTAAGTTTAAAAATATTATGATAACAAAATTTTTTAATGTACCTTTCTCAAAATTTTTCTCTAAATATTCCTTTCAGTTGTCTTAATATTAACCTATTTTAAAAAAAATATATTAAAACGATTATTTTAGACATTTAATGGAACAGCTTTATTGATAAATATATCTTTTACTAAAGGTTCAAGTGAAGGAATATCTTTTGCTTGAATTTCTCTATTTCTTTGATAGAAATCTCTAAAAGTTTCCCAAGCCTTTTGGTCACTCTGTAATTCATTTACAAAATATGATAATCTTTGTTGGGCTAGATAAGATTTGCCTTTGAATAAATAACATACTAAGAAGGGCGGGACTGATCTCATAATTAGGTTATATTCACCGAATTTAGCCCTTTCGAGTCCCTCAGAAAACATCTCATCACTAAATGTATGCATTGCAGTTAAAAATCCACCAAAAAGATAATCTTGAAAAGACCATTCTTTAGTAAAAGACTCAGAATACAGAGGTCTTCCTCCTTCCGAAATAATTAAAAGTACAACAGGATCTTCATCTGATAAATCTGAAGGTTCTAATGCGCGTTTCATAAGGATATTGCCCATCTGCTCATTTACTCCTGCTATTTCCAAACGTTTTTTTAAGGGTACTTCTAATTTATTTAAATTCTCCCAATTAGCTAATTGTTTAAGAAATTCATCATGTTCATTAGAGATCTTAATAGCTAAGCGATTAAGGCCATACTTTTCAGCAATTTCTTGTGCTTTTGTTAATAATCGTCTTGTTTCCTTAAAATCCGATGTCAATAATGCTAATTTAGCTTGTAATACATAAGTCTCAGTTAATAAAGAGTAAGAATGGTTTTTTTCCGTTATATTTAATAATTGTGTAATATAGGGAGCAATTTCATCGAGGATTTCAAGATCATAGGTATTATTTAGTTCTATAATGAGTAAATCACATAGATTGATTAATGCGATCATTCGCATTTCATAATTAGTATGCTTCTCTTCTATAACTTGTTTAAAAATCTCTTCAGCTTTGACACGATTTCGAGCTCGAGAGCTGGTTTTTAACATTACAGCTTTATCTGTTCGATAAATGACATTAGCATTCACACTCTTGTCCTTATAAGCACTTAAGCGTTGTAAATATATACTTGCAGCTTCAAAATCACCGTTTTCAATTGATAAGTGGAATAATGAATCTAAAATATTACATTCCCCACATGCGGTATCTTCGCTTATCTCTAGGCTTTTTTCTAACAACTCTTGTGCGTCATCTAAACACCCTTTTTCTTGGTAAACCATACCAATATTATTCATTATTGAGGAAATTAAATGGTTCATTTTCAATTTTTTTGCCAGTACTAGACCCTTCTCATAATACTTTAACGCTTGGTCTAATTCACCTTTGTAAGCATAAGAGATCCCATAACAATTATATAACGCTGGAATTAGTTGTTTATAATTAATTTTTTTGCTTAGTTTTAAACCTTGTTCTATATATTCTAATCCGAAATTAAATTCACCTATCATTGTGTAAAATGATCCAAGTTGTTGAAGAGATAGAACGATATCAATATTTGAGTTTAATTCTTTCCTTAATCCTAAAGCTTGCTCCGCATATTTAAGGGCTTTATTTTTTTCACCCATATTATAGTATGTCAAAGCTTTATGCCATAGTAGATCAGCCTTTATTTTTGTTCTTTCTTTTCTTGGTTTGTTATTGAAAGTTTTTAACAAATTTTCTGCTTTATCAATAAAATCTAGTGCCTCTTCTAATTTTGAATCATAATTTGAAATCATAATCATTTCAAGATAAACATCAATTAGACGATAGCTATGTCCTAATTCATAACTCAATTGATAAGCCGTCTTAGCAAACTTGCGTGATTCATTAAAAAGCCATTGTCTACCTAATAATCGGCTCATAAGAATGTGATGTGAGAGTTTTTCTTCAAGACTTAGAGCTTTTTTTTTCGCAAATTCACTTAAGATTTTAAAGGCTTCCTCAAATTTGCCTTGATCAATAAGATCTTTTACTTGGACTAATTCTGTAGGTTCTCGATATACCATAAAAATGTCCCTATACAATTTTTAAGAAATTTAATTGCTTTTTTTTTAATTAATTTTATTAAATTAAGTTATTTACAATTTTAAAGGTAACCAGTATAATCTAAAAGTGATTGATTAAAAATCTATAAATAAAAACACGAAAGCATTTTTCTACTTGGAAAAAAGGAATATTAGATCAAAGAAAAAGAAGATTATAACAGTACTGGTAAAAAAAGTTTAATAAATTAACTTTTTTAATTAATCTTATTTATTTTTTAAATTTAAAAATTGGAATTGTTTAATTCAGTTTTTTGAGTTTTTTAATCCTTATAAAAGAATCAATTATAAAAAATAAAAAAGAAATTCAGTAAATATAATATTTATTTTTAATCTCTTAGGAGATTAATTTTTAATTTGGTGAAATTTAGCGTAATTTCGTTTAACTCTATAGAAAACAATAATAAGACCCAACATTCCTGCTCCTAAGAAAATAAAAATAGCATATCCTGGTATAGTAGTGCCATCAGAAGAAGGTACAGATAAACCTTCAATCCCTATTTTAGGATCGTGATATATTAAAGTACCATTTGGATAGTTAAGATATGTTTTTTGTTCATTTGGTTCTGAGTCATCAGTTTCTATTGCACTTGTGAAAACCTCTTTAGAAATACTATCAATAGTAGCATTTTCTTCCCATGAAAAAAATCCAATATGGCTGTGATTTGTTGTATATATGCCTTTTTCATTCTGAGCATATTCCAAAGCTTCATCCTCTGTAGTTTCCTTCTCTTCATAATCTATTTCTGATTCAAGTTTAATATATAACGCCAATCGAGAGTTTGGATTATTGTAGACAAAATTATTTATTTCAATTGCGATTTTAGTTTCACTTGGAGTAATCAATGTATTATTAACAATTTCAAATTCCTCAGAAATATAAATATGAGCTATAAAGATTCCATCTATAGTTTTAACAATAAAATAATGTAAATCTGTTTCAGGTGATATTGATATAATTGAATATTGTGTTGATTGAAAAGCATCTAATTGAACAGTTTGCACCTCTGTGTCAATGCCTTCCTCAAAAATGTTATTTTGGTTAACATCAACATATTCGACAATTTCTTGAAAATTTATTTCGAATTCTAATTCAATTTCGGAGGAATTTGTAAGTGGATCATAGTTAGGAGTAAACTCTACTCCTACTTCTAATCCATTCGTATTGTTCCTTATTTCAAACTCTATTTTATTCTTAGAAAGATTTGATCTTAAAATTGATTCTATTTCGATTTTATCCTCTTCAAAATTAATATTTAATGTACGTGTTTTCGAACTTTCAAAATCATCATCAATCCCATCCAAATCATCATCAGAAGCTATTGCAACATTTGTGGCTGAACTGAAAATTAAAAATCCTAATACAAAAAATCCTATTAGTTTATATTTTTTAGTTTCCAAATAAAAAACCCCTTTTTTTTATTATAAAATTACATTTAAAATGTTTAAGAGGATGATATATCATCATGAATTTAAAGAATTCTCTTATAAAATATCTATTTTTTAAGAAAGAAAATAAATAGGAGGTTTTCTATAATAATAAACTGAATTAACGACAAAATTTATGTCTTTTTACTTTCTTTCTAATTGCTCTTGATATTCAAGTTCTTTTTTCCGGTGAATTTCAATTAATTTAGCTTTTTGAGCAAGCCATTGTGGACCATCCAAAGGATAAATAAACATTACTATTACTCCCAAAAACAAAAATATTGATGGAATAAGTGAAAATCCCGCCATGATTCCCAATTGAGCAGAAAAAATCTGAGTCGATTGTTCTGAATCGAATCTAGAAAGAGATATTATTAAAAGAAACAGCCAATTTCCCAATGAAATTGCAGGTTTTGTAATTAAAGCATTAATTCCTGAATAAGAAGTTTCCCTACGCTTTTTGGTTTTTGTCTCATCATAATCAACAATATCAGCGATCACTAGATTGTTTGTGATCATATATCCTGAAATTCCAATGCCTATTAAAATAAATCCAATAATGGCAAGATACAATGTCCAGCCAATAAAAAAAGTTATGAAAAAGCTCGAACCTGTCAACATAAGTGCTAGTAAATAGGACTTTTTCACTCCATATTTTCCTATTAATCTATTAAAAATCGGTAAAAACGTAAATATCATAATGAATACTATTATTAATGGAATTACACTGAAAATACCGGTCACCATTAAAACATATTGAACGTAATAAAAAATAGCAGTAGTGAGAATTGTTTGGGCGAGAGTAAATGAGAAGTTTGATACTTCAAAAATTAAAAAAGGCATGTTTCTAAAAGTTTCTTTAATCCCTTTTAAGACTGGGAGTGTATCTTCCATTTGAGTATACTTATTTTCTTTTAAATAAAAACTACTCACAAATAATATAATAGAAGACAAAATTCCTACAAATATCATTACAATCAGAAAATTAATTGGGGCTTCAGGAGCGGGATTTCCTATTAAAACTAACAAAGGCAATATATAAGAAATGATACTAGCGAAAGAATTTATTAAATTACCATATACCATTAAATTTGCTCTATCTTTTGATGTTATTGCCATTTCTGCTGGTAAAGTATAATTTATTAGACCTAAAATTGTATACATAGAATCAAAAAGAAACAGAACTAAAATGAGATTAAAAAATAAAGCGATCTGATTATTTAGATCTACAAATGGAATCCAACAAAAAATAAATAATAACCCATAAACGGGAGCACCAAATCGAATATAAGGTATCCTCCTCCCATATTTCTTTGATTTAGTGTGATCTTCTATAAAACCAAATAACGGGTCATTAATTGTGTTCCAA
>CP070831.1:3109553-3121433 GCA_020344955.1 Promethearchaeota archaeon | reverse complement strand
TTTTCTTTGCATTTTGGGTACCGTTTAATATTTTTGATCCGTTTTCGGGATGGTGGGTTATTGGTTTCCCTTTTGATTGGGCTATCGGATTCATGTATCATTGGATCTTAGAGGCTTATAATAGTGGTCAAACTTTAGGAAAAATGGCTTTGAATATTAGAACTGTCGATGAGGTGACATTAAAAACTACCAATTCAGGTAGTTATGCATTAAATAACATTTTCAAGAGTTCACCATTCTTAATATTAGATCTTATTATCGGAGTACTCAAAAATTCTGGAGACCCTAAGAATCAATATAGAATAATGCAAAGTGTTTCTGAAACAGTTGTAATTTCTCATAGATAATAAACTAACTCATTTTTTTATTTTTTTTTAGAAAACCTTTAATATCTAAAGATTTATAAAGCTAAGTTAATATGAATATCCTCAGACTGTATGTTTTTAACTGTTTATAATAGGAGATGATTATAAGAATGGAAGTATTAGAATATGAACAAGATACAACATGGGCGAATGATTGGAAAGTTATTGTGAATATTTTTGAAACTATTGATTATTTAAAATCATTATTTAATAAGTTAGATGTTCCTTATTTACGGGAAATACAACAGAAATTATTAATCTTAAATCTAGAAAAATATGCATGGTCATTGCAAAATTATATTATTGAGAAATATTCATAACGCGATCCATATATTTCGAAATATACCCATAGAGATTATATTGTATAATCAACTCCGAACTTTTCCTCAAAAAACTAACATTTATTAAAACCTAGATAGAGTTATATTTTAAAATAATATAATCACAAATCAGTTTTAATAAAAGGTGTTAGACTTTAAATGACTGAAGAACAACGATTTGGTCGAGGTCAAAAATGGAGTTTTGGCTTGGGAAGCTTTGCTCAATGGTTTATAAATAGTGCTTTTAATATTTGGGTTTTTACATATTATTTCACTATTGTAAATTTAAATATTGGATGGTATGTACTTGCAGCAGTAATTTGGACCTTATGGAATGCATTTAATGATCCACTAATTGGATATCTTTCTGATAGAACACATACTAGATGGGGGCGTAGAAAACCGTACATTATGTTCGGTTTAGTTCCCATGCTAATATTGGAAATTATTATCTGGCTCCCTCCACTTGGTAATGAGGTTTTCACTTTTATATACTTGCTTATAATGTTGATGTGTTATGATACATTTTATACGATGATTTCACTTCCTTACGATAGCCTATTTCCTGAATTATATACAACAGTTGAAGAAAGAAATGAAGTCAATACTATAAAACAAATACTTTCTGTTGTAGGATTACTATTTGCTGCGTTAGTACCAGCAGTTATATTTCTGTTTGGAGAAACAAGAGAAACTTATTTGATAAATGGAATTGTAACATCAATCATAATCGCAGTTTCTATATTAATGTCATTAAAATGGGGTGTAACAGAACGTAAAGAGTTTAAACTTGATTACAAACACGAATTTAAATTTCTAGGTAGTTTAAAGTATACGATGAAAAATAAAGCTTTTGTGCTATATACAGTAATGTTTTTTTTGTATGAATATGTTTTATTACTCCTTGCGACATTAGTTCAAATATTTGGCAAACAGGTTTTAGTTATTAGTGCTTTCAATACTTCTATAATAATGGGAATAATGTACATCGTTGGTGCTGCCTCTGTAGTTTTATGGAGATGGTTAGATTTAAAGATTGGTAGTAAAAGAGGGTATGCTGTATCAATTGTTGCTTATTTCTTTGCATCCTTACCACTCATGTTTATAGCTGTATATGAATTAGTATTAGTAATTGCTGTTTTAATGGGTATTGGTTTTGGTGGTATGCTTTATTTCATATATTTAATCATCGCAGATGTTATTGATGAAGATGAATTAAGGACAGGTGTCAGACGTGAAGGAGCTTTTTTTGGAATAACCAACTTTTTTATGCGACTTTCGATGATTTTTTCAATTTTAACGATAGGTGCGGTATTCACTTTAACGGGTTGGGAAGAATATACTACTGTAATTGACGTTGTTTTTGCTCTTAGGTTTCTATTTATTGTTATGCCAGGTATTGCATTAGGTATTTCATTGATTTGCTTATATTTTTACCCTTTTTCAAAAGCTAAAGTTCAGGAAATTAAACAGAAATTAATGGAACTTCATAAGGAGAAGGCAGAAAAAGTAGAAGCAACTTAAATAATCTCTTTTTTTTTATTTTCATTAAAAAGATTATGAAGAAATGTATTTAATTTATTTAATCGCCTGAAGAAGGTAAATCAACTTTTGCATCAGAATCATCCATTCCTTCTAATTTACGATAATCATCATATGTACGAGTTGAAATTATTTTATAATATTCATTTAACTCTTGTTCAATATCTTCAGGAATATCAGGTCCTTTTTGAGTGCTTAAGATTTTTTCTACCTTTTCTTTTGCTCGTTCCATAATATCTGTAGCACCAGCTTTTTGCCATAAACTTCTCCTGTTTCTATCAGCAAGTAATGGTACAAAAAGTTCTTTTCGAGTATTTTTAGCGGTATGTTTCAAACTTAAATATGATTTTCCTGAAGCTGCGACTCTTTTTATTTGTTCAATTGCAAGAGATTCTTCACCAACTTTTATTCCTTCTAATCCTCTTTTCACGATACTACATAATTCATCATCAATAACGAGAAGTTCTAAAGCCTCAGAAAGAGAAGATTCATATGTACCGGCACAAGTAATATAGTTTATCCCTGCAGAAGCAGAACAAAAAAGAGTCATAAAGCGTTCGTAGCCGTTTTGGATATCAAAACATTTTGATTCTGTAACCAATCCAGGTCCTCTTGATGGAATATTATAATATCGGGCCATTTGAGCGGTTGCTGCTGTTATCAACCCTGTTTCTATAGATCCCCAAGCTACATTACCGGTAGGAGGATCCATTGGTGCTGACATTGATGAATAGAACACAGGAGCTCCAGGATTTATTAACTGGGTAAGAACTATGGCTGATAGTGTTTCCATATTGGCTTGAACAAGTAATCCTGCTAAAGTCACAGGAGCTGTCGACCCAGCACACGCAGCAGGAGCCACAATTAAGGGTTGGTTGTATTTTGCAAAAATAAAAAGACCATTCAATAAAATTTGTGAATGGATCAATGGGCTAGTAGGATTATAAAATCCAATGAGTCTTGGTCTTTTTTTGAGTTCTTCTTCACCACCTACGATAATAGAAAGAAGATTCATCGTATCCTGCATTGCAGTTCTTCCAATACATCCAAGACCATAAGGTTTAGAACTATTATGTGCCCATGCGTGGATAATATGCCAATGGAGCTCTGTATATGGAACATCATTGGGCCAGACATCTGTATGACTACAACTAATATTCTTTAAAGTGTCAACAATGCGAATTTGTTTGATTGAATCAGAAAGAACGGTTTTTCGAATTCCTTTTTTACTTTCAGGGTCATAGATTTTTACTGGAGTTCCGACTGTAGCAAAATTAACAGTTTTAGTATCAATATCAAGTTGAAATGAACCATCATGCCCCCATAACGAAAAAGAGCTGGGTACTGATTTAAGATATTTTTTAACTAAATCAGCTGGATATTTAACAAATTTGGGATTTTCATTATCTATAAAACATCCATTTTCTTTAAGAAAAGCTCGAGTTTCTGGAGATTCTACTTTTACACCTATTGTTTCAAGGAGTTCGAGGGTATTATTATGAATTAATTCGATTTCTTCGTTCGTCAATACTTCTAATTTGGTTAATCTCATTTAAGGCATCACTTTTTTTTATTCCAATTAATTTTTGATTGATTTAAATTAATTTAGGGATTATAATTGTTTTAATGCCTGATCTAAATCTTTAATTAAGTCCTCTGGATCTTCTAAACCTACAGAAAACCTGAAATGAGTGTTTGAAATGTTCATAGCTTTGCGTTCCCAAAGTGCGAGTTCTAATCCTGTCATAATAGAGGTATATTCAATAAGAGAAGTTAAATCACCTAAAGAGACTCCAACTTTGATTAATTTTAAAAGTTCTATAAACTTATTACTTGCTTCTACTGTTTCTAATTCAAATCCTATCATACCACTAAAATCTTTCATCTGTTTCTTTGCTATTTGATGACCTGGATGAGATTTCAATCCAGGATATGCTACATTTACAACTCTAGGATGCTTTTCTAAAAATTGAGCCACTTTCATCGCATTTGATGAATGACGTGCCATCCTTAGATTTAGAGTTTTGATACCTCGTAAAATTAGCCATGCATTAAAAGGACTCATTACCGTACCCTGCATTTCATACCAAAATAATTGAATATTTTGAATATCCTTTTTAGAACCAATTATAGCTCCTCCTAAACAATCTCCATGACCGTTGATATATTTTGTAAGACTCTCGACAACAAGATCAGCACCTAACTCGAGAGGACACTGAAGTGCTGGAGAAGCAAATGTGTTATCTACAATACATTTACCATTGACTTCATGAATTAAATTTGCACAAGCCTCAATATCTATTAAATCTATAGAAGGATTTGATGGTGATTCTAAAAAAATAAACTTGGTGTTTTCATTAATATTCCTCTTTACTTCAGATAAATCACAAAGATTAACAATTTTACATTCAAATCCCATTTGAGGATATAACTTGGTGAGAAGGCGGTATGTATCTACATATTGACTCTTATGGATTATTACATTAGGAATTTCTTCGGATTTAGACTCTAGAAACATTTTTTTTATTTTATTTGGTCGTATACGTTCTACACGTTGCTGTAAAACACTTGAACAAGTAAGATGAACTGCAGCCATTCCTGATGCTACAGAGATCGCACTTTCTCCTTTGTGAAGTGTTGCTAATTTATAATCTAGAGCGTAAACAGTAGGATTTTGTCCCCGTGAGTAGTGATAATGATTTCTCATCATTTCATTCAAAGAAGAATAAGTATAAGATTTTGAAGCATAAATAGGTGTTCGTATACTATGCGATGTTTCAGGATAAGGATCTTCACCTGCACGAATCAATTGAGTATCAAATTTTAATTTATCCCATTCAATTCGGTTCTTTTTATTTGACTCCTGAAATGTTCTTTCCATTTCGGACATAATTTTCACATTGTTATTTGAAGTTATTATAATTTATCTGACATTACATTTCAATATTAAATATTTAGATAAACTTTTTTACGCATTTTCAATTATAAAAAGAAAGTTATAATCTGTTCCAACTGATTTAAAATGACATTAGAAGAAAATATTAAAGAAGCTGTTATAGAATGGGATGAAGAAGGCTTAAAAGAGATTTGTAATAATATCCTTGAAAAAAATGAGGCATCTCCTGTAGAATTATTGAAAATTATAGGGAATATAATGCAATTCATAGGAAAACAATTTGAAGATGAGCAAATATTTCTTCCCGATTTAGTAGGTTCTGCGAATGTTGTAAAAAACACGATTGATGAAATTTTAGATCCTGCAATCAAAGAATTGGGGCAGAGTAAAGAAACTGCCGGAAAAGTTGTTATAGGTACAGTAGAAGGGGATGTCCATAGTATAGGAAAGGATCTTGTAGGTAGTTTTCTTTTTTCAAATGGATTTGAAGTCTTCAATTTAGGGGAAGAAGTCCCTGCCACTAAATTTGTAGATAAAGCAGAAGAAGTTAATGCAGATGTTATAGGTCTTTCATCTTTGTTAACCATGTCTATGGATTTCCAAAGAGAAGTTATAGATGAATTAAAAAAAAGAGGGTTAAGAGACAAATATAAAGTAATTGTAGGTGGTGCTCCTACATCAGAAGAATGGGCTGATCAGATTGGAGCAGATGGTTGGGCAGATGATGCTATAGAAGCAGTAAATTTAATTAAAGAATTATTAAGTTAAAATTTGAAGGGTGTCAGATAATAGTGAAAATGGAAAAACTCCAAGTACTATCAAATGACGAAATTGAGTTAATTCATTCAGCATCCCTCGATCTTTTATCATCAGTAGGAATTAAAATAGATGCTAAAGATACCCGAGAAATCCTTAAGGAAAACGGTGCTGAAACAGATAATAGCACAAACTTTGTTAAATTTCCTGAAGATCTTGTAAAAGAACAATTGAAAAAAGTTCCTAATTCCTTTAAAGTTTTTGGTTCAGATGGAAGTTTTAATTTTGAAATAAACACTAATAGTATGATATTTGCTACAATAGGTACTCCTGTAAAGATCTATGATCCATTACGTGCAAGTGGAGTCAGAAAAACAATTTTAGAGGATACTATTAAACAAATTCGAATTGTTGATGCATTAGAAAACATATCTTGTTCTAATTTAGATGTTTGGCCCAATGATATATCCTACACAGCAATTCATGCTCATTGTATTTATCAATGGGCAAAAAACACAAAAAAACCATATGGAATGGGGTGCATTGGACGATTAGCATCTCAAGATATGATGAATATGGTTTCAATATTAGTTGGAGGAGAGGATGAATTAATCAATAGACCAAGATTAATTGGATATTTTAGTCCCACTAGTCCATTACATTTTCCTCAATTAATGACCAATGGATTTGAAGTCTTTGCGAAATATAAACAACCTACAATTATTCCTCCTGAAGCTCTTGCGGGTAGTTCTGCTCCAGTTACTCTTGCTGGTTTACTCACTCAAACCAATGCAGAAATAATCGGAGGTGCTATACTTTCTCAAATATATAATCCTGGCGCTCCAATTTTCTATGGAACAGTATCACATATTACAGATATGAGATCAGGTAATTCTGCTATGGGAAGTGTTGAAACAGGTCTAATTACTGCTGGGATTGCACAAATGGCGCGATTCTATAATATTCCAAGTCGCGGACCAGGTTTAGTAACAGATTCAAAATTACTTGACCTTCAAAATGGATTTGAAAGATTTCAAACACTCCTGCTAGCTGCACAAGCAGGTATAAATTATATAACATGTGCAGGTACATATGAAGCAACTCTAGTTGAAGCATTAGAGCTTCTCGTTATTGATGATGAATTAGCTGGAATGGTTAAAAGAGCCGTTGAAGGAATCAAGGTAAATGAAGAAACTATCGGGTTAGATACAATTAAAAAGGTTGCTACAAGTGATAAACCTGGAGTTAACTTTTTGGTTGAAAAACACACACGAAAATACATGAAACAAGAATTATATATGCCCATTCATAAACTGTCTAATAGAGACAGAAGAACTACATGGCGTAAGAAAGGTTCAAAAGATATTATTGAATCTGCTAAGGAAAAAGTTGATCAAATACTCAGTCAATTCGCCCCAAAAACCTTATCATCTGATATTGAATTGACACTCCAAAACTATATTAAAAAAGTAGAAGAACGTTCGCTTGATGATTATATGAAAGCAGAGGGAATGAGATCAGGGACAGTGTCTTTACCAGGTACAGACATTAAAATTAATTAAAATTAAAAATTACGATTTAATCATTACTAAGTAATTTCCTTTTTCTAATTTTTTTAAATAACTCTACTATATTTACTCTTAGCATTATGTAAACTGTAATAACCGTAAAATATAGTGTTACTATACTCAAAATCCAATTTTCCGCTCCTAAAAATATACAAATATTAAATAAATTATATGCAAAAATGAGCATTAGTCCCAATTTTCCTAACCATACCCAAAAAATTGTCTTTTTAACATCATACTTTATTAAACCCAATGGTACTGTTATCATATCGTCATTTAGAGGTGTGAGACCAAATAAATAAATAAGGAACGGAGCTAGTTTCGGATGATCGACCAAATATTGCTGATATTTTTTTAAATTTTCTTTTCGTTCCATGGAAATTACTTCTGAAGCGCCTCTCCCAATTAAATAACCACCCATCTCTCCAACTAGACACCCTAAAGAAGCGATAAATCCTATTAATAGAGGGATGAAAATATTCATCTGTTGAAAAGGCTCAGAACTAAAACATACTACAAATGTATATGGCGTAGGGACAGGAAGCAAGTTTCCTATCATGCACACCCAAAAAGTAATGAGAAGACCTGAGCCTAAATCATGAAAGGGAGCATACTTTGAGATATTTTCTATAATTTCTCTATGAGCTTCATTTAATAGAAAATCTACGGCTAATATGGTCAAACCTATAAGTAGTATAATGAAAACTAAATCGATCTTTTTCAGCTTCAATTTTAATTACACTTTTCTTATGATATTTAAAGTAAATGATTGATAATTATAAAATTAATGATTTAAGGTATTTTATGGCATAGAAAGAGTTATAAAGACGATACTTAACAATATACTAATAAAAATCACGACTACAATTATAATACTGAGCATTTTTCTTTTTTTTTGCGTTCTACTTAATGCCGCTCTTTTTTGCTGAGAGGGGCTGCGTCTGACATGGGACATTATTGAATTTTTTAGATGGAGTTGATTAGAATTTAATTCTTATCAGTATCGGTTTTTTGTAATAGTTCAGTTAATACCACATTATTGTAAGAAAAAAGCATTCTAGGGATATAACTTTCTGCTAAATATGGACCATCATTGATTTCTTCTTTTAAGGGAAATAGTCTCTTCTCTTTTATTACAGATCCTAAGTAATTTCTGTCGTATTCTTTGTAACCGAATATTTTATTCTTTACTATAACCAATTTTCGCTTATAGCCTTCAGGTACACTAGTTTTTTCAAGCAATAGGAGTATTTTCTCCCTTGATAAAGAATCTAAAAGTTCTAAATCCCTCTCAGTTCCTTCATAGGCAGGTCCTGTTTGGGCTTCTACATATTCAGGCTCTTGTTCAATACCTGCTGCGATTTTAAAACCTAAAGTTTCATTACCCTCATCTACAGCACTTATTTTAAAACCAATCCCATGTCTGTCTCGAATACTAGGTGCTAATTTAGCAGCAATAAACTTCATTCTGGTAGTGGTATTACTTCCATGCCAAATCCACACACGATATCTTTTTGGATCAACAAAAAGTAGCACGAAATCAGGATCTAAAAGTTCATTTATTTCTACATCATCAACTAATTCTAGTTCTTGAAATTCATTCAGTTGATCATTATATTGATAAACAATAATTTTCTCTTTTTCCATTTCTGGTAAAAAATCATCTGGCATAATTATAGTCAATCAGTTTTCAATTTATATATCTAGATAATTTTACTACTATATTATTATTTTGATTTTTAAAATTATCAAGTGCGGGAAGGGAGATTTGAACTCCCGAACTCCTACGAGAATGGGTTCTGAGCCCATCGCCTTTGACCAAACTTGGCAATTCCCGCAAAATTTATGTAATTAGTCCTATTCACTTATCTGATTAACTATTAATTATTTAAAATTCCTAAAAATTTTAATGGTTTTCATAGAATATAATTAATTCATTAAAAAAATGCAAGATCTATTAGATAGGCTTCAATATCTTAAAAATAGTGAGATAAAATCACTCATAGATACTCGTCTAGCTGAATTTAGTATATATAGAAAGGGAAATATGGATGAGATATTTTGTGAACTAAGCTTTTGTATCACAACGGCAAATTGCAGTGCAGAACGATGTATTGAAGTACAAGAAAAAATAGGAGAAGGTTTTCTAACTTTATCAGAAATTGATTTAGCAACCAAGTTTAAAGAAATTGGTTACCGCTTTCCTAATGTGAGGTCTAAATATATAATTGAAGCAAGAAAAAATATCAGTTATTTACATAATCTTATAAAATCAGGCGATAATGGGAATGAATTAAGAGAATGGATTGTAAAAAATATAAAGGGTCTTGGTTATAAGGAATCTAGCCATTTTCTTAGAAATATAGGGTATAAAAATTATGCAATAATCGATTTTCATATAATAGATCTGCTAGTTTCTTACAATCTAATTGAAAAACCAAAAACTTTAACAAAATCGAAATACCTTGAAATCGAAGAGATTTTGAAAGATATTGGTAATAAACTTAAATTAAATCTAGCTGAATTGGATTTATATCTATGGTATTTAGAAACGGGAAAAATCCTTAAATAATAATGAAATTTACAGTTCCAATCTTTTATTTTTTTATAAAATAACCTAAGTGTATATAATGTAAAATTTACAATTTTGAAATTTTAATCATCCTCAATTTCATACTCTCTCTCAATCCCTTGAAATTTTTTTACTCCTGCGTTTATTATTACAAGAGAGACTAAACCAAATCCGAGATATGCCCCCCACTCAAAACCTGTTGGAATTAAACCATGTTCCCAAATCTCACAAATAATATTATCGATATCACCTTGAATGCTATATTCTCCTGGGATCATAGTAAAGGTAACCATTGACTCTCCTCTCATAAAGTTATAATAAAAATAATATCGTGTAGATGTTGCTAAATGAGTGAATCTAATAGACCCAGAGATAATAATTAAATAAAAGGTATTCATAACTTTAATATCATATTTATTTTGAATAAGAATATTATCTGGAATAGTAACACTATCTCCACCGCACCCTTCCGGTATATAACATTCCCCCGACGACCTCCAAATTCTTTCTGAATTGATAAAAGGTACAAGAATAAATGATATTATAAAGAGCGATATGCCTAAAGAAATGATAATAAGTCCAATCGCTTGGTGTTTTTTCAATCTTACTATCTTCTGGGTTATTAATTGTATTGTTTTTTTCAATTCTTTAAAATACACCAATTACATGTTTCAATAATTCATATTGTTAACGAGATTTCTTCTTCTTATCTAATATTTATATTCAATATTAATATAAAATTTTAACGCTGATTTATCTGTTTTAACATTAAGATTATTAGAAAGATAACTAATCTAAATATAGTAATTGGAGTAATAGTTGTACAGTTTTACGTGAAAAAATGAAAATAGGAAAAAAGTTTAATTTAAATTTAGTTTCTCTAGATTTGTATCTATGATATTTAGAAACAGGAAAAATACTTAAATAATTTATATAAGATTCTCCTTATTGGGACTTTCTAAGGATATCTTCAGCGAATTTTTTAGCATTTTCAATATCCGTTTCATTTGGATGCTTTTTTGCTCCTTCTATATATTCTTTCCATTCAACTTCATCAGGAATTATAGTTTCATGGATAAATTCTGCAATAGGTGGTGAGGGGGAGCCTTGGCAGCTAAAACATCCTTTAAAATCAATACTTTTTTCTAATTTAAACTTCTCAAAAGTTTTTTCACAATTTCCAGCCCATTTTTCGAAATATCCTTTATATCTTTCTCTTCCTTCTGGGGGAGTAGTTGAGTGAGTATAGAATCCAGCAAGCTTAAATCTAGGGGAATTAGGAATTCTTTTTAGAATTCTTATAACTGGCTTAGCTAGATCTGCATCATGACAGGCTGATCCTAAAAAAATAAGATCATACTTATTTAAATCTTCCGATTTGATATTTGAAAACCTTTTTAATTCAGATTCATGGTTCTGTGAAGTAATTTCATGTATCGCTTTGGCAATTTGTTCAGTATTTCCTGTCACACTATAATACATAACTAAGATTTTCATTTTTACTCATATCAATTATTTTAACAATTAAATCTGTATAATCTGTTTATTTATAAAAAGATATGTTACCAATCAAAACCATTTATTTTAAAATCAAGTAAATTTAAATATTAAAGGATGAAATTCAACATTAATAATTGTATGATAAAAGAAGTGATTTAAGGTAAGATATCCAAATAAGGTTATAGAATTTCTTAAACAGCTTCCTGAAGAGTATTCTGGATTAAATAATTTAATTAAAAAAAATTACAAAAAAATTGATTTTGATAAATTAGCAAACTTTAAATTTATAGACGATAACTTAGAAATCGAAAGATTTTACAATCATATTATTAAAGAAATTCTTTCTCCAGAATCAGAAGCT
>CP070831.1:3106291-3109453 GCA_020344955.1 Promethearchaeota archaeon | reverse complement strand
GATTAATCCTATGAAAAAGATAATCTCAAGTATGAAACTTGCTATATTCATTAAATCAAATAATAACTTATTTGGTGCTCCAAGAGCCATGAGAGAACTCACATCATTTAGGATATGGTCATAACCAGGTTGTATAAACCCCCCAATAATCCAAATTAGGTTAAATACTATAGGGCTCAACATTCCGCAAATTGCATATACTTTTTGATATTTTACCATTTTTATCTTCCTCCTTTATTTTTAATGTAAGATTCAATAAAATCGTTGGAGTAATCTTTAACTGATTTAAGAACGTTTTTTTCCAGAGATAATCCCTCTTCTTCAAGTTTTAATTGAAGTACTGGTGGAAAAATTGCCAAAGAGAAGTTATTCTCCTGAAAAAAATTAATCCAGAGGTGTTTTACATCAATATCCGCAGAACTTATAAAATAACTAGAAATGGATTTAATAACAACCTGACTTTTTGTACAAAGTTCTGAAAATTGAGTAAGCCAATTTTGAAGTTCTGGACTTGGTATTCTTTCAGTGTCTATTACATCTCCGACTATAAGAAAATCCAACTTTTCTTCAACTAAGAAAGCAGGTTCAATTTTGTTAATATTTCCTACAGACACTTCAATGTAATCGTATAAGAAATCTTGGATAGTTTCAGCGATAATCCTTGAGAATCCAATCCCTTCCTTATGTATTATCCACAGTTTAATTTTTATTCACTCGATTTTATTTGAAAATTCTATATTAATTATAATACAGTTTGGGGCTCTATTAAGAGCATGTTCTATAGATGTGAAAAAAGTTGCCACTTAACCTATTTAATCATCTCGATTAATTCTATAAAAAAAGAGAATTTCTTAAAATGTAAAAAATCGGGTAATATCACACTTTAAGACATTATTTTTGATTTGATAATAAATAGAAAGGATATCAAAGTTTCGAATTTTTTCGAATGTAACAAAAATTCGGCATGTTTTTATGTTCATTTAGATCTTAGTAGTTGATCAACCCAACAGTCATAATAATTTCCATATAATATGATTCGTGGAATTAAATCCTTAAATCCTTCGGTTTGTAGTTCTTCCTGAATTTTTTGAGCATCTATAGAAGTTTTTGCCCACGTGTGCATTGTAATATAGTTAGGGATATTACTAAAGGTTAAACAATAAACCAAATTCTGAGCATACTTCTGATAAATATGTTGAACTGTGGAATTCATGTCTGTACCTTCATTTAAATAAATATGAAATATTGTAATAAAATTATTTTCTGATTTTGGAGTCCATTCAATAGTAAAAAAAGCTAACCTATTCTCAATCATTCGATCTAGACGCCTTCTAACAGTTTTTGCTGAAATCCCTACATCTTCTCCAATATCTGTTAATGGTTTCCTTGAATCTCTATTAAGAGTTTTTAATATTTTGTAATCGATACTTGAAAGTGTTTCTGGTGTAGTCATATATGGTATATTTATAATTCCAATAGTAGGATCGCTAATTTGACTTGTATTTGTAAGAAATGATGTAAATTCTTGAAGTTCTGCTATGTTCCTAAGATAAGCACCAATATACAAATATTTGCCACTGGCAATTGTAACAAGATTAATATTTTCATGATTTCCTAACTCTTGGCTAACTAAATCCATCGATTTTGCACTTGAAGCACCAGAAGCCATTATCCATAAACCTTTTAGCGAAATCATTGTAGGTCTGACAATAAAGGCATTGATGATGCCGTCTTCTATTAAGCTCTGAATACGTTTATGAATAGTACTTACAGACATTGTCGTAATTTCGGCTAATTCTCTAAACGTTAAACGAGAGTTTTCTAATAGCTTTCTAATAATAATTAAGTCGATTTCATCCATCGTTTTTTAAAGAATTAATATAGTCAAATTTGAAGTATAGAAGGATATAGATCTATTAAAAAATTAATCCTTTAAGAATTGTATTATTAAGAAATTCAATTTTAACTTATTTCTTTGAAGTATTAAGACTTTTTTAACCAAGGACAAGATAATAGACATGCCAGACATCCATTATCTCCTAAACAAGTCTTAATATCTAATACATCCTCCCGAGATATAGGATGATCGTTAAAGGCAACAAAAGTAAGTGCGTTCTGAGGACATGCATCTATACATTTTCGACATTCACCACATTCATTCTTAATTGCTTGATTAGTTTGGAGTGGTATGTCGGTTAGAATAGCAATTAACCGATGTAGAGGCCCAAATTCTGGAGAAATAATTAGTAATGATCTCCCTTGCCAACCAAGTCCTGCTGTCTTTGCTAAGATTTTAAGAGATATAAATCCTAAACGATTAATAGGATCAAACTCGTCTTCAGTATGGATAATAAGTTGCTTATAACCCTTATTTTCTAAATATTCCAACATTGAAAAGGCGGCGTCCTCTAAAAACAAAGCAGTTCTGCCACCAGAGGCTTTTTTCCCTAATTTTCTATATTGAGCACCTAATACAATGGCAAATGGGAACATATTTATGAATTTTTCTAGATCTATGGGAAGTCCAGTTTTCATGTTCTTCAATAGCTGCATGTCAGCAAAACCATAAATATCAATCTCTAGCTTTTCAATAAAGTTTCTAAGATTTACTGTTTCAATTATCTTTTGTTCTTCCATATTCTACAGCAGAAATTTTTCTTTTTTTTTTATTCGTTTTTCATATATAAGGTTTAAATATAAAAAAAGAAGAGTTATAATACTTTCGTTATAAGATGATGTATGAAAAAAACAATAACCATCCTCCCAAGATTAGCTCAAAAAGTAGAATTAACAGACCTCCGATGTTCCACAGGACTTTAAAGTTCGGTTTTTTAAGATATATCCCATTACCGAAGCCATAAAGAATGCTGGCAACGATTCCAAACCATCCGATAAATAGAGGTACCCCTCCATATATAACAAACAAGATTGAATATGCGAGAGTACCAATAGAGAAAAAGAGCTGTGAAATTACAAATCTAAACTCTTTTGTTTTGAGAATGCTATGACCTAAATCAATAAACACATTTTTTTCATCGCCACCCGTATCTGAATATTTTGTTGCTATATTGAGAAGTCCCCAGTAATTTTCTTTATCATAAATTTGGATCAAGGCTTCTCCTATTCTAAAGATTAACCAAACAATTCCGAGTATCATGTTAT
>CP070831.1:3090212-3106191 GCA_020344955.1 Promethearchaeota archaeon | reverse complement strand
ATCAATGAAAATAATACTCAACCATTTGCTTATTTTGGATTTAGAGTAAGTATTAATTCAGGAGATTCTCTTTACTTAGAAATAAATTTAAATTGGACGGGTTGGGTTACTTTAAGGACATATACTAATACTGAAGAAGAATGGTTTTTAGAGAAAATAAATTTAACTCAATATATTGGTAATTTTGTGCAATTTCGATTTGAAACCGATTTGGATGAAAACTTTGATCCAATAAATTATAAAGGATTTATTTTAGATTATTTTGCTATTGAGAACTATACTAATGAGTGGTCTCCTTCATTTAATTTTGATCCAAATAATTACATTTCATCAACAATAGGTTCAAAATACCAGAAATTTACGTTTTCGTTTGAATATCATGATTTAGATAATAATTATCCAGAATATGTCTATCTAGAGATGGAAGATAATAATTACACTATGTATAATATATATGGTGATTGGAATGCTAGCTCAAATACTTTAGGAGATTGGGGGATTTCTTTTATTAGATCTTTGATTTTAGAAGAAATATCTAATCAATCATTTAGATTTCATTTCTCTGACGGAATTTATATAAATTCAAGTCAATGGTATAATAAAAATAATTCTTTATTTGAATTTATCAACCCAAATCCTTTACAATTTAACGTATATAAAGAAAATAAATTTATTGGATATAATTTCTCGAATACAAGCGTATCAGATTATTATGTTACAGGAACGCCTTCACCTAAAGAAACAACGGCTTGGTTTGGAGCAGATAATTCTTGGCACCCAATTGTTAGATTAGATAAATCATTTCTCTACGGAGGGATGGGTGAAAGTTATGGAAGAAGTTCAGAACACGGGTATGGTACAAATTGGGATGCAAAATTAACTACATATCCCTTACATTTAAGGAGCGAATATAATATTTATTTAGAATTTGATTACAAGATTTCTTTACAAACTGAACCTAATGAACCTGAAGATCAATTAGATAAATGTATTGTTTCTATTTCTAAAGACTTTGGAGAAACTTGGATAGTACTAAGGGAATTTAAATATATCGATGATGATCTAATTGGAAGTAAGAAATTTGATATTTCTCAATATTCCAATGAAGATATAATGGTTATGTTTACTTTACAAACGAATGATAACGTTCCATTTGAATTTGAGCCAGGACATGGTTGGCTAATATCTAATATTTACATAGGTTATGATAAATCAACAGACTTTATAGCACCTGAAATTCAGATTATTAGCCCTGAACATGATATGACAATTAATTCGATAATTAAGATAGAAGCAAATATTTCTGACAATATTGAATTAGATGAGTCAAGAATTTACATTTTCTTCAATAACAATAGCATAGACAGAAGTAGACTCATATTTAATAGTAATACTAGTGTTTTAGAGTTTACTTGGGACACGAATCGATATATTGATGGAGTATATGAAATTAGAATAGTAGCATATGATAAAGCCGGAAATAAAGCAGAATCATTCATAACTGTTAATGTGTATAATATGAGCTGGTGGCGAGATTGGGGTTTTTACATTGTTATTGCTACATCTGTTATTGTTATCGGAATTATTATTTATATCATCACAGAGAAAAAAGGAAAGATATGGATTGGCAGAATAAAAGATAGTCGTGCTGAAAAAATAAGATTAAGAGATATTGATAAAGATCAAGTAATTAAAAGAATTGAATTAATTGAACGTGACGAGGAACAAAATAGACCTTTAATTCTATATTGTAAATCATGTAGATCTTGGTTTGAATCTATGAAATTTGATATTATGTGTCCTATATGTGAACATGATCAAATATATGCAGCTTATAATTGCTCAAATTGTGGAAAGTGGTCATGGAAGGATGAACCAGGAGAAAATTATTATTGTAAAAACAAAAAATGTGAAGGTGTGAGGTTAATTCGAAGAGAAAAGGAGGAAATCCAAGAATTCCTTTCTAAAGAGGGAATTATTTTAAGGGAGTTTAAAAGTAAGAAAAAGAAATTTAGCATTCTAGATAAATAATGATTAGGAAAAGTGATGAATAAAAGGTATGGAAATAAGAAATTTTCTATATAAACTTAGAAAACGTATAAATCTGCAATTTTTCAAACATTCATGGCTTGATATCAAAAGAGATAAAGCTAAAGCTATATTTGGAATATCCGGTATTGCAATTTCATTATTTTTATTAACTACCATTGGAATGCTGAATGATACAGTAAATTATAATTATCTTTTATATGTTACTTCATCAACAGGGAAGTCAGATATTATGATTACACGAACAATCCAAACTGATTTAACCTATGACCCCTTTTTTGACGAAAACATCATTAATAATGAATTAAAAGATATTGAAGGTGTTGAAGAATTATTTCCACGAATCATGATGTTAGTAGAAACAACTTCAGAGAATATAAACACTAGTGGAACCTTACAATTATATGGTCTTGACTTTATAAAAGAAGCATCGAATGGAAATATGGGAGATTTAATCATAGTAGACGACGAAGGTAGTGAAACTAATGAGATTTATGATGATGAACCAGATATTGGGGAATGTGTTATCCTTTGGAATGTCGCAGAACTTCTTAATGTAAGTAGAGGTGATACCATAAATTTAAAATACCAAACTTATGAATTAAACTTATCTGTTTCTGAGATATGCGTTCAAGATCTTAAATTCATGCAATTTGAAAATACTTTAATACTTATTAATTTAGAACAAGCTCAGAGTTTTTTAGAACGAGAGGGGTTAATAAATTTTGTTGTTGGAACTATAATTAATCCTAAAGCTGTTTATGATGCCAGTAATTTAGATTTAACAACCCGAAGACTTCGAAATATTGGAGCAAATATACAGGAAAGATTGGATATTAATGAGTTTACTGTTAATTTACCAAAATTAGAGGAACTTGAAGGAGGGGAATTTTTATTAATGACGGTGACAATAATGTTTTGGTTTATTACGATTCTTTCCACACTTATAACTGGAATTTTAATAAACAGTATTCTATCGACATCTGTAGAAGAGAGAGTTAGAGAATTTGGTATAGTTCGTGTAGTTGGAAGTAAAAAAGCTTATTGTGTAAAAATGGTTTTATTTGAAGGATTGATGTTAGGATTGATTGGATCGATTATTGGAATGATCCTTGGTTATATTTTAATGATACCAATTGCCCAAGGTTTGTTTCCTCTATATCAATTTCAATTTGAGTTTGCTGAAGTAGAATGGGTTATCCAGCCAGATACTATCCTTATGGTGTTTTCAATTGGAACTCTTGTATCTTTAGGAATATCACTGCTACCTGCTCTTAAAACAGCAAAGTTAAACTTAATTAAATCAATAACACCATTTCAAACTAAGGAAGAAGGTTGGGAAGTCAAAAAAGAAGGAAGTATGAATGTTAAAAGTTTTCTTGTAGGTATTGCGATTGCTATGATTGGAATGGTTGTTTTCGTCTTAATGCCAAATATTTTTATCACAGGTGACTTTATGCTAACTTCAGCACTTTTTATAGGTTTACTTGCTGCAATTGTAATAGGTCTGGTATTCGCTTCAATTGGAATAATTCCATTGATTCAAAAAATATTTTTAGGTATAATTTCACCAGCTATAAGAAAATATAGAAGTATAATAAATATTTCCCTAAAGAGATATAGAAGACGTAATACAAGTACAGTTCTTATGTTTGCTATTAGTTTTTCATTCATTTTCTTTATTACAAGCGTAACTGAAATGGAATCAGAAAATATGAATTTAAACTTAAGATTCCAATATGGGGCAGATTTGGTTTTAATGAATCAAGGCTTACTCAATCCTGAAGAAGCATTAACCCTTGAAATGGTTGAAGAATTAGAGACGCTGCCAGGAATTAGTAAATTGGCAATTACACTTCATAATACATTTGATCTTCAAGCTACGCTAGCGACAATTTTTGAGATAAGTGAAGGACAGGTAGGTTTTACTAGTGAATCTACTGAACAAATGATGACTATGTTTCAATTTTTTGTAGATGAAGATGATAGTAAGCTGAAGACAACTGCTGGCGATTTGATGGATTTTGATGTTGTTGAAGCTGGTTTCATAGGAATAAATGAAGATTTCGTAGATTTAATAGACAAAAATTTATTAATTTGGCAAAGTGATGGTAGCAGTACAGGTTATTCATTTAACGAATTATTTACTCATAATAATACATGTATTATTGCTAAATCTATTGCAGATTATATAGGAGTTAAGGAAGTGGGGCAATACATTCGATTAACATTTTATAAACCAGAAGATTATAAAGATGAACCATTAGCTCCAGGAAATGTTACTTTATTTCGAGTAGTAGGAATCTCGGGAGGGATTCCTGGATTTTATAACTTTCGAAGTAATGAAATGGCTGCTAATGGTGGTGGGGTAATGGTTTCCTTAGAGAATTACATGCGTTTAATGAAAATTGAAAATCCTGGAGAACCTGATATGATTGTTGATAAGATATTTATAAATTTAGTAGAAAGCTCTGAAGAAAACATAAAGGAAACTAAGGATGATATTCGTACAATGTATCAGGATAAGAATATAATTATCGATGATGCAATTTCCAAGATTAACTTTTTCGAAGCGATGACTGAAAGGCAGTCGTTCCTTATGGAATTGATTCTAACCTTCACAATAATTATCAGTATATTTGGCCTTGTCAGTAGTATGTATGCTATAGTATTAGAGAGAAAATTTGAAATTGGGATCCTTAGATCGATGGGTATGAAAACTAGAAATGTAAGAAATATGTTTTTAATCGAAAGTATGATTACTTTACTTTCTGCAGGTGTTATGGGTACAATAATTGGGACATTTACAGGTTATCTTCTTGAGTCAACTATGGCGCTTATGAGTGAGATGCCTGTCATTTTTAGTATTCCATGGGACACTTTAACTCGTACATTTATACTATCAATCTCCTTTGCATTCTTAGGGACATATATAATTTTAATAAAATATTTTTACAAGAAAAGTATAATGGATATATTCAGACAAACATTTTAAATTGATATAAATGTCCATAAGATTGAAAATTTTACCCAATTCCTAAAAAAACACAAATTTTTTAACAATTTTATTTAAAACTATCGAAAATCTTAATAAGTAGATTATATATATAATTTAAACTAAATTTTAATATAAATTTCACATAAAGGCTTTACAAAACGAAGAAAGGTAATACAAAATGGAATCTGGAAAAATTACAAGTTTAGTGGCAGGAATACTCACAATTCTAGCTACATATGTTTTTTCTTGGTATACGATGAACATACCACCAAATATACCACCGACATTTTATTCCAATGGTTTAGGGATAATAACTAATCTGCCAAATATGTTTACAAATGCTGAAACTCTTGGAATTATATTAGGCATTCCTGGATTTGCAATTTATATTATTGCAGGTTTTCTTATCTATTTTTTAGCTTCTGGAATAATACAAATAATTGGTATAAAAAGCCGAACAGCTGTGCTTGTAGGTTCTATTATGCCAATTGGTATAGGTATAGCACTCCTATTTGCTAGTGGAGATATACTCGATAGAGAATTATGGATAGGTGGTGTTTTTGGTACTAATCACCCATTAGGAATATTTCCACTACAAATACTACCTGATAATATAGTGGATATTGGAGGATATTTGTTATTAGTTGGTGGTGGTTTAGGTATAATTAGTGCTTTTTTACCTCGAGAATAAGAAGAATTAATTTACTTTTTTTTAGTTGTTAGAATATTTCACACTTATAAATATTAATATTCTAACAAGAAATTATTCTAATAGTTGTTTTCTCTCAGAAATTTTATGAAATTTCTCCAAGCTTGACCCCTGTGAGAAATTTTATTTTTTTCCTCCGTTGTCAGTTCAGCAAATGTTTTATTTGGCATAATATTAGGAAGAAAAATCGGATCAAATCCAAAACCTCCAGAACCTCTTATAGTTTTTGAAACCTTTCCATGAATCTTACCTTCAAAAAAGAAATTTTTATCAAGCGGTTTAAAATATAGTGCTATTATTGAAACAAATTGAGCTTTTGAATACTCAAAATCATTTATTAGCCTTAATATTCCTTTATTACCTATAGTTTTCATGATATAGGAGGAATATACTCCTGGGAACCCATTAAGAGGAGTATCAATAAAAAATCCAGCATCTTCTACAAAGTAAGAGCCATCTATTTGTCCTCTTATGCTATCCAGTTTGAATAATGCTACTTCTTTTATAGATTCTGCTTGAATTTCAATTGTTTCAATAGGTTTTTGCTTTAAGATATAATCCACATTTTCTTTGTTAAAGAGGTCAGATATTTCATTAAATTTATGAATGTTTCCAGTTACAAAATAAATTAATTTTTGATCCTCGTTCATAATTACTATAAGAGCATAATGTTTATTTAGATATTCGAGATTAATGTTAGATTACTCATATGTAATAAACAAGTTTCCAAAAGTTTATTTTGTATATTTCTTTAATTATGGTATAAAACTTAATTTATAATTTAGATAATAAGCTATAAGACACATCTGAATTGGTAAGAAAATGGCTCGGATGCACAGCAGAAAGAGAGGTCGTAGCGGGTCAACTAGACCAGCTAGACTCGAGAGACCCCCATGGGTAGAACTCTCATCTGAAGAAGTTGAAAATGAGGTTGTTAAATTAGCAAGAAGAGGACATACCAAATCAATGATAGGTACTATAATGAGAGATTCCCGTGGTGTACCACTAGTAAAAGTCGTAGCAGGCAAAAAGATAACTCAAATTCTGAAAGAAAATGAGATTGAATCACCTTTACCTGAAGAACTTGCAAACTTAGTAAGAAAAGCGCTGAAAATAAGAAAACACCTAGAAACAAATCACAAAGATCTTGAAGGAAAAAAAGGATTACAAAGAACAGAGTCTAAAATTTATCGATTAATAAAGTATTATAAAAAGAAGAAAGTATTAGCAAAAGATTTCAAATATGATCCAGAAAAGATCAGAACGCTGGTAGCTAGATAATTGGAGGAGTTAAAGTGAGTTCAAAAGCGAGAAAAAAAAAACCAAAAACAAAAAAGGTTACTTTTAAGGACAAGAATTGGTACTCTGTTGTGACCAGTAAAAGCTTCAATTTTAAACCTATTGGTGAAGTTATTGGTGTAGAAGACACATTAATTGGGAGAACTATTGAAACTTTATTATATGATTTTACAGGTAAATATTCAGATATCAGTTTGAAGTTAAAATTTCAAATCATTGATATTAATGAAGAAGCGAAGAATTGTAACTCTATTTTTATTGGTCATCAATATACTAATGATTTTATAAGATCTTTAATCGGGAGAGGAAGCACAAAAATACAAACAATACTTAATTTAACTACAAAAGATAAATTTATTTTCCGGGTTACGATGCTGTGCACCACAATAAAAAGAGCGCTAAGTAGCCAACAGATTCTGATTCGTAAAATAATGAGTGAAATATTAAGAGAATTTGCTAAAAGCCTTAATCATGAAAAATTTATTGCGGGAATGATATATGGAGAATTTCAAAATCAGATTATGAGGGTTGCCAAGACGATATATCCGTTATCTAATTCTGTGATAATTAAGAGTAAATTATTATCTGTGCCTGAGGGTGGTAAAGATAAGGAAGTTCCTGATGATAAATTTGAAATTGTAGAATTTGAAGTAAAAAGATCAAGAAAATCTGAAATAAAGAGATCTGAAAGAATTAACGTCAAAAAATTAACCCAAAATAAGCCTAAAACTCCTCCTTCTGAGGGAGTAAAGGAAGTGAAAATTGAAGAATCAGAAGAAGATAAAGAAGTATAAAATCGTACCATTATTTAAGTTTTAAAGACTTATTACTGATTAAGATATAATATTAAATTGAATTCAGATCCAATTTTAATTCTAATTAAAAATTGGAGGAATAAGCTATGTCTTTTCAAGAAGGAAATCGTAATAATCCATATTCTTTTGATGATTTTCTATTTGTTAGAAATCATTTCAATTATTATAAAGATGATAAGTTTTTACAAGCTCTTGTTAAAAAATATGTATCTCAAGATGAATTCGAAAAGATTGATAGAGACTTAAATGCTTTATCTGATTATGTTTCCTTTAGATTTCGAGATCTTGCTGATAAGGCCAATGAACTTGAAAACAGAGTAAAAGTTACCAAAGTTAAACATTTTGATGCTCATAATCATAGAATTGATCGTATAGAAAGATGTTTAGAAACAGAGATATTAGAAAAAGAAGTATTTAGTCTTGGACTTTTTGATCCCGCTCGTAATTCTGCTTGGAGTAGATTTATAAAAATATTTTTACTCTATGAAAATGGGGAAGCAGGTGTCATGTGCCCTGTCGCATGTACTCACGGAGCTGTTGAAATTATACAAAAGTATGAGGGTAGCTTAAGTCCAGAAGCAAAAATAATTCTTACTTCCATTAGAGATGGTGTAAATGGCCAATATTCTTTAGGGTCCCAATTTGTTAGCGAAATTCAGGGCGGGAGTGATGTACCAGCTAATTTAGTTGAAGCTATATATGAAGAAAATGAAGGGTCAGATGGTTATTCAAATGTGTGGCGCCTATATGGTCAGAAGTTTTTCTGTTCAGCAACACATGCGGATTATCAAATAGTGACTGCAAAACCTAAAGGAACTCAATCATCTACTAGAGTAGCTGCGTTTGCTGTTCCAGCTTGGCTCCCTGGGAATAAAGAAAAAGAAGTAAGAAATTCTTTTACTGTTGATAGATTAAAGCAAAAATTAGGAACTGCTGAACTACCTACAGCAGAAATTACTTATAATGGTGCTGTTGCATACCCCGTAGGACCTCTTGAGATGGGGTTAGCGGATATAGTTGGGATTGTTCTATCTCTATCAAGACTTCATGTCGCTTTCGGAATGGCATCAGGAGCATTAAGAGTGGCAAGAGAAGCTATATTATATTCACAATTTAGAACTGCTTTTGGGATACCTATATCTTCCTTTCCAATGATGATTAACCAAATAAACGAATTAGATCATTTTGCTAAAAGATCAGCAGCAGGTTGCTTTAAAGTATACTCTGAATATATTCATTTTAATGAAGAACTAATAAGTGGAATAAGAGAATTAGAAAAAATTGAAGATCTTGAAGAAAGAAAACGTCGATTTAGATTACGCGAATTAATTATGCTTCAGAAAATCGTTGTAGCTGATGAAGCACCTAAAATGATAAGAAAAGCAATTTCTTTTTATGGGGGTCATGGTATAATGGAAGATTTTTTATCATCTCCACGCTTTCATCGAGATTCTATGATTATGGAACTGTGGGAAGGTCCTAGAAATGTACTTCTTACACAAATCCATCGAGATCTTTCAAGAGTAAAGGATTGGTATCCTGCTGACGAATTTTGTAGAGATCTGCTAACTGGAAGGGATTCTGATCTTATAGAAGAGTATTCTTCTGAATTTAACAGAATAATGTCTCATGACAGTCTTCTAAGGAATGACGAAGAAACATTAAAAATTTGTCGAGATTGGGAAATTTTTTCTGAAAAACTCTTTATTACATATCAAGAACAAGCTTTGATGGAACTTAATTACACTGGGGAACCTTTAAAATTCTCTAAGTTATTACGTAAATTTAAAAAAAGAGAATCACCAAAGATACAAGAACAATTAACCATTCAATGATTAATAAAAATCTTAAAATAATTTTCAAAAAGGATTAGAGTTCTTTTTTAATTCTCCATTAGAATCTTGATAATACAATGAATTTGGTGGTACGTCTTCATTAATTAATGTATGAGCACCTATAATAGAATTTTCCCCAATCTTTTTACCACACATTATACTAGCATTAATTCCTGTTTGAGAATTAGGGCCAACTATAGCACCTAATTTTCTTCTGCCAGAATCAACTATCTTGTTATTAATGTTCATTTTTATATTCTTGTTATCGAATCTTAAGTTTGATATTTTAGTACCTGCCCCAAGATTAATATTCTCACATAAAATAGAATCACCGATGTAATTAAAATGCGGAACAGAAGTATTTGAATATATTATCGAATTTTTTACTTCAGACATCCCTATATGGCAATTATTTTCAATAGTGGTGTAGGGTCTTATAAATGCATTTGGACCTATTAAGTTATTTTCTCCTATATAACACGGACCTTGGATATAAGAACCTGATTTTATAATTGTTCCCTTACCGATATAAACAGCTCCTTGAATAATTACATTTTCTTCAATTTTGCCAAAGACTTGTTTTCTTATTCTATCTAAGAGAAACTTATTTGCATCAAATAATTGCCAAGGTAATCCAATATCATTCCAAAAATAATTATCTAATGTAAAACCTATGATTTTTCCATTCAACTCATTAATTAATATCTGCATAGAATCAGTGAACTCGTATTCATCTCTAATAGATTTTTGAGTTTTTTCAATAGCTTTAAAAATCAATTGATTGAATATGAAAATCCCAGCATTAGCTAAATTTCCTATACTTTTTTCGGGTTTTGGCTTCTCTATTATGCTTTTTACTAAATTATTAGAATTTAATGTAATAATTCCATAATTTTGTGGATTATTCACTTTAATTAAGCTTATTAATCCATCATATTTATTTTTATCATATTTTTGATAAAGAAATTTAAATATCTCAGGATCCACGAATATGTCTCCATACATCATCAAAAAATCATCATCTTTGACAAAATCTTTAGCATAACTAGCTGCGTGAGCAGTTCCTAAATATTGTTCTTGAGTGACATACTCGATTTTCACTTTTAGATAGTGTGAGGCGTTTTCAAAGTATTTTTTTATCTTATCTTGTCTATAGCCTACAATAAGTAGAATTTCATCAATTTTAGCTTCTTTAAGACCTAAAATATTATACTGTAGAAGAGGTTTACCTAATAGAGGGATCATTGGTTTAGGTTTTAAGGCCGTAATTGGTCTTAAACGTTTTCCTTCTCCAGCTGCTAATATTACTGCTTTCATAAAACCCATTTAAGAATATTTTTTTAAAGCTTTTTAATCAAAATTCTTTATGACTTCATCAAGATAGTGTTTAAGGTGCCTATAAGGTCTTAAATCCCCCGAAAATTCTTCCCGAAAAGCAGAATCTAAAGCCATTTTAGATTTAAATTGTTTAAAAATAGCTTTTACTTTATAAAAATTACCAGTGGCGATAAAATCTATCGAATAACCATTCATATTTCCAAATAATATTATTTTTTTCCCATTATTTTCAGAAACATCTTCAGTGTCTTCAATATGAATCTCTTTTATTCTTGTTTTAGCGCGGATTTGGGTATTCATAGAAATTGTAGCTAATTTAGCAGATAAGTCTGAGCTAAATAATTCAATGTTCTCATTAGTTTTATCTCTATTTAAATTTGATAGAAGGCTAATGTCGAAAAGTTGAGAAATAATTGGTAATCCTTGAGCAGATATTCCTGCATATAATATTGAATTTTGCCCATTTTTTATGGTTTTTTCATAAATTTTTTCTTCTTCTAAGGGATCTAAATATTTATCCTTTAGATAGTCTGTAATCAATTCTATTACGTTATTAAATGTGGGTTCCTCAGAAGAGAATTTCAATCTATCCAAATCGTTGTATTGAACGCTAACCTGTTTACTGAACTCTTTTAACATTTTAAATGATTCCAATGATCCTACGCTGAAATTTCCAATACTACAAAAAAATAAGTTTTGCCCTGCTTTTGTAACTACATGCTCGACAATGACTCTTTCTTTACTTTGCTTTTTATGTTTTAAACCTATTTTCTTCAGACGCCAAGTATTTCTTGGATTAATACTATGTAATAACTTCTCTACAAAAAGTAGAATCTCAAATGCATTATACTTTTTCTCATCTGAACAATATAGAACATCATTCTCTAAGATAATGCTAAAAGAAGAGATCATAGGAAAACCAAAAATAAGTTAGAAGGTAAATTATTAGGCTTTTATTATAGTTAAAATTATTGAATATATTAATTTTTTTTTATTTAAATTGATAACATTTCTATCATAATTGGAAGCTCTTGCAGATTTAATCTATAAGTATAAATTTTATTAGAATTAAATACATTAAGAAATTAATTATTAAAATTAAACTTAATAATGAAAAAGCTAAAGCCTAAAGAGATAGAAGACATTAGAAGAGCTGCTGAATTACTATTTCTGTCAAAAAATGCAATAGTACTCAGTGGAGCAGGTATTTCAACTGAATCAGGTATTCCCGATTTTAGAGGAGATAGTGGGATTTGGGAAAAGTATAAACCAGAAATATATGGTAATATTCAATCATTCTTAACAGATCCATCTAAATTTTGGAAAATGGCCGAAGATATTGCTCCAACTTTATTTAGCGCAGAACCTAATCCTGGTCATTATGCTATAGCAGATCTTGAAAAGATGAATATAGTTAAAGCAGTAATAACACAAAATATAGACCAATTGCATCAAAAAGCGGGATCTATTATTGTTTATGAAGTACATGGAAATATTAATAGATTTACCTGTTTGGGATGTCGGGCTAGTTATAACAAAGAACAAATTTTACGTAAACTGAAAAAAGAAAAGAAACAAGTCCCTGGTTGTAATTACTGTGGAGCACCCTTAAAACCTTCAGTAGTATTATTTGGAGAAAATTTACCTAATTTTGAAAAATATATGTCTATAGATTTAGCAAAGAAATCAGATCTTATGTTAATTGCTGGGTCTTCCCTTGAAGTAGCCCCGATTTGTGATTTACCTTTATACACCTTAAGTGAAGGTGGAAAATTAATAATTGTGAATGATGAGCCAACAGGCTTAGATAAGCGTGCTGAAATTGTCCTTAATAATAAAACCGGTACTATTTTACCTTTAATAGTAGAACAAATCAAGAAAATGATAGTTGAAGATGAACTCAAAAATTAAATATTTCCAATTATAATTTAAAATTATTTATAGTTTGCCTTTATGATTTATGAGAATAGTATAGTTAAAGATTGGCGGAAAATTGATTTTTCCTTTGGCTTAATATATCCTAATATTTATAAGCTCGGAATGTCTTCGTATTCTATTAGACTTCTCTACTACTTGATTAATACTTATGAAAATATCGCCTGTGAACGTATTTTTTTTCCTGAGATTGGAAAATTAAAATTTCCTGCGTCTAAAGATTTCAGTTCTAAGAATGAGATAAGATCGCTTGAAAATAAGGTTTTACCAAGAGATTTTGATATATTAGGATTTTCACTGCATTTTGAAAACGATTTTAAAAATATATTATGGATATTGGAAAAATCTGAAATTCCCTTAACATTTAAAGAACGTCAAAGAATTATGAGTAATGGAAAAACAGAATTCCCTTTAATAATAGGTGGTGGGCCTGTGATTACGTCAAATCCAATTCCAATGGCTATTTTTTTTGATATTTTATTTATCGGTGATGCTGAGCAAAGTTTGAAACTTTTCTTTGAAGAATTTCTACTTTATAGAAATAAAGAATTAAATTTTAGAGAGTTGTTAGATAAGGCAAGTAATATAGAAGGAATCTTTATTCCCTCAATCAGTAATAAAGTAAGGAGAGATATTATTAATAATCTCGATAATTCACCGACCCCTATTTTTCAACCCATTGCTAGTTCACGTAAAGAAGAATCAATTTTTGAGCAAAACTTTCTCATAGAAATAAACAGAGGTTGTCCATACAAGTGCAAATTTTGTATCTCTTCTTTCCATAATTCTCCTTTTAGAAATAGAAGTTATGAGAATATAATCAGTTCTATTCAAAAGGGTATGGAATATTCTAATTTTGAAACAGTTAGTCTTATAGGATCTTGTGTTTCATCTCATCCTAGATTTAAGCAGATTTGTGAATATATAATAGATAATGGGAAAAAACTTACAATTCCATCCATACGAATTGATCATTTATCTCAAGAACTTATTGAACTGTTTGAAAAAGCAGAAATTAAAACGATCACAATTGCCCCAGAAACGGGTTCAGAAAGCTTAAGATATAATCTTGGAAAAAAAATATCGAATGAAAAGATATTATCAATTTTGACACTTATAAGAGATTCTCATATTAAAAATGTAAAATTTTACTTTTTAATAGGGTTACCTGATGAGAAAGAAGAACATATTGATGAGATTATTGATTTATTAAAGACCGCAGACAATTTAGGTTTTAATAAAAACTCTTTAAGGGTTAATGTTAATCCATTTGTTCCAAAACTTAATACTCCTTATGAGAAAGAAGTTTTTTTTTATCTAAAAGAAAATATGAATATTTTAATAAAAAAATATCAGAAATTGGAAAGAGAACTTAAAACATTAAACACAATAAAATTAAAATTTAGAAATTACAAATCTATTGTTAAAAATGCTAGACTTCAGACCATTTTATCATTAGGTAATCAGCGAATTTCAGACATTCTTTTAAGTTATTATAATTATGGAGCGACTTTGGGGGTACTCAAGAAGACAGAAAATGAATTTAAATTCTCATTGAATCAATACTTATTGAAAATTAAAGAATGTTATACTCCTTGGATAACATAAATTAAAAAAAAGATAAAAAAAGAATTATTCTATTTTTTTAAAAACTTTTTTTACTGCTCCACACACAGGACATTTATCTGGTGGTTTTCCTTCATGAGTATATCCGCAAACAGGGCAAATATATATATCATCTTTTTCTAAATCTTTACCTTTTTCAATTGCTTCAAGTGCAGTGTTATAAAGTTTATGATGAACCTTTTCTACTTCATTAGCATAATGAAATGTCCTTTCAGCTTCTTTATTACCCTCACTTTTAGCAGCCTCGAGAAATTCAGGATACATTTTGGTAAATTCATAGTGCTCCCCTCCCACAGCAGCTTTTAAATTTTCCTTTGTTGATTTAATTCCACCAAGAACTCTAAAATGATTATGAGCATGGACTGTTTCAGCAGCAGCAGCAGCTCGAAAAACCTTTGCTATTTGAGGAAATCCTTCCTTATCTGCTTTTTCAGCAAAGGCTAAGTATTTACGGTTTGCTTGTGATTCTCCCGCAAATGCTTCTTTTAATCCTTCTTCTGTTTTTGACATAGATATTCACTAAAACAAGAATTTTATTTTAAAATTATTTTTAGATATTTTTTAATTTGGTTTTTATAAATCATAAATTAGATGAGAAATGTTAAAATATCTCAAGTAAAATAAAGTCTAAGAGATTAAAAAATTTAGACTATTTTTAGTTGATTTACTTTTATTTTACTAAACAAATTAATTTATAATCATATTCTTTATAGAATCCACGATTCGAGTCAAATAATGTTCAGCTACTCCAAATTTTACATGAGAATTAAAAACTAAAATTATGAAATATTTGTTTTGAACATATTCTGAAAATATAAATCTTTTATCTTTTAATGTATAAAAAAGTTTCAAAATGGAATTATTATATATTTTAACACGAAATTCAACCTCCTTTATAAAATGTTTCAAATCAATTTTATTATATGATGAAAATATAACTTTTCCTCTGTCAGTTAAAAGAATAGATCCGTCAATTTCATCAATTAAATTAATTTCTTTCATATATTCAACAATTTGTTCCTCACTTTTTAAATTAAACTCACTACTAAATGCCTCATCAATTAATTCCTCAATAATCTCATTAAATTCACCGTCATATACGATCTTTTTGTCTATATTAATTTTATTTTTGACCATATAGGAAGTGAGCTGTTTATTAATTTTTGAAATAATTTCCTCTAAAAATGCTTCATTCTCAATTGTATCACATAAAAAATTGTAATTAATTGAACCTTTTTCAAAAATTACAAACTTTACATCTCCCATCTCTAAAGTTTTGAATTTTATTCCAAACATTTCTTTAGAAAAAGACATAACAGCGGTGAGAAAAGGAGAAACGAGATTTTTTTCCATTACAAAATAATCTGTGAAATTT
>CP070831.1:3083512-3090112 GCA_020344955.1 Promethearchaeota archaeon | reverse complement strand
TATATTTATCAAAGTTAACATTATAAAGTGAAAGAGGCAAAGTCATATTAAGGAATTGAACCCTTTCTTACGATCTTTTTTATATAATATTGGTGGCGACATTGCAGTATATGTTGGAATGGAACTATTGAAATCTGAATCTAAAGATATAACTGATGAAGATATAACTGAAAATATTAAAGATAGCATTGAAGGTACGGATCTTAATTTCGAACCAGACGATTCCGAAATCTTAAAGTTAAATACTGTTCGTAAAACACTTTATAAATTATATTCTGAAAAGCTTGCTCAATTTAGACGAATAAGAGATAAATCTACAGGCTGGTTTATCTATTATTGGTGGCATGAATTTGATTTACTAGAAGAAATACTACTTGATAAAAAGAAATTGATTGAAAGCAAATTAAGAGACAGGCTGCAGTTTGAACAAAATAATTACTTCTTTATCTGTAAAAATTGTCAAGATTCAAATATTAAATATAATTTTGATGAAGCTTTTGAGCTTAATTTTAGATGCCCCGATTGTGGAGGTTCTCTTGAAGCCCAAGATAATCAAGTTATCATAGAATTTTTAAAGAACAAAATAGCTTCAATCCAGAACACAAAAATTTCAATTGATTAAGATAATCATAGTTTCAATGACCAAAAAGAATAATTCTCCAAGAATTAGGTTTGGAACATGCTCAAAAGATTGTTATGGATCATGTGTATTTAAAGGAATTTGGAATGATGAAGCTTTAGAATATAAATTTATATCAGCTAACCCCCTAAAAGAACATCCATTTACAAATGGTTTTTTCTGCCCTAAATTTAAACACCGAGAAAGTCTAGTCTATCATCAAGAAAGATTAAAATTTCCTTTAAACCGAAAAAGTCCTAAACCTAAAAATAAATTTGAACAAATAAGTTTAGATAAAGCTCTCGATATCATCGCAGAAAAACTATCAATGATTCGCAAAAATCAAAGATTTTCATCAATTTTAGGAGCATTTTATTCTGGTAATAGTGGTTTGATATCACAATATGCCCCATTGAGGTTTTTTAGAGAATTTGGAGCTACTATTACTAGTGATGGAATCTGTAATGAAGGAGGATGCGCAGGGCTTATGGAGTTATTTGGTACATATTCTACAACAAATCCATTTCAATTGAAAAATTCACATACGAAATTAATCGTAATATGGGGTAGTAATCTTTCAGAGAGTAATAATCATGCCTATTATTTAGTAAAACAAGCTGTTAAAAATGGAGCTAAACTTGTGGTGATTGATTCTCGGCATACAAAAATAGCGGAAAAAGCTGATTGTTTTCTTCATGTCTTCCCAGGTATGGAGTATTTATTAGTTAAAGTTGTAATAAATGAATTAATTACCCATGACGCTTATGATGAGGAGTTTTTAAACAACTACGTAGATTCATATTCCTCTGTTTTTTTAGAAGTAGATAAGATCGATAAAAGAAAAATCTTAAGTCAAATTGGAATTAGTGATGAAAGATTTCACAACTTCATTGAATTATTGATAGAATTCAAACATCAAACATTATTTAATATTGGGTATGGTATTCAGAAAGATTATTATGGTGGCAGAATAGTAAAAACTATTGCTTTAATACAGATTTTGCTTGGAAATCTAGGAAAACCTGGAACAGGAGTTATATATTCCCAGAGTGATTTTTTAAAACCTATTCTTCAACCTCTTATAGATTATATCTCAAATAATAATGCCGGATTGCAGACAAAAGAAATCCCCATAATTAAGCTTGGTTCATATTTATCAACAGGGAAATTTAAGATACTATTTCTATATAATTTCAATCCTGCAAGTTCTCTCCCTAATCAAAATCTTTTAAGAAGGGCACTATTAAATAAAAATCTATTTATTGTAGTTATTGATATGTTTTTAAATGAGACAACTAAATATGCTGATATAGTCATCCCCGCAAAATTTGACTTAGAATCAAATGATTTAATTTCTGCTTATTATGTGCCAGGTATTTCAATAAATGTTGGAGGTCCATGTCCTTATCACAATTGTGTGACAAATTATGAATTCTTTCAACAATTAGCATGGAAATTAAGTTATGAAGATAAATCTATATTTCAGGAATCAGAGGAGACTATTTTTAAAAATTGTATAAGAATGCTCCCACTAGATATTCAAGAGGTCCTCAACAATAAAGGTTATTACTTATTATTTAATGATAAAGATGTTCCTTATAATAATTTAGAGTTTCCTACTCCTAATAATCGTATTCAAGCTCTCGGTCCACATTTTAAATTTGGAGCAAATGAATTAAAACGTAAATTAAAAATGAAAGAAAATGAATTTTTATTACTATCTCCTTCTCATTTTTATTTTTTGCATTCTCAATTAGGACCTTTAAATTCAAAATATTTAAATGAATTTAATAAAGTTTTTCTGACTTTTGATGATATTAAGAATTTGAATCTGGAGATAGGAGAAGAAGTTATTGTTTCTAATGAATTTGGAACTGGAATATATATTTTGGCAGAATCTCAAATTATAAAACCTAGAACTGCCCTAATTTATTCAGGTTTATCATCAACTTTAAGGGGCAATCCTAATGTGAATTTCTTTATTCCTGACGAACCAGAAGAACTAGGACTTTCTGGAGCATACAATTCTGCTATAATAAAAATTAAAAAAATTGGCTCTTAGATTATGCTCTAATACAAAAAATTTTTATTTCTTCTTTTTAATAAAAGCGATATCCCCGAGGGAGCTTCCCGTTGATTTTTTCATGTACTTATTATTACTAAAATCAGCTTCGATCTCATCCACTTTCTTAAAGATCTTGATCTGATAAACGTCTTCTATCTTTTTAGCTAATTTAATCGTAGGTTCTACTTTTCCCGCTTCAATTCTTTTGAGTAATGAAGGTTTTTCATTCAACTTCTGTGCAAATTGATCCTGATTGAGTCCAAGTGAATTTCTCTTATTTCTTATCTTTTTAGCATAGTCTGGAACAATTTCCAAGTTATTAATAATATCTCTTTTAGTTTCTTGACGTTTTATGGATTTTGACCTATCTTGGGAATAGATTTTTTTAGTTTGGGTATTCTTTGAATAGTTTTGAATTTTTGTGCCATGTTGAGCGCAATTATAACATACTGTTATTTTTGCTCCTTCTAGTAGAACTCTTTGCCCCTTACCCCAAATAATGCTTCCACATATAGGGCATTCCTTATCAATTTCATTATATCGTGATTTTGGCATGAAATTATCTCGTATATGAATTATTGAATGACAAGTTGTATATGTATAGAATTTGAATAAATACTCTTATAATTTACGGTTTATTCTCATTATATTTTATAATCTATAAATTTTTTAAAAATCGACATTTTTAAGAAATAATACAGAACTAACCTTAAATTTAAATGATTAAAAGATTATTATTAAATTAAATCATTTTCTTAAAAATGTAAGTTAATGTAAGAAAAGAAGGGGTATACTTTTTTTGACTACGACTAAAGATAAGAGAAAAAAAGAAGAGACTAAAGATGGAGAATATCTTATAACTTACACTAGACATTTAGAGAAACGACTCCGAAATTTGGAGACAGAAAAACAGCTACTAGATGCAGAGCGCCTAAGATTAGAACAAGAATTACACAGCCTAAGAAATGAAATTGATAGATTAAGAGAACCTCCATTAGTATCCGCTACAATAATTGATTTTTTAGATGAAAAAGGTAGAGCTATAGTAAAGAGTTCAACTGGACCTAGTTTTGTCGTTAATACAAGCAGAAAAGTGAAGAATGAAAAATTAGCACCAGGTACCAGAGTTGCTCTAAACCAAAGAACATTTGCTATTATGGAAGTTTTACCTACTAAATTAGATCCTTTTGTAAAAGGTATGGAAGTAATTGATTCAATTCCAGATATATCGTACGCAGATGTCGGAGGATTAGAGGAACAAATGCAAGAAGTAAGAGAAACCGTAGAATTACCTTTAAAAAAACCAGAATTATTCGAAAGAATTGGAATTGAGCCTCCAAAGGGAGTTTTATTATTTGGCCCCCCTGGTACCGGAAAAACTTTACTAGCTAAAGCAGTTGCCCATGAAACTGAAGCAACATTTATAAGAATTATTGGATCTGAACTAGTTCAAAAATTTATTGGTGAAGGTGCACGATTAGTTAGAGAAATTTTTAATTTAGCAAAAGAAAAAGCCCCTACGATATTATTTATTGATGAGTTAGATGCAATTGGTTCCCAAAGGCTCAAGATAGCGACTTCAGGAGATAGGGAAGTTCAAAGAACTCTTATGCAATTATTAAGTGAATTAGATGGATTTGAACAAAGAGGAGATGTAAAAATTATAGGAGCAACAAATCGAGTAGATATTTTGGATCCTGCTCTCTTGAGACCAGGGAGATTTGATCGTATGATTGAGTTTCCTATTCCTGATGAACAAGCTCGAGAAGCGATATTCAAAATACATACACGGAATCTAAATATTGAAGAAGAAATCGAATTTAAAAGACTAGTAAATCTTACCGAAGGAGCAACTGGTGCTGATATCAAAGCAATTTGTACAGAAGCAGGAATGTTTGCAATTCGAAAAGATGCTGATAAGATAATTAATAAGGACTTTATTAGTGCAATCGACAAAGTAATGAATAAAGTTAAAGATCAATTTATGGAATCTCGCCTTTACTCATAATTTATTTATGTTTCATTTGCTTTTTTTAATTAAGTAACTTATTTAATCATTTATTTATGGAAACGGATTTATTATTAGGCTTAAGACAAATTAAGTCAATCTCGGATTATCAGTTTGGGAAAGAAGTCACTGATGTTCTTTTTGAAAGTATCAAGCAGATTCATTTTGAAAGGTCTCCAAAAACAAGTAAAATTAGATATATTTATTATAACAATGATTTATGGTTGATACTCAGACCTAAAAATGGTTTTTTTACATTAACTCTGTTCTCAGCAAAAAAAATAATTAGTAAACTTGCTGCTCCTAAATTGAGAGTAATAGTATTAAATGAAATTTCAGAGTTTATTAAAAAAGGAAGAAATGTTTTTTGTAAGCATGTTGTAGATATCGACGAGGATTTAAGACCTCTAGATGAAATAATTGTAGTAAATCAAGATGATGAATTGTTAGGGATTGGTAAATTAAAAATACCTGTTCCATATGCAAAATCTTTTTCTATAGGTGTTGCTGTGAATTTAAGAAAAGGTATTTATAAATTAAACATATAAATCTCCTATTATTATATAATTTAAGAAAATAGAATCAAATTTCAAGTGAATAAAATTGGTAAAATTACCAAAAGAAATGCAAAGTAAAGAAAAAAGTAAACCTAAAAGACCTCAACCAACCGTAAAGCGAGATGGGCAACAAATAGGATCAAGACAAATGCGGAGAAAAATGGCACAGCAAGGTATAGATATGGAAGAGGTTGACGCCACAAGAGTAATTATTGAAGGTGTGGAAAAAACCTTAATTATTGAACAACCTGAAGTTTTTCTGATGAAACAAGCAGGTCAAGAAATATATCAGGTTATAGGACAAGGAGAAGAAGTTCCTCCTGATAGTATTAAAATTGCTAGTGAAGAAGCATATGAAGAGATAGAGACTACTGGAGAATCTGAAATCAAAACTAAAATAACAGAAAATGATATAATTCTAGTTGCAACGCAAGCAAATGTAGATAAAAAAGAAGCAGAAGCTGTTCTTAATGAATTCAATGGAGATATTGCTAAGGCGATTTTATTTTTAAAAAATAAATCTTAATGTAAAGTCATATTTTAAATGGTAAAGATTAAGAATTATAAAATTTTTAATATTCAAAAAACAATCAATGTAATTTTATATGTCAAAAGTAAAGAAAAAGCGTGCTGTAACTCCCATTAAAACTTCAGAGAGGGATACTAACTTTGAAAAAATCATTCGATTTTCAGGTTGGTTATTTTTACTAACGTTAGTAGGTTTTTTTGGTGCTTGGATTGCCTTAGATTGGGTACTTGAGATAGTAGATTTAGAACTTTCTGCCATAACATTTACTTTTATTATCTTTATAGGAACAAACTCAGCAATTAGTTTTGCTTTAGCTACAAAAATAAAAAATAATAGGGAAAGGAAAAAACAATTTTTTCATGATTGGTTATTAGGAGAGTTTATTTTTGGTATCCTTGCGATTTTTGCAATTGCTGCATATGTATGGTAATTAATTTTCCTAATAAAAAAATTAATGAAATTTAATTTTATATTATTTATAATCATCTCTAGATGGATTAAATACATCAATAATTTCAGAGTTTTCTAATACTATAGCTCCATGTTTTTCATTTGTATCGAATACATAACTGTCTCCTTCTTTTGCTAAAAACTCTCCTTTTTCTGTTAAGAATTTTATTTTTCCTTTAATTACATATCCAATCTGGTATTCTTTATGGCTATGAATGGGGATTTCAGCATTTTTTTCTAGTAAAAAATGGCACAGCATTAGATTTTCATTATAAACTAAAGTCTTTCTATAGACTCCTTCTAATGCTTTAACTGGTTGAACATTATCTTTATTCTTTATCATAATGCATGCGTATTTGAAACATTCTATAT
>CP070831.1:3080324-3083412 GCA_020344955.1 Promethearchaeota archaeon | reverse complement strand
AATATGAATCAAATTTCCTAAACAATCTAATAAATGATAGATATCATTATTATCTGAACAAATTGCACTACAATCCAAAAATATATCACATGCTTCATCAAGTTTATTTAACTTGAGATAATTATTTCCTATACCAATCAAACATGTAATTTGCTCATGAGTTTGTTTTAAATCATTATAAATATTAAAAGCTTTTTCATAGGACTGAATGGATTTATGATAATCACTACTTTTAAAATATAAAGTCCCTAAAACACCATGAACGGCTGCTTGACCTAACCTATCTTTTTGTTTTCTAAAATGTTTTAAACAGATTAAATAATTTTTTTCTGATTCTACATATTCTTCCAATTCTAGTTGGATTAGAGCGATATCGCTTAATTCTTTGATGTAATTCGAACCCTTACCTGTTTTTTCTAATTCTCTTAGATTTTCCTTTTTTTTATTTAATAATTTATGTAACTTTTCCTCATTAGGCTTTATTTCATTTTCTGTCATAGAAATATTTGACGAATAAGAATAATTTTATTTGGTTTTATTAAAGTATTTCTTCAAGAATTTCTACTGCATTCTTTACATACTGAATGCATTTTTTTTCAAATAAATCATTTTGTCTAAAATATTCTGAACCTTCAGGTGTATTAATATCACAGCCAAGTAACTCTCTACATATTAACGAACCGTTAATGCTTTGAAATCTATTAGAAAATTCTCTTATTAACTCATACGTGTTCTCTTTAGCACCATTATAATTATTTATTCCCATACCATATCTCAAACCTATAACCATAAATGCTCCAGTAACAGCACCACATGTATTACCAAGACGAGCCATTCCTCCTCCAAAACCAGTAGCTATTTTTAAAGCCAAATCTCGATCCAGACCAAATTGAGGGCTGAAAGTGCTCAATACTGATTGGGCACAGTTAAAATCTTCCTTAAAGCGGGAAATAGCTTCTTCTACTTTTGACATTTTAACTAACAGCTTTTTTTTGAATTTAAAAATATAAGAAATATAATATTTCTTTTCTATTATATATTTAGAGATACAATATGTAAATAAATAATGAAAAAGGTAACCCTCATGAAATTCAAAGCTAGTCTATTCGATAAACTTGATAATAAAAAAGTAAAATGTCATGTATGTGCGAATGAATGTACAATCCTACCCGGTAAAGTGGGAATATGTAGAACAAGAAAGAATTTTGATGGAGAATTATTCACGCTTATCTATGGTTCACTTATTTCCTCTGGAAGCCTGGATCCTATTGAGAAAAAACCCCTTTATAATTTTTGGCCAGGCGCAACAGCATATTCAATTGCATCAATTGGATGTTCTTTTAAGTGCCAAAATTGTCAGAATTGGAATATATCACAAGCAAATCCTACAGATAATGGAAAAAGTGGTTATTATGATTTATCTGGAATGAAAGAACGTGGAATGTCATTGGTGGAAATGACACCAGAACAATTAGAAAAGAAAGTAGTAAAGAGTGGAGCAAAAACTCTCGCTTATACATATAATGAACCATTAATATGGCACGAATGGATTATGGACACAGTCCCTCTTATGGAAAAGCATGATATAAAAACAATCCTTGTAACAAATGGATATTCTACTAAAGAAGCGGCTAAAGAATTAATTGATGTAGGAATTGATGCTGCAAATATCGATATTAAAGCAATGACTGATGATTTCTATAAAAAAATATGTGGAGTTACATCAGTCAAACCCGTACTCGAAACGGCTAAATTTTTTAAATCTAATGGAATTCATGTAGAAATTACTAATTTAATCATACCAGACTTAAATGATACTAAGCAAGATATTCGGACATTATGTAATTGGATAGTAGAAAGTCTAGGTAAAGATACTCCAACCCATTTTTCTGCTTATCATCCTGATTTTAAAATGCCTTCACCGAAACGTACTTCTTATGATACGTTAAATATGGCTTATGACATCGCTAAAGAAACTGGATTATATTTCCCATATGTAGGAAATATTAGTCATGAAAAAGGAAGTAATACATATTGCCCAAATTGCAATCATTTATTAATGGAGAGAAGAGGTTATAGTTTCAATAAAATTGATATTACTGATGAAAATAAATGTCCTAATTGTAGTTATGATTTGAGTAATGATATCATAGGTGAAATTAATAAAAATCCTTCACATAAATTTATCTTCTTCTAAATAATTTATAGATCTAATCTTTTTTTCTAAATAAAAAATAATAAAAAAAGTTAGGTATTAAAAGAATCCTGAAATAGAAACTCCAACCACTAATAATAGAAATCCTTGAAGTAGACAGAAAATAGCAAATATAACTGCTAAAGGAGGCCAAGAAATTGCTTTAGAAACAGCCATAAAGCCTGCAGTGTAAAATTTCGCTGTAAGAGCAATTATTGCGAATATAATAATAAATACAATGGCCAGTAATAACTTAGGATTAATAAATACTGCTATTAAGTCTACTACTGTTTGTGGAATTAAAAGTGCTAATAGAATCACAACAACAGAAGCTACTAACATGCCAACTATACTAGCAAGAGGCAGATCATTCGCTGGTTTTACAAATGTTAAGATTCCGAATACAATTAATAATATCGAAGTAAAAAGATTTCTATCGTTTTCTGATACTGCGGCATATGCAGTACTGGGAGGAATTCTATACATTAATCCTGATACCCCAGAAACTAAGCTTAATAGACCCACTATAAACCCTATATAAGTGAGTGCCTTCAAAACCTTAGTAATATCAAAATCCCAATCTTCTACCTTTCTTTTCTTGAAAGATTTTCTCCTTTTAGTTTCATATGCGGCATATAACAACCACATAATCCCTAAAATTAATAAAAAGAAGCCGCCGAACTTACCTAGTGGTTTTAAAAAATGTTCTGTAAAATCAATCTGAAGAATCAATTATTTTCACTCTTAAATGTAAATTTAGATTTGTTATTATATTGTATATAAAAACTTAAAAATATATTTCAAAGGGAGTCCAATAATTCAAAATTGGTGTTTAAGAATATTAAGTAATAAAAGAAGTGGATTTATTTATGTAATCCATGTAAACCTCAATTT
>CP070831.1:3068183-3080224 GCA_020344955.1 Promethearchaeota archaeon | reverse complement strand
TAAAAGATTATATAAAATATAAAATATATTTCAATAAAATTTAGATTTACTAAGATTTAATGGAAAATAAATATATATTCAGTAAATATGCATTTATTGGGGAAAATTTAGATTTAAGACAAAACGTAAATTTAGAGATTAATCAAAATGGAAAAATTATAGATCTCTCTTATGAAATTATCAGTAAAAATGTTGATCTTCTACTAAATGACTCGTCTACCTTATTAATTCCAGGATTTATTAATTCTCATGTCCATATTGGAGATAGTTTTGCTAAAGAATTAGGATTTAATAAGGAGCTAGGGGAAATCGTTGCCCCACCATTTGGTCTTAAACATAAATTATTAAGACAAACTCCAGAAACTATTAAACTTCAAAGTATTCAAAATGCTGTTGTAGAAATGCTTTCAAATGGAATTACTTTTTTCATGGATTTTAGAGAGGGAGGTGTAGAAGGAATAAATCTTTTAAAAAAAGCACTTGCTAAAAGTGCAATAAATCATTTAATATTGGGGAGATTTATGGATGAAAGTGAAATAGATTCCGTCTTTGATTTAGCAGACGGAGTTGGATTATCTAGTTATAAGCAAATTAATTCGACAAATAAGAATTTTGTATTATCTGCTAAGGAAAAATTTAAAAAAATTATTGCTTGCCACTGCGCAGAAAAAACTCGCAATTCTATTTTAATAGGAGAGATGTTTAATGATAATTTTGTTGATATAATTATTCATGGAACAAAATTTACTAGAGAAGATTTAGAGAATATTATAAAAAATCATAAATCTCTTATTTTATGTCCTCGTTGTAATGGATATTTTGGTGTTGGATTTCCCCCTATTAGTGAGATAATCAAATTAGGAATACCAATATCATTAGGCACAGATAATTTAATGGTAAATGATACTGATTTATTTGAGGAGATACGATATTTATATCGAGTTTCACGAGTTTTATGCAATTATGATAAGAAACTTAAGATAACATCAAAAGAGCTATTGAAAATGATAACCATTAATGCAGCAAGAAATTTTAATATTGAAAATGAATATGGTTCAATTTCAAAAGGAAAATTTGCAGATTTTTTTTTAATTGACCTTCACGCTCCAAATCTAATTTCTTCCAAATTAGATTCTAATAATATTTATAATATAATTACTCAAAGAACAAACTCACAAAATATAAAAAAGACATTTATTAAAGGAGAATTAGTATTTGAAAGAAAAACATAAGCCATATATTATTTTAAGTGCGGCAATGACTATTGATGGTAAGATCGCATCAAAAGGAGGAGACCCAAATTTATCTGATGAGGAAGATTGGAAAGAAGTTCATAAACTTAGATCTCAAGTAGATGGAGTTATGGTTGGGAAAAATACTATATTAAAAGATAATCCCAAACTTCATATAAAATTCTATAAACATAGAGGCTATTATAGAATTGTTGTGGATAGTCATCTCTCAATACCTATTGATTCAAATATAATTACTTTTCAACCACTAATATATCCTACAATAATATGTACTACAGAAAATGCTTCAATGGATAAAATCAAAAATTTTGAGTCAAAAGGTGTGAAAATAGTAAAGTCTGGCAAAGGTGAACGAGTAGATATTTCAAGGCTTATGCCTATTCTCTATGAATTGGGGATTCAAAACCTATTATTAGAGGGAGGAGGTACTTTGAATTGGAGTTTTATTAAACACAATTTAGTAGATGAGATTAGGTTAACTATCGCACCTTGGATGGTAGGAGGGAAAAATGCTACCAACCTTGTTGAGGGTACTGGTTTTGAAACCATGGCTGAAGGACCAAAGTTTAAATTGATTGAGGTTTTAAGCAGGGATAATTATGTAGTGTTAAAATATAAGAAGAATGAATTATGATAAAGGAAAGTGAAATCACAAGCTTCACAAAGCTTACGCTGAAACAAATTAGGGAAAGTGTAAAATCGATAAAAGATCAATTACCGCCTGATGAAAATAAAGTAATAACATATTCAAAAAATTTCACGGTTTCTTTATCAAACTACTGTGTTAATCAATGTGGTTATTGTTTTTACAATTTTAAGGTTCCTAAATTAAATGGAGAGAATAATGTTATTTTGATTAGTGATAAACAAATAACTTCACTAATTCAAAAAGCACTCAAAAGTAATTGTAAAGAAGCATTAATTATGTCTGGTGAACGTCCTGGAAGCTTTATTGAAGTTCAAAAGGAATTAGAAAAGCGAGATTGTTTAGATTTTATAGAGTTTGTAAAAGGTATTTGTACGTATTTACTTGATTTGAAAATTCTACCTCATACAAATTTGGGTTTTTTAACTTATGATGAAATGAAAAGTCTAAAAGAATATAATGCTAGCATGGGATTAATGCTTGAAAGCACATGCATGAAACTTTTTGAAAAGGGAGGTGTACACGAAAATTCTCCTGGAAAACTGCCGAAAAAAAGAATAGAACATATAAAGAATGCAGGAAAATTAAAAATTCCATTTACGACAGGTTTATTAATAGGTATTGGAGAAAGTATTGAAGATATCATCGAAGATTTATTTTTAATTAAAGAAATTAATAATGAATATGGACATATTCAAGAAGTTATAATACAGAATTTTATCAAAAAAGAATTTATCCCTTATCAACCTGAAAAATCCATTTCTATAAAGGAAATGCTTAGAATAGTAGGTTTTGCGCGCATTATTTTTGAAAATGAAATTGTGATTCAAGTTCCTCCAAATCTTATAACAGGTTTTGAAAGAGAATTTATCGATATGGGTGTTGAAGATTTTGGTGGAATCTCCCCTTTTACAATAGACTATATAAATCCTGAAAATAAATGGCCTCAAATAAATGATTTACAAAAAATCTGTAAAGAACAAGGATATATTCTCAAAGAAAGATTCCCAATCTATGCTAAATTTATAAGTAAAGAAGGTTTTTGCCCAGAAAATATTAAAAAAGTAATATATAATATTAACTTAGATGATAAATACTCAGCTTAATGAAAATATAAGCCCTAATATAAAAAGGATTATTCAAAAATCTTTAGATTCTGAGGAAATAACGTCAGAAGAAGCCTTAGAGATTTTAAAGGTAAAGGGAAAAGAATTTTTTGCTTTGCAATGTGTAGCAGATCAGATATGTTGCGAAAAAAAACAAAATATTGTCACTTTTGTTATTAATAGAAACATAAATTTTACAAATATTTGTTATCAAAATTGTAAATTTTGTTCTTATAGTTTACCAGCAACAGATCCAAATGCTTTCCTGCTTACAATTGATCAAATTAGAGATAAAGTAAAAGAAGCTAAATTTGCTGGATGTACAGAAGTTTGTATTCAAGGTGGTATAAATCCTGAGTTAAATTTCGAGTATTATCTGGATATTCTTAAAACTACTAAACAGGTTGATCCAAGTATACATATTCATGCATTTTCTCCACAAGAGATATTTTATATTTCTAAATTATACAAAAATTCAATAGAAGAAACTCTTATAGAATTAAAAAAAGCAGGTTTAGATTCAATTCCAGGAACAGCTGCAGAGATATTAGTTGATGAAATAAGAAAAATTATATGCCCAAATAAGATTAATGTGGCTCAATGGAAAGAAATTATAACAACTGCTCATAATTTAAAGATTCCAACCACTTCGACTATAATGTATGGTCATATCGAAAGTTTAAGAGATAGGATTAAACATTTAGAAATTCTAAGAGAAATTCAAGAAGAAACTCATGGTTTCACCGAATTTGTACCATTACCCTTCGTAAAGGAAAATCCAATTTTGTCTCAACTTGAAAATATTCGTTTAAATCCTAGTTATGGAATGGATGATTTAAAACTATTTTCTGTAGCTAGATTATTCTTAAATAACTATATTGATAATATACAGTGTAGTTGGGTTAAACTAGGTCCTAATTTTGCACAAGTTTCTTTGAATTATGGTGTTAATGACTTTTCAGGGACTTTAATGGAAGAAAATATATCTAAAAGTGCTGGTGCTGAATTTGGGGAGTATTTATCACCAGAAGAAATTATTAAAATAATTAAAACTGCTGGAAAAATACCTGCTCAAAGAGATACTCTTTATAATATATTGAGATATTATTAAAAATTACTGAATTTGTAGATATTCTAATATGTATCGTTGAGTAATAAGATCTGAATTAACCATACCTAATACTTTTCCTTGATCAACTACTGGCATTGCTGAAATCTGATATTGCTCTAATTCTCTAACAATATCCAGAATTGAAAAATTTGGCGATGCTATAATAACATCTTTAGTCATAATTTTATCAAGATTAACATCACAACTATTTGAGGCAACAGCGGCAGTTATATCCCAATCAGTTACAACTCCTACAAGTTTATTTTCAGAAAGCACAGCAATTATTCCACTATTTTTTTCAATCATCAACGCAGCAGCTTCCTGAATTGTACTTTTAACATCTATTGTAGGTATTGAAATCATAATATCTTTTGCTGTGCGTTCTCTTTCCTTAGCAGTCAAACGTTGGATACTAATACGCTCGGCAGCCGTGCAAGGAAGCATATCAGGGTTTGCTGCTAATAAATCGACCAATTCAATCATATTATGGTGAATTACTTCTTCCCTATAATCCTCTCCAGCTTTTAGACGTTGATTTGAAAGTGCTGCAAATTCTTTAGAATGATCTTTTAGCCATTTTTCTACTGCATGGCGATCACCTAATAGATCTTCAGGTATTTGCAAGTGAGCTGGAGATTTAATAATATGCTCCTGAGCAGCAAAAATCACCCCTCCTGAATTTACTAAATAATCATTAGCAATCATTACCCCTTTTTCTCTGTATACTATTTGTTCCATTCGAGTTCGGGCAGCCTTTCTATTTGGATCGGGGGAATAAGTATTTGCACCTTCAATAATCACCCCCCATTTCCCCATACGATCTACTGTCATAGAGGGTTTTTCTGAACTCCAAACGCCTAAATAGTTAAATACTGGAGCAGCAGGAACTAAACAAAAAGCATTTTCAAGAAGTAAATTATTTCTATTGGTAGAAAATTTTGTAGGGTGTTTGTATCCTTCTGAGAAAATCGTTTTTTTAAAATAATTATTAGTAACCAAACGTTTTTCCTCCCATAATTTAAAGAGTTCTTTAATAGGTAACCCTGATTCATTATACAAATAACCTTCTAAATCACTTACCCCTATTACTTTAGCATCAGGAATTCTTTCATATAAGATACGTGCAGCATGAGCTCCAACAGCTCCAAAACCTTGTATTAAAATTTTAAGATTTTTAGATTCTGGTATTTCTAAATTAGCAAACTGGGGTAAAACCCTTAATCGAGGCATTATTTTTAGTAATGTCTGCAAAGCTATTATAACGCCTCCAGCAGCAGCACCGAGTTCATCAATTCGATTTCCCCCCATGTCAGCAGGTTTGGATAAAACATTATCTAATCCGTTCTCAATAGCAATAGTTTTCATATCCGCATCATTAGTACCAACATCTGGTCCTGGAAGATAGATATCAATATATCGTTTAATTAAATGGGCAAAACCACGGATAATCTTTTCGTGATCTTCCGGTGAGATATTTCTTTCTGCAACAATTCCGGACTTTCCTCCACCATATGGTAGATTAGCAGCTGCATTTTTTAGTGTCATACCTCTAGCCAAATTATGGATGTCTGAAGGTGTTATATCAGGGAGCATTCTAATACCTCCCATTGAAGGATTTCCCATAGATAGATTATCTACAACTAAGTAGCCCCCAATTTCTAATTCGGATGCTTCATTCCATAAACAAACAACTAAATGAGGTCCCAATTTATCAACAACAATACCAAGTCGAGATAAAAGATGTTCATCTATATTACTAAATTCTAAATAACAATTTCCTTCATACTTTTTAAGTCGAGTTTTAAGGGTAACACTTGGTAATCTCTCTTTAAGAAAACTTTCCATCTTTTCAGGAATCATAGTCCAAACCAAATTAAAATATATGTAACTTAAATTTAGTTATGTTTACTAATATGAGTCTTTCTAATATAAAAGTGTCTGGTTTGTTATGTTGTATTTCAAGAATAATAAAATCAAATAGGGTTGACTAAAAAAATTCAATCATCTTGAATATAGGGTTTCCCAAAAAGTAAATGTGTCTCCGCTTTTTTTAGCTCTCTTCCCAAGTAATTTAAATGATAGACATCTTGAGTTAATTTAGATTGAATAATTTTTTTACTTAATGCTTCCGCATTGTCTCCAATAAAAGTTTGAATTATTGAATCATCATTTGAGTAAAAGAGAACATAGATTTTTCCAGCATAATGGTCAACATAAATTCTAAAATAACCCTCTTCATCAGGAATATAATCAGGAATCGTTTTCTCTACTATTAATACATTTTCCAATTTTTTTAATGGTATTTCTTGACTTTTCTTTGCTTTAGCTTTAAATACTTGAATACCTTGATTTATAGGGGGTGTCTTTTTATGTTTAGAAATATAATTTAATTTTACACTTTCTTTTAGTTCTCTTACTCCTCCCATTAACTTTGCACTATGCTCAACTGTAAAAAGAATTCCCATATCTAATTCAATAGCAATACTAGCTAATAAACCATTAATTCCAACAGAATCAATATCCATGAGTTCTACTACGTTTGAAATTCCAAAAAACATTGGCAATTCATAAGCTTTATATTTACTTTCCATAGACTTTTTTTTATAAAGAAAATAAGCTTCTAATGACTTACATATTCCTGGATTTATTGGTGTTTCTAGCAATGGATCAGCTATTAATTTTTTAAATCCCTTGTCTATTAAATTTTTTGTTAACTTAAATAAATTCTTAACACGAATCTCAGGATCTTTAGGAATGTAGGCTTTCTTTACATTCGTAGGGAGTATAACAATGGGAATATTTTTAGGTAGATTTAACATTTCTTCATAATTACCGAAATCTAGACTTAAAATGAGATCTATATTCTCATCTACAGCAGCATTAATCTCTTCTGGGACCATTGAATCAATACTCAATAAAACATTATGCTTTGATCTGATTAATTTAATTATCTCTCTGATTCTGTTAGGGTTTGGTTTATTGGATACACATCCAATATCTATAATGTCTGCCCCGGAATTGACATAATGCTTTGCTTTTTTAAGAATTTGCTCATTACTTTTATCGGGACAATTAACAATCTCCGCAATTATGGGTGGTGGCATATTCCTTCCAATTATGATATCCGATTTTTTTTTATTAAGGTAATAAGTATTAAAACCAAGTTTATCTTTAGCTAATTCTGATTGTTTCTTTATTATATCTGAATATTTGATTTCTCCTGATATCTCTAATAATCTATTTGCTGGTATTGTATTGGATAATTTGATATTTTCTAAATTTTTTAAGGTTACAGCCAAATCAGAGGCAAATTCTGGTCCTTTTCTAATAGTTATTGAAAATTTTTCTTCTAAATTAGTAGAATCCCACTGGACAAACCCAGGTAATAATATCAAATCATAATTAGAAATTTCAATCTCTTCTAAAATATTAGTTGTTATAGCTTCTGTAAGAAATGCAGAGACAGAGATAGGTGCTTTAATAACGTTTATTTTATGCTCTATTTCATTTTCGACTATTTTTTCTATTATTTCATAACTCTGTAAGCCAGTTATTATAAGAATTCTAATCTAAATCACTTATCAATTTGTCTTTTTCAAATGGTATAAAAATATCATCTAATATTGATCCATTAGCCTCTTTTATTTTTAAATTATCTATAATTGGTTCGAACCTACCACCTAATATTCCATTGGCTATAAAAGCTGCACCTTGAGCAGCTCGTTTTGCTATTTGACTAAAAGAATTCATTACTCTTACGGGAGCAACATCATTTAAACCACGAATCATTTTATCTCTAAAATATGCTAAATTTGATCCTCTACCAGCTAATAATACTTCTTTAATGCTTTCTTTGGATGAAAAAGATGAAGATATTCCAAAAACAGCTTTCTTCACACTTGATAAATAAGCTTTAAGCGCAGTCTTGGTTTGTTTATCCTTCTCGGCTAAAAGGGTAATCTCTTTCAGACTCAAGTTAGAATAGCCAGAAATATATGCTACTCCACCTTTATAAATATTATTTTTATGAATATTTTTAATTAAATAGGCTAATTCTCCGTCCAGACTACCACAGGCTCTGAAACCCATTATATTACTTCCTCCAATTCCATCTATTATTTGGCCATTTTCAATTGCTAAAACTGCTGTAAATCCATACCCAATTTCAACAAGAATAAAATTTGTATTTTCTGGACCAACTTTGAACCTTTCCATTTGATCCCTAATTCCAGTAACAGCCGTGCAAATCTTATCTGCAGTACCCATATCAATTTTATTAATTTTTCGATATTTAGGAACGGTTGGTAAATGTTTAACACCAGGTACAATTATACCAGGTATATTTTGGGCTTTTATTAATCTTAAAACCTCTCCGAGTCCTAATAATTTATTTTTTTCTTTTTGTTCAAATTTCAATAAAGTGAAAAATATATCTTGTTCTGTTAATTCTTGGACATTTTTTAGAGGAAGTCCGAATCCACTTGGAGCAACCATTAGATCAATATCTTTAACAGTTTTAATTATTGTAATCGCTTTTTGTGGATCATTAATAAGATCTTTGGTCGGTAAGGACGTGTCCAGAATTATTTTATTGTCATCCAATCCAAAAAAATCCCAAGATTTGGAACCAGGGTCAATACCAATAACTCTAGGCAATTAGCATCAATCAATTTTTTAATATATTCTAAGTTATATGCTTTTAGAAAACTTAATCTATAATAAGTATATTCATTCTGCTTATAGATTTTAAGTTAAACTTATATATTACTCCATTAATTTTTAATCATAATTCAATAAAGGAAATTAATTTCTAAACAAAAATTAAAGTGAATAAAATGACAATAGTAACAGTTTGGGTTTGTAAAATTTGTGGAGAAGCATATATAACAACTACTGACAAACCGAAAAGATGTCCATTCTGTGGAGCTTATGATAAGTATCTTGTAGATTCTAAAGAATATGATGATACAGGTGCTTGGGATGTAGATTTAACTGAAAAAGATAAAGCAAATGTCGAAAAAGGATTATCAGTTGAGATATCTAATGCTTTATTTTATAAATGCTCTGCAAAAAAAGTAAGTGAACTCGATGGACAGAAATTATTCAAAATCCTCGCAAAAGTAGAAAGTGAACATGCTTCAGTGTGGAAAAAGATCTTAAAATTAGATAAAATCAAATGGGAACCCGCCGAAAACTGCGAAGCGGATTATCAAGCAGATCTAAAAGATTCGCATGCAAGAGAAGAGAGAGCGATAAAATTCTATGCTCAAGCAGCAAGTGAATCAGATAGCCCTAGAGTAAAAGAAATTTTTGAAGCTTTTGTTGAGGTAGAAACTGACCATCTAAAACTCTCTGAAGTAAGACTTAAGTAGATTTTAAAATTGTAAAACTTTTTTTTAATTATTCTTTTTCTTATTTATCATAATTTAACGGTAATTCTTCTGATAGACATTTTTGGGGAAGTTTTATGAGTGAAAGAAAGAATGTACTTTTTATTATAACAGATCAACACCGAGTAGATCATTTGGGATTTTATGGGAATCCTATAGTAAAAACACCGAATATAGATAAATTAGCAAGTGAAAGCATAGTATTCACAAACTCCTTCACTGTTTGCCCAATGTGTATGCCAAATAGAGCAACATTGTTAACTGGATATTATCCTAATGTCCATGGAGTAAGAAGTAATGGAATTAATCTTCCCTCTAATGTTCCTACTATAACTCAGACTCTGAAAAATAGAGGTTATCATACTATTCTTATCGGAAAGGCGCACTTTAATTTCAACACTCCTCCACATAATCCAAAAATGAAATCCGCTGAGAGTTTTGATGATTGGAAAGTAAAGAATCCCAAAGGTAATCATCTAACTCATAAAAATTTTCCTATGCCTTATTATGGATTTGAAGAAGTAAAATTAGTGTTAGGGCATGGTCCTCTCTGTTTAGGTCACTATTATGATTGGTTAGAACAAAAAGCTCCTGATTTAGCAAAGAGAGTAATAGAGGAATATCAAACATCTATTCCGATTTTCTATGTAGATTATGAAAGTTTTATTCCAGAAGAACTTTATAGTACTAGATATATTCAAAATCAAACTGTTTCATTTTTAGAAAGATATTCTAAGGGGGAATATAACAAAAAACCTTTCTTTCTACAATGTTCTTTTCCAGATCCTCATCAACCTGTTGGTCCACCTGAAAGATATAGAGATATGTATAACATAGATGAGATTAACCTGCCAGAAAATTTCGATGATATGCCAAATTTATATAAGCACCCTTATTTGAAAACTCATATGGAAAATCCTCCAATAAGGGGTGCCATGTTACGCGAAGAAACGGAAGAAAATGTAAAAAAGTTTATTGCCTTGACATATGGATCAATCACTATGATTGATGATGCGGTTGGCCAAATTTTGACTACATTAGAAAAACTTGGATTGGCTGATAATACAATGGTTATTTTTACAAGCGATCATGGAGATTTTATGGGAGAACATGGAATGATACTAAAAGGTCCTGCGCCTTTTAATGGTCCATTACAAGTTCCATTAATCTGGAAAGTTCCCAGATTAACTAAACCAAGTATAAGTGATTCTTTAATCAGTTCTGTAGATCTTCCTAAAACTATCCTTGAATTACTAAACATAAAAGAGCGTTATAGACCTATTGGAATGCAAGGATATGATATGACTCCAGTTTTAAAGGATCCTTCTAAAAAAATTAGAGATTGTATCTTAATTGTTGAAGATGAAGAAGTTGGCCCAAAAGGACCTTTATATACAAGAGTTTGTCATTTAATTACAGAAGATTATAAATTAACTAAGTATCAAGAAGTTCCAGAATTCGGAGATATTTTTGATCGAAAAAAAGACGTTAAAGAGCTTAATAATTTGTGGGATAAGGATAAAGATTTGAAATTAAATTTATTAGATAAATTGATCCATGAATATCTAACTACTAGAAGCAGATTTCCTATAAGGCAAGGCGGTACATAAATATTCAGAGTAATAAATTGAAAAATAATTTCTAGTTATTATTGATAATTTTAAGTTTTATAATTGAATTTACCTTATTAAAAATTAAATTACAATATATAATAGAATTAAGTTATTAGGGGATCTAAAAATTGAGTAAGATTAATACTAATGCTAATCAAAAAGAAGAACCGAAATTTCCTATTGCTGAACCTCATGATCTTTCTCCTCGTTCTCAATGGCTTAGGGATTATTACTTTAAGGGAGTGGAACGAAAATGGAATAATCAATATATGCCATATACCACAGGAACTGATTGGGATCTAATTTTTGAGGAAGCTAATATGTATATTGTTCCTGAAGCTTATTTATTTTTTGGAAATAAGGGTAAAGGAGCTATAGAAAGCTCGATGAGATCTATGGCTCCAACTATCAAATTACCTGAAAATTTTTGGGAATTATCCCTTCCAGAACGTCGAGTTATCTTTTTTGAAAAAGCTATGTTAGATTACATTCCACAAGAAATTATTTCTGAAAATGATCTGATAGCGGGAGGACGATTTCAAACTCAATTAAGTAAATGTTTTACAGAAAAAGAAGCTAAGAAATTTTGGAAGGAAAATTTGAAGAATCGAAAAGCTATCTTTAAATTTCATAACTCTGGTTTCGGGAATTTAGGTGCTATTGGAGGACATCTCATTCCTGATTATGAAACAATAATAAAAAAAGGTTTTAAATTTGTTCATGAAAAAGCAAAAAATAAGTATGAGCAATTAAGCCAAAAAGAAAAGAAGAGTCTTAAAGGTCAGGAACTTAGAGCTATGATTAGAGCAGCAGAAATCCCAAAAAAATTAGCTAAAAAATATGCTGAAGAATGCAAACGCTTAATTGGAGAAGCAGCATCCCCAGAAAGAGTAAAGGAACTTGAACAGATGATCAAAAACTT
>CP070831.1:3053160-3068083 GCA_020344955.1 Promethearchaeota archaeon | reverse complement strand
ATCTGTGGATACTAAATATGATTCATATTGAGATTTTTCAAAAGAAGTTGGGATTTCTTCATATTGGGATTCAAATTGTTTCCAAAGTTCTGCAAGTAAAGGAAATCGGGCAGCATAAACACCTTGAGATTTTCCTCCCAATAACAAAGCAGTATCAATAAAAAAATATTTTAAACCATTTTTAGCAAGAAAATATTCTATCCCAGGGCGATCATATTCTTCATTCGTTATTGGATTTTTCCATCGGTATCCTGGACGATATGCGCATTCAGGTAACCAAGCGCCGGTAGGAGATCTCCCAAAATGACGTTTATAATTATCAACAGCAGTTTTAAATTGAGCATCTATTGAGGTATCTTTAGAGAGTAAAGGTGCATATCCATGAGTTGCCCCGCAAGTGATAATATCTACAAGCCCCATATCTTGTAAGTTTTTAAATGCTCCCACAACATCTTTATTATATCGATTTAAAAAATTATCCCTTACTCGATCATAAAATTCCTGCCACCATTTAGTTAGTTTGATTCGTCCTTCTTCATATTTATTTTCTGTAAAGTCTTCAAAATCATGTAAAGCAGCATTATATTTTTCTTCTAAATAACCTAGAAATCCTTCTGTAAATTTAGGATTTCGAAGCATTTCACATAAAACTGGAGTGAGACCAATAGTAAGTTTTGGATGATATCCATCATCAACTAATTTATATAATTCTATAAGAAGGGGAATATATGTTTCTGCTGCCGCTTCATTAACCCAATCCATACCATGGGGCCAAACTCCATGGCCTAATACCCATGGAAGGTGACTATGTAAAACAAGACAGAATGAACCTAAAATTTCAGTCATTTTTCTTACTCTTTATGAATAAAATTTGATAAAGTGAATTTAGTTATAAATACATAATTTTTCATTTCTTAAATACTAAAGAGATGACAAAAATATTGTAAAAACGTTAAAGTTATATAGTTTTATTTAGCTTTTTATCATATATAATTTCCAATTGAAATTTCACTGAGATATTCAAAAAGTAGTAGTTAATGATACATAATCCAATAACAAATCTTAACGAGTTAAAAAAAGACGGTAGAATCATAGGAAAAGCCAACTATGTGTTTACTCCAGAGATTTCAAGTTCTATAGGATCAATTCATGGTAGCTTATTAAAACAGGGAGAATCAATTGTGATGGGAAGAGATTATCATAATGATAGTCGGATGTTAAAGAGAGCTTACACATCTGGTCAGATGTCAACAGGAATTAATCTATTAAATCTTTCAGACTGTACCTTCCCATTATTGCAATTTACAATTAGACGGTTTGGGGCTAGTGGAGGTGTTTATTTCTCAGGAGGTCATTTATATAGTGAAGATGTGGGAATTAGATTCTTGGATGCTGGAGGAATTGAATTAGCACAATCAGAAATTCAAAAAATAATCGAATCATATAATAATTATCCTCAACAAGTAAGAAGAGTCGATCCTAATGAAATTGGGCAAATAACAGCAATACCACAGACAGCTGATATCTATATTAAATCCCTTCAACAATTCGTTGATAAAAAAAGGATAAAGAAGGCGAATTTAAAGGTTGTTGTAGATTGTTCATATGGACCAACAGGTAGAATAACTCCACTTTTGATCAATGAAATTGGAGTTGAAGTTATTGCATTAAACACTCATTACCGTGAAAGATCTTCAAGTCCAGTCCCCAGTGTTAATACAATAAGAAACACTGCTGATATTGTGAAAGCATCAAATAGCCATCTTGGAGTATGCTTTGATGTTGATGGCTCAAGAATATTAGTAATAGATGAAAATGGATTGGAAATTAGTTTTGAAGACTTATTAATGCTTTTTATAACTTTTGATAAGCGAATTCAGAAATCAAAAGGTAATACAATTATTACCACTTCATCAATCTCTCCAGTTGTGAGAACTTTTATTGAAGATGGAGGATTCCCTATTAAAAAAGTAGAAAATTATCCCGGGGAGATTTCAAGACAAATAAGGGAAGAACGCGCATGTTTTGCTGCAGCTGATACTTTGAAATACTATTTCACAGAATATAGTCCATTTTCGGATGGTAATTTTATTTTGCTTAAAATTCTTGAAATAATGACTATTCAAAATGATTTACTTAGCTCATTAACAAGAGGGTTTCCAAAGGGGATTAAAATAAATAAAACTATAGCAGTTTCTCCAGAAGTAATAAATAATATTCACAATCGATTAAGAGAAATGGCTGACGAAAATGGATATAAATATCATGATATAATTAATGAGCTAAAAATAATTTATGACGATACGTATGCTATTGTTAAGGTAGCATTATATAGAAACGCAATACTTCTTTCTGCTGAATCAGAAGATAAGGAAAAAGCTCAAAAAATGGTTCTTGAATTAGAAGAAATAATATCTAAACTCTAATAAATTAAAATTTAAAATGTATAGAATTAATTATATAATAATATAAAAATTTAGCACTTAAAAAAAAATAGTTGATCTAATCATGGACATTCCTACGATAATAATCTTGATAACATTGTTTATTATATTCATGATTTTTTTAGTTTTTGATTTATTTGGTCGGAATGAGAAATATGGTTATTTAGCCTACCCAGTAGCGGTAATACCAGTTAATTTTTATTGGGCTATGGGAGGTGATTCGCTCTTTGCATACATAATTCTATTTTTATTATGGATTGCTACAATATTACGGGATACAATAGGTGTTTATCGAAAAAAAGAAAAAGAAATCAATGAAATACTAATGTATCTGACACTTGCAGTGTTGATTCAGTTGATCATTAGTGCAATAATACCAGTAAATAATCCTGCTTTGCAAAACCCTTATACCGAACAATTCTGGTTTTTCTGGTTGCCTAATGTACATTCAGCAATTTTTGATCCCGCAATTGCTACAACTTTTAGATTGGTTGCTACAATACTGATATTCTTAATTATTGTTCCTCTAATCTTAGATATTAAAGATGAAGAAGTACCTTTACCAATTATTATTATTTTTGTTGTGATATTCATTATTCCGTTTCTTTATTTGAGCTATGTGTGGATCCCAGATCCAGCAGGATTCTGGACATTAACATTCCTATTTTCAGTGATTCTGTTTGTTATACTTTTATTAATAACTCGGAGTGGGATGGAGACAAAATAAAATATCACAATTTTTTTTATTCTTTTCTTAACTTTTTATCATTATTTTTATATTTAATTAGCGATCAATTTTATAGGGAATTCATTTAAAAAATTTATACTTAAAATATTATAATGGCAAAAAAAAAAGCAGAATCTGCTGATACTGGTGAAAAAGAAACTTCTAAATCAGAAACATCTTATACACTGAACGATTTACCGGGAGTAGGAGATGCTACTGTAAAGAAATTAAAAGAAGCGGGAATTATATCGATTAGAACACTTGCTATGTATCCATTGAATAAATTAATGGATGAAGCTGGAATTGGAGAAAAAACAGCAGATAAAATAATTAGAGCAGCACAAGATATTGAAAAAATGGGATTCAAATCAGCAGACAAGATCTGGGAAAAAAGAAGAAGTCTAAAAAAATTAACTACAGGAAGTCAGAATTTGGATGATTTATTGATTGGCGGGATTGAACCTGGGGCAGTAACAGAACTCTTTGGAGAATATCGTACTGGTAAAACCCAATTAGCTCATCAATTGTGTGTTAATGTGCAATTACCTTACGAAGCAGGAGGATTAGAAGGTAGTCCTTTATATATCGACACTGAAGGCACATTTAGACCAGAAAGATTAATTCAAATGGCTGTTGCGAAAGATTTAGACCACAATTTAGTCTTAAAAAACATTGTGGTGGGAAGAGCCTATAACAGTAATCATCAAATCTTATTAGTAAAAGAATCTCCAAAAATCATAAAGGAAAAAAACATAAAATTAATTATAGTAGATTCACTTATTGGCCACTTTCGTAGTGAATATATTGGAAGAGGTACGTTGGCGGAACGACAACAGATCATTAACACTCATATACATGATTTATTAAGATTAACTGAAATTTATGACGAATTAGCTGTTGTTTTTACTAATCAGGTATCTGCTAAACCAGATGTGTTTTATGGTAACCCTTTAACACATACAGGTGGGCATATCGTTGCGCATGGAGCTACAATTAGAATCTTCTTGAGAAAAGGAAAAGGCGAACAAAGAGTAGCAAAAGTAGTTGATGCTCCGCATATTCCTGAAAGTGATGCAATATTTTCTATTACTGAAGAAGGTATAAATGATTAATAAAAAAATTAATATTCAATTTTTACATCAATATCAATCCCGTTTCTTACAGATTCAGATATGATACAATATTGCTCAAAGAATTTTATGCATTGATTCGCTCTTTTTCGCATTTCAGGATTATCAATTTTAGGATTTAATTTTATATCTAATTTTTGAAGTCTCCAAAATCCCTTTTCATTTCTTTTACTTATTATTACTGCTTTTCCGTCTAAATCTGATAAGGAGAAATTCGTTTTTTGCAAGCAAAATGCAAAACTTGCTGCTAAACACCCTAAAACAGATAAAGCTAATAGTTTAGCAGGATTTGGTCCAATTTTATCAGTGGACTTTTTATGCTGTTCATCAATAAATAAATCAGTCATTTGGATTTTGCCGAGATCACATTTAAAGATCATTTCTTCTTCTAATTTTATACCAACTTCAGATTTAGATTCAGTTAACACTTTATTTCACCATAAAAAAAATTTTTAATTTAAAGATCAAAATTAACATCTACTTCTATCCCTGCTCTGACGCTTTGTGTTACTATACAATATTCTTCAAAAAAACTTATACCATTTTTAGTTTCTTTTAAACATTGTTTTGCCCTTTTAAGTGAGTCAGGATCATTTATTTTTGGTTCAATCTTAACATCAATCTTTTTGATTCGCCAAAACCCACTTTCATTTCTGCTAATAATAACCTCTGCTTCAGCCTTGAAGTCATCCACTTTAAAATTTCTTTTCTTTAAACAAAAGATAAAACTAGCACTCAAACATCCTAACACACCTAATGCTAGCATTCTCGAGGGATTTGGTCCTAACATGTCAACTTCTTCATGATGTTCCTCATCAATATAACAATCTTTGACCTTCATATCGCCTAAATCACATTTAAAAATCATTTGTGACTCAAAATCATCAAGTTTTATACCAACTTTAGTTTTCATTTCATCTGATATATTAAACACCTATCTGGAGATATTTCTCGAAAAATAAAAATATTATTTGTTAGAGCTAATTTCTTTAAAAATTGAGAATAGGTTTTCTTTTTTCGATTTATCATCTCTAATTTCTTGAAGCAACTGACTTACTTCTGTCAACTTTACTTTAAAATATTTTAAATCGTTCTTGATTTCTGGTTGAATTATTGATAATTGAACAGAGTCATCGAGACTACAACCTTTTTTAACAAATCTTAAGCATTGATTAATTCTTTCGAATATTAAATCATCATCAAACCGCTTATCAACAATAATATTTATTTGATTAATTAGCATCTCACCCCTATGATTTTTTGTTATCTGCAATTGAACTTGAGGAAATTCTAACGAATCTCTATTGTTTCTTAAGCATGTAACCAGACTAGCATTTATACAATTTATATAGGTTTTATCATAAACTGTTGAAGTTGTGGTTGATAATGAGTTAAGGTCGTTTTCTCCTACTTCATCAAGAATACAATTAAATAAATTCGTATCATTTAGATCACAGTTGAATATCTTAATCTCATCTTCATTCATTTAGATTACACTCAGAAATAATTTTTTTATTTTGATTAGAGTAACTAATTAAATAATCTAAAAAAATATATTATCTATTAATTAAAAATTAGTTCATTTGTTGTTCTTTTTCTATCTTTTTTAGGGAAAAATGACGATGTAAATGAAAGTATAAACCTAGAAAATATATTAAAACCATGTAGATATGTTGTAAGGCAAATAATATATTAAAGACAATCATAATGATGAAAATAACAATTTCTATAGTTATGCAACTCTTATTGGTAAAATATTTTTCATCAAAAAACGATGCGTGATTTTTGTATTTGTTTAAATAATTTGGTAAATTTTCAAGTTCTTCTTCAGAAATTAATAACTTAAAACCAACTTGCTTTTTGTCAAAATAAAAGAAGTTTGTTCCCCAATCAAATGTATCAATAACAATATGTATAGAATAAGCAAAACCACCAAAAATTAATGCCGACCATTTAAGTAAATATCCAATAATAATCATCAAAATGCTTGGAATTATTGAATGAGTAATTAATAATCTATGGTTGTGATCTTTAGCAAATTTGGAAAAAAAAACATCAAAATCACAGATAAATGAACAGAATACAATAAAGATAAATTCTATTATTGTAAAATTAAAAAAATAATGAAATAATGATGTGGTGATAACTCCTACTGCAATATGAACATTTATGTGCATAATTGATACTAAAAAATATTAATTAATATATTTAGCTTTATTAACTCTTTTCATTACTTTTATTTTTGTTTCAAATCCCGCAGGACCTTTTTTCTCTATTAAGAAAGAAGCTGCAGAAGAGGCTAGATATGCTGCTTTCTTAACTGCTTGCCATGATTTATTAGAATGAATAAACTCGTATAAAAATATAGAAAAATAAACATCTCCTGCCCCAGTTTCATCTAGAACTCTTTTTGACTTAAAAGCAGGAATATTTAGAATTCTTTCTCCTTTTTTGGTGATCATTGAACCATTTTCTCCCAAAGTCATAATGTAAATCCCATTATTATCATACTCATTGCAGTGAATCATAATTTTTTCATAATCTTCACATTCACTAGCAAGTAAATTCATTTCCTCCTCTGAACCCTTTAATATTAATCTATCTCCAATTAAATCAATGATTTTCTTCATATTCGAAATGAGTTCATTTTCATATATGTATTCTACTTTGCCATCATTGTCAATATTTCTAATAAATCCTTGTAAATCTACAGCAATATATGCATCAGGAAATTGTTGTAAAATTTGTACCACAAATTTATATGGTATTTCATTACACAATGGAACAAGTACAAACATATCAGGAGGATTATTAAGATATTCTAACGGAATGTCTTCGAAATTAAGATTAGGGCTTCTAGATTTAAGAGTTAATGTCCTTGCATGATCAAAGTAATCTAATACAAAATTTGTATTTTTTACTGGAGAAAATTTTATTCCTCTTAAATCAATATTTTTCCTTTTTATTTTGTTTAATAAAGAATTGTTAAAGTTTAATTCTCCTACATGTGAAATTATGCCTATTTTAGCGTCTTGATCATAAGTACTTAATGCTAATGAGCAATAAGAGACGCTCCCTCCAAGACTGGGCTTATTAAGGCGTTTAAATCGTATTATGTTATCTATAGCAAAATGACCAGCAAAATAAATAGTGAAATGATCTTCTTTTTGATTATTCATTTATGATGATTTTAATTCTTCGATTATTTTATTTTTTTCTTCTACTTGAATTTTCAATTTGTTTATTGAATTCTGTAAATCTTCAATTAAACTTGACATTGGTCCTTCATGAGCTGTTAGTTCAACTTGTTGTTTAGATTTCAAATCAGTAATCAAATTATCTTTTACAATAAGTTGTTCTTGAAAATCATAAATTTGTTTTTCAAGTTCGCTAATTTTAGGTGCTAGACTATCATCCTTTGATTTTTCTTGCAAAGATAATTGGATTTGTGAAAGTTCATTCTTGAGTTCCTCATTTTCTTTTTTAAGTTCTTTTAGCTCATCTGGTTCTAATTGGAATCCACCACTTTCAAAAGCTTTCTCAAGTTCAGATTTTTCTTGACTTAATTTGTCTACCATCTTTTTATATTTATTTAAATCTGTTTGAAGATCCTGGCACAATATTTCGAGTGTTTGTGAGGAGGGTTTAGTGGATTGAGGTCTTATAACTGTAGGTTTTGGTTGTTCTACGGGAACTACATAATCTATAGGAAGTTTCTTCATTTTTTCAATCAGTTGTTTGTTTAAAGCTTCATTTTCCACCGTTAATTCACTTATTTTCTTTTCTAGATCATCTATTTGATTCTTTTTTTTAGATAGATCTGATTTTAGATCATTAATTAAAGCATCTGTAACTCCGGCATCAGGTTGAGAGATTGGTTTTTCCTTTGTTTTTGATAATGCCTCTAATTTCGTTTTTAATTCTGTTATTTCATTATTTCTTCCTCTTAATTCTACTTCTTTTTCAACTAACTTACTTTCTAAAGTAATAATTTTATTGTTAAGGTCAATATTTTGCTGTTGGAGTATATTTTCTCCCACTCCACTAGTAACTCCTGCTTGTTTTAGTTGTTCCTTTAATCTTTCATTTTCATCAATTGTATTTTTAATGATTGATTCTGTCCTACTTATCAATTCTATATTTTCACTAATTTTATTTCTTAATTGTTCATTCTCTTTTTCTACTTCTTTAATTCTATCTAAAGTTTCTCCTATAACACTAGGTTTGTTAATTTCATTCTCCATCTTTTTTCTCCATAAACTGATGAAATCTTCAACTTTTTCATTATCTTCCGGCATTTTTTCTCGACACTTTTTTTATCCCATTTATATTATTCTAAATAAAATTTTTATTTATTTATTATTCCTGAGAAATAACCTACACAATATCCACTAGTATTTCCAGTTTTTTCGGAACTTGTGTAATATTTTAACAATTTCCCTTTTTTTGCATTTAAGTTTTTACAAATTAACATAAGAGAAGTAATAGTCTGTGAACCACATACAGTAGTTTTTGAAGCAGCATCTAGTGTATTTTTTGGGTCAAACTTGACAAAGGCATCAATTACTTGTTGATCTCTCTCTTTAAATTTTTCTAATTGCTTTAAATCATACACCTCTTTATGAGTCATATCAGAAGATGCAACTATTACTACATCCTTATTGTAAGATTCAATTGCCTTAGCAATATCATTCGATAAATTAATCAAGATATTAAAATCTTTAACAGAAACTATTATTGGTATAAATCTAATATCTTTTTCTTGACTACAGTATTTAATAAATGGTAACTGAACTTCAATATTATGTTCTCTTTCAAAAGGAAAACCAATAAATGCTGACTCATCGTTTCGTATAATTTCACTATTCTCTAAAATTTTTTTAGATAATTCGTTATCAATACTTATATTTCCAAGGGGAGTTTCCCATTCTCCTTCATCCATTAATGCTACTTTTCCATAACCAATATGATCAGTACCTAAAATAATTACTGTGTCAGGAATTCTTTCTTTAAATAAGTTCAAAAAAGTAAATGCGGCGCAACATCCAGAATAAATATAACCTGCATGAGGAGATACTCCACCAATGGTAGATCTGTGTTCTTGGTTTAAAGATTTTAGCTCTTCACCAGGTCCAAACTCAGTATCTAAAAAAGATTCTTTTAATATTCTAAGTAAGTCTGGTTTGTATCGTGGATAAAAGCTGCCAGCCACAGCAGCCCGTCTAGTGGCCATTCATTTCACTTTTGTATTTTTTAATTATATTACTAAAATTATTAATGCTAAAATTTATATAATTTCATCTAATTAGAACAAATTTGAAAGAATTATTAAATTATTTTTAATACTTCTTAAATGATGAACCAAGTAAAGGATGAAGAAATCTCTCTTGATGATATTGAAGTACCAGATAAAATTCCTGCAAAATTTATTAATTCTAGAGTAATAGTTTTCAATCCTTTATATGCCTCTTATTTATATGTTAAGAAAGGATTTTTTGGTTCCCCATTAGGAATACAAAAACCTAGATTAGAATATTTTTCAAAACCAAGTGAATTATCTTTAATTGAAGCTTTTTATCTTTTAGAAAGGGAAGAGATTACTATTTTCGATGTCAAGAATAATAAATTCTTAACTCCAGATAAATTTTATAATGCTGCAAAGGAATTACATCATAAATTCGAGGAAAAGTATATTATCTATAAAGACTTAAGGAAAAAAGGATACATTCCTAGGCCTGGCTTAAAATTCGGAGCAGACTTCGTGATATATCGTCTTGGTCCGGGACTTGAACACTCTCTTTTTATGGTTCATGTTTTACCGCATGATTCTGAAATTACTGCGATTGATATGGTTCGTGCAGGTAGACTAGCAACCTCTGTGAGGAAGAAGTTTGTAATTGCTAATCCACTTACTTGTAGTTATTATTTTTTTGAATGGTTTAAACCGTAGAATTTTAGATTTATAAGAGTCTTTAGCAAATTAAAAAGCAGAAATTCTTAATTTTTGAATAAGTTTGTCTTTTATCCTTTCAATTCGTTGGAAGTCTTCATTAGGCACAGATTGACTTATTCTTAGAATTGAATCTATAAGATCAGGTTCTAAAAGATCTTCGATTAAAACTCCCCGCTCTATCAGATTTTTACCTTCGTTATAGATGATAAGCATAATTTTGATTATTCCTAATAATTTTTTTATATTAGTATATGCATCAATTTCATCAAAAGCATTTTGAATTGTAAAACCATTTCTTATTATTTTGGCAATGAAAAGAACTAATTGGTGTTCTTCTGGCAAATTTTTTTCTCCAACCAATTGCAAGACATGTTGAAGTTCTTGCTCTTGTGATAATATTTCATTTACTTGTTTTCTACATTTTGACCAGTCAACATCTATTTCTGGCCAATCTATATCTCTCTCGTACCACCATTCAGATATGAATTGAGAATAATTGGAATATGAATTAACCCAACTAATCGCAGGGTAGTGTTTTAGATATGCTAATTTAGGATCTAAAGCCCAAAGAACCTGAACTAAACGTTTTGTAGTCGAAGTAACTGGTTCACTGAAATCTCCAGCAGGAGGAGAAATTGTACCAATAATAGAAATTGAACCAGTCCTTTCTTTTCCTAATTGATCTCTTCCTAAAGTTCTCACAACTCCTGCTCTTTCATAAAAACTTGATAGTTTAGATGGTAAATAAGCAGGGTATCCTTCTTCTGCAGGCATTTCTTCTAGTAATCCAGAGATCTCACGCAGAGATTCTGCCCATCTTGACGTGCTATCAGCTAAAACTGCAACATCATAACCCATATCTCGATAATACTCAGCAATTGTCACTCCAGAAAACAAACTTGCCTCTCGAGCTGAAACTGGCATATTGGATGTGTTAGCAATAAGTATTACTCTCTCTAACAATGGCTTTCCACTTTGAGGATCATTAATTTCTGTAAATTGTTTTAACACGTTAGCAATTTCATTCCCAGGTTCACCACATCCAATAAATACAACTACATCTGCATTACACCATTTAGCTAGTAATTGTTGAATTACTGTTTTTCCAGTACCAAAACCTCCTGGGATAGCGGTTGTTCCTCCTTTTGCTATTGGAAATAATAAGTCGATAATTCTAATTCCAGTAATTAATGGATCTTTTGGATCTTCTTTCCTCATATATGGGCGGTTTTTTGTAATTGGCCATTTTTGTAGCATAGAGAAAGAATGTTCGGTATTATTTTTTTTTATTCTAAAAATCTCATGGGTGATTGTATAATCGCCTTCATGAGCTATAAAAGATAATTTTCCCTCAAAAAATGGAGGTACCATTATTTTATGTTCCAGAAATATAGTCTCTTTTACAGACCCTATTATATCTCCAGTTTGAACTTCATCATTAATTTTTCGCAAAGGAGTAAAATGCCACTTCTTCGTTCTTGATAAAGAAGGAAACTTTAATCCTCTTTCTAATTTTCCAGATTTATAATTTTTAAATACCTTTCCTAACGGTCTTTGGATTCCATCGAAGACACTAGCTAGAAGCCCTGGACCTAATTCCATTGAAAGTGGTTCATCCAGACTAATAACTTCTTCATTTAATTGTAAATTTGTAGTAATCTCAAAACATTGAGCTATAATATGATTTGAATAGATTTGAATAACTTCTCCTAAGATATTATACTTAGGGATGTTTATTAAATCGAAAAGATGCACATGACTTTCTAGACCTTTAATTTTAATAAGAGATCCATTTATTGCTGAAACGTAACCACACTTAATATCTTTTTCTTTTATTTTTATCACTATGATATATTTTTATTGCAGAAAGGACACTTTTTAACAAAATTCGGTACGATATTCCCACAATTTTTACATTTATTTATTAAAGATTTACGATATTCAAATTCAAGGTTTATTGGTTTAGGGATTTTAGATTCTTCTTTTTCAATTTGCTTTATCTCCATTTTTGGTACCTTATTTTGATTTAATCCTTTTTTTGACCCCGAAAACATCCTAGAATAAAGTCCTTGTTTATTTCTTCTAAGAAATGGTCCAATAGTAATTAAAACTATAAATAAGATTATAAATGATATAATGAGAGGATTAATACCATAATTAACTAAAAGATAATACAGGTAAAGAGAGAGAGCTATGTATAATGCTAAAGTAAGTATCTTTAAAACTAATTTTTTACGTGTGATTTTGTTTTTATTTTTTTCAAGTGCCATAAATTGAATCGGGGTCTTATTACAAAATATTTTATTTAAACTCATTAGAAATAAAACTTCTTGCTTTATCAATCTCGTCCTTTACAGATTTAATTTCAATTTCCTTATCAATCTCTTCTGAAATTATATCTATCTCAAGTCCTCTACTAAATGTTATTACAGAATAATCATTATCTAAATAAAAAGGGAAATATTCTGAACCACTTCCTTGATAGAATTTGAAGAAAAACTCATAATAGTGAAGACGTAAGGTATTAATGAACACAAGCAAACCTTCTATTAAGATTACAATGAGATTACCAAAGATAGAACCAATTAAATTTAACAAATCAAAACCAAGACCTTCACCTTGAATTAAATTTCCCATTTCATTTATAGCAAATAATAAAGCAATATGAGCTAATGCTAGAGCTAATAATCTAATATAAGATAAGACATTACTCATTATAGATAATAAAGTATCAAATGTTTCAATTGAACCTTCACCTAATAATCCACCAATTGATTCTTCTTGTAAATATGAGACCTTAAGTACCTTACCTAAAGGTTTTGAAAGAATTAACAATAACCCAGGGATTAAAACAAATAATATTGGATACGGAAAAGATAACCATACATTAATATTGAATCCATAAGTAAATATTAGAATTGCACCTCCCAATAAAAAGAATATTTTCATTAATGAATCACTAAACGCTAAATATTTTCTACGTTGCTTCCAATAATTTAAGAATTGGATGAGCCAACCCAAAATAATATGAAATATTCCGATTACAATAGCAAAGTAAAATACTGATAAAATGTTCCCTAATGGATTATATAACTGGATATTTAAAAATGGAATTATTATTGGATTTTCTTCGAAATTCCAAAGAACATAATCAAATATTTCTATTTTATGATGTCCAAAAAATTCACCATATAAAAATCCTATAAAAAAAGAAGCTAACCCACAGAAAAAAATAATCCAGCTAAAGCTAGAAATTTGGCTTTTACGATTTCTAAATACAATAGCTCCTATAATCCCAGAAATAATTAGTGTTAAACCATGACCTATATCCCCAAACATAATTCCAAACAAGATAGGGAAAGTAAAGGCAATAATTGGTGTAGGATCTATTTCAGAATAAGTAGGAGTCCCATACATTTTGGTGATTGCTTCAAATGGTCTTACTAAAAAAAAGTTTTTCATGATTCTCGGAGTAACATTCCTTAAATCTTCAGTAACTGCAGATTCTTCACTGATCGATTTTAATTCTTTCTTTTTTGATTTCAATTTAGCTTTTTTCTTCGTAATTAATTTTGATGGATACTTTTCATAAATAGGACGGTTTTTAGAAACGTCAATTGATTCAATTGTTATGTTATCCTTGAATTTCTCGAACAATTCTTCTCGAATGATATTCTTTTTTGATAATGGAACAAAAAATTTGAGAATAGCCCTATTTTTTGAAGTCTTTTCAAATTGCTGATTTGCCCAGTTGTACTCCTCAATATTTTGAACGATTTCATTGATTCCAGCAAACTTGACTAAATTATCTTTAGCAATTCTATTTAGCTCTTTATTATATCTTGATAACAAGTCTTTAATAAAATTGAGTTCCATTTGAATCCGAGTATAATTGATACCTGTCTCTGTTAGGTATTTCTTCAAAATGGGAACTTCTTCAGAATGGATTAGCTTAATTCTTCCATTAAATTCAAGTTCCTTATCCTCGGGATATAAAATATAGAAACCTATTCTATCATCTGAGAAATCAAAAGTTTCATAAAAACTAGGGAATTCAGAAAAAGCAAAGAGGTTATTTAAATTATCCAGATTTTTAGAAAAAGTTGTAAACATTTTAAATTTGAAATGCTTTAAATTTGAAACATTATTTTTAGTTATATTTAATTTTTCAAGGTTTTTGTAACAAGTGTTTACTGCTTCTAAATTCTCTAGTTCAATTGTAGCTTTAGTAATATAACTCTGTAGTTCTAATACTCGATTTATGAAAAAATCGATTTCTTCAAGTATGTGATTGATTAATTCATTAAGATCTTGTGCTTTAAATTCAATTCTCTCAGATTTCTTTATTCTTACATTTTTAATATCAGAATCATGAATATTAAGTCTATAAAATAAATTATTTAAGTTTTTTCTTAGAATATTAATCTTTTCAACAATAGGAATTTTCTCTTCTAATTCTCCCATGGTTTCAGGTTTTTCTTTTGGTTTGATATGAACTGTATTTAAATTAGACAATGCTATTAATAGTTGATCTTTATAATTGTTGCTAATATCAGCTTTCATTAAACAAAATTCGTCCTTTCTTCCCATATAATCTGCTCCTAAATAATTTTTTCTTGCTTAATAATAAGATCTTTAGTTTTTTTCAATCTAACATAATTTTCTCTTT
>CP070831.1:3043953-3053060 GCA_020344955.1 Promethearchaeota archaeon | reverse complement strand
CGAGAGGATTCCCTACAAAGAATATGCTATAACTTTACCTGAAATTGAAAATTACTTATCCATTATAGAAAAATTAAAAGGGAAGTATAAAGATGATATTACAATTCGAATTGGTTTTGAAATAGATTACTTTAAAAATCAAGAGTCTGCATTAGAAAGTCATCTAAAACCGGTCAGAAATAGATTAGATTTTATATTGGGCTCAATACACATTTTAAATTTTTTTGATGGAAAAGGAGCTTGGGGCTTTGATGATTCTAGATTTAGAGAAGATTATGATTACTATGGAGCAGATCAAGTATATATGTTTTATTACCAAAAACTTCAAAAAATGGTAAGAACACCCAGATTCGATTTTGATATTATTGCTCATTTCGATTTACCTAAGAAGTTTAATGATATTCCTAATAATAAAGAAATAATATATAATAAGGCAATGAAAACCTTAGAACTTATAAAAAAAAGAAGAAATATTGCAATGGAAATTAATACAGGGGGGTTGAGGAAGGATTGTAATGAGCAATATCCAAGCGAGGAAATCATAAAGGAGATGTATTCTCTTGATATTCCTATTTTACTGGGATCTGATGCTCATAATCCCATTTATATTGCCTGGGAATTCAAAAAATTAATTACTATATTAAAAAGAATAGGGTACAATCAATTAGCTCATTTTAATAAGAGGAAAATGACTTTAATAGAAATATAATTAAATATATTGATAAGATCAAAAATGCCATTTCTTAAATATTAACGATAAATGTATTAAAGAAAATTAGTATATTTTCTAAATTTCAAATTTTTAGACTTTTCTGCTCTGGATCCAGCCCTCAGTGGCTAAAGAATTGAACAATTTGAAATGCTTTGGATCTTTTGTATGGATTACTAAATTATTATCTTCAGAATTACCGATTACTGCTAATAAGAGTTCTTCTCCATCTCTGGTTAAAACAAGTCTGTCTGCTCGTTCATAACTTCGCAAACTTATATTGTCCAAGCTTTCAAACTCGTCTAGCAATTCAGAATGTTCTTCGATTGCAGGATTAATCCCACATGCAATTGACATTGAAACAGATGATCTAAGTTCATATAAATACAGCTCCTGCAAATATTCAATACTAGGAACAACTATAGTAACATTAGCTATGGCTTTTTCTAAAATTTCCCTCATTTTTTCCAAAATTTCCGATTTGATTATTTTAATATTTGTAAAATCTATTATGTTTACTTCTTTAGAACTAGTTTGAGCTACTTTAAGTTTCTCATTTTCTAATTCTAAGTTTTCTAATTCTTCATCAGCTTTAGTTAGTTCTTGATTGAGTATTTCTACCTCCTTTTGAAGTTGAGTGATAATATCATCTTTCTCTTTCAAAATGTTCAAATCGACCGTCGAAGATGCTAATTTTTTAATTTCTTCCTCCTTTAATGCGATAGTTTTTTCAAGTGTCTTAGTCTCCTCATCTTTAGTTTTTAATGTCTTTTCAAGAGTTTTAATTTGCTCATCTTTTAATTGCAGAGAATTTTCAAGGGTCTTTACTTGTTGATCCTTCAAATTAATGAGATTATGATTAGTTTCTAATTGTTTCTTTAAAGATCTAATTTCATTTATGTGCTCCATTAACAAGATCGTAATATTTTATATATTTTATATTTTTTACTACTATTAACTTTTTGATCTAAAGAATCCCATCAAACAAAGCGGTCTTTTAGATTTTATAATTCAAGATAAAAAACTGATATTATCTAACTTAATAATATAATGAACTAAACTCAAAAGCAAAAGGGATACTCTGGTTCTCAATAAAAAAATTGTTGGCAATCACACTCAAGTATTTTTTTGGCTGTAAATAGTGAAGAAATAGCTTGTAAAATGAAACTAAATTTTGGAGTAGTTGATTATATTCGGTAATAAATCCTTTTACTACTTTATTGGTATTAAGAGTAACTTACCTCTCATTCTCTTTTCCTAATAGAGATCAAATTGAAAATAACATCAATATGTTTAAGAAAAAACGAAAGACTAAGCCTACTGCTGTTGTTATTTAGTAAATAAATATTAAAAAAAATTTTTTTTATTTCTTTTTTCTTCTTATTGCGATTGGTATATATATATCTGAGTCGGCTTTTTTAAATCACTTACTCTCCAATTTTTTGAATTGGTTCTTCATTCATCTTTCTCTTTCGTAATCTTAGGAATATAACAATTCCAACAATAATTTATTATTATTTACTTCATTGCATTATTTTTTTTACCACAGATCTCAATTATTCTCCCTCATTGATTAAAGGGGCTTTATCTTACAAGAAAGTAAGTGCTAGTTGTATTTATATAATAGCTTAACTTATTTGTATAATGCACATATATAAGATTTGTATGTAGAAATCTAATTAAGAATTAATAGGGAAAAATTATGTTTAAAAGAAGATTTACAAATGTAAGTATTTTTGTCATTATTTTCATGGTCGCAAGTAGTTTTGCTGGATATGGAATTATGATCTATTCTTCTGCACAGACACCTCCAGAGAACGACGCAATAACGGTAGGAATATTAGATCCCGATTATGGTGATACAGTTTCTGGTGTAATAATGATACGAGCAATAATCCTTCATTCCCATCTAAATTGGGAGTATACAGTATCTGTATTGATAAACGGAATTGAAATTAGTAGTTCAGTACCTTGTGAATGGGATTCAAATACTGTAGATGATGGTTGGTATACGATTACTGTTCAGGTTACCGATACAAAGGGAAACGTGAGAAGCGATGAGGTCATAATATACGTGGAAAACAATCCCAGCCCTACCCCCAGAGCGAGAGTTTGTCGAAGTGAAGCCTATGATATTGCACGTGGATACCATGTAATTGACTTTGATGAAAAAAATTATGATACTACTGATAATTTCAATTTAGCAACTGATGTGTATACCATTCCAGAAAATGGATATTATCAGTTTGTAGCAAGAGTCGTACTTTGGATCGCTTATGAAGATGTTTATTGGATATTACGAGTTGAAGTATGTCTTTACATAGATGGTGGACTCCTACCATTGTCTACGAGTGGGCTGGCTGGTATGGGAGCCGGGGTCACCTTAAGTGTAACAGATACTCTTTACTTTTCTGAGGGTGAACAGATAGATGTACATCTTTATTTGTGGGCTGGTATTGATCCTGATGCTATTATACTGGGTGATTATGGACAGACATGCTTTTCCATAACTAAATTGGATAACTAAATCTCCAGGCTATGATGTAATTCCAATTTTTAAATCTCTTTTCTTTTTTTTATGTCCTTTGTTAATAAGTCTTTGAGTATATTGTATTTCAGAATTTCCGAATACAAAGTCTCATAAAAGATAAATTTAGAGTTTTTTTTAAACATTTATTAGAAAGAGAGAATTAGAGATTTATTAGAAATAATGTAATTTTGGTAAGTATATAGAAAAGGAAATAAACACTGCCAAGGGAGAGAGACCCCAAAAAGCTCGAAGGGAGTTTTTTTTTTGAACTCTCGATACCTAGATCTTCAGTTTCACCGTTATCAGTAATACTGATAATTCTAGTGCGTTCCTACCCGTCATCGGGAAAACTCCAACGTTTTCTGACACCGGGCTACGCCACCTTGGCCTGAGTTAGAATTTTTACTTTATAAAACATTTAAGTTTTTAAAATATCAAAATTCGTAATTTAAAAAGGAAAAAATATCATTTAAAGTTTTTTCAAGTGAATCAAATCACTTTTTTAGAATAAGGATTCTTATTTCTTTTTTTTTTTAAAATTTCTCATTAATCCTAAGAGACAATAAGCTATTTTTGTATCAATAACATTAATGAAATAAAAAAATCAAATTTAGTAATCATTTTAATTTCAAAGATTTCTTTAGTTTTAAGCTAATAATTATAGATAGTATTAAAATAATGCCAATTAGTAAAAATGGATTATATACTGGAATAAATGTAGCTCCTTGAATTGGACATTTCATCAATGGAAAATTATCTTGACTTCCTGCGGATCCGGTAATATTATATGGAACATCACCAATTCCATCACCATCTGTATCTAAACCATCATAATTACTCCAATAATTTCCTTGAATTCCATTATCCCAATGATTATTCGAACCATAATCTAAAGCATATCCTAAATTATTATCAATAAAGCAATTAAGAGTTATGATGTTATTACTACATCCACTATCCCTAAAAATTATCCCATAATTATTATAACTAAAGGAGTTTCCCGAAAAATTGTTATAAGCACTAGCCCAAAAATCGACCCCAATTATGTTATGCTTAATGATATTCCCTGAAATGTTAGTATAGTTTGAATATATTGAATATATCCCATTCCAATTATTATTTGCTATATTTCCCCGGATTGTGATATATCTACAGGACAATAGAAGAACTCCAATTGAACAATGGGAAAGGTCTAGATTTGATATTATTGAATTATTACAGTAAGCCAATATAACTTGCCCGGCATTTATGAAATCGCTTGTACCCAGACTCACTTCATTGCAATAATAATATAGAGGTTTTCCGTTCACTAAATTTGTAGTATCTATATCATAAGAAAGAAACATTTCAAACGAGCCACTAGTAGTTAAACCACAACCGTTCATTATATTTCCCGAAACTATAATATTATTACCGCCAACTCCAAGCCCAAACTGATTATTATTGTTTAATATATTTCCTAAAATGGTTGTGTAATTACCTCCTCCCCATATCCCGGCTTCAATATTTTCATTTGCAGTATTTTCTGAGACATTATTATTCTTGCCAACTAATGCCATCCCCTCAAGGTTATTATTTGCTGTATTTCCTGAAATGGTGTTATTATGCCCATATAGCCTAATCCCATCAAGAATATTATGATTTGCAATGTTTCTAGAAATTGTATTGTTATTACAATTATCTAAATATATCCCAAACAAGTTATATGAACAATCATTATTAATCAACTGGGAATTATTAACATTTATCAACTGGATTCCGAAATTCATTATTTGTACTGCTGAGCTATAGATTGTACAATTTTCAATTCTAAAATACACATTAGAATTTGCGACTAAAATACAACTTGCCAAACCTCCCCCATCTATTACCAAATCTTCAATTACATATGGATCCAAATATGTACCATTCCCAGTACATATTCCGGCGGCTTCAGCAACAGACCAATTAGCACTTGGATCATTATCGTCAATATAAATTGGACCTGAAACTTTCGAAATTTTGAGATTTTCCCCATCTAAATTTGTTTTTTCTCGATATTCCGGACTTTTGATGTTATTACCTGTAGTTAGATTAAAATTGGGTGTAATTAGAAATAAGAAGGTGAAAACCATTCCTATGGTAAGAAATCTTACTTTATTAATTTTTAAATTTGGTTTCAGAAGAATCTCGCCAAAAGATGTAAATAATTTATGTCTAAAAAAAAAATTCTACTATTTAAATCTTAATATTTGGTTTCTTTTTTCTTTTGACAATTTTTCGCTAGCATATCGAAGAATTAAGCGAGGGAGTCTTTCTTTATTACTCATTAAGTATTTGAAGATTGACTCTGGATTAAATTTTGAGTAAGTTTTTAGAAGCCAACCAATACCTTTATGAATATAATCTTCAGGGTATTTAAGCATTTTTTCTACTAATTCAAATAAGTATTCCTCATCGATTCCTTTTTTAATCATTATAATTTTAAGTAGAATTACCATTGAAGCTCTTCTGACCCACAGAGATTCAGAGTTAGACCAATTATCAATAGTTTTTTCAGCTAATTGTTGGTTATTCTTTTTTCCAAGAAAAGGTCCAATAACTCTAATACAGAAGCTATCACAGAAAGCCCAAGTGTCACAGTATTTAGATAACTGATTCTCGAATAGATCTATAGTGGATTGATTGAAATTGCTTTTGAAACGATTGAGAAAAAATGTACCAGCAAATTTTTCCTCAAGAATATTAGAACTAACTAAATTCTTACAAATGACTAGAGCATCTTCATACTTACATTGATATTTCATATGAATGGTTTTTATAATTTTTTCAATATCAGAAATCTTATGACCATATCCAAAAAATTTTGGATTATTAGAATTAATTATTTTGTTCCTTCGAACAATCTGTTCAGAAGTCAATTTAGGAGCAGTATTTTTCAATTCATTTATAATTTCTTGAGTTATCTCTGTGATTATAGAAATTTTTCTAACCCCTTTTTTTGTTTGATTTCTTTACTTTTTTCCAAGTAAGGTTCGATAAATTCAATAATTTCAGAATTAAAGCTTTTTAGCGTATGCATTTCACCTCTCTTATAAACATCTAATATCGATTCTTCTAAATTATTAAGGTTCAATCCTGCCCACATAAGAGTTTTATTCGATTTACCTGTTTCTAACCAATCTACATATTCCTTATTTAAGAGTAATTCTGATATTTTATAATTCCATTTACGGAAATCTGAAGGAATCCAGCGTTTTACTCGGACATTAATTGTATATTTTTGACATAGTTTCCATAATTTATCATTAATTTTTTTGATATAATCTGAAGGGGGATGCATCTGACCTTTATATAATTCAAGCAACAGCTTAACAATATATTTATATTTACTTTCTTTTAACTTTTTTAAAAAATATTGAGCTTGAGAGTCCCTCATAGTTAAACCGGGTGAAAATAATACAAAATCAGCTCCAGCTTCTTTAGTTTTTTTAATTACATCTTCTAAGTTTTCATAATTATCCTCTAGAAATGGGATTATAGGAATGAAATATGTCCCAATTTGAATATTGGGAGCTCGATTCTTTATTTCTTTTAAAGCTTCAAGTCGTTCCGAAGGTGAAGAAGAATATGGTTCTAAGAATTTAGCTAATTCTTCATTTGTAGTTGATATTGAGAATCCTATAGTACACCAAGTATCATCTGCGATCTTTTTGAGTATATCAATATCTCGAGTTACCAATTTTGATTTAGTAGCAATATTAATAGGGTATTTATATTTTGCTATAACTTCCAAAACTTTTCGAGTGTGTTCGATTTTCTTCTCAATTGGTTGATAAGCGTCATTTACTCCACCAGGAGCAATTACATCAGGCAATAGTGTACGAGCTCTTTTAAGTCTCTGATCTAACTTTTTATCAAAATTAGTTTTAATAATTACTTCATTTTCGAAATCTTCAATATAGTAGCGTTCACTTCGAGCATCACAATATATACAGGCATGAGCACAACCTGAATATGCATTTAAAGTATAACGCGACCAAAACCATGAATCATGATATTTTAACTTGTTTAATACAGACTTAAATTCTTTATAAATGTATTTAACCATTATAATAATGTAAGTTTTAGTATTCCTCAATAATATAAGAAAAAATTTAAGATTAATTAAAGGAATAAAAATATTATCATAAAAAATGAAAAAACGCCGTTAAATACAGAAATTGAAGTGATCTAATATGGAAATGGAACGTATTTAATGAGCGTTTTTTCACCTATACCATACAAATTTGTAAATTTAACTCTTTGTATTTTAGAATATTAACTTCATCACAACTTTTTTAAGAAAGCTAAAGTTCGTGAAACCATCCTTTCACGAATATTTTGCTATATAAAAAACTCATTTAAATGAATTGAAAAGCGTAAAAATGCGCGATCCGGGAATTGAACCCGGGTCATCGGCTTGGAAGGCCGAGATCCTGACCACTAGACTAATCGCGCTTAAAAATTTAAGAAATTAGTGTAAGATTAAAAATTTTACATTTCTTTTAACTTTAGTGATTTTAAAGGATTCTATAAGTTAGTTCATAATAGGTTATAATTCTGTTGGTAGCAACCCATGCATCTAGTGAATGTTTAGAAATTGAAAATGAATTTTCTGAAAGGTTAACGATATCTTCTGAGAAACTACTTTTTTGAAATCCACCAATAATTATGATATAATTTTTAGCAAGATCTTCAACAAACAATTCTTTATGATTATCTATTAACTTACCCTTACTTGAAAACAAATATACTTCAGGATTTTCAAATTTAGATATAAGTTCTTTTAAGTTACCTTTAAAAGGAGCTATTAGTTTTGAATTTTCCGTTTCTATGCTTCCATCTATCAATAATTTAGCCATTAGCCCTTTGAATCGATTAAAATTTCTTGCGATTCTGATTTTTGGATTGAATTCAAAGATTTTATTATTAATTGTATGAATATATAGTATTAAATTGCCATTTTTATTTAGGGGGGATCCTAAAGCATTAAGTAAACAACTATGAATTATATCCGGCCTACCCCTCTTATCTCTATTTTTCAAATTTTTCATTGCAGAGAAGTGAAGTGCATTATCTAAGAGTTGTGAAGAATAAATCCCTGATGATAAGTTTTTCTTAACAGCAGGATGATTTCTAATAACTTTTGGTAATAATTCTATTCCACATTCAACCAAAATTAAGATCAATGGCATTTTTAGCATTCCACCATTAGTTTAAATAATAATATTATTTCTTTTCACTTTTTAATTTAATGAAGTACCTTGTTGTTTTATTACATTCAAAACAAGTTAGAGAGACGTGGGACCCTTTTCCTTTTTGCGAATGAATTCTAACTCTGTAGTTTATCCCAGGGTATAAAAACTTTTTACATTTATGACAAATACGTTTTTTCCATTCAACGGGTATTTTTATCTTAGCTCTTTGAGCATAGCGTCTTGCTAAATAAGAATAACGATTTGCTAAAGTTTTATTTTCTGGAAAAACTTCATGAGCTTTTTGAAATAAAAAAAGCATTCGGGAATTTGCAATTTTTTTTACAATATACTTAGTATTTTTATAGCGTTTAGGCATTTAAATAATCCTAATAGAAATTTTAATTATACTTTTTAATGTCATATACAGAAAGTATGAAAATTTTTCCTCTAATATCTAATAAGTAAGAATTTGTTAAGTTCGAGATTTTTTCGCCTAATTCTTTTATATTTGATTTAGTAGCTATAGACTTTAATGCTTTCACTTTTATTATTTTATATCTCTTTAATAACTTGGCAACATGGCTAATAAACTCATCTGTTAGTCCATGTTTACCTAAGATGCAATGTGGTTGTGAAAGTAAAGCTTTTT
>CP070831.1:3039123-3043853 GCA_020344955.1 Promethearchaeota archaeon | reverse complement strand
TTTGGGGAGTTTCTATACGAAGCAATGGTAAAAGGGACAAAGGAAGCTTATTATAAACTATTTCGAATATTTTTAATTTACGGGATTGTATTTGTATTAGTTGGAATATTCATAATTGTTCCTCGAGGGATTGCTTTTAATATCTGGGAGACTGGATTGGCAAGACTAATTCCTGGAACTCAATCTTCTCCAGGTATAATTGTAAAATCAGAATATTTACATATAGGCTTATTGGAAATCGCTAATAACCAAGATTATTATACGTTTGCAGGTATGCCAATTTTTATGGTAAGATGTACTGCCCACAATATGTTCTACAATCTTGGTGTTGCTTTTATACTTATAGCAATATGCTTTTATATTATTGATATAAAAAAGAAATCAAACGATGTTATAAAATTAGTATTATTTTATGGAAAAACAAGTCTCTCTCTTTTCATAATTCAATTTTTATTTCTTCCCTTATTTGGCGGCCAATTTTCAATTATCTTTCTTCCAATTATCTGGGTTGGTTACTGTGGATTTCTAGGATTACTCATGTATATTTGGTTGAAATATTTTAACGGTGTTGGAACACCTGAGTGGATTATGGGTAAAATTGGCAGTGCGGGGAAAAAAGAGAAAAAATCGTAAAGAAGATCTTATTTAGAGCAAATAATAAAATAATTACGCTATATTATAAAGATATAAATATCTTAAAAAGATATAATGATAATAATAAGCAATGAATTAATTATCATTAAGGATATTTTAAATTATTATAAATACTTTTTATAAAATTACAAAAAATTACTCTTAATATTGATTATATACGAGGAAATTAATAATGAGCCCAGAATCTCAATATAAATTTAAGATAACTCTATTTGGCCCTGGTGGAGTAGGTAAAACATCCCTTTTATTAAGATACATTAAAGATTACTTTAGTGATGACCTTAAAAAAACTATAGGAAGCAATTTTCTCATTAAAGATGTACAATTAGATGGAAAGAACATACGTCTCCTTCTTTGGGATATAGGAGGTCAACCACAATTTCACAAACTTCGAACCATCTATTTTAAGGGAAGTAATGCAGCGTTAGGTGTTTTTGATGTTTCTTCCAGTCAAACTCTTCTAAAAATTCCAGGATGGGTTAGTTCTATTAAAAAAACGGTGAAAAAAACTATACCAATGTTATTATTAGGTAATAAGATTGATCTTGAACGAGAAGTAGACCAAGAAGAAGCAATGGATTTAGCTAAGAGATTAAATTGTGAATACATGGAAACATCAGCAAAGACTGGAGTAAACGTAGAATCAGCTTTTGAAAAGATCGCGAAAGCATGTTTAGAGGATTTAACTGATTAATAAGTAAGAAAAATTAATAGAATTTTATAATGCATTATATTTTTTCAATTCTTTTATGAGTTCATCAATATTGGAGTATTTAATCCCTTTAATCCCTAATCTGTTAGCGGTACGTATATTATTCAGTCCGTCATCTACGTAGATAATTTGTTGAGGCTTACAACCAGCTTTTTTAATAGCATATTCAAAAATTTTAGGATTTGGTTTTACTAAATGGATTTCGTGTGAAAGAATAAATATATCGAAAAAGTCTATAAATTCCCACTTTTTATTTATTATATAATCCCAATGGCTTGAGTTTACATTGGATAAAGCAATTAATTTATATTGATTCGAATCTCGAAGTTTTTTTAGGAGGGGTATTATTTTAGGGTTAACACCCGAAATAATGCTGTTAAAAGCATCAAAAAATTCAGATTGGTCTACCATACAAACCTGAAGCAGATCGCAAGCAAGTTGATAAAACTCATCATCAGTCATTATGCCCTGATGATAAATGTCAGATTGTCTAAAAAATTCTAACATTATTGGAGTTTGAGGTTTATTTAATGGAGATTGAGTAATTATCTTATTATAAAAATTCGAGAAGTCTAAGTCTATAATCACGCCTCCTAAATCAAAAATAATTGCCTTAATCTTCATTTTTAAAAAAAAAGGTTTTGATGAGTTAAATAACAGATCGAATATATTTTTTTTTAATAGTACCCAAGCAGATTATTAGTGTCTAAAATATATTCTTGTAGAAACTCTTCTAAATGGAATGGGTAATTTATATTTTGGGAAATTCCTCGTATCCTCTTCAAGTAATTCCAACAGTTTGTCTAATTTAACTTCATTTATCTGTTCATAGGTTTGCTTTTTTGGGCCAAATGGTTCCCCTATTAACCTCCTTCTTATTGAAATCGTTTGATTTTGCTGTTCCTTCTTACCAACTATTACAGTATAAGGTATCCACTCAATTTCAGATTGTCTTATTTTTTTTCCTACAGTTTCTTCGCGATCATCAAAATCTGCTCTAAACTCTTCTCCATTAATAATATTTAGCAATTTTTCAGCATATTCATTTTGTTCATTGCTTACAGTTAATATTCTCACTTGTATAGGAGATAACCAAGTTTTAAATCCCGGAACATGTTTATCTTTATTTAAAATAGCAGATTCAATTAAACCCCATAAAACTCTTTCTATAGCACCTGTAGGAGAGTTATGAAGAATTATCGGATGTTTCACTTGACCATCAGTATCTATGAAAGAAATATTGTATTTCTGCCTTTTAACACCGTCATTATCAAACATATATTCTAATGAACTTTCTACATCTATTTGATTAGTAGCTAATGTTGCACTCTTACCCTGAGCTGAAAGGACATTTCTTTCGAATTTCAATATGTAATAATAATACCGCTCTTCCCATAGTTCTAATAATGCTGGATGCTGTTCTGTTTTAATTAAATCAATAATCCAGTTCTTATTTTCCTTATAAAATTCCTGAGTCGCTCTGAATATGACATAAGTTTTAATTCCTAAATCTCTCTCAAGACTCCTGATTAATCTATATTGCTCTTTAAATTCTTCAATAGAAGACTCAATATCTTTACACATCGTATGCATATCTGGCATTATAAAAGCTCTTAGTCTTCTTATTCCGCTTAATTCTCCCTCCAATTCACGTCTGAACGCATACTGCTCATATTCATAAGCTCTAAGAGGAAAATAATGTGGTTTTAAATTCATTTGTGAAAACAAATCGAATAAGAGAAAATCACAGGCATATCTTAAGATATATCTATTGCTTCCAGATTCGACCCAATAACTCCTTGCTGGAAACCGAGCTGTTTGGGCTGTTAATTTCTTATTCTTAACAGTATACATAACAGGAGTATCAATAAGAATCGCCCCATAATCTATTAGTCTATCTTCTATATAATTCTTAATGAGATTTTTCATAATAATTCCTTTTGTATACCATCTGAAATGCCCCGCATCAGTATTAGGATCAAAGTCTACTAATTCAAATTCCTTTATAACTTTTATATGAGCTGGTTCGATGGCTTTCTCCATTATTCTTGAACCTAATTCAGAATTTAAAAATGTTTGAAAATTTTTATCTTTAATCTCCTTTGGTGGAATAAAATCCTGATCTTTATCAAAATTTAAATTAATCTCTTTTCCTGATGTTGTGATTATTTTAAACTCTGAATTTTTGACCTGTTCCTCTGGTTTAATAGCTAGTCTAACATCTCTATACATTTCTGCTAATTCATGTCCCAAACAGTTGATTTTAAATGATTTATACCAACCAAACGGAGAGAATTTTGCTTCTATTCCCCTCTCTACTAAATTATTAGCAATTTTTGGACAAACCTCCATGGCATTTTGCTCATTACTAAGAAATTTACTTAAATGTGCCCAGGGATAAACAAGAACTTTATCAACGCGATATTTATCACGATCTTGAATAAGCTCTGAGAATTTTCTTTTTTTTCCTTTTAGAATACCATTTTCAATCTTCTCATTATACTCTCTTATTTCTTCGTTTTTTTGTCTTATTTTATCTGGAAAACCAGTAATTTGTAATATTGCAGCTTCAATTTCTTCTGCTCCCTGTCTAGCAATTAAGTCAGTATCATAAGTATCTTGATCTTCAACAGAAACAAAGCAAACAAGAACTAAACCTTCTAATTTTATAAAATCCTCTTTAAACTGTTGAGGATAACTCGTTGCCTCTTTATTTTTAACGACTTCTACATCTTGAGAATGAATTAGTAAAATTTTCATGATTAATCCTTAAATATAACTATTAACCAACATCTTATAATAAATTCTAAATATTTTTCTTACTTTTGATATATAATTATATTCAAAATTCAAATTAATTATTACTAAAATTTAGTTCTGTTATTATGAATCTTAAACAAGCTTTTTCAGAAATAACTGAGTTATTAGAAAATTTGTATCAAGATAGAGAAAAAATTCTGAAACTATCCCGTGAAATAATTAGAGATTGTAGTATTGCTATTAAAAATGTTCATAGAAAAGAATTTGATAAATTCCAAGACAAAATAAATAAGATTAAGGTTGATCACTTAGCTTTAGTAAAATTGGTAAATAAAAATCCTGGTTTATTTTTCAAATATTTAAAAACACCTGAACAAGAGATTTCAGAATCGTTAGCTTTCTTCTCAATTATTAGTAAAAAAGAAATTCCTTCACCTACTGAATTAAAGATTTACCCTCTAAATTTTCTGTTAGGATTAGCAGACGTCATAGGAGAACTACGAAGATATGCTTTAGATAACATTAGAAATTCTCGTGTTGAAGATTTAAACATTGTCTTGGAAAATATGGATGAAATCTATACTTATCTCTTCGCTATTGATTT
>CP070831.1:3028014-3039023 GCA_020344955.1 Promethearchaeota archaeon | reverse complement strand
TTTTATCCATAATTGAATCAAATCAAATGAAAATTGAGTCCAAATTGTTTCTGCAACTCCTCCTGAAGTTGGTGTTAAAAGCCATTGCATATAATTATCGTTTCTATCCTGAGCTGTAATATTCCAAAGATCTAATACTGCTGGTCCACTTACAACATCACTCGCAATTGAGTCATCTGTCAATGGGTTTAAGATTGAATCATTACCAGTCAAGTACCAAGTCTTAGTAATGCCAAAACCTGATCCAGGAATAATATCAAGTTTTTGCCACATGATTGGATTCATAACAAATAACTCATCTCCAGTGAAAATATCATTAATATGGATTAAAAACCAAGTAAGTAAGGAAATTCCTTCCTGGATAAGGGCTCGAGTTATTGGTCTCTGCAATTCTTGAAGAGTAATTAGTTGTTTGAAAAAATTAAGTAATTTATTAACAGCAGTAATGAAAGATCTGTCATTATCCCAAATGATTAATGTAACTGCTGCTCCAATCTCTATAACATAATCAAACTCACCTTCTTTTTCAACTAAGCAATAGGCATGTCCAACATCCGTTGATGTCATTCCTGTAACTAAGGGTATAAGTTCATTATATTCATGAGGAGCAAAATATACATCTCTCAAATCTCCTTCCGCAGCAAAATTATAAGTACCAACTTCTCGGAATGTTCGATTTGCACTTAAAACAAATACATTACCTAACATCTCATGTTTAGTAAGATTTAAACCTTGAAGGAAAAGAGTTCCAAATATTGAACCTAATATTTTTCCACCATATCCTAAGTGGTCTCCGAAGAGAGCACCAAAACCTCCTCTAAAAGCTTCGAAGATACCTACATCTACTTGATTAATATCGAATAGATCATCATAACTCTTATCCTCTGCCATAACAAATGTAGGTAATGCAAATATCGAAGAAAAGACGATTGTAATGACCATTAAGGATTTTGTATTTAAATTTTTCATTTTTCTCATGTAATTTTTGGTTAAATAATTAAGGTTTATATTAAGATTATAATCAAAATCTGACTTTTTAATAATTTTTGTTCTAATATAATAGAATCTTTCAATACTCCAACAATTATATAAAAAGTTTAAAATCTAGATAGGGAAAATTATATAAACATTCTGGTTTTTTGATTTTTTATAATCAATTTGCTATAGATTGATATATCAATAAAATCAAATGAATTTAATTACTTAATATGGAAAATATTTTTAAATTTTTATCAAAATAGTTGTAATTCATTCTGTGTGTAGGAATGTATAAAAAAACACAAATACATATAGTATCGCTGAAATAAGTAAACTCCAAACCCTCAATATTTCAGAAATTTGTGCGGTAGAAAAGATTACATTTGAACCGATAAATATAGTTGCAATAAGATATCCGAATAAATGGCTTTTGAATCCTTTTACTTTGGTTTTACCCTGAATAAGATTAACAAATGAAGTAATTATGATTAAAATAAACCCAGCCATATAAAATAAATTAATCACTTCGTAATTCCCTAAATCTAAAAACAGGAAGAACGCAAAAAGTATTATTTCAAGTATCCTTATATTCCAGATGTTCTGTTTTTTTGAAGAGTCAACCCATAATTGTTCGTATTCACTGATACCTGCATTATAAAATAAAAATATAAAAGAACCAATTGCTAAAGCTGTAAATAATGAATAAGAAATAATAAAAAGGTATGGAAGGAGGGGAACCCAAATTACATTCCATAGGAAAGATGCTAAGACAAAAAATTCAGGAATTACACTTGCTGTACAAAAAATTGGAATAATAGAAGCTAGGACCATCATAATCCATGTAAAAATTGAGATTTTTGTATCTTCTTCCCAAATTTCTTTTCTAAAAGTTGTTAATCGCCATGCCATTGAAGCAAAACTTAGTATTGAAATAACAGGCGTAATTATAGGGAAAATAAATATAGCCATTATATAGATAGCATTAATTCCATAGAAAAATTTTAATCTTGAAGGGACAACACTTATCAATCTATCAAAATCATCAAGAGTGTTGGCAAAACGATTAATAAAAAGAATTAAGAAAAATAACCATGAAATACTAAAAATTGTAGGGCATATAATTTTAATTACTAATATTTTTAAAACTGGATCATTTGAATACCATAAATTAAAATCCACAAAGTTATAGATTAAAAAAATTGCGATTGGTACAAATATAATAGAGAGTAGAATTATAAGGCGACTGACAATTATTCCTTTTATCTCTTTCGACATGATTTCTACCAATACACAGATGTTTTAATATTAATATAAAACAATATGATTTAATAATTAATTTATTTTCTATTAATATTTTAAGGAGATTTACAAAAAATGGGATAATATTAATTAGAGTTTTGGTTTTCTATTTCTTCGAGCCACAATTTGTACAAAATAAATCATCTGCAGTTAATTTGGCTCCACAGTTAGTACAATAATCAGAATAAGAAGTGCTAATAGGTTCTTCCTCTACTTCCTCTCTTGGAAACATTTCAGTAGTTTCAGTAGTCTCTTCTTTCACTTTCACCCTCACTTTCTTTTTCTTTTCTTTAACACCCTTAGGTTTATATCTTAGACTTCCAATAAATGCCCCAAAAACAGTTCCAACCAAACAACCTTCAAGAATCGCAGTAAGAACTGCTAATAGAAATGGTAAATCTGTTAATCCTAACATCAAGCCATCCAATATCACAGATCCTAAACCAAGTGGTATTGCAACTACTAAAATTATATAAAATAAAACAGATATTATGGCATAACCTATTCCCATTGAAAGACTTGTGTGAATAGCTTCACGTGGAGAGTGAGAAAATAGAGCATTGGTAATAACGCAACTTAAAATCCATGGAAAGGTAATAGCAATGATTAACAACCAATCCTCAGGACGATACATAATACACCAATGAATAGGAAACGCAAATACTAATACAACCCCAATTAACATTCCTGCAAGGAATTCTATGAAAAAACCACCAAAATCAATAAAACCTGTTAAGGAACTTATCGCATCATCAATATTTACAATTAGTCCACCTGTCACACCCTCTGTAAGATTAAGAAATCTAAAGGAAATATAAGCCATAGGAACAAAGATTAGCATCCCTACAATTCCAGATTTAATTACACGACCCCATCCCAAGTTTATCCCCTTACCATAAATGATTTATTGATTTTAATTACCTTATTACTTATCAAAAAAACTCGATATTTATATTTTTGTTTTAAATTTTGCCTTATCACAACATAATTATTGCAGATAAATTGTAATATGCTCAATGTATACGCATTGTACAAAAAATAGCTTAAAAAAAGATATAAAAAAGTATTAAAAATTGGGGCTATCCTATTGAATTTTAGTAATTCTACCATTATCCATAAGAATAGTTTTTGTTCCATACTTAGATAAATCTCTATGTGTCACAAAGATAATTGTTGTCTCCATTTCTCTATTAATTTTTTGTAATAGATCCATAACTTGCTTTTCTGATTCGGGATCTAAATTTCCAGTAGCTTCATCTGCTAGAATAACTCTTGGTCTATGAATAATTGCACGTGCAATACCACATCTTTGTTTTTCACCACCAGACATTTGTACGGGATAATGATCCTTACGATCAAGTAAATCAACATCTCTTAGTGCTGCAATTGCTCTATTTTCAATTTCTTTTTGGCGTAATACTGTTGGCCATAAAACAGATTCGACATTTTCTATTGCAGTTAACGTATTTACAAGGTTAAAATCTTGAAACACAAAACCAATTTTCTGTCTTCTTAGCTTGCTTAATCTATCCTCAGTTGACCGCGCAATATTTTCTCCATCGAATATGATCCTTCCAGAATCTGGTAGATCTAAACCGGATAAAACATTGAGAAGTGTAGATTTTCCACAACCGGTTGGACCTTGTACTATAACAAATTCTCCAGATCTAATTTTTAGATTCACATCTGCTAAAGCTCTAATAATAGCTCCTGCTCTTCTATATTCTTTATTAACATCTACCGCTTCGATCATAATATCTTTATCTGCTGACATTTCTTTTCCTCCTTATTCACCTACTTTTTTTAATGCTATAATTGGTCGGACTTTCAAAACTTTTCTGTAAGCCAAAATAAAAGCTAAAATTTGTACGAAAATAAATATCCCACTTGTAAAGATAACAGGAAGTAGATCAACTAATATATTAAAAGTAATCTCTAAATCTGGTAATTGATTTATATAAGCAATAGCGGCTGCATAATGAAATAAAACTTCAATTACAATTAAAAAACCGATTAGAGTCGTAAAAAAAATCATACCTGAAACTAATACTAAGATATTTTTATTAGTATACCCTATACATTTAAATGTCGCCCAAACACGTCTTTTTCTTGAGACTAAAATCCATGCGTAGAGTAAAGAGAGAAATAAGGATGTTCCAAAAAAGATAATCACAAAATACCATGCTAATTCTCCAAAACCACCTTCAAGTCCTAAATCTATAAAAAATGATGTTAAAAATATTAATGTTGTATAAATTAAGGTAAAAACTGTAAATGTTTTTTTCTCACGTAAAGATAGAAGAATAGCCTTTCTCCACATTCTAAAAATTTATATCACCGTGCTTTTTTCAATTTATTTTTAAATTATATTTAAATTTATAATTGATTTTATTTATTTTATTATAACAATATAATAATAAATATTTGGTGGAAATGTCTTCAAAAATAGAATCTATAATTGATGATTTATTAAATGAAGAACAAAACATCTTTGGCGTAGCTATTATTAGCCAAGATGGGAATTTAATTACTCAAACAGAAAATTGGAATATAACAAATGATCTTGATTTAATCAATGAACTACTTAACCAAAAGTTAGAGTTAGGTGAAAAAGGGATCAGTAGCATTACTATTCAAGGCATTAAATATATGATTGTAGAAAATACAGAAGAAAGAAAAATTGGAACAAACATTACAGGTAAGGGTCATATTATTATTTGTCCTGTTCCCATTGGTGGTACTGGGGCATTAGTATGCTATATAAATCCACAAGTTGGTCCTCGTGATTGTCTATTTGCAGCTCAAGACTATGCTCTAAAATTAAAGGATCTTATTTAATTTTTTTTGCCTTTTTTATACCATTGAAGTCCAATAATTCCCTAAAAGCTTCCTTAATGTAGTTTTTATTTTTATTATCTCTTTTACTTTTGGACTTTCTGAAAAATTAATAAATTCTGAAGATGGACGTTGATACTCTTCTTTTAATAATGCTTGAATAACTGAGTATATACAAATAGGTAAACCTATTAAACTATAACCCCCTTCAAGAATAAATACTATTTTACCTTCACATATTCTTTCAGCAATATTCAATAAATTTTGAGTAAATTGATAATATGAAAATGTTGTTAACATACAATTACCAATAGGATCACTAAAATGCATATCAAATCCTGCAGCAACAATAATAATATCGGGAATAAATTCGGTTAAGATAGGATTGATTATTTCAAATAACTCTAAAAAATCATCATCAGTACTGTTTGCTGGAATTGGAAAGTTTATACTTCTTCCTAGACCTGCTCCATCACCTAATTCATTTATAAAACCAATATCTCCTTCAACAAAATCATATTCATGAATTGAAAAGTAAAGGACGCTAGGATCATCATAAAAATATTGAACCAATCCATCTCCAAAATGATTGTCAATATCTATTATTGCGATATTTTTATTATAATTGAGACATTTTCTAAAATAAAGAATAGCATTAGCAATATTATTAAAAATACAAAGGCCTGAACCATTTTCTTTTAAAGCATGATGACCAGGAGGTCTTATTAGTGCTAATGAAAAGTTTACTCTATTATTAAGCACTTCTTCAATTGCTTGGATTGTCCCACCTACTGCTTTTTTAGCCAGCTCAAATGAATCTTTTGTGATAAATACCTCATCATTTAAGATACTACACTCTAAATTTGAGAGTTGTTTTATAGAATTAATATAGTATTTAGTGTGAGCTAAATTTATAACTGATTCATCTATTAATTTTGGTTTGATTTTGGATATTCTTTTATCTTCAAAGACTTTATTTTTCTCTAAATAAGCAATAGTTGATCGAATTCTTAATGGAGATTCATAGGAAAAAAAAGTCGGATGTGGAAAGGGGGGTTTATTTTTTAAAGCAAAATCTTCATCAACTATTATTCCAATTTTATTACTAATTATCATACTAAAATTACAAATATTCGAAAGTACCTAAATTATTATAATAAAAATAGAATTTTTATTTTAAATAAGGTTTTTATTAAAAATAAAAAAACAGGAATGTGAATATAATGAATCCATTGGAAATTTATCTTACAATAATCTTAAACATTTTACCAATTCTAATCTTATTTGTACCATATTTCTTCATTCGAAAAAAATTTGTCGCAAATTTATATTTAAGGATTTATTTAGGAATCTTAGTCTTTTATATATTATATTGGGTTCTCCCTGCAATATTTCAAATTGGTATTACTCCAGAAGAATTGGAAACACCAACTAATACTCAAAGTATTGGCTTTTTAGCAGCTCATTTTGGTTCATTAATAGCTTTGTTCGCAAATTACCCACTAGTTACTTTGCCCTTTATCTTCTTTCTTGCTCCTTTTATATCCATCTTTTATGTTTGGCATCATTTGAGAAAAGAAAAAGGTTCAACTCAATCAAATCTGAAACAACTTACTTATCATTCCACAGAAAGTCCAAAAGAACGAATTCGGAGCGAAATAATAAGAAATGATTGGACAAGAGAGAAAGAAATCTTAAAATTACTTATAGTTCTTTTACCTATTTCACTCTATCTTCTACAAGTTATATTAACAGTTTCAAATCTAGAAACAAATCCCGTAATTACGGGAGAAACAGCTTTAGGATGGTTTCTTGAAATTTTTTTTGTATATTTAGCAACATTCATTTTTAGTATTGAATTATTATATAGTTCTCAGATCGCATTAAAAGGAAAATATTTTGGAGAAAATATAAGGTCACAAACATATAAAAGTCTCTATACTGTAGGAGCTCCTATATCAATACTGTCAATTATATTGTTCATTGCCCAGTATTTCTCGTCAATTCTAATAATTCTCTACTTTTTTGCTTACTTCCTAATGGCTTCAGTAATCTTTATATTGTTTTTAAAGGTTTTTGAGCCAATATCAATATTAATTTTAGTAAAATTGATCGCATGGTGGAAAAACAGAAAAGAAAGGACTAAAAGGATTAATACTGCAAATTTTTATTATGGTATAATTTTAGCATTTGTTGCAGTTTTGATCTTTTTGCTTCTTTACGTAGTAGTCTTTCAACCGTTATACCTTTCAATTTTTGAAGATGGAGAATATATTATTGATTCTGCCCAATTTGTACCTCCCGTAAACCCCTCTTTAGCTGATGCGATTTCCTTTGATCTAATGGTTATTTTTAATTTTATCCTCTATATGCTTGTCCCTATTATAATTATGGTAGGGTTACTAGCATTTATAATGAAATATTTTAAAAGCACTTTCTTGGGATTTATTACATATTTACCAGTTATAATAATTTTATCAGTGCTTTTTCTTATTTTAGATGCGCCCCCATTAATTAACTTTGATCCTGAAGAATATTGGATAACAGGTCAAACCAGTTTTATAATGCTCTTTAATCTTCAATTCTTCACTCTAAGAACTGCAGCTTTAAATGCGACTTTAGAGGGAACATTAGGCATATTAGCTCTTCCTTATCTCTATACTAGATACATATTTAATGTAGTAATTTGGACCCTACTAATTTATTATGGTAGGAAATTGTTTAAAAGTAAAAATTTGCCAATTGATGATAAAATTGTTGAAAAAATTGTATTTTCTTCGATTAGTGATTATTTAAACTTTGATGAATATACCCAAGAACAAACCCAATACCTAATTACAAGAAAAAAAGCAGTTGAAAGTGAAGAATTTGAACATGAAAGAGAAGAGATTAAAAATTTAATGACTATTCTTACGGAAGAAAAATTATTAGCAGAATTAAAACCTGATGATGAGAATGAGCGAAAAAGGTTCTATTTTACTCTGAAATATCTATTTTACAATAAATTGATTGATATTTGGCAACCAGAATTCAAATATACATTTGAGAAGGTAGAAAAACAAGGACTTTATATAATATATGATGATGGCCGAGGAGTCTATAATTATGCATTTCAAGAAGATTCTGCTCAAGATCCTGGTTTGGTTTCAGGAATGTTCTCTGCTATCACCTCTTTCATCAAAGAGATGACAAAATCTGCTGAAGTTTTGAAAAAGATAGATCATGGTGATATAACTATTCTTTTAGAATATGGTGAACATATATTTGGCGCTCTTTTCATAAAAGGTACTCAATCTGCGGAAATCAGGGCCCCACTAAAAGACTTTGTTAATTGGTTTGAAGAGAAGTATAAAGATATTCTGAAAGAATGGACTGGAGCACTTCAATATTTCAAGACTGATGAAAACAAGAATAAAATCGAAGAAATGTTTAAATAAGATTAAAAGCTCTTTCTTTTTCCATTTTTTTTATTAAAATGATTGTTGCCACATGAATCCCTCATACATTAGTTGGGCAAATTGAAAATTTAAACCAATTATCAAAATTGTTAAATAATTTAAGATGTTCAATTTGCATGTTAAGTAATATTGACTTGTTGAGAAAATGATAAAAATTAATAAAAAAAAAATAATATTTCTATTTCTATTTGGATTTATTTTAAGTTTATCTTCAATAGTTTGGAATAATCCTAAGAAAAACACAAGATACTTCGAGATTGATCCAACCAATCATGATAATTCTACTTTCAACAATATAATGCTGAAAAATTCAAAAATATCTGGTAAAATTCATATCTTAAATAATTGGTCTGCTACTAGGTCTATAGGAATTTGCACCGGAAATGGCACATATTCTGAGCCATATGTCATTGAGAATTTAGAAATAGATGCAGGAGGTTCTGGAAGCTGTATCTTTATTGAAAATTCTAATGATTACTTTATAATTGAAAATTGCACCTTATATAATTCAGGAGCTAATCATTTGGATGCGGGAATTCGATTAAACGTTGTCAGCAATGGTTTATTGATAAATAATAATTGCTCATCAAATGTCAATGGAATTACTATGATTTATTGCAATAATAATACCATCGTGAGAAATGATGCAAATTTCAACAGTCGGTATGGAATATTAGTAGAATACTGTTATAACAACCAAATTTTTGGAAATATTATAAATCATAATAGTCAAAATGGGCTCTCTTTACATTCATGTAATTTTAATAATATTTCGGAAAACATAATAAATTATAACGATTATCAGGGGATTATATTGTCGTCTAGTCAAAATAACATATTCTTGAGAAATAATATAAATTATAATATTAGAGAAGGGCTCTCTTTTTTTTCCTGTAATTATAATGAAATTAAGGGAAATAATATCAATGATAATTCGGATGCGATAATTTTTTTTTTTTGTAATTTTAACAATATTTCAAAAAATAATGCAACCTACAGTTATGCATACGGTATAAGGTTACTGATAAGCGATAACAACATTATTTCAGGAAATCACATAAATAACAATGAGTATGGATGTGATTTACATAACAGTAATTATAACGTGATTTCGGGAAACTCAATAGATAATAACAATAATTATGGCATTTTCATTGAAAATTGTTCTTATAACATGATTTCAGAAAATATAGCAAATAACAATATTTTATCAGGAATAGATGTATTTTCAAGTGATTTTAACACCATTTTGAATAATACAATAGACAATAATTATTGGTATGGGATAAGATTGTTAGGTAGTTCTAATAACAATATTTTAGGAAATAACCTTGATACTAATCAATACTATGGAGTACTCCTAGACTTTTGTAGTAATAATAGCATTATGGAGAACACAATGATTGGCAATACTTATGGAATAACAGTACGTCAAAGTTTGAATAATATTGCTTCAGGAAATATAATATATAACAATGATTATGGAATAAGATTAACAGAAAGCGCTTATAACACTATTACAAGAAACATTATAAATAGTAATACCTACGGGATATATCTAAGAGAAACTGACTCTAATATTATATATTTCAATAATTTCATAAACAACATCAATACTATTATGTCTATAGATTCAACAAACACATGGAATTCACATCTAAAAATTGTTTATACATATAATGGGAATAACTACACAAATTATCTCGGCAATTATTATGATATATACACCGGAGTAGACGCAAATAATGATGGAATCGGAGACGTACAGTTTAATATTGATGGGGAATTTGATTTATGCCCATTAATGGTATCTATTGAGGATTATATTATAATCGAAATGGTGGATTCACCAGATTCAGAACAACTTATAATTCCATGGGGGGAAATTATCCTTTACACAATTTTATTTGGAGGACCAGTTATAATAACTGTTGTAGCAATAATTCTTTTAATAAGACAAAGAAGTAGAGACGATTTACTAAGAATATAACTACTTTTTTTTAATTTTATTTTTTATCTGACACGTCTATATAATGTTAAATACTGAAAAAGTCTATATTATTTTATGGATGATGATTTGATAGGATATATTGTACTGCTTGGCATTATGTATGCGATAGGTTCTATAGTGATTTCCATTTTGAGCTTTATATCTCTCCTTTTTTTAGCTTTTTTTATAATCTTAACACCACTAGTAATTTTTGGTTATATAAAGACTAGAAATAAGAGAAGATGCCCTTATTGTAGTATTTCTATGGGACGCTTAGAAGAGCAAGAGAAAAAAGAATTCCAATGTCCAGAATGCATGAGAATTTTCAGAGATAAACCTAAAAAGAGAATAGAAAAAAAGAGAATAGAAAAACAAGATTATATGAATGAAGAGTGGTTAAAGCATCAATATTATGATTTGGAGAAAAGTTATCAAGAAATCGCGAATGA
>CP070831.1:3023614-3027914 GCA_020344955.1 Promethearchaeota archaeon | reverse complement strand
GGTATTCATTCAAATAGAAATTTTCATCTTGAAAAACTAGGGTGGAACTTTAAATTTGGTGAAGATTCTGAAAAAAATTTTAAATTTGGTCCTATTAAACTGACTTCTTCTCCTTGGATTAAAACAATATTAAACATTGATAAGGTTTATAGTAATCTTAAAGATAAAAAGAAGATTTCAATATCATACTTTCCCGGGTTCTATTTATGTAATTATTTATATTATTCAGCTCTTTATCTATCAAGAAAAAAATATCCTGTTATCTTTATTCATGTCCCAGATAAAGGATATATATCCGAATACATTAAAAAATTCAATCTGATCTTACAAACAATTATAAGGACACATTTTGAGGAAGGCTTATAGATTTAATGGTAATTTTTGTCCTTTCTCATTAATTAAATCCTTCAGATCTTTGGGTTGGAGCTGTAATTCATCATAAAGCCAGTTTAAAGCTCTCATCTTAGAGTTATATATTTCTACTTCTACTTCAAATAACTCCATAATTTGGTTATATATAGGTTTTTAACTATATTCCAAGAGATTCAAATATACATATTTACTTATGTAATATCTAAATATTATCTAATAAAGAGAAACTTAAATTTGAGTTTCTTGAGAATGATTCTTAGGTTTAATGAAAAGGATCTAATCTATGATCTCAAATATTTCTGTTGAATTTTATCAAGATCGTACATTATGTCCTCAATTGGATCTCCATTTATTACTTTATGCATTCTATTGATCAATTCTTCAGGAAACATGTCAAATTCTCCAATAGATTCTTTGTAATCCATGAATTCCTTTGATACTTCATAAATATCTGAACTCCGCTTTCTATCGAATTCTCTTGTTACGATTTCTACAAAAGATTTAATTAAATCATTATAGAATTCATCTTCTAATTGTTGTGCAGTGTAATTTATATCATATATCATGTGATCGTATTTTTTATTGACATTTTGAATCTCTTCTTCTCTTTTTTGATTCACGTCATCAATTTTCGGTTGTAATTCCTTTTTTTTTATCTCTAACTCCTTGAGTTTGGATTTTAAAGGATCACTCATAATAGTCATTAATAAAGGACATTATTTAAAGAATTATTAAATTTTACCTGAAATTAGAATTATTCAATTAAAAGATTGTTTCATATAAAAAATAAAAAAAAATAATTAATGAGTACGTCTGTTTTAAGCTTTTCTCATTTCATCAGAAGTAGGGATAATAATTTCAGGGAGCTTTAATTTTTTAATAGTCGGTTGAATGCGTTCTATTAGATGGGGATTAAATCTCTCATAAAAAAACAATGCTAACACAAGTAACCCCGTAATCAGAAACGGAAGAAATATTAATATTATTGGGGTCAAAATTGCGGGCCCAAACCCTGATTCTGCAAATGTTGCATTTACATAGATTATAAGAATTATTAACGTAGAAATGCCAGCATACCCTTGGAGTACGTTTAAATAGGGGGCATGAGTTCCTTCTATGACTGGTGTTCTTTGCTGCCCAACATATTGACGACATATTACGATACCAGAGTCCTCTAAAAACCATATCGGTAGAAATAATAACAAGACAAATGGTATTATAAAAAAAGTTGCTAAAAATATTGCTTCAGCTTCATTTAATGCAGAATCAACCATCATATTTTCTCTAAATAAATGACCAAATCCAGCTTCAATTATTAATGCTGCTATAGAAAATGAAAATAGAGTAACTATTAAAGATCTACGAAATAAAAAAAATGGCTTTCTACGTTGACCCATTCTGACAACTCCATATTGAAATCGCTTTCTAGACAGGTAAATTAATTTATGGAATTTTATTAAAAATAATGTTGTGTATGGTAATATCAAATAGAATATACCAAATGAGATTAATGGAAAAAGGTATAAAAGAATCATATCACTCCATAGTTCTCCTGGGAGAAACGCAATAAAATGTGAAATATATTCTTTTGGAACTAAATCCACTGTACCTATGATTCTCTGGATAATTGCTAATAAATATATAACACCAAATAGCATTAATGAAAGAATAAAACCAATCATTATTGTAATATATCTTTCATACTTCAGTTTTTTCTCTTGATTTTTCACAATTAATTCACTAAAAAGTATAATATAAACATTTTATAATGGAATTTATTTAAAAATTTATTTGATTCATTATTATATTAATAATTGGTTTTGAAAAACATGCCAAAAAAAGAATTTATTCCTGAACCAGAAGAAAATCTTAAATTCATAGACGTACATTGTCATTTACCTTTCCATCGTCCTAAAAGAGATCAATTACCATCAGATAAAGAGCAATATTTGAATTATTTCAAATTAGGTGGTCAGTATTTAATTACAAGCACTATAGACATGGAAACATTAAATTTAACATTAAATTTTATTAAGAAATTTGGAAAAGGTTTTGGCTTTACGTGTGGTTGGGCTCCACAAACAGTTACATATACTCCTAAAGAGAAATATACTTTAGAATGGAATAAATGGGTTGATTTTATTCAAAATAATCAAGAAAAATATTTAGCAATTGGTGAGGTTGGTTTAGACTTCCATCATGCTAAGACTCTTGAGAAACGAGTTAAACAAGTTGAGGTACTTAAACAGATATTTGAACTTACAAAGGATTTTGGAAAACCTTATATTCTGCATGTTAGGAATGCTGCTGAGCATGAATTTGATAGGACAAATCCAAAACATAGATTTAACAAAAAAGACGGAGTAAATAAAGAGATTCTCAATATAGTGAAGGAATTCAAAATAGAGCCTAAGAGAGTTATGTGGCACTGTTTCTCTGGACCAGAGGAATATGGCAGGGCTTTACCAAACCAAGGATTTATCCTTTCAGTTCCTAGTTCTGCTTATGGATTTAATAAATGGCGTAGGGTAACTAAATTTTCACCCTTAGAATCTTTAGTTACTGAGACTGATTCTTATTATCAGCATCCTTATAAAAGGGGGCCATTAAATGTTCCTTCAAATGTAAGATATTCTATAGCTGCTATCGCATATTCTCACAATACTTCTCAAAAGATTGTAAGTGAGAAAACTGTGGAAAACGCAATAAATTTTTTCAATTTAAAAATTGAGGATTGAAACAAAAATTAGTCTAAAAATTATTTAAATACTCTTTATAATAGTTTTAAAATATAATAAAACTAAAAAACAAGTGATTTGAATGAAAAAATCGACTAGAATTATATTAATTGTAGTGGCTGCTTGTATAATTACTGGAGGAACTGCATTTGGAGTTTTGATTGTTACAACTTGGGGAGAATTTAACTACGAAAATACTTATTATTACAGACCAAGTGCCCCTTCTCCAATAGAACAAATTAATATTGACTGTGATATCGGAGTAGTATTAATCAATTATAATAGAACACCTACAGATTATTATGCAAAAATGGATTTGGATATTAATATTGCAGGCATTTTAGTTAAAGGAGCTTCATTTTCAGATTTCTTTAATCCAATATTATGGAATAATAACTCTTCACCTGTTACCACATTTACACTTGATGCGAAGGCAACAACCTGGTTTATCTTTGGTATTTTTCAACATATTTACATAAATTTAACCCTTAGAACAGATATAATATACGACATTAACTGCTACACCGCCACAGGAGATATATTTATGGAGGTTCCAGATAATACTATGATTAACAATACAAATTTGATAACATCTACAGGGTTAGTATCATTAGCTACAGCAAAAAATATAACCTTTCAAGGTAATGTAGGGTTGAGTAGCAGTACAGGAGATGTTGCTATAATTGCCAGACAAGTAGATTTTAATATGGATGTATTTGCTACTACAGCAACAGGAGAACTAACTTTAAACTTTTCAAATTGTATAATTAGAGAGGATTTTGTCGGCACAGTGTCAACCGGAGATATATTCTTCAGTAGCTATAATATGAAATACTCTACAGATTATCAGTGGTATCTTCAAACCTCTACTGGAGATATTTTTACTACTATATTACAGTATTCTGAAACAGTTGCGAATGTTACCGGAACAATGATAACCTCTACTGGAAGTATAAATATTTATTACAAAGATACTTTATCTAGTGTTGGTAGCATATTTACTGGTTCCACTTCAACAGGTTCGATTACTTACATTCCTATAGGAACTGGAGGTTTTTCTGAGATTGGAATTAATCCAAAAACGGTTGTCTCAAACGATTATAGTTCCGCAATAAATAAGTATGAATTCAGTTTGGCTACATCAACGGGGAACATAATCATTTCAGCAGAAAGTTTATAAGAATAAAATT
>CP070831.1:3017788-3023514 GCA_020344955.1 Promethearchaeota archaeon | reverse complement strand
TAGTTCTAAATTTGTAAGTTCGATTTTGTTAGCACACATAGGACAAAATAAATATTTCTCAGCTTTTAAGTTAACGCTTACATCAAATAAGGGGGCAATAGCTTCAGTCAATTTACTATAAAATCCCGCAAGATGGTTAAAAATTTTTTTGCCGTATTCAGTAACCTGATAAAATTTTCTCTTTCTTCCTGTTTCTTCTCTTTCAGCTTTGATTATGTTATCATCCTCTAATTTTCTCAAAATAGGATAAAGTGTTCCTTCTTCAATCACTAACATCTCATTTGTCTGATCTGTTAATTCTTTAAGTATTTTATATCCATGTGAACCTTCCTCTCCCGCTTGTATGATTATAGATAATATGCACAGTGAACTAATACCTCTATTTATTTCAGTTTCTTGTTTTTCAACATAATCCCTGAACTCCTGTGAAGCAATTAGAGCCTTTGAATCTAATTCTCTAATACGTTTTATCATATTTTTCAACTCTATTTTATCGTTTTTTCAAGTAATTTTTTAATAATATAGTATTCTAGGAATACTATATTAAGCACAGTATTTAAACTTTACTATTGAACTCAAAGTAATCTGGATCAAAAAAAATGAGGAAAGAAAATTGCTTTATTTCCTAGCTTTAGAATTAAAGAATTTAAGCCACTCTGTATACTTAAAAATAGAATCTATAACATTATTAAGATGATGATACCTTTCCATTCCAATTTCAGAGTAAATTACCTTTAAAAATATAGCCTCTTTACATAAAGCAAGAGTTTTTGATAAACACTTAAAATATATAAAAAATACTATGATTCTTAACTACATTAAATCATCTAATATTAATCCAAAAGTAAAACTCTATGAATAAATATCGAGCTATGGATATAATTTTCTTTACTATTAACATTTTTAATAGTAATTATAACAATTTTCAAAGAAAGAGAAAGGAATTTTTATGAAAATAAAAGTACGTAAGGCAAAATATAGCCGGAGAGCAGATGAACCGTTAAAATTTGAAGAATTGGAAATAGAGTGTAGTGGTTCTGGAACCAAGGAAGAACCAGCTATTATTGATTCCATTTCAAAGTTTCCTGAAGGAAATATTGAAATTATTGAATCAGATCTTTATATAATTATTACAAATCACAACATCAAGTTATTAACTCTGAATTATGCAAAAAATATTATAATAAGAAACTGTAAATTTAACTCTTTATTGATGATGGATTGCGAGGGAATTATTATCGAAAACACTCATAGTTCTTTTCTAAAATGGTTTAATAATCATAAATGTTTAATGAAAGACTCTGTTACTGAAGAACAATTTCGTTTATATAAGTGTTCTAATAACAAGTTTATAAATTGTGAATTTTGGAATTTTTTCACTATTGCTGAAAAACATAGTAGAGAAAATAAATTTGAAAACTGTGATTTTAGTGGAACCATTTTTAATCCAAGCATAGAAGCTTTTGAGCAAATTAAGAAACCTACTTTAAATAGCAGAAGCACCTATTCAATTAATATACGATCATCTATTGTAGAAGTAAACTGTATAGGATCTGGTACTAAGGAGAACCCTTACGTAATCGATAATAATAGTTTAAAAGATCTTGACGTGAGAGAGATAGGATTATTATTTAACAGAGACTATGTTTTCTTTAAAAATTTCGACTTAAAACTCTTAAAACTGTATGATACACATCACATAAATCTTGAGAATTGTAAAATTTCAAAAATATGCTTATTAAAATTCTGTGTGGATATAACAATAAACTTTGCATTCATTAAAAAGCTCAAATTTGGTGCCTGCCAAGACACCAATATCTTGAATTCAGAGATTAAAGAGATTGATACATATAAAGGATATATGCCAGAAGGTTCAAAACTTAAAAAAGTAGAAATGTATCACGGATATGGAGAACCAATTGAATTAAGAAATTGTACATACAAAAAAATAAAAAAAGAAGCTTTACAAGCAATCAATCAATTTCATTAATTATTAATTTTTATTTTTAATGATAAGAGGTATTAATAAATACAGTTTTACCACTTCTGTAACCACCTAATTTATCTAATTCTTTTTCTGAAATGGGATTATCTTTGATACTAATTTCTTTTAATAAAATAAGGTATTTTAAATCAGGTATTTCTGTGATTTTGTTTCTATCTAATCGAAGATAATATAAAAAATTTATATTTGCACTAATTTTTACTAACTAAAACCTAAATTTTTAGAAATAGAAGTTAAATCTAAAATATGCATCAAAAAAACACACCAGTTATAATAGGAGCTGCTCAAGTCACTCAAAAAAAAAATATAAAATTACCTCTTGATCCCATTAATTTGGTTGCAAAAGCATGCAATAAGGCTATTGCTAACACATTTGGAGAAAAATTACGAAATGGTATTGATACTATTTATATGTCAACAATTTCGAGTTGGATTTATGAAGATCCTCCAAGCAAACTAAGTGATTTACTTGGTATCAAACCCCATCATAAATATATTGCTCCTATAAGTGGAAATATTCCTCAATTATTAGTCAACAAAGCTGCTAAGGCAATTTCTCTAGGTGAAACTAAAATTATCCTCATCGCAGGAGGAGAGGCATCTTATTCTAAATACCGGGCTAAGAAGAAAGGAATTTCATTAAATTGGCCAAAACCTCCTCCAAAAGCGATAAATGAAGCGCGAAAAGCAATCATATTCTACCTAAGCCAGCTTGAAAATCAATATAAATTAACTAATCCAACATTTATATATGCTCTAATTGAGACTGCTTTAAGAGCAACATCAAAAAAAAGTTTAAAAGAACATATGAAATTTATAGGTAAACGTTATGAACGTTTTTCTGAAATTGCTTCTAAAAATCCTTATTCTTGGGAACAAAATCAATTTAATAGTGAGGAAATTATTACACCCAGTTCTATTAATCGTATAATATGCCATCCATATCCTAAACGTATGGTTGCAAACCTCTATGTAGATCAATCAGCAGCTTTAGTAATGACTTCTGAAGATATTGCAGATAAACTTGGTATTGATCGAAAACTCTGGGTGTATCCAATGGGAGGTGCAGATCTTAAAAATATTTTTTATCTGGCTCAACGTCCGCAACTTTATGATTCTCCAGCAATTAGAGAAGCTTCACGACTGGCGTTAAAACAAGCAGGTCTTAAACTTAATGAAATTGATGTATTTGATCTATACAGTTGTTTTCCCTGTATGGTTGAAATTGCTAGAAGAGAAATTGGTATTCCTGATGATGATCCGCGTGACTTAACTATAACTGGAGGACTTTCATTTTTTGGAGGACCATTTAGTAGTTATTCTATGCATTCAATTGTATCAGCAGTAGATCTTATCCAAAGTAATCCTTCAATCAAAGTAATGATCCTAGCTAATGGAGGATATAATACATCTGAGTCAATAGGAATATACGGAAATATTCCTCCATATAAACCTTGGAATAACATTGATTATATTAAAATCCAAGAAAAGATAAATGCACAAGCATTGCCTGAGCCAATTGAGCAAGCAAATGGGAAATTTATAATAGATGCTTATACAATAATCTATAATCGAACTAATTTACCAGAATGGGGTGTTGCGATGGGACACCTAGAAAGTGGGGAACGTACTCTTGCTTTTATTATTGCAGATTCAGAAACACTTCTGAAATTAGAACAACAGGAACTTGTAGGACGAATCTTTAGAGTGACTTACGATCCCGAATTAAAATCTAATAAGCTTGTGTTGTATTCATAAGTTCTTAATGATTCCCCTGGTTATTGAATATTATAATAATTTATATTATTTTTTTTCGATACGTAATTAAACAAAAACTAAAGAAATATAAAAACAAAATATATAAATTTATTAAAGGAAACAGGTTAAGAATATTCTAAATTCAGTGTCCTATTAGGAATAAATTTAATATTAGTGTAATGTTAATAAAATAATAACAAGGATAAAATAATATGGGCCAAAAAAATTCATATATGGAATTTATGAATCCAATTCTTCTAAAATTGAAAAAAAACGGTAAGAATATTTACAATACACTAACAAAGCCAAAAATAGTTAAAATTTCAATTTATATAAGTCTTCTTACATTTTTGCCTGGAATAATCACTGGATTATTAATTGCTATTAATTTTGGTTCTTTAGGGTATAATATTTGGAATAATTGGATAAGTGATTTAGGTTCTATAGTATTTACGCCAGCTCCCTTTATTTTGGATTTAACTTGCATAATTAGTGCAATTTTTATTATTCCTTTAATCTTAAATTTAACTAGATTGTATAGTTCACATCAAAATCATAAATTAGATAACTCGAAAAAAGAACATTATATCATCTTATTCAGGAGAATTTTCGGATATATAGGTGTAGGGTTTCTCTTTATGGGAGTCATTGGGATGTTTTTTGTTGGAGTTTTTAGTTTGGATTTTAATCCTTTTGATTTACATTATTATTTTTCTGTATCTGCATTTGGTGGTTTCGCTGTAGGTGCTTTTTTTACTGGATTAGCAATAGTATTGAGAAAAAGGATATTCCCAAAGGCTGTAGGATACTTTATGGTACTTGGTCCATCAACCGCTTCAATAATATTCTTAATATGTCCCGCACCATTAACACAACAGTTTCTTGAATGGATGTTAATGTTCAGTTCGCTAGCGTGGTATTATGTCATAGTATTCATTACACTCCAAAAACTTAACTCTTTGCTATTCTTTAATCCTAATTTTAAATGGTAAAACTTTGGATTAAATTTTTATTCTCATTTTTTGGACTCCATTTATTTTAATTAATCAAAAAGATTTTTAAAACTTAAAAATAGGAATAATAATATTTTAATTAAAAAAACTGAGAGTATTCAAATGAGTTATTCTGAGAATGAAATTATTAATAATTATCTCACACAAGTATATAAAAAACTTCCTGAATGGCTTAAACTAAAAAGGGAAGAAGTTGGCAAAATTTTAAAAGATTTGGAGGGTGAAATTCTAAGTTTAGCAATAAATATTAGTGGAAATCCAGAACCATCAGATGTAGAAATACAACAAGCTTTGATGCAAATGAGTACTCCTGAAAGTATTGCTAAGGTATACAAACTTCGAGGTACACCAAAACTGTATATAACTGAAGAACTTTTCGACTTTTATATAAGAACCATGCTTTTTTTCTTTATAATTGTCATTGCAATAAATATTATTGTATCAATCTTTCAATTTTTCTTCCAACCATGGTGGCAAGTTTTAGGGAGCATGTTTACAGGAATGTGGATAGGCTGTTTAATAACGGCAATTGTTATAACAATTCTTTTTGTTTACTTCTCCATGCAAGGCTTCTTACCAGAAGATTTTGGGGTTATTCCTTCACGGTTAGCGTTAATTTTCCCCTTTCATATATCTGAAATGGGATTGCAAGAAACTAGAGAATATACCCAAACAAAACTAGAGGAAGCAAGTCAAAAAGCAAGGGAAACTATCGCAGAAGCACGTTTACGAGTGAGAGATAAAATTAGTGAAATAAAAGAAATCACAAAAGAAAAATTAGAAGCAGCAGAATTAAGAAGAGAACAAAAGCAATTAGAGGCGGAAATTAGAAGAGAAGAAAGATTAGAAAGAGCCAAACAACGTAGAGAAGAAAGAAAAGAAGCAGCTAAATTAAAAAGAGAATTGAAAAAAAAGCAACCAGTTTCAGTTGGTGAATTGATATTTGGTGC
>CP070831.1:3011560-3017688 GCA_020344955.1 Promethearchaeota archaeon | reverse complement strand
TAATCTGTTGTAACAGAAATCTGATTAAATCTTAAATTTTTAAAAGATTATTGAAAAATAAGAATTAAAAATTATTGCTATAAAGGAAATACTTTCTCGGCTTCCTTCTCGTCAAACTCTTTGAAGTCGCTAACTTCAAAAGAAGTTCAATTATTTCATCTATTTATATTAGAAAGTACTAGTGAAACTATACATTAATATTGGTAATCTTTATTTAATTAAAAGTTAATATAAGAAATGTCAAAAGATATTGAATTGAAATAGGCGATAAAAGATGAATTATCCTCTCAAAATTACAGTAGTAAAAGTGTTTGAACCTAAAGAAATCATAGGGAAAGATTTTACTCGAGAATCGGGACAACCAATACAAAAATGTGGTTTTTTCTCCGAAGGAGATCAATTCATTGTACCAGAAACAGGTGCAATGCCTGAAAAATTTATATGTATACATGCATTTCAAGCCATCAATAAACACGTAGAAGTTCTTAGATTAGGTGGAAGTATTGAAGATTGGACCGGAGAGGATACAATCTTTGGTGTTTGTCCAGATGGAATTCGACCTGTTATATTCAAAATCGAAAGAATTAAAGAGAAGAAATAAATATGGTGATGAAAGTTGAGACCAAAGATAAAAATAACCGTTTTGAAAAAATTCACTTCAAAAGATGTTTTAGGATATGATTTTAAATTCCCAAGCGGTTATATTGTAAAAGATTGTAACGTTGTTCAAGAAGGACAGGAATTTATTGTTGAAGATGAATTGAAAATGCCAGAAGGCTTTTGGCGATGGGCGTGGGTTGACATTTATCGAGATGTTGCAATTTTAACCATGAAAGGAAATTTTGGTGAGGGAGAATTAACGGGCTTAAAATACTCAGCTTGTTCAGATGGATTAAAGCCTGTTGTTTTCAAATTAGAACGTATTGAGGAATAATCTCACTTTCCTTGTAAAAATATGTCAGCTCTCAAAAAATAATCATTGGTGAAAAAAATTAAGAGTTTATTATATTATTTTTTAAATACTTTCTAAGTATTAAACTCAAAAAATTAGCTAAAATTAAATTTTCCTAAATTTTTTAATGAGAATGATTGTTATCAATGAAACTATGCCTATAAGAAATGCTATTGATAATATATCTATCAAGAAGAAGAGATCATATCCTAAAATTTCTTTACATAATGTATGATCGGCGAAATCACCAAGCACATTGTTGTGAAGAGTATTATTTACCACTATATTATTACATGAACCATCTATTAATCTTATCCCATACAATTTATTGTGACTTGCAGTGTTTCCGGAAATGATATTATTATAACTACCTTCTAAAAATATCCCACAATAATTATTGTAGTTTGCAGTATTTCCTAAAATGGTGTTTTTTTCACAAAAGTATAAACTTATCCCGTCAGAATTACTGTTACTTGCATTGTTAACTGATATAATGTTATTTACACAACCTCCCCATAAATATATCCCATAACCATTGTAGCTCACATTATTTTCTGAAATCAGATTATTAAAACTTTCATATAAATGTATTCCTTTATTATTATGATTTAATGCGTTTTTTAAGACACTGTTATTACTTCCAGATAAATAGACCCCTAAACTATTGTTAAATGCAGTATTTCCTGTAATAGTGTTATTATCACTTGAGTGTAAAGCTATCCCCTCATGTTCGTTATCCTTTACAAAATTTCCTGAAATTGTGTTATTAGTACTACCTAATAATTCAATTCCCGCATAATAATTGTAATCTGCGTTGTTTCCGGAAATAGTAATTCCCATACAATTCTTAAAAAAGATTCCATAAATATTGTTATTTGCAATGTTTTCTGAAATATTGATACTATTACTATTTTCTACATTGATTCCATAGTAATCGGATGTACAACTATTATTAATTAATTGTCCATGACTTGTCTCAAACAATTTAACTCCTGCAACACTCGAATTAAAGACTGTGCAATTTTCTATTCTGAAATGTACATCTGAGTTTTTAATTAAGATACTACTTGTTGAACCTCCACCATCTATCACCAAATCCTTGATAATATATGGATCTAAATAGGTCCCTGAGCCATTACATAAACCTGCATCTTTTGCAACAGACCAATTGGCACTTGGATTGGTATCATCAATGTAAATTGGTGCAGATAATGCTAAATATTTCAAATTATCATCATCGAAATTAATAAATTCGCTAAACTCTGAATTTTTTAAATTGAAATTGGTGATAAATATTGGTCAAAAAACAAGGAGACTTATAAAAATCATTAAAATTATTGCTTGTGCTTTTAGATTTGATTTCATTCTAATTTCGTCCAAATCTTATATATTAGTCAAAGTAAAATTAAGATAAGAAAATATTTATAGATAGCGCTATTCATTTGGTAAATTTGCAAGGGAAGCACAAGGTTCAGAATTAGAACGTAGGGGATCGGGGTAGATGAAGTGGGTTTGGATTATATTACGTAAAAATAAATTTTGTAAAAATTATAATGGAAAAACCTTCTCGGCTTCCTTCTCGTCAAACTCGACTTCGCGTAATCGCATGCGAATCTCTCGAGGTGTAAATGAAGCCTTTAAAACTTCTACCACATTATCATGCAGCGCCTTCAAATTATCAACGGCAGCTTGATGGTAGAAATCCTTTTCATTAAAATTGATGTTGATGATCTCAGCTAAGCCACCTAAAGCTTCCCGAATGTTCTTATAATACGCCATCACATCATCCAATTTTTCCTCATATTCTTGTTGACCCATCTTAATCCCTCAGTCATTTTTTTGTTTTACAATTATTGATAATAAATTTCGATATATAAAAGTGTCGATTCTCGATCATTACGTTGCGGTGAAGCGATCAACATTCTACATAAAGCGACCAAAATTAATGATTACAATCATAAATATTTCCGATTTGAAAAATCAATCTTCGGAAAAAATGTTGGCTTTAGGTGACCAAAATCGTCGATTGTGATTGATTTCGCGGATAACTCAAAATGTTCTTTCGAATCCTGATCATTTTTTGGGTGCCGGATGACTGTGTGGTGACTTTGCCCACCATACTTTGCCATTTTCGGTCGAGCTGATTCCGTTTTCATTCCTCAAACCCAAGACAAAAACTTTGAAAAATATAATAGATCCCAAAAAAGTCCCATTAGAGTGTGTTATCATTTTTTCGTCATTTTGTAGATTTTAAAAAGATTAGATATTTTATATTGACAGATTCCGTGAAAAACATTCTCATTTTTGACCGAAAACATTTAAATATGAGTGTGATAATTATTAGATCAGTCAAAAAATATAAGAAAATAAAATCTAAAAATCAAAAAAATGGGATGTGAGTAGGAAAAATGGAACAAATACCAAAATTAGAGGAAAAGGTTGAACAGCTCACTGAGATACAAAGGAGCGAGATTTATGAGTATGCTCGGCGGGCGAGTCGCGAGACGATTGAGGAGGTGTGTCCGGCGTTGTTGCGGTTGGCTTTGGAGTCCGAGAAGGGTAAGCTCAAGAACCAGTTAGGGATGGTAATTTTCCACCTTCAAAAGAACGAGCGTATTAACACGGTTATTGGGCTTCAGAAGTTAATTGATGCTGCCTTGATCGTGAATCCTGAGGGGTTTTTCAAAATTCTGGAGGGAGCGGACGAGGGGGCACAGGAGTTGGCAAAAAAGATAAAAAGCATTTTATAAAGATTTTTTTTCCAAGTTATTTTAAATGATTTAAAAATCAATTTTGTAGAAATCTAAAAGCCATTACTGTACGTAGATTTATATAGAATCGTCGTTTATAATAATCTTAGAAATGTCAGACGAAAAAACCAAGGAATATGTTATAATTCATGGAAAAAAATATCTTGTTCACAATAATATTTTGGACTTAAATACTATTCCTTGCAAGCTTTCTGAAATTAAGGGGATTGATCAAATTCAGAATTTGAAAGGTTTATATTTTGAAGGTAATGGAATCAATAAGATTGAAAATCTTGAAGCCTTGACTAATTTAGGATTTTTAGCTCTTAGTGGAAATAATATTACTGAGATCAATGGTCTTGAAACTCTTACTAATTTAGAAGAGTTATCGTTTGGGAATGGCAATTATGGTGGCAATTCTATTTCAGAAATTAAAGGTCTTAATAATTTACAAAATTTAAAATATCTTTATTTCACCAAAAATAAAGTTACAGAGATAAAAGGTCTAGAAAACCTTGAAAAGTTAAAATATTTAATCTTAGATTCAAATCAGATTACAGAGATCAAAGGAATTGATAACTTACGCAAATTAAATCGATTATATCTAAATTTTAATAAAATTAGGGAAATAAATGGTTTACAAAATCTAAAGAATCTTGAAATACTGGATCTGAGTTATAATTATATTGAAGAAATTAAAGGGCTTGAGAATTTGACAAATCTAAAGCAATTATCTCTTGGAGCTAATAAGATTACAGCAATAAAAGGGGTTGAGGACCTCAAAAATTTAGAGACTTTAATTTTATCCGAAAATGAAATTTCAGAGATGGAAGGACTTGATACTTTACAAAATTTAAAAATTTTGGATTTAAGTGATAATAAAATAACACAAATAAAGGGTATTGAAAATTTATCAAGTTTAAAAGAACTGAGGCTTTTTCGAAATCCTATTGAAAAGATACCAGAGTCTGGTTTAATAAGCAAGTTAAATATATCTGGAATAGATATAATTAAGAAAATTGGTCAATAAAAAAAAGAAAATTTTTAAAAAATTGAGATAATTTCTTCAATGGGTTCGGTTCTGGGTAATATAACTAGCGCTAAAAGTGTAGTGATTAAGCCGATCCCACTAAAGATCAATAGTCCTTCAAATTCTCCGACTGACAGTTTAAGGCTCTCACCTACTGCTTCTTTATCTCCGTCTGGAAGAGGAGGGTTAGAGTTTCCTCCCGAGCTTGAACCACAATCACAGTTAGTATATCCCGCAGAATTCAGGATGTAATTCTATATTGGATAAAATAAAAAGACTATTTAATGCTTTTTTGAGAAAATTTCAAAATGGTTTTATACTATTTTCCTATTTTCTATTTCTATTTCGAAAACCTTACATTTGATAAATCAAAATAATAAATATCATGATTAATTTCAATAATTAATAATAATATTTTCATTTTTACAACAGTATGTGAATAAGTAAATGACAATTATTACAACAAAAAAGCCATTTGAAGAAGTTCTTACAGCGATTAAAGATACCAAAAAAATTGGTATTGTTTCGTGCGGTTCTTGTGCCGCCATGTGCCAAACAGGAGGAGAAGAAGGTGCTAAAGAAATGGCAGAAAGATTAGCGCAAGAAGGTTTCGAAGTTAAAGTAGTTTTAGTCCCTGAGGAAGTATGTGACAATAGAGTAATGATGAAAGATTTCAGGAAACTCGATCAAGAATTACAGGATATCGATGCTATTTTGAGTCTAAGTTGTGGACTTGGAGTTGCGAGTATTACAAAAGTCTTGGAGCGAAAATATCCTCTTATACCTGTTTTTATTGCGAATAATACAGAATTTATGGGGATGACAGAAAGGATCGGTCGTTTTTATATGAGATGTCGTGGATGCGGTGATTGCTTACTAAATGAGACTGGGGGGATTTGTCCAATAACAACATGCGCAAAATCGCTCATGAATGGGCCATGCGGAGGAATGGTTAAAGGTAAATGCGAAGTTGGAAACTATGAAAAAGATTGTGGATGGGTATTAATTTTCAATCGCTTGAAAGAATTAGGTAGATTAGATTTTTATACAAAATTGCGAGATCCAGTAGACTGGAGCGAATCTGGTCATCAAAGAGAAGTAGTATGGAGGTAATCGGTAATGGTAGAAAAGAAAGTATATTCTAAATTAGGAGAATTAATTGCGAAAGGAGAATTTGTATTAACTGGAGAATTGGAACCAGAAAAAACCTGTGATCTTTCCCATACAATCCAAGAAGCTAGAGAAATGGCGCTTTATGTAGTTGCAGCAAATGTAACAGATAGTCCTTTAGCAATTGTTACTATTAATTCGATGGCAGCCTCCCATATTATTCAACGAGAAACAGGATTAGAATGCGTATGGCAGCTTACAGTACGTGATTGTAACAAAATAGGCC
>CP070831.1:2998637-3011460 GCA_020344955.1 Promethearchaeota archaeon | reverse complement strand
TTATATATCCATTCCTGAATTTTATTATGGTAGAAAGTATAGATTTCTCTAGCAAGGAATGAATTTTGAATGTACGCATCAGATTCACTTCGATTTAAATCGATTTTACTTCGTTGAACCTTTGAACTGATAAAGAAAGGTAATTTACTACCCAATTGCTCTTCTTCAAATTTTAAGCTAATTTGTTCTATTAATTCTATTGTCAATTTTATAGTTCCTTTATCAATTCCTAAAACACCAGACGTTCTCAGAGGTATAGAATCACATTCCAAAATTCCACCATGAGGGACAGATAAGATTAAAGGAATATTTCCTTCTCCTAAATCAAAATAATTTCTATGTTCAATCATTTTTCTAAGATTAATTTAGAAAAAAAAGAATTAAATAATTGGAGAATTTTGAAAAGTTAAATATCGAAGAATTATAAATACACTGATCCAGACCGCGAATCCGATTATTCCGAATGTATAATATCCAAATGCACTTTTCTCTTTTTCAAATATGAGATATGCAAATAACCAAGTACCCAAGCCACCAATTGCGCATAGAATAACATCAGTTGTCATATTTTGCCAACTGTCAGGTCGGTTTTCAAATTTCCAGCCTAGATTAAGGAATAATGTATGCTCAAGAATTTCCCAAATTATGCCACAAACAACCGTAAGTATAAAGACGAATAATAAAGAAAATATAGGTATTCTGCCTTTTTTTTTAGGAACTGTGTAAAATAACGACCAAAATAGAAAAACACCAATCCCAAAGCAAATATGCCCAATTGAGTAAAAATCGAACCAAGAAATTCCAACCTCATCAACTATAGTTGCGAAAAATTCATTTAATATCATATAATCTCACATTTTAACATTGATTACAAATTTTTAATTACTCAACTTTTAAAATAATAATAAAAAGATTAAAATATATAATCATGTGAACTTAAAATTCAATATCTAATTAGTAATTGAAAATTGACTTAGGTAATATCTCTTTGAAGAAAAATGCGTTTGTAATTTATTACTATAAACATAATTTTTACAGTCTTAATGCTATTGCAGCTGCAATTGAAACTGATAAGATATTTGAAAGCCTAGATTTTTTCTTCTTAGAGTCAAAAAATAAACTTATAGATAATCTCGAAGAATTAATTAAAAGATATGATAGAGTGATATTAGCTATTTCTTTTTTTACAACTCAATTGTTTGAAATTCGTGATTTAGTACAACTTCTCAAACATAGATTTAATAACAATATATTAGTTATAGCTGGAGGTTCCCATCCAACAGGAGATCCTTATGGAACATTGAAAATAGGCATTGATATCTCCATCATTGGTGAAGGTGAAGAAACAATAATAGAACTCTTGCAAAAAGTAATTAATAATGAAAATTTTAATGATGTAAAAGGAATTGCCTTCATAAATGAGAATATTGATTATATCTATACAGGAAAGCGCAAATTCATTAATTTAGATAAATATCCGCCCTTCCCAGTTAAAAATACACGATTTGGACCAATTGAGATAACAAGAGGGTGCCCTTATGTATGCTACTTTTGCCAAACTCCTTACATCTTGGGGACTTTACCGAGACATAGAAGTATTGAAATGATATGCAAATGTGTCCAAAAATTAAAAGATCATTACGGAGATGCTACAGATGTAAGATTTATAACACCAAATGCTTTTTCTTATGGTTCTATAGATGGTATAAAATTGAATTTAGAAAAACTTGAAAATTTATTACTTAGGATTAGAGAAATAATTGGAAAAAAAGGAAGGATTTTTTTGGGAACATTTCCTTCTGAAGTGCGTCCGGAACATGTGACTAACGATACATTAAATCTGGTCTTAAGATATGCGGATAATGATAATATAACTATTGGTGCTCAATCAGGTAGTCAAAGGGTCTTAGATCTATGCCATAGAGGGCATACAGTTGCGGATATAATCAAAGCAGTTGATTTAACTTTAAATAAAAACCTTAAAATTAATGTAGATTTTATTTTTGGCTTACCCGGAGAAAATACTGAAGATATAGATCTTACTATACGATTGATGAATGAATTATCAAATAAAGGTGCAAGAGTTCATGCTCATTCATTTATTCCTTTACCTCAGACTCCCTTTGTAAATGAACCTGTTAAAAAGATAAAAGATGTTTATAAGAAAGAGATTAAATCATTAATCTCTAAAGGTTTAGCCTTTGGAGAATGGAAGAAACAAGAAAAACTTGCGTTGAAAATTGCTAATTATTTGAAAAATATGAAATTAAAATCATAATAATTATTTAGTAAATTTGACAGTCCTTTCTTTTATATCAATAAAACCTTCTTTTTTTAATTGGTCGAGAACTTTTTTAATTCGATCAGGATTAATAACTTTTAATTTTTGCTGAATTTTTGATATCTCAATTGATCCCTCTTTAATTAATATTTCAATAAGCTTTCCTCTAATTTGTCTATTTGATCCCCTAAAAGGTGCTTGCTTTCGATAATGAGCACTTCTTTTTTTTAGTTCAGGATGAGTTTTCTTAAGCATTACTCCATAATCCATTAATGCATAATACCATTTTCGAGGATTGGATTTATCAATAGTCTCTTGAACAATTGATAAAATATCTTTATCTTTAACTTTTTCTTTATATGGAAAAAAGAAATATATAAAGACAGTTCTAATATTTGTTTCAATAAAAATTGTAGGCTTATTAAAAGCAAATGCTATAATTGAGGAAGCAGTATTGTTACCAATTTGGGGCAATTTTTTTAATGTATCAACAGAATCTGGTAATTTCCCATTATATTCATTTATTATAATTTCAGCAATTCTTTTTAATGCTAATGCTCTTCTATTATAACCTAAACCTTTCCATTCTTTTAGAATGTCCTCAACAGAAGCTTGAGATAATGATATAAAATCAGGAAATTTCTCAATAAAATTTCTAAATTTTTCAGATACACGCCCTGTTTGAGTTTGTTGGAGCATAATCTCTGACACTAAAACATTATATGGTGATATTTTTTCTCTGAAAGGAAATTTTCTCTTGTGAATTCTATAAAATTCATAAATTATTTTTTGAAATGATTCAATTACTTCAATTGATAAACCATTTTTTTTAAAAAGTCTATGAAAGTCACTTATAAATAGTTCTTCCCTAATTTTAGACACAGAATAAATTTATCATTAATTAGTATTAATAAATAAATTGAAAATCAAAATTAATTTATGGATTTTAGAATATAATTAATTATTGATGTTCTACATCTAAGAGAGATCAAAAGCAAATATAGTTACACCCCCTTCTATTCTCTTTAATTTTAGTAAATATCCTGAACTATTAATAATGTGAAGCATCGGTTTGTTTTCTAACAAAATTGAACCTGTAAAAGACCTATAATTAAGTTCTTTCCCAATTTGAACTAAATAATTTAATAAAAACTTAGTTATTCCAAAGCCCCTCCAATCTCTATGAACTACAAATGCTAACTCGGCAATTGAAGGATCAAGTGTTTTGAAGAACGCTCCTAGAGCTATAATTTGTTCCTCTCCATTTTTACTATATTCTCCTACTAATATCATATCTGTTGAATAATCAATATTAACCATTGGTTGGATTTTTTTATGTCTAAAATCTTTAATTGGGGTAAAGAATCTTAGATATCGATCCTTCTCATCTAATGAATAATGTAATTCTTGGATCATTCTTTCATCTGTAGGTTTTACAGGTCGTATTTTAATTACTTCTCCATTTTTAAGTTTAAATAGAATTTCATATTTTTCAGGATAAATGCTTATTCTTCCATCAATAGAAATAGGTAATGTTTGGTCTGAATACACATACTTCCATTTTTTTGCATGATCCAATAATTCTTCCCGAAAATCAGGGTGCGCAATATTTATCATTTCAAGTACTCTTTCTCTAATGCTTTTTCCATAAAGATATGCAATTCCCCATTCAGTAACTACATAATGGATATCTCCTCTTGTTATTACAACACCTGAACCAGGCTGAAGGTAAGGTACTATTCTAGAAACTACAGTTCCGTTTTTTAAAGTTGCTGTAGAAGGCAAAGTCATAATTGGTTTGCCATTTATTGCTCTTCCAGCACCTCTAATAAAATCTACTTGACCACCTATCCCACTATAAAACAGATGTCCTAAAGAATCAGAATTTACTTGTCCTGTTAAATCAACACTCAAAGCTGCATTTATTGCTACTTGTTTTTTATTTTGACTAATTATAAAAGGATCATTTGTATAATCACTAGGGTGAAATTCAACCATTGGGTTATCATCTACAAAATCATACAGTTTTTTAGACCCCATTACAAATGAACAAATAATTTTATCTTTATGTAAGGTCTTTTTTTTACAAGTTATTACTCCTTCTTCCACAAGATTAACAATTCCATCCGAAAATACCTCACTATGAACTCCTAAATCTTTTTTCTCTATTAATTCCTCCGTAACTGCATTTGGAATCTGTCCAATTCCCATCTGAATTGTTGATTCATCCTCAATTAAAGAAGCTACATATTTTGCTATTCTGATGGAAACATCATCTATCTCACCATATGTAAATTCAATGATATCATGGTCACTTAAAACAAATGCATCGATATCATCAATATGAATAAAGGAATCCCCTAAAGTACGTGGCATTTTCGGATTTATTTCCGCTATAATTTTTTCAGCAGATTCAGTTATAGGTTTAACGATGTCCACGTTAATTCCATAACTACAAAAACCATACCGATCTGGGGGAGTCACTTGAATCAAAGCTGTATCTAAATGCATTTTTCCAGATTTAAATAATTTAGGAATTTCTGAAAGAAGCATTGGAGTGTAATCAGCTTGACCAATTTCAACATAATTACGTAATGATTTTCCGATAAAAAATGCGTTATGTCTAAATAAATCTTCTATCCCTGTAGCTGTTTCATAATAATCTAAATCACTAAGGCTAAGAAAATGTAATATCTCAATATCTGGAAGTTGAGGTCCCAATTCAATTAGTTTTTTTGTTAGATCGATCGGTTCTGAACAACCAGAATCAATAAAAATTCGATTTCCAGGAGCGATATATTTTTTAATTGCTACTTCAAATGAAACTTGTTTTTTAATGTAATTGTTCAATATTTTTGAGAGATCTTTTTTTGAGTCATCCATTAATTAATCACATCTATTCTTCTAAAATACACTTAAATTAGTTCTGAAAGGGTTTTAAATATAATTATCAGTTTTAATGAACTTTGAGTTTCTTCTAAATTAGGATTGAATTTGAATTGTAAATTAATAATTACTTTACATGCTGATTTTTTAGAAATCTTTAACTTATAATTAAAATCACTTTTTGTGATAAAAACAGGATTTGCATTTACTTAAAAATAGCTATTCGACAAAATGAGACTCTTGAAGAATTATAAATAAGTAAATTTTAATTTTTTTTTTATTTTTCATCTAATTTGTATTTTATAAATTTTAATTTTTTAAGTATAAGAATCATTTTAAAGAGAAATAAACAATAATAAATATTTGATTTCCTTCTAGAATTTATATTTCTATGAAAATGATTTTCTACGATTACACATGGCAAAAGATAAGGTAGAGATTGAAGATTTAGAAGCATTTATTAACGGTTTGAAACATTCTTTTGATACACTAGAAGATATTGATCCTACACAATCAAAAGGATTCCAAGCACAGTTAGCTAAAGCAATATCAGATTTAAGAATAAAAAGAGCCGCAAAAATTGAACCTCTTCCAAAGCATATTGGGCAATTTACTAAAGAAGATCTCAAGAATTTACTATTAAAAGAGTTAGAGGCTTTACAAAACGATTTGGATTCTTCTGATTACAATTGGAGAAAAAAATTTGAACTGGTAAAAAAGATTGCTTTATTAAGAGAACAAGTAAATAATATGTAGCTTTTTCATTTTTACTGATTCTAAAAGGTTTTAAAAATGTTAATTGATATCCATTGTCATGCAAACCTCTATTTAACCATTGATGAAATTATTAAAGAAGCAAGAAATGTAGGAGTAGAAAAGATAATTTCCGTTGGAATGAGCTATATCAGTTTAGAAAGGATTTTAGAAATTACTGATAGATATAGTATTTTATATCCTGCATTAGGAATCCATCCAGAAGAAGTGAAGAATAATAAGGATATTGAAAGTCAATTAGAATCTGTTGTAGATTTCATCAGAAAAAATAAAGAAAAGATATGTGCAATAGGAGAAATTGGTTTAGATCATCATTTCATTAAAGAGAAAGAATTATACCCAATTCAAAGTAGAATTTTTGAAGGAATGTTAGCATTAGCACAGGAATTAGAATTACCAATCAATTTACATACAAAAGGAGCAGAAAAAATAATTTTCGATGAGCTTCCTTCATATAAAATCCCTAATGTAAATATTCATTGGTATTCTGGACCTGAGGTTTTTTTAAATCAAGGTATTGATAGAGGGTATTATTTCTCAATTACACCAGCTATTTATTATTCTCCAGCAGTTAAGAATACAGTGTTGAAAGTTGATAAAGAATTCATTTTGCTTGAAAGTGATGGACCAGTAAAATACTCCGGAAAGACTGGTACTCCTGCAATGATAAGAGAAGTATTAAATACAATATCTAAGATAAAAAGAATTGATGTTGTAGAATTAGAAAAGCAGATTGAAGAAAATACAAAAAAAATATTCCCTAAAATTTTTTAAAGTTCGGTAGGATGTTAAACTTCATAGAAACTATACTCACCAGTATTTATCTTCAAAGCCATTTTCACATGAAACTCACAAAATTTCATTAACTTTCATCTGTAGATTCGATATTATTAGTCTTTTTGCATTAAATCAATAATTTCTTCTGGAAGTTCGCCCTTATTTTTCATACGATTTAACATATCCTTTACTTCGGAGATAGTATTACCATAAATATGGAGAGAATTACTAAAATCTAAATAATGCCCGATATCAACTCCTAGTTGTTCAGCTACATTTTTTTGAATTCTAATCATTCCATTTACATTTGCTTCCCATGCTCTGAATAAATCTCTGCTTCTCCAAGTTGTCTGCATAATCAACTTTTTATCTTTAATACGCATATAAATTCTCTGAAGACAAGGCGGATCTTCGTGATAAGGATCGACTAAAGGCCTCCAAGTAATTGCTTGTGCTCTACGACTATACGGTTTTTCTTTTAATTTCTGAATAATATATTTAAGTTGATTAATTCTAGGAAATTCAAAGATACCAATAGGAAGTTCTTCAAATCCAATTTGCTCTGAAATTTGTTTATCTAAATCAAATTCTACACCATTTTTTAATTTCCAAATATTAGATTCGGGTGTTTTTTTAACTTTTTCAGCCTTTAATAATTTCTTATGTTCTTTCACAAACTTATTATTAATTATTTTAAGATCATAATTTTTATGAATTGTATCTTCAAGAGAGAAGGGAGCATAATTGTAAATTCTATCATGATATGAGTAAGGAAAACTAACATCAGAATCACTAAGTAAATTGTCATTTACTCCTTCTAGGATTTCTTCAATATACCCACTCTGAATGGAACCAATTAGATAGGTATCTGCTAGACAACCATAAACTTCATAAGAATTGCCAAATTTCGACCTAATTTTCATAATTTTATCTTTACGCATAATAGGATTACTAAATGGTTCATTTATTTCGATTAAAACTGTAGCATCTTTGGAAGGGGGATCTTCCAGCTTATCATATTCAGTTTTAATATCATCCCCATTGAATAAGATGTGCCCAACAGCAGAAAGCCACGCATCTCTGACATTTCTTTTAGATATAAAAAACACTTTAGCCATTCTTAAACAATTTCTCTAATTTTTTTGAATTTAGAATGATATAGATATTTACAATCTACTATATTAGAAATTAATTATTACAAATTTAATAAAATTCTAATGAGTGTATTAAAGTTTTAATTATGATAAATCCATTGTTCTTATTTGAGTTAATTAACAATTTTCAAAACATTTATAATAACCACATTTTCATTATGATAATATAAGAATATCAAATTAATTACTAGATTTTATTTTAAAGAAAAATATATGAAATAAAAAATGTTAAACGTACCGTAGGTTGAAGATTTATGGGTGATGATGAGGAAAAAAAGAAAAAAAGTAAATTCGGTAAGAAGCTCAAGAAGGGTTTTGCAAAAGGATTAGGGAAATTAGTCGAAGGGGTCACAGGATCAGAAGCGGCTGGTAAAGGTGTTAAAAAAGCCGTGAAATCTGGAAGTGTCAAGAAGGGTATTAAAAAGGCTGCAAAAGAAGCAAAAGAAGATGATTAAAATCAATAATAAATCTACTTTATTTTTTTTTATTATTTATTAACATCAAATTTTTAACGATTTTTTTATTTTAATTTCTTAAGATAATTAAACTCATTTGTTAAATTAGAATATGAAACTACACCTTGAATTCTCTCCGCCATTCAATGAGGTCACTAAAAATTTATTTGATACAATTGAATTTGATAAAGAACTGACATTAAGTGAGTTGATAGAATTTTTTGGAAAAAATTTTGGTGATAAATTTACAGACTTAATTTGGGAAAAAGGAGAGAAGGGAAAATTTAACAAACTCCTTTCTATCATTATCAATGGAATAAGTTATCAACATGATAAATTTTTAGAAACGAAGCTAAAAGATGGAGATCAAATCGTTTTTATTTATGTTTACTTTGGCGGCTAAATCTTTTAACAACTAAGAAATTCATATTTTAGAGTAAAAATATAATCCACATTCCAAATCCGATTAACAAGGGATTTAATATATTATCGGAAATGTTCTTAGCGAAAGCATCTATTAACATAAATAATAAAGTAGCAACAAAACTCATAATAATTATTTTCTCAATCGATATCGGCATCCAAGGATGATATAGTATCGAAATTACAAATACGATTATAAATGTTGTTAAACCACCAGCAATCAAGCCTTCGATTGTTTTTTTAGAATTCGTTCTTAGTTTGAATTTACCAAACTTTTTACCTATAATGCATGCCACAGCATCAGATCCAGTGGTTATTAAAGCCACAGCTCCAAAAATCGGAAATGGTGCAAAAAGAAAAGGAGAAAAAGATAAAACTAGCGGTGTTGATGCTATAAATGTATGTAATTCGCTCTGTTTCATATCTAAATACCAATGTTTAGCCCATTTCGGAAGCATATAAAATTTATTTAGCCTAGCTAGATCCGCTACTTGAAACATAAATACAAAACCATAACCTACAGTAATTATCAACCAATAAGAAAAACTATATGTATCTAAACCCCATAGAGTTAAAATGCCAGTATCATTAAGAATATTTCCTAAAGTCCAAAAGAAAAAAATTACAAAACAAGTAAATAAGTGTAATACTTTTCTACCTACTTCGCTTTTTAAATCATCTACCCAATTTTTATTAAAATTCTCACAAAATTTACTATAATCTCGCTCTGCCATGATTTCAGGATTTTTTTTAGAAATAATCGTATTATAAATTAATGTTAAAGCCCATACTCCCATTTCAATTAAGAAAAATAAAGAAGTTAAAAGCCATATAAAATTTAATGATTCTTGGCTCAATAAAGGAGAATGAAAACCATACATAAAAGGATATAATATCCCTGCACCTAAAAATAACAAAGCAATTAATAGTTCATTAGCAAATAAATGGTTTTCAATCTTGATTTTTCTATTTTTTATTATGTAACACAAAGTTAAGACAAAATATAAAACAAAGATTAAGCTCGTAGGTAAAAAATACATGTTGTTAACTTTAAAGGGTGAATAATTTAAAAATTTTTATAGCTTCAGATAAATTTATTTCACTCCTATTCAAAACCACAGTAAGATAAATGAAAAGTAATTGAAATTAAGAAAGAATCTTAAGAAGACATATGTTAGACTACAACCTACTGGGATTAGGATATTATCTGATAGTTTAAAAGGTTTATCTGTAAATATATCGAAAGACAAAAACAGAATTGAAAAAATCACTCCCCAATAAATCCCAATAAAGAAAAAACATATTACAAAGGTAGTTACCATTCCTGCTAGCGAGCCTTCCCAAGTCTTTTTTTTATTCCACAATATTTTGCTTGCTCCAAATCTTATACCAACTTGACTTGTCACCAAATCACTAATTGAACTAATCCCTAAAATGGTAAAAAAAACCATTGGAGGGCAAATAAATGCGGCAAACAAATGACCAACATTAAAATAAAGGTAAGTCCCAAAATTTTCTTCTTCCTCATTAGATAGGTACAATTGAGGAAAAATGTTGAAGGGAAAAGTAAAATGTTGGGATTTCCTTGTAAACTCATTAGCAAGCATGAATAAACATAAAAAATAAAAAAAGAAGAATAAGATATAATAAAACCATCCCAATGAAAAAAGAACATTAATTATTGAATTTGGTTCATTTATTATTCTTAGATATAATAATAACATAATAGTTTCTTCAGGAATCATTCCCGCAATGGAACCAGCATAAAATTTAACAATTGACAAACTAACATACCAAAGAATTAAAAGGCCAATAAAGATTAGGACATGATTTAATTTTCGATATGTGTCTTTCTTGACTTTGCTCCAATTGTTAAATTTTTCTTTCATTTTTTGTTTTAACTCTGTAAAGTCCTTTTTAGCACCTTTTTTTATGATATAGGCAATACCAGTAGAGATTATAACTAATAATCCTATAAAAATCAATGGAATCCCTAAAATCATAAGCCATAAGGGTACAAAGAAAGATCTAAGCCCGATCTCTTGATTCATAAACAGAAGAAATATTATAATATGAATAAAAACAAAAAATAATGAACCTAATCCAAATATATTATTTATAATATCTGGTTTATACGAAAAATGAATATAACTAAAAAGAATAAAGAAAAATGAAGAAACAATAAAAATATACCAGAGAGGAAAGTATTCCATATTTTTAAGAACTTAATATGTAATTATTATATACTTGATCATTAAAAATAATTAAATATATGTGTATTCAATACTATTGAAATTATTAATTTTAAAATAAACTACATGAAAAGATATACAATAAAAATGATCTTATAATATTTTAGTTCTCAAATTCCTATATGATGAGTATAACATTGAAAAAAATTATATTGGCTTCAAAATCAATTGATCGAAGTGAAATCCTTAAACGCGCTGGGATATCTTTTGAGATTTTTATTACAAACATCGATGAACAGAAATTTAAAGCAAGTTTTTCAGATGCACATGAATTAGTAAAAAAATTGGCAACAGCAAAAGCATTGCTTGCGGGAAATAATATATCTATCAACGAATCAGACAAAATTATTATCGCTGCTGATACAGTAGTAGAAATTGATGGAGAAATTATTGGGAAAGCTCAAAATAAAAAAGAAGCTTTCAAAATTCTTAAAAAGCTAATAGGTAGGACTCATAAGTTAATTACTGGAATAGCTATTACTGAAACTCAAAATCCTAAAATAGTTGTTGATTCTGATATAACATATGTTGAATTTCTTAGGCTTTCTGATGAAGAAATTAGACAGTATATTAAAACTTGCGAGTGGGAAGGAAGAGCTGGAGCATATTCAATAAGTGATAAAGCAAGCTTGTTTATTAACAAAATAAATGGTTCTTCATCAAATGTGATTGGTTTACCAATGCATAAACTATTTGAAATTTTAAGAAAAGAATTTAAAGTAAATCTATTTCAATTCATGTCTCATAGTTTTAATCATGACTGATATTAATGTTTGTGTGGGCTCTTTAAACCCTACTAAAGTCAACGCAGTTAACCAAGCATTTAGGAGTTATTTTGAAAATTTTAAAGTTTACAGCATTAAAGCAGAATCAGAAGTATCTAAACAACCTATAGGACTAAGAAACATCATTGATGGGGCAATTAACCGAGCAAAATACTCCTTAAACTTTTTGGTCAAAGCAAAAAAGATTAAGTGTAATATCTATGGAGTTGGAATTGAAGCTGGATTAGCTGAAGTGCCAAAAACTAGAACAGGATACATGGATTTCCAATTTTGTGCAATCATTGATGAGAATGACCAAATTTCACTCGGTTCTGGTATTACTTTTGAATATCCAAAGTTTGTAATAAATCAGGTTTTATATGATAAAAACACTGAAATTGGTGATATTATTGGAAATCTTGCTCAGAATGAAAATTTGAAAAATGAATTAGGGGCCATCAGTTTTTTAAGTAAAAATGTTATTACACGAACAGAGATTCTCACTCAAGCTGTAATTTGTGCTTTACTTCCTTTTATTAATAAAGAAGTTTATAATGCCAAAGAAAAAAAAGAAAATTTTTAACTTAACTTTTTGAAAATTCTTTCCAAACTTTTAAATCTTCATAGAACCTTAAGATCTTTTCAAATTTGGAGACCAATTTATCATAATAATCGTGATCGGTATACTTTCTTTTAGATAACTCTTTTGCAATCGTTATACTATTTTTATACCGTGTTATTTTTTCATCAATCACATTTCTCTTTCATTCATGTGAATATTTAAAACACAAAAATATCGCGGTATTATCACTACAGTAAAAAGATAATATTTTTATAGTGATAGAATTTTATCCAACTCCTCTTTTTTTACATTTAATAACTCAGATTCTGGTAGCCTTTCTGTGAGTAAGCGCCAATTATTATCCTTTTTGAATACTTCTTTAAATAGTACTAGCGATTCATCTATTTTGTTATTATTCGCTAATGATACAGCTGTCCAATACTTCATTTCGAGGTTTTCCGGAAACATTTCCATAGAAGCGTTATATTCTTCAAG
>CP070831.1:2995470-2998537 GCA_020344955.1 Promethearchaeota archaeon | reverse complement strand
TTGGGAAAAGAAATATGCTTTATTAAATAAAGAAAAAATTAGAAAAAAACAGAAAGAATGGAGAATAAAAAATTTAGATCATGTAAGAAAAGTTGCTTTTAATTACTCACAAAAAAATAGAAAAAAAATATTAAAATACTCTAAAGAATGGCATCAAAGACCAGAAGTGAAACAAAAAAGAAATGAAAGACATAAAGAAAGAAGAAAAACAGAACCATTTTTTAGAATGAAATTAAGTTTAAGGGGTAGATTAAATTCATTTGTTTATAGAGGTAAAGCAAAGAAATTAGTTTCTAATAATAAATTGATAGGTTGTGATTGGAATTTCTTTAAAATTTATATAGAGAAACAATTTAGACCTGGAATGACTTGGAAAAATTATGGAAAGTGGCATATAGATCATATTAAACCAATGACAAGTTTTGATTTATTAAAATTAGAAGATCAATATAAATGCTGCAATTATAAAAATTTACAACCTTTGTGGGCTTGGGAAAATAGAAGAAAAAGCAATAAACTTATTCAAAATTTATTGTAGCATTAAAAGAAAAAGACACTCTCTCCGAATTTTTATCTTCACAGTTAAAGCTATAAACGGAGTGCATTAAGTAATTAGGAAATAAATACCAATCCCTAACCTTTGGATCTATTCTAAGTTGGCTATCTGAAAATTTATTTTCTGAACCTTCAACAAATTGTATTTGTGCAGAATAATCATTGTGGCTTTTAGCGTTTTGAGTTGGAATCATAGAGTCTGGCAAGGACAAATACCCAACGCAGCTCAAATCGTAATTACTGCCTTTTATGTATTCACAATGATTGTGTAATGGATTGTAGTCTCCAGGCTTTGAAACAACATACCAAGCAGAATTGATAAGAACTGATTTAACTTTCTCTTGTTTATAATGTGCGTTAGTATATGAGACTATAATAGGATCAAAAAATTGTCTTTTCCATTTAAGCATAACAGATGGCGTAACAAGGTATTCAGCAGAAACACTTCCAATCAATCTATCTCCCCAATTGTGATCTTTCTTCTTTTGCTTATCCTCTCTTATTGCTTTGAGATCATCTTTAAAATCTTTTATTAATTGTAATGGCAGCTCTGCTTTTGCAAGAGTTGAACCAAAAGGTTTAAATAGTTTAAAATTTATCTTGTCTGACATTTTCCTCCAATGGTGTTAGTTCATTAATATTAATCCTATAAGCAGGGGGTCTATTTGGATAACCAAAATCTGTCAATCTTTCTGGCATTGGTTTATCAAATATGAAAGAACCTAAAATATTAAACTCATAATTTCCATTATGAATAACTAAAAAATATTTTCCATGCTTTTCTCCAGGTCTAATCAATAAAAAATTGGATCTATCCTTTTTAATATCTTGGGTTCTAACTTCTATATTGTGTTGAAAATCCGAATCTGTATATCTTTCTAAATTATCTGAATATGAACCATTAAAAAAAGTATTACTTGCTTTTGCATAAGCGATTTCTCCTAAACAACCTAAGAAAGAATCGTATAATTCACCTTTCATTCCCTTTTCATAACCATAAGAAAAAGCCTTACCCATTTTTAAATTACCAATAAATCTTTTTTTTGATGTTTCAAAAGCTAACTCAACTTCATTTGTGTTAAGTTTTATTTTCATATCCAATCTATTGTAGGTTTACCTTCAAAACCTCTCTCCCATATATACCATGCAAAAGCTAACATTCCTCCACCATGAGTTTTTTTATTTGAATCTGGATTAGTAAATGTAATCCTTCTTGAAAAAACATATATTTTTTTAATTGGTGTTAGTCTAAACATTTTTGCTCTTGCAACACCTTCTAAAAAATTTATCCTAGAAAATAAAGCTACCTTTTTTCTTGCCAACTGACATGAATGATATGCAAAATCTATACCTAATTTAAAAGGTGGATTAGTTAATATATTATCAGTTTTTCTATAACTTTTTAAAAAATCAATATTTGGCTCACCATAATTTCTATTAACTAAATCGCTTGAATAAACATCATAGTTATGTTCTTTTAAAATTTTAGATATTGCACCATCTCCACAAGCACATTCCCAAATTTCTCCTTCAAATTTTTCTCTTTCAAGTAAAGGTATTATAGCCTCTGGTGGTGTTGGGTAAAAATCATCCTTTTGTCTATTATTGTTTAAATTGTGACCTGCCATTCTCATTTTTGTTAAATTGTTCCCTTGCGAAACATTTAAAACATCATCAGCTTTTCCCATACTTCTCCTTTCTCTTTTCTTCTAATTCGTTTTGCTGCTTTTCATATTCTTCAATTGGCATACCAATAATATGAATGAAATAACAACTAGCACAATAATCTTTAGAACTCTCAACTACATCTGCTGAATTTTTGCATTTGCAACAAGTCCTATAATCCATAAAAATATTAGGATGCCTTCCAGTCATTATTTATTTCAAAAGTCATTTCTTCGTCAAACTTTAATTCTTTAAAATTTTTTTTAATTTTATTCCAATCTTCAATTGAAGGATAAGAAAAACAATTATCTTTTCGAAACCAATGTGCTATCTTAGTCTCAGGAATATCTGTATTATTTTTTAATTTCTTTATTGTGGTTTGTGTTTTTAAATATTCAATAAATTTTAATTTATCTGGTAAATTAGGTCTATATTTAAAAGGTTTATCATATTGATCTATTAAGTGAGGATTATTTTTTAAATATTCCATAGCAACATCAGTTGATAATGTTATTTGAACCTTTTGATTACTATTTCTTTTTACTTTTCCTTTTAAAATTTTAGCAGCATAAATCATACTATCTTCATTTGTGTCCATAGATGTTGGAGTTCTATACATTTTCTGCTTCAATGATTGCTTTTCCGATTTCTCTTGCGATTTGGGGTACGATTGAATTTCCAAGTGCTTTGACTCTGTTGGCTCTATCTTTGTCCAATTCATAGGATACCCCATTAGGAACTCCACAAAGTTCGGATTGAGTTTGCCACCAAGTCCTTTTTTTTGAAGATGAATTACTCCAGGTAGACCTAATTGTTTTCCCTTTTTCAATCTTCTCAGATGATAATT
>CP070831.1:2972414-2995370 GCA_020344955.1 Promethearchaeota archaeon | reverse complement strand
TCCAGATATCCCACTTCCAATAATTAAAAAATCTGTTTTAAACTTCAACTGAAATTTTTAAATTTTTTCCTAAAAATAATTAAAATTTATTTTAAAATAACATTAATTAAATTAAAATTTTATTCCATAAAATTTAAGGAAAATCCAAAAATAGGATTTATTTAGAGATTTTTCTATTTATATCACCAATATAATTTGTGTGGATCTCCAAGTTTTTTTTCTATATCTAAAGCTTCTTGATATTTTTTTAGAGCAAGATCTAGTTTTCCCTAAGCTAAATATACTGAATCAATTCTTTATATTCCTCAAATTATATATCCATTACCATAGGAAAATTCTCACAATTCTATAGTCTTCTGTTTTGTTCTAAATTTTTATTTCCTTTTGAATTTAAGCAAAATTTTTTTTTGTAAGAAAGAATTTATTAGAATAGGAGATAGGAAGTTTTTAAAATGTCTAAAATAAAACGAATTCTTTTCTTTTGTGCTGGAAATACCTGTAGAAGTCCATTCGCTGAAGCATATGCAAATTGGCTCAGAAAAACAAAATATAAAGAAGAACTGAAGGAAATTGAATTCGATTCAGCAGGGATTTATCATTATTATAAAACTGCTCAACCCGGAACTATCAATTATTTAAAATCCAAAAATATTGATATAGGAGATTTTAAAACAAAACGAATTGATTTAGAATTATTAGAAAGTCAAGATATAATTTTGGGATTTGAACAAAAACATCATATTAATAAATTGAAAAGAAAATTTAAGGAACTTAATGATATTGATGAAAAAGTATTTTTATTGTTAGAATTTGCTGGAGAAAAAGAAAATTTAGAGATTAAAGATCCTTTCTATTTACCACAAGAAGAATATAATAAAATTCTCAAAAGAATTGAGAAAGGAGTTTTGCAGATTATTGAAAAGATTATTAGCATTAATAAGTTAAAAGATAGAGGGTTAGAATAACTAATTATGAATAAAATTACACAAGTTCTTTTTGTTTGTTTAGGAAACACGGCAAGATCTCCTGCAGCAGAATATTTAGCTCGTTATTATGCCAGAGAACTTCATTTAGACTTGAAGTTTGATTCTTGTGGGTTTATTAACGCTTTTCATTATATGCAGCCAGAATCTCGAAAATATTTGGAAGCCAAAGGAATAGAACATTCAGATTTTGTTCCTAAATTATTAAATCGTAAATTATTAGAAAGACAAGATTTAGTTCTTACAATGGAAAAAAGCCATTCCAAAGAGATTATATCAAATTATCATAACATTAAAGATATTAATAATAAAGTCTTTACACTAAAAGAATTTAATGGAGAAAAGAATAATCTCAATATCGTTGATCCTTATTATACTTCTGATGAGACTTATCGAAATGTTCTTAAAATAATTGATGAAAATGTTGAAAAAGCGATCAAAAAAATAAAGAAACTTAATGAATCATAAGACAATAACATTCAGAATGGTTATTTTTACATTAAATTTGTATTTTTTAAATAAACCTAAAATATAAATATTCCTCGTTAAGTTATATTTTTAATGGATCAACTACAGATTAACAATTCTATACTTGAGATTTTTGTAGGAGATTTAACTAATATTGAACAATATGATGCTGTTGTAGTTCCTGCTAATAGTAGGCTTTTACCTAGTGGTGATCTAAGATGCAAAGTTTTAAGGAAAGCTGGAACACAAGTACAAGTTGAATGTAATAAAATTATTAATAAAATCACTCAAATACCTGTTGGTTCTTCAGTAATTACATCCGGTGGTAATTTTACGAAATATTTAATCCATACAAATGGTCCTAGACCAGGACAAGGAAATGAAGGAAAAAAGCTAATGTTGGCTACTTGGAATTGTTTGAGGTTGGCAGATGAAATAGGCGCCACTACAATAGTAGTTCCTCCTATCTCAATTGAAATGAGAGGGATTACTTCGAAATTATGTGCTGAGGCTATGCTTCCAACAATAAAGAAATATCTCTTAGAAAAAAATCAAAATTTAAGAGCAGTTTCAATTTGTTTGGAGACTAGCAAGAATTTTAAAGAGTTTGAAAGAGTTTTAGAAAATTTATCTATTTAAATTAAGTTTTAAATAGATCAACAGCATATCTATTAAATAAAAACTTATTAGTTTTTAACCTTATTCTTAATAGTTAGGGGAATATATTTTGGAAGAATACTTGAAGGAAATAAATGAGAGAATATATAATCCAAGTGATAATATTAATTCTGTAAAAGGATTCGAAATAATCTCTGAATCCTTAGTCTATAAAGTTTTTGATGTATTTGGAAGAAATAGTTTGCTTTCAATTTTATATCAAACAGGAGTCCATCCTGGAACAATTATTGCGGAGAGAATAAAAAGAGAATATGGTAAAGAGGATTTCGAAATTATGGAAGCCTTAGTGATTTTGATGGATGAGTTAAAAGAATTCTATTCAATCCAACTTCGGGATATCGAACAATATGAAGACAGATATCGGATTATTATCGAAAATCACTGTTTTTTACGTAACCCAATAAGTAATCGAGAAAAATTGGATTTTGGAAAAGCATTTTGCAGAATTAATAAGGGATATTTTGAAACAGCATTCAAAAAATTATTAGGAGAGAAGATAAAAAAAATTGAAATAAATTATCTTGAAAATGACTCCGATAAAGATGTATGTGTTGAAGAAATTAATTTTTATATTTAATTAATTTTGTTTTCTCAATAAATTATAGTCTGAAATTAGAAAATTTATCTATTTAAACAAATCATTTTCACTTCTTATTTAATCTGTTAAATGTCGAATTTTAAAAAAAAAATATAATATATGTTAAATTTAACATAACTAAAATTTTAATTCAAAATTAATTTTAAGAGGTTTTACAAAAAATGGCTGATATTAAAAATATAGTAACATTAGGTGTAGGTATTATGGGGCAAGGCATTGCTCAGGTTGCTTTAATGGCGGGATACAATGTCACTTTAGTTGATGTCAACGATGAACTAGTTAATAAAGCATATTCTGCCATAGAAGGAGGTATTAAAAAATCTGAGGAGAAAGGTAAATTAGGAGAAGGTATAACTACTAGTGATATAATGAAAAGATGTAAAAAATCAACTGATTTAGCGTCAGCAGTTAAAGATATTGATATGGTTATTGAAGCTGTTATTGAAAAAATGGAAATTAAAAAGCAAGTTTGCAAAATTACAATGGATAATGGTCCTTCTCATATAATATTCGCTTCAAATACTTCTACAATGAGTATTACTGAAATTGGTAAAGATTGTGGAGCTCCTGAAAGAGTATGTGGCATGCATTTCTTCAATCCAGTTGTATTAATGGCTTGCATTGAAGTAATAAAAGGTGATAGTACTTCAGAAGAAACTTTTAACATAGCGATGGATGTTGCTAAATCTCTCCCTGTTCTTAGAGGAAGAAGGTATATAGCTCCCGTGTTGAAAGACAGACCTGGTTTTATAGTAAATAGATTGAATGCTCCTGTACAGATTTATTTAAATTATGTATTTGATTATGCAAAGGAAAACAATATTCCATGGGAACGTATTGATGCTGATGCTGGAGGAAAAATGCCAATGGGACCATGTCAGTTAATTGATTTTACAGGTATTGATACAATGGTACATATTGGTAATTATTATGCTGAAACTCTCTCACCAAATTTTAAGCCAGGAAAAGTTGTTCAAGAGATGGTAGAATCAGGAAATTTAGGAGCAAAAACTGGGAAAGGTTTTTATGATTGGAGTCAAGGAAGAGACGGGATTAAAGCTAAAGTAAAAGCAGCTGAGCCTGCTGGAATATTCGATTTAGAAAATTCCCTAGCGATTATGCTAAATGAAGGATGTCGAATATTAGAAGAAGGTATTGCAACTGGATTTAAGATCATAGATGATGCAAATATGGCTGGTATGAATAGTCCAGGACCTTTTGGTGCAGGAAAAAATAATTACGAGAAATGGAGTGGTTTATTAGAAGAATTAGCGGATAAGACAGGTAAAGAATACTTCCGACCGTGTGCATTAATGAAATCAGGTGGATTTGTTAAAATGCGAAAATAAAATTTCACTAAATATTTTTAATCTAAAAGAATATTATAAAAAAGTCTGTATATAAGAGGTGAAAAAGAAAATGTTTGAAGAAACAAAATTCGAGTATTTAAAAATTGAATGGCCACAAGCGGTAGATGAGCAAGGAAATGTAATAAGAGAGGGTACTGTTGATGGGAATTATGCCGTAATTTCAATAAATCGTCCTGATAAATTAAATGCGTTAACTGACGATGTTGTCGCTGAAATTTCACGAGCACTAAGATTAATGGAATGGGACAGTTCAATAAGAGCTGCTGTACTTCGAGGGACTAAAGAAATAACTAAAAAGCCCTCTTTTTCAGTTGGTGCTGATTTAGCAGCGATGTTTGACAAAAGATTAAAACCGAATGTCCCAATGCACATGAGTCAGGCAATGAGGATACGACATAGAGATTATGATGAATTGGAACAATTCACTAAACCATTAATTGCAGCAGTTGATGGATTTGCATTAGGAGGAGGTTGCGAATTGACTTTATGTTGTGATATTGTGATTGCTTCTGATAGATCTGTATTTGGTCTTCCCGAGATAAACAGGGGAATTTTCCCTGCTAATGGAGGTATTACACGAATGGCGGCTAGAATTGGAGTTAATAGAGCTATGAGGATGGCTATGTTTGGAGAACATATCGATGCGAAAACAATGCTAAACTGGGGTTATGTATCTTGGATGGCTCCTGCGGGAGAGGAATTTGAGAAATTAGTTCATGAGAAGGCTAAATGGCTAGGAAATGCAGCAACAACATCCTTATTTGTAATTAAGAAATGTGTTAAATTTGGAACTCGATATCCTCAATTAGGATTAATGATGGAACAATTCGGCTTTGGAATAACATTTGGAGGAAGTTTTGATGCTAAAGAGGGAATTGCGGCCTTTAATCGGAAGATTAAATGTCCGGCTTGTGGTGGAAAAGGTAAATTGGAAGATGGTAGTACATGTAAAAATTGTGGTGGGAGAAGAAAAATAAAAGATACTCCACATTTTAAAGGATTTTAACCAATTATTATTATTCAATTTTATTTTTTCTTTTATTTTAATTTATTCTATTCTTTTTTTTAATAGACTTATTAACTAATTTTTTATTATATGAGATAGTAATTTTATTTTTTGAAAATATGGCAGAACGCAGGAATATTGTTGAAGAAATTAATAAAGGAGATCTATTCCTTAGAAAAGTGACTAAAGATGATGCAGATTTTGTATTTGAAAGCCTAAATGACAAAATCATAACAACCTATTTATCTTTAGGACCTATGAAGACAATAGAACACTCCAAAAGATTAATTAAAGGATATTTAAAATACTGGGATAATCATCTTCAGTTTAATTATATCATTGAGGTACACGGACCACAAAAGAATGATAAAGAAAGAATCGGATCAATCAGTCTTTGGAATATTAACTGGCAGCATTATCGTTCCCAAATTGGAATTTGGATAATACATTCTTATTGGGGAAAGGGATTTGGAGAAAAGGCTTTAAACTTAATTAAAATTATTGCTTTCAATTATCTGAAATTAAATAGACTTGAAGCTTATATCGCTAAAGAAAATGAGAGATCGATCAATCTTTTTGAAAAGTGCAATTTTCTAAAAGAAGGGATTTTACATCAATACCTGAAGTTTAAAGGCACTTATTATGATGCTCTTTTAATGTCTTGTTTAAAAAATAAGTTTTGATATTTTATTATTTATCTGTTTTTAAAGCTTCTCTGGTAGAATCTTTGACTAATTCATCAAGTTCTTCTTTTTTTTCTAAAGATTTAGAGATTAATTCTTCAGAGTCTATTTGCTTCTCCATAACTTTATCTGTAGTCTTTTCAAGAGCGTCCTTCTCTTTGGATATTGGTTCTTTTATCCCACCTGGTCTAAGTTTCAAAAATTTAGAACTTTCAGTTAATTCCTGGTTATATGCTTTTTTGAATGCAACATCTTGAGGCATAATAGCTACTTCCGGAGCTTTACTCTTATTTAATGTTCTTCTATACTTCATGACTTTTCTAACAGGTCTAGGATATCGTAAAATTCTTTGATAGGCAACAAGATAACCACCAGCCCCTGCCGTAAGTACACTAGCAAGTACTAATAACGCTGTAAATACCCACGGCTCAGAAAATATATCTATAGTGACCTTGATATAGGAGATTATAAGATACACATCATCAATAGAAATTGTGATATTTTGATCCAATCCAAATTGATCTGCTAAATAAACTTGTATTGAAAGTGTAATATTTAAATCTTTTAAAATGAAAGAAGTAACATCATATTCAGCATACTGAAAAGAATTATTAGCTAGAAGTAAATTAATTTCTGACACAGAATTATTGTTGATTAACGCTCTAATTTCAGAATTTGATGTTGATGTTAATGACCAAAGTGTATCAATTTTATATGTAAAATTAAGTTTAGCGTCGGTAACTTGGATATTATCTTCTGTTAAAGCATTACCTTCTTGTTCCCATCCAATTGAAGTGAATTGATTAATTTTCTTCTCATAAGAAAAAGTTAGATTGAAAGATCTAATAATTAAACTATCCCAAATATCTATATCAACAGCAGGTAAATTGTCTTCACAATATATATCAATTCCAAGTGTAATTGTAAAATTGAATCCATCAGTTTCTAATACTGAATTTAAAATACTCTTTAAAACATTTTCAGGGACTATATCCATAGGTGTATCAGGGTACGTACCAGAAGTACCATCTAGTCCTAGATCTCCTGTATGATTGTAGGCAATTCTAACAGCAGGAAAAGTTTCATCAACGTCAGAAACTAAAACATAAAATTCTGCATAATCTCCTGTTGAAAATTTATCACTAACAGCTTCATCGATACGTCGTTCAATTCCCCCTACCGTAGGTGAAACAGTTACAGTTGCATTGAATATCACTTCTAAAGAAGCTTCCGTGATTATATAATCCCTCATATCAACAGGCATTTCTATAGTTCTTTTCCATTGCGCACTTGGTCTATTATGAGTTTGATTAATATTTTCATCCCATCGATGTGAAACTTCACACCCATTTTCAGTAATGTTTGGTAAGAGAGGAAAAGCTGGATTACTCGGTAGAATAGGTAAATCTGGATTGTTATAAAGAACCCAAAGGGTATTATTGAGAGGTTCATCAATCTGTTTGATTCTAGAATCTCCTATAATAGTGTAATTTGCATTACCATGACCAATATCTCCAATTACATCTCTTGTATCGCCTTCTATTCGTAGATTCCAAGGTTCACCAAGATCATCAAAAGTAGGATTCTCAATCCATAAATTGTTGCTAAAATGTTCCACTCCTGAAGTCTTAAGTTGTTCAGTTTTTATATCAATCTTGGCATTATTAATGAAAGAATTTGCAAAAATCATGGCAGAAAATAATGGAATTAGAACAAATATCATTAAAATAAGTGTTTTCCTAATTTTCATTTTTTTAATCATTAATATAATAACTCTCCACTATTTTCTCTAAATTTTAAGTTGTATCTGATTTATTTTTTGATTTATCTGATTCTTTTAACGGTTTAGATATCGGTGTTACTGGAGTTGGTTTTCCTTTCAAAAATGAAGAACTAATATGTAATTCTTTTTCATATGCTTTTTTGAAAGAGCTTTCTCGAGTTGTGATACTTACTGCAGGTTCATTTTTCCTTGGTAATGTTTTCCTGTATTTTCTTACTTTTCTTACTGATTTCGGATATTTCAAAAATCTTTGATAGGCAACTAAATATCCTCCCGTACATAAACCTGCAATACATGCAACAATTAACATTATTCGAAATATAAATGGTTCTTCGAAGGAATCCGCTAAAAGTACAGTATATCTAATTTGGAAAAAGACATTATCAATAGAAATTATTATATCCTCTGGTAATCCAAATTCATCTCGTAAATAAACCTGAATCTTCAAAGCGATATTTATATCTTTAGTTATAAATGATGTCACATCGATCCCACCTGAAAATGCGCTTTGTAAAGTGTCTGTTGCTCTACTTAACTTGATTTTCTCTAAATATTTATCATTAATAAATAAGCGTATTTCTGAGTTTGGTGATAGGTTGGATAACATTGTGTTATTGATCATATAATCAAAATTTAATAAACCCTCATCAATTCTAATATTCTCTCCTGTAATTTGTGCTCCTGCTTGCTCCAATGAAACAATTGTATATTGATCAATATTTTTTGTATAAACAATGGTTAAGTTGAGTGATCTTATTATTAACCTATCCCATATATCAATGTCAACATTATAGTCATTATCTTCACAGTATAAGTCAATTCCTAGTGTAATAGTAAAATTTCGATTATCATATTCCAAAACTGAGTTTAAGTAAGATAAAAGAATGTTCTTTGGAACTGGATCCAAAGCTGAATCATGATAATGCGTCACTCTTGTATTATTATCTCGACCAAGATCAGTTGTTATATTTTCAGCGATTTGGTATGTGTTAACATTTCCCAAATCGGAAATAAGTACATAAAACGTAGCAAAATCTCCAATTGCGAATTGTGGTGGTTCTGGGAATGTTCGGGGTTCAATATCATGATCACCATCAGTATAATCCCCAGGACGCTCAATACCACCTATCTGAGGTGCATTTGGAATTGTTCCATTTGCAGTTACTGAAGCATTAAAAATAACTTCAAGGAATGCATCTGTAATTATATAATCTGACATATTTACTGGCATTCTTATATTTCTTTTCCAATGAATACTGGGAGTGTTACGTGTTTGATCAACACCCTCATCCCATGTGTGAGAAATTTCTAGACCTGCTGAAGTAGTACTATTGGTATCGGGAGATATAGGAAATTCTGGATTATTAAACTCATGCCATTCGCCGTTGTTAAGCGGTTCATCAATTCTTTTCAGCCCTGAATCTCCATGAATTATATAATTTCCCAGACCATTACTAATAAAGGCATCAACATCAGATTCATCTCCTTCTTTACTAGAAACCCATTCAGATTGATCATCAAAATTAGTATTTCTAAGCCATGGTATTGTATACGGAATTTCTGATGATGGTTGAATATCTAGGGTAATTGAGTCTTCATTGGTATGATATTTTGAACTAAAATTTGATATAAAAACACCCAAAAACAAAGTAAATAATACAAATAAAAAAAACCAATATTTCTTATGCCTTATTTTTTTGAAGTTATTAATTTAAACTTATCACCATAGATTTGGATATTCTTTTTCCTATTATTTTCTTAAATTGAATAAAGTTTAATTAAATAATAATAATAAATAATACTTAAGAAATAATTATATAATTTTAATTAAAAAACTTATTTATAAAGTTTTTAAAGTGATATAATTGATCCAAAGTATTTTGACATTTCAGTTCAAAATTAATCAAAAAGAGACTGGCGAAATAGAACCGGAATTTGAACCAATCCAATTAACCTTCCGGGAAGATCAATTTGATGAAGACGATTTTTCAGAATTGCTCGCCGTAAATGATATATTTGCAATTTTTTATCAACATACTACGGGACTTTTTGGAGTTAAATATAGCTATAGTAATTTTTACGAGGGAAGACTAAAAGAAACTCCTTATCAAGTAATCTCTTATTTTAAACAAGTCGCCGATGGGACACAATACTTAGCAATTTCAATTTTTGAACTGGACGATGAGATTGAGATATTTGAAGATTTAATTAAAGAAATGGGAAACAGATTAGATGTTATATTTGATAAATTAACTAGAGCAAGAAACTCAAAGCAACTCTCGTTAATTGAAAACATTAATATTAGATTAAAAAATGAAATAAAATTTACTATCTTTCAAGTAGATAGATTATCTAATTTAGACAAGCTTCAGAAAGCAGCATTGATTTACAATAGTAATGAGCGATTAAAAATCTTAGAAACTTTAAGGGAAGCACCTATCTCGAAGAAAGATATGAAATCTATATTAGAAAAGATGACCTCTACAGTAAACGTGGACATTTTACTTCAACCATTTTTGGAATTAAATCTTATTAGAAGGGATTGGATTAAAGGTGAAAAAGATAAGAAGACAGGGGAAATTACACATCAAGGGGAATATTTATTCCTTGTTAAGGATATAATTCTTTCTCGTGTCCCTAATGAAAATCTACTAAACCATTTTAAAGAAACAAAAAATGAATTATTACCGTTATATAGACAAAAAGTAGTTGATTTTTTTGCTGATTATGATCCATACACACAACCCATTGAACAAATTAAGAAATTAGCATCAATTCTTTTAAATCCAGATGTTTATGATTTCTTTGTATTAATGAGACATAATCACTATCCCTTAGATAAAATTCCAAAAATTTTCTCAGAATTTGCAGTGACTGAGATTCTCCTAGAGGACTTAAAAAATTTAAACATTATCACAGAGGTTATTGATGAAAACGAGAGAAAATGGATATGTTTGTTAACAGATATTAGGCCATTAATTGTATTCCCAGAGTATTTATTGCCAAAAATTAGAGCAGCATATAAAAACCAAGATTCTGATGGAGCAATTACTTATGAAATTGCTAAGAAGGCACTCAGTTTATTAGAAATAACTTATCCTGAAAAAGTAAGTTTTTAACAACAAAATTTTTAAAGAGATGAATGGAAAAAATGTACCTATTTAAGGATAAAGATATTGTTGAAGTTCCTATTACTTGTAAGATTTGTCTAAAAGAAATTAAATTTCCGATTTCTGTGGATGAGTATAAAGAAATTACTAAATTTCCAATCCAAAAAGAAAACATTCATGGAGATCCTTCTCATAAATTGATTGTATTTATCAATCAATATTTAGAAGTGGAAAATTTTGAGATAATAGATATTATAGAAAAAGCTAAAGATGTTTCTTACTCAAAAGAGTTAGCAAAACAAGTATTAAGTGAAATAGATCTATTAGATGAAGAAATAGACTTATACTTTCGAACAACAGGTAGGGAGGCTGTATCTATTGGTGAGATGTCAATTTTAACAGGTAAATCTAAAGAAGAATGTAAAGAAATTGCTGAAAAATTTGTTGATAAAGGATTATTCAAAGAAATTGTAGGAGCAACTCCTCATTATCAAGCTTTACCTCCGTACGCTGCCTTAATTGCTCAAACAAAGAAATTTTATACTTATATTTCAGATATTAAATCAAAAATCCCAAAACAATTAGATGTTTCTTTTACTAAACTTGAAACAGAAGCAGAAGGAATGGAAAAATTAAAAGATTCCAGCGAAGCGATGATTGGATTGAAAGAAAAAATGCTTTCTCAAATTCAGGCTCAGAAGAAAGAATTTGATGAGACTATTTCTGCAATAGATCAGATAAGAACCATTTCAGAAGATATATCTCAACTTGGAGATATTACAAAAACACTTTCTGATGATCAACTTGGTTCTTTATCAAAACAATTCGAAACTCTTAATGTTAGAACATCTCAAATCATTAAAAATCAAGTTGATGAACTTAGAGATCAGTTTGGAGATATTAAAAATACTATTACAGAAAATTTACAGAAATTACGTCTAGGAGTTATTCAACAGGCAGTAGGAGATGTTATTGATAAAGTCATTGCATCCAGACTAAAAGATATTACTGATAGCCTAAATGTCCAATTAAGCGTAAGTCAAACTGTATTTGCAGACGAATTGAAAAAAGCAACTCAAGGGCTGAACACAGAGGTTATATCAAAATTAAAAGATTCACTTCAGGATGCTGTTAAAAACATTGATTCAATCACCTCGAGAACAGGTGAGGATAAAGAGAGGATATTTTCGGAACTTTCTGATAATTTCAATAAAGCAGTAAAGTTAGCAGAGCAGAGGATTGATGGTCTCTCTGGAGGCATTTTTCAATCATTTGATAATATTAAAGACATTTTTGGGAAGGGGATTGTTGATACGTTAGATAATACTTTAACAGATATTCTAAATCGATTAGAAGTTAGTGAAATTACAACTAGAGAATTCTGGGAGCAAGCTAAAGGTGTAAGAGGTATTACAATGAAGGATATTTGGTTTATACGCTCTCCAGAAGCTGCTAAAGCTCATATTAACGAAGAAATATCGAAAGCTAAAATGAGAGTTTTAATAGTTGCTCCTAATCTTTCCGATATTGATATTGACTCGATTAAAGCTCGGCCTTCAAGAATAAATTTCAGAATTGCAACTTATATTGATCCAACATTACCTGAACATGAAGCAATGATGAACGAAATGGATAAAATGGATAACGTCGACTATAGAAATCGAGCTTTACAAAACCTTTGGGGTATAAATAAAGATTATGAAGAAGTTATATTATGTGTTCTTTCGAAAACAGAATTTAGACGAGAATATGTAACCGAAATAGCTGGAATTGGTAGTATAATTGAGGAACATATCAAAATATTTGTCCCAATACTAGAAGATGCTTGGGTTGGAGCTCGAAAGGAAGTCATGCGCACCATAAAAAAACCTATTCTGGAAGAACCGTTGAAAGAAGAACCATTTGTAACCACTGAAGCAATTACAATTCCTCCTGAGGAGAAAGAAATTGAAGAAGAAGCTGAAGAAGCGCCAAAACCTACAATTCTATCACAACAATTTGACGAGATTGTTAATAACCTTGAAAAAATGACAGGAACAGAAATCTCATTATCCTTAGAAAGATTTCAAAATGAATATGTTAAACTAGAGGGTTATAACAGTGTATTGAAGAATCTACATAATGCAAGTAAGGATCTTAAGAGCAATCCTGAAATTTTGAGCCGACCGGAGAGAGAAGAGCTAAAACTATCAATGAAAATATGGAAACAAAAACTAAATCTCTAAGATCAATCTTATTTTGAATTAATATAGATTTTTAGAATCTTAATCTGATTTTATATAATAAAATACTTATTATTATATTTTAAATTACAATTTTTATGGAAAAAGAGGTTATAACTCTTAAATCGGGAAAGTTAAATGACTACTTGCATTTAATTGATGCACATGGTTATGGTACTCCACGAACTTTATCAGTTTTTCTAGCAGAATTCGATGATTGTTCAATTCTTTTCGATTGTGGATCTTCATTAGATATTGAAAAAGGATTAAGATATTTTAAAAAAAATCACATTCCTTTATCATCATTCAAATATCTAATTACTTCTCACCATCACTTCGATCATAATGGTGGATTGTGGAAATTATATGAAGAAATAAAAAAAATTAATCCAGAGGTTAAAATTCTCACAAATAATTTAACCAAATCTCTTTTAAACGATTATGAACATCATTTAAACCGAGGAAGAACTACTTATGGAGATTTGGTTGGTGTGATGAAACCGATTCAAGATAAAGCATTCAAAATAATTCAACCTAGTAGAATCTTTGATACGGATATAAAAAAACTAGAAATTGTTGAAAATTTTACATTCAACGGCTCAGAAATAAAATTAGCTATATTAAAAACACCAGGACACACCCCAGATCACCAATCTCCAGTTATAATAAAAGGAAACTCAATTGAATTTATCTTTTTGGGAGAAGCAGCTGGTACTATATATCATAAATCAAAGTTGGTAACAATGCCTACATCAATGCCAATATATTACAATCATGAAGACTATATGAATACATTAAGAAACTTAAAACGTCTAAATCCTTTAATGGCAGGTTTCGGACATTATGGTGTAATTAATGGTGAAAATAATGTGCAAGAAATTATCCGCGAACATGAATCTTTTATGAAGAAATTTAAATCTTTAATTGTAGAATATTATAATGAAAAACCAAAAACTAGATATGTTGTTGAAAAAATAGTCCCCCTCCTAATTCCTAGAACTGATTTATCTTATGGCCACAATTCAATTTTCGATAATATTTCCGTAGCAATTGTATATGGAATGATGATGTCATTAGGATTTCGTCCAATACCTAAGGAAGAAATGAAATATTTAAATTAAGCAATTTTTAAAGTATCTTCCATAAAATTCTAATTATTTTATATCATTAGATTTTATAATGAATAGAGATATTTCCACGTTTGATGTGTGTATCATTGGTGGAAGCATAGCTGGTAATTACTTATGCTTCTTATTATCTAAAATAAATTTGAAGATAGCTATTATTGAAGAACATGATGAAATAGGACAACCTCTTCAATGTGCAGGAATTATCTCTCAAAAACTTGATAAATTAATTGACTTGCCAAAGGAACTCGTCTTAAATCGTATAAATACTGCTAAAATTGTTGGACCCTCTGGAGTATCTATAAAATTATCTGGCAATGAGAAACCATATATTATTGATCGAATTGAGTTAGACCGTCTGTTCTTTAATAAGATAAAAAATAAAGAAAATATTTCATACTTTTTTGGAGAGAAATTTAAATCCTTCCGATATCTAAAGGATAATCAACAGAAGACTGTGCTTATTGAAACAACAAAAAGAAGATTAAAAGCTAAAATATTAATTGGTTGTGATGGACCTTTATCCTCAGTAGCAAAGATTTTGAGAGTCAAAAATAAGAATTTATTTGCTACTCAAATTCGAATTAAAAGCAAATTTAATGAAAATGAAGCTGTCATGTTTTTTGACCAGAAGTGGAAAGAGTTATTTGGTTGGATTGTTCCAGAAGGAAATAATATCTATAGAATTGGTATGGCGAGCTCGAAAAATATAAAAAAAAATTTCCATGAATTTTTGAAAAGACTCAAAATAAAACAAGAACAAAAAATCGATCAGCAAGGGGGACTTATACCTTATGGTTTAATGAATAGACTTGCTTTTGACAATGTTTTATTATTAGGAGATTCAGCAGGACAAGTAAAAGCTACTACAGGAGGAGGTATCATAATGCTTTTAACAGCGGCTAAGTATGCGGCGCATTGTATCAAATTATGTTTTAAAGAACGCAAATATTCACGTGAAATAATTAAAAAATATTACGAAAAACCTTGTAAATCCATTATCGGGAAAGAATTGAAAATCCATTATTTGATTAGAAGCTTTTTGGAAAAATTAAGCCCAAAGGATTTCGAAAAAGTCTTTCGAATAATAAAAACTAGCAAAATTGAAAACTTAATCTCTTTTTATGGCGATATGGACTTTCCTAGAGCCTTAATTTTTAAAATTGTGAAAAATCCTCAATTTTTTCCTTTCCTAATCAAATTTCTTTTAAAAAATCCTCAAATTTTTACTAAAATAATGCATATTATTTAATCTTAAATAGGAGGAACCATAGAAAAAAAAGCAATTTGGCCAAATATTAAATACCAAATGAGCATAAACACAAGTAAAATTACAGTGGATATTAATCCAAATCCTTTGACACCCCTAGGGATGCCTAAGCCTTCCTCATTTTTCCTTTGTACAAATGCTCTTGCCATCGCTACAATATATATTAAAACAACGATTAAAGCAACAATCCATAGAAATAGCATAAATAAGGATAATGTGTATACAGGAAAACTGTTTAACCAAACCCAAAATCTAATTATCAAGAATGTTGGAATTGTTCCATATATAATTGCTGTAAACAAGAAAACAATACCCCATCCTATTCCTTTAATTGCCATTTTTATTGATTTAAAATATATTTGAGTATTGAATGTTTTGCTATTTTTATTTATTATATTTATAATAATTTAAAAGATTTTTTGGAGAGTGTAAGAATCTTAAAGTTTTTTTAATTTGAGATTATAATAATTTTCTTATCAACCAACGCATAGCTTCCATAACTTTCTCATCTTCTTTTAAAATATTTATTGAAAAATACTTTACTTTTACACCAAGTTCCCTTAATTCATTTATTTCAAAAGTCTTATTGATAAAATCTTGTTCAATATCTTCCTTATCATGAAATTTATTTCCGATTATTAAAATTGGAGCCAAGTCTGTCTCTAAATCTAACCGTGTATTGTCTACTATTTTAAAAATTTCTTTAGTTTGAATGATTGAATTTCTATCTGTTAAATTAAAGAGAATTATAAATCCTTGAGAAAAATTGATGCAATTCTCTAAATTTTCAAATTCTTTACATTCAAATTCACTAACATTCTCATCATATTTGAGGATTTCAAGGTTCTCAATAATTACTTCAAAAATCCGACTTGGTAAATCATTTCTTTTAATATTTAAAAATTGAATTAACTCAATATTCTTCAAGAATGTTGTTTTACCTACTCTTGGAGCACCAATTATGAATATTTTCTTAATAAGACGTTTGTCTTTTATAGGGGTCTCCAACCGGTATTTAGGGGCTAACTTTTGGAAATATTTTTGAAAAACTCCTAAAAATTTCTTTTTAAGTTCCTCATTTGCTAAATCAATAACATATTTCCCCGACAAAGCACTTTTTTTTAAATGTAAAGTTGATGGAAGGTCATTCAGGTTTTTAATCTCTAAGGCAAATTCTTCTAAAACTGGCGCTTTAGAGTCCAAATATTGAAATACATCTACTATTTCATCCTTAAAAATAGCTGTTTTAATCATATAGGTAATCATCATTAGTTCTTTGCCACCACGAGCGATCTTTGAATCTACATAAAATATATGATTGACAGTCTGAAATTTTCTATAAGCAAAAATAAACGTGCCTTCTTCGTCATTAAATTCAAGAATACGGTTTAAATCAGGTGTATCGGTGTTTTCAGTTAAATCTACATTACAATATAGAGTGCTGGGACCAATGACTTCATCAAAATAAGTAACACACAATATCTGGTTTTGTGTCATTGTTGAAGAAATAAGACTTTTTCAAATTTAAAACTTTTAAATATAAATCAAAAAAAAAAGCATTTTTCTAAACAAAAAAAAAATAATTTTATAAAAATCGAGTTAATATAAAAGCTAAACCACTTTGCGGAGGGGACATTGTGATAACTAAGAAAGTACTCAAGACAGCATTTATAAATGAAGCAGATATAATATTACCGGTTTTTTTATAAGTTATTACTGATACTGCTGATGTTAAAATAAACATTATAATAGCAATAGGAATAAATACTCCGAAGTAGAAGAAACTCCTTGTAATTCCAGCAACTATCAACAAATAAATAAAGAAATATAGAAAGGGAAATGCAAAACCTAAGAAAATGATTTTCAGATTATCTTTTAGAGAATCAGAGAATTTATTTTGAATTACCATTTGCATTAATATATTCTGAATCAAGATCACTACGAAATATATAATAAAAAAGATAGGAATGGTCCAAATTTTATCTATTGATGGTAATAATGCTAAATAATTCAAACCTATTGAGAAATATGCAATAACGTATAAAATTGCAACCAAAATCACACCTAATGCTAATTCTCTTAAGAATTTAATTCTTCCACCTCCAAATGGTTTTTTCAAAATATCTTTAAATGATAATTTTGCTTTTTTTCCCATTCTCCATAATAGAATTAGAAGTCCGAAAATCTGACCAAATAATAATGTTACCACAAATCCCGCTATTGCTAATGGCAGAATTAACATTATTGGTATAAAAATGATGATCCCTGGAATACCAAGAAATATAGAATATATTAAGGTTCTAACTGATATATTGGCAACCGAAGTTTCTGGTGTATCAATTTTATAGAAATCAATCTCTGAATCTCTATCTTTTTCTTCTTTTTTATATAAAATTAATTGAGAAAGTGGCTCAATAATTAAAAAGAAAAATCCAATACCTCCAATCACTTGAATTAGTAATAAAATTGCTCTTATATTCACATAAAAATTTTCATCTATAACATCAATATCAAATGAGTTTATGGCCCAATCTTTTGCTTCTCGAATGAAATCTTGATCCCAAGCTAGCTTCAAATGATTACTATCATCATCTAAATAAATCATAGTTGCATTTCCATGTTCAAAAGATCCATATATTTTATTTGAATATATATTTGAGATAGGAATCCCTGTACGGTTTTCTACACTTTCTTTTAATTCATAAAGAGTAATAGCTTCATCAAAAAGTGCTTGAATCATAAGGACATCTAAAGGATTAGTTGAATTTCCTTTTCTAAGTGTAGGATATAGCCAAGTACCTATTCCAATAAAACATTTAAAAGCAGTATCGTTATGAATTACACTTTGCCCTAAACCTCCCATACTATAACCAATATAACCCAATGAATTCATATTAATATCACTTCTAGCATTTAAATATTCTTTTATAGCTAGAATATCCCTAAACATAGCATTAGTATCTCCTGAAGTGCTTTGTCCATGTCCTCTGAAATCAAATGGTACAGCAACAAAACCTGCTGCTGCTAGTTCTAACGCGTACCCCTTTAACATTTCTTTATTTGCCATAAAACCATGACCAATTATAATTGCAGGTTTGCTCATTCCTCCACTTACAGGTTCAAATACATTAAAAGAAATAATAACACCATCAGTTGTTTGAGTAGATTTATTATATGTTGCTTTAACACTAATCGGTACACTAAAAATTAAAACTGTCCCTATAACAAAGAGTGCTAAGAAGCTTGACAATAGAATAATTCTTTTTTTGGTTATATTTATTCTTTTCATTTTTATCAATTTTGTATTGTTTAAATGAAATTTATTTAGAAAATATTTTACTTCAGAAATTTATTAACATTTGTTTTTTCATAGCTAATAAACTAAAAAAATTTAAAGATACGAATTTCCATATTTTTAGAAAATAAAAAGAATTATTTTCAAAAATTAAAAGGTGTGATTTTTGGGAGATTTTAAGAAGATGGAACAAGCTTATAAGGCTTCATCCAAAATTTTAGAAAAGAGAATGGCAAAAGAACGTCCAGTGGATTACGAGATATTAAGAAAAGTGAAAGAATCCTCAATAATTATTGTTGCGGGTGAGTATGATAAAATTGAGATGGTGTTAAATTTAATAAAAGTTCCATATGTTTTAATCCAACCTCAAGATTTCAGTCAAATTGAGTTAAAATCAGAGCAAATTTTAATAATTAATTGTCCTGGAAATATAGATGATATTGCTTTACCTAAAATAAAAGAATTTGTCAATAAAGGAGGTTTTCTATTTACTACTGACTGGGCTTTGTTAAATATTCTAGAGAAAATCTTTCCTAAGTATTTAAAATACAACCAAAGACCAACCACTGATGATTGTGTAAGAGTAGAAGTAATAGATAAATCGAATAAATTTCTGGAAGGATTGTTTAATGAAGATGCTGATCCTATTTGGTGGTTAGAAAGCTCTTCATATCCCATTCAAATTTTAGATAAAACTCGAGTCAAACTTTTAATTGTAAGCAAAGAAATGCGGGAGAAATACGGGGAAGATCCAATTGTTATTACTTTTGATTACGGTGATGGCACTGTGCTTCATATGACTAGTCACTATTATTTACAAAGAGCCGAATTAAGAACAAAAAGACATAAAATGAGTGCGAAAGAATATGTCCAATCTGAAATGGCTTTCTCTGATGCTGAGGCGGAAGAAATTGAAAAAGATCTAGAAGGACTAAGCCTTGGTGAAGCGGAATCTGCATATTCTACTACTCAATTTATTAGTAATGTGATTGTAGAACAACAAAAGAAAGTTAAAAAGAGGAAAGAGGAAAAAGACGAAAAATAACAATTCTTCTATTAAATTAATTTTATTTTTTATATTTTAGATGGATTTCGTATAAAAGCTTCAATTAAACGAACAGTATTGTAGATATCTTCAAGTTTTAATAAGGATGTTGGCGAATGAATATATCTACACGGGACAGAAACAACGGTACTTGGTACTCCCTTACGTGTTATTTGAATCCTCCCTGCATCAGTCCGACTATATTTAGGCTTTTTATATTGCCAGGGAATATCTTCTTGTTCAGCATTTTTTATTAATCTAGCATTTATTTTTGGATTAGTAATTATAGAGAGATCAGCAACGGTAATTGCTGGACCTTTTCCAATATACACTGGAATTTTCTCTTTACTTACCCCTGGTACATCAGCAGCTGTAGTATTTTCAATCGCTATAGCCATTGTTGGTTTCAGACTATAAGCACCAGTTATCGCTCCTTGACCTCCCGCTTCTTCTTGAGCTGCAAAATTAATAAGCACTGTATCAGAATGCTCTTGTTCTTTTAATAACAATAAAGTATGGAGAAGCACATTACACCCTGTACGATCGTCAAAAGCTTTGCCGCGGACCATTCCATTAGGGAATTCGACAAAAGGACTATAAAGTGTACCTGTAGTTCCTATATTAATTTGATTCTCAATCACTTCCTCCTCAGAAGACATACCAATGTCAATATACATGTTATCAATAGTAACCACCTTGTTTCGTTCTTTAACTGTAGTAATATGAGGTGGAAGTGAACCAATAATCCCATTAAATATTTTTCCATCAGCAGATTTTAAAATAACTGACTGTCCTAAAAGGATTCTAATGTCCCAAGTACCAATCGGTACAAACCGTAAAAATCCTTTTTCAGTAATATGAGAAACCATAAATCCAATTTCATCTATATGAGCATCTAATAAGATCCTATCCTCGCCAATAGTTCCCTCTTTTATAGCTAAAACATTTCCAAGAGGATCAATCCAGGATTTATCCGCTAAAGAGTTTTTTTCAATTTCTCCAATAATAAAATTCCTAACTTCTTCCTCGTGTCCGGATACTCCTAGTAAAGATGATAATTTTTGCTGAAAATCTTTAATAACATCAATACTTAATTGATCTGCCATAATTAAGAGAAGGTAAAATTATTATGAAATTATATAATCTGACATAATTAAAATTAGTTATTCAAGTTATTGAAATAATTAAAAAACTATAGAATAAATCCAATTTTAAAAAAATAATGTAAAATGTAATTATTTACTTCGTTTCTTAAGTTCCGCTATTGATTTCTCCGCTAAGATTATCGCATCATCGTATTTTGATTTAAATTTTTTGACTTGTGCATCTAATTCAATAATTCTATTATTCAAATCTAATACAATTTCGCTATTCTCATCTAAGGGGACCATATTTTCTCCACCTTTCTCTGCCATTTCTTTTAAGAAGTTATATTTTTCTTTCCAGACATTAATTTCGGTTTGTAAATCTTCTATTGCCTCATCAGAAGCTACAAGAGGTATATCTTTTCCTTCCTTTACATCAGCTACTTTTTGTTTTAATCGTGAAACTTCATCTTCTAATTCTTGGATTCTCACTTTTAACGCAGCAATTTCATCTAAATAATCTGTTGCCTTTTTTGGTTCCAACATTTCTTCAAACATAGATTTTCCCGTTTCTAATTCATCAGCAGATTTTCCCCCTAAAAGTCTTTCCTTTCTTTTTTGTAGATCTTCTACCGTTTGTTTTGAAAGGAAATCTAAAGGGTTAAAACTAACACCACCGTGTTTAGTCTTTCTTTTTCTTATTTTCACAAAAAGCGGAATTCCCTTAACAGCTTCTCCACAGATTATTCCTTCTCCTTTTTCTAATCCAGAAATATCAGATTTATTTTCATTACTTAAATCTTCAGCACTAGAAATTGTTATTCCAATATCCCTTATATCTGAAAGATTATGGACGACCCAGGTTCCCGCTTGAGCTCGAATTGTTGTGTCTAATAACTGTGGCCTTTGCGTTCCAATTACTATATTTGCTCCAAACTTTCTTCCTTCCTGTGCGAATAATTTAACAACATCACAAGTTTCTGTCTGCTTTTTCCCAGCAAATAAGTGTGCTTCATCTAAAAATAGGTAGAATGGAGGTATATTTCTTACTGTGCTCGCATCATAAAGTTTTTTGAGTAGTTTACCAGCTATAGCTTCTTGTACCTCCAAAGCCAATCCATTTAAATTAACCACCGTACAAAGATTAGGTGCAACTATATCTGAGGCCTTTAACGAAAATAAATATTCAATATCAACATCTCCACCTTTATTTTTCTTTAAATCAGAAAACTCAATTATACTGTCTACAAATTCGCTTTCCCCTTCTGGAAGATCTTCACCTGCAACCTTTAAGCTGCCATATTCTCCATGTCTGTCTAATATAACAACCGGAATTCCCTTTTTAAGAAATTCTTCACATAGGACGCCCATTGTATACGATTTTCCTGAACCTGATTTTCCTGTAATGAAGATTCTACCAAAATTTTTGATTAGTAAATATACTTCATAAGGATAACCAATAAGCTTTCCCAAAGAGAGAGATTCTTCTGGGGGGTTAAAGATTCCTAGAATCTTTGAAATTTGTTCTTCTTTAGCCATGAAGACATCTGAACCAATTTCAAATGGTTTTGTAGGTCTTTCTCCTAGAACTCCCAATTTTGCCATACGTCCCTTCTCATCAGTCCACATTTCAGTTATGTAAAGCACATAATATTTCTTTTTCCCCTCTTTATCCTTTTCACCATAAACTACTAAATAATTATTCCTTTCAACTGAAGCTCCTTCAAATATCACTGTAACTGTATGAGTAGTCGTTTTACCAGTTAATCTACCTATAGGTTTTTCTTCTTGTGTACCTTCTTCTGTCATTAATACCACATAAATTAATATAAGTTATAATGATCTTAGAAATTTTAAAAATATAAATCTAAGCGAATTCAATTTTTAATTCTTAATTAAATTTGATTTCTAATTTTTAATTCTCTTATAATCAGAGATCTAATTAGATCTACAAAATTACATAAAAAATAAAAATGAAAAAAAAGAAATTAGAAATTTATTAATCTATAACGTTTAGCTTCTCTGTTTGATATAAGAGACAATTCCAAGCACTAAAAGTATAGCCTCTGTAGTTATATTAAAGAGATGTACCATCGTCGCAGCTTGAGAAGTGGGGATTAATGTGGCAAATACAGTAGTTTCAAGGATTAATGTCGATATAAGTAACCCTATAAAATACGCAAATAAAAATTTAATTTCTTCCCATTCCTTTTTGCGAAGCATTAAAATTGCG
>CP070831.1:2969761-2972314 GCA_020344955.1 Promethearchaeota archaeon | reverse complement strand
TAAATTATCTTTATGAAATTATCTATGAAAAATGAAAACAATTTATAAAGATTTATTAAAACTTAATTTTTAAATTTTAAGTAAAAAATTTTATATTTTTTTGGTTATTTAGATATTAATATACTCTATAATTTAGTTTAAAATCGATAATGTCATCTCGTCGAACACAATCAAGACGCAAGAAAAGGAGAAGTGGAAGTACTCCTATGCCACTTGGAGGGGCAGGATTGATGAGATTTTTTGAAGATAGCTCAATTGGTATAAAGGTAGGTCCTATAAGTACGATTATACTATCTGTCTCATTAATAGTAATAGTATTATTAGCCCATTTAGGTGTATTTAGATGGATATTTGGTGGATAATACTATATTTATCAATAAATCCTTATTAATTAACAATTAACTTTAAATTTCTTATGAAAATCTCAGAATTTCAAAAATTAATTAAGAATATTTATATAATTCGAGATAAAGAAAGAGGGATTAAAGCCACTTTTATTTGGTTAGTAGAGGAAATTGGAGAGCTAGCACAGCTTTTAAGAAGCAATGTAATCGATAAACAAAGTGTTTCAGAAGAATTGGCAGATGTCATTGCCTGGACTAGTTCATTAGCGAATTTATTAGATATAGATCTTGAGCGGGCTTTATTTACTAAATACCCTAATATGTGTATTAAGTGTAAATCTAATCCATGTATTTGTGAGGATTGATGGGTTCAAATAGGAACTCAAAGAAAAAAAATAATGCTTCAATGAAAATCTCATAAATTATCAAATTTTTGAAAAACAAAGCTTATCCCTATAATAAAGATTTTAATAATGAATTCATTTTAGTGCTTACTATGAGTCTGTCTGGTAAAAGAATTTGGATAGATATTGAACAACCTAAAACTGCAGTAATGTTTAATTCACTAATTAAAATGTTTAAAAAAGAGGAATCGGAGTTATTAATTACAGCTCGAGATTATGACTCAACATATCAAATTTTAGATGACAATAGAGTAAAATATATAAAAGTTGGTAAACATGGAGGTGAAAAGTTAGGTGATAAACTAAATACATACATCATGCGCTTGAAAAAACTTTATCCACTAATTAATAAATTTTTGCCAGATTATTTTGTTACATTTTTATCAATAGAAGGTACTAGAATTGCTTATGGATTACAAATACCTTCAATAGGGATTAATGACGAGCCTCGTAATAAACCTGTATGTAAATTGATACATCCTTTCATAGATAATGTTATTACACCGAAATGTATTCCTAAAGAATGGTATATAAAACTTTATGCTGATGAAGAGAAAATTATCCGATATAATGGTCTAGACGAGATTGCTTGGCTTTCAGAATATGTCCCTAATCCTAATATTCTTGAAAAATTTGATTTAAAAAAAGGAAAGTTCTTAATAATGAGAACTGAACCTACTCACGCTTCATATTTTATTGACAAACTTAGACCAGAAGAAACTCAAATAGGCAAGTTTTTTCATCCCATTTTTAAAGAATTTCCAAATTATAAATATTTCCTCCTAGTTCGTTCGAAGAAGCAAGAAAAATTTCTTTCAAAAAAACTAAAAACTCTTGCTGACAATAACAACATAATTATTACACGATATTTACCAAATTTAGATGATTTGTGCTTCTATGGAGCATTGATAATTAGTGGAGGGGGAACAATTGTCAGAGAATCAAGTTTATTAAATGTACCAAGTATAGAATTTTTTCCCGGAGAATCGGCCCCACAAGAGATATTTCTAATAAAAAATGGATTTCCTTTAGAGCATATTCGAGATCCAGATCGATTAATTGAAAAAGCGATAGATATTCTTAATCAAGGTCCTAAAAAAGATAGATTTAAAGTAAGTTCATTTAAAGAAAAATTATCCCAATTTGAAAATCCTATTAAAATTTGTTTCGAATATGTTAAGAAAAGACTTTTAAGCAATTAGTTACGCTTAGTATCAATCAAAAATAGTTTTTCATAGAGATCAAAAGAATTTTTAAAAGATGAAATTTTTTCTTGACCTAATATTTATTATAAACAAAATTGTGATAAACTGATTCAAGTTTTTTCCCAACTTCATCCCAAGTATATCTTTTAATGAATTGTTGAGCTTTATCTACTAAAATCTTTCTTCTGGAGTCATCTTTCAACAAATCCACTATTTCTTTTCCTAATTTTTGAGGATTCTTAGGTGGAACAAAGATTGCACTATCTTGTAAAACTTCTTTATACGAAGCCATTGATGAACAAATGACAGGAGTTCCGCATGCTATTGCCTCAATTGGAGTCAATCCAAATCCTTCAGAAGCATAGGAATAGGTGACAAAAACATCCCCCATTGAAAAATAGATAGGAATTTCTTTTTCAGAAACAAATCCTACAAAACGAATATCTTTATATTTTCGCTTCCATTCTTGATATATTCTCTCCATTGCGAAATCTGGTTTACCACCCATAACTAAATTAAGATTAGGAATCTCTTTTTTCGCGATTTTATAAGCTCTTATGATATCATTTACTCCTTTATATTTTGCTATACGACCTATAT
>CP070831.1:2954776-2969661 GCA_020344955.1 Promethearchaeota archaeon | reverse complement strand
ATTGAAAATATATCCCATGTAATTAATTATGATACACCAAAATTTCCAGAGAATTATATTCATAGAATAGGACGCACATCAAGGATGAATAAGAAGGGAGTCGCGATAACTCTATGTTTAAAAGATGAATATGAATATTTATGCCATATAGAAGGGCTAATTGATAAAGAAATTCAGTTAAAAACAATAGAAAAGAAAGAAAAACAACATTATCATAATCCTTTTTATTAAGTTAATTAACTCAAGAGAATTTTTCTTTCCAATTTTCCAATTCTGTGACGAATTCATCTTTAATATCATCTTCTAAAGGTTCTTTTATGGAACGTAATTTACTAATCCATTGTCTTATATCATTAACTGCAGCTGCTCCATGAGATTGTAGGAGAATATCAGCAATATTTTGTAATTGATTACTTAATTCATCCCCTCTTAGGGTTTGACCCTTCTCGATCAATTCATTAAATTGATCAATTAAAGCAATAGAAACTCCATTTTCTCCTATTTCATTAGATTCTTCGATCATCTTAGAAGAAGGACTAAAATCTGAATCAGTTTCATAATCCTCATCAGAATATTTTTCTTTCCATTTTAAAAACTCTAATTGAAAGTCATCTTTAACCTCACTTTCAAGAGGTTCTTTAATCTTTCGGAGTTTACTTATCCAAATTTTTACATCTTTAAGGACCATTGAATACCCTTCAGTTTCTAAAATAATGTCAACTATATTTTGCATTAGTTTACCTATTTCGGTCCCGCTTAACTCATTCAATTGTGTTTGGATTTTATTGAACAATTCCTTCATTTCTATTTTGGGATCGAGGGATTTGAGGTCTTCGTGAGAATTAGATTCTTCTTCAGGTCCAAACTGTGATTGAGATAATCCAGGACTGACATATTCTTCTTCAAATATTGAAGAAATACTATCTTGTGTTGGAATTTTATCAGTTTCAGACGAATCTTCTATAATCTTTTTCTCAGAAATAGGTAATTGATTTAATATCCCAACCTTCCAATTTAAAAGATCTTCCCTAATTTTTTCTTTAAAAGGTTCTTCTAATGTCTTATCAACTGTACACAGTGTATTTTTCCATTCAATAATATTTGAAAATCCTTGTAATTTCAAAATTACTTCAATAAATTTATCAATTTGTTCAACAATTTCCACTCCTTTAAGGTTGTCAATCTTTTCAAGAATTAATTCAAATAAATTATCTATTTTATCGGAATCAAGTGACTCAATCTCAGGGGTTACAATCTCTATCTCTACTTCGCTATCTACTTTATCCTCTAAAATGGGTGGTCTAAATTCAGGTGGATAAATCAATTCAAGTTCCGAAAATTTTTTATTTAATTTATTAAGCTCATTAATGACATAATCTTTCATATCATCATTCAGGGGCTGATATAGTCTTTTTAATTTACCCATTAATAATTTGAGTTCTAAAATATCAAGAGAAATTCCATCTTTTTCAAAAACAGCGTCTAATAGACTTTTTAGTCTTTTTGCTATTTTTCTCCCTGGATAATCATTAATATTTTCAATGATCTCATTAAAACCTTTATTTATTTCAATTTCATTTGTGAATTCTGCCACATTTCTTTTTTCTGTAATTAAAGGTGATATTATATTTATCAACGGTTCATAGGTAGTAAAAAATCCACTTATTTCAAACTCCGTTTTGTTATTAGATTTTTGACAAACTCCAAAAACTAAATAACTTTTATCACCCTTAACAGCTATAATATTATTATTTTTAAGATATTTATATTCAATATTACTCTTTTTAATGAAAGCGCGTGGATATTTGCTTTCATGAGGATCTGAAGAGATTATAATTAAATTTAATTTATTTGATTTGATATTTTCATCAGATTTTCCATTAGCGATCTTTGCTTGTAGTTCCTCCACTACATCTTGCTCTGGTTTTTCTTCTTTTTTCTTTTGCTTTAAATAATTTTTTTTCCATTTTTCAATATCTTCTAATAGTAAATATTGAGTATTTGAATCTAGATGTTTTCTTATAACTAAAAGGCGATTCAGCCAACCCTGAATGCTGTCTATAACATTGGACTCTGGGTTAACATCAGAAATTAATCCAAGAACATCAGCAACATCATGACTTAGTTCATAACCTTTCAATTCTGCTACTTTTTTCGAAGCAAGCTCAAGCCTTTCTTCAACCTCTTTTTTTTGTTTCTTTGATATTAATGGTCCAGCACGTACAGCTTTTTTAGAAATGGCTTTTTTAGTACGAGTGTCTTGTTTTAAATCTTCTGAATAGTCCAAATCAAATTTGTCTAATGGAATATAGTTATCAATATCAGGTACAATAATAGTTAGATCATTTTTACAATTATCTAACAAAATTGAAATAATTTCTTTAACCTTTTCAACACTATTAATAACCCAGATTTTATCTATTGAAGCTTTATTTAATTCAATGTAATCTGTAAGGAGATTATATAGTGAATTTTCAAGAGTTTTAATTTTTTCTAAAGAAAATTCACCACCACCAAGAGAGAATTCCTTAAATCTTTTTTCAAATAATTCTCCTAGTTTCTTGATGAAGTTTTTCAATGCCTTAACTTGTAGTAGAATTTCAGGAGATTCCATTTCATTTACAATTTCTTTGAATTGATTAAACATGTTTGTAGCAATTTCTTCTGAATCAGTAATCTTTTTTTCGATTGAATTGATAAGTTTGCTGAAATCACGTGCGTCAACAGCAGATTGCATTCTTAATGGTGCAATTAAATCAATAACATCATTTAAAATTACACGTGCGAATTTCTTTACATTTTCTTCAACCTCAGATAAGATCTCAATTGTTTGTTCAGAATTATCCTGAGAACTAAGTGTGTCAATCAATTCCCCACTTATATTCTCTAAATCTTGATATAACATCCCTTGAAATCTTTCTAGCGGGGATATATTTTTTAATTCACTAGCTTTTTTTGTATCAAGCGATTCATCCAATTCACTTATGCTATTCAGCATTGCTGAAAATGGGGGAAGAATTATATAATGTGGTACTGATACTGAATATTTAGGATTAATAACCATTATCAATTTTTTTTTAATTAGATCTTCAAGAATTGCCTCTACTTCTTCTTTTGAAATATCTGGTAGAAGTCTTTGGATTTCACTAAACGTATGTGGATATTTACCTAATCCTTCTAAATAAACCTTGATAGAATTATCAGAAAGATCAAATGATTTTAACAAATTCTTCAATTTTAAAACCTAAATTTACTATTTAAGAAATTGAATTTATTTTTCTTATTATATCAATGATAGAACTTACTTTTTAATATTCTGAAAAAGAAAATTCAAATCTAGAAAATCAGATTCATTAATAAAAAATTATCTTATTATAAACAATCTAATTCTCTTAAGCCTAAAATATTTCCCAGATTTTTGTAATATCATGGAAACCATATTTATTTATTACTAATCGAATCTTATAATTAATTAAGACAAAAAGAATAAATCAAACAAGTCTAATGGGTAAAATATAATGGGAGATATCAGAAACTATTCTTGGGCGTTTCCAATTGGTGGAGGGTTTTTAGCAATAATTGCTCTTTTGACCCCGTCAGCTTATTATTCTGATTATTATCAAACTTTTAATTTCTGGATGTGGGGATTAGTCTCATATCAAATTTATGACTACTATTACGGATCTCAAAATATTGTGATGTTTACTGATGTTCCTCAAACATTAAGTCTTTGTATAATATGCTCTATTTTGATTATTATATGCATAATAGGGATTCTTTCTTCAGGAAGTTCTTATCGAAGAAAAATGAGATCTAATATCTCGGATAAGGCTAAATGGTTAGCACCATCAATACTATTAATAATTGGTGCAATTATTTGGATGGTTGGGATGGAGATTATATCCTTAACGACCCCATATCCAACTAGTTTTTGGAGTACTATAAATCCAGGTTTTGGAGTAATAGGGATGTTTTTAGGCGGAGCGGTATCGATAATAGGATATGGAATATCAAGAATGAAACCTCAAGAAACAAGAGAAATAATTTTGCCTATGAAAAAAGAATTCATAAAAACAGGAGAAGTAGCTATTTCAGCAGATTTAACAAAATCATTTAGATTCTGCCCAAATTGTGGTCACCAAATTTATAAGCAGGAGCAACGCTTTTGTACAAATTGTGGATTTGAATTTAATGGTATACCAATGACCCAATATCCATAAAAAAATTCTTTTTCTTATTTAATATATAATATTTAGATATTAGCACTAAATACTTATAGAAATACTTAATCCAATACTAAATAATCGCAAAACTTTTCTTTTGCAAATTTTTATATTACAAAAGTTTTATAGAATTAATAAGATTTAATTTAAAATTATAGATTATTTAAAAGCGAGGAATGATATAATTGCCAAGTCGTCGGGGAGATGGAACCCTTGTGTTTAAAATCTGCTTCTATGGACCAAGCTTAGGCGGAAAAACAACGGCACTTGATTGGGTTTATAAGAAGGAGGGGTTAGCAACAGGGGATATGCAACAAATCCAAGATCCAACTGGTCGCACACTTTTTTTCGATCGCGTTGTCGCAAGAGTTTCAAATGTAGTTTTTCAAGTTTATACTGTTGCTGGCCAGCGAAGACATAAATTCCAGCGCCAAACTGTGCTTAAGGGTACAGATGCTGTTATTTTTACCTTCGATAGTCTAATCGATCAATGGAGCGAGAATGTATGGTCTTTAAAAGAATTACTGCGATTCTATGGAGACAAACTAATACCATCAGAAGCATTTGCACCTCCAGAAGTACCTACTGTTGTTTTAGCTAACAAACGCGATCTAGAGGATATTGTAGAAATTTCTAAAATACGCCAATTGCTCGATACAGCAAAATTAAATCATGTGCTTATTTATGAGACTATTGCTATTCAGGGAATAAATGTAAAGAGAGCTTTTGTATATGCAGCTCGCCAAGCAGTTCTTAATCATTACAAGAAACTCTCAGGAAAGACGATGGAAACTGCTTAAACTAATTTTTTTCTCTTATTCTTATAAAAAATTAAAGTTTAAATCTGTTCTTTATTGATTTATGGAAGAGGATCTTTAATTTTTATAATTAATTTTAAATAACAATTAATTTTAGATTTAATACCTTACATAAAAAATTCAAGATGATTTAAAAAATGTCAGATATATATGTCCCAATCGATTTTTCTGATCTTAAATCAGTAATTCCTCCCGGAGAAGATATAATTTATAGTACTTTAGCTCGAGGCGAAACCCCAATAGGTACAACCATAACCGGTTCAAAAGTTAAATATGTTAAATACATCTCTCATATATTAATGACACCTAATGGTGTAGCTTATACTGTACCTACTAAAAAGCCTAAAAAAGAACCTCCAGTAAAGAGATATACTCCTTGGGGTGAGATACATGGAATTGCTAGCGCGGGTAAATTAGGTACTGGCTTTTCAATATCTCTTACATTACCTTTTAAACTTGTAAGAGAAGAAAATTTTGAGACAAAAGAGAGCTTTGAAAAGCGTTCAAAAGAATTTGTTGCCAAATTTAGACCTTTAATAATTGAAAAGAAAGAAGAGTGGTTAAGGCAAAATCGAAATAATCCTGAAATTAAAAAAAGAGAAATTAAAATGGCAGAAAAAGTCCTAGCTAAGATGAAAAGTTGGGAAAATAAAAGATTAGCCAAAGAAGCAAAAAAAAAATAATTTAAAAGAAAAATGACTCAATTTGAAGATTTTCCTAAAATATGCGTTAAGTGCAAGAGATCAGATTTAGAGCTATATAAATTTAGTTATGGAAGAACCAAAAAAAAAATTGGTTCAAGTTCATACACTACTAAATTTATAAGCTTCCCAGTTTGTTCAAACTGCAAACAAGAGTTTGAAAAATCTTACAAGATTGAGAATCTTTTTGATTACTTCAAATACGCATCCATTATTAGTACAATAATTTTAATTTATACTGTGTTCGAGGCATTTCGAGGGTCCACATTTTGGTTAATTTATGTGTTAATGGTAATTACTGCATCAATATTAATTATAGGAATATTTTTGTTTTTTAGAATCAGGTTAGATCCAAATAGGGTAAGAAATTATATAGATCTTAAAAAGTCTGGTGAAATTTCAATTAAGGATGATAAACTAAAGCAAGATATTGAGGAACATTTAATTTCAGAGATAGAAAAAGAAGCTTTAAGAAAAATAACAGGTGAAGGTATGATTTATTGCCCTAAATGTGGCACAGAACAACCAAAAGGAATTGATTTCTGTAATAAATGTGGTAAGGAATTGAGAAATATATAATTTAACTCTTTTTTTATAAAATTATCATTTAAGGTGATGAAAAGTAGCGCGAACACTTCGAGAATGGTTGTTTTCTTTTATATTAATAGGTATTATGGTTGTTACTGGTTTACTACTTATACCTTTTTTTGGTCCAGAACCAGGTTCAAATCCCATTGCAATTGGAATTCTTATTACTGTGATGATAATTTCGTGTTTATTATTAAGTTTTAATAGATACATTTCTAGTTATTTTAAATCAAGAGCCCGAGATAAAAAGCAAGTGGCATTGATTTGCCCTAGATGTAAAATAATAGTGGATAAAGAATCAGCAATTTGCACTCAGTGTGGAAATAAATTATAAATTTAAGTCTTAAGTTTTAATTATTTTTTCTGTATTATTTTTAGGCTTATAAAATTATAATCTCTGGATCAATTTTTTCTTGAGCTATTTTTAAGTATCCATAAGAGTTAACATCAGTAAATCTCTTGTCGGTTGGTGTGCCTGGGCTTATGTATAATTTTCCATCTTCCCTTTTTTCATTAAAAGGACGGTGAGCATGGCCAAAAATAATGATATCATAATTAGATAAATCAAATCTTCTATTCAGATGATCAATAATATTGTGTGGCCCACCCTCACCATGAGTTATAAGAATCTTATGTCCAAATAAATTTAATTCTATTTTTTTAGGTAATTCTTTCCCTATTTTCGACTCATCCATATTCCCAACAATTCCAATAACTTTGTCCAGCCCAAAAATGTCTTGGAGTTTTTCATATACCCTATAGCTTGTAAAATCTCCCACATGAATTAAATAATCAATTGCTTTTTCTTTAAAATCATCTATGATATTCTGTGGAATATTCGTTTTGGGAGTGTGAATATGTGTGTCTCCAATAAGTCCAATTAGTAATTCTTCTTTATTGGTCTTGATCATTTTTTTCTGCTTCTTTCATTCTAATTTTTGTTACTTTCAAGGCAAAATTAATTAATTCATCCATGTTTTTCCATTTTCCTTTATTCAGCATTTCTTTAATCCAATAAAACAGATCTTGGTCAATAGCTATAGTAGTAAATACTGGTTTAAGTGTCCGTTCCTCGTCCGAATTAGCCTTATTTAATAACCATGAAATCATATTAGTGACTAATTTAAAATTTTCAGCTGATCTTATGCCATATGATTTGCTTAAACTCGAAAATATAGAGAGATTTCCTATAACTATGACTTTACCTAAATCAAAGTGTGTAGCTCCAATAATAGGAAGATATTGTTCTGATTTATCCTGCCAATCATCCCCAGTATAGTATCTATGCCATGAAGTATTTTCAGAGGAAAATGCTATATTATTAACATCGATTTTTTCATTTTCAATAGATTTGTCAATTGTCAAAGTACATCCATTTGAATGAATAATTTTTGAGATATCTCTCGTAATAAAGTGTTTTTTAAAATCCTGTATAATAGGATGCGAATTTTTTTTTATGAAACATTTGTTATCAAATAATCTATCAGAATTAAATTTCATACCAAAATTTTGAGTTAATTCAGAAAGGTTGTTTTTATTTTCATAATCTCCACCACCATCATTGATTACAAGAATACTCCCCCCCTCTTTAACATATTTGACTAAGTCTCTAATCTCATCAGGATCTAAATCTGGTCCTAATGTGGGTACTCCAATTATGAAAAGATCGTATTTCTTGAGCTTCTCATAAGTTATGCCTGCTTCTATTTTACCTACTTTGAAATCTGAATCGAAAAGATACTGTATAAAATCAGTAAAAGCATTGTTTTCAACTGTTAATTTGTTATTATGCGAGTGATCAAATCCAATTGTTGTCATAATTAATATACCTATTGATTTACTATTTAATTTATATTGTTACTCATTTTTACTACTATTTTTCTGACAAATTTTTTAGAGTGATAAAAGCACTTCCAATTTGAACACGAACTAATTTTTGGATAGGAATAACTTCATATTCGATACCACTTAATAATTCATTAATTTTTTGCTCAATCCATTGTTCTAAGCTGTTTTTAATTTTAAGGAGTTCAGTTTCATTATCTGGGTTATTTGAAATAGCTTCTTTAGATAATCTAGCAATCATAGATATCATCAACAAACTTCTTATATACCTACGTGAAACATTAGAATCAAATGCTTGAGCAATAGTTGCTTTTCCATCATACATAGAGGAAGTTTTGATTTCATAAAGAGAAGTGTCAATATTCGGGCGTGTAATTTTAATATAATCATCTATTGCCCTATATAACCTTGTTGTTTTATCACAATATTTCTTGATCTTATTAAAAATTCTCTTAGCATGTTTATAATTATTTTTATTGTATTCTAATAATTGGAGAAGGACATCTCTTCTTTCAAACTTGCTTAAGGAATTATCTCCTATTGAATTATGAGTAAAATAAGGTAATTCACAAACTAGAGTAAAGCTCTCATCATTAGTAGTAGTTTTAAGATAATCCCATGAGGAATTACCACACTTTATAAATTCTTGTGGATTCTCTACACCTTTGGTTTCAATAAAATCATACGTTTCTTGAATGCCACAGTTCCGGAATATAGCATCATGTAGAGTTTTTCTAAACTGCAACTCAGGTTCTCCAAGATGTAATGGTAATCCTTCTTTTTTAACAAATTCAGTAAGATCAACAAATAAATTTCCAACCTCACGAGTAACATAGAAATATACACCACAAAAATCCCAGTTATGAAGGCTAAACATGAATTTTGGCTTTATCTCATTTATTAAATGCATCAATGCTTGAGTTTCTGGTAGAACTTTATCCCATTTGAGTTTTTTATATTTTATAGGAAATGACCATTCAACTTGGTCAGATTGAGAACATCTATAGAAATGTCTAGCATATTTTATAGGATCGAATTCTCCTTTAAACCAACCCTCATTCAATTTAGCTCCATCAATATCAATTGCTTTAATTAAATACCATGTATAACCCGTTTTTTTAGTAAATTCTGGATTTTCGGCTAAGAATCTTGATAAAAACTCCAAACTCATGCTCCCTATTGGCTCATTGGGATGTGGAAATCCAAAGAGAAGAGCGTTCTCCTTTCCACCACCAATTTTCAAACAGTATATTGTTCTTCCTTCTCCTGATTTTCCAATTTCTATTAACTTTACATTTTTAAATTCTTTTGCTAATTTTATACTGGAGTGATCCAATTCTGCAACAGTCATAAATTCTTCATATTCTGGAATTTGGTCTAAAATTTCATAAAGTTCCATTATAACCGCCCTAAAAATCGTACAAATTTCAAATTTTAATCTCATAATAACTTAATACTTTTTTGTTTATAAAGCTGTTATATTCAGCCTAACAAGCTATAATTTTAATAGAGTATAAAATTTAACATATTTATGTTAAAAAAGAATTATAAAGAAGTTGAAGAAACTGAAGCTGTACTAGCTGATGGGACAAAGGTAGATGGGATTTACATTAGATGGCTAATTGATGAAAAGATAGGGGCTAAGAATTTTGCAATGAGGCGAATCGAAGTGAAACCAGGGCAGAAGGTTCCTCTTCATAATCATCCAGAGGATCACGAGATTTATGTTTTATCAGGGAAAGGGAAATTTTATAATGATAAAGAAGAAGATGAGATTGCTTCTGAAGGAGATTTTGTTTATATTCCACCTAATGAAAAACATGGAATAGATAATTTAGGTAAAGATGATTTAGTTTTTCTTTGCCTTATTCCATATCTTAGAAAATAAATAGAATTTAGTTAAGTTTCTTGCTCACACTTTCCTATAGCCACGACAAAATCATTTTCATATAATTTTATGACTCTAACGCCTTTAGCAGTTCTGTGTGTAATACGGATTGAATCGACAGGCACCCTTATCATTTGACCTTGTTCTGTTCCAATTAATAAATCCATATGTTTAGCAATCTTTGTTGCAATAACTTTATCATCTTTTGTTTTATCTAAAGTTATATTTTTTACTCCTTTAGCACCTCTACCTGTTTTTCGATACTCTTTAACGTGTGTTCTTTGGCCATATGCATTTTGTGTAAGAGTCAGAATTATCTCATCATCTGAAACAAGAAGAGTATCAATTACCTCATCATTTTCTCTTAATTCTGCTCCTTTAACTCCCATTGAATTTCGGCCTAGCTCTCTCAATTCAGATTCATCAAATCTAACTGCATAACCTAACTTAGTTGCTATAAAAATGTCTTGAAGTTCATTTGAGAGCCTTTTTACACTAATTAGCTCATCATCAGGCCTAATTCTTTGAGCCCGTACACCAGTACTCCTTAATTTTGAGAATAGTTTTAGCGGAGTTTTTTTGATTATTCCATTTTTTGTAGTCATAATGAGCATTTCATTAGTATTGAAATTATTAATTGGTATCATAGCGGACAGACTTTCTCCCGATTGTAAGGGGATAAAATTAACTATAGGTTTTCCTCTAGCAGTTCGTTTTTGTAAAGGTATATCATAACACATTATCGAATATACCCTTCCCTTCGAAGTAAATATCAAAATGGTGTCATGAGTACCACATACAAATAAATCTGTAATAAAATCTTCTTCGCGCACAGTCATACCCTTTTTACCTCGGCCACCGCGTCTTTGAGCTTGATATTCTTCTAAAGAGATTCTTTTGATATATTGATTTTTAGTGAAAATTACAATAGTTGTTTCTTTTTTTATCAAATCCTCCTTTTCAATCTCTTTAATCTCATCATGCTCAACCATTTTTATTTCGGTCTTCCTCTCGTCCCCGTATTTTTTAATTAACTCATTTAAATCCTTTTTAATTATATCTAAACGAAGTTTCTTCTGTTTCAGAATTTTGTTATATTTATTAATGTTAGTTTGTAAAGATTTTTGCTCGTCAACCAATTTTTGCTGCTCTAAATTTGTTAATCGAGATAAAGGCATACTCAAAATCGCTTGAACTTGAATATCACTTAATTCATAAGATGTTTTTAATTTATTTTTTGCTTCATTGGTATCTTTAGAACTTTTAATTAAATTTACAACATTATCGATATCATTTAATGCGATTAATAAGCCTTCAACTCTGTGAAGTCTCTCCTGTGCTTTTTTAAGAAGAAACTCCGTTCTTTTAGTTATTATAATTAATCTATGTTCGATATATTCATTAATAATTTCTTTTAGATTGAGGATTTTTGGTTGTTTGCCCTCATTAATTAGGACTAGGTTAGTTATATTAAAAGTAGTTAAAAGACGAGTTCTTTTAAAAAGAATATTCTTTATGATAACAGGTTGAGCATTTTTAGATAAATCCAATACAATACGCATACCTTTTCTATCAGATTCATCACGCAAATCTCGAACATCCTTAAGAATTCCATCTTTAATCAGTTTCGCAATAGACTCAATTAAATCTGTTTTATTTACGAGATATGGAATTTCTGTTATGATTAAACTGGTTTTTTTAGCTGTTGTTTCAGTCTCAATCTTTCCGCAGATATTTATCGTTCCATTTCCAGTATGATATGCATTATAGATTCCATTAGTATCTGTAATAATCCCACCTGTAGGAAAATCAGGTCCTTTAATAACTCCCATTAATTCATCTATAGAAATTTCAGGCTCATCTATAGTTGCAATAATTGCATTACAAACTTCATTCAAATTGTGAGGTGCCATAGATGTTGCCATTCCTACAGCAATTCCTTTAGTTCCGTTTAGCAAAATATTTGGAAGTCTAGCAGGTAAATATAATGGTTCAATAGTACTATTATCAAAATTCGGTACGAAATCTACAGTTTCTTTGTCAATATCTTCAATTAATTCATTTGAGATTTGGGATAATCTGGCTTCTGTATATCTATATGCTGCTGGTGGATCTCCATCTATTGAACCAAAGTTTCCTTGTGGATGAATTAAAGGATATCTTAATGAAAAATCTTGACCCATTCTAACTAATGCATTATAAACAGCCATATCACCATGTGGGTGGTAATTTCCCAATGTCTCTCCAACAATTTTAGCACACTTGACATGTGAACTTGTATAATACCAATTGTTTACAGCCATAGCATAAATTATTCGCCTATGAACAGGCTTTAAGCCATCTCTAACATCTGGAATTGCTCTTCCAACGACTACGCTCATCGCATAATCGATATAGCTGCTTTGCATTTCATCTTTTAGCAAAATTTCTTCAATTTGTTCTGAAGTCATCTATAACCCCCTTTTTACTTTAATATAATTAATTACGACAAAATCAAACATCTAGTGTTTTAACTTCATCAAAATTACTGATAATAAACTTTTTACGGGCTTTTACTTCCTTTCCCATCAATTTAGTGAAGATTAAGTCGTTTTCAAGGTAGTCTTCATAAGTTACTTTCTTTAACCTTCTAGTGTCTTTTTTCATTGTAGTATCATATAATTCATCTGAATTCATTTCACCCAACCCTTTAAAACGTTGAATTTTAATTGAATCAGTATTTTTTAATTTGTATTTAGTTTTCATGTTCTTAAGAAGGCTTTCCTTTTCTTTATCTGAATAAACATATTCTTTTGTTTTCTTATAAGATACTTTATATAAAGGAGGTACGGCAATATATAAATGTCCCTCATCTATTAAAGGTCTAAGATATCTAAAAAAGAAAGTAAGCAATAATGTTTCTATATGAAATCCATCAACATCAGCATCACACATGATTATAACTTTATAATATCTCAGTTTGCTTAAATCAAAGCTTTCTTCTGCCTCATCACCATTTTCTTCTAATTCTCCATTGATCCCATTAGTCATGCTAGATTCTTGAAAACCGACGCCCAAAGCTTTTATAATAGCCTGGATTTCATTATTCTGTAGTACTTTATCTATTCTAGCTTTCTCAACATTGAGAATTTTACCTCTAATGGGAAGAATAGCTTGATAGGTTCTGTCCCTTCCTTGTTTTGCAGGTCCCCCTGCGGAATCACCTTCCACAATGAAAAGTTCCACTTGTTCTGGATCGTTGGATGAACAATCAGCTAGTTTCCCTGGCATTCGAGCACTATCTAATGCAGATTTTCTTCGAATGAGTGATCTTGCTTTTTGAGCTGCCTCTCTAGCAATTTTTGCATTAATAGTTTTTAATACAATTTTTTTGCCAGTTTGGGGATGTTCTTCTAAATATTGAGTCAATCTATCTGTAACTATTTGGCTTATTATTTGTCTAACTTCTGGATTACCGAGTTTGATTTTTGTTTGGCTTTCAAACTGAGGATCAGGAAGTTTAACAGAAATTACGGCAGATAATCCCTCTCGTGTGTCTGCTCCACTTAGAATATGCCCTTTATATTTCTTTTCCATATAATTTTCTACATATGAATTAAATATCCTTGTTAAAGCAGATTTAAATCCTGTTAGATGGACACCACCTTCTATGGTATTAATAGTATTAGCATATGATAGAATGTTTGTTTGATAGCCTTGATTATACTGCATGGCTAAATCGCAAATTATTGTCTCTCCATCCTCATCCTTCATAGAATCTGATATATAAATTATATCATTATGCAAGGGTTGTTTATCTTTATTCAAATATGAAATAAATTCTTTAATTCCTCCTTCATAGTGAAACTCTTCTTTCTCATCATTGAACTTATTATGGATTTCAAATCTCGTATGAGGTGTAAGAAATGCGAGCTCTCGCATTCTTGAAATTATGGTATGATCATTAAAAATAGGTTCATTTGGCTCAAACTCAAAGATTTCACTATCAGGGTAAAATGAGATTTTTGTATAGGTTTCTTTTGATTTAATTTCTTTTATATCAGGCTCAGATGCTTTTTTCCCTCTAGAGAATTTTTGTTTATAACAGTACCCATCTCGGCAAACTTCCACATCCATCCATTCTGTTAAGGCATTGACAACAGATAATCCTACTCCATGTAAACCGCCAGAAATTTTATAACTTTTACTATCAAATTTACCTCCAGAATGCAAATATTCCATTATCACTTCAAGGGCTGGTTTTTTATATTCTGGATGGATATCAATTGGTATACCCCGCCCATTATCGTACACTTGAACAGAATTATTTTTATGAAGTGTTACTTTTATCTCATCAGCGTACCCTCCCATCGCTTCGTCTACAGAATTATCCAAAACTTCAAATATGAGATGATGGAGTCCAGTTTTGCCTGTACTCCCTATGTACATTGCTGGGCGTCGACGCTAACGACTCAGCGCGAATCGCGCAAATGTCTCATTTTCTATGAAGATGAGTATACGCCTTCGAGGCCCTTTAGTACTTTGATATCCTCTGCATCATAAGCATTATTTTCAGGCATAAGAAAACATAATAATAATTTTGGTAAAGGTAAATTTATCAAATATGAAGTGAATTTGTGTGATAATTTACAAATTTACTAGGTAACTAGAGATAACACTCACTTTTAAATATATGTGCAAAATTTCATTGCTCAGAATACCGAGATTTCATTGATTATATGCGAAATTATTTGACCCTCTTCTGTGAATAACCATTTATGAATAGTTGGTTATAGGATTAGAGATTCCAAGGTAAGGAACCTCAATTTTTTATCTAAGATTT
>CP070831.1:2945936-2954676 GCA_020344955.1 Promethearchaeota archaeon | reverse complement strand
ATAGGCTTTAATTTTCTTGAGGAGATATAAAAATTATTGAGGAAGAAGAATTCATTGAATATACTGAGTTTCTAGATAAGTTAAGAAAATTTGAGTCAAAAATAAAAGAAATTAAGGATCCAATAGAAAAAAATAAGATCATCAAAGAGATGATTTTAGATTCAATTAATTTTGCTGATGAAATAGCTCAATCAGGGGAATTTTTTGAAGCTGGAGAAATCCTTTTTTCAGTTGCAGAAATCATAGAAAATCTTGATTTTGCTAAAGCACTTGAGTTATATAAAAAGATCATTGAGTTGTATAGAAATCAAATCATAGATTATAAACTTCAAGCTAAATTACATGAAATAGCTGAATTGCATTTAAGAATCGCAGATATTTATCGTGAGAAAATAGGTGATTTCCAATTAGAGAAAAAGAATATTATCAAAAGCATAAAGTTTTTAAAACAAGAGAGTGATCTTTTAAAAGAATTTAATGAAACTAGAAAATTAGCTCAAAATTTTCAAAATATAGCAGAATTATTCTTAAAATTTTCAGATTTCAAAAATGCAATAAAGTATTATGAAAAAGTTATTGAAATTTCCAAACTCCATAATTATTATGATTTATTATCTTTTTCTTACCAGCAAGTAGGATCTTGCTATGAAGAAATGGATGACTATAATAAATCTCAAACTGTTATTCTAGATGGATTAGAATATTTCTCTAATATAGTTAGCGAGATTGAAGAAAAGAATGATAATTTAACACTCGCTCAAATTTATCAGATTTTAAAAAATCTTTGTAAAATTTTGGATAAACAAGAACAATATATAAATTTCTCTAAAAAAGAAGCAGGAGCTTATATTAATTTGGCTGAAAGATTAGAAAAAAAACAAGATAACTATCAAAAAATAGCTCGATATTATAGAGGAGCTGGATTATGCTATCAAGATGTAAAAAATAATTTAATTGAATGCGCTTCTTGTTTTGTTTTAGCAGGTAATTATTCAAATAAAATTGAAGATTTTAACCAAGCAGCGCTGAATTTTTTTGATGGAGCAAATATTTTTAAGGAATTAAAGAACTTTGAAATGGCATATAAACATTTTGTCAAAGCTGGAGATAATTTCTGGAAAATTGAAAGTATTAATGAATCTACTGAGAGTTATTTGAATGCATACGACATTGCGGTTGAAGCTGATTTAGAGTTTAATAGATTTGGTATTTTTAACCAAATAATCAGGGGTTTAAACAAGATTGCTAAAGAAGGATTGAAAAACAAACAATTCTATACTGCAGCTACTTTGATTTTAGAGAGTTTAAAATTTTATGAGCAGCTTGATACGGCTAAAGATTTTCTTTTAAGGGAAATGGTTAATAACTTATATCGTTATTATTATCGAGCAGCAAATATAAAGAAGATTGGGTTTTCTCACATTGTTCTTAGCTATATGTTAGCTTCTATATCATGTATTTTAAATGGTAAATTAGAAAAAGCTTGGAAAGTCATTTCTGAAATAGGATCTGAGGGATTTACAGTTAAAAAATATAAAGAAATCATAAAAATAATGATTGAAAGAGTTAAAGATAAGAAAGAAGTTGGATTAAACAATTTCCCTCTTGATTTAAGAAGAATTATTGAATCTTCTGAAGAAATAATGTTTCTTCTAAAATTATTTAAGGGATTTAAGATAAACTAGTTTTTACTCTTTTGTAAATTATTCTATGTCAATAATAAAAGCTTAAATATATTAATTTTAACCTTTATGTTAATATCAAAAATAGATTTCTCAAATATTTAAAATTACAAATGTCTATTAGAAAATTTGAGAATTTCTTTAACATAATTCGAAAAAAAGATGAAACATGAAAAAAATAAATAAGTATCTTATTGTAATAGCACTATGTATTATATTTATTGGAGTAACAATCCCCTTTACTTTAATTGATTTTGGAGGAAGACCGCCTACACAATCAAATTATGTACGAATTTATGTTAATTCAACAATATATAGCAGCTTATCTTCGAATATTACACAATACAGACAGGATATTATTACTCAAGGATACACTGTAGATGTGTATAATTGGTCTAATAATGATGTTACTCAATTAAAGAATCACATAATAGCAGGGTATTCTAATGGGTTAATTGGGGTTGTACTAATAGGAAAACTTCCTTATGCAAAAGCACAATATAACGACACTTCATGGAATATGCTTCGACAGTTTTCCTGCGATTATTATCTAATGGATTTAGATGGATATTGGAATGATGTTAATTTAAATGGTTATTATGATGTTGGTGCTACAGATAATCATATAGAACATAATAATGGTACTGCAGATGCACTTCCAGAAATATGGGTCGCTCGTATTAGTCCTTATACTATTAATATGGCTGCATTTGATCCAATTAATGCATTAAACAATTTCTTCAACAGAACTCATAATTTAAGAATTGGTACTACTTATCGACCCAATAAAGCTTTACTTTACATTGATGATGAATGGGCATCTTATAGAGATGAATGGATTAGTAATTTTACTGCTTATACAGGGAGTAATCTTACATGTGAATCAGATTATATTTATAATGCTAATGATTATACAAATGCAGGGAGTTTTCTTTCAAATATTTCAGATATTACACATCCTAAATTTGCTAATTATGAGTTAGTGCACGTAATGGCACATTGTAATGGTACTGAACAACAATTTGGGGTTACTACTTCTCCATATTACCCGAATCCTACAGATGGAATTTTAACATACCAGAATATTTTTATGAACGGACCGCAACCATTATTTATTAATTTATACTCTTGTTTTTCAACAAATCTCATGATAAAAAATAATATTGCTACACATTACCTTTTTAGTGGTCAATCGTTAGTTGTAATAGGATGTTCGAGATCTGGAGGAATGAGTCTTTATCAACCTTTCTATGATTCACTAAGAGATGGAAAGATTTTTGGAGAAGCCTTTAAAGATTGGTTTTATGGTCCAGAAATAATTCCATTTCATCATTGGGAAGAAGTATATGGTATGAAATTTTTTGGAGATCCTTTATCAACAATATATATGACTTAGTAAATATAATATAAAGTAAGTTTTAACAAGAAATTTTAACAAACTTTCTTTTCTTTATTTTTTACATTTTATTAATTATGAAGTTTTCAAAAAAATGAAGGATGAGATGGACAAAAATATCATTTTAAGTTTCGACCTTGATAATACTTTAATTAATAATAAGGAAGGAATTGTAGCTTCATTTAATTACGCGTTAAATAAATTTAACTTACCTATGAAGGAGAACTCAGAAATAGAATCTATGATTGGAACTCCGTTAAATGAGATGTTTGGTTATATCACAAAGAATAACCCTTCAAGATTAGTAATAGCTTTTAGAGAATATTATGGGAAAAAAGGAATTTATCAAGCAAGGCTATTACCTGGTATTAAATCTAAATTGAAAGAATTATATGAATTATCCTACATTTTAGGGGTAATAACATCAAAAAAGCAAGAAATGGCAAAAAAAATCCTTGAAATTTTCAAGATAAATAAATATTTTGATTATGTTATAGGAGAAACAGAAGAAACAAAAGAATTGGGAAAATTAGACCCAAAACTAAAAATAATTTTCGAGAAAAACTACCCCGGTTATTATATAATAGTCATTGGTGATCATCCCAAAGATGCTATGCTTTCTAATAATTTAAACTGTCCCTTCATAGGAGTCTTAACTGGAAACCATTCATCCCAGCAATTAAAAGCCATTAAGAAAGGAAAAGCAATAATTCTAAGATCTGTTAGTGAATTAACTGATGATTTAATATTATCTTTAACTTAAAAAAGAAATTCAAATTTTGGATATCACTAAAAAAAGAGAAAAAAATAAAAAATTTTCTATTCTTTTATTCTTTTGACCAAGATGCATATTCTTTCATAAATTCCTCTGGTTTCCACTGAGTATCCATAAACTTAGGGATTCCAGAACTATCTCTAGGTCCTACAACTACAAATGCATCTGCTTCATCCTCTAAAGCTCCGCTTAAACGAGCAGCCATACCTGGAATGACAAGAATTCTATGGTTGACTTTATCAAAAGCTCCAAATTCTTTTGCTGCTTCTGCTATTCCACCAGCATTAAACTGTCCCCCAGCAACAGCACTTTCAATTCCTATACCTTCAGTATCAACCACTAGAAGCCAGCAATTCAAATTTGATCCCTGTAAATCTTGTTCAACAGGGATTTTTGTCATTCTATAATTACTTGTAACAAAAATTGGAGCCATACCATCAGGTTCTCCAATTTTATAAATACCTGGATCTACAGCAGGGTAAATTCTCGGATCTGAAAATACACTTTGTCTTAATGTCATTAAAGCTAAAAGCGCCCAGATTTCTTCTTTCTTTTGGCCTGTGTGTAATACTATTAAATTTGTATCTATAGACTCCATTATAGCCCCCATTATCACTTCTTGATATTGGTGTTCCCAAAGCTCCTTATCATCTCCAATCTTTACTTGACTCCAATAAGCTGCAGGAACCCCCATAATTGGCCAACCTGCATTCTTATCTTCTTTGTTTATTGCTGCGGTTCTTAGTTGCATAATCTTATCATATGTCACAGAAAGATTTCCTGGACCATAATATGTTCCCGAATCTAAGATAATATCTTTCACACCAAATTTCTGTAGAGTTGCACTTAATGATACTAATTCATCTAAATTACTAGATGCTATTGCAACAGGTAAATTATTTTGAATAGCAAATTTCCCAATCTGTTCCCAAGTATCTTTTGTAACCGCATAGAGTAAAGGCCGTCTATCTTTAATCTCTTCTGCTGCTGCTAAAAGAATATCAGCATTAAAACTGCATAACATAATTGGTAAATCTGAAATTTCAACAATTTTTTTTGCAGCTAGTTTAAACTGATTAATATCTCCAGAAACATTTCTTAATGCAATTCCATTTAACCTAAGTACATCTCCAATTCGTTCTATCTTAAGATCTGTAAGATATTTCACAATTTCTTCTAAATCTGCATCATCGTCTGCAATTTCAATAAAAATTGCCGTTTGATTATAAAATGTGAGTTGATGACGCATTAATATTTCTTCTCCTCCAACTGTTACTGCTCGTTCACCAATTCCAACAGTAACAGCTTTTTGAGGTGGGGTTATAAGTTGAACGAGTTTCTCTCTATTCTTCATTTGTTTAGGATCTTGCATTAAATGAGTGCAGTCTTGTACTCTCACTTTTCTTTCAAGGATATCGGTTGCAAACGCCATGCATGTGTCATATCCACATTCCTTACAATTGCTCTTATCCAAGAGCGCATATATTTCTAGTGGACTTGGTCTTGCCATCTTATTTTCTCCAAATATAGTATTTTTTTCTGTGTATAAGTATGTTTAGTCTAATTGTAAATTGAATTAAAAATTTAGTTTTTTCTAAATTATAATAATTCTGACCTAAATAATCTAGATTTAGTTTCTAAAGATGCTTTTTAGAAAATTTTTAAAAAATATTTATATTTAATTAGTTAATGGTTAAGGATCAAAAAGATTTTGAAGAAGATTTTGACTCATTGTTTTATCCTAAGCATATTGCATTTATAGGGGCTTCAGAGAGTTCAAGATTAGGTTCAATGATGTATTTACCCGCATTTAAAAATTCAATATGGGCTAGTACTTTTTATCCTATAAATCCAAAACACGATAGGATATTGGATTGGAAGTGCTATCCTTCTGTCTTAGATGTCCCATATTCTATTGATACAGCATATATTTCATTGAAGACAAATTATATCGCTGATGCATTGAAAGAATGTGTAGAAAAGAGGATAAAATGGGTAATTATTTTTGCTTCTGGATTCTCTGAGACGGGAGAAATAAAAGGAAAAAAAATGGAAGAAGAACTATTAACAATTATAAAAGGAACAAAAACAAGATTGATTGGTCCTAATTGCTTAGGGCCTTTAAATGCAGAATTAGGCATGGCTATGATATTTTCTTCTCAAAAAGGGAATCACGGAGGAGTATCTTTCATGTCGCAATCTGGAGGGCATTTAACCCAATTAGTTGATGTGGGTTATAAGCGTGATATTAGATTTCATTATGGTATTAGTTTTGGAAATCAAATTGATTTAAATTGTGTAGATTTTTTAAAATATTATCGTCAAAACTCAGATACAACTCTAATTGTTGCATATTTGGAATCATCTGGATCAGCAAGAACTTATGATTTGTTTTTAGAACTTCAAAAAACTACACAGGTTAAACCTGTAATATTATGGAAAGGTGGCTATACTAAAGAAGGCTCACGAGCCGCGTTTTCACATACAGGGGCATTATCCACAAATAATAAGTTATGGAAATCAATGGCAAGGCAAACTGGAACGGTTCTTGTTAGGGATAATGAAGAATTCTGGAATACAATCAAAACTTTCGAATTATTATATCCTAACTATACTCCAAAAGGAAGAAATATAGGCATCATTACTCCAGGAGGAGGTGCTTCTGTTAACGTAACAGATTTATTTTCTAATCAAAATCTGCAAATTCCTGAATTATCATCTGAATCTCAATTAAAAATTGCTAAAATATTACCAGATATTAATGTAAGCATTAAAAATCCTATTGATTTGGGAGCTTCTGGGTTTATTTTAGATGTTTTCACTAAATGTATAGATATTGTAGCAAAAGATCCCAAAATCGATATAATAATTGTTCCACTTTGGCCCGATCATATATATCGCCACGTATTTAGTAGGATGATTAATATCCGTGATAGTACTTATAAACCATTTGCATTTTGTTTACCTAATATTGCTGATGATAAAGATCTTGCTATAAGATTTAATTCTGCTAAAAAATTATTACATAAAAAAAGAGTTCTATATTTTTTATCTTTTAAAAATGCTGCAAAGAGTATTTCGTTATTATGTGATTATATAGAATTCTTAAAATCACGAAACATCTCTCCTATGTAATCCAAGAATAAGGTTCTCTTTATATTTTATTAGAAATTCTTTTCAAATATAATTTCATATAAAATCGTTGGTTAATACAATATTCCTCCTTCTGTTTTTGAGTTAGATCATGAGAATTTTTTAAAATAAAATCAATTTTTTGTATAATATTTAGATGATCATCCATATCTCCATTAAGGTGTTGTTTTGTCTGGAAATCAAAATCCTTACAAACATTTTCTTCACATGATTTTGATTCAGAAAAATGACTTTTTTGTATGAAATTATCAGTAAAAATATTAAATTCGTTGAAGATTGAATCATTTTCAATATTTTTAAAATAATTTTGTTCTATTTTTCCCGAACTCATTCTAATAATGACCTTCTTCCTTGAAATTTACTATTACTATTATTTTACTTATATTAATTTCAGAGCTGAAGATCTATTAACCTATTAATATATATTTTTGAATGAAATAGGTAAAATTTTTCAACAGGAAATAAGAAAGAAGAGCAGAAGGAATGCAAAATTCTAAAGTATTATATAAAAATAGAAAATTAAAGGCGAAATCCAATGTAAGATTGAAAATTTTGTTTCCCTTCTAATAAAAAATTACAATTTAATTATAAAAATAAAACAAATTTTTAGATTAATATCTTTAAATTAAAGAAAAGAATTCTAAAAAAATTAAATCCAAATTTTAAATTAGTAATACTCTGTTTTAGAGAGAAGTAAAGCGAAGAAACCATAGAAAATAATATTTATAACAGCGAATATTATGGCATAAATTAGTAATACATCGAATGTAGGCCATCCATATAATGTCAGTAAAGTTGATTGAAATGTTGGATCTATAAAAGCACCAAGAATCACTAAAATTGTACTAATAAAAACCGTTAAAAACCATCCTCCAAAACATTGTCCTTTATTGTCTCCAAATCTACCAGCAAGAATTGCCGCGATTATAAGAGCAGCTAAATATCCTAATCCTAATACCAAATTGTCATTAATACTAAGTAGGAATGGTTGGGCAATCACCCAATCTAAAATTGTGGAAGGTGCAGCAATAATTGAGCCAAATAAATAATATAAAATCATTAGTGGCGAGGTTTGAATGGTGGTAAACAAAGAATTAAAACCTGGTCCGATTGCATAATAAATTATTGTAAAGACAAAATTTAAACCAACAAAGGCAAGAATACTAAATACAAATGCTTTGCCAAATCCCATTTTACTCAGATTATTTATTTTTAGTATAGTATAAACTTTACTATTCTCAAGGAAGGAATAAATTTTAAATTTTAGGGTTTAATTTATACTATGATTGTTAAACTTGAAATAATTGGTATTTTATTAAAACATAAAAATCTCAAACGAGTTTCTTAAATTTTTCAAGGAATAACTCCAAAATTTAAATAATTACTTTCTCTTATTATATTGATATTATAATGAAAAGATCTAATGAAAAATTTGCACTTGGAAAGCTTAAACATGATTATTTAGCTCACCTACTATCAGAAATAGAATTAAAAGATAGTAGAGTAATAATGGGTTCAAAAATAGGTGAAGATGCTGCAGTTATTGATATTCCTGGTGAGAATAATTTAGTAGTAAAGACTGATCCAATTACTTTCACAACTGATGAGATTGGCTACTATGCTGTAATTGTGAATGTTAATGATGTTGTTTGTACAGGAGCTAAACCGAAATGGTTTCAATCTACAATATTATTACCCGAGAATCACACAACGCATAATATGATTGACCAAATT
>CP070831.1:2935987-2945836 GCA_020344955.1 Promethearchaeota archaeon | reverse complement strand
AGATATTAAATCCAATAATATCAATCTTAAGCTTATTGTTTTTTAATTGCCTTACAAGCTCTGTTGTAAAATAGCCAGATCCTTTCTCACATAGACTAGGAATAATATTTTTCATTTTTTCGAGAGTAGGATTTTCAAATTCATCTTTTATACCTAATTCCTTAAATTTTGAAGTAATTTCTATGAAATTTATAGTTTTTGTATAACCACATGTTGGACTATCATTAGTAGTAATAATCCCCTTAATTGAATATCCAGATCTATCATAATCTAACATTTGTTTAACAATCTTTTTTGCTTCTTTCTTGCAGAGTTTCTTAAAATTTCTTAACCAAATTCTTAAGAAAAATTTGATTAAGGGAAATTTTCTGGAGCCTATATTTTTGGTGACCACTGGAAAGTATTTATAAAAAGATTTTCTCCCCACACCACCCCAACCTAGTCTCTCTAGACATGGTAATGGTTCTATTCCGACCCCCTTGTTTATTAAAGGAATTAAAAGCTCAGCAATGGCTCCACTTTCGACAGCAATCCCAGGAAATCGTAAGTTTTGATTAAGTAAACATTTACTTAAGTAAACTATTCTTTTCCCTCTCTTATCCATACTTTTTTCACTTATAGTCAATTTCAATTCTATTAAAATGTAGTAAACTCATTAGTTTGGTAACCCCAACCTTTTAGGATTTTTTCGGCATTTGTAATAATTTTATCAATAAATTCTTTTATAGAGATAATTTCATCACAATGACCAGCAGCCATAGAACCTATAGCAGAATCTTTTAGCCGGAATTGAAAAATTTTCTTGTGGAATTTTTCATCAAAGATATCTTGTTTTAATAGTGCTTCTTTCCATGAATTAGAGGCAGGGCTTTCCTTAGTTGGGATTATTGCAGTTCCAAAACATACAGCATCAGCACCCATAGCAAGAGCGGCAAGGAAACCTCTAGCATCACCAATTCCCCCAGCTGCGATAATAGGGATTTTTAATAATTTTCTTGCCATAGTCATATTTACAAGTGTAGAATTTTGAAGTGGGTTTTTAAAACCTGTACCTTCTAAACCAACAATAGTCACAGCATCAGCGCCATCCTTTTCAGCGGATAAAGCATGTTTCATAGTAGCGCATTTATGAAACCAGTAGCATCCCGCATCATACAACTTCTTCCCAATTTTTGCTGCTTTATATGCGGATGTGGTAAAAACTTTAATACCTGCATCAATTGCAATATCTACAAATTCAAGATAAGAATCTTCTGACCTCCCTCTTCCAGTTCTTTCTCTTATTTCTGGAGGCATAATTGAAAAGTTAACTCCATAAGATTTGTTTGTCAACTTTTTCATCTTGTCAATTTCAGCTTGGAATTCTTCAGTTGTTTTAAAATTGACAGCTGTGAGAATTCCTAATCCTCCCGCATTTGAAAACGATGCTGCAAATTCAGCTCTGCCTAATCCAACAAAAGCACCCATTATTATTGGATATTGAATACCAGTCAGTTTTGTAATTCTTGTGTTCCAAATCATTTTTAAAGGGTTTTTAAAGTTTAAAAATCAAAAATTTTATTGATTAGATTTATATAGTTAACAATCAAAATAAAAAATTCTGAGGTATAAGAGTTAATCTGTACATAAATATTATTACCTTTAATTTCAAAAATTTGCTAGTAGGTTGAATAAAATAGGTGTAGAATTTGAATTTTGCTAGTAAATAGTAGAGATATTCTTAAATAGTACATGTATCTAGTTTTAAGTTAGATCTATCAGGATCTATCCAATCAAAAAGTATAAGCGTGAATTTAATGAATAAAAAAGGATTGATAGCAAAATTAGCAATCATAACAACATTTGTAATTTTAATCCTCGGTATTTTACCAGCAGCTCAAGCATCGCCTCCACCTTTCGTACAGGACCTAAATCCGGAAGAAAATTTATTAATGCCTTGGTGGTTTGGATATTGGGAAGAACATCCTCCGGGGAACTATTATTACGTCTATCAAGATTGGGAATTTTCATCTTCTGAGAACCTATATTTTAGAATAGGCTGGCAAACATGGTGGATAGAAATAGAAAATGATTGGGCGCCTAAATGGCCATACAAATATAGACTCTTTATTAACAATGTGGAAATTGATTTACAAAGATATGATGTTCCAGTTCCTAAAGAGGATAAAGAAATCATTGCAAAAACAACATTTTGGTATCACATATTTGGACCAGGCTATTTTACAGAAGGAGGAGAATACATTTTAAGATGGGAATTCTGGGTAAAACGACCTTACCAAGGAGATGGTTTGAATCATTGGAGAATTTTTGTGGATTATTGGGGTATCATTTCACCTCCTGGATCAGTGAGTAGCTTTGAGTATCCTTTAAATATTGTTGCATAAATTTTTTTTAAATCAAATCCAAAAACAGAAATAATTATATATAAGTAGTAAAACGTATATTAAAAAATAGGAGGAAAACATAAGAAAAGAAGAAATTATTTGAAATCCTTAAATTTCTTCTTAATTTTTTTTTATTATTTTTACCATTTTCCATATGAGCATTTATTGAGGATTTTCTGTGTAGATTCCAATTCTAATTAACCATAATTATAAAATTTGAACAATTTTATGAATTTCACTTAATTCCAATATTATTTTCTTCAAAACACAATTATCTTATTAGGATAATAGATGATAATAAATAGCTTTTCAAGGATAATTTTCAATAAACCTAAAATATAAGGCTTTATTATTTCCTACTTGGTTTCTTAATTCAATTAAATTGACATAGCGAGATAGCATGAAAAAAAAGCGAGAGAAGGTGAATTGTCCCGTTTGTAGTTTTAAATTTATTCCAGAATCATTTCTGTATGAAAAAACAGGTTTCGATCATGTAGTAACTAAAGGGGAACTTATAGAATTTCCAAATGGTAATCATCAGCTTGAGCTAAAACCATTTACATCATTAAGGGGTTCATTAGTAACATATTGTCCTCAATGCGGATATCTCATGAAATTTGCGGCAGAGGTTGGCAGAAAGGAAATATTAGAAGATCCCTCTCTTATAAAAAAATTAGGCTCCATTAAGGAATTTGGGAAGGTATATAAATATCAGTTTAACTCAACAGAGAAACCCTATATGGATTATTCAGATTATTTCATAGAAAAAGCAGATAATATAAAGAAACTTATCAAAAATGCTTTAGATGAAGTAAATTTTGAACAATGGGGTACTTCTTATAAGAAATGGAAAGAAGATAAATCAGTTGATTCATTCAAATTTTTAATACATTTTTATTCTACGTTAGTAGATTATCTGGATTCTCAAGTTGAGGATTATACTAATAAATCTGTTGCTCAAAAAATCGAGGAATTGAATTTACCTAAAAACCTGGAAATTTTGACTAAAAATGTAAATGATTTAAGAAATAAAGTCGCTCATGAAGTTTATGAAATTGATGAAACAGAAGAAGCTCTAATTGAAAGTACTTTTACTCAATTTATGAGATATTTAATAGTTAAGCAATTAACTCCTCTAAATTTAAATAAGATCGAAATTGAACAAGAATATGACTTTATTGAGCTTGATAAAATTAAATATGAAATTCAGGAATTTTTACATGTATATTTAGGGAAGCTATTGCCAATAAAAGAGTTTTATGACCTTTTCTTAACTCCTTTATTTGAAGAACTCGGAGTTAAAACTCCTGATTATAATCCTTAAAGCATTTCATTCATATTTTTTCTATTTTATTTAGTAGTTGATTTCCGAAAGATAATAGAGAAATATTTCTTTATATCTTTAGCTCTTACAAGAAAAGCAGGGACATTTTTTTTATATTTTATGTATTGATCCCCAAATCTCTGAATTAATTCCTTTTCTTCAACAAATTTTAAATGTAAATTAATTCCTATTATAAAAATTAAAAAATATATCAATGAATAAATTGTAAATCGTAAAAACATACTTCCAATACTAAATAAAATTAAAGTGTGATAAGTTGGATGACGTAATATAGAGTAAATCTCATGATCCTGGAGAGTAGATTCTTCTGGGTAATAAATATAGACTAAACCCATATAATCGATTCCAAAAATCATTATCGCTCTACGAACAACAGCCATTCCTAAACCTACAAAAACTATGCATAATGCTGTTCTAATATACAACATTACTATAGAAAAACCGAAAATTATATCCAGAATTGGAGTTCCTAAATACCAACAAAGATTTTGACTATTAGGGTAAGGGATAATAAAGTCACTAGGGAAAAAACTATGAATAACTACAGTAATAACCATTGGTACGCCAGTTATTACAAATTTAAATGCTTTCTGATACGCTAATTCACCATATTTTTTCAAATAGTTATCTCGATTTCTCCAGAAAGAATAGACCAAAATAAACCCAATTATCACTACAGCTAATGAACCGAATATAGGAGTTAGTGGAGCTATAACCTGTAAAATCGCTATATTACTGAAAATTCTTGGTAATGAATCAGCAATTAATTGAAATGCTATAGAACTTATGAATATAATAAGGATAACTAATATAATTTTAGTAAGTCTTTTTCCTTGATAATTTGGTAATTTTTCTTTTAATTTTTTTAACCCTTTTATTTTGATTAATTACTCACCATCATAAATATTGACACAAAAGAACTTAAACCTTTTTATATTAGATTTAATATAATATTGATTAAGAGGGGTTCTTATGGAATGGAAAATTAAATTTATCTTTAATTTTACAGAAGATATAAGTTGGAACCATGGATATGCTCAATTCGGTTTTCATGATTATGAAGGAAATTACTATGCTATACGACACGATAATCATTGGCTTGGTCAATTTACCAAGAATAATGAGTTTCCTTGGACTGGTGGTTCTACAAATCCAAATTTAAGTAGTATTCATATTCCTTTCGACTTAAAAAATCCTATGTATATATCAAAATCTCCTAAAGATAAATCTCTCATAATCTCAAGTAGAGGAAATAACAAGATCTATAAGTTATTTCCTGGTGAAAAGAAAGGGGATTTATTTATAGATATGAATGAATTTGGTGTAAAGAATATCGGAAATTGTGTATTTGATAAAGAGGGCAATATATGGATAAATGAAATTACAGGATGTCGTATATGGCAATTTGATTCAAAAGGTCAGAAAAAAAAAGTTCTAGGTAATGGAAAACCAGGCTTTCAAAAAGAACCAGTTAATTTTGATAATGTCCAATTTAATTGGATTTATGATATAAGATTAGGACCAGACAACAATTTATATATACTTGATAGCAGGAATTATGCAGTTAGAATGATTGACATTGAAGAACAGATGGTTTACCTCATCGCTGGTACAGGAGAACCTGGTTATTCTGGTGACGGAGGATTAGCTAGGAAAGCTACATTTGGTTCCGATATAAATGAGCAGTTTGATGGGCCATGGTCAATTTCATTGGATGAATTAGGGAACATTTTTGTTGGTGATACACATAATCATGTTGTTAGAATGATAGAAAGGAAAAAAAAGAAGAGAATTATATCAACAATTGCTGGAACGCCCAATTATACTCCCTCATTAAGAAATTCTGTAAATGAAACAGATCCTTTTAAAATAAACCTCCCTAAAATTTGCAGTATGGATTATTATAATAAGGAGTTATTTATTCCTGAATGGGATGGAGATCTCATTGTACTTGAAAAGAATGAGTAAGATTTCTAATTTCCTAATTAAAAAAAAGTCATATGAATATGAAAGAATTCCAAATTAAGCCAATTGGGTATGTAGAAAGGCGATCCGTTGACGAAGATGATAAGGATAGGAGCCTCATTTCAAAGATAGTAATTCATGAAAGTTTAACTAAGGCATTGGAAGGAATTGAAGATTTCTCTCATATTTATATTATCTTCTGGATGGATAAAATTAAGGATACAAGCTATTTACATCATCCTGGAAAAAAACTTGATTCCAAACCTGTTGGTATTTTTGCGACGAGGGCACCAATTCATCCGAATCCTATTGGTTTAACTTTAGTAGAATTAATAAAACGTAAAAAAAATGTTCTCTGGGTTAAAGGTCTTGATGCTTATGATACTACTCCGGTTTTGGATATAAAACCTTATCCAGACTGGGAACGTGGGATTTGTATTACAATTAATGATTTTCGAATCCCAAAATGGCTTAAAAAGAATCAAAACATTAATTTATAAGCTGATATATCTTAATTAATATAAATTAAATCTCTAAATTCGAAAGACAAAAAATGAGAATATAATGAACAGAGTCTATAAGATTGCTTTATTAATTTTTCTGTACCTTCAAATTATTTTCATATCGATTGTCCCGTTAACTTATTGTCAAATAAATGGAGGATCATGGAGATATGAAATTCAAAGCACAAGCATTAGTACTGGTTCTAAGGATATTGAAATCTCTGATGATGGCAACTATATTATTGCAGGAAATGTTAATAAAATCTACTTTTTCCATAGGAATCAATCTACTCCAATTTGGATTTATGAAACAGATTATGTTATTCATTCAGTTTCAATTTCATCTGATGGAAGTCTAGCAGTGGCATGCACGGGGAATGGAACGATTTATTGTTTTAAAACATTAGATTACACTAATAATATTTACCCTTTCTGGTATTATAGCGTAAATAATATGATGCATATAGTAGACATTTCTAGTGATGGTAACTTCGTTGTAGCAGGGGGAGAAGATCAAGGTATTTTTTTATTCAACAATACAAATCTAAACTATCAATTTAGCAAATCTACATTCACCCCTTTACACACTTATCTCACAAATGCCTCAATTTATACCTTAGACATTTCTTCTGATGGAAAATATGTTATTGTAGGGGCAAGTAATGAAGTAATATTATTAAATGGAACAAATTTGGACTTTTTATGGAAGCATTCTGCTAGCAGTATGGATATTATCAGGGTAACAATTTCAGATAATGGTTTTTATATGGCAGCAAGTAGCTATGATGGATATATCTATTTTTTTAATCATACAAGTTCAATCCCTGAATGGAATATATCAACTAGTATAGGATATTTTAGAGGGATTGATATCTCTGGAGATGGGGAATATTTAGTGGCTGTTAGTAGCCTTAGTAGATTACATTTTTTTAATCGATCGAGTTCTCAACCAGAATGGGTTTATAATTCATATGCAGAACAAGGAAAATCTGTTGCTATTTCTTATAATGGCTTATATTTTGCAGCAGGAGCTCAAAATTTTACTAGTAGTCGTTTTAATAAAGTTTTATTTTTCAACACGTCTGAAACTACACCAAAATTAGAGTTAAATGTACCTGCACAGACAGAAATTTCACTTGATATCTCTGCAGATGGGAGATTTATTGCAGTAAAGTCTGGTTTATATATTTCTTTGTACGATGTCTTAGATCCATTCATAGCGAGTAGTTCTGGAACAATTTCCCTGGTTATAGGTCCAGGATTATTATTATCTACAGGGGTAATTTTCTTAATAATACTTAAAATCAATAAAAAACGATAACCAATAACTTTTTTTTATTTTTTAAATTTGAATTACAATATTTTAAATCTTAGTCATGGAATTAGATGAGTTTTTTAATGATATTTATTTTAGAATTTTATGAAAATCCCAAAAGAGTTATTATATCCTGCTCCATTCTATAATTTTCTAAATTATATTTCAGAAACGGATATTAATGGACCAATTCTAGATTGTGGTTCAGGTGGACCTAGTCCAAAACAAGCTCTTTTTGTACTATTAGGATTCGATACTATTGGTATAGAAAATTCAGAGGAGAGACTACAGATGGCACAGGATTATGCTAAACAAAATAAATTAGACCTCCATATGAGAATAGGAGATATGCGTTCAATACCATTTGAATCCGATTATTTTGGACATGTATATTCTTGGAATACAATTTTTCATATGAATAAAATCGATATTAAAAAAGGTGTAAATGAAATGATTCGGGTTTTAAAACCAGGAGGTCTTTGTTTTGTTAATTTCTTGTCATTGGATTCAGAATTTAGCAATGAAGGGGAAGAGCAAAATCCAGGAGAATATTTACAAATTGAAGGGGATGAAGAAATTCGGCACACTTTTTTCACAGATGAAGAATCTGATGGTTTTTTTGATGATCTAGAAATAGAGATATTATATAAAGAAAAAAGAATATTTAAAAAGAAATTTGATGAGAGAGTAATGCAAGATGCCTATTTTGATTATATTGTTCGAAAGAAGAAATCTTGAAACTACTTTATAATTTAAGTTGGAAATTTTTCCATTTTTATTTTAAGTAATTGAAATCCTGCTTCTATCATGTCAGAAAGGTTATGTTCTATTCCAAACTTGATATATGCTAAAAATGACCATCCATATAAAAATTTCATTCGTTCTTCGAAGTTATCATCAATTTTTCTAGTGTAGGATGAAAAGATACTTCTTACAAAAGCATCACCTTCATCATAGAAAAGAAAATCTGCAGCAGGATCATATATCCTTGATTCTTCAAAATCTACAATTCCAGTTATTTTAAAAGTCTTAGGATTAACGATTATATTGGAAATATCAAAATCTCCATGTATAATAGTGTATTTAAAATCGAAATTTTTTTCATTATTTAAAAATTTATCAAAAAGATTAGTTATCCATTTTCTTTGAGCTGAATTCAACATATGAAACACTGTTGTTTGGACTTCTTCAAGAAATTTTTGCCAATCTTTCTTATATTTTTTACAAGAAAATACATTATCTACTATTTTATTCTTCAAAGCTTCTTGAAATAAATCATTTGAATGTAATTCAGAGAGAAATAAACCAATTTCTTTAGCAATTTTAATTCTTTGATCTTTTGAAGCTTTATAAAAACATCTCGATAGGGGACTTCCTTCAATTTTTTTGTATCCTATAAGTGGGCAATCTTTCTCTAGAGAGATATAGATTGGCTCAGGGATGGATACAGATACATATTTTTGAATGTGATATAACATTTTAACCTCATTTTGAATAAGCCTAACACCATTAAAGTTTCGAAAGTGTTTATCAGGGATTCGGAAAATGAATTGATTTTTCACCTCATAAACATTATAAGTTCCATGGTAAAAGAACCGAATATCCTCTTCACTTATATCAGGGAAAAAGATATACAAAGAATCGATAACATCTGCTTTAGAGATATCAGGTGCTCGTCTTTCCTCAAAGAATGTCATTTTTTAAAGATGTAATTTGCAATTATCTGGTTTAGTATTTTGTAGGAATCTCAAGAATTTAAACCATTATATCAAATCATTTTTATATTGAAATTTTTTATCTAGTTTTAATAGTAAGAGAATATTGAAATGGCATTCTTGGAAAATAAAATTTCAAAATCAAGGAAAGCGTTTAGAACGATATTTTTTATTGTATGTGCGCTTTTTGGAATCATAATAATTACAGCAATTCATTATAAATTATTATCAGATAATCAACCAGGGTATCCGTTTTACGACTTTCTTATAAACTTCTTTTGGTTGGATGTTTTAATTGGCCTCGGGATTGGACTTATTTTTTTTATGGTTATTGGGATTGCGATTGCTTACTATTTTGCAGTAAAAGAGAAGAAAACACTATCTGAATAATTTTACTTAATCCTTTTTTTTGCTTCACAATTTTTAAGCTTTTTAAGATCAAATCTTTTTTATTTCAAAATATTTTATCTAATGTTATGAATATTGCAAATGTGTTTATAATAATACACCTTAAACTTAAACAATATAAATTACAGTTTATATTCTTCTTTGCGTTTTGGTTTGCTGGTTTTCTTTTTTTTCTTATCACCGAACATGAATATCCTATAGGGAATATTATTTT
>CP070831.1:2930099-2935887 GCA_020344955.1 Promethearchaeota archaeon | reverse complement strand
GCTGAGGAGAGGAGAGATATTCTTATAAAACGCCAAGTAGATGAAGCAATGAAATTTACAGTTTCGCATGAGGTTAATATTGATGACGATAAAAAGCAATTAATTAAAACAGATGAAGAGGTAAAAGAAAAATGAGCGTTCCAAATACTATGAGGGTTGGTCCCTTCACTCCCACGATCTTAGTTAAAAAGAGATATCTTATTTTTTACATATTCCTCATATGGATAAGTCTAATTCCTATATTACTAGAATTCTGGGTTTATTGGCGCTTTTTATGGAGTTATGAGCGTCCTGTTCATTTTTATACTTATCTTCCATTATTGGCGGTCTTAATGTATGTAACTCTTGTATTTGCCGGAATAATATTTGCGAAGATTTTATTAGTTATTGTTAATGCTATCCATAAACCAAGAGAAGGAGTTTTCTTACGAATTCCAGAGGATAGAGATTACAGATACTGGAGCATTCGAAATACAATTAAGAGGTGGCCTATTTGGCTTGCTCACAGGTTTCCTTTCCCGGGGCTTTTAGATAATCTTTGCTTTAAGATGTTTGGTGTAAAGACCAAGATGTCTAATTCTTTATTTGAAGGATGGGTTGATACAGAATTCATAGACTTTGGTAAGGATGTTGTAGTTGGACAGGGAGCTATTATCCAATCAGCTGTAATTATTGGCAATTTATTAATTATTCGGAAGACTATTATAGATGACCATGTGAGGATTGGTTCTCATGCCATAGTCATGCCTGGCACTCATATAAAACACAATTGTATGCTTGCTGCTAATTCAGTGACTACAGTTGGACAAGTGTTGGAAAAAGGATGGATTTATGTAGGGATCCCAGCAAAAAAGTTTAAGAAAAATTATTTTTTTGAAGATGGATTAGAAGATAAGATTGGTCACATAAAAGATGTTGAAGCCTTGAGAGATAAATATGAAAAAGTTTATATTAAAAGATATGATGAGCTTACTCGTAAAGATCGCAGGGAATTTAGAAAAGAAAAGAAAGAAGAAGAGAAGAAACGATTTGACATCGAAGCAGAGATAGATGATGAGTATGACATCTTTGATGATGGTTTTAATATTTAAAATAACTGTTTGAATAAACTTAGACTCACTAACGATTCTAAGGGCTATAAATTTCTTTAGATTAATTTAAATATAATATTCTCTTATTGATATAAATGTAAAATTCATGAACCTTATTCAATCAACTAGATCATGTTAAAAAAGAGAATTATTGGTATTATTTTAATAGTCATTATTGGGTGTAGTCTTATCATTTTTATCCCAATTCAAATAATTTCGATCCATCTCTCATCATACAGTACTATTAACGAATTTTATAGTTTTATTTATCAGCCAAGTTCACCATTTCCAATCGAAAAATTATATATTAATGCTGATGAAGGTAATATAGAAATACGATATAAGGATCCACCGGTGGATTATTATGTGTTAATAGAGGTAAATATTGAGTTGAGAGGGAAAAATTTAGAAAAGAAATCATGTGATGACTACTTGAACATCTTATGGTACAATGCAAGTTCTCCAGTAAATTTCATATTAGAGATAGTATCGGATGATTGGTTTAATCCATCATTGTGGTTAATTAAAGATGTTAGTATAATTGTAAATCTCAGAAAAGATATTGTTTTTGATCTTTTAACTAATCTAGACGAAGGAGACTTTGAAATTATAGTTCCATATGCGGTTTCAATTGGGAATTTATTAACGAATGTCTCTAATGGAAACATATATTATGATTTCGTATGCAGCTCAATCCAAGGAAACATAACTGGAATAACAAATAACGGAGATTTGGAGTTAAAATCACATAATGTGGAATATACTCAAAATAGTAATTGGTCGCTTATAAGTACAGGTGGTTATATGAATATTGAAATCTATCAATATAAAGAGATGGGCGCAAATATAACCGGAACTGCTGTGATAACTAATGGGGAGCTGTCTCTTTTTTATAAAGACAATACTGCAAATATTGGAGCATGTTTTTTTTTCCCTTTTTTACCTATGGGTGTGATTTTACCTCAGGAGGGATTTAATATATCTTTCCAAGGTCTAAAGACATGGCTTATTTCTTCTGATTTTCCTACTATAAATAATTATAATCTGTCATATTATCTTCTGGATTCTGGATTTGGTTTAGAACTTCATAGTGATTAGAAATTAGCTAAAATTTATTTATTTTATAAATTACATTGAGTTTTAAATTAATTCTACCTTAAACAAAATAAACAGATTTAAACATGATTTTATATGGGTAGGGATGCCAACCTCTTAAATTAGATACATGCACATCCCAACGTATCCAAGAATGAAGCCACACATGTGGACAAACATCTTCAATAAGACGTTTTTGAATTTGATAATATAATTGTCTTCTAACAATGGGATCTGTTTCAATTAAAGCTTCTTCCATCAATTCTTGTAGTTGTGTATCATTCACTTGTCCCATGTTATACCCAATTTTCTTATTTGTAAACCATTCATTAATAAAGTCGCTAGGGTCGTTATAATCCGCGTACCAGAAATTATAACCAAGTTCAACCTCATTTCTATGATCACCATCTATATCCTCGGCTTGATAAAGCCATTGTGTAAAAGTTATATTAATAGGTTCTACTTTTATTCCAATCTGTTTAAGGTCTTCAGTAATTCGAACCCCATATCCCCATATTTTGGGGTGCATAAGGCTTGAAAAATTATAAGTCGCGATAGGTGATTCAGCAGTTAGCTTTTCCCAAGCACTATTATTATCTAGGGGTAAACTTGCTATCTGAGGATTTTTACTGCCTAAATTATCTTTTAGAATTTTTCTAGCAAATGTAAGGTTGTAATAAGGCACATTGATATCTGTTATATTATGATATAAGATACCTTCTGGAATAGGGCCTTTTGCATTAACATACGCAGAGGAATATAGATAGTTAGAATAATTAATAGCATAGGAGATAGCTTTTCTAATGGTATAGTTAATCAATTTGTTGTTCATTACGATGGTCTCAAGATATGGAAGAGGTATTGGATCTGATACATTAAACAAACGATTACTTCTGAAGAAATTGAGTGTTGATTCATTGAATCCAGCACGTTGTACCAGATGAACTTCACCCGATAATAATGCCTTTTCCTGAGATCTAGTTAGTTCAAGGAAAATTAATTTATCGATTTTTGGTTTGCCACCCCAGTAATGTGGATTGGCAGACAATATAATGTTATTCTCCCCAAAAGAATCAATTATAAAAGGTCCTGTCCCTATAAGATATTCAGTCTCGTCATTTTCTCCACCAATAAAACGATCTGCAGGTGTAGCTGTAGGGGATACTATATTCGACCAAACTGATGCGAGTAAATTAATGAAAGGACCATATGGAGCATTCAATATAAATTTCACAGTGTAATCGTCTAATTTTTGGGTTTCATTAATAATATGTCTACCATCAGGGAGTAACCATAGCCATGAATACCATATTTCATCAATAAGTCTATATGTTCTGTCGAAGTTCCATTTAACAGCTGTAGCATTAAATGGCATTCCATCATGGAATTTTACACCCTGTCTAAGTGGGCAAGTAATGTTTAACCCATCAGGGCTCACCTCATATTCTTTTGCAAGATTTCCAATTATTTCTGAATTCTCATCAATATCAAATAGCCCTTCAGTAACTTGACTAATGAAGTCTAGATCTACCCCATCCGTAGCATCGATAGGATCAATAGTGAGAGGAAGGCCACTAACACCAAAATATAAAATATCCCCAGTTTGTGTAGTTTCTATGTAAAAATTTATCCCTAATATAATCCCTACTACCGCAATGGCAAAGATTACACCACCAATTATTAAGGGCTTCTTTATTTCTGTAATTTTAGGAACCTTCTTCTTCAGAAGGGCTTTCTTATTACTCATTTGAATCTAATATTAAGAGCTTTTTACATTAATGAATGCTATATTTCGTAAGATTTCACATTTAATACAAAACATAAATTGACTTAATCCATAATTAAACTTTTCTATTCATGTTGACCATATTAGATCTTGAATAATATAACTTTAGAATCTAAGAAAAAGATAAAAAGAAAAAAAATATATAGAATGGAGGAATATTGGTTTAGGTGTGGTCATTCGAGAAGCCATTTATTTAAACGTTTTCTTCCTTATTCTATACTTAAATTTAGAATTTATTTCTCCCTGAAACATCTCCTTCGGTCATTACTATTAATCTATAATTCCCACATGTCATGTATTTCATAAGGCCAATAAGCTATGCCATCTTCTACGTAGCAATATTGAAACATAAAAAACATACCATCTGCCCCTGGAGTATAACCAAAATCTTCAGCAAATTCTGTAAATGTTCCATGCCCCATACCACATCCGGATATCACTAACCAGTCGTCAGGATATGGTATAGTCAATATAGATGGTATTTCAGCTCCAGGTTCTTCGATGATAAATTTTTCAATTTCAAAATACCAAAGCATCTTTCCTTCCATAGCTAGGTTTCCTTCCCCCCGAACCCATAACCAAAAGGGTATGCCATGCGCAGTTAAATATACAGTAACTTCGGCACGACCATCTGGTAATTCTCGCTCTTTTATAAAGCCATTGTATGTACCTTCTGATGGGGGATTACCATCTCCCATTAAATCTAATATAAAATCGTATGTAGGAGCTGGACCAACCCACCAGTAGAAAACACTAGGGTTATTTTTCGTATAATCACTCAATGGTCTATATCTAACTTTTGGTCGTTGTCCAAAGGCATTTGCACTTGCTACGCAACCTAGAAAGACTATTGCTACCATAAGAAGTATTGATACTTTTACTAATCTAGATCTATTCATTTAATTCACTTTGTATTTTTCCATTTTTGAATTTCAATAAAATATTTTTTTTCTTTTTTGGTAAATTGTTGCCAATTGAGTTTTATGCTTAATGCTTATTTTTAGATTTGACTTCGAAACTTCTCACGAATTTCGAATGATATGGGAGTTTTATATAATTAGAATATTCTATCCGTGAGGAAAATTGTCTTAGAATAATGATTGTGAAGTTTATGTAAAAGGAAATTCTACAATTTAATTAAAATATTTAAACGCAACTATCCTATTTATATTTAAATTCTTTTACATAAGAGTATATTAAGATATAAGTTTATAGATAATATAGAATTTAAGTAATAATGGGTGTGTTAGTAAAATCTGCGCGAATAAGATTAATTATCCTCCACAAGAATTAATTAATCCATCCGGTATTGAAAAAAAAGATTTTGAATATATCATACTGTGGATGTTAAATAACAATGATGAATGTAATTGGTCGCTTTTTTTAGAGAAACCATTAGAATTCAGTTTAGCTACTCTGTCTAAATATATGAATATATTAATCTCAAATGGATATGCAGAAAAAAAAAGTAAAGGAGTTTATAGGGTTACTCCTGAGGGTAAAAAAAGATATATTGATTTAAAGTTTAGAGATTCCTTTGAGAAAAAATTAAGATACCCTCCAGAAATAATTTTGAATAAAAGAAATTATGCTCATATCATTCTTTGGATGTTATTTAATAACGAATATTTAAGGTGGTCAAATTTTATTGAGAAGCCTCTCTCTATCAATCATAATTCCCTATCTAAAAATCTAAACCTTTTAATAAAAAAAGGTTTTGTAAAAAGTGAAAACATGGAATACCGAATGACGAGAAAAGGTGAAGAGCAATATAATAATATGTTAAAAAAGTACCAATTAGATTATCAATCAGTTT
>CP070831.1:2891150-2929999 GCA_020344955.1 Promethearchaeota archaeon | reverse complement strand
TCTTGCTGTTTCAATTGTATGTTCTTTAGAATACTTAACTCCTCCCAAACCTAAAATTACATACAAACTTAATTTAATTCCAGCATTTAAAATTTTTTTTCCGGCTTTTATCATTGATTCTGCGTTTGTCCCCTTTCGCATTATTCTTAATATCATGTTACTTCCACTCTCCAAACCCATGTAGACAATATTTAATCCAGCTTTTGACAATTCTTTTAGATCTTCGTCAGATTTCCTTAATATGTCTAACGCTTTGGCATAACAACTTATTCTTGGAACATTTTTAATTTTTAGTCGGACATATTTTATTATTTCTACTAAGTAATCAGTGGGTGTTGATGTCGGATTTCCACCTGCCAAGAAAACTGGGAATCCATGATAATTATTTTCAGCATAATAATCAATATCTTTTTTGACATCTTCTAAAGGCCTAATTGCATAATCTTGAATTATACCATACATACCTTTATATGTCCCGCAAAATTTACACATATTCCATGAGCATCCCCCTGTTATGGGAATTAAAACAGACATAGAAGCTCCTTCCACAGGAGGTCTTATGATTATTTCACTAGGTGGTACTTTTGGTAGCATTTGAGTCGATTGGAAAAATCAGTTTATATATAGTTATATCTTATATTTACAATTTAATTAAAACAAGAATAATTTTTAGATATTATTATTATAAAATAATAGATTTGAAGTAAATTCATACAATTTTTCTGATTCTCTTATAAACTTTATTAAAAGCTCTCACAAAGTATTTAAAGTTTTGAAAATTTACTCAATTAAATTTAGATAACACAACATTCCAATAATATACATAAAAACTGCTTAAGATATTATTCTTATCGTTAAAGTGGCTTTCAAAAAATGAGTTATGATCGAAAAGACATATTATATAGTTTTAAGATTGTAATTTGTGGAGCCAGTTCAGTAGGCAAAACTTCTCTGTTCAATCGATATTGTTTTAATTCGTTTACTTTTGATAGTTCTCCAACGATAGGAATTAATTTTCATTCTGTTTATTTAAAGCTTAATTACATAAAACAACCTAATATGGAAAGAGAAAATTACGTTGTAAATTCCATTTTTGATTTTGGTGGGCAAGAAAGATTTGCACCATTGATCCCTAAATTTATTGAGGGTGCAAATGGAGCTCTATTAGTTTTCGATTCAGTTAATTATTTATCTTTTGAGCAATTAGATTTTTGGTATGATAGAATAATAGAAAATTCGATAGATTCAAATATACCAATAATTTTAGTAGGAAGCAAGAATGACTTATTAGATAAAACATCTCATTCAGAAATTGTTAATGATGAACTGATTTACGAATATCTTGAAAATAGAAAGTTAGATAATTTTTTTAGAATATCTGCTTTAGAAAATTTTAATGTTTTAGAAGTTTTTAAAGAATTAAATAACCTTATGTTAAAGAAACAGCATATTCCTTATGTTGTAATATGAATAAATTACAGAAAAGAATTAATATTCTCTGAAATAGACGAAATCCGAGAAAACAGTAAAAAAAACCTTTTCTTTTCTATTTAGATCTGGATATATATCCCTTAAATAGTTTCTAGATTGCTCTAAAAGATTTTTTGCCAAATGTTCTGCGATCTTTAAAGCATTTGTTTTAGTAAATATATCTTTTACTTCATTGATATCGCTTTTAGTTATATTTTCCTTACGATATATCTCATTTAATCTTTTAGATTGATCCTCATCTGTATTGGAAATAGCTAAGATATAAATTATTTTTTTCTGTTTGGCTTTAATGTCATCTTCTAGATCAAGAATGTCATCACGAATAGAATGAGCTTGACCCATTCCTAACATTGCTTCACTTAAAGGCTTAATTTGATAATGAAGATTTCCTTTAGCCAAGATTGCACCAATTTTTGTAGATTTTTCAAATAATCTGGCTTTTTGATATTCTGCTATATTTAAATATTGTTCCAGTGTCATAGTAATATTGTTATAACTCATATATTCCTCCATTAATTGTCCTTTCATTAAGTAATCCATAGCTTTTGTATATTCATCAATAGCTAGTAATTTTGTTTTTTCTGGAAATTTGGAGGATTTTAAAATATCCAATCCTAATAGATAACCTTGAGTTCCTCCTAAAATTGACATATCTCGACCATATAATCTGATTAACTCATCTTTTCTAGGTAGATCTACATCCTTATATACTTGATTAATCTCGTTTTTTAATTGCATATGAAAAGTTGGTTCGCCTCGTCTTAATTTATCATCATCTAAGAGATCATCATGGATTAAGTGTCCGCTATGTAATAATTCTACGGCTATGGATACTTCATGAATTTGTTCTATTTGATCCTCTAAATACATTGGGTTTACAATCCCAGAAAAAGCAGTATTTAACAAGATAGGATGAATTCTTTTGGCTTTCTTGTTCATAATGAATTTTTCAAGTTGATTAATGAAATCATTTAAAAGAAGATCTTTCTCTTTTTTATGTAGATAATCGAAATACTTCTCTAATTGCATATCCACAACTGCTTTTTCAGTCATCAAGAATTCATCAATCATAATACAATCACAAATTTTCTACAGTGCAACTCATGCAATAATATTAATATAAAACATTTAATAATTTAATTTTATTATATTTCAAATTTAAAATTTCCAAATGAAAGGAGAGTAAAAGTTATGAAAATTGCTGTAATTTCAGACACCCATGATCACAAAGATAATATTCTAAAAGCGGTGTCTATAATAAATGAAAGAAATGTAGATGCCCTTATACACTGTGGAGATTATGTTGCACCATTTGTGAAAAGATGGTTTAATGAGTTAAAAGATTCAATAAAAAAGAATTTTTATGGAGTTTTTGGAAATAATGATGGAGAAAAGTTATTTTTAAAGAAAAATTTAGGCCAAATTTGTGAATTTCCTCAGGGTGCTAATGAATGGATATTGAAAATGGGAGGAAAAAGTATCTTTGCTTCACATATGCCAAAACAAGAAACACTAGAAGCTTTAGCAAATTCAGAGAGTTTTGATATAATTTTATCTGGTCACACACATTATTTGTCTAATAAAAAGTTAAATAATGGAATTTTAGTTGTTAATCCAGGTGAACTTTGCGGCTATTTAACTGGAAAAGCAACTTTTGCGATAATAGATACTGAAAAAATGGAGTCTGAAATAATCGAATTATAGATTTTAAATTATTTTTTTCTTTTTTTATTAATAAGAGTAAATTTTAATTATCTTATCTTTTGAATATTATGTCATTACCATTAGAAGGAAAAACTATATTAGATTTAACAAGAATGTTGCCTGGCCCATATTGTTCTATGATTCTCTCTGATCTTGGAGCAAATGTAATCCGAATAGAAGATCCTCATTATCCCTATGGGCACCCTCCTCCATTTTTTCAAAAAGGAAGATATCGTGAAAGCGCTTTTAATTCTATTTTAAATAGAAATAAAAAAACAATGACTCTTAACTTGAAGAAAGAAGAAGCATTAAAAATTTTTTACAAAATGGTTGAAGAGGCTGATGTTGTTCTTGATACATTTCGACCTAAAGTTACTAATAAATTAAAAATTGATTATGATACATTAGCTTTAATAAATCCTTCAATTATTTGTTGTTCTCTAACAGGTTATGGTCAATTCGGACCATATGAACAAATCGCGGGTCATGATCTTAATTACATTGGTATATGTGGAATACTAGATTTGAATAAAGAGAGAAAGCAGTATGGTGAAGAATCTCAAATTAGAAATCCAATAAATCCTGGCGTTCAAGTTGCTGATATTGGTGGGGGATTAGTATCAGCTATAGGAATTCTTGGTGCAATAATTGAAAGAGAGAACAATCCTGAAAGAAGAGGGCAATATATAGATATTTCAATGACCGATTGTGTTTTTTCCTTTATGCCACTTGTCGCAGCACATCATTTTTCTAAAGACATAAATGATGGTGTTAGAACAGAAAATCTTTTACATGGAGATTTTCCTTTTTATAATGTTTACAAAACTAAAGATAATAAATTTTTATCAGTTGGGATTGTTGAAGTAAAATTCTGGAGAGAATTATGTAAATGTCTAGGTCGAGATGATTTAATATTAAAACAGTTTTCACAAGGAGAGGAAAGAGAAGAGGTTTTTAATGAATTGCAAAATGAATTTTCAAAAAAAACTCAAAAAGAATGGATAGCAATTTTTCAAAATTTAGATGTATGTGTTATGCCAGTAAAATCATTTGCAGACGCATGCGAAGATCCTCAGATTAAGGCTCGTAATATGGTAGTAGAGATAGATCATCCTAAATTTGGTGTAATTCAAAATATAGCATCACCAATTAAATACTCTAGAACACCCTTAGAAATAAAGAGTCTAGCTCCAAGAATTAGTCAAGATACAAAGGAAATTTTAACAACTTTTGGTTATTCAGAAGAAGAAATCCGAAATTTTAGAAAAAAAGGGATAATTTAAGCATTCATAATACTTGAAATTCAATAAGTATTATCAATGAAGTGATTAAAAGAGAAACGAATGTAAATACAATTAACGTAATAAACATTGGCCAATCTTTTAATTGTCCATAAAAACCTGCTGCGTTTATTGTAGAGTAAATCGCCATTCCAATAGCTATAAAGAACATTGTTACTCCCCAAGATTGATTCATTACCAACCCAATCCCTCCGATTATAAGTATTATAGATGTCAGAAATTCAGCAACTAAATGGAAAAATATTTGTGTTGGCTTTGTCTTAAGTTCGGGTACTTCCTTCTTCATTAATAACAGGAGCCACATTATTAACATTGTGATTCCTATTACAATTGTATAAATTGAAGCAATTATTTCAATAACCATTTTATTCACATTATTAGATTTGGTTGAATCAGATTTGTTAATTCTTACATTTACTTAAATTTTCTGCATAAAATTTAACGAATATAGATTAGTTCTTAAGCTTTAAAGATATTTGTAGATTAATGATTGTAAACAATTTTAACAAATATGGGCGTTATTGGTTTGAATGTAGATAATAAATTATATGAAGCAATCAAAAACTCTGGAATTAGTTTAATTTTATCATTACCATGTATTTTATTGAAAGGTCTTTTGAACATTATTGATGAAAAAGATGAGATTCAGCATATTCCAATAACTCGTGAAGAGGAAGGAGTTGGTATTGCTGCAGGAGCTTATCTAGGGGGAAGAAGACCAGCAATTTTGATGCAAAATTCTGGATTAGGTAATTCAGTAAATGCTATAAAATCTTTATTGCAATTATATAAAATTCCAGTTATATTTATAATGAGTCATAGAGGTGCTGAGGGAGAAAAGATTTTAGCACAAATTCCAATGGGGCAACTAACACCAAATTTATTAGATTTATTAAATATTAAAAAGTTCATCATAAATTCAAGTGAAAATATTAATGATATCAATTTAGCAGTTAATCTTAGTAAAGAATATAAGGAGTCAGTAGGGATTCTTTTAAAACGATCTCTTTGGAGAGGTGAAAAATGAAAAGATTTGATGCTATAAAAAAAATTGTACCACTATTAAAGGATGAATTAGTAGTATGTAATCTTGGAGCGCCTTCAAGAGAATTATTTCATATAAAAGATCGTAATGAGAATTTTTATATGCTAGGATCTATGGGACTTGCATCTTCAATTGCATTTGGTATAGCAATATCTAGACCTGAAAGAAGGATATGGTGTATAGATGGAGATGGATCAATATTAATGAATCTTGGAAGTCTAAGTACTATTGCTAATAATCACCCACATAATCTGACTCTAATCATTATTGATAATTCTACTTATGGATCAACTGGAGATCAAAAAACATATACAAATGGGAAAACAAAATTAGATATCATAGCCAAGGGTGCTGGTTTTAGTTCAATATTAATTATTGATAGGGAAGAAGATATTACTGAAATTTTGAAAAAAATTTCTATTGGATGTCATTTTGTGCTTATTAAAGTTAAACCAGGTAATGCTCCTGTCGAAAATGTCCCATTACATCCTGAAGAAATAAAAAAACGATTTAGAAATGCGATACTTATTGATAAATAAATTTAATTAAGTTCACCCTTATTATTTCTTTAGAATCTAAAATTAATACATGGTTAAAATAGATGTCTGAGGATTTCAAAAAAACAAATAATAGGGAAGATTCAAATAAAGAAGATTTAGAAGAATCTGATGAGAAGGGGGTAATTGATGAGGAAAAACAATTGGAAAAAGCAAAGAAACCTGTCATTATTAAAGCAGATGCTTATAAGACAATAATCTTATATGCAAGTAGATATGCAAACAAATCAATACCCCCAGAACAGTGGAAGGAAATTTATGGTATTTTAATTGGAAATTCCGATAAGGAATTAGTCTATGTGGAACGAGCAGAAGCTTTAACATTTGGACATGCAACTGATGTACAATTGGATGAACGACATTATGGTTTTATAGAAGAAATTCAAGGGAAGCTAGATAAAGAAGGGAAAGGTTATTACATGGTTGGATGGTTCCATAGTCACCCAGGCCTTAACTTATTCTTTTCTTATATAGATATAATTAATCAACTGGGATTTCAGCAAAATAATGAAGATTTTTGCGGACTTGTGTTTGATCACACTCTTTTAGGAAAAAAGAAAGAAGAAATTATTAAAAGTGAAGACGGTACTGAGCATGCTATGACAAAATATGATACAGGCTTTGAAATTTATAGAATAACAGATGTAAATATGAATATTAATGATCCTTCGTTTGATAATAACTATCATAAAGTAGATTATATCATTGATGGATTGAATAAATACTTCTTTGCAAATGTGTTATCTGAGTTATCTTCATTGGTTACTGAAGGAAAACCATTACAATCAGCATATAGAGAAGAATTTGCACGAGAAAAAAATTCTCTTAGAGAACCGCAGTCATTTGAATCTCAATCAAGTGATTTTTCAAATGAAAATTTCTTAACAGAAATTCCAATGACCGAAGATATTGCATTTGGAGTTGATGATTTTTTTTATAGCGAGAGTACTACAAAAAAAAAGCAAAGAGAGATAAAGTCGAAAGAGACAGCGGAACAATTAATATATCAAGGGAACCAAGCTTTTGAAAATAAGGATTCATTTATCGGGATTGAAAAATTTAAGCAAGGGATCGCAATTTATAAAGAAAATAAAGATTTTGAAAGGGTACTAGAGTTATTAAGAATTGTATCACATAAGTGTATTTCAAATGAACATTTAACTTTTGCGGGAGAATTTGTTGAAGATTTAAACAAAATTGCTAAGAAACAAAATCATCGTTTTTATTTAGGAGTAGCATATTATATTAATGGATATTTGTTATTAAAAAAAGGAGATAATGAAGTTCTAGAAGATGCCTTAAATAAGATTCAAGATGCCGCTGTTAATTTTGAAAAAGAAGGAGATTTTGCAGGCGCAGGAATGTGTTTTAATAAAATCGGCTCAATTTATCAATCGCGGCTTAATAGAATAGAAAATGCCTGTGTTTTTTATCGGGCAGCAATTGAAAATTTTAATAAAGCCATTCTAAACGCCCATCCATTAAGGACTGATTTTTGGAATAAACCAGAATTACTTATTCAGAAAATTGTAGAGTTAAGAGATATTATTGAAGAGATTCTACCAAATCTCAATGACACTAAATTAAAAAATAAAATTACTAGTGATCTCAAAAATTTACAATATAATTTTTAATAATAATTCTAGACTCTCAAATCTCTTGTTTTTTAGACTGAAATCCAAAAAAATTAAATTTTAAGAATAATTATCTTATATACTTCTTTTGGTGATTGCTATCCCACGACGCAAACAGAAAATTAAATATTCAAGAAAAATAGTGTGTAAACATCTTGAACCGAAAGGTAATATCAGCAACAGTCTTCAGGCTTTGTGCTATTGTCCTGCTAGAGAATTAACTTTGGGTACGCGAGCTTATGTTTGTCAAGTATGTAAAATATATGATCCCGCTAAAAACAATCAACGTTTTTCTGAATTATATGAAGAAAGCAAAAAAATAGCAGAAAAAAAAATTAAAGAGAAAGAGATAAAATTAGAAGAATTTGAAATTGCTGAAATAACATCTGATGAAGATATCGATTTATCGATAGATGAATTTGAGGAAGAAGAAGAAGAAGCTCCATTAAAATTTGAAAAAAGAAAAGCAGGAAAAGCTGAATTAGGAGATTCAGAGGAATTTGCTGATACCACAGAGTGCCCCTTTTGCGGTGAATTCTTTGGAGATTTAGTATCTCATATACAGGAATGTGAATTTGCTCCTGATGATGTCAGCATTGAAGATATTATGCCCTCAAAAAGAAAGAAAAAGCAAACCGCCACTAAGAAACCCGCTACTAAAAAATCTGGAGACAAACAGAAATGTCCTTATTGTGGGAAAGAATTTGTTAGACTAGGACGCCATTTAAATTCTTGTACAAAAAAACCTTCTGATATTGAGGAAGTAGACGAGGAAGAGGAAGAAGAAGAGGACTAATTAATATAATTTTAAATGAGTAATGACAGGAACAGAAGAAATTTATTATTGTAAACCAGTATTCCGTCCACCTAGTGAAGCATTTTCATTGTTGATTCAATTAACCGAGGGTTGTACATTTAAATGTGATTTTTGTATGTCAAATCTTCGGAAAGAATTCTTAGTTAGAGATGTAGAGTTAGTAAAAAGAGATTTAGATATTGCCAGAAAACAATACGGGGCAAATGTGCGAAAAATTTTTTTCCTGGATGGTAATGCAATGGTGACACCTACAGAGAAATTATTAGAAGTTACTAGATATGCATATAAGCTTTTTCCAAATTTGGAAAGGTGTGGTGTTTATGCTCACTCTAAGGATATACTTAAAAAGTCGGATGAGCAATTAAAAACGTTATTTGATGCTGGTCTTAAAATTGCTTATGTTGGTTTTGAGTCTGGTTCTGATAGATTACTTGATATTGTACACAAACAAGCAAGTAAATCAGATCACATTAAAGCTTCTGAGAAACTGATGAAAGCAGGGATAACTTTATCAGCGACATTGATAAATGGTCTCGGAGGGAGAAAAAATCCTGAAATTTCAAAAGAACATGCAATAGAATCAGCAGATTTAGTAAACCAAATATGTCCTAATGACAATAGAATTTGGTATATTGCATTCCTTACACTTATGATCCCTTCAGGAACAGAAATTTTTAAAAAAAAAATTAAGGAGGAATTTCAGGAAATGAAATCAAAAGAAATTCTTCAAGAGTTAAAGACATTCATAGAAAAAATTAATTTTCATAATAAAAATGCAAATTGCATTTTCCGATGTAATCATGCATCAAATTATTTACCAATAAAAGGTATTTTAGATAGAGAAAAAGAAAGCATTTTAAGTACAATAAATTATGGAATAACTCATTCTGATATATTGCGTCCGGATTTTTATAGAGGTTTATAATTTTTTCTAATTTTAAAAGCTTGATTTCCTAAATATAATTTCTTTTGTTGTTGAAATATAATCTTGTATTGGACTTTTGGGTTGCTTTTTTATAAGATTGATGAAATCAATTAGCTGTCTCTGATTTATTGCCATTTTTTCAGAAAGAATAGGTAATGTAATTTTATCAAATTCCACTGAAAACTTGTTTAATTTTTCACATATTAGATTTTGATAAGTTAGCAAAATTAACATCTTCAGATTTGGTAAATTCTCGGATTTGATTTCCCGTACAAACTCGAAGATTTTCTCAGAAGCATCATGGTAATTTAAAACTTTATAACAACTCAAAATTTCGTACATTTTCTTAATGTACTTAAAATAGTTATTAATATTGGCACTAATATCATATAAATTATACTTATCTTGATTACTGTCCACATCATTTTTTAACATAGCTAATAATTTCGAAAAGCTTTCAAGATTGGATTCACTAAGCTTCTCTTTTAAAAGATTATTGAAACGACGTTCATAAATCATTCTTTGATCAGATAATTCTGAAAGTACTTGTTTATATAACTCATAAAATTCAAGAAGCTGTCTTTTAATATTAAAAAGATTTTGATGTTCTTCGAGTATTACTAATGCTGATCTAACTTTTTCTAAAGCTGAATTATAATCTCCATCCTTTATTTTCTTTAGAATAAAGGATTTATAATAATTTAATTCATCAGCAAGTTCCTTTTTACTCTTAAAGCTTTCAAGATTATTTTGAATGCCCATGTACTCTCTACAAAGATATAGATGATATATATTCTTATTATTATACCTAATTACAATAGATACAAAATTTAAATTTAATATTATCCATTTAATAAATCATTTTCCTTATTATTAAGGTTGATGTTAGTTATGAAACTGATGAAGTAGAAGGACTCATCGCTGAATATTTGGGAAAAAAAATTACTCTAGTTACGAGCTCCACATAATGAACAGACATCGGCATCTCCTATTGGATTGCCACAATCTTTACAACGTCTAACTTCATCTAGGATATCTTTCTTTCCAGATAATTCTATTTTATCTTCTAAATCTTCAAATTTTTCAATACCTTTAGAAAAAATTGTACCTGGACGATCTCCTGGCCAGATTATATTTACTATCATGCCTAATATTATCAAAATTACGCATATAACAATGAAGAGAGTTAGGTTGCTCCCAAGGTTCTGTTGTAAAAATCCTATAGTCACAGTAATCCAATTCACCATAAAAACCCCAATTGGTTCAATAAGAGGTTTAAGAAAAATCAATATTGCTCCAATAATATCAGCAAGAACTTGATAAAATTCCAATCCTTGTAAAATCATTTTTTTTACCTCTTTTATGCTTTCATTCGATCTTCTCGAATTTTCTCTCTGTTAATTGTAAAATCGAATATATCATATACTTTTATGACGATTGTGAGAAAATATATACCCATATAAATTAAGACCATTTGTTGAATATTTAATGCTATAAATCCCATTAATGGATCTGTGATTATGAATCCTATATTAGTTGCACCAGAGAATTTATAGCTCCATATATAAAGACAATTTACTAGTACTTGAATCAGAGCAAATACTGCTTTTCGGATTGACTGTTTTGGAGAAGAATGAGTGAAGAATGCACATCCTGTAATTATTAATCCAAAAGCTGTTACCCAAAAAATTACATTTTGATATTCTTGTTGTTCAAAGCTTAAAGGAAAGCCTTCAACTACCATATTCCAAAGCCATGTAAATGTAAGTAATGGAATAACAATTGTAACAACAGCATAAATACCAGAATATATAAAACCTCTTACCATATTTTTAACAGCACCCATTTAATACCACCTACTATGGAAATCCTCCTACATATATATCAACAAAGCCAATTGTAAGTGAGTGTAATCCTATTGAGTAATCTAAACTGACAGTAAAATTAGCATAAAATAATATAGCCGGTGGTCCTCTGAACCAATCAATATCTGTTGTAAAATTGCTTATACCCGGAAAAGAGAAATCATCCCAAAGTCCTGTAAAATTAAAGTTCCCTGTTGTTCCCTTTGGAATTGTCCCAAAATTTGTTGAGTTTGAATAAATTGGTATTACTTTTGTTGTATTAACTCCGGGTATTGGATAATTTACATGAGTATAATTCATTGCCAAATCTATCTTTAGTTCAAGATTTTCTAAATCAAAAAATCCCGCATTTGTTATATTAAATGGAAATGTGAAATTAATGTTCATTGGAGGATAATTAAAATTGATATCTATATTACCAGGATTTATCCCGATATTATCAGGATTATAGAGGATCAAAGTTGCAGATAAAGCACCGAGTATAGATACAACAGTAACTGATAAAGTCAATAATGAAATAAAAATTTTAAATATAAACCTAAAAACTCGAGACGGTCTCAACCAAACTCAACATATATTTTTTTGTATAGTAAATTTAACTTTTATCAAAATTATTATACATATAAATTTTAGATTTATATTTATTAGCAATTTAGGGTCTTTCATATTAGATCTGTTAAATTTAAAATTGTATATTTTTGACAAGTTTATGAAAAGATCTAATATAATAGTTTTTCACTAAATTAAATCTCTTTTCACTTTTATGAAAAACCAGACTTTTGAAAAGATAATCCTTTATTAATTAGTATGAGTGAATTTAAATTTATTAATTAAATAATTAGAATATAATATAAATAATAATTATTTTTTCAAAAAATATCTAATAAAAAATGACGTAATTATGATAGATTTGAATGAAATTCACGCACATTCGGTTGGTTATGAAGAAGTAACAAAGAAATTGAACACTACTATAGAAACAGGGTTAACTGAAAATGAAGCTCAAATCAGAATTGAGACGTATGGAAAAAATGAATTAATTAAAGAAAAAGGTAAGACTGCATGGCAAATATTTATCGGGCAGTTTAAGGATTTTTTAATATATCTATTAATATTCGCAATTTTAATTTCAATCATTATTGGAATATATGAATCTATTCATTCTGGTGCACCCTGGCCTTCGGAATATACTGATGCCGTTGTAATTGCAGCAATTTTGATAGTTAATGCGGTATTAGGTTTTTACCAAGAATACCAAGCTGAAAGATCGCTTGAGAGTCTTAAAAAATTAGCCCCACATTATGCAAAAGTTCGTAGAGATGGAAGAGTTATAGAAATTGGAGTAGAAGACGTTGTACCTGGAGATATTATACTTTTTGAAGAGGGGGATAAATTTCCGGCAGATTTAAGAATAAGTAAAGAGTTTTCGCTTTATGTCGATGAAGCAATTTTAACTGGAGAGTCAAAACCTGTTAAAAAACAATTAAACCCAGTTGAAGAAAAGATGATTCTAGCAGATAGAACCAACCTTGGCTATATGAACACCATTATCACTCGTGGAAATGGAGAAGGAATAGTCATCGGAACTGGAATGGGAACAGAAATTGGAAAAATAGCTGAGAGTTTGCAAGAAGAAGAAATGGAGCTTAGTCCATTTCAAAAAGAGGTAAATAGATTTGGAAAACTCTTAGGAATAGTAATATTAATAATCTGTGCTGCTGTTTTTCTAGTAGAGCTGCTAATTTTACTAATAACAACATTTAATCTTGATGAACTTATTGAAGCATTTGAAATATCAATTTCTTTGGCTGTATCTGCGGTTCCTGAAGGTTTAATTGTTGTTATTACAGTGGTAATGTCTATAGGAATGCGTAAGATGGCGGATCGCAATGCCCTCGTAAGAAAATTAACAGCAGTTGAGACTTTGGGAAGAGTCAATGTAATATGTTCAGATAAAACGGGTACACTTACAAAAAACGAAATGACAGTTGTTAAAGTATTTCTTGGAGGGACTGAATATAATGTAGAAGGAGTAGGATATGCTCTCGAAGGAAAAATCATAAATGAGAAAGGGAAACAAGTTCTTTTAGAACAAGAAAGTTCTATTAAAAGATTTCTGGAAGTTTGTATGTTCTGTAATAATTCAAATGTCTCTCCAAAAAATGATGGTACTAACGATACAGATGTTGTCGGTGATCCTACTGAAATCTCATTGAAGGTTCTAGCTATGAAGATGGAGTTGGATACTGAAGCTGAAAAGATTGATGAAATTCCTTTCAGTTCTGATAGAAAAATGATGTCAGTAGTTTCAAAAATTAATGGTCAGATTTTTTCCTTTATTAAAGGTGCTCCAGACGTGTTATTAAGCAAAGCTGCAAAAGCAGTTATGGATGGTCAAGAGAGACCAATTAGCGAAGTAAGGGATATTATTCTTCAAAAAAATGAAGAATTTGCTAAAAATGCACTTCGCGTGTTAGGTATTGCTTATAAACCTTTAAAAGAAGGTTATACAGAAGATGAGATAGAAACTGACTATACTTACCTTGGTCTAGCTGGTATAATCGATCCCGCAAGAGATGAAGTAAAAGATGCAATAGAGGAAGCTAGAATGGCAGGAATTAGAACAATTATGATTACAGGAGATCATAAAATTACTGCAATTGCGATTGCTCATGAAATAGGATTAACAGAATCAAGTGAAGCAATAACAGGAGCTGAGTTAGAGGAAATGAGTGATGATGAGCTTCGTGAGAGAGTTAAAACCGTTGACATATTTGCTCGAGTTACTTCTGCCCACAAATTAAGGATCCTAAGAAGACTAAAGGAGCTGGATTTAGTTGTTTCAATGACAGGAGATGGAGTGAATGATGCTCCCGCTGTGAAAGGGGCTCATGTAGGAGTAGCTATGGGCTTAAAAGGAACTGAAGTAACCCAAGAAGCTTCAGAGATGATTTTGATAGATGATAATTACGCAACAATTGTAAATGCTATAGAAGAAGGTCGTGGAATTTTCGAAACCACTAAAGGATTCTTTCGTTACATGTTAAGTACTAATTTTGACGAGATCTTTCTAATATTAGTAGCATATATCGTGATGAAACTATTTCCACTTGTGTTTATTGGCCTTCCAGTTGCTCCAATTCAAATTCTATGGCTCAATATTGCCACGGATGGTATTCCTGCTATGGTCTTGGGATTTACGCCAACAGATCCTGATGTGATGAAGGAAGAGCCAAGAAAAGGATTTACATTATTACCTGAAATTAAGGGTCCTGTTCTTCTACTTGGGATTTATACCTCAATTACAGATATTACCTTGTATTTACTTTTATGGACAGTTTTAATCCCTAGCTGGACGGCGGGTGGAATAGATCCAGGACTTTTAGGTGTATTCGATCCCGTAACTGGCACTGCAACCATCTTTGGTATGACCTTTACTGCACAAGAGTATGCAATTGCATTAGCTCAAACTATATTATTTACAAATTTAGTCATTTGTGAATTATTATTTGTTTATACATGTACTTCCAATATCAAACCATTTTACTTGTTTCCAAATAAACATTTATTTTGGGCAACAGGGCTTTCCTTGCTTTTACAACTGCTTATATTATTTACACCAATGGGAATTGCTTTTCGTGTTGTACCATTGTTACATCCTTATTACTGGATAGCTCTTTTTATTGCTGCTTTTAGCGTCTCTGTTGTTGATGAAGTCAGGAAATGGCGAATGCGAAGAAATAAAGGAATGAGAATACTAAAAAAATCAAAGTAAATTTAATTTTATTTTTACTTATACTTTAGTTCTTATTAATTAATTTTAAATCTTTTTTAGAATTTTATTAAATAATTTGTATTTGTAGTTCTATATTCTTAAACGAGATTGATCTAAAAGAATGAATATTACTGAAATTATCAAAGATAAAATTGAAGCAAATCAAGCCATTTTAACTGAATTTGAATCAAAAGAACTGTTGCAAAAGCTTGGAATCCCTGTTCCCATTCAAAAGTTAACTACTTCTAAAATTGAAACTATCTCTGCTGCGAAGGAAATTGGATATCCCGTAGTTTTAAAACTCATGGCAGAAGATGTGGTTCATAAATCTGATACTGGGGCTGTACAACTTAATTTAAAAACTAAAGAAGATGTAGAGAAAGCATACGATAAACTAATGGAAATACCAAGCCAAATGGAGAAAAAAATTTCAGTACAAAAAATGGCAGATGAACCAATTACAGAACTTATAATTGGTATGACTACAGACCCCCAATTTGGTCCCGCATTAATGTTCGGAATTGGGGGAATATTAGTTGAACTATTAGAAGATGTAAGCTTTAGAATAGCTCCAATTACAGAATACGATGCTAAAGATATGATTCATGAAATCAAAGGATTTCCAATATTAGATGGATATCGCGGAAAACCTAAAGCTGATATTAATGCAATTGTTGAAACTTTATTAAAAATCTCTGATCTTGTAGTAAAATATGAAGAAATTAATGAAATGGATTTGAATCCAGTATTTATCTATGAAAAAGGATTAATTTGTGTAGATGCCAGAATAATTCTTAAAAAAGAATAATCAATTTTCTTTAAATTAATCACGTTTTAATTTAGTAAGTTCATTTTGAATTTTATTTTCTTAGAAATATATTTTTTGTATTGATGAGATAGACCAATTTCTATTAATTCAATTAAATATATATTAAGAGATTTCTATGGATTTCTTAATTATATTTCAAATTTAAAAAAAATTTTTAATGTTGGTCATTAAACCTTATAATTAATATTAACGAATTCTAATATTTATTTAAAACAAAATTGATAATTTGATTTCTATGTTTAATTCTACAACAAAAAAAAGAATACAAGCATTAGGCATACTTTTCTTGATAATAGGAACATTTACGACATACTTTAACTTATATCAAATGAATATTAATACAAATAGCAATGGATCAAATAAAGAATTAGATGAAAAATCTTATATTTTCGAGATAGAATATGATGATCTTAAGACAGCTGATTATTCTGATAATTACAATAGCACAGGAGGTAATATAAATACAAAACTACATCAATCCTACACTAATTCAAGTAATATATACTTCCCAAATTTAGATAACTCTAACTCATTTAATGCTGATTGCCCTATGGATACTAATTTTAATTCTTCTATAATCAATGTTGAAGTTGAAAATATTAATGCTCCAGATAAGAGTTTTATTATTGAAGATGTATTGACTTTTAAGGTTTTAAATCCTGTTAATGATCATTTTGTTTCAATTACATCCAGAGGCTTTGGTTATATAGAAAATATATCTTTATATGTCAATAGAACATCTACAAATCCAACAACTTTAAATGTTTACTTATACAATTCCCGAAATGTATCAAATCAACCTCGTCCAAACAATTTAGTGTATTTAACTCCAATAGCAATATCATCTATAACAAGGAATAATCCACATTGGTTAAATTTAACAAATATCCATTCCTTATTTAATTGCTCAAAAACTTTTCAAGATACTTTCTTTTTACAATTTGAAAAGGTAGGTGTGAGTACAGATATAGATATGTTTGGAGATTTTGATATTTCAGGTACAGATGATGAGATAGTTTTGAATAGTCTTGGAGCTATTCACTTAGTTGGGGGGCAAAGTGTAGATGTAGGACTCAAAATAGATTACTCACCCCTTAATAATACACCTATTCCCTCTCAAATTAATTTAAAAGTAAATGGTTCGGCTGTTACAGATAGCATTTCTGGTTTGAATGAAGGATATTGGTTGAATAAAAGCGTATATTCAAGTTCATCAGGAGAATTGGAATTTAAGCTAACTGCTGAGTGGTGGGATGTATCCTGTAATGTAAGGAATATTCAAATAAACTATACTAAAACAGATTTAACAGCACCCTCTAGTTTTTATGTAGAAAGTAGTGGGAAATCAATCAATTGGAATTCATCGATAGCAGCAATTACTAGTTTTGGAGCTAAGTTTAGCGCTTATAGAATTAATTTTACTGTACCTGCTTCATGGGAAAATTTTACAGCATTTAGAGGTGCACTGGAAAAAACGTCTGATATTACTCTAGGACCAATAAGTAATAATTTCAGAGAGTTACAAATATCAAATGCGAGTAATGGAAATAATTGGTATATCGCTGCAGATTCTACAAATTTAGTTGAAAATATTCAAACATCTGTTAATTCAATTTTAAGAGATACTGTTAACTTTACAAATATCGTTGATTTTCTTGCAAACTTTTCTGTAACGATTTCAGACGGAGCTATTAATCTTAGTGTTTACAGTCCAAGTTCATACTTAAATCATTCTTATTATGATGATTCCATTAGTACAGATTCAGACATTCCATTAGGAAATTGGGATATCTCAGATGTCTCTTCACGCGACATTGAATATGGTCCTTATATTGTCCAAGTTCATTGGAATAATGATACAGCAGCAGGATTTTTGGAAAAAACATTAACGATAGTTGCTGTCACTGAATTAGTTTTAGATTCTCCACAGAATGGTCAAATCCATTTTGATGATGAGGTTTTTGATATTACTGTTTTTTATAATGATACAGGACCAAATATGGAGGATAAGGGAATTACAGGTGCTTCTTTTACAGAAAATAGTAGTTTATTAGGACCTGCTACTCCGGGTGCTTCTGATGGTTATTATACACTTGAGTTAAATACTAGTAAATTTACTTCAAATTATGGATGGAACTATATAGAAATTGAAGCTTCAGCACCAAATCATCAAAGTGCAATAATTGTTTTCTCTTTCCATTTACAAGCTTACACTAAAGCAATTCCATCTAAAGATTTCGGTGACGTAATAAGAGGTTTTAATAGAACATACATTTTTAATTACTCAAATATAGCCAATAATCCAATATTAGGAGCTGACATCAATGTCGTAAGTTTACCTTCAGGATTTCAATATGAAGATGATATAGTAGGTAATGGAAATTATTCAATAAAACTAATTACTAGTAATGTTGTAGCTTCATCATCACCCTATACATGTAATTTTAGTATTTCCGCGACTGGGAGTGAGACACAGAACATTGAATTGAATATAAGAATAATTTTATCTCAATCATCAATCCAAATTCTGAAATTTAATGATTCGTTAGTTAAAAAAGATGGTTTTAACCAAACCGTTAGATTTTATTTCAATGACACTGACAACGACTGGGGTATTCCTGATCTTCCAGTTGCTAACATAACAGTTACACACAACCAAACAGGAGGTCCAAGTGAATTACCTATTTGGCTATATTCAGATAGTCCTGAAGGTGTTTATATATTAAATATTAGTGTTTCTGATTTAGATTCAGGTTGGATTAGGCTTTTAATAACAATAAATTTTGAACCAAACTATAATATAAGTTTTACAACTATTGATTTTGACTTTATAGGTAATTATACACAAAGTAAAATAATTTCTATTTCTGATCCCAATGGAGAAGGCGTTTTAAGAGGAATAGGTAATGAATATACTTGCTTTGAAGAAAGAGATCTAAACATTGAATTTAATATCACTGATACTGATAATAGTAATGCATTAGTTACAGGTCCAGCTATCTCTTATTTAGTCGAATATGTCGAAATTGGAAATCCTACGAACCAAGGGACTCTTGGTGAATCTCTGAGTTTTGGTATAACTTCTTATCTAGGAGGGATACTTACATCCGATCTTCCTAGTGTGGGAACTTATGCTATTACTATTAAAGTATTTAAAACAAATTTTGAGACATCAATAGTCCAGTTTAATTTAACATTACGAGCAAGATATATAATTAATATATCTGTAGTGCGTCCACCTCATATTACTGCTGGAGATTCATTCGATATTATAGTTACAGTAAAATACTTTAATGTAACATGGCTACTTGCAGAAAATTCTAGTGTAAGACTTACACCATATTTGAATGGTATTCCTGGTACTCCAACAGTATCTCTTACTAATAGTACTGGTGAGGTTGAATTTCAAATTCTAACGAGTAGTACAGTTACAAATGTAACTTTAACTATAGAAGTATTAAGTTCATATTATCACGTCACAGACACAAGACAAGTTCTTGATATTGTGGTTCATGGTCGTCCCAGTGGTTTAAGTTTTGAACAATTGCTTCCATATATTATAATAATTGGTGCCGCTATTGGAATTGGTGGTGGATCATTTGCGCTCTATAGAGGTGTAGTCGTTCCTAAAAAAAGGGAAAAAACACGTATTCTTACAGAAGTTAAAACAATTTTTGATGATGCAATAAATCTCGAACACATTTTAGTTTTATATAAGGGATCGGGGACTTGTATCTATTTTAAATCGTTTGGCTCTGAACAAATTGATCCCGAATTAATTTCTGGATTTATTTCTGCTATAAGTAGTTTTGGTAAGGATTTAGTTAGCCAAGAAGAATTAAATGAGATATCTTATGGAGATAAAATGTTACTTTTGTCTGATGGAGAACATATAAGAGTTGCTTTAGTGTTGAGTAAAAAAGCGTCACTGATTTTGCGAAGAAATTTAATGGAATTCATACATGTTTTTGAGAAAGCTTATGCCAATGCCCTTCCTAATTGGAGGGGTCAGTTAAATATATTTAGAGATGCTGGTTCTATTGTTGATGAGCTGTTAAGTACGTCAATTATTTTACCTCATGAAATAACATATGAACATTCTACTACAAAAGCTTTAAAGAAACCTCAATCTAGAGACGTAATAAAAATCGCTAATAACCTAATGAAAGAATCAGAACGGAATTTTTTCTTCATTGCTACTTTATTAAAAGAAGCTACTGAAAAAACAGGAAAGGATACAGCAGAGATTTTCATGGGGATCAAAGAATTAAGGGATACAAAAATTCTAATGCCAATTGAGATATCTACTATCGAAGCCAAACCAATTTCACAACAGGAATTAAATTTAATTAATCAGAAAATCTCAGGTTTAATTAATTTAACTCCAGAAGAAAAACAAAAATTAGTCAATGATCTCGCTCAAATGGGACCACCAGAAAGAGAGGCTTATTTCGCAAGCTTAGCAGAACGACATGAAATTGTCTCTGCTCCTGTTGAAACTAAACCCGGAGCTATAATAATCGATACTTTAAAAGCCGCTAAGAAGGAAATTAAAAATTTGAAAAAGAATGCTTTAAAAGCAAGAAAGGAGAAGGAGCACGAAAATTCAATAAAAATCCTCCAAAACGCTTTAAAAATTGCTTCCAATTGGGAGTTGACAAATACTGCTCAAGAGTTAGATGATTTAATACGCACAACTAAAATCGAAGATCTTAAGAATAAAATGAAATCTCTTGAAAATGAAGCTAGATTGGCCGCTAAAGAAGAAAATTATAATGAAGCTGCTCAGAAATATAAAATGTCTTCAAGAATTGCTTCGGAGATTTTTAAGTTAGGAGAAGACATGACTAAAGAAGTTAAGAGATTATCAAACAAAGCAAAGGAATATGAAAAATTAGTTTGAATTTTTTTTTTTTCTTTTTTTATTTTTCTTAACAATATTTTAGTTCTTTAAATAAATTCTTTCCTAAGTAGGTAAGATATTTAAGAAATTAACTATATTTTTATCTATAAGAAACAGTATACATAGTTACAGAATTCCATTATTCAAATTATCATATGAACCCTGGATTTATTAAGAAGAGAAGAGATAAGAAAGAAAAGGATGTTAAAACAGAAAAATCAAATTCAATTCTATTAGAAAAAAAGACTATTATCGAGAATGGTGAAAAAAGAATAATAGAAGTTACAAAAGAAGGGAAAGTTGTTGCAAAATATGAGGAGATTCAAGAAAAACCAAAAATAAAAACCATTGTCATCGAACAAGATCAAGATATTGATTTTTCATTATCAGACTTAGAAGATAATGGCACTTTAATGGTTCCCTTAGAGATTAAAGAAAAAATAGAAAGATTCATTCTAAAAGTCCTTTATGAAGAAAAATCAGTAAAATCCTTAAAATTATTAATGGATAAGGTTTTAGAAAAAGCAAACAAAGAAAAAATCACTATATCTGAAAAACCGATAAATATGATAATTTATCAACTGAATAAAGAAAAAAAAATACAATTTACTCAAACGGAAGGTTGGAAAATAAGAATTTAAGATATTATAGCATTTAAACCCTTTTGTTATTAATCAGATATGCCGTTTTCAGTTATAGAGAAAATAGCTTCTCCTTCTGGTAAATGGGGAGCATCGACAACTTTAGCGATCCTCTGTTCACCCTTCCCTTTTCTTAGATATATTCTAATTGTGGAACCATGAGCTACTACATTCCCGCCAGCAGCTTGTAATGGATTTCCGTAAAAAACATCTGGTTTAGATTGCACTTGATTAGTTACTGCAATTGCTAAATTTGGATAAATATCACATAGTCTTAATAAATCGTGTAAATGGGAATTTATAGTTTGTTGACGATTTGCTAAAGTTCCACGACCGATATATTCACTGCGGAAATGTCCTATAAGGGAATCAACAACAATTAATTTGATGTTTTGTTCTTTAATTAAATTTGTTGCTTCTTTAATTAAAAGAATTTGGTGATCGGAGTTATAGGCTCGTCCAAAAACTATGTTCTTAAGAACTTTTTTATGGTCTAAATCTAAACCTTCAGCCATTTGTATTATTCTTTCGGGTCTAAATGTTCCTTCTGTATCAATATATAAAGCTTTTCCTTCAATTCCTCCTTTTTCTTCGGATAGTTGAACATTCACACATAATTGATGCATAATCTGAGTTTTTCCAGTTCGAAACTCCCCAAAAAACTCAATTACACTGCCTGTTTCAACACCACCACCTAATAAATCATCTAATTCTTGACTTGCTGTAGTTATTCGAGCGATATTTTTCCTATGCTCCCAGACATCCTCAGCACTTTTGAAACCAATATTCAATTGTTCCATACTCGCCTTAATCAATTTTGAAGTTGTTTTATCTCCTAAACCACTCTCTTCCTGAATAATACTTGGTGGTGTAAAAGCAATTGATTCTAAACTGGAAAATCCCGCTTTTATTAATTTATTTAGGGTAGCTTCTCCTACTCCAGGAAGTTTTTTCACGGCATTTATGCTTTCTTGTATACTTTCTCCATAATTTATATTTTCTTCTTTATCCATAATTATTTCGGCATCTAACTGTTCCTCAACTTCAAAATCATCAGTTTCAGCCTCAATTTCATTAAAAGCTTCAATCAATTCTGCTTCGTCTTCAAAATCATCATTAATCAATTCAATGTTATCACTATCTACTTCATCTTTTGTTTTATTTTCAAATTCAGCAAATTCTATATGATCTTTATAGATTTTTCCTTTGGTGTGATTACGTTTACATTCTTTGCAAAAATAGGGCTCACCCATTTTAAAACCATTATCATCTTCAATTTCAGTTGCTTTTGCCATAAAAAATCAATAAAATAAGTGTAATTTTTATAGATACTATTTATTATGCATAGTTGTACAGATCCTTATTTTAAGTAAAATAGAGTTCTAATTTTCAAATTTATTTTTAATAGAAAATAAGGCATGAACCGACAATTTTCTCTGTTTTTACAATTTTTGAAAAACTTTTATTCACTCAAGGATGGGAAATCAATTAATAAAACAATAAAAATATAAATAGATTATATAAGGTTATACCAAATTCAGTGATACAATCTTATGACTTTAAAAGTAAAAATAGAGTATTATCCAGAATTAGATGAAGCAATCATAGAAGATTCAATTAACTTAATCAAAAATAATAAAGATAAATGGGATTCTCCTTTTTTCTTTGACACTAAAACTTATTTGGACATCAAAAAGATTAAAAAAACATTAGATCCACTTATTACAGAAAATCTAAAAAATATTATTGTTTTAGGGACGGGTGGTTCTATTCAAACTTTAATTGCTTTAAAACATTTAGCAAAAAGAAAAATTTTCCCTGTTACTAGTTCAAGAGCTGTAGAATTAAAAGGATGTTTAGATAAAACATCTCCAGAGGATTCAATTGTAATACCCATTTCAAGAGGAGGAGAAACTTTAGATATTAATTCAACTATTGGAACATTTTTAAGAAAGGGTTACAAATTTCTTGGACTATCATCAAAAGGAATGATGAATGATATTTTGAAGAGGATCGAGTGTCCGATATTAGATGTGCCCAATCTTTCTGGGCGTTATGCTGGTTCAGTTACAAATGTTGGAATAGTACCTGCATATTTAGCTGGAGTCCAAATTGAAGAATTTTTGAAGGGATTAAAAGAAGCTTATGAAACTTTCTCGAAACTTAATAAGCATCCCTCAATAGAAATTGCCGCATTTCTATTCAATTTGTATAAAAAGGGATATAAAATGGTTTTTTCAATGCCATATTCAAAAAACCTCGAAGGGAGTATTGGATTATTTGTTCAAGGAATATCAGAAAGTACAGGGAAGGATGAAAAAGGACTGATTGGAGCATATCAATCTGCACCAATTGCTCAACATTCTGTTCTAGAATATCTATTGGGTGGAACTAAAGGATTTGTTATTCCGACAATATGGACAATTGAAAATGAATATCCTGATTTTCTCCTTAACTCTTCAATTTCATATGTGGATGGTATTAGTGCCCAGAATATAATAAATTATCAGGCAGATGCAACATTTCAAGCTTTGATCCAACAAAAAGTACCGTCAGCTAAATTTACTATTGAAAATCCCTCCGAAAAAAACATTGGAAATTTAATAGCTCTTATTTTATCAATAGTTTATTATCTTTGCCTGTTATTAAATGTAAATTGGGCAAATAATCCAAAGGTAATTATAGGAAAACAAATCTGCAATGATGCCCTAAAGGAGAGAATAAATATTGAAGAATCTGAGAAAAGAAGGAAAAATCTTGCAGCTGAAAAATTTAAACACTTCTTTAAATAAGAAAAAAGCTTAAAATTATAAAAAAATTTTAAGATTTATTTTTAAACCTTCGTTTGAAAATTATTGCAGAAAATAGACTAATAATACAAATCATTACAAACCATTGGTATCCTGGTATTCCTGGTTCAGAAGGCTCAGTTACTAATGAGACCGTAATTTTCATGTAGAGGATAAATTAAAAAATAAAGATTATAATAGCGATTGCAGCTAAACAACCTAATATCGAAAATCCATATGTTATTAGATTATTTCCTACTCTGAAATTAACATGAATTATCTTAAAGTCAATATCAATAGTAAAAATGTTTTCATTAGTTTTTAAATGACCATATAAAACTAAAGGAGTTAAATACCTAACATATAATCTTCTCCAGAACATTATTGAAAACATTACCACAATTGAGAAAAATGTGATTTCTAAGAAATCTGCTTTTTTAATGCGAATTATTAAATATCCTAAGAAAATTGCTAAAAACAAACCTAATTTAACAAAGATTGATATTTCATTAAAAATCGGGATATTGGACCCTGAGAGCCATCCAGTATAAAGATCTATATAATTCGGTAAATATAATAATGGAGAAACTAGAAAAATTAAAATTGGAACACCTAGAAAAATTATAAATTTTTTCATCTCCTTCCAATCTTTTTCTAATAGAAATTTAATAAAGAAATAAGGCGCAGCGGGTAATGTAAACCATTTTGTACACATGGTTAATCCTGAAAATAAATAAAATTTGGATTTATTTTCATCCAAGTAGTAAAATAGTGAAAGAATCAAAAAAATATAAAAAAAAGAATCTGTGATATGGTATCCGCAATTTAATGGGCTAAATACATTGTTTAAAAAGATAAAAGGATTAACTAAAAATACTCCCAGGACGAGAATGATATTAGGAACATTAAATTTTTTCAGAACAAAATAAAAAGAAAGACTAACCAATAATTCTAAAAGGAAAGCATAAAAAGCAAAAAGTTCTAAACTGCCAAAAGATATGAATTTAAAGAAAACTAATAAATATAATGTCAAAGGTGGATATTCTAATTTAGTAGGAGCCCAAATCCATTCTCCTGTAAACATGGTATTTGTAGTGTTAAAATTAATTCTTAAATCACCCCAAGAAACACTAGGATCTAAATGAACAATGTAATAATAGATTAACATAAATATTCTTATCGAAATACCGATTATAATTAATAATAAGCCTAGCATACGTGTATTTCTAATTTTCCATAGTGTTTCATTCTTGTTATTGTTCAACTATGTTTACACTTTCCCATGCTTTAATTAAAAGATAAGATTTCAAAAGATTCATTAAATTAAAATTTACTTATATACAATTACATATTTAAATAAAATATTACATCAATTAGATAAATACAAAAAGCGATATTAAGTGAGTAAAAAAATAGAATTAAGCATTATAATTCCTGCCTATAATGAAGAATATCGGATTTCTGACTTTTTAGATAAATTGATTAATTATAGTATCACTAATTTAAAGAATTATGAAATCATAATAGTTGATGATGGCTCAGAAGATAATACCAAAGATATTGTTTCTAATTTAATAAAAGATTATAAAACCATAAAACTAATTAGTTACTATGAAAATAGAGGGAAGGGTTATGCTATTCTTCAAGGTATAAACAATTCTGCTGGTGATTTCATTCTTTTTATGGACGCAGATGGATCAACTGCTCCTGAGGAAATTCTTAAAATGCTTAAAATTCATGAAAATTACAACTATGATATCATAATCGGGACTAGAATTGCTGAGGAGTCTAATATAACGATTCCTCAACCAATTAGCAGAAAATTATTGAGTAAATTTTTTAACCTATATTCAAACCTTTTGTTTAAACTGAAAATACATGATTTATTGTGTGGATTTAAAGGATTTAAGAGAAATGCAGCTCTCCAAATATTTAAAGATTTGAAATCATATAGATGGGAATTTGATGTTGAAATACTGTATAAAGCAAGAAAGAAAAGTTTTTCAATTTATCAAGTCCCAATAAGATGGAAGCATAGGGAAGGTTCTAAAATTAAAAAATCTGACCCCATTTTTATTTTTTTAAATTTATTTAAGTTAAGGTTAAAACTTTTAAGAAAAGTATAAAAATTTTAATCCATAACTTCAACATCTTTTACCTTTCTTACTTGAAATGTTTTAAATTTAAAATTAATTGAAATTGTTGAAATTCCTCCATAAATAAAAACGTAAACTATACGTAGAATATGGTCTAATATAAAAATTGATAAAATGTTCTCATAAGTAGGTATCAAGGGATAAAAAATGGATATTAAAGTAGCTCCCGCAATCTCAGATACTCCCCAACCGCCTGGTGTTATAGGTATTGTCTTTGTAAAGAATGTTAAGATTTGAGCTAAAATAATTATAAAAACATTGATGTTGTAACCTGCTAAATAAAATAAAATTACTATTGTCAAAGACTCGAAAAACCAAGTCGGAATATTCAGTAGAAATACCCACGTTATCCGTTTAGTATCTTTTCGAAAATCTTTCATCCCTTCAACAAATCTATAGATAAATTTTTCTATGAATTTCTTTAATCTTGGTGAAATTTTTTCGATTATACCTAATACCCATTCTGTTTTAAAAAACAGAAGTAATAACAATATGAATCCAATTAATATTATTAAAGCACCAATACCAACAAATAAATTTAAATTTAATTGATTTGAGAGCGAGATATTAGATAAATAAATAAAAACTAAAGTAAAACAAGTTATAGAGAAAAGAATTATTAAATCTATAAATCGTTCTATTATTACAGCACAGAAACATTTACTGAACGGGAAAGAATCTTCTTTTTGGTGAATATACTCCATCTTTGCGATATCTCCTATCTTAGCTGGAGTTAACTCATTTATAGCCCAACCAGCCCCAATTGCGCCATAAACTGTTAAATAATGGGGATTAAGATTAATACCTTTGAATACTAATTTTAGTTTATATGTGCGGAAAATGAATGCAATTGTATATGTTATACAGAATAAAATAATACCAGTTAACGATATTCTTTGTAAATTTTCAAAAATTGTTTGGTAATCAACAAATATTATCATTAAAATAATAATAATAATCGTGCAGCATCCAATTATGATACGTTTTGTTTTTGTTTCCATGTTGAGAAATCAAAATTAAAACTATTAAATAAATTTATATATTCTTTAATAGTAAAATTCATCTTTACGTGAAATTAATCAATTTTTAGAAAGATAACTAGAATAAATTTTATTTTTTTAAGAATAATTAATATTTATATTGGTCTAATTTCTATAAACCAATTCAGTTTCAAGTTTAATGAAAAAAGTAGAATTAATGGCTCCCGCTCGGAACTTTAAGGCAGTAAAAGCTGCTTCGAAATATGCAGATTCAGTTTATTTTGGTATTGAAAAATATAATATGAGAATGCGTACAGAAAATATTAATTTAGAGGATTTAGATAAAATCATAGACTACTGTAGAAAAAATGAATTGAAAGCTTATTTAACAATGAACATTTTGATGTACGATAATGAATTAAACGATCTTAGGAATTTAATGGATAAAGTTAAGAGTTCTGGTATCAACGCAGTAATAATCCATGATTTTGCTACCCTTCAAATAGCTAAAGATTTAAACATGCCATTTCATGTTTCTACTCAATGCAATGTATCTAATTCACTAAGTGCAAAGTTTTATGAGAATTTAGGAGCAGCAAGGATAATTTTAGCTAGAGAACTATCCTTAGAAAAGATTAAAGAGATAAAAAGAAATCTATTAAAGACGGAAATTGAAGTATTTATTCATGGGGCGATGTGTACCTCAATCAGTGGAAGATGCTACTTTTCTCAAGATATTTGTGGAACTCCTGAGAAATCAGCTAATAGAGGAATGTGTGAACAACCCTGTCGAAGACGTTGGTGGGTACGTGAAGAATCTGGATTTGAATATATATATGATGGAGTGAGATTTTTAAATTCAAGAGATTTATGCACGATAGCTTATATCCCTCAACTAATAGAAGCTAAAATTGATGCATTTAAAATAGAAGGTCGAATGCGCCATCCACATTATGTAGAAATTGTTTCTAAGACATATCGAGAGGCGATAGAAGCATATTATAATGGTACATTTACAAACAAGAAAGTAGGAAAATGGGTAACAGAATTGAAGAAAGTTTATAATAGAGGTTTTACACCAGGTTTTTATTTTAGTAGAATGACTGAAAAGGATCATCAACATAAATCACCAACAAATTTATCACATTATCGATATATAAAGATAGGACAAATTAAGAATTATGATCAAACTACTGGGTTTGCTACACTTTTATTGAACAATGGATATCTTTCTATAGATGACGATATTATAATCATGGGTAAAAATACTCACACTTATATTCATCAAAAAGTTGAAAAGTTAAGGTATCAAGGAAAAATAGTACAGAAGACACCAAAAGGATCTGGAAATAAGGAAATTGTTATTGAATTGGAAGTATTAGATAGTGTCATTGGAAAAGGGAAAGATAAAGTTTATGTATTTACTGACAAAACATATGGGAAAAAGAAATATTCATTATGATTTATTCATATTATTTCTAGTAAGAACTTAATTAATACCAGTGTTTTTTATGGAAAATAATAAAAAAATAGTGGAATCTGTTCCAAACTATAGTGAAGGAACTAATAGTAAAAAGATTGAATCAATCGTTAATGAGATAAAAAGTACTCCAAATACCCGTATAGTCGATGTTCAGTACGACTCTGATTATAATAGAGCAGTTGTCACATTTGTTGGGACTCCTGAAGCAGTTTTACTTGCTAATATCAATGCGGCTAAAAAAGCTATTGAACTAATTGACATGAATACACATAAGGGTCAACATCCTCGAATAGGAGCTGTTGATGTAGTTCCATTTGTTCCAGCACAAAATATATCAATGGAAGAATGTATAGATTTATCTATAAAATTTGCTGAGGAAATGTCAAAGCAAGGAATTCCTGTTTATCTTTATGAAGAATCTGCTCGAAAATTGGAGAGAAAAAATATTGATAATATACGAAAAGGAGAATATGAAAAACTTAAAGAAGCTATTAAAACTGATGTAGAAAAAAAACCTGATTATGGACCATCTGAATTTCATCCAACTGCGGGTGCAATAATAACTGGGGCAAGAAATCCTTTAATAAGTTTTAATATTAACTTAGGAACTAAAGATGTAACAATTGCGAGAAAAGTTGCCAAAGCAGTTCATTTACGTTCTGGTGGATTAGTAAATATCAAAGCGATGGGTACAGAATTAACTAACCGAGATTGTGTACAAGTAGGAATTTCCAATATTAATTATAGGAAAACTCCTTTATATAGGCAAATGGAATTAGTAAGAATTGAAGCTGCTCGATATGGAGTCTCAGTTATAGGTTCTGAATTAGTGGGTGTTCTACCACTTGGGGCTGTTCTCAACTCGTTAGAATATTATTTACAGCTTGACAAACCTGCGAAACTCGAAGATAAACATTTGCTTGAATATTATTTCGATTTTTAAGAATTATGTTGATAAATTGCTATCAACTATTATTTTTCCATTTTTTATCACTTTTGAGATTAAGTTAACTCCAAAATGATAAGGCAAGAAATCATGATTAGGTATATCAAAAACTAATATATCTGCTTTTTTACTAATTTCCAGACTCCCAATTTCATCTTGTTTTTGAAGTGCACACGCAGCATTGATTGTTGCTGATGTGAGTGCTTCTGCTGGTGAAAGTTTCATATTATAACAAGCTAATGCAATAATCATTTGCATTGATTCTGTCCAACAATTAGGATTAAGATCAGTTGCTATGGCAATAGGTATTTCCAATTCAATCATTTTTCTTGCAGGTGCATATTCATTTAACATTAAGCAAAAAGGTGTACTTGGTAAGAGAATAGCTATAACTCCTGTTTCTGCTATAGCCTTTAAACCTTTTTCATTTGATTTTAAAAGATGACTTGCGTGTATTGCTCTTATTTCAGAAGCTAATAAAGCACCATTAGTATCTACAATCTCATCAATATGTATTTGAGGTTTTAAGCCATATCTAATTGCTGCTTTCAATATTTTACGAGCTTGTTTTATGGAGAATATTCCTTCTTCACAAAATACATCACAGAATTCAGCAAGTCTCTCCTTAACAATTTGCGGAATCATGTCTGATATAATCAGATCAACATATTTATCACTTTTATCATTATATTCTGGTGGTATTGCATGTGCACCCAAAAAGGTTGGAATTATATCTAAAGGGTGATCTTCATTTAAAATTTCAATAGCTCTTAATTGTTTCAATTCACTTTCGGTTGTTAATCCATAACCAGATTTGGTTTCTAAGGTAGTTGTGCCATATGACATCATTTTATCTAAGATCTTCTTTCCATTTGTAACTAATTTCTCTATTGAAGCTTCTCTAGTTTCACGAACAGTCTTTAGAATCCCTCCTCCGGATTTTAAAATATCAAGATATGACATCCCTTCGAGCTTCATCGATAATTCATTTTCTCTTGTACCCTCAAAAATAATGTGTGTATGTGGATCAACGAATCCAGGGCTAACAAGTTTATTAGTAGCATCAATTTTAGTAGGAATTTTTCTAAATTCATATTTGGACATAAGTTCCTCTGTTTTACCTATAAAAATAATGATGTCATCCTTAACAGCTACTGCTCCATCACTTATAGCTGCTAATTCAGACATATCTTCTCCTATTCTCGGCGCACCATATTTTGTATTCATAGTCACAAGTTCATTAGCGTGAAATATCACTAAATCTGGTTCAACATCAGTAGAAAGTTCTTTTTTTGAATATGTTGATGCAACAAACATATTAATTCGCCTTAAAAAATTGTTGAGCGATAGATAATAATTTATTACTTCTTATAATTTCTATTGCTAATTCAATATAATCTGAGAGAATTGTATCTTCAGTTATATGAGGTATTTTCTCTCGAATAAATTTATGGCATGATTCTAATATTTGGCTAGATTTTAGTGGCCTCCTAAAATCAAAGGCTTGAGCTGCACATAATAGTTCAATTGCTAAAATTTTTTCTAAGTTATATATTATCTTGAGAGCTTTTCTTGCACTTATAGCGCCCATACTTACATGATCTTCTTGTCCGCCTCCAGTAGGGATACTGTCTGCACTTGCGGGATAACAAAGTGATTTATTTTCACTAACTAAAGCAGCTGATGTATATTGAGTTATCATAAATCCAGAGTTTAATCCAGCATTTTTTATTAAATATAAAGGTAATTCCCACTTGCCCTCTAGTAAAAGGAAAATACGCCGATCTGAAATGTTTCCAAGTTCAGAAGCAGCTAAACTAACATAATCTATAGGTAAAGCTAAGGGTTGTCCATGAAAATTTCCACCACTATAGGTTTCATCTTCTTCAAATACAACAGGGTTGTCTGTAACAGAATTTATTTCGCGTACTAGTTGCTTTTTTAAATGAGATAAAGCATCTCTAGAAGCACCATGAACTTGTGGGATACATCGAATAGAATAAGGATCCTGAACTCGTCCACAGTCTTTATGGGATTCTACCATTTGTGAATCCTTTAAAAACATTCTCATTCTTTCTGCAACTGTTAGTGCTCCCTTATGAGGTCTTAAATTGATAAGTTTTTCAGCAAATGGTTGGATAGACCCTAAATAACCTTCCACTGATAATGCACTAATTAGATCAGCATGATCTAAACAATTTGACAATAGTTCTACTATTTTTATGGCATGTGCGGCTATGAATTGAGTTCCATTAATCAATGCAACTCCTTCTTTTGCTTGTAATTTTAATGGTTTGAGATTATGTTCTTTTAATATCGTTTTAGTTGGTAGATAGTTATTACCATTTTTAGATAAATAACCTAACCCTATTAATGGGAGAAATAGATGAGCTAAAGGTGCTAAATCTCCAGAAGCCCCAACTGAACCTTTTTTAGGAACTAATGGAATAAAATCATTATCTATATGCCAAATTATTCTTTCTATTAGTTCTAAAGACACTCCTGAGTAACCCCTTGATAACGTTTGTACTTTTAAAATTAGCATTATTTTAGAAATTTCAAGTTCTATTGGTGATCCTACACCCACACTATGACTTTTAAGAAGATTCTCTTGTAACTTTCCAGTTTCTTCTTTTGAAATCCTAGTGGTGCAAAGTGAAGCAAATCCCGTGTTTATACTGTATACTAAATTTTCTCCTTTAGCTATTGATTGTACCGTAAGATAATTTTTAATTATTTGTTCTTTTACATTATCTGTTAGAATACCTTTAGTATACCCTCTTGAAATTTCCAATATTTTTCCTATAGTTAAGTGATCCTCTGCATATCTAAAAATTTCTCCCATAATCATTCAACTTCTTAATCTTTTTATTATATTACTTCAAAATTTAGATAATTCCTAATTTAAAATTTATTAATCTATTTAAACTGATTTTATTTTAATTTCATTTTTTTTAAATAATTCACTACAATATTATCTAAAAGTTCATCTTCTGCTATAAATGGTAATGTTAAATGCCCTCTTTTTTCATTTTCTAGATTCCATTTTAAAGCAGTCTCATATGCGTTAGTATTTCTAGCCCAACTTCTCCTTGCGATACCTCCCATTACATCCCATTCAATAGCAGTATTGATGATATTATCCACTCGTTCAGAACCATCTAATACTAATCCAAATCCTCCATTAAAACATTTCCCAATACCAACACCCCCTCCATTTGATAGAACCACATAAGTCATACCTCTTACAGCATTTCCAGTAAAACAATGAATAGCCATTTCGGCCATTACATTACTCCCATCTCTAATATTAGAAGTTTCTCTAAAAGGTGAATCTGTTCCCGATACATCATGATGATCTCTTCCTAACATTATCGGTCCAATCTCTCTTTTTCTTACCATTTCATTAAATTTTAAAGCAATATTAATACGTTCCTTAGCATCAGCATATAAAATTCTTGCTTTAGTACCAACAACTAATTGATTCTTTTTAGCATCTCGTATCCAATAATAGTTATCTCTGTCCTGTGCCCTTCTCTCTGGATTAATAGAATTCATAGCTACTTGATCAGTTTTATCCAAGTCTTCTTCTTTTCCAGAAAGACAGACCCATCTAAAAGGTCCATAACCATAATCAAAACAAATTGGTCCCATAATATCTTCAACGTAGGATGGAAATATAAAACCTTCTGAGGGATCTATACCATTTTTTGCTATATCTTTAGCACCTGCATCGAATACAGCTTTCATAAAGGAATTTCCATAATCCCAAAAATAAGTTCCTCTTTTTGTCATAATATTGATCAATTTGAATTGCTCTTTTAACGACTCATCTACTAGTTTCTTAAATCTCTCAATATCGAATTTAATTAATTCTCTCCCCTCTTTAAAGCTTATTTGATAAGGAGTATATCCCCCCTCGTAAACAGCATGACAAGAAGTCTGATCTGATGCAACTTCTACCTTAATATCTTTTTCAACAACATATTTCCATAAATCTACAATATTTCCTTGATATGCTATAGATAAGGGTCTTTTCGATTTTCTAGCATCCCCAACCCAATTAAAAATTTCATCTAAATCATCAGATATCCGTGAGACCCATCCTTGTTCATATCTGGTTCTAATTCTAGATTCATCAACTTCTGCTATTACACCAATCCCTCCTGCAATTTCAATAGCTTTAGCTTGTGCTCCACTCATACCACCTAATCCAGAAGAAAGATATAAAATACCATATAAACCTTTATCTTGAGGTAAATTTAAATATAATCTTCCTGCGTTTAATAAAGTGATGTAAGTCCCATGAACAATACCTTGGGGACCAATGTACATCCATCCTCCAGCAGTCATTTGACCGTAATTAGCGACGCCTAAAGCAGCTGCAACAGAAAAATCATCTGAATTATCAAACATCCCAACCATTAACCCATTCGTCGAAATTACTCTTGGAGCAGATTCTGAAGTAGGGAAAAGACCAACGGGGTGTCCTGAAGCTATAACAAGAGTTTGATTTACATTTATTAATTCAAGGTATTTTTTGACTAATCGATACTGCATCCAATTCTGGAATACTTGTCCACTTTCTCCATAAGTCACCAATTCATAAGGATAGAGTGCTACTTCGAAATCAAGGTTGTTATCAATCATTACTTGTAAAGCTTTTCCCTCAAGAGTGTTCCCACTATATTCGTTGATGGATTTTGCTTTTATAGGCCCTTCTGGTCTATATCTATATCCATATATTCTTCCTCTTGAGACTAGTTCTTCCATAAATTCAGGTGCTAATTTCTCATGCAAAGAAGGGGGAATGTATCTTAAAGCATTTTTTAATGCTAATTTCGTTTGAGCAGGAGTTAATTTATAACCTCTAGATGGTGCTCTTCTTATACCTTCAAAGAATTTTGGATATTGTGGTAACTCCTCTGAAAGAGTGATTTTTATAGCTTTTGAAATATCCATAGTTTATCTAAATCCATTTAATATATAAATCATATTATTTTAGAGTTACTACATGATAAAAAATACTTTAGAGGTTTATTAGTAGCAAATTTTAATGTTAAATTTGAAATAAGATAAGAAAAACTAATAAAACTCTAATTTATTTAAGAATTTTAATACCTCTAAGTTCTAATTTTTGTAGAAAATCTAGATATCCTTTAAGGTTATTTTTTTCAATATTTAAATATTGAAGTGATGGTAATGATTCTAATGATTCTGGTAGGTCAGTAAGATAATTTGATCTTAAAAATAAATATTTTAACTTCTTAAGCCTGCCAATTGATATAGGAAGATTTGATAACTTGTTGTTCCCTAAATATAAATATTTTAATGATTGTAATGAACCAATTGATTCAGGTATTTCTTCTAATTCATTATAATATAGGTATAAATGTTTAAGTGACGTAAGAGAACCAATAGTCTCTGGAACAGCAATTAGATGATTTTTTCCTAAATCTAATACTTCGAGAGTTGTTAGAAAACCTAAAGATTTAGGAATTGAAATTAATTTATTAAAACCTAAAATTAAATTCTTAATTGAGGGAAGAGCACCTATTGAGGGAGGGATATTTTCTATTTTGTTAGTCGAAAGATCCAGTTCTAAAAGTGATGTTAATGACCCTATGGACTCTGGAAGTTTATTTAGTTGATTTTTACTTAGATCTAATATTTCCAGAGATGTGAGTGATCCTATAGATTGTGGTAAGTAATTGATTTGATTATCATATAGATTAAGCTCACGAAGTGATTTTAGATGTCCGATAGATTCAGGCAGATCAATAATTTCATTAATCTCGACAAATAAATTTTGAAGGTTATCAAGTTTACCAATAGTCTCTGGAATATGCGTCAATTTATTTCTCCCACATCTTAGAATATTGAGTGAGAGAAGGCTTCCAATCGATTCAGATAATCTTTCTAAATTATTATCTGAAATCTCAAATCTTAACAAGGATGTAAGGTTTCCTATTGTATCAGGGATCTCTGTTAAGTTATTAGATGATAAGCTTAGATTTTCAAGTAGATTAAGCGAACCTATACTGTCTGGAAGAGAATGTAATTTATTTGATGTTAACCCTAGGTATATTAAATTTGTGAATTTACCAATAGACTCCGGTAATTCACCTAATTTATTATTTTGTAAAAATAGAGAAGTTAATGATGATAAATTACCAATTTCTTTAGGTAAAGTTGTTAACCTATTATTCCTTAAATTTAATCTTTTTAATGATGTTAATTGACAGATAGAATCAGGAAGTATAGTTAATCTATTATTTCCTAAAAATAGTATTTCCAATGATTTTAAGTCCCCAATTGAATTAGGTAATCTTTCAATCTTATTACCACTTAAATCCAAAGTTTTTAAATCATGCATTTCACCTATGGAATTCGGAATATTTGTTAGTTTATTTTCACTTAGATCTAGAGTTTCTAATGCTCTTAAAGATCCAATCGTTTCTGGTAAATTTTTCAATTGATTTGATTCTAAGTGTAGCTCTTTAAGGGATGAAAGCAAATTTATTGACTCAGGTAAATCCATTAATTGATTTTCGCTTAAATCTAATATTTCAAGGTATGGAAGAGAAAATAATTCGTCAGTAATTATAGATAAATTATTTCCTCTAATGAATAGTTTCTTTAAGGAAGAAAACAAATTAATCTCTTTAGGGATTATTGACAATCCACAAGAAAATAAACTTAACCCTATAACGTGTCCATCTTCTACATAATACCCAAGAGTATATCGTTCTAACTGAGTAATTTCTGATATTGTTTCACCTATATGGTTTATCAATACATCCAATGCTTCTGATTCTTGTTCTGAAATTTTCATTTGATTTACTATTTTTATGTTATTCAAGAAATATTATCACATATACTTTAAAAAATAATATAATCTGATGATATTAATGTTTATTGGATTAGAAATTTGATCACTTAAAAAAAATATGTATAAATATTAAAGAAAATGTGATTTTAAATTTTAATTTAGAAGTCAATCTCTTTTCCATCATAAGCATACGTATAGAGTCTAATAAAATCGTCCTTAGTAGGGCTTCTAGGCGCCATGGCACCACTAGGATCTTGATAGCACAAAGATATTAAAGTACTTAAGTTCTTGTCAAAATCTTCCCTTTTTATACCTAGGTCTTTAAGATTTGAACTAAAGTTTACTATTTTTTGAAGTTCTTTTATCTTTTCTACAACTTTATTAGCTGCACTCTTATCTTCATCTTCCCACTTAGCCCATCCCAACTTTTTTGCCAAACCTGAATACAATATAATTGATTCATTAGTATCACCTGGAGCATTTAAACAGTATTGCAGAACATATGGTAGAAAAATACCTACTATACCTCCATGAGGTATTGGGAATATTGCTCCAAAACTGTGTCCCATTGCATGTACAATATGAATCTGAGAATTACTAAAAGCTATTCCTGCCATACTTGCTGCTTGGTGTAAAAAATCTCTAGCTTCCATATTATTACCATCCTCATATGCGATAGGAAGATATTTAAAGATTAATTCAATTGCTTTAGGTATTAATGCATTACTAAATTCATTCCTCCAGGCGGAAATATAGCCTTCTAAGGAATGAGCTAGGGCATCAAATGCAGTGTTAACAGTTAATTTTGTAGTCATAGATTTAGGAAACACAGGATCAAGGATTGCATAAGTAGGAACTAAGGATTCATGAGCAAATGATCCCTTTCTCCACACATTGTTTTCATATCTAGATATTACTGCTGCCCAAGTGGTATCGGCTCCAGTTCCAGAAGTTGAGGGTATTGCTATTAATTTTGCTTTATTAGCGAAATTGAATAATTTTGGATTGTTAAAATTTATATCATCAAGGGTAAATTCGGGATATTCATACATTGCCCAAATAACTTTAGCAGTATCTATCACAGAGCCCCCTCCTAACGCTATAATCAAATTTGGTGCATAATCAATACAAACATCCTTACCTTTCATTACATCTTCTTCATGAGGATCTGGTATGACATCTTTAAATACAATATAGTCTTTTCCATATTTTTCAAGTGTATCTATAAGGATTTTTACAAATCCTAAATCTTCCATTATGTTATCGGTTACTATAAAACATTTTTCTCCTTTTATATTTTCTAAAGCAGCTAAAGCACCTTCGCCATAAAATAATTTTGGACTAAAAAAATGCCACATCATATTACTTTACCTTCATTTTTGCTATTTTAATCTTATAATTATTATATTCTTTAAATTTGTTAATAATGTTTATGATTTTATTAAATTTTATATATAATTAAAACTAAATTGCGAATTTTATAATACAGAAGGTTCATTCTAAAATAATAAGGAAATTAGTAAGGATGAATAAATATGAAACAATCAGAACAAGACAATTTATTCACTACATTTCAACAAACTATTGAAAGTGTAATAAAAGAAAAGAGAAGAAATCCCAAGAATGAAAAATTATTGAATAATTTTAATGCAAGAATAATCATTGGTTTGCAAATTGAAGAAGATTATTATTTCTGGGTAAATTTAGTTGCTAATGAGGGAACCTATTCTCTAGGAAAAGGGAAATTAGATGAGTATGATTTAGAACTAAGAGCTGCTCCTTTGGATTTAGTTTTTTTTGTAAATGGAGAGAATTCAGTTTTAAATATGATACTTAAAAAGAATAGTTTTAACTATAAGAAATTAAGATTCTCAAAGGGATCAACTGGTAAACGCAACTTGGGAATTTTATTAAAGCTTTCAAAGATTCTAGTCTTAGATTGAAATTGTTTTTAAGAAGGAGTTACTATTTTTTATAAATATGGTTATTTTTAAAAGAAAAATAGAAATGAAAAACATTTAACTCTCTTGCCTTTTTATCTAATTGGAAGAGTTTTATTATAATATCCTTTACTCTAATATCAATATTTATTTCAATAAAAGAAGGAATATTGCTTGCTAAAAATGACCATGCCCCAGTAACACTACCGGGATTTATTAATAGAATCCCCTCTTTT
>CP070831.1:2866264-2891050 GCA_020344955.1 Promethearchaeota archaeon | reverse complement strand
GTATTTTCAGGGAGATCATCTCGACCTTCCTCAACTAATAATACTTCATGTTTATATGGATCAAATTTGTCACCTTCCGAATTCATTGGTTTCACTCCTTCTTCAGCTAATAGTTTTTCAAAATTCTTCACAATTATTTCAAAACCATTTTTAATACCGTCCATATTTTCAAGCGCTTTTAGCAAGTTTAATGCTCTTACCAAATCATCATAATGTTCAATTAATTTTCTTAAAATAACTTCCATTATATATTCTCGATATTTACCGTTTTCTCGTTCTGAACGTTTCTTATAATTTTCAAAATCAGCTCGAACACGTAATAATGAATTCATAAATTTCTCTTTTTCTTCCATTAACTCCTTAAATTTGCGACCATCATCCTTCATATCATCGAGTTCCTTGAGTAATCGATCATTTTGAGTTTTTACTTTCTTATGCTCTTCTACTAAAGCTTCATATTTTTCCGCTTTGGCTTTAATTTTTTCATAATCATTTCTGGAAATTAAAATTTGATTGGTTGCCCTACGCTGAGAACCACGATCACTAATGAACTTATCAAAATAATTTTCAAATTCCATAGGTCTTATATCTCCCATTTCTTTTCTAAAATTATATGTCATTCTTTATTTTTTGAGTTTTAAACCCCATTTTTTATGATGTAAAATTCTGTTGTCAACTATTAGTTGACAATCGTTATTATATATGTATTAACTTGCCTATTTAAAGGTTACGTTTTTTAGATATAAAGAGAAAATGAGGAGAAAATGTAAAAAAATTGAAATAATGAGTATTTTATTTATATAATATTTTTAAGATTTTAGTTTCGTAATAAAATCTTTAGAAGGCATTTCTCCAAAAGCAAACATATTAATAACTTGTTCCCTAAATATTGAATCTAACTCAGCTAGTTCAAGCATTTTATTTAGATTTTTACCATTCTTTTCGTAAAAGAAATTAATCATAGAAGATTTCTGCTTGAAATTTCTAATGATTTTTTTAATTTCAGGATTAGTTCTATATGTTTTTAAAGTATTTTTGGAATAATCTTCATCCTGTAAAGCTTTTATCGCAGTTTCTGCTGCAATTTTACCTGAGATGACTGCTGTTTGAATTCCTTCACCACTTATTGGAGAAACAAATCCTCCTGCATCTCCTATAAGCATTATATTATCCGTATATAAACTTTTATCTAATACTCCTTCAGCTGGGAATGAATATGAACTGGACCATATAACGTTGTAATTTGAACTTTGAGTATATTTCTTAATATTCGGATTACCAACAAATTCTTGATATACTTCATGTACGTTATAGTTTAAATTATCTTTTCCAAATGTAAATATACCAATATTAAAACGTTTATCATTTAAAGGAAATATCCAACCATAACCCTGATAAGGTTTAAAATATACATATACAGATTCCTTGTCTAATTGATGATTTCCTTCCAATATAGCACATTTCCCAATTGCTAATTCATTTATATTCCATTTTAATCTTATTCCTGACTTTATGGCTAATTTAGAACTCATGCCATCAGCAACTATTATTAGATTTGCATGAAATTCCTTAGATCCATTTGGTGATTTTGTTTTTATACCAATTTTTTTTTGATTTTTGATAACGTAATCAAATGATAAGTGTTTATTATAAAGATCCACTCCAGCATTAACTGCAGCTTCTCTCATTATATTATCAAGCTTTAATCTGTCTATAATTATAGAATATTCGCTACTTGCTCCTTTAAACTCTAAAATATGATAATCTGCTGAATACATCACAACTCCCCGGATTTTGGGATAATTTAATTTTTTTAACTCTGGATACAAATCTACAACACTAGAATGAACAGCTCCACCACATGGCTTACGCCAATTAACATCTTTTTCAATTAAGGCAACTTGATATCCCGCTTTAGCTAAAACTTCGGCACATTGCGATCCTGAAGGTCCAGCTCCTGAAATTACTACATCATACATAATTAAAATCTTCAATTAATGAATTATATATTATTTGAATCAATTTCTAGTAATTATTTTTGGTTTAAATTTTTAAAAAAATCTTCAAAACTCACAAATTAGTTATTTTAAAATTTTTAAACACTTAAATTTTCTAGCGTTTTCATATATTTAATAAAAATAAAATAATGAATCAGAGTGAATCGAATGTCTTCTGAATTTGAAAAAAATTTAGATAAATATGCAGATGTAATCATTAAAATAGGACTAAACCTGCAACCCGGGCAAAAGTTATTGATTGGGGGTCCTGTCTTCGGTTTTTATGGAGTCTCGCTTGAATTAGCCCCATTATTACGAAAGATCGTTAAAAAAGCATATCAAGCGGGGGCTAAATTAGTTGATGTTATGTGGAAAGATGAAGAATTAACCTTAATTCGAGTGCAGCATGCACCTAAAGAATCTTTTGAGGAATATCCTACATGGCGAATCGAAGCTGATATTAATATCGCTGAAGCAGGAGATGCTTTTCTTGCTATTTATGCTGACAATCCTGACTTACTTACTGGCCAAGACCCTGAAAGAATAACTGCTCTTCAACAAACTAATTTTATACATAATAAACCAATAATGGACTACGTGGTTAAAAGCTCATTGAATTGGGCAATAGTGTCGGCTCCAGTTGAAGGATGGACAGATAAGGTTTTTCCAGATATCCCACCAGATAAAAGAAAGGATAAATTTTGGGATACCATTTTTGATATCTGCCGTATAAAACATAAAGATCCCGTTTCTGCATGGAAACAACATGTAAATAACCTTGCTGCTAGAGCTAGTTACCTCAACCAAAAGGATTACAAATCATTGAAATTTACTGCACCAGGAACGGATTTAATAATAGGGTTGCCAAACGGGCATATTTGGCACAGTGGTTCAATGACTAGTCAAAATGGTATAACTTTTACAGCTAATATTCCAACAGAGGAAGTTTTTACTATTCCTCATAAAGATAAGACTGAAGGTGTAGTAAAAGGGACAAAACCAATTTATTTTACTGGAAGTTTAATAGAGGATTTTACTCTTACTTTTTCTGAAGGGAAGATCGTAGATGCTGTTGCTAAAAAAGGAGAAGAATTGCTGTACAGTTTAATAGAAACCGATGAGGGTGCGAGATATTTAGGAGAAATTGCGCTAGTTCCACATAGCTCACCTATCTCTCAATCAAATTTGCTTTTCTATAATATTCTCATCGATGAAAATGCTTCAAATCATATTGCTTTTGGTCAAGGTTATAAATTTAGCTTCAAGGATGGCGAAACTTTATCTGATCAAGAATTTAGTTCTCTAGGTGGTAATAATAGCCTTATTCATATTGATTGTATGTTTGGTTCGAATGAAATGAATGTAGATGGTATACCGAAAGATGGAACTACTGAACCAATTATGCGTAATGGAGAGTGGGCTTTTGAAATATAAAAAAATAAGGTAAAGTACAATTTTTAAACTATTTTTCTTAAATTTAGAGGTAAATATCCTTTTTTAATATTTTTTGAGTTTATATAGGAAAATCAAGATATAAAGATATATTCCTTTTGACAATCAATTTAATTTATAAGGATATGGAAAAAGACAAAAAGTTAATTCATGCATTCAATTATGAATTAGGAAAGATTTTCAATATATTAGATGGCTTACCAACAAATTCTCAAAAATACACTTGGTTATGTACGGTTTGTAAAAAGCCATTATTTTATAACCAAGACTCAGATTGTTTTTTACATAAAGGAAATAGGAATTATTGTTTTGAACCAGAAACTATAGAACATAAGACTATGAAAGCCTTCTGGTATGTAATGTTTCCAAAATTTAATCAAGTTTCTTCAAAAAAAATCGAATATAAAATCGGAGATCAAATAGCAGATGTATATTTTGAATTAAAGACTGGTCAAAAGGTAGTTATTGAATGTCAAAACTCTCAAATTAGTAAAAAAAAATTAATAGAGCGAACTAAAAATTACTCTCATAAAGGGATTTATCTTCTATGGATATTTAATGGTCTTGGTTCGTGTGTATCAGATGAAAAATATCCTCGAAATGAAGAAGGAATAGGAGTATTAGGGATGGAGAAACGCGTACATTCTTTATACGGTGGCCGAATATATTATATGAATGTTTCAGGAAGAAAAATAATCAATTCACCCTATGCTCTCCACTTTGCCCCTTTTTTCGAACATAAGAAATCTGAGTATAATTATTTAGGGTATGACAAATATTATAAAGATAAAAGAAGCATTGTTCTTGGTAAAATCCCTAATTATAAGATTTTAAATATAGAATTAAAAGGATATAAAATAGCTAGATTCTCAGATAAACATGTAAGCGTTTTATGTACTGAACAAATAATACAGAGAATTAAAGAAATTTGTAAAACAAGTCTATTAAATGGAAGATCTATTAAAGATAAGATCAAGATTCCTATCTCTTCAATTATATCAAAACTCAGAAACAGATATGGTTTCCATTTACCATATATATTGCTAAAAAAATCTAATAAAGTTAAAACTGTAAGTTTTGATAAATCATTTAATAGTAATTATGATATTGAAGATGAAATAACAGTTAATCTTTTTGATTATATATAAAAAAAATAATAAAAAAATAATTATTTTCGTTTAATTATTAAATAAATCATTCCAATGATGATTATCAACATAGATATTAATGCAGTTATTCCCACTGTTAAATCGGAAGCAATTTGTTTAATAAAGATTCCCAGTAATGACCAAGCAATAACCAAACTATAAACATAGTCTTTCCGTAAAATAAGCATTGCAAAAGTTATAAGCACAGCTACTATTATTACTAAAATTGTTAATATAATTGGTAATAATCCAAAAAATGCTTCCTCAGGCCATCCTAAACCATTTAGTCCATAATCGACTATTACAGCAGTTACATTAGCTATAGTAGCAACAGTAATCCAACCTAGATATATACTGAATGGAACATGTACAGCGACTTTTTCAATTTTGGAGACTTCAGATTTCCCTATTTTTAATCTAAGATAAATTAATATTAATGAAAATAGAAGCACAATCATAAATATTAGAGAGAGGGGAACTAATTTATAATGCCATAGAAAAATCCATGTAACATTAGCTATACTTGCGATTATAAAGTAATATCCTATATTGTCCAAGTATTCCATGTCAATCTTGTCCTTTTTGAATATATCCCTAATTTGATAGACTGAAAATAGTCCTAAAAAGATATAAATAATGCTCCAAATCGAAAAAGTAATTCCTTGGGGAACAAACAAATTTGGTAAATCATCAGATAACTGTTGAGTAGTATTACCGCCTAATGGTAATAATATTGCCAAAAAATTAATAATCACGGTAGCAATAAATCCAATAAGATTCAAAATCTGTAATAATTCTTTCTTTGCCATATTTAGCAAGACTCCTTTTTTTATATAAAATAGAATATACTTAATATACATAGTCATATCATCTTATTTATCTATTTTACTTGTAAATCATAAAGAAAAAGTATGTGAGATAAATCCTGGATAAGGTTTTTGAATATTAAATTTATAAAATAAATAATATTAAATTCAACAAAGAGTATTCAAATTTTAGCCAATTTAGAGATTGTTATCAATTATTGTTAAAATTCTATAAGAGAATGAAGGATCTTTATAAGAAACAAATAGATAGAAAAAAGATTGGATTGAAATGCGTGGTCTGTGGGTCTCCAAATGTATATTCAAAACCATATAAATATACTCAGAATGAAAACCTTAAATCAATAATAAAATTAAGAGGAAAAAATCTAAGTAATTTTAAAATAAACGTACCTACTTGTAAGGAATGTATTAAAAAATTTCTGATCTGGAAAATATATGATATAATCTCTTTTTATCTTTTCATATTAAGTCTTTTAAGTGTTATTATCGGTATTTTTTTTCTTATTTTTTTCCATCAAATTATTGGGGAAGAAAGTGTTCTACTCATAGGTTTTGGTTTCTTATTCATTATTCTTAGCTTAGTTGTGCGATATTTAATAGGCAAAATTAAATCTAATCCAAATAATTATTTTTTCTATGATTTTATAAATAATACTTTTTACATAAAGCCTATTGGAGAAAATGATTGGATTTTTTATACCTCATGGACAAAAAATGTTTTAAAAAAGTAAATCCTGGGCTTTTTTATATCTTATCCAAGTTTATCTAATCAAAAATTTATAGATATTAATTTTTAATCTCAAAAATAAAAATTGTTGTAATTGTAGTGTTGTTTAAAAATCTCATTTCTTACCTACCAATATGTCAAGATCAAACAAGAAACAACTTTACAAATATTGTCTTATAGGGAGTGTTATTTTAAGTAGTATAGGAGTTTTCATTGCATATTTCATTAATTTCTCCTTGATAGTAAAAGCATTTATAGAGTACGAAGGAGCATTAGGGGTATTTCTAACCATCCTAATCAGAATAATTCTTCTATCAATCATTTGTATATATTTATTTAATAAATGGTTTAAGCAAGAAGCACAATACTTATCAGATATTCCATTCTTATTAGGAATGTTTTTTATTATTATTCTATTTGGAAAAGCGTTTGATTTACTTTGGGATTTTACCTTCTTTACTTTTAATGATGATTTAGTCTTACTTTTTTTAAAGTTTCGTTATTTTATGATAATTTTTGAAGTCGCTCCACTATTCTACTTAGGATTCGAAATTATATTTTTTAGGTTGGAAGATAGATTCTCAAGATTAAAAGATAAAAAATATATGAATAGACTTAGATTGATATTTATCACGATTATTATTGTCATAGAATCATGTGCAGTTATAATTGCTCCAAATACTACAGTAATGGGATTGCTTTTACCATATATTGTTATTCCTTCCCTACTTGGTATTGTCTATATCTTCTTTTTAGCATATCGATTAAACCGGCTTACTGTAGTGAAACCTGGAATCTTAACAATTGGTTTCTTTTTATACTTGATATCAAACATATTTAGACCCCTCATGCAGAATATTTTAGGAGATACAGCAGGTTACATCATAGTTGCTGAATCTGTAGATGTTATTGTTTTTCTTGTAATTTTCTTTGGATTATACAAGAATAAATAAGTATGATTAGGTTAGTTTTCAATTTTTTATTAAATTGAGACAGACATTGTTAGATTCTTTTTAGATCCAAATAATTAAAACACGATCTAATATTTAATTACTCAATTTAAATGCTATAAATCTTGGATAGAGAATAGTTTTATGACTTATCAATTAGATAGTTATTGTGGGCTTTATTGTGGTGCTTGTTTTGTCATGATTGCCTTTAAGCAAAATCGTGATGACTGCATACCTAAAGAATGGATTAACCAAATTTCTGATAAAGATTTAAAATGCTATGGCTGTAAAAGTGATGAAATATTTGAAAATTGTCAAAAATGTGGTATTCGTAAGTGTGCTCGAACTAAGAACATAGAATTTTGTAGTGAATGTTCAGATTATCCTTGTGAGAAAATAAAATATATTCAATCATTTAACTTAGCTCATCATAATGTAGCATTTAATACTTTGAAGACTATTGAAAAAATTGGTGTTGAACCATGGTTAAATCAACAAGAAAAACGTTGGTTATGTTCGAATTGCGGGTCTCCTTTTTCTTGGTATGAGGAGAATTGTTTTCAATGTGGAACTGAATTATTTAATAGTATCAAGGAAGAAAGGAAATTGAAAAATTTTAAGTTATCAAGTAATACTTAAGATCTATATTGAATTTACTTCATGAATAAAATGAATGAAAAAAGAAGCAATTTAACGGAAGATGAATTGAAAGTAGGACAATATATTCAAAAAATAGAGGATCTAAAAGATAATATAATAGAATATTTAAATTATCTCACAAAATTAGATGATACAACTAAAAATTTATGGATTTCAGATATTAAAGAATTTTATTATAATCTTTCTTCTGCTTGGATGAAATTAGAACATAAAAATCTTGAGGATTCGAAAAACTTCTTGTACGGTGCGAGAAATCTTTTATCAAAAATTATAAGCGAACTAAAGATTTTTCAAAATGAAAATTCCTTAAAACTCGTTGAAAATGTAGAAAAATTATTCAAAAAGTGTTGGGACGCTTTTTGGATTGTATTTAAGATTTCAATAACCGAAGAAATAACAGCAAAATCTAGAGAAACAGTCATTAAAGTTTCTGATTTGAAATATCATTTAGTATGCGCCGAATGTGGCAAAATCGCTGTTGAATTTAAGATTGGATATGGGAGATTTGATAAGAAAGAATCATTGGTTTTTCGAGGGATTACACATGAAAGATCTTTAAATATAAAGCTAGCATATGAATTATTTGAAATTTTCGGTGAAAAAAATCTACTAGGTATTCATAATTTTATGAAAAAATATCATGGTTATGAAGGCTTAGATGCTTTTTGCCCGGAATGTAATAAAATCTATTGTTGGGAACATTATGATGCTAGAGAAGAATATGATGAAGGATTTTATGATTGCACTTATGGGATTTGTCCAAATGGACATAAAAGGATTATAGATGATTAAATAAGAAAAAAAAGCAGATATATATCAAACTTATTTTTAAAAATGAAAAATTTCAAAATATTAGAAATATTAGATTTTTAAAATAAACAGCATTTAATGAGATTTACTATGGATTTTTATGAAGTCGTGAAAACACGAAGAAGTTTCAGGGTATATAAACCTGAAATGCCTGAAAAGGAAAAAGTTGAAAGAGTTTTAGAAGCAGCTCGTTTAGCCCCCACATGGGCAAATAAACAAGGTGTACAATATATTATTGTTAAAGAACCCGATAATGTAAAATCTGTGTGGAAAGCTATTGAACAAGAAACAAAATTTACTAATGCTCCGATGTTTATTGTAGGTTTAATATCTCCTTATGGTTCTGGTGTAAATAAAAGTGGTGAAAAGTACTACGGAGTAGATTTTGGTATTTGTTTTGAACATTTAATCCTTGCCGCAACAGCAGAGGGTTTAGCGACATGTTGGATTGGCTGGTTTAACGAAAAAAAGCTTAAAGAAATATTACAAATCCCTAAGAACTATAAAATAATGGGATTAACGCCATTAGGATACCCTATTAAGCCTAAAGGTGAAGTAGTAGACCGAAAACTCCTTGACGAAATTGTTCACTATGAGCAATTTTAATTATTTTTTTTTAGTGATAATTGAAAAATTTTTCTTTAAATAGAAAAAATTAGAATACACTTCATGAATAAAAAATCAGATGTGCTATGTGAAATAATATTCACAGACCACAAACTAAATATTTTAATTTCCCGAATTGGAACCATCAATGAAGCTCAATTAAGTAATTTTTACACCAATTCAAGAGAATTTATCATTTTTAGAGAATCCTATAATCCTCCAATTTTTAAAAATGATATAAAAGAAATAATAGTTCATCAAGATAGAGGAAAGATATATACTAATGAAAGCAGCTCAAAAATAATTAAATACGTAAAGGCCCAAAATAAAGTTAAGATTAGTTAAGTTTTAATTTGTTTTCAAATCAGCTAGAATTTTTTCTAAAATTTGTATTATCCTCTCTTTATATGATGGTTGGTCTGGGTAGTTATAACTGAAAGTTTTCCAATATGGCCGTTTATGTCCTATTTTAAATTTAACTCCTTCCATTACTGTCATATAAGAATTGTTATCTATTTTTGTGGCGATTTGATCAGCAATTATGTACCAATGATATTTAGTATTTATACTAGCACCAGAATTAATCGGTGCGGGAGTAATTCTTGTTTTTATACTATTAAATTTAAAATTCCATTTATCAGGTTCTTTTTTAGTTTCATACCATTTGCCATTCAAATAATTCCAGCGATGAGAGCCTCCTACTCTCATCCCACTATATGTTTTATTATTAAACTTCTTGAGTACGTTATACATTGAAATTTTAAACTCTTAATTGTTTTAACATGAGTTAAAAACATATGATTATTTAAATAAGATAAAAGTCTCAGAATTTATTGAAAAAAAAAATTGAGATAATTAATTAGCTTTAGGCCTTCCAATCATAAGGTTTTGGACCAGCAAATAATAAAAAAAATGCTGGAATTAATACTGGTAAACCACCCCAACCATATCCAAAAATTTCTAAAATTATCCCCCACATAAGCATCCATGGAAATCTTAAATTTCCAATAGGTAATACCCAATTTAATAGATAATCCCAGTCTTTTTTAGCACATTTATTAGAAAATTTTGGTAAAATGATTGAAAATGCTATTAAAGCATTTATAATTCCCCCTATAAGCAACCAAATACCGTAACCCATACTTAAATAACCATATGCTACACCTGCTAAAGAAATTATAATAACCAGCCCCCAAATGATATCTACAACACTATTTAGCATTACTAGAATCCATGCCCACTGTCCTAAAGTCGATACCCATGATTCATGTTTCCATCCTTCACTCATATAGCATTTACCTCAAACCATTTGTTTTGCTTTTTAATATATGATTTTGAATTTGAAAAAAATCTTTAACTAATTAAAATATAGAATAGTTTATATAATAGTTAGGTAAAATTAAATATCTTTTATAGCTATTTTATTTCAGCAAATGCGAATTCAATGATCTTATTTCCTTTTTTTATTCTCAGATTCGAGAATTTCGCCTACATAATAAAGACCTATAAGATTGCCTCTTCGTTCGAATTTTCTCGATACTAATAGAATTATTACATGTTCATTCTCATCTAAAAATTTGTTTTGAACAGCGTGTTTAACTGATTGCTCTATAATTTGTTCAGCATCCAAATTGAAGAAATCTATATTCTCAATATGAATAGGTTGTACAGCCCAAACTAAACTTAACTCCCTCGCAGTTCTTTTAAATGGTGTTATAGCAATTATAGGTAAAGGTGGCCGATACTTTGCAATCATTCTTGCACCATATCCTCTTCTTGTAATTACTAAGATTTTACCTCTAAAATTTAATTCTTGCATTTCATTTGCTAATGCGTGTATTGCATGCCCTAAAGTTTGAGTGTGAGTAAGCCTATCAGAATCATATTCATCTGGAATGCGTTTAGGCATATTTTCTGTAGCTGTTTTTGATATTTGATTCATATATTGAACAGCATTAATAGGATATTTACCTACCGCAGTTTCAGCTGATAACATCACAGCATCGGTTCCATCCATAACAGCATTATAAACATCATTGGCTTCTGCTCTCGTTGGAATTGGGTTAGATATCATTGATTCAAGCATTTGAGTAGCCACAATAATAGGTTTACCCTCACGGTTAGATTTATAAATCATTTCCTTTTGCCATAATGGTACTTTATCTGGATCTATTTCAACACCTAAATCTCCTCTAGCAACCATGATTCCGTCACTCACTTCTAAGATTTGATCAAAATGGGTTAATGCTATTGGACGTTCGATTTTTGAAATTAATTTAATTTTAGAATTTCCATAATTTTCAAGTATTCTTTTAACATGTAAAACATCTTCTCCACCAGCTACAAATGAAATAGCTACATATTCAGGATCAATCTCAGCAATGAATTTAAGATCCTCTATATCTTTTTCAGTAGGGACTTTTTGCGATAATTCTCCTGCAGGAATATTCACACCTTTTCGATTACTAATCATTCCTCCCGCTAAAACTTCCCCTACAACGTGATCTGCTTCTTTTTTTAAGATTTTAATTTTTATAATTCCATCATTTACAAAAAAAATATCTCCTTTTTTTACTGATTTAAGAAAGCCTATCAATGGAATTGAAAATTGTTCTTGATCACCCTCAATTTCTTTTTCAAAGACTTTTACTCTTTGACCAACTCCTAAGCTATAAGCTTTATCTTCTTTAAATTTTCCCACTCTAATTTTTGGTCCTTGGATGTCTGCTAAAATTCCTGTATATTTAGTGAGAGCACTTACTTCTCTTATTTTTTTCACTAGTTCTCCTTTTTCCTCATGTGTTCCATGTGAAAAATTTAACCTGAAAATATCAACTCCTGTATTAATTAATTTTGCTAACATTTCTTTTGAACTTGATGCAGGGCCTATAGTGGATACAATTTTTACTGTATTTTCTCTAAAAGACATCTTCTTAACATGTTTTTATTGATTAAATTCTATAGATTTAAAATTAAAATTTGAATTAATAAATAAAAATATTATTTTGCCTATCTTAAAACTATTTATTTTCTATTAGATCCTTAATTTTAGCTAATTTAATTCTATAGTCTTTTCTAATATTGCTCAATTTTTCTAAATAATTAGTATAATCCTCGATTTTCTGGATTTCTTTTAATAATAATAATTGAATTCTCAAAGTTTTTGGAAAAATTGAATATTGAATCAATTTTAAATCATTTTTAATTGCAGTATCTCGTGCGAGATCTACTAATAAATCAGAGCTATTATTAGCTATAGATATTACTAAGAAGTATCTAAATTTTGGTTTCTTTGCATAATTTCTAACAATTAAAAAGAAAAAATTTTTATTTTCTTCTTTTAAATCAATAATTTTTTCTACAGATAAGGATTTAGAAACATTATCAATTACTTCAGAAATTGGAGAAAATTTTCCTCCTAATTTATTTCCCTTTTTAATAATTTCATTTTTAATAAATGATTGAAAGCTATAAGAGGATTCATTTTGTTTATTTTTAGTCATTAGCTTAATATGTTTAATAAATTCAATTCTAACAATTAATATAATAAGTGAAATACTTCTTCAATATAAATCCTTTATAACAAAATCTAAATCAAGCTTCGTTAGAGATTTTTTTAAAGGATAGCCATTTTCCGGATTCCATCCCATTTCTTTGCAATATCCTTTAAAAGATTCTTCATATTCAATCGATATGCCTTTTATAGAGCCTCTTTTGTCAGGAAGATGCCCTGTAATTCTACCAGGTAATTTGTTATTCATTACATCTAAATCTTCACGTAAATTGAACGCTTGACGTAATACTTGAATTGTTAATCCGATTTTTAATAGTACATCTACGGAAATTGACCATCCAGTAAAATTATTAATAAAATCGATAAATGGATAAGGTCCAAACAAAGTTGAGATTAAACATAATCTTGTATTATTTAAAACTTGATGAAAACAAGTGGTTAACCTTTGACCTACTTGTTTCTTCCTCTCACTTTTCTTCCATCCACTTGGGAGTTTAAAACCTTCCATAAATTTATTATTAGACCCAAAAGCTTTTTTTATAAAATAATCAGACGCATTTAAGAATTTCTTTAATTATAAGTTCTAAATTAAAGTTAACCGATTAATTCTGCTTTAAATATTATTAAAGAAACATTTAAATAATCAATTTCTTATAATATAATCGGTACTAAATTAATACGAGCATTCTGAAATAGCTATTTTTTCGATATTTCAGAATTTTCTCCGCTTTTAAAAAGGGTTAGAACAAAATTATTTATAGTTAATTAAAATAAAATATTTGTTTATTAAAGTTAGTAAAATGGCTATGTCTCTATTCCCCGCAGTAAAGGATAATCAGATTTCAATACAAAAATTCATTGATTGGGATAAATTTGAGAACATTTTTTACAATAACTTTTATCTAGAAAATTATAAGATTGTAATCAAAATGCCACTCCTTCCAAAAAATAAGAGAGAAGATGATATAAAAATAAAGAAGTTTAATCTTGAAAAATATACATTTCTAATTTCCTACGATTAATAATTAGGGGATTATTAATCAATAATTCTCTTTTTCTTGGTTTTTATAACCTTGTCACTAGTAGTTTTATTCCAACAAGAGAAACAGATATAATTACCATCCTCTAACAGGACAAGATCTTTTGGTGAACGTAACATTCCACATTCATAACATTTTTGCATCATAATTCTTACCTCTAGTAGAAAACTTGGAATTAATCTGATACTTTAATATTATTGATTATATTTTATTTATTTTACTGATTGTAAGAATCTACTATATTGCCACATTCTTATCCGGGGTCATACTCCTTCTTCAGGATAATAGACTGGAATTCCATGATCTTGCAATTAAGATACTAATTTCTCTTCTCTTGTATTATAGCAAGTTAATATAATAGGTTTCTGATATTTCTTTTTAAATTCAATTATCTTATCAAAAATTGCTATAAAAAAATCTATTGAAAATATGGAAATTTTTAAGAATTTAGTAAAAGATTCCAATGAATTTTTCTTTTTTAATCATCTTGATTAATTATATGCTCGGGATGTTGCTTAATATTTTTTAGGGATTTTCGCAGAAACAAAGGATATAACCTCAACTCTTCTAATTGATTGATTTCGACCCATTTAAAAATTAACTGAAGTTCTTCTCCATACAATTTATTTCCTTCAGCCCCCAATTCTTTTTCATATCCATAGAATGTGTCATTTTCAAAAAGTAATTTAGAATCTGGAGGAAATTCCATTAAATAGAATATTGATAATTCATGATACTTTTTACCCTCGAAAATGAAAAAATTTTCAACAAAATACAATGGCCTTATGATACTTGTTTTAACACCTATTTCTTCTCTCATCTCTCTTATGAGTGCATCTTTAGAGATTTCTAATAATTCGCATCGCCCTCCTGGTAATGACCAAAAATCATCAATAATGCTTCTATGAACAAGTACTCTATTATCATGGATAGCCACTCCAGCGACCCTATAAACAAAAATATTATTCTGTTTTTCAAATGTTATCATACGAGATATTTAATCAAAAAGTATTATTAAACTTCTATTTTTTATCGGAAATAAAAATAAGAAGATTTTAAAACCAAAAAAAATGATTTTTTATTAAGAATTTAATCTCTGAAACCATAATAAGCATTAATTAATAATAACAAAAACCCAACAAGTGTTAGTGTGTAATCTGGTAAGTCAATTATATTTAAATCCCATCTAAAAGTAAAGCAAATCAATGCTGATATTACTATTATAAACATTATTACTGATAGTATATTTCTCCCTCTTCTTTTCCACCAACTAGCTTCTTCTAATATCAATTTTTCAATAATTTCAACCTCCGTGAGAGAAGCATCCATATTTGCAATTTTTCCTCTTAGTCTTTTCCTTTCTCGAGAATTTACTATAGATCTGAAAAAAGCACCTATAATAAACAGAATAACTATTATTAATAAATCGAATATTGTATTTGTTACTTCAAATGGAACCGGTGGACCTATGTAATTAGCAATTAATGTTATAATTAACATCAATATCAATAAAATTCTTACAGAGTATTTAGGTAAGTATAGAGGTTTCTTTTCCTTTTTAGAATCTTCAATCACAATATCAGGACTTTTGATTTCATCAATAATTTCTCTTATTTTATCCCGCTCAGATCTTCTTGCTTCAAAATAAAAAGCTACAACAACAAAGATGACGTTTACTATTAAACTAGGAATAGGTTCATTATTTAATATATAACCAAAAGGAAAAGCAACAATCATAACAGTACTCAATGCTCTAACTGTTCCACGTGGCATTCCAAGGGGATGTCCTTCCACTTTACCTTCTTTACTAAACCTGTTAATTAAAACCCACGTACCAAAAATCCCTAATAAAATAAATGATATCATATTTTTCGCTCCTTCTATTTACTATTCGAGTAATTTCTGAATAGATTTATAACATTTTATTGTATATTTGATTTTAAGTTTTTTAAGGCTTTTATAATTATTCTTAAAAAAATCTATAGAAATATATTTAACTTAATTTAGTAAATTTGAAGGTAATTTAATAGCCCAATATTTATATTCACTTTTTTCTATTGTTTAAAATCTCTGCTCGTTCAGCTAGAATAATTTTTATGTTTTCCCTATCTATTGGAAACCAATTCATAGCAAGAATCCATAGTATAACTCCAGGAATAATACATAAAACTACAATCATAACTGTTATTTGATAATTTGTACTCGTGAGAGCTAACAAAATACCACATAATAAAGGTCCAATACCTCTTCCAAATTGTTCTAAAAATTGATTCCATGATACAATTTGACCTTGAGCTTCTGGTAAATTAATTTGTTGAATAACTGGACTTTGATTTACTATATATAAGGAGAAAATTGACCTTGAAGTAAAGAAGAGTGCTCCCATAATCCACATTGTAGGGATTGTCATTATAAAAAAGATATCTTTGCCTTGTTCTGGAGTTAATGGAACCCATGGGAGAAAAAAGAAGAGAGCAAAAGTAACTAAACCGCCTATTATAGCAATAACAATAATAGGTAATCTTCTCACTGGATCCTTTAAAGCAATCTTATCGCTAACTCTTGATAAAAATATTTGTCCTACTAATCCACCTGTTAACCCAAAAATGACCATAAAGACACCTATTGAAAATGGCGCAAGATTATAAGGTGGATTTTGGACGTAATTCAAGATAAGAAAATTTAAACTACTCATAAGGATACAAGTAAATATTCCCTCAATTAAAGCTACAATATTTGTTCTACTTAGCATAGTTCTCCGCATCGTTTCTCTATCTATTTGAAAGTCATACTCTATGGATTCATCTTGAAGTATATGATATAATTCTTCTTGTTGAATGCCTCTTTTTGGTTCTTCATTATTAATAGCAAAAATCAATCCTCCAAGAAGAATTAATAACCCGATCCCCCAAAAAAAAACCCTCCATAAACCAATTTGAACCAAATATGTTGCAACTAACCAACCTATTATATTTGTTGTATTAAGAACGATTTGATATATACCAAAAAACCGAGATCGATGATCTCTGGGAACAATATCGTTAGATAATGAATTTATAGCTGGCCATGAACCTCCAGCAAAAAAACCAAAAAGTGTAATGAAAATAAAAAAATACCACCATGTACCATCTTCACCACCATAAACAGCAAATCCAAGGAGAAACATTGAAAATCCCCTAAACAGAGATATAACTATTATAATTTTTTTTCGAGAGTATTTATCAATAAGTTTACCAAAAAGAAGACCAGCAAAAGAACCACTCCAGGATAAGGCTGTATAAAATATTCCCATTTCCAATGCATGAATATCTGCTGGATCATTAGGCCAAATGATTAGAGCAAGAGGAACCACAAGCACAATCATTGCCCCATATGCTACACTTTGAAATCCATTTAATATATAAAGTGGCCAAAATACCCTATTAAAAGATTTCACAGAATTAGTATTTTCCCCCTTAACCAAGTTATTAACCCTGTAATTTAATAAATTAATTTTGTTTTGTAAAATGTGAAATAAAATTTTAAGTTATTGAGAAAGGGATAGTTCGTTCTTTAATTACATAATTAAAAAAAGAAAATAGAAAATTATGTGCCTTTTTAGAAAAAAGTATTAATGATCATGGTCATGGTTATGGTCATGATCACACCCAGGACCACATGTATGAGGAGGATCAGGCTCACAACCAGTTTCAATGATTTTTATTTTAAAGTTCAAAACTTTTCCTGCCATAGGATGATTTAAATCTATTGTTACTATATCATCATTGACATCTTTTATTGTCGCAGGAACTGGTTGACCTTGTGGACCAATTAATAAAATCATTAAACCTGCTTCTGGTTCTTGTTCTGGTGGAAATTGATCTTTTGAAATAGATTGAGTAAATCCTTCCTTATATTCGCCATACGCCTCAGATGGTTCTAATCTAATATTATATTCATCTCCTACAGATTTTCCTAACACAGATTTATCGAATCCAGGGATAATTTGTCCAGCTCCAACTTCAAATTTTAGGGGGCCTCCTCCATTTACTTCAGTACTGTCGAATACAATACCATCATCGAAAGTACCTAAATACTCTACTTTTATTATATCGCCTACTTTAATTACCATAATTTTTTCAATTTTATGAAATGATTATTAAAGTAGTAATGGAATGTTTATTATTGAATCGATTTTAATCTAAAAATAATTTAGATAGCTAATGGTTCAATCCTATATTATTTAATTTATGTTCCAAATTGTTTAAAAAATGATTTAGAAAAATTTTCTACATTTTTTATATCACACCCTAGAAAAAAGCGAACTAAAAGAGTTTTTTTAATTATTTTATATTTCTATTTTAATTCAATTTTCGGTAAAAATTCAGGTGATTTACGTATCTGTGTTGCCTGTTCAAATGCGTATGCTATTTTAAGTAATTTCGGTTCTTGAAAGGCTCCACTAAAAAATGAAATACCTACTGGCAAACCATAAATATAACCTGCTGGAACAGTTATATTGGGATAACCTGCAACTGCTGCTGCAGAAGAACTTCCACCAGTAGAATGATCCCCATTAATGTAATCAATTAACCAAGCAGCACCTCCACTTGGAGCTATAATTGCATCTAATTGATATTCTTTCAAAACAGCATCAATTCCTTCATCTCGGGATAGAAGTCTGCATTTCTCTAATGTTTCTTTATACTCTTCACTAGTTATCGGTCCTTTTTCATTTGCCATATTGAATAATTCTTGTCTAAAATATGGCATAACTTTCTCCTGATGTTCATTATTAAACTCAATTATATCAGAGATGTTTCTTAGCAAATTTATTGGTCCATACTTGGCTAAATACTCATTTAAATTATGTTTGAAATCATACAAGAGGACCTGAAATTCAGGATCCCTTAAATCATTAGTAGTTTTGATTTCAATAGGATCTATTATCTCTGCTCCGAGTTCTTTCATTTTTTCAATTGATTCTTCTATAATTTTATCTACGAGATCACTATTACCAAAATAGTTTCGAGCAACACCAATTCTAGCTCCTCTCAAACCATCAGGATCTAAAAATTTTGTATAATCTAAAGTAATATCATTTTTGTGTTGTGAAGTAGTAGGGTCATCTTGATCAATCCCGATTATTACGCTTAATAGAATTGCTGCATCTTGAACGGTTCTTGCCATAGGTCCAGCAGTATCTTGATTATGTGAAATTGGAATAATCCCAGTTCGGCTAACTAATCCAATAGTTGGTTTGATTCCAACGATTGAATTAATCTGTGAAGGACATATTATTGATCCATCAGTTTCAGTCCCTATCGCTACTGAACATAAATTTGCTGCCACAGCAACAGCGGATCCAGAGCTAGACCCACAAGGGTTTCTATCCAATGAGTAAGGGTTAAGAGTTTGTCCTCCGCGACTACTCCAACCGCTAGTCGAACGAGTTGAGCGGAAATTTGCCCATTCACTTAAATTTGCTTTTGCAAGAAGAATAGCTCCAGCATCTCGCAATTTTTTTACTATAAATGCATCTTCTGAAGCATAATGGCCTTCAAAGGCTAAGGATCCTGCGGTAGTTTGCATTTTATCAGCAGTATTAATGTTATCTTTAATAATAACCGGAATACCATGTAGAATTCCACGAAATTTATTAGATTTTCTTTCTTCATCTAATTTCTCAGCAATTTTCAGTGCTTCTGGATTGATTTCGATGACCGCATTCAATTTGGGACCATTTTTATCAAACTCACGAATACGAGTTAGATACATTTCAGTTAATTTCTTTGCTGTTAGTTCTCCTTTTTCCATTTTCCTATGAATTTCTGATATTGTATATTCCCTCATTTTTCAACGCTTTTTGATAATAATGTGATTTTCATTTTTTTTCAAGAATTATAACTTCTGTAAATTTTGGTGAATTCTCTTTGATATAGTTTATATTCTCCCTCTCTTCTTCAATCCAATGGATTGGTATTGTAATCTTCGGTTTAAACGTGTTTATTGCTTCAATTACGTTCTTGGGGCTCATCATATAAGGTTCTCTTACTGTGAAAAAAGCAACATCAATATTGTATAATTCCTCCATCTCTGGAATGAAACCAGAATCTCCTGAATGATATATTCTAAAATCATTAAGTTCAATAATATACCCGAGCCATCCAGACTCGGCGGGATGAGCTGATGAGGAATAAGCTGGGAAAGCACTAATTTTAACATTATGTAATTTTACGGTTTCTCCTGACTTTAATACATAAATATTAAAATCAAAATGATCTTGTAATAATGCTTCTTCACAATCAGAAGGACATACAATTATAGTTGTTGGTTTTACTAACTTTTCTAAAATTTTAACAGAAAAGTGATCATCATGAGAGTGAGTTATCAGGATAAGATCTGCTTTAGTTTCCATGTTTTTATCTGACAAATGGGAAGGATCAAAATAAATCACATTTCTATTGTTAATTCTTATGCAAGCACTACCATAAGGGTGTGTGCTTCCTAACCATTCAATTTGTTTGATGAAATCTGAAATACGCATATTTTTAAAACCTATTCTATTTTTTTACTTTTTTTAATGTTTCAATGGCTTTTTGACCCGCATTATGAGCTTTTTTTATTATATCTTCTTTTTCACGTATTGCCCCTCTATTACCCACACCTGGGGCTAATATAGTCTCTAATAATTCCATGCTTAAGTAGTTTAGTACATCCTTAAGGATCCCAACTGTATGACGAGCATATTTTGAATGCCCACCTTCAAATGGTATAGCTAGAATTACATACTTCCCTTTGAAAGTCTTATGTTGAGGGCAATACCACCTATCTAAAAAAATTTTAAATTGGGCTGTTGGCCCCCACCAATATATAGGAGTGCCCAGAACCCAGAGATCATTATGCTCCATCTTCATTAATAATTCAATCATGTCATCATTATGCATACATTTACCCGTTTTATAACAACTATTACATGCTTGACAGGGGTTTATATTCAATTTATTTAATATGACTTTTTCTATTATAGCACCATTTTTTTCAGCACCTGAAAGTATCTCATCAACTAGTATTTCTGTATTACCACCTTGTCGAGGACTCCCAACAATTCCTAAAACATGAAATTTAGAAGGATCTACCATGATAATTACTGATTTCTAAAATTTGGTTAATAAAAATAATGTTCTTTTTTCAATTTTGTTTAAATAAATATTTAGATATAAAATAATCAAAAAAAAAGTTATATTTGTAAGATTTATTGATTTCTAATTTTAATCATATCTCCTATAAGTCATGAGTAACCAGATAAAACCTAAGACACCAATAACTGTAGCTGCAATTATAATGTAATTTGGCCAATATCCAAAGTCAAAACTTGCTGGAGTTGCTATCCATCCTATAATTGCTGTAATACCAACAGCAGCCATTATACTTAGAACAACCAAACCCATCCCCATGGCATACTCCTCTTCACGAAACATCCCAATACCAGATACCAAACACCAGAAACCTAAAAGCAGTGAAATAATACCTTGACCTCCGAAAATAGAAAGCGCTGCTTCTAATCCCATACCACCTAACCATGTAGGTGCATAAATACCTGCCCAAGCTAGGAATTCCATTATAGCTTTGAATATAAATAGAAGTCCGATTACGATCATTAGAAAGTTTAATAATTCATTTGAATCTTTTTCTTTAATTTCACTCATTTTTAATTCAACTTTTAAATTTTAAGATAAATTAAATGTTTAAGATGATAATACAAAATTATTATATAAATTTAATTCAATCTTGAATTGATGAAAAACCATATAAGATAGAATCTTTTATTTAATACTATATAATTGGGTGAATTCGTAATAGAAAAAATTGAAATTTTCTATACCAGAGTTAAAGGAAGTTATTTCTTTTTTATAGGAGTAGCGATAAGTATAATCTCAATTATTATCTCCATTGTATTATATACGGCAGGAGGAGCTACATACAGTATTTTAACTAATTATGTTAGTGATTTAGGCGCTACTACGGCTCCAAATAATGCTTCTATTGCTTTTAACATGGGTTTGATAATTAACAGCATTCTCTCCCCATTTGGAAGCTTTTTTCTAGTTATAATTTTTCAAAATAAGGGTATAAAGCAAAATTGGATTATTTGGTTATGGTTTTCGGCAAATATCATTTCTACTATTGCGACTTTTTTTGTAGCTATATTTCCTGAAGATACAATGCTATTGCCACATAATTTTGCTGCTTTCGTGACTTTTGCATTTTTAATGTTGTATAATCTAATTTATGGTGTTATAGCATTACTCGCAGATAAAATTGCTGCATACCACTCAATTCCTGCTTTCGTTTTAGTATTAATAAACATTATTTTCATGATTAGTTATGCTTCTAATTTATATGAACCTGTTGTTACCGTCTTGGAATGGATGGTGTTATTTGGAGGTTGGGCTTTTGGTTTATATCTTGGATTTTTTACATTAAAAGCAAGATAAAATTCAGAATTAGTTATTATTAACTATATCTGGAAATCTTCCAATAATTCAAGAAATTTATAGGATATTCTCAAATCTACTTCAAGTTCAATTTAAATTCAATGAAGTAAACTATTTATAAAATATTTATTAGTGATTATATTATGAAATTCGGATATACTTTAGAAAATTTCGATGTGAATTTAAATCCAGAAAATCTAATTGATACAGTTAAGTTACTCGAACTTTCTGGTTTTGAATCAGTATGGACAGTAGATCATATAATGCAACCCAAAGGAGGGCATATTCCTCAATATGATAAAATTTCAGAAGTAATTGTAACACTGTCATTTCTAGGAGGTAAAACCAACAAAATTAAACTGGGAGTTTCAGCATTAGTTTTACCTATACGAAATCCAATTCTTCTCGCAAAACAACTTGCTACTTTAGATTATTTAACTAATGGTAGAATGTTAATAGTCTTTGTGGGAGGATGGAACGAAGGAGAATTCAAATTTTTAGGAAAAGATTTCAAAAATCGAGGAAAGATTTTCGATGAATATATTCAGATTGTTAAAACACTTTGGATGGGGAAATCAGATTTTGATGGATCTTTTTATCAATTCAAAAATGCTAGTTTTAAACCTATAAGAGATGATCTAAAAAACAAACCGATATTAATAGGTGGATATGTAAAATCCGCTATTGAACGAGCAATACATTATGGTGATGGATGGCATCCTGGAGCTATGACTGGAAAAGAGATGGAGGAAACAATAGAACCATTTAGAAATCAAATTGGAAAGAAGAGTTTTCAACTCTCTGTTCATTCATTTATATCAAAAAATACAGATATCGAGAAATTTGTTAATGAATATGCAGAACACGGGATCTCTCGTATTATATTCGATACAACTAGAACTGATATTCCTCCAATTGAACGAAAAGATTTCTTGATAAAACTCTGCGATTTCGTAAAAAATTACTAAGATTTTAAGATTAAAAAGAAGTTAAATTATTCAATGATAATTGGTTCATATCTCATAGTGGTTTCTTTACCGCGTTCAGCAAAAAAGAATTCTGATTTTATGGGATTTAAATGACTTTTTAGGAATTTTATTACTTCTAAGCCTTTAGAAAATTCATCGCAAATGAATATATCAATACTAATGTACCCATGTTCTGGCCATGTATGAATTGCGGCATGACTAGTTTTTAATATAGCAATGGCACTATATCCATAAGGATTGTAATTATGATGATATACATCAAGGATAGTTAAATCTGCATTTAAAAGAGAATCTAGAAACATTTTTTGAATAGTTTCATTATCTAAAAGTCTTTGTTGCCCAGTGAAATGCATTTCTCCCATAAAATGATAGCCTACAGGACGGAATGAGTATTGTAAAGCTGATTTTACTTCAGAGGTGTAAATTGGATGAGTAGAGAAGTTTAAATTATATTTACTCTGTGGACTTATGATTGATTGTAAATAATAGAGATGGCTGAATTGTCCAATTATACTAGCACCTTTGTAATGATTGAAATCTGGGAGCATTTCATTAATAATAAATCCATGATTCAATATTGATAACTGTAATTTTTGCATTTCTTCTGGAGGTTTATTTCCGAAACTAAGCAAACATTTCTTACCAATAATTGGATAGACTTTCTCATTAAAACTGATACTCGATTTTATAACTTGACTAGCTCTTTTTAAAAATAATCTTAAACCTTCAATAGTATAAGGAGGATCCATTACAACTACATCGAATTTGTTCATAATTGCTTTTGGACACGATTCTCGTAAATCATGATTTATTACATTAAAGTTCTCATATTTGAGATTCTCTGATGATTGAGAAATAAATTCTAAAACTCTCTTATCAATATCCACTACAGAAATTTCATCTGCTAATTTAGTCATTCCTAAAGCTAATGAAATGACGTCATCATCACCTAAAAATATAATTTTTCTTCCCTCAATATCTCCTTTTTTTAGTAAATATAGTACTTTCTTTACAATTGTAGAAAAATCGGCATGAGATTGATCAAGAGCAAATTCTGGAATTGGTCGATCTTTAAGTAAACCTTCCAAATTATTTAGATATTTGAATTCTTCTGGAATTTCTTTCATTATGTTATTAAATTCTTTAGGAAGAGGATCATAATCAAATGCTAAATTCAGGTTTTTTTTTACCCAAATTCTTCCTTTTTCTCCAAGCAAATTCCTTTTTTCAATAATCCCCGCTTTAACTAGTTCACCCCTCACAGCAGCAAGCGAAGGAATGGCTATTCCTGTTTTTTGGGATACTTTTTTATTTTTAAGAGAGGGAAAGCGATACATTGTTAGAAGAATTGAGCGAATGCCTTCGATACCTTCAGCTAACTGTGCTTTTTCAGCAACAACTGCTAAAATCTCTTCTGCTTCATTATTCATAATATAACTCCAGAACTAATGAAAATTGAACTTACATTAATCTTCCATTATTGCATTATATAAAAATCCTATGCCTCTTGGAGTAGCTTTCCAGCCGGATTTCGTATTTACAATATAAAAAAGTTGTTCTAACATTGATAAGTGATAATTTAAGGAATC
>CP070831.1:2854559-2866164 GCA_020344955.1 Promethearchaeota archaeon | reverse complement strand
CAACAAAAAATCTTAAAATTCTTTTGTTATGAAAAATTTTTAATGAATTAATCAATAATTTTATAAAATTTAACTAATATAACTGTTATAATTTTAAAGCAAAATAAAAAGATTGGTGATTATCATCAGAGAAGAAACAGACTATACAGAGGCAATCGAAGCTTATAAAAATGATCCTCTCGTTATTTTGGAACCTTGGGGTAGAAGTATCGATCATTTAAGGCTAACTATCATTGGTAAAAAAGGAACACCTTATGCAGATGGCAAATTCGTATTTGAGATTAAATTCCCAGAGAATTATCCATTTGCACCCCCCTATGCTTACGCAGTTACTTTAATGTGGCATCCTAATATTGATTCTTCAATTCCACCGGGTAAATTAAACATTTGTTTAGATTTAATTAATCCAGATTTAGTAGGAAAAGTAGATGCTTCAACAGGTGCATCTGGTTGGACTCCAAGTAAAACTTTAACTAATATAATCGAAGCTTTGAAAGGAATGATGCATGTTGAACCTCCTTTCTTTAATCCAGGAGATCCATTAAATCATGAGGCAGGAGAACAATATTTCCGTGCCCAAAAGAAATTTGAGGCGAAAGCTAACGCCTGGACAAAAAAATATGCTATGGATTAGAATATAAAAATTTTCATTTTTTCTCTTAATTTTATTTATTCTAATTACAGTTGAATAAATATATTTAGCTATTCTTCTTTGATTTTAAACGATAGAAATCCACCTATTAATATTAAAACTGGGTCGATTGGGAAAATTATGAATGTGCCAATCAGGGAACCAACTAACCAAATAGATCTGAATGGTTGTTCCCCCTCACCCCATATTATCGTATTAATAGGTGTGAAAGCACCAATGACAGCAACTACTCCTATAATCAACATTATGATTTTTCCATATTTGATCCCTATTAATACTATAGTAGCTCCGATAAAAGCTAAAATACCAATCAAAAAAGTCATTATGATATTAACACCATATATCTCAAGATCTAGTAATCCTTGCAAAATCTCAACATAAGCCCAACTGCTGTATATTATGAGGAGTATACTACCTAATAATCCAACGTATGGACCATATCTTAATTTACCTTTTACAAATTCCACTTTTTCAAACCAAAATTTACTCTCTATAATTTTATGAAATTAAAAACTTTTTCATTCCTCTCAATTTTAAATTAAAAAAATTTACATAAAAGTAATAACAAGATTATATTTCTTTATTTCTGATTCTGTTAATGCCTGTCCTAAAGGAGTTAGACTAATTATATCATTGCTTTTTATTTTAAGGGCAGTCAATTTAATGTCAGGATCCTTCATCGAAGGCATATAAGGATTCCAATAGATCTCTTTAGTCATTGGATTGGTTATCATCCATAATTCGGGATCTAGTTCGTAGCCACTTATTTTCATTGCTTCAAAAATATAACCTACATCAGCATCGAATGGAACAACAATTTGTACATTTTCTTCTCCTTCAATTTTTCCACAAGCGAGGCAATCCTCTCTTTTTATTATATCTAGATGATCAAATAGCCCATATGTTCCATTATAATTGATATAAGGGGGATCCATGGGATCACCAATATTTCTACCATTAACTCTAAACAATAATTTCAAGGTTTCTTGAGATTGGATGCTAGCAATAACAGAGTTAACAGTTTGTATTGCAGCGATCTTATTTCCGAGAATATTTTCCATTTCTTCAAATTTATAATCTGGTCCAAATGTTTCTTCAATATTTCTTTTCCATTCTCTAATCTCATCTTGAGTCAAATTTTCTCTAGTTTCTTCTGGTACATTTTCGTTAAAAACACGTTCTCTTAATTTTTTCAATTCTATTTGTGCAAATTCTTTTAATCTAAGTACTTCATCATTTAAGTTGAGATCTGGTTTATGTCCATATTTCTTTTCAAAATCTACTTCAGCTTTTATAACGCAATGATTTCGATTACGTGGTAATCCTTTTAAAGTACATGCTGCGACAAGTTTATCATCAGCAGGAGGTATTGGGACTAAGCATCTATAACATGGTGTTTGATCTAATATTTCTGGAGCATATTTCCACTCAAAAACCATTTCAATTTCTTTACGAAACTTTTGGATTAATGGTGTTATACTTTCGGCTTTAATATTTTCTATTTCCTCTTCTAATTGTTCAATTCTTCTTTGAGCTTTAAAATAATCGGGGTATTCCATTTCTGTTATTTCCCAAAGTCTTGTTTCAACTAATTTATCAATTTCTTGTTCTTTACTTTTATAATTTAATCCTGAACCTTCAGGAATTATAATTTGACAATGACCTTCAAATCCAACAGTACCTGCTTCGACCAATGGTTTTTTTAGCCTAAGACATATTTTATTTAAATCCAGTCTAGCGTTAAAATTATCTAAAGCAGCAACTATTACATCTGATTCTTCATACACCGAGATAGGTAATTTTTGAAGCTTCTCAAAATAAAAATCAACCTTAAGATAAGGATTCATCTCCTTTAATCTCTCTGCCGCAACTTCAGCCTTAGGACGCCCTTCATCACCAGGTCTAAATAACATTTGTCGTGATAAATTAGATGTTTCAATCGTGTCTAGATCAACAAGAATAAGTTTTCCAATTCCCATTAATGCAAAATCTTTGGCTATCTCGCACCCCAAAGCACCTACACCAATTATCATAACTGTCCCCCTATCTAAAATTTCTTGATCCCAGCCATCAATTAATTGTTGACGGGCATACATTCGTGATTTAACAATATCCTCCGTTTTTTCAGTCAAATTAAACATCTCTTATTTTATATGAGTATAATATTACTATTTCAAATTCAAAATATAAACTCTTTTCATTGCTTTCTTACTTACAAAAAGTATGCTAGATTAAGAATAATTCTTTTTAAATTTATTATAACAAAAATAAAAATAATTCATTTCTTCTTCTTTTCTGCTGTTTCTTTAATCATTTTTTTTAGGTTATCAATTTTCTCTCTCTCTTTAGCTTCTTCTAATTTTTCTTGGAATTTCTTTTTCTCATCTTCCTTTTTCTTTATTTCATCTATAAGTTCTTGCTTAACTTTTATTAAATTTGTCATTTCCTTACGAAAATCTATTGCCTTAGCTTTAATTTTCCTTTTCTGCTCTTTTTCTGATAATTTCTGTTCCTGTCGTCTTTCTTCAATTAATTTGATTAAACTATCAGCTAGTTCGCTAACTTCTCCAATAGTTTCTTTTAATTCAGTTTCTTCCTCTATTCTCCTTTTTTTTTCAGCAGTTCTTTGCTCTTCTAATTGTTCTTGAATCGCTTGAATTCTAGCTTCTTCTTTCATAATTTTTTCTTCAAGCTTTTTCGCATTTTTAATTTCTGTTTCAATATATTTTACTTCCTCATCCCAGCCTATTTCTCTGAACTTTAAGATTGCTGAATTAAAATTTTCATATGCTTTTTCAAAATCATGATATCCTGTCCATTTTTTTCCTTCATCAATTAATTTTAAACCATCATCTCTAATCTGCTCAACTTGTTGTCTTTTAATAATCAAGTCTCTATACTGTCTATCTTGTTCCCGCTTTAATTTTTCTTGTTCTAATCGCCTTCTTCTCACTTCTTCTTGAAACTTAGCATATTCATTTTGCCGTTGTAAGCGACTCTGTTCTTCTAGTCTTTTCTTTTCGAGAAAATTAGCCTGTTCCTGTTGTAAATCCTTAATTAATGCATCTAGGTTTCTTATCTCTGGCTCCCAGCCAATATTCTCTGCTAAAATATATCTTGCTTGAATATATAGTGAAATTGCTTCATTATAATTGGGAATCTGATGTTTCAAATATTTTCCAGCTTCTTCTAAAAGTAAATAGGCTGATTCTCTTACACTCATTTGTTCTTGTATAATTTTTTCTCTTTCTTGAAGTGCTAACTTCTGAGCTTCTTTTTTTTCCCTTTCCTGCCTTTGTCTTTCTTCAATAAGGGCTATTAATGCTTTATCTTCTTCTAACTTTTCTAATTCTTTTTGATAAAGTAAATTTTCTAGGTTATCTTCCTTTTTTTTTAGTGTTTTTATCTTAAATATCATACTGTTAATTGTATCAGTTGGAAATTGTAATTCATTTAATATAATTCCAGCTCTTCTATAACAAACTATTGCATTATCATAATTTTTGTCTTGTAGAAATTTTTCACCTTCATCTAAAATTATGAATGCTTGCTCTTTTCTTTGCTCAAAGTTTGATTTTAGTTGCTCCAATTTTTCTATTTCTAATTTCTTTTTACTCAATCTTTCTTGTTCCATTTTAACATTTGTTGCTATTTTTTGTTGAAGATCCCATTCTTCTCGTTCTCTTTGGATTCTTATCTCCAACTCTTTTTGTTTTTGGACTTGGTATTCTCGCTTTTTCTCTTGAATCTTCATAATGAATTCTCTAATAGCTTCAGTTGGAAATGTTATTTCATTTAATATTAATTCTCCTGCTTGGTAATAATCAAGTGCTTTATCGTATTGTTGTTGTTTTAAATAACCTTCTGCTTCTTCGAGAAGATTAAAAGCTTCTTCTCTCCTTTTTTCCATATGAAGTTGAATTTCTTTTGTCTTTTCTAATTCTCTTTGTTTTCTTTTCAATTTAATCTCATTTATTTTTAAATTCTCTGCTATCTTTTTTTGTAATTTAAATTCTTCTTGTGTTTGTTTCAGCTGATTTTCTAATCTCTTCTGTTTATCAGAAAATTCTTCTTTAAGCATCTCTTGAGCCTTATAAATCATATCTCTCACTATATTTGTAGGAAAGCTAATTTCATTTAAAATCAATTCTGCTTGTCGATATTTATCAATTGCATCTCTATATTTCTTTTGGTTGAATAGTTTTTCCGCATCATTTAATATTTCAAATGCTTTTATTTTATGGGTTTCCATTAATTGTTTTAATTCTGCCTGCTTTTGAATTTCAATTCTTTTTACTTTTAATCTTTCCTGTTCTTTTTGCATATAATTAGAGACTTTCTTCTGGAATTTTTGTTCTTCTATTTCTTGTTGTTTTAATAACTCAATTTCTCTTTGTCTTTCTCTTTCTATCTCCCTTTTTCTAACTTCAATAGTTTCTATGGTATCTTGAAGCAATTTTAAATAATCACTTGTCCATCCTATAGCACTCAATATATTCACGGCATTCTGATAATTAATTATTGCCTTATCATAATTATTTTGATGAAGAAAACTGTATCCTTCATTAATGAATTTAAAGGCTTCTTGTTGTTTCACCAAATTCTGAGAAGTGAGTAATTCTTTCTCTTGAATTTTATCTCTTTCTTCTAATGCCTTCAGTTTTTCACTCTCCACCAAAATTCTTATTTTTTCCATAAAATCATAATTTGCCTTTTCTTTTGTTATAGCTTCAGTAATAGATTTCTGTTTTAACAAATTATCGTCTCTCTTTTTTTCTTCAATATCATGTATCGCTTTATTTATAATTTCAATTTCCTCTATCCATTGAATTTGAGCAAATATGTTGGCGACATCATGATAAAGCTCAATAACATTATCAAATTTACTTTGTTTAAGGTAATCTTGTGCACTTTCTAATAGTTTAAATGCCTCTTCCTTTCTTTTTTCTCTATAAGCTAACTCTGCTTCTCTTTCTCTAAGTCTAATTTCTTTCTTTTTTAGTTCTTCACGTTGCTTGTTCATATCATTAACAAGTTTTTCTTGAAATACCCTTTCTTGTTTTTCTCTGACCAAAACTGACTGCAATTCTTGTTGTTTCCTTAACTCAACTTCTCGTTTTTTATCCTCAATTGCTATAATAGAATTTTGAATTAGTGAGATTTCTTCATCCCACTGGATTTCTACAAAAATATCTTCTGCTTCACGATACAGATTTATAGCGACATCAAATTTTCCTTCTTCTATTTGTTTTTGAGCTGTCTCCAATTTATTAAACGCTTTTTCTTTTTTTTGTTCCTGCAAAATAACTAATTCTTGTTGTTTCAGAAGATTCTCTTGTTTCTCTCTCATTTTTTTCTCTTCAAATTTAATTTTTTCTAGTATTAGCTTTTGGAATAATTCTTCTTCCTGTTCTCTCTTTAACCTCAATTCAAGTTCTTTAAATTGATTTAAGTCTTCTTCTCTCTTTTTTTCTTGGACTTTTGAAATCATTTCTCCAATTAATCCTGTTGGAAAACTAATCTCATTTAGTATTAATTCTGCTTGATGGTAATTTTCAATAGCTTTTTCATATTCTCTTTGAGTAAACAGATTTTGAGCAACATCCAATATCATAAAGGCTTCTGATTTTTTCTTCTCCATTAAACTTGTTAAATCTTCTTTCTTTTGAACCTCAATTTGCTTTTGCTTTAACTTTTTCTGTTCCTTGAGCATGAATTCACTAATTCTCTTTTGAAATAATTCTTCCTCTTTTTGACGCTTCAGAGAGATTTGAAATTCTTTTTGTTTCTCATTCTCTTTCTCTAACTTTCTTGTTTTAATTGTTTGAATAGTATCGTATAGAAGTTTTAGATATCTGTCTGTCCAACCTATATCTTTAAGATAGCTAATTGCATTGTCATAGCTTTCTATAGCTTCATTAAAATTCTCTTTTTCAAAAAGATCATCTCCATTTTTTATTAAATTAAATGCTTTTTGTTGTTTAGTTAAGTTTTGAGCTGTTAATTTTTCCTGTTTCTCGATTAATTCCTTTTGTTTTAAGAATTCAACTTTCTCTCTATCTCTTTGGTATCTCATTCGTTCTAGAAATATTTTATCTTCAGTTTCTTTCCTAATTGCTTCTTTCAAGATTTTTTGTCTATTTAACTCATCCTCCCTTCTTTTATTCTCAAGATTGTTTATTGCTTCTTGAATTATGGGAATCTCTTCTTTCCATTGAATCTGGGCGAATATATTGATTACATCATAGTATATTTGAAGAACATCATCAAACTTTTTATCTGAAATAAAATCTAAGGCTTTATCTAATAAACCAAATGCTTCTTCCTTCTTTTTCTCACGATAAGCAACCTCCTTTTCTCTTTCCCTTAATACAATTTCTTCTTTTAATAATTTTTGATGTTGTGCTCTAATTTCTCTAGTAATGCGTTCTTGAAGCGCATTTTCTTGTTTTTCACGTTCTAATTCTGCTTGAAATTTTATCTGATTTTGGATTTCTGCTTCCCTCTTTTTATTTTCGATTTCTAAGATAGAATTTTGAATAAGATTAATTTCATTTTGCCATTGAATGTCAGCAAAAAAATTTACAGCATATTGCAGAATCTCAATCGCTTTATCGAAATTTCCTTGATTTACATTATCTTGTGCTTCTCCTAATAATTTAAATCCTGCTTTTCTCCTTTCTTCTCGATAATTTGCTTCTTTTTCTCGTTCCATTAATTCTATTTTCTTCTTTTTAAGTTTTTCACGTTCTCTTTGTAAATCTCTTGAAATTTGCTTTTGAAACTCATCTTCTTTCTTTTGTCTTTCAATTGATTCCTGTAATTTCTTTTTTTTATCGATAAACTTCTTTTTCTGCAATTCTTCAACTTCTCTTATTGACTCCTCGATTAATGGAATTTCATCCACCCATTGAATTTCGGCAAATATATTGGCAGCATTTTGATAATTGAGAATAGTATTATCATAATCACCTATTTTTAAGAAATTGATTGCGGAATCTAAAAGTTTAAAAGCTTCTATTTTACGCTGTTGAAAGAATTTTAACTCTTGTTCACGATCTTTAATAATAACTTCTTTATCTTTTAAACGATCTCGTTCTTTGCTTATTTGAGTAGCAATATGTTTCTGAAATTCTAATTCTTCCTTCCTTCTTTCCTCTAATTTTTTTTGTTCCTCATAAATCTTAGCAAAATGTGAGTGTTTTAACTTCTCGACATTAGAGATTGTATTTTTTATCATAGATACATAATGTTCCCATCCAGGACCTAAATTTGTGAGAATAGATAAGACTTTTTGATATTCAATTATCGCATCGTCAAAATTTTTCTCTTTTAAAATCTCATCTGCTTTATCTAATATTTTGAAGAGTTCCTCCTCTTTCTTTATCCTATCTTTTCTTTCTTCCTCATAGTTAATCGTTTTTACGCTTATTGCTTTTGTTGATTCGATAATCTGAGTTTTATCTTTTGCAATTATTGAATCTTGAAGTATTTTCAAATCTTTTTGTCTTTTTTCTTTTAATTCTTCAGTTTTTTCTTCTCTAGATTGCTTGATTTTTATATTTTCTTTCAATTTTATAATAGGTTGGATATATGAATCCCACTCAATTGATCTGAGAAGATCAATTGCTTGATTTAATTTCTCAATTGCTTGTTCATATTTTTTTTCTCGTTCAAGCCTGTTTCCGATATCTATTAAATTAAAGGCTTTAAGTTGAATATCTTCTTCATCTTTTTTCTTTGTCTCAAATTCAATTAGTTTTTCTTTACTCAATTCAGCTTTTTTGTCTAAAACTACTTTTTGTTCTTCAATATCACTTTTTAATGGTATCTTCTTCTCTACTTTTAAAGCTTCTAACTGTAATTTATCTTTTTTGAGTTTTTCAATTATAATTCGAATTTTTTGTGTTTGAACATTCCAACCAATTGAATCCAATAATTCTATAGCCCTTTCGTAGTTCATTATCGCATTATCGAATTTTCTATCATTTTCAAACATCTTTGCTGCATCAATATGGGCGAAAGCTTCATTTTGTATATCATCTTCACGTTTCTTCTTTAATTTAAACTTCTCCATGACTTCTGCTTTTGCAGCAGTACTTTTTTGGCCAAACATTCCTACAACTTGAGGTTTCTCCTCTATAATTATTTGAGGAATCTCTTGTTGTATTTCAGCATCTTCTTTTTGGATTTTTTGTATTGGTTTTTGCTGTTCTAAATCTTTAGCTAGCTTATTAATTTTCAATTTCAAATTTTCTAACTGATCCTCAGACCAACCAGCTTCAATTAATAAATTAATTGCTGATAAATATTGTTGAATAGCATCTTCGGTTAGACCATCAAATTCCAGTTTCTTTGCTCCATCTAACAAAGTAAAAGCTTGATCCTGTAATTGTTCAATCTGAGCTAAAGCTTGAGTTCGTTGATATAATATTTCTTTTTGAGTAAATTCTTTGAGTTCACTAATTCTATCATATATCTCTTGGATTCGATGCATTAAAAATCCGCTTTGTTTTAGAAAATCAGCAGCTTTTTGATAATTTGAAATTGCTTCTTCTACTTTTTTTTCTCCTTCAAACTTTTGAGCAATTTCTAGAAATTTTAAAGCTTCTTGAGCTAAATCTTCTGGATTTTGCAATATAACCATACCTTATTAGTAGTAATCTGAAATATAAATAACATATATCTTTCTTACTTTAATTTAACCCCACTAAGTAATTAAACTTTTTATAATGTTATTATTATTTTTACTAAATTATTGAAAACGATAAATATTTTTGAATCTACGATAATATACTATTCAAATTTTTAAAATAAAATATATTCATTATTGAACCTAGAATATGGATACTAAAAAAAACGACATCATTATAGATTTTGAACCAATTTCAAGAAGAGTAGTTTTTTCAGATGATAAATCCCTTTATAAAATTCTTTCAGACTTAGATGTGCCGATAACATCGATCTGTGGAGGGCTAGGAACCTGTGGAAAATGTAAAGTCTTGGTTCAGCGGGGAAATGAATATTTGAATTCTCCAACTCCTTCTGAAAGAAACCATTTAAGCAAAGAAGAAATTACTAATGGATGGCACCTTGCCTGCCAAACAAAATTTAATGTGAAAGATATCGAACTTCTTAAGACACTTCAGCCTCCTCAGTTTCGAGTATTTCTTCCGAGTGAGTTATTGCTTGAAGATTTTAATATCTTAGTCTCAGGGATAAGTAAAGATGTTGATTTTCACCCTACCATTCAAAAGATCTTCATTGAGGTAAATAAACCATCATTAAAGGAACCATTTGCAGATTTTGAAAGGATAAAATCATCCTTGGTTTCTAAAAGTCTAAATTTAAAGAAAAATCATGAAATTGAAATAGATTTTGATGTGTTAAATAGAATTCCAATGCTTCTAAGAAAAAATCAACATAAGATTACAATAGTATTATGGAATGATCATAAAATTATTTCATGTGAACCAGGAAATACAACACAAGAGAATTTTGGAATTGCATTTGATATTGGTACTACAACTATTGTTGGATATTTAATAAATCTAAATAACGGTAAAATTTATGCTGTTGATTCTAAATTAAATAGTCAGACTGCTTATGGAGAAGATCTGGTTACTCGTTTGACATATATAAATGAAAATGAAGATAATCTTGTAAAATTGAATTCTCTTGTTATGAATGATTTAAATGATATTATTATAAATGTATGTAATAAAGCAAACATCAAACCTTCTAACATTTATGAAGCAACTATTGTAGGAAATTCAGTTATGCATCATATTTTTCTGGGCTTAAATCCTGTGAATATTGGTTTAAGTCCATTTATCCCAGTCATTCAAAAAGATTTGAATACCAAAGCAGGACGATTAAATCTTAATATATTAAAAAGTGGAAATGTGTATACTTCACCAATAATAGCTGGTTTTGTAGGCGCAGACACAATAGGTGTAATTCTTTCTTCTCAAATATTTAAAGAGAAAGAACTTACCTTAGCAATAGATATAGGTACTAATGGAGAAATTATTATTGGAAATCGTAAAATTTTGGCAGTGGGTTCGTGCGCAGCAGGTTCTGCCTTAGAAGGAGCTCATATTAGTGATGGAATGAGAGCTGCTGCAGGAGCTATTGATAAGATTAACATAAATCCAAATGATTATGAAGTCTCCTATTCAACAATTAAAAATAAAAAACCAATAGGTATTTGCGGTTCCGGACTGGTTGATGTTATTGCCGAGATGTTGAAATCTAAGATCATTACAAGAAGTGGAAATTTTAATCGAGAACTTACACATCATGGACGATTCATTAAAAAAGATAAAAGTCTAGAATTTGTAATTGCCAAGAGAGAAGATATATCTCTAGATAAGGATATAACAATTAGTCAAAACGATATAAGACAGATCCAAATGGCAAAAGCAGCGTTCTATGCAGGAACAAAAATTATTTTGGGTAATTTAAAGAGCAATCTTAAGATTGAACAAGTATTCCTAGCAGGGGCATTTGGAAATTATATTAATGCTAACAACGCAAAATTTATTGGGATGATTCCTGATATTACTGATGAGAAAATTTTTCAGATAGGAAATGCTGCAGGAATTGGAGCACAACACTGTTTATTGAATAATAATTTACGAAATAAAGCACGTATGTTATTGGATAAAATTCAATATATTGAAATTGCTGCTGACAAAAGTTTTCAAAAAATGTATGCTGAAGCAATGTACTTTCCTCATATAAACCTAGATTTCTTTCCAAATTTGATAGAATATAAGGAAATCCCCAAAAGATAAAAAATTATATTCAGAGTTTATCTACTTATTTTTAAATGTTTTTAATTAATTCAAAATCAATAGAAATGAATAAAAATGAATTTAAGTTTATGTAAAAATATTTAAATTCAAAATTTATTTTATCTTTAATTTAGTTCATATTAATAAATTAAAT
>CP070831.1:2836945-2854459 GCA_020344955.1 Promethearchaeota archaeon | reverse complement strand
AGAATTGATTGATTTCTGTATAGAAATTGAAAAAACACAGGATTTCAATAGGAGATTCAAGGGATATAATGTCGCCATGTCTTCTGGTACCAGTGGAAACAAAGGAATAGTTATAACTAGTCCTCAAGAAGAGAAATATCTTCAAGCAGCTTTTTTTGCTCGTTTTCCATTTCCATTAACTCTCAAATTAAGATGGGCTTTTATTTTAAGAGTATCAACGCCTGCATTTAATGTGAGTAAATTTGGGCAGAAACTTATTTATATTAATCAATTAAGTCCTATTGAATCCATAATTAAACAATTAGAACAATTAAAACCAAATATTTTATCCGCCCCTCCCTCAATGCTACAACTATTAGCCAAAGAGGTGAGAACAGGAAATTTAACTATTAACCCTAAAAGGATAATCTCTTATGCAGAAGTTTTAAGTCAAGATGTAGAAAAAGAATTAGAAGAAGCATTTGGTGTAGACATATTTCAAATCTACCAATGTAGCGAAGGTCCGATTGGTATGTCTTGTAAACATGGAAATTTACATATTAATGAAGATCTTATATATGTTCAGACAATTGATATTGACGGAAATCCCACACCTCCAGGAAAACCCTGCTATAAAATGATAGTTACCGATCTAAACAAAAGATCCCAACCAATAATAAGATTTGAGTTAGACGATCTCATAGTAATTTCAGAATCTTCTTGTAAATGTGGTTCCTCCTTTCGATTAATTGAAAGGATTCTAGGAAGAACAGATGACCTATTTTGGCTTCAAGGAATAAATTCCCTGGATTTACAGCATGTCTTTCCTGATTACATCCGACGAGCAATTATCACTAGTTCAGATGAAATTGAAGATTATCAAGTAATTCAAAAGAGTCCCACAAAAATTATCGTCAGATTAGTTCTAAGAAACCCTAACTCAGATAAAGAAAATATTATTAGCAATTTGAGAAGAAATTTAATTAATCTATTTATAAAGTTAAAATGTATTGAGCCTAAAATCAATATTCTATTTCAGAAACCTGAAAAAAACCAAATTTCTGATAAATTGATAAGAATTAAAAGAGATTTTAAACTCAATTTCGAGAAAAATTAAGAATAATATTTATTCGATTGAGGGCATCTCTCTTAATCTAAAAACCTTCTTGTTTAAATAGATTGCTTGAAAATAAAAGTAAATACTAATAATAAAATAGGAGTAATATGAAATTAATACTAAAGATTAAACCTAAAAAAATTTCAAAACAAAAGCGAATCATTGTTTGGATTAAAAAAAAATCAGATTTAAATGAGGATATTTTACAACTCTTCCAGCTCTTCAAGGATAATCTTAAAATTTCTAAAATTAGTAAGATATTGAGATATTATGTCGTAACCTCTGAAAATCCAGCAATTATCTTGAATTTATACTCGGCGATTCAAGAATCAATTCCGGAAGTATACTTTAATAAGGAAAAATCAATAGAAATTGAAGATTTAATAGATATATAGATATTTGATTAGAAAAATAGATTTTTATCATAAAAGTGGGAGAGGGGGGATTTGAACCCCCGACCCCTTGGTCCCAAACCAAGATTCACGCTGTAGAGAAAGACCCTACAGTATCATACCAAGCTAGACCACCCTCCCAGCACTAATCCGGCTACTCTCATTAAAGATTTTATTTAAGTTTAAGAGAGGGGATAATTTTTCGTACAGCTTGAAATAAATTTTAATTGATATATAATACAAATAATAAAAATTAAAATATTTTTTCAATTTGCATTTTTAAATTTTATTAAGGAGTGTTTTTATTCCTTATTATAAGGAAGTGTAAAACAAAATTTGGAACCTTTATTCCTTCCTTCAGACTCGACCCATAACTAGAATGAAAAAAAATATCACATTATTAAGGATAGGTCAAGTAGATCAGTCTATTTTGGACAAGTTAAAAAAAGAATTAGAATTAAGTTTTATTAATTTCAAATTATCTATTGATCCCTTAAAAGAAATAATATCCTTAGAGCCTTCAGAATATAATACAAATAGACTACAGTATAATGCTTCTAAGATATTGAACAGGATTATTAATTATGAATTGAATAAAAAATCTTTTCGAATTTTAGGTATTATAGATGAGGATATATTTACAAATTCATTAAATTTTGTATTTGGGTTAGCAATGAGCCCGAAAGGAAAGCTTAGTAAAAAATTAGTTGTTGCTTTGATTTCTATCACCAGACTTAGAGAAAAATTTTATAGAAGGGCTGAGAATAAGAAAATTTTTGAATTAAGGGTTCTAAAAGAAGCAATTCATGAGCTTGGACACACTTTTAATTTAGGACATTGCAAAAATTTCTGTATTATGCGATTCTCTAATTCATTAGCTGATACAGATAAAAAATCTTCCAAGTTTTGTGATGTTTGCTTGAAAAAATTACAGGATTACTTCAATAAAATTAAATGACTCCTGTTAAAAACCTTTTTTCAAATACTCTATAGAGTTCTTCACTTATTTTCAAGATTTTCTTCTTGTTTTTCAATAATTTTATTAAATTAGGAGGGATATTTTCCACACCAAAATAAACACCTGCTAAACTTCCCCCAATTGCTCCTACTGTATCGCTGTCTCCTCCTGCTGTAGCAAGCTCGAGAATACAATCACTAAAAGAAGTCAAATTTTTTAAAAATATAAAAATTGTACAAACCACAGTACTGATAGTATAGGGATGTACAAAAGCTTGACCTAAATATTGTTCTATAAAATAAGGAGATTTAACACCTGCTTGAGAAAATTTTATTAGCCCTGATTCAAGCGGCATATCTAAATTCGATTTCAACTTATAAAGGATTTCAATAAATTCTTCCCATATTTCATCTTGAGAATTAGAAATTGAATTAATTATAACATTAAAAAATTCATCAACTGAAAAACCGGTTTCTGGGTTTTTATCAATTAGATACGCAATAGCACTGGCTATAACAATAGCTCCTGCTGAAGCAGCAGAATGAGAATGTGTGATTATACTAGTTTTGATAGCTGCTGTCTGCAATGCTTTAGGATCTTTACAATAAAACAATCCAACTGGAGCGATCCTCATTACAGTGCCATTCCCACCAGAATTGGATGCAGCCTGTTCCCAAGGGATTCCATATTTTAATTTTTGAATAGAAGAAATACAACCATATCCTGGTCCAATAGGCGGATCATCCAACCAATTTACAAATTCTCTAATGATATAATCCAGATTAAAACCGTTACCTTTAATAAGAGCTTTAGCGAGGTGAAGAGTTAACTGTGTGTCGTCAGTATATGTTCTGAATAAATCTGAATTGGAATCTAAGAAAACCCCAAAATTTTTAAAATATGAAAAGATTTGAGAGCGAATTTTTCCCTCAAAAGGATGTCCTAATGTATCTCCTATTGCTACCCCTAATAAGCAACCATAAAACTTGTCTAAGAGATTTATTTTCATTTCTTATCAAAACTTAGTATGATTTAAAATTCTCTTTCTTAATATATCTTTTTTTACTTTAAATATAGATAATTTATAAAATTTTCAAATTTAAATTAGAAATATATAGATCATAGAAATCTACTTGTTCTAAGGATTGTAGGTAATTCTGCCTTATATTAACTTATCACGGAAGCATTGTTTTGCTTATGGAGCAATAAAGGCAATCATATTCATCGCCTCTGCAAAAGAAGTTAAAATTTACTCTACAATTGAAGTTCTAGGCTTAGAAAGAGAAAGCAACTTGATGCGAATGCATTTAGATAAGATAAAATTATAAAAAAGATCAGTGCAGATCAGTATTTTCATCAATCTTCTTAGCTAATAGACTAAATATAGATTTCATTATGCCAACACTTCATCGAGAATATTAAGGGGTATCCAAGCCCTAATAATCCCACTTTTTATAATTTTATCTCAATATAAAAATAATAGACTCAGATTTTTAATTTTGTTGTTTTACTCAAATAAGGATAATTATTTTAGATGATTTAGCACTTTTTGAGTACTAATTAAATCTTCATAAGTTTCTATATCGTGGATCAAGTATTATTTCAAGATTCCCTCTTTATACTCTAATTCCCTATTATTCAAACAATTTATATATGTCATACAATCCTAAACTATCAGATCTGTAATTTCCCTAATTTACCATCAAAAACTTTTACTACTGGACCATCCATAAGAACTATTCTGCCGGTATATGTAATTTTTAAATCTCCTCCATCATTGTGTACTGTTATAGGCACATTCTCATCAAATATTCCAAGTATAGTACCAGCAACTACAGAAGCACATGCCCCTGTACCACATGATTTAGTAATTCCTACACTTCTTTCAAATACTCTTACAATACTTTCTTCCTTAGAAACAGTTTTAACAAATTCAACATTTGTTTTGTTTGGAAATCGATCATGGGATTCTATTACTGCTCCATACATATTTAGTTCGTCATCATTTAACATTTCTTCAACAAATATTACAGCATGTGGATTCCCCATTGAAACTGCTGTAAAATTGAAAATTCTATCTAAAATTACTATCGGCTCATTAACACATCTATCTACTGGGCTATCTAACAGAACAGGAATTTGCTCACAATTCAGAATTGGTAGTCCCATATCAATCTCTACACTTTTCACTTCGTTATCAGTTATATTGAGTTTAGCAACCATAATCCCCTTTAGAGTTTCAATTTTAACCTCATGTTTTTGAACAATTTTATTCTCATAGAGATATTTGGAAAAACATCTCACTCCATTACTACAACTCTCCGCTTCAGTTCCATCTTTATTAAAGATTCTCATTCTAATATCTGCATCTTCAGATTTACATACAAAAATTAACCCATCTGCCCCAATTGAAAAATTTTTCTCACACAGCTTAACTGCTAAAGCTGATTTTTTACCTTCCGGTATCGCCCATTTAATATCATTAATAATTATATAATCATTTCCTAAACCATGATATTTTCCAAAATCTAGGTTTTCCAAAATTAAATGCTCCATGAGTTTTCCAAAGTATTTGTTTTTGATAATAATATTAAATTTTGTGCATATATTAAAAAAAAATTACGAAAGTGAATTTTAATTAAAACTTATAATTATATTATATTATAACTTTTTTGAATTAGATGTGGTAACCTTTATAATGAATTATAAAAAGATATCTCTATTTGTTTTACTTAGTTTCTTTTTAATTCCAATCACTTATTCAACAGCTTTCACTTACATTGACAATATTAAAAATGGGAATTATGTTTTTTTCTTAATAGATCTACAAGAAAATGAAACTCTTGAGTTAAGTCTGACCCATGAGGCAAGTGGAAATTTTACTCTCTTTCTCTTTAGTAACAGACCCCAACAATCATATATAAATAGTGATAATTCTCTCAATGAAATCATTTTCAATAGAACTGTCGCTTATAGTCTCTTGGACAACCCATATATTAGTTATATTGCTACAATAGAAACTATTTATTATATAGAAATAATATTAGTAAGTGGTGGACCAGATACCTTTACATTTACTGCCAATAAAGATTTAACAAGATATTATTTACCTATTATACCAGGTTTCTCATTAGAATATATAGCAATCTCAATTTTCATCATTACAGGTATAGTAATTATTCTTTATAAAAAGAAAATCAGTAAATAAAATAATCTTTTTAATTTATTTTAAAATATAATCTTCTAAGTATTTTTTAAAATTAAATCAAAACTTAGAGAGAATTATCTAAATAAAATGATCGCAAATGTATGAGAGAAAACCTTGGTTGAAATTTTATGATAAGCATGTTTCTGAACATATAGATTATCCAAGAACCACAATGTATAATGCTGTATTGCAAATTTCAGATAAATATCCTGACTCAATTGCTTATGATTTTATGGGATACGAATCTACTTATAAACAAATGATTGAAGAAATTAATCAATGTGCAGATGCGCTGTATAGTCTAGGACTAAAAAAGGAAGATCGAATGACAATATCAATGCCAACAACTCCTCAAGGAATAATTTGTTTCTATGCAATAAATAAGATTGGAGCCATAGCAAGTATGATTCATCCACTAAGTCCTCCAAAACAAATTGAATTCTTTCTAAACCTGAGCAATAGCTCTTTTATGCTTACTGTTGATAAAGTTTGGCCAAATGTCCAGAAAATTTTAGATCACACACCCTTAAAATTGGTAATTCTAACTCAACTAGGACCTGAAAAGGAAGAAATTCCTGAAAATCCTAAAGTCCAATGGTGGAAATATATTATGGCTAAATCTTACCCAAATATACCTAAAATTGATATGGATCCAGATGATATGGCAGTAATTTTGTATTCAGGAGGAACTACTGGTGTTCCTAAGGGAATCATGCTCTCAAATTACAACTTTATAACTGAAGGAACACAAGTTGCTACTTGGATGAATATGTCAGATAAAGATTCAGCTCTTGCAATATTACCAATCTTTCATGGCTTTGGTCTTGGTGTATGTGTTAATGCTGTATTCATGGGAGGGGGAAAAAGTATCTTAGTCCCATCGTTCACTCCTGATCAAGTAGCAGATTTAATTAAAAGTAAAAAACCAACTCTATTATTTGGAGTCCCTACCTTATATGAAGCTCTTAACCGAAACACTAAATTTCAAAATACAAACTTAAGCTTTTTGAAAGCGGCTTTTTGCGGGGCAGACACTCTACCACGTACGACAAAGGAGAAATTTGAAGAGATATGTAGGAATAATGGATCTAATGTTCAACTTAGGGAAGGATATGGACTAACTGAGGCGGTGACTGGAATATGTGCAATGCCCTTAGGTGAATATCGGGAAGGAAGTATTGGCATCCCTTTACCAGATATGATGATGAAAATTGTAGAGTTAGAGACTATAAAAGAAGCCCCAGTTGGTCAAGAAGGAGAATTATGCATTCATGGACCTGCTGTAATGTTAGGTTACTTAAATAAACCAGAAGAAACCAGAAAAGTGTTGAAGAAACATGAAGATGGAAAATTTTGGCTTCATACTGGAGATATTGCTACGATGGATAAGGATGGATTTTTCTATTTTAAACTCAGATTAAAACGTATGATAAAATCATCTGGTTTTAATGTATATCCCGCTCAAGTAGAAGAAGTTCTTTATAAACACCCTGATGTCCTTGAGGTTTGTGTCATTGGAGTACCTGATGAAAAACAAGTCGAAAAAGTAAAGGCTTTTGTAGTTTTAAAAGAACCCAGCAATGAAGGTAAAGAAATGGAAGAAAAATTAATTAAATACTGTCATGAAAATTTGATAAAATGGAGCTGTCCCCGAGAAATTGAATTTACTAAACAATTACCAAAAACTCTCGTGGGAAAAATTGATTTTAAGCAATTAGAAGAACAAGAAAAAGAAAAATTAAACACCGCATGAAAAAAGTAAAATGATTATGTTTGTATCTATAATTCAATTACGAAATTCGACATCAAGTCTATTTAAATAATTGTCAATTTCAATCAACAAATTTTAAATTTTTTATAATGTTTTTTTCAGTATCATTATAAATTAAGACTAAAAGTGTGATATAAAATTTCCTTTGATGAATTAAGTAAAAAATTAGCAGAATTTATGAAAGATACTAAAGAAATCGAACTCCAAGATGTAGATTTGTTTGCTGAGTATCTTGAATTTCAAATGTTGCCAAGTATCGTACAAGCTGCTGCTCAAGCTGTATTACCAGGAGTTCCCGGAAAAGCAGAATGGACACCAGCTAAATTCTCACTCGATTTAGAATTTCCCGGAAAAATTGAAACTATTGAATTTGTCCGTTCAAAAGGTAAAAAAGTTACAATTGGTGGAGAAGTTGTACCTCCTTTTTATAATTTTTTGGGACTGGATAAAAGAAATCCCAATCCACCGCTCGTCACCTATGATGTATTCGATATGGGTGCTAAAATGATGCTTCCAAAACCCATAAAACAAGAATACGGGGAAGTATTAGGTGATCCGGCTGAATGGGCGAAATTTGCTGTTAAAAAATTTGGGGCTGAATGTATTACTTTTCATTCATTAGAGATTGATCCCGCTATGGGAGATGCCCCAGTAAAACAATCAGTCAAGTTCTTAGAAGATATTCTTCAAGCAGTTAATGTACCAGTAATTATTGGATGTTCTGGTAATAAAGAAAAAGATAAGCAACTCTTTGAAGCAACAGCCCCTATTACTGAAAGTGAAGTATTAATGCTCTCAGCAGCAGACAAGGCTACTTGGGAAGATGTAATACCCCTCGCAGTGAAATATGATCATAATTGTCTTCTCTGGACAAGTTTAGATATGAATAATCAAATTAAGATGAACAAAGATGCATTAGAATTAGGATTACCTAGAAATCGAATTGTTATGGATCCCACTTGTGCCACTTTGGGCTATGGGATGGAATATTCATTTAGTATCTATCAACGTATGCGTGTTGCTGGGTTACTTGGTGAAACTGATTTAGCATATCCTATAAGCGGAGGTACTACAAACGCTTGGGGTGCTAGAGAAGCTTGGATGTCAGAAAAGCAAGCTCCTGAATGGGGGCTACGTCAATACCGAGGTCCTATTTGGGAAATCATTAATGCTCTTAGTTTAAGTCTTGTAGGCCTAGACCTCGCAATGATGTTCCATCCGGTTGCAGCAAAACATGTTAAAGAGATAACAGCTCAATTTTTCGCCGAGGTTCCTAAAGTTTTAGAAGATAAAAATTATTATGATTGGGTATCAGCGAATTTAAAAAGGTAATTACTAATTTTTTTTTCTCTTTATCTTTAGTATAATAAATTCCTTAATTTATACGCTTATTGAAAATTTCCAATAAAAAAATGACAAATCTCTTGTATAATTAATTTATTTTATAAATTTTTTAAGGAGGTTTCACATCTGGACGAGCTTCTGTAGCGGGTTTACCTTCTATACCCCAATGAGTCTTTGGGATTTCATGGACAATAACCTCAACTGCTCGAGCTGGAATACCCATATCAATAAAGACTTTAGTTATTCCTGATATTATTTGTTTAACTGCCTCTTCAGAAATACCTTTCCACATATTAACATGAATTACTGGCATATTATAGCACGTTGTTTAAATATTAATTTTCGTATATCTATTTAATTTATATAATATTGACTTTAGCTTAAATTTTATTTTATTCTTAATATAAGAACTTCATTATTTTTTTAAGCGTAAGTTTAAATGCTAATTTGTGATAATAAAGGAGGGTAAAATATTATTTACGAGTGATATATTTGGAGAAATTGATTGAAGAAAGTTTCGATGACTTATCCGCATATTCAGAAGAGCGACTGCAAAATATAGCGCATGATCAAATTTGGAGAGGTAGTGGAACAGAAATCGATCCATTTGTTGTTCAAAATGCCAATATTCTTGGTCAAGCAATACTAATCAGAAAATCATCTTTATATCTTTCTTTTATTAACTGCAATTTCAATCATGCTCAGTTTGAAGGGTGTAAAAATATTCTTTTTGAAAATTGTGCATTTAACAAGTTAGTTTTAAAAAAATGTAAGAAATTTAAAATTGAGGGAAGTTTCGTAACGGATTTGAATTTTAAAAGTATTAGAGATGTTCTATTTAGTAAAAGTATTATCCTAAATGTCTCTAATAAATTTAGAATTAAAAATACCGTTTTTAATGATTGCCAGTTAAATAATGATTTCTTAGATTACATCCTAAAGAAAAGTAGGAGTGGATTTTATTCAAAAATTAAAGAGGTTATTACAGCTATAATCATAATCTTTAGTTTTATGATTCTTTATAGATTTATGTTTATGTTTAGTGTTTTTAATTTCGTAGAAGTTATGAATCTCTTATTATTTGCAGGGATAATAATTGGTTTACTGATTTTTTTACTATTTTCCTTAATATACGAGTACGGAATTAAGAAGAGGCATCCAAGAATAAAAATTTTAAGTACTGAATAGGCAAATTATCTTTCCTTTATTCAATTTCAAAACATTTCCAAGCATCAACAAGCAGTTGATATTCAAAATATTCATCATTTATTTTTGATCTTGGATTTTTCCGCTTACCCTCAGTTTTTATTAATGTACCAATGATTTCGAGCTTTTTTTCACATGAAATTGAGTCTTTAGTATATATTACAATCTGATATTCATCCTCTAAATCAAAATAACTCATAAATGGATGAGTATCAATAAATGTAGTAAGGTGCTGCCATATTACTTCTGAGATTTTTCCTATAATCCTAACAATTTTTCCTACATTACCTTCAAAATCAGAATATTTGAGGATGTCTATCATGATTATGATTTTTTTAAGTAAGTTTTATATATAAGATTTTTAAGAGGAGTGAATGATAGAATTCAAATATTTTGTTCCAATTGAAATAAATATCAAACTCTATAAAATCAATATAATTATTTATTAAATAATGGAAAAATAAATGCATTTTAAAAAGGTATGCCTTAATGGATAATAAAGATGTTGGTGAATATTGGGATCAAAATGCTGAAAATTGGGTAAAACTTGCGAGGATGGGATATGATCGATGTAGAGACTTAATCAATTCCCCTGCTTTCTTTAAAATGCTACCAGATATAAATAATCTAAAAGGCCTGGATATTGGCTGTGGAGAAGGTCATAATACTAGAATTGCTGCAAAAAAAGGTGGTGAAATGACTGCAATTGACATTTCTGAAGTATTCATTAAATTTGCAATGGACTCTGAGCAAGAAAAACCTTTAGGCATTAAATATAAAATTGCTAATGGTACGGAACTACCCTACTCAGACAATTATTTTGATTTTGCCATTGCAACAATGAGCTTAATGGATATGGCTGAAAATGAAAAAGCGATTCAAGAAGCGTTTAGGGTCATAAAACCTGGAGGTTTTTTCCAGTTTTCAATCACTCATCCGATTGTTAGTAATTCAGATTTTAAATGGATTAGGAATGAAGAAGGTAAAAAAATTGGATTCATCATAGAAGATTATTTTAAGAAACTAAATGGTGAGCTTGAAGAGTGGATATTCGGGGCAGCCCCTAAAGAAATTACTGATAAGATGAACAAATTTAAAATTCCAAGATTTACTCGAACTTTGTCTGAATGGTTGAATTTATTGATCGAGAAAGGTTTCATTTTAGAAAGGTTTTGTGAACCCTATGTAGAAGATGAGATTTTAGAAAAACATCCAGAAGAATATGATAGTAGGATAATTCCCTATTTTTTATTAATTCGCTGTCGAAAACCACGATAAATAACCTTGTGAATAAGCTTTTTAATCTAGCAATTTGATATATTCATAAATAGTTGAACCAAAAAAATCACCCATTTTACCTGTTCTTTTAAATCCATTTTTTTCATAGAATTTTTGAGCTCTTTTCAATATTTCAGTAGTATTTAATGTCAAAAAAGTGCAACCTCTTGACTTTGCATCATTCTCTACTATTTGTAACAACGCTTTTGCTGGGCTATTACGACCTTGCCATTGGGGATGTACTGCCATTCCACGTATATGGCCTTCTTTTTCGTTTATCTTCTGCCATCCTATTGAACCTATTATTGAACCTTCTTGATTAATTGCCACATAGAGTATCATTTCTCTCATACGTTCTAGTGTACTCTTCTCTGACATGACTGTATCAGCAAAGCCTTCTGGTGTATAATATTCCTGATATTCCTCAAATGCAGCTAAAATAACCTTATGAATATTATTTGCATCACTATGTATGGCTTTGCGAATTACAAAATTATTCTTCATAGCTAACAAGAAAAAATAAAAACAAATTTGGATTTAAATGTTTTTCTTGGATAAAATTTGGCTTAATTAAGAATCTAATCTAAAACAAATTTAAATTCACAAGTCTTATTTCCATTAGATATCCGTTGAAGGGGTATTATTTCTCCTTTCACACCCATTGCTTCCAACCAACCTCTATGTCTGAAATTACAAGCACATTTATAGTCTGAACTTTCCTTAGATTTTTCTACTTCTTTCCAAACAAAACATTTCTCAACTAAAGCAATACCTTCAGTTTCAGAATGTACAAAAAATTTGAATTTCATAATTTTAGGAATAATAACATCCATAAACGTATTCATTATTTTAAAAATTTCAGGAATAGTATTGACTGTTCCTTTCTTTATACCTAAAGCGCTTAAAATATGCCGAGCTTCGATTTTACCCATTGAAAAGACCACCATTTGATTTAATTGATTAGCTTCTTTAATCCCATACTTTTTTTTTGATTTTAAAAACCACTGTCCATCATGCTGGGCCCAACACATTTGTAAGATAAACTTTTGAGTTTCTAATGGGATTGAATATCTCTCTTTTAATAATAATTCCATATTTTTAACCTTAATATAGACATTTTTATAAATTTATTTCTCAAAATAAAATTTGAAATCTCTATTACATTTGCCATGAGTAAGCATTAAGCAACCTTCTATAATTGGATCTGCATCGTATTTGATACCTAAAGTGTCAAACCATCCTTCAATCCTATCAAAAATTCCACATTCATATTGTTCAATTACTCCCATTCGATTTATTCCATCATAAGCCCAACATCTGTGCATTTCGCAATGAAGATGATTCATACTTGGAAAATTAAAAGTTAACACCATAAAATCTGCCTTAAATAGATTTAACGCCTTTTCAAAGAGAATCTTTAAATCATTAAAAGTATTGATTTTATCTATGTTAAATACTTTCTGGATCCTTTTTATTTCTATACTTGCCAATGATCTAATAGCTGCTCGATTTATCTTGTTAGTCTTCATCATACCACATTCTTTTAGGCAGTGATAAAACCACATGCCATCATGAGTCATCCAACACTTAATTAAAAGCTCCTTCATATCTTCTATTTCCATAATGAAAATATGTATATTTTGACTTTTATTGTTTTCCGATCAATTACAACTTTTTTTTAGTTGAAAATAAATAAATCCAAAATATTATATTCTTATAAGAAATATAACAATATAAAACAACCTTTATTGAGTTGTTAAATAAAGTATATGAATAATGTCAAACCAAATTATTGAAGAATTAATAGAATTTTTGAGAAGTGCTAATCTCTCTAATTATGAGATTAATGCATATATAGCTTTATTAAAATCTAATAAATTAACAGCTAGGGAACTTAGTGATAAATCAAAAGTACCTACAGGCAGAATTTATGAAATATTAGATATTTTAAAAGAGAAAGGTATGATTGAAATCCAAGATTCAAGACCAAAGATCTATAAAGCAGTACTGTTTAATGAAGCATCTCATAATATCATTTCGCACTTAAAAAACCATCAACAACGAAAAGTTTCGTCTTTAATAAACCACGCTAAGCAATTGGAAACAAAAGTTAATGCCATAAATTTTCCTATTAGTATAGACTCTTCTAAAATATTTTGGTCTACAGCTTATGGATGGCGATCGATTTTTGAATTATATATAAAAAGATTTAACTTATTAAAAGAAAGTTTATTGATGACTGGGTTTCTAAATGAAAATACTTTAAAGGTTCTTCCACAAGCTAAAAATTTCTATAAAGGAATTCATATTGCCCTAAATAGAGGTATTCATATAAAATATTTATGGAGCTTTGAATTTGATGAAAGACCAATATCAGAAGAACAAAATGCCATAAATGAAATGATCTTCAAAAAATTATCAGAGAAACTAAAAAACTTATATAATATATCCTTAAAATTAGATAAATTTGAAATGAGATATATAGAAAAAAGAATTCCCATCTCATATGATATATTTGATAATAATAGAGTATTAATAAAACTCCGAAATCCACTTAAGCCATGGCAAATTTTTGCATGTTTAAATGTTTTAGATCCAGTTTTAGCACATGAATTAAAAGAAAAATATGAAAATATGTGGTTATTCGATGCAATTAAATAAAAAGATTAAAAAAATAAATTTTAAGCTTTTTGGATTTTTAAATAATAATTTTCTCCTTCTGTTTTGTATTCCAGAATCTTATGTTCACGTTTTTCTAAATACCGCTTAATATTTTCTCCTGCCTCTGCATAATCACCAGTAACTTCAAGAATTTCTCCACTTTTCATCTCAAGAAGTCGTCTTTTGGTTTTTGCCACAGGCATTGGACAAACAAGTCCAGAACAATCTAATTTATATGATTCTGTCATTCTAAATTACCTAACTCAAAGTTAACTAAATAAAACATTATCTGCTTCTACGCACATCTCTACTAATCCATTCATAGTAGTTTTTTCGATCCCATCGATTAACTCATCTTCAGACATTCCACGCGCCTTCATACACACACCACATGCTTTCACGATAGCTCCCTCAGAAATAATGTCCAGCATCCATTTCCCAACATTATCAAATGTGGTTGGATCTTGGTTCTTCTTTCCAACAAAAATACCATCCTCAACCAAGAATATATTTACTTTGTGTTCATCTAATAATGCGGTATAAGCAAATCTTAACATAGTGAATGGTCGTTCCTTAGTGTACGGGCCATCACCAATAATAATTGTAAAAGTTTTTCTTTTCTCTGCCATTATTGATTTTCTTCTCTAATTCTTTAGTTTAAAATTAGTTTGATATGAATAGTTATCAAAAAATTGTAAAACTTATTAATTTTTTCGTAATGTTCTATTGAAAAAATCGATAAATACAAATAGACTTGATGCCTTATTTTTTAAATAGAATCTTAGATTTTTTTAGAGTTAAACAAGCTATGAATATCGAATACTTAAGAAACTTTATTAAATTAACCCAATATAAAAGTTTTTCAAATTTAGCAAGAGAGCTCCCCATTTCACAAAGCACCTTATCACATCAAATTTCTCAATTAGAAAGAAGTTTTGGTGGAGTCGTATTAATTGATAGATCTACAAAGAAGTTTGAGTTGACAAAAGCAGGAAAATTGCTACTTGAACATGCTGTACGCATAGTAGAACTCTATGATAATTGTCAGATAGAAATTTCTAAATTTAAGGATCAAATAGAAGAAGAAATTATTATTTCAGCTTCAACCATTCCAGGATCTCACGTCTTACCAAAATATATAGCAGATTTTAGAAATAAAAATCAAAATGTAAATTTTAAATTATTGATTAATAATTCTCAGAAATCTATAGAAAACTTAAGGAATGATAAGATTGATTTCGCTGGTATTGGCAGTTTTATGAGTTATAATAAGAATGACTTCGACTATATCAAAATAGGAGAAGACGAAATTAAATTTATATGCTCTCCTAATCATGAATTGCTGAAAGAGGGTAATCTAGTGGACTTTAATCACCTTAAGAAATATCCGATTGTCTGGAGAGAAAAAGGTTCTGGTATGAGAAACACGTTTGAACAACAGTTTCCAGAATATAAAAAATTAGATATTAAACTTGAAATAAATGATAACGATTCGATAATATCTACAGTAAATGAATCTAATTATATTAGCATTATGAGTGAAATTATGGCAAATAAAGCAGAATCAGCTGGTTTGATTGCATTTTTAAAAGTTAAAAATGTCCCAATTATAGCAAAAAGGGCTTTATACTTCATTAAAATGAGTAATAAAAAGTTAAGCAGATTTAAAGAAAAATTTTGGAATGAATTGAAATTAAGATTTGAAAATTAAATTGATGTTAAGTAACATCAATTTTTTATTTTATTAAAACTCCCGTCTGATCAAAATTCAGAAATGCACTAATTTTCTCTTTAAGTGGGTAAATTCCCTCTTTAAACAATATAATTAAAAATATTGCTATAAACGCGATTGAACCTAAACCCGGGGCAAATCCACTTAGAACATCTATAAAACTAGATGTAGGATCCCAAGAGAATAACGTCCAAACCAGAGAAACACCAGCTATTATAATTGAAATAAAAGAAATAATTGCTGCAGTTCTTTTACTAAGATTTAAATGTATTGGTCCAATTTCAAGCCGGAAATATTTCGGTTGTACAATTATAGATAAAACTGTGTGACTAATTACTTTATCTTCAAATTCTATATATACATTTAAGAATCTTCTTTCACTCTCTTTTTTCTTCTTTTTCTCTTTTTTGGTTTTTAAAGGCATTATTGAAAAAATCATCACTGGAGGATTCACCGCATTTTTTTTAACTTCCACTTTTCCAAATATTGGATGAACTTCAAATCCTTCTCCCTCAATTTTAAGATCTAAGACAGGGGGTTCCTCTTTAGTCGTCACAATTGTAATCGTTGTTTCATAGATAGTTTTACCTTCTTCATCAACAATTTTTAACTCTTTATGTGAGAAATAAACATAAAATAAATAACTCCTTTGTTCCATCATAACGGAATAATACTGAAGGCCCATATTAATTTCATATACTGTTTGTTGAGGCTCTTCGGGAATAACAATAGATGGTTCAGCTGTTGGCTTTGGTGCGGGAGTACTTGGGGCAGTTAGTCCATCTGAAGGTGGAGGGGGTGGTGCTGCAGGTGCTAGGCCCTTCGCAGGTGTAGAAATAGCTTCAGGAGGAGCTGGAGATGGTTGTAATTCAGAAGCTGGTAACTTCTTTTTAGCTTTTGGAGCTTTTTTCATCCTACGAGATCCCCTACTTTCCCTCTCATCTCTTTTCAAAAATTTTTCTTCTTCATACACTTCCTCTTTGTATTTTACATCATCAGTGATTGAGGATAACACCGCTATATCTTCATCAAAAGCCTCCTCTTCTTCAATCTCATAAAGGAAATCTTTATCAGCATCTTTAATTTTTTGTATTTCTTTTGGCTTTTCCTCTTTTTTTTCTGGTTTCTGTTTCTTTAACAATTTTAGATTTTTCAATTTGGTATTTTCGTGTATTTTAGTATTAGTAACAAAATCAATAATATGCAAATCATTCCGATTTAGTTGAATTTCTTTTAAAGATGCAAAAATATCATCCAAAATCTTGTTAATCCTTGTTGATTTCTTATAAGTCCCAACAAACATAAAGCCTAAAACTTCTGCTGAAAAAACATCAGTTTTTTTGTCATAAAATATTTTATTTGAGGGAATTTCAAGGCTAGAGACACTTTTCAATGGTTCCAAATTTATAATGACCTCTTTTTTCGTTTTAATGAGCTATATTTTAATTTTTAATAAATAAGAATTGCTTTTTATAAGTTTTTATAATGAACTTATAATTAATATAGTTATCAACTTCTTTATATTAAATTACATACGATGATCTGACTTTTCTTAATAAAAACCAAAAAGATGTTTTTAAATTTATAAATAATTCAAACCAAATACAAATAAACAACAAAAAAATTATGTGATAATTTTGGAAGGAAAGTATATATTAACTTACGATTTAGGGACATCTGGAAATAAAACAGCTTTATTCGATTTAAATTTAAATCTAATATCTCAAACAAGGATAAATTATCCATTATATTATCCGAAATTAGGTTGGGCAGAACAAAATCCAGAAGATTATTGGGATGCTGTAAAACAAGGTACTAATACGTTAATTAACCAGACTAATATAAATCCCGATGATATTTTAGCAATT
>CP070831.1:2826872-2836845 GCA_020344955.1 Promethearchaeota archaeon | reverse complement strand
ATAAGACTCGTCTACTATATAAAGAAATCCCAGATGAAGTAGAGAGTAAAAATGATGAAAATCCATATTATGGAGGTATGATGTTGTTGCCTATCAGATTAATCCTAGATTATTTGTATCCTATCGAAAAAACTGAATGGAAAAAAATAAACTAAATATCTATAAGGCTTGGATTTTTCCATCCTTGAGTATAACCTTATCTTTAAGTAGATCAGGGTTTTCCTCTAAAGTTTTTTCTAAAAGCTTTTTGTAGTTTTCCCTTAATTCAATGGTCCTATGAGGTGGTCTTTCACCAATTCCCATTTGAGCTAATTCTATTATATGATACGTTTCTATATTCCTCTCTCGTGCAGGGGTTGCTAAAGATAAGCATCCCGTACAACTTACAGCCATCATTTTAGCGCCAATCTCTTCAGCTTCTGTCATCCTCATTCCTGTAATTTCTTTGTATAACTCTTTATTTGAATCTGCAACTGAAGACGCGCAGCAAAGAGTCATCTTTCGATTATGCTTCATTTCTACCACCTCATATCCTAAAATTTCCAGTAATTCACGTGGTGCATTATAGACTTCTTCATCTAAACCAAGCCACGCACAAGGGTCATGAAAAGCAATCCTTTCATTTCTTTTATTGGTAAATTTAATTTCATCCTTATGATACTTTTCAATAAGATATTGACTAAAAGTCTGAAATTCAATACCACCCTTAAACTCTGGGATAAGATTTGAATATATACCTTTCATCATTCCTAAGCATCCAGGACAAAACATAATGAATTTTTTAACTCCAAGACGCTTAAATTCATCTAATAATGATTTGCCTTTTATTTTTACTTCATCATCACCAAACATTGTTACAACACCTCCACAACAATATTTAGCGCCCCCAATTTTTGGTAATCCTTCTAGCAATTTGGTATTCAGTAAATCTGTTTGGATATAAGAAAGACTACAACCGAGATAAAACATTTCTTCACTTATAGGGGGATTTTGATATTCCCTAAGTTTAACTTCTTTTGTTTCAGTTTCGATTTGCATTGCGATTGTAGCTGAGTTAAAGGGTATTTCTTCAGAGATAAAATAGAAGCGTGGTAATCCTTGTTTGCTAATATTTTTTGCATTTATTTCTCTTATAAGTTCACTAGGATTTGAATGCGTAGGGCAGATATTATCACAATATCCACATCCTATACAATTTTTAAGTGATTCATTCTTCGTTCTTGTTTCAATCATATGGATTATTGCTTCCTTAGCACTCTCGTGTGATATTTTCAGGAAGGGACATTTAAAAAGACAATTTCCGCATTGTTCACACGTTTCTTCATTAAACTTTATGGAAAAAACCTCGTATAGTATATATTTAGTAGTTTTAATACTTTGAAATTAATATGAAAAAGTATTGATTCAACTTAAAACTTGGAAATTTTTAATGTAATAGCTTCAATATTTTAACAAGATTATTCTATAAAGAATAACATTTTAAAAAATGGATAATGTTTAATTTTAATTTAAATACCAATTCGAATGGTAATTCAATTGAGAAAAGTTGTAGATAATGTTTATATAGTTAATCCATATAATCCAAATGTTCAAGGGTGTTGTGTCTACATGGTCGACACTAAAAGTGATGATGGTTTAGTGCTGATTGATGCGGGAATGGATATTGAACCAATACAAGCGATAGAGAAAGATGGGTTTAATCTAAAAGATATTAAACACTGTCTTATTACACATGGGCATATTGACCATTATGGCATCTGTTACAAACTCAAAGAATTTAACAACGATATCAAATTTTATGCACATGAGCTTGATGTTAAGAATAATGAGCTTAAGATAACGGATCCTTATATTGCTCAAATGTATGGAGAATATAAATATGAGCCTATTAAAATTGATAGATTAATAAAAAATGATAATGAGCTTTTGAAATTTGGGAATTATGAATTTAAATGTATTCACATTCCTGGTCATACTCCTGGATCTATAGCATATCTTTTGGAAGCTAGTGGTAAAAAGATCCTTTTTGGTGGAGATGTCCCTGGAATAGCTATTAATTTTCAAGACGGGAATCTAAATACGTATCTCAAATCAATGCAGAAATTACTTGAGTTAAAAATTGATATCTCATGTGAAGGTCATGAGCATATAATACAACCAGCAGAAAAAGTGTTGAAATTTATCAAAGGCTATATGAAGTTTAATAAAAACCTTAATATTGTTGCAATAGAAAATCCATCTGATATAAAAGCTTTACTTGAGGCGGCATTTGTTTCTAATGAACTAGGATTTTATCCAATGACAGTAGATTTCTGTAATTATTTGTTAGAAATTGAACCTGAAAATATAGAAGCTCAGAAGCTCCTTAAAGAAGCTGAGAAACATAATCCTGAAAAATTCGAATGGATAAAAAGCTTTATTAAGCGAGTTTCCAATTCAAAATGATCAAATTTAATGCTTGAAGAAAATGTTTAATTAAACCAATTCACTGCTGAAGCTAATTTATGTTTATAGTATTTTCCCAAAATTAATCTTAATATATCTTCAAAACAATCTAAAACACCTTCTCCACTAATCGCTATTGTATACCGGTTCTCTACTTTGTGATAATTATCAACTTTAATTTCTCTTAAAAATACTCTTGGATTAAACTTTTCTGGTAAATCTTGTTTATTAAAAGCAATGATTATTGGTATCTCTTTAAGTGTTTCACGAAAATATGAAATAAGTTCTTGCCAAGATGCTAAATTACGTTCATAAACCTTTTCTTGGGAATCTAACACAAAAATTATACCATCAACCGCGCGTAATGTTACCGGTCTAGTAACAAAATAGAAATCCTGACCTGTTGTGGTATAGATATGAAGTTTTAATCTCCATTCCTGATTTTGGAAAGTAACTGTGCCATAATCAAAGAATAAAGTCCTATTTACTGTAGATTCAATACTATGGAGTGCTTCACCTTTACCAAAATGAGAAAATAAAGCTTTAATAGAAGTAGTCTTACCAGAATAAGCAGGTCCAAAATAAACAATTTTTATAGAAATGGTTTTATCACAGTGATCTATAATCATGATTATAGATTAGAAATTACCTTTTTAAAAGCCAATTTTTTAAAAAAAGAAAAACCTAATTCAGATTAGAATTTATTTGATAATGTCAAATATTTAGTTGATTTTGTCAAGATTTAAATTTATAAAATCATATTCTAGGGTGATTAGTAATGGAAATAAATTCTAAGAAAATAGGAAAAATACGAAGTTTTAATCGTTTCTACACCAATCTGCTTGGTTTGTTAGATAAAACCCTCCTAAAAAGTGATTATTCTCTGACCGAAGTACGAATTATGTTCGAACTTAACCGTTTATCAAGTACAACTGCTAGTGAACTTGTCAAACTGCTTAATTTGGATCCAGCATACCTAAGTCGAATACTAAGTGGTTTTGAAGAGAATAATTTAATTCAAAAAAACCAATCTAGCAAGGATATGCGTAAACAACTTATTTCTTTAACATCAGACGGAAAACATGTAATTGAAGAACTTCAAGAGAAAGCAAATGAGCAGATTCAAACGTTACTTGCCAATATATCAGATGAAGAACAAAATAAACTTGTCAATTCAATGAGCGCTATCGAGAGAATTTTAAAAGACGAACCTGAGAAGTCAAAATTTTATAGTCTACGTTCTCATAGACCCGGGGATATTGGCTACATCACATATCGACATGGTGTGATTTATGCCAATGAATATCAACTTGATGAGACTTTCGAAGCCTATGTGGCTAAATACATGGCAGAATTTATTGAAAACTATGATCCGAACAAAGATCATTTATGGGTTGTAGAGATTGGAACTGAAATTGTCGGCTCAATCGCTATTGTTAAAAATGACGATAAGACAGCACAATTACGATGGCTTCTCGTTGAACCCCATATGCGAAATAAAGGAATCGGGACGAAATTAATGGATGAAGCAATAAATTTCTGTAAAAATCGAGGTTATCAAAAAGTTATATTAGGCACGTTTAGTGATCTTTTAATTGCTCGTAAAATGTATGAAAAGAATGGTTTTCAATTAATAGGATCTGAATCTCACCATATTTGGGGGCAAAATTTAACTGAAGAGCAATGGGAACTGATCTTATAATGATATATAAATAAAATTTCGTAGTGTTCTTAAAAATTTCTAAGATGCTGAATTGCAATAAGTGCACTCCCTACTTGTATTTTTACGAGTTTTTGGATCGGGATTATTTCAAAATTAGACCTTTTTAATACATTATCTATTATCTGCTCAACTCGTAAATCTACTTCAGATTTTATACTTTGAAATTTTACCTTTAATTCAGGATACTTTATCATGACTTCTTCACATAATCTTGCTAGCATTCCTAAACGTAGGGAACTATAGTATCGACTTGCAACTAAATTATCAAATGCTTGAGCTACTGTAGCTTTTCCATTATATTTTTTTGATGTTTTAGCGTATTCAATTAGCGGTTCTATCCTTTTTCTAAAATTATCTATATAATCAATTGTTGAAGTAAAAATTCTTGATGAGGGATTACAATACTCTTTTATAGAATTAAATATCCTTTTCGCAAATTCATGAATTTCTATAAAAAAACCAAATAATTCTAATATTACCTCTCTACGATTATGATTTGATTGAGAATCGTCATCTAAGGCATTATCATAGAAATAAGGCATTTCACATAATAATGTAAAACCTTTCCCATTAGTTTTACTTAAAAGATAATCATCTGAAGAAGTACCACATTTTATTAACTCTTGTGGATTTTCTACTCCATTTTCCTCGTAAAAATCATACCCCTCCTTTATTCCAAACATTTGAAAAATGGCTGGATGGAGTTCTTTCAAATATTGCGCCTCGGGTTCTCCTCGATGTATAGGTAAGTTTTCTTGTTTGACTAGATTCATCAAATCTGGATACATATTTTTTATATCATGGGTTACATACCAATACACTCCACAAAATCCGGCATTATGTAAACTAAACATAAATGTTGGTTTTATCTCATCAATTAATTTAATTAACGCTCGTGTTTCAGGAGGGGGATTTGAGAAGATCAATTTCTTATATTCGATTGGAAACGTCCACTCAATTTGTTCATGACTAGGGGGGCGATAGTAATTCCTTGCATATTTAAGAGGATCAAATTTTCCCTTAAACCACCCTTCATTGAGTACAGCTCCATCTGGATCGATTACCTTTATTAGATACCATGTATAATCTAATTCATTTGTGAGGTCTGGATTGGTAGCAAGATATTTAGAAATGAATTCCAGAGTAAGGCTTCCTATGGGCTCATTTGGATGTGGAAAAGCAAATAATAGAGCATTCTTTTTCCCTTTTCCTATTTTAAGGCATAAAATCTCTCTCCCTGAACCAGATACTCCTATATTGATTAATTCCACGTTTTTAAACTTTTTAGCAAGTTTTCTACTAGAATCATTGAGCTCATTCACAGTTAAAAACTCTTTATAATCTGGTATATTAGCCAAAATTTTATTTAAAATCATTTTTTTACGCCACTTTTTGAATTTTCATTCTTACATTGAATTTCTACAGATATTCTAAATACATAATATGTAATTTTAAAATATTATTTTTAAAATTTTGTTATTTAATTTAACCTCCCTATATTGCTAAGATATTTTAAATATGAAAAATAAAAAGTAGATTATATTTTAGTGTGATTTGAGATTTAGATGTTCTAAATAAAATAAAAGATACAGAATTATAACTTACGATTAAATTGATAAAAATAACCCGAATTAAAAAAAATCTCACAAAATTCACTTTTCCTCGATTATCTGGAACAGAATTTGAACTTAAAGCTTTTAATAAACTAAAACAAGAAATAGAGGATTTGAATTTGGAATTTGAGGTCCAGAAATTTACCTTTAGTACATTTTATTCAAGAATATATCCTAAAATATCATTTTTTTCTGTTTCATTAATGTTATTTCTATTTTATTTAACTATATTTGTGACTATGTCATTGATTTTAGGAATTATATTATTTAGTATAGTTATTATATCTGTTTTATTGACGAGAAAGCCCGAGAAAATTCAATTCATTTCAAAACTTAATTCACAAAATCTCTTAGTAAAGATTAAATCTATATCAGACGATATAAAGAATAAGGATAGAATCGTATTGTTTACAAGTCACTTGGATTCTAAAGGACAAAGATTTAGGATTAAAACTAGGATAAGAATAATTAAACTGTGGTTCTACACATCAATTATTCTTACAGTTATTATAATCCTCAAAATCTTGATATTGGGATTTGAATTGATGTTTTATGTTATCGGACTATTTCCTGTAATTCTGAATATGTTCGCATCCATATTAATACTTCTCAATACTACAAATAATAGTTCTGAGGGTGCTGTTGATAATGCTTCGGGTATAGTATGCAATTTAGAAATGCTACACTATTATAATATTCCTGAAAACAGATTAACCAACTATAACATGTGGTTTCTTTTTACTGGAGCTGAAGAATGCGGAACTATGGGTATTAGGCATTTTTATAATAATTTGGAGAATTTTGATCCTGATAAATCAATAGCATTTGATTTTGAATCCATTACTAATTATATAATTCTATTTCCAGGAGGAAAAGAAATAGATCACGCCAAGGATATTAATTATTTACTATTAAATAATAACAGAAACCTAGCAATCAAAAACCACTCTACAAATAGAATTTTCGGCACTCATTCTGATGGAGGTTTTTTGGGAGATAAAGGGTTTCAAGGATATGGAATTGGAGGGGCAGGAGCACATGCTTATATGCATACTTCTAATGATACGATCGACAAAGTCAATCCACCGATTTTAAAAAGACTATGCCTGGTTCTCACAGATGCTTTAAAAAAACACGATTCTAATTTTTTTAAGTAAATTAAAAAATTAGCCCATAATTCCTTTTTAACTTTTCTAATTCTAAGAAGAATTTTTATATATTAGAGAATAATAAGATACTTTGTACAAAGATTTGTACATAGATGTCCAAAAATTAAAGAGTTTTATATCAAAACAATTTAAGAAGGTGGTAATTTATGGGTAAATATTTAGTTTTATGGGAAGTAGATTGGACCAAAGTTCCACTCAACCGAAAAGAAAGAGGTATGGGTTGGAATGGTTTATTAGCCTTAGTTAAGAAAGATATAGAACAAGGTACGCAAAAAGATTGGGGTTCATTCGTAGGAGAAACCAAAGGTTATGGTATTATAGAAGCATCTGAAGTTGAAATTGCTATACAATTACAAAGGTATGTTCCTTTTGTTAAATTTGAAATAAAAGCAGTCGCAACAGTAGATCAGGTTCAAGAAGTTATAGATGATTTAAAAAAATAAATCACAATTCGCTAAAACAGTTAATAATACTTTTCTAACTTCATTTTTTTTTATTTACAATAGTCTTCTAATTTTACTCGCTAGTACTTGATAATTTGTATAAAACTTTTATTTTCACATTGATTTATGACTATTATGTCAAAATGTCCATACTGTAATTATGAACTTCATTTCGAAGACTTCTTCCATATTACTAAGAAAGAAACCAAAAAAGGAAAAATTAAAAAGAAAATTGGAGAGTTCATAGGAAAAGAAATTGAAAAACGAATTTTTGTAGGCGTTACTGGTGTATCAAGAATGTGGGTCTGCCCATCATGTGATAAAATCTTGAGTATTACAGAATTTGGTTATATGTGGAGTACTTAAAGTGTATTTTTCCAAAATTATTTCTAAATTCCTATGAAAACAAAAATTTTAATGTTTTCTCAATTTAAATCTTTAGAATGGTTACATAATATCTTTGAAAATACGAAATGCAAGAAAAAGACTAAAAATCTTATTACTCGATAATTAGGAAATATCAAATGTTGAAAAGTAAATTAATACCTCAATTTTCAATTTAGTTTTCAACTCTACTTAGCATTCTTTTTTTGATTAAACTCCCTATTAAACCAATTATGCTGCCACTAACTGTAAAAATTGTACCATAGCTATAAAAATCTGAATAATTGTAATCTCCGGACATCAAGTTGATATAATAGATGATATTTGTATAATTAAAATACGTTATTCCAGAAATTAAGGAAATTACCCCCAAAATTAAGCATAATATACTTCCAGCCTTTTGGGATTTTAATCCAATAAGTACTCCAATTATTGTGAATATTCCAAGACCAAATACGTATATAGCCGCAAATCCCGACCCAAGACCTAGGGGTCTCAGTTCGCTACCTGATAATATAAAAAATACCGCCCCAATAATACATAGAATTATATTAATTAAAAAGAATTCAAAAGGAAAAAAAATCCATACCTTAGGATCTATTCCATCCTTTCTTTTTTCAGGAGGGGGCATCACGGGGGAGGGAGGTAAAAAAAATTGTAAAGAAAAAAGATATAAGCAAAATAGAGATATTATCTATTTTAATTAAAAATCATTATATTTAATTTCTTCTAAATATGTTTGAAATTGACTAGGTTTCGCGAAATCTTTTTTGATCTTTTTTATTAAAATTGCACCTGCTTCATTCTTTATGATTTCTTCAGGATCAAGCTCAGTATCTGAAATGGTTTTTAAAGGATCAATTTCACCTAATTCTATCAATTTTTCCATAACGTTATTTTTAAAAGTAAGAGTAATTATTGCTGCTAAAATTTCTCCCTCATTTCCAAATAATCTCCCATCTTTACACTTAAGAGGTCCCTTGAGAATTATAAAATTACCTAAATGTAAATCATAGTGAGCAGTAATAACTTCCCATATTCTGTCAAAATCCTTCTTTGAATCAATAAAATTTATCCATCCATATATCAATCTTTTTCACCTATAAATTCTCCATTCTCCATTAATAGAATAATTATTTTCTTATTAAAATTTATAATTTTCTCCAATCAATATATGGAACACTTAATTCAATTCCAGTTTGCCTTTTAAATTCATCCAATATAAAAGCTTGTCTCTCATAAGGTTCAAGATCATGATTAACCACAATTAAGTAAAAACCTTCTTCATTCATGCTTTCAAATAATTTTACTTTAGTTCTATCTCTCTCAATTAAACTTTCCCAATCTTTCAAAAGTTTATCATATTCAGTAGTACCTTCCTTTAATTTAAGTTGTTTAGATATTGCTCTATATGCTTCGAATCCTATTTTTGGATCAGGATCATGTTGTTGACCTTGATACTCAATAGCTAATTTAATCAAATTTCCATTTTTATCTTCTATATTTAATTCTACATATCCATCAACGTGAACATTAGCATGAATACGTCCTTCTAATTCTGGAAATATTTTTGTAAGTCGATATTCGATTTGGTAATTATTTTCTATATATCCTAATTCTTTAAATATATATTCACATATCGCATTGGTGAGTTTCTGATTTACATACTGTCCATCACATTTGGGACAAGTACCCACATTTCTTTTAATATTATTGTAAGTATTTTCCCATACGTGACCACAGTCCTCATGCTTCCATGTTAAAATTGCATCACCATAAAATTTATTTCTACCGGGATTATAAGATTCTATACATGCCATTGTAAATTCTTCAAAGCTCAATTCTTTATTAGGATCATTTGGTGAAACTAATTTTAATCCTCTACTAGTAGCTTCATCTTTTGCGTTTTTTAAAGCATTGCGTAAGTATGTACTCTTTTCTTTAACAAAATCTTCTAATATATTTGCGGATTCTAAAGTCATTCCGAACACTTGAATTGAAGGTACATATCTTCTTACCATCATTTCATTAAGCTCTAGATAAGCTTCTTTAGACAAATCAACAACTCCAATAACATCATCTTGGGAAACGAGGTCACTATCTACATATTGGTTGGTTTCAGTATTAACTCCTGTAGTCACATAGAATATCTCGCCATTAGATTCATGAAGATATTCGACTTGATGGACAATTTTT
>CP070831.1:2799527-2826772 GCA_020344955.1 Promethearchaeota archaeon | reverse complement strand
TATCTATAAAAAAAACAATCAATTAAAAATAAGAATATAAGAAAAAATTTCAAGTAAAAGATTGCTATATTTGTAGTGATATTATGCGACGATTTTTCATAAAGTAGGATTTTTTTATTCACTTAAACACACTAAAAATGTGAGTGTGCAATTTTTTAGTTAATCTTGTAATCCTTCTTCTCTGCATTCGAGAAGTATCCAGTGCTTCAGTAAAACCGAATAGATCATTAAATCTGCGAATCTCTCGATCATATTCCAAATCAGAGTTTTTAATCCATTCTAACATTTCGATTGCTTCTTGATCATCTAATTTCTGATATTCCTTAATGAGCTTATTACATAAAATATAAGTCTTATCCCAAAAGGTGTTTAAATTATCTGGAATGCAATAATTTGTCTTTCCCTCTAGCATGATATTATTGCCTATTTTCTTAAATCCAATTTTATTCGCATTTTTTTGAGTATTCTTCATTTTCTTATTATCACATCCTCTTCTCTAATTTTAGATTATTCTATTAAGAAAAAAGATTGTTTATATAGGTGTTTAACTTCTTAAAGCATTGCTCGAACTCTTCAATTGTGAACGAGTCGATTATGCGATTACTCCACACATTGCTATATTTGAAATTGTATTCGATGTTCTCATCAAATCGGATGGTTAAAAGATAACTTGAAATATCGTCCATATGCCGCAGGTGATTACCATGAGTATTTCTTAAATGAACTCTTAATCCCTCAACAGAAGGAGATGTTAGATATATGTTTAGGACTTGATGTACTTTTGGGAAGATTTTACGATAACAAAGAAAAGATAGGTATTTCTCGACATCATAGAGACAGAGACAAGCCCTATTACTGTCTTTTTGAGATTGGCGAAGAAACAGGAGAATGGAGGGTTAAACTCGTACCTATTAAATCTTGGAGACATATTGGAATGCATAATTCTTATAAAGAAAACAATAATTTTCATTCTTACCATGTACAGAACGATTTAGCAAGTGCCAGGTTTAGGCATTTAGCTGAATTGATGCTTAAACGGCAGTTTATTAAGAGATCTGATTATACTAAATTTAAAAACGACTTATTAGAGGAGTTTAAGAGGAGAAAGGATTTCGTAGCTGGTAGTGAGATCAGAATATGGAAACCATCTCGTGCTGATCAAGTTGTTGCTGACAAAATTTTGAAAGATTGGATAGATTTATATGTTGAGAGAAAGACGACCTCAGAGAAGAGTTGGTATTCAGCACACTACAATAAATTTTATACCAAGACTTACTCTCCATATTTAGATAATTTTGCTCGATATTTGATTGGTGATCCCAATGCTCGAAATTCTGCATTTTGGAGATGGTACTTAAGTACATATCTTCGGGAAAACGAATATCCTTAATTTTAAATTTTAGTACTATATATATTTATAAATTAAATTCTTTTTTTTTATTTGATGAAGTCGAAAAAATGGAGAAAAATCACATTAAGAGACCCTAAGTTACGTCGCATTAGGGCAGGGATACGCGTTTTGTTAAAGTTATCTATTCAAGATGAATTAGAGCATTTAAGAGGGTTACAAGACCTTTATTTAAAGAAGAATTTCACAAGAGAGCTGACTAATTCTGAAAAGAAGAGATATTCATTTCTTATCAAGAAAAGTACTAATCTTTCTCGAGCTTGGGATAACTCCATTCTTATCTGTATTGAAGGTTGGTGTGAATCCAAGAGAATAAACAACCTTTCTGGAGAATATGCAACACTTGGTGAAGATATGGTATGGAATCCTTTGTTAAAGGGATGGATTTGTATAAATTGTTATAATACCAAATATAAGTCTGATTTGCAGAAAAGAGAATTTCAGGATCTTCTTGAACAAGCTGAGAATGAAGAAAAGAAATTTGATGATTGGTTAAAAGACCATTCGTAATTTATTTTTATTATAAAAAAGAAAAAGATAAAATTAAATTTTTAATTATCTAGTTTACCTATGACAAAATCTAGCCCTAGATCTTTTAAGTTCTCTTTTGTGGGTATACCCGTATCTTTATCCCAGCCTCGAGCTTCAAAGTATCCACTCAAGACTTTTTGATAACCATCTTCTTTCAAAACAACACCTTTAGCAGGACCTCTTGTATGAGGCTGTTTGAAGAATCTCTCGGGAGGGTGATCATCAGCTCTGGTCCATCCTTCTCTGATATTGAAACATTTCGATAGGGTAACAATAGCTGATCCTCTCTTTTTTATAAAATCATCTGTAACTGGAATACCTGTTACGAGTTCAAAGACTTTTGCCATCTCAGCATCACTTTCGTAGATACCTCTTGTAAATTTACATATAATATATGAATCTATAACAGCGTAAATATCTTCAAGATCTCTAATCGCTTGCCCACGTTCTAGTGGTTTATCGTATCCGAAGCGATCATACTTCCCCTTAGCGTCAAGTCCATAAGCGCCATTCCTTAAGTGGCAAGCACCACGAACGGAAACACTCATTCCAACTGCGAATGAACTCATTCCATGAACGTCAAAAGCAGGTATTTCTAAACCTTTTACATGCATAGCATAATAACTTGCATTCTTTCTACCCATTTCTTCTAAACGTTTTCCAGCCTCTCTGACTCCATCACCGAATATTTTACCTGCGAAACCCTTTCCAAGAATCATTTCTTCAGTGAATTTTACAAGATTAACTGTAGAACCAAAAGGAAGTTCGTAACCTAAATCTTCTTTTGTAATGATACCTTCCTCGAAGCATTCACACGCCATAGCAGCTGTTACTCCTCCACTAATTGCATCAATACCAAGATCATCTGTCAGAGAAACACATTTAAACACAGATGGCCAATCAAAATTCCCACAAGCAGTTCCAAAACTATAACATAATTCTTGATCAATACTTGAATAGAGATTAGGCCAATTAGGGTGATCTTTTGGTACTTTTGTAATATGATCACATCCTATTGAGCATTGTGAGCAAGCAACCTTCTTTACAACCCAATCTTGATTGAGAATATCACCTGTAAAAGTTCCATCATCAATTTTGTCCCAAGTACCTTCACGGTGGTTAAATATTGGCATCATCCCAAGTTTATTATAGCTTGTTATACCTGCTGGTGTGCCTAAATCTCGATATTTAGCTGTAGCTGGACCATTTGCTACTTTTATCAGTTTCTTCGCTAATTTAAAGAATTCAACTGGATGGGCTACATTTATTCCTTTAGTGCCTCGAAAACAGATTGCTTTAAGATTTTTGGAGCCCATGATTGCACCCATGCCTGTTCTTCCTGCTTGTCTATTTCGATCGTTTGTTATGCATCCCATATAGCCCATACGTTCTCCTCCCGGACCAATAGTTAATATTCCGAGTCTGTGATCTTGGAACTCTTCTCTTAGGAGTTCTTCTGTTTCCCAACATCCTTTACCCCATAATGTATCTTTACATGGTACTAGGTAATAGTCGTCATCATCGATAACCATGTAGACCGGTTCTGGGGCTTTGCCTTTCATTACAATCATATTGATACCAGCACGTCGAGCTTGAGCACCAACAGATCCAGAAGAAATTGCCATACCAAACTGTCCAGTTAAAGGAGATTTAGCAAATACACCATATTTAGAACTTGTCGGAAGTATTGTTCCAGGAAACGGACCTTGAGCATATACAAAAACGTTCTCTGGGCTTAATGGATCAACTCCTGCAGGACATTCATCCCAGAGTACTTTAGCAGCAAATCCATATCCACCAATCCAGTCACGACAGAACTCATTAGATAATTTAGATTTATTGAATTTTCCGTTAGTTAGATCTACGTCAAGTCTTACTTGTGTAAACCCTTTTACTTTATCAGGAACAGGTATTTCCTTGGTTTTACTCATTTTTTTCACAACTAGTTGTATATTTATATTTTGATTTGATTGTAGATATTAAAAATAAATTATCAAAATTTTAAAGGTTATTTGTTAATCCTAAAAATCTCTTCTTTTAAAATTAACAAGGATCTCTTTTATCAACTTCCCACTAGAGCAAACAAAGAAAATGTACAAACTTGTAAATAATTGAATAATAATAGATAAAAATAGACTATATTAAAAATAGTAATTTTCCGAGAAAACTTACAATATCAATTACCTTAATTTTATTCTTCAATTCTCTATTTTCATTAAGATAACAATTTAAATGGGTAATACATTTTGGACATGCGGTTACAAGGTATTCTGCTCCAGTTTCTATTGCTTGTAAGATTTTTTTCTCTTGAAGTTTTTTCGAATCTTGATTACAAGAAATATATGAATTTACTCCACAACATTCAGCGTCTTGCATGGTATCTTCCATTTCTACTAATTCTACGGACGGAATAAAATTCAAAACCTCGCGTGGAGCATCAAAAACATTACTCATCCTTCCTAATCTACATGGGTCATGGTAAGTTACCCTAATTTTGTCAAAACCGGGGAATGTTATGGCTTCTAACAATTTTTCTTTTAATATATATTCAGTAATGTGATAAATTTCAAAATCAAACTCCTTATTGCCTTCAAATAGCTTTTTATATTCATTTTTCCAGGTATAGTACCCTTCAGCACAACTAAAGAGTAATGTCTTAACTCCTGCATCTTTAAACAATTTAACATTATATTCCGCTAATTTTTTAAATGTTTCAACATCTCCTCGCCATAAGCTGTCATGTCCACAACATTTTTCTTGTGATAAAACAACTGGAGTTAGGTCATTTTGATTTAAAATCCCGATTACACTTCTAGGGATCTCATAATAATTAGGAGCGTTTATTGAAGGCCAAATATCTTGACTTCCATAATCAGCAATCATAATACCTGAACTATCAAGTGCTTTTTCATAATCCTCTGGTATTTGTTCAGAATTACAGCAGCAGTTGCAATTTAAGCATCGATTTGCTTCTTTCTTGGCTTGCTCATCAGTAAATCCTAATTCCATCTCGTCAAAACAAACCAATCTCTCAGCACTAGGCATAAAATTCATATCTTGGCATACTTGTGTTTGTATATATTTTTTAGGAATGGTTGACCGTTTTAAATCATTTTTTCTTATTCTTCCTTCCTTTAAATCGAGACCTCGCAGATATCGGTTAATTGTATAAGCTGCTTCTCGACCATCCCCTATTGCATCAACAGCACACATTAATGAATTATAAATAATATCACCACCGGCAAAAACTCCTGGAATACCAGTTTCATAAGTTAAATCATCAACAACAATTTTTCCTCTTTCAACTTTCAATTTATTATCTGTTGCGGCAAGAAGTGGTTCTGGATCAAGTGCTTGGCCAATTGCTATTACAACATGGTCTACTACAATTTTAAAATCTGATCCTTCTATTTTATTCAGAGGTCTTCTTCCTGTTTTGGGATCGGGCTCACCCCATTCAATTTTATGACAATTTAACGCCAATTTCCCATTTGATTCTTTTGCGATTTTTACCGTTGACGTTTCAAAATGATACTCCATTACTTCTCTCTCAGCTTCATGTATATCATCAAGCACCGATTTTAATGCTTCTTCAGATAATATGTCAACAAGATGAGTTTTTATTGCACCTAATCTTAGAACTGTTTCACCAACATCCACAGCAACAGCCCCACCACCCAAAATGCCAACAGTTTTATCTTTAAATTCTTCTGGATTTTCAGAACATTTGTATTTTCTTTCTAATAGAAAATCAAGACCAACATCCACATTAGGTAAATCTTCACCTTCAAGTCTTAAAGTCTTTGGTACATATAAACCTACAGCAATAAAAACTGATTTAAAACCTTGCTTCCAAATATCTTCCAAAGTAAAATTAGGACCAAATTCTTTATTTAAAACGATTTCTACGCCCATAGATTTTATAAATTCTACATCCTTATCTAATGCTTCATCAGAAAGCCGATATTGTGGAACTCCATATCTTACAACTCCACCAGTCTTATCACCTTTCTCGAAAATTGTTGGTTTATAACCCATTCTTGCGAGAAAATATGCAGCTGATAAACCACCTGGTCCTGCACCAATTATAGCAACCTTCTCTTTGGTTTGCGGAACAGGTTTTATCTTACTTAGATTTGGATGCTCAGATTCCCAATCACAAACAAAACGTTTAAGTTCCCGAATTGCTACTGGGTCATCAAAATGTTGACGATTACAATTTAGAGCACATTGAGCTGTACAAATTCTTCCACATAAGTAGGGTAATGGATTGGTTTCTCTGATCAGATCTAAAGCTTCTTGAAATTTTCCCTCAGCTATTAAAGATACATAACCCTGAACGTCAACTCCAGCTGGACATCCAACCACACAAGGAGCAGTGCCTGTTAAGAATGGAACACAGCCCATAAAATAACCAATTTCTCCTTTATCAGTTGTTTTCAATCCCGTTCCTTCAAGGAATCCTATTTTATTTGTAAATTTAATTTTATCTTCAGCCATCAATTCCGGTAAGCTTGAGTATACACGTTCATGATTACAACTTTGTAAACTTTCCATTAAAGGCCTATATTCTGAAGCAAGAGAGCGAAGATCCTTAATTATTTGATTGAAGTTTACTCCGGTTTCTTCTTTGGTCATGGGACAATAGACTGAACATAATCCACATGTTAGACATTTCCATATATCATTATTTTTTAAAGCTTCTTCAGGTGTAAGAAAAGTTAAATCCACTATTAAGCTGCGCGGATAAAATATATCAAGAAAAGCGGTAGGACATACATTATTGCAACGATTACAATTATAACAATAATTAGCTGCGGTATTAACTTTTATAAGCTTTTCAATTGATTCCGCTCCTTTGATTTTATCAACAGCAGTTTTATCTTTAGATTCAGTCATTTTATTTGCAGAAAACTAGTTTATTTCAGTTTATTAAAAAGGTTGCTTAAATTTGAATATAATTATTATATTTTGATTATGCAAAATTTATATTAATTCTTTTTTAGGATGATTTTGAAGGCATACAAATTTTTAAGCAATAACTACAATAATTATTGTCTAATATACTCTGGATACATTTAGACCGATCTATATGAGTAATTACACCATTTTCTTTTTTTATTGGAGTTTCGTAGACAGAACCACCTTTACACTCCCTCACGCATGCTCCACATTTTTCACAAAATTCTGTTAGCTCACTAAAGTCTCTTTCTTTTGTTATGGGAATTTCAGCATCAGTGGTTATTATACTCCATCTTTGTCGGGGACCAAATTCAGGTGTAATAATTAAGCCATTTCTTCCCATAATTCCTAAATTAGCTGCTACAACATGAGGTCCATAAAGAAGTTTTCCACCAAAAGGATGATGCGCTTCACTTTTATAACCTTGTTCTTTCATATATTCAGCTAATTCAATGGTAACGTCACCTAATTCTTTATATACTCGAAACAGTTCTATTTCACAAATCGCTCCAGGGGCTTTCTTGACTTTATCCCATTTAATTTCCATAGAAAGTATAATTGCATTAACTCCATATACCTTTAGATCTTTAAAAATATAATTCTCATTAACAGGGGTATATCCTATTAGATCAACATTAAGATCCTTTGCTTTTTTTTCAAAAATTTCCCAAAAATCTGAAGTTGTCTCAGTCTTTTTATTATTTTCATTATCATATTTTGTTTTTCTTGCTTGCTGGAAGCCTTTAAATGTTCCTCTGATATATTTACTAAATAACTTAGCAGATTCACGATCTAACACTTCTGCTGGACCTAAGCTCATATTAAAAAGTTCTTTGGGAACTTTAAACACCAAATTTTCATTTTTTCCTATATATGTTGGTTCAATTCCCGCATCTGACATTTTCTATCACTTTTAATCCAAAATAATAAAATTTTTACTTGTCTTCATATTAAATACAATATAAAGATAATGGTTTTACAGATAAATCCTCTAAAAGCAGAATGTGCTTTCTGTGGAAATAAATTAGAGTCTAGATTTACTAAATGTTTTAATATCTATTGTCAAGGACAAAAGTTTAATGTCGGTAATTTAGTCATATATAGGTTAAATCAAGATTTAGGAATTGGGCGTGTAATAAAAAAATTGGAGATCCCCACATCAAAATCTTTAGATGAGGAGGACACTCGTTTTATTACTAAATACAAAGTTTCATTTAGAAATAATGTAATAAAAATTATCCACCCGATTGATATTATACACTATATCTTTGAGATTCATGATAAAATAGTAACTAAACAAGGAATTGGTTTTATAAATAAAAAAGACTTTCTTATAAAGGATGGAATAATTTCTTATGAATTTTTAAAGGAAAATGGTAAAGTTTCTCAAATTTTGGAGAATGAAATTTATTCTAAGTTTGAAACTCCTATAGAAACTCTAATTTCAAGCCAACAAATAGATCCACCTCAGAATTTTTTGATAAAATATTGGGCAAACTTATTCTACTCCTATTATAAGTCATATCAAATAAAATGCATCACCAATTCCCGCTTGACATTAATGCCACACCAGATCAATGTAACTCATCGTTTATCTGAGGAACATTTTCCAAGAATTATTTTAGCAGATGAGGTTGGTCTTGGAAAAACTATTGAAGCAGGAATATATATTAAGGAGATGATGGCAAGAGATTTAGCAGAACGTATTTTAATAATTGTTCCTGCTTCGTTAGTTAAGCAATGGCAATTTGAAATGCAAAATAAATTCAATATCAATTTCTCAGTGTATGATGGAAAAAAAATTAAAGAGTTAAAGCGTAAGGGAAGTTATAAACATCCAGAAATCCTCCAGAATCCTTTTTATTATGATAACTTAATTATTTGTTCACTTCAATTCGCAAGAAGCAGAAAATATATTGAACTTTTATCAAGTATCTCATGGGATATTGTAATTTTTGATGAAGCTCATCATTTAAGACGTTATCTCATGAATGCTATAACAGGTAATTATCGAGAAACTCTTAATTATGAGTTAGCAAGGAATTTAAGTACAAATTCGGAAGGTATGCTCTTATTAACTGCTACTCCTTTACAATTACATTCATTTGAATTATTTTCCCTAATTGAACTTATCCATCCAGAAGTTTTTGAACATTTTAGTGATTTTGAACATTTTAGAAAGAATACTCCTTTTATAAATCTCCTAATTTCAAATTTGAATAATCTTGATAAGCTAAATAATTTTGAATTAAAGAATACCATAAAACTGCTAAAAGATCTCAGATATATAGATAAGAAAAAAGAGATTAACCAAGTTCTCTCTCAAATTAATAATGATTCTTTTAAATTTGATTTATTGAAAAAAATAGAAGATGATCACACTTTATCTAAATTTTTAATAAGAAATCGCAAGAAAAATGTATTTTCTGAAGATTTATTAAACAAAAGAATTGTCAACACAATAATGGTTGACCCAACTCAACAAGAATTAAATATATATAACGAAATACGACTCTATCTTGCTAAAATTTATAATTCTTCATTAACAAAAGAAAATGCGGGGATTGGTTTTATTATAACAACCCTCCAGAAACTATTAACAAGTTCTAAGTATGCATTTTTAAAGAGTTTAGAAAGACGTTTGGACCAAATTGATAAATATAAAGATATTTTTCTTAAGCCTAGCCTAATAAAAGAGGAAGATCCTGAATATTATGAAGCCGAATTGGAAGATCAATATCTTGATTCAGAATTTTTTGACACTTTTAACGATATCGAGACTAAGAATAAAAAACAAGAAGCCTCAGAGCTTCTTAATCAAGAGAAAATTTTAAAAGAATATTATGATAAATTAAAAGCCTTACCATATGATTCAAAATCAGATAAGTTAATTGAATTATTAGAACAAATTTATTCACAAAACCCAAAAGAAAAGGTAATTATCTTTACTCAATTTGTTGATACTTTAAAATTTTTAAAATCCTTAATAGAAAATAATAATACCGATTATAACGTGGAATTATTTTATGGAGGGTTAGATAAAATACAAAAAGATGAAGCAGTAGAGAGATTTAGATCAAATACCAAGTTTTCTATCTTAATTTCTACAGAAATTGGTGGTGAAGGACGCAATTTTCAATTTTGTCGTGTCTTGATTAATTATGATCTTCCATGGAATCCTATGAAACTTGAACAAAGAATCGGTCGACTTGATAGAATTGGTCAGGAATCAAAAGAAATCTATATTTACAATATTTTCATGGAAGGAACAGTGGAAACGGATATAATACATGCAATAATAAAAAGAATAAATCTTTTTGAAGAATCTATTGGAATTTTAGAACCAATTATAGGCAGAATTGAAAGAGATTTTCGAGGAGTGATTTTCGCAGAAGAAGATGGGAAAAAACGCAAGAAATTAAATGAATTTTATAGAGCATTGGACGAGGAAATCAGAAAAGCTAAGGAAATTGAGATGCAATTGGATGATTTAATGATTGACAAAAGATCGTTTCAGATGGAAGGACTTATTACTTCATTAGCATCATGTATCGATGTAAAACTCTCTCATAACGAATTGTATCTATTAATAAAAGAATTTTTTAAACTTGATAATCAAAAGTATGGATCCGTAAAAGATATTAACTTTAATTCTGAATTTGGTAAAACTAGCTTTGAATTCTTCACCAAAATAAAAATAGAAGATAGTTTATTAAAAAATCCTAATTATAAATTTCTACATGAGTATGTTGGGACTTTTAATTTAGATCTCGCAAAAAAAAAAGAGGAAGTTGAATTTTTTGCTTTAGGACATCCATTAATCAATAATATTTTAGATTATTGTATAAGCGACAGATTTAATGGAAATTTTAGCATCTTAAAAGTCAAAAAAAAAGTATTAGAAAGATTATATGATTCAGAATTCAATACTACAGAGAAAAAGTTTCTTTTCATCTTTTCAGTTAAATTCCAAGGCTATATTATTGAAAACCAAATCATAGCAATAGTAGTTGATGAAAAGGGAAAAGAATTAAAAAATTTTGCAGAGATTGTTTTGGATATTAATAATCTTAATGAGTCTTTCTTGTTTAATGATGATTTAGAAAAAATTTCTTTAGACTATGATTTTATCAGTGAACTCACGCAAGAGGCAAAAAAAATTACTAAGTCAAAAACTTCAATCTGGAAAGAAGAAATTAAGAAATTAAATGAAAGCATCTTTAATCATGAAATAAAGAAAAAAGAGAAAATTTATACTCATAAGAAGAGAACTTTGAACTTGAAACTCAGTTCTTTAAATCAATTGCTTGATCGAAATAAAAATAAAAAACCTACAACTCGGCAACTCCAAAATATAGAAAAAATCACTGATATACTAAAAAAGCAAGAAAAATTGGAAAAAATTAAACAATTAGAAGAAGATATTAAGTTTCTTGAAAAAGATATCTCCAATATTGAAAGAAAATTAGATGATTTATCTTTTGAATTTGAAGATCTTAAAAATGAGATGATCAAGAGAAATAAAGCTAAATTTTATACAAATCTAATATCATTTGCAATAGTAAAATTCATTAATTAATAGACAAAATTACTTTATTTGTACATTCTTTATCATTTTATTTGTTAAATCTAAAAAGGCGCCTTCTACGTTTTCACCTGTTTTTGCAGAGGTTTCAATATAAAAGGTATTTTCTTTTTTAGCAAAAACCTGAGCACTCTCTCTCTCATAAATCTCCTCTTTTTTATCGATTAAATCAATTTTATTTCCAATTAAAGCAAAGGGTATCTTTTCACCAGCATATTCACGCAGATCCGATAACCATTCATCGAGTTCTTCAAATGTGTGCCATCTTGAGAGATCAAAAACCATTAAAGCTCCATTAGCACCATCAAAAAAACTGGATCTTAAAAATTTATATCTTTCTTGACCACCTATATCCCAAATTTGCATTTTTATGGTTGAATCTTTATAGTTAATAATTTTTGATAAAAAATCAGCACCAATAGTTAATTTATAACGAAAGGAGAATTTATTCTCTACAAACCTGTGTAGAAGTGATGTTTTCCCAACAGCACCAGGTCCAATTAATATGACCTTGAATACATAAAGTGACATAATAGTCAAATAATCTATAGTACGATTCTATTAATTAATCTCAATTCAATATTTAAATTTTTACGAAAACATTGAGTTTAAATAGAATTAATTTTTTAATTCGACTAAAATTTAAAACAAGATTTTGCTCATTCATTAAAGTTATTTTTTATTATCATTTTAACTAGTTCAACAAATGCTCTTTCGACATTGTCACCTGATTTAGCTGAAGTTTCAATATATATACTCCCTACTTTCTCAGCATAACTTCTAGCTTCAGCTTGGTCAGTTACTTTACCAATTTCAGAAATTAAGTCGACTTTATTTCCTAAAATTATGATTGGTATTTTTTTTTTAAGTAATTGATACATATCTGCAACCCATTCTTTCATTTTTGGAAGAGTCTGTGCTCTTGTGAGATCGAAAACTACTAATGCTCCATGAGTGCCATCATAAAAATTTCTACGTAATACCTTAAAACGATCTTGTCCTCCTATATCCCATATTGTGAGTTTAGCAAATACTCCCTTTCCACATTTCACTAATTTAGAATTTATTTCTACCCCAATAGTAAATTTATAATTAAATGAAAACTCATTCTCTACAAATCTGCGAATAAGAGAAGATTTACCAACAGCACTCGGTCCTATCACAATTATTTTAAAAGAAAAATCATACATAAGCAGAAATCAAATTTATCATTAATATTTTGAAAATACTTCTTACTAGAAATGAATTAATTTTGTGTAACTTTTGCCAATTTTGTGTTATCTCTATTAATTTTACATAATTTTTAATAATTTTGAAAAAAAACTTAGTTTATATTAATCAGATAGATTATTTCTAATTAAATAGTGGGTTTTCGAAAGTTATATATATTAAATAGAACTTCCTTTTTCTCTTCAGCTTTAAATTTAAGTTTCGAGCATAAATAGGAATTCTTTTCTAATTTGATAAAATCAAAAAATCGATTAGGAATTTATTCATTATAAGGATTTTCCACTATCAATCTAGCAAGTTCAAAAATTTATATGATTTCATTCCCTCATCAAATTATATTTTTTTCCATAATTCTTAAAAAGCATAGTACCTCCTCCCTCTTGTAATACTTGCAGTGTAGCCTCTGAATTATTAATCTGCATTCCTCCAACTATATCTACACCATAATCAAATAGAATATCGGGAATCATACTAGCAGTTGGACCAATTAAAATTATCTTTCGAGTTACTCTTTTGAATTTTTCTAAAATTAATTCAAGTGTATTGTTTATTAGACTAGTTCCTGTGCAAAATACGATATTATTATGTAAGTCTTCATCGTTCAATTGATTTATCTCTTGTTTCAATTCAAAATCACTAAATTGTAATGGAAATGAAATATTTTTTTCTACTATAGTAATGTTTTGAGTGATTTCCATTACTTTCTTTATTAGTGGTCTCATTAAACCAATGAAAGTTATTTTTGCATCTCTATCAATATTCAAATGGCCTAATATACTTCCCTCAATCTTCTTGTAAGGATTAATTATTTTTAAGATATGTTGAGATAAACCATTCAAAGTAGCAATTCCAATGATTTTTTCTAAGCTTGGAGGTTTAAGAGACCAATAGAGCAACTCACTTACTGGTTTATTAGTAAGGTCTCCAGCAAATTCTATTTTGCTGCAATCTGTTTTTTTAATAATATCTGGTAAAGTCGAGGCTAATCCTAGAAATGGCTCATAAGCATAACCAGTAACTTCTACTCCTGTATAACCTAATCCAATAACAACTTTTGTAACTTTAGGAGAAACAATCTTATGAATTCTATAAATTTGCTTTATTAGTTCAATAGTTTTTTCTAGAATCATAAAATCTGGTATTCTTTTTAAGTATCTTTTAAAATCCTTTAAATAAAAAAATTGCTTAATTTAAATTAAAAATCATATATGCTTTGAAATGTGAGAAATTAGAATGGATTATATTATCATAGAAAATGAAAAGATTGGAGTAGTTAAAGCAAAATTATTAATTAATAAAAATCCTAAAACATGTCAAGCAATTTGGGATGCTCTTCCATTTGAGGTTAATTTATCTAGATGGGGCGAAGAACTTTATGGTGATTGTCCTGTCTCAATCCCCGCAGAAAATTCTCAAACTGAGTGTGATATTGGAGATGTAGGTTATTGGATTGGTGGTCAGGGATTCTGTATTTTTTGGGGACCAACTCCCGCGAGTTCAGGAGATAAACCAGTTGCTGCAAGTCCAGTTAATATTTTCGCTAAGATTGAAGGAGATGCTAAAGCAATATTTAATCAATTTTCTTCATTTCAAGGCATTATTAAAAAGGAGAATTAATACACGAGAATTTAGCTATCATGAAAGAAAAAGGGATGGAACCTTTTGGTTTAGCTCTTGAAGATTTTTATAATGATAAAAAAGATGTTGAGATCACTTTAATTCGAGATGATGGATTCGAATTTAATGTTCCTATTGCATATTTCTTTCGCGGCCCTAAAGATTTTACAAATTTAGAAAAAGAAGCTATACGATTATGTAAAGGTAAAGTTTTAGATATGGGAGCAGGCGTTGGACCACATAGCTTGGAACTCCAAAGATTAGGTTTTGAGGTATACGCAACTGATATATCTTCTCAAGCATGTGAAATTATGAAAAAAAGGGGAATAAAAAATGTTCAATGTACAGATTTTTATAATATAGAAATAGGTTCATTTGACACTATTCTTCTTTTAGGACGTTCAATAGGGTTCGTAGGAAATTTAAATGGCATAAAAAAATTCTTATCTTTTTGCAAAACTCGTCTAAATCCGGAGGGAATAATAATTTGCGATTCAATAGATATAAATTCAACTAAAGAAAAAATTTTTCTTGATTATATAGAAAAAAATCGGAAATTAGGAAAGTATCCTGGTGAAGCAACTCTCCAGATGAAATATAAAAATATCCTAGGAGATAAATTCCACAATATACAAATAGATCCTGATACGTTTAAAAAATGCACACAAGAAATTGGATTATCATGCAAAATTCTCTGTAGAGAAGAAGATGGACAGTATTTAGTTATGATTTCCCCATAATCCCTCTTAAATTTTATTTATTAATAGTTAATACTTTAAGATTTGAAAATAAAGCTTAACCTTTTTTTTTCCTTTTGAAATTGAGATATCTTTTATATATTAAGACACTAAAGCTGAGAATTATCATAATTGTAAAGATTATCAAAATACCAAGATTTTGAAAATCTGTTCCTATAAGAACTCCATGTACATATGCTAAAAACAGTGCTACATAGTTTAATACATGAATAATCCTCCAATTTTTTTGTATTTTCTTACGTAATAGAGCACCTAAGACAGCAATATAGATTAAAATTAGTGCTAATCTTCCACCTAAAGACCAAAAACCATACCAAGAAGTAAAATCTGGTAAGAAAACAGCAATATCTAACCTCATAATTGCGAATGCTACTGGATGGAGAGTGATTAATACAAGTCCTGCAATTGAAAAGAGATGATGTACTTTAATAAAAGGTTTGCCAAATATTTTATATAATTGGACTGCAAAGGGTGTCATCATAGTTGTTATAAACATTGAAGTAAATCCGAATATAGCCCCAAATCTAATTATGAAATCAAAACCATCTAAAAATGGTGTCAAAAGGAAAAATACTAAAATAAGAATGTACAAACTAAGTGCTGATGCTATTATGATTATTGCTTCTTTTTTAATTGGCATAATTTTATTCTTACTTTATCTATTATTAATTTTTCATATTATAATTTAAAAATTCGAACTTAAATGTGGATATGTATATATATTATCGACAGAATATGGTGATATTCCCTTAATAATATCTAACATCGTGAAAGCACACTTTCACGAAGATCTTATTTTTATCTATAATCGTGATTTCAGTAATAATTCTGCAATTTTAGAAAAAGAGTGATCTACATTTTCTCCTAGTAATGCTGAAGTCTCTATAAATCCTAATTCTAATTTACTCGCTAATTGATTAACCTTGTTAGAAGTAATCTTCCTCTCTTCTTTTAGATCACTTTTGTTTCCGATTATAAAACCTATTAGTTCCTCTCCACGATCTTTAACTTGTTCAAGTACATCTGAAAACCATTTTGGAATATTATTAAATGATTCTGGTTTTGTTAGATCGAATACTAAGAAAACCGCATCTGAACCACGGTAAAATTGTTGTCTCATTGTCTGAAATTTTTGTTGACCACCAATGTCCCAAAGAGTTAATTGTACAACGGTGTTTTCAACTTTAAAGATTTTGTCGCTCACCATTACACCTAAGGTAGGTACATAATTTCTCCTAAACGCATTATCAGTATATCTCAATATTAATGATGTTTTACCAACATTTGGGTCTCCAACAATTATGATTTTAAATTGATAGTCAATTAAACTTCTGTCTTTAAGCTTTTGTTCAGGAAAAGCTTCCGTTTCTTGTTGAGTGATTTCTTGCTGCTCCAATTCTGCTAAAAGGGATGAGATATTAAACTCAAGATGTTCTATCACTTGTATATATTCTTCTCTAGAAGCTTTTGATTTTTCTAAATTTATAATTGCTGAAACGAGATTATTAAAAGGAATAGAAAGATCGTTCAAATATTTGTAGAAAATTACATCATCAATTTCTTGAAATAATAAAACAAGGGCAGATTGGGCAACGCCTCCTCGCCTTGATTCATCATCCCACTTTATGTATTTAATTAACCCCTTTAAATTCATAGAGGGGAATGGAAGTATAACTAAAGACTCAGGAACAAGTCCTTTCTCTCCAGTTAACACCGTTAATGCTTTTATTGCTATATGCATCAGATCTATTTGTGTAAATTTAGAAGGAAGCCATGCTACTGGATTTGGACCGAGTTCATCATTCATTTCTATGTAAACTATCCCTGAAATTATTTGTCGCTTCATTATTCTAAAATAAGATTATTGATAATATAATTATTTGATAAATAACTGTAAATGTTTCGCTTTTAACTAATAATATAATTATTTTATATAAATAATAATCGTTGAAAAAAAAAAATATATTTAGATTATGATTTTAATCCTAAATACATTAGCCAAAAACTACTTAAATATCCAATTCTGACAAAAATTACTAAAAATCCAGGTACAGTCAAGCCTTCTAACAGACCAAAAACACAAAAGCATATTGAACCTGCTGAGAGATAGAGAAAGTTTTTTCTTATTACACCTGAGGACTGGAAACCTTTATAGATAAAACCAAATCCCAAGAAAAACAGAACCGAAAATAATAACCCTCCCATTAAATATCCCGCTAGTGTAAATAAATTTACATTATAATCAATTAAGTTTATTTCTGGAACCAATGGTGGTGTAGGAATAAAATTAAAAGACTGTAAGGGACTTATAAATATAATTATTTCAAAGATAATTGAAATAATCAAAATTACAATTATTATGTACATTTTTAATTTGGGGGTTAATAATTCTGCACCAATATACATTGAAGTAATTATTACAGGAGCAAACCATATATAAGATAGAATAGCAACTATCCCACTATCATTAGGCATATTTTGTTGAAGAATCAGAACGGATAGAAAGTCTAAAAATACTCCTAAAAACATAAGTCCTGCTAAAATATTAGCTAAACCTAAAAAAGTGAGTAGTTTTGCTTTTGTTTTTCTTGATCTATAAATAAAGAATAAGCCAAAAACTATACCTAATATTACCACACCTGAAGCAGTAATTCCATCAATCCAACCATTAATGTTTAAACCCGAAATTTAAATTTCACCTTAAAATGTTTTTTAATGCATAGATGATTAATCTATTATTTAATAAATGGATATTCAATTTAATAAATGATATATCACTTTACCTAAGAAATAACGAATTAAATAGTTTAAATCACAAATCTTTAAAATTTAAAAAATCTAAGCTATAAGATTATCAATTTCTTTTTAATCTACTTATTTTTAATTAATCCTTCACTTTTTCTAAGATTGAGATTATTCTGTAAACTGTTGTCCTCGCATGAAAAGGTATGTTCGGATCAGCCGCAAGATCATCCACCATATACATCACATTGCTAGCCAAGACACCTGGAGTTTCATCTTCTCTATGTAGTTCATCTATCCCTCTTTGAGCAACTCTTTTAATATTTCGGGGGACACTACGGTCTGCTATTAAAGAAGACAGCAAATATTCAACATTTTCAAAAGCTTTCTTTTCTTCTTCAGTTAATTGCCTTGACATTGATAAAATTACCTAAAAAAGTGTTATTCTCAAATAAGAAGTTTAACAAGTAAAATTTTTATTAAAATTTAATTTTTTTTATTTTAATAGTATTTTTAGTATATACCGAATTCACGAATTTCCCGTTTAATTATTGGAATTTTTTCACTGAATTCTGCAATTTGGTTTTTGTATTTATTGAAAAACTCATCGAATTTTAGAATAGTTCCTTGATTAATTTCTGATACAAAATTATATGAAATTTCTTGAATTGTATCGAAAATGTGATCAAATTTGTTAGTTGACTCATTAAGTTTCTGATCTACTTTTTTACCTTGCTTTCTTACCATATTTCGAAGTTTACCTCGTGGAATCCGTATTTTTTCGATTAAATCATCACATTCATTAAGAAATGTATATGATTTGCCCTTGTTTTTATCATCAAGTCTAGCTTCAATTATTTCAGTTCTCCAAGTATTCATTCTTCCTCTGGCAAATGTATCAAAATTAAGAGAAATTGAATCAATTCCTTCACGTACCAGAAATTGAAGGAAATCTGGGTCATCACTAGGTGCTTGCCCACAAATTCCGACCTTTTTACCGTACTCATGAGCAGTTTTGATTAAATGAGTTAGTGATCTTCTGATTGCTTCACTATTAGTAGTGTATGAATAAGATTTTGCAATCGGGATTAGTTTTGATTCATCTCGATCAACACCATAAACTAACTGAGTTAAATCATTTGAACCAATAGAAAAACCATCAAAATATTTACAAAATAAATCTGCACATATTATATTTGAAGGAATTTCTGCCATAACATATACTTTTAAATCATTTTCTCCTCTAACTAATCCCTCACTTTCCATTATTTGAATTATTTCATGTCCCTCTTCGGGTGAACGACAGAATGGAACCATAGGAATAATATTTTTTAATCCCCATTCACGAGCTCGTTTAATAGCTCTTAATTCTAATATAAAAGCATTTTGAAAATCATTAGAAACATATCGAGACGCTCCCCTAAAACCCATCATAGGATTATGTTCATCTTCTTCATATATCCAACCTCCAATCAAATTTGCATATTCATTAGTTTTAAAATCTGAGAGTCGAACTACACATTCAGCAAGTTCGTTACCATCTAATTCTTTCCAAACACCAGCAGCGATAGTAGCAACGCCCTCAGCAAGTTTATCAACGTAAAATTCTTCTTTATCTTCATATCCTATAGTTAATTCCCTAATTTTATCTAATGTCTGTTTTAATTTCAAAATTTCCTGACTAAAAGGATCTTTATGATATAAATCACTCTTTTTTATATTTTCAATTTTTTTCCTCTGTTCTATTAAAATATCATATCTCATGATTAATGCTTCAAAATCAATTAGTGCATTTGGATGAATTTGAATCTCATCATTAATGATAAATTCAAGACGAGCTAATCCTGTCCCGTCAGGATGTTTTCCTTGACTCAATGCTCCTTTAGGAATTCCTAAATTTACTAGCACTTTCGTTTGAGTCTGTGGAAGTCTGGAAAATTCAATTGTATCAAAATCATATTCTACATCTTTTAACCAAATTCTTGGTTCTCCTTCACTACAATCTATTGTAGCGTATTCTATTCCTTCACGCCGTTTTTCCTTCATTATTTGAACGATATTATCAGCGCCTACTATAGACGCTATATTTAACTCTCTCGAAACAATTGCCGCATGACAAGTTGGTCCTCCTCTTTCTGTAATAACACCCCTTAAATTTGCCATATATGAAGTCCAATCAGGATTAGTTTCTTCAGTTATTAGGATATCTCCTTCTCTTAATAAATGTGCATCATTAATAGTTTCAATTATCTTAACTTTCCCATAACCAATTCTTCGGCCAATGGCTATCCCTGTATTCTCCACAAATAATCCTTCTTCTTTTAATTTTAAAGGATCTTCAAGAAGATAAAATATTTCTTCAACATCACCTTTCATACTGTGAACTGTCTCAGGGCGGGCTTGGACAATGTAGATCTTCCCATTATTTCCTACAGCCCATTCAATATCCATTCTTCTACCATAATGATTTCTAATTTTTTGGGCATATTCAGCTAAACTTATAACTTCATCTTGAGTCAGACAATATTTCATTTGTTTATCTTGAGGTACAGAAACTACTTCAGTACCAATTTTCTCCATTCCTTTAGAAAAAATCATCATTTTTTCTTTCTTCACAAGTTCATGGCGGATTATTCTCAACTTTTCAGGGTCATGCTTAAATACAATAAATTCATCCCCTTTTTCAGCGCCCTGTACAATTAATTCTCCTAAACCCCAAGTTCCCCTAATTACAACAACATTTGGATTACCTGAATCAGGATCTTCTGTAAACATTACTCCAGATGACTTAACTCCCCCCAATCCTCCTGCCATTTCCTGGATACCAACAGATAATTTCACAGAAAAGTGATCGAAACCTGCTCTTTCTCGATACATTGTTGCCCTTGTGGTAAATACTGATGCCATATCTTTTAAGATATATTCTAGGATTTCCTTTTCACCTGATATATTCAAATGTGTATCTTGTTGTCCTGCGAATGATGCATCAGGTAGATCTTCAGCTGTAGCGGAACTTCTTACGGCAAATGTAGATTCTTCTCCAATTTTTCCAATCAATTTTTTATAAGCATCGAGGATCTCATCTGCCAAAGAATCAGGTATCTTGGATTGTTCAATAACATACCTAATATTAGCGCAAATTTTATCAACTTTTTCTACTGCTTTGATATCTTCTGATTTCAATTCATCTGATATTCTATTGATGTCTCTGGCAATTAGCTTCCGAAGTGAAATTTCCTCTTCTTTAATTGTAAAGTAGTTATTATCTAAAACGTAATCGAAGGCATCTGAAGTAACAGCAAAACCAAGTGGAACTGAAATTCCAAAACTTAATAATTCTCCAAGTGAGGCGTTCTTACCTCCTACAAGAGGTACGTCACCCACTCGTAAATCTTCAAAGAACTTAATATATCTATAATCATTCATATTAACGAGAAACTCCCAAGTATTAGATTTATTTGAATCTATCTAACTAATAATATTTATTCTTCTGATCATTAATTAAACTTTAATAAAAAAAGTAACGTCAAACTATTATTATTTCAACTCATTATCAAAAACAGCATAATCAGAAGCGGTGTATAGGCAAAATATCACTTCATCAATTTGTGTGCTACCATTTAAATAATCTTTAGTTGTGGAAATCATAATTTGCGCACATTTATCTATTGGATATCCAAAAATTCCAGTTGAAATGGCAGGGAATGCAATTGTTTTAAGATTATGTTTGTCCATTAATTTTAGACTATTCAAGGTTGCATTTTTTAATTTTTCCTCCTCATTTCCTTCTCCCATACGCGGCCCGACTGCATGAATTACATGTTTTGCCTTTAAGTTTCCTCCTGTTGTAAGAACAGCTCCACCTACATAAGTCCCCCCTATTTTATTGCATTCATATTGAATTAATGGGCCACCCTTTCTTTTAATTGCTCCTGCGACACCTCCACCTAGTATTAGTTGGGCATTAGCTGCATTGACAATAACATCAGTATCTAATTCTGTTATATCGCCTTGAACTAACCTAATAAGTGAATTTCTCACAACTAATTCTTTCATAATTCAAGTTTTTAAAAATATTATAAATTAAAATAAAAATGAAATTATTTTTCTTCACTACTTTTCTTAAAAATTTCATCTAGTTTAGCTCTATCTTCCTCACTCATTTTGCTCATTGCTTCCATATTTTGACGCATCAAATCCATCATAATTTTTTGTGAAATCATTTGATTTAATACAGGTAAGGCAATTCTCATTCGAGTTAATTCATAATGCATAAGTTTGGCAGTTTCTCTCATTTCTGCTAATTCTTCCTTTGTCATTCCTTCTTCTCCAATCCCTGGACAATCTGCATCTACTACTATAAAATTCTTACCATCATATTCTAAAGGATAAGTGCGGCAACTCAATGGACGATTCTCATATACCAAGCACTTTTCATCGTCTTTATTATAGACAGGGCATTTAACATTAAGTAATTCTTCAATGGGGACAGTAGCAAAAGGGTCCCTAGTACTATTTTCTTTTTTCTCTTCTTCAGGAGGAGGTGCCAAGGGTTTCAATACTAAATCGATTCCTCCATCTGGTTTATGATATATGTCTAAATATGGTATAAAATTAGCTACAACCCCATTTCTTGCCCACATCTCTAAATCCCAAAAGGTTACTGGGATTGGACCTCTAGCTGCACAACAGTTATCACAACGTGTACATTTAAATGTAAATTTTGCCTTTGATGGTTCTTCAGTTATTTCACTTTCTGTTTTTTCTACTTTTTCATTTTCTAATATATCTGAAGTCTGATCTTCTTTACTATTTTCTGGCATTAGAAATCACACTATATATAGAATAATTACGATATAAAATTGTTGTATTAGTTTAGGAAAAAAGAATATGCTATAGAAAAAAAATTTTATTTTTATCCGAAATAAAATAATTTGAATTTTCAAGCAGTTAAGAATAAATTTTCCTTCTTTAATAAGCGTCTGAGTTTAATTAATGCTACTTCGATTTTATCCTTTTCTCTTATACCCGTAAATACAACTTTGCCTGTACTAAATATTAAAAATACAGATTTAAGTGGATTAGATGAGTTATAGATTAATCCCGGAAATACTTCTGGTTCATAAATCGCGTTATCTAGTCTCAAAGCTGCTAAATCCAAATTAATTTGCTTATAATAATTGGCAGTTATCACAATATTGACCACTTGTGGCTTGATTGAATTTATGTCAATTTTTAGCCCAAAAATACTATTAAGTTTTAAAATTAAGCGATTTAATGTTAAATTTATTTGATCAAATGCTTTTAACCCTATCAAAATTAGTTTTCCATTTTTGAAAACAATGATAACAGATTTTGGATGCCTAAATCTTACAAAAAGTCCGGGAAATCTTTCTGAATTATATTCTGCATTTTTTATTTTCATTGATAACCTTCTCAAATCAAGAGGTTCTTCAATATTTAGCGAGGATTTCACTACTATATTTTGAATAGCATAACTCAAGCTTTTAATGTCATCTAGTGGTGTGAGTTCAAGACTCATCAATGGACTCCTAAATTTTTATTACTCCTAAATAATTACATTTAGATATTAAGTTGACATGCTATTTAATTCTACTTTTCATCTCAATATTTATAGAAAACCTGATCGTTTTTGTGCAAATTTTACCCTTCAAATAATATCCAAAAAACTTTATTAATAAAGAAGTTCTTTTAGAGAAGCATTTAACTGATTATCTAAAGAAATAGCACAAAAACAAGTACCAGTGAATTTAAATTCCTTCTAATAATAATTTTCCTAATAAAAATTTTTAATAAAGCATAATTTGTACTTTTATATTACAACCTTGGAACCATTATTATGAAACAAATAGTTAAGAAAAAAATTCTTATCTGGATTTTATTAACAATAAACTTATTATTTGCATTTGTCATAGGTTTAACAATCCCCTTATTACAATCCAATAGTTTTATGAACCTTGGTTTTATAATGATTCCATTATTAATTATTCTTAATTATGTAATACTGGACAGTTTTCACTATTATCTGAAGCATACTAATGATGAGGAGGAGAGTACAGATGCAAAAAATTAAGAAACGGGCTAATATAAAAAAGCCTATTATTGAATATAATGAAAAAAAATATATTTTTTCTATAAGATCATTGATTTTATTTGCCATTAGTGCTCCCATCTCCGCTTATCTAATATATCTCTTCTTTGATTTAAGGATTAATTATTGGCTCCATGAAATCGTAGTTAAACAAACAGTTTTCTTTTTGAACTTGTTTTTTAATATGGGGGCAGAAGCCCAATTTGCACCAAGTGGAATATATGATTGGAGATTCTTTATTCCTGGTAAAACTCCTATTTATTTTGAGACTTTTTGTACAGGTGTACAGGCTATCGTCATATTTGTCGGAATAATCGCCTTCACACCCCACAGTCAAGATCGAGTCACGAAGGAAGATATTATATGGAGAAAAACAAAAGCTCTTGTTATATCGTCTGTTATTTTTTATGTTGTTAACATTATTCGCATGATAATTCAAATCGAATTATACTATATAGGCTATAATTGGAACGATATTCATGTTTCTATAAGTGCTGCGAGTTCTTTTATTGCAGCAATCATTGTCTTATTAATGCATAAATGGATCCCAGAGTTTATCTTATCAATAATATATACTGGCACTCTTGTAAGTGAACCTATCAAAAAGAAAAGAAAAATCAGAGTAAAAGAAATGGTGGAAAAATCAAATAAAGCAGACCTAAAATCAATGCGTAAAATTTTAAAAATGGAGAAAAAAAGTTTTTCAAGAGAAATTGCTGCGTGGGCAGAAGATTTTGGATATATAATTGATGAAGATTATTTAGTTATTCCTGCTGAACAAACGTCAAAATTTATTGAATTATTAATGCAAGAAAAGCCTTTTAAAAAAGAAAGCTAGTACATTTTATCTCTTTTTTATTAATCAAATTTAATAATAAATAGAGTTTTAATTGTATTATGTTAAATTTCGAAACGGAACAAAAAACAATCGAAATAGGCAATGTTAAATTAGGCGGTCAGCCAGGTGAAAATCCAATTGTTATGATCGCCACTGTATTTTATGCAAAACATGCTGCATTATTAAACGAAAAAACCGGTAAATTTGATAAAGACATTCTCGAGCAAGAATTAAATGATTTTACTGAACTTATTGAAGAAACACAATTACAGGGAATAATTGATGTTGTTGGGGCATATCCAGAAGCATTGATAAAAGAATGTGAATTTGTTGCTGATAAAGTAGAATATCCTTTTCTAGTTGATGGATTAAATGATTCATCCAGAATTCCTGCTATGGAAGGATTACGAGAAAAGGGACTATTGAATAGAGCTATATTAAATAGTATTGATGAGAACACCAACAATGAAAGTTTACAAGCACTTAAAGAAATTGGTGTTGAGAATGCTGTCTTATTAACATTTGGAAATAAGTATATATTTCCACATCAGAAATTGAAATTTTTAAAAGAGACTTTAATACCTAAAGCGCAAAAAGCTAACATTAATAATATTATCGTTGATACTGCTGTTTTAGATTTGCCTTCAATCTCCATTAATTTCGAAACAACAGGATTAATAAAAAGAGAATTAGGTTTACCAACGGGTTTTGCTCCCGCTAATGCAATTTATGGATGGGATTTTGTTAAGAAATATGGTGCAACTCCTCGATGTGGGGCAATTGCTTCTATAATGACTTATTGTGCTGCTGCTCCTAGTGATTTTATTTTATTCGGTCCAATAAAATTTGCTAAATGTGTCGTTCCTGCAATAGCTTTAATTTCTGGGGTTAATTCATATTATCAAAAGAGAGCAATGAGACAAAAAATATCAGAAAGAAATCCTCTAAAGGTCATTTTTTAAGCAATATAGCGCAAAAGTAAATCTTGAGTATAGTTTAAAAAAGAGGATAGTTCATTATTAATTATTTTTAATTTAGTTTCGTCATCTACTAAAAATAGAAAGAACATATTATTTTCTTCTACTTTTATCCTTTTTATTATAATTACAGAATTTATAACTTTAAATACGGCTTCTTCTTGCTTTAATGCCTTAAATTTAGCAAAAATTTTGAATAAGACAGTGAATTGAGGAGCTGAAACTTCGAATACGTTTATTACTTCTGTTTTAGGGATTTTAGTTAATTGCATTGCTTTTTTGCTATAATAATCAGCAAGAACTAATCCGTCACTGCTTAAAAGCAACGTCAAATATGATTCTGTAGTCAAAGAGAATCTTTTAAGATTATGATTAATAATATCTCTATTTGGACTCAATTTAGAGACTCCCGAGGAGAATGCCCGCAAAATAGTAAATGTTTGGAATATACTGGTAATATATAATTCAACAGTGCCATTTTGATGAATCTCACTCAATTTATTTTTTATAAACTCTACATTTTCTCTAATCTCCCCTGACTCTAAAATATCGGAATCACCTTTTGATAATACATATACAATAGGAGTATTTTGATTAAATACACTTATAACTCTTTTTAAATTTTGGAGATATTCAATGCTTTCATCAAATCTTGATTTATTTCGAATGTCAATAAAGTAAAATAATAAATCAGCTTCATATAAATAAATTTCTGCTTTGTCGAGATATTTTTCTCTGAATTTTCTCTGACCTCCTAAATCCCAGAGAAAAATTGTTGCCCCTAAAGCTTCAATAGATTTAATACTAGCGCCTGTTGTGGGTTTTAGTCCAATTAATTTACTGTATTTTCGATCGACAGATAGTAAAAAGCTAGTTTTCCCACTATCATCTAACCCAGCAAAGAGAATTTTCATCTTCCGGTGTGTTGTAATAGGTGTCGAGGGATTTTGTTCAATTTCAATTATTTTTAATAAAAGATCTTGAAAAAATTCTTTGATTTCTTCACTTGGAGGGTAAGATTCGAGAATTTTTTGATCAAAATTTTGAAAGAAATCAAGAACAACTGGTTTAATTCGATTAATGTTATTATATAAAAAACTACGTCTATTTTCTTCAACTAATATTGAAAATGCTGTTGCTACAGGTTTATGATCATTATTTGTTCGTATAAAATGAAAATAAGTAAGTGATGTTGTATTAAAATCAGGGTAAGGTAAAATTGCAAAATATTGGATTTTCTGAGGTTCTTTTTCTTCAGTAATAATTTTATCACTAATAAACAAACTTAAGTTTTTAATCGATATTTGAGTAATATCTCTATATGTTAAAATAAAATCTCTTTGAATTTTCGATTCCTTTTGGAGATCCTTCAACTCTTTTTCAGTCACATAATTTGGGAAACTGTAAATTGGAGTTGGGCCCATTTCTCCGTAAACACTAAATACTAATCCTTTTACTATTGAAGATTTAAGTAATTCTTCCATT
>CP070831.1:2788916-2799427 GCA_020344955.1 Promethearchaeota archaeon | reverse complement strand
ATTTATTTTTATGATTTAAAATCTGATGAAAATATTTAAATATTAATTTATTTACTGTAAACAGTGAATAAAAAAGTTTAGTTCAGGCAGATAATTGAAAGCTTTGAAGTTACGATATATATTTAATATGATATGGTTTTTTAAATTAATTTGCTAATAGATTTATATATATTTATAGTTTGTTTTAACAAAAGTAATTGAAGAAATTAACATTCGAGTGCGGTAAAAATTAGTTCAAAAGAAGAAGGAAAAATAAAACAAGGAACTATAGCTGAGTACATGCGTAAACGTACTCAACTAGTTGGTTTTGAATTTGGCTATTGGAAGCATGTTCAATATTGCGCTGAATTTACAGATAACGCTTTAGATGCAATTGAAAGCTTTCAATGGAAAGAATTACAAAAATCAGATTCAAAAGTTAAATTTTCGTTGGATCAAGAGCTGTTTTTAGAAAAATTATCAATAATTGAAACAATAAAGGAAGAAAAAAAATCTCAACAATTGAATAATGAAGCAAAACTTACTCTAATGCAGGAATTTGGGATCGAATCTGTTGAACCAGAGGTATCTATTATTCAAGAACCAGAAGAAAAAGAAGAAGAATCGGGAGAAATAATTGATAAAGAAGAATTGGAAGTAGAGGAGGAAGTTAAAAGAATAATCGATGATATGCAAGAAATTATCAAACCAGTCGAATATATTATTGATGTAGAACCAATTGTATGTGTTCGTATTAGAGAGTATGAAGCACCCTCTTTTTTAACTTCTGAAATTAGCCAGAAAAATATTATGAGTTATACTTTTGAAGTTTTTGATAATGGGACAGGAATGTCAAAAATTGATCTAAGAAAATTTGGAAGATATCTTGCCTCCTCAAAATCTTTGGAATTAAAACAAACTAGAGGTAGTCAAGGATTTGGAGCTCCAAGTGCTTTTAGTGATGCTCAAAACACAACTGGTAAACCTGTTATAACAGTGTCAAAGTCAATAGATAATGTTTATGCTACTGTAACAGAATTTTTTACTACTTCGAAAAACGAGAAAAAATACTTAATTCATCCAACAGATGTAGATAGCCCATTTCTTCATGGTACTTATATTAAATTAAGTTATCTAAATGTAAAATATGTCAAGGGTTATGTTGAGAAATATATTGAAGAAACAGCGTTTATGAATCCACACGTAACAATTATTTATATTGATCCCGATGGAAAAGAAAAAATATACCGAAGATTAGCAACCTCTTTTCCAGAAGAACCTAAATACGCTAAACCTCATCCTTCATCAGTTAATATAGGAGATCTACAAGATTTAATTACAAAATCAGAAAATAAAACAATTTCTGCATTTTTACAAGACAATTTTGTAAGAATGAGCTCAAAAACAGCTAAAGAGATTGTTGATATCGCTGAAAGAAATTTGCAAGATCAACTAAAATTTCTTATTTTAAAAGATGGTTTTGTGAATTTAACGCAGAAGAAGACTGACCCAATATACTTTATGAGAAACGAAAAGAGAATTTTCGGTCGTTCTGATAAACCTAGAGACAAATTAATTGTTTACCATGTTGATTCAGATGACTTGAAAGAAAAATATTGGAATCTAATCTCTAACTATAATAAATTCAATAAAGAATATGAAAAAATAAACAAAGAAATTAAAAAATTAAATAATCGGATTGATAAATCCGAAACAAAAAAAGAGATTAAGAGCATTGAAGGTAATATCAAAAAACTATTGAAAAACATTGAAGATATAAGAAATCAAAAAGATATAATTAAGGTGGATTTAAATAAATTATTTAAAGAGACAAAAGAGGGAATTACTGAATTAAAAAAATTAAAAAACAGAACAGATTTTGAAGATCTTGTCGATAAAGTCCAATTATCTAAAGTTAAACCTATTGAAATAACAAAAGAACAATTTAATTCCTTATTTCTAGCTTTCAAATCTATTAAATATATGTCACCTCCAACAGATACAGCAATTCCAGTAGGTGAATCAACTTTAGAGAATACATTAATTAAAGAAATTGGATTAAGAATCTCAGAAAATGTTGATGATTTTGCTGGACCAGTTGATAATATTTATCAGTTGTCCAAATTATTATATAAAGATAAGAAGAAACAATTATTAGAAAAAGGAATAAAGATTGATGATGATACTAGGTCTAGTATTTCCATCGATTCAGAAGAGATTATTAATTTAAACTCAGAGATATTAGGAAGAATGGAAATAATTGATAACACAATTGACTCACAGCAAGTTGATCAGTTTATAAATGATCTTATCACATACACGGACACAGATTCTATAGATACATACCATAGCGTATATGAATATTTTATTGAAAATTATACTAAGGATGATGATTTTGTCTCAGCAGAAACAAGAACTCCTACAAGTGGAAAAGGCCTAGCTTATGTTGTTGAGTCTGTAATGGCTTATTCAAGAAATTTAGAAGTTCCAAAACGTTCTAGGGACGTATTATCTAGATTTGTAAATAGAACTCCTAAATTAAGAGATAGTGCAGATTGCGCTATTACTAAGGCCGTTCAAGCAGTTAATTGGAAAAACTACCACCTTGATACTTACGATAATGGGTTACCAAAAGGACCAATAAAACTATTAGTTAATGTTTCTGGACCTTTTGTACACTTAATGTTTAAATCTCAATCAAAAAATGCATTAGCTGATGATGAAGACCTAATAAAGGAAATTAAATATTGCCTTGAAGCAATAGGGAGAAGATTAAGAGTATACATCAATAGAAAAGCTAGTATTCGAAAGAGTGAGAAGAGGGCTAGTTTAATCGAAAAATACATACCTATATTCGTTAATAGTTTATATAATATAGCATCCCAAGGTGAAAGTATTCATAAATCTAAGCTTGATAAAAAGAATTTAGAAGTATTAATGAGGGATGCAATAGGTAAAAAACCTAAATCTATTGTAAAACCTTTAGAAATAAGAGAAAGCAAAGAAGTTGTAATTAAGAAAGAAGAATTAATAGAAGAGACTCCTGAAATACAAAAAGTTGAAAAGAAGGTTGAACTCAAAAAAGAATTATTTACTGAAAAAACTCTTAAAAATTGGACTAAAAACGAGTTAATTGAATATTGTAAAGAATATAAAATTCCTCTTTTATCTAAAGATACAAAAACGATTATTATAGGAAAAATCATAGAATCTTATAAAAAACCTGTTGAAGAAAAAGTAGAAGAAATAAAAATTCCAGAACCTGTTAAAATCAGCTCTGATATTGTACTCCCAGTAGAAACAAAAATACCAAAATCTAAAATAAAACCTCCAATTAAGGAACCACCTAAAAAGATCACTCCTTTACAAAAACCTACACCCCCAAAGCAAAAACAAACAACATTACCTATTATTACAACTGAAAGAATATTGAATGCTCTATCTGATGAATGGCAAACAATCAAACATCTCATTTTCAAACTTAAAATTAAAGATATGATGGATGCGCGATATCTTCAACTTAAACTTAAAGAATTAGAACGTAAAGGACATGTTTTAGTTGAATCAAAAGTGGGTAAAAGACAATGGAAATTAAAAAAATAGTTAGGTAAATAATATGGCAAAAAAACTACAAAATTATGATTTAAAAGCTACAAAAAAATTATTCAATGAATATTTAAATAAAGGAACTGAAAAAAAAGAAATTAGACTTCCTGAAAATACCGTAAAAATTGATGACCTCAATAGAAAAAATATTCTTGATAGGTTATATAGACTTGTTGATGATTTGATAGATAAAATAAATCAAACAGGAAGACCTTCAATTAAATTGCCTTCAAGAGCGAGTTCAAATATCATTTGGGACGAAGAAAATGATTTATTGCTTCTTGGTCAACAACTTCAAGAGAAACAATTCCATACTCTTACAAGCGTTGCAGATATTACTAGATTAATGCGAATTCTTGAGATTATAAATGAATTGCTAGTTAAAGATCTCCACGCAACTAAAAGAGAAGTTTTCTATACAGATGTCAAATTATTTAATGAACAAAAAATTAGTGATAAAAGTATCGAAGATGCTGCAATAATGCTTTATACTACAAGAAATTCAACCCATATTGTGGCTACTGCAAATGGAACTTGCATAGGAAGGCTTAGGATTAGAGATAAAAATGATATTATTGATCTTGAAGGATTAGGTAGCGGAGGTTGGAAAATTTCTCCGTTTCTTGACAATATTGAGATAATTGAATCAGATGCAGAATTCATATTAGCAATAGAAAAAGAAGCTGCTATGATGCGATTTGCTGAGGATAGGTTTTGGCGTAAATATCCTTGTATTCTACTTACTGCTGGAGGTGTTGGAGATATAGCAACAAGAATGTTTTTAAAGCGTTTAAGTAAAGAATTAAATCTTCCGGTTTTCAGTTTAGTTGATAGTGATCCTTATGGCCATTATATCCATTCTGTTTACTTAAGGGGATCAAAACGTCTAAGCTATGAATCTCCCTTCTTAGCAACACCAAATATAAAACTTCTTGGAGTTCTAACTAGAGATTTGGATACATATAAAATTCCAGAGGTTGCAAGATTAAAATTAGAAAAAGTAGATATTAAACGGATCAAGGATCTTTTAAATGAGGAATTTGTTAAAAGGAATAAAGCTTGGGAGGAGGACCTTAGATTATCTCTTAAAAAGAATGTAAAAGCAGAAATTCAAGCTCTATCAACTCATGGTTTTGAATTCTTGACTGATAAATATTTACCTGAAAAATTAACTACTGGTGATTGGATATAAAATTATTTTATAAAGAAAATGGTGGAGTAATCCAATTAGTTGAATTGGAAAAAATAAATGAATGGCCAATCGAAATGCCTTTCATTTTTGTTGAGTATATTAAAACTAATAAACTAAGAACTTATCGAGATCCTAAAGTAGAGGAACAAATTTCTCAATATCTTAGTGATATTTTAAATAAAACCGCTATTCCTAAAGTTAAACAAGTTTTTGAAGGCTCCAATCAAGAAGAAATTCTTTCTATCCTTTCTATTTTTGAAGAACTTTCAGAAACTAATACTAGAGCTGTTACTCCAATTCAAAATTTATTAGAAAATTTAACTAAACAGACTAATAAAACAATAGTATCACAAGCTCGAAAAATTCTTACAAATATCAGAGATTAAAATAGAAAAAACCAATAAATAAAAATTAATAAGAGTAAATACTATTTCTTTTAAATTAAATCAGTTTTTTGATTCAATGATTTTTATGAAATGGGATCAAGAAAGTTTTAATGAATTTATTTTAAACCATAATGTTATTGGTTTTTTTGAAAAGCCAATAAAATTAAATTCTGGTAGATTGTCTTATTGGTATGTAAATTGGAGGAATATAGCTTCCGATGTATTTTTTCTAGATAAATTAACTGATTATGTCATTTCATATATTGAAAATTTAGGATTAGAACCAAATTGTTTTTATGGTGTTCCAGAGGGAGCTACTAAATTAGGAATTCTAACTCAATACAAATGGGCAAAAAAACAAAAAAATTATAATTATGGAAGCCATCCTTTATCAATGGGTAGAGGTAAACAAAAAGAGCATGGAGATCCTAAAGACAGTATATTTCTTGGTATCCCTCGAGGAGATATTATAATTCTTGAGGATGTTACAACCACTGGGGGATCATTAATTGATACAATACATAAATTAAAGGGATTGAATGTAAATTTAATTGCTGTTATTGGATTAACTAATAGAAATGAATTAAGGGATGATGGAATGAGTGTAAAAGAAGCTATCTCGCAATTAAACCTCCAATATTATGCAATGAGTAATGCTATTGATTTATTACCTAGTTTTGATATGAATGAAGATATTACAGATCATCTTAGAGATTATTTTAGGAAATATGGAACAAGGCAAATAAAGCTTTAGTCTTTCAAAATTATAATTAATGACATTTTTTACTTCAAAAAAAATCTCTCCATATCTTAATTAGATTATTCAGATAATTGTATAGTGTTTTTTCGCTGTTGGTTAATCTTCTTTCATCATCCAATGATAACTCTGTCATAGAGAGTTTTAATAATTTCAATAATCGACTATCAATAATATTTGATGAATATGAATTATATCTGTCTAAATCAATTTTTGGTTTATGTTTTTTATCTATCTGGTTTTCCATTAATTTCTTGAATTCTCTTATTTTATTTAGAAAAAAGCTATTAGTTCTTTTAATTAACTTCAGATCGTCTCGTTCTTCTATAGCATATCTTTGAACATCAATATTATCACATTTATCAATTGAGGATACATGTAGTATGCCTTCTTCAATAAAAGGGATAACAGAAAATAGCTTTAATCTATATTTTTTGCCTTCCTCGAAAGGGCCAAAAGATTCCCCTAATAGAGAAAAACCTTCAGAACTTTTACTACATTCAGTAACAATTATTTCATTTTGAAAAATAAAATTTAACCTATTTAATGAGTTACTTAAGCCTTCTGTAATTACGTCCAAGATTAAATGCACCAGATTTAATAAATTAGTAAATCTTTATATAATATACAAATGAAATACTACAGAAATAAACATACTATTATTTTATTAATAAATTAAAATTTTTGTGAAAATCTTGGCAATAGAAATAATTCTACTTATAGTTCTTCTTATAGTCTTTATATTAGCATTTGTATTTGGCTTCTATATAATATATAGACAAGTTGCTTTAGTAAAAAAAGGAGAATTTCGGAATAAGGACAGGATTCAATGCATTTTTTATGCAATTATTTTTAGTTTATCAATCATGTTAGTTTTTGTAGTTGCTGTAATATATACAGTACAATCCCCTGAATTCTGGGATCCAGAAACTACACCTCCAGATGTACCCCCATTAGCACTGCTTTTTCCCTTTATGTTTTGCTTAATATATATTTCATTTTATCCCATAATAGATTTCCTATTTATTGCTTTAAGTAAAGAATCAGACGAAGGATTGACGCCATTTCATAAGTTTCTTAGTAAAAAAATTATAAACAAATCAAAAAATAAATTAATATGTGTTTTAATTGCTCTTTTTTTCTATTTAGTAGTCTTTATCCTTCCTCCAATTCTATTATCTCTAATTGGAATGCCATTTATTTTGATTTGGATAACTTGGATGCTGGTATATCCTCTCATAATTTTAACTTTTTATGGATCTAAAGGTTACATTGCTGGCATTTCAAATGCTTATTATCACATTCCTGATATTAGAAGATCAATTTTTCTTAATTTTGAAGATAGTAAAAGGGGGATGAAACAATTTAAATCCCAACCAGTATATTACATTGTTTTAGGTTTAATGTTGTTTGTATATATATGGGCTTGGATATCATTATTCCAAACAATTATTTTCTTTTTTACTAGGACATTGGCAATTTCGACAATGTCTTCAATATTTGTATTTGTAACTCTCTTATTTGGAATATTGGGATATTTTACACGCTTTTGGGGTAGAAAAATAAAATATAGAGGAATTGACATCTATTTTGCGGCATACTTAATGGCATCTATAGGAATCAATGTTTTAGTTAACTTTTTAATTGTAAATCCAGCTAAATTGCTTTTTACATTTAATTTATGGGCTCTTACTAACCAAATCGTACCGAATTATTTTATGTTTGCTTGGGCAGCTGTGATCGAAGAAATTGTATTACTTATTTTTACTTCATATTATTTCTTAGCAAGAAATAATGAATTTATTAACAATATAAAATACTCGAAAATTACAGAATGTGGGCAAACATTTGATCCTATTCCTCTTTTTAATCTTATTAAACATCATGATCCTAAGATAAAAAAACATGCATTAGAGACGTTAGTAATGATGTTTGAAAGAATTCCTCTAAAAAATGAATCAATGCTTAATGATTGGAAATTCAAAAATTCATTGCTGGACGGAATATGCGATTATGATGGAAATTTGAGAAGAATATGCAATAAAATTTTAGTTCAGTTGGAAAATGATGTTCCAGAGATAGTATTACCATGGATAATAGAATCACTAGAATCACCAAATTATGATAAAAGTATCTCTATAACGAAATCACTTTTAAAAGCAAATCTAAATTTTATAGAAAAAATACCTGTAAATTTAATTCTTAATCTTACCGAAGATCCAGAATGGAGATTAAGATTATTAGGATTAAAGCTACTAGGTAGGTTACAAGCTAAAAGGAAAGATTTAGCTTTTGAGTTAAATATTAAGAAATTAATAAACGACCCAAATAGCAAGATTGGAGTTGAAATCCTTAATATTTTAGCCGAATCTTCCTACGCTCTTCCTATTGACATGATAATTGATAATATATTTCACACTAATAATGAAATTAGTGCTGCAGCAATTAAAAGCTTAAAAAACCTAGATGTTAAACAAATTGACAGGAAAATGCTAATGAAAATTGTACCCCTTATAAAAGATCCATCAAGTTCAGTTCGAGCATCGATATTTGAGGTTTTGGCAAAAATAGGTAATTTCAAAAAACATAATCTCCAGCTTTTACCATTTTTAGATGGTTTAATCGATCCAGATAAAGAAACAAGAGAAGCAGCAATAAATGTTCTTGAAAAATACTTTGAGGAGGAACCAAATTTATTAGATATTGATAGTATAATCAATAAAATTGACACAAATAATTTTCAGATATTGAACAGTGTTGTTTCCCTTCTTGGGAGGTTATGGAGTCAAGATCCTGAAAAAATATTAACTACTTTTATAGTTTTTATAAAATTTGAAGATGAAAAATTAAAAAATAATATTTCGAATTTTCTAATAGAAAACTCCACTAACAACCCTAATTTAGTAATTCAGAATATCATTAAAATTCCTGACGTTTCAAAGTTTTTATCTAAAGGAATTATATCACAAACTTTAATTAATATTGGTAAAAGAAATCCAAAGCAAGTAATTCCTAATTTAATGCAATATTTCTTCAATGAAAATGATGATGTAAGACTAAATGCTCTCAATACTATTGATGGATTAATTGAAGAATTCTTAGATTATATTGATACTAATCAAATCTTCAAAATAATGCAAAATGATAAGAGTAATCAAGTGAAAAAAAAAGCTATTAGTATTATATCAAAAATCGCCCTAGAAGAACCAACTCTAATTCAACCTTTTATGTCAGATTTTTTAAATTTACTTGTTAAAGAAGAATCTTCTATAAGAATCGTTCTTTCTAAATCAATATTGGATATTGCAAAGGAATCTCCAGAAATTATTCCAGTAGAAGCAATTAAGAATTTACTTGATGATCAAGATTCATTTGTCCGTGAGACATCTGCAAAGATTCTAGGATTAATAGGATATAAAGCCCCCCTTTCTGTTATTGATGCATTGATAAATAAAGCATTAATCGATGACGATTGGATAGTTAGAGAAGCTGCGGCATTAAGCCTAGGCGAAATTATTAATCATGTTGATAAAAAAGGGCAAATCATTGAAAAGCTTGTTTCTTTAATTAATGATGATCAAAATTGGGTTCGCAGATCTGCTATGAATATTCTTTCAAACATTAAAGAAGTGAATAATTCTCACATTACATTTAATGATTTGAAAGACAATCTAACAAATTCAGATTCTAAAGTTAGAGAAGCTTCTGCCAGATTGATTAGAATTTTTAGTGATCAAATTGAAGAGATTTTTGATAAGATTCTTTCTCTACTAGAAGATGAATCAAAAGAAGTAAGAACAAGCACAATTGATAGTTTTATTGATATAATTCAAAACGTTGGACTTAATCGGATTTTAAATAAACTTCTACAAAATCTGAGTGATGAAGGCTCCTTGGAAATTCAACGCTCAATTGCATTAATTTTAGAACGAACAACAAAATATGAGAATGAAAAAATTAAGAAGAGAGTAATTTCTCTATTAAAAATTAGATGTGAAATGAGTCAAGATCCTATTATTTGTGGAACTGTACAAAAATTAAAAGAAAATTAATATGAAACTTTTCTTTAAAGTTAAATCAAATACAATTTAGTAAATCTTGCGACAGTTTCTTTTTTTTATAATTCCCTATTTACAGTTTAATAAATACGACATTAATATTATGGATTAAAAAATTCCCAAAAATAATTTAGGTATATCAATAATAATAAAATGTATTCATAATGACAACACCCCTTTCAAGCCCTAGTCAACCCATTAATAAGATTCAGCGGTTTGAGGATTTTTATCGTTTATTTCAAGAAAGCCCAGGAGTTCATAAATATCAAGATCAAATTAATGATATTTATGCTAAAGGTAGAAATACTCTAATTATCTTTTATGAAGATCTATTAGCGAGTGATCCTGACATTGCAGAAATGTTAAAAAAAGACCCTGAAGCCTTAATTGAGGATGCTGTTGAGGCATTTAAAAATTTGTTAAAGTTTCAAGGATCAAAATTAACTAATCAAAATTATTTTGTAAGAATAACAACTAAAGATAAAAAAAGCCCATTATTTATCCATTTACGTGGTTTAAGAGCAAAACATATT
>CP070831.1:2785164-2788816 GCA_020344955.1 Promethearchaeota archaeon | reverse complement strand
ATAATACATTTAGAAAAAGTTATGAATAGAATTACGTACGAACGGCATTATTATGCTGGTATTATTCCTCTTATTATTACATTGATACTCGGCTTTACAAATATTTCGAATATAATTTTAATTTTCATTTTCTTTTGTACTACTTTTAGTCTCTTTTTAATTTTATTTATATTTTTCAAAAATACGGAAAGTGAGAGAAGTAAAACTCTGAAAATCATATTTGGTACTGTAATCCTTGGAATGGGATATTTATTTAAACCAGAAATTTTGGAAGGGTGTATTGGAATCTCTGAAACTTTAGAGATGTTAAAAGTGTTATCAAATATTATAGTCCCTATTTTATTTATAAATGGATTGTTGTTAATATTTGACAGTTATAGAAAAGAATTATAGTATCCTTATTTAAAATTGTACCAATAAATATTAAACTAGAAACCTTTGGCGTTCTTATTAATCAAATCCCATATAATGACATTTACAAGACAAAGAGTCCATTTGATTTTTAATAAAATTAATAGTCTCTTCTCGTAGTGGTTTTACGTCATTCTCAATTTCGAACTTCCGAATAATATATTTATCAGGGTTTAATTCAGCAATAAAATTACGTAAGCCAATAATGTTTTCTTCAGATGTGTTGAAATTGTCGCCAAAAATGGAATGAATCCATATAGGTTTATTAGTCTCTGCTTTAAATTTCCTTAATCCTTCAAGGACATCATCAAGTCTTACCCTACCATGATGTTGATTGATTCGGCTAAATTCTTCCGCAATAACAGCATTTAAATTGAATTGCATTATATCGCATTCACAAAAATCATTTCTTACTTCTGGATCTGTTAATAAAGAAGCATTTGAGTATGCTGTTGTACTAATAGAAGGATATTTCTCTTTGATTTTCCTTGCTAATTCTCCAAATTTCGAATATAAAGCGGGTTCACCACTTCCTGTAAGGAATATAGTATCATGAAGATCATTTTGGTCCATGTATGAATCAACTTCTTCAATAATATCTTGAACGGGATAAAATTCCTCTCGTTCCATAGTCATTTTGGTAGTTTTTCCTAAATTACAATAATAACAATTAAAAGAACATGTCTTCAAAGGGCTAAAGTCAACAGGAAGCAGTTTTCCTAAAAGAGGGTGATCCATAATTTCGCCTAGATATTGCTTTTTCATGAATTTGATATAATTATCTATAATTTAAAAAAGAAATGATTTAAATAACTCAATGTCTATATTTTGAGAAAAAAAGAAAAAAGATGTTATTTTAAAACTAATATTGTACCTTCACCAGATGTTACAACTTCATCGTTTTGGTTTTTAACAATAGTATCGCATTTAATGAATTTTAATTTACCCTCTTTTTTAGTATACTTTTCTTTTACAGTAGCAATGGCGGTTAATGTATCACCAAAAAACACTGGCTTTTCAAACCTAACTGTTTGCCCTCCATATAAAATACCAGGCCCAAATAACTTTGTACCTAACACTGCCGATATTAATCCAGAACTCAAAGCTCCATGTGCCACTTGTTTTCCAAACATTTGAGTGGCAGCGTATTCAGGATTGACATGGATCGGGTTGTAATCTCCAGTCACTTCAGCAAATTTCATAACATCTTCTTCAGTTATTGTTTTAGTGAATGAAGCAGACTGTCCAACTTCATAGTTATCCCATTTGACTGGTTCTAAATCTGACATAAAATAAAGTAATGAAAAAATAGATAAAAATATTATTTTTAGAACCTATTGCAATTTTTAATTTACAGTACTAATACTTTAGCCATTCCATCAGTAAGTACTTCATCATTTTGATTATAAACTTTAGTTTCTACATCAAGAAATTTTAATTCTCCACTTTTTCCTTGTTTAGTATATTTGTTTTTTACAGTTGCTACTGCAGTTAAAGTGTCACCAATAAACGCGGGACCTTTAAACCTTACCTCTTGAGATGCATAAATTGCTCCTGGACCGAATAACTTCACACCTAACACAGCGGAAATTAATGCTGAACTGAAAGCTCCGTGTACAATTCTTTTACCATACATTTGAGTTTTTGCAAATTCCTCATCCATATGTATAGGATTGAAATCTCCCGATACTTTAGCAAATAATTCGACATCTTCCTCAGTAATGGTTTTTGAGTGAGAAGCAGAATCTCCCTCTTTATAATCCTCAAATTTAACAACTTTAAGTTTTGACATAAAATAATTTAATGCAGAAATAGATAAAAATATTGACCAAAAACATATAACTCGAAAAATGTTTAATTAATCTTCTTTTCCATGGAAATTTTTAAAAAAACAAAATTGTAAAACTTTAATATCATAAAGTTAATCCTATAATATTAAAAAAATTACATTTTTTCATTGATAATCCAATGTCTTCTGAATTTGAACAGAATTTGGAGAAGTATGCAGAATTAATATTAAAAGTAGGTCTAAATCTACAAAAAGGGCAACGTTTATTAATTCAACCTTTTGATTTAAGTACATCTTTTATTGAATTAGCTCCGTTTGTCAGATTGCTTGTTAAGAAGGCATATCAAATGGGTGCTAGATTCGTTGAGGTCTTTTGGAATGATCCTCAATTATATTTAATTAGACTCCAGCATGCTCCGCGTGATTCTTTTGAAGAATTTCCAACATGGAGAAGAGATGCATCATTAGAGTTTACACAAAAAGGAGATGCTAAACTTACAATGTATGCCTTTGATCCTGATTTACTAATTAATCAAGATCTAGAACTTATGACAATTGTAGCGAAAACAGTTTTAAAAATCTTTACACCTGTTCGTGAATTAACTATGAAAAATGCAACAAATTGGTTAATAATTTCTGCACCTGTTCAAGGATGGGCTAAAAAAGTCTTTCCTGATCTCACTCCTAATGAACAAATAGCTAAATTATGGGATGAGATATTCGATATCTGTCGTGTGAAGCAAAAAGATCCAGTTTTAGCTTGGAATAATCATATTAAACAATTACATGCGAGGTTGAACTATTTAAATCTTAAACAGTACGCATCTCTAGAATTAAAAGCTCCAGGAACAGATTTAACAATTGGATTACCTAAAGGGCATATTTGGATTGGAGGTAGTGAAAAATCACAAAATGGAATTGATTTTACTCCAAATTTACCTACTGAGGAAGTTGCTACCATACCTCATAGAAATATGACAGAAGGTGTTGTTACTGCTACCAAACCTCTTCCACTTAATGTTTTAATTGAAGACTTTACTTTAACTTTTTCTGAGGGACGTGTGGTAAATGCAACTGCCAAGAAAGGTAAAGAAATGTTGGATAAGATATTCGAGATTGATGAGGGTGCTAATTATTTAGGCGAAATTGCACTAGTACCGCATAGTTCACCCATTTCGCAATCCAATATACTTTTTTATAATGTATTATTCGATGAGAACGCTTCTTGTCATATTGCTCTTGGAAAGGGTATTACATTTGCCTTAGAAAATGGTGATAAGATGTCTGATGAGAAATTTAGGAGCGCTGGGGGTAATGATAGTCTTACTCATATTGATTTTATGATTGGTTCAGATAAAATGAATATTGATGGAATAACTGAAGATGGAACAGCAGAACCAATTATGCGAAAGGGAGAATGGGCTTTTAAGGTGTAATCAATGTCTTTAGATT
>CP070831.1:2782298-2785064 GCA_020344955.1 Promethearchaeota archaeon | reverse complement strand
TTATTGAAAAAATTAAAATTAAAGAATATAATTGGAACATTATATACTCCAGATCCAATTTTTTATGCTGAAGCTCTTCGTTCAAATTTGGGATTGCATGGTTTTCTAGCAACTGGAAGTATGCAGTCAGCAGAAGGAGGAGGTGATACTGCTTCTGTATGTCTTCGTAGTGCTTCCATGAATGTTCCATTAAAGAAAAAATATATTAAGAAAGGTGTAATTGTAAATGATTTTGGAGGAGGAGCATGGATGTCTTCGTATGAATCTGGACATTATTTTCATTTAGAAGCTCTAACTTTTTATGATCAAACAGACCAGAAAAGTATTAAGGGAATGGCTGAATATATGGAAAAAAGCTATCAATTAGATTTACTTAAACATCTTGGTGCGCCATTTTTTGTGGAGGGAACGCGTTTGCATGAAACGTTTGGACCTCATATGTCGAACTATCATATTTGGTTAAGAAAAATAAAGGAAACTTTTGATCCAAGTAATATCTCTGATTCTGGATTTTATATAACTCCAAAAAAAAAATAAAATAATATTTATGAATAAGTATCATGGAAGATATAACAAAAGAAAAGGATAAAATAAGAGGTTTTGCTGGCTTAATTAATAGTGTTCTCATCCCTTTGAATGAAAATAAGAAATTTCAAGAAAAATTCAGTAATAAAGATGCTAAAATTCTCTTGAATGCTTCTAATTTGAAATATGCGGCATTAATTATAATTGATCATGGATCAGTGAATGTTAAAAGTATTCCAAATGAACCAAAAACAAATTTAATAAAGAAAAAGGTTGGTTGGAATGCATTCTTAGAGATGGACACGCAATCTTTTCTTGCTATTGCTATGGGGAGAATATCTATGCTTGGAGTTGCTAAATTGTGGTTAACCCGTAAAATACGGTTAAGGGGAATAAGAAAATTACTTCTCTTACTAAAAATGTTTAAATTATTAACAGACTATGGTGAGTGAGGCTCTAATGTTTTTTTTAACAAAAAACTATTAATTATTTAAAATATAATCTCTAAATGGGGATATTATGGGAAAAAGAAGTAGACCCGACGTATTTCAAGGTAATTTAAAGAAGAAGTTCTATTTTGAAGGTTGGTATAACAAAATTGTAGATGAGTCAGCAGATCACATATATGCTTTCATTCCAACAATAGCATTGAATAAAAAAGAAAAAACCTCACATGCATTTATCCAATACTTGGATGGAGTAAACGCAATAGCAGAATACTTTAAATATTCCTTAGAGGATTTTGAAAATCTTTCAACCAAACAATATGAAATTCAAATTGGTGAAAACTATTTCTCGTTAGATCGAATACATATTGACATAGATCAGGGCGATTATAAGATTAATGGAGATCTTAGATATATTGATCCAGTTCTCTGGCCAAAAAAATTTTTGCAACCAGGAGTAATGGGATGGTTTTCTTACATGCCATTTATGGAAACTTATCATGGAATGGTAAGTATGAACCACAAAATTCAAGGAACACTCACAATTAATGGAGAAAGTGTTGATTTTAACAATGGAAAAGGGTATATTGAAAAAGATTGGGGAAAATCATTTCCAAGTGCTTGGATTTGGACACAATCAAACCATTTTTCTAATCCAAATCTCTCTTTTATGTTTTCAATAGCCAAAATACCTTTCCTTGGAATGAATTTTAATGGTTTTTTAAGTGTATTATGGCATGAGGAGAATTTTTATAAATTTGCCACATACACAAGGGCAAAAGTTAAAACATTAGATATTAATCCAGACAATCTTCATTTTTTGGTAGAGGATAAGAATTACACCCTTGATTTTGAAATAGCTAAAAAGGGTATTGGATCTGGGAATTTAAAGGCCCCACAAGAAGGAGTAATGTCAGGTCATGTTGCAGAAAGCATTAACTCTAAAATTAAATTAAAATTATTAGATAAAAAGAAAAATATAATAATTATTGACGATTTAGGAGTTAATGCGGGATTGGAAATTAAAGATCCTGAGGTTCTTAAACCAAAAAGATAATTATCAAAAATTTTATTTCTTTTCTTCTAAAGCTTTTTTTGGAAATAAACGCTCTTTTAACTTAACTTTACTTGTATCCATATCATACTCCACTAATCCCACTTTAGCTAACTCCTGAACTGAATGCAATACAAAGGCACCACCTATACCTAACGTTGTCTTCAACTCCTCTCTTGTCATTTCTTCCTTAGCTCCATGTAACGTAAGAAGAATTCTGTAATGTGCCTGTCCTGCCCATATTTCCGATACTAGAACAGTATATATTGAAAGCAAAGCACGTACTCTCTCAAAATTATATTCTGTTTCTTCAGCTTCCTCTGCAGCCTTCATGAATTTAGATAATTCAACTTTAACTTTTTGATATTCATCTAACAATTTCATTTGCTCTTCTGTTAAAGAGCCAATTTTTTGATCTCTTTCTTGCTTCTCTAATTCAAGTTTTTTAGTAGCATCTTCTAATTTTTTTTTTTCAATCTCTAAATTTTGTTTCTCAGTTTCTAATTTAGTTTTTTCTTCTTCTAATAACCTTTTCTCATTTTCAAGCGTATTTTTATCTTTCCTTAATGCCTCTTTATCACTTTCAAGTTTTAATAACGCAGTTCTAGAAGTCTCTAGTACTTCAATAAATTCTTTAAAACTCGATTCAGCAGCTTGAATTGTCTCATCGAGAATATTTAGTGTTTTTTCATCATCTAACATTGGAATCACAATTTATTTTATTCAATTATTTTTATTATA
>CP070831.1:2775381-2782198 GCA_020344955.1 Promethearchaeota archaeon | reverse complement strand
CCACACTTCAGGATCTCCCCCAAACCTTGAATGAAAAAATTCTCCACAATACGCTTTCCATTGGGGAGCACGAATGGAATTATCGTTTAACACACCTCCATCATCAAAAAAAATAGCGAATGACATCTTTTCAGACCTATGCTTTATCGATTCCAATTTTTATCAAGAGAAATCTATTATTTTGTTTCAATAAAACTGTTTTTTATTGTACTTCACAATTACCTTATATATTTAATATTCATAAAAAAGTATTTAGAGATTTATTAAATAAGAAAAAAATTAAATTTTTATGATGAGCTTGAGCCTCGGGAAGACATTAAATCAAACAAGGTTTCGGATGTTATTACTGAATCGCAATTTGAACAAGAGTGAAATACTAATGGTATAGCTCCAACTCGATCTAAATATCGGTCAACAAATTTTAGACTATATTTTGCCATTCTTTTTAACATTTTTCCCCCAAATGGAACAACCTCAGCTTGAATATCTATAAAGCTTTCATAACTCTCTAAGAGATCACTTTTAAACTTATCATTGATAGGTGTTGGTTTTATTTCAAGTTTTAATTCAAGCTCTTCTTTACAATATGGACATTTTGGCAATTAAAATCACATTTTTACTATTTTAATTATTAATTTTCCTCAATATAGTTAAACATTCTATTTAAAAGGTACAATAATCATATTAATAAGATAATTAAAATAGTATTTAAAATAATTTTATAATTTCTTGCCTTTTTTGCTTAAAAGGATTACTACAAGCGATAAAATGCTTAATAGAAATAGAATATTATATCCCGGAATTAATCCGACGTCTTGAACATTAAAACAAGAGCTATTATCACTAAAAATATTTCCTTGGCAATTTATTTCTACAATGCAATTATCATTTCCTAACAATAAATTTCCTGAAATGGTATTATAACTACTTTCATAGAGATATATCCCATTAGAGTTATTATTTATGGTATTTTCCGTAATTTTACTGTGATCACAATCATATAAACTTATCCCGTCTTCACTATTGTTATTTACGTTATTGTTCGATATTGTATTTCTATTACTATCTGACACCACTAACCCAAAGTCATTCTCACCCGCGGAAATTCCTGAAATAGTATTATCATTGCTTAAACTTACTAATATACCATAATGGTTGAATTTTACCTTAGTTCCAAAGAATGTATTAAAATTGCTCCTGTGTAAGAAGATTCCATGAACATAATTGTGATTTGCAATATTTCCAGAATAATTATTATGATGACTGCCCAATATGTATAACCCAGCATCATTGCCATTCATTTCGTTTCCCGAAATGAAATTATATTTACTATCATACAAACTTATCCCATTTTCGTTGTTATTTGCATTATTACCTATGATTTCATTGTAATCGCAATAAGAAAGCAATTTTATCCCCTCTACACAATCATTAGCTGTATTATTCGAAATTATGTTATTTCGACTCTCATATAACCGTATCCCAAAGTAATTGTTATTTGCTCTATTTCCCGAAATGTTATTATTTTGATTGTTATATAAACTTATTCCAAAGTAATTAGATGAACAATTATTATTAATTAATAATCCATTAGAACAATTTTGTAAATCTATTCCCGCGTAAGAATAGAATGAATTATAAACAGTACAATTCTCTATTCTAAAGTATACATCAGAATTTTCAATAAAGATACAGCTTCCTCCCGAACCATCGCCATCTATTACCAAATCTTTAATGACATACGGGTCAGAGAAAGTGCCATATCCCGTACAATTTCCATCACTTCTAAAATCAAACCAACCAGAATTGCCATCAATATGGATTTTACCTGATATAGCAGAAACTTTTAAAATAACATGATTTAAATTATTATCATTATTACAATTCCAAGCTGAATCACGATCCCTGGCAGTAGAGATTAAATTATTGATAATATTAGATGAGAAACTATAAAGTATTGTTAAAAATATTAGAATTATTGTTATTTTTTTAAGAATTAACTTCATTGTGAATCCTTTATAGTTTTTTATATGATAATGAAAAAAATTAATTCTTTCTAAATATAAATTCTTAGTGGAAGGTTTGTATCTTTTTAAATTTTATCTCAATTTCCTTTAAAATTTCTGAATTCTCATAATTGATAATCAATTTTATAAAATCAGAGGGTAAATAAAAAGAAAATATATTGGGTAAAAGAAATGAATTATCAACTAATTAGAATCTAATATATGATTAAAACATAGATTAATATTACTCTTATTCTTCATTATAAGTAAAAATAAAAAGTTGAAGGAGGGGAACCTTGTGAAATTTCCATATTATTTGATTCAGTCTATTTTTATATTCCTTATTTTCGCATTCATAATCTTTGGAATCATTTCTAATCTATTATCTACCTGATATCTCGCATGAGGAAGATTAGCGTGAGTAAATTATTATCTTGCATCTTTTGTAAGTTTCTTGTATGGAGGAATCCTTCTTTTGAGCGCATGGATTTTAGGTTGGATGCGAAAAAAAGGTAGACTATAGTCTGAATAACTTTATCAAATCCGAGAAAAATGATTCTGATAAATAAAATCCTAGTTATTAGATGATTATCCCCGCAAAGGATTCGGATATTCTCGATTCATTTTTATTTTACATTAAATTTTTCATTTTAATATTAATTAAGAGTCCAATAGGAATTAGAAAAAAATATAAATTTCATATATTCTTTAAATAATTAACCTATCTATGGGGACTTGGTGTAGCCCGGTGGCACAGCAGGCTCCAGATCCTACAAGCAAAAGCTGTTCCGTGGACACCTGTCGGTCGGGGGTTCAATATGGAATGCCAACAGCGCGTTTCATGGTCATATCCCTCAGTCCCCATCCTTTTCTGATTTATCAGTAATATTTTTGTCATTAACAAAGAATAGAATAATCTAATACGATCTAGATACTATTATGGTCTAATCTTAATCTCTAATTATATAATTCTAATAAGCATCTCTTGATCTTTTCTCTGCTTTTCTGAAGAATACGAACAAATAATGAAAAATTTAAAAATATTCGCAACTTAGACATATTCATCTTTTTATTATGTCTAACTAAATTCGGATGAGGTACAGAGACCTTGAGTAAACCAAAAAGAAAAGGTGGTCCTTTGAGGATACCAACTGAGGAAGAAGAACTTACTAAATTTACTTTAATTGATCTTAGTGAAGCGGCACTTCCAGTGATAAATATTATTCTAACTATTATTTTTATCCTATTAATCCCTAATTTTTTAATCGACATGCTTCTTTTTTTCATGTTTTTGCTTACCATCGGTTTTTTTATAAGTATGATACTCGAATTATGGCAGATATTCCGGGCTACACATCCAGAGAATTCCATATTACTTTATAGTTCTACTAATATTTCTCCCTATATTCTTTACGCAGGACAATTTGTATACGGTTATTTCTTTCTATCTTTTATATTTTTGGGTTTTATTGACGCTGTAAGCATAATAAGCATTTTCATTTGGATATATTTTGGTTTCTCTACTCTTTTTCTTATTTTAGTCATCTGGGCAATAGTAGTATATATTAAAGAGGCGGGAAATAAAAAAGAACAATTAATTAAAAATATAATGAAGGATTTATCTAAATACGAAAAGACTGAAAATTATGCTGCTCAAAGCTATTATCTTCAAAAACTCATTAAAGTAGTAGAGACTCCATTAATCAAAGCTGGATTCTTGTCTAAATTAATTACTTTTATCACGATACTCCTTACGATTTTTCCATTCATTATACCAGCTTAATTTTTAAGTGTATAAAGTTTCTTGTAATGTAAATGTAGTATAAAAATAGTTTATAAAGGATTCTGGTATATATATTCTCCAGTCTTTTAACTTGCTGTTAAAGAAAATAACTTAAATTTACATTTTACTGAATTTTCCAAAAATTCATTATTTAAAATTCAATTTTATCAGAATTTTATAATTTTCAAAAGGCAATAAAACAAATATTATGATGTGATAAATATATTTTAAAACAGCAGTAATAATTAAAAATCAGAAAATGTATAAACTTGAAAAAATAGGAGAAAGTCACTTCTATATGAAAGCTATAGGGACTTTTCCTCCTTCAGTAGCGAATCGTTTCATTAAAGATTTTAAAGAAAAGACTAAATATTTAAAGGAATTCTCTGTAATCGTTGATGGACTAGATTTTATTTTATTAAACATAAAGTCATTTGAAATAATTTTAGATTTTCTCAAAAAGAATAATAAAAAATTAGTTAAATCTGCATATATTATTGCAAAAAACCCTGTTCTAGATAAAGAAGCCCGTATATTGCTAGATAAGGCAGAATCGCCAAAAAGAAAGATTGTTAATAATCTTAATGATGCTAAAAAATGGATTGGAATTAGTGAAATCATAATAGAGAAAGATTAACTAACTTTCTTAACCACTTGATTGAATATTGATACAATAATTCTTAAAAAGTAATTATTGAATATCCTTGTTCAATATATTTTGCCATACTTGGATGTCCCATGAGTTCTGCGCAAGTAGAAAATCCTAATTCTTCTACTTTCTCTAAAGATCCCATTTTATTACTACAAGCTTTACAAAAACAATCAATTAATCCTTTACTTTTTAACTCTTGATATTTCTCATAAAAAGGATTTTTCTTATTTTCAAATTGATTTGCCAGTTTTGTAGCTGATCCTTCTACGATGACTTTTATATCATATCCTTTGTTTTTCATATCTAATGCATTAAGAATTACATGAATAAAACACATAGAATCTCCATTAAAAGCAAACAATGCATATTTTTCTCCCATAATATCACCTTATATCTATCAAAATATTTATTTTTATATTATAAAAATAAATTGAATTAAAGAATTTCTATGTAAATAAAATGAATATTTAAAGAAAATAATATAAGTTATATAATTCTTCAATTACCTTGTTAAACGCTTCAACAATACTCTGTCCAGTTTTTGCCGATGTTAAATAAAAACCAAGAAGATCATTCGTGTTAATAAAATCTTGAACTTTTGAATTATCTAAATTGGTTTCATCTACTAGATCAACTTTATTACCAATTATGATTATTGGTATGTTGCCACAATATTTCCTAATATCATTATACCAATCTTCGATATGTTTGAAACTTTCATTTCCAAGTTCATTCTCCTCAAGACTATATACAATTATAGCTGCTTTACTCTCATAAAGGAAGTTTTCTCGAAGAAAATGAAATTGATCAGAACCAGCAACATCCCAAAAAGAATACCTTACTTTTTCTCCCTCCATTTCTTTAATATAGTTGGAATATTGTGCGCCAATGGTCTTTAAATAATCTGTTCTAAACTCACCCTGTGTGTACTTTTTAATCAATGATGTTTTGCCTACTTCTGCATCTCCTACCACAGCTATCTTAAACCTAAATTTTGATTTTGGTGATCTTTTTATCGCATTCTGATAATTAGTTATCATGCCAAGCGAAAGTGATGCAAGGATATTTTCAAAATTTTCTGTTTCCGTTTCTGAGATTTCAATATAACCATAAGCTCCCAATTCATTTGCAAGAGATTGACCTTCTTCTGAAGATATTCTTTTACCATCACCTAAACCTATAAGAATGACAGGTATGTTGACAGATTCACCTCCCATTTCTATTGGATGAAATTTAAAGTTAGTTGCTTTTTTCAATTCCATATAAAACTCCTTAACTAACTTAAATGATTCCTGATCACTCTTATCATAAGCTAGAATCGCACCGCTAGTACCCTTACTATAGGATTGGATGTGAGATCTCCATTGGATTTCAGATGAAATATCCCAGAGTTGCAATTTGACCTTTTTATCAGAAATGTCTATGGTTTTTGGATAAAAACGCACACCTATAATGTGTCTTTGACCTAATCCTCCTTGAATAGAAGGCCCTAAGAGTAATTTAGTAGCTTGTTCAGGCTTTAAGCCTAAACTAATGACTTTAAAGGTGAAATCATAAATTTTAGCCAGATCGCCAAAATGAGCTAAGAAATTTTCATATCTTCGAATTTTTTTACGTAATTCATATAGCTGAGTTCTCCCCGTACTTGAAAGTTTAATATCTAAAACGCGTTTTAAAACTGCTTCTGCTTGACCTAGACTGATAGTTTTCTCATATTTATTATAGAGATCAAGAGCTATTTTTGATATTAACCATTCTAAGTCATTTTCTTGAAGGAGGTAATCAATAACATGTATTATTTTTACTTTTGAGTCTTTGATCCACTCTCTAATCCATTCATAATCAATATTTTTTTCTGTTTCTATATCACTTACTAATTCTACTTTGCTATAATCACACTTTTTAAGAAATTTCTCTAAATCTTTTAATTGGTTATTAGATAAAAAATTTAAATCAGTAATTTTTTCACTAATCTTGATAATAGAATCCTGTTTTATTATGCAAACTTCATTCGGGGTTATATTAATAACTTTAAACGTGATTTCTCTTTTGGTCCCCACGGATATGAAGATATAATCATTAAGTGTAACTGGATAATTATTCAACTTTCTTTTTACAAAGCTTTCGACTTTAGGATTTTTTCTTATTTGTTCAAGAACAGGTGCTAATATAACTTCGTTAGCAATTTGAACCGTTGTCTTTCGTATTTCTATACTATTATTAATGAATGTACCGGCGTTTTTACAGAGTCTTGATTCCATACGAGCAAATCCTAATCCAGTATCTTGAGGGTAACCTGGCCATGCAATTCCAGCCCGTCTTTTTTTCCCGATTATCTCAATCACCTCACCGGGTTGCATCTTTAGTTTCTCCATG
>CP070831.1:2766451-2775281 GCA_020344955.1 Promethearchaeota archaeon | reverse complement strand
AAATTATATTTACAGAGTCTTTATTGCCATAGATGTGGCTATTTTAAATCAGATGCGGAAAATATTATTAATTGTAATTATAAGAAACCAAAAATAGAGGATTCAGATCCTCATAAAGATGTTTTAATAAAATTGTTCTCAGAGATTAAAAAAAAAAGTGGGAAATCTTCTCAACAGTTAGAAAATATGGATAAAAAGGATGAAATAAAATTTAATTTAGAAGTACTTAAAACAGAACTTAATAAAGAGATAGATAAAAGGAAGAACTATATCATAATAAAAGAAAGTTAAAATTGTTCATTAAGTAAAACTAATTTTTGTATCTATTTTTTTATCAAATCCTTGATTTTTTAATATTTTTATTAATAATAATAGATTAATTCAATTTCATTTTTAGACTATATTTTAAGAGAAGATAGTATTATAACTTGTTATGATCTAATATTTAATATAACCAAAATTTCGTTTAAACACTTGGTAGTTGTAATCCATAATGACATATGAACCAAAGTTTTATGGAGTTAATAAAGAATGGTGCAAATTGAATTAGAAAAGGAATATTTTTTCAAGGTTACCCTGATAATTTGGAAATTTTATGACTTAGGGCTACAATTAACACTTCCAGAAGTAAGAGAATATTTGCAAAATGAGGGCTCGTTAAAAATCTATGATAATTATCGATTTGAATTTGAAGATGTTAAAACTGGATCCAAAGTTAATCAACCTTTAAAATGGATTTCTAGTGAATCACAAAATTATGCTCCGATATGTTTTAAATTAGAAGGTTCTAATAGGTTTATATGTAATACAAATCCAGAGATTGTGGGAAAAATTCGATTAGAAGGCCATATTCATTATGGTTCCGTTCTGGCAATTCATTGTGAATTGATTTTTGATGCTTACCATAGAATTGAAGAATTTATAGAAATTTCTCAACCTCAGAATATAATTATTGAGAGTACAGGAAATTCCTTAGCTGAAAAATTTATTGAGGTTAGAGAGAATATATTAGCTATACTGAAAAAAACAAATTATTCAGCTAAAACAAAATCCGAATCATCTTTAGAACCTTGGCATCATACTTGGATTATATGGGATGCCAAACCAGATTTTAATAGAGAAGATTATCGATTTATTGAAGATAGTATAGGTAGAAATGCTAAATTTTCAATTGCACTTACATTTCGAACGGATAAATGGAAAGAATTAGATCCCAAAGCCTATAGAGATCAAATTAATTTAAAGAATCTTTCACCTTATAGAGATGAGTTTGTCATGCTAACACATGCAGGTAATGTAATTATTCCTGGTCCTGGGCTTTCAGATCCTAATTCAATGAAGAATTTATTGATAGATACGTTATTTGCGCCAGAAGTAGGAAATGTCCAAAGATTTTTAATTCTCATGTATATGGATAAGATTCTTAAAATTGATGATAAATTTGACAAATTATTTTTAGAAACATCTAATAAAGAAATTGGATTGCCAGAAACGGAAAGAGTAGAAATTTTAGAACGAGAATTGAATAAAGTTATTCTTGAATTAAATAAGAACATAATTATTTCAAAGATCCCCCGCTTACTATTTACAAGCACTTTCAAAACTAACTTATTCAATGAAATGATTGAAAAATTAGATGGTTTTAAATTTTCAAAGCAAATTGATGATATCATTACGAAAATTAAAGATGTATCAGGAAAAAGCCTAATTAGTAAGGAAATACCTTCTAAAATCGTGTTAGATGAAAAACGAGGAGTAAAGATTTTTATGAGTTACGCAACTGTTGATGAGGAGATTTATAAAATCAGCAAAATGGCTGAAGAATTAGAGAAACTTGATTATATTGAAGATGTGATGTATTGGCAAGAAGATATGAAAGATAATATAATAAAATATATGAATGAAAACCTCGGGGAGTGCGACACTTTCATCCTTTTTTGCTCACCAAATGCAATAAAATCCAAACCAGTTGAAAAAGAATGGACTGCTGCTGATGCTTCTGGTATACCAATTATACCTGTATTTGTAAAAACTGAACATATACCAACGCTTTTGAAATCTAGATTAGGAGTTGAATTTAATACATTCGACTTTCAAAAAAATATTGAAAACCTCCATGATTTGATTATAAAAAAATGTGAAAACAATTTACTGTGAGAATATTGAGTTCTTGTTTTAATTTAGCAGAATTTCCACAATAGTGTTATTAACTAAATTTTATTTTTAGTTTTATTATTCCAGTGAATAAAGATTTGAAATTTGAAATTTTTCCCCTTATATTCACCTTCACTAATGGCAGAAAACTCAAATCCATTATGTTCATGCCAATAAATAGAAGCCTTATTAAATATTGGTTTTTCAACGATAAATGCAACTATAGGAGTTTTAATTTTTAATAAAGCCTCCTGGAAAAGTATAGTCCCTATCTCCTTGCGTTTATACTCCGGCAAAATACTCACTTGGTCTAAATAAGCAAATTCAGTTTTTTCATTTAGGAGCAAATCTTTTGATTTTTCATTCTCAAATGAGAGATTACCAACTACATCACGAAATTTAATTATTTTAAATTTTTTTCTATGAATGCTGGCAAAACCAATAATTTTTTCCTTATCGGTTTTCGCAACATAAACATCAATATCAGGATCTTCAATTAATTCCTTATAGTATTTTATATCTACTTCTTTCCGTAAGAATCCTTCATCCTCTAATTTCTGTCTATGCTTTTGTGAGAGATCATCAACATCTCTTATTTCAATAAGGTTTTGCTTTAGAGCATTAAAAATCCCTTTAGCATCTTCTAACCTGGCAATTTCAACTCTAGAATTCAAAATTTCTCCTTGATATAATTAATTAGAACTTTATAAAATTATAGACCTTTTTTTGTTATTATATTTTCGCCTAATTTCAATAATTTCTTTTTAAAATATCATAAATATTCTTAAAAGATTTATCAGTTATGATTAAATTTTTAAGTTGGATGGATTCACTTTTTCTAAAGCCACTGATGATGTTATTACACGGATTAGAAAGACCCTAAATAGGCAGAGAAGTACCCTTAATACCAAATCTTCAGCAATAGAGAATAAATTTTTGGTTATACTCAATTATCTTGCTTTATTTGAATTAGCCACCTTAGTAATTTCCTTAGCTTTAGGTGATATTACACAGGATCTTCCCAATATTGGTATCATTTAAATTGTTGTTGCATTATCAATAGTGGTAATCGCAATTATATTATTAAGAATTCAAGAGAAAAAATTATAAATTATCAATTTAACCCTTTTTTGTAGAATTAATCATGGTCGATTTTATTAAAATAGAAGGGAGTCCAGCTGAGAGAGGATACCAGCAAGGAGAGCAATTAAAAAACAAAATTCATAATATGTTTGATATTGTTTTCCACTCAAAAATGTTTTCAGAAGTTACTTCAAAATTAATACCGCTTTCAATAATTAAGCTTGGTTTAGGTATTATAGGTAAAAGGAACATAAAAAACGCTTTAAAACAATTACTTCCCAATCAATACGAGAAGATAGATAATCTAAGTAAAGCATCTGGAATAAGTAGTAGATTACTATATGGTGCCCATTTTATTGAAGTAATGTCTGGAAATCCAAAATCACTTTATAAAAATCCCCCAGTCCAAGAATGTTCAATGATTTTCGCAGTTCCAGATGCTACTTCAGACAATTCGATGATATTTGGTAGAAACTATGATTTTCCTAATGTTCTTCAACCATTCCAAGTTGTTCGTGAAGAACATCCAGATAACGGTTTTAAAAATATAAATTTCACCCAATATCCTCTAATAGGCAGTCATATGGGTCTAAATGAAAAAGGTTTAGCAATTGGCTATAATTATGGGCGCTCTTGGAAAAAAGAACCTCTTGATTTTAGATTAAAGGGTGTACCAGGCACTTTTATAGTTCAAGAAGTTTTAGAAACATGTGCAACAACTCAAGAGGCAATGGATGTTATAATAAAATTTCCTAAAAGGGCAAATGGTTGTCATTATGGACTTATAGATACCTCTGGTGATATATGTGTTATTGAAACGACGAGTACTCGCCATGCAATTCGTCGACCTTTGGATGGAATTTTAGCCCACACGAATCATTACCAAACGGAAGAACTTAAAGATGCGAATTTACCGGATTATGTGAGGTTTAAAATGGATGATATGGACATAAATCCTATTGAATCTCCTATAAGACGTTATAAAAGAGAGATTGAGTTATTAAAAAAAAGCAAAGGTCAAATTTCCTTTGAGACTTTCAAAGCAATTTTAAGTGATCATGACAACAGAGAACCAGATGATTTTACAGTTTGTACCCATGGCCCTGCTGCAGGAACTTTAGGATCAATAATTGTTCTTCCCACCAAAAAGGAGTTTTGGGTTACTGATAATCATCCATGTATTTCTGCATATGAAAAATTCACATTAGGATAAAAAAATAAAAAAAGAATAAAAATAATAATTTAATATCTTGTTCTGGTTGCTTGAATTCGTAGTTTAGCTTTTGTATTTTCTTTTGGATCTTGTAGAACCACATATTCCGTTTTTGAAGGAAGTTTTATTTCATATTCTTGTTCAGCTATAGTTTCATTCCTCTTCATGTGATCCTTTTCTCTTAGTATAACTCTAACTTTCGCTATAGCAGGTTCATCAGCTCGCACAGTTTTAAATTGACTCCATAACGACATATCGGCTTTTGAAGTAAATTCTTGATTTCTTTGTAGTTTAATAGTGCCTTTATTTGGCCATCTCGCCTTGAAGGTTTTTTCGCCGTCTACTTTAAAGTAAAATTCACCCCGCCACCCTAGAATATCATAATCTTTTAGCGTCTTTAAGCTCATCAATTCTACACTGATTAAATAACGTTCTTTTTCTTCACCTACTTGATCTTGATCGAAAGACTGGTCTTTTGCATAAGTTTTTTTAGATTTTGCATAATAACGTCTTGGCAGTTTATTTTCACCTCATAATTTTAATAAATTTGACAATTTTAACTATAGTATAAATAATATCTATATATGTTTTTTTGTTAAATAGGTGGTTATTAGTATCTTTCTAGAGAATATATAAACAAGATATTAACTATATTTATTAATACAAAAACATAACTCTGTATTAATTATAATATTCTAAATTAAAACCTCCAAAGTGAATTTAATGTTATTGTCAGTACCCTTGGATGGCTTATATCAATTATCTGGGATTTTTGGATTTTTAGCTGTCGCTATAGCATGGTTATACGGTGGAATTGTTTTATATAAATACATTAAAACAAAACAAAAAGTCTTATTTTATTTCTTTTTAGCCATTATATTTACAATGAGCCCTTGGTATCCATCAGGTTTAGGATTTATATACTGGTTAATCACAAAAGAAGAAATAATATATCCTGCTTACGTTTTAATAGGAACTATAGGAGTACCAATCGCGTTGTTATCATGGATTCAAATCTATATGCCTGCTTTACACAAGAAATATAAAAGTATAGTTACATGGATAATAATTTGTTTCTCAATAGCATTTTATATATATGAATTTTATTTTTTATTTTTTGCAGCAGGCGCTCCAGTACAAGGATTAATAGGTATTAAAGAAAGTGCTATTGATATAGATTTTAAAGGCTTCACACTAGTTTTCCTTGCTTTTTCTCTACTTGTAAGTACTATTACAGGAAATGATTTTGCTTTTGCTTCATTGAAGGAAAGAGAGAATCCCGTATTAAAATGGAAAGGAAGATTTCTACTTATTTCGTTCAATTTATTCGCGATTGGTGGAATTGGTGATGGATTTCTTCCATTAACTCCTATAACTCTAATTATCTTCAGAACATTAATGATGCTTTCAAGTACATTTTACTATTTTGGATTTATATTACCAGGTTGGGTAAAAAAGCTTTTAAAAATAGAGTAATTTAATTTATTTCTAATTCTTTTTTTCATAATTAATGATTAAAACAGCAACTAGTACTATAATTCCCCCAACGATATTCCATAATACAATTGATTCGCTTCTTTGCAGCATTAAAGAAAACAATAATGTAAGAAAAGGTTCAATATATAAGAAAGAAGCAACTTTTAATGATTTTAAGTTCTTTTGGGAATTTTGCCAAATTAAATAACCTATTACATAACAACCAATTCCTAGATATACCGCACTAAGAAATAGAGAGATATTAAATATGTTTTGCACGAAAATGGCGAGTTCACCACTAATTAATACAAAAAGGAAAAGTTCAATTGTTCCTATATAAGCAATAACTTTATTCATAGTATTGCTTGAAATTCTTTTTGATATCACTTTAGTGACTGTAGAATATATTGCCCATAATATTGGAGTTGTTAAAGCAAATAAGTAACCAATGAAATTAGGAGATTCTGGAGTAAGTTTGCTAATGTCTCCTCCAGTTACAAGAAAAAAACTCCCCATAGTAGCAATAATAAACCCCAAAATTTTAAGAAGATTTAATTTTTCTTTAAAAAAAATTAACGCGAGAATAGTTATTATTACTGGGGTTATTAAACATACAAACAGAGCAGGAAGAGAGGGACCAATTATTTGGATTGAAGTATATTGGGCAAGGAAAAATAAAGATATTCCTGTAAAGCTTGCAAGAATCATTAGAATCCATTCATTTCTTGAAAACTTATTGATAATAATTTCTTCATTAATAGAATTTTTTTCATTCTTTTTCTTAATTCTTTTGTAAATATCGATTAACAAAAAACTAAATGAGGCGATTATAAATCGATATAATGCGATGGATAAAGGTGGGATAAATTCTACAGCTATATCCACTAGTACAAAAGAAAAACTCCATATAATAACCATAAAAATTAATGACAAATATAAAGGAAACATTTGAAAATAAACTCTAAAAATGATTTAATCATTAAATAAGGAAAATATTCTACTAAAATGATTTATTAAATTAATTTAATAATAGAAAATTAAGTACCATAATAATTATTTTTGAAATGGAATATATTGAAGAAGATTACCTATAGCCTAAGGATTGGAATTATTGGTGAAAGGAATCCAATAAAAACAATATTTATTGACAATTTACAAAAAAAAGCTATAGAATCTTATCTTGTTAATGAAATACATAATTTTTTGATAATCTTTAAGCAAATACCAATTAAAATTAAGATTTTTATTGCTAAAACCATTGAAAATCTTATTTATGCTTTTGAAAAGATAGATAAACTTGATATAATAATTTTAGCACTTAATTTGCATGACCCAAATTCGTTAAATAATATAAATAAATATGTGGTAGAAGATTTTAATGAAATATTTTTATTTCAAGGATTATCTGTTTTAGTTGGTATGGATCTTAAACATATACTAAGCATACCTACTTCTAAAAGATTTAAAATAAGTAGATTTCAATTAGAAAAAACAACAAAAGATCTGGGATTGATCTATTGTTTTGAGATATTTAATAAAGATAAGGATGTAAATGAGATTTACAATACACTTTTTAATGATTTCATTCTGAGATTTCAATATTCAAACCCAGAATTATTTGAAACAGCTAAGAATTATGGAAAGACTTTAATTTAATTGTTGAAAATTCCATAGTAAAAGAGCAAGGAATAAGATAAAAAAGTATGAAAATCAAAAACTTATAAAAACAATAAGAAACAATTTAAAGTATAATTATTAAAAATGCCATATTGGATAATCTTTTATCCATAATATTAAAAAATAAGAATGGAGTTGGAAGATCTATAATGGGTGAAGAATCAAGTGGTTTATTAACCATCGAGAGAGATGAGGGGCGTAGGAAGTGTCCAAGTTGTGGAGAAGAAAATAAGAATATGATTCATGAATCTACAGATAAAACCAATATAATCAGTGATTATCCTCGCGTCTATGGGAAGAAATATCGTTGCGGTCGCTGTGGTCAAGAATGGCGTGAAAAATAAGATTTCTTAGATCTAAAATTATTTTTATTTTTTACTTTTTATATATGCAGAATTTATTAGTTGTTACCATGGTAACATCTTAATTTAAATTAAGAAAAAATAAATATCCCTCTCTTTATTAAAATATGGGGATTAAATGTAATGGATATTTCTAGAATTATTCAAATATATGTAGTACAAGGATTATTTGATCTATTTTTTTTGTATATGGCATATATTGTGTTGAAAAGAGGAAAAAAATCAATACATATTTACCTTAGTAGCTTTTATCTCTGTACTACAATCGGAGGTATAATAAATATGATTTATGCGAATATTTTTATTAATAAAATAGTATTCATTCTGCACTTTCTAACTTATTATCTTTTTTGCTTTTCATTGGTATTTCTTCTGATTTTTATACTCATTCTAGCAAAACCTCCTACACAAATCAAATTGAAAGTACAAGTTTTTATACTTATTATTTTTGGATTATTAATTTTGGGGCTTTTATTTATTCCTAATGGAATAATTATAAATGAAAGTACAGATTGGAAGCCTAACTGGAATTTCCTCTTTTTTATTTACTCTTTAATAGTCTGTAGCAGCATAGTTGTTATTCCTACAATCTATTTTTCGATAAAAATATTTATAAAATTCGAAAGTGAATATTTAAGAAAGAAATGGAAATATTTTGTAATTGGAATATCGGCTTACTTCTTTCTTTATTATGGAACATCCCTTTCTAACACATTAAACGATGATAGCTTTAGGTTTATTTGGTCATTAATATCTTTACCTAATCTAATTGCTTTATACTTAATATATTATGGTATAGGACGGCAACTTGAGTAAATTTTTTTCTTTCTCTTATTATCGTCTATAAATTAATGGATTAGGATTT
>CP070831.1:2757813-2766351 GCA_020344955.1 Promethearchaeota archaeon | reverse complement strand
TGATAACTATGCTGGAAGATCCCTAACTAATGTTTTAAATAATCAAACATTGCTACAATGTTCAATAGGAGATAATTTAACATTTAGAGTATATAATCCTCGCACTGACAGTTATTCGCTGAAAAATATAACCTTAGGACCTCGTTATAATATTGGAATTGGATGGCAATATATCTCAAATTCAGAAATCGAAATAAGTAGAATTTATTCTGAGACTGAAGGTGGAAATAATTTTAATACAGATTTAAACCCTGGAGATAAAATAATTCAAGTTAATGGAGTTCTGATAAATCAAACTAGTGGAGATACACTGGAGAAAGTACTTAAAACTTATAATTTAAATTCGATTAATCTTACTACAGACACATTGATTACTCATGTATTGAATGTTAGCGCAATAGGAGTGAAAATTGGTATTTATACAAATTCTTATTTTATGCATAAAAACGCTTTTGCTAAATTTTTTACTAATGTTTGGCCAGAATTTTGGTTAAGAGAAATTTTCTGGCTTTTTCTTATCGCCTTCAGTGTTACCCTCTTTAATGTCCTCCCATTACCTGTTTTCGATGGCGATAGGATGGTGAAAGAGGTCCTGGATTGGGGTGTTGGACAAGACTTCACAACTACAAAGAAGAAAAAAGAAAAAGTTAAATACAAGAAGGATGATAATGAGATATACCTTTCTGAAATTAGAGTAAAGAATGTAGATTATATTAAATTTCTTATTGATGATAAGGCAGATTTTAGAGAACAAAGCGAAATAGTTCTAGCTGAAGATAAATACAAGTTAATTGACCACATTGGTGATGGATTCAAAGATACTATTGCTTTAGATCTTCCTGAACCAATAAATGTAGAAGAAGATACATTAATTGAGATTTCTTACGAATATTGGTACGATGAAAAACAAAAAGTTAAAAAGCCAATCCTAAATTTTCTCCGATATTTCACGTTATTTATTGTTTTAGGGAATGTGGTTTTGTCATTTGTTAAATTTGGTGGAGTTCTATTCTGGATTTAATTTTTAACTATTTTTTTTTAATATGACTTTTATGAGTAATTATAATATATTTTTAAAACAAGGGAAATGCTCCTATTGTAATAACAATATTGTGATTCAAAGAAAATATTCTGGAGAACATCTCTGCTCAGAATGCTTTCAAAAAAATATTGAAAAAAATATTTATAAAACTATCTCTAAATATCAATTTTTAAGACCTAAAGATAAAGTAATAGTCGCGCTTTCAGGAGGAAAAGATTCGATTACACTTCTCTACAATTTATACAAGATTCAAAATCAAAGACGTGGTTCTAAAAAAATCACAGCTTTAACAATAAATGAGGGGATAGAATCGTACAGAGAAAATAGTATTAAAAAAGCAGAGGATTTTTGTAATAAATATGATATCGAGCATCAGATTATATCATTTGAGGAAAAAATAGGGATTTCACTAGATGAAATTATCAATAGAAAGATTAAAACTCCTAATTATAAATATGCATGCAATTATTGTGCTACAATAAGAAGAAGATTATTAAATGACTCAGCTATCGAATTAGGAGGGAATGTCTTAGCAATGGGACATAACCTTACTGATTTCGCAGAGACTTATCTGATGAATATATTATATCAACGTTTAGATATTATTGGAAATCAGTATTTTTTTAAAGAAGAAAGTGATTTGATAAAAAAATATTATGTTAAAAAGATATCTCCCTTAATGAGAATTCCCGAAGAAGAAATCTTCTTATATGCAAATCTTAAAAAATTAGATTATTATCCTTCACATTGTCCTTATAGAGAAAAGGATCCCATAATTAGAAAAAGAGTTTTAGATTTCATTCAGGAATGTAAGAAATATAGCCCTGAAATAGAATTTAATTTACTCAATGGATTTTTAGAATTATCGAAAATTCTCTATTACAATAGAGAAAAAAAAGGCTATAATTCATGTCAAGTATGTAGTTATCCTTGCGGAGACGCGAAATTATGTAGCTATTGCAACTATCTACAAGAGTTTAATCAATAATTCTACTTAATTAAGTATTCAGCCATTTCCTTTAATTTATCGTACTCTCTCACTTCTTCCCTAAATAAAGGAACTTGAATCAAGATCTTATGCAATTTTTTCTCAAATATTTCAGTTATTTTATTAAGATTCCTATGCTGCATTTCTCGCCTACTTTTACAGAAAGCACATAATTCTGTATTGTCTTGGTATAATTGATTCACAATAATGTTTGAAACGGGAATTTCATACTTTATTAATTCATTCAATAATCGTCCTGTTTCAAAAATTGCCATTTCCTCTGGGATCATTACTATAATAAAAGAATTTTTAATAGGATTTGTAAGATCGTCTCTTGCATTAATTATCGACTGTTTTAACCTTTCTAACACTTCTAAAGAATTATCTGGTTTCTTTTCTTCACGAGTAAACATTCTTTTTATAGCTCCAAACATCTTACCAATTCTCAATCTCATTTTTATAAGCTTTCCAATCCAACCAGATAATGTTTCTGGTAACCCTAAAAATCGTAAAGTATGTCCTGTAGGAGCAGTGTCAAAAATAATTAAATCATAATCGTGTTCGGTCTCAATAAATTCTAAAATTTTAGCGAAAGCTATAGCTTCATCTATCCCTGGAGGGTTCATTGAAGTTAAATCTTCCAGATCACCTAGCATGGGCATTCCCTCTAACATATCTCCCATTCCCATTTCTTCCATGGGATTTATTTCTGTTAAGCCTTTGAATTCTGCTATATTAGCTTTTGGATTAATCTCTAAAGCTGTTAAATTATCTATATGTTCAATTGGTGTCGGAATTCCAGGTGCTAATTCAACTCCTAAGCTATCACCTAAAGAATGAGCAGGGTCAGTACTTATAATCAATGTATTTCTTCCGTGTTCTGCTGCCCATATTGCTGAACTAGCAGCGCAACTAGTTTTTCCAACACCACCTTTCCCCCCGAACATTACGATTCGTAAGTTTAATAACAGATCTTTTAATTCCATTTTAAATTCTAATCCTTTTTACTCTTTTTTAAAAAAAAATTATCTGAATTCTTTATCAATAATCAATCTTATAACGTAGGATTGCTGCGATTCCTCCAAAAGTACTATATAACATATCACCCTCTTCTGTTTCAGTTGATAAAATTTCTACATCCGTACCAGTTGACTCCGCTATTTCTCCAAGTTCTTCAATTATTGATTTAATTTCGAGAATTTTAAATGAATTTGAACTACAATTTGGGCAACTTTCTTCTTGAATATCTCCTCTAGATTGATCTAATAATCGTTCCTTTAAAGTTCTATTTTCGGTATAATCACAATTTGAACATCCTAATTTGACTTCATGAGTATCTAACTTTTCAGAAAGTAAAAGTTTATCTACAGCACCATAGTTCAATGCCCTTTGTATTTCTTCTAATCCATAGGTGCCTAATCCTGACTCACTAGAGATTTCTTTCATGAAACGTTGCATAACTTCTTTTTCACGAATATACTTAACATTTTCCATTTGTTCTTTAACTTTTTCTATTAATGCACGAATCCCTTCAGCACCACCATACCCGATATCTACAACATCTAGAATTTTATCTCGTAATCTGTAATCTAATCTTTGCTCTTTCACAAATATATCTTTTGAAGGACCAGGACCCCCAATAAAAATACCTTGTAGATCTTCAATTCCTAGTAAATATTCATTAACAACATCAGAAATTCGACGATAAAAAGCAATTTCTGCTTCTTCATTTAATCTTTCAAATCTTCTCTGTGATTGACCCCCTGCTCCATGTTTTGAACCAATTCCTGAACTAAATTCTTTTACTACTTTAACCGTGTTTCCTTTGATATAACCCAAAGCAGATTTTTTACGACCAATTACTAATAAGCCGTAACTCTCCTTAGGAGTAAGCATGTCTTCCAATGGCCATAACAAGAATTCGCTTGCGCAGTGGTACCTAAACGTATTTACTTTATCAGGAGGTTCTACAAATGTCAACTCATTTCTTTCTGTACCAGGGGTATTATTTTGAGGTATTGCCCCGGAAAACATAACCAAACCATTTTCTGGAATTTCTTTTATGTTTTTTAATTGTCCCAAGAGACTATTAATACTATCTAATACATTCTTTCTGGTTAATTTTGATTTAATATTTTGACTTTCACTAATTTCATTCTTTAAGTAATTTGTTACATCTGAAATTTTTTTATCATGAGGAATGTATAATGAAATTAATTCTGTATGAAATCCTCTTTTACTTTTAAGCTCATCAATTTTTTGTTTTGTTCTATATAATTTCAAATCATTTGATTTCTTCTTCGCAACTGCACTCATAACCATCAACAAAGTTTAAAAATTATACAAAAAATTAATATTTTTTCTTTATACCAATGTATATAAAGAACTTTATTTAATAGATGTGAAATTTTATGGCTCTGAATGAAAAACAAAACAATAGTGTCCCTGATTCTCACCCACGATATCAAAGTTTAAAATTTCGGCATAAAATAATCGATGGTATGAAAAATTTAGTAGTTGCTGAGGCGGGATTGATAGCTCATGGTAGAGGTGAATGTTTTGATTATATTTTAGGTGAAAAAACAACTAAAACCGCACGATCTGCAATAAAAGCTGCCATAGCAGCATTATTATTAGCTGAGAAACCAGTTATTAGTGTAAATGGTAATGTTGCTGCTTTAGTCCCTAATGAACTTGTAACTTTATCAAAATTGTTAAATATCCCTCTCGAAATCAATTTATTTTACCATAAAGAAGGACGAATTAAAGCAATCGAAGATGTTCTAACGAAAGCCGGAGCTGCCGATATTAAAGGAATCAATGAAGATAAAATGATTGAGCTTGAGGGACTTGAAAGTAGTAGAAGAAAAGTAGAATTAATCGCTAAGGCCGATATTATCATGGTTCCTTTAGAAGATGGAGATCGTACAGAAGCTTTAAAAAAACTTAATAAAAAAGTAATAGCCGTCGATTTAAATCCATTAAGTAGAACATCCTTATGGGCAGATATTACAATAGTTGATAATATAGTAAGAGTTATACCCGAAATGATAAAAAAAGCTAAAGAGTTAAAAAAATTGGATAAAAAGCAACTAGAAGAAATTATAAAGAACTACAATAATAAACTGAATATTCAAAATACCCTCGATTTGATTATTGAATACATCAATAAGCAGAAAGAAAAAGCATTAGAAGATGTAAAATTGTGATCTTACTTAGATCTTTTGATTCATAAAAGCTTAAAAGTTTTTAATTTTATATTCCATATATTATTAAGGCTATTTTTATTTACAAATTCCTAACCATTAAATACAATGACTACAAATAAAGAAACTGAGCCTAATATCTATAATCATGCTATAAACGATCCACAAATCTATGTAAGAAGATGTAAATTAGAAGACTTGGATGCCGTAATTGAAATAAATGAAAAAGAATTACCAGAAGATTACCCCTATTTTTTCTATAAAAGTATACTTGATGAGTTTCCAGAGAGCTTTTTAGTAGCTCAAAATAAAAATGGTAAAATAATTGGGTATATAATGTGGAGAGTCGAAAAAACACCTTCTCCTCACAGTCTAAAATATATCAATAAAGCACATCTAGTCTCAATTGCCGTTTCTGAAGGCTACAGAAGAAAAGGAATTGCACGTGTTTTATTATCAAATAGTATGACTGCTATTAAAAAGCATAAAATTAAAGAATACGTTCTCGAAGTTCGAGTCTCAAATTACACAGCAATTAGATTGTATGAAAAATTCAATTACAAAATTGAAGGAATTAAAAAGAATTATTACCGAGATGGTGAAAATGCATATTATATGACATTGAGTATTGCATAAATCTACCTTCTTGAACTCTCCAATCCTCTTACTAAATGTGTTAATGTCTTATTATATGGAACCTTTATACCTAATTCTTTAGCATACTTCAAGATTCTACCATTCATGAATTCAATTTCGGTCAGCTGTCCATTCAAAATATCTTGTAACATGGAATTCTTATTTTCCGCAGTTTTTCTGGCAACTTCATGTGTAATTTCGACATAATCCTTTTTTGAAAGTTTAATATTTTTCATTTCTGCAACCTGAATTGCTTCATTAATCGCTTCTCTCATAATCTCCTTCAATCCATTATTTTTTAATAGCTCCCCATTAGTTAAACGAGTTAAAGCACCTAAAGGATTGATTCCTATATTAACTATAACCTTCTCCCAACTCTCTCTAATTATGTCTTCAACGACAACAGTCTCTAATCCTGCTAAATTCATAAGATCATTCAATAGAATTAAAAATTCCTTTCCTTGCTGTATCAATTTCTCTTCTATTTCGAGCTCATCCAAGTAAGGAAAACCAATTTTGGTTATCCCATGACCCGTATGAATTATATGACCCGGTTTTTCTAACAATGCTCCATTTGTAGTCACAACCCTTAAAATCTTTGACTTTTGACAATATGGAATAACAATATCCTCATTGCCGATTCCATTCTGTAAAATTACCAACCATTTACTTTTTTCAACTAGATTTTTATACTGAATTATAGCCGCTTCACTATCATATGCCTTTGTTGTTAGAAATAAAAAATCAAACTCAAAAGAAGGATCTTCTACTGTTTTATCTTTAATTATTTGTTCATTTTCATAAGCTTCAATGTTTTCAATTACCCTAGTTTGCTGATTTATATACAATTTTAACCCTTTCTTGTTTATTTCATCAGCATGGGCTTTATTGCAAAAAAATATTACACTAATTGAATAGATATCAGACTTGATATCTGCTAAATACCCACCAAATAAACTTCCTATAGAACCAGCTCCGATAAACCCAATTCTTAATTCTTTTTTAGTCAAAATTCATTGCAGCTTATGCATTTTTATTTCAAAAATTTGTCTAATCCTACTTGCCCTTTTGATAATGCTCCAGATTTTTTCTTAATCTCTAAAATACTTACGTGTTCTGGTGAATTTCTTGGTTTTAGACCTAACTCTTTCATTAACATTAAAGAATTCTTCGCAGCATAACCCGAAAAGTGATTATTAAAATAAATTCCAACTTTATTTGATTTTTGAATTACTTCTCGCATAGGCTGTACCCATTTCTTTATTTCTTCTTCTGTAAAAAAATAATCGAACCAAATATTCTTTCCAAAACCGTGAAATCTAATATAAGCAAGAGCCAAATTTGTAACATCCATTCTTGGTGGTAATAACGGCTCAATCACAGCACAATACGTCAAATAATTATCTTCTAAATAATTAAATACCTCCTTATTCATCCATGACTTATCTCTAAACTCAATGACTAAAAAATAATCGCTTTTTCTATGATCTCCTGGCCAATTGTTTATAAACTGCTTTAAATTATCAAAATGCTCATCTCTCTTAAAATAAGGTGGTAATTGAATTAAAAATGATAATAACTTCTTGGATTCAATCAGCGGTTCCATAGCTCTTAAAAAGTAGTCTAAATCATCTAAGCATAAATCTACATTCAATTTATGCTCATGAGTTACAGACTGAGGAATTTTAGCTGAAAATAGAAAATTATCCGGTGTCTTATTAACCCAATTCTCCACTATACTTCTTGGAGGAATATTATAAAATGTTGTATTTATCTCATTCGTATAAAAAATCTCAGAATAATACAATAAATAGTCTTCTTTTCTTAAACCTCTTGGATAAAAAGGACCAACCCACTCATCATACCCCCATCCAGATGTACCTATTAACACTTTGTCTTTAGTCATTCTCTTGTACTCTATTACAATTTCTCCTATCCCTTCGAAATACTACTGGTCTATTATCAATAATTTATGGTATTCATAATTAAACTTTAAAACTTACTATATTTTCTAATTTACTCTCTTAACCTGCTTAAGTTTTTTTATTATACCACCAATTATTAACCACTTATTCAACCACGCTACAAAGCATTTATCTCCCTTTTAAAGTTTTTGATAGATTATGAAAATAGACCATAAAATTTTTAATCAAGGATTTACTCTAATATTTCGTCGATGGTAGTTATACCATTGATAATTATCGGTGAGAAAATATCTCATCCTACACGGATGATATACACCTTTAATTGGCAACGCCTCGTGGAAGTACACCTCATATGGCGAACTATGCGAGAATTTGAAACAAAGACACTTATATGTAAGATTTTTCGCAGTACTGCGCATAAAGTACCCCATGATTGAGATGATACGGGAAACGATAAGCTACGCCAAGCATGAAAATTATGCTCATAGGAACATACTCCCTTTGTAAATTATGTCTTCTTAATTTCGTCTCAAATCGTTATTAATGATTTTGAGTGTTCATTTCAAATACTCAATTTCATTACCGATTCCGAATACGCAAACCCTTATGCAAGCAATCTGAATCTTTCCTCGATTAGACGCCAATACGCCTCCGCTATTTGGTGGATATCTTGGCTTGGGCACCGATGAAGAGCGTGGCAAGCTGCGATAAGCTTGGGTTAGTCGCATGCAGACGCAGACC
>CP070831.1:2748741-2757713 GCA_020344955.1 Promethearchaeota archaeon | reverse complement strand
ATAAATTAACTCAGTACCTCTATTATTTTAATCATCAATATACCAACCTCTTTTTAAAAAAGTGTGATTTTATGGTAAAGCGTAAACTTAAGGGAAGTAAGAAAACTTTAAGTGCTTTAGGGATGGGATGTTTTGGTCTTGGTGGTCCTTTTATGCGATCTGATGGATCTAATCTAGCATATGGAAAAGTAAACGATAAAGAATCAATTGATACTATTCATAAGGCAATAGAGCTTGGAATTAACCTTTTTGATACAGCAGACATATATGGAGTAGGGAGAAGTGAAAAAGTTCTTGGAACGGCATTGAAAGGCTATAGAGATGATATTGTAATTGCCACTAAATTTGGAAGTGTTTTTGAAGAGGGAAATCCACTTACCAAAGATGGTAAAAAAACAAGTCCTCAGTACATACATAGCGCATTGGAAGCTAGTATGAGGCGCCTTCAGACAGACTTTATTGATATTTATCAATTGCATTCTAGTCAACATGATCCTGATGATTCTAAGAAAGTACAAATAATTTTAGAAGAATTAGTAGAAGAAGGATTAATTGGTGGATATGGATGGAGTACAGATGATCCAGAGCGTATGGAGATTTTTGCGAAAGGTAAAAATTGTAATTCAGTGCAATTCGCAATGAATATCACACTTCATAACTTTCCAATGATACAACTTTGCGAAAAAACAAATCTAATTGGTTTAATAAGAAGTCCTTTAGCCTCTGGCATACTAACTGGGAAATATAATGAACACACTAGCATTGCAAATGATCATATGCTAGCTGGAGTGGATTTTTCTCAGGAACGATATAAGAAAATTACAATTAAACTCCAAAAGTTAAAGGAAATATTGAAAGAAGATGATAGAACATTAATTCAAGGACAACTTGGTTATCTATTGGCTGCTAGTGAGACTATAATTCCAATACCAGGAGCAAAAACCGTTGAGCAAATTGAAGAAAACGCAGGAACATTGGAATTTGGGCCCTTATCCTTAAATATGGTAAATGAAATTAATGAACTATTCGCAGATGTTTAGAAAATAACTTAAAGTGTTATATAATAAGTAAAGATTTTGTTTAAAAGGGAGGATTGAGATATCATAAAGTTTAGAAAATTAGGCAGGTCGGGAATGTATGTATCTGAATTAGGTCTTGGCTCGTTATTTTATGGAGGTGCTCAATGGAATGCAACTGATAACCCGGTTTCAAAAAAGGAAGCATTTTTATGTCTTAATAAAGCTTGGGAGAGAGGAATCAATCATTTTGATTGTGCAGATATATATGGAGGATTTGGTCCTGCAGAAAAAATAATTGGAGAATTTATAAAAGATTATGACCGATCTGAGTTTGTTTTGGCAAGTAAGGTTTTCTTTGCAATGAGTGTAAACTCTAATGATCGAGGACTAGGTAAAAAGCATATTTCAGAAGCTATTGATAAGACTTTGGAAAGAATGAATATAGATTATTTAGATATTTACTATTGTCATAGATATGATTATAGTACACCCTTAGAAGAAACAGTACGAGCAATGAATGATTTAATTGATGAAGGTAAGATTCTTTATTGGGGGACTTCAAATTGGTTTGCTGCTCAGCTGGAGAGAGCTTATGGAATAGCTAAAAATTTAGGTTTACGTGGTCCAGTTTGCGATCAAGCTAAATATAATCTTTTGATGAGGTTTAGTGGTGAGTATGAACTCCCTTATACTATAGAATATACTGGAATTGGTTTAATTGCATATAAGGTATTAGCTGATGGTCTATTCACTTCAAAGTATAAAGGGAAAAATATTGAAGACCTTCATGAACAAGAAATTAAACCACTTTTAAGATACATAGGAGATGAGAATCAAAAGCTCGAACCTTCTAAGTTTGAAAAATTCTTAAAAGTGTCCGAAATTGCTCAGGAAATGGATATAACATTATCACAACTCGCTTATGCATGGGTTTTAAGTAATCCATTAGTTAGTTCCGCTTTAATTGGAACCAGACATCCTGAAAGGATAGATGAAAATCTTAAAGCTTTAGAGGTAAGTTTACCAACAGATATTCTAGAAAAAATTGACGAGATTTTAGATAATAGACCATTTGATCTGATCGATAACGCTTACATGGGTGAGGATTATGCGTTTTATAGAGAAAGATTAAAAACTGATCCAAGAGCTAGACTAGGAAAATATCCCTTTGATTAATCTATCATAATTTTGGAAGAATATTCATTATTGTTTACTAACGTAAATGGATTTTTAATAAAATAAGAAATATAAACGAGTTGAAATTTTACTAAATAAAGTCTAAAATTAATTAAAAAAAGGGGATATAAATGGTAAATGGATATAGCGGAAATATTCTTAGAGTGGATCTAACAAATCAGGAAACCTCAATAGAACATCCTGATGATGTTTTCTATCGTCGATATATTGGCGGCGAAGGATTCGTGGTTTATTACCTTTTAAAAGAATTGAAAGCAGGAATTGACCCTCTAAGTCCTGAAAACAAATTAATATTTGCTACGGGACCATTAACAGGTTATGCAATTCCTGGAACTGGAAGAAATAGCGTTGGTGCTAAATCTCCATTAACAGGTGGATTTGGTGAAGCTGAAGTTGGTGGGCATTGGGGAGCCGAGTTGAAGCATGCTGGATTTGATGCAATAATAATTGAAGGTAAAGCGAAAAATCCAGTATATTTATGGATACAGGATGGAGAGGCTGAAATAAAGGATGCAAATCATCTTTGGGGTAAAGTTACGGGTGAAGTGGAGGCATTAATTAAAAAAGAATTAGAGGACAAATTTATCCGTGTTGCTCAAATTGGTCCTGGAGGAGAACGATTAGTACGATATGCTTGTGTTATAAATGATTTAAGAAATGCTGCGGGTCGTAGTGGAATGGGTGCTGTTATGGGTTCTAAAAATTTGAAAGCTATAGCTGTAAGAGGTCATAAGAAACTTGAGGTTCACAATAAGGATAAATTAAGAGAAAAAATAAAAGAATTTAATGAATTGGCATATAAATCAGTTTCTGGTTACTTTAAGCATGGTACAGGAGGAGGGATAATGGAGCAATTTGCCAAATCAGGAAATCTCCCAACTAGGAATTTTAGAGATGGTGATTTTTCAGGAGCAGAAGCTTTAGATCCTAGTATCATGAAAGAAGAAATTAATCTCACAATGGAAGCCTGTTATGCGTGTTCAATTCAGTGTAAAAAAGTTGTGAATATTGGAGAGCCTTGGAAAGTAGATCCGAAGTATGGTGGTCCTGAATATGAATCAATAGCTGCATTTGGATCCAATTGTGGAATAGATGATATAAAGGCAGTTTGCAAAGCAAATGAACTTTGCAATAAGTACTCATTAGATACAATCTCTACAGGAGTTTCTATTGGTTTTGCAATGGAATGTTATGAGAATGGAATTTTATCTGAAAAAGATACAAATGGAATTAAATTGAATTTTGGAAATGGAGAAGCTATGGTTCAGATGACTGAGATGATAGCAAAACGTGAAGGATTAGGAGATATTTTAGCAGAAGGGGTTAGAAGAGCTGCTGAAAAGATAAAAAACGGAGCACCGCAGTTTGCTATGCATGTCAAAGGTCAAGAGATACCAATGCATGAACCTCGATTAAAACCGGGATTAGGGATTGGTTATGCTATTTCACCAACAGGTGCAGAACATATGGCAAATATACATGATAACTCTTTTGCGAATGAAAGAGCAATACCACTCCATAGTGCAATTGGAATCTTAGAGCCTATCGATATGAATGATTTAAGTGCTAAAAAAGTTCGAATATTAGCTTACTATAGCAATTGGAGAAATTTGTATAATGCATTATTGATTTGTTATTTCTTACCATGGGATTATGTCGATGTCCCTGAGATTGTTAGATCTGTGACTGGTTGGTATACTACTACATGGGAAATGATGAAAGTTGGTGAAAGAATCATAACAATGGCACGAATTTTTAATATTAGAGAGGGATTCAGTAAAAAAGATGACTGTGTGCCTCAAAGGTTTTTCCAACCTCATAGATCGGGAGCATTAGCAGAAACAGCATTAAAATCAGAAGAATTTGAAAATGCTGTACAAATTTATTACGAAATGATGGGTTGGAATAATAAGGGTATACCCACTAAAATAAAGCTAGAGGAATTGGATATTGGTTGGTTATATCAATATCTTTAAACTGTACTATAAAAGGATAATCTCACTTTATATCCTCATATAATTCTTTTCTATTATCTTTTAATAAATTGAAAATTTCTTCTAATTCTTCTCGAAAATTTATTTGGTTACCGTCAGAATCAGAGATTTCGATTATAACTTTATTTTGTAAGAATTTTTCAAATACTAAATCAATATCAGAAATATTCACATGAGTTTCTTTAAAAAAATCTAATAGATGATGCAAATAAAGAGCTTTAATGTATTCTTTCTTATATTTATTTTTTTCACTAAAATATCTTAACTGTTTGAAAAAGTTACTCTCATTGGTATTTTCAATTTCTCCGTTATCTTTATTATTATAAACCCAATGAAATCCATAATCTATAGCTCTATTTACCACATATGCTATATTTTTTCTTATACCGGCTTTTAGAGCCCATTTATTATGAATAAACCAATTGGGAGAGATCTTTTAATCACTTTTTTATTACTTTTTTTATGATAAAGATGAAAAAAATAAAAAATTATAGATCGTTAAAATTAAATAAGAATTAATAAAAATTAAATAATAAATTATATACTTATCAAAACAATGGTAAAAAGTAGAACAAAATTTCCGAAGGAAGGCAGTTTCGTAGTTGCTAAGGTAACACAGGTGGAAAAACAATATGTCTATGTAGATTTAATTGATTTTGAAGGATTGAATTCCGAAGAGTGCGCCAGAGGAATGATACACATATCAGAAATAAGCTCACGTTGGATCAAGAACATAAGAAACTATGTACGGGTTGGTCAAAGAGTTGTTCTTCGCGTTTTAAGGGTTGATCAAGAAAAAGGACATGTAGATCTTTCATTAAGGAAAGTAAATTCAGCTCAAAAAGAAAATCGAATGAAAGAATGGAAATATGCTTTAAAATTTGAGAATTTATTGCAATTTCTCACTGAAACTGAAGGTATAGATTTGACTCTAGAACAAGCTTACGATAAAGTCGGCTTTCCTGTTTTGGAATTATTTGATTCATATCAGGAAGCTATTGAAAACCTCAAAGAAAATGGAGAAGAAATTCTGTCCAATATAAATGATATTACAGATGATATAAAAACCGCTTTGTTAAAAGTTGTAGATGAAAATGTTAGTATCTCAACTGTGAGCATTTCTGGAAAAGTTAAGTTATCTTTTACATCAGAAAATGGGATAGAGCAAATCAAGGAATCATTATTGCAAGCACTGAAAGTAATCGATTCAAAAATGAGTCGTAATATTAATATCAATTATATTGCAGCTCCATTTTATAGATTAGAAATCGTGTCAAAAGATTATCTAGATGCTGAAAATATTTTATCTGACGCTTTAGAAGTTATTGAACAAAATGCTGAGAAATATAATGGCACATTTGAGTTTATTAGAGATTAATAGTTGAATTCGTTGGTATTAAGTATGACTAAATATCTTCAAAAATGTAAAGAATGTGGCAAATATGGATTACACAATCCTGAGTCAAAATGTCGATATTGTGGTGGTCAACTAATAAATCCAAGACCTCCAAAGTTTTCTCTAACAGACAAATATGCAAAATATCGACTAAAGTATTTTAAAGAAGAATTTGACAAGAAGTTTAAATAAATTTAATTGATTTCTATTTTTTCAGCAAATTTTTCATATATGAGAATTTTTGCATTCTTTTCTGGTAAATTTGCAACATCTTCTGCTTCAAATGGTCCATAATTTATAAGATCAACACCTACCAGTGGTGGTGTCTTCTTTATAAATCTAACTAGAGTATAATTGAATTTTTTTTGTTCAGTCTGCCCTTCATTTTTAGAGATTTTTATCGATTTCTCATCACTCAATATTAAGTCTTTTTCAACTACAGATTTTATTTCTATCTCTGGTTCAATTATTTTATCTATTTGAGGAGGTTCTTCCTCATAAATAGAAACTGCTTTTAATTTATTGTATCCTTTAACTGAACTCACTAAATTTTCATAAAGTAATTTTTCAGCTTCAATAATGTTATCTAAATTAATTTCTTTAAGAGCTAATGCCGAATGTGTTATTTTGAGTTCTCTCATTTTCAAAAGATCAGTAAACAAATAATTGAAATTATCTTTATAAGATTGTAGTAGACGAATCTTTATTTCATTCATATTATTCTCTTGATAATCATTGATATAATCTACTGATTTTTTGAAGTGATTAAAAATTTCATTATTAAACTCTGTTAAGTCTTTCTGTTGAAATTCGTTAAGCCAATATTGATAAAGTTTTTCGTATTCTTTTTGTAAGTTCATTAAAATCGAATTTTTAGTTTATGTTTAATATATTAAACATGTGTTCTTGAGTTTAAATTTTTTAACTTATATGGTTTTTGCTACTCCTTTACAGAGTAAAAAAACAGCAATGTGGTGTGGAACTACGATTTTCTCTCCTTGCTTATAAGGCCCCCAAGATTCACCTTTTATTTTTGTTAATGGTACAAGGGGCTCAATAATTTCTATTTTTTGATTTATAATTTTTTCACTTTTAAAAACGATTGGATCTAATATTTCATTAGATTCATCTAAAGGTTTAAAAACATCAATATCGTCATGAAATATTTCTTGAACTTTGAATCCTGTACTTCCATGCAAGGATCCAGGATATCGAATCAATCTATGAGTATCGATTGTAACTGGGATATCAACTTCGATTCCAATTTCAGTTACTAATCGTCTTAAAAATTTATTCCAAGCCATTAAACTAAAGCCTACTAAAGTCCAATTGTTTATATTATTACTTTCAATTATATTAAGGAAGTTATCTTTAAAGTTTAGAAAATTTTCTACAAGATTTTGGCTTAAATTATACTTTCTTCTGTCTGTGAGCACACTCTCAATTTCAAGATTAGGTTTTTTTAGAATCTCTTTTATTTTTTCAATTATTTTCCTGGACCATCCTATTGTTTCTTTTGAAAATCCAAAAATATTGCCTCCCTTTTCCTGTAGACCTAAGATCTCAAATGAAATATTTTCCCCGGTAACATAATCGACAATTTCTCTTCGTTCTTCACTAGATAAAGCTCTTAATTTCTCATCTTCAGTTTTCAAATGATATCCTCGGTGTCCTGAGAAGGTTATTTTCATTTTTTTAATATCCATATTGAAATCAGGAATTAAAAAGGTATAAATCAATTTTATTATTTCATTTTTAGCGATATCTAGACAATCATTACAAATCCACGTAAGTCTTTTTAATTTCAACTTTCCACATTTAGGACACTTATTTACCATACCTCTTCCATTTTCTTCGCATTCATTACAATACCAGATATCGTGATCCTCTTTACAAGGAGTATAGAAGTGGTCAACATCGATATCAAAAATCAAATCACATCCTTGGTAACCCTTTCCTTGCATATCCTGATTTTCAGGTTGATTATATAGTGAAGCACTCACATATGCATGTTTTGGAGTGTTTCTTATAAAATGATTTCTCAAGTTGAGAGCAGAGTTAAAACCAATATGTCTAAGCATGATTTGTTTTTCCCATGGAATGAATCCAAATTCTCTATGTTCAAAAAGGTCAACTAAAGAAAGATCTGATATTTTCTCTTTATAGTATGCTTGGAAAAGCCTTTTCAAATATTTTTCATCATGCATTATTATCATCTAAGTCCTTATTTTTAGAATTTGGTTTTATAGTGTTAATAAATTGCAGATATTGGATATAGAATAATGGATGTGAAATTTTTCTTTGCTCCTGCAATTTTTTAGAAAAATACCCTTCAATACATAATTTATCTTTATATTTGATCATCATGCATAGATTATAGGATTTTAGCGAGTTACACGAATAAGGTGTATATCCTTTTTTAATAGCATATTTAACTTGATAAGCTGTTTTTTCTCTATCAAAATCAGGCAATGTTGAAAATACATCGATAATTTGCTCCTCAGGATATTCAAGTGCATTTAAAACCCATAAAATAAACAATCTTTCAGTGTGTATTAAATTCTGACCTTCTTGTGCTTTTGTTAGGATTTCTTTAATACATGGTGGGAAAGACTCGCGCATATCTTTTCCCTCTTTGTAAGAAATATCTAAAGTGTATTCAAATTCTTCCTTTTTTGATTCCCAGATTTCTTCAATAGAGTTAAATAAATCCTTAAATTCTTGAACTTTGAATAATCTTTCCTTAAATTTTTTTAAATTATTGGAATCTAATATATTTTGAGATAGTAGTTTCATCCTTACATGTTCTTGTAGTAATCTATTAAGATTTTCAGGTTTGATATATACATAGCCATCAAGAAGTGCATTATTTACTAATTTCCTATATTCATCCTTTAAATTTGATGCCAGTTTTAAATAGTCTATATAAGAAATCTTAAAATTTGTTTTATAAATTTCTTTTTGTCCTTTTACCACTATTTTTTTATATTCAACTGGTTTTTCATCATATATTACATCCAAATTCAAATCATTATAAATATAATACAAGTTATATTCATTTTCTTTATTTAGTTCATTGTAAGTGGTTTTGGAATAAATATTTGCGACACGATTTGCAAGTATTTTATTATTTAGGATAAAAAGTAAAATTTTTAATACTAAATAGATATGAATATTGGTTTCATCAAAACTATAATCAGTTATTAGTTCTATGTTATTAAAAGCATCATTGAATATGTTTAAGACTTTGATTTTAAGATCATCAGACTTATGAGATGTGAAGACTTCATTTATAAAACTGAAAGGTTCTTTAGAAGCTATATCAGAATAGTATGTTTTCAAAGAAGGAAGCCAAGGATACCGTTT
>CP070831.1:2735433-2748641 GCA_020344955.1 Promethearchaeota archaeon | reverse complement strand
TTGAAAGAAACACTCGAAGCAATTAACAAATTAATAGAGAACAACATAAACATTGTAAATACAAAACGGATTAGAAGATGTTTCAATATAAAATCGTCTAACCGCTCTAAAATTAATTTTATTTGGAGAGCCTTAAAATATCTTGAAGAAGAGGGAATTCTAACATTGAATGGCATAACAAATCCAAAAACTTACAAAATCATGACAGACGAAAAAATAGATGTAGACGATTTTCTTTCTCAAATTGATAAAAATAAATAAATTTACTTTAGGTTAATTCTAGTTCATTTAATAACTCATCTAATTTGATTTCTGACTCCTTATCGTCCGGATTATTAATCAATCTCTTTTGATAAAAAAGAATATTAGGATATTTTACTTCTAATTTATTAAATAGCCTAATAAATGTTTTAAAGTTATTTAAAAGTTCAATTACTTCAGGATCATCAGCCAGTAATTTTATTTCTTCTTTACTTTCTCTTGAAAAAATATCTTTATATTGTTTTAAATTGACGCGCTGTTCTCTTAGCAATTTTTTATCTGTTTTCCGAATAAATGCTTCCACTCCACTTCTCCAATTAACATACTTTTCATTTATTTTATCTATAATTTCTTGGACGATTTTGATCTCTTGTGGAAAAATAGTTTCGCCTTTCTTAGTTAATATCTTTTTAATTTTTTGAAATTCAATTTCAAATTTATTAAGATAATTCCCAACCATTTTTTCAAATTCAAATAGAACACTATTATAATCCTTCGCAAATATTACATCTTCACTAGAAAAAGTTAGCGTTTCTTCATCAAAGGTTCCTTTTATCCTCTTAGTTTTCATTAAATCGTCAAAAATTTCTCTTAGCAAACCAATTTCAGCTTGCTCTAATTCTTTACCATAAAATAAATCATTAAAAGAAAAGAGAAGACTATTATCCAACATTAGTTTTCTAATACCCCTTTCTGTATAAAAAAGAACCTCTCCTTCATTTTCATGAAAAATTCCTTTTAATTTTCCATCAGCTACTAGATCTTGAATTAAATCCTTTATTATACTAGAAGTGATATCATATGTCCCTAAAGAAATAGTATCATTTGACTTAGATTTATCAATTAAAATAAATTTAATGTCATTTTTAGCATCTTCAATTTTTTGGGGGGCAAAAATTAATTGATCAGCTTTCTTAAAATAAGAAATACCTAATTCATCAATAAATTTCAGAAAAACATCTAATTCCATACCAGTTTTTTCAAGATATTCACTTATTTTTATTAAATCCTTCTTTTTTATCTCTTCTGCAATTAAATTTAAATTTTCATCAAGTTTAGATAAAATATGATTCTTATCAATATTTAACTCCTGGGAAATCTTTTGAATTAATTTTAATTTTTTGTCTTCTTCAGAAATTGCACTAATTTCATTGATTCTATCGTTTAAGTATTTTGAATAATAGAAGATGTTTCTACTATTATTCCAAATCCCACTCCTATTATCTACAAATTGATCGAATACATCTAATAATAGGAGTTCTTTAATATCTAATTTATCTGAGATTTTGGAAATATCAAAATAACCCAAAACTTTCGAATTTTGAACTTCATTGTTTATTTTTTGAATACCTAGATTAGTTAACCATTGTGTTCCTTTATGAAATTCCGATAAAAACTCTCTAGGCATGTTTTTCATTAATTTTATGAAATCTTCATCCAATAATATTTCTCTGTATGATTTTAAATCAATTACACTCTTTTTAGCGGCTTCAGAATTGATGTTAGTATAAACTTTTTTTAAAGATATGTAAGTTTCTTGATCTTTAAACCTTAAGAAATTTTGATTTGTAGATTTCGAAATATCGTTGATTATATTTTTAATAAATTTATAAGGAAGAAAGTTAAAACTCTTTATCTTTATGGTACCCCCAATCTGAAGATCTTCCATAAATTTATATTTTAGATAGGAATATGGATAAAAAAAACCAATATCAGAATAATATCCATTAATAATTTTCAATTTAATCAAGGTTTTGATAAAAATCTTTAGTTCTGAATTGTTTTCTATTATTGCAGAAAACCTAGTATGAATTTTTTCATCAGATATTTTTGTTTCCCTCTCAAAGAAACTTATTAATTTACTTTTTTCTAACTCATAAATATATATGGTGTTCTCTTTTGTTCTAGCATAAAAAAAGAGCTTTTTATCTTTTATGTTAGACTTTGTAAATTCCTTCAAATAGTCTTTTAATCTTAAATCTGTGTTTTTACTTCTTTCAGTAAAATTGTATTTTCTCATTAAAAAATGATTTTCTAATAATTCTCTTACTCTTTTCGGCTCAAAATCTTCTGTATCTAATTTATTTGTCTGCAGAAAAAATTTATTTATTAATTTTATTAATTCAACAAAAATTTCATTTTGTTTTTCTATTTCAAATGAATTAATTAACCGTTTAGCAATACTTCTAAATTTATATAAGTGATCAAAATCTAAATCAACACAGTAATTTAAACAAATTAATAATGCTAAAATATTATCCTTATTATTTTCTATTTCAATTGAGTCTAAAAAAATATCAATATTTGACTTTACTAAACTTGGATTTGATTCAATCAATTCTAGTAAGAAATAGTGTATATTATTTCTAATATCGGTTGAATTATCTAATAGAAATTTTACAAAAACTCTAAAATATCTATCTATATAATCTGAATTTGTTAACATCGCAAATCCAAATATTATAAGTGTGTTAATTTTTAATTTTACATTTTGAGATTCAAGAAATGGTTCTATTTTTTGTATTATTGGTTTAGGAATAAGATTAATATTTTTTTCTGCTAAAATACTCAAAATATATGTTATTGGAATAAGATATTCTTGTTGATCCAGTAAACTTTGAAATTCTTCAAGTAATTTTGATACTTTGTCAAATTTATTTTTACTAAGAAATTTGTTCAATTTACCTACTTTTTCAAGAATTAAACTATTCTTAAATTCTTCGAGATTAAACATACCTATTGTTAAAGAGTGTTTAGTTCAATAAGAATTTTTTGAATTGCTCAATTTCTATAATATATTTAATATTTGGAAGTAAAAATGTAGGTTTAGACTTTTCTAAATCTTCTTTTGTCCCATGACCAGAAAGTAAAGCAATACTATTGATATCTGCATTCTTTGCACATTGGATATCTGCGGGAAGATCTCCAATATAATAAACATTGTTTTTTTTTATTGAATAATTGGTAATTTCCTTTATTTTAATTAAAGCTGTAATAATTGGATATGGATTAGGTTTTCTATAGGGAGACTCGTCGCGAGAAATAAATACAGAAAAATAATTATCTAACTGCAATTTCTGCCTAAAATTGTCTAACCTTTTTTTACTAGTATTAGAAACAATTCCTAAAATAAATCCCGCTTTTTTAAGCTTTTCTAAAACCACTTCTAGATTAGGTTTCAATGATTCAAGCCATTCAAACTTCGGATACATTCGTCTAAATTTTATAAAAAATAGGTTTCTCTTCCAAATATTTGGTATGATAGGTTTGTAGACTTTATTAATTTGTTTGAATGCTAATAGTTTATTTTTTGAATCTGATTCCTCAAAAAGTCTAGCGAAATCTATTAACCTCATATTTTCTATGTTTCTCCATCGGTAAAAATCACTTTTGATTAACTTAGATGCTGTATATTCAAGAGATTTTTGAGTAATAATAACTCCATCAAAATCAAAAAGTAATATCGGTGGATGAGACATAAGTGAGTTTTAAAGTACTATTTAACACTTAAAGTTAACTAAATTTATTTTAGTATAAAATAAAAAGAAATTAAAAAAAAGAAAATTAATTTGTTTCAAAATTTAAGAATCGACTTCATCTGGTTCCACGCTAACATGGCTCAGCAACCAATCAAGATGTTCTTCCTTCTTATTAATATTTAAAACAGTGGGTAAAATCATTACTTCATCAGCTTTTCCTGGCATAATGACCATCTTGCCAGCTCTCAACATGAAGAATTCAAAGACATCAGGAATCTCTTTTTTGAATCGTAAACTCTTTGCTGGGAATCGTTCGGCAGAACTAAAAATCCCAGCTTTATGGATGATTTCATTCCTTTCGATCTTATAATATTCAAATCTCGTACTAATAACTACAATACCCAGTATAAAAGCTAGAATTATTGTCATCAACATATAAAACTGAGGTGGTAATCCTAACTGAAGTGTAAAATTTCCGAAGTCTACTGAAAAATTTGGTAATACTAGGAAAATTACAATTAATATCACGATAACAATTGCTAAAATTAAGACAAAGAACTTTGTGGAAGAGAAATCAAAAGCAGTTACAAATAGATTCACAAAAAATACTATGAACCATATATAACCCAATACGGGTTCAGGTGCCATGAATGATTGAATTAGAAAGAGAATTAAGGATGTGATAAGTAATGGATAAAAGAAAATCACTTTTGGATAAGAACGAATATATATTTCAGTGGGGTGCTTAACTGTTTTTTTTTGTTCAGACATAATTATATTCACTATTTTTTTTAAAAATTAAAGAGGATTATAAAAATAATAGATTGAAGGGTTATTTAAATATTGGTATCTTTAAAGTTTAATTTAAAAGTAGAAATTAGGGCGTTTTCGATATACGTGTGATTGAAAAAAACTAATAACTAAGTGTTTGAATAGTTTTATAGGATAAGGCGATATGTAAATTTGCATCTTCTTCTACAATTCCCATATGACCTGGTAGTAAAGTTAATACATCAAGCTCAAAAACATGTTCGATTGATTTTTTAAGAGTATCTAGTGATCCTCCTGGAAAGTCATATCGTCCAAAACTTCCGATGTTATACAATAACTCTGCTCGAAAAACCAAATCTCCAGGAATAAGTATTTTCTTATTAGGATCATAATATGAAATTGAACCCAAGGAGTGACCAGGTGTATAGTGAATTTGGAATTCATAATCAGAACACACTTTTATCTTATTTGCACTCATCAAATCGGTTACATCTAATGGAATTATTTCAACTCCGAACATACTTGGTTTAATCCCTAAATTTCCAGGAAATATTCGAGATATATCTCCTTCTCTTAAAATTTTAGCTGTTTCACCATAAGCTAAAATTTCAGGTGGATTATCCTTTAACAGCGTCATTAAAGGATAAAGTCCAAGCGTATGATCTACATGTTCGTGTGTTAAAAACACTTTTGTGATATTAAAAGGATCTAAATTACACTTTTCCAAGCCTTTAAATAAACCTTTTAGAGATAATCCATTACCAGCATCAAATAATGTCAGTTCATTTGTATCTGGATCTTGAATTATATATTGATTACAATCTAACATTTGATTTTCTGAAAAATAATAAAGATTTCTTTTTACTTCTTTACCCTTTTTTTCAGATTCTCCACTAGAAAAAAACATAGTATCTATTTTAAATAAATCAGTTTAACAAGATAAAATGGGCTTAAAATTTATGTTTTACTTTTCTAGAATATAACAAATTATTAAATTAAGAAAAAATAATTAAATATTGTATGGTACAACCCAATATTGAAGAGTTAAAGTCTAAAATTAATTTTGGTTTAAAATTTTGGTTAGAATTTGAAAATAAGAGTATAATGGGTTCTGGATGGGCACAATTGTTAGAAAAAATTGAAAAAAATGAAGGAGGATCTTTAACTTTAGCTGCTAAGGAATGTGGGTATTCATATAAATACGCTTGGAATATTCTAAAGAGGATTGAAAAGAGAACTGGTATGCCTGTCGTAAATACGGGCAAAGGAGGCCGTGGTGGAGGTGGGTGGGTAGAGTTAAATGAATGGGGCTATTATCTCTTAAAAATTTATAAGGATTATCTAAACGAAATTACCAAAATTGAAAAGAAGCTTGGAGAAACAATGAATATTAGCTAATAAATACATTTTAATTTTAATATTGATTACATTCAATAAGGAAAATTATTTTCGTTTATTCTTTATAAATTTTCTTAGATGGGGTTTTTATATGGAAGACCGCTTAAAGGAATTAAGTAAAATAAAAGTCTCAAAATTTATGATTAAAGAACCTCTTTTTACATTACCAAATGAGAAAATCAGTACTACTGAGTTATTGATGGTAAGGAAGAATATTGGAGGAATTCCTGTTGTGGAAAATCGTAAAAAAAAGCAATTAATTGGAATTATAACACAAAGAGATATACGCCTTGCTAGATTTGCCATGAATCTTAACTCACCTAATACAACTGTGAAGGATTTAATGACCGTAGAACCTTTTGCAGTAAAAAAAGATGACACCTTAATGAAAGTCTTAGAAATAATGTTTGAGAATAAAATACAGAGATTACCAGTAGTAAAAGAAGGTAATGAACTAATCGGTTTAATTTTACGTAATGAGATCCTTAAAAAAGTCCTTGAATATATGAAAAAATAATTAAAAGAAATCTTATTTATAAATTTTGTAAAATAATTATAAAAATCATTAATTTTAGATCATTAATAAGAAAAACCAAAAAAAAAATTTTGATAAAAAATGGCACTACCATTACCAGGAACACCAGTTGTAATTGATATTGGATCAGCATATGTTAAAATCGGATTTTCGGGAGAACCAGGACCTAGATTTGTGTTTCCCTGTATAACAGGCACTGAAAAATATAAATCAGTGATGGTTGACGTTAGTGCTCGATCCATATATGTTGGAAACGATGTATCTCGTATGCGTGGCGTTTTGAAAATTAAACATCCAATAAATCGTGGAGAAATTATGGATTGGGACAGCTATTATGAAATTTTGAACTATATTTTTTATTCCCTACTAAGAATAGATAATCTTAGTAATTATCCAGTTTTCTATTGTGAGTCTCCATTCATGCATAAAGAAACCAAGGAATATATCGCGCGGGTATTTTTTGAGACACATCGAGTCAGAAGTTTAATAATGATGCCAACACCATTATTATCATTATTTAGTGTTGGATTAACAACTGGACTTGTTATTGAATCAGGAGATGGTCTTACATGGATAGTGCCAATAATAAATGGAACAATAGTCCAACATGCAGTTCAGAAACTTCCTTTAGCCGGAATTGATGTTAATCAAAATCTTAAGGGGCTATTAATGAGAGAAGGTGTGAGTATATCCTCCAGTGCTGCTGATGAGATTATACAAGAAGTTAAGGAGAAAAACTGTTATTTTGTATTGGATCCTAATATATCTCCAAAAACTGGAGATATGTTTAACGTTCCAATGCCAGATGGATCTACTATCAAAGTCCCTACTTATATTTTATATCAAGCCCCAGAAGTCCTATTCAATCCAGGCATGTTAGGTTATTCTAATATAATGAATATTCCCCAAGCTGTACTAGCAAGTTTGAGAAATATTGATAGTCTATATTGGTATGATCTTCTATCTCATATAGTCTTTTCAGGTGGGAATCTTTCTTATAGTGGATTTCAGGAACGATTTGAATCGGAGTTAGATTTACTGATTGGAGAATTAGGTTCAATTCCTAAACCGGTTACACCTCTTTCTGCTGTTAAAAGTGAACTAATTAAACTCCAAGCGGTTGAAATTTCAAAAAAGAAACAAGATACATGTCCGCAATGCGGTACTTTTGTAGATTTAAGTAATGGAAAATCAATTTGTCCTTCATGTGGCGGTGTATTAGTTTTACCTGAAATCAAAATCAAAGATGATAATAAAAGTAAGCAAGATCAACTTAAAACAGGAAAATGTCCTCATTGTAAGAAAGATATTATAGATACGGATTCGCTTTTCTGTCCTTATTGCGGAAAAGCTATAGAATCTATAGATACGGTTGAAGTACCTAAAGATATGATCGAGAAAACACCCGCAAGAGAATTTTCTGATACAATTGAAACAGCAAGTAAAATTCTCAAATTTTTTGTTCCAGATAATCTTCAGTATGCTATTTTTAATGGAGCTGCTATTTTAGGAAGTCTTCCTTCTTTCCAGCAATTGTTTATAACACACGATCAGTTTCAAACAAACAGAGAATTATTATATAGAGATATTAGCGAGATTCTTTAGGTAATTAATCAAAAAGTCTTTCTTTTATTTGTTTTTTCTATTAAATTATATGAAATTGAAATATCTCTAGATATTCATTAAATATATAGTTAATTTTTAATTTCAAGATATATTTAAAAAATTAAATTTTAATTTACTAAAATTAGGTATTTTCAAGTGAAAAACAAGTTTCGGAATCTGATTATTTGTTTCTTCATTTTGTTTTTGTCTCTATATTTAATTCCGAGTGTTTTAGCAAAAACTCGTTTATCTTACTTAACTAGTTTTGTGTTAGATAATGAAATTGACGGAAATGGATTTTCCAACACTGTAGGATTAGGTGTATCTTATGAAGCGACTGCTTCTGCTTTAGAAATATTGGAACATTATGGAATAAACCCTCATGAGATTGAAGATCTCAAAAGTAATTTAGAAGATACCATAACGGACATGTTTGACACTAATTCAGTAAATTTATATAGCTTATACTCATTAATGAAATCACTTGAAATTCTTAATCACGATATTGATACTTTATTATTAGATAGAATATATCAATATCTAAATGATACAGAGCAAGTAGGTGGGGGATTTTCTTATTCAAATGCTTCCACATCAGTAAGTTTAACTTATACATATTATGTTATTCAACTTTATTCATTGATAGATAAACCAGTTGTAAATATAACCATTCATAAGGACTGGATTTTGTCATGCAACAACAGTGATGGAGGTTATGGGGGAAATCAAAGTTTAACATCCACTTTAATTAACACCTACTTTGCAACAATATTAATTAATGATATGGGAAATATTGATGAACTAGCTGATATTAATTTGACATTAAATTACTTTAAATCTTATTATATAAACGATACAGCTGATTTAGATAATTTTGGGGGATTTACTCCAACTGACATCTCTGATTATGCACTATTAAGTAGTACATATTATTGCGCAAGATCATTATCACTTATAGAAGATTATCTTGGAAGTAGCGAATTGAATAAGGGAGCTATCTCAAATTGGGTTTTATCTCGTCAAAATTTTCATGATGGCGGATTTGCAGAAAATCCTGAAGGATCCGAAGCAATGACTTCTTCTATTATATCCTCATATTTTGCATTCGAGACTTTAAATATATTAGGTTATTTAAGTAGTTTGAACAGCGAGATTTGGAGAGTTGAGTTTAACTATTGGATCTTAGGAATCATTTTGAGTTCCATTGTATTAGTTATAGCTGCAGGTATCTTTCTTTGGAGAAGAAGAAGAATATAAAGATTTTTGTGTTTATATATTATTTTGATATTAATATCATTTCTTTTTTAGTCTTAAATTTATAATATAATCAAGAATAATCATGAATAGTAAAATCTTAGATGGTAGAAAATTAGGAGAAAAACTAAATAAAGAATTAAAAGAAAAAATTAAACAAGTCGTTAAGAAAATAGGAATTAAACCAACATTAGCTACAATACTTGTAGGAAAAGATCCTTCATCAAAAATTTATATTAATATTAAACAGAGAATGTGTCAGGAAGTAGGTATTGAATCAATTATTCTTGAGTTAGATGAGAACATATCAAAAGATGATCTTTTACAGGAGATTGATAAGCTAAATAATGAACCTTCTGTTCATGGGATTTTACTACAATTACCTCTTCCAGAAAAATTGTTAAATTATACTGGGGTATTTTTGGAAAAAATATCACCCTTAAAAGACGTCGATGGTTTAAACCCATTTAATAAAGGAAGACTTTTTGACTACGATGAAGAATTAGCGCCATGCACACCTAAAGGAATAATCGCTCTTTTAAAACATTATAATATTGAAATTAGTGGTAAAAATGCAGTTATTATTAATAGATCAAATTTAGTAGGCAAACCACTTATTTTTATGCTTCTTAAAAGAAATGCCACTCCTACAGTTTGTCATACTAGTACACGAAATATTGACAGATATATCAAAAATGCTGATCTATTAATAGTTGCAGTAAGAAAACCAAAATTTATAACTAAAGAAAGAATTAAGGAAGGCGTAATTATTATAGATGTTGGCACAAATAGAATTGAGGGTAAATTATGTGGAGATGTTGATTTTGATGATGTCCTAGATAAATGTGGTGCAATTTCACCTTCTCCTGGTGGTGTTGGACCGTTAACAGTTCATTTTCTACTTCAAAATACTTTTAATGCTTACAAGAAACAATTAAATATAACTGAAATTTAGTTTTTTTTACCTTTTCTTATAAGAATTTTATTTATTAATAGTAAATTTATTTGAAAAATAGTCTGAAAGTTTAGTTATTATCTTAAAAAACCATAAAAATAATATTAATTATAACTTAAAAAAAAATAGAAATAAAAACTATTATTATTACATTAAAACAAATTAATGGACTATAATAATATTTTTAATATAGTATAAATATCCTTTTTAAAATGGCAATTCTAGAATTTGGAATTAATTTAGGCATGAAAAATCTAATCGAGATTAAGTATTATTCCTCAGATAGTACTCTAGACCCAGATTTGCGTGCTGGATTCTTATCAGCTTTAGAATCTTTCGTCACAGAAGTTTTCGGTGATGATATAAATGTAATCAGTCTAGCGAGTTTTAAGCTCGTTTGCTATTGTGAGATGATTACTCTACCAAATGAGGATGCTATTGATAATAAACAACCTTTATTATCTTATGCTATTATAGAAAAAGGAACAGATGCTACTATAGTAAAGGAACAATTAAATCAAATTATCTCTTATTTTCTCAATCGATATTCACTTAATGATATCTTCTCGAAAAAACCCAGATACTTCAGAGAATTTGAAATAAGAATTAATGAAGTATTAGGAGATTTAAGATTAAAAACAGAAGATAGGTTTCGATCAATATTTTAAAATTTCCGCTAATGATGTGAGATTAAGTTTGAGTTCGAATTTACCACCTCAAGCGAAAGTTAAATATCAAGAATATTTAGATGCCGGGTCTATCGAAGACCGGATAAAAAAATTAGAAGAATTCTTATCTCTAGTGCCAAAACATAAAGCAACAGAAAAAATTGTTGCTCTCAATAAATCTCGTTTGGCTAAAATGAAACGTGAATTAGAAGAGAGAAGACAAAAACAAAAAAGTACACAAAAAATAGTTTCTCCTTTTTCAGTAAAAAAAGAGGGAATTCAAGTAATATTAATAAGTAACTTTCTAAATCCTGGAGTTGGGAAAACATCTCTTTTAAATTATTTAACTGGAGCTGCAGAAGATAAGATTGGTAAATTTACACCATTACCGGAAATAGGGATTTATGATTATCAAAATATCCGTTTTCAAATAGTTGAGATGCCCTCTATTATGGAAGGAGCTTCTGATGGAGTTGGAAGTGGAAAAGAAATCCTTTCACAACTCAGGTCATCTGATCTAATCTGTTTCTGTATTGACTTAACAAGAAATATTACAGATCAGATGAATTTACTGTTAAAGGAATTATCTAGAGCCGATATAAGGATAAATTTGCCCTCACCTCCTCTCACTATTGAAAAAACCGGGGCAAACAAAATCCAAGTACTATTTTTGACTAAGGAAGCGAAAGATATTAAGAGATCAGAAGAATTAACGAAAGGAATTAAAGAGATTGTTAATGAAAATGGGATACGCAATGCCATTGTAAAAATTTATGGTGATATTAATCTTGATAATGTTATTGACGTATTAACACCATCAGTAGTCTATAAAAAAGTTATAATTTTAGGTACTAAAGGAGATCTCCCTCATACTCAAAAGCCATTTGAATTACTAAAAAAAAAATATTTAGACAAATTTCCTTTAATTTATGGTACTAGTATGAAGACGAATGATTTTCCGAAGGATTTTGGTGAAATAATATTAAGATTTTTAAGAAAAATTAGAATTTTTACCATGAATAATAATGTAATTGCTAAACGTCCTTTAATAATGGATGAGAATCCCACAGTAGGGGATGTAGCATTAAAAGTTCATAGAAGTTTCTATGAATCTTTTGATCATGCCATAATTATTCGAGAAGGAGAACGCCAAAAGCGTAAAAAAGTCGGTTTAGAATACATTTTAAAAGATATGGATATAATAGAAATACATATTACTTAATATTTGATGTTTTTTATTAAGTTTGGAATTTTATCAGCTTCTATTTTATATTTCTCATCTAAATTGGGAATTCCTTCTGCGATATTTTGGATACTTTCTAAACTATAAATTAAATTCTCTAAATAGTCTATAAGGTCTCCTTTAAAAATCAAAATTTTATATTCTTCTGCTAAATAATTAGAAATTTCTTCAATTTTCATATTTTCTTTTACACGTAAATTAAGTATTAGTTTTTCAAGGTTTAGTTGGGCACAATCGCAATAAGGATTATCTTTGCAATTACAATTAAATATCTCACTAGTCAGTTTCGTAATAAAGTCAATGAAATCGCGTGAAAACGTTTTTCTCTTACGTACATATTCAGCATTCATTAAAGATAACACACTAGCGCTAAATAAATTATTTGAAAAATATCTCATATTGATGTTTTTTGATAAACCTGCTACTATATTTTTTGATAAATATACATTTCTAAGAGACTCTAAATCTAAAGCAATATCTAACGGTGATTCTGATTTATTTTGTAATTTTTCAATAATTTCAAGACTTTCATCAACACTTAAGAAAGATTTAGCAACTGCTCTTCCTAAATGGGTTACCTTGATTGTTGAATCTTCCTTTATGCGAATTAAATTAGAAGTCATTAATTTCTTCAAAACATCCTTTAAATCGAAATTATTGTTAATTAAATGGTCGTAAAATTGAAAGATATTTTCTTTTGGAACCCTTTGATTAAACATAGAAATAAAAGCAAGTATTTCTGTTTGAGATTTATAATCATCAGGGATTAGTTCATAATCTTTAATTTTTCCACCCAACAGTTTTATCGCAATATTTTCTTCAGTAATTTTCATTTTAGGAGAATATACCTTTCCTGGTTCTACAAGTAAATACGCTAATCCCTTTTCATGTTTTTTTAATCTCCCTGCCCTTCCCAACATCTGTTCAAATTCTGCAACTGTTAACCAATTTATACCCATTGCTAAAGATTCGAATATAACTTGACGTGCTGGAAGATCAACTCCTGCTGCTAAAGCTGCAGTCGCTATGACACCGGCTA
>CP070831.1:2711923-2735333 GCA_020344955.1 Promethearchaeota archaeon | reverse complement strand
ATAAAGTTAGTATGAATGTTAATAAAATTGCTGACAATATCTATGAGATTCCTCCTAAAACTTTAATGACACGGATTAAAGGCAACATCGAAAAATTTGAGATGAAAGTTCCTGTAAAAATTTACGCAAATAATTACATTTTAGAAAAAATACGTTTAGATCGTACTTTAGATCAGATATGTAATGTTGCGTGCTTACCTGGAATAAAAAAACACGCTATTGCGCTATCGGATGCTCATCAAGGATATGGATTTTGTATAGGTGGTGTTGCTGGAACAGATGCAGAGGATGGAATGATTTCTCCTGGTGGTGTTGGATATGATATCAATTGTGGTGTAAGATTATTAAGATCTAATTTGTTTCTTAAAGATATCAAGAGTGTACTTCCGAATCTGCTAAATACAATTTTTAACAATATCCCTTCAGGTTTAGGATCAAAAGGCAAATTAAACTTAGGTTATTCAGAATTAGATAAAGTTTTAAATAACGGTGTGAATTGGGCATTAGATAACAATTATGCATTAGAAGAAGACCTTATTCATTTAGAAGAAAATGGATGGTTAAAAGATGCTGATGGAAAATTAGTTTCACAAAAGGCGAAACAACGAGCTATAAAACAGCTTGGTTCTTTAGGAAGTGGGAATCACTTTCTTGAAATACAGAAGGTTGATCAAATTTATAATGAAAGTATCGCTAAAACTATGGGAATTTATGAAAAGAACCAAATTACCATTATGGTTCATACAGGAAGTAGAGCTCTTGGACATCAAGTATGCACAGACTCTTTGCGCAGTATTGAACAAGCAATGAAAGAATACAAAATAAGAGTTCCTGATAGAGAATTAGCATGCGTCCCTGCAAATACATCTGAGGCACAAAACTATTTGAAACAGATGGCATGTGCTGCTAATTTTGGATTCACAAATCGTCAATTAATTACTCATTGGATAAGAGAATCCTTTCAAAATACCTTTAAAAAAGATATTGATGCTTTAGATTTGCATCTTATTTACGGAGTCTGCCATAATATTTTGAAAATAGAAGAACATGAAATTGATGGAAAAAAAATGAAATTAAATGTTCATAGAAAAGGTGCAACAAGAGCATTTCCACCAGGACATCCTGTTCTGCCTTCTGAATATAAATCTATTGGTCAACCTGCATTAATCCCAGGAACTATGGGTTCTGCATCTTATCTCTGTGTTGGTAAAAAGAAAGCTATGGATCTGTCATTTGGTTCTACCGCGCATGGCTCAGGAAGAGTTATGTCAAGAGCAAAAGCTACAAAGAAATACTGGGGAGAACGCGTTAAAGATAACTTAAGTAAACAAGGTATTCTAGTAAAAGCTGCTTCGATGAAAGTAATTGCTGAAGAGGCTCCTGGTGCATATAAAGATATAGATCAAGTTGTCCAAGTAAGCCATGATCTCGGAATTGTTGAAAAAGTAGTAAGATTAGTTCCCATAGGAGTGGTGAAGGGATAAATTCTTAATTAGATGTCAAAAACAATATTTATTTTAACATTTTTCTTTTTTTCTTCGATGTTCATAAAAGAATAAGTTATGGCTTTAACTTCTGTACCTGGTTCATGTTTTTGAATATCAAATTTTTCTCCAGAAGCCTTTGCTAATAAATAATATTTTCCTTGATCTTTTGTTATAGGGTGAATATTTATACTATTAAATATAAGTTGTTCTACATCAAAGAGATAAAGAAATTCCGATAAGAAATCAAATAGCAATGCTTCTTTATCTTCTGCTTCAATTTTTATGATTCTATCAATTTTTGGTGTTATTATTTTTAAACTGGGTGTAATCGTTTCCATTAAGCTATAGGCTGTTTGCTCAAAAGCTTCTTCTAAATTATTGCCATGAGCTTCAACTGAAACATCAGCAGTGTGATCTAGATATTTATAACCTGCTTTTTTCATCTTCTCTTTAATGATTAACTGGTAATTGCATTATTTTGTAGTATTTGATATAGATAACATTTTTGCAGTTATATAACTTTCTTAGTAGTTTAAATTGGTTTTACAAAATGTTACTATATGTTTTATACGATTGCGGATGATTTGATCTTATATCAAGTATTTTCATTTGTTAAAATATACTCAAACTATGAATTAAAATTACGTGAATATTTTTATGAGAAAACTGAGGGAATCTATCCTGATTTTATAGTAGTAATAAGACAGTTTATCTTCTTTTTTGTTAAAAAAGAGCATTATTTTGATGCCAAAGAGTATTTAGAATCTATAAGAAGGGAATTAGCAAATAGAAAGGTTATAATAATAAGAATTGAAAAAATTCTCATTAATATGTTATTCAGTTTTTTTCCTGATTTAAATATAGATACCGTAAAAATAGAGAGCGATTATGAATCAAATAGAAGAGAAATTTCTGTGTATTTTCTTTTTTTTAAAGAAAGAGGTATTGCAATAGGGCGTAATGGAGATTATATTAGAGCAGTAAATGAAATATTTGAAAAATATGTTATTTTTGGAAACAAAAATTCTCCAATTAGAGTAAAATGTAAATTCACGGAATAAAGCCAATCAACCATGTCTTTACCATGGTACATCTTTTAAACCTGTGACATAGGCTACTGTATTCGCGATAATACTTACAGCAGGAGTTAAAATAATCAAGAAAATTATAATAAAAATATCAGGTAGTAAAAATAGATTTGGTGCAATAAAACCAGGGATTGATATAAATATTAATGCAACTAAGGCAAAATCAAGTTGATCTACTATCCAAAAAGGAGCTCCGCTTTTAATATCAAATCTTCTTTTAAGGAATGAACCTAATAAATCTCCTAATACCGCCCCATAGGCGGCTAAAACAATTCTTATAATTAAAACAAGGAAGTTGATTGGAAATTCTCCACCTATAAAGTAATACTCAAAAACTCTTATATCATTATAAAGAGCATATTGTCCTGAGGTAGCGGCATCCTCTATAACCTCCTGAATTGGTACCCATAAACCATTAAAAAGGAGAAAAAGGCAGAATGAAATAGGAATTCCAATATATAAAGGTCCTTTTAATCCTTTCCAAGTTTTATGATCTCCTAAAATTCTTCTTCCATCACGAAAATTTCTCCCACCATCAATAGGTTTACCTCCACCAGTGATAACCATCGAAGCATTTGAAATATAAGCGGGGACAATGATAAGAAGGCTAAATATTAATAGAGCAACCCAATCAGCCCAATTAAAAATAAATGAAATTATAAGAAAATTCGCTAAAATTAGTATAGCAAAAACTATAGCTAAAATTATAGCAATCTTTTTATTGTTTTTTTCAGTATCTTTAAAGTTATTTTCAATTGACAACGTTTCGTAATCCTTTTTGAGACAGCCTATTTAGTTAAAAAAATATTTGATTAAATTAAATTTTTTTTAAATGAAAAAATTGTTAATAAGAACTTAATAAATATTGCTTCATAAATAATATTCTTTTAAAATACCGACAATAATATTATAATTTATTGAAAAGATTCATCAAAAATAGCTATTAAAGCTTTAACATTTTTCTACTAAATTAAAGATTAATAATTAATTTTAAATATGCAATTGAAATAACTTATATATTCTATATTTCGAGTGCAAACATTTTTATGAAAGTGATGGAGTAATGGTGGAATAATTGTTGAAAAATCATAATAATAATCATCAATTTAACATCGATAAATTTTATAAAAGTTATCTCAATGGTCCAAGGATTTTTAAAAATCGAGATGCATTGGATTCTTGGTATATTCCTAAAGAATTGCCTCACAGAGATTCCCAGATAAAAAATATTGCGGAAAAAACTGCATGTGCTTTATTAGGTGATACACCACCAAGTTTCTTATGCTATGGGATGACCGGAACAGGGAAAACGGCGACTATAAGATATGTTAGTCAAAAACTGGCACAGCAGACTTCAGAAATTAAACCGTGGTGGATCTATATTAACTGTAATGTTGTGTCGACACCTTATCGAATTTTGGCTCACATTTATAATACAATTTCAAGACAAGAGAAAATACCTCCAACAGGGCTTCCCAAGGATATAATATTCAAAAACTTGCTTGGATTATTAGATTCAAAAATTGGGAATTCAATTTGCTTTCTAGTTTTAGATGAGATTGATATATTGGTTAATAAAAAAGGTGGAAATGAAATCTTATATGATTTAACAAGATTAAATGAGAATTTAGATAAGTGCAAAACCTGTTTAATAGGTATTTCAAATAAATTGAAGTTTAGAGAGAATTTGGATCCGAGAATAATATCAAGTTTAGGTGAAGAACATATCGTTTTTCCTTCTTATGATGCAAGTGAATTAAGAGACATTTTAAATGATAGAGCTAAAATAGCTTTTAATGAAGGTGTTTTAAAGGAGGAAGTTATTCCTTTATGCGCCGCTTTTGCTGCAAAGGAAAATGGAGATGCGCGAAAAGCATTACAATTATTAAGGAAGGCGGGTGAATTGGTTGAGAGGGTACAAAACAAAATTGTCACATCTAAGCATGTAGAGAAAGCTCAAGAAGAATTAGAAAATGATCATATAATGGAGTACATTAAGGGAATCCCACTCCAATCAAAATTAGTGTTAGCATCAATTTATTTAATTTCGAAATTCAGTCCTGAGCACGTAATAATCTCTGGAGATATTTATGATGTTCATTCAGAAATAAGAGGGTTAATACCAGGGATTAGACAATTAACAAAAAGAAGGATTAGTGATTATATTAATGAATTAGCTCTAGCCGGGATAATTTCTGCCGATGTTAAATCAATGGGACATTATGGAAGAACTAAAATAATCAAATTTGATATTAGCATGGAGTTAATAGAAAAGGCCTTATTAGATAGTGATAAGACTAAGGGGATAATGAATCATAAACCTGTGTTTTTACAAGCAAATAAAGTTAAACTAAAAAATAATATATTTAAAAAATTAATTTAAGTTGTAAAATCCCAAATATCAATATCTCTAGCTATTTCACTAAGAAAAAACTCAGAAACATTTTCATTTTTATTTTTTAACAGCAAGAATAGTTTTGCTAAATGTTTACAAAATTTTTTGTTATCAGCTCTTCGCGTTTCAAAATCATGACAATTATGACGAATAATTTTATTGTTAGTGTTAATCTCTATTAAATATGAATCTTCTTTAGATCCTTTGATTTTTGATGTAAGCATACCTTTAGAAATATCGTATTCCAATTTTTCAAATGCAGCATCAGCTACGGATACTGATCTGTTAAGAGTTCCTTTATCTACAAAAGCATTAATTAAAGCACTAAAATTAGTTGTATCTTTTTTATCTATATCGTCTTTTAGTTGATTTATTTTTTTAACTTCTGAAATTTTTCCTAGGATTTCATTTGCTCGCTTTTTTTGCCAAAATTTTAGCTTTTGATTTAATTCCTCTGATAATTTAAGATAATTATTCTCCTTGACAAGAAATTTGTTTTTAATACAAGTAGTAATGAAATCCTTTGCATTTTCAGGGGGTAATATAAATAATTCAAAAGTAATTGTATAAAGCAAATCATCGTATGTTATAAAAGGGAGATCAATTATTTTCCAAATATATAATAGCATTTCTGAATTATTTTTACGAGGAACCGCGAAACTCATAATATTTTTTAATTTATTTTATAAGAAGAATAATTAATCACTATTTTTTAAGTCTAAGGATGTTGCCTTTAAAGTGTCTAAATCAATAATAGATAATATACCCGGAGTAGGATGTATCCCCAAAGAATTCATAAATTCTGTTTGAGATTGAAAGCATCCAGAATTAACTAAAGCAATATTATTATAATAACCCATTCCATTGATATGTATATGTCCTGTATGAAAAATATCAGGAATTTTACCGATTACAAGCCAATCTTTATTTGTAGGCGCGATTTGTGTTTTCTTTCCATAAATAGGTGCTAGATGTCTACATTTTAATAATTCAATCATTGTATCTACTGGGTTATTATTTTCTAAACCAGGTACCAACATATTTAAATCAAGAATACTATCACCATGAAAGACTAGTGTATTCACATTATGTGTCTGAATAAGTGATGGGTTTCCTATGCATGATACTCCAATATTTATAAGTTCTGTAGAATACTTTTTCGGTACTGCAGGTCTAGGGATTGCATTTCTCACTGGTTCATGATTCCCTGAGCTATAAAAAATTTTAATATACTCAGGGACTCTTGAGAGAATTTCTGTTGCTTTGTTAAATTGCTTGTAAATGTCTGAAATGAGTAGATCATCCTTTTGGGTGGGATATACTCCAATTCCATCAACTAAATCGCCGTTAATTATAATATATTTGATTCTACCAGCTAATTCTTTTTGCGTTTTATTTCCTATTTTACCATGTAAGAAAGCTATAAATCTATTCCACAATTTTTCTTCAAATTCTCTACTACCAATGTGGGTATCAGAAATCAAAGCAATGGATATGGGATCTGGTGATTTATGAGGTTCATAATCTCTTGGAATATCAATTGTAGATATGTAATTGCAATAAATTATTCCACTTTTACTCTTTTCCCCTGGATTATACGTCCCTTCCACATATACCATTTGATCGCTAAGAGTTCTTTCTGCAATCTTTACATTTTCCTGATTTTCTGAATCATTGCGGATAATTACATTTATAAAATTTGTGAGATCTTCCAGAACTAAAAAAAAATTTCCATTTTTTGTCTTCCGAATTTCATTAACAAATCCCATTACTGAAACTTCTACCTTACTTGATAATCTTAAAATATTATTAATGTTGTTAGCAGAATGAACTTCTGGTCTTTTTCTCATTAAATAGCGAAGTTTATTAAATTTATCTAACGTTAAATTATAAAAGTCATCATAATCTCCATTTGTATAGAGTTTACCTGTAGGATCTTGTAAAATCTCAAAATTAATATCATAGTCCTTTGCAATCGGTTTAAATCCTAAGGTTGATCTGGATCTTTCAAAAGAAGTTTCCTTGAGTTTACTTTTCATTACAGTTTTGCCTGAATCTTTATAATAATTCTGAATAGTTACATTATTTTGATCCAAATTTTCACGGAGACTTATCTTTGCAGAATTTTCAAATATTTTAGTTTTATGTTTCTCATTTTTTATTGGTTTTGATAGATTTGAAATTTGATTATTATAATCTTCATTTATGACATTTTTCTTAATAGAGGTTTGATCAATCTTTTTTAATAATACATTTTTCAAATCTCTATGCATCTCCTCTTTAGAAATTTTTTGTAAAATTTCTTCAGTTAGATGACCATTGAAATTTGGAAGAAAACTAATACTCTTAATAATTGATTTAACGCTTTTTAAGGGTTCCTTTAAATTTAGAAGAAAATCTAAAGTCGAAGGAGTTATATTAATACCAGAATTAATCAATTCTTTTATTAGGATTTCTTTTTCATTCAAATTATCAGCTTTCAATGCAATATTTTCTGAAATGGAATTATTACAATAATTGAGTTATGAAATTAAATCATTTGTTATTAAAGGAAAAACATGTATCTTTTTATAAATGGAGACTGTAAAAAATTAGCATTCTCCCTAATTTTATAAATGAAATAGCAGATTAATAAATGAATTTAATTTAATTCATAAAAATAAGTATATTAAGTCTAAGTTTTATTATGTTGGTTTTCTAATAGTGTAAATAGTGTTTATTATGAATGATATGAGTAAAGCAATGGAATTATACTTTAATCAAATTCAAAAACAGGTTGATAAATGTTATTCAATTGCGGAAGAAGCTCGTAAAAAAGGATTAGATCCAGAATTAGATGTAGAATCTCCTCAAGCGAAAGATCTAGCTGGGCGAGTTGAAAAGCTTGTAGGACCAAAAGGAGTTGCAGAAGTAATAAGAACATTAAAAGCAAAAGGTTTTACTGAGGATGAACTTGTTTTCAAAGTGGTTGAGGATATTTTAGATAAAAAGATTGGAAATATTGAATCTCTAGAAGCCCAAGTAGACAGAGCAATAAGAGTTGGATTGGCAATTAAAACAATGGGGGTAGTGAGTGCCCCTCTTGAAGGTATCTCTAAGATTTTAATTAGGAAAGATACTTTTGGTAGAAAATATTTATCTCTATACTTTGCCGGACCGATCAGAGCTGCTGGTGGAACAACAGCGGCTTTATGTGTTTTAATTGCGGATTATGTAAGAAAAAAATCAAAAATTCCTAAATATGAAGCCACTGAGGCTGAAATTGGAAGATACGTTGAGGAAGTCAAACTTTATGACAGAAGAGTGCATTTACAATACCCTTCATCTAATCAAGAAATTAGATATGCTGTGAGTCATTTGCCAGTTGAAATAAATGGTGACTCGACTGAAGATGACGAAGTTTCTGCTTTTAGGGATTTACCTCGGATAGAAACAAATCATATCAGGGGTGGGGCTTGTCTAGTTTTAAATGATGGGATTCTTCTTAAAGCCCCAAAATTACTTAAAATTGCCAATGCTATGAACTTAGAAGGATGGGATTGGCTTGCTGAACTAAAGAAAATTGCTCAAAACCCAGAAAAAACAGAACGAGCAGAAAATAAAGACTTAAAAGAAGTAGTGAAAATTCCTCCTAATTCTAAATATATAGCGGATATTATTGCTGGACGTCCAGTATTTAGTGATCCTTCACAAGTAGGAGGGCATAGAATAAGATATGGTCGATCAAGGAATACAGGTCTAGCTGCGGGAGGAATCCATCCAGCAACTATGGAGATTTTAGATGAATTTGTAGCGATTGGAACACAATTAAGAATTGAACGTCCTGGAAAAAGCACAAGTGTCTGTCCAGTGGATAGTATTGAACCTCCAATAGTTAAATTGAAGAATGGTGATGTCTTAAAAGTTGCAAATGTTAATAAAGCAAAGAAAATATTTCCTGAAATTAAAAAAGTGTTATTTTTAGGAGATTTACTTTTTGGTTTTGGCGAATTTACTGAAAATAATCACATTTTAATACCTTCTGGGTATGTAGAAGAATGGTGGGCTTTAGATTTAGAAAAATCTATTATAAACATGGAAAAGATAGAGGAGAAAGTAAGAGCTTATATTAGAAATCCCTTTGAAAACATACCATCACCAGAAGAAGCCATTCAAATTTCAAAGCGTTTCAATATTCCCTTATATCCCTCATATTTAGATTTCTGGGGAAATATATCATTAGAAGAATTAATTTCATTGCGAAAGGCATTTATTGAGAGTGAATCTAAAGACAAACAACAAATTACCTTAACTTATGAGAAATCAATCAAGGAAATTTTAGAAAAAGCATTTATTCTTCATAAAGTAAGAGGTAATAAAATTGTTTTTAACAAAAAAATGAGTTTAATTTATAAAACATTATTTAACTTAGAAGACAAAAATTCGATTGAACTCGAAAAAGATGACGACGTTTTTACGTACTTTTATAAACTTTCTTCATTAAAAATTAAAAATAAAGCTCCACATTTTGTAGGGTCTAGAATGGGGAGACCTGAAAAATCTGAAAGAAAAAGTATGAAAGGAATCCATACTTTATTTCCATTGAGTGGTGTTGTAGGTAATTCACGATTGCTTGAAAAAGCGATAGAATTCAGTGCTAGAAAGAAAGATAATAATGATTTAGGTTATAAAGAGAGAAAAAATTTTGATTTTGGTAGTAAAACTAACACGATGGAAACAGGCAAGATTAAAATTGAAGTTTGTCGAAAAAAATGTTTGACATGTGGGAAATCTAGTATTTTTAATATTTGCCATAACTGTGGAGGGCATACCGAAGTGCAAAAAATATGTCCACGATGTAATTTACTTTATCCTACATTTGAAGAAAAATGCCCAAAATGCCATGAATGGTTAAAATCTTCAAAAGAAGCAAGATTTAATATTAAACAGCATGTGAACTTAGTTTTAAAATCACTAAATATACCCCTTCCACCAAAATTAAAAGGTATAATAGGTTTAACTAATGAATATAAAGTACCAGAACCTTTAGCAAAAGGAATATTGAGAGCAAAGAATGATGTACTAGTCTACAAAACTGCCGAAATAAGGTATGACGCCACTGATATACCATTAACCCACTTTAAACCTAAAGAAGTGAATACTCATATAGAATCATTAATGGATATAGGATATGAGACAGATATTAATGGAGATCCTCTCAAAAGTGATGAGCAAATTCTAGAACTGAAAGTTCAAGATATTATCCTTTCCGATGATTGTGCTAAATATTTTATTAAAGTTGCAAATTTCATTGATGATGAATTGGAATTATTTTATGAAATGGAGCGTTTTTATAATGTTAAAACAAGAGAAGATTTAATCGGGCATTTGGTAGTCGGATTAGCTCCTCATACAAGTGCTGGAATAATAGGAAGAATAATTGGATTTACTCCTGCTAGAGCTATATATGCTCATCCTTACTGGCATGCTGCCAAAAGGCGAAATTGTGATGGTGATGAAGATGGAGTTATGCTTCTCTTAGACCCTATATTAAATTTCTCTAGACACTATCTTCCAAGTAAGATCGGTGGTAGAATGGATGCAACATTGGTAATTGGTACTAAGATTGATCCAAATGAGATAGATGTCGAAGCACACAATATAGATACACTAGAACGATATCCTTTAGAGTTTTATGAAGCGACAGAACGATATTCTGTTCCAACTGAGATAGAATCAATAATGGGTCTAGTTAAAAATCGTTTAGGATCATTTGAACAATATGAATCTATTAACTATAACATCCCAACAAATGATATTAATGAAGGCCCCACAACTACAGCGTATAAATTATATGAAACTATGGATGATAAAATTGACGCTCAATTGCATCTAGCCAAACTTATTAAAGCTGTTAATGCTAAAAAAGTAGCTGAGAAAATTTTAACAACTCATTTTAACCCTGACATACTTGGGAATTTAAGAAAGTTTGCTATTCAAGGCTTTCGTTGTGTTAAATGTAATGAAAAATTCAGACGTCCTCCAATATCAAATAGTGGTAAATGTCCTAAATGTGGAAATAAAATTATTCTAACCGTAAATCGAGGAGGTATTGAAAAGTATATCCCTCGAGCTATAAAATTATGTAATGATTTTAACTTAGATAATTATACAAAACAACGAATGGAGTTAATAGAGGAATATGTAGAAAGTTTAACTAATAATCCGAAAATCAAGCAACATAAGTTATCTGACTTTTTTTAAAAAAGTTTACAGACTAGAATCAATATTCTTTAATGTGTGGTAACAGATTTTTAGGCAGCCGTTTAGGTTTTCAATGGAACAATTATCTGGAGTGTCTCTTGCTGAGTGAATATATTTTGAATCTTTACTTGAATGAAAACAACTTACTTGTAATTTTCTTCTGAGTCTCCTAGCATATTTTTTAAAAATTTTATAGTCACTTTTAGGTTTGATATTTCTATTATATCTTACAATTGGAACATTCAACTGTTTTGCTACAGTATCAAGTTTTTCATTCAAATCCTTATTCATCTTTCTTTTTATGATTAATCCTGTTTTATCTAAAAGTCCTATATAAGTTCCTACCATATCAATATTAATATTAAATGAATTATTGAGATCATATTTTTGTTTGAAATTCCTGAAGTATTTCTTACAAAAATGTTTTGATCCTTTTAAACCCCATTCCTCTGCGCCAGTCCATAAAATTATAACGTCCATATTTTTAAGTGGATTTTTTTTAAGAAGTTTTGCCAATTCAATTGCAATAGCAACACCACTAGCATTATCGATCGAGCCTGGAGATGGTTTCTCAACAAAAACTAAATACACAATAGGGATTGAAACCATTACTCCACCAACCGAAGAGCTTGTTATAAATATTACCATAAAATTTGAGATAGAGAGAATTTGTAAATATTCAAGCGTGAATAGTGTTGCAAAAGTTATAGCAACTAAGACATAAAATATAACAATGAGTCTATAAATGAAAAATATAATTAATTGTAATCTATAGGGCAAATTTGTAGAAAGGGAATCATAATGAGCGGATATTATGACTAAAGGACGATTTAATGTATACTCACCTGGAGAAATTGTCGTAAAGACATTTTTAGATTCTTCTTTCTTAAAGAGAGTTAGATTTCGGGTTGATGCAAACATGTATTTGATAATAAAGTATGCTACGACTATTAAGAATAGACGGTAAATAAGGAGATAGGAGATTATGATAACATAACTAATCCTTAATAATATTTCCAGAGGGCCTGACCATTCAAAATAATCAACTTTACTATCTAAATTATTGTCTTGGAGTTGCTTTTTTATATAATTCATTGCTTCTGTCTCACCTGTTGAAGAAGCAGATCGGTTATAACCTATTGATATTATATGATCCATAACCGCTTTTTCATCAGATAATTGTATAGTCGAAATCTAAATCACATCTAAGTTTTGATTTTTAATACTATCTTTTATTTACTAAAGTTATATCCAAATTTAAATTCTCTTTTTATTCAAATAAAAAATACACAATATTACGAATAATGTAAATTTTTTCATTGATATAATAAACGATTTTTATTTATTACAGAGAATTTGTTAAATTTTAAAATTAAACCAAAGTTTTTCTTCTAAAAACTGAGATTCTTAAAAAAAAATTAGTGTGCAGGAGGTGGGATTCGAACCCACGAATTTAGGTCGAGGAAAAAATTCCTTCGAAGACCTATGTCACTAGAGCCTCAGTAACGCCATAGACGTAGATTTACGTAATATTCTAGCGCCGTAGACCAAGCTTAGCCATAAATGTAAAATTACGTTGTATTTTGGCAACTCCTGCAACATTAATCAATAAATTCTTTAATAATTTAGAGATATTGAAATAACATAATGAAATTAATTTTTAAAATTTTTTTCCTTTTTTATCAATAATTAAAATGCTGGAGAAAAAAAGGATGAAACTAAATAGACATTCAATTAGTAAAGGAGACCGATTTGGTTGCCAAATGAATCAGAAGTTTTAGTTCTAGATATTTTATTGGTTTTGGTTTTCTATAAATTTTTATAATAAACGTCTTATATAGAATAATATATTTTAATTATTTTATAATGCATTCGCAACCATAGTATAAAGGCTATGAATTTATGTCAGTTGATCGAAAAAAACTTGAAGCATTACTTAAATGGTATAAACAAGAGATTGGAGAAAACTTAATTGCTGCTCTTATTGTTAATAGAGAGGGATTAGTAATGTCAGCTTTAAAAGGAGCTGATGATAAAGAGGTAGAAGAAGATGTAATTGGGGGAGTTAGTGCATTAGTAGAACCTGTTTTGACTAGAATCACAGAAGAATTTAGTTCGGGTTCTTTTGGAACGGGAACATTCGATACAGAGGAGCAGAGATTCATATTTTGTGAAGCTGGTCCCGAAGCTATTTTTGTAACCGTTTTGAATTCAATCGCATTAGTAGATCCTGTTTTTCCTTATGCCTATTTAGCTGCTGAGAAAATTGCTAGAATCTTTGATGGAAGATCAGTAAGCCCCGTAATCCCAAAATTATTTGCTGATAAGGAATCTCAAAATATTGAAAGAAAAGTGGACAAATTGCAGAAAATTAAGATAAAATCGGGGGAATATGCATTCAAACTTATTCTTGGTGGTGAAGGTGGAGTAGGAAAAACAAGCATGGTGCATCGTTTTGTGGAGGATGCATTTCAGACAGATTATAAATCTACTATTGGAACATCAATTATGAAAAAAGAATGTGACTTTCATGGATTAGAATCAAAAGTTCGTTTTGTTATCTGGGATTTGGCGGGACAAGCACAATTTAAACGCGTAAGACAAAGTTATTTAGCAAATGCTGAGGCAGGTATTTTAGTTTATGATGTAACACGTAAAGAAACTTTCGATAGTCTAGAAAATTGGTTTAAGGAAATTAAAAAAGTTTCACCATCAATTTCATTAATACTAGTCGGAAATAAGATAGATCTAGTAGAAGATCGTGCTATTTCGTTTGAACAAGGAGAACTGCTTGCTCAGAAATTATCCCTCTCATATATTGAAACATCAGCTAAGACAGGAGAAAATATCAATGATGCTTTTAAAATGCTTGCTTTGCAAATGATAAAACGCTATATGTTTACTGAAGAGGTATAATTAGAGCCTCTGGGGGGATTTGAACCCCCGACCTATTCATCTAATCGAATTATTCACTCGACCAATTGATTACGAATCAATCGCTCTACCAACTAAGCCACAGAGGCAAAGAAATTTTAAAAACGTGAGTTTATTCAAGAATTGTAATTGTTAAAAAATTTTAAATTTTATCTGATGAAAAACAATATTCAGATAGGAAAACTCGGAGAAATTAAGTTAATAAATCTTATAGAAGAAATAATTTTAAGCAAAACTGGAAAGGCATTAATAAGAGACGATTCTTTTTTTTTTGACTTGAAAGAGGAGACTTTGGATAGAAAATTAGTAATAAATTCTGATATGTTAGTATCTACAACTGATGTGCCACCATTAATGAGTTATTATCAGATTGGAGCGAAATCTATCATAATGAACTTGAGTGATTTGCTTGTTAAAGGTGTTCATCCCAAAGGGCTAATTATTTCCTTTGGTTTACCAAAGGAACTTACTAAAAAACAATTTATAGATATAGTAAATGGGATTATTGATACAAGTTTGAAATATGATATGAAATATATTGGTGGAGATATTAATGAAACAAAAGAATTGATAATTAACCCTACGGTATTTGGTTTCAAAAATCCTATGTTTATTATTTACAGGAGAGGAATACAAGTAGGAGACATTTTGGTTGCAAATAATAAATTTGGTTTAACTGGTGTAGGATTCAATATCTTGATTAAAAGGAAGGGAAATGTGAACGATTTTCCTGGATATAAAAGATCAATAATGAGTGTTTTAGAACCTTCAATCTCTGGGAATGAAGCTTTTTTATTATCTGAAAACAATTTAGCAACAGCAAGTATAGATTCATCTGATGGATTATATAAATCCCTACAAGACTTGATGCTTACAAATCCAAAGTTAGGTTTTGAAATTGAATTTAATGAGGATTTAATCGATATGGAAGCTATCGATTACTCTAAAGAATTTGACGTTTCTTTAGAGGACTTAGTTTTAATTGGAGGTGAAGAATTTATCCATCTTTTTACAATAGATCCACAAAATTTTGAGAGAGCAAAAAAAGAGGTTCAATCTAAAGGTGGGCAGATCCTTAAAATTGGGAGAGTTAAATCCGAGGATTCTATTTTCATTATTAAAGAAGGGGAAAAAAAAGAAATAAAGAGCTATGGTTTTGAACATTTCATTAAAAAGGTTTAATTTATAAAAGATATTATCAAAAAGTTTAAGAATTGAAGGAAAGAAACTGATTTAAATAAAATTTTTATATTATTATAGATTTATTCTTATACAATTCATACTGAAACATAATTAAAAATCTTTAAGGGCTATTGGCGCAGGCAGGTAGCGCAGCAGGCTTTTAACCTGACATTTAAAGGAAACTCTCCCTTAAAAAGGAAGGTCAGGGGTTCAATTCCCCTATAGCCCGCCAATTTTTATCTCTAAACCATTAATTTTATTAATTAATTGAAGGACCCTTATTTAAGAAAAATTTATGAGATCTTCAAATTTATATTAAATTAATAATTTCCTTCACGTTAATTAAGTATGGAAAATTTAGAATTTAAATTACCTTCTGATGAGCCCGAGCAATTATTAGTTAAATCGCAAGATGTTTCTAATCCGATTTACGGATGTGCACCTGAAGAGAGAAGTATTGAATCACTTCTAGAATATGGAGTAATAAATCTTGATAAACCGAGCGGTCCAACCAGTCATGAAGTAGTTTCATGGGTTCGTAAAATCTTGAATATTTCAAATGCAGGACATGGAGGAACTCTCGATCCGAAAGTTACTGGTGTTTTACCATGTGCTCTAGGACGAGCTACACGAGTTTTATCAGCATTATTAAATGCTGGTAAAGAATATATCGGTGTGTTGTATTTACACACACCAGAAAACATTAAGAAGATAAAAAAGATTTTTGAACTATTTACAGGAAAGATATACCAGAGACCCCCATTAAAATCATCAGTTGTAAGAAAACTTAGGATAAGAGAAATTTATTATACTAAAGTTATTGAAGTTCACAACAATCACATTTTATTTCAAATTGGATGTGAAGCAGGAACGTATGTAAGAAAATTTTGTTTTGATTTGGGGGAAGCTCTCTGTTCTGGAGCTCATATGCTTGAACTTAGGAGGACTAGAGTTGGTGATTTTAAAGAAACTAGTAATCTAATAACACTGCAAAATTTAAAAGATGCTTTCACAATATATCAAGAAGAAGTAAATGACTATTATTTGAAAAAAATTATTTTTCCGATGGAAAAAATGGTATCTCACATACCAAAGATTTATATTAGAGACACTGCTGTCGATGCTTTATGTCATGGAGCAGATCTAGCTTCTGCTGGTATTTGTTATATCGATGCTAGGATAAAAAAAGGTATGTTAGTCGCATTTATGACCTTAAAAAAAGAATTAATTGGATTTGGAACTACATTGAAGGAGGCTCTCCAAATATATAAAGCAAAGTCTGGAATTATGGCAAAAACTAATAAAATCTTTATGGAAAGAAATATTTATCCACGCTGGAACGAAAAAAAACAGACAATTTAAATCACATTAAATTTATAATATGCAAAATAATAGAAACCATTACTATAGTAAATTTCCTGATGTAGATGTTAAAATTCACACTATTTCAGAAAGTTTAAGAAGACATCTTTATATTTTTAAAACAATCACAGGGGTGTTTTCTTTTAATAAAGTAGATTTAGGTACTAAAGTTTTTATTGAACATATGTATATTCCTAAAGAACCTTGTGTTTTACTTGATTTAGGATGTGGTTATGGACCAATAGGAATTGTTCTAGGATATGAGTCTCCTCAAAGTACTATCTATCTTGTTGATATAAATAAACATGCAGTATGGTGCACTAAGGAAAATATCAGATTAAATCTACCAGAGCAAACAAAAAATATTATAGCTTTATCTGGTAATTATTTTGAACCAATTAAAAATAAAAGCGTGAAATTTGATGGAATTTATATGAATCCGCCTTTACGCCAAGGTCGGAAAACTTTTCTTAAATTATTGAATGATATTCAAGGTTATTTAAAAGAAAGGGGTTCATTCCAATTTGTAATAAGGAAAAAGATGGGTGCTCCTTATGTTTATAACTATTTTAAAAATACTTTTCCTCACGAAAATATAGATATAATATGTAAAAGAAGTGGGTATTGGGTTTTTAGATGTTTTCATCAATCATAATTTAAGAGAATCTCATAAATTATGAGATAAATGAGGAAAAAATGGAAAAATTTTTTAGATTGGTATCATTTCAATATTTATAATTTGTAAAAAGAGAGGATTTTTCCTTGACTAAAAAGAAACGCATAGACGTTTTACTCCATAAATTCGTTCCTAAACATATTCTTTTAACTAAAGAAGAATCACAACTTCTTTTAGAACAATACCGCATTGATGTAAATGACTTACCTCAGATATTTGAAAAAGATCCAGTTGCGATTGCTATCGGGGCAAAAGAGGGAGATATTATAAAAATTGTACGAGATTCTAGTACCACTGTTAAATCGGTAAATTATTATCGTTATGTTAAGAAAGAGAAAGTTTGATGTCTTTTTGCTATTAAAAATAAAATTTATAGGGTTTATTATATTTTGAGTTTTGAAAAATTATCAAATGAAGATAAATGGATTATTTTAAAAAGTTTATTCGATGAAAAGGGTTTAGTTCGTCAACATTTAGATTCTTACAATAATTTTGTCGAATATGAAATGCAAACTATTGTTGACGAATCTGGTGAAGTAATTCCGGATATTCCAGGGTTTAAAATTAAATTTGGAAAAATAAAAGTAGGATTTCCTAAGGTGAGAGAAGCAGATGGTGCAACTATGGAAATTACACCAATAGAAGCAAGAATTAGAGAATTGAGTTATGCTGCGGATATTACTTTAGAAATGACTCCTATTACTATTGATGAGCGAACACAGAGAGAAGAGGCTGAAGAGACGTTAGATATATATATTGGCAAAATTCCTATAATGCTTAAGAGTTGCCGATGTCCCCTAGAAAGTCTCTCAGAACAGGAATTGATAAACCGGGGTGAAGATCCGTTAGATCCAGGAGGGTATTTCATAATTAATGGAACAGAGCGAGTTCTTGTAACACAAGAAGATCTAGCACCTAATAGAATTCTTGCTGAAGAGGCAAGTAGAAGTTCTAGTGCCACTCATCAAGCAAAAGTGTTTTCAACTAGAAGTGGTTTCCGAGCACCTGTTACGATTGAAAGAAAAAAAGATGGTAATTTAAGGGTTTCATTTCCTTCAGTTCCAGGGAAAATTCCATTAGCCATTCTTATGAGAGCTTTAGGATTGCATTCAGATAGAGAGATTTTTGAAGCAATTTCAGAAAATGATGAAATCCAGAAAGAATTAATTCCTGTTATAGATGTTGCTTCTGAGATCCAAGTATTAAAAGATCCTGAGAAATCTCAACACAATGCTCTTGATTATATAGGAAAAAGAGTAGCCATAGGACAAACAAAAGATTATCGTATTAGAAGAGCTCTCCAAGTTCTTGATAGATATCTTCTACCTCATATTGGAAATGCAGAAGAAGATAGAATTAAAAAAGCTTATTATTTAGGCCAGATGGCACAAAAAGTAATGGAACTTGCTTTGGGGTTGAGAGAACCAGATGATAAAGATCATTATGCTAATAAAAGGTTGAAATTAGCAGGTGAATTATTCACATCCTTATTTCGTGTAGCTTTTCTAAATCTTGTCAAAGATATCAAGTATCAATTAGAAAGAACTGCTGTTCGAGGCAGAGCGCCAAATATAAAAACAGCAGTAAGAGCAGACGTTATTACAGAAAGAATTCGACATGCCTTAGCAACTGGGAATTGGGTTGGTGGGAAAGCAGGTGTTAGTCAGCTTTTAAATAGAACTAATCATGTTGGTACATTAAGCCATTTAAGAAGGGTTATATCACCTTTAAGCCGTAGTCAACCACATTTTGAAGCTAGAGATTTACACCCAACTCAATGGGGTAAAATTTGTCCAGCAGAAACCCCTGAGGGGCCTAATTGTGGTTTAGTTAAGAATCTTGGTCTTGCTTCAATAATATCTGTAGGGACTGACGAACGCATTATTGAAAACATTTTGATTGATTTAGGAGTCATCCCTATAAATGAAGTAAAAAATATAAAAGGAGATAAAGTAAAAATCTTTTTAAATGGAAAATTAGTGGGGATACATCAACAACATAATCCATTTATAAGGCAACTAAGAGAACGACGGAGAAAAGGGGAAATTGGACAGCATGTAAACATAGGATATTATCATGATTCTAAAGAAATTCAAATTAATTGTGATGCTGGAAGAGCAACTAGACCTTTATTTGTATTAAAGAATAAAAACTTACTAGTTTCGAAAGATGATATTGAAAAATTAAAGCAAGGAAAGTTTAATTGGTCTGATTTAGTTCAAAAAGGAGTTATAGAATATTTGGATGCTGAAGAAGAAGAAAATGCTTATATAGCCATGTTTGAGGAAGATATCTCTGCAGAACATACTCATTTAGAAATATCACCAGCAGCGATCCTTGGAATATGCGCTTCTATTATTCCTTTTCCAGAACATAACCAGTCTCCCAGAAATACATATGAAGCAGGAATGGTCAAACAAGCATTAGGGTTATTTGCAGCAAACATGCATCTAAGATTAGATACTAGAGGACACACTTTACATTATCCCCAACAACCATTAGTAAAAACAAGCCCAATGGAAATTATTGGGATCAATAAAAGACCTGCAGGACAGAATTTTATTATCGCAATGATGAGTTTTGAAGGATTCAATATAGAAGATGCAATCATAATTAATAAAGCATCCATTGAGAGAGGTTTAGCACGTAGTCATTTTTTTAGAACATATGATGCTGAAGAGAGAAAATATCCCGGTGGAGAAGTTGATAAGTTTGAGATTCCTGAGAGAGGAGTAAGAGGATTTAAATCTGCCGAATCTTACAGATTATTATCAGAAGTAGATGGAATAATAGAACCAGAAACACAAGTTAATGGAGGAGATGTGCTTATAGGGAGAACATCTCCACCCAGATTTATAAAATCATACGAAGAATTTGAACTTATGCAACCGAACCGAAGAGAAACATCTAAAAATATGCGACATAATGAACAAGGAATTGTAGATACTGTAATTATTTCGGAAACTGTAGATGGTAATAAATTAGTAAAGATAAAGGTAAGAGATTTAAGAATTCCAGAATTAGGAGATAAATTTTCATCTCGACATGGTCAAAAAGGAGTACTAGGATTAGTTGTAGATCAAGCAGATATGCCATATACTGCCTCTGGAGTTGTTCCAGATATAATTGTAAATCCCCACGCAATGCCATCAAGAATGACCTTAGGACAATTATTTGAGGGTATTAGTGGAAAGATTGCCTGTGCAACAGGTAAATTAGGTGATGCGACTGCCTTTGAATGGACTGACATTACTAAGCTTCAAGAACAATTGGTAGCAGCAGGTTTTGAATTCAATGGGAGGGAAGTTATGTACAATGGAATAACAGGAGAAAAATATGAAGCAGGAATATATTGCGCTCCAATTTATTATCAAAAGTTATACCACCTAGTTGCAGATAAACTTCATGCCAGAGCAAGAGGTCCAGTCCAAATACTGACGAGACAACCTACTGAAGGTCGTGCTCGTGAAGGAGGACTGCGATTTGGAGAAATGGAAAGAGATTGCTTAGTTGGTCATGGATCAGCGCTTCTACTGAAAGAACGATTATTAGATGAATCCGATAGGACCGTGATTTTAGTTTGTGAGAAATGTGGACTTCTAGCCGTTTATGATCGAAATAGAGATAAGCGTTATTGCCCAGTATGTGGTGAGGGTACCATTATCTCAAAGGTTGTGTGCTCTTACGCATTCAAATTGCTTTTACAAGAAATGATGAGTTTGGGTCTTGCTCCCCGATTAAAACTTAAAGAAAAGATCTAACTTAAAGGACAAATTTAGAAATTATATTTAGGTTTTTTTATATAAAAAATAAAAAAAGATAATTTTTTCTTAAAATTTCATTTTATTCTAAAAGGCAAATCCTAAGAAGGTATAGAGTTCAGGTATTAAGCAGTAGATAACATAAAGTATAAAGAGGATTAATAGTGAAACCCACACTGAATTATCCCATGGTAGATCAATTAGGAATTTAACTAATACTAATAGAATAAGGAAGCCTATAATTGGTGTCAATTGAATTAAAAAGTTTACACCACCATTATCAATTGCATCTCTTATACTTGCTAAAGCATCCCCTATTGCTCTGAGAACTTCATTAACTGCATTTAGAATAACTGGTAGCAATAAAACAATGATAAAAGCTAATAGTAATATTAGAAATTTCTTATCTGATGCTTTAGTTTTGGATTCCAAAAGCATTACAACAAGATAAATTATCAGCGCGACGATAATAGTTGCGATTATTAACCATATTATAAATACCCAGGGTTCTGCATCTTGAAACAACATATTAATGTCCAAATTTGTAGTTTTTAACTAAAATTTTAAATTTAAATATATAGTAATAAGAATATTACATTTCTTCTTTTTTAAATATTAACAAAACAGATTGAGATGCCGCAAAATTGGAATTAGGGAGATAAACTCTTAGAGTTATAAAGATTTAGATCTTAAGGGATTTTAATTTTAGGTTATAAATTATATTCCCATATTTAATAAAAAAAAATGAATAGCAAATGCTAAAAATAATGATGCGATTACAATACTAATTATTGAAAGCCGAACTGAGATCTCTCTTCCGTATTTAGTATATAAAATTAAAATTGCTAGTGATGTCAGACCTATGACAAGGAAAAGCCATGCAAAAACCGCTAAAGATAAGGATGGAATATCAGACATATCCTAGTAAATTTTTTTTTTGTAATCTGTATTTTTAGATATCTTTTATTTTTTTTTAATTTTATGAATGAATAAAATTTATAATTATAATATTTTGATATTTAATAAATAACCTAAATTAATTTTAGAGAAAATTATTAAAATAAAAGAAAATGCATTTTCTAAGGCAAATAATTGAAACTCCAATTTTAGATGATCCTGCAAAAAATTCAAAGAGTATTCATAGGCATTTTTATCGGTATTCTAGAGGAGATTTTATTGGTCCAGCATTAAAAGTTTCTCAAACAAAAACAAAATTTACACTTAAAGGTAGTCATGAATATGAGGATCTAATTCTTGAATTAGTAGCTATGGGAATTTCAAGCTCAAGTGAAAAATTTGAAATTAAAGGAAAATTAATTTCAGGTGCAGATATTAGTAAAATAATAACAAATTTAGGATATAACTGGGATCTAAAACAATCAACGGGTCAAACTAAGAATTTTAAAACAGAAATTATTGATACAACTAACAAGGATTCTCTCTTGCGTAGTATAGAGGTTTTTCGTGAAAATAGTTATTTTTTACTCTCATTTAATTTAAATCCGAATTGTAAGGTATCAACTAAAAAAAATATTCCTCAGCCATCTAAGAAAAAAGTTGAGGAAGATGATGTAAATAAAAGAATTCAATTTTGTACTGGATATATCAATAATACTGAGAAAAATTCTAATAACATCATTGAATTAGCAGTACATGATTTTAAATCAGAATTCCCGAAAAACTGGAAATCCTTTACTATTTTTAATAATTATAAAATAAATGAAATTGAAATCCCTAAAAATCTAAAAGATTCTAAATTATTAAGAATAATGGCAATAAGAAAAGGTAAACTGCTGAGAACCCTTGAAATTGATGGTGAAGTCATGGAAAAACAATATTCAATAGTGGTTTAAGGATAATATTTATTTTTTTTTACAGTATTTTTCAAAAAAATTTAATTCTTATCAAAGATATATTGATCAAAGCTAAAATTATATAGTGAATGAGGCAAAGTCATATTAAAGAATTGAACCCTTTCTTACGCTCTTTTTTATATATTATTGGTGGCGAAATTGCAATACATGTTGGAATGGAACTTCTGAAATCTGAATCTAAAGATATAACTGATGAAGATATAACTGAAAACATAAAAGAAAGTATTGAAGGTACGGATATAAATTTCGAACCAGACGATTCTGAAATCTTAAAGTTAAATACCGTTCGGAAAACTCTTTATAAATTATATTCTGAAAAAATTGCTCAATTTAGACGGATAAGAGATAAATCTACAGGTTGGTTTATCTATTATTGGTGGCATGAATTTGATTTACTAGAAGAAATAC
>CP070831.1:2703932-2711823 GCA_020344955.1 Promethearchaeota archaeon | reverse complement strand
GCACAGCTAAATAAGCAAATGGAGAGAATGATCCGAAGGCGAGAATTAGATGTTCCCGAACTTTTAGATGAAGAACCTGTGCTTTTATTGATTGTTTCGGAGGGGGGAACCCCACTTTTTTCTCAGTCATTTATTGAGGATGAATCTTTTGAAGATCATCTTTTTGGGGGTTTTTTTACCGCTATTAATTCCTTTATTAATGAAAAGTTTTCAGAGGGGCTGGATCGTGCCATTTTTGGAGAGCATACGCTTCTTATGAATTCGGTACCACCTTTTTTGATGTGTTATGTATATAAGGGACAGTCCTATTCTGCTCACCACCGGCTTAAGTCATTTATCAATGAATTAAAAGGAAATATAGATGTTTGGAAAACAATCGAAAAATTTTATCAAACCAATCAAGAAATTCAGATTAAGGATGTCCCTCTGCTTGATTCGTTAATAAATGATATCTTTATAGAGAAAACAATTACATTAGATTTAAAACAGTAAGGAGATTAATGTATTTATAAGGTTATAATCCACTTTAAATGTAAAAATGTCTCATATAGAGCTAGATGAATTAACACAAGTTGAAAAACTCTATGATGAATTTAAGCTTGATGAAGCTATTGAATTATTGGACGATTTAATACAACGCGAAGGAATTACTATCCAGCAAAAAGTTTCATACCAATTTCTCATGGGACATTTTCTAGTCTATCAGGGAAAAGTCAAGGAAATTTTTAGGCTGGGAAGAAAGATATTTAAAGCAAGTCAAAGATCTAAAGTACCTCTGCAATCAGTTGATGGATTATCTTTGGTTTTTGTAGGTTTGATTCTATTTAATAGATTTGACGAAGCTCTCGAAGTGATCAGACAAACGGAAGATATATTAAAAGCGATCTCTCAAATATCTCAAGAAGAATTATTGCTAAGAAAAGTCCGAATAAATGTTGCAAAAGGAGTTATAAATTTTAATAAAGGTAATATAGATTTAGCGGAGAACTGTTTTAAACAAACTATCGGGATGCAAAAAGAACTTGGTGCTATTTGGGAAATTATTTGGGCTCATCTTCAAATGGCAGCTCTACTAGATAATGTTAAAACTAGATTTGATCTTGGTATGGAATATACTATTAAAGCACTGGCACTTTCAGAAGAAATTAAATTTAACCACTACTGGATTGCTATGTGTCATACTCAATTGGGAGCGATATATTCAGAATTAGGTGAATTTAATATTAGTTTAGAACATTCAATGAAAAGTTTAAACCTATTTGAAAAACTTAAAAATAAATTAATGGTCGCTGGTCTCAAAAATAATATAGGATATATAAATGGTATCATCGGAAATTATGATGTTGCTTTGAAATATTTGGAGGACGCTTTGATAATTTGGGAGCAAGAACCTATAAATATAGAAGGATGTCTTGACAGTTTAATATTTGTATCTCTAGAAAAAGGAGATATTGAACTTGCTCAAAAATATTTTCAACGTCTAGAAGAATTGTATTATAAAAGAAGAAATGGTGAAATCGAAACATTATACCAATATAATAAAGCGAAAATGTTAAAAAGGAGTTCTCGAATCCGGGATATTGCCAAAGCTGAAGAATTATTAAAGAAACTGCTTGATAAGAAACCTACTTTTTTAAATATTTCAATTGATGTATATATCGAACTTTGCGATTTACTTCTTTCGGAATTTAGTATAAATAAAAACCCCGAAGTACTCAAGGAAATTAATCATAACTTTGAACAATTATTAACTATAGCTGAAAAATCACACTCATATTTAATTTTTTGTGAAACCTTCATATTACAAGCGAAATTAGCTTTAGTAAATTTGGATGTCAAAGCAGCGAGACGTTTTTTAACCCAAGCTCAAAAAATTGCTGAATCTTACGGAATAAAACGGTTAGCGATGAAAATTTCATATGAACATGATGAATTACTTAAACAATTAAAAATTTGGGAGGAGTTTAAAGAATCAAAAATATCCATGTCTGAACGTATAAAACTATCACGGTTAAATGAACAAATGGAGGATTTGGTAAGTAAACGAATGATTAAAGTTCCAGAGCTTTCAGATGAGGAACCTATTCTTTTGTTAATAGTTTCAGAGGGTGGGACTCCACTTTTCTCTCAATCATTTATTGAGGATAAATCTTATGAAGACCATCTTTTTGGAGGCTTTTTAAGTGCTGTAAATACTTTCATGGACGAAATGTTCTCTGAAGAGCTTGATCGGGCAACTTTTGGAGAACATACTCTTCTTTTGCGCTCCATATCCCCTTTTTTCCTGTGTTATATATATAAAGGTCAATCTTATTCTGCGCAAAATCGAATAAATTCATTTATAAATGAAATACAACGTAATAAAGAGGTGTGGAGTACTTTTGAAAAATATTATCAAATGAACAAGGAAATTCAATTGAAAGATATTCCCACCCTTGATCCTATTATAAAGGAGATATTTATTGATAGAACTCTAGTTACATAATAAGAGTTAGTGGATTTAAACTCCAAAAATATTCATGTCATATAATTTAAAACTATGGAAATTATTAACCAAGAATTTGACAACATCATAAAGTCAAATAATCCTGATGAAATAAATGATTTTTTAATTAAATTAAGCGATAGTCCAGATATTGAATTTTTTTCCATTATAGACTATTTTATTGAAAATTTAGAGGTCCAAATATTTGAGAAAATTAAACTCAATCTTATATTTTTGATAGGAGAAATTGCTAAGTTGTCTGCTATAGATGCTAAATATTTAAGCTTTTTATCCAAAACCTATTATTCATCAGATAGATGGGTTAGAGATGAAATAATTCAAGCAATTGGAAAAATATCGAAAACAGGTGTTATTGGAGAAGAAATAACTAAACTAGTAGGATACGCAATTAATGACGATTATCTCCCTATTAGAATTAATGCCCTTAAAACGCTGTTGGATTTAGAAGAATTACCCCTTTTTATATGGAGGAACATCTTTCTGGCATTGAATTCAAAGAACTCTGAATTAGAAACACTTTCAGCAAATATTTTAAATAAATTTCTTTCTGGTTTTAATCTATTATTTAATTCATTGACACATTTAGAAAATTATAAAATATTGAAGCCCAATGCCATAAGGGCTTTATTGTTGATTTATTTCAAATCCCCAATTAATCTTGAATCATTTCGGGAAAGTATTGAAACCTCAAATTGGGAAAATGAGTATAAAGAGAATTATCTTAAAGAAATTGATTTATATGAAAAAATTCTATTGAAAAGATTATAGAAGAGAGAATTTATTGATATTTATCAAGGATATCATCTAAATTTTTATTAGTTAATATTATTTCATTAAAAATTTTTATCAGAAGCTTTATAATTTCCCTAGGATTACCCTTGGAATTATCGTAAATATATTTTAAAACTGCTTCGTTAAGTGGATAATAAGAATCTGAGAAATCTCTAAAATAATCAAAATAATTCATGTTGCCAAAAAAATATTCTAAATTCTGCTTATAAAATGCTGAGAGATCTTCCTCTAAAAAGTTGGGTAAACAAATAGGCTCCTTAAATAAACTTAATAATTTCTCATCTTTTCTTTCAAATTCATTTTTTATTTCTGCGCAATAATCCTCTGATTTAAGAGTAACCATTATTCTAAGACCATTAATTTTATTTAGATTGATAATTTTATCTAATAATTTTTCAGCTGTACGTTTATCTGGTGATTCCTTTGTTCCATACAACCAACTCCGGTCAAAAATTTCTTCTTTTTCTTCTTCTATAGTTATAGGCGTCATCATTGAAATTACTTTTTCGAAATCATCTATGAATAAGACACTATTCATCATTGAATTTTCTACTAATACTTTGAGCATTGTGTAGGAGTTATTCTTTTCTCTTATATCATGCATTAGATTTAGTCTTGAAAGCTCTTGTACATTCATGACTTCTCCTAAAAACCACCGCTCAGCTTCAATTTTTTTATATGGGTCTAATTGGTGAGCTGTTAATGCATTTAATATATCCATAATTGCTACTTTATTTTCAAATTTTGATGACCATTTGTTAAAAGCAACTTTTCTTACTTTTTCAATATCAGCTAGATGAAAAAAGCCATATTTCCTCTCTAAAGCTCCCCATTCATTGCATAATCTTTTGGCAATACTTCGTAGCACTTCTATACCCATATTTTCAATAAATTCCGAATAAACATTATAATAGAATTTCTTAACTACATTTTCAAGCGAAATATGGATAATATTATAATAATATAATTCATGTTTTAGTGCCCAAAATAAATGAGTTTTTCCAGTTCCCACATTTCCTATTATTGGTAAAATAAAATTTTCATCCTTTTCAATTATATCAATAATAGTATTTAATACATCTTGTCTTGATTTGACAAACCCAATATCCTCTTCAATTTCCCCCGTAGATACAAACTTTTTAAAAGGGGACCCAGTAAATTTTAAAAGATTAAGCAATTTTTGTTTTTTATTTTCGAAAAGGAGCATTTTTCATTTTTTTATTTTAAAGTTTTAGTTCCTCAATTCCGAGAATTATAATATATTCAACCACCTTATCATCAACGTTAACAATCGGCTCATAACTTATATTAAGTTCATCGTTTTTATCCCTTCCAACAATTAAACAATCATAGAATACAGGATCTCCATTATGGTCAATAACAACTCTATCAGCTACAATAATACCGTTCCTTATCATTGAAATTGGATTTTTTAGAATTTCACCTTTAAAAAAATCTAAATGATTCAATCCAATTTTGGGATCGTTAAAGAGTAAGGCAGCTGTGTGGAGAAGATTTATAGTAAATGGGAAATCATTTGAAAATTGACCTTGATCATATTGTTCCATCGTATTTTCAGGTATTAAAACAGAATATTCTAAGGGTATTTCCTCATCAGACCAATTAAAATCAGCTTTTCTTGAAAACGGGGTCATTACATTTCCCTGATTTTCAAAACCGGCAAATAAACCTTCAGATATAATAATTCCTTCAGATTCTGAAATTTTTATATTATCTGAAAAGATAATTTTATCTTGATACTTTGATATAATAGACCCTGTAAATTCACCATTAATTTTTATGTCTTTTAATGAGTCAAATAATATAAAATTAGCCGAGTTATTCATGGTAACTACTTTTTCATTAATATCATATATTCTTTCTAAGCTAGTCTTTCAAAGTTATATCATTAATCTTATATATAAATGTTTTTTATTTATTTTTTGATAGATTAATTAAGCTTACTATGTAAATTGTAAATAATGGGGTCTTCAATACTTTCTCAGAATATTTCAGATTTATCTAGAGCAGAACTATTGGATAGGGCTAGTCAGTTCATTTTTTCAACAGGTTTAAATGATGGAACATCGAGATTATGTAAAGCTAATATGAAATATGGTTTAGCACAATTTCATCTTATTCAAGAAAAATATGGATTTGACCCAAGAGCGGTATTTATATCATCTCCAGACGAAACAATTTCGAGAAATAAGTTTAGATGGAATTCTGGCTTAGGATATGGAGGAAGATTGAATTGGGGAGAAGGAAATGATAAATTAATCTTCCTTAATACTAAACCAAATTGTTGTGGTATTTTAGTAGGTGGATTAGAAGAATTACCTGATCCTTACAATTTAATCAAAAAAATTGATACTATTAAATCTCATGAACTTTATCATGAAAATATCCTAATAGATTGGGATTATGGTGTATCTAATCATTTTATCAACTGTTTTGAAACAAAAAATCTTTCTGATATTGATCTTCCACCTTATATGTTCTTAATTCATGGATCAGCTCCAGAGTTTAGAGATGATACATATGGAATTGGATTATATGTTGACAAATCAAAAACATTAAAAGAAATCTCGAAAGAAGAAAATACCAAGTTAGGAAAACAATATATTTTATTAGATACTGATGCAGAAGATTATCTTAATTTTAATAAAAAAGCATTAGAATTTTCGAATATAAAAAGAAAAAAAATAGCAGATATTCTATTTGATTATGGGTATAAAACTATATGTAATCAATCTCACCAATTTTTAAAAGACTATAATAATATGTATTTAGGAAGTAATTGTACAGATGTCAAATGTGACCTGATTCAATCAGATATTTTTCCTACAACTCTAAGAGCAGACATCTCTGCCTATTTATTCAGAGGAAAAAAAAATTTATCTGAAAGAACTCTTAAAAATCAAAATCTTCTAGAAAGAGCAGAAGAATTAGAACTCATAGAATTGTTAACACATGCTTGCATTCTTCCTCATGGAGGAGGTTATGAATTTAAAGATGTAGAGGACGTCTTAGACATACTAGAGTATAAAGACCAAAGATATTTTGTCACTTCTTTGAGTAAAAATACTAGCAGATTAAAAATAGTTAGGAATGTAAGTGAATTACAATTTGAATATAGAGGTCGAGATGTTGTCCTTAAATCTATTCAACTAGATCTTGGTGAAATTATCGCTCGTTTAAATCCCTTATTTTCATTAAAATTATAAATTACTCTATTCTTGCTCCAAGAGGTAAGTCTTTATCAGGTACTAATATAGAGACATTTTCACCCTCAACAGCAGCAAGGAGCATTCCTTCACTTAATATTCCTCGTAATTTTCTTGGTTCTAAATTTGTTAAAACGACAATTTTCTTACCTTTTAATTCTTCGATTTTGTAATGATCAGCTAAGCCAGCAACTAATGTTCTTTTTTCTGTTCCCAAATCGATTGAAAGCTTGTAGAGTTTATCTGCTTTTGGGACTTTTTCAACACTTTCGATTAAAGCAACTCTAATATCCAATTTTTGAAAATCATCATATGATACCAATTCTTTCTCACCTTCCTCTAGTGGTTTTTTTTCTTTTAGTTTTTTATATTCTTCTTTAATTTCTTCAATATCAAATTTTTGAAAAAGGGGTTCCGGCTTTTTAATTTGCTGTCCTTCTCTTACAGAATTTTCATTCACGCTATCCCATGTCAATTCTGAGAGTTTTGGGGCATTCAAATAAGATAAAATCTTTTCAGATGTCTCTGGAATGAAAGGACTAAGTAAAACAGCTAATGCGTATACCGCTTGAGAACATATATTGAAAACATGCCCTGCAGATTCTTTATTTTTCTTAATTAAATGCCAAGGAGCTTTGTCATTCAAATAAATATTACCCTCTCTTCCAAAATTTACAATTTCTCTTAACGCTTTCCTTAATTCGAAATTATACAATAAATTACCAATTTCTTCTGATATACTATTTAATTTTGATATAAAATTTCTATCTATTTCGTCATATTCTATTTTTTTCGGGATTTTATTATTAAATTGCCTATTAATGAATGTCAGAGAACGGTGGATGAAATTTCCGATAACATCATTTAACATTTTAATATTATTGTCAAATTCGGACCATAAAAATGATGCGTCACTTTTTTCCATTCTGTTATAAACGAGACTAAAACGCCAATAGTCTAAAGGAGCTAATTTTAAAGCTTCATCAATCCAAATGCCGATTCTTCTTGATTTGGAAAATTTACTATTTTCATACATTAAAAATTCCGTTGATGAAACGTTATAAGGTAATACAAGTTTGTCATTTTCTCCTTTATCATGATTATAAGCTAAGATTAATCCGGGAAATATGATTAAGTGGAATATGATATTATCTTTGCCAATAAAATAAACTGTTTTAGTATTAGGGTCATTCCAGAAATAATTGAATTTATCTGGTTCATTAATAATTTTTTCTGCCCATTCTTTCACCGCTGTAATGTAACCTAATACCGCCTCAAACCATACATAAATAACTTTTTTTTCAGCACCTTTGAAGGGGGCAGTAATACCCCATTCTAAATCGCGTGTAATAGCTCGTTCAGGTAT
>CP070831.1:2700822-2703832 GCA_020344955.1 Promethearchaeota archaeon | reverse complement strand
TGAGCATCAAGATAAACATAATCTTTTTTTTAAAATAGTGCAAAGTGGTGAAACTATTGAAATTCCTCTAACAAAGAATAATTTACTTCGTGTTTTTAATGAGATTTATATTAAACTTTTGAAGGAATTAAGATTAAAACCACAAGATACTTATTTAAGTAATGAAGATGGAAAGATGATAGGAGATCTTGATCTAAACTTATCTCTGAAAGAAATTTTAAAGAAATTTGGTAATCGCTTAAAGCTATATTATGAAAAGATAATTTAATTAAGTCAATTTATTGCTCATTCAAAAAAGGGATTAAAAGATGGCTTGGAAACTCATGTGAGTGGTAAACTCTTTGTTCAGCTATAACGTATTCTCCTGATTTGCCTTCTCCTCCTAGGTTTGAGTTAATATCAAATCTAGGAAAATTACTCGAAGTTATTTCTATTCGGATTCGATGACCTTTCCTAAAATAATTGGAAGTATTTCCTAAATTAATTTCATATGAGTAAACCTTTCCGGGTTGAATGAGAGAGGGTGTATCGTTACCATTTCTGAAACGAGCTCGAATTCCACCATCTAAAATATTTAGAGCTTTTCCTCTAGGGAATACATCAACTAATTTTACCATAAAATCGGTATCCTTCGCTGAGGAAGACGCATATAATAGCATCTTTACAGGACCAGTAATTTCTAATGCTTCCTTTAAAGGTTTAGTAGAGTAGACTAGAACATCACTTCTTCTTTCTGCATCTTTCTGGTTCTGAGCTCCCTTTAGAATTAGTAAATTTCTCCCTCCCTTTGTAATTACGGGATTCATTGGGTCAAAAATATATATATCTTCTAATTCCTCAGTAGGTTCTTCAAATGTTAAGATACCATCTCCTTTGATACTATTAGCTTTTCCTTTTGAATGGATAAATAATTGTCTATACCTTATTTTTTTAGGTGGCCATTCTTCTGTGTATTTCCAAGCTTTTTTTCCCATTACCCAATATTTAATAGAAGGTTTATTTAAATCTGGAAATTTATCCTTTTTATCCACTAACCAATACCGATTCCAATTAAGATTAATCAAACTTTTAAAAAATTCTAACATTCCACTATTACGAATTCTGCTTTCTGGATGCCCAATAGCCGCATGAGCCCAAGGTCCTATAAGCATTTTCGAATATTTTTCTGCATCGCCAACAGCATTTTTCTTAATATCTAAAAAATCCTCCAATTGTTTTTCTAAGAACATATCCTGCCAACCAGCTAACATAAAAACTGGTTGTGATAAATACTTAGTATTCATCTCTAGGAACCCTGACATTTTATGAGTATCCTTATCAAGACCTTGTGTAATCAAGAAATCATTTAGAAAATTAAAATAGACTTTATAACTCCGTTTAGAAGGATCAAAATTTTTAACATTGTAATAAGCTACCAGAAGATCCTGAATTTCTTTAATAGATTTTCCTTTTAATTGCGATAATTTAAGTTGACTTTTTTTTTTAATTGAATCATTAAATAGCGCATATTTAGGGTTTAAAAACCTCTCGTACATCAACTTAGTTAATGTCTGTACTTGCGGAATCTCTCTGTGCGTAGCAATATTTAGCATTATTCTATATATAGAAGTTGTCAGAGCATGAATTTGTAAACCCCCATTATTTTTCCATAAATTTAGAGTTGATGTAATAGATGGTGAGATGCATGTTAAATACTTATTGTCCCATGATATTGCGAGTTGAGTAATTCCAAAATAGCTTGCTCCCACCATTCCTATTTTTCCATCATACCAATACTGTTTAGAGATCCATTGTAATGTTTGTAATCCATCCTCCCTTTCTGTAAATAAGTAATAATTAAACCCACTTGAGTGACCTGTCCCTCGAATATCTTGTATTACCGCAACAAATCCATAAGCAGCATAACCATAACCTAGAAAACTAAAAATGTCTTTCCAGTATGGTAATCTTATTAATATCGTAGGGCATTTGCTTTTATTGTTAAATATTTTTCTTGGCATATATATGTCGGTAGCTAATTTTACACCATCGTTCATTTCGATAAAAGCTTCTGGATATCTTTTCACACCATTTTTTGGATAACCCAAACCTAATGTAATTCCCAAGATCTTCGCTAAGGGGACAGATCCATATTTAACAAAAATCTTGATTAAATTCCAGATCGATTTCGGAACTCTTGGTCTAATTGGTACTTTTAAATAAGATAACGATGTAACATAGTCTTCTTTCATTAAATTGAAATACTCTTACAACCTTATAAAGTTTTAAATATAAAAAATGGCAGGCCCGAGGGGATTTGAACCCCCGATATCTGCTCTCTGCTTTTAATTAGCAGTGATCTTCAGCTTAGGAGGCTGCCGCCTTATCCAGACTGGGCCACGGGCCTAATTTCATTATCTTTCTTTATAATGATATAAACACATAATAAAATAAAAAGTTAAATAAGTATGAAATTAAGGGATTATAAAAATAATGAAAAGGTTTTAATTCACATAGTTTTTATTTGTAATTATAAATATTTTTTTATGATTAATTGTTTTTTCGAGTTTGTAAAAGAATGTCACATGAAAGTTTTTCTAGATCTAACAGACCAATTGATTATCTAAAGGATTCTCTAAATAAAGTAATACTTATAAAAGTAAAGCGGAATAGACTATTTAGGGCAAAGCTAATGTCATTTGATGAACATTTGAATATCTACATTGAAAATGCTGAGCAAATTTTTGAATATCAGGATGATGAGGGAAATATCCGTGAAGAGCATGAAGATCTAGGGGATATTGTTATACGTGGCGATAATATTATATTTATAAATTTATCTAGTTAACCTAAAATCAAAACCAAAAATCAGAAATTTAAGAAATACTTAAAATTTAAATTTCCTGAATGAAATAGGCTAAAATGGAATATTTATAACTCAAATTGAGCTTAATTTGATGTTTATAAATAAAATATATTTATATCGATCTTTAAGAATCTAACTACTTTTTATAAGATTTAGTTAAATAAT
>CP070831.1:2688183-2700722 GCA_020344955.1 Promethearchaeota archaeon | reverse complement strand
GATTGTTATGTTAGGGAAAACAAACACTCCAACTTATGGTTATTGGCCATTAACTAAAAATCACATCTTTGGTGAAACATATAATCCATGGGATCAGAATAGAAATTCGGGAGGTTCCAGTGGGGGAGCCGCAGCAGCAGTAGCTTCTGGTCTTGGTCCTTTAGCTTTAGGTTCCGATGGTGGCAGTTCAATAAGGATACCTAGCAGTTTTTGCGGTGTTTATGGGTTGAAACCCACCTTTGGATTAATTCCGAGATATCCCTGGAATTTACATGGTATATCTTTCTATACATTAGATCATTATGGTCCTATTGTAAGATATGTTAAAGATGCTGCTTTAATGCTAGATGTTATGGCTAATTATTACGATTCAGATAGATTATCTGTCCCAAAACAAGACATCCAGTATATTAATGCTTTAAAAGAAAAACCTAACAAAATAAAAATTGGCTATTCTTTAGATCTAGGTTTCATAAAGGCTATTGAACCTGAGATAGAGAAGTGTATTATTGAATCAGTTCAAAAATTTGAAAAATTAGATTGGTCAGTTGAAGAGGTAAAAATAAAAATCAAGAAAGCCTATAAGACTTTTGCTCTTATAGTTACCTCTGGATATGCATGTGATATAAATTTAAAAAAATATAGAGATATTTTAGAAGAAGATTTAGTTAAAATGATTGAAGCTGGACAAAGTTATACTGCAGTAGATTTAAAAAGAGCTGAACTTCAAAGAGAAAAGATCTATGAAGTCTTTCAACAATACTTTAAGAATTATGATATATTGATCACTCCAACAGCCGCTGTTCTTCCTCTTGAAGTAGGTAAATGGGGATTTGATAAAATTAATAATATCCCCGTTTCACCAGAAGCTTGGTTTTCACATTGCTATTCTTTCAATTTGACTGGAAACCCTGCTGCTTCAATACCATGCGGATGGGCAGAAGTAGGTTTACCAATAGGAATGCAAATAATTGGAAGAAGGTTTGAAGATTCAACTGTACTTCAAGTATCAAAAGCTTTTGAAGAAATTGCTCCTTGGCAACATAAAAGACCAAAATTTGATTGATTTTGATCTAAATCCTTATTTTTATTTTATAAAATCTAAAAAGATTTTGAATTAGAAGTAGTAATAAATGAAGAATCTCCTATAGTAATATTTTTTTTAATTAAATCCTCCAAAATTGTGTAATCTCCTACTATACTTTCTGAAGATATAATCTTCTTCAAATTTGCACCATCACCAATAACAGATTCAGATAAAATACATTTATCAATTATAACATTATCTCCAATTGATACATTCGGCCCAATCACGGAATCCAAAATCTTAATATTTTCACCAAAAATAACAGGAGGAACAATTTTTGAATCAATTATATTACCAGATTGAATTAACTTTTCATAAGTAGGATCTTGTACCTTTACTTCTGCTAATAACAGACGGTTACCCTCTATCAAACTTTCAGGTCTACCAAAATCCAATATTTCTTTTTTCATTTCATTAATCTTTAGTTTAAAACCTTCCTCAATTAATTTTTGAATGATTGTTGTAATAGTATGTTCTTGTCCATTTTCTAATGGTATTTTACTTTGTTCTTCTAATAATTCAAATAACCTTGTTGTCATACTCATTCCAAATAAATATGCTCCCGATACGGCGTAATTTGATTTAGGTTTTTCTGGTTTTTCATGGATATTTTTAACAACTCCATTTTCATTTAATTCAATTACACCATAAAATTGTGGATTATCTACCTGTTTAACATTTATTACACCATCGCATATATCTTGATGAAAGTTTAATAAAATTTGAGAATAATCTTCTATAGGAAGTCTATCACTTAAAAAGACGAAACAATCATCGTTTTGGATAAATTCTTTGGCTAATAAAACTGCATCACCAACTCCACTAAAAAATGGAGTATCTGCTTCATATCCTATTGGTTCTTGCTTTAAAAAATGGAGATTAAAATAATCTGAGTAATAGCTTTTAAGATAATCTGTTATTTGTCTCTTTTTATACCCCACAATAAAACATATATCTGTTCCTTTTGGAAATGAATTTTTTAACTTTATGAGAATGTGATCGATAACTCTTTTTCCTGCTATTTTCAAAAAAGCCTTAGGCTTAGAATAGGTAAAAGGCTGAAGTCTTTTACCCACACCTGCGATTGGGCAAATAAGAATCATACTATTAATCCTAGAGATGTCTAATTTTTAATATAAAAATTATAAAACTTGATAAAATAAAAAGTATTTTGAAATTTCTTTATAATTTTACAATATCTTTATTAATTTATTTAATATATCGTAATATTCGGCTTCTTTTAGTTTTTCCTTAATATCATTTCTTAATTTTCTTAAATAATAATTATCAGAGTTTGTTCTTTTTGTACCATATATCAATTTATTTACAGCAACTCTAATTTTCTCATCTAGGAATTTAGGAGGAATTTCTTTGTATCTTTTAATTATTTTATTTTTCTCATTTTGCATAGCTGATTTTTCTTCTTGGTTGGAGACAAGATTTATCAGTGAGTATAAATTCTTTATCCACATTTCAATTCTTTCAAAATCACCTTTTAGATAAGTTCTTTGGTTTAACCAATCTTTAAATTCGACTATTTGTTGTAAGATTTTCTCTCTTGCTGAAATTTCATTAGGTTTTTGATCCTCTTTTTTTATCATTTCGCGAATCTTCTTCTTTTTTAACTGCTGAACTTCTTCTTTTGAAAGTTGTTTAAATGCTTTTTCACGTTTAATTCTCTCTTCTTTAGAGTCTTTATCATCCAGCCACTTATCGATCGACATATTGGTTCTCACTAATATTAAATATCTTTTTTAATATTTTGTTTGTTATTAAGGATTTAACAGAAATGATATTTGCATACTTTTATTTTACTTTAGATAAATTAAAATTGAGAATCTGTTTTTATATCTATTAAGACCATGAAAATTAAGGGATTTATCTTCGATTTTGGTTTTACGCTGTTCTACTTTGATAATCCATCTGTTGAGAAATATTATGAATGTTTTAAAGAAGGATTAATAAAATCTATAGATATTTTAAAAGAAAAACAAGTTTGGAGTGAAGAACTCACAGAAGAGTCTTTTATTAAGCGGTTTGCTAAAAAGCGGGAACATTTTTTTAGAAGAAGTATTAAAACTAAAACTGAGTTTCCAACATCTCTGATTTTTCAGAATGTATTAGAATCACTTAAAGAAGAAAACATTATCAACAATATCGATCATATAGATATGAAAACATATAATAAATTAGCTGAAATTTATCATTCTTGTGAGGAAGATGAGTGGGAGCCTTTTGAAGAGACAAGAGAAACACTAAAGATATTGAATAAAAAGAATATTAAAATTGCATTAATTTCCAACCACCCGAATCACCAAACTATAGAAAATATGTTAAAAAAACATAAAGTTGCTAAATTTTTTGATTTTATTATGACTTCTGCTAAGTATGGAAAAAGAAAACCGGATCCTAACATATTTCTTTACACTCTCGAGAAAATGGGCTTAAAAAATCAAACTGATTTCGTTATAGTCTGTGGTGATGAGTATGCTGATATTATTGGTGCTCAGAGGGCTAACTTACAATCAATTCTACTTGAAAGAAAATATAAATTTCCCTTTGAAAAAGAAATTGAAGTATCAAATATAAGAAAAATCAATAACATTTCAGAAATCTTAAATTTTGTAGAGTAAATTGGCTAAAAAGGGAAGTATAAACTCTAAGAATAAGTGGCCTGGGGGGGATTTGAACCCTCGATATCTGGCTCCGCAAGCCAGCGCCCTATCCACTCTAAATCTCAGAATAAAATCCTAAGATTTACTAGACTACCAGGCCATTGATATCCTTTATGTAATTCTTAATAATTAATAATTCTCTATAATAATTATCTAATTGTTCTTCATAGTTAAAATTATGTTTAGTAATTATTGTGTTATCTTTGATATGGATGGAGTCTTAGCAGATACTGGACCTATACATTTTAAAAGTTGGGTTAAGATGGCAACAGAAATTGGTGTGGAATTTACAAAAGATATATTCAAAGAAACTTTTGGTCAAAAATCAAACACAATTATCCGCAAATTGGTAGGACCAGAAGTAGATAATTTTCTTGTTGAATATTGGGGTGATCTTAAAGAACAGTATTATAGGGAAATGGTAAAAGTAAAACTAACTCCTTTACCCGGTGTAATAAGAATTATAAAAGAATTAAAAAAAGAAGGGTTTAAATTGGCTTTAGGTTCTAGTGGTCCCCCCGAAAATGTGGAAATGTTGTTAACAAGTTTGGAAATTAAAGATTATTTTGATGTTATTATTACAGCAGCTGAAGTTAAGAAGGGAAAACCTGAACCAGATGTGTTTTTAATTGCTGCGAAAGTTTTAAACATCATTCCAAAAAATTGCCTTGTTATTGAAGATGCTCCTGTGGGGATAGAAGCAGCTAAACGAGCAGGAATGATATCAATAGCCCTTACAACTACGCATAAAAAAGAAGAACTTCTTGAAGCTCAATTAATTATTAAGGATTTAACGGAGATAAACGTTGCTGATATTATAAGTCTATTTGACATCTAATAAAATGAAATTTTATATTTTTTATAATAATAGTTCAATTAAATAAATTAAATTCTTATTACATTTTTCAAAAAAAGTGGTAGATTTATGGTGAAAACAAAAGTTACAGAAATGTTAGGTATAAAATATCCAATTTTCTGTGGAAATATGATGAATATAAGTTATCCTTCATTTGCTGCTGCTTGTTCGGATACGGGTGCTCTGGGAATTATGGCTTCCGTGATGTTTAGAACTCCAGATGATTTAAGAGAAGCGTTAATTGAGCTCAAATCATTAACAGATAAGCCAGTTGCAGTAAATTTAAATTTATTTCCTATGTTAAAGCCAATCAAGCAGATTGATCATGTAAAAGTGATGTTAGATGAAGGAATAAAGATTATTGAGACTTCTGGGCATCAAGCACCTGACAAATATATCCCTTTGTTCAAAGACCATGGAGTAACATGGATACACAAATGTGCGGGAGTTCGATATGCTAAAAAAGCAGCTTCATTAGGAGCTGACATTGTAGAAGTAGTTGGATGGGAAAATGGAGGTGCTACAGGACGCTATGATATTGGAACACTTGTATTAACACCTGCTACAATTGATGGTTTAAATATTCCTGTCGTAGCGGGAGGTGGCATTTCAGATGGGAGAGGTGTAGCTGCAGTATTGGCATTAGGTGCAGAAGCAGCATTAATAGGTACACGTCTTCTAGCTACAAAAGAATGTCCTATTCATGAAAATTTAAAAAAGGCAATATTAAAAGCTTCAATATATGATACAACAATCATTATGCGATCACTTAATGCTACTCATCGAGTATGGAATAATCAAGCAGCACAGAAAGTTCTTGAATTAGAAAATTCCAAAACTGACCAGATGGAAATATTTAATGCTGCTGCTGGAGCTAAATCAAAGATTATGTATGAAGAAGGTAATTTAGATGTTGGGGTTGTATCTGTCGGTCAGGGTGTAGGTCTTATTCATGATATACCTACAGTTAAAGATTTAATTGAAGGGATAATGCAAGAAACTAATGAAATAATTCAAAAACTTTCCAATATGTAATTTTTTTATAAAATTAGATGAAAATATTCGATGTCGAAAGAAGATATCAGGCAAATTGTTTGGCGAATTGGTTTAGAAAATGCTATAAACTTCAATGGGCATCCAGACAAAAAAGCAATTATGAGAAAGCTCATGGCTTTACGACCAGACTTAAGATCTCAAGTCAAAATAATCATACTAATTTTGGAACAGGTCATTGAGGATATTTCAAAACTAACTATTGAAGAGCAGAAGGTTGAATTATTGAAGATAGATCCTCATGCTTTGGATAAGAAGGAAAAATTAGAAGAAAAAAAAGAATTGCCAGAATTACCTAACATCTCTAATTTTGAAAAAATCGTTATGCGATTAGCTCCTTATCCAAGTGGAGCACTACACATTGGGAATGCTAGAATGATTGTATTAAACCATGAATACGTAAAAAGACATAAGGGAGAGTTAATATTATTTTATGACGATACAATAGGTAGTCCTAAATCATTAAGAAACACTCCTAAGGCCAAGTATGTTTTACCAGAAGCTTATGATTTAATTAAGGATGGATTAGAATGGTTAGGAGTAAAATATAATAAAATATATTATAAAAGTGATAGATTAGAAATTTTTTATGAATATTGTGAGAAATTAGTTAAAGATAACATTGCTTATGTTTGTTTTTGTTCAGCGGAAGAATTTCGAGAAATTTATAAGAAAAAGAAGTTAGAGTGTCCCCATAGGAATCAATCAATCCAAAAAAATTTAGAAGAATGGCAAGCAATGCTCAATAGAAAATACTCTGAAGGTGAGGTAGTAGTTAGATTAAAAACAGGTATGGATCAAAAAGATCCCGCTTTAAGAGATCAAATTATAATGAGGATTTCAGAAGCAGAACATCCTAGAGTAGGAAATAAATATATTGTGTGGCCGATGTTAGAATACTCCTGGGCAATTGATGATTATTTAATCGGTGTGTCTCATATATTAAGAGGAATAGATTTAGTTAAGGAAGGTATTATTGAAGAATTTATTTGGGACCATTTTGGTTGGAAGAAAGCTGAATTACTATATTATGGAAGATTGAACTTCGCTGAAATGAAATTAAGTAAAACTGAATCAAGAAATAAGATTCAGAATGGGAAATATGAGGGGTGGGAGGATCCAAGGACATGGAGTTTACAATCTCTTAAAAAACGCGGGATTAGACCAGAAGCTTTAAGGGAAACATTATTAGATCTTGGTATGTCTCAGTCAGGAATAAATTTTTCCGTAAGTTGGTTATACTCAAAAAATCAGGATATAATAGATAAAATCTCTAATAGATACTTTTATGTCGAAGATCCAATAACGATTATTATTGATAATGTTCCAGAAAAAAAATACATAGCTGAGCCTCTTCTACATCCAACAGAACCAGAAAAAGGAAAAAGAATTATAAATTGTATTGTAAAAAATAATCAATTGAATTTATTAATTTCATTATCTGATGCGAAAAAATTTGAAAAGAATAATATAATTCGGTTAAAGGATTTAATGAATATTCAAATTAACTCCGTTGATTTAAATAACAAAATGATATATGCTACTTATTATAGTAAGGAATTGGATCGAGAGTTTGCTATTATTCAATGGGTTCCTATGGATGAAAAAGTAAACGTTACTATTTTAAAACCGGATGGAACGTCATCAAAGGGTAGTGGAGAAATAAACTTATTAGAAATCCCTTTGAAGCAAACAATTCAATTCGAACGTTATGGTTTTGTTAATCCTATAGAATTGAAAAATAAAAATCTCTATTGTTATTTTACACATTAAAAGACTCTTGCTTTAGATGCTAAAGTATAACTATTTTATTGAATATGTGGACTTATCTAATATCATGAAATATAAGACACATCAAAATATTATGATTTAATCAACTTAAAGGATAAAATATTAATAATTGATTAGCAATTTGTAACTCTATAAGATTGTTTTAATACAAATTTTTGTGAGAATAGTAAGGATTATGATACCATTTATGCCTTGCAAAAAATGTGGTTGCGGTATAGCCATAATAAAGGGCTCTGTTACTCAGTGTCCTTACTGCGGGGCAAGGACATTATATATGGAATCAGTATATTCTCTCAAATATTATCTAACAGAAATCTTAGGTATCACATCATTCAAAAATGAGAAAAAGATTGATTCTCAAGAACTTGAACGAAGGAAATCTTTAATTGAATCCTTTTTCTTTCAGTTAAAATCTGATTTTAATGAATATAGGCATTTGATTATTACTAAATTAGATGATATTAGTATTGATCCTTTAAGATTATTTAATTTAATTCGTTCGAGTGGTAACTTCGAGATAATAATCGAAGAATTCTTCATGATTTATATTGATGATGATAGAATTAGAAAGAAATATCAAGACATAAGGGATTACTCCTATCTTATAAATAAATCATTATTAGGACTATACTTTAGTTTTTTAGCAAAAAACACATGGGATCTCGAGAAATGCGCTGATTATTATCACCATGCTGAAAAAAGTTACCAAAATATCGTAGATTATTGCAATATCACTAAACTAGAAAATCCAAATTTCAATATCTGTAAGAAGGATAATCTTTACATGATTCTCTCTGAATTTGCTGCAATTTTAAAGGGGATTTTAAATCACAATCCTAAATATTATTCTGATAAGCTAGAGGATCTGCTAGAAAAGTTGATTAAGATCAAAGCAGATGATTTCCGGAAATTAGCTTTATATAATCAAATTGAAAGTATATATCAATTAGAGCGGAATACGTCTGTAGTATTAGAGAAAGTAAAAATAGATTGTCCTTTATTATCTACGGATTCATTAGAGGAAAATATTATATTTAATCCAGAAGAAAATCTTGAAAAGTTAAATAATGTCCGAAATTGGATTAAAAGTGTTTCTGAAAGATACCAAAAATATCAAAGAAGCCTATTAAAGTTACACTCTGGTAAACTTGTCAAATATTTAGCGTCTTATCGTGCAGAATTCATTGATTATAAAAATAAAAATGTTAATAAATTCAATAATTTATTAGAAGCAATGCTATTAAAAGCTCTTGAAGCCTATAATGCTGAATCTATTGAACTTCTAAATTCACTTAGTGATTTTTTACATGATGATGCATTAAATGAAAAAATTATTGAAAAATTTGAAATTGAACACAAAGATTTAACCCAATTAGATGAGCTCTTAAAAAATTTTATTAATGATATTTTCAAAAAACCATTACTTCGAAATCTTGAATCAGAATATTATAAGAAATTAATTTCACAAATTTCATTCAACCATTCAGAATTTGATAAATATATCCTGAAATATATCAATCGTATGCTATTAAATTTTGAAGAATCAAGATCTAATAAAATTCTTTCTTTAGCAGAGCAAAAAATTCAATTTAGTAAGAATTTAAAACCTAATCTTCAAAAACTCATCGATTTAAGTTTTAATTTGGATGAAAAAGAATTGCCATACCCTCTTTTTATTGATATTAATGTTCAAAACAAAAAATTAAAAGTAAATAATCCTGAAATTATCACTGTCATAATTGAAAATCCTAATTTAACTGATATAAAGGATATAAAAATCTACTTCTTTATGTCTGACTCATTTCAATCTAAATTGCATTACACAAATATTAAAAGACTAAAAGCTAATGAACTTACAAAAATTAAAACAAAAGTGATCCCTAAGAAAGCTGGGATCTTTTTATACATGGTAATGGTTGAATACCAACACATAAACAAAACTTTCTGGATGCCTTCAATAAAACTTGAATTAGAAGTTGAAAGAAGCGATGAAATAATTAATTATATTCATTATCCGATATCAAATTCAAGATTTTTCTTTAGTGACCTTGAAGTTAAATTAATAAGAAACCTAACCTAATTTCGACAAATCTTTACTTATAATTTCTAATTTGAAATGTAAAGCTTTTATTAATTGAATTTCTTTTTCTATTTTGATAATGAATAATAAAGAAGTTGAAGATCCTTCTAAAAAACAAGCATTTACTAAGTCTAAAAACAAAATAAACTCAAACGATGAAAATTGGTCTTTTTGTCCTGTTTGTGGATTTAGAATTTTGAAAATAAATAAACTTAAATTTTGTGTAAAATGTGGAACTAATCTCAAGTATCTTAGGGAACATAAAGAGTTGGAGCCAAAAAATGTACAAAATCCCTATATCAAACAAACATCCTTTACTATTCCTTACATTCTTCCTCGTTATTACGACCCTAAAAAAATATCTGATAATAACATTATTGATACAAAAAATCAGGAACTATGGGGTACTATGGCATCTATTTCAGTTCCATTAGGTGCTTTTTTTTTAATGAATTTTATTACTGCTGGATTATTAGCAGCGATTGCTTATTTTTCTTTTAATATTGAATTTCTTTTTGATCTAGTTACAAATCCATACTTCCTAATAGTTAGTTCTTTTTTTGAAGTAATATTCATAATTGTACCAGTGATTTATGTAGAAAAATTTCTTCAAAATCCTACATTAAAAAATAGATTAGGATTATTGGGATTTACAAGTAATGGATTAGATAAAAAAGGAATTTTCAAAGAAATACTAATTGGACTTGGATTCGCTGTTATAGGACTATTATTAGTTACATCTGTCTCACTTTTAACTGAGATTATTTTAGAATTATTTTTTGGGATTGAGATTGTCAGGGATTTAAGTAATACCACTACAGATGTGGAAATGATTATATTATCTGCTGATTTTTTGAGTATAATCTTTCTATCATTAATAATGATACTAATTATTGGAACCTCAGAAGAGATTCTTTTTAGAGGATTCATGCAAAAAGGATTAATGCGAAGTTTGGGTAATAAATGGGGTATTATTGTTTCCGCTTTTATTTTTTCAATGATTCATTTGTTAGGAATCTTTCTAATGTTTTTAGATGCTCCATTAGTGTTACTTATTTCATTTATATTATCGTTTATCCCATATTTTGCAATCTCAATGATGTTAGGCTTACTTTACTATTGGAGAAATGAAAATTTAATTGCTAATATCATTGCTCATGGTGTTTATAATGCATTAGCAATAATTTTAGCTTATCTTGTCTATTATGTTTTCTAAAAAAAAACCCTTTATTAGTATGAAAATAATACAAAAATATGAATTAGCGGCAAAAGCTAAAAATCCTGTGAATATTGGCATAGGTATAGGAGATAATGAAAACCAAAATCAGAAAATCCTTAAAGCAAGTTTAACTTTTTTAAAAAAATTTAAATCTAATCTTTTTTTCTTTGGAAAAAAAGATTATAAAAATAGTCTTATTAAGCAAACTCCAAAAAGCAAGGTAAATACCAAAATAAAATATATTGATTGTGAAATCCCAGAAAAATCAATCATAGATTTTCTAATTAGAGACAATATTCATTCTATAGTAAGAGGATCAATAAGTTCGAATAAATTTCTAAATCATCTTAAAAAAAAACTAAATAACAATGAAATCCATAGATTAGCAATTTTGGAAACTTTTACTGGAGATCAATTTTTTTATGGACCGGTTGGTATTGACGAATGCAATAATCTAAACAAAAAAAGAACTTATATAGAATTAGCGCTTAAAGAGTTGAGAAAAGTCGAGATTACGCCGAAAATAAGCATTTTAAGCGGAGGTAGATTAGGCGATGTTGGAAGAGATTCTAAAATAGACCAACTGATCCAGGATGGAGATGAAATTGTTAAATTATTTAAAGATAGGTATTCAAATTTAATGATTTCTCATGATGAGATATTAATTGAAAATGCAGTTGAGAGTAAATCAAATTTAATTATAGCACCTGATGGGGTATCAGGAAATTTAATTTATCGTACTTTAGTTCATTTAGGGGGAGGCAAAGCATACGGAGCTATTTATATGGGTATTCCTAGAACTATTATTGATACATCAAGAGTGGGTAATCAATCTGAGATCTATGGTGCCTTAATCTTAGCACTTGCATTGAGTAACGAGTCCGATTTTTAATTCTTAAATTACACTAAGTTTAATGAATATTTTCAAATTCATTAATAATTGCTGAAAAATCCTTCTCTTCGTAAGAAGCATCAAAATAAGCTAGTATCTCCTTTAATTCTTCAGTATCTTTTACTCCAGGTATAGTAGTTGAAACTCCATGCTGAGAAAGCACATAATTCAAGCATTTAATTGGGCTTATATCCTTAGGCATCTTTTTTTTTAGGCTTATCCCTCCAGATTGATATTTTGCTACAGTTACAGTTCGGTTCCTTTGTAATAATTTACCTCCTGCAAAGGGTTTAATAGCAATAAAACCAATGTTTTTTCCTTTACAAGATTTTAATAACTCTTCTCTTTCATTAATACCATCATTAACAAAATTGATTTGATTCATTATTACGTCAAAATTACCACTTCTCACTGCTTTTTGACCAATGGAGGCACTATGAGTACTTAATCCTATGAATTTTACTTTTCCTTCCTCTTGTAACTTTTTTGCTAAATCAAACAATCCTCTTGGTGAAATTATAGATTCATATTCTCTCTCTTTAACAAATTGTAAATTTACAATATCAATATAATCCTTCCCAAATTTAGATAATGTATCTAAAAAGGTTTGTTCACATTCATCTATATTGCGTGATCTTCGAACCCTTCCATCCTCATCTACAGATCCTAAATGACAAGTGATAATGATATCATCTCTATAATCCTTGAGAACAGTACTAATATTATCAATGTAATTAGATACATTGAAAACAATATCGAAATAATTGATTCCATTATTTATAGCTTCTTGTAATACAGAAATAACTATTTTCCTTGCTTGTCTAAACAAATACTCTGTCCCTAAACCAATTTCACTAACTTTTAATCCTGTTCTTCCTAGTGTGCG
>CP070831.1:2685270-2688083 GCA_020344955.1 Promethearchaeota archaeon | reverse complement strand
TCGACAGCGTGCATCCTTGATTTCCTGACCTTGACAATCGCTTCTTTGGCCGAAAGCCCCTTGCCAACCTAGTATGCTGCTGCCATCGTACCAGAGGATTCAGGGACGTCCATAAATAAATAACTTACTCCGGTAGCATGTAACCGTTTTCTTTTTGCTAATTTCTCTCCTCTCCACAAGGAACGTTGGGAGTGAGCCTGATATTGAATTATTAGTTTTTGGTTTCAACTACATTTGACATTTTTTTTTTTCACCTTTCAGGTTATAATTAATATTTATTTCTCGAATTCTTTAATCAATTCTCTTAGAAATATAAAAATTTTCACTTTCAATATTAAAGTGAAAAACATGAAAATTGAGGTAATTTATGAATTATTAATTGAGTCCTTTAACTCCTTAATTTTTAAGTATTTAAGAGGAATATTATTTTATATTATTATAATAAAAATTAGGCCTTCTATCTCCTACAATATCATTGAAATCGTTCAATTTTTTATCTCTTGCCTTTAAAATATCAATATCAACAAAATCGACAAATATTTCACTATTTGGAGCTGAAGATAAAATTTCACCATTATAGGAAGTTATTTGACTTTTACCAGTGAATTTGAAATGATCTTCTCCTCTTTTTTCTTCACCAATTCTATTTGAAGTTATTGCGAATACTCGATTCTCTAAACACCTTGTAACCATTGCATTTTGACAATAGGGTAACACTAAATTTGCAGGATGAGCAATGATATCGGCACCAAGCAACGCAAGAGTGCGTACAGTTTCTGGAAAAATCCAATCAAAACAGATCATAATTCCAATATTAATTCCATTGACTTCATATATTTTTAATGGTTTATCTCCGGGAGAAAACCAAAGTTTTTCTTTAAAATATAAATGGATTTTTCGATACGAGCCAATCATTCCATTGCTTGAAACAATCATTGCAGCATTGTATATATTTTCTCCATCTTTTTCAATAAAACCTCCTATAATAACTGATCCAGTCATTTCAGCAACCCTAATTAAAAATTCAGCAGTTATTCCGTTATAATCTTCAGCAAATTGTTTAGCTTCTTCTTTAGAAGTGAATGTATAGCCAGTACCAAATAATTCTGGTAAAACTATTAAATCTGCTTTAATATTAGTAATGAGATTTTCAATTTTTTCAAAATTAAACTTTTTATCTCCAAAGCGAGGAGATGTTTGGATATATCCAACCTTCATGTTAAATAGCCATAATTATATTTTAATTGAATAGAAATTGAGAATTAGATTATTCATTTTCATTATGTTTATCTTTACGTACAGTGTACAAATCATCATATTTGACATCTGATTTTAACTTTTCTTCGAATTGTCTCTCAAGTATTTCTTCCAAACCTTCTTGAAGGAATACATTTTTTTTAAACTTTTTAGCAGGAGCACCTAAATAAATCCAATTTTCTTCTAATTCTTGACCAATTGTAGTCATAGAATGACCTCCTAAAATCGAATTTTTTTTCATGTATGTTCCTGGCATAACTACACTTTGGGATCCAATCATTACATTATCTTCAATAATTGTTTTTCTTATGATAATCAAATTTCCAGCTATAACTGCGGATTGAACAATAGCCCCTTGGCCAACTACAATATTTTTTCCAAATTCAATGAATTCTGTATCCACCCATCCCTCGAATAAAGAATTAGAGAATTTAGTTTTTACTCCAAACATTTTAAAGCAAATATTATCCATGAATGGGAAAGGAAATTTATGAGAAATCCAAATTGGCCATTTTTTAATGGTATTTCTTAAACTCCAATACCTATAATCCTTATCTTTTTTATCTCTTATGAAGACTCCCTCGCGTGGTTTATGAATAAGACTAACGATTAGAAGTAGAATTTTTGCAACGATTAGTGATATCAATATTGAGGTAATGTACATTATAAAAATTAAGAGCGGTAAGAACAGATAAAAATGAATATATTTCTCTATAATATAAAGTTTCCATAATAGCCAAAATTCAAATTGAATTGAAAAAATACTAATCCAGATGAGGAAAATATAGAATATTAAATATCTCTTTTTTACTAAAACTAAACTTGTATTTGGTCCAACCTTTAAGCTTGAAGGAACGGACATTATTTATTTCTCCTCCTTGTTGTTTTTTATGAGATCTTTTTTATCTTCATCGATATTAACTTCCTGTTGAACTTCATATTTAACTTCCTCATCTACATACTTTTTATAAATTATATCTCGCCGTTGTTCTGCAAATTTATTTGGTTTTAATTTTCTAGCATAGTGTGGGCCTAAGTAAATCCAACCAGGTTCTAAAATTTGATTTGGAATAGTGGCTGAAAATGCACCACTTACTGATTCTTTCCCCATTTTTGTACCTGGAGAGATAAGGTTTAAACCTCCCACAACTGTATAATCTCCTATAATTACTTTTTTAATTATTAAATATTTACCTACAACCATTGAGCTCATAACAACAGCTCCTTGCCCTACAGTGACGTTCCGACCAAATTCGATGAATCCACCATCAGCCCAAGCGTCGTGCATATGACTTGAAAAATCTACTTTGATATTCATCCATCTGAAACCCCACATTACAACCCATGCTAAAGGACCATTATTCATAAACCAATAGACTAATTTCTTTAACTCTACTCTTAATCTCCAAAACTCATAATCTCGGTTACCCTCTTCAGCTCTGAAGACGCCTTCTTTAGGCTTATGGACCATATTTATTATGAGAATGAAAGCTTTTGTAAAAATTGCTATTCCAAAAATGAAAATAAAATATAAAACAAACAACCATACCGGAATT
>CP070831.1:2677356-2685170 GCA_020344955.1 Promethearchaeota archaeon | reverse complement strand
TCAACTTTGAAAATATTTTCAATGTGTAAGAAAATCAATTTTATAAAAAAAGAAAGAATATTATTACGAGAAATTGCATAAATTTATTATTTCTAAAAATTTATGTAGTTTCATGGCAGTCCTAATTGAAATAGAATACCCTATTTATACAATTATTATAAACAACCCTGAAGTTAAAAATGCTGTTGATGGCATAACAGCTGAAGAACTTGCTGAAGCTTTTCGTGGATTTGAAAGGGATAATAAAGCAGAGGTTGCAGTTTTATGTGGTGCTAATGGAACATTTTGTTCAGGAGCAAATTTAAAAGTGATCACGCAAGGTCGTGGAAATCGAGTTCAAAAAGAAGGAGATGGTCCGATGGGGTCGACAAGGATGGAGTTATCTAAGCCAGTAATTGCAGCAGTAGCGGGATATGCAGTAGCGGGAGGCCTTGAGTTAGCAATTTGGTGTGATATACGTATTGTAGAGAGAAGTGCGATATTTGGGGTGTTTAATCGTAGATTTGGAGTACCTTTAATAGATGGTGGAACCATTCGGTTACCTCGACTCATTGGCTTAAGTAGAGCATTGGATATGATTCTTACTGGACGACCTATTACAGCTGAGGAGGCATACTCATGGGGCCTTGCTAATCGAATTGTAGATAATGGAACTTCAAGACACGAAGCAGAAAAGCTAGGGAGAAAAATTGCTAAATTTCCAAAGATTTGTATGAGAAATGATCGTATGTCTACTTATAACCAATTTAATCTGAGTCTTAAAGAAGCATTAGCAAAAGAATTTGAGTATGGTTTAAAAACATTGGAAAGTGGAGAGTATTTAAAAGGTAGCGAAGCGTTTATTGGAGGAAAAGGAAAACATGGATCTTTTTTGAACAAGTAATTATTATAAATAAATGAAAATAACTTAAATTGGTGATATTATGATATTTTTTGATGAATTTAGAGTAAAAACAATGGAACGAGAAGTATTAGTTGATATAACAAATGAGATTAGAAATATAGTTAAAAAATACGATTTAAATGAAGGAGTCTGTCGAATATATATACCACATACTACAGCAGGGATAACTATTAATGAAAATGCTGATCCTTCTGTTATTAAAGATATCAACAATTTTATGAATAAGTTAATACCTAAAGGTGGTGGGTTAGGTTATTCATTTAAACATGGTGAGGGAAACTCTGATGCACATATTAAATGCACATTGACAGGTCATTCACTTGAAATTTTAATCCATGAAAAAAGATTAATGCTGGGAACTTGGCAAGGAGTAATGTTTGCGGAATATGACGGTCCAAGGAATAGAAGGGTTTTTGTACAATTACAAGGAGACTAACCATTTTTTTCATCTTATTTTAGGAATTAACTTTTTTCCATTAGGGAATACTCAATCCTATCTAACCAATCCTCAACAAGAGCCATAAATAAATTCTCTTTTTCAATTTGAAGATTATGGCCAGCTTCATCTAAAATAGCAAAAGAAGCTCTTGGATAACTTTCAATAATTTCCATTGCATCTTGATAACCAACTGTTGTATCTTGTCTACCTAATAGAAATAATGTTGGTTTATCATATTTTTTAATTAACTGATCAACTTTAAATGAAAATTCATAAGCATTTTCAAAAATTTTCATAAGATAATCCTCATCTGCAATTTTCAAGCCTGACAGAACCTCGTCTCTGAACCTTTCCCATATCTTTGGACTTTGGACAACAATACTTTCCTTAAATTCTTCAGCTTCTAATTTACTAAGATTGGAAATAGCTTTATTGTCCTTTCTTAAAATTTGATGTTCTAAAGGTAATTTTCGTTTTTCTGGTAAAGGTACTATTAAGGGACAAATAAATAAGACTCCATCAATAAGTTCTGGTCTTTGTAAGAGTAATCCTCTTGCTAGATAAGATCCATATGATTCGCTAGCAATTATGAACGTTTCATCAGGTATCACTTTATTAATAAATTCTAATACTATCTCCAACATCTGATCTGAATTTTCCAACCATTTTGAACCAAGAGTTCTACCCATCCCAGGTAAATCGAAATAAATTCTCTTATAATTATCTCGGTTTTTAAAAATAGGTTCCATACATCCTTTCATTAGACGATGATCAGGCATAAAACCATGAATCATTAAAATTGGCTTCCCTTTACCATAAGTTTCATAATAAATTTTAATATGTTTTAACTCGCATTCCATAGGGTTTCACTTATTATAAAATTTAAAAATTCGTTAAGAACTCTAAACTTATAACTTTTTATAAATAAAAATTGAAATGTAATATAAATTACTTCAAAATTTAACATCAGTCTTATTTTGATGAATAATGGCAAGTGAAATCTATTGATTAGGGGTGATTTTTGTTTTATTAGCAAGGTCAATAACTCAAATAGGATCTATTTAATAAATTAAAAAATCATAATATTGTTATTTTGGAAATAGTAGCATTAGAAAAAACTAATTAGAATGAAATTAGGATTACTCAAGAGCTTTTCTAATTGCTGCTCTTGCAAGTAATCTAGTAGAATCTAAAGTTGGTAAAGGACAATCATTGGGCTCTACGAGTAAAGGTATCTCTGTGCACCCAAGAACAACAGCATCACAATTATTTTTCGCTAATTTTTGAATTATTTTATTGAATTCCTTTCTAGATTCTTCTGAAAAAACACCGTTTACCAATTCTTCAAAAATAATCCTATCAACTTTTTCTTGATCAGAGACTTCTGGTATCTCACAAGTAATTCTAAATTTTCTAAGAGCATCAGGATAAACTGGAGAATTCATAAGATATTTAGTTCCCAATATTCCTAGATGTTTATATTTTTTTTGTTTAGCTTCTTCTCCTACAACTTCTGCGATATGTAACCATGGAATAGGTGATTTAGATATCATAATTGGATACGCTTGGTGAATTGTATTATCAGGACAAATTGCAAAATGCGCCCCTGCGTTTGCTACAATATTCACTGAATTGAGCATTAATTCTGCTACACCTTCCCAGTTTCCATTCCATATATGTTGCATATAATCAGCTAAAGGTGGTGTATGCATTGTTATTTCAGGGTGTCTATATTTAAACAATTTTTCTTGGGCTTCAATACAAATTGTTTTATAGCACAATGCAGCACCTTCTGCACTACAACAAACAATTCCAATATGTTTTACCAATTTCAATCCCCTTTTATTTTAATTATTAAATTTTAACCAATTTAAATTTTTATAGTTATTTTGAATTATCGTAAAAGTTCTTTAAAATATAGTTTTGTGAATTCCATAAATATTATTTTAATACTATAAAAAATTTCGATGTTAAATATACAATTTTATTAATTAAAATATTTTATTTTATAATAGATCCAAGAAAAAGCGTTTAAACACTTTTGTGTTAAATTGATTTTACCACATAACATATTTAAAATAAAAATGGTAAATAAATTAAGAAGAGTGAGAAAGTAAGATATGATCAAAGAAGAATTAGAAATTCCAGAAATTTGGACTAATAAATTAACAAAAATTTATGATAAAGGTAAGCAAGAGTTAAAAGCTGTAGATGAGATTGATATTGTAATGGAACCTGGAGTTCACGGATTTTTAGGTCCAAATGGAGCGGGAAAAACTACAACAATTAATATGCTTATTGGAGCGATTTCAATTACTAGTGGAAGGGCAAAAGTTAAAGGGAGAGATGCTGGTTCTGTAAGCGCCCGAAGAATAATAGGTTTTTTACCTCAAGATCCTCCGTTTTATAATAATATGACTGGTGAGCAATATTTAACATATGTAGGTGGATTAAGTGGTTTAAGAAAGAATGATGCAAAAGAAAAAACACAAGAATTATTACAAAAATTAGGACTATTAAAGGCACATGATAAAATTATAGAAAAATATTCAGAAGGTATGAAACAACGTGTTGGTATAGCAGCGGCTCTTATACACGACCCTGAAATTTTAATATTGGATGAACCCACATCGAACTTAGATCCTATTGGTCGAGATAATATTATAAAAGACATTATAAAATTATCAAAGAGGATGAGTGTTTTTGTGTCAAGTCACATTTTATCTGAAATTGAACAAATGTGTGATAAAGTTACGATGATTAATAAAGGTAAAATTGTTATAACAGATACGATCAAAAATATTAAAAAAATCTATTCTCTCAAAGGTAAAACTAATCTAATTATTCTGAACACAAGTCTAAATGAAAAAATAATACCACAGTTAAAGGAAAAGGATTTTATTTCTGATATTTGGATTGATGAGAACGATAGTAAAATTCATATTATTTCAAAAGATATTGAAATGCTTCAGAAAGCTATACCTAAATTGCTGATTGATAATAATGTAATTCTAAGAGAATTTTACCAACCTGAATCTTCTCTACAAGATATATTTATAGATTTAATGACAAATGAGGGGAATAATGTTTGAAGACTGATAAGTTAAATCCAAATGTTCAAAAATCAAAGACAAGCGATTTTATTTCTAAAATAAACTACGGACCGAGTATTAGCTTATTTAAAAAAACATTTATATTTGATGTTTGTCCTCTAAGAAAGCTTATAATCGCTATCTTTTCTATGGTAATAGTTCCAACATTAATATTTGCTTTTACACCTACACAATTTTTGACTGGAGATGTTTCTATGATATATGCAAGTGGAATGGGATTTGTGACATGGTATTATAATTTTTCCTTAATATTTCCAATTATTATTATAACTTCTTCAGCACCTCTAATCTCTGAAGAAATAAGATCACGAACAATGTTATATTTAGTGAGTAAACCGATATCTAGAACAAGAATTGTATTAACAAAGTTTACAGCTCTTCTTCTATATGGAATTATTGTAAGTTTTTCTAGTTTATCCATTATTTGCATAATTGCAATCATAAAATATCCATTTTCAGATATTCCTGCTTATCTTGGAATGAATTTTCTCTATTCGCTAGTAATTTTGTTCTTTTTTGGAGGTATGTCTGTTGGTTTATCATCAATATTTAAAAAACCTAGGAGTGTTTCACTTATTCCAGTTATGTTAGTGATTTTTTCCTTTCTTGTTCTTATGAGTTTCAGACCTTTATTAATTGGAGGATATGGTTATGGTCCGAATTTATATGAAAGATATGCTCTGTATCATTATGATATAGGTTATCATTTTGCTAATGTATTTATGTGGATTTCAGAAGTCTTTGTACCTCAAATTTGGAATTATGTTGGAATGTTGTTTGCCATTTTTGGGATTGTTATATGGGAGTGGACTGGTGAGACTTATGAGATTCAAATAACCTATTATTATCACCCGATAGCATCACTTATCTATTTGATTGTTATTGCTGGAATCATTTTAGTAGCAGGTATAATTTTTTTGAATAAACGAGATATTTCAGGATAAATTAAAAACATTTATCATAATTTAGAGCGTCAAACAACCATCAATAAGTAGGTTAACTTCAGTACAAAATTTATTTAAAGCAAGAAATAAAGCTCAAATCAATTTAAGACATAGTTTTGCACCTTTTTTAGCAAAAAGAATAGCTGTAGCCTCCCCAATTCCTACCCCTGCTTCTGTTATTATAGTCACTTTATTTTCTAACTTAATAATATAACAGATTATAGTTATAATAAAAATTCATATATATAATTATTTTAAACCTAATATTTTTCGAGCTTCTGATGGATCCATAACTTCTCGGCCTACGTGTCTAATAATACTCACATAATTTTTGATTATCTCAGCATTATTTTTTGCTATAACCCCTTTTTTGATAAATGGATAATCTTCAGTGCCTACTCTGATGTTACCTCCATGTGTGAGAACAAAAACTAAAACCCTCATCTGTTCTTCTCCCATTACACTAACACTATGAACACTATTTGAAGGTAAGTATCTTTTTCTATGCATATATTCTTCAAAATTAGCTGGACTCCATGTACCACCAGGCCAATTAAAAAACAGCGTTAAAATATGAGGTTCAGCCCATTCCAATAGACCTTTTTCTATTAAATAATTTAAGTTCCAATATGATCCATGTTGCCAAACTTCCCATTCTGGTTTAATATTTGTTGCTTTACATTTTATACAATATTCTTCTAACTCTTTTATTGGATGCAGTACATCAACTGTAATTTGAGTAAAATGCTCTGAATGGTGATTTAATATAACTGACATCATGTCTGGTTTTGCATCAAAATCTCCTTTTCTTTTAGGGATTGATTCACTGGACATACCTGCTTGAATTATAACATCACATCTATCTCTAATTTTGTTTACAGTCTCGATTTCTTCTCCCCGTGGGAGATGAACATGAGCAATTGCTGCACCAGCTTCATAACACTCTACAACATCATCAATTAATGTGTCAGTTGTTTGAGCCCAATTCTTAACTTCAGGATATATCCATGAATTTGCTGTAGTAGCTGTTATAATTATTTTTTCATTCTCAATCATATTTAAAAAAATATTCCTAGAATTTTTACCTTGAAACACATTTCAAAAAATGTCTATCTAAATAAATTAATTATTCATTTTTTATGATATCAACTTTGTGAATTCCATCATTTTCTATTTCTACAAAAACTAATTGTCTCTCTTCTTTTTTTTCAATTTGCCCTTCAGAAATTTGAATATGATAACCTTTTGGATACTGGATTTTTGGGACATAAATTATGGTGGGTTCTTTTATTGATGAATCTCCATTAAATACAAAATGAAATCTCTTTTCTTTAAAATTAAATTCCATATTTAATGGGATTCCAGAGCAATGAATAAAGTGTGGACGACAAAATCCCTCAATTGCTCTTCCGCCGCTATTAATGTCTTTAGGATTTAATTGTTGATCTCTACTAAAAATAGATAGATCTTCCATGTTCCAAAGATCTCCCCATTGATTATTGTTATCAGCTGTGTAATTCCATTGAGTAGAATGCAGTAAATTAGCATCAAGTGCATTGTAATACATTGTTAATAATTTTATGTGTTTATTCCATGCTGTTTCAGGTTCATTTCTAAATTTATGATAAGCTTCTTTTTTATTAAGATCGTATGGTAATCCAAATTCTCCTATCAAAGTTGGAATTGCTTCGTGAATAGATTGAGCAATACTTTTGATATTAGCTAAATGACGTATAAACATTTCTTGAATGTTCTTTTTTCCCATCACTATTTTATCTTCTATCAAATCATAATTAGCTTTTATCATTGCCCGCTTTGTTCCTAAAGTTACTCCATCATACCAGTGTCCTGCATGCACTACGTTTTTTGGTACATCAAATGTTATTTTTTCACCTCTCAATATTCTAATGGGATGTGATTCGAAAAATATAATAGCATTAGAAATTATTTCTCTTATGTTTTTGGTGTAGTTATCAATAAAAGGTGTTAAGTAATCCTGATAGAAGTTAACCTTTCGTTCTTGCTTAATAACAAAATAATCATTGTTTTTAATTATAGGATCACCGTCTTTATCAAAATCCCAAACCCCTTCTTTTTTCCAAATATCTTCAGCACTTTCAAACCAACAAGAAACTTTTCCTTCATTCAGTTGCTGTTTTCTTGTTTCTTTTACACCTAGTCGTTTTATTTCTTTATACCCCACTATTCGAGAATAGCCTGATCCTATTAATATTGCATCTATAGGTGTAAAAGTATAGCCTAAATCATCAGTAAGCTTTTCAGCACCAACCCCATCAACTTTCTTTTCAATCCAACCTTGTTCAGGTTCATTCATAGTATCAAATCCAATTACATAAGGATTATCTTTTAGTCTTAGGGCAAGTTGTTTAATTGCATTAATATAATGTACTTGG
>CP070831.1:2652949-2677256 GCA_020344955.1 Promethearchaeota archaeon | reverse complement strand
CAAAATCAGAAGGTTTAGACCAATTCATAAGAAATCTTAAAGAAAATGAAAATATAAAAGGAGAAATTACGCTTCATAATAGTCTTTCAGAAGCAGTTAAGAATACTGATCTTGTTATTGAAGCGATACCTGAAAAAATTGAATTAAAAAGAGACATTTTTTCACAGATCGATAAAGCAGCTCCACCTCATACGATTATAGCTACAAATAGTTCTTCAATTCCTATTTCAAAATTAGAGGATGTAGTTGAGAGGAAGGATAAAGTAATGAATATTCATTTCTATAACCTATTTACAATGCCCTTGGCGGACATTATGAAGGGAACTCAAACAAGTGATGATACATTCCAGATAGGCAAAAATTGGGTAGAAAGTATTGATGTTACCCCTCTAGAAGTAAAAAAAGAATGTTACGGTTTTGTTCTTAATAGAATATGGAGAGCTATTAAAAAAGATTGTCTAAAGATCTGGGCAGAAGGATATGCTGATCTTGAAACTGTTGATAAAGCATGGCCTATTTTTTGCCAATATTTCATCACAAATGATTATGGGCCTTTTAAATTCATGGATAGAATAGGATTAGACGTAATTTATGATATAGAAATGTCATATTTTAGAAATAGTGGCCTGCAAGATGATGAACCACCGAATAAACTTAAGCAAATGGTTGATAAAGGGGATTTAGGAGTTAAAACGGGAAAAGGATTCTATAATTATTACTAAAATTTTATATAATAGTAAATCCAATTTAAATTTCAAGTCTAAATTAATAAAAGGTAGATGATGGAAATTTGGAAAAAATACAAAAAGCGGGATTGGGAGTTCTAATAATAGGTTTAATGGTCACTATACCATGCCTGTGGTACGCGACAACAATTCCTTGGGGTATGGGCGGTACAATGGTTTCAATGGGTTTGTATGTTATTTCAATTTGGTTGACTCCAGGTATAATTCTAATATTAATTGGTATAGGTGGTTTGGTGGCACCAAAACTACGTAAAAAAAAATAGAAATAGTATAAAAATAAATTATTAACACAAATAGAAAATTCAAGATTAGACTCTCATTTTATCTAGAATCTAAACTTTCTTATTTAGATCAAATAATTTTTTTTTAATTTTTAATTTAAAAAAGTAATTCTTATAGTGTTTATTATTTTTTAATACTAAATATGTCAGAAAAAAGAGAACGAGAAGTTCATAGAATTAAAGAACTCGAAAGCATCAATTTAGCAAGGGAAGAAATACGGGATCTAGTAATAGAGACTAAAAAAGAAGTTGAAAGAGATAATGATTTATTAGCAGAACAGATAAATGATGAGCTTAATAAAAGAGGAATCAAATCTATTGATGTTGTTGGAGCTATAGGGGCAGGAAAAACAGCGATTCTAGAAAAAATAGCAGAAGAATTATCGAAAAAATATAGCATCTTAGTTATATGTGGTGATATTACAACTAGAGTGGATGCTGACAGAATTGAGCAACATAATGTAGAAACCGTTCAAATAAATACTGGTCGAGAGTGTGCCTTAAACGCATATCATATTTATCAAATTCTTAAAAATAAAGATTTAAACAACTATGATATAATATTTGTAGAAAATGTGGGCAATTTAATTTGTCCATCTGATTTCAAACTAGGAACCGATAAGAGAATTATAATAGTTTCAATAACAGAAGGTGAATGGGTAGTTGAAAAACATCCAATGCTTTTTAAGATGTCTGATATTGCTGTTATTAATAAAATAGACCTCTTAGAGAGATTAGGAACTGATATTACCAAAATGGAAAAGGATGCTAAGAGTTTTAATCCAAATATAAAAGTTATAACAACAAGTGCTAAAAAGGGCACAAATATTGATAAATTAATAGAATACTTGGATTTGTAAATAAGTTTTAAGTGAGGAAACTATGAAAAAAGAATTAAAAAGAATTGATGAAATAGTTAGTGATTTAGAGTTAAATTCTCAATCTCAAATTCGAGAATTATTATTTAATTTCTTAAAAAATCAACTCAAACAAAGTAGAATTAAAAATTTCATAGGAGATTATCCTACATTCATAGAGCCCGTCTATCTTGAAGATGATGTTAAGATTGGAGATGACGTACTTTTAGGGCCTAATGTATACATTGGAAAAAATTCAGAAATAAAGGATTATGTAGAAATTTCAAACTCAATTGTTTTTGATAATGTAATAGTTGATGAAAATATTAAGATGGATAATTGTATTATTGGAAGAAATAGTTCATTGAACTGTAAAAACACCCCAATAGATAATTGTGTTGTAGTAGGAAATGTGCAAAGTAAGGAAGAACTCTATAAGATTATGTATAAATTCAAATAATACTATTTATTCTTGAATTTCTAATTATATTGAAACTATTTGGTTATAATTTTGAATGATGACAAATATTTTGAGATAAATCTAAAAAGATGGAATGAACTTGTAGATATTAATGCAAAATCGAAAGTGTATGATTTAGAAGGATTTAAATCTGGAAAGACATCTCTACTTTCAATCGAGCTTGAAGAATTGGGAGATGTAAGAGGGAAATCCTTATTACATCTTCAATGTCATTTTGGAATGGATACACTTTCATGGGCAAGGTTAGGTGCTAAAGTAACTGGCATAGATTTTTCAGATAAGGCTATTGCACTAGCAAATCAATTAAGTAAAGAATTAAATATCCCCGCAAGATTCATCAATGCAAACTTATATGATATTCCAAAGATAATAGATGAAAAATTTGATATTGTCTTTACTTCATATGGAGTGCTTTGTTGGTTGCCAGATATATCTAAATGGGCTCAAATTATTAGTGAATGCTTAAAACCAGATGGAATTTTCTATATAATAGATAGTCATCCTTTCGGTTTTATAATTGATGAAAATGAGGAACCTTTCAAGGTAGGTTTTAATTATTTTTCTGAAGGTAAACCAATATATTGGGATGAGGGTGCAGCCTATTCAGATCCTTTAGCAGAGTTAAAAAATCAAGCCTCTTATGAATGGAATCAGACTATGGGCGAAATTATAAATGCATTATTAAAAGCAAATTTGGAATTAGAATTTCTTCATGAATTTCCATATAGTTTTCATAACATTCATCCAGATATGAAAGAGAGAGATGATGGCTATTATGAGTTTCAAAATTTAAAATTCTCTGTTCCAATGATGTTTTCACTAAGAGCACATAGAAAATATGAAAAAAAGTAATTTTTAAAAAATAAAATTTTAAAAATTAAATGGATTTAAGGATGATTCCATTGAATATTTGGCAGTGAAATAGTTAAATCTATAAATATTAGAGCATACACTGTAGAAAATGAAATTATAAATTTTAAAAAGCCATTAGTAGTGATTAATCCTTCAATATAATCAGTATCAAGAATATTAATAGTAATAGTTTGATTTAATGATACTGTAAATGAATGAAATGTGTTTTGATAAGGAACTAGGGAACCACCTATTTGCGTATTCCATGGAAGAGTACTATTATTATCGGTTGTTTCTGTGTGAATTTCAGCATTTAAAATTACATTATGAATCGCATATAAACCTCCATTTCTAACATCGAAACTGATATTTATACTCATTGAATCATCAGTGAAATTTAGGGGAGTTCCTCCATTGTCATAATCATAGCCGAAAGTATCATGAAGATTTAATTTAAGATTTAATCCACTATATATTATACTTCCAAAATATCCTAAAATTGCTAAACTGACAATTATTCCTAGTACTTTAAAAATTACGCTTACTTTAAATTCTCTTTTAACTTTAACTCGATATTCTTTCTTTTTACGTAATTCAATAGCTTCTACTAAGTATTGCAGACCTCGAATTATAGTAGATCCCAAAAGTAACCAAGCTATAACTTTTAAGCCCAAAAGAACCTGAAGTAGATTCGGAATATTAATGGAGTACGTTCCTAAAGTAGTTCCTGGATCAAAACCTCCAAAAATGTAGAAAAGGAAAATGCCTGAGTATACTGTTACTCCAAATCTGACAAGACGATTTGCTGATGTATCTCCTGGAAATGCATGCCTTAATATGGAGATAATAATACCAATAACTCCAAAAATAATAATAGCAATTCGGTAAGCGTCAGTAAATGTCATTATACCGTATAATTCAAGGAAATAAAACAAGAGAAGAGGAACAACGAGATAAGATATAGCAGCAAGAATTCCATGTAAAATCATTTTACCATATTGAATTTCCATAATTCTCTAAACCATTTTAAATTTAATTTTTATAAATTAAATGAAATATTATCCTTAATATCTCTGAAATATTATATAAATTTTCTGACTATTACCTTATTTCCTAAGTTTTTAAATACTTTTAAAAAGAGAAACGTATATCTTCAATACTCTCCCATCCATAAACAGATTCAAGATATTTTTCTCCATCTAACTCCAAAAACCTATCCCCAATATATTTCGCTCCAAGCTTTCTATAGAATTCTTTTGCAGGATTATCTTTAAAAACCCAAACAATCATACTACGAACATTATGATTTAAAAGAAATTCAACTACTCGAGAAACTAATGTTTTTCCGATATATTGCTGTTGATAATCCTTTAATACATAGATTGCCAATAACTCTCCTTCATATTTGTCAATTTCAGTTAAATATTCTGCGACATTATATTTTTCAGTTCTACCCCAAGTCATACCTATAATTTCTTTATCTTCTTTTTCTGCAACAAATATAATATCTTTCTCCGTTAGATTATCTATTCTTTCGCGCCATCTGGGTTCTACATATTCGTAATTTCTTTTATTAAGGACTTCTTCAGATACAAGATCAGAATATGTCGATTTCCAAGTATCTACCAATATTTTTGCTATATCAGGTGAATCTGAAGGATTAGCTTTTCTATAGTTTATTACTGCTGATGACATTGAAAATCAAAATTTAATATTGAATCTATAAGTGCCTTAAAAGGAAATAATGTATAATTGCTTAATAAAATAGTTAGAATAGAATATTTGATGTGATTCTTCGTGAAAGTTGAGTTTCACGAATTTCTGATTATAAGTACGAAAAATCATTAAGTTTACAAAATTTTATTAACTTCTAAATTATTAAGTTATAAATTGTGTTTTATTGAACAATGAATATTTCTAATATTATATCCTACTTGCTATACCATGTTAAATGATATAATTAAAGCTATCGTTTACACAGAACTCAATGAAGGTTCTGGACCCTCTCCAATACTTTGGAATCCAATTGATCTACCAGAAAAACTTCGTATGTCAGTCGCAATTAAAACTATAACCATGCTGACTACTGACCAAGGAGCGATACCTAAATCTTTAGTAATAATGCCATTTCCTTCCTTCAATTTGAAAGGTATTGTAAAATACATTGAAAGCCAAGATGATAAGTTTAAAGGAGGTACAGCTCTTTCAACAATTACTCTCTTATTTAGTGAAGCAGATGATCTTATTTTCTATAAATATATGGAATATCTCGAGTCTGCATTTACTGAGATTGCTCAAAAAATCATAATGTTAAAATCAAAGAATAAAACATCAAATGATATTTTTTTTGAGATAAATAACCTATATCTTAATATTTCTGAAATATTAAATGATTTACAGAAAAAAGAGAATTCAACCTCTGATTTAGAAGCATTTCCTGAAGAAGAAATGAATGATGAATTAGAAGTTACTTTTAATTTTAAATTAGTTGTATGTGGGGATCCTGGAGTGGGGAAAACCTCAACGATATTAAGATTTACAGATGATGCATTTACACGAACGTATATTCCCACACTAGGAGTAAATATTTCCGAGAAAAATGTTAAAATGAAGAATGCTTTAGCCAAATTAATTATTTGGGATATAGCAGGACAAATTAAATTTGAAGCTATGCGAAGACATTTTTATAAAGGGGCAGAAGCAGTAATATTAATTTTTGATTTAACAAATCGTAAATCATATCAAAATATTGTAAATTGGTATAGAGATATGGAAAAGAATATCATTCCAGTAAAGGATAAAATTCTTGGTTTTATTTTAGGTAATAAAGAAGATTTAGTGAATGGAAGAACAATTAATCCTGAAGAACCATTATTGTTAGCTGAACAACTTAATTTAAAATATTTAGAAATATCTGCTTTAACAGGTAAAAATGTAGAGGAAATGTTCTTGAAATTAACAGATACTTTAATCAATTCTAAAAACTAATATTGTAAAATGTGAGTAAAATGGATTTTGAAGATATGATATTTAGAAGAAGAACAATCCGAAGATTCAAACAAGAGCCAATTAAATTAGAAAAGTTAAAGAAATTAATTAATTTTGCCCGAGTTGCTCCTATGGCTAGGAATATTCAAGCACTTGAATTTATTATAGTTCATAATCCTGAAATAAGAAGTAAGTTGTTTCCATTAGTAAATTGGGCAGGTTCTCTTCCAGAAGATCAAAGAACTCCAGAGAAAGGAAGAGAGCCTACAGCATATATCATAGTTCTTGTAAATACAAAAATAAAAAGTACATATGTAGATTTTGATGTTGGTGCTGCTGTTGAGAACATACTGCTTGGAGCAGTTCATTTCGAGCTAAGCAGTTGCTGGATGGGTTCCATTAATAGAGAAAAGATTAGAAGATTATTTAAAATTCCAGAATATTATGAAATAAAGCATGTTATAAGTTTAGGGTATCCAGATGAAGAATCTATTATAGAACCCTATGAAGATTCTTTTAAATATTGGAAAGATGAATATGGGCGGTTGCATGTACCTAAAAGATCTTTAGAAGATATTATTTTCAAGGTATATTGAGAAATTATCTTTAAGCTCTTATTAAAAGATAGGAATATTAATTGTTTAAACTTTTTTCTCTTCTTTAAACTACCTTTAATTATTTATACGTCATATTAATTAATACTTTAAACTATAATAAAATTAAAAACATAACAAAAACTAAAGGAGGAAACTAATAATGACTGCAACTGAAGAAAAAATAATTCCCATTTTAAAAGAATTTCCCAAATACAAAATCTTAAATGAAATAGAAAAAGAAATAAAAAAAGAAGTAAAAATAGTTACTGTATTAGAAAATAACCCTGATCCAATACAAAAGCGAAGAGACAATAAAAAGTGGAAGGAAACAATGGGATTTTATTCTTTAAATCCAAATAAATTTAGATTTGGATTAAAAGATTTAAAATAGTAATAATTAAACTTTTTTTTCTTATTTTTAAGAAACGTAAACAAGAAGATATATTTTTATATAATAAGGTCTAATTACTAAATCAGTTTAATTTTTTTTATAAAAATGAAAGCAATTAATTTTAAAATAGGTTAGAAAGAATCTCTGGTGTAATTTCAAAATGGTTGATTTTTCAGGGGAAGATTGGCTTATTGGTTTATCTACATTTGGAATTATTATATTTGGTTATATTTTAGGAAGTTATTTTTTTTATAAATCAAGAAAGTTAAATATTAGACTACTTACCTTTTATAGTCTAAGTCAAATATTAAGTGCTACAGCTTGGTTACCAATTGTAATTGAATTTTTCTCTGTCTTGTTAGCGTCCATTAGCATCAATAAAGTCCTATATGTATATTTAATGTGGTTACCAGCACCTATTGCTGGGATTCTTATGTATTATATTACTACTGAGTTTATTGCACCTAAAAAGAAATGGTACGTTTTAACTCCATATTTAGCTTTTGTAGGATTTATTATGATTGGAACAATTTTAAACCCATTAGGAAGCGTTATATTTATAGAACCTCCATTGACAGGTTTTATCCATAAAGCCGGACTCAATCCTCAGAGTTTTGCTAGTTTTTTAAATATAATCGGTTTTTTATTTCTTATATGTTTTATGGAGTCCGGATATATATATAAAGCTATTAAATCTGAAGATATAATTAGAAAAAAGTTTATCTACTTGTCAATATCAATTTTTCTAATTCTAGGATTTGGTTTACTTGATAGTTTTACAACAAGCGTAGTTCTAGTTTTAGTTAGATTAGGAGCTATGAGTAGTTTCTTGTTTGTATATTTGGGACTAAGAGAAGTACCCGAGAAAACTATAAAAGAAAAACCAAAAAAAGAAATTAAAGTAGAAGACTCGTTGTTTAGGATTGCTAAAAGACCTGATCAAATAACTGAGGAAGAAGTAACATATTATAGAGAACAAAAGATCTGTTTAGTGTGTAAAGGAAAAGTTGGGGGATTCAATGCATATATCTGCACTGGTTGTGATGCATTATATTGTGAAAACTGTGCACGTGCATTATCGGATTTAGAGAATTCTTGTTGGGTCTGCAATGAGCCCATTGATAAATCCAAACCTTCAAAACCGTTTACATTGAAAAAGGAATTAGAGGATCTTGGTAAAATTAAATGAAAAAAGCAAATAGTAATAAATATTTTCTAAAATACCTTATTATAAATTAAATCAATATTAATGAAAAATGAGGTCAAGTTGAATGAGAATTTCCGTTGAAGACACAAGAACAGGTAAATTAATAAAGTTAGAAGTTAAAGAACATCATCCTATTGAACGTATTATAGACATAATTATAAAACATATGGGGATCATAAGTGCAGAACAGCGCTCTTACACTTTAGTTCTCCATGATAAAGAATTACCAAATTCGATAACTATTGAAGATGCTATACACAAATTTGGGCTTCAAGAAAATGATAAATTATCACTTTGGGCAAGGGTTATTGGTGGATCTTAATCATCAACTATTATTATATCATCTTTATGCTCTTTCTCTTCTTCTGCCTCAATGTTGTATTTGTCCCTAAGATCTTCTACATTTGTTTTTTTAAAAAAATCAGCAGCTTCAAGACATATATTATATTTAAGTGGATCATCTGGATTAGGATTTTCGATTAATTTTTGTAATGCTTTAACTATGGTTTCCAAATCAGAAAGTCTAGACCATTGTTTTAGAACATTTAAACATATATATCCAGTACCCAACTCTTTAGAAGAAGCTAAGTCTACTGGATGTATATTAGGATGAAAAATATTGGAATGCCAAGAAAAATCAATTCCTCCAGGATAGGGAAAAGATCTATTGATTTTCAAAAAGATTCGATGAGATCTCTGAGGGATTAAATTTATATTATCTTTAAAATCACCTAAAATAAATCCTATAGCTTTAATGTTAATAAATAATTCAATGTTATTTTCATGCCATACTATCGAATCTTTCTCAATTACTCTTAAATATTCTAAACTTTTAATTTCGTTATTAATCCGATCTTTCCATATTTCAAAAGGTAATTCTGGCATATTTTCTATTAAATAGATTATTACTAATTTAAATTTAAATTATGCACTCTAATTTATATTTATTTCATAAATTTGTTTATGAGATGATTAATTTTCATTTATAAGAACAAGTCCAACAATTAGGATCTTTTGACTTTTCAATAATATCAAATTTATTTATTAGACCATTGTAATTTAATTGTCTTCCAATTAGCGGTTCTCCAATTTGAGTATCCCACTTACGGTAATCTTTGAAGTGATCCAGATTTAAAATGAATTTAATAACTTGTTGAGATTGAATACCCCCAATAATTGATGTTGTAGTTATAATCGTGGCAATTTTTCTTGTTGTTTCTCCATTTTCAGAATTAATTTCTTGGCCAGTACATGAAAATTTTTTCCACATTAAATCTAAATCCTTTTCAGATATTCCACATTGCAAACATGGAGCATCTCTAACTTCTGAATATACTGATTGAATAGATCCAAAATGTTCATCAATAGCAGAATCGATAAAGGGAATATTATAATAATAAGCATAGTTATTTGCTTCTAATCTTGCCTCAATATTATCCACACAAGAACAAATTATATCTGTTTTTTTATAAAGATTTTTATCAATATCATTTAATCGATCTTTATAGGCTAAAATTTCCACTTCAGGGTTTAAAATTTTAATCGATTCTTTTACGACATCAACTTTATATTTGCCCTCTATATCATTTTCCATATTAAATAAAACACAACGATTAAGATTTGATTTTTCAATAAGGTCATAATCAATTATTATAATTTTCCCTATTCCTGTTAATGCCAAATTCTTTACTAGTTCATTTCCTGTAGCTCCAACACCTATTACCATCACTGTAGCATTTAAAACCTTTGATTGATCCCACCCGGGAATGCGTTTTTGACGGTCAAATTTATCTGAATCAATTGATTCAAAACCTATTACTTCTATATTAGAATTATCTCTTTTTCCTGTCATTTTCATTATGAATTTTAAGATTTAACAAATTAAGATTTATTTTTTACTTATTGGATGAAATTATGGCATTACTTACTGCTTTATACTTTTTTTCTGAACTTTCATCTAACACAAAAAATTTAAATTCATCTCGTATTGGATCTACAACTAATGCCACTTGATAATACTCAGGAAAAAAATATTTTTGAGTATGAAGATCTGTTGCTGATAAAAAACACCCAAAATTAGGATGAGAGTGCCACCAACCCACGATTCTTAAATCATCATTTTTTTTTTTAATTTTTAACTCTTTAAATGCTTTATCATATTCTCCAGCTTTTCCTTCAATTTGAGAAGTTGAGAATTTGTTACTATGAACCGCATCTTTAATAAATATTTGTTCCTCAATTATAATATAGATTACTTCTTTCCATCTTAATAATTTTCCAACTAAGTAACCAAATATCTCCTTTTCAGAATTATTACTTAATTCTTTTATTTGGGTTAACACATTATCCTGTATATACACTGGAAATACGAAATCTTCCTCTATTGACATACTTTTTATCATTATAAATTTATTTAATTTATTATCGGGTACTTTGGATAAATTGACGCTTTTTATTCTTTTCCTTCTCCCATTTCTTGCGTTCTGAGCGAAGTTTAAAGAGATCTACGTCCTTATAGATTAAATTTTCTTCTTTTGGAGGTATAATTCTTTCAATACGCTCTTTTTCAGGGGTATATATTAGTGATTCACCATATTCTGCGACATTAACAAAGAAGCAATATGCATAGATTGATCTACGAGCATCAAAATGGGCTGCTTTAAAATCAGCTGTAACTGGAGTAAAAGCGGGGTTGAATATTAAGTCAATTGGAGGTTCAAAATTTTTTAATTCTACTCGTAAATCCATATCAAGGAAATCTCTACAGATAATAATAGCAATTCGACCAAATTCTGTATTACAGACAATAGTCTTCCTTGGAAATACGTTTACTTTTATTGATTCCTCAAATTTTTTAGTGCCAAAATGGATAAGTGCTGGAATATGTTTTTCTTGTTCCCAAACAATTCCTTCTGGAGCAATTACCATACTAATATTTTGGTTCGTTTCAAGATTGTGGAAGGAGCCAGGAATGATATACATACTATATTCTTTAGCAAAATTAGAAAGCTCTTCTAAAAATTGACCATAATTAAGGTCGATCGTCATTTCAGGAAATATGAGAATATTTACTTCATTATTATGTGCAGCTTTAACCATTTCTTTAATTTTATTAAGAACTGATTTAAATTTTTCTTCTTTGAGTCCTAATAATCCTGAGCTTTTCTCCTCATAGAACTCATTTATTAAATCTCCAGTTTCTGATATTCCTATTTGTGCTATAGCTACTCTTACTTCTCTTCTTTGGATTTTTGGATATTCTTTTAATAAATCTTTATAGATTAATTTATATTTTTTTTTATCAACTTTTTTTTCTTTATCAATTCTTTTAGAACTTGATGGTGACAAAGCATCAACTGTATCCGATGAAATTAGTGGTTCACTAATTATGTTTAGAGCTGAAATTAATATTTTTTCTTCCTTTTCTACTAAAGCTAAGCGATCTAATACTTCTTTTTCTTTATCTTTATAGCCCGCTTTTCCATAGAGATCTGCGGCAGATTTTAATATTTCTAAACCGAGTTCTAGAAATTTTTTCTTTTCATTCGGATTTAATTCTTCATCTGCTCTAATAATATACCATATACCATCAAAATATGTAGTTGTGGCTAGTGCCCAATCTGCTTCACTTTCAAGGCCACCTTTACGATAAGAATTTGCGGCATTTCTGAGCATAGTTTTAATTTTTGGATAAATTTCTGCTTTAGTTTTTGGATTACTTGATTTATCAAAGTTAGATCCCAATTCTAAAGCTTGGCAAAAAGCAGCATTTCCTAAAGCTAATGACTTCAATTTTGAGTCTTTAAATTGTTCACTTGCCTTATTAAATAACTCAAATGCTTCAATAAACATATCTGGATTCTCTAATTCTTCAGCAAATTCCATACTCTCCCAAGCTTTACAGAGATAATATAATGCATTAAGTTCTTCTCTATCTTGATCACCCATAACATGTGAACATAGATCTTTAAACTGAGAGGCAGCACAAGAAAATCTTTCAGCCGCCATTCTACGGTCTCCTTGTTTTTCATAGGATTTTGCTTCTTCTATATAATTCCAAATTTCTGAATAATCAACTTTTAATTCAAGGGTTTCAGGTGGTTGTTCAACTTTTATTTCATTTTCTGGAGTAGTGAAATGTTTTATTTCTTGTTTTTCTAATATCGAGATTCGTATAATTTCTTTTAAAATTAAAAGAAATTCGTCCTTAGATTCTTTTTTGTTTGCTGAAAAACCAAATGTTTTTATATCAAATAATTCCTCTATTTTATCCGGATCAAATGCAGAATCTTTCAAATCTTGAAAGTTCGCAATGATGTAAAAATCAGCCTTTTGAACTCTAGGCCTTAACAATGAAACTAGTTTTTGGGTTCTCCCTATATTAGTTGCTCCTGAATTTGTAACAATTAATATAATCTCTACTGAATTTAAAAAATTCTTACCTAAATTTGAGTTAGTCAATAGTTCGTTTAAGTCAATCTCTCTTATTGTACATTTTTTTATATTTTTAATATCACCAAAATTAATTGGTTTTTGTATTATCTCGGTCAAATCATCATCTAACTCAATTATTGTCTCTCCTGGAAGTAACTCCATAATGGTTGTTTTTCCAACACCAAATTCTCCGGTAAGTAAAATTTTTGGGGGAATAAAGATATTTTCTTCCACAAATTCATCAAAATCGTTAAAAACGTCAACATTACCAGTCCAAGTTTCTAAATATGGTTTATATTGTTTAATAAATTCCTTTTTTAACACTTCTAATTGAAGTCTAGCTTCCTCTTCTAAATCATCTTTATCAATGACGATGACAAATATACAATTATATTCTTTAGAATATGAATAAACAAAATTAAAATTTCTAAAGAGAAGGGCCTTTATTTCTCCCCCTTTAATTTCTTTAGCAAAATGGCTAATAGCAGTAAGAAATCCACTAATAATATTGTCATCAATATCAATTTTCTCAAAAAATTCCTTAGAATAACAAGGTACTCCTCCTGGACCGATTATAAATATTTTTAATATCAATTATGATCTCCAGTTTTTACCTACTTGTAATTAATTTAATAAAAGATAATAAAATTAATTAAAATGATTATGAAAAATATTTAATTAAAATCAATGAACCTATGTTTATATTGAGGAATGTGTGTAAAAATTGAGCGAGAAAAAAAAAGAATCATTATCTAATAATTCGCATCCCAAAATAATAGATTCTAAAGATCAAAAAATAATAGAACGAAAACCACCAAGCGATAAAATTCTATATTTTAACCTTATTAAGAATGATAATAGTATCAAGTCAAAAAATGAAGAAGATACCACTTAAAAGTAGTTTTTTAATTAGTACCACTTAACTCTGAAAATATTGCTTTATACTTATAATATAATTCTCTTATTATGGCTTGAAAAGCTTCACTCACTCCTTCGCCAGTTTTTGCTGATGTAATAAAATATCCTAGATAATTTCTTTTTCTTACAATTTTTTGAATCTTTGTATTATCTAAAGATTTCTTATCTACTAAATCGACCTTATTAGCAAAAACTACAATAGGTATGTCCCCGCAAAACTTTTTAATATCTTCATGCCAATTTGTAAGATGTTTAAAACTTTCTTTACCAAGATCGTTTTCCTCAAGAGTATAAACTATAATAGCAGCTTTGCTATCTTTATAAAATGCAGGACGCAAGAAATGAAACTCATCTTGACCTGCTATATCCCAAAAAGAGAGTTTACATATATCTCCATCAATTTCTTCATTAAATACTGAAAATTGAGCTCCTATTGTTTTAATATAATCATTCTTAAAAGTACCTTGTGTAAATTTTCTTATTAATGATGTCTTTCCAACAAAACCGTCTCCAATAACCGTAATTTTGAATATATACTTAGCTCTAATTTCATTCATAGTTTCTACTAATGATATCTTATATTCTCAATTATAAATATCTACCTTAGTATTATAAAAAACTTTTCTTTTGTTTATTTAGAGTGATGTGTGATTGTTTTTATAACAAAAATTTTAATAATTTGCTTAACAATCTTTATATTACAAAATTGTTGCAGTATTTAGCAAATTCATGAAGATTTTAACTATTGAGGGTTTATGATGGTTACAAGAACAGAAGATAAAATGGAAGTTTTATTTGGTTTTTTTGGTATTTTAATTTCTGTAATATTACTAATTACAGCTGCTTTTTTATCATCAGGATATACTCCATTGAAACATGCTGTAAGTTCATTAGGATGGGGTGAGAATAAATCTTTATTTAGTATTAGCTTTGTCGTAGGGGGGTCATTATGTATCCCTTTTTATATTTATCTTGAAAAAGAATTGATAAATATAAAAGAAAATATTAGAAGATTAGCAACAGGAGTGTCAATTTTTACTTGTGTATGCATTGCCTTAGTTGGAATAATTCCAGATGAGACTTACTTGGATATATTTATAATTTTCCATGGTTTTGTAGCATCAGTTAGTTTTATTGGCTCTGCAGTTTATATTGTTCTTTATAGTTATTTAATGTATAAAGTCCCTAAAGCTAAAATGTATGAAGGGCCAAAATTTAAAAAATATATCGCATATATAGGCTTCTCAATTGGTGGCATATTAATTATATTTTTAATAACACTTTGGCCCATAATTGAATGGGTATTGACAATTTCTATTTATTTATGGATTATGTTGACGGCAATTCACTTAATCTCATATAAGTTTTTTTATATGCCTGGTGTTTATTATAAACGATCCGAATATCCTGAAGCATTAAAGAAATTTGAAGAGGCACTTCAAATTTTAAATAATCTTAATTTGAGTGAAGATCCCATATCTGAAACTCTGAAAGAAAATATAGAATTTTTAAAAAAACAGATTGAAAAAGAAGTATAGTTAGTAATTAAGTTGATACAGCTTCGGATTCTTCATTCTGTAGGTAGATATAAAAATAATTAAAAATGTTTTTGGTAATTTTTTAGAGAGGGACTACGATATGAGTCTCTGTTCGGGAAACACCCTCAATATTATGGATTCTTGCAAGAATGGTCTTAGCGATTGTCTCAACGTCTTTTCCCTCAACTTTAACTATGATATCAATCCCACCAGTGACAGGGTAAGATTCTAAGACCTCAGGTATTTTTTCCAACTCCCTTACTACAGATTCTACGAATCCTGCCTGTGTATTCATTAAAACAAAGCATACAGTCAATTTAACTCACTTACTTTAATTTTTTTTTTAATTTAATATTATCTTATAACTTTAAAAATGTTTTACCCTAGTAAATCCTATAATCTTTTTCTTGTGAAGATTAAATTCTACACTGTTTAAATAGCATTTATGTATATTCTAAATTTATTTATAATAATACTAGATTAATTTGAAAATTTTGAGATTAGAATTTTATGAGAGAAATTAAAAATGTTTCAGTGATCGGAGTAGGGTTCACTGGGAAACAGATAGCAGCAACCGCAGCTTTACATGGTTATTTTGTAAGAATTTTTGATATAAATACACCTATTTTAGCAGATGCAAAAAAGTATATCAATGGAGTATTAAAGCGTAATAAGAAGCATGAATTAATTAAAAATGTAAGTTATTACGATAAAATAGAAGAAGCAGTTAATACTACTGATTTAGTTATTGAAGCAGTCCCAGAAAATATTGAACTTAAAAAGGAAGTTTTTTCCCAGATTGATACTATAGCTCCTAAACATACTTTAATCGCAACTAATAGTTCTTCAATTGCGGTTTCAAAGATTGAGGATAGTGTAAAAAGAAAAGATAAACTTTTAAATATCCATTTTTATCCACCAATACCCACTCGACCAATGGCAGATATCATGCGAGGGTCTAAAACAAGCGAAGAAACATTCAAAATTGGTAAAAAATGGATAGAAAGCGTTGGATGCCATCCAATTGTATTAAAAAAAGAGATTCATGGATTTGTTTTCAACAGAATGTGGCATGCCGCGAGGAGAGAGGCTCTAAATCTTTGGGCCGGTGGATATGCTGATATTGAAATAATAGATTTAGCATGGAAAATATTTACAGGTATGAAAATGGGACCTTTTGTACTTATGGATGCAATAGGACTTGACACTGTGTATGCAGTCCAAAATAGTTATTATCTTGAAAGTGGAGATCAAAAGGATATTCCACCAGAAGCTCTTAAAGAGATGGTTGAAAAAGGGGATCTTGGAATGAAAACAGGTAAAGGTTTCTATACATGGGGGAAATCAAAAAAAATATAATATAAAAATTTTCAAGTGAAATATTATTATTACATTTAATTTTAAGATATTTTAGAGTAAATTAATAAAATAAAGTAAAAATATTATGAAACCAGATTTATTATCAGATGAAAAAGTAATTATAACTGCTGCCATTACAGGAGGAGCTCATGGAAAATGGTCAAATCCTAATTTACCAATTACTCCTGAAGAACAAGCAGAGTCTGCATTAGATTGTTATAATGCTGGTGCTACTGTGTGTCATATTCATGTAAGGGGAGAAGATGGACTGGCAACGGCTGATCTTAATGTTTACAATAAAACAGTGAAATTAATAAAAGAAAAATGTCCAATTATTACTCAAATTGGGAACGGAATCGGTGCTCGTTTAGTATATGGTGTTAAGGTAAGTAAATCAGGGAAAAAATATGGACAAGATCTTAAAATGGCAACATTAGAAGAAAGACTTAATTTGTTAAATATAGTTCCTCAACCTGATATGTTTACTATAAATGCTGGTACTTTTGAGTTTAGGACTAATATGAGAGGAATGGAAACATATTCAATTTTCAATAATCCGATTGATTTTAATAAAAAATTTGTTAATGGATGTAAAAAGATTGGGGCAGGTATTGAGATTGAAGTATATGATACCAGTCATATAGCAAATATTATGGAATTAATCGACATGGGAGCATTTCATTCAGATGAAAAGCTTCACTTCAGTATTGTATTAGGGATTAAAGGTGGTGCCCCTGCTACAGTTAGAAATCTATTGAATATGGTTGATTTAATTCCTGAAGGATCCACTTGGCAAGTTGTTACTATTGGGAGATATAATCTTAGAACGACCATGATAGCTATGTCTATGGGTGGAAATATTAGAACTGGTCTTGAAGATACAGTTTATTATCGAAAAGGTGAACTTGCTAAAAATAATGCTCAATTAGTCGAAAGGATGGTTAGAATTGCTAAAGAAATTGGCAGACAACCTGCTAGTATTGATGAAACGAAAAAAATATTGGGATTAACCTGAACTAATAATTAAAAAAAATAATAAAAAAATTAATTATTCTAAACCCATTTCTTTTAATTTTTCTTTGTTTGCTTTAATCTTTTCAGGAGTCAGCTTATAAAATCTCCAGAAAACTAAAACACCTACAAATATGAATATCATTGGAATTAAAGACAAATGAATATGAATACCCCATCTTGCTAGTGAAGAGGTAGGATCAACGTCAAATCCAGTTAAAGTATGCACAATTCCAAACGTTAAAGCCTGTGAAACAATGCCTAATCGAGCGAAGAATTGTGAAAATCCAGCATATACTCCTTCTTCACGTTTACCCGTTCTTGCAACAGATTCATCAATCACATCAGACATGACTGGAAATATCATGAACCAAAAGCCTCCAAGACCTACTCCCCAGAAGAGCATTGTAATTATTATGCCCCAATAATCTTCTAGAAATAGTAATGGAGCTGCTAAAGCACCTAATAAAATCCCAGCAAACAATATAACTTTCTTATTATTATTGACCTTATGAGCTAGTTTAGTCCACAGTGGTGTAGATGCTATAGCTCCTAACATGAAAGCTGCGAAAATCAATGTCGAAGCTCCTGCTGGTCTATTTAGTACATATAAGACAGTAGGGTCAAGCGAATTTTGCATGGTATTGATTAGGGAGAAATACGTAAAATAATAAAACATCCAAACAACGAAAGATCCATGTTTTAATGCATTTCTAAAAGATTTAAAGAAAGATTCACTTCTAGGTGCTTGTTCATAAGTTTTAAGATAATCCTCAACATATTTTGGATTCTCTTTAAATCCAGGAATCGCTAAGAACATAAAAACTATTGAGATTATAAATATAATTAATCCTTGGAAAGTATAAGATGCTAAATCTCCATAAGTAAAAATTAATCGAGGTATTATTGCTCCAAATGCTACTCCAATAACTCCAATTGGTACATAAATTCCACTTGCTCTTCTTCTTTCTTTATTTGTTCTATACTTTTCAGCAAAGAGAGAGATAAAATTTACAAAATATAGCGAATGAAAAGTGTCAAATAGACATGTCGTAAAAATAAGCCAAGCAAATACCCACACTTGTCCAACTATGTTAATATCTGGTGGAGTAAAAATAAGAAAGTAACTTATCCCGAAGGGTATTCCCCCAAATATTAGCCATGGAAATCTCCTTCCCCATTTCTTAGTGAATTTGAATGGACGATTTGTCAAATAGCCAATAATAGGATCATTGAACATATTATATATTGCAAAGATAATGAAGCCAATGACGACATACCATACATCTAGGTTAACTGTAACTTCATAATAAAAAAAGACCGTTGTTGAAAATGCCATGCTTAAAAATTCTCTAGCTAAACTTCCAGAACCATAAGACAGTGTGTTTGTTACACTATGTTTTACTTCTATTTCATCTTCCATTTTTATAACCATTTTTTTTAAGATTAAATTTGTTTTTTAATAATTAGTTAAAGTTATTTTAATAGTTTTCATTTAGAATCATATTTATACTTAATAGTAAAAATGAGAAATTTGACATTTTATGACCGATCTAAATATTGATGTTATGTATTTTGAAAATGGTGGACCTCAGAACACCAATAAAGCATTAGAAATTGCCAAAAAATACGCTGACCAGTTTAATATCAAAGATATTGTCATAGCCAGTACTACAGGTAAAACAGCAAGCAATGCATTAGATTTTTTCAATCCAAAGAAGTATAATATAGTAATTATTACTCATTCATATTATTTTGTAGGTATTGAAAATCGACAAGAATTTTCCGAAGATTTAATGGAAAATTTGAGAGAACAAGGTCTCAAGGTTTTTTCAGCTACTCATTCTATGGCAGGAATTGAAAGAAGTATGCGTAAATCATTAAATCAATGGCTACCAATAGAAATTTTAGCTAAATATCTAAGAACTAATTTTAGCCAAGGTGTAAAAGTCTGTATGGAAATTGCTAGTATGGCTGCTGATGCGGGATTAATTAGTGATTTGGAAAAAGATATTATTTGCTTAGGAGGAACTGGACGTGGTGCAGATACAGTTTGCTTGATTAAACCAATGCCTACGAGTTTTTTCGATAAACTCAGAGTTAAAGCAATTTTAGCCAAACCGCTATAAGCTAATATATATAAAAAAAAATGTAATAGATTAAATAATCTTTAATTTTCTTCCAACCTTCTCTATAGCACTTAATGCCATGGTTAAATCTTCCTTAGTTAGTAAAGCATTCATCTGTACCCTTATTCTAGATAATTCTCTTGCTACCATCGGAAAGACAATTGGAGTTCCATAGATATTTTCTTCTTCAAAAAGTATCCTTGCAAGCTCTTGAGCTTTACCAGGATCTCCAATTATTAAAGGAATTATTGGTGTTTGTGAATCACCGGTATTATATCCCATACTTTGAACTTCTTTTTTAAAGTAATTTGTATGTTCCCAAACTCTTTTTACATGTTCCGGTTCATTTTCAACGACTTCAATGGAAGCTTTATTAGCAGCTACGACTCCAGGAGGATGAGCAGTACTCAAAAGATATGTCCTACTTTTATTTGCACAAAATTCTATTAGGTCTTTCGAACCTGCTACAGTACCTCCAAAAACCCCAAATCCTTTACTCATTGAACCACCTTCAACATGAACTTTCCCTTGTAAATTGAAATGTGCTACAATACCTCGCCCTTCTCCAAGGACACCTTCACCGTGGCAATCATCAACAAAAATCATAGCTCCAAAATCTTGCGCAACTCTAGCAATCTCATCTAGCGGTGCTATATCACCATCCATGCTGAATACACCATCAGTAATAATGCAAATTCTTCTAGCACCTTCTTTTTCTGCTTCTTTTAATTGTGTTTCCAAATCTCCAACGTCGCGATGTTTATAAATAATTCTTTTAGCACCAGATAATCTAACTCCATCAATAATTGAACCATGATTTAATTCATCTGATACAACTATATCGGGTTTTCCAACCAACATAGGAATTAGCCCTGAATTAACTGCAAATCCAGTTTGACAGAGAATAGATGCCTCTACTTCTTTAAATTCAGCAAACTTTTCTTCGAATTGTTTTGTTAGATCAAAAGAACCTGCAATAACTGGTACAGCACCAGCACCAGCACCATATTTTTTTGTAGCTTCTATAGAGGCTTCAATTACTCTTTGATGTGTTGCCAGACCGAGATAATTGTTAGTGTTAAGCATTAAGACTTCTTTTCCATCAACCACAGAATGTGGTTTAGACCCTTTCTCAAGATATCTGATAATCCATTCAAGATTGTTCTTTCTTAATTCAGTCATTTCCTCTTTAAGAAAAGCAACAGGATCTCTTTTCATCATATCACCTTAATTTTTTTTCAAATAAGAGAGTAAAAATATAATTTATGTGTATTTTGAAAAGTATTTTAGTTTTACTTATCCTAAAATTGGGGGTTAATGATGGGATTCTTATGAATAAACCTTTTTTTATGGAGTTAATTATGAATTATACTAACTATTTAATAAGTTAAAATCTGATAAAAATGAGAAGAATACTAGTAATAGGTGCAGCAGGACAGATTGGTAGCGAATTAGTACCATTTCTTAGAAAAAAATATGGAAATGACAATGTAATTGCTACTGGAAGAAAGACACCTTTACCAGAAGAGATAAAGAAGACTGGACCAGTAATATACCTTGATGCTTTAGAAAGAAACACACTTTCTAAAATTTTCTATGAATATGGGATTGATACAATTTATCATATGGCTTCAATACTTTCAGCTACAGGGGAAAAAATGCCTCAAACCGCTTGGGATATAAATATGAATGGATTAATCAACGTTCTTGAAGAAAGTAGAAGTTATAACATTAAAAATCTAATTTGGCCAAGTTCAATCGCAGCATTTGGACCAACTACACCAAGAGACAATACACCAAATACTACAGTGCTAGAACCAACAACCATGTATGGTATTACTAAGGTTGCAGGGGAACTGTTAGCAGAATATTATTATAAAAAATATGCGCTAGATGTTCGCTCAATGAGACTCCCTGGAATAATAAGTAGCGAAACACTCCCTGGAGGGGGCACTACTGACTACGCTGTAGAAATATTCTATGAAGCTGTCAAAAATAAGAAGTACACATGTTTTTTGAGAGAAAACACTGTATTACCCATGATGTATATGCCTGATTGTTTAAAATGCATGATTGATATCTTAGAAGCAGATAATTCTAAACTCAAACGTCGAGTATATAACATAACTGGAATGAGTTTTTCTGCAGGAGAAATTGCAACAGAAATAAAAAAACATATACCAGAATTTGAAATTAATTATGAACCTGATTTTAGACAGGAAATTGCAGATTCCTGGCCAAAATCAATTGATGATTCCTTAGCTCGTGAAGAGTGGAATTGGAATCCTTCTTATGATTTAGCTTCTATGACAAAGGAGATGATAGAAATCTTAAGCAAACGGCTTAAATAAGTTCAATTATAGTTCAACAGTCCAAACTATAAAAATTATTATTATTTTGAATTGATTAAAGCAATTTTATTTTATAAATTTTAATAGAAAAAGAAACAAATGGATGAAAATACTAATAATCTACCAATTGTAAGTTTAGATTATTGGTCAGATTTTGCTAAAGAATTAGTTAAATTTGTAAATTTAAAGCCTAATGGTAAGATACTTGATGTAGGCACAGGAAGTGGTGCTTGTTTAATTGCAGTTGCAGATGAATTAGGTGAAAATTGTCATTTAGTTGGTATTGATAAAAATGAAGCTAAAATCTCCGAAGCAAGAAACAAATTTAAAGATATTGTTGTAGAAAGTGTTCAGTTCAGAACTATGGAGGCATCCAATTTAAAATTCGATGATAATAGTTTTGACAATATTTTATGTGGTTTTATAGGTTTTAGTGATTCTTATGATTTTGAAAATAACCAATTAATTGGCAAGAATGAAAAAATGAAAGAGATTTTCAGAGTGTTAAAAACAGGAGGAGAAGCTGCTTTTAGTACATGGAAATACCAACAGGATATTGAAATCGCAAGAGGATTGTTACAAAAATATCTAAGAGATAAAAATATGAAAAAAAATAATGACATTGAAAATTTGTCCATCAGTTATAGCAAAGAATCAATAGATGGCTTTAAATTGATTATGAAAGATGCAGGGTTCAACAACATCAAGATTTTCTCTAAAAGTTATAATATTATTTATAAATCTGTTGATGAATGGTGGAATATGATGCAATATGCCGCTTGGGTAATGAAATATACTTTAAATTACGATCTTGATAAACTTAATGAACTTAAAGAAACTTGTCTACCACAGGGAATTAGAGCTTTTAAACAAGAAAAAGGGTTTAGTTTTAAGAAATCCGTAATTTTTGCATTTGGTTCGAAATAATATCTGTTTATTTTTTTCTTAATTGCTGTTTTTTAATCATAATTTTATTATAGAGATCTTCAGAATCTTTTGGGGGAATTTTTTCTTCTTCTCTTTTTTTGAGCTGAATTGCTTGCTCAGAACAAGTTGGAACACACACTCCACATCCAATACATCGTTTAAGAATCACATTAGCAAAATTATCAATAAGTTTTATAGATTTGAGATCACATTTGTCTATACACGTTCCACATCCTACACATAAATCATGATCAATTTCAGCATAGTAATTGCTTGTTATTATCCGTGATGGCCGTGGAATAAGCTTTAATCTTGCTAAAATTAAACAACAACATCCGCAACAGCAACACATGAATTCAGGTTTCAAGGTATTTTCTGATTGGAGTGCTAAACCATCAATTTCTGCTTGCTCTAGAATTTTTAGAGCCTCGTTTCTACTTATAGTGCGAGCCCATCCTTCATTTATAAATAATTGGCCTTTTTCTCCAAAATAAAAACATGTTTCTCGAAGAGATGTTTTCTTACAAGGATCTTCAAGGAGATCTTTACTTTGACGGCAAAGGCAATTGGTCACTACAATTGGTTCTTCAACATTTTCAACAACTTTTCTAATCTCATTATAATTTACGATTGATTGTTCGCGATTAATGCTTTGCTCTATGGGAATTGTGCGGAATTGCAAGAGTTTGGACCCCACTAGTTCAGCACCAAAAGCACTCATCAAATATTCTTCAAAGTCAATGAGAAATTCTTTTGTAATTTTGTTTACTTGATATTCAAACATCCCAACTGCGAGAGGAATATTTGCATACACTCTTTTACCATTTTCGATTTTATATTTTATTGTTCCTTTACTTGCCATACTTGCGAGCATTTCTTCTAATTGTTCAACTGATATCTCAATTTCATCAATTCGATTATAAATATTCTCAGGATTATCATAAGTCCAACTTAATTTGGTAGCTATGATCGCCTCTTTTTCTGTGAAAAGATGTTTTAATACCTTCAATTCAATTCCAGTTGGGGTTGCTGGAAACCCTATAGGAAATTGATCTAAGTGTAATTGTAAATTGCGATATGTATCAAAATCAGCATCTGGCATTGTTATAAGTTGTAAAAAAAGTTCATAAGTCTAATAAAATGATTAAATAAATATTCATCAGATGTTCTTTTAAATGTAATTCACATAATTTGACTAGCAGAATTTAGTTTGATTGACTATGACTTCTCATCTTTTGTTT
>CP070831.1:2645677-2652849 GCA_020344955.1 Promethearchaeota archaeon | reverse complement strand
TAATTTTATACGAGATTGACCCTTCTTTTGGACCCAATATATTAGGAGAATATTACTTAAAACAAGATGAGAAAATTCCAACAAATATATTAAAGGAATTTTCTGAAAAGCATATAGAGAAGGAATTTATGAGCGTGAACGTTCATAAGGATAATGAACGTTATTATTCAGGTAAGATCAATGGTGAATCTATTAATAAAGATAATCTTTTCTTAAGTTTTATATTGCGAGAAGGAGAAGATATTCTCTCATTAAAAAGTATCTTTGAAAATATTGAAGAGAGGGTTATTAAAAAGTTTTCCAGCAATAAACAAAAAATGAATGAGATATTAAAAGATGGACTAAATACTATAATGAACTTGATTCAAAAGCTCCAAGAACCGAAAATCATAAAAGAAACTATGAATGAAAGAACAAAAAAAATGTTAGATGATGGAAATATTCAAGAAGCAAGAGAATTGATAGATCTTGGAGAAGAAATTCCTGAAAAATTAGCAGCAGAAGTAAAAATTGCTGAAAATTTGTTGAAAGATAAATTATATAGAAAAGCAAAGAAGAGTTTTTTAAAGGCAGCAGAGTTGGCTACGTTCATTCAGGAAGATACTATTGCTTCTTTTTTAGAAGCTAAGGGGGAGCAGGTTGGTACTTTTCCTGACTTAATTAAGGAGCGTGATAGTTTATTTAAAGATTTAGAAAGAATAATAAATGAACTTCAAGATGAAAGATTAAAGCAATATGAATATTTAGTCAATCCTGTAGATAGACTCCTTGAGCTATCATATAATTTTGAAGAAGGAGAACTTTTAAATAATTTAACCCAATTAAGAAAATTTATTCAAAGAGCTACTAAAACAGCAAAAGAATTGCAAGCTTTAGATCAAAACATTAAAGAGCTTATAAAAAAAATTTAAAATGATTGAATTTACTCAGACATTTCTTCATTAGAGGGAGTCTCTTCAACTTGAGGAGGCTGATATTCTCCAATATCCTTAAAAATAATCTTACATATCTCCCAACCTTCTTTTGTTGGATATTTTAATGCATTCGCAATCAATTTTTCTCCAACATCATTATTTAATTCTATTTTATGAATATCTGGGTTGTTTTGCAATATACTTTCAAATTTTGCGCCTGATGAACCAGTTGGTACTATTAATAAACCTTTATCAATTGCTTTTTCGTCGATTGCATCCTTTAGTCTTTTAGCAGCATAATATCCTGCTACTCCAGCACTTCTATCGAATGTTTTAATCGAGGGAATCTCTAAGCCCCAATTTTTACCTTCAGCTTCTATTAATGCTGCTAAAGTCTGCGATCTTTTACCAAGCTTAAACTTAAACTCCATTTGTGTCTTGAATTTCTTTCCCTTTTCTTCTCCTACCATATTAATATACTTCAAAGTGGCACCAGCAATAGATTGGGGATTTACTTCAATAGAATATTCCTCTTCTGCTAAAATATCTTCAATTGTTTTCTTGATTATTTCTCTCGGTTTTGAAAAATCAATTACTTCTTCTGCTTCAATTTCTGCTTTGGGTTTAGCAGTCGCAACAATCTCTGCTCCAACTTTCAATAATTCATCAACGCTCATTTCATCCATAACTACTTTATCAATAAATCTTCTACAAAGCTTTATTGAATTTCTTGGATTTCCTTTAGTTTTCTCAAATATCATTTCAATTAATTTTTCATTTAAAGGAAATAACGGATATAAAGGAGGATTTAAATTGTTATCTTCCCAAAATGCTTCCATCGATTTTGAGAAAAAGATTTTTAAATCATTCAAACTGAATGGTTTCAAATCTTGTTCAGGTTCCATTCTTGATCTTAACGGTGCATCTGCAATTTCAATAATTCGTGGCCAAATTTCTTTTAATACTGCTATAGTAATGACTAATCCTTTAACCTCATTATACAATCGTTTTAGAATCTCTAGGAACTTCATTTCTGCAGCTTCGCCCAACATCCTATAAGGGCTCTCTAACTCATCAAAATAAAGAATAAGGACTTTATCTAAATTTTCTGTGATAATCTTTATCAGACTAAGACAGATGTCATCTTCTTCGAGAACTGAGTTAATTCCTAGATCATTCAGTTCTTCATCCTCTAGATCTTCACCAAGAAGCCATCTCTCTGCAAGAGGTTTTTTATTTTTATCTAATTGATAAGTTACTAAAGCCTTAACACAGTCAGCAAAAACTCCGGGGAATTCTCTAATTCCAAGCTGGATTACTTCATCTAATTTAGGTTTTTGGAATATTCCTTTCTTAGTGCCACCCCATTTCTTAACTAATTTCTCAGACACAACATCAAGTAATTCTGCACCAATTTCCTCAATTATACAAGTATAAACGTGGAGCAGAACACGAATACTGGCAGGTGGACTAGGGACATAAACAATTGTCCAATCAGCAGCAGTTGCAAATTTACTGGCATCAATCTCCTCTAACTCCTCTACAGTCTCTAATTTTTTTTTATTTTCACGTTCTTTATCCTTGAATGAATGATAGGCATGTGTTTTTCCTGATCCCGCTGAACCTAAGATTGGAATTAATCTACTAGATCTATCTCTAGAAGTTTGTTGTACAAGGCGATATACTTCTCTATCTATATAACTTCGAGGTCTAGCAATGTCAACTTTATCTGGAATATCGCCACGCGAGACAAAATTCGAAAATGGCATTATTGGAGCCTCGCGCAAGACATCTAGATACATTTCCTTGTCATCATCGCTTAGTTCGGAATACACTTTAATCTCCTCTTAAATTTTTAATTTTCGACAACTAAAATTTTATGTGGAATAGATTTATTAATCTAAACAATTTTTTCTAGATTATAAGCTATTTAGTTTTTAGCTAGTATAATAATAAATTAAAAATATAGCTTATTAAATTTATTTGATATTGTAAATTATTGTTTTTATTATGATTATTGAGGGGAATAAACATGCCAGAGAAAAAAGATGATAACGAAGATGAAGAGGATGAGGAAAAAAGAGAACCATTTGATTTTTTGAAATTTTTTGAGAATCCTAATAAATTTTTCAGTGATCCTAATAAATTTTTGGTAGATCCGACTAAACTATTTAGATCTAAAGATTTTCAACGCCTTTTTAAAGATATATTTGAAAGAATTTCTGATAATTTACCTTCTGAGTTTCAGAATCTCTCCCCTGAAGATGTCATGAGAGAATTCACTAAACATAAGGGTAAATTTGGTTTTCCTATAATGTATGGATTCAATATTAATATTGGCCCTGATGGTAAACCAATTATAGATTCTTTTGGTAATCTTAAGGCTAAACCATATTCTGGAGAACCAGAAGTCAAAAAAGCAAGAGAACCTTTAACAGAAGTAAATGAAGAAGGTGACCAAATTATAGTTATTTGCGAAATGCCTGGTGTTACGAAAGATGATATTGAAATAAAAGCAGATCCGCGTGAATTAACTATCTCTACGAGGACTAAGGAAAAAGGTAGGAATTATTATAAAGTAGTTAAATTACCCTCAACAATAAATACAGATCATGCTCGAGCTAGGTATACTAACGGAATATTGGAAGTAAAACTTAAAAAAATCGATGAAAAACAAACAGATATAAGGATAGATTAAAATATTTTCTCTAAATATAATCTTTTGATTCATTATTTAAGACTTCTTTTTAAAAACACTAAAATTCAATCTTATTAATATTGTAAAAACATTTATTAATTTCATTATCACATAGAATCTTAATCAATTTGATTTTGGTTAAAAAAATGTCTGAAAAAATGGAATATCTCTCAAAAAAAGCTTTATTGATTATCGGAATTACATCATTGGCTATCTTAGTAATTGGATTAATTTTATATTTTACTGGATTTAATGAAGCATTCTATAGTACGAGTGATACTGTTCAAGCTATATTTAAAGCAATCACTTACCTTGGCGAGCCTATCGCTTTCATAATCATAATAGCAATTATATATATAACCTACAATAAGAAGTATGCTAAAAATTTAGCAGTCTGTTTGTTATTCTCTCAATATCTTAATCAATTATGTAAATCAATCTTTCAAGATCCTCGACCAGTAGCCACTAATATAGGTGATGAGTATGGTTTTGCTGAGCCCTCTTTTGGATTTCCATCTGGCCATACACAGAACTCAACCGTTATTTGGGGAAATTTAAGTAAGGAATTTAAAGATAATTATAAATATAATAATGTGCCAGTTATTCCAATAGTTCTCTCAATTATAATTTTCCTTGTTGCAATTTCCAGAATGATTATTGGAGTACATGATCTTCAAGATGTAATTGGAGGATTTTTAATTGGTATCGGATTTTTATTATTATTTATATACACAGAACCTTTTTTTTCAAAACAATTCAACAAATTAAACTTTATTGCAAAGATAATTTTAACTGCTACTGTTGCTATTTTATTGTTTCTTATTGGAACTCTAGTATATCCTAATGCTGGTTTAGGATTAGTTGTACCTCCTGTTCTTTATGCTGATGATGGTGCATACGCTCAAGTTGGAGGTGCACTATTAGGATTTGGTATAGGATATCTATTGGAGCAAGAGTATGTAAAATATGATCCTTCGCAGCTAACAAACAAAAAGAAATTTCTCAATATCATAATAACCATAGTTGTTTTGTTATTAGTCTTCGTACCATTTGAGTATCTACTAAAAATTGATAGTGTTTATTATCGATTTGCTAGATATGCATTTGCCACATTTATATTAGGTTATATAGTTCCATTATTATGCTCAAAAATAAATAAATAACTCTAATTCTTTTTTACTTTTTTTTCATATGAAATAGAAAAAACATATTCTAAGCAGAAATTTCTATTCCTCTTCTTGCGATTTCTTTTAATAGGATACGGTTTACCATTTGTCTATCGCTTTGTGTTATCTTACCATGAGGAATTATTATTTCATTAATATAAATCTCATCTCTATGAGGATGAGGTACAACCTTTTCTAATAGCATCTTAATTAAGTGAAAAAAAAATTGCTATATAAAATTTCCTATTTCTCGTATGAAAAAAAGGAATATCTAAGAATTACTTTTAATTTAATTAATCTTGAATCTATATATACTTTCTTTAATAATTTGTAAAAAATTCTCACTCAATTCATAGATTTTAGTAAAAATGTTATCATAACCAAATCCAGCTCTATTAGTATGACCCCCACCTTTAAAAAATCTGGCGAATTCTCTACAATCAACATACTCGCTATGAATAATAATCTCTTTATATCGAACGTCAATACCAATATATAATTTGATATTAGGAAAATGGTCTTTTAATAATCTGACTATTTTTCCTCCTCCAATTTTAGCAAAAGAAATGATAAAATTACCAAAATTCTCAATTTCTATTACTTTTTTATGATTTAATGCAAATTGTGATTCAGTTTCTTCCCAAACTTTAATTTTTGTTAATTCTTCATTATACCAATCATTTTCAAAAACTCCTTCAGACATTAATTCTACAATTTTTCTTTTATTCCCATTTGACTCATTTCCTCTATTGAAAGCAATAATGGATTGCAAATTTGTAGCGGTATTATATAGTTTAGTATGGAAATCACTATCTCTAGAAAAGGAAGCAATTTTTATAGCTATAGAATCATCACGTAAATAGTAATCTTTGACAATTTCAGCACTACATCTATTTTGGTCATTTATATATACATCAATACAGTTAATCAACTTCTTTTCAATCTGTTCATCTATTATATGATGATCGAACCAAAATATTTTACAATTTTTTTTCTTTATCTCCTTAAAAAGAGGAAATAAGTTTAAAAATTCATCATTGAATCCAATATCAGAAATAATAAGATATCCGCTAGGAGTGATTACATCAAGTGTTTTTTTTATCACATCTATGAAATTTTTATAGTGAGCATAATATAATTTAATTTTATCGATATTTTCTCTTTCAATTCTGACGAAAAATCTTCTAACTATTGCTTGTGAACCTAAACCATCAAGATCCAATTCATGAGTAATAGATATTATCATTTTCTATGCATTTCTTGGAAAATATATAATAAAATAATTAATAGATATATAATTCTTAAAATAAATCTAAATAAGGTTTAACCTTCTGTTTTCCTTTGTAAGTCCTAATACATTCTAAAATTCTTTTTGATAATTCTTTTTTTTTCTTAAAATATGTTATCATTATTTCTTCAGAAGTTAATCCAGGGTATCTTTCAATTAATGCAAGATCTCTTCTTGGACAACCATTCCGCCTCATACAGCAATATGATAGTGAACCAAAACAGACAATATCAGAATCCCAATTGTTTTCTTTTGAAAATTTTTCTTTAATTTTAATAAATTCTTCATCAGTAAGCCCCAAATCATCCAGATGATCATCCCTTCTACACTTGAATACATAAGTCAGGGAATGTCCTGGTTTACAACAAAAAGTTAAAGCACGATAATCACCCCCCATACATAATGGTACAGGAGCATTATTCTGCCAACCTGGAACGTCTCTTAGTTTATCTGGATCAATTTTCACCAAATTCTTACCCTGTGTTGTAATTTGTAAAAATGAGGAGGGCTCGGTACGGGAATTGTTCCGAAAAGAATAAGATTCATTCCGTTTGAACCCGTCTTTCCCCAGTTGTAAGATCATTCTTACACTTCTAGGGATTCACAGTCCCCAATACTAACCACTATACGAACCGAGCCATGGTTGATAATATTATAATAAAACTTAATGTATATTTCTAAAAAAGTTTTATTTAATTTTTCTCTTCTTTACTTTTATTTATGACTTCCAGTAGATACTTTAGAAAGACATCAATAGCGTCATCTAAATCTCCAGAATTATCTATTACAACATCTGCATCTGGAAATTCTTGATTCTTTCTTGCCCGTTCGATTCTCTCTTTCAATAATTCTTCATTTTCTCTTTTTCGGTCCTTTATTCTTTGATAAGTTATATTAAAAGGAACATCGATAAAAATGACTTTAACATTGTCATATTGTTCTCTTGCTTTTTTGACAATAGTACGGCTCACATTAATTATGACAGGATGTCCTTTTTTGAGGTAATCCTCAATTTCTATAGGAATTCCATAGTATAGTCCATAGATATACCACTTTAAAGCAAAATTTCCTTTCTCATCCATTTCTTTAAACTCAGCAGGAGTAAT
>CP070831.1:2639876-2645577 GCA_020344955.1 Promethearchaeota archaeon | reverse complement strand
TCATCCCATAATACAATCTTTATACATTCAGATTGATCACAAATTTCAAATGAACCTACTGATCCAATGGTTCCATCTTTTCGCTTAAACTTTCGATTTGGAAAGATATTATTTATTTTCCCTGCTACAACAATATTTCTCATGTTTTCTGTAACTGAAGATATCGGAATACTAAAATCATTATAATCTATAAGATCTTCGGCAATGTGATTCAGAATATCATTATCTCCTTTAGAAATAACATTTAATCCGAGATCCTTTGCAATAAGATAAAGTATTGCTTGTTTTGTCAAAAATCCTTGAAATTCGGTTTCCTTTTTTTTTATCTCTTGATAAATCTCTTCTTCTGTTATTCCAGCATTTATCAAGACCTGGTATATTTCTTCTGCACGCTCTACCATAGTAATCAACGCTTTTATTTATTATTGCTAAATATAAGGAAAATTATTTATCCTACTACTCACTCAAAACTCAGAATGGTTGTAATAGCTTGAGATTTTCATATTTTCCCTATCATCATTTTCATACGATATTTTAACTCACTTCCTTTTTAATATAATTACTGGTTAATCCTATTTTATTACGGGTTCTATGAAAGGCATATGCTGAACAACAACATAATGCTCGCAAATTAGACTGAATAAATTTTGATGGCTTACTTTTATCTAATAAATCAGTAACAAATATCACTATGGCTAACTGTGTCATAACTTGAGGCCAGAAATAGAGGGTAGCTAATTTTTGATGCAATCGTTTAACATTTTCCTTAGCCCTTTTAAAATTAAAAATAGGTGCCATACGGTGAAGCTTTCGTAGAAGGATATAAATTGTATAGGAATGAGAATGTAGTATTTCTGGATGGTGATTCAATAATCTTTTGAAATTGATTAACTCTACAAGGAATCTGCTAATGAACTTATGTACGAGGATTTGAGGGACTTCTAATGTTTTGCTTATACTCTGATATTCCGGTATTGTAATTGCTCTTATCTTTTCTCGATTTGTGAGAAATGTAATGTTACGGAAGAGATAATTTAACACATTTAATCTTACTTGATATTGAGCTTTATAAAACCTCTTGTAATAGTCGTTAATATCACCAACTATAAGTTCTTGCTTCTTTAAAGTTTCAGTCATGATACATTTAAAAATTCAATTTCATCTTAGACTAAGGATATACCAAGAGTATTTAAATAAAAAATAGAATGTCTTGAAATTGAAAAATTACAAAACATTTTCTAAGGTAATTTGGAATTTCTTTTGTGTCTTTTCTTGCTGGTTAAAATAGTGTCTACATTGATAGTAATTTCTCTGAAACACTTCCAAATTGTTTTCAACACGTTCTTTATTGAGATTATGATCCTCACAGAGGATGGAGAAAGATCTCGTATTGTTAAGTGGATTCCAGAAAATATTATTAACTCTTTCATCAACATCAGGAAATAAAAAGATCTTTCTTACTTCTTTTATGATCTCAGGGGTTAATGCTCGAAAATTGTAATTTTGATATTCTTTTAAAATGAGAGATTCAAGAGTTTGATATTTCCTTATTAAAATTAATGCCTTTTTTGGTCCAATCCCCTCTATCCCTTTAAAATAGTCATTTCCAACCAAAAGACCAATATCTACTAATTGAAAAATTGAAATTCTTAAGTTAGTAAGATTTTTTATGAGGTTAATTTGAACAGGTTGAATTTTTTGATATTGCCATCTTCCTTGAACTTTTCTTCTTAAAGATTTAGAAAGATTTTGGATTACGCTAGGACATCCAAATAAGAGAGAATCAAAGTCTTGAGAGTTAGAATGTTGAGCAATCCCTTTCTTTACCAAATAAGCACATTGAGATTCTGCTGATGCGGGTGATTCTATATATGGGACTCCCAAAGCACCAAGAAGCTGCTTAGATTCTTTTATGATATTTTGCCACATATATTCTTTACTTAATGCAATCTGCCTTGCTAATTCTTTATTTTTGTTCGCAATCGCTTGGTTATACCATCTTTCAATAAAAATGAAATCCTTAAGCTGATCCTTAGTAATTACTTTTTTTAGTTCAGAGACTTTTCCATCGAAGCAAAAAATAGGAAAGATTTTCCTGGAATAGTAAAAATTAATTCGATAGAGGAGACCATATAAATGAGAGATAGGGCGTTGGGTTCGGTCTAAAATTAACCTCGCATATGTACCATCGGGATTTTTACGAGTAAAGTTGAACAAGCTGACTATGATATTTGGAGCGTCAATGGCAATGATTTTGCCTGCTAATTCTTGATAGTCAATTTTCTTTCGGATTATAATATTCTGAAGTTTGACTCCCATATCTACATACTTATACTTTATTCAAATATAAAGAGAAAATAGAAAAAGAAAAAATAAAAGTTTAATTTTGTATTACCATCCTTTTATTAGGTGGTACAATCGGAAAAGAGCCTTTAAGAACTTAATCCTCATAGGACACCATTGATTTATAATTCTAAGGTGAATTATTGATCAATCAAGCTTATTTAAATAAAAAATTAGAAATAATAAAAAAAGACATAATTATTCACTCTTCAAGATCCTTATCTATAGACTTAAAAAACCGTTTACGAGTCTCTTCATCTGTAAATTCCTCAAAGGCATCAAGAAAGCTATACATTTCTTCACGTGATAATCTATCTTCATCATCTTCGACATCCTTAGGGATGTAATCTTTATGCCATCTTCTTCCACACTGAGGGCACTCGATAAATTCCTCATATTCAAAAATTTCTTCAGAATGACAATTTGGACATCGATAATCAGAAGGCATTATAAGGAAAAACGTCACAAGTAGATGATTAGTAAGTAACAATATAAACAGCACCAATATAAAACTATTCTTAGTTACTGATATTATCATAGCAATAGTAAGTATGATAATTTCACCCATATGGTTTGTTTATCTCACAAGGTATATTCCCCCTTTTAAATAAAAATGCATTTCAGAGACAATAGCTTTTTTCTTTAAAAAGAACTGCTTGAATTTCTAAGTAAAAAAATTAAGAAGTATGTGGTGAAAAAAAATTTCAAAAAAACAAACCTATTATACAAGCTATGTTTTAAAACCGAAATATGAAACTTCTAGATGGGTTATTGCAATATTTGTGGGTATTTTAATATTTGTCTTTATATTTTTTCCTTTTTTTGGTTTAAATTGGCGATATCAGATAGGGGGTATATTATCAATCTTAATTGATATGTTAGGAAGCTTGTGTCTGACGATTGGAGGACTACTTACATTAATAGGCTTTGTTGGGATATTTACAAGAAGTCTACATTGGTCAAGAAATGTTATAATCGGTATAACTTTCCTATGGATTGGGTGCTGGTGTACTGGAGCAGTTTTAAATCTTTTTGGATTTCTCATTGGAGATGGAACCTCTTCAGGAGGGAGTGGGTGGTATTAAGAATAAATAGATTATTATAAATCGTTTAAAAAGGATGCGACTATTCCAAATATTAATTCCTGAATCAAAATTAATAGATCCTAAAATATTTAATCCCTGTATGGACACCACAAACGGTAAGCAGAATAATTGATACTATAATTACAGGTACCATCTTATGGCGTTGAAATTGACCTAATACAAGCCATCCAAGAATCCCGACAATCAAACCGAGCATTCCTACGATTGATCCCAATGCTACTAAAAACTCTACTGCTTCAGTAAGACCATCAAAATAATCAAATATCATAGTTATCTTTATTATAATTTTATGTTTATAAACAAAAAATCTGGGCTTTGAGTTTTTTTCTTTAAATAATTAAAATTCATCCTTATCCAAAGAATACTAAAAATTTTTAATTATTATGAGAAAATTGGATGAAATTGGCATTTGTCCTAATTGTGATTGTACTATCTCAACCTTCGTAACAAAGAATTATAAGCGGTTTGCAAAGTGTGAAATCTGTGGAGTTTCATATGCCTTACCAAAACGTGGGACGATTAGCAATTCCGCATTAGTTTGCCCGAAAAATAACTTTCCACTTCTTATTATTGATAGAAAAAATCAGCAGGCATATTTTTGGACTGATCAACCCTGTTTTAACTGTGTAAAATACGACAAATGCGAAACTGTAAAAGAATTAATTTCTGAATTTAAAGAATTGAAGGTGTATGGTTATTAAAAGCTCAAAACATAGAAAACCAATAAAATTAGGTATCTTAATAGGATTTCTCATTTTAATAGGTACTATTTCATTAATGAAAGAAAATCCATATGATATTAACTCTCTTAACAACCCAGAGTCCTATCTTAATACCAATACCCCTCCTATAGTGGTAGTAGATAAGGTATATAACTTTACAACAGACCGACCATATATTTTCTTTCAAGAAAATCTCTATTTCGAACAGTCTTATAACTATTATATTACAGTATGTATAGTTACTCCCCATAGTTGTGACCTTAATATTACACTCTGGGATCCTGAAGGTGATGAATTTCAGTTATCATATGAAGAAACAATGGTTCAAAATGATTATCGTGAAGTACCATTCGGAGTGGCAATCAAGGGAAATTATAGCATTCTATTCTCAGCAAAACTTACAGAAAATTTTAATATGCTTATAAATATTGAACGTGGAGGAATATGTCTCTATGATAAGATTCTCACTGAAGAATTACCTTATTTGATATTCAGCAATGTTATGAAATTTTATAATGGAACTCATATCTCTCACTCAATTACTCTGAAAACGGATATGTATTATCAATTCTACTTCGGGAGAGTCTCAGCAATTTCTAGAAATCTAAGCAGTTATACAGCTTTGGTTCATACTATTTTTGATGAGACTCAAGGGATTCTTTTTAATTCGTATACTAATACCACCGTAGCTTCACCTAAGGAAGTGACCAGTTATAGTTTTGGAACGGCTATTCATGGAGGTTATACTGTAAACCTTACAATTTACTGCGTTGTTGAAGCAGTGAATATCGCATATGCAGTTGTCGAGAAACAGAGGATTGCTGATGGAACAGATCCGAACGATGATGAACCTCCACCAACTCCGGAAGATCCTATAAATGGAACTGGAATTGAAGCATTTATCCCAACAGAGTGGATAATAGGGATGATAATATTTGTAGCTAGCGCTGTATCCATCCCAATCATAGCCGTTGTATATCGAAAAACGAAGAATCCATCAGGATTATAACTAATTTTTTTATTTTCTTAATCTATTGATAGAAATTATAAAAAACACATTTTATAACAAAAAAAAAAGAATAGTAATAAAAAGAAGGCAATCAATTCTTATTTATGTCTCAAAAAGCATTTCAAGATTTTTATCCAGAGATTTACAGTCACTGTTTTGGATGTGGAAGAAATAATGAAAATGGCTTACAAATAAAAAGTTATTGGGAAGATAATGAATCTATTTGTAAGTGGACTCCAAAGAAATATTACACTGCAGGGATGGGAATTCTTTGCGGCGGTATATTATCAACAGTGCTAGATTGTCATTGCGTGGGTACAGCAATAGCAGCGGTGTGTAAATCAGAAAATCGCGAAATAAGTTCAAAACCATTTATTCCATATGCTGGTGGAACACTGAAAATGAAATTTATAAAACCAACTCTAATAAAAAATCCTATTGAATTTAGAGCTAAGATTACAGAAATAAAAGGTCGAAAAACTAGTTTAACTTGTTCTGTATATTCAAATGGAATTGAATGC
>CP070831.1:2614057-2639776 GCA_020344955.1 Promethearchaeota archaeon | reverse complement strand
GTGATAAGAGAGATGAAAAATCAAATTCATCGGATTGGTTACTATGCATGTCAGTGAGGTATAAACATCCGAAGTAAAGTTGATTGTGATGAGCTCGTAGAATATGTGAAAAGTCTTGGGAATGAAATTATTATATCAAAGAAAAACGCTTTTCTATGAACTGATAATGCTCAAAATGAGATAATAGAGGATATTAAAGAAAAAGATTTAAACAGAATTGTAGCGTCAGCTTGAACTCCCCGTACTCATGAGGTAATCTATAGAGGGACTATTGCTAAAACTGATTTAAATCCATATTATTTTCAAATGGTTAATGTTAGAGAACATTGTTCATGGTGCACGGATAGCAAAGAAGAAGCAACAGCAAAAGCAAAAACCCTGGTAAAAAGCGGTATCGAAAGAGCAAAACTTTTGGAACCAGTTCCTATCAAGACAGTTCCTGTTACTAAAGCGACAATGGTTGTTGGAGGAGGAATTGCAGGAATGAATGCAGCATTAGATCTTGCAAATCAGGGTATAAAAGTCTACCTTGTTGAGCAAAAAACCACTATTGGTGGTAGAATGGCTCAATTAGACAGAACTTTTCCAACAGATGACTGTGCTATATGAATTTGTGGGCCAAAAATGCTAGAAGTAAATAGAAATGAAAATATTGAATTATTAAGCTACAGCAAAGTTACGAACATTGAAGGATATGTTGGTAATTACAATGTTACAATTGAAAAGAAACCCCGTTATACAACAGACGAATGTAATGGGTGTGGTGCTTGTGCTGAAGTGTGCCCAGTTTATACTATAAATTATTTCGATGAAAATTTAGGGGCACGTAGAGCAATTGACATTCCATTTGGTCAAGCTGTACCCTTTTTGTACGATATAGATCGAAATGCTTGCATTGAATGTTTCTCATGCGTGGATGCGTGTGAATTAGATGCCATTGATTTTAGTCAAGTACAAGAAGAAATCAATATTGAAGTTGGTACGATCATAATTGCAACAGGTTGGGATATTCATGAGCCTTATGGTGAATATGGATATGGAGAATTTGAAAATGTTATAAATCAAGCCCAACTCGAGCGAATGTTAGCACCAAACGGACCACTTGAAGGCCATGTGAAAAGAATTTCAGATGATAAAAAACCTAAAGAAATCGTATTTATACAATGTGTTGGGAGTAGAGAAACAGAAAGAACGTATTGTAGCGGTGTCTGTTGTATGTTAGCCTTGAAAAACGGAAGATTATTGAAAGAGGAATTTCCAGATGCGAATATAACAATTTGTTATATAGATATTAGAACAAATGAAAAAGGATTTGAAGAATATTACCAACGTGCTAAAGATTTTGATCTTAACTTGGTACGTGGAAAAGTTGGCGAGATCTCTGAAGATCCTGACACTAAAAATGTTATCCTCCGTGTTTATTCATCATTAACAGATGAAATTATCAAGATTGATGCTGATTTAGTTGTTTTATCTACTGCAGCGCTCCCCTCAAAAGGTACACAGCAGATTGTTCAAGTTTTAAATCTTGATACTAATACATATGGATTCCTAACAGAATCGCACTTTGGACTAATGCCGCAAGAGACTAAAACAAAGGGAATTTTTATTGCTGGTTTTGCTCAAGGACCGAAAAATATCTCATATTCTGTGTCTCAAGCAAGAGCTGCCGCAAGTAAAGTAGCTGAATTAACTTCTCCAGGAGAAGTCGATTTAGAATTAATAACTGCTGAAGTTGATAGTGAATTTTGTATTTCATGCAGAAGATGTGAAAAAGAATGTCCAAAAAATGCAATTAAAATTGAAGAAGAGATAGGAGCTTTCATTGATGAAATAAATTGTGATGGATGCGGTATATGCTGCACTTGTTGCCCTACTCAAGCAATTGATATAAGATATTATCGAGATCATCAGTTATTTGCTGAAATTAATGCTTTATTAGGAGGTGATTAGAAGAGATGAAACAGAAATATGAAATTATAGCTTTTGCTTGTATAAAATGAGGATATAGCGCAGCAGATTTAGCAGGTGTTTCTCGATTAAAATATACGACTACAGTAAAAATTATAAAAGTCAGATGTACTGGAAGGATTGACTTGAAACATATCCTTTATAGCATTATATCTGGAGCTGATGGCGTTATGATAGTTGGATGACGTCCAAACGAATGTCAATTTAAAAATGGTAATTTTACTGCTCAAAGACACGTTGATTTAGCAAATAGGATTTTAGAATCTCGAGGTCTCGGAAATCAAAGAGTGAATATGTACTGGTTAAGTGGAGCAGAGTCAGAGAAGTTTGTTAAAAGTGTAGAAGATGCTTATGAGAAGATCCGTAGACTAGGAATAAACCCAATTAAAACAACGGATGTTGAATTACCTAAAGATGAAATAATTATTACCCCTGTTGAATGACTCTTATAAAAAAATTCTGGTTATAAGAGGACTAACCTTGCAATGGAAGGGGTTCTTAGATGTTAAAAAATTATAAAATTTTTAAAAAGAATTGGAAGAAATATGGTCCAAATTGCAAATAACAAATTATTTATGGGAATATCTCCAAAAGAATTAATGGAAGCTACTTATAACGCTTCAGGAAACTTCCAAATAAGAGCTTTTTTTGAAGCTAAGGACGAAATTTTAAAAGCAGAAAAATATTCTGAGGAAGAGTTTTACGAAATATTAGACGCTATGATCGATGCTGAAACAGAGCGTAAATTAGTGTTAGAGAAATTAAGAGGTAATGAACCGTTATTTCTAGAGGAGATATCAAAAATAGTAAAAGAATTTCCTCCCGATAACGTGATTAGAGATATAATCTACTTAAAAGAACAAGGATATATTGAGGAACAAATCGAAATTAAAACTAAAACAGTGATTAAAAAAATAAAAGGAGAAGAAAAAGAAGTTGAGGAAAAAGAATATTTCTATAGATATCAAGTTAAAGATATTCCTGATGATTTCATTGAGTATTTTTTTGAACCAGTCTCTTTAGTGTTTGAATCTGAAGTATGTTGTCAATGTGGCTGGTGCTCATCAGTGTGCCCTGTAAATGCTATTGCAGTGACAGCAGATACTTTAGAAATAGATGATAAGATTTGTATGAAATGTGGCTTATGTTATTCAGTTTGTCCTCGTTCCTTTTCAATTGAACAAGCCCTGTTAAGTATTAACAAGCTTGATAAATCATTAAAATTTTCAGAAAAAATTAATGGTTACATTAATACTTACTCCGCTTCAACAACTAGTGATAAGATTAAAAAAGTACGACAGGATGGAGGGGTTGTTACCTCTTTGCTTGAATATTTATTGAAGAATAAATTAGTTGATGCAGTGGTAGCGGTACAACACTCGAAAGATTTCTGGAAACCTGAACCAGTTATAGTAGAAGATGTTAAAGATTTATATAAAACTGGTGGAACCAAGTATGCTAATGCAACAACTCTAAATATAATAGATAAAACAAAGAAATTTAAGAATATTGCTGTTGTGGGAGTTCCTTGTATGATGAATGCCTTAGAAAAAGGGACTTTATTTCCAAGTGGATTGCCCTTTTTCAAAAATATAAAATACCGAATTGGGCTTTTTTGCATGGAATCCTTTCCTTATGAAAATGTACTTAAGTTAATCAAAGAGCAATTTGATAAAGATTACACTAAAATAACAAAAATGGATATCAGTGGTGGAAAATTTATCGTCTACTTAGATTCGGGGGAAGACTTAAGAGTACCTCTCAATGATGTAAAATCTTATGCACGCCATAACTGTCATTTTTGCGAAGATTTGACCTGCGATTGTGCCGATATTTCTGTAGGATCAATCGGATCTCCTAGTGGTTGGTCATCAGTAATAACCAGAACCAAAAAAGGTGATAAACTTTTTAAAGATGCAATTAAAAGCAAATTAATTGAATCCCAAAGCTTAAAAGATGTCAAACCAGGACAACCCCTACTTGAACGAATAGCCGGAACAAAACGAAAGAACTGCAAACCTATAATTTTAGAGAAAAAAAATGATTAATTTACAATTTAATATATTATTATGAGTCCCAAAAACTTTCAAGATTTAATTAACGAAGTTCACAATAAAGGTATATGCCAAGAATGTGGAGGATGTGTAAGCTTCTGTAGTTCTGCGGAGTATGACATAATAGCTCTAAAAGATCCATATTCTCCTCCAGTATATATAAATAAAGATCAATGTCTTGAATGTGGTATTTGTTATCATATCTGTCCGCAAACTCATGTCATGGATGATGAGCTTTTCAAAACTTTTCAATTTAAAGGTTTTTCCTCCATGCCAATTGGTAACTATATAAACATCTATTCTTGTCAAGCAACTGATCCAAAATTTTTAAAATACGGAACCGATGGAGGAGTGGTAAATTCGATAATAAATTATTTGATTGAGAAGAAATTAATCGATGGTTCCATCGTATCCAGAACTGATGCCCCATTTTCAAGAGAAGCTGCGTTTGTTGACAGCAAATCCGGTTTAATAAAAACCTCAGGAACCAAATTAGAAGTATCTCCTCAATTAAGTGAGATCCAAAAGTTTTGTACCTATACAGATTCAATCCAAAAGTTAAATCATTATAAATTCAAGAAACTAGCAATCGTAGGAACACCGTGCCAGCTCTACACGATTAGGTGTATGCAAGATCTTGGAGTTACTCCTTCTCAAAACATTGAGATTTGTTTAGGGTTATTCTGTTTTGAGAATTTCCTTTTTGATCGAATGCAAATTGATAAATTCGAAAAAGATTTTAATATTAAACTTGAAAATATCAAGAAAATTAACATTAAAGAAGATTTAATTTTAAAATTAAAAGATAATAGCGCTGGAGAAAGATTAGTTCATATTCCTTTTAGTCATTTAGATGATTATATACGTCCTGCATGTAATGCATGTGATGATTTTACTAATATTTTGTCAGATATTTCTTTTGGCGGCTTAGGATCCCCTGACAAATTTACTACTGTAATCCCTCGTACTGAAAAAGGAATAAAATTATTTAATAAGGTTCAAGATGAAGGAATAATAAAATGCTTAGAGCTTGATTCAGCAAAAAAATTACACATGAAAGAACTAATTATTCATATGTCTCAACAAAAAATAAAGCGGAAAGAGGATTTCATTAAAAAATTGACTTAAAAAAGAGACCTAATATAATGGAATGAGAACTTTTTTTAATTTTATTACTTATTCGATATAAAAAAAAAGAATAATAAATATCAAACGTTATAAAAAATAAAATTTTAAGCAAAGTTTAGAATCTATATTTAAATCATATTGTCATATGAGTAAAAGATTATAATAGAGATAAAATTTAGTTAATTCAATCAAAAATTAATATGTATGAGTGATTTCAATTACAGAAATTGAAAAGAAAAAACATACAGACAAAAAATTAGACGAAAATAGTGTCTATTTAGAAAAAATTTACAATGAAAAATTGCGAGACATGTTAAAACGCTGCTATCAGTGTGCTCGCTGCTCAGGAGTATGTCAACTAAGTAAGGTTCAATCTTTTACGCCCAGTCGAATTATTCAAATGGTTTTAGAAGGTTTTGAGCAAAAAGTTATTGAAAGTGGGATTTTATGGGACTGCTTAACTTGTAATGCTTGTCTTCAAAATTGTCCCGAAGATATTAACTTTGCTGATATCGTAAGAATAGCAAAATATAAAATGAATAAATTAAAAAATCAAAATCCTGATGACTATGTTGCCCACAAAGGTGTATATACAACTCTTTCTGAAATTATGAGTGAGCCTTCTGTTAAACCAAATAGATCTCTTGATTGGGTCCCTAAAGGCTGTGAAATTTCAGAAAAAGGAAACTTAATGTATTATGTTGGATGTTTACCTTTTTTCAATTTTGAATTTGAAAACTCAGATTCAATAGCAGAAAGTACTCTCAAAATTATCTGTCAAATTGAGAAAGAACCTATTGTCGTTCTTAAGGATGAAATCTGTTGTGGTCACGACCTTTATTGGGGACAAGGAAAATTAAATGCGTTTATTAATTTAGCTAAGAAAAATTATAAAAGACTTGAGGAGACTGGGGTTACAACAATTGTAACTGCTTGTGCGGAATGCTATAGAACTTTAAAAATAGACTACTCAATTTTATTTGATAATTTTGACTTAAAATTTAATGTTCAGCATTTAATTGAATATATTTATAAAAATTGGAAGGCAAACAAGATAAAATTTAAAAATCCAAATGAAAAAGTGGAACCAATTCAATTTACTTATCATGATCCTTGTCGTTTAAGTCGATTCTTACCCAAAACCAGTAATATCATAGAAAATGTTCGAGAGATTTTTAATCACTTAAAAACGTTAGGATTTGAATTTAAAGAAATGACTCATAATAAAAAAGATTCATTATGTTGTGGAGTAAGCAATTGGATGAATTGCAATGAACGATCTAAAGCTTTAAGATACAAAAGACTTTTGGAAGCAAAAGAAGTTGGAACAAAAATGATAACATCATGTCCTAAATGTAAAACACATCTTTCCTGTTTGCAAAATGATTATGAGGATATTTCCTCGATAGAAATAATTGATATCTCTGAATTTTTGGTAGATTTAATAAAAATAGTAGACACAAATAAAAACATAGAGAGTGAGAATTAGTGGAAGGATCAGTCTTAGTAATTGGTGGTGGAATTGCTGGGATCCAGACATCATTGGATTTGACAGAATTAGGTTTAAAAGTCTATTTAGTAGAAAAATCGCCATCAATTGGAGGTCGGATGGCTCAGTTAGATAAAACATTCCCTACAAATGATTGTTCTTTATGCATTCTTGCACCTAAAATGGTTGAAGTTTTTAGAAATCCTAATATTGAGCTTATGACTTATCATGAGGTTAAGAAAGTAGAGGGAAAACCAGGAAATCTCACTGTTACTGTTCTTAAAAAACCTCGTTATATAGATGAAACTCGCTGTAAAGGGTGTGGAGATTGTGCGAATAAATGTCCAAAAATAGAAGTACCTAATTATTTTGATATGAATTTAGGTAAGAGAAAATCAGTTTATATTCCATTTCCTCAAGCAGTACCACCTATTTATCTAATCGACCCAGATTTATGTTTAAAACTGACTAAAGGAGTATGCGGAGTATGCGAAAAAGTTTGTACGGCGGAAGCAATAGATTATGAACAACAGCCTAAGGAAATTGAAATAAATGTTGGGGCAATTGTTGTCGCAACGGGATATGATATGTTTGCTGAAGAATTATCCTCTAGATGGGGATATAAATACCAAAATGTAGTGAATGCGTTAGAATATGAAAGAATTCTCTGTGCATCTGGACCATTTGGAGGACATGTCTTACGTCCTAGTGATGAACAAGAACCAGAGATAATTGCTTTTATCCAATGTGCAGGTTCGAGAGACTTGCATGAAAATGTTCCATATTGTTCATCAGTTTGCTGTATGTATACAGCTAAGGAAGCAATAATTACCAAAGAACATTCTGAAAATTCACAATGCTTCGTATTTAGACATGATATAAGAGCATTTGGAAAAGGCTTCTATGAATTTACTCAGAGAGCTCAAGATGAATATGGCGTAAAATATTTTCAAACAAAGATAAGTACAATCGAAGAAGACCTTGAAACAAAAGATTTAATTATTCATTATGAGGATTTAAAGACTGGTGAATTTAAAGATTTTCGAGCAAATTTAGTTGTTTTAGCAACACCTTTAGTACCTTCTAAAGGAACCAGAGAATTATCTGAAATCTTGGATGTCAAATTAGATCATTATGATTTTTTTAAAGAAAGATCATATTTTAATAAGTCATTATCCTCTAAAGATGGTATTTTCTTAGCTGGATTTGCTCAAGGACCTATGGATATACCAGAAACTGTTGCTGATGCTAGTGGTGTAGCTTCTCAAGTTGCTGTTCTACTCAATTCTGTAAAATTTACTGAAGTAAAAGAAAAAGTTTTTGATATAGCTGAAAGAGAAGTCAAAATTACAGATGAACCCAGAATCGGTGTATTAATCTGCCATTGTGGCATCAATATAGGTAAATATGTAGATGTTCCTGAAGTACGAGATTATATCAAAACATTGCCTAATGTAATTCATTGTGAGGATAATTTATACTCTTGTAGCTCTGATTCACAGGAGTTAATTAAAGAATTAATTCTAGAAAAAAATTTAAATAGGTTTATTGTTGCCTCATGTACTCCTCGAACTCATGAAGCATTATTCCAAGAAACTTGCCAAGAAGCTGGGATGAATAAATATTTATTTGAGATGGTAAACATCCGTGACCAATGCTCTTGGGTTCATATGACTGAGAAGGAAGCTGCAACAGAAAAATCAAAGGATCTTTTAAGGATGGCTGTAGCAAAAGCTCGATTGATTAAACCTCAGACCGAGGAAAAACTTCAAATCACACCAACAGCGTTAATAATAGGTGGAGGTGTGTCAGGTATGACTGCAGCTTTAAATTTAGCTGATCAAGGATTTAAAACTTATCTCGTCGAAAAGGAGGAAAAACTTGGGGGAAATCTTAATAATCTAAATATTTTATATCCTATTCAAGAGGATGCTTCAATTTTCTTAAAAGAAATTACTCAAAAAGTCGAAAATAATAAAAATATCGAAGTTCTACTTAAGTCAAAAATTAACGCTATTAAAGGATACATAGGTAATTATGAAGTAACGATCAGCAATTCTGAAACTGATCTCAATGAATTAAAAATTGGTACTATTATTGTTGCTACTGGAGCCCAGGAATTAAAACCTGATGGATTATATCATTATAGCAAAGAAAATTCCAATGTAATTACTCAATTAGAATTAGAACAAAAACTCCAAGAAACAGATACATCTTGGCTTGATAAAATTAATCGTATAACATTTGTTCTATGTGCCAACGCAAGACAAAAAGAAGGAATAACTTATTGTTCAAATGTTTGCTGCGGAACTTCTATTAAAAACATTAATCTCTTAAAAGAACTAAAATCAGAACTTGAAATCGTTGTGCTTTATAGAGATCTTCAAATGGCTAAGAAGGAATTTGAGGAGTATTATCGAAATCGAAGAAAAGATGCTATGTTCCTAAGATATGATTTAGATAACGTACCAGAAATATCAAAGAAAAGTAAAGAAAAATTAGGAATTAGAGTGTTTGATACGAATTTACAAGATGAGATCACTTATGATACTGATATGATTGTTTTAGCAACTCCTATGATACCAGCAGATAATTTAGTAGAATTAGCTAAGATGCTCAAGGTTCCTCTAGATAGAACTGGATTTTTTTTAGAAGCTCACGTTAAATTAAGACCCTTAGATTTTGCTACTGATGGTGTCTTCTTAGCTGGATGCGCCCAGTGGCCTAAAAACATACAAGATTCAATTTCACAAGCAAATGGAGCAGCTGGACGAGCAAGCCGGTTTTTAAGTGCTAAAGAAATTACGACATCAGGTTTAGTAGCTGAAGTAAATCAAGATAAATGTATAGGGTGTGGTAAGTGTGAAGAAGTTTGTCCTTACAAAGCCATTGAACTAATAGAATCAACGAAAGACTTTGAAGATATAAGTATCATACTTAAAAAATCTTCTATAAATTCAGCATTATGTAAAGGATGTGGTACGTGTGCCGCTACTTGCCCAGTTGGTGCTATAATGGTAAAACATTATGATTTTGATCAAATTTCAGCTATGATTGATTCTTATTTACTTGAAAAAGAGGAGGTACAAAACTAAATATGTCAAAATCTAAATCAAAAACAAAAAAAGAAAGATTTGAACCTAATATTTTGGTTTTTTGTTGTAATTGGTGTAGTTATGCGGGAGCAGACCTAGCTGGAGTATCACGATTTCAATATCCTCCAAATATTAGAGTAATAAGGGTTATGTGCTCTGGGCGGGTTGACCCTTCATTTGTTCTAAAAGCTCTGAAGAATGGTGCTGATGGTGTCCTTGTTAGTGGATGTCACATAGGAGATTGTCATTATATTTCTGGAAATGAATATACACAAGAACGATTTGAACGATTACACAATATTTTAATTAAACAATTAGGGATAGATCCTAGGCGTGTAAGGTTAGAATGGGTAAGTGCTTCTGAAGGAAAAAGATTTGCTGAAGTGATAACAGAATTCACTAATCAAATCAAAGAATTAGGACCATTTCAAACAATATAACTTATTTTAAAGTAAAAAATTTGCCATTGTTTTTATCAATATCTTCTTTAGTTCAATATCAAGCTTACTTTGGATTTTTTAACATACACCAAAGAGGAATCTCAGTTTCAGGGATTATTCCATGTTCAAGAATTTCGAATCCATATTTATGATAAATGGACATATTTTTTTCAGTGTTAGTTTCCACATAAATCGGTAAACTATCCTCCTCAATTGTTTTTAGCATAGTTTTTATCAGTAATCCCCCATATCCTTTTCCTTGTTCTTCTGGTTTAACCGCAATATTTTGAAAATACCAATGTTCATAAGGTACAAGTTCTTTATGTCTCTCTTCCTCATATTTAAAAACTGTCATAGATCTTCTCATTGCTTTTAGTTTTAAACCAACTTTGCGCATTGCATAAAAACCACCCAATCTCATCATAGTCCAAATAGATGGATAAACTTTTTCTGGGGGTAGCCAAATTGTAATTCCTTCTAAGTTCTTAGATGTAGCATAAGCTAGTCCATATTTTATTCCGTAGTTATAGAGCATATAAAATCCATATTGTGCGTTCTTTTTTCTTTCCTCCTCATCAGGATATACAAATACCATAATGGGATCATCTTGAAAAGCTTCACCTGCCACTTCACATGCTTCTTTAATATGATCTGGTGGTAATTTAAATAGATTATCTAAATCCTTATTCGCATTCATAATTGAACATAAATAAAATTTTGATATAAAAAATTAGTAGACCAATTTTTATTAAGATATTGTAATCTCTTAATTCAATTAGGATAGGGATTCCAACTATCCTCTAAATCGGTTATACACTGAAACTATTCTAAGGATTTTTTATGCGTTTTCAAATGGATTTTTTCGAGTACAAAATGACTTATTAGATAGCATATAATAACTGTTATAGGAAATACAATAGCTAATTTTATAGCAGGCAGAATAGGGATGGATATAAATGCAAGGGACACAAGAACAAGTATGGGGGCATGAATAAGATATATATAAAAGGCGCTAGAAGATAAGTTCTGCAGTATTTTTCCTTGTTTGTTAAATTTTGCATAAAAAATCTTGAGTAATACAAAAATCATTCCTATACAAATAACACTCTCTACTATAGCAAAAAAAAGAGCATGCAAATTAAATCCTCCCATAAAAACGCTTAAATCAGAATCTAGTCCTACAATAAGAGCCGCATATAGAAAAAAAAGGATGAATGTAGCTGCTATTATAATAGCCCATACTTTAACATGTTTTTTTCTCATTTTTTCAATCCATTTATATCGAAAAGCAATGACACCTATACTAAACATCATAAGATACAGAATGATAAAAGAAAATGGAAGTCCCAGTGGATTTTGGTCTATAGGAGAGATTATGCGAATTAAAAAAGTAATAAATCCTAAACCAACAGCAAAAAGAAGCAAATAAATGTATTTTGGTATTGAGAATTCCTCGGGTATACGGCGTTGTACAAAGTCAAATTTAGTTATTTGGCGCCAAAGAGTGTAAACTGCAGTAAAAAGTATTAAAACAACGAGAAACCACATAGGACCCCAAAATGTTAGAAAACCCAGTATTGATCCGGGTAATGACCATGGATAAAGTCCCAAAGCATTTAGTGAATAAGCCACAATAGGGCTAACTATCGCTACATACAACAAAACAGGAATACCAAGACGAATTATTCGCTCTTTCCAAAAAGAACCCATTCCTTTTCGATCATAACTTTTTGGAGTGAAATATCCCCCCAAGAGAAAAAACAACCCCATGAGTGCAGCTTGAAAAAGACCTCCAATTGAAGATAAAGTTGTAAAAAATATAATACTAAAATCATCAACTGGAACAGATTCAATATAGTACCACCACCCTGTCCCACCATAAGTAACCCTCACGTGCTGAAAAATTACGAGAACAGAAAATAAAATCTTTATATTATCAAGGAAGAGAAGCCGTGGTTTATTAGATTCTTTATTCATGAGATTGGCACATCCAATTTTTTTTACTCAATATAAATGTGATGATTTCTAATATAAAATTGATCTTTTTTTAAAATAGAACTCTTAACTTTTTGATTTGGATTTTAATTAATTAAGAGTAGATGACAAAAAAATGTTATTAGACAATAATTAGCTAATCGATGTGATAATTATCATAATAAACATTAGACAATGAGAGAAGATAGAAAAACAAAATGAGAATCAAAACTGTTGCGGCTATAACAATTACTACATAAATTGTATTCTTATTAATGGTTCCATCTCCTATTTAATTTTGAATCATTAGCGATTTATAATTTTTATGATAGGGTTCCGATCATTCAATATAATACTATTAATATTTTAACATAAATGTTTTATCTGAAAAAGAATTCAGTAACAAGAAGGTTAATCTTGAGGTTGGTAGTTTTTGAATAAGAAATTTTTTGAAGCAAACAAAGACCTCTGGGATGAGTTTGCTAGGATACATTATGAAACAGAAACTGAATTTTATAATGTAGAATCATTTTTAAATGGACAATCCACTCTAAAATCTTATGAACTAAGAGAAATGGGTAATGTGAAAGACAAATCATTATTGCATCTTCAGTGCCATTTTGGTTTAGACACATTGTCTTGGGCAAGAGAAGGTGCTATAGTTACAGGGGTAGATTTCTCCAGTGATGGAATTCGAATAGCTAAATTACTAGCAAAACAAGCAAAACTTAAGGCTACCTTCATTGAATCAAATATTTATGATTTACCAAAGGTTTTATTTGATAAATTTGACATTGTATATACTTCAATTGGAGTACTCTGTTGGTTAAATGACCTGAATGAATGGGCTAAAATTATAGTAAATTTCCTAAAAGACGGTGGATTTTTTTATATTGCTGAGAATCATCCATTTTCTCGTATCTTGGACTATGAAAATGAAGATAACCAAAGATTTTATATCTATTATGATTACTTCTACGATCCCAAACCAATGGAATTTGTTGCTGATGGAACTTACGCTGGATCTGATATTAAGTTTAAGCCAAAAAAGGAATATGAATGGGCTCACAGCATATCAGAGATAATTAATTCACTGATTAAAGCGGGTTTGAGAATTGAATTTCTAAATGAATATCCCTTCAGCATCGGGAAACGCTTCTCATGTGCAGAACGTGGACCTGATGGTTTTTTTCGATTGAAAAATCAAAAAGCTATAATTCCTCTTTTGTTTACATTAAAAGCTGTAAAGGAATAATGATGAATTTAAATTATTGATAGTCTCATAAAAACTCTTAATTTATAGATTACAGACATCTAGACCTAAATGTTATTAAATTAAAATAAAAATTAAAAAAAAAATAATCCTAACCTCCATGTAGTTATTTTTACGAGGAGGTTATTCATATAAGATCTAAATAAATCTTGTTATTGCCAAAAAAATTAATGCTAGAATTATTGCTAAAGCATGCATCTTAATATACCACCTCTCATTTTAAATTTTTATTAATTATTTATTTTTCAATAGAAAGTAATCTGTTAAAGTACTCAATTTGCTTATCCAACTTGTTTTTAAGTTGGCAGATATCAAAATTCTTATATACTTTCTTCATAACTTTATTTTGATAAGATTCTGAACTTCTAGAAACTTGTTGAATCATTCCTAAAAATTCAATATAATTCATATCAGTCTTTACTTTAACTTTCATTTTTATGTACCTCTTTTTTTATTGTTCGCCTCTTAATTATAATAAAGATAAGCTTCGGTAAATAGTTTTCACTACGTAACTTTTGGGTAAGTTCGAACTAAGTGAGAAGTATTGGAATTTGGTTTTTTTATTCTTTTAAATGAAAATTATAATGAAAGATAACGAAATATATTATTCTCTAAGAGAATAATATATGACAAAGAGACAGTTTTTTTAAAACAAATTTAAGTCTAAAGCTATAATTATTCTATGTAATGTTGTTTTTCTGGATGTATTTTTTCTACAAATTGAAAATCGAAAATATCTTTCATTAAAAGAATCTTTTTAATATATCCTAAATTAAAAAGAGATTTCACAAATTTCATTGTAGAATGAATATATCCCTCAGAAAGTGCTATGCAATATTTTGGAGAGATTTCTAATATAGCTTTGACATAATCAACTTTTAAAACATTCACATTTTTACATATAATTTCTGCTGCTTTAGATGGATCACTTCTTAGCATATATGAAACCCCTTTATGGTAACTTAGAAATTTGAATACTAAATCAGGATAATTTTCAATGATATTTTCATGAAAAAAAATTCCATAACTAGGATTATTTAACCACATGAATTCTGGAGGTATAATTATGTGTGAATTTAACATTGATGAAGCAAATACAGCTAATGCTGGAGTTCCAACACCCGCTTCGATATTGCGTTGTTTCAGATCCAAAGCAATAAATTCTGCTTGAATATAATTCTTCACATCAATTTGATTATGCAACCCATATTTTTTCAAATAATAATTTAGGATAACATCATGAATTGATCCTTTACTCGTAACGCCAATTGATTTTCCTCTAAATTGAGCTAAAGTATCATATATACTGCCATTTAATCCATTAAGGTTTTCATATTCATTTTTAGCAATCATTATTGTACCTTCTACATGGCCTCCTGCTACACATTTGATAGAAACTCCATTATCAATTCCAATAATTGCAGGTGGTAATCCCATATAACCAATATCTAATTTTTTATTCCTAAATGCTCGAACCATTTCAGGTCCGGTCCCAAATAAAATCCAATTTATATTTCGATTGAAATTTTTTTTGAATTCATTATTTTCCATTAAGATAAAATTAGTATGGTAAACAGTAGATAAATGTCCAATATTCAAGTCCTCTTTTCTAATACATATCACTTGTATTTTTTATTCAATATGACTATTATAGTGACAAAATCTAATTTTTATAATGAAAATAATTAACTACTAAATTCTTTAATAATATATATGAATTATTTTATGATTTAAAATAGTAATTTTAAAGATTAATCCGATGATCAAGATTAAAATATCTTTTTTATCATTATTAGCAGATATAATAAACGAAGAAGAAATTATATTGTCAATTAAAGAAGATTCTACAATTAAGGATGCTTTAATTATATTAAGTAGCAAATTTGGAAATCTTCTTAGAGAAACCATTTTTACATCGTCAGAAACTTTAAATAATTACATCATATTAGGGTTAAATGGGAAAGATATTCGTACATTAGATAATTTAAACACGCTTCTTCACCATGGAGATGAGATTTCATTTTTACCTGCTATTGCGGGAGGATGAAGAATTAGAGTTTTTTCAATTTCAAGATCCATTCATCTTTACCATTTTTTTTTTCTTTAATATCTACTAAATTTGCTAAATTTTGACGTTTACAATTTTTTGGAATGTTTTCAAGAGCTGCCGGAAAATCAAGAAGAACTTCTAATATCTCACCCTCACCTAGTTCTTCAAGAGCTAATTTAGTGTATACAAATGTCATAGGACAGATCTTTCCTCTAATATCAATTTTTTTCATAAAATATTCCATGGAGTTATTCATGTTTCTTATTGACATACATCCTCAATTCTGTAATTATATGATTCAACCAAATCACTAGCATTATTCCCACATGCAATGCAATTTTTATCTCTTTTGATATCAACAAGATTAAATGCATTATGTAAAAGATCTATATACATTATCTTATTAGTAATTAAATTTCCCACTTTCAAAATATGTTTAATCGCCTCATTTGCTTCTAAACACCCCAGAATTCCAGGAATTAAGCCTATAACTCCTGCTTGAGAACATGACATTCCAGAAGGGAATTCACCAATTTCACCAAAAACACATCTATAACAAGCAGTTTTTTCATTTGGAACAGTAGTCATTATCTGACCATGGAATCTTAAAACTCCTGCAATTGTAAAAGCTATATTTAAGTTTACACATGTATCATTAACCAACATTTTAGTAGGGAAATTATCTGAACCTTCAATTACAAAATCAGAGTTTCTTAGAATTTCTTTAGAATTAACGGGTGTAATTCTATTAGAAATTATCTCGATGTTACAGTCTGGATTTAATTTATTTAGTTTTTCAAGAGCACTCTCTGTTTTTTTTCTATTAATATCCTCTGTGAAATGGAGAATTTGCCTATGTAAATTAGAGGGCTCAACAGAGTCATAATCGATTATTTTTAAATTACCAATTCCAGCGGCAACAAGGTAATATGCTACGGGTGATCCCAGAGCTCCTAAACCTATTAATGAGACTCTGGACTTTAATAGTTTTTTTTGACCAATTCCTCCTATCTCCTTTAGAACAATTTGACGAGAATATCTATCAATTTGTTCTTCTGTTAATTTCATATTCACTATTCAAAACATAAATTTTCCACCTATTAATATTTTAGACTTATATAAAATAAAATCTAAAAATAGAATGGGCTCTAAATTTTAATTAAAATAAACTAAATTATTATGAGTTGAAAAAAATGGAAAAAGAATATAAATTTGTCAATGTTGAGAAAAAAGGGAAAATCTCAATAATTCAATTAAATCGTCCAGAAAAAAAAAATGCCTTGAGTGAAGCAATGAGAGCTGAAATTATAGATGCTTTAAACTTCCTTAAAGAAGAAAAAAGAATAAAAGCAGTAATAATTTATGGAGGAAAAGAATATTTTTCTGCTGGGTTTGATAGAGATGAAGTACAAGCAGTAGTTCAAGGTAAAGGAGATTATCAGGGTTTTATAGAGTCAAATCATCTTTTTCATAAAACTATATTCGAATTCCCGAAACTATTAATTGCTGCTATTAACGGGTATGCTTTAGCAGGAGCTTTTGATCTAGCTATTATTTGTCATCTTCGAGTTGCTTCAAAAGGCTCTCTTTTTGGTCATCCTGAGATAAGATTTGGTGCTTGTCCGCTCTTTTTTCCCTATATGACTCTAGTAGGGCGCGGAAAGGCACTAGAAATCACTTTAAATACTGGAACTCGAGAAACTTTTCTCACCGCTGAGGATGCGTATCGATTGAACATAATTAATAAATTAGTCGAAAAAGGGGAAGTATTGAATGAAGCAATTAACCTAGCAAAACAAATTACACAATCACCAGAATATGTAGTGAAGCAATTACTTCAGGTAAATAATATTTTCTTCGATCAAGTTAAAACATTTGATAGTGAAATTGACAGCATCTTAAAAAGTATGACCAGGATATTAGGATTATGAAGTTTATATTATAGCACTGTTTTTATATACTGAAAAATCCAATTTATTTAATGATTTTATTTTTTTCTCTCACTTTCTAGGCGAAACATACATTTCTAAGGGCAAAAGTTCACAGCTGATAATATATGATGTTTCTGGATTCATTTTTCCTTCTATAAAAAGTTGTCGCCCAGCTTCTTTAGGTGCTTCTAAGATATCCTCAAAATTATTCTGATTTTTAAACATCATATTAAATCTTGGTCTATTTGGATGTAGTAACGCTCTTGCTTCTTTCATTCTCCTAGAAAAGGAGTTAAAACTAAAGATCTAATCCCCTTATCCATCTTTGGAGTACCAATAATTGCTAAAACTTTCATTATAAATCACATTAAGAATTAATGATAATAGAAATGATTTTTCAATAAACAAATTATTAATTAGTTATAAGATAATATTAATTAGGAAATTAAAGGAGATGTTTAAACTATTAAAGCAGTAGTTTTAGAAGAAATTGGAAAGCTCGTATACAGAAACAATTATCCTACACCAGTTCCGGGTCCTGATGATGTTTTAGTTAAAGTTCATTATTGTGGAATTTGTGGAACTGATATATCTCATTTCAAATATAAAATATATCAGATACCTATAGTTATGGGTCATGAATTAGTAGGTGAAGTGGTGGAACTAGGTGAGAATGTTTCAGAAGTAATAGTAGGAGATAAAGTACTTTGTATAAATGTATCTCTTGATTTTAGTGAAGGTCAATTGGGAGGTTTAGGAATGTTTCAAGATGGGGGCTTTGCTGAATTTGTAAAAGTACCGAAAACATCAATATTTCAAATTCCTGAAAATGTTCCAATTCGGGATGCAGTGATGATGGAAACGTTTGCTTTAGCAACGAGAGCTTTCAAATTGTCGAGAATTAATAATAATGAGAATATTATCATTTTTGGAGGTGGAAATGTCGGGCTAGCTTTTTTAAAAGCTCTTTTGATTGAAAAAAGTCCAAACTATGTAATTGTTGTTGAACCTCATGAATTCTTAAGAAAGAAAGCTATAGAATTGGGGGCGACTGACGCCGTTGCTCCAGGTAGACCCAAAATAAAAAAAATTGCACGAAAACTTGGAACGCCTTCATTTATTTTCGACTGTGTTGGAAATGAGCAAACAATATCAGATGCTCTTTATATTATTAAGAAAGGTGGTACAATTTTATTAGAAGGAATGTATAAAGGAAGTATATCAATTAGAGTTTTCATGATAAATAATAAAGAAGTCACATTAAAAGGGTGTCTTGGTCATGATCGGGAAGATATTTTAGCTGCAATTGATATGTTTGCTAAAAGTAAAATAAATGCTAATGAATTCATTTCTGATATTATCCATTTAGAAGATATGCAGAAGACTTTTGAAAGATTTATCAAACCTAGTGGAAGAGATTTTGTTAAAATAATCGTCGAACCTTAAGTAGTCAATTGGATGAAAAAACAAATGGCTCTCTTCTTAAAAGAAAAATTAATGATCTACGAAGAGATATTCCGAGATTTTACTAATTATTCTAAATACTTTTATTTTTAAGAGAATTTAAACTCATAACTAAATATTAAATGGTTCCATAGAAGTGTCATTTGAAGGAATAGAGGAAGCCTTCCAAAGAATTAATGGTATTGCTAATAAGACCCCCGTTATGACTTCAAGGACTTTAAATATGCTTTTTAAGTCAGATATCTATTTTAAATGTGAAAACTTCCAAAGAGTTGGTGCATTCAAATTTCGAGGAGCTTTTAATACTCTAAGTCTACTTTCAGAAAAACAAAAGGAAAGAGGGGTTATTACTCACTCTAGTGGTAATCATGCTCAAGCTATCGCTCTTGCTGCTTCATTGTTAGGGATTAAAGCAACAATAGTAATGCCAAGAGGAGCACCAGGAAACAAAATTAATGCTACAAAAGGTTATGGAGTTCATGTTGTGTTTTGTGACAACACCCTAAAATCAAGAAATAAGACTACTCAAGAAATTATTAAGAAGGAAAGAAGTATTCTAATTCATCCTTATGATAATGATAATATAATTAATGGACAAGGAACTGTAGCTTATGAATTAATCAAGGAAGTTGGATCATTAGATATTGTTATTGCCCCATTAGGTGGTGGAGGCTTATTATGTGGAACCGCTCTTGCCGCTAAAGGGTTATGTTCAAATATCTCGGTTATAGGAGTTGAACCTTCATTAGCAGATGATGCTCTTAGATCTCTAAAAGCAGGATATATTATACCTAGTGATTATCCAAATACCATTGCTGATGGTTTAAGAACTTCTCTATGTGAAAGAACCTTTGATATAATACGCACTTATGTTGATGATGTAGTTACAGTTTCGGAAATTGAAATAATTAATGCTATGAAATTTCTCTGGGAACGTATGAAAATAATTGTAGAACCATCAGGTGCAGTATCATTAGCTGCAATATTATCAAAAAAAGTCATAGCAGAGAATAAGAAAATTGGTATTATAATAAGTGGTGGCAATATTGATTTAAAACCTTTTTTTCAACTATTAGAAAAGGATATTTTATGAATTATGTTAGACTCACTTAATAAATTATTTGAACATATAGAGCTCTCTTGGATTGATTCCAAAACAGATATTGAAAACTCTAATGAATTCCTCGAGTTAATATCAATATTCCCAAATTTAAAGAAAATTATTCAGGATGCTCGAGAGAAAAATAAAGATGAACTTCAAAGAACAATAAGACATATTTTTAGATCCTATAAAATATTTTTTCTGATGGTCAATGAAGAATTCTATCATGAGACTCTTTCACAAGAATCTATAACTATACTTCAGAAAAAAGTTTTAAAACAGCATTCCCATAACCAGCTAATCATTCCAATTCTTTTAATGTATCATGATATTGGGAGATATATTGATAATAAAAAACATCCATATCATAGTTATAATCTAATATCAAGCATGGATCTGCTTGAACCCTTTGAACTTTCAGAAATTGAGAAATTGCTTATTAGGAAACTAATTCAGTATCACTTGCTTATAGCTACGATATATACTGGAGAATCTACCTTTTATGGGATTTATTCACTCTTTAATGATCTAGAATTCATTAAGCTTCTCTCGTACCAAAATACTGTTAATCGATTTGTTGATCTTTTAGAAATTTTTACATATATTGATATTTTAGGATACTATTATACGAAAATTTTTGACCATTACATTAAATATTATGAAGAAATCAATTCAAAATTAAAAATTATCCTAAAACTTTGGTCAAAAAAAGAGTCTGCTTTATTAAATGCCAAAGAATATTCACAAGAATGGTTGGAATGGAGGCTTGCTGGTGCACTTAGAATATTCCAATTTGTAGAAACCAAACCACATCTAACAAAAGAGTTCTATTATCAAAAATTAGAGGAAAGCATAAAGGATACTAATATTAAACTATTCAACCAATTTGATTGGGATTTGCTGAAAAAAAAATATCTAGTTCATTCTTATAAAATACAATTGAGATACTCTTTAGCATTTTTAATGATTCTAGCATTTGGAAGTTTTCAACGAATGGGATTAAAAATTAACACCGGCGTTTCATATAAATTAATTTTCTTTTGGACTTTACTTTCTAAAGAAATTGAATCAAGATCCAAGAATAATTCTAACGCTCTATGGAATATTTTTTTAATAGGGATGCCTCATTGGTCAGAAATTAATCAAATTTTTATTGATAAAATAAATGAGGAAAAAATAGAATTAATAATCCACAGTGGAACTCATGAATTTGATGAAGATAAAGAAGAATTTAATTTTTTTTTGAATTTTAAACAAATTCTTGAATGAATACTTATAAATTATCAAAAACCTAAAAGTAAAACTAAAATCCACATCAAAACAAATGAGATTATAATTGTTAAATTTGTAATCATCCCAGCAACTCGCTCATTATATGAAAATTCTACAGTAAATGGAATTATTGCTAATCCAATAGGAAGAATTAGAGCAATAGCTAATATACCTCTATATAGTAGATCAAATGGTAAAAAGAAAAATAAAAGAAGGCCAATTACTAATCCAAATGAATAACGGATTATTAGTACAATGGAAACATTTTTCCATTGTGATCTTTCAAACTTAAAATTTAAGAAAATTCCTAATAATAATAAAGTTAAAGCCATATTTGCTCTTGATAATATATCCAATAAATCTGATACGAAAGGAGCAAATTGAATATTAAGGATGTTCAAAATTATCGCTATTATATAACTCATTAATGGTGCAGATTTCAATAACTTCAAAATAATGTCCTTGGCCAATTCCTTTTTATCTTGGAAATCATTTTTTGGTGAATAGACTAACCCGAGAATGTAGCATATTACAAAAATCACAATAGCATTACCAATGTCGAACATGGCGATATATTTAAGGCCTTCATCATTCCAAATCCCTTGAATTAAGGGATAAGCAAAATGTCCGACATTAAATCCTATCACGGCCATATTTATTAACCCTTTTATGTCTTTGGGATAATTCTTAAAAAGAATTAAAGCTAATATAATGATGGGAATGCAATAAAGGATAGAAATCAATGTAATTAATCCCAATGAAGGAGTAATTTCGATTGAACTTATAACACTTAAAATTAAAGCAGGTAAGGTGACATTAAACACTAATTTGGCAATAAATTTACCATTTTCTTCTGAAATTATATTAAGTTTTTTTAGGATATACCCAATTACAATAATAGTTAGAGATAAGAGAAAGATATAATTAACGTTGGTCATTTTTCTCTAAAAAAGACATGAGTTTTTTGATAAAAATATTAATAGATAATATTTTTATAATTTATTTAATCACATTTTCCTCAAACATTTCTTTATTTATCTCTACTCCCAATCCTGGTTTTTCTAATGCTTTAACAAAACCTTTTTCCGCTTTAATAGGGTCCTCTAATATTTGATACTCATCTGGAATAAATGGAAATTCACACCAGTCACAACGAGTTGACATTATAAAATGGAGATTTGCTGCTAATATATGACCAAATCCAAAAATATGAGGAATACATTGAACTCCTTTAACTTCTGCCATAGCATCAATCTTTTTCATTTGGAGAAATCCACCGGATCTAGTAGTATCAGGTTGAACAATGTCAAAAGACCCTCTTGAAAGAATATCTTCAAATCGGAATATTCCCATATCATTTTCACCACCAGCAATTTCAACAGGTGATTTTTCTCTTAATTTGGCTAATCCATTAAGATTGTCAGTAGGAATTGGTTCTTCTAGCCAAGCAATATCATATTTAGCACATATATTCGCGATTTTAAGAGCTTCATTTACAGATTGATAAGCAGAATTTGCATCCACCATAATCTCAATGTCCGGGAAGTTGTCTCTTACTTCTTTAATCAATTCCTCGTCTTTTTTAGGTCCATTTCCAATCCTCAATTTTACAGCTTTAAATCCTCCAAGTTCTGGTTTCAGGGTAGATTCTACAGCACCAACAGCAGCTTTAGCACCATATCCACGAGGCATAGAGGCATATGCTTTTACTTTTTGCTTTCTCCCTCCTAACAGTTTATATATCGGTTGTTTTGTTGCCTTCCCGATAATATCCCAACATGCAACCATTATTGCTGAAGTAGAAGCTGGTATACCAAACATTATCCTATTTGTATTCTGGTAAAGTTCGTGAAAGATTTCTTCAATCATAAAGGGATCCTTTTTAACAACTAACTTCTTTAATGCTTCCTCAATGAACTGTTTTTGAGCTAGATTACTTAAATTCCAATGTGATAAAGACCATCCATCTAAACCTTCATCTGTTAATATGTTTGTAAAAAGCCCCGTTGCTTTAAATTTAGGCATAGAGCCAATTTTTATTTTAAAATCAAGCTCTAATAAGTAAGTTTTCACATCTGTAATGATCATATTTATATCTCTCTTAACAATTTAATAATTCTTTACTTTTTTTTTTCTAGTTAAATTTTTAGAATAAGAAGGATTTTTTTCTATTGAATAAGGAATAATATTATTCTTTACAAAAGCTCTTGGATTGGTCGGTGTGTCTGATATATTTAACGGAATTGTAGAAAAAAATCCTAAGGAAGATTTATGCATCGTTTATGTACTCTATTTTGATGAAAAGAAGGGACAGATTCCATTATTAATGTATCCTGATGATAATCTTCGAAATGATAAAAGATATATGCGCCCTATAAATTATCACCCCGTATGGTTTTTAGAAACTGAAGAACTTGACCATATTGATTTAGAATATAAAGGTTATACATTTTTCGGTAAGAAGATCCAAACAACTTCAAAACGAAAAAAAAGAAGAGCTGGACTTGAAGAAAAAACTCCGGAAACAATCGTAATTATTGTTTCATTGCCTTCTGAATTAGACATCTTTGGTGATGAGCTTGTTAAAAGATTGACTGATGATATACGAAATGAATTTGAAGATAAGCTATATGAAGTTATTGAAAGTGAAATTGCATCTGATACTGTAATTAAAACCCAAAAAATCCAAGAATCTATTTCTGAAGGAAAAAAAATTAAAGTATTCATGAGACAATTAATTGATAAAACTATTAAAAATTATTTTTCAAGAGTTATTGAAGGGAAATCAGAATCTCCTTCTCTTAAAACTCAAAAAGCTATTTCATATTTCTCTTTAAAAGGTTTTGAATTTTCTCCTCTTAGTAATTTAAAAGGAGACAGTGGACTTACAAGTATAGAATTTTTTGATAAAACTCAAAAAGCAACTGATAGATTTACGACTAAACCTACACTAATAGTTACTAATCTCAGTTTTATAGAAAATAGTCAAGAAATAGAAATTACAGTACAGAATAACACTCTTCAGGAACTAAAAAACCTTTTTATCGTAATTACTCATGTTAAAGAATTTTTTGAAAAAGAAGTAATGAATCAAGAAATTGATTTATGGTTCCCTCAAGAAGAACTTTTGTTTGTTTCCCCAATCGTCCCTCATATTGATGAATATTTACTTTCTATTAAAATAGAAGATGAAAGTGGAATTAGTCAAAATATTCTTATACAGAGAATTGATTTAAATCAAATTAATAAAATCACAAGTTAAAATGGAAATTATAATGTCAAAAGATGAATTAAAAGAAAATGATATAATTATCAGAAATTATAGAACTTCTGATTATCAAGCAACCTTAGAAATATTGCAAGAATTAAATGAAATGTTTGATATCGGTTTTGATGAAAAACAGTGGAGGGAGTCAAGTGGACTCAGACAATTTAAACCAAACCTTAAGCGAATAACACTTATCGCAGAATTAAAAGCTACAGGTCAAGTAGTAAGTATGGGAATGATCGAAGCGTTAAAAAATACACTAGGGCGATATATTGGCTATCTCGACAATTGGGCTACTAAAAAAGAGTTTATTGGTAAGGGTGTAGGGAAACTATTAGCAGACAGAGCAATTCAAATTTTAGAATCATGGGGAACTGATTCTATCCGTATTAACCTTGCCTATACAACTGATAAAAAATTACTTGATGTGTTTGGAAAAGCGGGCTTTCAACCAATTATCACTGTGCTAGAAAAAAGGTTTTAATTTGTTAAGGATTAAGTCGCTCAAATCTCGCTTGGAAGAACCGCAAATGTTTTGGTTCAAAAACCATCTTTAATCCAGTTATTGTATCTCTCTTCTTATAAAGGCTTATTATTGATTCCGCTGTGTACTCCATATGAGTATTAGTATATACTCTTCTTGGAATTGTAAGTCTAACAAGTTCTAAATTAGGAAAGATGTTCTCTCCAGTATCTTTATCTCTACCTTTTGAAACTGCTCCTCTCTCCATTGTTCTTACAGCTGAATCTTCATAAATTGCTGCGGCTAAGGTTTGAGCAGGCCATTGATCTCTTGGAAGGTGTGGAAGGAATTTTAAAGCATCAAGGAAAACACCATGACTACCAATTGGTTTTACTATAGGTACTCCTACATTATTTAATAATTCCCCTAAATAACGCACTTGATTGATTCTATACTTCAGATACTCATATTGTGCACCTTCCCATAATCCACGAGCAACAGCTTCCATATCTCTACCTGCCATACCACCATATGTGTGAAGACCTTCAAATAAAACTACCATTCCTCGCGTATAATCGAATATATCTTTACTATGAGTTGCTAGAAACCCACCCATATTTACTATGCAGTCCTTTTTCGCGCTATATATACATCCATCTGTATAGCTCATCATCTCTCTAAGAATGTCTATTATAGGAGTGTTTTCATAACCTTTTTCTCGCTCTCTAATAAAATAAGCATTTTC
>CP070831.1:2608809-2613957 GCA_020344955.1 Promethearchaeota archaeon | reverse complement strand
TGAATATAAAATAAAAAAATTAAAAGATATTGATGATGGGAAAATGTTTTTAATTAGAAACAATCATGATCTTATACTAAAAGTAAGGCTTGAAAATGATAGTCGTGCTTTATGTTTTAATATTAATAAAATTAAAATAGAAATAATTAGTTTAAATATAGATGTACATAGAGCAATTAATATATTTGGTAAATATGAAATATAACATAGTAGTGTAACTGTATTATTTAATGTTTAAAATTTAAGACCATTTTATAAGACTATTTCATATAACATATAAATTAGGGTTTAGTATATTAAAATATTGAGAAAAATATACATGAATTGTGCTATTTAGTTGTAATACATGAAGTAGGGTTTATAGAAATAAATTGATTTATTTTTTATAATAGAAATGTAGTGTAACCAGTATTCTAGCATAATATATGCAACATATGAGAATCTTTTAATGTTTAGAGAAATGTATAGTAAATTATTGTTTTATTTTGTATTATATAAAGTTGATTTATTTTAATAAGAAATTACTAGAGATATGTGTATGTACTAACAACCACCATGTCAACACCTTTTTTACGAGAAAGGGTACCTTTTTTCTCAAAATTCTCAAACCATATGCAAACATATTCATACTTTTCTGCACGGAATGCAAAGTACTTCATAGCAAATCAAGTGCTATGCATATTTATTCACTTTTTATGCAAAACATTACATTAAAACATAGTCATTTTGCACGGAATATGAAAACGAAGTCATAGGGTGAATGAAAAGTCATATTAAATTTGAAAAGATGAAAAACTTTACATTACCTTTTTGTCACTGTGAAAGTCAATTCAGTTTGTTGTATCGGTTTTCACAGTGTATGCAATGAAATTCACTCTTCCTATGAAATTGTATGCAGTTTGTTAATGGCATGAAGTATGCTATTGACATATCTTATACCAGCTCTCTCGTGCAGTTTTTGCTAATAGCATATCGTATGCCATGTTAGTTACTTGGTATTGCTATTGCATATAGCATATTCAATACCAATGTCATTGCTCAATATCTCATCACTCTCTCACATCTTGTATATGACCAAAGTTTTAGTGAACTGGTATGAAACATCATGGAAAAATTTAATAGCCATATCAAGCCTCTGAGAGCCATTTATTATCAAATGCCATTATATTACTATGGTATAGCTATTGCTAGTAGCATATCTCATGCCATATCAATTACTAGACTTTTAGCATGATCCCAGGAGCTTGTATATGGTCAAAGTCTTAGTAAGGTAATGCATATCATCATGAGAGCCTGATATGATCCATACTGGCCTTATACGGTCAAATTTGGCTATTTCATTACTTGGTATCAACATTGCTATAGGCATGATCTGGTATCATATCAGATATTATATATCTTATGATTACTGCTTATATACTATTTTTTATCTTTTATCTTATCCTTTGTCTCTATACTCTTCTGTCCTTTCTTATATATCCTCATTTTTTGACAATTTTTTACACCAAAAAATGACATTTTACGTCATGTCATTTATCTTATATATCAATCACTTATAGCATATCAAACTCCTTTGAGTGCCATTTATTGTCACTTTTGACTTTTTTCCACTTTCTAAGTTATTGATTTTATTACATATCACATTTGGCATGAGATATGCTCTTTATATATAGCATAAGGCAGTTAAGAAAAACAAAAAAACAAAGGAGATGAGAAAATGTTATACATGGTAGCAGTTACAATCTTAATGTATTGGGCAGTATTAAGTAATTAATTATTATCAAAAAAACAAGGTTACTGAGAATAGGTTTGAGGGAAGGTTTTTGAAAGAGCTATTAACATTAACTATTGAAAAGGAGTAAGAAAAATGGAAAATCCATCAAGAGATTACAAAGTAGTTATTAACGGCAAAGTATTTATTGTATACCACAATAGCGAAAGAGAAGCTATTCAAACAGCTAGAATGAGATTTTATCAATGCTCAAGCAAGAATCTACCAATTGGATTACATGAAGAAATTCATGTCTATTGCTAATAGCTGAAAATTTAGGTTATGGAGTACAGGTTAAAGCGAAGGTTTTTGAAAGCTTATTAACACTTAAGAAGGAGTTAGAACAATGTCAATCGTAATTATAGCTTATATCGCATTATTCGTTATAGGTTGTTACAAAGCGGTTAGATGATAACAGCTTTTCATTGAATGGTTATAGAGCATAGGTTTTTGAAAGGAGGTAATGTTATGTTACATATTATTGGAGGAATATTATTCATCTCTGCAATTTATGTACTTGCTTGTTTTGAAAAGGAGAAAAAACATGATAAGCAGAAAAGCCATTATTAAAACGCTTTACAAGGCATTGTTTTATGTTTTCTTTATACCAATAGCATTTTTTGTTATTCTCATTCTTTTCATGGGAAAAACTTTTGAAGAAATATGTGATAAGATTAATGAATATCTTGATTAATCTTTGCGGAGGAATTAAACATGATAAGCAAAGAAACATTAGAAGAGCATAAAAATTACAGTAATAGCAATAACCAATTCAGGAAGATTGAGAAATTGATATGGTTTGAGATACAGAAAGATATAAGAAAAAATGGATACAAGGCGATAATTAGCAAATTGATCAACGGTGATAATCACAAAGAAGGCGATACGGATATTATTGAATATATATTGAGTAATATCGCTGAATTGCTTGATATCTAATAGTCATATTAAGGTTAAAGAGAGGTAAGCTTAAAAAATTATTATTAACAACTAACAGGAGAAAACTATGCCTATCAAAGTAAATGGAGAAGTAAAGAAAACAGTAGTTGTAAAATCAATTGGTAAAAATGCTTATGGATATGATGAAGTTGAATGTCCAAATTGTAAGAAGCATTTTTTCTGGTTCCCTCAATGGAAAGAGTTCATTTGCCAATGTGGTGCTGTAATAATGGTAGAAGGCAAGAGCAAGTAATTCATTAAGCCCTATAGGTTTATAGTAGGTTATGAGAGTATGTTTTTTAGAGTTACTATTAACCATTTTAAAACAGGGGTATATTATGGCAAGAAAGACTGTTAAGGTTGAATATATCAAAGATAAGATTAATCATTTATTGACTATTGATACGATACCGCAAGATGCAAAAAAACAGCTCTGCCTTTTTCTTGACATGGTATTACTGGAAACCGATAATTACAAAGGCTTCCAATCATTGACTTGGATTAATGGTGGTTATGAGCAATGGGTTAAAGATGGTGAACCAGATTTTCCAGAAAAAAACAAATATTTAGCACCTGAATGGAATAGAAGATACTCTTAAAAAGGAAACAATATCATGAAAAGAGATACTACATTAGAAAAGAAAATAAGGAAAGTAACAGGAATGCATTTAAGAGGCAACAAGCTTACAGTTGTTCATTTTCAATATGTTACTATTGTAAGATTGGTATCTGATAATACTACTTTTATTATATTTTTCAAGAGAAATGCCAAATATAATAAAAGTAAAGGTGTAAGTAAGTACTCACTTACAAGGAAAAAAGTGAAAATATCAAATTGATGTAAAATTAATATAAACAATTAGTTAAATAGGTTAAATACATGAGTACGTATTCACGTATTTAACAAGTTGATTAACTAAGTTATCCAAATAACCACATCAACCTAACTAAACTTAGTCACTTAGCCTTAGCTAACTTAGTTTACTCAACAGATTAACATAATAGAAACACGTATTTATTATATCACATAAAAATATATTTTTTGTATAATAGATTATAGTAATATAGTAAAAAAATACTTTACATTAACAATAAAACATTTAAGAAAGAGAAAAAATGTTATATTATTTACTATTAATATTTATCGTTATTAATATTTTTTTTCTAGGATTTTTAGTGGGATGTTATATCATGACAAAACTTGATATAAAGGAAACAAAGAAAAGAATAGATAATTATAATAAATTAGAGAAAAAAATTAATGACAATTAACTAAAAAGATACCTTACATTAACAAAAAAGATAAGTTAAAAATGAATAAAATTAATAGAGGAATTAAAGAAGAATTAGATTTTTATATCTCAATATTTTTACGTCCTCACTTATGGAATAAACAATATCGTAGAAAATATTTTTTGACAAAGCTAACAGGGTACATTGAATGCCTTCTTGTAAATGATCAGATAACAAATGAGGAATTTCTATTCCTAAGATTTAAAATTCGTAAATGCACGTATTATCAATTAACAATCAACTAAAAAATGCTTTACGCTAGAAAGTAAAAAAATGGACAATTCAAAAAAATTGACAAAAGAATTAGACAGATCATACTTAATTGACTTACTAAACTACTTAGATATGATAACAACAATACTACACGAAAAATTATCAGGATATACTAAAAACAATATATATGCAACATTTGACGACGAAGATAAAAAGTCAATTGAATATTTACAATATTTAAAATCAAAAATATATACATATCTTCACAAAACAGTTTAACACAATTTAAAAACACCTTACAACAATAGATAAGAAAGGAATTAAAAAAATGATATCAAAAGAAGATAAAAAATGGATAAAATCAATCATAAATAAAATGGAAGAATCTTTAGAGCTTATTGATGCATTACCTCATGAAACTAAAGAAAAGCTAATTGAACTAAACGTAAAGTACGAAGATATAACAGTAATTGAGATACAGGAATATATTGAAACATTAAAGGAATTAATAAAATGAAAAAAATTGATTTGAAACAATTTTCTAAATTCTTGGTTATTGGAAAATTGGTAAATGGAAAAAAATTCAAATTAGTTTATCCTGATTATTATACAGCAGATTGCATCAATTTATATAATGGTAACATTTGGGGGGTAAGGAAGGACGGTACAAAAAAACTTTTAAAATCAGTGATTAACTAAAAAAACCAAAATATGATTATATAGAAGAAGATATACTTGAAATTTTTATGATAGATGATTAAAACTAATAAATATTTAGAATAAAGATTTAATAAAATGATATCAAGGCATTTAAAGAAAAAAATAGATAAATATATATGCAATCAACATATCCTAATAATCGGTTTAAACCATCTATTCTATTTTTTCTAGAATTCCAATTACGTGGATATAAGTGATTGCATATATATTTA
>CP070831.1:2582556-2608709 GCA_020344955.1 Promethearchaeota archaeon | reverse complement strand
GCTTCCGAGTAGCTAATGATCTGAGAGATAAAGGAATCAGAGGGATTCATATAAAAGTAAGAGCTCCTGGTGGAAATAAATCTCAAACTCCTGGTCCTGGAGCACAAGCTTGCATCCGAGCTCTTGCTCGAGCTGGTCTACAAGTCGGTAGAATTGAAGAAGTAACTCCTAAATCGCATGACCACTGTAGGCGCAAAGGGGGCCATCGTGGGCGCAGAGTTTAAAAAGAAGCCCCAATTCACTGATCTGGCATATTTATATTCTGAAAACACCTTATCCCTTTTAAGAAACCTTTTAGTAAAATTTTCTTTCTGTTCATAGTAATAATTAATATAATCATGCTATCTTCTATCTTCTTCGCTTCCCATGGGATGATACCAAATACGATCATTTTCACGACATTCAATTTTCTCTGAAGAAGAAAAAGTATTATTAATCAAATTGACCAAATAATTAATTAAATAATAAAATTATCATGATAGTGAATTTTGTATGAGATATGAATGCAAAGATTGTAAAAGTAATGAAGATGTTAAGGAGATTAGTCTAAATTATTGCCCTCAATGTGGTTCGAGCAACATAAAGATTTATGAATTTGAAGAAGATGATACAATTGGATATTTAAGAGGAGTAGAAGATATGAAAAGTAAGATATCAAAAGAAGAAGGAATATCAGTAGGTTCTAGAATCCTAATAGTGCTGATTGGAGTTATATTAGTTTTAGTGGGAGGATGGTTATCCCTGAGTGGTATATTTTATCAAATGGGTAGCACAAATGGAATGGCTTCTGGATTACCTTTAGGAATAACGTTAGCAATAATAGGGTTCATAATAGTTGCTTTTGGATCGAAGGGGGAATGTTGTGATTGTTAGTTCTTCTACTGAGTATAATATTTACATTATTTCAAATTAATTAATTTAATAAATAATTATCTAATAGAAAAGAAAAATAGAATTTTTTATGAAAGCTGGAAAAAAAGATGCAAAGCGTAAAAGAAGAAATCCTAAAGAATAAAAAAGTAATCTTCAATTGGTTAGCACATCATAATCCAAAACGGGAGGATTTTAATGATCATGTACTCTATATTTTCAACTATGCTGTTTGCCTAGGTTGTTTTGCATTTTTTTTGGGGGTTATAATTGCCCTAATAATAGGGAACATATTTTATCCCTTTTTTGTAAAATTTGTTAGCCTCCCAATAATTTTCCTAGTTTTTTTACTTTGTTGGATCCCTTCAATTTTTCAATATACGATACAAATAGCACGAAAAAAACCATTGAGAAATCGAACAATAAAATTTCTTATTCGTTTTCTTTATCCAATTGGGAGTATTCTATTTATATTTAGATCTCCAATATGGGGTTTTGGTCTTTCAATACCAGCAGGTTATTTGATTATCTATATCAGAAAGATGAAAAAGAAAAGATTTTCTGAACCCTAAGAATATATTCTGATTAATCTTTTTCCTCTATTAGAAAGGTAAAGCCAAGAATGGTTAAACATTTAGATTTATAGATTCAAGGATAGCTTCATTTAAAAAATAGAGGGTTTTCTTGTAAGTTTTCTTCTTTATTACGACATTAAATTCTTCAAGTATTCGAAGATATTTTGAAATTGTATTATGGTGCATCCCAAGTTCCGCCGAAAGGTGAGTTTTTGTTATTCCATAATCATATTGCTTCAAAAAATTAATAATTTTCTTACTCTTTTCCTTAGATGTAATAAATCTGAATCGATTATTGTTTTCATTGATATCTATCTCGAAGAAAATTTCGTGGTTTTCAAATTCTTCTCTTTTAATGAAAGCGAATTTCTCTAAGATATTAATATGCCAAATTATTACGGCTTTGTTTAATTCTACTTCTCTAGCAATTCTATTAAAATAAGCTCCGGGATTTTTTATAATAAATTCATATATTTTCTTTCTGGTTTCATTATTTAAGATTTCATTTCTGGATAATTTTGTACCTTCTCGAATAATTTTTTTTTTGACAAGAGATCGAAGAATTTCTTCTATTGCTCTGTAATTAAGGTCTACTGACATCATCTTTAATTTGGAGTCAATAAAATAGATTACTTTTTTCATATTAAAGAATTTATTCTGATTAAGATATTCCTGAACAATGGACAAAATAAGATGTTCCCACTTTTTTAGTTCAACCGGCATTATCCTAAGAAATCTTAATTATTTCAATATTGAGATTCTTTTTTCATTTCACTAAGGATTAATTCTCTTTCATGGGGTGTTAAGCTTAGCATCTCTTTGATGAAATCTCTTTTCTCGAATTCCTCAAAATTAATTTGATTTATAATCTCGTCGAAATCTGCGGAGACAAAAGTTATATTTATTTCTCCCTTATGATAAAGTCTATCAATGGCATCCTCTCCTTCCAATATTTGAAGAGCTAATCTACTATCAAAGAGGGGATCATATTCATCTTCTTCAAAAAATTGCAAATATTCTTCTTCCCCTTCCCGTTTACGGATCTTGAATGGTTTTTCCCTCACTCTAACATGATATACGGAATAAATTGTGATTATACTAAGAGCACCAAGAATTAATACTAATACTATAAGAGGTAAGAGAGATACTTTTTCAGATATCAAGAGCCCTTCAATTCCAATTTTATAATTATGTTCTATTAAGGCTCCACGTGGATAATTAAGATATATTTTTTGGCCATATTCAGGTTGAACATCTGGCATTATCTCACTTATCAGGATATTCTTTGAAACATCATCAACAATCGCATTTTCACTCCATGTATAAAAACCGATATAATCCTCGATTGCAGTAATTACCCCTTCTTCATTTTCAGCATAATTATTCCTTTCATCTTCAGTATAATGTTGTTCTTCATAACCTATTTCAGAATCTAACCTTGAATATAAAGCTAGTTGCGAGCTAGAATTAAGATAAGTAAAATTAGCAATTTTAATATCAATTTTAGCCTGAGTAGGTAGTAATAATGAGTTTTCTACTAGAGTAAATTCTTCAGCAAAGTAGATATCTATAATAAATGTTTCATTCGCTGTTTGAAGTTTAAAGTGATGTAAAACACTTCCACTTAAGCAAGTTGAATTTTCATAAAACACAAGAGAAAAATCAATTAGGGAGTAATTTTGAATTTTCTGATCAATCTCAGGATTGTAAATTCCATCTATATCAATATCAACAAATTCAATAAGTTCTCGGAATGAAATATTAAACAGAAGTGCGAAATTTTCTTCTAGGTCTGGCTTATATCCAAATTGAAATCTAATACCTTTTGTGTCATAGAGGATATTAGCCATTATCATATCTTTCTTTTTATCACTTTTTCTTACAGATTCAATTAAAATACCGTTTGCTTCAATGTTAATATCGATTTCTCTCCTGTTGAGTGCTTCGAAGCTATCATCGATACCATCATCATCAGTATCATTATAACCTGCAGTGAATCCAATTGTTAAGCTGAATAGTACTATTATCAAAAGAAAAATTCCCAAAAATTTGGTTCTTTTTTTCATTTCTACACCTTTTAATGAAATTTTAATAAGAATTAATCCTATTATTTTGATTTAAGAATATTTTTTCCTATTACATGCCAATTGACTTTAATTTTTATAATTTATTAAAATAAAAAAAAAAAACTTTTAATTATTAACGGATTCTGCGCTTTTTAAGGATTATTACTCCGATACTTAGGATAGCTACAACTGAAATTACTCCTGTGATAATAATAATCGGAATATTTCCATTTAAAGATGTTCCAATGAAAATCCCAATCTTTGGATCATGATATATATGATTTCCCCTTGGATAGCAGATCAAAAGTACCTGGATATCTTCACATTCAAACTCTAACTCTTTTGTTAATACATCCATTTCTATCCCATCAATTAAAGCAGTTTCTTTCCAGCTAAAGAATCCAGAATATTGATTATTATTGGTTACTACATCTTTCTCATCAGTTGCATATCCTTCTTTCTCATCTGAAGTTTCTTCTCTTTCATTATAAGCCTCTTCAGACCATAATTTTGTGACTAAAGCTAGCTGAGAATTATCTTCTAAATACTCATAATCAGTAATTTCGATGTCAATCTTTACTTCAGTTGGAGAAATTAATATCTCATCAACATATACAAATTCTTCTACAAGGTAAATGTGAGCTGCAAATACACCATCAGTTGTATTAAACACAAGATAGTGCAAATTAGTGTCATCTGAAATGCTAATAAGACTATAGTCAATAGGTTGAAATGAATTAAATCCATAATCAGAAATAATTTCATCATCTTCTTCATCTAGAACACCGTTTGCATTAAGATCAACAAATTCAACAAGTCCTCGAAATAATACCTCAAATATCAATTTATACTCAACTGTTTCCTCACAGTAATCACCACCTTGAGGCAAAATCTCTTGTTCATCCTTAGGAATATCCTCTTCTTCACTAGTTTCACATTCATGAATAAATGTTCCATAAGATACTCGAACTGACAAGCCATACTCATTATATCCAACCCTTAAGTCTATAATATCTTTTTGAAGTTCAGATCTTTTAATAGAGGCTATTTCCACTACACATTCTCCAATATATATTTCAATATCTCTCTTATTTTCATCTTCAACAGTGTCATCTATTCCATCTCCATCATCATCTGGGATTTCTTCTCCTTCTTCCCCTGCTGTATCTTCAAAGCCGTAACCATAATTGATACCCACAAATAGAATCCCTATAATAAAAAGTCCAAATATAATATATTTTGATTTCATATTCATTCTCTTTGTGTTTACTTTGTGCTTAAATTATGTTAAATTAATAATCCTGAAGCTGATATTTAAATAACTATAGCCATTTTTTGCAGTATTATTATTTCCAAAACGAGGTTTAGATTAAAATTGAGTTATGATTTTTAATATGACGATGTTTAAGTTTCAGATATAGAATTTGGATATTCTAAATGAGAAAAATTAAATTTTTTTCATACTTGTAAATATAAATTAAAACTAGAGTTTAATTTTGCTTTAAATTTCTGGAATGGGGGAATATTTATTGGGTATTTAATATATTTGGAAATTGATACTTCAAAAAGTAACAAGGCTTATTTAAATATTATATTATGAAATAGATTCTTAAAAATTGAATATTCACTTTAATACTAGGATATGGGAGAAGATAAATGGATGTTTTTGAATTGAAAGGATACAAGATTCATATTTCTGTAAAAATACCTCATCTATATGAGTTAGTCCCAACTTTTTCTTATCAATTCTTAATTTTTAATAAGGAGGGAAAAATTATGAATTATCCATTTAGTGTAATAATTGCTCAACATGATGATGAATTTAAATTTCTCTTAAATAAACAATTTGATTGTTATGTAAATTATACAGAAGTTAAAGCATATCCAAAATCTAAATTCTTGGAAATGGTAGCAAACAATAGTTTGTAGAGAAAATTATATTTTGCTTAATTATTATTAATAAGACTATCAACTCTTTCTCATATTAAAGAAATCAATCTTATTGCATAACCTTTTAGAAAAGTTAAAGCTTTATAAGGATCTGCTTGAGGCATGGCATATGATACAAGAACTCCTCTATGAAAAGGAACAAAAAGAACATATCCCATACCACTATCGCTGGATCCAATAATTCCTTCGTTAGTTGTCTCGATAACTGAAAAATTTGTGTTAGATAAAATAAATGAGTGAGCTCCCTTAAGGACATCTAACACCATATTCGTATGATTAGTTAAATCAAAATTTTCAGTCTGATATATTAAATCCCCTGAATCAGAAATAACTGCAACTCCAGCAATTTTCATATTAGACTCTAACGACACAATTCCCAATTCTTCAATAATCTTTCTTATCTCTTCCATTTTAACCATTGTTTTGTATATTAACTTGAATGATAATATTAACATGAATGATATTAGATATGATTTTCTATTTTTTTTAATAAGATTTATTGGTTTGTTTTAATTTCAATTTTTATTACTATTTTATAATATATCAATCAAATTTCAGAGTGAAGGGTTAAAAATGGATGAGTTATTATTAAACGCGGGTAGTAATATTGTTGAAGTATGTTCACGCTTGATGCCAAATGAAATAGCGACAATCATAACAGACAAAGAAACCTTAGAAATTGGTGAAGTTATTAAGAAATTTGCAGAAGACATCGCAAAAGAAGTTAATTTTCATATTTTAGAAGATTATGAAGAAAGACCTTTATTATATTTGCCTAAAGAAATAAAGAAGGATATTAAGAACACCAATGTTACTTATTTCGCAGTAAATAGCAAATCTGGTGAAATTCACAAATTTCGGGGACCATTAATACTACTGGCAATACGGCATGGAAGGGAAATACATATGCCTAATATTGATGCAACAATTATGAAATCTGGAATGCAAGCAGATTATTATAAAGTGGCATCACTTACATTTTTAATCACTGGAATTGCTTCAAAATCAAAAACAGCAAGAGTTACTTCACCTGAAGGCACAGATCTGAAAGTAAATTTTTCAAAAAAAACAGCAAGATGGGTTCCTGATACAGGATTGTTATGGTATAAGGGGATGTGGGGTAATTTACCTGGTGGTGAAACATTTACTTGTCCCGAAAATATAGAGGGAACTATGGTTGTTAATGGGACGTTAGGTGATTTCTTTTGTGAAAAATACGGGGATTTATCCAAAACTCCAATAAATATTCCAATCAAGAAATCTAGAGCCATCATTGATGAAATTGATTGTAAAAACGATAAATTAGTAGAGGAGTTAAGGCAATATCTGAATCAAGATGAAAATTCTAATCGAGTAGGTGAATTTGCATGCGGTACAAATATTTACTTAAAAAAATTTATTGGTAATCTCCTTCAAGATGAGAAATTTCCCGGAGTTCATGTTGCTTTTGGAAACCCCTTTCCAGAACACACAGGAGCAAATTGGAGTTCAACAAGTCATGTGGATGGTATAATGAAAGATGTTTCACTTTGGTTTGATGAAATATTAGTTATGGAGGATGGCAAGTTTAAGGAAGAAGAATTATTAATATTTGATTAATATTCAAGAAATTTTTCTGGTTATAATCAAACATTAAACTGAATTTTCAAGATTCATTATCCTTTAATATCGGAAAAAAATATATTAGTGGAATGTTTTTAAATACATAAAGAGATATTTTAAGAGATAATTAAATTAAATCATTTATATAATCATTCATGAGCGAAGAAGAAAAGTACAAATCGATCATTCAAGAGATAAAAGACATTTATTTGTATTTGACACAGGGAGAACCAACTCCTGATGATGAAATTACTGCTAGAGACAAAATAATTAAGCAAATTGAAACTTTAAATTCTGTAAAAACTTTTAATGTAGAATCAAATTTACCGCTATTTGAAGATACTTTAAACAAATTAGAAAACTGGGATACTTTAGAATTATGGTTTGTAGAATCAGAATTGCCAGAATATGTAGAAAAAATTATTAATATCACCAATGAACTTCCTGAATTCAAACCAAAAGACGAAATAAAAGAGTCTCCAACAACCCGCTTACATGAAGATTTAGAAACGGCAAGTTTCGATATAGACCAAATTGTTGATAAGGTTTCTGAACAATTTAAAGGAGAAATAGATGATTTAAAACAAAAAATAGACATTTTAAAGACAGAATTAGAGAAAAAAGATGAAACTCTAAAGCAAGTCGCGCAAAGTAAAGTTATAAAAAAAATTACTCCTAAGAAAGATATAAAATTACCTCCCCCAAAAATTAAACTTCCAACTATTAAAAAACCTGATCAACCACCCCATATTAAAGCACCAACTAGAACTGAAGAAGAAAAATCTAAAAAATTTATTGGAGTTCAATCCATAGAGCATGTTCAATCTAAAATTGAAGAAGAATTAGAAAAATTAAATATGTCCTCAATTTTAGAAGATACACACGAAAAAGAAGAAGAGACATTTATAAAATCCCAACATCAAGAAGTAATTTCAGAAATTATTAAAGATTCAGAATCCATTTTAGATATCCTTGAAGAATCTGAAACGTCAATAGAGGCTCCAGAAGTGCCTACATTCACTGAAATGCCGGAAAAACCAAAGAAGAGTTCATTAATACCTGAAATCATAGAAGTTGAAACCTCAGAAAAAGAAACAGAAATACCCTTTGCCATTAAAGAACCTGAAATTATACAAAAACCTAAAACTACATCAAAACCCAAAATAACTTCAGTGAGTATAGAAGAAATTGAAGCAGAAGAAATCCGTTCTACTGGAGCTGAATTATTTAATGTATTTTCTTCAGTAGGAGATAAAACCGCTGAAAAATTACCAACGTTAGATGAAGCTTTTAGTTCAGAAGTTATCAAAGAAAAGAAGAAGAAGGATGATAAAAAAAAGAAAAAGGGAGAAAAAGGTGAAACATATAAAACTGATGCAATGCCCTTTGTAGATTTTGGTGGTACTGAACCTGAGATTAGTAGTCACCTTGAATCTGAAATAGAAACAGAAGAAGAGCTACCATCTGATAAAGATTCTTTATATCAAGAGTTAATTGCTCTTGAGGGGAAACGATATTCATTGGAAAAGTCTTTTAAGGAATTAGAAAGGAGTTATTCTACTGGTTCTATTGATGATTTTGAATATAAAAATCAGAGTGATGAACTTAGACAAAAGCTAAATAGTATCACTTCTAAAATTAATAAAATAAGGAGAGTTATAGCAAGTATATAATTATCTAGATCCTTTATTACATATTTATTTTGAAAAAAGGGGGCATTCTATTTTTATGATTTGCTGTTTTCATCATTTCCTTTACTTTATTTACACTTTTTTGGTCTAACTCTGTTAAATCTAAATCATTATCAATTCTGTAGATAATTTCGTCTAATACATCATAAGTTAAACCAATTTCATCTTCATCTGTTTGACCTTTCCAAAGTCCTGCACTTGGAGGTTTATTAATGATTTTCTGTGGTATTTTTAGGATTTTTGCAACTTCTCTAACTTCACATTTATAAAGGGCTCCAATTGGCTCAATATCTACTCCACCCTAGTGTAGGAAAGCAGATCGATTTCCTATATCACCATATTTAGTAAAATAGCCAATTGCAAGCTCAGTTCTGTTTCCAGTTCCTCCTACTAAATATCCTAATGACTGTGCAACACTGTAAAGGGTTATCATTCTTAGCCGTGGTTTTATATTGGCCAATGCCATCTTATTTTTAATGACATCTGAAGGGAAACTCTTTACTAAGGAATTGTATGATGAGGTTAAATCAACAACTTCAGCTGAAACTCCTAAAAATTCTGCTACAAATTTCGAATCTTCCAAATCTTGGGAGATTGATTCGCATGGTAATATTAGACCTTGAACATTTTCTTTTCCAAGACCATTAATACAGAGATTTGTCGTAACAGCGCTATCAATCCCTCCACTAATTCCTACAACAACACCCCTTAAATTAACTGCATGAACATAGTCTCTTATCCAGTTTGATATATTTTCAATCAATTTTTCATAATTCAGTTTTCTCATAATTTTTTCTGTGATTATTATTATTTTATTATCTTTTTTAGCATAAACTTAAAAGATAAGATTATAATAAAAATTTTATAATTACAAAATTAAAAAAATATACTTAATTTAATCTTCTTGCATAAAATAAATTAAGAATTTAAATTTGATGTAGAATGAGTGAGGAATTCAAAAAAATTATTGATTCTTCTTTTGATAATGGAACACCTTTATGGATTTATACCAATGATTATATCTATGGCATGGTACCTACTTCTAGTAATAAGTGGCTTGAAGTCTCCTATACTTTTGAAGATCCAGATGAGCCTTTAATGAAAGGAGAAAAAAGTCCAGATTTTGCCTATCAATTAATGATGGAAGAGATTTCTAAAGGAGTGACATTTTATATCGCGGATTTAAAAGTACCACTGTTAAAAGAATTTGCTGGAGGTACTGGAAAGTCTGGTTCCGATTTAATTGTGGCTGTAATTGAAGAATTAATTAACAATACTTCAAAGTATACTAGTAATACTGATTTTATAATTAAAAATAAAGATGAATTAAGTAAATTAAAAGAAAAAGTATAACTCCTTAATTAAATATATAATCCACGTCGTTGTGGATGCCTTTTAGTAAATTCCTTATCAATACGCCTTCCTAATATGGGTCCAATATTCGGATCCCGTTCGGTTATTAGTTTTTTCAAATAATTACCATGTTCTTGGGAATACTTCTCAATACCCGTAGCCACTACATTTTTATCTTTCTTAATGGGAACAACCATCCCAAATAAACGTAGCATATCATTCGGTGACATTTCTTTCCCGATTTTTTCATCAATATCCTTGTCTAAGTTTCGAACTATAGTCCCCATACTTAGAGCAGAATAAGGGCTTAATTGTTTTGATTTTAACCAATAAGCATTAGGTTTTTTATTAATAAATGTATCCAAATTGCCATCTTTATCATTTGAACCTATGACTCTCCAATCCTTTTTGTCTCTGTCATATTCCTTTTTCATTTTTTTAACTATTGAACTTATTGGAGCAACTCCGTAATAATCCTTTTCTTCCTCTTTATCACGAGTCATGGTATCCTATTATATTAAGGTAATCTAACTATAAAAATATAGAGAAAATATCGCATAAACAATAAAATATTTTAAATTGTATATTATAGATGATATACAAAAGAAATTTAAATTTGTAGAAAGTGGAAAAGCAAAAAAATTTGAGTAACTTCAGAGACTTCATTGGTGTTTTTGATAGAACCATCAAGACTATAGATATCAAACAAATACATAGACTTCTTCCCTTAATTGATAATTTTGAAGAACAGTTTCTAAACAAGTATCAAAAACGAAAAAAAGAAGGTACTTTTTATACAAATAAAAATATCTCAGATTTTATAGTTACAGAAACGTTAATTTGTTTAATTAACATGAAATTAGATATACAAACTTATAATATTAAATCTATCAATACTTTAGAAGAACTTTCTGATCTTGAAGAAAATCTAAAGCATAAAATCATACAATTACTCTTGAGGGTTACAATCTGTGATCCAGCATGTGGTTCAGGTGGCTTTCTCTTGAGTGCTGCCAATATTATATATGATATTCTTTCCAGACTAAAGCATCAGCATTCAGATATTCAAATTAAAACTCAAATCCTTGAAAATCTATTTGGATTTGATATTAATGAATTAGCAATCAAATTATGTACTTTAAAACTTCTAAAATGGTATAATATTCAACAAAACGCAGAAATACCAAGTGTTATATCAATCCTTAATTCAAATTTGAAAATACAAAATAGTATATTTAATTCAAAATTTCCTAAGTTTGATATTATAATCGGTAATCCTCCTTATGGAAATATTTTAAATCAAAAAGAAAAAGAAGTCCTAAGAAATGAAGATATTTTTTTTAAAGATATCTATTGCACTTTTATACTTAAAGCTTTAAAATGGAGTAAGGAAGTTATTGGCTTCTTGGTTCCAAAAAGTTTTCTTCTAAGGCAAGGATATATCAAATTTAGAAGTGAGCTCCTCTCTAAAGCAAATATACTTAAAATTTATGATATTGGGTCTAAGATATTTAAAAGAGCTACTAATGAAGTTCAAATTGTTATCTTAGAAAATAAAAAGTTAAACAGAATCAATTCTAGCTTAATTGTCTATGATTATCCTAAGACAATGGTTACTGCATACCCAAATCAAACTGTAGATTCTTTAAGAATTTGCTTTAATCAACACTGCCCATTAAGCTTAAATTCTAAAAAATTATATGTATATACTTTTAAAAAGAGTTGCCCTTATTGTGGATTAGATACATTTAAATTAAATCGGATTCGGATTAAACCAAATGAAGAAATATTTCAAATAATTAATAAAATTGAAAAAATTGGAAATCTAAATTACTTAAATCCAGTGGATTTTCCAAAAATGATAAGAGGAGAAGAAGAAAAAGGTTTAGAAATAGTAAAAAAACAAGTAAGAAGAGATATCCATGGATCTTGTATTTTTTTAAGCGCTAGAAATGATTTCAATTACTATTCATTTTATAGGAATAAATCTCTCAATATTGAAGAAATCGATTCCCTGAAATTAAAGGGTAATAATTATGAATATTATAAGAACCCTAAACTATTGATTAAACATAATAATATTGTTCCTGAAGCAATTTTTACTGAAGAGACTGTTTGTTTTACATCATCGATTTATTCATTGCTTAATGACGATATTGATGAGTTAAAATATTTATGCGCTGTTCTTAATTCTATCGTAATCCAGTTTTATTGTATATATGCAATTAATAATCAAAAAGATACAACTATTAATTTAAATCAATACATGATTAGACATTTACCTATTGTTAAGCCTGATGATATAATTAAGATTAAAATTGTTAAGAAAGTAGATGCATTAATCAATTCATTAAATTTGAATAATAATGTAATCAATTCAAATATCTACCAAATTTTAAAAGAAATAGATGATATTATTTTTAATTTATATAAAATATCAGAAAGCGAGAGACATGTAATTATTTCAAAGACAAAAAATCATAGTAAACACTTTGAAGAAATTTATGGTATTTAAATTAGAGTGTTTTTTCTTCAATTATCTTAAAACAAAAATCACATTTTTTATCTCCTAATCCCATAAACATGTTTCTCTCAAAAAGTATTTTTGGATTAAAATCTCTAAATGCTGCTTTATAAAATGGAAAACACATATTTTTGCATATTAAGGGTATTCTGTCCCTCCGATTCGGATTTCTATCCATAATTGCTTTATAGGGACATTCCGTTATTTCAATAATTACTTCGGTTTCAGAAACACGATTAACAATGTATTTCCACCCTTCGATAGACCATCGAAATGTAATAATTTCAATTAAATCATTTAAGTTATTTGTTTCAATGTTGAGGTATTTCTTAATCCTTCTAAAAATAATTTTCATGAGATTTATCCAAACATTTTTATCGATCTCTAAAGCAACGTCCCATCCAACTTCTTTCTCTACTTCTAACATCCATAGACCATCCATAGTAAAGAAATTTTTCTCAAAATAATATAATCTATCAGCATCACTTACTTTTTTCATAACAACACCTGAAAATATTCATAAACTTATTTAAGAGAATGAATAATTATTATTTATAATATGAAGCTATAATCTTATCTTTATTAAAAATTAAGATAAAGATTATAAAATATCTTATTCTGATTTTAATTTAAATATCTTTAATTAAATCATAAATTTTCTTTTATTAGGCTAAATATATGAACTATTGAATATTTAGTAATGTTTAAATATAAAGATTTTTTTTTATTAATTAGATAAGACTAAATTATTAAATTTTTCAATTGTAAAAGCTTAAACATGGTTATTTCAAATAAAAGAAATTATGAAATACTATTGAAATATATCTTATAATAAACCCAAATTATAACTCAGTTAAAAAATTAAAAGAAAATTGATTCAAAAATGGAAACAATAATATTAGGAATATTATTAAGTCTAATTGCTGGGTTATCAACATCTATAGGGAGTTTTCTTGCTTTTTTTGTAAAAGCGCCTAGTCCCAAATTTATCTCTTTTATAATGGGTTTTTCTGCAGGAGTTATGATTTTAATTTCGTTTGTAGAACTTCTCAATGAAAGTATTAATGTTATAGGTCCCCTTATGGGATTAATGTTTTTCTTTATTGGAATGATAATTATGTTTATTATTGATATATTAGTATCTCATGAATATGAATTTGAGGATTCTATTGAAATGTTAATTAATAAAAATGATGAATGTAAACCTCATATTCATCATGGGCATCGTCATAAACACCGACACCATCATCGCGGTCGAAAAAAAGATATTAATTTAGTGAAGACATCTATTTTTATATTTTTTGGAGTCTTTATTCACAATTTCCCAGAAGGTATGGCGACCTTTATTGGAACTTTAACTCAAGTTGAACTTGGAATTTTATTGACCTTTGCTATTGCTTTGCATAATATCCCAGAAGGGATTGCTGTTGCAGTCCCAATTTATGCTTGCACATTGGACAAAAAAAAAGCTTTTAAATGGTCTTTTTTATCAGGAATGAGCGAGCCTTTAGGTGCAGTATTAACCTGGCTAATTCTCTTTCCTTTTATTAATGAATTTGTATTAAATGCGATGTTAGGGGCAGTTGCAGGAATAATGATCTATATTTCATTAGATGAACTCTTACCAATATCTAGATCTTTAGCTAGAGAACATTATTCAATAATTGGAATTATTGCTGGGATGTTTATTATGGCTGTAAGTTTAATATTATTATAAAACTTCTCTAATAATCAAACTCAAAACTGCCAACTTTTATCTTCTGTGTTAATTTTTCACCAGATCTTTTTTTACATACTTCAATTAAGTTGAGAACAGTATAGCCTCTTTTCTTCAGAAAAGGAATACTTCTAAAGTTATTCGGATGAACCCAATTATAAACAGTCTCACAACCTATCTCCTCTGCTAAATTTTCAGCTTTTTCATATAATGCTGAAGCAACCCCCTTTCTCCTTTCTTCAGGAATAACATAAAGAGATTCAGACCAAATTATCTTATCTTGTATTCTACATACATGAAAACCTATTAAATTACAATTAATTTCCTCTGCAATAAAAATAGGGTATTTTTTCTTTTGATAAAATTCTAATTCCTCCTCAGCAGCTCTTAAATTAAGCTCTCTTTCAATTCCTTTTAATTTTGCCAATGCGACTCTAAATTGGCTAATCAATTTAGTTAATTCTGATTTATCTTTTGGTTCATATTCTCTAATCTTCATTGAAATTACCTTTTTACTTAATATAATTTCTATACCAGAAGTTGAAAAAGAAAAAGAAGGAAAAAGTTAAAAATTATTAGTCTTTTTTTCTCAAAATTGAACTTAGTTCAGTTTTAAGTAAATCACGTATTGCTACACGAATTACTTCTGAACGATTGGGATACAGGTTCATGTTAACTAGTTCCTCTATACCTGTGAGATATGCTTCCGGAATATGACAGGTTATTAATTTCATTTTTTAATATAAAACCCCTTTTAATATTCAAAACTTATAGTTTTTGTTATAATTTACACACTTTAACGATATAATATATCTATATAATACTACGATAATATATCCCTTGTATAGTATTGAATTTGCCAAATTTACATGAAATTATAGGTATATAAGTGAGTGGAAAATAGCTAGTTAATTTGATCTCTAATTAAAATGAGTAGGATCAAATATAAAAATAATATAAAAAAAAGTTGCTAAATTTTTATTCATTTAAATCATTACTCTTTTCTATTTCTTTTGGAGGTTCTCTTTTTGAACTTTCATAGCCAGAAGGGAAAAGATTTGTAATATCACGAGGTTTTGTATCATATCCATTTTTTTTCATTATATTATAAAGCCTTTGGATGTTTTTTTCAGCATCCAATTCCATAACCTCTCCTGCGAGGAGAATATACGAAAAGCTTGTTAGAAATGGAATACCTACAAACATAACAATGACAATTAAAAATCCAAAAATAAAATTAATCGCACCCCCTTCCTCTCCAAAAAATCCTGAAAAGTCTACACTTGCGATAAAAGCACCAAAAGTAATTAAAGCAGAAAGTCCCGCGATCCCCTTAACTATTGATTGCGCCCAGATGCTAATTGGTTCTATATCACCTGGTTGGCGATATTTCTTATTTTCACGGTAATAGACAACTCCTGCATCATCAAGTAAATAGTTACCAGAAATAAAAAACGCGAATAGCAAAAATGAGAGGATCATCGGTAAAATGCAACATAGCATATAACCCATCATAAAACCAAAGAATTCTGTTGATCCAAATACATCAAAAGTTTTGGGAAAGTTGAATAAAGTTGTTAAAGCATCATAACTATAAAAACCTACTGCTATTGAAAGAAGTAGTGGTAAAACTAATCTCTTGAGTTGAATTATTAAACCAATCTCCTTTCTCTCTCCCATATCTACTACTAGAATATCATGGTTATAACCCTTAGAAATTTTGAAGAATAAATGTCTCAATTTAACAAAAACATACGCAAATTGTGGTGCAAACTTATTATATAAAGCAGCAGTTAATGGTAGTGTTCCATACCAAATAATAGTGACAATTATAAATGTCATGACTATATTTGAATTGTTAGAACCAGTAATCAATGTGTTATTAAAAACGTTCATTAATGTCAAAAAGAGTATGAACGTAATAGACATCAATGATATGGCCAGCACGTTTACAGTGACAGTAAGTTTATGTTCTTTAATGCTTTTGCGGGGATATTGCAATCTTCTACCTCTCAGAATAATTATTATAACTCCCGATACTAATAGTATTACAAGTACGATAAATAGTGATAATCCTAAAGGAAATGCTGGTGATAACCAAATCCCCCATGGTTTCCGCGCAGAAAGTGCTGCAGTTCTATCACTTCCCGCAACAATAAAGTCTTTATTCCCATCATTATCAAAATCACTTATTGTAAATAAAGTATCTGCAGAGTATTCTGTATTTATAATAGCAAATACATGATTATTGAGAAAATCTATAATCTTATATCTATTCACTTCACTAAATCCTATGAATGGTCTAAAACTTTCAACATAAATAATTTCTCCAACTTGATCCTCATTTAGATCTTCTTGTAATACATAAACTTCAGCTTCAATTCTATCATATCCTTCTTTTATGATTTCCCACTCTAACACATGAATTCCAAGCTCCAAACGATATACTTGCATAAATTTTCTTTCAAAACTAGTATTATGATTTCTGTACTTATAAGTCAATAGAACGTAAGTCAATCCATCAGTTGTACTTTCAGTATGAATTTCGTCAAAGCTGATTTCATCAATGTTGGGATCTAATTGAAATTGAAAAAGTTTTCCACCTAAAGCACCATCGTAGATTGTTATATTACCCTCCCAATTAGCAGTTATTATTTCGGGAATCCCATCGGTATTTAAATCTTCAATAATTTCATAGTTTTTAATTGTAAATGAAATATTGTAAATTTCGCTTAAATAATCATCTGCGCTTAAATTATATAAAAACAATGAATTATAATCAATATATAGCAGCTGGGGTTGATCAAAATATGGAAATAACTCTAGTGCTGGCAAAGAATAGCGTTCATCAATCCAACTCTTATAAACTCCTGTAATATTTCTGGTCATAGTTCCATTAATAAAATAAGTATTAATAGAGCAATTGTATTCGATACCATTTCCTACATTATATCCTTCTGCTTCTAGGAGTATAAGATCCCCCTGCGAATCTGTCAAATCATTAAAACTTATCAAATCAATTGTACGGAAATTTGTAAAATTAAGTCCATCCCCAGTCATAATACTTATATCAGTCCCATCACCACCGTTTATAAGCTGATTAGTATATTGATTTCTTATAATTTGAGGCTCAACGCGATCGTCTACTATCCTCCAAGTAGAATTAATGGAGGCTTTACTTACAAAATAATCATTTATACCATCCCCATCAACATCCATAATTCGAAAAAGGTTTTTCACTGGGCCGTCGTATTCTCTTGACCATAATAACTTGCCATTCGCTCCTTCAAGACAAAAAATCCCTCCATACTGAAATGATTCATAACGATCAAGTTGATCAGTCCCATGAATATCACTATAAAAAATTACTTCATTCACACCATTTCCATTCAAATCTTCTGTTTCAAAACCCGACATTTCTATCGGATAAATATCCCTAATTTCTTCCCATGCCCATCCGGGATGAAGTTCCATTTGTGTAATGAATACAATTCCTAAAACACTAAAGATGATGAAAGAAATAGCTAATAGTACCATGTTTATAGGGCGAGAATCTTCTTTCTTTTTACGTTTTACTTTCATATAAATCAATATTTTTTGTATATTCTTATATTAAGATATAAAATCTTAAAGAAAAAAGTACTATAAATAATTTTATTATTCATAAAAGAATATACTTATATACAATTTAAATAAGAAAAAAAAATATTATTAATTGGGGTGTTTTAGAGTTAGATTTTATAATTTCATTCTCTATGAAGCTTCAAATTCTTAATTCTAAAACGCTCCACCTATAATTTAAGGGAATTAAATTAATTCTCACTGATATCAATTTTTTTTGCCGGTTTCTTTCCCATTGTAATTTTTAAGAGACCATTTGACATTTTAGAAACAAGAGTTTCTGTATCTGCATCAGGTGGTAAAGGTATGTCCATATCCACTTCTACAAATGAAAAGCCCTTCCTGAAAAATCCCATACACCAATCTTGAGCAGATTTCTCTTCTTCTGGTTTCTCTTTTAGGTTCTCTCTTTCAGGAATCTTAGGTTTTTCTGCTTTAATATTTAGATGTTTATTAATCAATGATACTTTGACTTCCTCTTTTGTACGTCCTGCTAAGGGAACCGTTATCAAATATGAATCCTCAAGATCTTCAATATTAAATGGAATATGCGAGCCTAGAAATCCGTGCATAAAATGCCTAGCCATTTTTTTCATTTTTGCAATGTCTTGAGGTCCAAATTGGAAACATCCAGCAAATCCTTTTGGTCCATGATGTCTTTCATGACACATTTTTATATCCTCCTTTATTTTTGTGTTTCTTATTTTCATACTGGTATAAGTTAAAAATTCTCGTATTCATCATCATCAACAATAGGAATAGTCTTAGTATTTGCTTCTCTTTTAATTACTAAATCCCATAAGATAGATTCATATTTTTCAATTTCTTTGCTAATATTATCTAGTCTTAATGAGATTCTCTCTTTACTATACTGCAAATCCTTGATAATCCTTTCAATTCTATTAATATTTGTTAGCGAAAAGTCCTCTTCATTGATTTCTCTATGAGATGGAGCACAATGATACGGAAAGCATGACATAACTCCTTTTATCCCTTTTTCATTCGGTAACCAAGCATTTACTACAGTGCGAATATAATCTCCAAGAGTATTCATACTCGACTCAAAATTATCCTTTAGTACTTTTTTTAATCTGTCAATACCCTGATCTGTAATTCTATATATCTTTTTCTGACGATTATTCTCATCAATGAATTCTTCAGTATCAACAAAACCTTTTTCATCTAATCTATTTAGTAAAGGATATATTGTCCCTGGGGAAGCTCTCCACATAGGTTTAAATTTTTTATTAATTTCTTGACTTATCTCATACCCAGAAATCCCATCTTGGTTTCTAATTATTGAAAGTACTAGAATATCTAAGCCTGAGAATGGTCCACTTTGATGGCCACTGAATCTTTTACCAAAGAACATTTTTTTTTAACTCTACCAATATATCATTTTTTGATGAAACTTATGATATTGAAATAAAAACAAGTATTTAAATATATCGGAGATCGAATATGGAAAAATATTATATTATATAGCAATTAAACCAAAATCTTCATCCAAAATATGGAATATAACTAAATCTTCACTATATATATGTAAAAAGATATATAAATTCTAGAAATCCCTAGTTTTATCTGTATATTTTGATTATTCGATTTTTAACTATTCAATCCAAAATTTTAATATTTTTTGTATAAATTATCATTATTATAATGGTGATTAAAGGAATAGATATTGATAGATGTAATCTCTGTAGAGAATGTATAAAAGAATGTCCATTGGGTAATTTTAATAAGAGTAATGAAGATATAATATTCGATAATTCCGAGAATTGCATATTATGTGGACATTGTATTGCTGTATGCCAAAATAACGCAATTATTTATGAGGATATGAAAGATGTTGCTTTTCATTTTGATGATCCCTTTGAAATTCAATCATTTGATACAATATATAAATTATTACGTTCCAAAAGGTCAATTAGGCAATATAAAAATCAAGAAGTTCCAAAAGAAAAAATTGAGAAAATTATTGAATGTATAAGATATGCTCCAGTTGGCATGAATAAACGCACTCTAAAATGTCTTATAATTACAAATGAAGTAAAAAGAAATGAACTAATAGATTCTATTATCGATGCTATCGACTCAGAAGAAGAAAAAGAAGAATATAGAAGAAAAAGAAGAGAAAAAATTGATCCTTTTTTTCATAATGCTCCTCACATTTTAGTTCTTCATTCAAATAATGATTGGGACAGTAAGAACGCAATCATTGGAATAACATATGCAATGTTAGGTGCTGAAACTTTAGGTCTAGGTTCTTGTTGGATAGGAGGAGTTCAGATGTTTCTTAATGAAAAGAAGCAAATTAAAAAAAAATTATTCAATATGGAAGATGAAATTTTCGGTATCATGATTTTTGGATATCCTGCGGTGAAGTATTTCCGAGCACCGCCTCGTCCGCCAATAATGACTTGATATATTTCTTAAAATAACCTTAAAAATTTATTTTATTTATTTTTTGAGGAATTATTATATGTATTACTTAAGTATTTCAATGAGAATACTAGGAGATATTGGAATAGACGTGAAATGAAGCTTTCACGAACATTGAATTAATTTGATATAATCAAAAAAAAATATTAATTAGTTATTTTCTTAATTTAGTTTTTAATTTTGACATCTTCGTTGCCTTTGACTTCTTAAATGCTTTTTCTTCCTTGGTTTTTTTGTTTTTTTTTTCTACTGGAGTGTCCGATTTGTATTGAGTTAAATTGTTTTTTAAATCTTCTGCTAGACTTCCTAATTTATTAGCTGTAGACGAGATTTCTTCCATGGATGCTGTTTGCTGTTCAGTAGAGGCGCTTATCCCCTCAATAGCACTTGTTGCAGATCCAAGCCTATGTAATATGTCATTAATTTGTGTTCCTGTACTATTAACAGAGTTTCTAGATTCTTCAGCGAGCTTTCTCACCTCATCTGCAACTACAGCGAAACCTCTTCCATGTTCTCCAGCACGACCAGCCTCTATACTTGCATTTAAAGCTAGTAAATTTGTTTGTTCTGATACAGAAACTATTATATCCATTACTCTCTTAATCTCATTTGAAGATAACATAATACTTTGACTATCATTTGCAACTTGCTGTGTTGTCGAAGCAATTTCTTCTGATGCAGCATTAACTTCACTAGCACTTGCTGCTAATTCAGTTGCTATATTCGCAACAGTTATACTTGCTTCTGATCCCGTATTTAATACACTCTCCATATTGTCGGTTACTCTTGTAATACTTTTGATAGTTGGTCTCGCTATTAATATTCCTAATCCAATGGATGTTATAATCATTGTAATTGTAATAATAAGCGATGTAATTACAGTAAAATTCGTTGCTTCTAGAGATTGATCTACTTTCATTTCAAAGTTTTCAACCAGAGAATCCAAATTTATTTCTGTCCATTCTAAAATCTCTTGAAATTCTTCAACTTTCTCCCATCCCTCATCATAATCATCTAAAACACAAATGCCTGTAGTGTATGTATCATTCACCCAATCCAACTTATTACTAATAATTAAAGCATCGAGGTTAGGATCACTATCTAATGTTGCTTTTAAATTATCGAAATCTTCTTTTGCTTCAGTTAATTCATCTCTGGGAGCTCCCGCTTCATGCTCCACTAAATAGTCGCGGATTTCATTTAATATTTTTTCAAATATATGAGTCATATTCATGATATTAATTTTTGTTTCATTTAAAAAAGCCAAATTGAACAATTCTGTAAAATTTCCTACATAATTTTCAGAATCTTCCAATTCTTCTAAATCTGTATCAGCCTCTTCAAAAGTTTCAAATATTCCTTCCTCTATATCAGTACCGTTGCAGATATTTATCATAATAGTAATATTATTTTCAATATCTATCAAATCCACTAGATATTCAGGAACTAATTCCTTAAGTTCGCTAAAACTTTCCTCAAATTCTTCAACAATTTCTTCATATTCTTCCAATTTCTCCTCTCTTTCCTCTTTTTCTGATATATATTCAAGTACTATACTAAATAGCTCGAGCTTAACTTCGTCAATTTCTCGTGCTATATTAACAGAGGGTAAATATTTTTCAGCAGTCTCTTTATAGCGATTATTTATAATGTTTATCTGTACTACACCTATTACTCCTATAACTAGAGATATAAAAATTAGACAAGCAAAACCAGTTGTCATTCTTTTTTTAATATTCATATTGGCACCCCTTCCATGTTTGTTCTTCTAATAAAAATGCCTTACTTGCGATAAAAAGATAATTTTAGAAATTTAATTATAAAATTTATTTAAAAAATTTTATTTTTACAAAAATTTATAAATAAAATTAAAATTTTATACTAAAATCTTATTTTTTTACCCAAAAAGTAAGCCAATTAGAAAATATTCATCATTTCGTTATAATAATTTCTAAAAATTTAATTTAATAAATAAAATTAAGAATACTTAATTGAAATATAACTTAAATTCCAATCAAAACAATAATGTCGATAATTCTAAATGAGTATAAAGCAATCATTTCAAAATATTAAAGGATTATTAATAGATATTGATGGAACTCTTTATTTTAAAGAAAAACCAATTCCAAAATCAATTGAAACTGTTTCAAAGCTTCGAGAAACGGGTTTAAAACTTCTTTTTCTAACAAATACAGATAGTAAAACTCCTATAACGATATTAAAAATCCTCGAAGACTATGGATTTCAAGTTTGGAAAGATGAGATATTTACACCAATAATTGCTCTAAAAGAGTTTTTATCAAAATATACAGATAAAAAATTCTATTTTGTTACAACTGCAGAAGTCAGCAAGGAATTTCAAGAATTTCGACATGTGGAAGGTTCTGAGATCCCCGATTTCGTGATTATCAGTGACTTTCATGATAATTGGGATGTCAATCGCTTAAATCTCGCCTTTAAATTTGTGCTTAAAGGAGCAAAGCTTCTTGGAACACAAGGTAATAAGTATTATCTTGACCGTTATGGTGAACCTGTAATAGATACAGGTTCTTTTATTCAGATGATTGCTACTGCTGCTAATGTAGTACCAAGGATATTTGGGAAGCCATCAAAAGAATATTTCCTACAAGCCTTAGAAAGACTCATACTTAAACCTGATGATGTCTGTGTGATTGGAGATGATCTTGAATCTGATATTCAAGGAGGTATTAATGCTGGTATTAAAGGAATTTTAGTAAAGACAGGTAAAGGACAGTTCTATGATCCATCAAAATCAGATATTGAACCATATTTGGTTCTTGATTCATTCAGTTCAATAATTGAATTAATCAAACTCTAATAATAATATTGTAGATATAATGGAATTACAATAGAAAAACAAAATTAAATATTCTTTACATATCCCTTTTTATTATCTTGGTATAGTAAAATCTAATTCTAAATAAATTATAATAATGATAATTAGACCGATTTTTATTTTAGTTTTTCTTTATAGAGTAGTGCTTTTTAACAAAAAGATTTATATATTCTTTTTCGCGTATACATCATAAAAATTTATTAAAAAATAAATGGGATGTTTAATCCATGGCTTTAAAAGAATATTTTGTACGTGACCTAGTGATTGATGATGAATACGGAATAATTAACTCAAATGCTACAGTTCAAGATGCTGCTAAAAAGATGAAAGAATTAGGAGTGCCAGATCTAGTTGTAGTTGAGGGAGAAAATCAAAGTGTTCTTGGAGTAATTGCGGATTTTGATATTGTACAAAATACAGTAGCAGAAGGTAAAGATGTAACAACAGAAAAAGTCATTGCTGTAATGTATAAAATAAATCCAGTGAAGTTAGATACACCAGTTACAGAAGCCTTTACAAAAATGCGCGATTTAAACGTAAATGTAGTTCCCGTGGTTGAAAATGGAAAACTTGTGGGTGTCTGTTCTATACATGATTGTTGGAGTTTTATACCTGATCAAACTGTTGACGAAGTCGGTCTTATTCCAGTGCGGAATACAAAAGTAGCAGAATTCTGGTTTGGAAGTGTTTGTGCTGTTTTAGCACTAATAGTTGGGATAATTTTGCCCCTTGCTGGAGTTTTTGGGTTTTTCACAGGAAATCAAATAGATCTACAAACTTTTCTTTCGCAAGGGCCTCTCGGTGGAAAAGTAACATTTACTTTATTCGAAGTAAGGGGGGTGGGATTTATAGTGCCTTTCTTTGATTTGTTCATTAAAAATGGACCTATATGGCTGGTAATTATTATTTTTAGTATTTTATTATTGATATCTGGTATAATAGCAGTATTTTCAATATTCTATGCCAGTTTTTCTGATACTAGAAATTTACAGACAGGTTGGATTATAAGAACTTTAGTACCTGGATTAGTTGTTTTCTTTATGGTTTTTGAATGGATCTTATTTGGTATAGCTTTTGCACTTGAGGTTTCACAACCAATTATTACAATTGATCCAATAGGTTTAACAATGTCAATTTTGGCTATGGTACTTTTTCTATTAGCAATATATCGAGACTTCATTTTCCGTAGTGAAATAGGGGTTGAAGCTAAAACGAGTGAGGTGTCAAAATAAGAAATGCCCCGAGGTGGTGGAGGATTTCGTGGAGGCGGTGGTTTTAGAGGTGGTGGTTTTAGAGGTGGTGGTTTTAGAGGTGGTAGGGTTAGTGGTGGTTTTACAGGTGGATATCGAGGTGGTGGTGGGCGACCATTTGGAAGAACTGGTGCTTCACGAATAGTATCAAGATCTCCTAGAGGACCTTATACACATCGATATTATGGACCACATCGCAGGTATTATAGACCTTATTGGTGGTATTATAGACCTTGGTATTGGAGATGGTGGTATTCACCTTGGTGGGCAGGACATTGGTATAGACCATGGTATTATAGTCCAGTCTATATCGGGGGAGGAATATTATTTTTCATTATAATCTCATTGATAATTCTCCCTATTGCAGGTGTAGCTTTATGGTTCCCATTTGCTTCCACAGATGCAACCGGTTATGTTACTTACAGCTCTTTTGAAACTTTATATTTCAATGAATTTTGGTATGAATCTGAATATATAGAAGCCGAGCAACAAATTACGTTTTCAGTTCAATCAACCCCAGTCGATATTAATTTTGCTATTCATAATCTTCCTTTTGAATATATACCTACTAGATCTATGTTTCTACCCAATGTTGGTTCAATTAATGTTCAGGGTAATGATTATGAGTATGTCTGGATGTTTTTAAGACCAGATTCATTAATTGAATATGAATTTAATTCAAGTCATTCAATAGAATTTTTTATTGCTGATGATTATAATAACAGATATGTAAGTAAGCCGAATACAATGGCTGAAAGTGGTTCTTTTTCAATAACAGTAGCAAATGATTATTATGTAGTATGGGAAAATGATGGAAGTATTGATATAGATGTGGACTTTGCAGTTAACTTTACAGCTACAAACGTTGTAAATTTTAATAAAGCTGAATTTCATATTAATAATACAGTTGATACAACTTTGGATTCAACCCAATTCATTGTTCCTTTTTCTGGAAATTGGTATTTTTTTATTTACTTTGAACCAATGAATGCTCCTCCTCCTGATGCATCGACATTAATAGATTTTGATGTAAGTTATGATACAGGCGTTACTTATCAAGATAGGTGGATTGGTATTCAATGGATTTTGATTATAGCTCTTGTAGTTGTCGTTATTATTATAATAGCAGCAGCCATAGCAAGAAGCGGTCAAAAAAAGTTGAAACTTAAAGCACCAACAACACCAGAAGGAAAGAAAATCTCACCATATAAATCCACTCCTACAGAACTTGTTAAAAAGGAAATCAAATGCTCAAGGTGCAATTCAACAATAAAGGCTGATGCAAAATTTTGTCCTACATGCGGAGGAAAAATAGAAGGAAGGCAGGTTGGTGTTCCCTCAATCATTACTCCTGCAAATGCAAATTCATGTTCTCTATGTGGAAGTAGACTGACAGGAACAGAAAAGTTCTGTAAATGGTGCGGTACTCAAGTAGAGTAGTAAATAATTCAAATCTAAACTTTTTTTTTTTTTCTAATTTTAAGAATGAGGAGATTAATCTACTTCTTGAGTAACTTTTTCAGCTTCATTATTCTTTGAAGAGCTATAACTACCCTTTACTTCATTAATATCAACGGTCACAACTGTATGACCTGAATGTTGTTTTTCGAATTTTTTAATTTCTTGCAGATT
>CP070831.1:2574921-2582456 GCA_020344955.1 Promethearchaeota archaeon | reverse complement strand
TTTTCTACTCTTTTCACATCTTCTTCTTGATCAGCCATTTTTTCTCACTATTCCTATTTGAATTTGGGTATTTTTAAAATTCTTTTTGGAAAATAAGTATATACAAATAAACGATTACAAAATTAAAAATTTTTGCTTTTTATTAGGATCCTTCATTAATTTCCAAATCAGAGTTTATTGATATTTTCAGATTCCAATAAATATTTAAAGAGGTATATTATTGATATTTAAAATTTCTGGAATTCTATTATTCCTTTCAAGCCAAGAAATCTCATGTTTCATATATCTCCATGTTATCTCGCACTTTCCCATCTTTTCATCAGTTTGAGTTTCCCAATCCCATGGATTCACAATAACAAGGTCTGCAATCCTGATCCATACTCTCTTTTTGATTTTTCCACGTATTCTGCCAATTCTGTGTCTGCCATCCTCACAAAAAACCTCCATTCGATCATTTCCAAAAACTCCTACTACACGTCCGTACATTTCACCTAATTTCTTATTAGGGAATTTAACACGAGTAACCACTGGTGGTTCTTGTGGTCCTCTCCTCTTACTTTTTCCTTTCTTTTTAGCCATACTTAATTACTGTTTATAATTTAATTTTTATAATTCAGATCTTATCATCAGGCAAGTAGCTTGATTTAACAAATACAACCTTTATTGGTTTATCAGAATCATTTCTGATATTATGCATTTCTTTCGGTTCACATAAAAATACAGTTCCTTGAGGTGCGCCGTACTCTTTATCATCAATTATCATTACACCATCACCTTCTGCGAAATAAAATGTTTCATCAAGAATGTTGTGTCCATGAGCTTTATCACCCATTAACTCACCAGGTTTAAGTAAAATAACTCCCCAATCTATCGATGGCCCTCTCATAAGATATTTAACACCAGATTCTCCACCTCTATATTGTAAATCTTTTTCATGAACTTTTTTAATTGTAAATCACCAATAGTCGAATTATGTTATAAAACAAATTATCTAGAGTAAATTATAAATCTTACCTATTATAAAGAGATTTATAGTCTAATATAATATTTTCCATGATTTTTTGAAGAGATAAGAGCTAAATGATATGATTCCTCCTTTTAATTTCGCTAGAATACCACACATAATTTTTGGTCCTGGAAAATTGAACGAACTCTATAATATTATACCAAACTTTGGGAAAAATATTCTTTTTGTAATTGGAGGGAAATCACTTAAGAGATCCGGCAAATGGAATGAAATTGTTTCTAATTTAGAGAAAAAATCACTCAATTTTGCGGAAACACAAATTTCAGGTGAACCAACTCCAACTCTTATTGACGAGGCTGTAGCAAAATTTCGAAAGAAAGATATCGATTTAGTGGTTGGAATTGGCGGTGGAAGCGTCACAGACTCAGGTAAAGCAATATCTGCAATGATCCCTAAAAATGAGAGTATAAAACATTATTTAGAGGGAGTTGGTAATAAGATTCATGATGGTATGAAAATACCATATATAGCAATTCCAACCACATCTGGAACTGGAAGTGAAGCAACTAAAAATGCTGTAATTAGTGAAGTGGGATCTAAAGGATTTAAAAAATCACTCCGTCATGATAATTTAATCCCTAATGTGGCAATTATTGACCCTGAACTTATGATATCATGCCCACCATCAATTTCAGCTGCTTGCGGGATGGATGCATTTACTCAACTGCTTGAAGCATATGTCTCTTCAAAAGCGAATCCAATTACAGATGCTTTAGCTTATAGCTGACTGAAATTTATGAGTAAAAATTTATTATTAGCATGCTCATCCGGAGGATCAGACTTAAATATTCGATCAGCAATGGCTTATGGATCATTAATATCTGGAATTGCTCTTGCTAATGCAGGCCTAGGGATAGTACATGGATTAGCTTCTCCAATTGGAGGTCTATTCAGAATTCCTCATGGCGTCGTTTGTGGAACTCTTCTAGCTGAAGCTACCAAAGTGAATATTGAAACCTTGGAAAAAAGAGGACCAGAAGGAAAATTAGGATTAAAAAAATACGCAGAAATCGGGGCACTTTTAACAGGACAAAGTTATATAAAAGATGATAAAATTCATGAATATTGCATCAGTTTAATAGAAACTCTTGAATCTTGGACTAAAGAGTTGGAAATTGATCGATTAATGAAATATGGCATAAAGACAGAAGATGTTGATAAAATTGTAGATCTAGCTGGTTTAAAAAATAATCCCGTTGACTTGAGTAAGGAAAGCATAAAAAGAATTATAATAAGTAGATTATAGAGTTTCTACAAGTTTTCTTGCTAACAATTCAAAAGCTTTATTGACATTTTCACCAGTTTTAGAAGAGATCTTTAAATATTCGAAAAAATTGAAATCTTCCTTGAATTTTAACGCATAACTATCATCAACAGTAATTTCATCCTCTAAATCCAATTTAGTACCTAAAAAAATAATTGGAATTTCTGGATTTTCTTCCCTACAAATATTAACCCATTGATCTATCTTTTGCAAACTTGAAATTCTGGTTAGATCAAATAGTAATAAAGCACCTCTTGCTCCCCTTGCATAATTTTTTAAAAGTGGTCTAAAATGATCTTGACCACCAAAATCCCATACCTGAAGTAATATCTTCCTTCCTCCTATTTTAAGTTCTTTGAGGAAAAATTCTACTCCTATAGTCATCCGTGTGTCAGCTAAAAATCTGCCTTCAATATATCGATAGAGGAGTGTAGTTTTGCCTACTCCACCTTCCCCCGCTGTTATTACTTTTAAAAGTATGGATTTAGGCATCTTTTTCTCAAATTGATATAATAATTATAGATTTCGATTTTAAATTAATCTAGGAAATACTAGAGTATAAATATTATTTTTTGAAAATTTAAAATGTACTAAATATTTTATAGTTTTTAAGCTCTTTCAATGGATAGATATTTCTTCTGTCTTAAAAATATTGTACTAATGTCTATTAATTTTGCTTTTTTACGTAATGCTACGTCATTAGTTGCTAAATAGACATTTCGACTTTCAATTTTTAGATTATTTAACATTCTAATTACAAAATCATCGGTAGTCTCATTCTCTCTCTTTAAATCTTTAGAAATTATTATTTCATACTTTTTCTTATTTTCTTCTAAATATAAAAGTCCTGAGTCATAGAACCGAGCAAAATTAGTAGCTTTTGGACTCCTTTTTCTTTTAGAATCTAATTCATTAAAAATCTGTTGAAATATTATAAATCTTATATGACCTTCAATTTTTATCCTAATTTCACTGAAGTAATCAATTTTAAATTGAAAAGGTAATAAAATGAAATTAGAGTCGATAACTACTAAATTTACTGAGGATTTCAATATGTCTGGCGCTCTAAAATTTTTCTTGTTAAAATATCGAAAGCTTTAGTAACATTTTCGCCTGTCTTTGAAGAGATTTTCAAAAAATCAATCAAATCAAAGTCATTTAAAAAAGATTTTGCATAATTATCGTCAACCATAATCTCATTTTCTAAATCCAATTTAGTACCTAGAAATAAAATGGGAAGGTTGGGGTCACCTTTCCGTACAATATTAACCCATTGTTCCAAATTTTCTAATGTTGTTATCCTAGTGAGGTCAAACATTAGTAAAGCGCCTTTAGCTCCCAACACATAACTTTCAAGCAAAAATCGAAATCTTTCTTGTCCACCAAAGTCCCATAACTGTAGAGTGCATTGATTCGAATCAATTTTAGTCTCTTTTAAAAAAAATTCGACTCCAATTGTCATTTTTGTTTCTGCTGAAAATTTACCTTCCACATATCGGTGGAGAAGCGTTGTTTTTCCCACACCACCCTCTCCCGCTGTAAGAATCTTAAGAATGAATTTTTGTGGCATCGTGGTATTCTCTTCTTTGTTTTTTGGGCGAAAATTCTTAAATTTTACTCTTCTGGAGCTTTTCTTGAAGATTGTAAATTATTTATGTTATAATTATAATCATAAAACGTATTAATATTCTTTTTTGAAACGATATTTTGAAATTAATTGAATTGAATAATAATCTTTTGTTTTTGTTTTTTATTGTTTCTCAGAGCTTAAATCAATAAAAATGGGTTTTCAAAATAAATTTTATTAATGTCTATATAATAAATACTCCAAGAATTTTTTTAGAAATATTAATACATATACATAAGGTGCTATTTTATGAAAATGAAAAAGAAAATTCCAACTGAAGATGAATTAGATAAATTACAGGTAAAATCATGGGGAACTTGGAGTAAGGAGGTTAGTGAATTTGATTGGTCATACGGTGATACAGAAACATGTTATATTTTAGATGGAGAGGTGGAGGTGACAGATTCTGATACTGGAGATAAAATTGAATTTACCAAAGGTGATCTCGTTCAGTTTGAACGAGGGCTTAAGTGTGTTTGGAATGTAAAAAGACCAATAAGAAAATATTTTAGCTTCGATTTAGATTTTGGAGAGATAGACTAAATTTTTTTTTTTATTCTTTTTTACTTATTTTTCAAATTCTAAAATAAATCTATTTATACAAATTTAAAAAAATATAATTTATAAAACAGGATTTACATTGAAATAAAATGCAAACAGATAGTAATTTTGATTTTGATAATCTTAAAATTAGCCAATTAGGTTTTGTATATAAAGATGTTAGAAAACAAGCGAGTTTGATGGAACAATTTTTTGGAATTCCCAAATTCACAGTATTGGGTCCACTTGAAATGAAAATTCTACTTCGAGGAAAGGAGACGAAATGGACAGCTACTGGCGCATTTAGTCAACTTTTTAATGGAGTAGAGATTGAATTAGTACAACCTGAAAGTGGGGAATCTATTCATCAAGAGTTTTTAGCGCAAGGTAGAGAAGGATTGCATCATATACGCTATAATGTTGATGATTTGCCAGCTGTTATAAATAAATTTGAAAAAGAAGGAATAGAAATAATACAATCTGGTAAAATAATAGGTTTAAAATATGCATATATGAATACTGAACCTTTATTAGGAATAATCATTGAATTTTCTGCAGTAAAAAAAGGTAGGAGACGAAGATAGTTTATTATATTTAAATTAAGCAAAACGTTGCTTGTCTTTATGTTCTTTTACAGAAATCTCTCTTTCCTTAAGTCTGTTAAGTTTAACCAAACTATCTTTAATTACTTTAATTTCTGCCCTAGTTGTTACTTTAAAATCTTTTAGATTATCAAGGATTTCTTTCTCGGTATACCCTTTGTTATACACTTCTTCAAATTTTAGAATAGATTTTCCATGATAATAAACATACTGTTTATTTAAGAAAATAATTAACCAATCCTTCTTTTCTTGTTTTTGAGATAATTCAAACATTATGTCTTGAATTTTTTGTAATGATTTATTGAATTTCCTGGCAATTAATTCATCTTCTATTTTATAATATTTTTTCATAAATTTATTGAGCTTTCTTTTGAAAAACAAATTCGGAATATACGATAATAAAAACAGTACTAATGTGATACCAGACATCCAAATAGCAGCTATTGGGTTATAAATTGCTACAATAAGGATAATAGCTATAAGGATTATAAACCATTTTCTTCCAATAGTTTTTATTACAACAATGTATTTTTTAGGCAAGGTTTCAGACTAAGATTTATTCCATTTTAATTAGAGATATAATTTATTGTTTAAAAATTTAATTTTAGATAAACTTAAAAAGGTATTCCAAGTATAACCACATAAAAAGGCGTGACCGGGTATTTTCCTTGTATGCCATGACCGTAAGCTAACTTACAGTTTGTAGTTTCCCATAGATCGCAACTAAAGTACTATCTACAACGCGAAACAAGTTTAACTTCCGGGTTCGGATGGTTCCAGCGCAGTAGCGAAATGCTACTAATTTATGTGGTTATAAATATAATTCTGAACCATTTTATAAGGTCGGTTATTTTATAAGAAAATACCTACTTATATGGTTAGAAGTAAATAGGAATAATAAAAGCTAATAATTAAACTTTTCGGCTTTGGACGTAAAATTTAAAAGGATTAGATAACAGAGAGCTTTTAATCATGATTTATCAATTGATACTTCAAGATACACAATGGTACCAGTTTTTAATAAATGCAGTGATAACTATTATAGGGCGATTACTTGATATGCTAAGTACGAGATATGTTACTAAGGAATTAAAGTTAGAGACGAATAAGCTCGCTCGTAAGATAGGATGGAGAGGTATGATTCTTATGCAAATACCAATTGTAATATTGGGCTCTTTAGACTTCTATTTTAGTTTCTTTATTTTATGGTGGAGTCTTCTACTTTTTGCTAATAATATCGAAGGAAGCTGGTACATAAAGGATGTTGGAGAAGAGGAGTATCAAAAAGAAATCAAAGTTCGACTAAAAAATTCTAAAGCATGGAAAATAGCAATCAGTGAAATATCTTCAATATTAAAATTCACATTAGCTGGTGTCTTTATCATTATCTTTTTATTTGTTTTTAATGACTATTTAGCCGTCTTTTTAATTTCATTAGCCTTGATAATACAAGGTATCTTTGGAGCAATTAGTTCCATTTTGTATCTTTTAGAGTTGAAAAAAAGTAATTCTAGTAAAAAATAAATAATATTTAAGGTTATTATATTATCTAAATTCTTTTTAAACTATGATTATGCTTCTTTATCCCTTTCAATAAAATGAAAACAGAAATTCCTACTATTGCTATAATCATAATAATTGAGATAGGAATTATATAATCGATTATATGATTAGGTATCGAAAATTTGAATGTGGAATTTTGAATAACTAATGTATTATTTGCGTAATCTCGAGTCACAATAAAATAATCATAAACACCTGGAGTTAGTCTTTCAGTGAGGATGGGTAATATTTCTTTATTTTCATCAAAGTTATTTGATAAACCATAATAAGTAAAATCAGTGAAATTATTTTTAGATAAAAATATATATGCACATTCTATTCCTGATTTATTATCTTGAGCTTGAACCGTAAAAGTTGGTATATCCGAAGTTATAGGATTTTTTGGGCTATATTCTACCCCAATAAACTGAGGAACTGTATCATCTGGAAGTGTAGTAAAATTGAAATATGATGGAATTAAATTGTGCCCTGTAATTGTTACATTATAAAATTCATTTTCTTGGGCAGGAAGTCGAAAATTTGCTAAGCCATTTTCATCTGCATATACAGTATGGTATTTTCCATCTGCACTTTCTAAATGGACTCTTGCATAAGGGACAACTATATTATTCATATCTCGAATAGTAATGGATACTAGTTGACCTTCATATATATTATCGATAAATGGATTTAATGCGATTTTTGGCTTATTAGTATAGATATCAAGCTCAGGATCACCCAGAAGACAATATGTTAAAAGATTTTTGCGTTCAAAATCATAGTCTGTAGAACCTGGCCCAATAGTATAATAATCACTATTAATATAAGAGACTTTAGAATCATATAAAGCTCTTCCTTGTTGGAACTTCTTATTTACAAAAAATTCCCTCCAAAATAATTTTGCATTTCCACGATTTAACTTTTCAAGGTTAG
>CP070831.1:2555288-2574821 GCA_020344955.1 Promethearchaeota archaeon | reverse complement strand
GATATTGGATTACAGAATTTTGGAATAGACATAGTTGATACTGGAATTGGAAGTGGAATTTGGGAAGGAGAAATTGATAATGCTGTTATTTCTCAAGGATTTTTTGAATTCAATGTGACTTCACTTTGGCATGCTGTTCGTTTTGATGTGAATGGTACTTATGAGAGATTCAAAATAGATCCCATATTAGAATTTGTAGAAAGCCCTGCTTCTCAATATATGAAAGGAACAACCTATTTGGAAGTTAGAATAACTGAAGCTGGAGGAAAACCCTTAGAGGATGTTGATATTATTTTTGAAGTATTAAATCCAAGTGGCACCCCAATATATGAAACATCATCAACATCGAATAACGAAGGTATAGCAACCACGACATTACAACTATCGAGTACTGGAAGTGGATATTCAATTCGAGCTAGATTCACAGAATCGGGATTTTATGCTGCAAAAGAAATACAATCAGGAGTTATCCGAATTGTAGATGAATTCATGCTATTTATTGATAATTTTATGAGATTTTTACCCTACATAATAATCGGAGCTGCCGCTATAGCTTCAATAGTGACCGTTCGGCAGATTCGACGTTCAAGATTAAGAAAGTTCTGGGCAGGAGAGGCAAAAACCTTGGATGATTTAGTAAAAATTTCATATATAATGATTATACATAAGAATGTTGGCGTGTCAATATTTAACAGGCAAATATCTTTAGAGGGAATTGATTCAGATCTTATTTCTGGGTTCCTTCAGGCAATTTCGCAATTTAGAACAGAGATTAAAAAAGGTTCAACAGCGGCTAAAGGGCAAGAATTTGAAATGGATTATGGTGATTTTAAGATCGTAATTGCTGATGGTGATTTTGTCAGAGTCGCATTAATATTAGATGGTACTCCATCTGAAAAACTAAAAGAAAGCCAATGGTTATTTACAGAACATTTTGAGAAGAGATTTAGTCCATTATTAGACAATTTTACGGGAGATGTCACTCCTTTCAGAGAAGCAGAGAATATGATTGAGAAATATTTCAATATTTCATTGATTTATCCTCTGCAATTAGCAAAACACTATGGAGTTATCAAGCATAAAGGATTAGAGAAAACTCTTATTGAAGTAGCTGAACAACTTCAAAAGGAGCGCAAATTTTTCTTTATATCCTCATTATTAAATTTCGTATTAGCAGGGGGAAAAGCTTCAAGAGATGAGATAATTACTACTATAATTGAACTAAAAAGAAAAGAACTCTTAATCCCAGCAACATTGGAGTAAAAATTAAAATTTAAATAATTTTTTTTAATATTATTCTCTTTATATTGAATCACTTCATTTTGAGTGGATTTGAGATTAAAAAAGAAGATATTCAAATAATTACGGAACTAGTTTCAAGATTTATCAATAGGAGTACTAGCCCTTTACCATTAAATTTAAGAAAAAACATTGCTATAACTCATTATTACACTGAAATCATTCGATTTTGGAATAAATTAAACTACATTATCAGAAGGATTCTAAAGAGCTCTTATCCTATTGATAGTGATAGATTATCTTCTTTTTTATATGTTACCTATAGAATATTATGGGAAAATGCTTCAGAGAAAGAGTTAAGTAAAGAAATAGAAGGATTAGATAAAAAATTCCTAGTTAAAGTCAATAATTTTTCTTTAAGTAAATCCATTAGGTATAAGAATGAAAAAGAAAAACTCAGTATTTTGGAAGCAATTCCTAGCTTCATGATTGATCACTTGCTGCCTGTAATGAGTATTGATTATATCAAAGATAATGTTAAATTTATGAATGGAACAGAAAATAGAATTGAGATTACTCTACGTATTAATAATCTGCAAAAAAATTTAGTATATGAAGATTTATTAGAACAAATCAAAGAGAATTTTAACAAGAATAAAGTAGTTTACCGTAGAGATTCTGATATTCCAGAATTATTTTGGATACCAATCTCTCAAAAAAATAGAGTTATAAGATCTTCATTTTATCAAAGAGGATATCTTATTTTTCAAGATAAAGCTTCCGCAATTGCCATTCACTTATTATCACCACAAAAAAATGATAAAATATGTGATATGTGCGCTGCTCCTGGTATTAAAACGAACTTAATAGCTCAGTTTATGAATAACAAGGGTAATATATTGGGGGGAGAATTTCTGCTTGAAAGGGCAAAAATTATGAAAAATTTGTTGAAACAGTTAAATGTTCTGAATACACATATCATAAATACAGATAGTATTATTTTCCCTATTCGATATCAAAATTATTTTGATCTGATTTTACTTGATGCTCCTTGCACTGGATCTGGTACTTTCTTGAGGAATCCAGAATTAAAATGGAGACAAAATGAGAAATTTTTACAGCAGAATTTAACTTTACAAAAAAAGTTGCTTGATAGTGCCTTAAAATTATTAAAACCAAAAGGAATATTATTATATTGTACTTGTAGTCTTTATCCAGAAGAAGGAGAATATCAAATTTTAAATTACCTAGACAGATTTGATCCTTTAGATTTACCAGATTGGATTTCGCCAAGTTATAAGATCGAGAATCGTACGATACCAGGAACAGGAAGGTTATTTCCCTCTATTCATCATACTCAAGGGTTTTTTATAGGAAAATTCAAAAAAAGAGAATAATTAAAGTCAATATGTTAAAAAGGAAATTTTGGACGGTAGGACAGATTGATGCTACAGGTGTTAGAGGTCCGCATGAGAAAGAGCTTGAAGATATTAGCAAAATGAAATATCATCTTTTTGTAAATTTAGATATGGATATGTTAAAAGATATTGTTACTAATCAGCTTGGTGGAAAAATTGAAAATATTGGTTTTAGCGAAGATTGGACAATTTCTATTGAATTCTTCCCTGAAGTAAATATACATATGGTATATTCTTATTTTGGGGATGAATTTGGTGATGGTATTGAAGCTGAATTTAAATTTTACTTCTCAGGGAATCGAAGTTTCTGGGTTCCAGGAGAAGATAGTGCCACATTCGTTGATATTATTATGGATCTCATAGAAAGAAAAATTAAGGGACAAAAACCCTTTGAGCAAAATTATGATGTAAAGACTGAATTAATGGAGACTGTTTTGAAGCAAAGAAGTGAACCTTTCAAATTCTTAAAAGGAATTGATCGAGGAAATTTAGCATCCTTTCTTGGAGCAGAAGTGTGGAAAACTGATACTGGGTGGAGAATTAAAAAAGAAATTTTCCCAAAGATTTTCATCGAAATTTTATATACTGAAAAAAATGGTATAGATATAAGATTCTCTGGAGCAAATTTATCTAAAAATATAGATAGTTATCATATATAATTTGTTGGAATATTTTTAATAAACCATATACTTAGATTCATTACAGTAAATAATATAGAAAAAGATTTACCTGATATATGTTATATAATGTTCTCAAGGTATTACACAAAAAATATTGGAAAGTGGGAACATAGGACAAGATAAAATTAAAAAAAGATAATTTTATAAAAAAGAATTTAATTTGTAGTCCAAATTACAGACCTACCCTTTTTATCGGCGCGTCTGATTTTCTTTGAACTTTCTAAATCTGACATTACTTTCCAAATTTGTGAGTTACTTAATTGAAAGTATCGCCTCAATTCTGGAGTTGACATTTTAGTGCCATTCAATAAATTAGGAATTAATCTTTTTATTTCATCGATTGTATTTTCATCTGAATCAGCTTCTTTAACACTAGTGTCTTCTTCTTCATATACATCCATTTCAGTAATTAATCTGGAAGCTATTTTATTTAATTGATTTATATTATTATCAATGTTATCTGGCTTCATAAAAAGGCAACAGAGTTCTAGATCTCTAGGGAACGCAACAATGTAGAATTTGTCATATAATATTGCCCTAGGCTTTTTAACTGATTCATTTCCACCACGAAAAGCTAGGTAAAAATTCATAGCAAAATCGTCTAGGCTTACACCCTTTCCAACCTTAGAATATTCTTTTTTCCATTTAAGAAATGGACCATCAATCATATCAAATCCAATTAAAGCTGCTCCAAAAATCTCATTTTCGGTAAATTTCATTCTTTTCCTCTTCTCCTCCTTATTGCTATTTTATCTAATTCTTTTTTAATAAGATTCATTAATTTCATTCGTTCTGAAGGATTTATTGCTGTTAGACCATATGTTTTAATGTGTAGTATATCCTCAACTCTCTTATAATCCATTCGGCCATCTGCTTTTACTAAATCCTGCTTATTTGCGATAGCTATTATAGGGCAATCTTTTCCTACAAAATGGCAAGCATAATTAATTAGTTCTCTTGAATTTAATACATTTCTAGGCGTAGAGTCGGTAACAATTAATATAATATCAGATCCTAAAAGATAATCTCTGGAATATGTTTTAAGATAACTCTGTTGACCACCAAGATCCCATAGTCTTAAAATGTAATTGTCCACCTTAATTGTTTTTAAATCTAAACCATGAGTAGGAAAGTATAACCGATCTATTTCATTTTGAGCTAAAAGTTTCGCCAAAGTTGTTTTTCCTGTAGCAGGATATCCTATTAATGTCACCTTCGCCAATTTATCTATTTCAGAACTCAACATATCAATTCATAAAATTAGATGATTTGTTAAGAAAGAATGGAATGAAAAAAAATATGAATCTAAATAATACAGACGTATTATGGATGTATTATAAAAAAAAATGAAATTAAAAACTCTTTATTGGGGCTTTCTTAAAAAGAATTTTTTCATCCATTTGGGCAATATAAAACCTCCGTACCAACAAATTGCACTAGCAATCAAAATTAGTCTAGTAATAATTATCAGAACTTCATTTAAAGGTATGGCTGAATCTAATAAAGCTCCAACTGCGAAAGTAACATATGCTATTATTAATAGTTTACCTTTAAGCTTTACTTCAGGATCCTTCGATTTTAGGGACAGATTAGCAAATAAAAAGCCAGAAATTACAACAATTGATAGAAATATTATTAAAAATATCATTATAAAAGATTCATAATTAACATCAACAGGACCATTCAATTGCCCTATAACACTTGGATTCAAAAATAGGAAAATGAAGAATAAGATCTCAAAAATTACGCCAATAATGGTAAATATCAATAGAAACAATTTACGTTTTTCAGTATATAAGAATTCTGTAAAAGCTAATAACCAAAGAACTATTGCAATCGGAGTCAAAACATTTCCAATTAAAAAGTATACCTGAGATGGAATTCCGACGCCATTTGATATCGCAACAAGAAAAGAAATGCATGATGGCCACCACGGACTTGATATTAGCATATAAGTGCTTCCTACTAAGAAATAAATCTTTTCTTTATATTTAAAATACCTAGTAAGGATTACGAGACCAACAAATAAAGATATTACCACAAAAATAAGAGAAAAAACACCATTCAAAACATCTAAAGGATTTAGAGCCATTTTCGTGAATTTTTAATTTTATTAGTATAAGTAAAAATTAAGAGAGAGGATTATATAAATATTGAATTTTTTATGAGGAATTATTCAAAAGGAATTTAAAGAGTATATAAAAATATTAATAAAATTAAGGACAAGAATGTTGGGCCAATTAAACTAATCGTCAATAGACTTTGAGAGACTTTAATACATGCCTGTAGCGTCTCTATTATTGCATTGAAATAGAGTGGATTCCCCCATATCTTAACTCTTTCAGTTGATTCTTTGTAACGGAATTCAACTGGTTCTAAATCCATTTCAGCTTCTTCAATCATTGTTTCTAACTTTTGAAGAATAAAATCAGTTTTTATTTTATCTCCAATTGGGGAATAACCACGGTTTGAAAATTGGCGAGCGACTGTATGGGAATCTGAGGTTGTAATTTCTCCTTTTTCTATACCCCGATTTTGAAGAAAATTAAGTATATTTGACCGGACATCGACATAAGCGTTGTTTCCATCAAAATGAATTAATGCTGTTTTATGATTTGTAACAGTATTTTTAAATAAATGAAGTACTAAACCTCCAACACCAATACCTTCATTTTCAGTATATTTTTTCAATGGATCTTTCACTACACCATAAAACATTTGCGTCTTTTGGATCTTTTTGACAGTATCACTCTCCATATACTTTTTAGCAACATCAATTAAATCATTTGCTTCGATACTCTCTTTTTTAATTAGTACCTCATCCCCTATTATGGCATTATGAGAGTCAACAATAATAATTTCCTTATAATTATTAGATAAAGCTATTTTTCTTATATAATCTCCAACCTCCATCTCGATATCATCAGATGGAAGTGGATGTCTAGTAATAAAGACAATTGGGACATTATCGATTTCTGTACCAATAAGTTTAGCTGAATTTGAGATCTTTCTTGTGAAATCTTTCACTTCTTTAACCCATTGATTTTCCTTATTTTCTATAATATCACTAATATCTTTTTTGATTCTTTTAATCACTTTTTCAACATTTTTTTGGGTGGTTAAATTTTGGGTATGGTCATTTGTAGTATGATAAACTGTAATTCCAGGAATATCTTGAAATGTTGTATAAATATGTTCAGGTAAGTCGGATGACCCACAAGTCTTAAAAGGTCCAAAATGAATATTTGGGACTATGAATAATCCTTTGATCTTTTTAGTTTTAATAGTACGGATTATTAAATATTGAATTTTTATTTCAGATTCAATTCCAACATCATCAAAATATTGTTCTATTAATCCATCATTATCATCTGTTAACATAGATAAAGTAAAAGCTCTAATAAATGCGTATCCCTTCATTCCAGTAACTTCTTGATAAATATTACTTACTCGGAATAATCCTCTTCTATACGGGATTGCAAATAACAAGGCACAAATAATGAAAAATATCATTGCTCTGATAAGAAATTCAACAGTAAATTGTCCTATGTATAAACTATATAGAATTATTACTGTTACAGGCTGAACCAAAGATAGAATTAAATTCCCTAGTCTTCCTACAGTTATAAATGAGAAATGAATTACAAAAGCTATGATATATGATAATATTGCTCCTAATATGAGAAAAACTTCTTGATACTCAATATTATTTAGAATAATAGCAACTAATTGGCCTAAAATTAGTGTAATTTCAATTACTAAACTGAAAAAAGCATTCATTTGAATTGACCATCCTTTTGGGGGTAAACTCAGAAGTGGACTCTTTCTTGAATAAAGTATAACCGAAACAAAACTACCAAATATAGAAGAAAGCAAAAAAAGAGAAGTAAACCGGATATAATGAAGTATATCAAATCCATTTATCCATATATTACTCAAGATTAATGATAATAAACCTAAAATAATGGGTGTGCCAAATAAGATTGAATAAGCAAGTTTTTTTGAAGAAAATAACTTCAAATACGAAATTATACCGGGAATTTGACGACTTGGTCGTTTTTTTATTATCATGAAATAAATGAATAACAATTAGTAATACTTAATTGAGAAAATACCTTCTATTGTATTGAATATCTTATACTATTATATCTTTATTTAATTAATTATATAATAATATAAAAAGAAAGTAGATTTTTAATAGAAGTATGGAGTATACTACACAGAGACTGGCGTATTTAGCAAATAAACGCTTCAGCGATATATTAAGAGATGGATTTAGATTATTTATTCAAAGTTATGGAACTCTCATCCTTCCTTTAGCCTTTTTTCAAGTATTATTGATTACTTTAGATATATTTTTGTTGACAGATTTTCGGTTATTTATTAACAATTTGGGAGCAACATATACCGCAATAATGGACAAATTTTTTGAAAATATCACTCTCACAGATGCTGAATGGAACTTTCTTGCTTATTTTTTGTTTTTAGATATTATTCTCCTCTTTCTCCAAAACCTTATTGGAGCAACTATCATTACAATTGCTATGTGCTCTGTTAGTGCTTATGTTTTTAAAAGATTTATGAAAGAAGATATAAGTCTTAAAGAATCTTTTAAACTAGCATTTAATAAAAAAATATTTCTAGTAATTCTAATAATTGGAATCTTGTTACCATTAAGCTCTATATTATTATTTGTACCTGCGGTTATAATATTTGGATTCTTCATTTTTTTAGTATTCACTTTTAATATGGACGGGAATAAAAAACCAATTTCAGAAGCTCGATCGATCGCTAAGGGTGCATTTTGGAAGATAATTGGAGTATTTATTGTGAATGTGCTAATTATATATATAGTAAGTTATTTTGTTAATCTATTATTTAATATTCTTCTTAACACTGATTCAGCAATTTTTATTTCAAGTTTTAATAGTTGGCATGATCCTGCAACAAGGAATTATACTATGATATTTTTGTTTAATCTTCTTATTAGTCTTGTGGATATCATTTTTGCACCACTTTTTATTTGTTTATTAACTGTATTATTTTCATGTTTAAAAGCTAAGCGAGATTTAATTAAACAACATCAAATAGGATATTCTCCTGTGACAGAAATCTATAGGGAACAATATCCAAAACAACAAGAATCAAAAGAATTAATTGCCCCTATTCCTCCAGAAATAAAATTGGAAATACAAGGAAGATTTTATTGTCCATTTTGTGGGGTTATAATTGATAGTCCGAAGAAATTTTGCCCTCGATGTGGTGAGAACCTTTCATTTATAAAGGAATAATTTACATAAGAATTAGAGATAAAAATGTATATAAATATAGAGAAGAAGTTTGAATTAGAAAGAGAAAACATTAAGAATCCAATTATTCTAATAGGATGGCCTGGAATTGCTTTAGTTGCTAAATTAGCAATCACATCAATACAAGAATCATTAAACGCGAAAGAATTTTTAGATATTCAATGTTTTGATTTTCCTCCTAAATCAATTGTAGAGAAAGGATCCTTAGAAATACCAATGGCGAAATTATATTATAAATCCGCTGAGAGTGAAAAAGGAAACGATTTTTTTATATTAACAGCTTCTTATCAACCACAAAGTCCAACTGGTGTATTTGAATTTTCAAAAGCTTTTTGCGAAGAAATGCATAACCTTACAGGAGGAAAAATAAATATGTACTTAAGTACCGGAGCTATGATTACCGATATAGTTCATGATAATCCATTAATATATGTATGTGGTACTGATCAAGATCTTGTCCAAACATTTCTAGAGTATGACAACACTAAGTTATATGAAGGTGGATATATTTCAGGCGCAAATGGTATTTTACCAGCATGGGCGGGAGCAAATGGTTATGCTCCAGGAATATGTTTATTAGCAGAGACTTTACCTATGCCAATGATGACATTAGATCCTCGTAGTTCTAAAGGTCTTGTTACACTATTAAAAGAATATTTCTCGCTTGATATGGATTTTAGTAAGTTAAATGAAAAGATTAAAGAAATGGAGAGTATTTTCGAATCATTTAAAAAACAAGCGGATCAATTCATGAGACCACCCCGAGAAGATAAGGAGTCGGATTCATATTTCCGATAAACACAATTGAAAATTTTCCCAAATTTATCATAATTTAAAAAAAAAGAAAAATAATCTATTATTTAATATCCAGCTAATTTTAATGATTTATCTTGCAAGACACTAGTATCGTTGAAACTAACCGGCAAATCAAGGATAAAATCGATTTCTATGGAATCAATGAACATACTCGTGACTATATTAAAGATGTTATAACACTAATCAATAAAGAAATTGGAATTAATAAAATCCTATCAATTGTTTTATTTGGTAGTCAAAGAGAAAAAAATGAAGTAACGGCAATATCAGATTGCGATTTATTAATTATTTTTAAAGATAGAGTTTCAAACCGTCATATTAAAGAAATTGAGAAGTATTTTATTTCGTTAGAAATTAAGTATAAGTTTAGAGATTATAGTAAACGATTTTCGAAAAAGATTTTGAGTGTGGTTAACCAAACAACAGGCATTTTTATAAGTCATTTTTTAACTAAAAAGAAGTACTGGGAAAATCTTATCTTTCATAAAATTTTCCGAGTTAATAGAGTATTTTCTTCTATTTTTGCACCACGTAAAATTGTATTAGGTAATGTTTTATTAAATAGTATTATTTTATACGGTGAAGATTTAAGAGAAAAAATTAGACCAAGAATTCAAATAACTATCCAAGAAATGTTTAAAAGTATTGTTATGAATCTAATGATTTCTCTTTTCTCTTTAGCAATATCATTTCTTAAAGGATTAAAACCAACAAAATATCAATTGGAAGCAATAAAATGGGCTTTAAGAGCATCAAATTATTACTGTTTTCAAGATACAGCAAATTTATCCCATGTTAGTGAACGTTTTATCTCTTTCGAAAGAAAAAAATCACAGAAAAAAGCTAATCGATTCTTTTCAGAATTTCTGCAATTAAGAAAATTGCTACGTGATAATATGAATTTCATGATTAGATGCCCAATCAGAATTATTAAAATTCATACTAAAGCTATGGGATTCAAGAAACTAGTTAAAAGAAACGAAAGATTGATAATTCCTTCTAGACATATTGAACCAATAATTCCTGATCGTACATTTCCCCTTAAAATTTAATATTTTTGCTTTGAATTTGAAAAATTAGATTTATGTTATTTAAGTCCTAAAAATAAAAATATAAATACTCGTTAATTTATTTAGAATTGTATTATTATAGAAATATTTTTTTATAATAACTAAATATATTAATAAGAACTTATTAGAGAGGAGATATATGACAGAAGGAATCGACATACGTGAATTATTTTTCGATATATTAGATATCGTTAAATTTGAATTAAAGTTTTACCGCTATAAAGAATCACCTATGTTCGAACGCATTGTAAAGACTCGTGTTTTCCAACAAAAGCTCCAGAAATTAAAAGATTTTATTAATACATATTTTGATATCATGTATAGAGATGAAGATAGCCCCATTAATCAAGCTGCTCTGCGAACTCAACTCGATAATATCGCTCGGTTAACTAATTATTATGATGATTTATCAGATTTTTATACTGATCATACAAAAATAATGATTACCAGAGAGAAGCTTCAAGGATTAATTGAATATTCACACGTCGAGGTATTGTTCTTAATCTTTACTAATATTCTCGATTGGGAGCATTATAAAGCCAGTTTATTATTTCCTACTGATAAATCAAAAGAGAAATTGCTTAAAGAATTCCTTGCCAAGTTAGCTAGCTCTGAAATTAAAGATGTAGAAGATATCATTGACTTAGAACAAGCTATTGAAAGTTTTGTTCAAAGTATTGAAGTTTAAATTTCAAGATACTCTCATCATTTTTAGCAAAGTTTAATTTTTAATTCATAAAAGGAAAATTTAAATTCAAGCTGGCTAGTTGTTTTCTTAATATAATACATTTTTGCATTAATTAATGTCATAATAGTTTTATTTATTATTTTTTCAATTAAATTACTCAGTTTTTATGGTAATATAACATGTCAATATTGGTAAAACTATATGGAGATTTAAGAGGAAAAATCTCCCAATCAAAAAGCGATCCAGCACTTCCAACCACATTGCATATCGAAATAGATGAAATAAAAACGGTAACGGATGTTTTAAATAAATTAAATATTATACAAGAGGAAGTAAGTCATGTTTTTTTAAATAATAAATATTCTACATTCGGGGAAGAAATCAAAAATAGAGATCGAATTGGTATATTTCCGAAAAGAATGGGTTTGATATTTGTGGAAATGAAAAACCCTTTTTAGACAAATTTTTCAATAAATAAGTTTAGATCCACATACATTCCTTCAGATTCTTCCTATGAAAAGTAGGACAATAGTTATCTATAAATATGTGATTCATTATGTATTTGCTTAAGCAGTGTAGAGAACGCAAAGAATAGAATATAATTCCAAGATTATATTTTTAAAATGGCAGATTGTTTCGACAAAATACTGGAAATTTATGACAATAGCGAGGTAAAGAGATATAAGGCTCTAATTAAATTAATGAAGGAGCTCGATAAAGAAATATCAAATGCAATACGAGTTAGAAATTGTCTGATTTTATTGGTTAATTTATGTTTTAATCCAGAATCTCCCGATTATGCTTATAATAAAGGTAAATCCTCACGGGAGCTTTCTAAAGATGAACGGTCTGAAATGAATGAGTTATTAAAATGTGAACTTAATAATTAACGTTCTTCAAAAAACTTTCAGTTCTACTTCCTTCCATTCATCATATTGGCTAAAAATGTAATCAATTTTGTCAAGTGTTTCAATGAGAGCCTTCCTTGTCTTGTTATCTTTTTGGAATGTATCAACAATTACTTCATAGAGATCTATATCATATTCCTCTGCAAGATCAGAAATTTTCTGTAAATCTTCGAACTCAACTCCTTTTTCATTTAGCTGGTTAAGAGTACTTTCTATTTCTTCTTTTAGTTTTATTGTAGCATTTAAGGATTCAGAGCATTTGTTAAACAATTCTTGTTCTCTATCACGTACAATAGATTCTTCTTCTGTCAACTTATGTTTTTCGGTGACAATTTCAAGTCTTTCACTCAATAAGTATTTAACTCGTTCATAAATTTTGATTGCTTCTAATATGCTTCTTAATCCCTTAAATAGATTTTGTTTTCGATTTAACCTTGCTTCAATAATTTTTAAATAAGCATCTTCATAATAAGTTTGGATTTCTCCAAATGTACTTTTCTCCCATTCGCTTATTTTAACATAAATTTGTCTTAAATCTCTTATTAAAAGTTTTTTTTTATCTGTCGATAAATCTTCTTGGTTAAGTATTTTGTATATAGTATTTGTTTCATGCTTAATTAACAGAACTCGTAAATACATAATATGTGCTTTTTTTTCAATATTTGTAATACTACGAGAGACTCCTTCACGTTCACAGAATTTAAAAATCTTTAATGCATCATTTAGTAATTTAATAGATTTAATTTGATCATTTACTAAATAATATTTTGAATCTTGGACTTTTTGAATAGCTCTATCCATTTGAATTTCTAATTCAAATATATAATCAATTAAGCTCACTTGTTTTCTTTCTGACAAAATTCTCGATTTAAGATTCATATCTGTTTCTACGTTTCTACTTGCTAGTAACCAGTAAACAGCAGCAGGGAACCAGAAAAATATACTAAAAAAAATCATATTAAAGATACTTCCAAAAATGGAAATTAAGGTATATGAAATTAGTAATGTTATTCCTTTACTTGTCTGCTCTGAAAGCTTAAAAAAGGATGCTGCTGTACCCTTATGCTCCGGCATATTCACATCAATCATTACAGCATTTCTATTTGCTACTGGCCCCGCTCCTAACATTGAAGCCATTAAAGAAAAAATAAAAAAAATAATATATGTAGGATAAGCTACGAATATCTCACCAATAGTTCTCAACATATACACAAAAATTTCATCAGGTGGAATTGTGGAAGGATAATTAATGTTTAATTCCGTAATTACAATTGGGCGTATAGAGAGAAGTAAAACAAGAGCAAATGGTATTGAAAGAATCAGACATATAGTAGCTAATCTTGCTCTATTTTTTTTGTTTCGACGAAACAAGACGTCTCCTAAACGAGCAAATATACTATTCCCCAGAATATACCCGATTCCAATCATACCAGCAAATATTGTTGCTGTTTGAAGTTGAATTTCGGGTGGAATTTGATGAAAGTATTGAAGTACTAACATTGAAGTTGTAAAATATACTAACACTGTACCAGGTACTATTGAAAAAAAGCCCTGAATAATTAAATAACGATTAGTTTTCTTCTTAACTATTGTTTTTAGATCTTCTTTAGAGATCCGGTAACTGTATTCTAAATCTAGCTCTATAAGTTCTAATAACTCATCTTCGCTTGCTCCTCGTTGAGGTATTTTTACAAAAAAGAGTATAACAATGACTATAACACTAATACCGGCAAGTAAAAAAAACGGAAACCTCCAAGTAAGAATTGGACCGAGAAAAGAAGATAATCCTTGACCAGCTCCATTTGATATTGAACTTAATATTGCTAAAGTCCCAAACCATCCAGATCTTTCTTCTGGGGGTATTGCATCCGAAATTATAGAATAACCTACAGGTAACACACATCCTAATCCAGCTCCACTAGCAACTCGAGAAATTATCAATACAAGATAAGAAGGAGATAAGGCAGTTAAGATCATTCCAATTGTCCAAGAAAGTGCTCCAACCATGATCACCCTCTTTCTCTTAATCCGATCAGTATAATAACCCCATAGTAAAGCAAAGAAGGCACTAATTAACACAAAAAACGCGTCAGGTATTGCTATAAATGCTTCATGAATGTTAAATTCAGTTTTAATCGCAGTATAACTAGGAATAAGCATATTAGCACATGCTGTTGATACAAACAATAGTAGCATTACTAATATTATTGGTGCTAGATCCTTGAATTTCACTGTTGTTAGTTGAAAGCGTCCAATAAGCAATAACCATTATAATATAATTATAATAGATAGCATTTTAAACTTAAAAAATTTACAGACGATATTTTAAAACAGTAGAAATTATTTATGAAAATCTAAAATTTAAGATTTTAGGAGTTGAGATCTATTAGCTATTCATTAAATTTTCGTGAAATCATATTACGCTTATGATATTTAGGTCTCACTTAATAGAAATCAAACTTAAAATATTAAATATCAATTTACTAATTAATAAGAAAATCACTTAATTTATCAATTCAAGATAAAAATTTCATCATGATTGAAATTGAGAAATACTTACAAAAAGATGAAGAAATTTTATGGAAAAGTAGTGAAAATGTAAATTTAGTATATTTCATTCGAGGTATAACCTTTTTTATAATATGTTCTTTGTTCATGGTTCCCCTTTTCGCAATACTTCTTTTTCAAATTCTAGAACAAATTACAGCCTTCATATTAATAGTTGTTTTTATTATAATTGATCTTCTACTTTCTTTATTGGGAATTTACAATTATAAAAAGAGGAAAAAAAGATTAAATCTAGCATATAATGAGCTCAAGAATTATAAGGAATTTGTTATATTGACGAATAAACGTTTTATACGCAGAAATTACTATTTAAATTTTAAAGTAAACCTTTCCCGCTACATTTCTGAGAACCTTTTAGAGAAAATTGGTGATATAATTTTCATTAAACTAGAGAATATAAAAGTAGTAATTATAGAACATAATGTCGAAGAAATTAATTTTCTTTTCCATAATGAATTAACTTTATCCCCATTCTATATTAAGACTTTCAAGATGGATTCAAAGGAAACCAGTGGGATTACGGAATTAGTTATAAAGATCTTAAATTTGGAGAGAGTGGAAAAATATCCTGGTTATGAACGATATATACGAAAAACCTCTTAAATGTTTAGTAGAATTTAATACTTATTTATGAAAATCTAAAATTTAAGATTTTAGGAGTTGAGATCTATTAGCTATTCATTAAATTTTCGTGAAATCATCGTTTCACGATCAAATTAACTAATCCTCAATAAAACCAGCAAATCCATGTTTCTACTCTTATCCTAAAACTAGAAAATTAAGAAATTTTTTATTTATAGTAATATACTTCTATCGAAGATGATATTCATAATAAAGGCAAATAATTACCAATAAATCTATAAAGATAAACTAATCGGTCAACACTCCATTTTCAAGTAAATCCATTAAATTTTATATGCTTAAGTTATTCAATCCTTTGAAGACATTAATCTACTTAAGAAGAAAAAATAGAAAAAATGGATTAATCCTATTTACTTCCTTTTAATTCGAATGAATAATATTGCTGCTATTACTATTACAACTCCACCACTAATACTTGCTATTAGGATTATCAACTCAATCGGAAATCCTCCCCCGACTGAAGGTATTGAAAATGGGCAGGTCATTAAAGGAAAATTATCTACACTACTTCCAGTGGGAGGAACATCATAGGGATTGTCTCCAATATTATCATCATTTGCATCTATACCATTATAATCATCCCAATAATTACCATATACTCCATTATCCCATTCATTATCAGTTCGTTCATCTTGTGCGTTTATCGCATTACCAACAAAACAATTATAATAGACTAGATTCCAATAACAATCGTAATCAATCTTTAAACCAACACCATTATTATTTAGGATGATATTTTCTGTGAATGTATTATTATGAGACTCTTTCCATACAGAAATTCCAATGTTATCATTATCTCTTACAAGATTGTTACAGAAAATATTCTGAGGAGATCTAGACACACGAATACCATATTCTAAATTATTAGAGACAATATTACCAGAAATATTATTATCATAACTCCTTCCAAAATCTCCATAAAGATAGATACCAATATCATTATATGAAACTTTATTATTTCTGATAGTATTATTATGACTTCCCCATATGCTGACTAAACCTGAAAGCCGTATGCCATATGTATTATAATTCGCAGTATTCTCATATACCTCATTAAAATTACACAGATTCAAATATATACCAACGCTCTCATAAACTACACCCACATTATTGTTTGCTATGTTATTAGATATCGTAATGTTCTCACATAGATTTAGATGAAAGCCGGCCCATCTATTAAAACTTGCAGAGTTTCCAGTTATATTATTAAAGGTACATTGCTCCATAAATATACCATATGCATTATAATCACATTCATTATCGATTAGTTTTGAATTCGATACATTTTTAAGGAAAATTCCAGCACCAGGATCTGACTCACTTAAACTTGAATTCAAGACAGTACAGTCTCTAATGATTATAAATTTATCAGAATTATGAATCTCTATACAATTACTTAAGTTATTTCCATTGATAAGCAAATTTTCAATAATATATGGATTGTTTGAAGTACCAGAACCACTACACCAATCCTGGGCCTCTGCCCAAGTCCAATTCTGTGCTGCAATTCCTGAAGCAGTTCCATTTATAAAAATCGGGTTTTCAATTATTGAACCTGAAATTTCTACGTTTAGACCCTTAGAATAACGAAGATTCATATCATTTTCATGCAAATCAATAAGATTTTCTTGAATTGGCTGATTAGTCAAGGTGCAAGTATAAAAGCAAAGCATCAAAATACTCAGAATAGTAAGAAAACTTATTTCTTTTTGATTTTTTATCACGATTTTTACCTGTAAATTTTTATAAATAAATCGAATTAATAATTCCTTTATAATATTTCCCTAAAGCGGAGAGCAAAAGAAACTCAGGGTTATAACTCTTACAATCATGTAAAAATAATTTATTATTAACAACATTAATAAATTCCTTAGAAGTATAATATATTAAAAAGAAAATAAAAAAAATAGAGAACAAATTGGAGGGTTTTCTTTGATTATATTAATTAGGTTGTCGGGTTTTCTCTTTCTGCTTATTTTGGTTTTACAGGTTGCCATGGCAGCGTTTGGTTATATTCTAGAACCAACACCGAAACATTATGACTCAGACGCTAAACTGCTAAATTTTAACAATAATCCAAAAAGGTTTCAAACAGGCATTACACTAGCACTTATAGAACATTTTTGCGTCATTGCACTTGCTATAATGTTATTTTTTGTAGTTAATCCATATAGTATACTACTTGGAATTGTTTTGATAATTTTTCGACTAGCAGAAGGCGGGATCCAAGTCTATTTAGAAAAAGATTATTGGGGTTTACTTAATATAGCAGTAAAATACTCATCTGCTGGGAGTGCGGAGAAAAATTCATTGTTGGATTCATATCGAAACATTCTCCGAACAAAAAGCAATAGATTCGCATTTGCCATGGTAGGTTGGTCAATTGGATCATTTGCATTTTCAATCGTATTAGTTATTTATGGAGTGGCACCACTTTTTATTGGATGGCTAGGAATTGTTGCAAGCATTTTAATTGGGTTCGCTAATGTGATGAAACTTCTAAAACCTGACGTTAAAGCTTATGAAGCCATATCATCTATCAGTGGCTTGTTGGCGATTGTATTTGAAATCCTCATCGGAGGATGGCTACTGTTTTTTGCACATGTTATACCATAGCGATATTTATCATCTATTTACTAAGCGGTTTTAAGGGTCTATACAAATTGCATGTGAATCCCGGACATTTATCATATATCTTATTTTCATGTAGACAAATTGAATTTTCCTCGAAAAAACAATCATTTTTTCCTTTAATGATTGGAATTCCTTCATCAGGTCTAAGATGCATTATTACAAGTTGTTAAAAATACTATAATCAAAATAATAATTTGCCCGAACATGTTCAATTTCAATTGATAAATCTTCAATATATGTTGCTTCTCTTAAAATATAGAAATAAAAGATTTCAATGAAAAATGATATTTATTTAAAGCAAATTAACATAATTATTAATCAATTTTAAAATATCGATCAAATGTGATTAATGTTTCTGAAGTAAAAGACAAGTGCGGAAAATGTGGAGCAAAAGTATCACCAGGTTATGATTTTTGCCTTTCTTGTGGAACCAAATTCAGTGAAGTACCCCCTATAACAAAAGTAAGGGATAATTTAGATTCCTCAAGTGCTATTGACCTTGTGTTGGCTGCTTCGGATATTAAAAATACTTTCTGCTTCATTGCAACAGCAGCTTATGGCTCTCATTTATCTCCTCAAGTGTCATTTTTGCGATATGTTCGAGATAAAAGATTAAAACGAACACGGTTAGGATATCTTTTTGTTGATAGATTTGAATGGCTCTACTATAAATTCTCCCCAGATGTTGCAAAAGTTATGTACAGATTTCCATTCTTCAAGCGAGTAATGAAATGGCTACTAGTAACTCCTATTGTATATTTTCTGATGGCTATTTTTAAACCAGCTGACTCTATTCGAAAAAAATTCCAAAAAATCGTCTAATTTTTGTTATAATATTGGAGAAACACCCTTATACAATCTCAAAATCATAAAATTTAATTATTTGGGATTGTTTTTTATTATATAATATTGGGCCTATGGATTAGTGGAAGATCGTTCGCTTGGCATGCGAAAGGCCGCGGGTTCAATTCCCGCTAGGTCCATTATTCTTTCTTATAATAGGCAAATATTCTCTGCTCAAAATAATAAATCCCGAATCTATGTTAAGTTTTGAATAAATTATCAATAATCCTATTAATTAAGTTATATTAGGGTAAAAAGAAATAAATAGAAAAATTAAGTTAAAAGATTAGATATTAATTTATTTGCGATCTATTATTTTCTCGATGTCTCCAACCTTTTTCTCGACATTATTGGGATGAACAGTCCAATCAGTATAAATTTCTAAAAAGCTTGGTTTTTCCACGTGTTGCCACGCCCCTGGATTACTAATACTCAATCCTTCAGCTTCAAATTCTACTGAGATTTGAGCTTCTTTTGGTGCAAATTTTTTTTTAATTAAATCTATTAAACTACTATGGGTATGACCATAGATAACATGATTAATTTCTTGATGATATCCACTATTTATTAAATCTGGGATGAATTTTCCTCTTATTTGGGCCATAGATGGTCTATTGTCTCTGAGAGCTTCTCTGTGGCTGTCTGAATCCAACTTTTTTTCTAAATCTTTATCTAATTCACTATCTTCTTCATCTGTCAATTTGGTGCCATCTTTTTT
>CP070831.1:2523803-2555188 GCA_020344955.1 Promethearchaeota archaeon | reverse complement strand
ATCCTATGCCTCTTGGAGTAGCTTTCCAGCCGGATTTCGTATTTACAATATAAAAAAGTTGTTCTAACATTGATAAGTGATAATTTAAGGAATCACTTACTTCTTTAAAATTGTCTTTTAATTCTTCAAAAGATTTTACATCAATCCCAATGAATTTTAACAATTCTCTTCTGGTTTGATTCATCATTGTTCTGTATGCTCGTTTATGATCTTCCTTATGGTCAATATTTTTAGTTAATTGTAAATATTCTGTCATTTCTTCCTCAGTTAATTTACATTTCTCCAGAATTTCTTTTATATCCAAAGTATAATCACCTAATAGAGGTTAATAAAGTGTATCTCTTTAATTTTATTAATTTGCATTTTATATTTGCAAAAAATTAAAAATGACAATATTTAAATATGCAGTCTACTTATTGATCGTATATTGTCATTTTTTTAAAAATGCAAATAATAGTGAGAACTCTTGGTTGAAAATTATATTCTAAAGCATCGCGCTTTTGTCTTATTAGGACTGATTAATGAGAAAATGCATGAAGGTGGATGTCATGCATACGATATTAATAAGAGAATTGAAGAGCGGGGCATGAGAGATTGGACAAATATAGGAGTGGATTTTTCATTCTCTACTATTTATAGAACCTTAGATAGACTGGAAAATGAAGAGTTGGTTAGGAGTTTTGAAGAAGAGATCGATAACAGAAAACGCAAAATTTACCAGATTACAGAATTTGGTTATGACGTTTTAAAGAACAAAGTATATGATGTAATATATAATTATATAGGTAAAATGGATGAAAACTTCTATGTAGCATTTTCCATGTTTCCAATTTTAAGCCTGGAAGAACAAGTCGAGGCTTTCAGTCACGCTTTAAATACTATAAGAATTCATAGAAAGGAATTACAGGATATGCTAGATGATATGTTAACTGAGTTTTCAAAAATGCCAATTAACGTAACAGGACTATTTATACACCCTATAAAAATTCTTGAAACTGATGAAGAATTTTTTGAGATGGTTTTAAAAGAGGTTAAAACATTTGAAAAAACCATTGGTCCTGAGGATTATGAATAAAATATCTAATATTAGTGAGGTAGTTAAGATTTGAAGCATATGGTTAAAGATTTTGTACATCGAATGGGTCATCATTGTGAATCATCGTCCATGAGGGATTTATTCGAGTATTATGGATTTCCAATGTCAGAACCAATGGTTTTTGGATTGGACGCAACAATGGGATTTGGATTTTTTGATACAACAGGCCAGACTTCCTTTATACCTGAATCTGATATTCCATTCTTCTTAGGAGGTAAGCAGGGAACAATTGAACCTAATAGTCTAGCATGTCGGTTATTAGGTATCACACTAAGAAAACAATCATTCACAAATGCGGATAAAGCTTGGGAGGAGTCTAAGAGTATGTTAGAACAAAATATTCCACTTCTCTTAAGAGTGGATATTGCTTATATGCCTTATGAAGGATTTGATGAAGAAATGGAGGAGGTTCATTTTGGAGGACACGCTGTAGTATTAGGTGGTTATGATAAAGAGAAGGGAATTGCATATATAGGCGACACAGAATTTGAGGGTTTTCAAGAGGTCCCGATCGATATCCTTAAGAAAGCGAGGAGTTCAACTTTTGGACCGAAGTTTATGCATCCTGGGAATACTCAATTTTCAATGACACGTCGTGCTGATGGGAAGCATCCACTTTTAGCAGCAGGTATTAAGTTAGCAATTCAAAAAGTTGTTAGTAACATGTTGCGCCCTTCGATGAATACTAATGGTGTTCAAGGATTAAAACAATTTGCGAATTCGTTGCTTACTTGGGAAGAAAAGCTAAATAAAACAATTACAAACTCTAAAGGAAAAGAAATTTCGCTGGCGAGATTGATTTTTGAGCTTACTCATGGATATATAGAAACATGGGGTACGGGGGGTGGTTCTTTCCGAAGGCTTTATAAAGAATTCTTAGAGGAATTATTAGTCCATCCCGAGTTAAAGGAAGGTCCTAGAGCATGGAGTTCAGAGGATTTTAGGATGCTCAAAGAATGTATCCCTTTAATTAGTGATTCTGCTCAAAAATGGACTCTAATTGCAGAAACATTAAAGAATGCAGGTGATAAATATAAAGATGAATGTATTAATCATGTGGACTTTAATGAATTGCATGATATTGTGCTTCATATTCTTTCTAGGGAGGAGGAATTATTCAAAAAATTATCAAAAATTAAAAACTAGGTGAAAATCAATTGGTTGATAATAATTTAGTCGCGCCTTGTGGAATTTATTGTGGTGCATGTAGGTCATATTTAATAAGGAAGAAAAATCTTTTGGAAGAAAAAGGTCTTAAATATGGATGTCTAGGTTGTAGAATCCGTAATAAAAATTGTTCTTTCATCAAAAAAGATTGTTCCCCAATTAGAAAAAAGGAATTTGAATACTGTTATGAATGTGAAAAATTCCCATGTGATAATTTGAAGAAAATTGATAATACTTATGTGGGTAGGTACAATGTTAGTTTAATTAATAATTTGCAGAGGCTTAAAGAAATCGGAATTGAAACTTGGCTCAAAGAGAGAAAAAAGCTATATACTTGCCCCGAATGTGGAGGTGAGATTTGCGTTCATGATGAGGAATGTTATGATTGTGGTCTAAAGTTTAATCCAAATAAAACTGATTGAGGTAAATAAAATGGATTTTATAAAAGTAAGAGGAGCAAGAATTCATAATTTAAAAAACCTAGATGTAGATCTTCCCAAGGGTAAGTTGGTTCTTATAACAGGAGTATCTGGATCAGGTAAGTCAAGTTTAGCATTCGATATTATCTTTGATGAGGGAATGAACCGATATCTTCAATCCATTGGGTTCCCACCTAAGTTTGAAGATGATAAACCATTTGATATAATTGAAGGGTTAAGCCCAACTGTCGCAGTTGAGCAAAGGACTACGCGCGTATTTAATCCAAGATCAACCATAGGTACAAAGACGGGTATATATGGATTGTTACGTATGCTATTTGTGACCGAAGGAATTCTAATTTGCCCAATTTGTAAGGATCCAGTAAATCAAACCACTTTAGAGTGTGATATATGTGGAATGGTGGTGGAACGGAAGCAAATCAAGCATTTTTCATTTAATGAACCTTCTGGGATGTGTTTAGAATGCAAAGGAAGAGGTTATAAAATGCTTATCACAGAAGAAATGATTGTTCAAGATTATAATAGAAATCTTATTCAAATAACCAAAGCTGGTTCTGCTGTTTTTGCAGACCAAATTCGGTTTGTAGAGCAATTACCAAAAATATTTAATTTTGATATAAATACACCTTTTAAAGATTTACCAGAAGAAATTAAGCAAATCTTCTTATATGGTAGTGGGAAAAAACTTAAATTTCAGTGGGAATCTAAAACCTTTATTGGAGAATTAGAACGTATTTTTGAAGGGATTATTCCCCATGTGAAAAGGGCGTTAGCAGAAAGCAAGAGTGCTTATAGGAGGCATAAAATTCATAATAACTTTATGTCAAAAAAGAAGTGTGAGGAATGTAATGGATATAAAATCAATGAACAAGCTCGTGAGATAAAAATTGGAAGAAAACATATCGGGGAATTGGCAATGATGACGATTGATGATTTAATCCTATTTTTAGAAAGATTATCTAGTCAAGATATTAAAACTCCACAAGGTAAATCTATTTTAGATAGCATATTGCAGAGTCTTAAACGAATGGTTAATGTCGGATTAAATTATTTGCATTTACATCGTACGCTACCTACATTAAGTGGGGGAGAATTACAGAGGTTGTCTTTGATGACTCATTTAGACGCTGGACTCAATTCTTTAGTGTATATATTAGATGAACCAAGTATGAGTTTACATGAACGTGAAAAAGATTCATTAATCAAGATTTTGAAGGAATTGAAAGATTTAGGGAATACTGTTATAATTGTTGAACATGATAAAAGATTTATTGAAATTGCAGATGAAATAATTGATATTGGCCCAGGTGCAGGAATTGATGGTGGTGAAATTGTGTATCAAGGATCATTGGAAGGCATAATTAAAATTAAAGAATCTTATACAGGACAATTTCTTGCTGGATTTATTGAACTACCAAGAAAGAAAGATGAGGAGAAAAGAGATGTAAGCGAAAAAACAAAATTTCTAATTCTCAAAAATGCTAATACAAATAATCTGAAGGATGTGACTGTAAATTTTCCTTTAGGTTTAATTGTAGGTATTGCTGGAGTATCTGGTTCTGGAAAAAGCTCACTTATCTTGGACACATTGGTTCCCTTATTAAAACCATATTTCAAAAGAAATGCAAAAAATCAGAAAAAAAAGAAGGAAGAAAACGGCGATGAAGAAGAAGAGAATACTGAAGAACTATTAGAATATTCTGGTCAGGTAGAAGGATGGGATAATATTGATGGGATTATCGTTGTCAATCAAAAACCTATTTCGCGTGTACGAACTTCAACTCCCTGTTCATTTATAGGGATATGGGATAAAATAAGAAACTTATTTGCAAAAACTGAAGAGTCTAAGAGAAGAAAGTATACCGCAGGACATTTTTCATATAATTCTGATCGGGGCCGTTGTCCTGCATGTAAAGGCCAAGGAGTTCAAGATCTTCAAGTAACTTTCCTTACAAGTTTTGAAATTCCATGTAAAGAATGTAAAGGATTAAGATACAAACAGGAAATTTTAGAAGTTAAGTATAAAGGGAAATCCATTGCGGATGTACTTGAAATGACTGTTAATGAAGCCGCAAAATTATTTAAAGCACAGGAAAGCATCTCAAAAGTACTAAAGATTTTAGATGAAATAGGAATGGGTTATATTGAACTTGGACAACCTGCTCCTACTCTAAGTGGAGGAGAGGCACAACGTGTAAAATTAGCTAAAGAATTAGGAAAAGTAAAAAAAGGAAAATCACTGTATATTTTGGATGAGCCTACGGTTGGATTGTCTTTTTATGATGCTATAAAACTAATGCATTTAATTGAAAAATTAGTTCAGGAGGATAATTCTGTCCTTATAATTGAACATGATCCTGAGATTCTTTCTTACTGTGATTATGTCATTGAATTAGGACCTGAAGGAGGGCCTAAAGGAGGAGAGATTATCGCAGAGGGAACTCCAAAAGAGATAATATTGAATAAAAATTCCAAAACTGGCCCTTATCTAAATTAAATATATGCTTAAATTATTATGGAAATTAAAATTAGAGGAGCACAAGAACATAACTTAAAAAATATTGATGTAGATATTAATGATGGTCTTACGGTTGTAACAGGTGTTTCTGGGTCCGGAAAGACTTCTCTAATTTTCGATATATTGTACAAAGAAGCGCGTCGCAGGTTTTTGGAAGTATTCTCTGTTAGCAAAGATGAATTAAAAGTAAATCCCGCGAAGGTGCATTCTATAACTGGGCTAGGACCTACAATTGCTCTTAGTCAGAATGTACTTAACAGAAATCCCAATTCTATTTTAGCATCAGCAATAGGTCTTATTCCGCTATTAAAGATATTGTATGCTAGATTTGGGGATAGAAAGTGCCATGTATGTGGTAATAATCTATCTGTCTTAGGAGAAGATGAGATAATTGCAAAAATTAACAGACTGAGAAAAAAAGAGTCATTAGTAATTTCTGCTCTTCTAGTAAGGAAAGTGAAAGGAAGTCATAAAACCTTACTCGAACTTTTAAAGAAGGAATTCGGCTTAGAAGCAATATTGGTAGATGGAAAGACTATCAATACAAAACTAGATCCAAAGGAATCTCATGACATTCAAATCCAAATTGGTAAAGTGACTGCTAGCACTACTATTAATGAGATTCGAGATATTGTATATACTGCCCCCTCTTTAGGGGCAAATTCATTAATTATTAAAGGAAAGTCAGTAAATTCTCTTGTTTCCAGAGTTCCTGCATGTATTGAATGTGGTACATGGTTTGGGGTGCTTGAACCTGTACATTTTAAGAAAATTTGTCCCCATTGTAAGGGAAAGGGGTGTAAGGAATGTAATGATACAGGATATCATCCACTAGCATCTAATGTCACCTGGGAAGGTTTACTTTTTTCTGAGATATTAACAAAATCAGTTGGAGAACTAGTCATTTATTTCTCTAAAGAGGAATTACCGATTACAATTAGATTATTACAAGAAATTAAGAAACGTCTACTTGCGTTAAAATCGGTAGGTTTAGACTATCTAACATTAGATCGAATTTCCCCAACTTTGTCAAGAGGAGAATCTCAAAGAGTTCGATTAGCTATTGCCTTATTGAGCGAATTAGAAGATATAACTCATATACTTGATGAACCAACGATTGGTCAGCATCCCGCTGATGTTGCACGATTATTACCTGTACTTCAGAAGCTTGCAGGTCCAGTAATTTATATTGAACATGACAGACAAGCTGCGTTATCTGCAGATAATGTGATTGATATTGGCCCAGGAGCTGGAAAGGATGGGGGTGAGATCATTTTTACAGGAAGTCCAGCGGAGTTATGGAAAGCAGATACACCTACAGGTAAGTTTTTTAGTTCAAGAGAAAAAGTAAAAATTCCTAAACATAGACCTAAACCTCAATTATTTTTCACAATCGAGAAAGCTAACATGCATAATTTGAAAAATATTAAATGTAAGTTCCCCTTAAATCGTTTAACAGTTATCACAGGTGTATCTGGTTCGGGAAAAAGTACTTTAGTAGAAGATGTATTATTTTCTACTTTAAAAGGAAAAGAACCAACTGGATGTGATGGAATAAAAGGTCCAAAAGTGAAACCGATCATGGTTGATCAAGGACCCATTGGAAAAAATCCTAGATCAAATCCAGCTACTTATACAAAGATAGCTGAAATTATTAGAAAACTGTTTGCAAAAGTTACTCGAATTAAAGCTACTTATTTTTCATTCAATACATCAGAAGGTCAATGTCCAACATGTAATGGGATGGGTGCCCTTGAAATTAAAATGAGATATTTACCTTCTAATTGGGTTAGTTGTCCAGATTGTAATGGTCAAAGATTTTCTGAAGAAATTCTTGCAAAAAGGGTTAAGTTTGAAGATAAAGAATATTCTATTGCAGAATTCTATGATATCCCTATTTCAGAAGTTGCAGAAATTTTTGATAAAGAAAAGCGACTATCTTCTGGAGATCTTATTTCTGCAAGGCAAATGTTAAAGGCTCTTAATGATATTGGTTTGGGATATCTATCTTTAGGTCAACCCTCACCATCATTATCTGGGGGTGAAGCTCAACGAATAAAATTATCGAAATATCTTGGAAGGAAGACTTTAAAAGACCATCTAATTATTTTGGATGAACCTTCGACAGGATTACATCCGCAGGATCTAGCAGGATTATTAAAAATTTTAGATAAATTGATCCAAAATGGAGCATCCATTGTTATAGTAGAACATAATTTGGATATCATTAGAGCTGCTGATTGGATTATAGACCTTGGCCCAGGTTCTGGACCTACAGGGGGAGAAATAATCTATCAGGGACCTTTAGATGAATTTATGAATGTAAAAGAATCTCTTACAACACAAGCTTTAAAGGCAGAAGAAAAGGTTATACATTTAATTAAAAAAGAGAAGAAGAAAAGAGAAGGTTCAGAAAAAATCATCATTCAAAACGCACATATTCATAATTTAAAGAATGTAAATGTTAAAATACCAAAAAAAAAATTTACTGTTATAACGGGAATTTCAGGATCAGGAAAATCTAGTCTGATTATAGATACGCTTGAGACAGAAGCAAGACGAAGGTACTTGGAAACTTTATCAATGTATGAAAGACAAAGTACGAAAGAAAGCACTGAGGCTTTAGTGGGTAATATTAAAGGTTTAGGTATTACAGCATTGATAATACCTGAAAAAATTATACAAGGATGGTTCTTCAATCTTCGATATACTATTGGAAAAGCTACGGATATCATACTGCATTTAGCAAATTTATTTTCATATATGGGAGAAAGAGCTTGTCCTAAATGTAATCAGTTGATGGAAAGGGAGAAAGAATGGTATTGTGATAAGTGTAATATTTCAATACCTTTTGCTAAACCAAGACATTTCATATCTACTAATTACTCTGCAGCTTGTCTTAACTGTCATGGAGTAGGATCATTTCAAGTACCAAATCCAAATAAATTAATAATTCACCCTGAAAAACCTTTATGTAATGGTGCTATGTATTCCCCAGGATTTTTTCCGAAAGGATATCTATGTAAACCTTATAATGGTGGTTATTATATTGTTCAAGCTCTGGCTTCTCGTTATGGATATGATCCCTTTTCAACACCTTGGAATGAAATGTCAGAAGGAGCAAAAAAGGCTTTCTTATTTGGGGATACGGAACCTCTTGATGTAGAATTTGAAAACAAAAAAGGACAAATTTATAGTAGAGTGGTTAAATTCCAAGGCTTCTATGATCAATGGTTAAGAGATTGGGATGTAGGAGGCACATACACAGATAAGGATATATGTGATGAATGTCATGGAATGAAATTACGCCCCCAATATTTAGCCATCTCTCTTTATGGATATAATATTCCTCAGTTGTGCGAGATTCCGTTAAGTGACCTCTATGAAATTCTTAAAAGAGGAAAAATTAAAGATAATATAGCTGGCTTTGTAAAAAATAGTTTTAATATTATTTTAACTCGTTTGGAATTTCTAATTAAAACGGGATTAGGATATATAAATTTAAATCGAGTTGCTGAGAGCCTTTCTGCAGGAGAAGCTCAGAGAGTACGATTAGCTGGATTATTAGGGAGTGATTTAACATCTTTAACCATTCTGCTTGATGAACCCTCAAGGGGTTTACATCCTTCTGAGTTGAAAACATTAATAGATGTTCTTATGGAATTACGTGATAAAGGTAATACAATCATAATAATAGAACACGATCCGCTATTTATGGAATTTGCTGATTATCTTATCGATATGGGACCAGGAGCAGGAATCAATGGTGGTGAGATCATAGCAAAAGGAACTAAAGAAGAAATAATAAATTCTAATACTATTACAGGAGATTGGTTAAGTGGAAAGAAGAAATTTAAAGTATCCAGAAAACATCGAATACCTAAAAAATGGTTAAAGGTTTATGGAGCAAAGGAAAATAACCTAAAAGGTGAATTAGTTGAAATTCCCCATAATTTGTTGATAGGATTATGTGGGGTTTCAGGTTCAGGAAAAAGTACATTATTAATCGACACATTAGGAAGAGCTTTAGTACCTATAAAGCATACAACCTCTGTATCTCGAGAACCTATTGATCCAGGGGAATACGAAAAGATTGAAGGTTCTTTACCACAAACAATACTAATAGATCAATCTAAATCTAAAATTGGAAGTCCTCTTAAATTTTTAGGATTAGAAACTTCTATAGCCAAAATTTTCGCTGAGACTGAAGACGCAAAGATTTTAAACTTAAACGAAAAAAAATTAAAAAATAGATGTTCTGTGTGCAACGGGCGTGGTTTTATCAAATTAGACATGAAATTTTTACCAGATATTATTGAGACATGCGAAATCTGCAAAGGATCAGGCTATCAGGCTGAAGCTTGGCAAGTATATTTTGAAGGAGTTGCGTTGCCAGAAATAAATAATTTAACCATTGATGAGGCTTATGAATTATTTAAAGATTTTGAATCAATTGCTAAAAAACTAAATTATGCTAAGAAAGTGGGATTAGGGTATTTACAATTAAATCAACCCGCTCGCACACTTTCTGGAGGTGAAGCTCAAAGACTTAAGATTGTAAAGGAGTTATCTAAGAAGTCTAATAAAAAAACACTCTATATTTTAGACGAACCAACTATAGGACAACACTTAGAAGATGTATCAAAATTAATTGATGTGTTAAATATTTTAGTAAAAAACGGTCATACTGTTGTTGTTATTGAACATCATCCCCAGATTTTAGCATCATGTGATTGGATTATAGAACTAGGACCAGGAGCTGGACCAAAAGGAGGTCAAATCATTGCTAAAGGTCCTCCTGAAGAAGTAATGAAACTTAACACACCAACTGCACCATATTTAAAAGAAGTATTGGAGGGAGGAACATGACGTGGATTCCACTTTTATTAACGGATTCATCACCTTGTTTAAGATATTTGGTATTAACTGAATTGCTACACTTGTCTGAGGAAGAAGAAGAAGTTCAAGAATTATTAGAAATGAGAGAATTAGATCCACTTGTCAATGATTTATTCAAACTTCAAAAATCAAATGGATCTTGGGATTCTTTTGGTATAGAACGAATATCAACTAGTGACAACCTTCAAATAACGTCTATGGCATTACAGAGACTAGGTTATTTTGGATTTGGTTCTTCCCATCCAATTGTGCAGAGAGGTGCTGAATTTCTTTTTTCAAAACAACAGAGTAATGGTTCTTGGCCAATACCGGGTAAAAAACAGCTTATTGACGAAGAAATTGGGTATCAGATGATGCCTGTTCAAACAGCAATACCTCTCTTAGGATTAGTTATGTGTGGGTACTCTACTGATGAAAGGGCTGAAAATGCATTTGAATGGTTAATAGAACAGCGCTTAGAAGATGGTGCATGGCCTGTTGGTTTATCTGCAGGTAATTATGGAGGGATTGCTGGTTATCGTCGTCTTGCTCATTCAAGATGGGGTTGCAGATCAAATACGACAGCAGTCCTCAGCTGCCTTGCTTATCACCCTACACGAAGTAAAAGTGATGAAGCCAAACGAGCTCTTGATTTAATACTCGGAACAGATTCAAAATTGAGAAATATTTTAGGCTTTATGATTGCTCGTCTTCTTGGATTAGAAAAATCTTTTGGAAGGATAACTTTTATGGCTAAGTTTGATATTGCTCACATTTTAAATCTGTGTTGGAGAGTGGGTGCGAATAAGAATGACATTCGGATTTCTGATTTCACTGAATTTATAAGATCTGAGCAAGGGGAATTTGGATTATGGAATTATATCCCACATCCAAAAGCTACACGTTGGGTAACTTTTGACTTATTAAGATCACTTTCCCGTCTAAGAAATGATGTAGAATGGATTTCCGAAGAACCCCCTACTCCTTTTCAAGCTTATCCAAAGAAAATGAAAAGATTCTAAAGAAAGCTTTATCTAATTTATATATTCAAATTTAAATCAGCAAATTTAAAAATTCAAAAGGTAAAATTATGAGAACAACACTCCATCATGCACATCTTTTTGCTTCAAATCTTGATGAAAGTATTAAATTTTACCAAGATATGTTTAGAGCTGAAGTCTTGTTTGATTTAAAAGTAGCAGGAGCTCGGAATGTTATGATTTCAATTGGAACATCAAAAATTAACTTTTATGATCAACCTCCAAAAGATCAAGGCCGTGGAGCGATTCATCATTTAGGAATTGAAACAGATGATTTAGAAGATTTATTATCACATATGAAAAACAATGGTTTTCACTTTATTAAAGAGATAAAAAGTTTTGGTCCTTTGAAGTATATAATGGTAGCAGCTCCTGATAATGTACTTTTAGAGCTTTTCGAAGTAGTAAAAGATAAAGTTTCAGAGGATCAATATAAACAAATATCTTCTTTAAGTTCCTCATAATTATTTTTTATATTTTATTTGTGTGACAATTTAATCACAATTCTGTCAATTAGACGCGACAAAATTTTTCTATTGATTATGATTAATAAAAAATGGGGTTAAATTTCAGAATTCAAATAATTCAACTAAATTTACTTTTGGTTTATTATTTTTTTATAAAAATCATGAATAATTAATTCGCGTTCTTCAGCCATTTTTTTTGATAAATCTAAATGCAATTGATCTTTTAATTTCAATATCTTATTTTCTAAATGTTGAATGACTTGGTCAATTCCTCCTTTATTTTTAATTGTAAATCCTATAGTTCTATATAATCCAATTGCTCCAAGAGCATCTATTTTATCTGCATCTGATAAAATTTTCGCTTCTACAGTTTTTGGAGTCAAACTATTCGAGAATGAGTGTGATTTTATACTATGGATTATGTTTTTAATTTCATCATCCGTTACATTCAATTTATTGGATATGAGAAAATTATATGCAATATCAGCTGAGTACTCAGCATGATTTTTATTATTAATTTTATTTTTTTCATCAATTCTTCCAATATCATGAAGTAAAGCAGCAATCTGCAAAACTGACAAGTTTGCATTTAATTTTTTGCCTAATTTGAGACACAAATTATAAACTCTCTCAACATGAGAAAAACCATGTATATCATCTTTTTCTGAGTTATTAAAGGCGAAATCTCTAATTAAGGATTGAGTTTTGTTATCCAACATAAAATTATGATAAATAAAACTAAAATTATTTTTAAAATAAATCCAGCAAATTATCAAAGTTTAAATAAAAAATTCAGGTCTAGATGATTTTATTTTATCAATATTCATGATTTTGTTTATTGCATCAGAAAAATCTTCCTTTGTTATGATATCTGCATCTCTTCTTATAGCAAACATTCCAGCTTCAGTGCATATAGCCTTAATATCTGCACCAGTAGCCATTTTGGTCAAATTGACTAATGCATTTAAATTAACATCTTTTTGAATATTCAATGCTCTCATATGAACCTTAAAGATTGCTTCTCTCGCTTTATCATCAGGAATAGGAAATTCAATTATTCTATCAAAACGCCCAGGTCTTAACAACGCGGGATCCAATATATCTGCCCTATTTGTTGCTCCAATGAACTTAACATCACCTCTATTATCAAAACCATCAAGTTCTGCCATCAATTGCATGAGAGTCCTCTGGACTTCTCTATCACCAGATGTTGCGTCTTCCATTCTTTCAGCAGCAATAGCGTCTAATTCGTCTATAAATAAAATTGTTGGAGCTTTTTGTCTTGCTAAATTAAAGATTTCTCTGACATATCGTGCCCCTTCACCAATAAATTTTTGTACTAATTCAGAACTAATTACTCTTATAAATGTTGCGTCAGTTTCATGAGCAACTGCTTTAGCTAATAATGTTTTGCCAGTACCAGGAGGTCCAAAAAATAAAACTCCTTTGGGGGGATCAACACCTATTCTTTTGAATACATCTGGGTTTTTTAAAGGTAATTCAACGGTTTCTTTTACTTCTTGGATTTGGTCTTCTAATCCCCCTACATCCTGATAAGAAATATCTGGAATTGAGTCAATTAACTCCATTCCTTTAACAAATGGATCCAAATTTGTTGGTAAAATTTCCACTATTTTTAACGTATTTTGATTTAAAGCAACACTCATACCTGCTGTTAATTTTTCAGATTTAAGATTTTGATTGATTTTTACCACAAAACTAGGACCTGAAGAACTTGTAACAATTGCTCTATTATTTCTATCATCTAATACGTCTATTATTGTTGCATTCATTAAGGCGGGCTTTCTTAGCTGATCAAATTCATATCTTAGATCGTTTAATTCTTTTTCTAATTTTATTCTTTCTGCTTCTAATAGACTTATTTCGGTCTCAAGATTGCGCAACCTTTTTTCAAGATGCTTAGTGTAGACTATTAAGTGTTCTTCTTTTTTAACATCTCTTTCTTTTTTAGTATCTCTAGGTATTGATTGCATATCTATATCACAGAACTATATTTTATCCTTATGTTTTTATATGTAGTATATACATTTATTTTTATCTAAGACAAAATTGGAAGTATAGAGATCCATTTTTAGATTTTTAACTTTATTATATATTATATAATCAAGGTTCAATAACCATTTAATTTCTTTAATTATAGAATTGAATTGCTTAAATATTTAAATTTTCCCACTTTTTAAATGAACTAAATCCATCTCTCTTCGATATTATATTATTTGATTTCTTATCAATAATAACCGAAAGGTAATAAGAAGAAGTGTTTCGTTTCAATGACTTGTGCTGCACTGATTCTGAAAAACTTTCAGCAAGAATTAAAATAATGATAACAGTCTCTTCTTTTTCATAAAAGAAAGGAATTATCAAACTCCACTTATGGAAGAACCTATATTCCTGACTTATTTTTAATGCAGTTTTGTAAAGATCCCATTCATTTGAGGCTTTTATAATGTTTTTATTTATTAACTCTTTTTTACTCACAGAAAATAGAGATCTTTTCACCAATTTAAATGTGATTATATCTTTTGAAATATTTTTCTCATAAATTAAATAAAAAAATGGTAGAAAACCCGGTATATATTTATGATTCTTTGGTAGTCGTAGTTGTATTACAATTCTTAGAAGAGCTCTAACTCCAAAATATGTAAGATAAATAATTGAGTAAAATAAAGCAAGATCTAAGAAAAGTTGATAATAAGGTTTTGTATAAAAACAAGTAATTAAAATTAGAAGATTAATTCCTGAAAAAACAGCTAATAAGGGATTAACTGCTCTATCAGCCATAAATCGAAATTCTTTTTTAGATATTGGATAAAATATCGGAATTTTTGAGGCAGCAAAAAAATCTAATGAGACATGAATACTATAACCTATGAATCCAGCAAGCCAAACTTCAAAGAATGAAACTTGTCTAATTGCAGAAATAATAAAGCCCACAATCCCTGTAAATATTAAACCTATTATATATGAATGAGATCCTGCTTTATGAGAGAAAAAATACATCTTCCGTATTTTTTGAAGTGGTTCTAAGAAAACATCAAAATCTAAAAGAAAAGTCATAGCCCACATAAAAATAATAGCTTCTGGACTTAATATGGTTAATGTGAATATCCCCACTAATACACCCATAAACATATGAGTAAAAATGTCCATATAATTTTTAAAAATGGGTCAGCTTATTTATAGAATTCGATTATAATTAATTTTTATAGGAAGCATTCCTATTGTCAACCATTCACTAGCATTTTTTGAAAGGTTTCATCCATTTTGTAATTTTTTTTTATTAATTTCAAAATAATGGGCAAATTTTTCATTAGTTTTTCCGTAAACTTTCATGATAACTCTTTTAAATGTACCATAATCCAATCTTTCTTTCATAACATCAGCTCATCAATCAGCATGTACTACTATTGTAATTTCACTATTAGGATATAAATTAAAATTTATATTTTCATGTAAAGGCATGAATTCCCTATTAGGACCATAGGCATCCACAGCACAATCATCATAAATTGCATTCTCTTCAGCATCCCATATTAATTGAAGATAACTTTGAATTAAGCCTTTATATATAGGGAAAATTGATTTTTCTGGATTTTTATAAATTTTTTTATCCAGATTGCTTAAGAGATCAACAATTGATCCTTTATCATCTATGTTTAAATTGTATTCAAGCCCAGTTGATAACTTCTTTTCAGGATCTGGAGCAAAAATTGTTAATTTAATTTTTTTAATTTTAATTATCACCCCCAACATAATAAAAAATCATATCTGTTAAGATTAAATAAGCCCTTTAGCTTTAAGAAGTTTAGGTAATTCTTTTTTGAGCATAAACGATGAAGTAAATTTCTTCTCTCCGTCGATAACTACACACTTATTGTGAAGATTAAGCAGCCTTGCCTCCTTTGAATTAAGATTCTTAGTATCATAATCAATATGCTTTATATAAGGTGTAAGTTCAACAAAAATCCGATTCATAAACTTATCCCATTCACACGCACATGCATCTAATGGGACATAAATATCTACTTTTAGTTTTTCTGCATCCTCATTATATATTTTTATTACACCTGAGATAATTATTATTCATTTTGATGAAGTCCCTTACATCTATCAGTACCGCAATGAATATGTTTTGGTTCCCAATCTGGACTATTCTTGTCTGCACAATGAGATTCTAAGTGGTTGCAGTTTGAATGTGAAATTTTACCCATAGCTTCTTTTATTATCTTGGCAATCTGCTTATCCATTTCTTCTTCTTTCATAGCTACTCAGTAAAATTTTTGTTAATTTTTCAAGATTTCTATTCTTTAATTGATAATATATTTCAAAATTAAAAATATTAGGATTTCCAAAAACCTTTTCTTTTTAAATAGCGGCCTAAATAAACAATCGATAACATAACAGGTACTTCCCAAAATAACCCCATTGTGGTTCCTAAAGCAGCTAATGAGCCTATTCCATAACCAGGCATTGCAATAGCAGTTGCAATAGCAATTTCAAAATGGCTTGAAGAACCAATAATTACTGTAATGATTGCTTCTCTATATTTTAATTTAAGGATTTTTGTTATGAATATATTGTATCCAACTACAATAACAAATCCTACTAATAATGGAACTGAAACTAATAATAAATAACCGGGATTGCTTATCAGAACATTTCCGTTCATGGAAAAAAGTAGCACTAAAGTAGTTAGTAGGGCCGCAATTGATATATTTCCAATTATTGGGCGAAATTTGTTATTAAACCAGTCTTCACCTTTAGAAGAGATTAATAATCTTTTACTAATAATTCCGATCAATAATGGAAGTCCAATAAAAATAAACGTTGAAATCAATAAAAGTATCCAATCAACAGGAATATTTTGAATACCTGTTAATAAAGCTACCATAGGAGCATAACCGAATATTATAGTTATAGTATTTAGGCTAGTATTAACTACATTCTGCTCTTGATTACCTTTTGCCATCCATCCCCACACTAAAACCATCGCCGTGCAAGGGCTTGAACTTAATAAGATGATAGCAACTATCAATTGCTCATAACCCTGTAAAAATATACGAGCCATAAGTAAACCTACAAAAGGGGCAACTAACCAATTAGAGATAATTGTTAAGATTATAGGTTTAGGATTTTTACCTAGCTTTTTTAATTCTGAAATTTGTAAATTCAACATAGCTGGATACATCATTAAAAATAAACAAATACCAATGGGTACTGAAATCTGACCTATACTAAAAGAATTGATTGCGTCACTTATTCCAGGAATAAATATTGAAAAAAGAATTCCAATAAATATGCATAAAGCTACCCATAGTGGAAGAAACTTCTCGAAAAAGCTGATTGTTCTACCTTCGTCTTCATCCATATTATTTCATCTAATTGATAAATTTTTAAAGGGAATAATGAATCTTAGATAACAAAATTTTTATTCAAATAAAAATTCTTTGATTTGAATAAATTAATATAAATTTGTTAAACTTTTATAATTATTGATTAATCTGAAAGAGTGCTTCAAATGGATGATAAACATGAAAAAGGAATTAAGGCTAAGTTAATTAAGTGTGAAGATGTGGAAGATGTAGATTTTCATTTTAAACATTTAAGAATATTAGGAAATGAATTAATTCAACAAACTAGGTTTAATAATTTAATTGAATTTTTGAATGCTTTATCAAATAAGAAACGATTAATAATTCTCAATATATTAAAAGAAAAGGATCGATGTGTATGTGAGTTAGAAGCAGTATTAGATGAGTCACAGCCGTCTATATCGCACCATTTAAAAATCCTTGAAAGAGTTGGATTAATTAAAGGGTGGAAAAAAGGCAAATTCACACATTATGATCTCATTGAAGAAAAAATAAGGGCTTTTATAGAGTTATTAACTCAAGAATTAATCTAAAATTATTTTCCCTTCAAAATTAATAGTTCAAATTACCAGATTTAAAAGTTATTTAGGTATCAGCAATTACTCTTTAATTTTTTTTTGATCTTCCTCTTCCAAAATATAATTTTATAAATTTTACGGTTTTTGTCGGAGATCTAGCCATTGCTAACTATAAGTACCGCTAAATATATATGTGTTAAATGTCATGTAAATAATGTTCATAAAATCACCAATGTAATAAAGGAAAATATTCAATGAAAGATTTAAACGACATTCCAGAATTTTTAAAATATTTTCGGATTATTAAACCTTCAGAGATTAGTATTAATAAAGAAGATATTTTTTATCGGGATAAATATAATGACATTTTAAATTATCTAAAGGCAATATTAACAAATCATGAGGATACTCAATTAAATGGCTATATAATACCACGAGGGGCGGTTTTGATTAATATAAATCCCGGAATGGATATTTTAGATTATATCAGATTAATAACAAAAAATTATTACTTAGAATTAATAGAATTTAATGAGATTGAAATTTTAAATGCCCCAAATAAGTTTTTAAAAAGTTTTATTTCAATTTTAGAAACTTTTGGTAAAAATTTAGAAAAAGAAGATAAAATTGGAGGTTCTGAAAGAGATCCAGATAGTACTACAGAAAAGAAAATATTATTAATTAATCAAAAGCCAATATTTAAGGAGAAATTTGATGAGATAAATTTATTAGAGGTTTTATTAAATGCCTGGCAAAGTATAGGATTTAGTTTTGGTTTTATTGAATCGAATGTTATTTTAGTTTGGTTAAATTATGATATCAAAGACGTTAGCAGAATATCAGAAAAATTATATGATATTTTTGATCTTTTTATAAAAATTCCTTTACTAAATAAAATTGAGCGAGAAACAGTATTAAAAGATTTTTTAGAAAGAAATTCTAAAATAGTTTTTGATATAAATGATATTATAAATTATACTGAAAATTGGGAAGTCAAAGATATTAAACAATTATTAAAAGTAGGAATATTCAGGCATTTTTTAAATTCAGAATTAAATGAAACTAGTAATGAAATAACTGACATTTTAATCAATTTGATTGTATCAGGTGAATTTATACCTAATACTAGTGCTGTAGTTTCAGAAGGCAATTCAAATGTAGAATTAAGTGAAAATGATATCCAAAACCAACCAATTGTTTACCATAAGGAAAGTAAAAAGTTAGTTAACGTAGAAGAAATTAATAATGTTATTGATGGAATTCGTGAGTCAAGAATCTCAGATTTTATGTTAAATCAACTCTATGAAGACGCTGCTTCTAAAAATTATACTGAACTCACAATTATTATTGATAAATTGCATAAAAAAGAGCCCTTGGAGGAAAATGATATGAAAATGCTAGCACAACATCCATTTATTCTAAATGATTCTCCAAGTAAAGCACAGATAAATTTAGAAAAAGCAAAGAAACGTATAGACTTAATAAAGCAAGCATTTGGTAAATAAAAATAGAAAGAAGAAATATTATGGCTACTAGATTACAAATACATACAGATAGAGAGGATATCTATTCAAAAAATAATAAACAAATTTTTATTACCAAGGTTATTTTAGAGAATTTTTTATCTTTTCAGAAGGATGAAGTTGATTTTGGTAAATCAAAATTCGTGATTTTAGTAGGACCAAATTGGAGCGGAAAAACTTCTGTATTCCAAGCAATTAAATTTGCATTAGGTAGTAATGAAAGAGATGAGCGATATAAAAAATGGTCTAACTTCATAAGAAATGGACAAAACCATGCTATGGTCGAAATCCATATTCAAAATGAGGAGGAATTAATAAAAGTAAGAAGGTATGTAATCCGTGGTCATTCACCATATTTTAAAATTCAAAGAAAAGGAGATAAAGAATTTAAAAAGGTCTCTGTCCAAGAAATTCAAAAAATCATTTCTGATCTTAAGATAAATCCAGATAATCAGTTTGCATTTGTTAGCCAAGGGAAAATTGATGCGATTAAAAATTTAAAACCTTCTGATTTATGTTTGTTTTTAGAAGAAGGGATTGGATTAAAAAATTTAAGAGGTGAAATTTTACAGCAGAAAAATAACGTATTAGATTTAAACAACGAACTTCAATCTTTAAAAAGCAGAAGAAATACCTTAAATATTACACTAGATCTTTTAAATCCTAAATTAGAGCGTTTGAAAAAAAAGAACGAGTTATTAGGAATTAAAAAGAATCTTAATGATGAGCTCTTATGGGCTAATAGGGATAATTTAGAAAAAGAAATTGCCAATATTAAAGATATTATTAGAAATGTAACCCAAGTCCTAGAAGGGATAAAGAAGAAAAAAGAAATCTCTGATAGAGAGATAAACGCATACTCAAACAAAATTTCAGGGAAAGAACATAACATCAACAATCTTTCAAAGCAAGTCGGTGAGCTAGGTTATAAAAAGCAACATCTAGTTTTAGAAATTCAAAATTGGCAGAAAGAAAAAATTTCGGCAAAACAAGAATTAGATTTATTATCACAAAAGATCAATGAAATTAGAAAAATTATAGATAATTTTGAGCGCCAAAAAGAAAGAATTGACGATGAATTAAAAGTCATAAAGAGAGAAAGTAAAAATGTAGGATTAAAAATTGACAAATTAATATCAGAGCAAGATCTATTAATTAAAAAAATAAATCAAAACAAAGAACTCTTTGATGAATTTAATCAAATAAATCATTCGAAACAAGAGAAATTAGTAAAAATCCAAGCCAATGAAAAATTAATATTAACATATACTGATGAGATTAATCAGCTATTTCAAAGTTTCAAAGACATTGAACATAAATTAGAAAAAAACAAGTGGTTCTTAGAAAATCCTTCTAAAGATCTTTTAGTCCAGCTCGACAAAGAGCTTAAAAGAGTATCATTGAGATTATATGAATTGGAATCTGAAATGAAACAATTAGAAATCTCAAAATTAAAAAAATTGAATGAACTCAAGGTTTTACAAGCGTCGCTTAGAGAACGGCGAGTAATTCTTCCTTCAAACATTAGCATTCTTAAAGACGAAATAAACAAGAGAGGTCTTAAAGTCAAAGGTCCAATTATAGATTATTTAAAATATGGTGATAAGTTAAGTTATGCAATTGAATCTGTTCTTGGTGAAAAATTACTTTATAGTTTTGTTGCTGAAGATTGGGATACTTTAAGCTTACTTAAACGATTGAAAGAAAAATATGGAGCGTATTGCAATATCTATCTTCCTAAAAAAATAAAAATTATCCCCATGACTAAAATTTCTGCAAATGGAGTTCTTGGTTATTTAGCAGAATTAATTAAAATCATCGATGATGATACCGATATCAAGAAAGTAATTTATTCAAAAGTTAAAAATTGTCTTGTTGTAACTGATTATCGATCAGGAAGAGATTTATACCGTACATTGAATTTCAAAGGAAAATGTGTAACTTTAAAAGGAGAACAAATAGTTTCATATAAATACGTATTTGAAACACCTTATTTGAAGAGATTAAAAGGATTATTAAGCGCTGGCACCCAAAAGGAGCAATCTATGGCATTAGAATCCGAAATTAAGTCTTTAAATGAAAGAATTTCAGAATTAAAAATTGATCAGGGTAATCTAGACACAATTCAAAAGGATATTTTTAAAAAGAAGGACTCTTTCAATGATCTTCTTTACAATTTTAATCAGAAACAGAGAATTACGTCTAAAAAAAATCAATTATATGGAGAAATACATGCTTTAGAAAAAAATAATTCAGATATTAAGATTGAGATAAAGGATATAGAAAATCAAATTGAAGTTCTGAAATCTCAAACAGAACCTGAATTTTTCAAATGGAATGATAGAATTAAAGAAATTCCAAATGAATTATCAGTTCTTAATGGAGAGAAGAAGAAATGGGATTTAAAATTGAGTGAACATTCTGAAATTTTCAAAGATGTGAAAGATAAATTAGATAGACATTTATATGAAAAAGATTCGATGCAAAAAGAATATGAAAGAAAGCGAGATGTGTTTCAAAAAGCAGATAAAACTGCTTTTAATATATATCGTCAATTAGAAAATATTGAACTAGAACTTGAGACAACAGAGAATGAAATTTCAAATTTAAAAGGAGAGATTCTACTCTTACAAAATAAAAGGAGTGAATTAGAAAGGAAAAATATTCAAATAACCTTAAATTATGAGCAACAAAACATTAAACTAAATACTTACAATCAAGATCTGGAGTCAAAAAACAAAGACTTAGATAGAGTTAATTCTGAAATAGGTCCTTTGATTTCAGAAGAATTAATTAAGATTCGTCCTATAGAAGAGGTAAAAGAGGATATTTCAAAAATTGACAAAGAATTATTTAAGTATTATGATGTTGATGATTCAATTCTAGTTGAAAAAGATCAGATAATAGCATCCCTTAAAGAAATCTCAAAAAACCAAAAAGATTTGGAAAAAGATATTAAAGCAGCTATAGCAGCAGAAAATAAGATGGAGAAAACTTATTATGAAAAATTTAGTGTTGTACTTGAAAATCTCCAGAAAAAAGTTAATCAAAAATTTGAAGATTCTAAGATCAAATCTTATTGTTCTCTTGAAATTATTGGAAATATTGAAGATTTAGGTGTTGACATTAGAGCAGCAACCTCAAAAGAACAATTGAAATCATTCACAGCTCTTAGTGGAGGTCAGGTGTCATTAATATCGATCTGTTTAATTCTTTCTCTTCAAGAAATCAAGCCTTCTCCTCTGTGTTTACTAGATGAACCTGGAATGTTCTTGGATGAGAAAAATTCTGAAGTAGCATATCAGTTAATAAAAGCAACATTAGAACAAAATCCGATACAATTGTTTATGTTCTTACCTAAATCTTCAAGTTCATTATTTTTACTTGCTGATAAACTTATTGGAATTGCTAGAATAGGAAACAATGAAATCTCTTCTGTATTTAAACCAAGAATTATCAAAAAGAAATAAGAGATGAGTATAAATGGAAATTAATGATTTTTCTATAGAATTAAACAGGAAAATTGAAGTTATTAAAACAAAAGTTCTCGCAGGGGAAGTTTCACTTTTAGATATTGAACTAGTATCACTTTTTGAAGACTTAAAAGATTCTCTTAATATCTTTAATATAAATAATTATTCAATGACATATAAGAATGCCTTTCAATTACTCAGTCAAAAATTTGAAGAATTAAAAATATTCCTTAGTTATTTAGATAATAAAGATAAGTTTTTGGCATTTTTAAAAACTAGTCCAAAAGACACAGAAATCTTTCAATTATTAGAAGATTGTTGGAGAGATCCATTTACTGTAGATGCGTTATCCTTAGAATTTCTTAAATATTCTAAAGATCGATTAATTGCTAGAAAAGGAGAAGCTTTAGTGATTGAACCAATTGATAAAATTCAGATAAAAGAGAATTTCATATTAGAATTAACTAGTGGGAAGTTCACAGAAAAAATGCTTGAATTTTATGAAACGATTAAAGATCGATTACCATGTTCTTATGATGAGATTTTTGAAGATGAAAAAGATCAGCTAAAAATTTTTGAAAATTTTGTATTTCTGCTACACCTACTCCAAATAGGTAAAATTAAATATCAAAAAGAAACAAATTTCTTATATTTGTAAAATTGGGAAATTAGAAATGAATGAACTGACCGTTTTGATGCATTTGCTTAGTAAAAAAGTAAGTAATTCTCAAATAGGAGCAACTCAAGAAGAAATATTAAATTCTATAAATGTTAAAGATAAAAATAAAGCGATATATTTTCAAAATATTATTAACAACCTGTCTAATTACCTAAAACCGTTAGGTCTACAAGTAAGATTTAATCCTTTAAATTCTTATTGGTATATTTCTTTCGACTCAGATACAACTGAACTTTTATCAGTAAATCCATTTAAAGGAAACCCTAGATTAGCAGCAACACTATTTTGTATACTAATAAGTTGTTTCAATAGTTCAGGAGAAACTACAATTCAAAAAATAAAAGAATTAAGAAAAAAAAAAGGAGTATTGGATGACATCAAGGAATTACAAAAAATGGGATTTCTTCATCATGATAGGAATTTAAATAGAGTAAGTTTAACTCCTTTAGTTGGATATTTGATAGATTTGGAAAAGCTTTTTCTAAAAATAGCTTTAAAATTGAAAAGTTGAAAATTTAATGTTTTGTAGTAATTTCTAAAATCATTTCTGCAACTTGGTTATTAAATGTTTCAACGTCTTCAAATCCTTCTATAGTTTCTCCACAAGTTATAAATGTGTCATTAATAGCTATTTTTCTTTTTTCAAAGAAATCATTAATTTGATTTTTCACTTCTTCAAGTTTTTTCTCTTTATTACCTTTGACTAAATCAATTTTATTTATACAAACATAGATTTTATCAGGAAAAAATCTAACATCATTGAAAAATTCAAATTGGGTTTTCAGATCTCTATCAAGTGAAAAAACGGCTATAATCTGGGTTGCTATACGAGAGATCGTGATAATTCCCATTTTAACTACTGCCCTAGCTCTATCGCCTCCTGGGGCGAAAATGGTGTGCGCTTTGTTTGTTGAGTCTTCTCTAAACACAATTCTATTAGGATGTATAGTTTTTGTCTCTTTTTCATTTAAGGCATCTTCTTTTTCTCCACCAGGAACAGTAGCTTCTCCAGAAAAATCCGCTTTTACGACAGAGCATTTTACTCCGCCTTTAACTTTTTCAATATCACCTTTTTTTAGGTATCTAACGAATAATCGAAGAATACTAGTTTTACCAACACTTACATCACCTAGAAGTCCAATATTTACCATTTTTTATGCTTCACCTTCTAATAATTTGTTTAATAGTAATTCATAATCAGGTATTAAAAATTGTTCGAGTAAAGCATTGTTATATGCATGTATAAGTGCTACCAATATTTCCTTTAAATTCTTTACATTCTTTGAATATTTTATTAAATTCTCTGCAGTAGGTTCACCATTAAAATCATTAACTTTTTCATCAAATCCAAATTTAGATAGTTCAGGTAAAGCATTGAAAAACCCAAAAGCAGAATATCCTTGGTATTGGAAAAAAACAAAAAATCTTGTCTTGATATTTTTTATAATTTGAGATAAATATGCTGAAGGATAAATTTCTCCTAACGTTAGATCTTCATCCTGTTTGATTACAAAATAGGGAGAAATTGGAGATACTTGAGTTCCATACATTTCTTTTGGAGGAATGGATATGAATGGGAGTTTTTCTGAGACTATTGTCCAAAGATCTTCTCTTTTTTTCTCCAATAAAATATCTTTAATTTCATCATAAGCAAAATAAAAATCTGATTGTAGCGCTAATAATGAGCTTAAGTAAACAGATAATGAAGCAAAAGTAGCTTCTAAAACTGGTCTTCTACCACCGTTAGATTCCGAGGGTTTTACAGCACCCTTCCAGGCTCTTAATCCAGAATAGGCAAATGACTTCACATCAAAAAAAGCACCTGAAAGGAATAAAAAAGACGGGGCTTCACCTTTTTCACCAGTTAAGAAATCTAAAGATTTCTGAATTAATATACTCTCTAATTTTTCATCATGAAATTTAGAGTGGATTATTGGCATTTGTAGCCAAGATTTTTTCTTTGCCAAGCTAATTACACTCCTTACAGTAGTTACGTTAAAATTAATAAGAATTGCTGTATAATTAATTTTTCTTATTTTAATTAAACAATATATTATCTCAATATAATTTTATGCTGATAGAAAATATATGGAGATATTAAAACAAGCCTATTAAAATTACACAAAATTAAATTTTTAAAAAATGTCTGAACTCAATTATCAGTTGAAATTTCACTTGCCAAAAGTTCTCTCATTTTCGATGTAATTAAATCATATTCCTCTATAGATTTTAAATTAAAAATAGTTATTTGTTCAATTACATCTGTATTTTTAAGATAATCATAATTCAAACTCATTTCTGGATTAGTTTCTTTAATTTTGATAAGAGCTCCTTTTAAAAAGGAATTAATGAAAATTAATGAAGATTCTTTAATGTCTCTCTTTTTTGGGTCAATTAATTTTATTTCAACTTTATTAAAATCATGAAAATTCAATACACACAGCAATTCTTCTTCTTCATTTTTACTCTTAGAAAATATTTTTCTTTTAATGTTCGTTCCTTTAAATTTTTCTTTAGAAACTTCTTGTATGAAGTATTCTTCTTCAGTAGTTTTGTCTGATTTCTTAACCAATGACTTTGAATAGATTTCCTCTGCGCTATGGAATGATTTTCCAGATATATGAGAATTTAATAAATTTAAAACCTCTCTTAATTCACTTATCTCTTTTTTTAATTCTTCGAGTTGTTCTTTTTTTTTATAATATAGATTTTGAATCGTGCTTAGCATTCGTGACAGGTTCTCAATTTCATTTTCTGTGTCTTTAGGATCCATTGAATTCATATATATTTTATATGAACTTAAATTTATTTAAAAATTAGTGCTATAGATTAATTAAGTAATTTATTTTTAAGTGAAATTAAAATGAAATCAATGATAATAACTCCTAATTCACAGGACCCGGAAGTCCAAATTCTTTCCTATGAATTGAAAAAACGAGGTTATAATGTTCAATTCTTTATTCCCTCAACAATTAAAGTAGATATCGGTTTTCATCGTAAATTTTACAAACAATTTGAATCATTAGAACCAAAAACAGCTCTAGTAAGGGGCTTTGGAGCTGCTGCAACTCAGAAAATATTTTTTAGGCTTGATATTCTAAGAGCAATTGAAGAATATAATATAAAACTAATAAATTCAAGAGAATCGTTAGAAATAGCAAGTGATAAATTTTTAACATCTGTGTTCTTAGAGAATCACAATATACCTACACCTAGGACTATTATTTGTGAGGATCCACATAAAGCTCTTGACGCTTTTGAAGAATTGGGGGGTGATTGTGTCTTGAAACCCTTATATGGATCAAAAGGGATTGGAATAACTAGGTTAAATGATAAAGCATTTGCTGAAAATGTAATTTATTCTCTTGCTCAATTAAATCAAGTTTTTTATTTACAGAAATTTATTGAACATTATAATCGAGACATAAGAATTTTAATATTGGGAGATAGGGTTGTTAGCGGTATGTATAGAGTTAGTAACAGTTGGAAAACAAATATCTATGCTGGTGCAAAAGCGGAACCAATAGAAATAACAGAAGAAATTGAAAAACTTTCAATTAAAGCAGCAAAAATAACCAAAACAGAAATTGCAGGGGTTGATATATTAGAAACTGAGAATGGTTTTACTGTGTTGGAAGTAAATTCTATTCCGGGGTTTACAGCATTACAAGAAGTAACAGATGTAAATATTGCTGAAGAAATTATTGATTATTTTCTGAAAGTGACTAATTAATAATGAAAAGATCAAATATAAAAAAAAATTTTAAAATAAATTTGATTAATTTTTATTTATATTTCTGATTATAAAGCCTCAATTAATCCTATTAATGCTGCTATTATTAATAGCGCACAGGCTACTATCCCACCAGCAAAAACAACTAATAATATTCCCAAAACAAATAAAAATAACCAATGAAATGGAAAGGGATTATTTGGGTTAATCGCTGTATAAATAGTAATGATTGATATAATAATTCCAATAATTGCATACACTGGGTCATAGAATCCAACATAACGACCAAGAGGCCAAGTATAATTTAATAGTGCAAATATCTGACTTGCTAAAGCAACTAAACCTCCGATTACTGTCAGAAATTTCATTAATCCTTCATTCTTATATTTCTTTACCACTTACTATCAACTCATTTGAAATATTAGTTTTTAATATTTTTCTAAATTATAAAAGAATTTAATCTTTATGATTCTGAAGAATCAAATGATATGAAACACGAATCATAAAACTTTATTTAGGAATTAATTTAGACTATTAATTATGATTTTTGATAATTACAAATCCAATAAAAAAATTTTAGCCCATACATATTCTATTGTTGCCAGAGACCCTGAAACTGGAGAAATGGGTGTCGGAGTCCAAAGTCACTGGTTCTCGGTTGGTAGTGTTGTTTCATGGGGAGAAGCTGGAGTAGGAGTTGTAGCAACACAATCATTTGTTAACAAATCATTCGGTTTACGAGGTCTTGATCTTATAAAACAAGGTAAGACACCTAAAGAAGCTATCGAAATTCTTCTTTCAGATGATGAAGGAAGAGATGTAAGACAAGTTGCCATCCTTGATACTCAAGGTCAGATAGCTACACACACAGGATTAAAATGTATAAAACAAGCAGGTCACATTGTAGGAAATAATTTTTCTGTTCAAGCAAATATGATGTTTTCTGATCAAGTATGGTCAGCCATGGCAGAAGCTTTTGAAATGTATGAAAAATTACCTCTACCTGAAAGGATTATTAAATGTTTGGAAGGCGCAGAAACAGTAGGGGGGGATATAAGAGGAAGGCAATCAGCTGCATTGTTAGTAGTAGCTGGTGACGCTCCAGATAATAAATGGGAGGATCCACTGATTGATCTCAGAGTAGAGGATCATACCGAACCATTGAAAGAGATAAATAGATTATTAAAAGTATGGCGTGCATATGAACATATGAATAATGGCGATCTTGCGATTGAGCAAGGTGATATAAGTAAAGCACTTGTAGAATATAACGCTTCTATGGAAATGTTTCCGGAAAACCTCGAAATGAAGTATTGGACAGCTGTATCACTAGCGAATAATAACAAAATAGATGACTCGCTAGTAATATTTGAAGAAGTATTCAAAAAAGATAATAATTGGCGCTTACTTACAGAAAGGCTACCAGAGTCAGATTTATTAAATGTCAAAAAAGAGGAGTTGGATAAAATTCTATCACTCTAACATTATAATCTTTTTTATCTAGTGATAATACCGCGATATTTTTGTGTTTTAAATATTCACATGAATGAAAGAAAAATGTGATTGATGAAAAAATAACACGATATAAAAATAGTATAGAAATTGCAAAAGAGATATCTAAAAGAAAATATGTCGATCACGATTATTATGATAAATTAATTTCTAAATTTGAAAAGATCTTAAGGTTCTATGAAGATTTAAAAGTTTGGAAAGAATTCTCTAGAAGTTAAGCATTTAATTTCCTTTTTTTAGCATTAGAGTTATACACTTCTTTATTAATGAAAGGAAGTAAGGCACAAATTACAGCATGAGTGAGAATTTCTGTTCGTGTAATAACATTTTTACTCAAAAAGCTGATGGCTCCTAACTCATTTTTCAAATTCTCGTTCTTAGCAAGATTTCCAATAATATCACCAATTTCAGTGTCTTTATCATTTAAAATTTGATTTATTACAAACTGGGGGTATTCAAAACCAATACCAGAACCAAGAGAAATTTGGTTGTTCTCATTAATAATCGCACAAAATTGAAAATCCATAAATCCTGTTCTTGATTTTGGTACTTCAGCTAATCCTGCTTCAATTCCAACGCCGTAGATACTAGACTTAATCCTTTTTGCATTGATTAAAAACTTTAATGAATATCTAGCCCTATTAATTGCCCCCTCAATAATCATATTTAATCCTATTGGTTGTCTAACCACTTTTGATTCCGCTTTAATGTTGTAAACTTTATATTGTTTAAAATATCTACTGAATGCTTGATTAACTGCGTTCACTTTAGTGGGATTTAGGGATCCAACACAAATAGTAATTTCAGTCATAATTAATAATTTTAAGACATTAATTGAAAAAGATTTATTTTAAACTCTTTTTTTAATATTTCAAAAAGTTTGTGCATAGGTAAACCAATAACATTTGATGAAGAACCATTTATTTTATAAATAAATACACTTGCCTTATCATTTATTGAATAAGCACCAGCCCTTCCTTTCCATTCCTCATTTTTAATATATTGTATAATTTCATCATCAGAGAGTTCAAGAAAATCAACATATGTAGTATCAGAATCGATAATAACTTTAGGATTTTTTAATTGAGTAACTGCGATTCCTGTTATTAATTTATGAGTTTTACTCATTAGTTTTTTAAGAATTTCGAAAGCTTCTTCCTCATTTAGAGCTTTTCCAATAATTTCTCCATCTATTTCTACTACAGTATCAGCAGCAATAATAATTTTATCTAATCCATTATCAGAGATATTATTTTTTGCAAATTCTGCTTTTGCTTTTGCTAGTTCTTTTACAAGTTCAGTCGCATCTGAAAATTCTATTTTAAACTTCTTTTCATCGACATTGGTTATGAAAATATCAAAAGGAATACCTAATCGTTCAAGGAGTCCACTTCGATCAGGTGATTTTGAAGCCAATACTATTTTTTTCAAGATGAGATCTACTTTCTATGAATTTAAGAACTATTTTTATATAAGATTATTTTTTTTGTAAACTATTTCATGATATTTATTTTAAAATTAATAATTTCCATGAGTGTTGAAAACAAATATATTTAATTAATTTTAATGACCAAATATATAATAATTAGAAAATTAGTCATTATAATTATGGAATACTTTCCTCTATGGTATTTTTTGATTATTTTTTCTTTTTTCTTTATTCTTTATTACTATATTCATTTTTCATATAAACCAGATATTCTAAATAATTTGTTTGGATTTGGTTCAATATCTTTTGTATTCATTCATATTATTATATTTCTCTTATTAATGAATCAAGAACCTGGACTTCGATCTTTTTTTGTACCTTTATGGCTTATGATTTTAGGTATTCCATTGATATTTATAGGATTATTAGTTCTAATCTCTACTATTATTACCTACGCAATAAAAAAAGGGTACAAAAAGGACTTTACGAAGATTAGAAAAAAATTAAAAGAAAAATTTGACAATTTGAGTAAAATCAAGAAAGATACATATCGTAAGGTTAATCATGTCTTAATTTTTATTGGTCTTTTAATTCTTTGGTATGTTAGTTTGTCAATCGTTAAATTTTATGCTGGTTCAATTGCGGGAATGATTCCTGAAGACACTAATATGTTATTATTATATCTAAGAATTCTAAATGAACCAAATTCAATAATTAATGTTCTTTTTTCATTAGGATGGTTTTATTATATCCTTTTCTTCTTTTTTTATTTTTTATGTTTATTTATGCTTGCTAATGAGTTTACAAGGAAATCTCAACATTTAACTTTTCCTTTCAATATTTTTCCTCAATTGTATCTATCTAACGAGGAAGAAGAAAATTATGGTACTTACCTTTATTTTAATATTGGTCATATGTTTGCAGCATTTGTTTGTCCTCCGATGGTTTTTTTTACCATTTTAGGTATTAGTTCAATAAGTGATTTGGTAACTAGTCAGATTGGTATAAGATTTGGTACAAGCAAAATTTTATGGAATAAAAAAAAGACTTGGGAAGGCTCGCTAGCAGGAATGATAATTACTTTTATAATATGTTTTTTCTTCATTGGAATTTATTGGGGAGTATTTTTTTCAATTTTGTTTTTATCTTTTGATATTTTCACAGATAAACCTTTTAAGTTATCAGATAATCTCCTAATCCCAATAGGATGTAGCCTAACTTATGTCTTCTTAAGATTATTTCTTAATCTTAATTACTATTCATTTATCTTACAGTGGTTTTAAATAAGAAAGAAGTAAATTTATCTGAAGCTAAAAAATTTTTAAATTATTCACCCTTTAAAGTTAACAACATGTATTTTTTACCTACGAGCTTAATTTTTTTTTTATATTTCTTTCTAACTTTATTTTATATAATAAAAAATAGAAAAATCAAGATTGAAAGCCATTTATTTGCTAATGAACTATTAATTGCTTTGTTATTTTTAGGTTCAGGGATATTATATCCTTTTATGTATGGT
>CP070831.1:2509342-2523703 GCA_020344955.1 Promethearchaeota archaeon | reverse complement strand
CGAAACTCTTCTACTCGATCAGGATGAATTGGAGCAAAACTGTTTCCGCACATGCCTATAACGTTAGTTGTTATCCCTTGACGAATAAACGATTCTAACTTGTTAAAGATAGGTAAGATAAAATCAGTATGAGAATGCATATCAATGAAACCAGGACATATAATCATATTTGCCGCATCAATCTCTCTAGATGCACTTTCTTTTATTTTTGGTCTAATTTTTATTATTTTTTCATTTTTAATTCCAATTTCACCATGATGGCATGGATTTCCTGTTCCATCTATTATTCTTCCATTTCTAATAATAATATCAAAACTCATTTGAGAACACTTCTTTTTTTATTTTTATTTTAATTCTTCTTCCACCCCAAAATCGCGTTCAGATGAAAGAGATTCTAAGATCTCTTTATCTTTTGAAGATAATTTTTCTGTTAAGACACGACTTAAGAGTTCTCCTAATCCAGGACCTAACATAAAACCTTGACCACACATTCCTACTGCATTAACATACCCTTCAATGTTATTAACTTCACCTACAATTGGATTTCCATCTGGAGTCATAGGATATAAACCACGCCACGTTCGTCTAATTTTAATATTTCTTAGACGTGGCAGAAGTTGGATCATTCTTTTTGAAATTTGAGGTAGAAAGGAACTTGTTTCTCTACGATCAGTTCCTATAATATTTGGATTAGGGGTTAAGCAAAAGATAATTTTACCTTCTTTATTTTGATAAAAATAATAATTTTTGGAATCTCCAAACTTTGGATCAGAATAGGGTCTAATATCAACAATCATTGGCTTAAAAAAGTTCTTCACTGGTTCTGTTATTCCAGCTTCATGTGATTCTGGTTCCACAGGTATTTCAATACCAGCCATTTTTCCAATTTCTCTAGCATGAGCTCCTGCAGCATTAATAATCGAGCTTGTTTTATATGTTTCTTTAGTGGTTTTTACACCGACTATTTCATCTTTTTTTCGAATTATATCTATAACTTTTTCATTAAATCTATAGTCAGCACCCATTTTCCTTGAGTGTCGAAAAAATGAATGTAAAGACAATAAGGGTGAAGCATTTCCATCCTCTGGGCTATATGTTCCTCCCAATAGACCGCTTTCATTAATTCCAGGTATGATTTCCTTTATCCTTTCTGCGTTTACATAATTGATGTTTAAGCCATAGCCCTTCTGAACTTGTACTGTTTCCTTTAATAGATTTTCATGTTCTTTAGTATACGCTAAAAAAGTATAACCTCCTTGAGACCACCAAATATCTTCACCATATTTTTCTTCCCAAGTAGAGAATATTTCTATTGATCGTTGGCATAACCATATTTTCCCTTTATGAGAATGAGTAGCTCTAATACCGCCAATAGCATGTTTATTATCTGCTTGGGCTACTGAAGGTAATGAATCAATTACTAAAGTTTTAAGACTATCTCCAGCAGTAGCCAATGCTGTAGGAACTCCAACACTCCCCGCACCTATAATAATCACATCGTATTCCAAGATTTATAAGCCCTCCTTTTCATTATCTGTATTAGCAAAAATTCCCATTGGAACCTCAATAAATAAAGGTCTTTTAGTACCAGGAGTAACATCAACAACAGATACCCCTTCCTCCCGAAATATTCTTTCAATTAGAGGAGTGCATGTTTTACCACCACATGCTCCCATCCCCACCTTAGTTAAAGCTTTTAATTCATTGAAATCTCTTACTCCTGTGCGTATCCATCTTCGGATTTCACCTACCGATACACGTTCGCATCTACAGACTATTATTTCATTGTCTGTAAATGATTTTTGGTATAAATCCAATGATTCATTATATCTGGTTTCATAATGTTTAATTGCGACAGCTTTTTTAGCAATTTCAGAAGGTAGTTTAATCGTAATTAATTGAGTTTTAGGAAATTCTTTCAATATTCTCGATCTATGAATTTCATATTCTCCTAATTCTCCTTCATTACTAACAACAACCACTTTTTGTCCTTTCTCCAACTTATTTTCAATAAGTTCAAAAGGAAAAGTAATAAGAGGGTATTTTTTATCTTTTCGATAATCAATTAATACAACCGCTAAACCGGGACACACAGCTACACATTTTCCACAACCGATACAGTCTTGTTCACCCTTAAAATATGGTAACTTAGTAATCAAATCATCTATTGTCCTAATTTGATTTTGATCACAGACAGTTGTACATGGATTACAAGGGATTTCTTGATTGCAATAAAAAACGGGATAGATTCCTTCCTCTTTGAATTTTATTTCTGTTTTTGTAGGGATCGGAGGTTTTGCTTTCATAATTTCAGCGAAATCTTCTAACTTATTAAGATCTTCTGAGATATCGATTCCAATTTCTTTTAGAATTTTTAAAGCTTCAATTTTTCCAGTAAATATGGCAGCAGAAGCTTCAGCGATTTCCTGAGCATCACCAGCTACCCAAACATTAAATTCAAATTCTTTTGCTTTAAGATAAAATTCATCAACAGGATTCAAACCTACAGCAATTAAAATTGTATCGCAAGCAAATGTTTTTTCTGTTCCAGATATGATCTTGAAATCTTTATCAATTTGTGCAATTGTTATAGACTCCACTGAATTTTCTCCATTAGCAGAGACAATAGTATGACTTGTATAGATTGGTATGCCCAATCTTTTAAGTTTATCTTCATGGACTTTATAACCACCACATTGGGGTAATGCTTCAATTAAACCGATTACATCTATTTTTGCTTGAATAGCATGATATCCAGCGATAAGTCCTACATTACCCCCACCAACAATAAATATTTTATCTGCAGCTTTAATTAGATCACGATTAACTAGAGTTTGAAAAGCTCCTGCACCATAAACACCAGGTAATGTATTTCCTGGGAAAATAAGCATTTTTTCTCGCGCTCCAGTAGCAATTAATAAATATCTTGGCTTTATTAGCGCGTATTTATAATTTTCTTTTAAAATGCCAACTAATCCATCGCTAAATATTGCTAAACAAACAGAATTCAGCCAGATTTGAACATTAGATAAAGATTTCACAGATTCCCCTAAAATTTTCGCAATGTCTATACCTCGCTTTCCAGCATATACATCCTCTTGTGAGCCAAAAAATTTATGAGTTTGAAGAACTAGTTTTCCCCCAAGTTCAGCTTTATCATCAATTAAAATTACTTTAATATTATTCTCACCCAAAATTTTAGTAGCGGATAATCCTGCTGGACCAGCTCCAACCACAAGCACTTCAGTATCAATGATTTCAGAATCTCTAACAGTCACAGGATTATCAATTGCTGGTAACTCTGGCAAACCATTACACCTTTCTATCGCCATATTTTCTTTAAGAGGTGTCATACACGCTTTTACTGGAATTCCATTCACAATAACATTACACTGTGCACATTGACCATTAGCGCAAAAAATCCCTTGAGGGCTATTATCTTTTGCATGGTGACCAAAAATTTTTATCTTATTTAAAAAGAGTGCAGAAGATATAACCATCCCTTCAAAACCAATGAATTCCTTTCTATTAAATTTAAAATTTATCCTTCTTCTTTCTGGAATCTCTAAAATAGGATGTCTTGTTATATCTTTCATTTAGATTCATCTTTTTAATTATAAATATGAGTTTTATTAAAATAGTTCTAAATTAAAGATTTAGAGTATATTAAAATTTTTTTGATGGTTTATTATTAAATAGCTTTCGTGAAATTGATAACGCGCAATATTTTCCACACATTGAACAGATATCTTCATTAATTGGATGCTTTTTTTGAGGTTTAACAGGGTCGATGCTATATTCAAATTGTCTTTGCCAATTTTTTTGAAATCGGTAGTTCGAAAGATGAAGATCGTTATTAAATAAATAATTTAAACCAAACTTGAAAGAATCTCCAACATGAGCAGCAATACGACAAGTAATCAATCCTTTTTTAATATCATCAACAGAAGGCAAACAAAGATGTTCAGCTGGGGTAATTGCACATAAATAATCAGCACCAAAACTAGAAGCAAATGCGCCTCCAATCGCAGCAGCAATGTGATCATAACCTGGGGCAAAGTCTGTGGGTATTGGACCTGATACAAACAACGGTCTTCTATTTGTTATTCTTCTACAAAGTTTTAAATATTTTATTAAATCTTTAGCCAAGGTATGCCCACCTAAACTTTCAATTATTACTTGTACTCCTTTATTATTGGCTTTCTTCGCTAATTTTGAGTTTAGTTTTAATTCATTAAGTTGAAATTCATCAATTTTATCATGAATACAACCGCTCCTCATAGCATTTCCTAGGTTTAATACTGCATTGTATTTATTAAGCATTTCAAGGAGATAATCAAAATTTTTTAAAAATGGATTTTCAACTTCATTTTTGATCATATAAGCTGCTGTATAAGAACCCCCTTTAGAGACCATTCCCATAATTCTTTTTCCTTTCATTTTGTTTAAATCCTCAAGAGTAAAGCCACAATGGATAACTAAAGAACTAATTCCATCTTTTAAATGATTTTCAATAATTGTAAAGATTAAATCATCAGTAATACTTCCAGTTGAGTTTGCTGTAACAACAGTTTGATATATTGGCACAGTAGTTATAGGAAGAGTTGAGATATCTAAAATTTTTTTCCTAATTTTATCAATATTACCTCCCATAGATAGATCTGATATAGTGTCTGCTCCAAATTTTTCAGCAATTTTAACTTTTTCTAATTCTGTCTCAACATTAGCTATCGATGTGGATGTGCCAATATTAACATTAATCTTTGTCCTAAATGGGAATCCTATAGCAACAGGTTTGCTATTTGTTCTTTTTACTATCACAGCTTGCCCTTTTGAAACTGTTTTTAAAATCTTATTTACATCTACTTTCTCTTCATTAGCAACTTCTCTAAAATCATTTGTGAGATTTTGATTTAAAGCGTCCTCTAAAACCGTCATATTTTTTTACGTTTAAAATTAAATTTCTTCTTAATTGAATAAAAAAGTAAGTTGCATTAAACCTTTATTGATTCAATTTTTAATTAGTCTAAATAAAATATTTTATTGGTGGGGTTGTATAGTCTTAATAATATCATCAAAACCAATACCTAGTTCCCTGACTTTTTCTATTGTAGGACAGCCATTTTGATTCCATCCTCGTTCTTTATAAACGGCGTTTTGAAGCTTTGAATATTGTTCTTCACGATGTTTCCTTAGGATTTTAATCCTTTCATCTATACTTTTACCAGATATATCAATTCCTAATTCTTTAAGTTGAGTATCATATCTTTCTTGACGACTTTCATATTCTAATTGCGTTACCGGACCCATTGCTCTATAAGGAAAATTTGAGTCCCCTTCCCGCAATCCTTGTCCCAATCGAATATTAAAAATTCTTTGAAAATTATATACTCTTTCTGACATAGTGATGAGATCACCCGGAGTTGAAAGCCTTCCTGTAACAGCTGAAAAATATTTAGCATACCATTCAACATGATAAGGAATTCTTGCTTGGAGGAGCTCCCCAGTTTCAGGATCTTTTACTGGTAGCTCTTTATTTTGAGGTCCTATAGCGTCATTCCAAGGAAGTTTACAAAGTCCATTTAAACCAAACCAAGTTCGCCAATATGGGAACCAGCATAGCGCTTTAGCTTTATCTTCAAATGTTGGAATTGTATTTCTTACCATATCTTCAAAAATCAACCATGCCTCATCATGTTGAGGCCCTTTAAGTGCTAAACCGTATCCTGCCTGTTGAGCAAGTGATTCCTTTGTTATATATTCTGAGAATTCTAATCCTTTATGTTCCATCCCAATATCATGTAAAAATTGAGGATCTCCACCATAATTATCTGCAAAATACTTCTTCATTTCCCTTATACCTTTCCCAACAATAACTCCAAATCCTTCTCCTCTCGCCATTTGATGGAGTAATTCTAACGCAGCTTCAGCATTTCCAAATTTTAATTCAAGGCCCCCAGTTATTTCCTTATTTAGGATTCCTTCCTCAAAACATTCCATTACAAAACCAATCCCTGTTCCTACTGAAATTGTATCCAATCCATATGTATCGCAATAAAAGTTTACTTCAAGTACCCATTTTACATCCCAGACTCCCCAATTAGATCCACATCCCGCTATCGTTTCATATTCTGGTCCATCAACAATTACTTCTTGACCTTTAAATGGACCAGTCATTACTTTATGTCCCAAAGTATAATGGGAACAACTCATGGTGCACCCAATCCAACAACCATCAGTTCCCTCTTTTACGTGATAAACTTTTCGCATTTCTTCGCGATTATAAGGTATGTTTTTGTCTTTAATTTCTTTATGTGAACCAAACCGAAAATTTTCAACCGGTAGAAGATCAACCACATTCATTATGTCTGGTAAATATCCTGTTCCAACTCTTCTCATCTCATTCTGGGAAGGATCTATATCTACAATTTCTTTACTATGAACTCTACCCAACTCTCGCGCAGCTTCTAAATCCGCTGGATTATTAGATTTAATTGTAACTTTTGGAGTTCGGCAAACTAAAGCTTTTATATTTTTATCCACAAATACAGTTCCTATGCCTCCTCTCCCCGCTTGTTTGAAAGAAGCACGTTTACGTGCTGTAGTATACCAAGAAAAGTTAAGCATCCCCCAATTTGAATATTTAGCAGCAGGACCACTACTTACAACCGAGATCTGTCGTTTTTCAGTATCATCTTTAGCAAATTTTTCTGTTAATTGTTGGGTAAGTTCGTGTGAATATATTGAAAATCCATCTGATCCTTCTACTTTTTTAATTTGAACTAAACCCTCTATTCCATCAATATATATAATCACATCACTTTCTGCTTTTCCTTGAATTTCAATAGCATCAAATCCAGAAAATTTAAGGTATGGTCCAAAATAGCCCCCAACATTACTGTCTACAATTATACCTGTGGCTGGAGAAATTGATGTTACTATTGATTTACCTGATCCTGGATAAAAAATACTACCCCCCAAAGGTCCAGAAGAAATGCAAATTTCATTTTCAGGATGATCCCATTTAATAATTTTGTTTTTTGGGATAGAATTCCACATAAGCCATAAATCAAAACCCTTCCCTCCTATAAACTTATATTTCATTTCATCAGAAACGGTTTTTATCGCAATCTCATTTTTAGAAAGATTGATATATAAGGTTCGATTAGCATAACCTTGCTGTACTTCATGAATATTATATTTCTTTTCTGCTAATATCATAGATTTTCACTCAATTAAACTCAAAATATTAGATTAAAAAGATGATTTTAAACTATGGATGATTTAATGAGACTTTAGAATTAAATATTATTTATCCGAATCTAAGTTAAATATAAAAAAAAGTGGAATGATGATCCAAAATTATTTTGATCTAAATTACTTCATTTTAAATTATACCAGCTAAATCTTTAGCCCATTCACGAATCTCATCCCAATTTCTTGAATCATAAACTCCTGGTTCTGTCTCTTTAAATCCTGCTGGAATGAAATTGTCTTTTTCTGCGTCTAGAGCTTTTCTAGAAATTTTACCCATCTGATTATAATCCCAGATACCTCCAAACATATTCATTGAGATTGGATTTAAACCATATTTAGAAGCTTTACTTTCAAGATATTTTTTAGTTATTCTATCAATTTCATCAAGTTCTCCTTTATATTCCATGAGAGCACGCCCACCAGAAGACACGAAGAGTGCCACTTTCTTTTTCTTGAGCTCACCACTAAACTTATTTAAAAATGCTTTAGCTTTACTCGTCCACATATCCATTTTCATTCCACTCCCAACGATAACAAGCTCAAATTGAGATATATCTTTGACATTTTCCTCTTTGAGATTTACAACTTTTACCTCAAGCCCCTCTTCCTCAAGAATTTTAGCAATTTCTTCTGCGGTGCCTTTTGTTGCACCATAACGAGTACCGTATGCAATTAATACTTTAGTTTTTTCCATTTTTAATCCTTTTTATATTCAATTTTCTATTAAGAAATTTAAGGTTACTACTTTTAAAAATTGGATTAAATAATTTCTAATATTAAATTTAATTATTCGAATATTATGCCTGCTTTAGCTCACTTTGGAATAGGATTAGCAACCAAAAGATTTGCTCCTCAAATACCACTCTGGGCTTTATTAATAAGTGCTATGTTTATTGATATCCTATCTTTTATATTTTTATCTGCGGTATGGATCTCGCATGGGCTTTTTATGTCAGTCATTTGGTCAATTATTGCCATGGTAATAGCAGCACTCATTACAATGCTCCTAAATTCAAAGAAAGAACAAAATAAAATAAATAAATCACTAAGTTGGAGCATGATAAGCATAAATATTACCCTGATTATAGGGTTAATTGTTTTTAGCCACTGGTTTTTAGATTTCATTGGATGGCCAATGACCTTCATAGGCATCAATGAAATTGGAACGCCACTTCTCTTTGATGATGCTGTAAACATAGGACTTGGTGTTTATACCACTTGGTTTGAAGCTTTATCAATGGATATTGGGATGTTCGCCGTAGGACTCCCACTTTACATTCATTACATCAAAAAGGCTAAGAAATAAATTAATTATTTTTCAGAAATTTATTATATAATTGGAAATATCAAGTACTTCTTTATTAAAATCTTTGAAATTAGAACTTACACTTCTGTAGTACTTCACTCTCAAAACTTTATTAAAGCATTACAATTTTATAGATATTATTAATTAATACTATTAAATAATTCTAAATAACCATGGCATTTGATACAATAGAAGCATTACCACTTTTAATAGTCATCTTTTTTGCATTCATTATACCTATCATCATCTCTAAAATAAAAAGAGTCTCAATCCCCGTTGTCGTCGGAGAATTAATCGTTGGACTTGTAATTGGAGCATCGGGATTTAACATTATTCCTCATAATGATCCATGGTTAGAATTCCTCAGATTTCTCGGTTTTGCCTTCCTAATGTTTCTAGCAGGAATAGAGACAGATTTTGAGCATTTATTACATCCTGAAATTAAAAGATCTATTCAAGAAAAACTTGAAGAACATTATATTGATATTACTTTCTCAGAAAAAGAAAAAGCACAAATTCCTTCTGAAGAAAAGCTTGATAAAGTTTCAAAGCCTGATAGGTTCCTAATCAAATATATTAAGAAGAAAGCCTCAAAACACCGAATTCATAGACATTGGAATTTTTCGAATTTGGAATTGAGTAATAAACCATATGCAATTGGTATGGTTTCTTATTTATGTACATTAATTTTAGCGCTGTTATTTATGCTCTTATTAGCATTTATTCATCAACCTTTAAACTATTTCTTCCTTGGTATTATGTTTTCTACAACTTCAGTTGGAATTGTATTTCCAATTCTCTATGAATTGAAACTTTCTGATACTGATTATGGACAAGCAATTCTTATTGTTTCAATTATTGCAGATTTTGTATCAATGATTTTAATTACCATTTTAGCGGCAGTATACTCAAGTGGAATTGCAATGGAATTATTGTTAATTCCAATTATTTTTCTAGTTTTTATATCATGTTTCCAGTTTATGAAGATTTTAAAGAAACATCCTAAATGGTACTCCAAATTAATCATTAAAGAAACAACAACTACTGATTTAAAGGTAACTGCTTCTATTTTTCTATTATTGACCTTTGTCATTCTATCTGAAATTTTTGGAATTGAAATGATATTAGGTGCTTTTATTGCAGGGATTATATTCTCACTTATAACTCCTCATAAAAAATCAAAGGAACTGCACGAAAAGCTTCATGCAATTGGTTATGGATTTACAATTCCCATCTTTTTTATCATGGTAGGAGTTCAAATGAGAATAGAGGAGCTATTCCTCAATTGGAATTCAGTTATTATTGGGGTGATTCTTCTGGGTGTAGCGTTCTTTATTAAAATTGTACCAACTTGGCTATTATATAGAAAAAAATTTGGAGCTAAAAAGTGTCTAGCCTCGGGATTACTACAATCATCTCGATTAAGTTTAATTATTGCTTCAGCATCTATAGGTTATTTCCTTGGATTAATCTCTAAAATTATCTTTGAATCAGTAATCTTAATAGCTATTATAACATCAACTATTTCTCCTATTATTTTCACACATTTAATGAAAAAGAGAAATGAACAATCCGGATAATTCACATTCCTTTTATATTAAAAAAAAAAAGAGAAAAAGAGATAATTATTTGTTTGAATAAAATTGTCATTTTGTTAGATAATTATTAATAAAGTCATCAAGGACTTCTTCTATTGTTGGGCTCCTAATTGATTCGATATCATATGATACTTTAATAATTGGTTTATTTGCATTTATTAATTTAGTTAAATCTATAGGACTTCCATTCAATATAATGTCTGCCTTTACATTATTAAGAGTTTTTTCTAAATCTTCTATTTGTTGGTCTGTATAACCCATCGCAGGCACTATGTGTGTAATCTGAGGAAAATCTTCGAATACATCTTTCATAGATCCAACTAAGAATTTTCTAGGATCAACAATTTTAGCTTCAGCATTCTTAGCAGCTACATACGCTGCTCCAATTGACATTCCTCCATGTGTTAACGTAGGACCATCTTCAACAACTACAACTTTCTTCCCCTTAAGTTTTAGAGGATCTTCTGCTTTCACAACGGAATTTGTATAAATTTTTATTGCTTTTGGATTTAATTCATTAAGATTCTTCTCGACGATTTTCACATCTTCTGTTTTAGCACTATTCATTTTATTTATTACAAAAATGTCGGCGTATTTCGCGTTTACCTCTCCAGGATGATATTTAACTTCGTGTCCTGGTCTTAATGGGTCAGTAACAATAAAAAGCAAATCAGTGATATAAAATGAAATTTCATTATTTCCACCATCAAATATAATCACGTCAGCCTCCTTCTCCGCTTCCCTGATTATCTTTTCATAATCTACTCCAGAATAAATTACTAAACCTTGTCTAATGTATGGCTCATATTCTTCGCGTTCCTCAATAGTACAATCATACTTATCAAGGTCCTCATATTTCTCAAATCTCATGACATTTTGTTGTACCAAATCACCATAAGGCATTGGCTCTCGAATAGCTACAACTTTATATCCCTTACTCTTTAGATATCGATATGTAGCTCTGGAAACTTGACTTTTTCCACAGCCAGTTCTTACAGCACATATAGCTACTACTGGTTTGTTAGCTTTGAGTTGAGTGAATCTTCCAGATATCAATCGATAATTAGCACCTGCAGCGAGAGCTCTTGATGCTTTATGCATTACTTCCTCATGAGATACGTCAGAATAGGCAAATACAACTTCATCTACTTCATATTTTTTTATATACTCTTCAAGTAAATCTTCTGAAACCATCGGAATTCCATTTGGATATAATTTACCAGCCAATACTGCTGGAAATTTCCTTTCAGCTTCGTCAGTAGTACCTACATTTTGCTCTCCAGCAATAGTAAATGCTATAACATCATACTCCTCATTGTCTCTGAAAACTGTGTTAAAAACGTGAAAATCGTAACCTAAAGCTCCAATGATTATGACTTTTTTTTTCATTTTAAATACCAAGAAAAAATTAACCTTATTGATCATCATACTTAATTTAGGACAAATTATTAAGATTATTAATTCTATAAAGGGAACGATAACCCACCCTTTATATTCAACTTTTTAGAGGAAATTGATAATTTTTTATCCACAAGAAAAAAAAAAGGGAATGATCTGAATATGCTAAAATAAGAGATTATTCATTTAATTTCAAACTTTTATTTGAAAATCATAAAGATAAGAACAAACACATCCAAAATAATTTGACAAAAAAGATTATTTATTTAAGTAAAGATAATAGTAATAAAGATAACACAAAAACTAAATATTTCTGATTCTATGACAGAGTTTAAAATCAATGACTTGATCACTGTAAAAATAGAGCCCACAGATCGTTATGGTTATGGAGAACCTCACATTTATGTGAACGGTAAACCTTTTAGTCAATATGATCCATTTAAATTAGAACCTATTATCTCGGACCTTTTAAATGGTTTAGAAAAAATACCAGAAGAATGGAGATATAGGGTGTTTAACGACATTTTTCATGTGTTAAAGGGAACAAATCTAAGAGAAAATCTGATGAGAGAAAAATTCTCTGAATTTATTAATTGGATTGAGGACATTCAAGATAAAGATAAGCAATATTTGCCTTTTAGAATATTACTTCAAGCAATTAAGGATACTGACATTATAGATAATGAGTTTTCCAACATTGATAAGAAATTCAATGAGATTGTAATCGAATATCATAAAAAAAACGAGTTTAGATTAGAAGCTTGGCCTTGTATTATAGATTTAATTGATGGGACAGAACTTCTAGACAAATATTATTCTTTTTTCGAAGCTAAATTAATTGAGAAATCTAAAGAAATTCTTGATGAGCTTGACAATATGCCTATGATACACATTAAGATCGTTAATTTTTACCGATTTTTAGAGATAATTAAGAATACAAAAGTTATAAAGACACTTTATCCAACCATCGAAAATAAATTTACCGCGTTTTTATCAACAATTTACAATTTAAATCCTTATGATCAGCATGAATTTAAAGTTTTATTTGATGTTGCTAAGGGAACAGGTTTGATAGAAAGGAAGTTTATTCATCTTTTAATGGTGATCAGCAGATTAGAAGGACGATTTAAAGACGACATGTTTTCTATGCTTTTTAACTATACGATTAATAATGACGAATTATTAACCCAAAAATTCGTGGAACTCTTAAATGAATTTGATAAGTTTGATCCTAATCTTAAGTTTGAACTGTTCAAGAATTTATTAGGGGGTATCAAGAAAAAGAAGCCACTGATGATGATTCAAAATTATCAGCTTATTGAAAAAAAATTCGATGAATTTTTAGTTATGATTGAAACTTCGGTTATTAACATAAAAGGCGTTAAAAAGATTAACAATTTTAGATCTTTGGTTTATACCATTAGAGGAACTGAATTAATGCAAACTAAATTCCTAGAGCTTATGAAAGGGATTAACAAATTTCAGGGCATTGATAAATTTTACGCTTTTATCGAAATATTCGATGGGATAAAGAGGACTCAAGTATTGAATCAATATTTTACTCTTATCGAAACAAAATTTATTGAACTCATAGAAGGGGTCAATATTTCAAATGATAATGAATTCAAGAATCTAGCTTTTTGGGTTTTAATTTCTTCTGTTAGAGGGACAAAATTGGTAAAGAATAACATTCCCTTACTCTCAAAGATATATAAAGCTTTACCTGTAGGAAAAAAAAATCAGATAAAGAAAGCTTTCCCCAAATTTTCGAGATTGATGAAATAACTTATAAAAACTTCAAATGATAATCTTTGGTTGTTCATCATAAGTAATTTGGTACTAATTATTAAGATTATCAATTCTATCAAGGGAATGATGACCCACCATTAAATTCGAGATAAAAATAACAAAACTAGTATAAATTAGTAGGTATTAAAATCGCACTATAAATAAAAAGTAATTTAAAAGACAATATATTAGCAAAATATAGCGATGTGAAAATCACTAGAATTATTTTAGTGATAATTATTTTTATTAGGAGGAAATATTATGAAAGAAATACCTGATTATGAAAAGTATCCGGTTAGCGAGGAAGAAATGGGAAAGCGTTATAAGAATTGGACAAAAGCCTTGGCTCGGATGGCAGTGTTGCTTTATACAGTAGGTAAGGAAGTCGGAGGCGAAAAATTCGTCGAAAGACTTAAGGAAGAAAATCGAGAAAGGGGTAAGAGAGATGCGGCAACAATAATGAAAATAGTAGGTTGCAAACCAGAGGATTTCAAGGATTGCATGAAGATTCCCAAGATGGTTGATTTCATAGATGATAGATATGCGAATTTCTGGGATGGGTATGTTGAAAACACACCTAAAGCTTTTGAAAAAGAACTCTTTACTTGTCCAGTTACCGAACCATGGTCGATGGCACCTGATCTTTGCGAAGTATTAATTGGCGAATCTCTTAGGAGTTTTGTCAAAGCGTTAAACCCGAAGTTTAAAACCGAAGGGTTCACAAAATTACTCACCAAAGGTGATAAATGCTGCCGATACAGGGTTGAGTTGGAAGAAGATTAAATTTTGAGCAAGAATACCTGATTCTATTGCCAATCTAATCTCTCTTCAAAAATTAGAATTATCTGATAATCAACTGGAGAGTTTACCTGAATCTATTGGGGAATTAAAATCACTCCGAAAATTGAATTTAGCGGGTAACAAACTAACTGATCTACCACAAGTTTTAATCAACTTAACTTCACTTGAAGAATTAAATATTCTAGGTAACCCTCTAAAAGAAATCCCCAGATG
>CP070831.1:2486473-2509242 GCA_020344955.1 Promethearchaeota archaeon | reverse complement strand
GCTTCTTTTGCATCAAGCTGTCGCCCAGTTAAAATTATATCTGATGCTCGTCCGAAACCAACAATTCTAGGGAGAAACCAAGTTGCTCCACTTAGTACACAATGAGCTCTCGTAGCACGATGATCTCCAATCTTCAAATTATCTGCAGCTAATCTAATATCACAAGCAAGGGCAATATCAAATCCAGCTCCTAGGCAATACCCATGTAATAATGCAATAACTGGTTTTTGTATTTCTCGTATCAAACGAATAACTTTATGATGCGGCATTCGTGAACCATCTTCCAATGGTGAGAATTTAACACCTTCGGGCCCCATACTTTTCAGATCGTCACCAGAACAGAAACTTTCACCACTTCCTTCTATAATTATTGTTCGGATTGATTTATCTTTCTTACAGTATTCCAATACATCCACAATTTCCATTAAAAAGGGATATTGTAAAGCATTCAATTTTTCTGGGCGATTAAGTGTAATAAAGCTGGTTCCATCTTCAGTTCTATATAAGATATATTTATAATCTTTTTTCATAATTATAACGCATTTCTAAAAATATTTGATTAATTTAAAAACTAGAATAAATATTTAAATATATCCTATGAAGTATCAATTAAAAGCTTAGAAAAGAAATTAGTTAAATAATGAAAATTTGGCTACCAAATCTCAAATCTCTCATCAATTTTGGTACCATAGACAATTAAATAAGGAATAGCTAAATCAAATACACTTTGCCAGGCATTTATTAAAGGGAATCCAATCATGACTGCTGTGAGTCCTGTAATTTCAGGATGACCTAAAAATTCTAAATTTACAAAAGCAATAAATGGAGCATAAACGGTTAAAGCGAGAATTATGTTTAAAACTAAAGTAACTAATATTCTAAGTCCAGTTCCTAATGTTCCATGTATTATGTATTTTTTTGGTACTTTAATCACTTGACTTTTTCTTATTCCTTCCTCTTTCTTATATAATTTTAATAATAGTATTGGAACAATAATCAATGATATAGTTGCAGCAAATTTCATTAAAGGTCCCCAAGGCGCATTCGCAAGATCAGCTAACATGAGAGTAACCATACCAATAAAGCTACAAAGCAAACCAGATCTTACTCCAAATATTAAAAAACAAGTAATCCAAATAAATGAGACAGGATCTAAAATAGCAATTGGCATTCCTGGAACTCTTGGCAAATAAGGTGCAGTGAAAACACTTAATATTGTGGAAAGCGCCCCAAAAATAGCCGCTCCTGATAGTTCTATTAATATTTGTGATGAGGTACTCCTAACTACTTCTTTTTCTCCAGGTTTTATTTCAGACATTTTTAATTCATAAAATTTAATTTATTAATTTAATCTCAGATGTAAGGTGTGTTTCTATATTTAAATTATTTCGGGTAATCTAGAAATTTATAAAATGGATTTGGAAGCTTAATTAATATAAAAATCTGGTTAGAAACAAGTTAAATTGAATGAGTTAAATTGGATTTTTATTTAATTAAAATTGTTTTACTAAAGTATTTTGCTTGAAATACGATATTTTCCTACTATTAATCTACTCATTTTTGGAGATCATTTTTTTTATGATCTATTTTAATAACTTCTTTCCTTTTGCATCCAAATCTAGCCAATCACTTACATTTTTGAACTGTTTTCTTGAAGAATTACATAAGATCTTCAAAAAAGGAAGAAAATCTTGAGTGAAATCAACTTGAGAGATTTCATATTTTCTTTTAATCTTTTCTACAAATTCTTTCTCAACACCTGTGAGAGAAAAATAAGACCCTGAAGTATATCTTGGAAATACAACTCTCTGGAATCCTTTAGATAAGGGAGTATCTTTTCTCGATAAAGCAACACCACCAGCAAAAAGGTCAAAAAAATAAGGTAAAAGTCCCCAATATTGAGTTGTACGAATTCTTCCAAAAATTTCATCTGCTATTGATAGATTCTCAAAAGCTTCAGCAAGATCTCTATTCGTTTTTATGAATGTCAGGAGATTCTCATTTATCCATTTGTATAAAAAGTTATAATCAACATCAGATTTATCAGTTAAATTTCGAGCCTCTCTTAAAGAAGATACTTTGAACAAATCTCTAATTAATGTAAAGATTTCTTCCAAATTATCTCGATGTAGACTTAGAATTAATTCTTTAACATTACCTTCTAATTTACCCTGGCCAATTCCTTGAATATCGTTGATTACACCTCTTAAATCACCATTGTTTTTATCAATTAATAATTCTAAATCCTCTTCTTTAAGATTCATAATATTTTCCTTCTTCAGAATGTTTTTTGCAATTTTAATTACTTCTTCTTTCGGCAGTGGATGAACTTCATACCTATTAATCTTGTTATATAATGGCTGAAGATTCGATTTATACTCATTAGCACACATTATAATAGGAAATTGTGTATTTTGTATTAAATCAATCACAGTTGGAATTGCTCCTCTATCTTGAACTCCATAAATACCATCAATTTCATCAATAAGAATGATTTTCTCCTTAGATTCATTGATAAAATCCAAAATTCCTCGAGATTTAGTAGTTTCTTTCAATCGCCTCTCTAATGCATCCCTAGTTCGTGTATCAGATGCATTAGTTTCAATTACCTCCATATTAAAATCATTAGCAAGAGCATATACTATAGATGTTTTTCCAATTCCGGGCGGACCTTCTAATAAAACAGCAGCTTTATCTGTTGGTATTTGTTTTTCCTCTTTTTGGTTCTTCTCTATAGATGTTCTATTAAATTCTCGAATTTTTTTATTTTCTTGATTAATTCTTCTTCTTTCTTCGAAGAACTGGTTTATAAAATTTACTAATTCTTCATTTAGTTTTACTCTTTGTCTATTAAGTCTAGCAGTAGGTAAAGCCATTTCTTTAAGACTTTTTGGCCGATATTTCTCAACCCAGGGAATTTGTGTATCTTTTTTTGACATTAACCTTACTCACTTATATATATTCTGAAAATAGACAAATTTTTGATAAAAGAGCAGATATTTGGATATCATTATCTCTACCATCGAGAGCCCTAAAATCGGAATCTGCAATTAAATTTATTAAATTAGTACGAGCAAATTTGCTTAGAGGTAATTTATTTATTTCATTAAGTATGAGGTTATAAAATTCATGAACATTATACTTGTAATTAGAAATAATTTTTCGTGCTAATTCTCGTGTTTTTGGGAAATCTCCTTTGAAAGCTACCATTAAAAGGCTTCTAATAAGATCATTATGGAATTTTTGAGAATTTTCATATAAATTTTCTATATCGATATTATTTCCAGAAACACTGCTTAATTGTAAAAGATCGATTGCTCGTGAGATTTTACCTTCAGAAATCTTGTATAAAATTTCAATAGATTCCTCCGAAATATTTAAGGACTCTTTTTTAGCAATATAAACAATTAACTTTTTAAAATCCTCTAATTTCACTCGAGAAATTAAAATTATCTGACATCTACTAATAATTGGGTTAATAATACTTGAAATCTTATTGGTAATTAGAATCATCCTACAATTTGTGCCATATTTTTCCATTAATCTTCTAAATCCTTGTTGGTCTACACCCAAAACTTCGAAATTTTTTACAACAAGGATCTTAAATGGTGCATCACCTAAGACCTTTAATTGAACAAATGGTTTTACTCTAGTTTGAATAAAAGCAGGTGTAGTTATTCTTCTTCCAGCGATACTTCCTATTTTACTTTTAGATACATAAGCTTCTGATCTCGCTTGTTTTCTTTCTTCATCACTCAAGGGAACGTTAGCATAGACTAATTTAAAATTTGAATCGTAATTTTTTTCAAGAAATTCCTTTGAAAACAATTGAGCAATCATAGTTTTTCCTACTCCGCTTAAACCTACAAATAATAAATGTGGAAAATTCCTTTGTTGAATTATGTGGTTTAAAGTTTCTTTCACCTCTTCTCTTCCACAAACTTGGTTTAAGTTCTTAGGATGATATTTAATGCGCCATATAGGAATTTCATTACTCAAATTTAAATACCTTTAAACTATTTTCTTCAATAAATTCATTTTTTAGATTGGATATTTTCTATAATGTGGGCTAAAAGTGCTGAAATTTGTATTTGTTCATCTGCTCCTTGACTTATTCGATAATCAATCTCTCCAATAAAAATTCTTAAGCTGATATCTTTTTCAGGGATAATGTTTACTAATGGTAATATCTCAATAATTTGCCTTATGAAGTTTCGACTGTCAAGAATTTCAATAGATTTAATGATTTCTCTCGATTTCATAAAATCTTTGTTTTGTAAAGCCAAAACTAAGTCATTTAAAGTCTTTTCATCTAAAAATCCTGATATTTTTAATATTTCATTTATATCTAGATTTTCTATTAGATCAAGCGCAACTGACATTTGGAGAGTATTAATTGCTTTTCTTAAATCCCCTCCTGATATAAAAAATAATTGATTATAAAATTCCCCTGATTGTTTAGAGGGTATATTCAATTTCTCTTTCTCAGCTATATATTTCAACCTTTCAATTATCATTTCTTTTGGTAAACTTACAAACCTAAACACAGCACATCGAGAAATTATAGGGTCAATTATTCTATTTATGTAATTACACAAAAGAATGAATTTTATATTGTTTGATGTTTTTTCAATAATTCTTCTTAGAGCTTGTTGAACTTGTCCTGGAATATTATCAGCTTCATCTAAGATTACAAATTTTAAAGATCCATCTCTAACTAAATTTTGGTCAACAAAATTCTTGAGTACATTTCTAACAAAATCTATTCTAACCGTATCAGAAGCATTTAATTCTAAAAGATTTGTGTCCATTTCCTCATCTTTAAGAAAATGTCTTGCTATAATTAGAGCGGTACTTGTTTTCCCAGTTCCTGCTGGACCTGTAAAAATTAGATGAGGGATATTTGTGCTTTTTACAAATTCTTTGAGATTAGTTATAGCAATACTCTGGCTTACGATTTCATCAAATTTCTGTGGGCGATATTTTTCCACTAAAGGTGTTTCTAAGCTCATTTTCTCGAATAACTCTTAATCATATTAACTCTTGTCAGTTAAATCTAATTCTAAAACCTCATAAACTTTTTTAAAATTCAATTTTTCATAAAGCTTTGAGGCTTTAACAGCCTGCTCTTTGATATTTACCTTAACTTTTTCAACTTTTATTTTCTTCAGGTGTTCAAGAGCTTTTTCAAGTAAATCATGACCAACACCTTTGCTCCTATAAGCTTCTTTTAGGAAGAATTGTTTAATATATCCTTCAGATTTTCCAAAAGGATCTATTCTGAGCTCCGCAATAATCATTCCCACAATATCATCAGAATCTTCATCAATAGCGATCAATATTCCATGACGCTGAAGCGGGTCGTAAAGACGACGTGTTATTCCCCAATCAAACCGCTTTGGGTCAAAATCTTGCCCCAAACCTTCAACTAAGTGTTTAGTTAATTCTCTCAAATCATCAATATTTTCTGGATTTGCTACGATTACTTTAATATTTGAAATCATGTCTAACCAACGTGAATGTCATATATTTTCTTATTAAAATAATTATTGATATATTAAAATTTAAATTTTCTTGCCTTAAATTTAATAAAATAACAACTGAGATGTTATTTAATACATCTTTTTATAAAAACGATTAGTTTTCAAAAAAATTAAAATAAAATTAACATTTTAAAACATAATTGTTAAAAATGGCGAGCTGATGTACCATCCCATGCTCTTACACTCTCATTTACATGACTACATTTAGGACATTTATCTGGAAGTTCCCAACTTTCAAGAGCAGGATGTATGCGACAGTATAACCCTCCACAATTCGCACAAACCAGATATTTTGCACCACATCCTGAACACATTTTTAATTGACCTTCCTCAACAAATGGAAACGCTCTTTTCATCCATTCATCGTGAGCAAGGGAAAAATTCTCTTTTCCACATACAACACAATGAACACCATCTTCTACATGACTCATAAATTCCACCAAATAATATTAACTAGTATTTGTTTAAAATGAATTTAATACTTTTACTATGTACTAATATTAAATTAATAATAAAATAAAGAATTAAATATTTTTTTAAAAACAAAAATTAAATAAAAATAAAATAAGATTGATGCAACTTTCAAAAAAATGACATCTTTACATATCTAATTTTTTAGTAGCTCCAGCTCCTTTTACTTCTGGGTTAACCGCTTCAACGTTTTGAATTAAAGTAAATATTGAATCCTCATCTAAAGCTTCTTTAAAAGCAAGATACATTTCCTTACTTCCAATAAAAAGCCCTTTTCGCTTTAGTGGTTTGCCATCACTCTTTAATGGATTTATTTCTAAAAACAATAAAGCTGGTCTAGTTTTTGTTTCAGGAACTTTTACAACAAATACCCCAGGAATAGGAGTTTCCATTTTTTCCCAATCTTTTCCATTCTTCAAATGATCTTTTAATTGACTCTGAATATCTGCCATTTTATATCACAATTCAATTTATATTATATGTTACATGTTACATGTAATACCTCAATAAAAATTTTTGGATTGAAAAAGTATCCCCTCAAATACAGAATGTTTACAAATATAACCTACTATTAAATTAATCTTATTAATTAATTCTAAACCATTATTTAAAGATAATTTCTCGTTCTGTCGGATTTCTTGGGGTTAGTTTCCACTAAATCTTTAAATATATCACTCTCGTATATATTTTTATCAATTGAAACAAATAAAAATAAGTTGTCTGTTATGAAACTAATTTCAGTAAACTTACCAGAATCATATCTTAAAGTTTTAGAAATACTTGTGGTTGATGGAAAATTTCCAAATCGATCAGAAGCAATTCGCGTGGCTATCCGCGATTTAATTAAAACAGAATATTTAATAGAAGAATCAGTCAGTAGGAATATTACCCCTAGCATGTTAGAATCTGAGGTAGAAAATGAGATTCAAGAGAATTTATTAATTTAAATTATTACTTTTTTTATTTTTTTTAAAACCTCTAAGTAAGAATTATTCCATCTTTTTTTTTAATAACTCTAGCACTTTTTTCCTCCGTTCTTCTCTCCTAGCAGCAATTCTAGCTCTTAATTTTTCTGCTTCATCTTCAGTGGAGATTTTTATTCTATCTTTACTCGGTTCTATACCAAGTTTTTCTCTAAGTTCATCAATTTTTTGATTAATTTCTTTAAGAAATTTCTTTCCCATTTTAATATTGCTAAGCTGAAATTTAGCTTCATTTAATTCTGAAATTGCTCTTTTAAATTGATTTTCAGCCATAGCTACTTGAGCATTGTCTAGAGCTCTAAATGCTGCTTGTAATTTCTTATTCTGTAAATCATCTTCAGAAAACTCAAGTGTTATTAACGGAATTTCAGATAATCTTTTAATTTCTCCAATTTGTTCATTGATCTTAGAAACATCTTCTTCTTTTCCTAGTGTTGTTAATCGATTAATCTCTTCTATCATCATTAAAACACCTTCATTATATTGTAAATTCTCAATTAATTTATTTGCTTTATCTAATTTAGCTGAGATTTTTCTTAGAACCTCTTCTTTTGCAAACCTACGTTTTTCTTCTTTTCTTCTCCGTGCTTCTTCTTCTCGCTCTCTTTTTGCTTCTTCTTTTAATAATAATATCTCTTTGTCTTCTTCTTCTTTCTTTATTTTTATATCTTCTAGGATCTCAGCTTGTTTTTGTTCTCTTTTAAGTTTGAATAAAAGTTCATTATTTATTCTTGAAACTTCTCTTTGCCAAGAAATCTTTTCGAATATTTCTCGAGCAGCGATATATATTTCATAAGCTTTAGTAAATTTACCACGCTCCATTAAAGCTGTACCATGTTCTAAAAGTTCATATGCTTCCTCAGACATTTGCCTTTCTTGTTCTTTTGCTCTCTGAATCTTTAGAAATTCTCTTCTTTTTTCTTCTTGCTGCTGCTTTTTTATCAATTGAGCTTCAATTAATTTTTCCTCTAATTTTTCCTCTATTCTTAACTCTTCAGCTTTCCTTTCTTCTACAAATTTTTTCTCAATTTCAAATGCTTCTTTTTTATTACTAATCATTAAAATTGAATCTCGAACCATTTTAAGTCCTTCTTGCCATTTCATATCAATGAATATTTTCTCACTTTCTTTATAAATCTCTATAGCTTTGTCAAAATTATTTTGTCTTAATTCACGTTTAGCCTGGTCCATTAAACGGAAAGCTTTGTCTTTCTCGGTTTCAAATTGTGCTATACGTTCCTTTTTAAGATCTAAAGATTCTTTTCGCTGTTGAAGCAATCTCTCTTGTTCTACACGAGCTTGTTCTAATAATCTTTGTTGCATCAATAATTCTTGATCTCTTTTTTTAGCCTTTTCAGCTTCTAAAGCCCGTATTTTCTTATCTTGTGCTAACTTTTCTTTGTAAAAATTTATAGTATCAATTAATTTTGCAGATTCTTCTTTCCAATTAATTTGTTCAAATTTTTTTCTAGCATCACGATACATCTCTATTATTTTTTCATAAGGAGCTTCATAATCAAATACTCCAGATTTTAATTTAAGTTCATATTCTTGAGCCATTCGTTCAGCATTTTGAATTATATACATTATCCCAACTGCTTTCTCATCTGACTCCTTTTGTTTCTGTTCAAATACTTTTAACCTTTTCTGTCTATCAAGGAAATCTTTATCTGGCTTGATTTTAACAGTTTCAAATTCTATCTCTGGTTTTTCTAATTTTCTTTTTTCAATTTCTCGTAAATTATCATCTTTTTCTTTTTTATCTTTGTAAAACTTAATCGTACTAACCAAGCGACTTGCTTCATCGTTCCATCCAATTTTTTGGAAAATTTCTCGTGCTTGTTCATAATTAGATATTGCATTATTATAAGGGCTTTCATAAACTAAAATATCTTTCCTAATACTTAATTCGTAACTTTTAACTGTTTTTTCTGCTTCATCAATTAGATTCATTGCCTTATCCAATAGGATATCCTGATCCTTTTGTTCAGCCTTAATCTCTCCTATTCTCTCTGGTCTAGCAGTTATGGTTTTCTTTTTACCATCTTTATACATTTCTTCAATTTCTTTTTCTCTTTTTGCTTTTTTTGCTTCTATTTCAAGCAATTTTTCATGCTTCTCTTGCTTTTCTTGATAAATCTTGATCTGATTAGCAAATATTTCAGCTTGCTTTTTCCATCCCCTTGCATAAACTTTTTCTCTTAACTGTTTGTAAATATCAATAACCTCAACATATGGTGTATTTTCTAGGATTTTGCCGTCTCTGTAGGCTTTTCTTTTTTCTATTTCGTAATTACGGACCATTTTTTCAGCAATATTTACATTATCAGTAACATACTTCTCAAAATCTTCTTCTTCTTTTTTTATTTCAATAGCCTTTAGTCTTTTTTCATCTACTCCTATTTCTTTACCGATTTTATGCATTTCTTCAAGAGCTCTTTCTCTCTGTGCCTTCTTAGCTTCTACTTCTCGTAATTTGTTGTCTTGTTCAAGCTTTTGAGAATAATAATTTATTTGATAATTATATGTTGCTGCTTCTGATTCCTCCCGGCCTCTATCAAGCAACATTCGCTTAACTCTTTCATAAATGCTAATAATCTTCAAAAATGGCGGATTTTCTGCAAGCTTCCCTTCTTTTATAGCTTTTTTCATCGATAAATCATATTCTTTAGCTAAGGATTCTGCGCGATTTACCATTACCTCAATAACATTATCGAATTCTTCTTCTTCCTTTTCAAATCTTCGTTTTTCTTCTATTAATTCTAATTGTTCTTTGTCTACAACTATATCTAGATCCTCCTTAACTTTCAACATTTCTTCTATTTCTTCCTGTTTTTTCACTTTATCAGCTTCAATTTGGCGTAAACGGTTATCTTTCTCCAATTTTTGATTATAAGTATATATTTGACTTGAATAAACGGTAACATCGGTTTCCCAACCTCTTTCTAATGCTATTTGCTTAGCCTCTTTAAAAATATTAATAATCTCAGGATAAGGACATTTTAAACCAAATTTTCCCTGTCTCAATGCTACTTCATATTCTCTTGCTAAGCGTTCGGCCCTTTTTGTTCTCTCTTCAATTTGACTTTTAATTATTTGGATTTCTGTTTCTTTTTGAAGTTGTTCTTCTATTAATTCTAATTTTTCCTTGTCTACAACTACATCTACATCCTCCTTAACCTTCAGCATTTCTTCAGTTTCTTTTTGCTTTATTTTCTTATCAGCTTCTATTTTTCTTATGTTCTGATCTTGTTCTAATTTTTGGATGTAGACATTTATTGTATCATCATAGATAGCTGCTTCATTGTTCCAACCCTTATCAACAAGTAATTCCTTTATTCTTTTATAAATTTCAATTACTTTAGGATATATACATTCTTCTAATAGGTTTCCTTCTTTAATAGCTTTCTGCATTGCTAATTCATATTCTCTTGCCATTCTAGCTGCTTCTGTCGCCATATTATCAACTTGTGCTTTAAAGAACTCTAGTTCCATTTTTTGAAGTTTTAATCCTCTTACTTTTTCCAATTGTGCAAGTCTTTCCTGTTCACTTATTTCTTTGACATGCTGATCTATCACTTTTTCTTTATATATTTCAGTCTCCATTTTTTGCTCAATAATTTGTCTTTCCTTCTCAAGACCCTCAAAATATCTAATTTTTTCTTTTTCTAACTGTTCTATTGTATCTCGAATCCTTTTAGCTTCATAAATCCAGTTTAATTCTTCAAATAAATTGGCTCCTTCCCTGTATAGTTTTATAGCTTGATCATATTCGTTTATTTTAGCTAATTCTACAGCTTGGTCTAAAATTTCATATGCTTGAGATGATAACTCCTCCTCACGTTTTTTAGCTTCTAAAAATTGTTCTAACTTTTTCTCTTTTATTTTCTCCGCTCTTGGAATTTCTTCTAATTGTAAAGTTTCAATTGGTTCTTCTTTTTTGATTCTTCGCAAATATTCAGCCTTTTTATTATAACAGTCTTCAATTAAAGAGTATAATCTCTCTATTTCATCTGATTTTCCAAGATTCTCAAGGATTTTCTCAGCTTTGTCATATATGTCAAGAGCTTCCTCAAACTTGTTGTTATTAGCTAATTCATGGGCTTGAACTATTAATTGATTTGCATTATCAATCAAATCAGTTTCTACTTGTACCTCTTCTATCATATTAGTTTTTTCTATCTCTGCAATCTCCTCAAATTCCGGAAGTTCTTCTATAGATTCAATTAATTCTTCTGGCTTAGTTTCAATCTCTCTAAATGCTTGCTCTTTTTGTAAATATACTTCCGAAATTTTTTCATTAATAGCTTTTATTTCATCTTCTCTATTAATTTGTGTGTATAATCCAATTGCTTGACGTAAAATCTCAATACTATCATCATAGTATTGTGATTCTATTAAATTAACAGCATGTTCAACTAATTCATATGCTTCAGAAGCTATTTCTTCTTCCATATTTATTAAATCAGAGAAGAAAGCATCCTTAGTTAAATCTAACTCCTCATCATCAAATTCGTGTTCAAAATCTTCCTTTCTTTTCTCTTCCATAAATTATATCTACCTTTCTGAAGAATTAAGAATGAACCTAATAATTAAAATTCCTAATAATAGTTTAAATAATAATTTAGTTATAATTAAAAAATCATTAAACGAAAATAAATATTTAATTAATCATAGATCAAATTTTCCTAAATTTCTATTAAGATAATCATCGCAAATTTTACCTCCTTCATTTGTTAAACTCCACCCATTAGTGTTTCTTTTTACAAGATTTAATCTTTCAACACTAGTTAAAATTGAATGTACTTCTTCCTCCCCTTTTCGAATATTAAAATCTACTCTCAAACTAAATATAATTTCATCAATAGGTACAGGACCACCGAGCTCATCTTCCATTACTCCTAAAGCAGCTATAATTTGATTCTGTTCTACCATTCCTGCATCCATTGAATTAGATACTTCGTCTAATAACCATGGATTCTTATCTAACATCTTTTTAATAGCTTGTTCATCGCCTTTCTCAAAAAGTGCTTCAAATTCCTCTCTAATCTTTTTCTTCTTAGCCAAGAAAATAACCTATTTTTCGTTGAATAAGGAAAATTCTAGATATTATATTAATATCTATAATATAAATTAAGAAAATAAAATCTTTTATAATGATATGAAAAATTAGATTTATGTTATTTTTGTTAAAAATTCTTCTACTTCTTGCTCATTACACATGTAAAACTTTTTATCTTCACCTTTAACCCATGCTAAGCGAATGTTTTCCTTTATAGCTTCTTCACCAATTGACTCCTTTAATGTACTTAGTGCTAAATCAACCATTTCATCAAAAGTCATATTTTCTTTGTAATTATCAATAAGATATTCCCTAGCTGTGGCTTCTCCAGTCCCAATAGCATAAGCTTTGAATGAACGATATATACCACTTGGTGATGTTGTGTAAATTTGGGTGCCACTCGCATCAATTCCAATGAAGAAAAGTGCACATCCCCAAGGTCTTACGCCTCCAAACTGGCAATATTGCTGTTTCAAATCAGCAATTGTTTTAGTTAACATGTTTAATCGAACAGGCTCATCATATGTCAGTCTAAATGATTGAGCTTGCACTCTTGCATAATTTATAAGTGCTCGAGCATCCGCATGTAATCCTGAGATAGCAACCCCAATATGGTCATCTATCTGGAAAATTTTATCTATTGAATTTGCATCCATCAACGGAGATGCAACTTTGATCTGTGCTGCTAGACATACATCTTCTTTTGATTTAACAGCTACCGCGAGTGTTCCACGCCTAACTGCTTCTAATGCATACTCTACTTGGAATAAGCGCCCCTCGGGGCTAAATACAGTTAATGCACGATCGTATGCTCTACCTGCAGCTCCAAACATTTGATTAACCTACTATTAATTAATTTTATACTATAAAAATATACAAATAATTTTAATTTATGGTTTATAACAAATAATAAGCTATAACTTTTGAGTTTTCTCTAAAATAGCAAGAGTTAAATCTTTAAAAACAGGTTCGATTCGAGTATCATTTTTTGCACTTGTTTCTAAGTAGGTTATTGCGTTTAATTCTTCTTTTAGGGCTTCACCTTCTCCTATTCCCACTTCTCTTTGCCCTTGTTCTGCTAAATCTATTTTATTTCCTACTAAAATAGATGGCTTACCGTCGCCAATTACTTTTTCTACTTCATTTTTCCAATTTAAAATATTTTGAAATGAACTCCTTCGTGTAAGATCGAATGTGTATACGGTTGCACTGCTTCCGCGGTAAAAAGGTGGACGCACAAAACTGAAATGTTTCTGACCTGCAAGATCCCATAATTGGAGCTTAATTAGAAAATTCGGATACTTTTCTAGGTCAACCTGCTTAGTGGAAAAATTAGATCCAATAGTCATGATATAATTTTCTTTAAATGTGTTCTCACAGTAGCGGAGAACCATAGATGTTTTCCCTACACCACCATCGCCCACTATACAAATTTTGTATATAAAAGATTTTGTTGCTTTTTCACTAATTTTACCGACTCACCATTATATCTAATAAATTTTACTCAATTATGGCATCCATCCATCATTTCTATTTTTCCTATTGATTAGAAATGATGAATTTTGCATGTTTGAGAATTATTAATAATATTATATTATATTCAATAAATAAAAATAATCGTTAATAATTTTTTTTTTTTGAATCAGATTTGATTAAAATTCAAATAAGATTGATTTAGATTAGAATAAGATAAACCATAATGAATCTTCTGAATTTTCCTAAAATATGTATTTACTTTCCTATAAAAGAAGTTTCTCTTTTTTCTTTTAACGCATTTAATGATTCTATGAAATCTTCACTTCTAACGGCTTTAGACCATGTTTTATTTTCTAAATCTAACTGTGTTTCTATAATATTCCTAAAATGTGAATGAATAGTTTTTTTCATTAATTTAATTGAAAGAGACGGTCCTTTTGGTGGGATAAGTCTTAAAGCTTGATTCTTAGCATAATGCATTAATTTATTTCTAGGTAATACTTTATTTACCAGACCCATCCTCTCTGCATCCTGTGCTGTCATCCGATTGCCAAAGTAAAACATTTCTTTGGCTTTATTAAAGCCTATCATTAAAGGTAAAAGAACTGTAGTAGCAAAATCAGGTATTACTGCTCTTTTCACAAAAAATAATGCCCACCATGCGTCTTCAGCCATATAAACTAAATCTGAACATATTACAGGAAGCGTAAATCCGCCTCCCACAGCAAATCCATTTATCACAGATATAACTGGTTTTACAAAGTCCCAAAACTTTAAACACAATTTCTTTGAGGCCAGATCTCTTAAATTTATCTCAGATCTATATTTTTCAGGTACTTCCTTTAACATTTCTTCTGAAAAATAACCTCCTGAAGAAAAAGCTCCAGCTTCTTCACATCCAGTTAATATCATCACTTTAACATCTTTATCCTTCTCAGCATGATCCACAGCATAGTAGATTTCAAGAAGCCCTAATGGAGATAAGGCATTCTTCTTTTCTGGCCAGTTTAAAGTAACAGTTAAAATTCCGTTTTCTTCTTTTTCGTATTTGATTTGTCTAAATTCTTCAACAAGCATTAATTACAATAAAATCATAAGGCAATAAAATATTTTATAATATAAACTATACATTATTTTTTTTTCATTTAACAATCAGAATTACTTATAGATGACATCATTAGAAGAAAAAATCAAAAAATTAGCTGATTTAATCCTTGAAACCAATAATATTGTAGCTCTCACGGGAGCAGGAATGTCAACAGAAAGTGGAATTGCTGATTTCCGGTCATCGGGAATTGGTCTATGGCAAAAAGTGGATCCATATGAATTCGCATCAATTCATTCTTATGTAGCTAATACTAGTAAGAATTTAGAATTTATGCTAGAAACTGGAAGGAATATTTTTAGAGCAAGACCAAACAAAGGACATAAGGCATTAACAAAGCTTCAAAAACTTGGAAAACTAAAAGGATTGCTTACACAAAATATTGATAGATTGCATCATAAGGCAAAGACTAAAAATATAGTAGAATTCCATGGAAATGCATATGAAGCAAAATGCATGACATGTGGTCAAGTCTATGAAATAACAGTTATGGTAAATCAAGTTATGAAAGGGAATTATTCTCCCTCTTGTGAAAAATGCAGAGGAATGTTAAAACCAAATGCAATATTTTTCGGGGAACTACTTGAATCAAAAACACTTGAAGCTGCAGACAAAATGATTGTAGACTGCGAATTATTGTTAGTACTTGGAAGCAGTTTGGTTGTATATCCTGTAGCATTTTATCCTCCAAAAGTCCTTTCTTATGGTGCAAAATTAGCGATCATCAATATTCAAGAAACTGATATGGATACATTAGCAGAAGTCGTAATTCATGAAAAAATAGGGGAAATCCTCCCAAAAGTAGTTACTATTGTTGAAAATCAAATATCTCATAATAAATAAAATATGAAAAAAATAATTAATTAAAAAATTAGTTGGATCTTAAAACTTTTTTATCAATTTTCCCAACAGCAGTGAGTGGCAGTTCCTCTGAAAATTCAATTAACTTTGGGACTTCGTATGGTGCTAAATTATTTTTTGAAAATTCTATTATATCCTCTTTTAATGCGTCCTTATTTCCATCAAATTCAAAATCTGGATTAACTTGAATAAATGCTTTAACAATTTCAGATCCTGGCCTTTCTGGGTTAGGGAGTCCGATTAATGCAACCATTCCAATTGCAGGATGTTTTGCTAAGGTGTCTTCAACCTTTGCTGAAAATACTTTATAACCTCCAACTATAATCATATCTTTTGTGCGATCAACAATTCGGATATAACCCTCTTCGTCCATTATGCCAACATCGCCGGTGTGCATATATCCATCTTTATCTATAGCTTTTGCAGTCTCTTCTGGTTTATTATAATATCCTTGCATAACTAATGGACCACTAACACAAATTTCTCCAGGTTCTCCTAATGGAACTACCTCATTGGTTTCAGGATTAACGATTTTTAAATCTACATTTAAAAAAGGAAGACCTACTGTACCCAGCTTTTTCTTACCAATGGAGGGGTTCATTGTAGCCACTGGGCTCAATTCAGTCATTCCATAAAGCTCCAATAGTTTACCTTCACCTACTATGCTTTCTAAAGCTTCTTGGGATTCTTTTGGGAATGGAGCCGCTGCAGAGATGCACAATCTTAAATTTGAATGATCTAACCTTTTAAACTTTCGAAAATTGATTAAAATTTGATATAAGGAAGGGACATTTACTAGCATAGTTGGATTATATTTTTTCATTTCATTACAAATATGAAGAGCATCACGAGGATTAGCAATAATTATTTGACTCATCCCATTAAAAAGAGCACCTTGACATACTGTTAAACCAGCAACATGAAACATAGGAAATCCTGATAATAATACTCCTTTTCCTTGTTCCCATTGAAGCCAGGCAATAATACCTTTCATATTTGAAACAAAATTTCTATGGCTTAACATTGCACCTTTAGGTGGACCTGTTGTGCCACCTGTGTATTGAATCCAACCGATATCATCAGGGGATATATCAACTTTAGGTAAATCAGTAGAAAATTTTGATAATACATCATCTTGGAAATTATAAACAGTCTTTCCTTCTAATGGAGTAACTTCACCAGAGGGGATCTCTCTTACTGCTTTAATTTTTGCTTGATCTTCTTTAGAAAATGAACCAATTACACTTGTTGCTACAACAACTTTGAGTTGTGGTAATTTATCCGCTATTTTTGTTAATCTATGTTGAAAAATCGCATCGAGAGTGACTAAAGCAACCTTATTACCTCCAGTTCCGAGATCATTTAATTGATAATGCATTTGGACATCAGATAATAGAGGACTAACACCTGAAACAATACAACCGGCTTTAAGTGTACCTAAAACTGAATATACATATTCTGGGATATTTGCCAAATTAATTCCAACTACATCTCCCTTTTTAAACCCATTTTTAATTAACATGTTAGCAAATTGATTAGAATATCGGTCTACCTCGTCAAAACTAATTTCTAATCCTTGATATGCAAGTGCCATTTTATCAGGAAATTTTTCAAATATTTCCCTTACCATTTCTGGATAAGTAGTTTCAAATTCTTTAGGCTCAATATCATCCAAGCCAGGATCCCAACCTGCCTTCCAAAAGCGGCTTTCGTATGGATTTGACATTTTTTTCACATATTTTTCTTTAAATTAAATTGTGATATTAAATAAGCCACATTTTATTAAAAAAGTTTATCAAAATTACTTTTTTCTTTCATTTCTATACAAAAACGTTAACAAAAATAGAAAACTGACCTAAATCTATGAAATTTAGTTTTATTTTTACTTTCAATTACCCCTCCCCGTCTTCATGAAACAGTTTTACCTTTAAAAAGAAACATTTTCCTGTAAAAAGAGATAATATTATTTTCCTATAGAGGAATTGCATATATTTCAGAAAATTGTCGGTGTATCTTTGTTTTATTTTGAAGAATCGTTATTTTACATGATGACTCTGAATCAGACGGGATTCACATTATATGAACGAAACAATAGTATTTCTCTTATTTCAAGTGGAGATAGCACATTAGATGAGTTGCTTTCTGGGGGCTTTCATCGAGATTTGGTGTATTTACTCTATGGAGATAAGTTGTTAACTACCAATATTTTGTTAACAACTGCAGTTATTGTCCAAAAAGCCTCTTGCAATGGAGGGCTTGGGGAGGGTATCAAAGTCGCTTTTATTGATGGAAATAACCGTTTTAATCCATATAATGTAAGTAAGTTTGCGGTTTCACAGAACCTGTCCCCCAAGAAAGTTTTGGAAAGTATCCTTATTTCGAGAGCTTTCACCTTCGACCAAATGGTGGAAATTCTAGAGAACAAACTTTCTATACTCGAAGATGTCAAGGTCGTGCTGATCTCTGGGATTACAACCATGTTCGAGCAATATGAAAAGCCGACTTTTGAAGATCTGCTAAGAATGATCGATGGAATTAAGAAAATTCTCTGGAAAACAAAACCTCTCATTATTATAACGGCACCCTTACACGAACACTCCCTTTTCAGACCAAAGGGTGGTAAAATCCTTTCTCATTTTGGAAATGTACTAGTTATGATAAGTGATGATGATAGGCGTGTAGAATATGTTCTAATCCAGCACCCATATCTTCCAGAGAATATGTTGTTAAAGTGGAAACCTCGCAAACCAAAGAAAAAAGTACCTTTAAAAAATACGACTTTAGATTATTGGGTCTAAATATATTACCAAAATGCTTTAATTCATAATTAGCTCTTCTTTTAATAATCGCCAAATATTAAATATATTTGGATATTTTTCTAAATTTCAAAAAACATGAAAACATTTAAATAGTTAGATTTTTTAGTATATTAATGGATTTTCACAAGATTTGAAACTTAAGAATATTTTAGATAATAATATTTTAGTCCTATAATTGGGTGAATTGAATATTGAGTTATTTTGTATATCCAAAAGGAGATGTAAAGATATGCAAACTATGTGAAGGTAATAAGATAATTTATGTTTGGCGTAGCGACATTGAGGATTTTGATGTGATAAAATGCCCAGAATGCGAAAATGAAGAATAATTATTAGAATATCAATTCAACTTATGCCAAAAAGGTGACAAGCAAATTTAGAAGATTTTAATGTGATCAAATTTCCTAAATGTGATTCGCTATCGCTTAAAAAAATCAGAAAATTGGTATTGTATTTTTTTTTTAATTTACTGAAAAACTTCCTTTTTTGGAATTGCAAAACTTTTTTGTGGATAATATGGGAAGAACTGTACCCTCTTTCAGACCTGCACTAGAACATGAAATAGAAAGCTGGAAGCACTTCAAAAGAGCTCTACGTCCTGAAGAGCAGAAGATATTTGACAAACTAATGAATTTTGCACGAATACATGCAGATGCAGGTAGCATGAGCGCGCGTCCCTTGTTGTCAGAAATCCTGTTTATTTCTTTTGCAATTGAACAAGAAAAAAAAATTGAGATGCTTGAAGAGAAAGTAAAAGAATTAGAAGAAATACTAAAAGGAATCGATTAGAAATTGGACTATCAACAACAATTTCATGGTTGGCTTTTGGATGTCTCCACTTATAAAAGTGGAGTCATTCTTTGGGTTAAAACAGTAAAAGAGCAAAAAGTTGTAAAGATTTTTCATGATTTCTGTCCTGAATTTTTCGCTGTGCCTAAAAAGTATGCAGGTAAAGATTTTAAAAGATTAAAACAGATTCTACTATCCCACCATAATATAAAGGGAGTAAGAATATGCGAAAAATATGTAAAACTGGAAGATCATGAAAAAACAAAAATATTTGGAGTTTCTGTAGTGAAACCTTCGGTTTTCAAAAAGACAATTAATGAAATCGATGAAATTGGTCTTTTTACGTTGTATAATACTGATCTTCCAATCTCTCAGATGTATTTCTATGTGAATGACTTGTTTCCCATGTCTCTTTGCTGTTTCAAGGTCAAGATTGAAAATAAAAGAAGAATTGGAACACCTACAATGCATTTGATATCATTAGAATTAAATGATGACAACGAAGAACTGTTTTACGATTTGCCTCCTCTGAAAGCTGTATGGTTGGATATTAAAGTACAGCAACGTGGAATTAGATCATATTACAATGACCCTATGTTATATGCTGAAGTGAGCATTGTTGAAAAGGATGAGAAAGCCAACATTCCAAGGGCAGATGGACAGAAAAAGACAAAGATTCTGATTGATAAAGCCGATGAAGCTGAAACTATCAAAACAATCAGTAAAGTGATTGAGCGATTGGATCCTGATATTATATTAACCCATGGAGGAGATGAATTTGTGTTTCCTTACTTGGTTGCACGAGCATCAGTGAATGGTGTATCAAAAGAACTATATTTTTCTCGCACAAAAACACCACTTAGAAATTGCATTTTCAATCTTTCAGGAAACTCAGATCATTACATGTCTTATGGGATCATAATGCGACGTTCTAGGACACAAGTTTATTTTACAGGGCGATTCCATTTAGATACTACTACATATGGGAGCTTACATTTTAGTGAGGGGAATATACCCGGTGTTATTGAAGTTGCTAGAATATCTCGTGTTCCTATGCAGAGATTATGTCGAGTAACAATTGGTGGTGCCCTGCAATCAATACAATACTATAATGCATATAAACTAGATCATCTGATACCGCCTTTTAAGAAGAGTCCAGAAGGCTTTCGAAACGGTATGGATTTAATCATCAACGATCGGGGAGGTCATATATTTGAACCCTTGATCGGTGTTTTTGATCAAGTCGTAGAATTGGATTTTTCTTCAATGTATCCATCATTAATGGCTAATTTTAACATTTCTTCAGAGACGATTAACTGTAAATGCTGTAAAGATGATGGTACGGGAATTAAAGTGCCTGGTACAAGTTTTCATATATGTACAAAAAGGCAAGGGATTATTTCAAAATCAATCAGTCTGCCACTACGAAAACGCTTAGAATGCAAAGAATATAACAAGAAACATGATGATCTTCGATATAAGTTCACTGATATTGCTTTAAAATGGGTTCTTGTTGTAAGTTTTGGATATTTAGGATTTAAAAATGCCCGTTTTGGTAAAATTGAAGCTCACCAAACAGTTTGTGCTTTTGCTCGAGAATTTCTAATGCGTGCTACTGAGATTGCCGAACAACAAGGGTGTCGAATCATTCATGGAATTGTAGACTCAATGTGGCTTCAAGATACAAAAAAAAGAACTCCTGAAGAATTTGAACGAGTAACAAAAGAAATCGCAAGTTCGATCTCCAAACAAACTCGAATTCCAATGAATTGGGAGGGTCGATTTAATTTTATCGTCTTTTTACCTTCTCGGGCAGAACCAGATGTTCCTGCTCTCAGTCATTATTGGGGTATAAAAAGTAATGGAGAGGTGAAGGTGAGAGGAATTGAAGTGAGGCGCAGAGACATGCCCAAAATTGTAAAAGATGCTCAATATGCCTTTATTGATGTATTTCAAGGTGCAAAAACCGTTGAAGAGTTCATTGAAAGAATTCCCGAAGCAAAGAAAAAACTCTATGAATATGTTGAAAGAACATACTCAGGAGTACTATCAAGAAACGAACTCACAATTCGTCAAAAATTATCCCGAAAACCTTCTCAATATAAGGTAAATTCATACCAAGCAGTTGCTGCTAGACAATTAGAACGATCTGGTGTTATAACCTCCCCAGGAATGAATGTGAGATATATTATCCTTAATGCTGAAGCAGATCCAGATTTTCCTGAAAAGAAAGTTATCCTTTCAGATTTATATGATGAAAAAAAACACGAATATGATAGAAAAAAATATGTTGAGCTACTGAAGCGAGCTTTTGAAAATATTTTTCCTTTCGAATTTGAGCTTGATGATTTGTTGAAGCAAGATTATGATAAGAAATCTCTTCAAAAAGATCTATCATGCTTCCTTTAAAATTATAAAAAAAAGTTTAGGGAATTGTAAATATCCCAAAAAAATCGAATATAATCATTATTAGACAGACTAATTCTAATATTATCCATAGATTACGTTTTAAATTTCTGATGGCTCCTAGTGGTTTACCTGCATAGTTTATGGTATTATATATGAAGATAATTGCCCAGGTAACGACTAAAAACGTAGTTGGGAGTATTAATGCTATTAATTCATGACCAATATATGTTAAAAAGTACTCATAGCCCAGAATTGTAAATCCTGTTATTACCAATGTAAATCCTAGTCCAAATGAGTATTCTGCGAAAGTAACAAATCGATTGATACGGTCTTCAGGTATATTTCCTAGATTAGCTTCGAACTGAGCTTTTGAATTGGTTGATACAGAATTAACAAAAAAGATGAATGATACCATTAAAAGGAAAGTACTTGTAATTATTCCGTTTGCGGGAGGAACTTGCCAAATTAATGCTAATATCGTCAGAACTGCACCAATCATTACTGTGCTAAGTACAATCCAATCCCTTACGTTTATTTGTTGTTTTACTTCATTACTCATTATTATATTCTCACAATTTTTAGTTAATTAAAATTACTTGAGACTTATAATTTAAAGATTATGAAGAAAAATGTAAAAAAAATAAGGATTAATGAATAAAAAGATTACTTAAAGGGCTGTCTTATGACAGTTTTCATATTTTCCGGTTTTGCTTTCCTTGGATCACTAAGATATATTTCATGGTGCTTTAAATTATGCCCATCAAAACTTCCACCATTTTCTTCTATAAAGTCATGAATCCTTTTGATATTTGGACCTTCTTCCGAATATGGGCCAATATGCATGATCTGTGCTGCTTTTCCTTCTTTATATTTTTCAAGATGAATTTTTGAAACTTTTTTCTTAAGCTCGGGTTTTTTTTCTATTGTACTTTCAATTGCTTCATTAACCATTTCTTGAGTTATCCAACTGGGCTGCATTATCATCATCGTCCATTTCCATTTATCTCTATTTCCTTCTGTAAAATCTGCCATGTTATCCGCCCACCAAAGACCTTCCAACGGAGGAACAACATAATCTTTCCCTTTTGCTTTGCTCAAGAATTTTATTTTAAAAGCCACAGGATACAAAGCGGCAAGAGCGTCTAAATACTCCTGTGAATCTCCAGGAGATCCCATTCCATCAATCATCAAAAATTGCATCTCTGGAACATCAACTATTACAACTTCTTTTGGATTTGGTAAATAATATTC
>CP070831.1:2482359-2486373 GCA_020344955.1 Promethearchaeota archaeon | reverse complement strand
TGGAGCTAGTTATGGAGGGATTGCTTCTGCATTTATAGCATTTAAACATCCAGAGATCTTTGGTAATGTATTATCCATGTCAGGAGCTTACGCTTGGTATCCCGGAGAAGAATCTTGGTTACAAATGATAAAGGATGTCGAAAAAATTGAGCATTGGTGGTCAAATGAAGATGAGAAGGAAAAAGAATGGGTCATCCGTCAATTTGCTCAGCATGAAACATTACCCTTAAAGTTTTATATCGATGTAGGCATACTTGAGGAAAAAGATCCTACAGGATTATTTACGTCTAATCGCAATTTCCGTTCATTTTTACAAACTAAAGGGTATTCTTTTTCCTATATGGAATTTCCAGGGGGACATGATTTTGTATGCTGGCGAGGGTCTATAGCAGATGGACTTATTTACCTTATAGGATATTGAAAATGACTTAAAATGATTTTTTAATTGCTAAAAATTAATATTCGGTGATTTGCTTCTGGAATTTATAGAAAAAGATTTAAAATAAAAAAATCTTAATTAGTACCTAATATTACACTTCTTTCTACTAATAATCGTAAGATATTTCAAATTTAAACAACTTGTAAAATTCATAATAAAAGAAAAAAAATATTAGTCAAATGCCGAACGGTTTAATTTCTCACCCCGCACCAGGATTATTTCTTAAGATTAAGTATCCAAAAAAGTTTGATGGTACTGCTCTTTGCATAAGTGCGATAGCTCCTGATTTTAACGTTTTTGTTAGTCCATTTTTACCATTTGACTTTAGAAGTATAACACACAGCCTTTTAGGATTAATAATATACACTATTCCTATAACGATAATTCTTTCAATACTATTTTGTTCCTATATTGGGCCCTATATTGCTAAGATTGCCAAAAAAGAAAAGCGTCTATATAAACCTCTAAGATTTTTCGGATTAGATCATTGGAATTATCTTAAAAGTAAGAAGTACGATAAGAAATATTTCATTATGGTCTTTTATTCAGCTTTGATAGGTGGATTAACGCATATTTTATTTGATCTTCCAGCTCATGGTCGAATAGTTATGTTTTTTCCGTTAATACTTCAATCGCCTGATTTTTTATTGTATTCTATAGTGGATTTTGGTCCTATTATGATTGGTCCTTTTTTAATTCAGCGAAATTTTACAATATACCAAATTATATGGTTTATTGAAGATATTATATTGTTAGTTGGATCACTTTATCTTCTTAGATACATCAAAAAAAACAATCTAATAAGTAAATGGTATATTGGAGAAAAGGGGGTGACTGAAAAGTAAATTCCTCTCCAAATTTGGCTAAAAAAAAAGATATTGGAGCATATTTGCTTTTGATTTTAACTATGGTTATTTGGGGTGGTACTTGGCCATTAGGTCGATGGCTGGTCTCTTCGGAAGTTGGGGGAACTACCATCCCACCTCTAATGATAGCTGTGATCCGGTATTTTTTTGCTATAATTTGCTTTTTATTAATCCTAAAATATAAAGAAGGAACCTTAAATTGGCATTTTGCCAAAGCTAATTGGAAGATTTTAGTAATAATGGGTTTTTTGTCTGTGACAATATATCAGGTAGGTTATCTTTTTGGAGAGATCTTCACTGCTGCAAGTGATGCTAGTATAATGGTTGCCACGAATGCTATTTGGGTGGTAATTCTTTCCAGTATTTTCTTAAAAACAGAATCTTTTAAATGGAGAAAATTGCTTGGAACTACTATGGCATTTATTGCTGTAATAATTGTTGCAATATTTTCCCCAAATGAGCAAGTCTCAAATCGAATTTTAGGAGATACTCTTATTTTAATAGGAGCATTCGCTTATGCTACATACACGGTAACTTCACGTCATTTCTTAAACAAAACCCAAAATGACCAGAACTCTTTTCAGCCAAGCTCTTTATGGATAATAACTTGGGTATCTTTATTTGGATTTTTAATAACTACACCCATAGCACTTATTATAAGCCCCAACTTTCTTAATCCGCTTGAATACTTTACTATTCCACCCCGTATATGGGTAGGAATCGCATATTTAGCTTTCTTATCCACAGTGGGGGCATATACTTTTTATTTAGAAGGTGTTAAACGGCTAAGCGCTAGTAGAGCTGCGATTTTTCAAACTTTAGTGCCTTTATTTGGAGTGCTCTTTTCTGCACTTTTTTTACCAGAGCTTTTTGATATTTTCATTTATCCATTTTCATTATTCTTAGTGATAGTCGGCATAACTCTAGTTAATTTGAAATCTTCCACTTCTAATGGAAAAAACCATATTAATAATGAAAAAGATTGATAAATATAAACCCACTTAAACTTAGAAGATAAGACTCCTAGAGCTTGAATAAATAAAAAAAATATATTAATACAAAAAAAAACATAGAATAATTATGAGTGAAGTAATAATAGAAATGGGAAATTGCGAAGATTGTGGGGGAGAAATAAATCTCACTGAAGCTTGGAGGGTAGATGAGAAATATTATTGTTCGAGTTGCTTTGAGAAATTGAATATCTAATTTAATTGTTTAACTATTTTTTATGAATAAAAGATAAAAAAAGAAGATTTATTGTGAGCTATTTCTTTTTAAATGATAATTTTCTAAGTTTTTCTAGAGAAATTTTTCCTTTCTTCTCAAGTATTCTTAGAATCACACCTGTTATAGTTAATCCACCTATAATGGACACAATTACTATAATTGCTATAACTCCCGGATCTAATCCTTCTGGAGCTAGTTTTTCGGCAATTGGGAGATAATCTATACTTCCCGCAGTACCTCCTATGTAGGTATACGGAATATCGACAATTCCATCATTATTAGCATCTGGCCCAGTATGGTTATCCCAATAATTACCGATTGTCGTACTGTTCCATTTGTTATCGGTTCCATCATCATATGCATGCTTTCCATTTTCAAGAAAGAAATTTTTATAAACTGAGTTATTACTACTCTCCGAACCAAGATATATTCCTAATTTATTACTAGATATGATATTTTCAATGATATAATTGTGATTCAAATTGCTATCCATGGAATATAAATATATACCGAAATTATTACCGTTTATTATATTTTCCGAGATTTTAGTGAAATGGCATGCTTCATCTAATCTTATTCCATAAGTGTTGTTAATTACATTATTTCCACAAATAGTATTATTATAGCAACTATCAAACCCACCACCAAGTATATTTACCCCTGCATAATCATTATAGGATGCTGTATTCCGTGAAATTGTGTTATTATCACATTTATCACCAATAGATATCCCACTATTATCATTATAATTAGCTATATTCTCTGTGATATCATTGTAAGAACACTCTTCGTATAAGTGGATTCCATCTCCAAAATTATTTGAGCAGTTATTCTCAATCAATTGACTATTAGTGACATTATTAAAATAGATCCCTGCTGTATAAGAATTATATATCTCACAATTCTGAATGGTAAAATAAACATCTGAATTCCTTATCTCAATACCTTTCATGAATCCGAAACCACTTATTTTAAGGTTCTCAATAACATATGGAACTTCTTCCGTTCCTGAACCAGAACACCATATTTGACTTTCTGCCCAAGTCCAGTTGTGAGCACCTACACCTGTAGCAGCACCATCGATAAAGATTGTTTCATGTATGGTGGATGTTGTACAATCGTTATTTATTATGATATTTCCTGTACAGCCAGTTTCAAATATGCACCAATTATTATCCTTTATGTTATTATCTGAAACATTATTAAAATTACTAGAAGAGAGCAATATTCCTAAATCATTTCTATTAATAGTGTTATTTTTAATTATATTGTTATTACTAGTGAATTCTAAATAAATCCCTGTAATTGTATTACCATTTATAGTATTTCTCGTAATATTATTCCACTTAGAATTAGTGCTTAATCTTATTCCATGCCTATAATTGCCCACTGCGGTGTTTTTCGTTATATTATTGTTTTCCGAACCACTATATAAATATATTCCGCTGTCTGTATTTCCAATTGCTTTATTTTTTGTTATAG
>CP070831.1:2468988-2482259 GCA_020344955.1 Promethearchaeota archaeon | reverse complement strand
TAATTAACTAGTTTAATATATAGTTTAACTCTGAAACTATTTAAAAATTATGGACAAAAAGAAGTATTTTTAATGTGCAAATATTAAAGGGATATTACTCTTTTTCTTCCAGCATTAAAAATTTAATAAAATATAATTATGATTATTAACTAGATTTTTAAAATAGATAATTTAAAATACAGAAAATTATTTGTTGGTTTTATTATGGATTTTTCCTTAACTGAAAAACAAAAGATGTTAAAAAAAATAACCAGAGATTTTGCTGAGGAATATATTATTCCTGTGGCAAAGGAAAGCGATGAGAAGCAAGAATTGGATGAAACTGCATTTAAAAAAATGCAAGAAATGAATTATTTTGGAGCTTGTCTTCCAGTGGAATTTGGTGGAGCTGGTCTTCAAAATGACACAATTGGGTTTAGTATTATCATTGAAGAAATTTCACGTGCAGATGCTGCCTGGGGAATCACGATAGCAGTGCATAATGGTGTTGCTGCTTACCCTATTTATAAATTTGGAACTGAAGACCAAAAACAAAATTATTTAGAAGATCTTGCGCGAGGTAACAAAGTAGGGGCTTTCTGTTTAACTGAACCTAATGCGGGTTCGGATGCTGGGGGTGTTCAATTGACTGCAGTTAAAGATGGAGATGAATACATTTTAAATGGTACAAAAATTTTTGCGACTTCAGGAGGTATTGCTAAAACGCTGTTAGTAGTAGCAAAAACTGGAGAAAAAGACAGTAGGAGAGAATTAACAGTTTTTATTGTAGATAGTAATACCCCAGGATATTCAGTTGGAGTAAAAGAGGATAAGTTAGGTGTTAGAGCCTCAAACACTTCAGAACTTGTGTTTGAAGATGTAAGAGTACCGAAGGAGAATATCTTAGGTGGTACTGGAGAGGGTTTTAAAATGGCAATGAAAATTTTAGACTTCGGGAGAATTGGTATTGCCGCTCAGTGTGTAGGCTTAGCACAAGCAGCACTAGAGGCTTCGGTTAAATATTCAAATGAAAGAGTCCAATTCGGACAACCTATTGGGAGGTTCCAAGGTGTACAATGGAAAATAGCGGATATGGCATGTGCAGTAGAATCTGCTCGATTATTTACATATAAAGCAGCTTATTTACATGATAAGGGAGAAGATTTCGGATTGGCTAGCTCAATGGCGAAATTGGTTGCTTCCGAAGCTGCAATGTTAGCTGCTCATAGTGCTGTTCAAATTCATGGAGGATATGGATTAATGAAAGCATATCCAGTTGAAAGATATTTCCGTGACGCAAAGATGGGTGAAATCTATGAGGGGACAAGTGAAATTCAAAGATTGGTAATTGCTGGTAATCTGTTAAGAAAAGGTATGTAATAACGAAAAAATTATTAATAATTATGGAATAACAAAATAATTTCTTAATTTTTAGTTGATTATCGGAAAATTTATTTTTCTTAAATTTTTTATTCGTTTCAAAAGAGTTAATTTGAGTTTCGAGATAAACAATTAAGTTAGTGATTTTGGGTTGAAAATTTTCGTATGTATTAAACAAGTACCGGGTGTTTCAGAGGTAAAAATCGACCCAAAGACAAATACTCTAGTAAGAGAAGGTATCTTATCTATTCTTAATCCTAATGATAGGAATGCTCTTGAATTGGCTTTAGTTCTACAGGAAAAATATAAGGCAGAAGTAATAGCTTTAAGTATGGGACCTCCTCAAGCAGAAGAAGTTTTACGCGAAGCTTTAGCAATGGGAGTGGATAAAGGGTACTTATTAAGCGATAAAGCTTTTGCAGGAGCTGATACTTTGGCTACATCACATACATTAGCTTTAGCAATAAAAAAAATAGTAAAGGAATCAGTGTTTGCAGAAAAATACCTTATTATCTGTGGTGCTCAAGCCGTAGATGGAGATACTGGACAGGTACCACCTGAATTAGCAGAAGAATTGGGAATCCCACAAATTACTTATGCCCAAAACATTGATATAAGTGGTGATAGTATCATTGTTGAAAGAAAATTTAGAGCTACAGAGATTGTTGTCATTGAGACAAAATTACCTGCGTTAATATCAGTACTAGTTGATATAAATAAACCTAGATATCCAAGTATGGCAGGAATTATGAGAGCTTATGAAAAAGCGAATGTGATATATTTTGATTCTAATGCTTTAAATGCAGATAATTCTAAAATTGGTTTAAATGGCTCAATGACAGAAGTTAAGAAAATCTTTTTTCCTGAAAGAAAAGTAAATCCTGTCATGTTAGAGGGTTCCACTGAAGAGATAGTAAAAAAATTATGTCAATATTTAAAAGATGATAAAATTTTTTAAGAGGATTATTTACTTGAGTATAAAAATTGATGAAGAATTATGTACTGGTTGCGCTAGCTGCGTCAAAACTTGCATGTACGACGCTATTGAGTTAGATAACAATATAGCAAAAGTTCTCCCAAGTTGTACTCTATGTAGAGCATGTATAGAAGCTTGTCCTGAAGAAGCAATATCATTAGAAAGGGATGACATTAAAGCTCAGAAAATAGATCTTTCTCAATATAAAGGAGTTTGGGTAATTGCAGAGCATTATAAAAAAAAGATTCAGATTGTATCATTACAATTGCTAGGTAAAGGACGAGAATTAGCAGATCTATTACAAGTTAATTTATCTTTTGTTATATTGGGATCTGATTTCGATGATAAATTAGAGGAACTGAGTCTATATGGTATGGATGAGATTATCTATATCAAATCACCAATATTGAAGGATTATTATTCAGATTTATATACAAAAATAATTACAGAATTAGTATTAAAGAATAAACCTGAAATTATATTAATAGGGGCTACACCTACCGGAAGGGATTTTGCTCCAAGAGTAGCAAAAAGACTTAATGCAGGTTTAACTGCAGATTGTACAGGGCTAGAAATAAATCTTGAAACTAGAGATCTTCTTCAAACTCGCCCAACATATGGTGGATCTATTATGGCGACTATTAGAACACCTTCTAGTAGACCACAAATGGCGACTGTAAGAACTGGTATTTTTAGTATGCCTGAGAAGGTAAAAAAAAAAGTAAGTATAAGAAAAATTGAGTATGAATTTAAAGAAAAAGATTCTGTATCAAAAATAATAAAAATTATAAGTAAAACTAAGCATTCTGTAAATCTTGAGGATGCTAAGGTCATTGTAGCAGGAGGACGTGGTGTCGGTTCAAGAGAGAAATTTCGGATAATAGAGGAATTAGCAGAAGTATTAGATGCAGAATTGGGAGGATCCAGAATAACAGTTGAATTAAATTGGTTAGATCCAGATAGGCAGATAGGTCAAACCGGCAAAACTGTAACTCCAAAATTATACATCGCATGTGGAATTTCAGGCGCAATTCAACATATTGTGGGAATGCAAAACTCAGAAATCGTTGTTGCAATAAATAAAGATCCAAACGCACCAATTTTTAATTGGGCACATTATGGTATTGTCGGAGATCTTCATGAGATTGTTCCAGTGCTTATCCAAGAATTTAAAAAATTAAAATTTGAAGAATAATTTGATAAAGAAAAGATTATAGAACAATTGTTTTGGATTTCTATCTCCTTAAAAATAACCCACAAAAATTGAACATAGTGGGTATGCAATACATTGAAATAATTTTGGTAGTTAATAAAGATCGAAGTACTCTTGTATTTAACGCTGCCCATAATGGAATTGCTAGAGATTTAAATTAAATTATTCTATTTTTAATTGATTCTCTATAAAAAATGAAAAAATTCGAATAAATAGATAAAAAAGTAAAAAGTAATGGAATGAATTTTTTACCATAAAAACTCGTGGAGGAATAAATTACGGCTGAAAACATTCCACTACTAGAAAAAAAATAATTTTTTTCTATTGTGTATTTAGTCATCTATCTTAATAAATGTTTCGTCAATTTTATGAACGCTCTATTCTATTATTCTGTAAATATATTTGCTATGATAATATTATGAGATTAATTTTTTTATATTTCTTTCTTACATCCTTATTCTAAAAATAAAAGCTAAAAGAGTTCATAAATTTAATTGAAAAAAAAAAATTTTCTTAAAAAATATGGAAAATAAATCACTTTTTATGAAAAATATATTTGATCTATAAGTTCTGATTTTTGATCTAAAAGTTACACTAATAAACAAATTATAATTTTATTAAGAACTTAATAAGAATAAATTCTCATTAAAGTAATCAAAAAAGGTATTTTTTTAAGATTTATTATAAGATATGACCTTTACAAATATTATAACACTCAATTATCCGTTTTGAAGTAATATGTTTAATTTTTGTTTAATATATAACTGGAATTTATTGATTGAACTTTTTGCTGATCCCTATAATATTTAAAAACATAAATTCGATATTATAACATCATCCATTATAAATTGCTGGAAGATTAATTATAAATTTGCAGAATCTATTAATTTCTTAATTAAAATTTAATTATAATTTTGAAATTTCCACAGGAAGGATTAAATATGTCAGATATAGAATCTGAAAGCAAACGTTATGTCCCTTTTGTTGGTCTCCTTGAGGATTATGTTGGGCGCGCTCCATGGGATTATTACAGTTGGGGTCATATAGCATTTGGGATTGCTACATTCACTATCTTTTCATTAATAATAAATCTATGGGAACTTTTCATCGGTCCTTCATCATTACCTTGGTTTTACATATTAATATGTGTAATTATTGTCGCTGTTACATGGGAAGTTATTGAAAACACCATTCTATGGAAACTAGGATTAAAATATGAAAATAGAAAAGATACATTTATAAATGCACTTTTTGACATCCTTTTTATGATTCTAGGTGGATTAGCTACGTGGTTACTTAAATGGATTATTATGGATGTTATGGGAGAATTGGGACGTTGGTTTTATATATCAGCCTTATGTCTTTTCCTTCTCACTCTAATTGCTTATTTTATTGGTTTCTATATTACTAATGAAAATACAAAGAAAGCAAGAAAAAAACTAGGTAAAATAATAAGTTAGCGATGATAAAATTTTATTTAATTTTTCTTTTTTTTAATAAATTACCCATTTCATTCTGAAAGATAACTTTCTAACGCAAATAATGCTGCTCCTATTGCCCCTGTAAACTGTGGGTAAGGTGGAATTAAAATATCAGCATTTAGTTCATTTTTCAGGATTTCTCCTATAATCTTATTATGGGCAATAACACCACCTGTAAGAACTACTACTCCTTCAATCTCAGTCATTTCAATGATTCTTTTTATTACTGAACCAAAAACACTTTTTATCATATCTTCTATTTTTTCACCTTCTTTAATACGAGTAAGGATTTCTGTTTTGGCAAATACTGTGCAAAAACTTGCAAGAGGAACATTTGATGTAGATTTAGCTGCTAAATTGTTTAATTCTTTTAAAGGAAGATCTAGACGATAAGCAATTTCTTCGATAAATGCTCCTGTGCCAGCAGCACATTTTCTATTCATCTTAAACCTTACTATCTTTCCGTCTTCATCAAGTTTAATTACTTTTGTATCCTGCCCTCCTATATCAATAACCGTGATTTTTTTAGGAAAATAGTGATAGGCTCCTTTTGCATGACAGCTAATTTCAGTTTTATATCTTTTAGCAAAATTGACTTTATTTTTTCCATATCCTGTTGCTGTAATGGAATTTACAGCCATTTCTGAAATTTATACATCTGAAAGAATTGTTTGATATGCTGTTTTACTGGAATTCTCAATAGAAGTACCAGTTTTTTTGACAAACGTGCTCAAAATCTCTTTGCTGTTGTTTATAAGAACTGATTTTACATAAGATGTTCCAACATCAATGCCAACAAAATATTTTTCATGGCTCATAGTTAAGTATTAATTAAAGTTGGTTAATCACGATTTACAGGAGGTAGTTCACATCCTTTAATTAAAGAAACAAAGATTTTATTATATGGCGTGGGTATACCTTCCAGTTCTCCGTATTCTACAATTTTTCCATTAAGAAATCCAATTTCTGAGGGATTTCCAGCATTAATATCAGCTTCCATTGAAACTCTATGATGTCCTGCTTTATCCAAGTAATTCATACATTTTTCTAGAAAATCCGGTTCAAAATTGAGACCCCGAGCACGAGCAACTTCAATTCCTTCACGTAATATTTCTCGGCATATCTTTCTCGTATCTTCAAATCCCATTGTTTGTTTCATAGTTGTATGAGTAGTAACACAAACAGGACTTATTGTGTTAAGTATACATTTAGTCCATTCATATTTTTTGATATCAGGTGTAAAAATAGTCTCTAATCCAGATGAATTGATGATTTCTGCTAATTTTCTAGCTTTTTCTTCAGCCTTAGTTGTTAATACACCCAAATAATTTGGAGGATTGAAGAATGACATTCTGATAATACCATCTTCTATGATATTCCCTGCATAATTAATAACAAGACGAATTGTATTTTCTTCTCCTACGAATTCTGCAATAAGTTCCTCTGTATCAAAACCATTTTGCGCACTGATTAAGGTTGTGCCCGGTTTCACGATTTTTTTAATTTTTGGTAATATTTCCTCTAAATGAGAAGCTTTTACAGCAATAAACAATGTATTTATACTTTTATTCTCAAGCTCATTTATTGAATAACATATATTTTCTTTAGGAAATTTTACATTAAATGTTTTGAGATTTGTTAATGTTAATCCTTTCTTTTTTATTTTATCCATATGGGTCTTATTTATATCAACAAGTACCACATTGTGTCCCATTTTAGCAAGATGGGCCGCCAAAATCCCCCCAGTTGGACCAATACCAATAATTCCAATTTTAAATTTATCGACCATAATTATTTCTCCTTAATTATTAATAGAAGATCTCTAAATTGATACCTCTAATAATTTCTTCATTAAATCTGATAATTTTTCCGCAGCTATTCTTCTTTTTTGTAGATTAATAGCATTTGCATCAAGAAATTGAAGCGCACTAGGAATACAAAATTTTACACATATAGGATCTCCCTCACAAAGATCACATTTCAAAATTTTCCTGTTCTTATCAATTCCTATACCACCAAGTGGACAAAACATTAAGCAGAGTTTACATCCTACACATAAATCTTTATTAATAATCATTGCTCCTGTTTTTTTATCTCTATTTAACGCTCCCATCGGGCAGACAGTTTCGCAAATGGCAGTCTCACATTGTTGACAAATCATTGGCACATATAAGCCAGCATTTTCCCATTTAACAATATGAATTCTTGCTCGAGAAGGATTACTAACCTTTTCGTGAAAGAGAGTACATACATTTTCACATAATCTACAACCTGTGCATTTTTCTGGGTCAACAAATAGTATTTTTTGCATTTGATATCCCTCGATTTTAAATAATTTCAGTAGTTTTTTTATCAATTCCAAGTTTCTGGAGTGTTTCTTCGGTAGGGACTCCATTTTTATCCCAACCATGCAGATTATAGTGTTCATCGAGCATTTTTTCAAATTTATCTCGATTAATTTTTATTCCTTTTACTCGCGGAAGTCCTATAGGAGTCGGTTCTTCAAAATACCTTTCTGGAAGTATATCATCTTTTCGTGAAAAACCTTCTCTAATATTAAACAATCTTTCAAGTGTGTAAATTCTCTCACCTATATTCATAAGTTGAGGGCTTGAAAACTTCATTCCAGTAGCTAAATAGATTAATTTTGAAAATTCATCCCATTTTGGAGCATGAACGGCTAAGAAAACTGTTTGAAACTTACATGTTCCAATTGAATCGGTAACTGCATAGAGGAGCTCCTGCCACCATACCATACGACTCTTTCCTTCATATGATCGATAATCTGATGACATCTTCCCTCCATATATCTCTTCTAAAAAATCTTCTGGTAATCCGTATAGATCAATAGCTGGGCGCCCTCTCAAATGATCAGCCCCTCTCGTCGATGTGGCAATACCTAATGCTAGACTTGGTGTAGGACGCTCATCTGAATGTAAATTACTCATACCTTTTACTTCAATAGCATAATATCTAGATTCTTCTCCTATTTTTGAAATTGCAGTTTTGAATCCATCTGCAAGTATATCGCCAATACCTTCACGATAAACAATTTTTCGAATTAGCTCATAAAGAACTTCTTCATTACCCCATTCAAGTCTTAATCCATCAGTCATTTGTTCAGTAAGAATTCCCTTCTCATACAATTCCATTGCCCAAGCTATAAGTCCCCCAGTTTCTAATGTATCTACGCCATATTTATTAACTAAATGGTTTGCAGTAAGAATTATCTCCATTTTTTTGCAATCAACCATCGTACCAAATGCTCCCAAAGAGGTATATTCTGGTCCTTCTGCAAAAAAAGGAGAAAAAGAACCTTCTTTCATAGTATAACGATGACGACAGCTCACAGGACATCCATAGCAACCAGACATGCCAATTGTATATTTGTCCATCTCTTCAGGTTCGATATCCCAACCCTGTTCTAATTGATTTAATTGAAAATTTTTAGTTCGAATCAATCCCGTAGTATTTGTAGTGCTATATATTACAAGAGTACCCCATTTAGATGCAGCTCTAGAATATCGATTCTTCATAACCATATCTATCATTTCTTTACAATAAATAAGCAATTCCTCTGGATATGCAAATTCAATATCCATAGTACCACGAGCAGCTATAGCCTTTAGGTTCTTAGAACCCATAACACAACCCATACCAGTACGTCCAGCAGAATTTTTCATACCTGTTCTTATATTAGCAAAACGTACGAGATTTTCCCCTGCTTCACCTATTACTAATGATTTGATTTCTTCATCACCTAGATCTGATCGGATCAGACTTTGTGTTTCGAATGTATCCTTTCCCCATAAGTGACTAGCATTTTTTATTTCTATTTCTCCATCATGTATCCAAAGATAGCTTGGTTTCTGTGCTTTTCCTGTTATAACCAAATGATCAAAGCCTGCCATCCTCATTTCTGGTGCAAAAAATCCTCCTATATTTGAATCACCAATAGCTCCAGTTACTGGTGATTTTGCTGCAATATCACATCTCCCACTCCCCATCGCAGGAATTCCAGTAAGTAGACCTGCACCTATTAACAAAACATTTTCAGAGCTTAATGGATCAATTCCAGGTGAGATATGATTATATAGAAGATACATATTTATACCTCTCCCTCCTAAAAATTGCTCTCTAATTGATTTTGGAATCTGCTTTGTTGTTATTTCTCCAGTTGATAAATTAATATAGGCTATCTTTTTATTCAGAACTATTATTACCACCCCTACCTATGAATTTTGATAAATCGAAAATCGCTACGCATTTTGGTGCAATGGGAATATCTACCCACATATTCTACAGAATTGAACTCAGAAGCAACCTTAATACTAGTATTCAATTGAAAAATTAAAAATTTTTACTTTTAATTTAAATTAACCATTAGATTTAAATATTTCAACAAAAGCTAATAAGTACTAATTACTTTAAATTAATGTAATAGACCCTTTTTGACAGCGATTAAGCAAATAAGACATCATTAATACTTTAATAAAAGACTTAAAAACTATAAAAATAGATTCTATATAAAGATGTGATCTATATATGAATGAAGATCCTAAATGTAGATGTATGAACTGTCTTGAGCGTTTTCCAGTTCAACCCAATGTCAGAGAAGCAACTTGTCCTAATTGTAATATCAAATATAGAATTTCTTGGCCATGGCCAGGCCAACCAAAGGTTCGAGGTCTAGCAAAAAAAGACTAACTTATTTACATTCCATTGATAATTCAAATAATTCGGTAATATCACAAATTTTTAACGATCTATTAGCAAAATTTTTTATACGAGAAGCAAACCGGAAGTTTAATTGACATTGGGGGCAAGCAGTAGCTAAGATATTTACATCTAAAGGGAAGAAATCTTCCTTAAGTCTTGTTTGAGTTGATTCTAAACTAACATTGTTATTATATGACCATAACCCACCTCCACCTCCACAACATCTAGCGCAATTTCTATTCATTGGCATTTCCTTGAGTTTTAGATTAGGAATTGATTTCAATATATTACGAGGTGCATCATAGACTTTGCTATGCCTTCCAAGTGAACAGGGATCATGATATGTAACATTAATATCTAAAGGATTAAGGTTAACTCTTTCATTTTTTATCAATTTCTCAAGAAATTGAGAAGTATGAAGAATCTCGCAAGGTATATGAACATCTAGAATTTCAGGATAAAGTCTTGTAAAAGTATAGTAGCAACCAGAACATGGAGTAATCAAAGATTTAGCTTTTGTTTTTTGAATCCTTTCAATAGCACTAATTGCAACCTTATTTGCTTCTTCCCATAAACCTGCCGAAATTAAAACATAACCACAACATCCCTCTTCTTCTCCTAACATTGTATAATCAATATTAATATGGGTTAAAATGTTAAGAAGAGATTCAGCAGTTTTTGGAGTTCGTGTAGCAACTGTACACCCTAACCAACAAAGATTTTCCGCAGTTGTTGGTAAATTTAATTTGTTATAATTTTTTACTCTTGAAAGACGACGACTAGCTGGTATTGCACTTGGATCACCATGCTCAAAAATATTGTTAGTGGCTGTATGAAAAATTTCTGGTACTAAATTACTTTTAGCTATTCTAGATCTTAAATGAAGTATTGCTTCATGAAACTCTAGATCTTGAAAACATTGGGCAAAACAAAGACCACATTTAGTACAATTATATATAATATCAACTACCTTTTCTGAGATATTCAAATCACCTTTCATAATGCCCCTAGAAACAAGCATTCTCCCTTTTGATGAGTAAGTCTCTACTCCATTAAAAGATGGATTGACTGTACAATAACCACTACATGTCGTACAATTTTGGCATTTACTTAGAGTTTTTCCTATAAATAAGTTTTGAATAGCTGAAGCAAGATTTCTATATGTTCCATAACCACTTAGAGGGAATTTTTTTGAACTTAGAAGAAAATTATCTTTTTGGATGGCATTATCAAAACAACTTTCGAGTTTAGGAATTTCCACTTTATCTAGTAAAATTATAGGCGTAGATATATTTTTCAAAGGTGGAAAAATATTTTCTCCCCTCTCAATTAATATAATTTCATCTTTTTCTGCTAAGTTTTTTATTTCATTCTCTTCAGTTAAAGAGGGGTTTCTAACAACAATATCAGGCTTTATATAGATTTGATCTAAAAAGATTTTCTCAAAAGAATATACATAGAGATCTTCTAAATCTGTTAAGAGTTGCCCTTTTTTAAGAATTTGATTTAACTTTCCTATTAGCTCAAATTTAGAATTTATTTGTTTCATTTTAATTGAGAGGTTATTTAGATCTACTTGGAAATATTAATTAAAAATATTTAATCTTATGATTTATCTTTATAATTCTATTGAATAAAATTTTTAATACTAATAGAATATTAAAAGTTCAATGGCAGATGTTAAGCTTAAATTAATGACTATATTTTCAACAGATGTTGGAGTATCTGAGATCGATTATTCTGGAGTTGATAGATTAGCTGATGTTATCAGTCTATTTATTAATGAGCATGGAAATAAAATACGTAAAAGTTTTATAAACCCAGAAGGAAAATTAGAGAGCCATGTTGTAATTCTGGTAAATGGGAGGAATTATTTATTTTTAGATGATTTAAACACAAAATTAAAAGACGGAGACCAAATTGTTATATCCCCTCCTTTAGTTGGAGGTTGAAGATTTTATAAAATTAGTAAATTAATCCAGTCAGCTACAAGTGCAGGTTTATCTTGCCCCTTAATTTCAATTGTATGATGAGAAATGAATTTTAATCCTCTTTTAACTAATTCAACTTTAGATATATAAGTTACATCTCGAATAAATGCACCAACAGGAACAGCGGAGATAAATCTTATTTTATCGAATCCATAATTAATTATAGCTTTTGCATCTGTTACATAGAATTGCATAGCTTCTTTTTCTCCATCTTGTAAAGTAAAGAATCCAAGCATAGCTAAAACATAAAAACCATGAGCAACAGTCTCTCCATAAATTGATCTTTTAGCCATTTCAGGATTTACATGGATATATTGGTGATCCTTAGTAGGATCGGCAAATCTATCTATAGCTTCTTGGGTAACTTGGATCCAATCAGTTTTAAATTCCTTACCTATATAATTTTTAATTTCAATAGCTTTTATCTTATCAACCATCTTAAGTAACTCTTATTTAAAGTATATACAAAATTTCTTATTTACAATTCTTTAAAAATTATATCATAATTAATTTGATTCTAATTGTTCAATAAAAGCTTCAATGCTTGTCTGTGATTGTTCATCTGAAAGACATCTTAAATCATTTAAATCTCCATTTATTACCAAATTGGGTACTCCTGTTTCTAATTCGATTCTTTGTGGCATACCATATCGAGAATTTGTATTATGTGGACATGTTTTTGCGTCATGAAAAACAATTCCATCAATTTTAAAGAAATCTATCATCTTCTTGAGATATTTTTCTTTATATTCATCGGAACGTACTATAAATAATTCTGTATATGCTTTTGCCATACTCCGGAATGGATCATTCTCATCAAAAGCAGAAAAAATCCAACTATTACAATACGTTGAAGCTACAACACATGCGTTAAGACTAGCAAATAACTCAGAATAGTGTCTCAACCTTCCCCAAATAGGCATTCCCTCCCAATAGAGTCTGAAAAGCTCATTATCTACAGCTCCAATGTGGTTTTCTACTCTCTCCTCTAATTCTACTAATAAAAGTTTATAATAATCTACTGCTTGTTTAGTGCCTCTCATAACTACCGCGGGTCCCATATGGATTGTTCCATCAAAGAATGTAAGTGGTGAAGGTATATTAGCTGCTGTATCTAATACTTTTTTCCAAAGTTCGGAACATTCCCTCGATAGTGCTAAAACCTCTTTAAGTTTATTTAGTTCAAATTTAATTGTTGAAACTTTTTCTAAATCTTTAACGAGAGTTTCCATTTGTTTTGCTATAAATGTGATATGCCCATTTGTGACTTCACCTATAGTTCTAGGTGTTGAAATCCCCACTAATGGTACATTAAATTCGTTAGCAAACCAACCAAACCAGTCTTGAACTTCCCTGCATTGATTTGTATTAAATACTAGTACATTCGGTTTAGGAATGCTCTTTATATCAGAGTAAGCTTTTGATAGTGGTGTGACTTTTTTTAAATATGCTCCTATATCAGCTGTTAAATAAGAACAAATTTCAGGTGAATATCCTATTGCATTAGCATATGGGATTAAATCTGTAGCCAT
>CP070831.1:2427613-2468888 GCA_020344955.1 Promethearchaeota archaeon | reverse complement strand
GAATTATCAAGACCTAAAGTTCAAGGATGGGTAAAAGTAGAAGGAGAAAAGACCCTAGAAGAGATGGAAGAGGAACGAAGACAAGCTTTTAAGGCAACAGTAATGGCAAGAAAAGCCGAAGCGCAGGAGGCTACCCCAACCCTAAAAACGACAAGACAATTACCTTCTATTCCAAAGGAAGGTGTCAGTGAACAAACACAAGCTGGTTCAGAAGGAGAATTCTGTCCTTTTTGTGGTAAAGATTTAGGATTTTTGTACTGTCCCTACTGCGGAAAACGCTTACCACATTCATCTTAATTTGTTTCAATATTTTTACCCCTAGTTTTTATTTACTGATTAACTAAAAAGAGTTAAACTAAATATTTTAGCGAATAAATAAACTATATATATTTCATTAATTATTTATATCTAAATCTAATAAAATTGTGATTACGTTTGTCATCTGAAAAAAGAGTAATTATAAAACCTGATGCTTATTATAAAATGCTTGTGCATGTCCTTCGTTTTGGTAATAAAGAACGAGATCGTAGGCAATTTAAGGAAGTTATGGGAATTCTTATTGGACATTTAGAGGGGGATCCTGATAAAAAAGGAATTAGAGATGTTATTATTGAGGACGCAGTTCCTATCTCCCATGGGAGCTCAATTGAAGTTGCCTTTCAGCCGGAAGACTATGTAACATTTTCTATGGTTGATGCTACTTATGCAGAAAAAAATTGGTTTAGTTGTGGATGGTTTCACTCTCATCCTAGTCTTGATATATTCTTTTCTTCTACTGATATTCGTAATCAACTTGGTTGGCAGACACCCAATCCAAGTGCAATAGGAATTGTTTTTGACCACACATACTTAGAAAAACCAGGAGATTTAGGATTTCGTACTTTTCGATTAGACAACCCTGCTAAAGGTCAAATGTCTGGCTATCATGAAATAAAAGCTAGTGTTGAAGCTCCTGATAGTATTGACTATTATATTAGGTTATTTGAATTAATAAATTTTGTCCACTCAAAGGAGCCTCCCATTTTAGAAATTAATGAATTACCTGATATTTTTGGAGATATTACATTTCCAAGTGAAAACCAAATTCTAGCAAAAAAACCTGAATTAGATCTTCAAGTTATCTTATCAAGTTTAAAAACCGGATTATCAGATTTTTTGGATTTATCAATAGGCCCATTAATTATGTTTATTAATTCATGGAGTGAAAATATGATAAGAAACACTGTTGAAAGCAACTTGCAAATGAGAAGTGATATTGTTAACATTAGGGAGAGCCTTAGTAAAGGGATGTCTAATCTACAAAAGGATTTTAAATTTTCATTAAAAGAAAAATTAAACGAATTGGATATGTATATTGATGATAAATTCGAAGGATTTGACTCAAATCTAGAAATTTTTAGAGAATCATTCAATGAAATTAAATTCGAATTAGAAGAGCAAATTAATTCATTATTTGAGAAAAAATTGAAACAAGATATAGACAAACTGCTAGATTTTATGAATCAATACAATGAAAAGTTATCAGAAATTAATAAGGTTCAATTTAAATCTTCAGAGATCTTAGAGAAGCAAATCAATATTGCTGAAACTTTATCAACAAATATCAATTCATTCGGAAATTCCTCTGTAAATATTTTGAAAGATGAAATAGAAAAAGTTTCAGGAACAATTACAAAAAATTCTAACAAGGTAATTGGGAATTTTATCAATTTAAGTAAAGATACTAAAGAGTTTCTTTCAGACCTAAAAGCAGCTATTATATTGTTAGAGAGCTCAAAGAATCCTATCCAAAATAAACTCGATACATTAGAAAATGAAAACAAAACGCTCCAAAAAAGTATAACTGATTTGAAAAAGCAAAATGAAGATTTATTAAAAAAAATTGAAAAACATGAAAAAGGAGGCTGATAAATAGACTTGATAGATAAAGAAACTGATAATAACAATCCTGCAAACGCGAGTATTTTCATAAAAAAAGAAGCTTTCAGAAACATGATAACTCATGTGCTACGTTTTGGGAGTAATGCTTTAGAAAACAGTATAGAAGTATTGGGGGTATGTATAGGAAAATATAATGTTGCAGAGAATAAAGTTATAATAGAAAATGCTATACCAATAACTCATGGTGATAAAGTGGAAATTGGGTTTGATAAAGATATGTATGAATTGTTTGAACAAATTCGCAAAAAATATTCATTGAATTTACTGGGTTATTATCATTCTCATCCTTCGTGGGGATTATATCTTTCTGAAAGTGATTTAGGGAACCTACAATACTTTCAAAATGAGGAATCACCTTATTGTTTTAGCATTGTATTTGATCACACTTTAATGGGACAAGGAATGAACTTGGGATTTGACATTTTTAGACTTGATGATTATTCCAAAACTGATAAATACTCTAGTATACCATTTGAACTTGAAATACCCTCTACATTAGAATATTTTAAATGGGTTCAGAAATTTTTAGAGGATTTTCAGAAAAAAAATCCCATTTTAATTAAAGAGATTAATGAAATTGATGAGCAAATTCCAGGTGAATTGCAAGAAATTCCATCACCCGAAGAACCAGAATTATTAAAAGAGGAATATTTAGATTATTCACAAATTACCTCTCTATTCTCAGGATTTAAACAAGGTTCTCAAAAGCTATCAGAAATGTTTGTTGAAACCTTTAAAGCTCAAATTGGAGATTGGTTTAATGATATTAGCAGAGGAAATTCCCAAGGAACTGAATATATTAGCAAATCGGTTAATAAGATGAAAGAAACTGTATCATCTGGATTCCTCAAAGTCAATAACTGGTTTAAGAAGACTTTAAATGAAATAGTTGTCAAATTTAAAAAGGATGTTATTAGATATGTAGATACTCGAATTGAAGAACAGAAGCAATTTGCTGAGGGATTTACTCAAGTTAAAGAAACTATTATAAAAAATCTAAATGAAGTCGTTGAAGAAAATATAAAAAATCTAAATAATGAAATTGATCAACTCGTTGCCACTAGTAATGAAAAACTTGAAGATAATTCCCGTAATAACATAAAAATTGAAGAATTAGTAAACCATATAGTATCTAATTTAACCAGTTCTACCGATCGAATAAATTCAATTACCCTAGATTTTAAAGATCATATAATAGAAACTATAACGCCATTAAATTCAAGCATAGATGAAAAGTTTGAAAAATTGAATGCCGAACTACAAGTATTTAAAAATAATTCCTCTGAAATAAGAAGTTTATTAGAAAGACTCCAAAAAATCATTACAAATTTTCGGAACATAACCAAAATTTAAAATCAAAAGAATTTTAAACTCGAGACCTTTGAAATTTGTAATTTATATTTTGGAATATTCGTACTCAATCTTTTTAATTCATTTAACTTAGCTATCCTACTTAATAATCTCCCTATTTTATCTACTTTAATATCCACACCGTAGGATTCTTTAAGAACAGAATTAATCTTGTAAGAAGAGAGAATAACTACTTCAGAGATATTTTTTTCACAAAGTAACTCAATCGCTCTTTTAACCAATTGAATAAAATTTTCTCTGTTTTGGTTAGGCTTTTTTTCCATATTCCAAATAAAATAATAATATTACTATATTTATATGTTATACTTGAATCTTTTTAAAAATTTACTTCATGAAATCAAATTTTTCATTGAAAAACTTCAATCAATATAATCTTGGTCTATAATCAGATAATCTTGAATTTTAAAATCTTTATTTATATATACTTGAAATTGATGATTACATATCATTCCTTTATCTATGAACATCGTAGTTAAGTCTTCTTTTCCTTCCAAAATAATAGATGTTGGAATTGCAATTTTTTTTTCAGCACTACAAATAGGACAAATAAATTTAACTTCAATTTTTTGGATATCAAATTTTTTGAACATAAATACACATACTCCTTTTATGAAATTTTAAAAGTTCTCATAAACAACATATAATATTAATCACTATTTTGTTTTAAAAATGTCTGATAAGCAATCTGATTCTAATTCTTCAAAAAAGTCAAATTCAGTTGAAGAGGATAAAAAATCAGATAAATTAAAGATACACAAAATCTCAAAACCTAATGATAACAGTGTAAAGAAAAAGGCTAAAGATTTTGTAATAAGACAAAGGGTAAAAGTAGGTGCATTAAAGTCAAGGCTTAAGACAAATTTTTATGATAAAATTATTCATCAAGAAGTTTATTTAAACGGTAAGGAGCCAAAATCATATTCTTTTAAAAAAAAGTTTTGGGGGTTATATGGAATTTTTATTATTTATTCTCTTATTTTAATTACAGCAATTAACCTTCCAGAAAGTGATTGGATTCGATATTTAATGTTTGGAAATCCTTTCGCATTTTCAAACACAATTGTAGCATTTCTATTAGTTTTGTCCATAATATTTAGTATCGATAAAATTAGAATTTTTATTTTTGAAAACAAATCTGCGATTAAGCAATTAATATTATATTGTGGTCTTATTGCCTCGCTTTACCTACTATTTCTTTATCTAGGAACGAGTATTAATTTTATGACATATTTATTGACATTAGCGATGATATGGTTAGTCTTATTAAGTAGTCGCTTTTATATCTATTCAAGGAAATTCTCAACAAAGATTGAAGCAAGATTCATTAAGAAATATTCAATAACTAGGCGATTTTTTGCAATTATTATCCCTTTTTTTATTTTAGGAGTTCTAGTTGTAATTTCATTATTTTATAGAAGCTTTCTAGTATGGTTATCATTAGATTTTTTTAGTATATTTGATCCTAGTAGTGCTGTGGGCGTTTATAATCTTGAAATGGGAGTAATTATGCCGTTGATATATTTTAGTCTAGTGATGACACTTATGTTTATTATTTTTGAATTTGTCTTTACTAGAAGACGAGCAGAAACTAAAAGAGCAGGAACATTTGATAATTTTACATTTTCATTGATCGTGTTATTTATCTTTTTCTTTCAAATACTACAAATTAGTATTTTTATGCTGCTGCAAGATCCCACAATAAACGCCTTTAAGGCATCAATAGGTGCAACAGGTTCAGCAGTATCATATGTTTTTATATTCGAGTTTATTGTTTCAATGTACTTCTTATATCGAATCATTCGCAAAACTGGAAAAACTTTAGGATGGCGAATCTTATTTTTCAAACAAGATGGTTTGATTTTACTCTGTTTAGCATGTGTTTTTGCTCAAACATTAACACGCTTCTCTTTAGCTAGCGAGATTTCTAATCAAATAATAACAGATGTAGGGATTGTGTTGATGGCTGATAAATACATTATCTCAGTGCTAATGATTTTTTTCTTAGGCACAACTTTATTAATCTATTATCTTAAACCCCGAGAAACATCAATGTTTATGAGATTACAAAAAGAAACCGTATCTGAAGAGGAAAGGAGTATGGATAAGATTTATAAAATAATTAGGAGTGAATATATTAGAAGAGGTGAAGCTTATCCCATTCAAATAATTGAGAGAGAATTAATCAAAACTACGCAATTATCCAAGAGTAATGTCTATGATCTTCTTAATACTTTAGCAAAAAAGGATATGGATATATTGATTACAGAAGAAAAACAAGATATTGGTAAACCTCTAAAAATGATAAATTTTGTTTCTGTAACTGAACGTTATGAGAAAAAAGGGGTCGCTGAACAAAAAGCAAGGCAATATCTAAGTGAAAGATTATTTAAAACAGCTACTGAAGAAATTAGCAAGACTAGTAGATTAGTGAATAACGAAGAGACCAGTAAAACTGCAGATAAATTAATTTCTTCTCTTAGTACTGACTATAGCAGGAAGCAAAAGGATAAGGAAATTCATAAGAAAAAAATTGAAGAAGCTCAAATCTCTTTTGCAACTATTACTGACGATCTCATAGATCAGATTATTCAGATTATAAAAAAAGAATATATTTATCGGATAGAAAATCCTGTAAAGAATCCAGATTTTGATATTCCAATTTCTGAAATTCTAGGTCAAATTGAGAGAACTACAAAAATCCCCTCTGGTGAAGTATATTTGATACTAGAAGATTTAAGCGGTAATGACTTAGAACTTTCCTTAATTGAGAATCTAGATGATCCTGAAGATAAAAAAATTACATTCTTTCCAATCTCTGATGATAATATAAATTATTCATTAGCAAATTTTAGACCTGAAGAATATTCCAATTTCAGAATCTCTGTTATTAAAAACTTCCTTAAAGCTATAGAGTCCAAGAAAGAAAAAAGAACTTTGTTTCAATTAAAGAAGGATATCCCAAATCAAACAGAAAATCAACAATCTCTACTTGAACTCCTTAATAATCTATATAAATACTATCCAATGTATACAGAACAAATAAATCAAATTCCAAATACTAAGAGATTATTAAAACAATTAGATAAGTGGAAACAAGTATTTGAATAATTAAAATTTTGAAAAAAGTCTAATTTTCCTTAATTACTTATCTTTCTATTCTCTCTTAAAAATGTAAAAAGTTCTTTATAATTTTCATATACAAAAAATATAAATAGAAAATTTTAGAAAAAATACATCTTTCAAGTATTTAAAAGTAAGCTGTAAAACTTACCATGAAAGTTATTCATAAATCACCTATAAAAATTTTTACAGGACTATCTTCTTTTCAAATGCTTGCGATGTTCAGAAGGGGTCTTTTCTACACCTATTTATCCATTTATATGAAAGAGTTCTTGAACATGTCTGTGTTTGAGACAACTCTTTATGCGACTATTCCAATGATAATGTCAGTAATATTTCAAAACTTTGTGTGGGGTCCGATATCGGATCGAGTACAAAGAAGGCGAACTTTAGTCGTATGTGGTGAGGTATTAGCCGGAATAGGAACATTAACTGTTTGGGGGTTTCACTCAATTTTTAATAATTTTATATTAGCTGGATGGGTAATCATTATAGGTTTAAGTATTGTGGAGATGTTTTGGTCAATGAGTAATATTGGATGGAGTGCTTTGATAAGCGATTTATACCCTTCTGAGAAAAGAAGTAAAATCATGGGTCGATTAACAAGTCTTGGTGGAGCCGGACGAATTATTGGGATATTTATCGGTGGTCTACTATATGATTCGGGTTATGGATTTAGAAATGGACCATTATTTTTTGTTGCATCATTTGTAATGTTTTTTTCAGCACTTCCTATGTTATTTTTTAGTCCTGAAGGTGGAATTAATTTGGAAATGGGTAGAGAAGAGAAAATTTTAGATGTAGAAGAAAATAATCAAAAAAATATTTTAGTATTTTTTGTGTTCATTATAGCATTAGTTTTTATTAATTTTGGAAGAAACAGCATCGCTGTACCTTATTCACAATATCTTTCTTTAGATTCCGGATTTAACGTAGATAGTATTATGTTGAGCTTTATAGCAAATACACGATCAGTAGCAGTGATGTTGATAGGATTTATAGCGGGATTTTTAAGTCAGAAATTTGGTCATTATCGAACATTAATTTTAGGAACTTCCATAGGAATAATAGCTTTATTAATTACTGCTACCACGATCCATTTAGAACTCATTTTTGTGGGGGGATTTTTGATTGGAGCAGCAGAAGTTATAATATATGCATCATCCTATGCTATAGCTTCTATTTTAATACCTGCAAAAATACGTGGAAAATTATTTGCAGTATATAATACAACATTTTTTTTATCATGGGGAACTGCTTCTACCTTTATATCTGGTCCGTTAATTGATTTCTTGATAAGTCAAGGTACTAGCGAAGTCTTTGCATATCAAATGGGATTTCTCATTGGCGCTTCAATGTGTTTAATAGGATTGATAATTTTTATCTCTTTAGAAATTTGGCTGATTGTAAAGAAAAGAGATAATAAATTGAATAAGAAATAAAGCTATTCTTTTGTTTCCCACCAATCTGTTATGGAAGCAATATATTTATCATCCCATAACGTCATTATTTTACATTTTTTAGTACATTCTAGACATTTTTCAGGATAATAAATAGGATGAGAGATATATTTTTCTCCACCATCAGGTAATAGCACCACTAATGTCCCCGAATTCATTTTTTTAGCGATATTTCTGGCAACATGCATTGCTGCGCCAGAGCTTATGCCTGTAAATATTCCTTCTTGTAGGGAGAGCATCCGGGAAGCGTGTTCAGCATCTTCTTCTTTAACATATATTTTTTCGTCTATTTGCGATTGATTATAGATCTCTGGTACATATGAGACTTTTAGGTTTTTTAATCCTTGAATAGGAGCCTCTTCCTCCGGTTCAACCGCAACGATTTTAATTTTAGAATTATGTTCCTTTAACCTCTTTGAAACACCCATCAAAGTACCAGAAGTACCTAATCCCGCAACAAAAACATCGATTTCTCCATCTGTATCTTCAATTATTTCTTCTGCGGTATATCGATAATGAGCCAAAGGATTGTTTTGGTTAGCGTATTGATTAGGAAAAAAATATTTGTCAGGATTTTGTTTTACTAACTCTTCAACATAGTCTTGTGCTCCATCCATTCCTTTGTCTCCTGGAGTTAATGTAATTTTAGCACCATAAGCAGTCATTATTTTACGTCTCTCTACTGACATTGTTTCTGGCATGACTATTTCTAATGGATAACCCTTCGCTGCACATACTAAAGACAACCCAATTCCTGTATTTCCACTACTTGGCTCCACTATTACTTTTTTTGGTGTTAATAGTCCTTCTTTCTCAGCTTCTTCTATCATTGATATTGCGATTCTATCTTTAACGGACCCAGAAGGGTTGTATTTCTCTAGTTTTGCTAACATTAACACGTTTGGATTTGGATTACTCTTATTTATCCGAACTAAAGGTGTTCTCCCAATTAATTTCAAAATATCTGAATAATACTTCATAATGTTTCTAGACAAATATTATTTAATTGAAATGTGATAAGTAAAATTCACATTAAAGATTGATTTTTATTAAAAATAAAATTTTGAATAAAAAAAATTAACTTAACATCCTTTTTCTTGGCATTTTTCACATACAATACAATCAATAGTCCTATAACCACATTTTTGCCCACTCCAATAGAGCATTTCGCCAGTTTCTTCATCAATAATTACATCTTGGCTACTACCGGGAAGTGTTTCCATCAAATTGCCACATTTACAACAAACAAGTTTTAATTTTTCCATATTCACTCCCCAAGTATCTTTTTATTCAATAACTTCCATTTGTTTACCGTGATGCTCTGGAATAGGTTGAGCTCCACAACTAGGACCCATCCAACAAACTAGTTGATCACCCTCTTTATGCATTGCTTGTCCACAATGCATTGGAAGTTCCTGTTCCAATCCACATTCCACACATCTTAATTGTCCCATTTTTTTATCCTCCTCTTTTTTTTGCTTATTCTCAATTATAATAACGTCTTTATCACTTTCTTCAGGGCTTTTCATTTGCATTAATTTAGGATCCATTGCATCATAATTTTTAAATCTTTCAGGATCTCGTATAAAGTGAGATTCGCAATTTGGATTACAAAAGTGATAGATTTTACCTCTATATTCATGTTCAATTGCTCGTCTTGGATCAATTTCCATACCACAAACTGGATCCCTTACTTTTTCTTGAGATTTCAATAACTCTTCTTCTTCGAGTTGTTGAGGGGTTTTCGGTTCATATCTTTTCAGAAACAACGCATTTATTACTACGGAAACTGAACTCGATGCCATAAAAACGGCTGCTAAATAAGGTGGCAAAAAAAATCCAGTGGCATAATATAGTATCCCCGCAGCGATAGGTATACCAATGATATTATAAATGAAAGCCCAAAACAAATTTGTAATCATTTTTTTATAAGTTTTTTTAGATAAATTTATAGCAGAAACTACATTTCGAAGATCTCCTCTCATTAATACAATATCAGCAGTTTCAATTGCTACATCTGTCCCAGAACCAATTGCGATTCCTACATCTGCTTGTGCCAAGGCGGGAGCATCATTAATACCATCGCCTACCATACCTATTATCTTATGCTCATTTGATTCCTGGAGTTTTTGGATCGCAAAGGCTTTTTCATTTGGTAATACTTCAGCTAAGATATGATTCTTATCTATTTTTAATTTTTCACCAATAATATAAGCGGTTTGTTTGTTATCCCCTGTTATCATATATATTTCTAACCCTTTCTCTCTCAATTTATCTAATGCATATGATGCTTGATCTTTTATTCTATCTGAGATACCAATAATTCCGCTTATGTGATGGTCGATACTAACTAAAATAGTTGTAATTCCTTGTTGTTGAAATTCATTATATTTACTTCTATATTCTTCAATAGATACGTTGTTTTCATCCATTAACTTTTCATTGCCTATTAGAATTTGTTTACTTTTAATTGTGGAAATTAACCCTTTACCCGGTTTTGCATCAAAATCAGTTGGCGTTTCAAGTTTTAACCCTCTTTGATTGGCTTCTTCAATTATAGCTAGCCCTAAGGGATGTTCAGATCCCATTTCAGCACTTCCAGCAAAAAATAGCAATTCATTTTCATTATATCCATTAGAATTCAAATCTTCTTCAGTAAAAATAACAGAGACTTTAGGTTTTCCCATCGTTAAAGTTCCAGTTTTATCAAAAACCATTGTATTTATTGTATTTATTGCTTCTAAAGAATCTCCACCTTTCAATAGAATACCATTTTCTGCACCTTTCCCCGTTCCAACCATTACTGCTGTAGGAATAGCTAAACCTAAAGCACATGGACATGAAATCACAACAATTGAAGTAAAAACTAATAAAGATAATTCTAACCCTATTTGAGCAATTAAATACCAATATAGAAAAGCTCCCAATGCAATTATAACTACAACCGGCACAAAATAATTACTAACTTTATCTGCTAATTGTTGCTTTGCTGCTTTTTTGCTCTGTGCTTCTTTTACAAAATCAATAATTTGAAATAGAAGTGTATCTTTACCTACTTTTTGAGTCACCAAATGTATTAAACCAGTTTGATTAACTGTTGCACCAATTACTTCATTATCAATTTCCTTTTTTACATATTTGCTTTCACCTGTAATCATTGACTCATCAACTTTAGTTTTACCTTTAATTACTTTCCCATCGACTGGTATTTTTTCACCTGGTCTTACAATTAGTACATCTCCAATTTCAATTTCTTCAATTGGGATCTCAATTTCTAAGTCGTCTTTTAATAATGTTGCTGTTTTTGGTTGCAACCCAATTAACTTCTTAATTGCTTCTGAAGTCTGACCTTTAGTTTTATGTTCAAAATATTTCCCAATTAGTAAGAAGGATAAGATCATACTCATTGCTTCATAAAAAGTCTTACCATCGATGAGAAAGGTTGTTAGTATCGAGTAAATTAATGCTGTGGTTGTTCCTAATGCAACTAATACATCCATATTAGTTGATCTGTTTTTTAGGGATTTGTAGGCTCCAATTAAGAAAAATGACCCTGCAATACCATAATTACCAATAGCAAAAAAGAATAAGATTAAATTTCTAGTAAATGTATCGGGGATAAACCAGCTAATGGGTGTTATGATAAATGTAAATATTAATGAAATAATAAGAATTCGGAGTCGATATCTCATTTCTTTTTTATGTTTTTCGATCTCTTTATCCATTGTTCCAGCTGCTTTCTCAATTTTATACCCCAATTTTTTAACTTGTGTAAAAATTTTATTTTCATCCAATTTTAATTCATTAAATTCAATAAATAGCTTTTTAGCAGTAAAATTTCCTCTAACTTCATAAATTCCCTCTATAGATTTCACATCTTTACTAAATATATCGAATTCATTTTCAGTCAAATCGTCTAGAACTTTAAGATCTATCTTAGCTAAAGAAGATTTATATCCTAAATCTCGAATAGCTCTATTGAAAATATTATAATTCGTCGTATTTGGATTAAATTCAACAGTAGCTTCTTCATTTGCAAAATTAACTACTGAGTTTCCTACACCCTCTAATCCTTTTAGCTTAGTTTCAATTTTATAAGCACAATTAGCACATGTCATTCCACTAAGCTTAATCTTGATCTTTTCAGTAGATTCCATAGTATATAAATTTCACCTTATTATCTATTGATAAATTACTAAGATTAGCTATTATATGTTTTGTTTATAATTTGAAAACATTTCTTTAACTTTGATTGTAGAATAAATATTGAGTTATCCCTAAATTTATAATTTAAGTTAATTCAAATCTTATGTTGATTTTTTGTATTAGTTTACTCATTTTCATTCCAAGTAATTTTATACAATAAATCCTCAGTTCCAGTAATGTTAGGGCTTTCAAATAACCAGTTTCCTTTTATTCCTAATTCTTTTGCGGCAAGATCAAAATGGCAAACCGCTATACCTATATCTAAAGGTCGAAATTTACTATATTTTAAGAATCGTCCATCTTTAGGATTAATGGAGTAAAAATGAAACTTTTTTTTACCAATTGTTTTAATTATCCTCCATGGTTGTTTATTTCCTGCAGATGGACCAAGTTGAACCATTTCAAGCAATTTTGAATACTTTCCTGCTTTAATCGTAGTAAGAGACGCCGAGAGATCACCTTCAAAGAATAACTGTTCCCATGATAATCGCTTGTTGGCTTTAGCAAAAGCTCTAATTATCTTTTCTGTTGTTGATCTTTGAGCAGGATATCCAATGGGAGTTATTGCAGGTACAATTTCATCTGAACTAGTTTCAATTTTAGATGCAAAAAGACTCCTGTTAAAGAACCCACCTAACCAACATGTACCTAAGCCAATATCTGTAAGAGTTAAAATGATAGTCTCCATCAAATATCCATAATGTTCTCTATCAAACTGAGATTTTTCAACTGCTCCTACAACGAAATCTTGAACTCCCTTAATTAATCCATAAGTTCCTAACTTTTTACTTTCATTTGGATCAAAATCAGGAACACTGACAAGTTTGAATCTCACTCTTCCAGCAAATTCACTAAAGGGACTTTTTAAATCATGGTTTTCTAATAATTTTATCACATTCTCTCTTATATCTTTCTCAAGAGGTTGCCCAGAATAAGTCCTACATGAAACTCGCTCCTTGATTATATCAATAATTGATTTACTAAAATTCATGGCATTAGAAGGAAAAAATATAATTATTTCTTAGTTTCATAATATTTCTTAATAGCCATATGTAATCCATCGGCAGCGAGGTTAGAGCAGTGCAATTTTATGGGAGGGAGACCATCCAAGGAATCAGCAACATCTCCTCGAGTAATTTTCAACGCTTCGTCTAATGTTTTTCCTTTCGCTAATTCAGTTACCATTGATGATGTTGCAATAGCAGCAGCACACCCAAATGTCTGAAAAGAGATATCATCAATAATTTCTTGTCCATTTTCTTCTTTCACTTTAATGTATATATGCATTAAATCGCCGCATACAGGATTTCCAACTTCACCAATTGAATCTGCATCTTTCATTTCTCCCATATTTCGAGGATTTCTAAAGTGCTCCATCACTTTTTCAGAATAAATATATAATCACCTTACTCTAGATGTAATTCTATGAAGTATAAGAAATTTTTACCTTAAAGATTTTTGGTTGATAACTTAAAAATGAAGGATATTAATTCAATATTAGGAGTTTCCTTTTTTTAGGTAATGATACTTTATCGACACCCAATTGTTTTACATATTCTACTACTTCTGTTAGTTTTTTGGGAGATTGATGGAAAAAACAGACTTCTTTTGGTACTAAATTTTTTATCATTTCTCTCAATTGATTCTTATCTGCATGAAGATTAATTTTAATGTGCGGCGCAAAAGTATTAAGTAAAAATGCTCGGAATGGCATTTTCCATGTCTCAGAAAATTCAATTTCTCCAGCTCCTTCTATTAAATCGGAACCGGGAGGATCGTGGATTGATCCTGCTAGAAAAACAAAATTATGTGGACTTCTTCCTATTTTATTGATAATATTTCTTATCAATCCATAGGAAAGGTCTGGGGGATGTGATATTATAATATTATTTTTTTTACGTAAAAAATTCAAATTAGTATTATCAAACCATCTAAATTTTATGCTATTAAAAGGATTTGCTTTTTCTCTAATTAATCTTGAAATAGGACCATAGATATATTCGTAGCGATGGTTAATAACTTGTATATTCTTTCGGACCATCATATCTACATAAATATTCGGACGTTTTTCGAATCCACGTCTTAATTGAAGTTTCCTGAAATATCGCCAAAAGATTAGCATGAAACTAATAGCTAAACTTGATGGATCAGCTCCGATTAAGGAATTATCCCCATATTCTGCTTTTTGTTCTAAAAATAATATTAAACTATGAAACTGGTCAGAAATATTTCCAAAATCATCTTTTGCGGCAGTACCATCTATCAATAAATAGTCGATAGGACGGGAAATTTGTTCTAAGAATCTTCTTGTACCTGCGAATGGAGTAATGTCTATATAAGTATAATCTCCAGTATACAAGAATTTAAATTTATTTATTTTTGCTAACATCATCAATGCTCCAGGCATATGTCCAGCATGGAAAAATGAGAGTGAACAATTTTTTTCCTTAAAATCTATTTTCGTACCGTTTTCTACATAAATAACATTTTTAATTATATTTTGGTATTCTTCTTCTTCAATATCTTCATGATTTTCTTGTTTTAAAAAGTTTGAATCTCTTAATAGATATAAATCTAAAGTAATTCGAGAACATAATACAGGAACATCAGGAAGTATTTTAATTAGTTCTTTTAGTCCTGAGACATGATCAAAATGGCTATGAGAAATAAATATTGCATCGATTTTAGGATTCTTAGGAATATCTTCCACAGTAAATTCATTTGAATCTTCAATTTCTATTTCTTTTCTATTTTTTTCCTCTTCTAAAATAAATTGAGGTAAATTTTGGATATATTCTTCAATATATCTAAAATCTCCTTCTATCTCGTTTTCTTCATCGTTCTCAGAAAGACCACAATCTAATATGATATTCATATTCCCCACACCTAGAATATGACAATTATGGTTTGGTTTCAATATGATTGGATAAATCGTTAACCTAACATGATTTGAGCTACTTTCTTCATCAATTAATGGGATATCTGAAAAATAATCCAAATCAAACTTTTTCTCAATTTTATCTATGGCGATTGATATATCACTTTTTCCGACAGGAACTCCTGTGATATAGAAGTACCACCCATATTTCTTAACAAGATTTTCTAAATTTTCATACATTTCATCTCCTATAAGAGATTTAAATACAATTACTTTTTCTTCCTTGTAATATATAATTTTTCTAATTCCCTTTTTTTCCTCTGCTGGAATTGAATCATTCTTAAAAAATAAATTATCCAGAACATCTTTTATAGGAGCTTGCTGTATATTTTCTGATTTGATGATCTTTAAATAATGTCTATATTCTTTCGTGTGATATAGTGGACGCATATTTTCCTTTTGTTTTAAAGAAATTCTCAAATCTTCATATTGAAATTCTTCTGAGCTAACTGTCTTTTCTTGTTTTTTTTCCTCTTTCTTTTTTGGTTTCTCCTTTTTATGCTTTTTTTGCTCAGTATCAATTTTAGATATGAAGAAAAACCATCCATAATTCCTAATCAGCTTATCTCTATTTCTAATTATGTCATTTCCATTGGGTGTAATTAAAATGATAATTCTATCATTTTGAGAATAAATTATTTTAGAAATTGATGTTTTAGTTTTGTTTGAAACAGATTTATCTTTAAATAATAAGTGATTAAGAACATCAAAAATTTTCTTTTGAGGAATTTTGTTATCTACCATCAATTTCAGTTTAATTTTATAAGATTTGATCTTGTATGAAGAACCTAATTTTTCTTTTTCTTCAAGCAAAATTGTCTTATTTAAAAATTTAAATTCCTCAATATTCATTTATATAATGTTATATATCAATTAAAATAACAATTACTATTTATGAATTAAAAATTTGAAGTAAATTAAATCAAGGAAAAAAGACTATCTTTTTAATTCTTAGAAAAGTAAATCATTTCCATTTGTAATACTTCACTTTTCCTAATGCTTTCTTTAAATCTTCAATAGAATACCCTCTATCTTCTAAACCAGCTCTGACACTGACAAGTGAAAAGCTTTTAATAAGGTCATCATGATTTTCTTTAGAAATTTCGACTTGTAATTCATCAGGTAATGTTTTAATTGAGTATATAATCTTAGTTAATTCATCAAACCTAGGCATTAAAAATTTTTCAATTCTATTACTAAATTTAGGGGAGACTAATGGAGCCACAGAAAGCAAATCTGTACATTCAGTTAAGGCGTTGATCTGTTTTTTATTCAAATTTATTATTACGTACTCTTTACCCTTTATTTTATAGTCATCTCTTATCAAAACTCTATTTTCTTCTATAAAGTTATATTTATATTCTGAATCATTCATTGAGTGCACCTTTAGTTAAAAATATTAAACTATTTAAATTGACAAATTTAAAATGTATTAATTAGATAGAAGGAATAGGTATCAATTGTTTTATAATATTATATGTTTTTTGATTTTTTTTTTTAATAAAAAGTAATTATAATAATTAGCGTGTGATTTTCATTCTAATTTTAATTTCTTTTATTCTAGTTCTCAAGGTGACTTCTGTTATTTTTGCAATTTCTGCGACTTCTGTTTGGGTTCTCTTCTGGTCAGTATATCTAGCTGCAAGATATATTGATGATGCTGCAAATCCCTTAGGATCTTTTCCTAATGTTGAAAGTCCTCTCTTTGAAGAATCACATAATAATTTTAAAGCATTTTTTTGGATTTCCATTGAAACATTTAATTCATTTCCAAATTTAAATATTAATTGTTTTACTGTTATTGGCTTATAATGTAAATTTAATTCTGGTAAAACTTCGCGAAGGAGTAAACCTAAAGAATGAATCACAGTTTTACGAGGGATCATCGCAGCATCACATATTTCCTCTAATATTTTGGGAAATTCATGAACTCTAATAGAAACATATAAAGATGCAGTTATAAAACCTTCAATTGAGCGTCCCATAGTCATTTTTTTTTTCGCAGCAAGACTATAAATTTTCCAAGCAGTTTCATGAATATATTCAGGAATATTTAATTTAGAGACTAATTGTTTCATCTTTGGTTTAGCTTCCCAAAAATTTCTTTCTATACTTGAAATTAAAGAATTTTGAATTTTGGATAACCGCAAAAAAAGAGTTTTGCTTTCAGCTTTTAAATAATGACCTTTATAGTCTACTTTTTCTCTAGGAAGTACAGTTCGTGATCCAAAATCTCTCCACCTAGGTTCTGTTTGTTTTCTTTTTTCAATTTCTTCTTTACTATAAGCTCTTCTTTCATTTTCTACTAAATGAATATCTAAGATTAATCCACAATTCAAACAAACTTTATTTCCTCCTGTGGTAGTAATGCAAGGTTTTTCACAACATTTATCTTCTGGGAGTGATTCTCTATTCAAATAATCTATATAACCTTTCATTTATGTTTTCACCTTTAAACAATTTTATTAATAAATTTATTTTTCTACTTGAATATTCTTAATATCATTCCCGCTTAATAAACTTATTCAATATATACACATTTTAGCAATATAAAAATTTACTCATAAATAAATTAGATTATCTAAATTTGAACAAGAATTAACTTTCATGTCTTTTAAGAAGTATTTGACATTTATTTTAGAAGTGAATCATATTAATAATTCATTTCGAGCTATTAAATAAACTATCCATCATAAATTTTTAATAATTTTGCAATATCTATTGGGCCATTAATATTAATGAAACTTAATAATTTATTATCTAATGGCAGAATAGCCTTCTCTATCGATATATAATTAATATTCCAATCTTTATCTATAAAATTGTATAGGCCATAATTTTCATTAGTTAAAATTTCTTTTGCTTTTTGAAATCCTTTGAGTACAGGGTAAATAGCAAAAAAAGGTTCCAAGAATCCATTATTCCACCTAGGGATAGTACATTCGTATTCTAAAGATTCATTTATCATTAAATTAACTACTTCTGGTTTTATTAAAGGCATATCACCCGAAAGGACGAATGCTTTTTCAAATCCTAGATTGTTTAATTCTTTAAAACCTGAATAAATCCCTAGCATTGGTTTATAGAATTTTGGATAATTGAAGATTTCACGATCATCTACGATAAATTTAATTTGTTCTGGAAATTCGATCTGCTTACGGAATTCATATATTTGTTCTTCAGAATGAGCAACTAGAAATAGATCGTGGTCAAATTTGTACAAAATATCTATTTGATGTAATATTAAAGGTTTCCCAAGCAGATCAATTGCTGGTTTTTCAGTACCAAAACGATTACTTTTTCCACCAATTAATATAAGAATTGCTAAATATTTTTCATTATCTAATTTCATTATTAATCTCCACAATTTATTTGGTTAATTGATTAAATAGTCCTAATATTATTGGGATTAAAAAGCAAATTACAAATCCAGTTAAAAGAATTAAAATTTCATTTTCAAGACTTCCCTTTTTAATCTCTTGATAAATATTAATTATTAATACTAAGATTGAAAAAATAAAAATCGCTAAAGATCCCAGTAATAATAAAAATGATGAAGAATTAGCCAGAAATAATATCATATGAGAACCTCCTATAATTTCTTCTTTTTATTTTAATGTTTAAGCGTCTTATAATTTATATTAGATAAATGATTTAAAATCTTTAAAAAAATTTCTTTTTAATTAATCTATTGATGAATTATGATGATTAAACAGAATTAGAATTCTTAATTTTTAATATTCTTCCTCATCAAAATCTTCCCAGTCTTCATCATCTTCATCCCAGTCCTCATCATCTTCATCCCAGTCTTCATCATCTTCATCTTTTTCTTTTCCAACCATTTTATTTATCTCCTCTTTTATCATTAAAATTAGATTGAAATGATCATATATTATCAATTACGATAAAAAAGTTATTATATATTTAAATGTTTCTAATTTTGATTACAATAATTAAAAGTGAAAGAACTTATTGAGATCATATAAGATTTAAAATTTTTCATGAATTCTTTACGAACTTTAAAAATTTAAATTTTATCAGCAGTAAAGTAATGTTGCCTTTTTAAAATAAAAAATTAATTTTAATAGGATTTTAGGTTCCTAAATTCTATGTATTTCTTAGAATCTTTAATAAATTTGAATTTATTTCTAAATTCAATAATAAATCAGATTTACGTAAGATTGTTTCATTTAGCACAATTATAATTGAGAGTAATGACTCAATCATCAATAGAAATCGTTAAACACCCTAAAATGTCTAAGAAAAGAATACATTATAACAGATAAAGTTTTTATTTATTTCTTTAAACTTAGCTTATATATCGTATCAATTTTTTATGGAATATTTTGAACATTTTCGGAAAGTTATGTGTATATTGTTTAATTTTATGAATTATAAATTATATCAAAAACTTTTTAAATGTGTTTAATCTTATTTAACTTCAAACATATTTATCTAATTTAATTTATTATAATCAAATCTAAATAACATAATCGTTATAATCGCCAAAACTATAGATGACAAATAGTATTAAAATTGATAATTTTAGAAACATTATTACAGACGATAACATTTTTAAAGAATATAATAAATTTGTTTTGACTTCGTGTATGTTTAAAAAACTCTATTTTCTTCTATATGTATTAAAATTAAAAAGCTGTTTATAAAACAATAATGACAACTCAAACAGAAGGCATAAATAATAAAAAAAGAAATTTTGAAAGTAAAGAAAAGCATTCATCAAAATGTATTGGCCCTGTCTTCAATTTAGAAGAATATGTTAAAAAAGATTGGTGGAAAAGGATTTTTAACGCTTATTACTTAAAAACAGATGGTGATGTGGTAGAAGATCAAAGAATTACTAAATCTGAAATAGCTTATTTCTCAAGTATTATGAATTTCCAACCAGAGCATTATATTTTAGATCTATGTTGCGGTCAAGGAAGACATTGTATTGAATTAGCTAGTCAGGGATTTAATAATATCTATGGATTGGATCGTTCTAGATATTTAATTCAAAAAGCTAAATCAACTGCAAAAAATCGTGGTGTTATATGTAAATTTGGTGAAGGTGATGCAAGAAAATTACCTTACAATACAGATACTTTTGATTTTGTTATGATTTTGGGTAATAGTTTTGGATATTTTGAATCTATGAATGACGATTTTCGAGTTTTAAAAGAAGTTTTCCGTGTTTTAAAACCATGGGGAAAAATATTAGTCGATATTACAGATGGAGATTATATTAAAAAAAATTTTGAACGACGTTCATGGGAATGGATCGATAAAGAACTTTTCGTTTGTAGAGAGAGATCTTTATCTTTAGACAAACATAAATTGATTTCTCGGGAAGTTATAACCCACGTTAATAAAGGTGTATTAGTTGATCAGTTTTATTCAGAAAGACTATATTCTAAAAACAAGATTTCAAAATTATTAAAAGACGTAGGTTTCAGTGATATAATTTTTAATGGCTCAATTACTCCTGAATCTCAGCGAGGCCAAGATTTAGGTATGATGAAAAAAAGGATCATTGTTAGTGCTACTGTAAAGAAAGAATGGACTGAAGTTAAAAAGAAAGAAAAGAAAATTAAAAATAATGTGGTCGTAATTTTTGGAGACCCTAATAAACCTGATTTGCTTAAACCATCTAATATATTTGATGACGATGATTTTTATACTGTAGATCAATTAAAAAACGCATTAAAGAATCTTCATGAATTTAATTTTGTATATTTAGATAATCATAACACTCTTATTCAAGATTTACAGAATTTAAGAGGAAAAGTTGATTTTGCTTTTAATTTGTGTGATGAAGGTTATTTAAACGATGCTAGAAAGGAATTACATATTCCTGCTTTATTGGAAATTCTAAATATTCCATATACTGGTTCAGGACCTCAATGTCTCGCCTTTTGTTATGATAAATCATTAGTTCGAGGTATTGCAAAAGAGTTAGAAATTCCTGTTCCTGAAGCCATTTTCATCAAACCTGAAGAAAAAATTATTGATCTACCACTATATTTCCCTGCAATTGTAAAACCTAATTTTGGTGATTCTAGTTTTGGAATTACTCAAAAAAGTGTAGTTGAAAACGGAGAAGAATTACTAAGTGCAATAACAGAAATTCGTGAAAAATTTGGTTATGATAAACCAATTCTTATTGAACAATTCCTCACTGGAAAAGATCTTTCAGTTGGAATTATTGGAAATCCAACTGATAATTATATTATCCTTCCAATTATTGAAGAAGATTATTCAAGTTTGCCACCAGAATTACCACAAATATGTGGGTATGAAGCAAAATGGTTACCAGATTCTGTTTATTGGAATATTAAATCAATTCCTGCAAATCTTCCACAAGAAATAGTTAATATAATAGAGGCATGTTCTCTTAAATTATTTACACGTCTGGAGTGTCAAGATTATACGCGGTTTGATTGGCGTTTAGATAGCAAAGGGAATCCTAAGCTTTTAGAGGTAAATCCGAATCCTGGTTGGTGTTGGGATGGACATTTAGCAAAAATGTGTAATGTTGCTAATATACCCTATAAAGAGATGTTAAGAAGAATTTTAGAAGCAACATTAAAAAGGATTAGACTATAAGAAAAAATCTAGGAGTAGTAAAATAAATTCCATAATAAAGACAAAGCTAAGTAGAATCTCAACATAAAGCAGGAATTTTTCATTAATATTAGTTTGTGTAACATTGTATATATTTTCTAAAGTTTCAAGTCTATGTCTTATACTTTTACTCCATTGTTTCAATTGAAATAACTCCGCTAAATATGTATATATTTCTGCCAAATAATAATCGCCCACTAACTTTGAAACATTTTCAATATTTTCTAATAAAAATATTAAATCATATCTTAATCGAATTAGCCTCCCCATTTTTTTTTTTAATCTTCTAACAATACTCCTACTTTTGAAATAAATTTTACGTATATCTTCTTCTGCTATTGCTAACCTTCGATCTAATAACTTATCTAATACACGTAATTCAAGCATTTGAAAATTAGCAATCTCAACCACATATAAAATATCTTCATAATCATAATTGGGATCAATTATCAATCCTCTATCAAAATCAAAGATTATCAAATCATTTTTTAAAAAAGAAAATGGTTGACCAAGTGTTTTATCAATTTGTTCTTCACTAAGGTTTAATTCAGGATTTTCTCCCATAAGTAGAGCTGAAATATACCTTCTCTCATTTCCTATAAATTCTTTAGGATTCTCTAAATCATCAGTTAAACAATATAATGTATATCTTTCGTGCTCAGATTCACCAAATATAAAACCTTCTTCATTGATACAATCTCTTATTTGTTTAAACACTTTATCTTGATGATATTTCATAAAATTGCTAATTTGAAATTCACCATCAGAAGTCTTAAATTTAATTCTCCTTAAAGTGTGTAATTTTTTAAAAGTGAAATCTCGGAAAACAAGTCTAGCAATCAAGGAAATCACACCATCAGAATATAATTTAATATAGAGAGTTAAATCTTCAACATTTTTTAAATCAGAGGATATTTTTTGAGTAACTTCTAAAAGTAAGGGAGCTGGAAAATCTACATATGATGGCGTATCTTTAGTTTTAACAATTTTTTTATCGTGAATTGCAGGAATAATATTAATCACCTTATTCAAATCAATACTACGTCCCACATCCGTTAATCGGAAAAAAATTACTTCGCCATTCAATATAAAAATTACCTTATATAGAATTCTAGAGTTAATTCTGTAATAAAATTTACAATTCTATTAGGAATTATTAATATTTATTTAGAGATAAGATAATTAAATTTAATTTAAATTTACACAAGTTTAAATTCTTATTTCACTTTTATAAAAATTATTTTATGACTTAACATACAAATAAATAAATATGTTGGAGGATCTTTGGCTCCTAATTGTAATATTTGTTATTTTTATTGTTATATTAATAAGCTATTCATCAAAGAAATTTGATTTTGTAACTATTTCATTATTATGTTGCTTTACAGCAGGTACTATAACAGGTGTAGTAAAAGGTCTTGACATAACTAATTTTATTTCATTTATAGAATTTGAAGCTATAATAGTCATTTTATGTATGAGTATAATAACTAAAATCGCACAAGATTCAAATATTTTAGAATTTTTAGCTGTAAAACTTTTCAAAATTTCAAAAGGTAATAGGAGGATATTTTTTTATTTATTATGTCTCATAACAACCCTTTTAGCAGCTATCATTAGTGATGTGGTTGTTGTTTTAATATTAGCACCAGTGGTTATACGGCTATGTCGATTCTTGAAAACTAGAGCAGGGACATATCTACTAGGAATGACAATCTGTATAAACATAGGGTCAATTATAACACCCTTCTCTAGTGGAGAAAATATTATAATCTCCGCTGCGTTTCGTTTAGACACGGCTTATTTCATCATCTATTATTGGATTTTCTCTTTTTTTTTATTATTCATAACAGCTTTTTTAATAGATAAATTCCAACTTAGTAAAGAACCGCAGATAGAAGATATACAAAAGAAGTACGTCCTAGATCTAATAGATGCAAAAGTAATGATATCAAATAAAAAAATGTTCCATTTTAACAGTATTGCAATTATCATAACAATAATACTTTTTGCAATTCTACCGTTACTTTATTTAACCGCCGCATTTTCCGCATTTTTATTAGTATTGATTAATAGAAAATTTACAAAAAAAAAGATGAGCGAATTTTTAAAGGATATTGAATGGGAAATAATTTTTTTTTTTATTTCATTATATGTCGTTGTTGGTTGCTTAGGAGTTGCAGGTTTTGAAAATCTTTTTAAAAATATACCTTTTCAGACTTTAAATCCTTTTCTAGTTAGTTTAATTATTTTATTACTTGTTAGCTTTGTGTCTGGAGTCGTTGCTAATACTCCCACAGCATTAGTATTTATTCCTATCGTCAATTTATTAATAACTCCAGTGATAGATGGGGGATTTGGATTTCCTTCTGTTCCATTATATTATGCATTAATAATAGCAGTAAATATTGGGGGAAATCTAATACCTCAAGGAGCTGCTTGTGATGTTATGACGCTTAAGATTGCTCAGAATAACAACGTGGAAAACTTAAATTTTAAAAGATTATTGAAAGTTGGGGCTACTTTCGCAATAATTCACATAGTTTTATCTATAGCATATTTACCTTTACTATTGTTATTTAGTGGTTGAATTGTGATGATATAGAAAATTTGAAGATTTGTCATCAATTTTAATCTCAGATTTAAATATCTGAGGATATTCTTATACTTCTAATTAAATACATTTAATTTTAATATTCTTCTTCGAAATATCCATCATTATCCCAATCCTCTTCATCATCATCCGATTCCTCATCTTCGTCCCAATCCTCTTCATCATCATCCGATTCCTCATCTTCGTCCCAATCCTCATCTTCGTCCTCAATTTTTTTTCTACTCATTTTTTCCACCGATACTTAATTATTGTCTAAAAATAACATAACTCTATAATATCAAGTAAGTAATAAATTCTATAATATATTTAAATATTTTTAATATTAGTATTTACAATTTGAATTTATAAGGTTTATTCAGTATGATGTGGAATAAGAGTTTAAAGATTTTTATAATAGTACTTTTAATTAATAAGATTAAAATTGCATTAATTAATTAAAATCCATTGATTATTATGGATCTTAAGAAAAAGGTAGTATATAAAAAAATTTTTTGATAAATTTAACGCTGATGATCTGTAGAGTTCTTATCAAACATATACTTTACACCCTTTTTTAGCGGAGACAACTTTCGCAATCTTTCAATTACAACGGGTAATTTCTCTAAGAAATACTTTACATCTTCTTCTGTTGTAAATCTACCCAGAGAGACCCTTAAAGATCCATGAGCTTCTTCTGGCTTTAATCCAATTCCGATAAGTACGTGACTAGGATCCAGTGATTTTGATGAACAAGCGGAACCAGTTGATGTTGCTATCCCTTCTATATCCAGATCTAATACGATAGATTCTCCTTCAATATATTTAAACCCTAAATTCACATTATTAGGAAGTCTTAGAGTAGGATGTCCATTCAAATAACTATCTTCAATATTTTCCGTAACCCATTTAATGATTTTATCCCTTAATTTTATTTGTCTTTGAGATTCTTGCTCCATTTCTTCTAAAGCTAATTCTGCTGCTTTTGTAAAACCTGCAATTCCAGGGACATTAACAGTACTTGGTCTCATATCTCTTTCATGACCTCCACCAAACATAATTGGTTGAATAAACTTTCCCCACCCTTCTTTTATACCTTTATTTCGGATATATAGCATCCCAACACCTTTAGGACCGTAAAGTTTATGGGCAGAAGCAGATAATAAATCAATGTTCATATCATCCACATCAATTGGAACTTTTCCAAATGCCTGAACAGCATCAGTATGAAAGATAACATTATATTTCTTTGCTATTGTTCCAATTTCTTTTATTGGTTCGATAGTACCAATTTCATTATTAGCAAACATAATACTGATAAGTATAGTCTTTTTTGTTATTGCATTCTCTAATTCTTTTATACTAATAATACCATATTTATCGACAGGTAAGAAAGTAACCTTAAAATTTCTTTTTTCTAATTCCTTGCAGGGGTTCTCTACTGCATGATGTTCTATGGATGTCGTAATAATATGATTACCCCTGTTCTGATTTTTTAAAGCAACACCAAAAATAGCAATATTATCTGCCTCTGTTCCAGAAGAAGTAAAAAAAATATCATCTCTTTTTACATTTATTACTGATGCAATTAATTCACGTGATTTTAACAATATTTGACCTGCTTTTTGGCCTACCGAGTGTAAGCTTGAAGAATTCCCATAAGTCTCCCTAAAGTGTTTACTAACTTCTTCAATAACTCTAGGGTCCATTGGAGTTGTCGCAGCATTATCAAGATAAATATATTTCGAATTATTCATATTAATTCCAAAGCTAATTATTTTGAGAATATTATCATTAAATATTTATCATGCTTAAATTATTAATTCTTTTAGTTAGATTTTATAAATAAAGCTAATTTTTCATAAGTTAAGAGTTAATTAAACTTCTATTTTCACTAAAAATGAACGATAAAAAGGAAACTACTGATATAATCGTTGAACATAAACTTTCTGGAGTTTCTCCTGAAATGATCGATTGGTGGTGGGATCATATTGATAATTCAGAACGATATAGATTATGGCATCCCAGAGATCATAAATCATTTGAATGGGAAATTTCTCCTAGAGATGTGAAAGGTCATGTAGGGGCTATACATCGTGTAGTTGAAACAATCGAAGGAAGACCGACAACATTAAGAATTCGATGGGAAAATCCTGACTCTATACCAATTAAGGCTGAATTTAACCATAAAAATGCAGCGAGTGTTTTAGATAATAAAAATAATCCTATGAGTTGGATTTTACATGAATATCAATCAATTCCTAATGGAACTCTTCTAAGATCAACATTTCGTTTACCTGCTCAAATCCCAAATTCATTCATTGAACACTTAAGAAAACATAATATTGAAGAAATAGGATATTTTACTGAATTTTTGCCAAGTTTATATAAAGAAAGATCAGTGATTACGAAATGAAGCTCATATGGGGGATGACAGGAACAGGTTATGTTCTTCAAGAATCCATCGATTTAATGAAAGAATTACAAGAGGAATTCAATATAGATTTAACTGTTATATTATCAAAAGAAGGAGCGGCGGTTGTTAAATGGTATAAGAAATGGTTAGCTTTAATTGAAGTCGTTAAAAAGGTGAAAATTGAAAAGACTCCTAATATTCCATTCTATGCTGGACCACTACAGCTTGGAAATTATGATATGTTCTTAGTTTGCCCTGTTTCAGCTAATAGTGTAGCAAAAATAGTTTATGGGATCGCAGATAGTCTAATAACTAATTGTATAGCTCAAGCTATAAAAGGAGGTCAAATAGTTTATATATTTCCATCAGATCAGGATATTGAGCCTATTGTGACTTCTCGTCCAGATGGATCACCATTGGTTTTAAAAATAAGAGATATTGAACTTGAAAATATTGAAAGATTAAAGAGAATGGAAGGTGTCTTAGTAATATCTGATTTTGCTGAAATTAAACCTCTTATAATAGAAAAATTTTTATCTGAGACATAAACAGAAATTAATGATAAGCTTTAAGTTTCAAATTTTACGGGTTCAATAGCTCCTTCTGAGCAAGAGATTTCGCATTTTAAGCAGCCTTGGCATTTATTAATTTCTCTATATTTATATCTGATTCCTTCTTCTTCTCTTCCTACTTTTTTCACTTTGTCTTTATAAAAGAGATTTTTGGGACAGAATTTGCCATTTTCATCCAAGCATTTACCACACATACTACATTTCTCATGATCAATTTTAATACTGATAATTTGATCTGGACTTGTAATGGACGTGACCTCTATAGCATTTCTAGGGCAAACTTGAACACAATTTAAACAGGCTTTACATGTAACATAATCAACCTTTCTGATCCCATGTTCAAAATAAATTGCCTTTACTTTGCAAGCTCTTAAACATCGCTCGCATCTTAAACATAATTCTTGGTCAATCTGGACCGGAACAAATTTCTCCTTTATAAGAAATTACCTTAAAATCTTTTTATTTCGTATTCTAGTACTGCTTAATTAGTTTATCTAAATAAAGGTGTATTTTAAAATTAATTTTTATAGAATATCAATCAAAAAAAATAGAGAAAATTAATTATTGAAAGTATTTTGTATACGCTTCCTTTTTACCAGGTAACTGTTGTTGCTCCTGATATTCCTGAGCTTTCTGTGCTAGTTCTAACATTTTCGCTTTAATTTCTTTTCCCTGTTCTATTAAAGAGGCTGTATCAATTGATAAATTATAGATTTTATTTAAGACTTCTAAAATACTGGCAGCACCTTCTGGAGTTGGAATCTCTAATACAGGAGTAAATAAAGCGAAAGCATTCAATCTGTTCATTAAAGCTTCGTTCAAAACGGTAGCTTCTGGACCAACTATGATCCCTTTCTCGACCTTAGTTATACCAAATTTTTTAAGATGTTCCATCATTATCTCTTCAGCAGCATAGTATACGGGATAATCATCAATAATTCCTCTTTGGGGGATACCTTGAAATATGACTAATTCTTTTGCTTTAACATCATCGGATAAAGCCCAATTACAAATAGTTTTACTCAGATCATTGTAAGCAGTAGTTACTTGGAAAGGAACCTCACATATACCAATAATTAAATTATGTTGGGTAGAGTAAAGTAATCTAAAAGGATGTTTTAATACACCAGCATAAAAAACTGAGATAGGTGGGAGATATTCAGAAGTGATAAAACCAATTTCTTTTATATCAGGGATCTGTTCAATAAGGGTGTTAGCAACAATAGGTCCAATAAGTCCGATACCTGCAAAACCCATAACTACTGTAGCACCTTCTTTAATCTGGACGGTTATATCTTCAATAATAACACTAGATTTCTTACCTTTCTTGCAAACATATACTTTTTTTTCCATAAGTTTTACCTTTCAGTTAGATTTTTTATTAAAAGATATTATTTTGATTAAATTGTAATTTCTTATTATGTTATTTATTGAGCTTACATTATTAAAATTAATTGATTATATTTCATCAAGAAATTATCAATTCTTTATAAACAGAAACAATTAAATAAATTTTTAATGGAAAATTTATTTTATCAAGATTAAATTATCAGAAATTTGGTAAATTATGGTAAAAAACGATTTAAAAGAAGGAGATAAAGCACCTTCATTTAAAATTAATTCCTATAATGCAGGAACCGTTGATTTAAGTGAAATAATTGGGGAACATAAAATTGTTCTTATTTTTTCAAGGTATTTTGGCTGCCCAATATGCCAATTAGATCTAAAGACTATTTTGGATCGCAAAACTGAAATTGAAGCAAAAGGAGCTAAGATTCTTTATATCACACAATCTGGCGAAAAAGTAGCAAAAGAGTATATTGAAAATAAACACATTGATTTTCCTGTTATACCTAGTTCTAAAGATGAATTATATAAAGAATATGGTCTTGGATTGATGACAGCTGGAGCTATCACAAAAATCCGTTCAAAATTGAAAGAAGCTTTAAAATTGGGTTTTGAACATGGAGATTATGAAGGTTGGGAAAAGCAGGGACCTGGACAATTTGTTATTGATAAAAATGGAACGATTATACATGCCCAAAAAGGATGGTTGGATGTTGACAGTATCCTTGAGGTTTTATAAAATTAAATACATTCTTTTTTCTTGCTCATTCTTAAAATAATTTTTCTGAAGATATTACAAACGTATTACAAGATATTACACACATATTACTTAGTTTCAAAAGAACAGATCATATGTTTTTAATATATATGTAGATATCGCTCTGCTATCATAGAGATATTTACCATTATTTGAATGAGTCGTAAAAAAAATTCAATACCGAATGAAAGAAATGATAATTTCAAAGTTAGGAGATTCAGAACCTGTTCTTAATCTTAAAGATTTATTCTATGAACCTAATGTTCTTAACAAGCAAGTCAGTAAACAAGTAGAGGAGATACCACAAACTTCAAAATATGATAACTTTAAACTGCTTTCAGACATTCAAAATGTATTACAAAAATGTAGTCATTTAACAGATAAAGATAAATTATTGTATTGCCAAAGCCAACGTTATTTCATGAAATTGTATTTACGCGAAATTAATAAACGTTAATAATTCATACATAATAATTTTGTACTTCTTTTATTACTAGACTAATTAAATCTTTAGGATTTCCTATACCATAGAATGTGACTCTATCAAATAAACTCTTGAATTTGTCTTTAGGTATTTTCTTGGATCCAATGAAAAAACCTACAATTTTATGCCCCTTTTCAACCAAATTTAGCATAGCTTTCTTAGCTTTACTCCAATTATATATGCCAAAATCTGTAATTATAAAAACTAACGCCTTTTTTTCTGCTTTTTCACATTGATTGGTAATTTCTTCTATTGGCAGAAATGTACCTCCTCCTTGATATCGCAATAGTGTTTTTTCAGCTTTTTTATAATTAGATGTCCATTGGCAAATATCAGCTCTATTTGAAAAATTAATTATACTAAATTTGGCCCCTTTACTAGCTGCGTAATGTAAAGATGCAAAAGCGGCTACTAGAGCTGTATGATATGGCCCTCTACCACTAATAGATCTAGAAGTATAATTCCAACCCATAGATCCTGAAGAGTCTAGAACAATTAGAAGATCTGGTATCTCCTGTTCAATTAAATGACCAGGTCCTGCTGTAAATGCCCATTTTCTTGTAGTGATATTTGGTATAATTACTGGACTATTCAGCAGACTTTGTACAATATCTAATTCTTCTATTCTATCTCCAATACGCCAGAGTTCTGGATAAATGGGTAATTGTCCTCCTGGTTTTTGTTCAAAAATTTTTATCTCAATCAAATTTTTAGCTAAACCTCTATACCATGCAGCTAACGTGCTTCCATCGACCAAAATACCTGCTTGACGCGCAGGACCTCCAAATTCAGAATACGGGATATTTTTAGCAAATTCTTCAGATTTTTGCTGTAGACTGTCATCATTACCCTCTTTAAGTTTATCTGAATTTTTATTTTCTAAAGGATTGTCCATTATTTCTAAAACATCTTTAGGAACTTCTACAAATGCTCCTCCAGGACTTTTTCTTTTTTCTTTATTTCTATCTAAAATTCCTCTTGTTCCAATCAATGTAAAAGTGTCTTGGATTAATATATTTAAATTATTTGCTATTTGGGAAACTTTCTTTTCCCAAGTTGATTCATCTTCGAAATCTTTGAGAATAATTTTTGAAACTTTTCCTGCTAAAGAATCCATTTCTTTTAATGTTTCATCCCCTATAACATCTTTATTCCACATTTTCTCATAAGCTCGAAATAAAAATTTACTAAAATTACTCATGGGCCCCTTACTGTTTAGATGTTTATAAGTCTCACACATTTCCCAAATAATGAGATCAGTATATTTTTTGAATAATTTAGTATCAATTATTAAATCTGCAAATATATTTACTACAATAGGTGCATAATTCTGATTTACATACTCCATAGCAGATCTAAGTAATTTTGCATTAATTAATCCGTCATATGGTATAATTTGGTAATGAGAAACTTCATGTAGTGAAATAATATAAAAATAATCTATATATTCCTGATCATCTTTAAGTATGGGAGTATTAGCTAGATTCATTGTTATTTGCCATCGATGATCTGGATCAATATAGAATCCTTCTAAATGAGTATAATCAAATACATAATTTGGTTCATTTAAGGGAGGATAATAAAATTCTTTTAAAGTCTTGTTCCAGGCTATTTTTGCTAGTTCTATGATTTTCTTTTCTTTTTCTGAAGCCCCTTGTTTAAAATTTCTTCCTTTTTTTCTTCTAGATTGAATCATCTTGACTTTAAATTCTCTTATTCTTCCTTTTTCATGTAATCTAGATTATCTAAAATGGATCTTAATTTTATTGCCTCAGAACCTCCAGAAACCTGAATATTCACCAAGGAATCTTCTTTAGTTCCAGTAACATTAATTTCAAGAAGCATATCTTCTGTACGAATTTGTTTTGTCTGCCTTTGACTAAATGCCTCTTTTAAAGGTTGGTCTAGATCAGAAAATTCAGAAGCAATATCTGCCCATAATTCCTTATTAAATTGATACTTGAATACATAGTCGGTAACTGTTTGTTTGAAAAGCTCACGATTACACCATTCAATTAAGTCTCCTCTATTTGGAAAATCAATTTCCTCTAAGAGTTGATTTCTAATTTCAGCTAGTTTAGTAATATCTCCTTTTTTAGACGCATCCTGTATTAGTTGGGCAATTGGTGCATATTCCTTATTATTTATTGAATTTACAAATGGTATTAAATCATATTTTACAATCAAATCATTCTTCTCGAATTTTTTCAATTCAGTTAAATCATCATTTTTGGGATTCCCTTGGCGATATCTCTCAGAAATTTGATAACACACTTCACGATTTTTAAATCTTTTTTGAATAGTATTTAAAATGTTGCGAGTGAATTCATATTTATCTCCAAAATAAGGAGCTTTGTCTAAATCTCTTTTTACATATATTGCTCTGTGTGAAATTACATATGGTGCAATAGTATTCACAATATTGACATCAATTTCATAGATTCCTAATAACCAAGCTAAAGCTTTCGAATATCTTAAAAGATCTTTTGCAACTCTTACACTTAGAATCGAATCAATTTTATTACAGATGTTTTGAGCTGTATTAAAATGACAACCTGAACATAAACCAGTACTTGGTTTTAAATCCTCAGTATTTGCTTTATCAACTCTAGAACATAATGTAAATTCTCTAATTATAGCATGTATGTAATTATTAACATCAGATGTAAAAGTCATTTTATTAACATAATACCAAATTTCCATCAATTCGTCAATAGATAAAACTTTTGGCACCTCTATTAATTCATCTCGACCACTATATTTTTCATCTTTCCCCGCTAAGATAATTTGCAAATCATGACTTCCAGGCATGCTAATAGGAACAGATATTCCAAACCTATCCAAAAATGGTTGAGATAATTCAAATGTGCCAATATCATGTGGATTTATAGTAGCAAATAAGCTGTATTTATTAATTGATGTTATTGAATCGTAATATTTAACAGTTCCTTCAGCCAGTAATGATAAGAGGATATCCTGAGCATATGGTGTCAATCGATTTACTTCATCTATAATTTTCCAGAAATTTGTAACAAATTGTCTCCATACAACCTCTTCCTCACCTTCTTTCATTAACTTGCCGAGTTTAAGTGTTCCAATAAGTTTCTCTTCAGTTAATTGAGGATGCCCTCTTATAATTGAGTTTTCTATTTCATTAAGCGAATTAGAAGTAAACATTCTTCCCAAAAGTTTAGCAAGTGTTGTTTTACCACCACCATGGCCACCTACTAAGAGTATAGCAGAATTTGGAACTATAGCATTCAGTATACAGAGTGATAATATTTCGGGTAATTTTTTTGTACTTAATTTTTTACTTTTTTCATCTTGATATCTAATGCTCAAATCTTTGAAATGAACAAATAACTGATTAGCTTGGATTAAATTGATGATTTTCCACACTTTTTTCAGTAAAATATTTTCTTCTCCTAATTTTGTCGACATTTGGACTAGTCTCTTAAGATATTCAATATTAAATAAAAATCAGTTTGGATATTTATTTTTATTGATTAAAAATATGTGTTTCTATAAAATTAAGGGATGAAACAAATAATTTCTATAATTTCTAATATTGTAAATCAAATAGTTCATTTAGTTCTTCTATGACGAAATCTGGTTGAATATTCCATTCTTTATATCGCATATTACGTGGATTTAATTCTCTTCTTATTAAACATGCATAAATCTTAGCATTTTTAGCAGCAATAATATCAAGTTTAGAATCTCCAACTAAAATAGCATTTGATTCATTTGGATCATATTTGAATTTATCTAATATAGTCAGAATGCCTTTTGGAGATGGTTTAGCTAATTCCTGGTCATTATCATAATAACCCAAACTAAAAGTCTCATGAAAAAATTTCTTGATATTAAATTTATTTAAAATAAAATCACATATGTAATATGCTGTGTTTGTCACAATTGCTAGCTTTTTGCTATCTTTATGATGATAAATTTTCTTTAGCATGTAATTTACATCTTGATACAAATAAACCTTCTTTTCTTTAATAAGTGTTTTCCTCTTTTCAAAATCAATTTCATCGAAAAATTTCCAGAAATTTTGTGGTTCTTCAACGCCCCACCCTTCCAAAACTTTTAAGTAACCTTGTTGGGATGTCCAAAGTTTAAATTTCTCATCACCAGTAGGAGGATACTTTGCTCTTAGTCTTTTTAAAGCCTCCATCAAGATTTTTCCGGCATAATGTCTAATATTACCAAGGTGGAGCAATGTACCATCTAAATCAAATAAATAGATATCAAATTTCATTTTAAAAATACCCAATATGTCCTAAATTTTTACCATTTTCATCAAGAGCGTATACCAATCCCATTGGCAAGGGCTCCTCTTCCTTTGATTTAGTTGATTTTGCTACATTTTTCAAGGTTTCAAGCTTTAGTATAAAAACGCGATTACATTTTTTACATCTGATATGAATTTTCTTAATGATTTTCTTTTCATCTTCTTGTACTTCTTTCTTAATGGGTTCTAATAGAGACATATCCTGATTATCGCAATTATCAAGAAAACATTGATCTAAAGAAATTTTTTCCATTCCACGTCTTGCTAGAGCTATAAATGCATAGCTAGGAATTTCAAGTCTTAAATCATCTTCATCAACCATATTAACAATAAAATAGAGATACCAATTAATTTTTATTATTATTTTTTAAAGATTATCCCAAAATTCCATTAGTTGATGTTCTATCTTTTTTTCATATCACTTAAAAGTATAAATTTGAGGGTTCAAGGATATTTGGATAAAAAGGACGAAGAAAATTCCTCGTGGAAAAGCAGAGATGACATTTGTCTACATACCCATTTAGGGGTTTATATCCCTCTTCAATCGCAATTTCAAGAATATTTTGGGGTCCTCCTTTAACTACAAGCTTCCCTGTTATTGGATGTTTACGATAGTTAAATTCACTTATTATTTCAGATAAGGGTTTTTGCTGGGCATTTCCAATACAAATTCCATGACACAATTGATGAAAAACCCATCCATTAGGATCAATCATGAACATTGGAACCTTAAAAATAAGACATCTATCCGAAGGCATTGTTGTTATTTTAAAATATTTAGAAAGTTCTCTTACAGCTCGACCTCTTATTTGTAATTCACTATTTATTACTTGACAAAACTTAAACTCATTGGATATTTCTTCAGTGATTTTTTTATTCTGTTCATTAAAAAGATTATTTGTGTTTTGAGGTCCTAGATTTTGAGTTATTGAATATATCTGTTCAATTCCAGCTTCATCAGCAGCTTTTATTGCTCGTTTCACTACATCGAGTGGAATAAATTCTTGATGAAATGTATCAACACTAAAACCAATGCTATTTAAACCCGCCTCTTTTAACTTTAGGGCATAGTTTCTGGCAGTAGAATCATCTTTCCCCCAAAATCCATTCGTTGGTAATCCTATCTTTGAAATATCAAATTTTTTTACTTCTTCAATGAAGCTAATTAGTAAATTAAGATGAAGGAGAGGCTCTCCTCCAAAAAAACCTACTTCATTAACTATATAGTTAGAGGTAATATCCTCTAAATATTTCTTTACATCATCCAGTTTCATCAAAATTCTGTCTTGATTTGGAGAACCTGGAATCGCACAATGCTTACATTCGTTAGTACATTTATAAGAGATAAGAAAAGTAAGAAAATTTATTCTTTTTTTATTTTGTTCTATACTCATTTTTATATCAACTCGCTTTTAATCATTCTTACCAATTTTTTCTAAACTTTTCTTTTTGAGATTTCTATTCCTCATTATCCAGTTCTTTTTTTATTTTTAAAATTGCTTTATCAAAATCTTTGATGTAGTCATTCATTCTATCACGATTTTCTATTATGGATGCTCTTTGAATTTCCAAAATGTTAAGCCTCTCTGATAGTGTTAAATCCCCATTAAACTTATCTGGTCTCAAGGCTGTTGGTAACATTTGGATACTTGGAACATCATTAAAGTGTTCAAGCTCCTCTTCATCAACTGTACCATTATTGACTATTGATGTAGTTAGAAAACGACGATATGATTTTCTTATCTTACGTTGAGTTATTTTCATTAATCTTAAGGTTTCTCTACCTGTATCTGTGATTTGATAGATTTTCTTGTTTTTGTCTTCTTTAAAGAGTCTTATGAATCCCTTTTCTTTTAGGTTATTTAATATCCAATAGAGTGTTGATGCTGATGGTTTCCACATTCCTAAAGTGCGTTTTTCAATTTCAATACCTATCTTATAACCATGAGAAGGTTCTTTTTCAAGAATAGTTAATACAAAAATATTTGTAAAGTTTTTTTTCAATACTTTTTCAAAATTTTTATGATAATTTTCAACCATGGAATATAAATCTCCGAGTTTTCTATAAAATCAAATAGTACCAGTTGTGGACTATCAGTGACTGGACTACCAGTAACTGATATAGAGATTATTGAATATATAAACTTATTTATTTGATATTCCAATATTTTAAAGTCTAAAATTGAGGTTAAATAAAATGAAAATCTAAATTTCACTTCTAATTTTTAAAAACTAATATGATCAAGCTTAATTATTTTATAAGACTATAACTTAATGAGTTAAGATATGCCTAAGAATAATGAGTTATCAAAAGATACTATTGATCATATTTCAAAATTAGCACTATTAGAATTATCAGAAGAAGAAAAAGAAAAACTTGCAAAAGAAATTGGTGATATTCTTTCTTATTTTAAGAAACTAGATAACTTAGATACAAGCAATATAAAACCGATGACTCATCCAATAGAGGACTTAAAAAATGTTTTTAGAGAAGACATACCACGGGAATCTCTTTCTCCTGAAGAAGCTTTAAAGAATGCTAAACATAAAAAGGATGGATTTTTTAAAGCTCCAAGAATTCTGAAAGAATAAATCAATATTTATTTCTTGTATTCATCTGTCAATTTTCTTATAGCTTCTGCCATGTCTCTAAGTGCTTTTCTTCTTTCAGCTAAACTCATTTCATAAAAATCATCTTCAAAATCAGTGCCTATTTTTTCAGTAGAAGCCATCATCTGAAATTTTTTATATACTAAACTAGTAATGTATTTTTCATAACGAGCTAGAGCTTTATTTAATTTAGGGTGATCTTTAATTTCGTCCCACAATTCTAAAGTTTCTAGTGATTTAATCCCCAGATCTATTCTAAACCAACTTATCGGAAATAAAAGTTCTCTTTGAATACCAAGCTCAATTATTGCTAAATTTTCTTCATCAATATGAAGGTCAGGTATTATATCTTCCTCAAAAACGATGTTATCGCTTAAAACATATAAATTTGCAGCACCTCGAGAGGTACATACAATCCCTGTAGCAAATCCGTTAGCAAACCTTAAAATATCTGCTAAATCTTCTAATTTATTACCCATAATATGGAGAATCTTCTTCTTTTTCCCTTGAAATTCAACCGTAATTTTCTTTGTTCCTTTAGCATCTGACATAATTTTGGGAAATAATTCCTTGTCTCTTGTCTTTTTATGAGCATCTAATAATTTGTTGATAATTAGGTAATCTAATTTAAGTCCAGGAATTACTGTGTTTTGATTAAGAAAAGCATCTACTTCAAAATCGACAATACCGTAGAATAGTTTCTGATTATTTATAATATTATAAATACTGTCTATAATAGTTTTTATTAAGGCGTCAGGGTCTTCTCTGACAGAGTCAAATTCCTTAGTTTCAAATGTATCTATTTGATCTTCTAAACCTTCTTCTTGATAGAATGCCCCCCAGCTTAATTCAGTAAAAATATTACCTTCCGAATGTAAATTATGAAGATTATCGATACTTACAATTGCTTTAGTCCCTCCGAGTTCAACTCCTAACTTTGAACCTGAAGCTAATATTGCTGAGGGTGGATTATAAAACTCTATAGGCACTTGAATACACACATTAAAGAGATTATTTTCTATTCTAAATTCATATTTTTTTAAAGGTTTTTCATGAGATTCTATTAAATATAGAAAGAATTTATATAAATAATTAGGGGAAAGTATAGGGGAAAATCAATAAACTTGGTGATTAAAATTTCATTTTAATATTTTAAATATCCTTAATTAACGCAATTTCTGCAGAAAATCCGGGAATCATCCCTTCATAATCAACATACCCCTTTTCTTTTAATTTTTTTAAAATTAGTCTTACTCCTTCAAATTCATTCTCGCAACAAACCTGTAATTCTTTATAAATTAGCTTTCCTCCCTTTTCTCTAAGTTTTTCAATAATAAAAATTTCTTCTTTTGTTAATTCTGACATATTATATCATTTATTTATAAAATTTTAATATTTAATTAATATTCAATTCTTACCTGTACTTCCAAAACCACCCTTTCCTCGTTCAGACTCAGGCAATTCATTCGTTTCAATAAATTTATAATCATACATTTTAGACAAAATAAGTTGGCAAATTCTTTCACCTTTTTTTAGGGTAACATCTTTATTTGAAAGATTAACTACTATTGCCATCCACTCATTTCGATAACCTGCATCAATTGTACCTGGAGAATTTACAATCGATAAGCCATCCCATAATGCTAGCCCACTCCTAGGGACAACTTCAAAATAATAACCTTTTGGTATCGCTGTTGAAAATCCTAATGGACAGCCTATTCTTTCAAGCGGTTTCAAAGTATAGGTATCTGTGTCAACATCAACTAATTCCTTTTTATCATTTTCATGAATAATTTTCTTAAAACCCATAATTCTAGCATCAACACCTGCATCCCCTGGTTTTGATGGAGTTGGGATAATAGTATTTTCTTTTAATCTCTTTAAAGGAATTGAGAGGATTTTATTATTAATCTTTCTACTCATATTATATCAATATAATTTATTTACAGTTTTAAAAAATAATTTTTATTAAAGAATAGATATTTTGTTAAATATCAAAATTTCTACGGTGAAAAAGTTGATTATAATTGATAGGTACGATCCAAGAGTGGATAAGGAAGCATTAAAAGTTTTGTTTAAAGAATTTATCTCGATCAAGTCTTATTTCTTCTCTCATTGGGAAAAATTTGAAGAAGAACTAAATCGTAGGACTTTAGATCTTCAATATCGGAACTCTATGGTTGTAGCCAAGGAAGATGGAAATCTCGTAGGTTTTGGTACTTATACTTTGTTTAGAGACTATTTGGGAAATGATAGAGTGTTAATTCATCAAGTAATAACTAAAAAAGATGATTCATTCAAAAAAGGAATTGAAGAAAAAATTATTCGAGAGCTCCAATTATATATTAAGAGAACTTTAAAAATGGATAAAGTATTCTTTATAGCTCCTGATTCTGACAGTGCTATTCGAAGTTTATTTTTAAAGCTTGGAGTAAAGAAGTCTCCAAACATCTGGTATGAAAATGAAATATAACTATTATTCTAATTTAGTTTCATGAAAATTTCAAACGAGTCTACAGATGTTATTGAAAAAGCAAAAAATTTGCTTAATCAAGAGAAGTTTGAAGAATGTATAGAAATACTAGAAAACCTACATGGAGAGAAGCCTAATTCAGAAGAGATTAAAAATTTATTGATAAAGGCTTTATTTAATTATGGGGGATACCTTAATGATTACTATACATTAGAATATGAAAAAGCTAAGCAAATATTTGAAAGAATTACTAAATTAAGTCCAAAAAATTATAGAGCTTTTTATAATTTAGGTTTAGCTTATTTTAACTTAAACAAAATTAAAGAAGCGAGAAAGTCATTTGAAATAGCATTAAAAATTAAACCAGATTATAAATATTGCTTATATAACTTAGGATTAATATATGAAAATAAAGAAGAATACACAGAAGCTCTAAAGTATTATGACCATGCACTAGAAATTGATCCGAATTTTACTTATGCAATAACGGCACGATCTCATGTTAGACGTAAATTAGATCAATTAAAAAGGATGAAAATTAAATAAAATTGTATATTAGTACGAAATTTTATTGCCTTAGTTTCCTATGTATCGTAAGGCAAATAATTATTACTACTAATAAGATAATTCCCCCTATAATGTATGGGAAAACTGCTGGATCTAAAAGAAAATCTATTATATTATCCGACTGAAACATAATTACCCGATTTTTAGAGCTGTTAATTCTAACTAGATTTTGTTATATTTAAAATTTAACCATAAAATTCATAAAATTCTATTATATTATAGTAAGTTTAAAGTGTAGTATTCCCAATACGCATTTAGAAAAAGAAAAAAAAATAAAAAATATTATATAGACTTATCTTTCTAATTGGAAGTTTACTTGAACACGAACCCTGTAAATCAATTTGTCAATATCTTCCTTAACTTTAACGTCAGATTCAATAATTTGTATGTTTCGAATTCCACGGAGACTCTTCTTCGCTTCTTCATAACAATTCTTAACGGCATCAGCCCAATTCTTATCGCTCGTCCCAACTAATTGAATACTTTTGTAAACAGGCATTTTAATTTCAAATCCATTTTACTTCTTTTGTAAGATTATTTGATATACGTTAATATTTAAATATTTCGCAGAAAGTAGATTAATCTAATGGAATTTATTTATTCAAGAAAATCAATAATAATCAGCAAAAATTCAGATAAAAATATACAAAAAAAAATTTAAAAAAAGTAATTTAATATTATTTAATTTTATGCATCCATATTTTCTATTACTGTAGCAACGCCTTGACCGCCACCTACACAAGCATTGGCTACCCCATACTTAGCTTTTTTATCCTTTAAGATTCGGGCAAGAGTACCAGGTAATCTGATCATTGTTGCTCCTAATGGATGTCCAATTGCAGTAGATCCTCCCATTACATTAACTTTCTCTTCAGGAATATTAAAAGCTTTCATACAGTTTAAAGCTACCATTGTAAATGCTTCATTTATTTCCCAATAATCGATATCATTTGCCGTTAGACCAGCATATTTCAATGCTTTTTCTGTTGCTGGAACAGGACCACGTCCCATTACAGTAGGATCTACCCCTGCCCATCCAATTGATACAATTCTTGCCATTGGTTCAATCCCCCGCTTTTTAGCTTCTTCTGCTTCCATTAGAAGGCATACTGTGGCCCCAGCATTTAGAGGTGAAGAATTACCAGCTGTAATTACTCCTTCTGTAGTTCCCTCTCTTTCTTTATAACCTGCTCTACCACCATTCTTTTTTAAGAAAAAGGGTTTAGATAATCTTCTTAATCCAGCTACACCTTCTAGAGTAGATTTTCTGGCAGCCATATCCCTGTCAACCATCATTGGTTCATCAACATTTCCCTCGACATGACCTTCAATTGGAATGATTTCACCTTCAAACCATCCACTTTCTTGATTTTCTACTGTTAAATTATGTGCTCTTACTCCAAATTTATCTAGGTCCTCTTTAGTAAAAGCAGGTATTTCTTCTTCATATAATTTCTGTGCGGTTTGGAGCATATTTATTGTCGTAAGTAAGTCATATTGAG
>CP070831.1:2416971-2427513 GCA_020344955.1 Promethearchaeota archaeon | reverse complement strand
TTTTGATGTATACAATGAGTTCTATAATTTTTTTAATTTTTATGAGATACATTTCTTTTTGTTCATATATTTATAATGTAGATTTTTTAGTTTTTTCTTTTTAGAAACAAGTAATACGAGTTCATTTTATAATAAAATAGAAATTGTATAATTCGGCAAAATATTCAATTTTTTTTTATTTAAATAAAAAAAAAAATATTTTCAAGGATGTATTAAAATTATTAAGGGATGAGAAAATTAAGTTTTGGAAAAGACTATTTAATAAGTACAAGAAAGACAAAGAAGGTTATGACTTAGAATATCGGACCATAGCGACACGCTTTAAGAAAGATCTTGACAGATGTTCGCAGATCACCAAAGAGGACATCGAAAACACCTTCAAGGATCTCAAGTAAAATGCTTTTTTATTAGGTTGAATCTTCAGACTTATAATTGATTTCCAGCTAAGAATTTATAGATTTGCCTATCTGACCTTTTTTAAGATACATTTTTATCAATTTTATATCTGTAGCTTTAATCTAATCGTATTTTTTTTATGAGGTTCCTTTATTAATGATCTAAAGATCAAGTCTTTAATAGTAGGTTATATAAATGAAGATGTTGAAATAAAATTGGGTAATTTTTAGGATAAAAATCAAGGGGATTGCAGGGGTTCAGCCAAAAAGACAAGATAAGGGGATAAATTGGGAGATAAGAGGACGAGATCCCTCCTTTTTTTTAATTTTTGGATAAATTTCACTATTCAATAATTCTTTTTAGCTGATATTTCCCATTAATTTGTAAGATTTTAGATCTTTGTGAAAGCGTCCCTAGTAAAAGTTCTTTTTCATTTTGAAATCTTTTTTCAGATAATTTAATTTGAAATATCAAATCTTTTTCACTTTCAATTTCTATCCAATGTAATTTTTCAAAAAACTTCAAGAGATTAAGAGCATAGTCCTCATGATCACCAAATTTATCAATATCTCTTTCTGTTAAATTTATCCAATCTTTTTGAGTTTCTTCATTGTTAAAATTGATTATGGCATTTCTATCTTCAGCTAATCTCATCCAAAAATAATAATCTTTATCATCTAGAATTCTAGGATAGTTAAAGAAATAAGAGAGATTATGGTTTACTAGTTCAATCCTCTCTTTTTTTGCTAATTCTTTCCTGTAAAATAAATCTGTGGCTTTTAAATCGAACCTGAAGTAGTTTTCTTTATCTGAATATAGAAAATTAGTTATTTTAGTGCCTAACAATCCAAAAAGTGCAGCATTGTATTTGCAATTTTCAAAAGTTAAATTTTTATATAATCCAGAATATTCGAATATTCCAGTTAATCCTTTTCCATTCTTTCCAATAAAAATATCCAAATTAACATCTTTAGTAAGATTTTGTGACATTAAGTAGTTTTTAACTCTATTGAATATACTCTTTATACTAGCAATATCGTAAGGATCCATTCGATCCAAATAAAGCCTTCTTAGAGTCAGGTAAAAAAATATGTTTTTTTCAAAGAAGGGATGAGTATAGCGATTGGTTCTTATAGCAGTTTCATAATACGGAATTAAGGCGTTAAAGGAAATTTTCTCAAAAAATCCTCTAATTTCACTGTCAACAAAGGTTTCAAAATCATTAAGTGTTTTGCCTTGTTCAAAACAATCGATAGTTTTTTCCAAAACAAAATTATAAAAAGCGGAAATACTTTTAACCCGATGATCTTTCGGATCTTTATTTTGCTTTTCAATTACATATTGTTCGATTCTATCTTTCAATGCTGGTGAAATAGAAATTGTCTGCTGAGTTGTTTTTTTTTGTGATAATGGTTTTTCTGAAGTCATTTTTGATTCTTTATTTAATAATCTTTGACATTTATATAGTAAAATTATTTATATATAAAATTATTAAAATACAAATTTTCAAATTATAATAGAATAGATTGTTAATATTTTCTTTTAGTAAGTGAAAATGAATTCTGATCCTATTGTAAAAAAGTTTAGTTTATTTTAACTTAAAAATAATTTAGAAACATATACGCCATCTAATTTATACCCTAAATTTCTGAAAAAGTCCCTTGCTCCAAAGCCACTTATAACAGCTAATTTTTTTACATCAAACTCTTTAAAAGCTATTTTTTCAGCGTTCTCCATTAATAACTTTCCGTATCCTCGATGTTGTAATTGAGAAAAATAATTTGGTTTCATATCTTTTGGAACAAGTTCGCCAACTACTTTAATTTCTCTTACAATCATAGTTTTTCCATCATTTAATTCAGGTCTATGAGCAAATTCAGAAGGCTTTCGTAAGCGTAAATATCCAACTAAATAATCTTCTTTCTTATTCTCATATGATAGGAATATTTCGGTTCCTTCTGATGCTTCATAATCTAATCGAAATAATTTTATTTCATCGAAAGATTGTTTATCAATTACTATCTTTTTTTTGCTAATACCATATTCACGACATCTAATACATTTGCATATTTCGTTTATTTCTGTTAATCTATTATGAACTAATTGCCTTAAATTACTATTTTTACATCCCGCTTCGATTAAATTTGCAGGAATATCTCTCATAATTCTTTGTATTCGAACATACGGGGGAAGATTTGTTTTAGCTCTCGCAATTAAATCTATTAATTCCTTATCAGAATAGGGTGAATACCTGCCTTCTTTCCACCAATTATATAATTCAGTACCATTTATTACCAGAGTTGGATAAATTTTTAACATATCTGGCCGATAATTAGAATTGGAATATAATTCATCGAACAATTGAATATCTTTAGAATAATTAGAACCAGGAAGGTTAGGCATTATATGAGCATTGATTTTTAATCCGGCATCTTTGGCAATTCTGATTGCTTCGATACTATCTTCTGTAGTATGAGCTCTCTTCACTAATTTATATATATCTTCAAATACTGTTTGAATACCAAGTTCAACTCGAGTTGTGCCGTAATTTAACATATGATCTACATCCTTTTCTTTACAGTAATCAGGTCTCGTCTCTAAAGTTATCCCTATAACACGTCTTTTGGATCTCTCAGCGAGTTTCTTAGCTTCTTCTAAAGTATCTACTCTTCTTTCAATAATTCCTTCTAATGCTCCTTTTATGAATTCTTCCTGATACTTTGAGTTAGTCGATAAAAATGTACCTCCCATAATGATTAATTCTATTTTATCAACTTTATGGCCTATTGCTTCTAAATCATTAATTCTGCTTTGAACCTGTAAATAGGGATCATAATTATTATGAATGGATCTCATAGCAGCAGGTTCACGACCAGTATAACTTTGGGCAACTTTTTCTCCAGGCTGAGAGTCTTGACCCGGACAATATATACAAGTTCCCGGACATGGAAGTGGTTCAGTCATAATAGCTATTACAGACACTCCAGATAATGTTCTAGTTATTCTCCTTTTAAGAATCTGAGCTATGGTATTTTTTTCTTCCTCCGTAGCAAAATCCAAAATAGTAGCATTTTTTATAACTTTATTGTAATTATACTTTTTACCTACCCTTCCCTTGATATTTGTTATTTTATCGCGAGGGGTTTCTGGGTTTTTTTTTAAATAATCTATTATCTCTCGAGAAATTTTTTTAATTATTTCAGGATTATCAATTTCTAAGGAACCCATTATTTTTGAAGGAAAGGTAATTTGATATACTTTAAAGGTTTTATAATTTTCAAGTATAATATTAAGAGATAAAGTAAATATTTTGTGATTTGAGCAATCTAAATTCAAATTTCTTTTTATTCGATTAAGATTTTTTTTCCAGTAAAATCCCTTTGGTATTTTCCAAAATCTTGAATTTTCTTTAAAGTATCAGAATCAAAAATAGGTCCATCTTTACATACGAGTAAGCCTAATGGATCCAAAGCACATAATCCACACAATCCACAGCCACATCTCATTATTCGCTCAAGGCTTGCTTGAAGCTCGATATTCCATTTCTCACATATTTCATAGATGGAATATAGCATTTTTTCAGGACCGCAAGCGTAAACTATTGCATTTGAGAGAAGTCTCTTAGAGTAAGTTTTCAAAATTCTTTCAAAAGCCTCAGTTACAATGCCTTTAGTTCCTAAACTCCCATCTTCCGTACAATAAAAAATATCGTTAGAATTCTTGTCTAAAATCTGTTCTTGAGTTGTAAACATTAAATCACTTTTGACTTTTGCACCTTGAATTAGAATAAAAGAAATTTTATGTTCATACAGCTCTTGGGAAAGAAAACGAAGAGGAGCCATACCAATACCCCCCCCTATTAAAAATATATATTTTGACTTTTCTTTCGGTATTTTAAAGTAGTTACCCAAAGGTCCTCTAACACCAATAAAATCCCCCTTTTTTAAGTTAAAAATTGCATTGGTGCATTCACCAACGTTTTTTACAGTAATCACCCAATTTCCATTAATATCACATCCAGATATAGACATAGGTACCTCATCAACTCCAGGCACCCATACCATAATAAATTGCCCTGGTTTAGGAATAACGTAGTTTTTAATAGTGTTGTTCTTCATAGAGAAAGTGAAAGTTCTAACATCATTACATTCATCAAGTATATCTTGAATTTTCACTGTTTTTATCATATTTTCAGTCAAAATCAGGCACCTTTTGAGTTTTGAACTGATGAGCTAAACCCTTTATATCATTTATAGAGTTAAATTTATTATTTTTTAGATAATATGTTATCCCACGATTAATATCAGTAAGGATTTCCACCCCATTATATAAAGCTGTCCCAATTTGTACTGCTGAAGCTCCAGCTAAAAAGAATTCAACAACATCTTGCCAAGAATCTATCCCTCCACAGCCTATTATTGGGATTTTTAAGGTATTATATAAATCAAATACTTTTTTTACAGCTATAGGATGAATTGCTTTACCGGAAAGTCCACCACTTCCATGGGATAAGATAGGTCTTTTAGTATTTACATCTATTTTCAAAGCTGATAAAGTATTTATAGCAACCACTCCGTCAGCACCACCTTTTTCAGCTGCTAAAGCAATTTCTACTATATTTGTTACATTGGGATTTAATTTTACAAAAAGAGGGATTGTAAGCTTGTTTTTTAGAAATTTCACAATCTCAAAAGTTAAAGCTTTATCAATACCTATACAAGATATTTCAGCATGTGGACATGAGATATTTATTTCAATCGCATCAGCTCCTGCATTTTCAGCTTTAGTAGCAACATCCAGATAAACTTCCTTAGTATCGCCAAAAACGCTTACTATCAATGGAATATTGTATTTTTTAATTTCATTTATTTCTGAAACAAAATCATCGATCCCGGGATTTCCGAGACCTACACTATTCATAAATGTTCCAGGATATATCTCTATTATAGATGGATTTTTATATCCTTTTCTTGGTTTTGGCCCGATAGATTTTGTAGTGACCGCACCGGCTCCAGCATCAATTACTCTTTTCATAGAAGAAAAAGACACACCTAAAATTCCTGAAGCTAAAATAATAGGAGATTTTAATTTTAAACCAGAAAGATTTACTTCTAGCATTTTTTAAAAGACAATAATGATTATAGTTTTATAATAATTATTAATGAAGGAAAAATAAGTATAAATTAACCAATCAAAATGAAGTCTTACATAGCAGATACTTTAATTGTAATTTTTGCATTTGATGAGACTGGAAATATCTTAAATTTCATTGATTTTGATGACGATCAAGAGAAAATTATTGAATTCTATGAAGCAATAGATAATAATATTATTCAAAAAGTTTTTGAAAATCTTTTATTAGAATTGGAGAATTCTGGTTTTAATGAATTTATATTTGATAATCAAGAATTAGAAGCACTATTGTCAGAACAATTAGGATATAAAACTCATTTTGAAAGTAAATCAATAGAACTCAAAAATTTTCGTTTAAATCTAGAAGACCACTTAAAAAAAATTGGAATAAACAAAACTAGTGAAGAAATCCTTTCACAATATAAAAAAATAAGCGATACATTGACAAGAAGAAGAGTTAGCACTGCAAGTGGACATTCCGATAATATAATTACTCAAATAATTACAGTTTTAGATGTGATTAAAAAGTCAATAAGTCTGTTTTCAAGTCATCTGAGAGAATGGTATGGTTTACATTTCCCTGAGTTAACTGACAAAATTATTGATGATAACATGATTGTAGCAAAATTGATTTCAATTTTGGGTTCTAGGGAAAATTTTACATTTGAAAATATAAATAAAGAGTTTGAGTTAAAAGAGGGTAAGATTAAGGCTTTAGAGCATTATGCTTTAAAGTCAATGGGAGCAAATATTGATCTATCTATGATACAAAATTATGCAGAACAAATTATTTCCTTAGATAATTATCGTTTAAAATTAGAAACTTACTTAGAAGGATTATTAAAACGATTCGCTCCCAATATTAATTCTCTTATTGGTTCTTTGATTGGAGCAAAATTAATAGCTAAAGCAGGTGGTTTACAAAAATTAGCCTATATGCCAGCATCAAGAATCCAATTACTAGGAGCAGAAAAGGCTTTATATAGATTTCTTAAAACTGGTGAAAAAAGACCAAAACACGGTTTAATTTTTCAATGGAATCAAATTAGATCTTCAAAACCTTGGGTTAGAGGTAAGATAGCTCGTGTAGTTGCCGGGAAAATTGGAGTTGCTGCGAAGCTAGATTATTTCAGAGGTGAATTCATAGGAGATACTTTATCACAAGAAATTGAAGAAAAAATCAAAGAAATCGAAGTTAAATATCCGAATCCTCCAAAGAAAGTACAACCAACTAAAAGTGTGACAAGAAAATTAAAGAAAAAAAGATAACAGGTTAAAATTGTTAAAAAATGTCTAAAATAGAGATTAGAAATCATCCTAAATTTTATAATGTATTTATATCTGGACCTCAAGACAAATTAAAACTCTATACAAGAAATTTAGACGTAGGAAAAAGAATATATGGAGAGAGATTAATATCATATAAGGGTATGGAATATCGAGAGTGGGATCCATTTAGAAGTAAATTAGCAGCATTGATTTTGGAAAATCCTATTACAAATTTTTTATCAGATAATTTAAAATGCTTATATTTAGGAGCTTCCTCAGGTACATCTATTTCTCATCTTTCAGATATTATATATTCTGGAATTATTTATGGTGTAGAATTTGCAGAAAGAAGTATGAGGCAATTAATTCAAAATAGTTCAAATCGAAAAAATATTATTCCAATCTTAGGAGATGCCCGGTTTCCAGATAGTTATGGCAAATATATTTTTACTAATATAGATTTGATATATCAAGATGTTGCACAACCACGACAAGCTGAGATTGCGCTTGGAAATTGCACCTATTATTTAAAAAATGAAGGTGTTTTAATCCTTGTGATCAAATCTCAATCGATTGACAGCATTCAAAAATCTGAACTAACTTTTGCCCAAGAGAAGAAAATACTCGAAACCGCAGGATATACCATATTAGAGAGTATTAATATCCATAAATATGCTGCAAATCATATGGTATTAATAGTCAAAAAAGCAATTAATTAAGATAATCAGTTATTTTTTTTGAAGAAAGCTCTTCGTTTATTATTTTTTTGGTAGTGTCCCATGATTTTCTTGCAAACTTGGGCACTTTTTTATTCCTTTTTATGTAATCTCTTAGAAAATCAACTGTTCTGACATCAGAAGGGTAACCTGAACCAAAATTCCCATATTTTTCATTGAGTTCTTTTATTATCGCATCTCTTTTATCTTTAGCTACAATGGAGCCTGCTGAAACAATTGGATATATATCGTCTGCCTTATGCTTAGAAATGATTTTTTTAGGAGAATAATTTAAAAGTTTTTCAATTGATTTGCCGAATCTTTGTTCATTCACGTCTGCAGCATCTATATAGATAGTATCTGGTCTCAATTCGTTTATAATCTCTGCCATCTTTAATTCTTCAAGTCGATTCATTGTAATTTTATTAATTACTCTCTCATCAATCTCCTGAGGACTAATCACAATGATTTTATGGGAGTGGCAGTTTTTTTTTAAAATATGAGCTAGTTCACTTCTCTTTTTTGGAGATAATTTTTTTGAGTCTTTAACTCCTAGTTCAGACAAAAAGTTAATTTTAGATTTATTAAAACAAATACCACATAAAACCATAGGGCCTAAGACAGAGCCTATTGACATAAAATTCGACATGAATTAAATTCTACCAGCCTCATCTATCCCGCAATGTAATTCTTTTTCATCCTCATGAATCTTGAATGAGTTCAATAAATTCTTCTTCATCATCTACATCTTCAAGGTTTTTAATTTTAACGATGGGAATATTTATTTTTTTAAACGGTTCCGGAATTTTAATATCATTATCTATTATGAAAAGGGAAGTTTTATTAAATAAATCTGTGAACATTTTTAAGCAATGAAAGCTCATCTCATTGATTTTATCTTGTTCTTCAGATATACCAGAAAACAGAGGATAAAAACCATCAAGTTTTATTTTATCAGAACGAGAGTATAAAGATAATTTGAAAGGTATTGATCCTTTTTTATACCAATAAGAAGATAGCCCAATATCTTTTATTATATCTTGAACATGGGATTCGAATTCACTCAATTCTTGTTCTTCCAATACCTCTTTTCCTTCTATATTATCTTTGATAGTCCAACCAAAAATATTTATTTTTTTAAATAGATCATCATTGTTTAAGATTTCTAGTATCCTTTCAGCAGTTTTATCAGAAGGTCTCATAGATTCATTTTCATATGAACAAATAGTCCGCTTGGTCACTCCTAAGACTTCTGATAACTCCTTTCTTGTTATTGAACAGTTTTCTCTCAAGGTTTTCATCAATGCCCCATCTAAAAATACTACTCCCCCACCCCTTCTTGCTAAAATATATGGGTATTTATCATTAAGGATATTCTCAAATGTGTTAAGTGTTATAAAAGGTAAACCTTCTCTTACATAAATTGTATTATCTTCTAATTTTTGATATCTATTTCTAATTCCAATTAGTAATGGTTTTGATTTGAGGATTAAGGATAAAGATTTAATGTCACGAATTGTATCTTGATTCAAGCTATCTATATTGTGAAAAATTTTAATACTAAATACTAAATCATCCTTTTTAACTAAAAGGTCGAAACAAAATTTACTTTTTTTGGTATCAAAATTACCCAATGCTAGTGTTTCATAATTTGCCTTTTTTAATAAGCCGTCAATCCTTTGAATTATCTTTTCAATCATCAAATCTAATCTTTAAAACACAATATTGTATAAAAAAATTATTCTTTTTTGTATTAAGTAATGACAATTTACAAATATATAGCTTTTACATTGGAGAATTAATAAATTTTCAAAATATTCTTATTTTTCATTAGTTAACCTAAGAAGATCTGAATCTGTGATAATCCCGATATAATCATTTTGTTCTTTAACCAGAACAGCAGAATATTTCAAGAGTAAATCAGAAATATCTTTAACATTCCAACTTTTATCAATTTCTGGAAATGGCAATTCCTTTATAATTTAGACATCCATATTAATAATTTCTGGATTGTCTGTAATGTATTTCTGTATTTTTTTTGATGTGATACTACCTAAATTTTGATTGATTTCTATTATAGGTAATTGCGATATATCATTTTTATTCATCAAATCTACAGCTTCTCTTATCCTTGAACTGGATTTGATAGATATAATCACTTTTGTCATAATGTCTTCAGCATGCTTTTTAGATTTTTCTCGTATCTTACGTTGATTTTCTAGGTATTCATAAATTTTTTTTAATTTAGAATATGGAGGATCTACTGTTCCATTTTCAATTCTTGAAATTGTCGACTGTGGAATATTCAATTCTTCTCCCAATTCTTTTTGGCTAATATTTAATTTTTTACGTAAGCGCTTTATATCACTCAGAGAGGGTAAAATTTCCATTGTAATGCAAATATTTTTTTTATGCTTCTTATGCATATTATAATTACAAAATATTTATAAAAGTTATTAATTATTATGAATCATGAAATGCAATGACTGCATTTTCATTTAATAAGGAATTTAACTGATAAATAATTTAAAAATATATTTAAAAGAACTATTTATTAATTTAGAAGTTGGTTAAATGAAATGTTAAAATTGAGTCTAGCGGATTTTAAACCTATTGAGAAAAGCGATTTCCCTGAACTCTGTGAAAGGAAAGGAATTGGACATCCTGATACTGTCTGTGATGCTGTTGCTGATGCATGCTCTAGAGCCTTGTGTACATACTATCTTGAGAATTACGATAGAGTTTATCACCATAATGTTGATAAAGCTGCTCTTGTTGGAGGTACCGCTAAACCTGAATTTGGAGGAGGACTTATCATCCAACCGCAGTACTTTCTAATTGTTGGACGAGCTATAAATCAAATTTTGACCGAATGTGTTGATGGTCCTAATAAACTAGACTACATCCCAGTTGCTACTATTTGTATTGACACCCAAAGAAAAGTTTTATCAGAGATTTTTAGAAATCTTGATCTTGAGAGAGATATCCAGTTTGATTATGCCGTACGGCCAGGATCAATAGATTTAAC
>CP070831.1:2372478-2416871 GCA_020344955.1 Promethearchaeota archaeon | reverse complement strand
TTTTTTCGGGGGGATTTCTGGGGGTTTTATTTTTTAGTCTTCTATTATTTTTTAATACAGACTATTATGCTTTTATGTGGATAATGCTTTTTTTTCCATTAATTTCTACATTAAGTATCTTCTTAAAATTCAATAATGATTAGTAGCCTAATTTTATTTAATAAATGTGAGATTAAGAAAAAGTTGTTTAATTCTTTAATTCTGTGGTAAACTAATTAAATTGAGAAATATTCTAAAGAATACTTCTAATATTGATTTGATTAATAGGAGATATATAATTGATAATAGCAAGAAAATCTGTTATATTTATGTTACTAAATGTATTTTTTATCTACTTCTCTATTATGATGTTGATCTCCTATTTGCCTCGTTTTTTAGAAAATATGGGAACGGGGCCATCAATTATAACTTTAACAATGACGATTTTTATGTCAACATTCTTTATTTTTCCCCCTTTCTTAGGTAAATATTCAGATAAACTTCAAAATCGAATTTATTTTATTCTATTAGGATCTGCCGGAATGCTCTTTATGTTGATATTACTTATATTTGCTAAGGATATAATAATATTAAATATAGAGTTATTTATATTAGGTTTTTTTTGTTCATCTTCGTCTATCTATCTCACTCTTTATAGTGAGCTAGTCCAAAATGATAAGAAATGGATATCCTTTTATAATGCTAACTGTGCTATTGGATGGTTTTTAGGAGTGGTTATTGGAGGGTTGTGGATTGATATATTTAGTGTTGAGACAATAATTATCTTTTCTCTGATGATTTTTTTAATAAGTATAATTTTTGTTATATTTATTAGAGAAAATAGACAAGCAATTTTAAATGCTAATGAAAGTTTGTCCAAAAATATTAATATAGAAATGGATAATAAAGATGATAATATTCCCCGATCATTATTTTATAGTATTTTTTTCAGAAATTTTGGTGTTATCCCAATCTTGAATATTATAATAATTATTATGAGTTTTCATATTTCGAGTAATAGTGAAGTTGGATTATTAATTGGTTTAAATCCCTTAATGCAATTTTTTTTTATGCTTTTAATGGGAAAAGTTTTATCTGAGAAGAACTTAAAATTATTTTTAATTTTGGGATATATTTTAACAGTTATTGTTATTCTTGGATATATTTTCTCTAATAATTTTTGGGGCTTTTTTATTTTTCAAGTATTAGTATCTCTAAGCTATGCCATGTTTTGGATGGCAACTATTGTTTTTCTTGCGCAAAATTCCACGCCTGTTAATAAAGGGCGATTTATGGGTTATGCTAATACAAGTCTTTTTGCCGGTACCACAATAGGAGGATTATTTTTTAGTTTGTTATTAGGAATTTTTAATTCCGATTATTATGTTGCAATGCCATTTATGATTATGTTTCCAATAATTTCTATATTGATAATGACGATAAAATTTAGAGAAAATTAAATTTTTAAAGTGAAAATTATGTTTACTTTTTTTTAAAAAAAAAACTCTTACTTCATACAATAATTAGAAAAGTAATTAATGTTAGCCATTTTAATTTAATTACTAAAAGGGGTATTTGTATTGATTTTATCAAAAAAGTCTATTATTTTAATCCTCTTATCTGTTTTTATTATTAATGCGGCTGCAATTATTATTTATACTTATGTACCTAAATACTTACTATTTTTAGGTGTAGAAAAACCTTTAATGCAGCTTATAATCACAATTTTTCCTTTAACTGCTTTTATTTTTCCTCCATTATATGGTTATTACTCAGATAAAATTCAAAATAGATATGCTTTTATATTATTTGGAACAATTGGTATGACAGTTTCTTATTTAATGTTATTTTTTACTCAAAATTTAATATTAATAGTTCTATTTTTATTTCTTTTTGGTTTTTTTATGGCATCATCCAACTTATTAATGACTTTATTTGCAGAACTAGTAGAAGATGATAGAACATTCATTTCTTACTTTAACGCTTCAGTCGTAGCCGGTTGGTTTGTTGGCGCTCAATCTGGCGGGACATTTATTGATTTTTATAGTATTGAAAATATATTTTTATTTATTTTACTAATCTCGCTACCGAGCGTAATTTTAGTCCCTTTTATCAACGAAAAGAGATCGTTAATTTTGGAAAGGTATAATAGTCAAGAAGAAAAAAAGTCCAATAGCCTTACTTTTAGTAATAGTGAAGAAGGGGTTTCAATTTCTCAGTCGATATACTATGGTTTATTTTTTAGAAATTTTAGTATAAAACCAATTATGCCAATCCTCGCTATTATTATGATTTCGCATTTGGGAAGTGATTCAGAGGTTGGATTTTTAATTGGAATAAATTTTTTAATGCAATTTTTTCAGATGTTGTTAATAGGAAAGGTAATTACCATCAAAAATATTAAATCTTTCATGATCGTCGGTTACTTGCTAAGCTCAATTTCTATTTTTGGGTACATAATATCAACTAATTTCTGGAGTTATCTATTTTTTCAATTTTTAGTGTCTTTTAGTTATTCAATGCACTGGGCTGCCACTATCACATATATAGCTCAGAAGACTTCACCTAAAAATAAAGGGAAATATATGGGGTATGCTAATTCTAGTGTGTTTTCGGGAAGTTTTATTGGAGGACTTTTGTTCAGTCTACTATTAACAGTTTTTAATTCAGATTATTATATCGTAATGTACTTTATGATAATATTTCCATTAATTTCTACGATTATAATCTTTTTAAAATTTAATCCAAATCAAAAAATCCCTAAACTTTCCAAAAAGGAGATAGATTCTGAATTATTGCATTAGGTTTATCTGGGATTATTTCTAGTTCTTTTCTTATCCATTCCGAAATCCACTTAATTTTTGCTTTAAATCGGCTATCCATAAAAATTATTGCTCCTTTATCAGAAATCTTTCTAATTGGTCTTCCAGAAGCTTGGTTTGCACGTTGAACAGCGGGGTATAAATAAGCAAAATTCCATCCCTGCCTATTAAATACTTTATCATAATATTTTATTTTAGCCTCAACTCTTGGAGTAGGAAGATGATAAGGGACACCGGCAATAATTACAGAATTCATATAGCCTCCAGGATAATCTTCTCCTTCTGAATTTCTCCCGCCACATACACCTAACAAAACAGCTCCACTATTCGAAGCTTCACTTTTAAAATCATCTACTAACATAGCATTTTCTGATGCTGATAACCCTGGTTCCTCAACAAAGAGTTTTTTATTATTATTTTGTGTTATACTTTCTAATCCATTTGCTAACAACCCTTTAAGGATTTTATATGAAGCACAAAAAATCCCTATATTTGCAGGGGTACAGTTTAAAACTTCATCAATTTTATCGATCATCTTTTTATACATATCATGTGTTCTATTATCCCTTCTAGTATCTACCCCCTCAGTAATAATAGCCTTGATATTATTTTTACTGAAAGGTGAATCAGCAATAATCCCTTTATAACTCTTACCACACTCATTTAGTCCCATTAGGTTGTTATATACATATGGATTTACTGTTCCAGAAAGATTCAAACAAGTGAATCCTCTTTTTAATATAGGAATAGCAATTTCTCTAGGATCTAATGCAACAATTTCGAGCGATATTGATCTCTTCCCCTTGATTTCTTTAACATTATAACAAAAGAAATAATTATCTGCCGAATATACACTTAGCCATTTTAACCAGAATTCCGCCAAAGAACCGATAAAATCTCGTGAAATTTCTCCATTGGCGAGTTTTTCTTCATGAATTGCAATGCTGAAATCAAGGAGATCCTCTAAAAAATTTTTAAATCCATTTAAATCATTTAATCCTAATTTCTCTAGAATTCTTTCCAAAAAATTTTCAGGATTAATAGCTTTTTCTTTAGTTCTTAAGCTCTTCTTTTTTTGGTTTAGATGGTCTAATATGATTCTTACAAAACTCTGCATTAAAATAGGAGATCTATACATTTCAAGGTCTTTTAAACATAACCTTAAGGAATAAGGGGTAATTTTTTTCGAGTTTACATCTGTTGCGACATCTATGACATTATGACATTCATCTAGAACTAAAATGCAATTTTGAAGGTCTTGACCAATAAATTCTATAAAAGACTCACGAATAAAAGGATTGAAAAGCCATTGGTAATTGCAAATAATTACTTTCATTGCTTCAAGTAAGAATTTACTTAAGAAGTATGGACAGAATCTTTTTTCTTTACAGAATTTAATTAATTCTTCCGCATCAATAGGTTTATTAAATAATTCTGGAGCGATCGATAAAGGGTTTTCACTTTGTCCCCTTTTTTTTAATAAGTTTAAAAAATGAATACAATTCCTATTTTTTCGCAAATCAGCACAAACAGACATTGCTTCCTTCGGATTTAACTTAAGAGATAATAATGTCTCATTTAAGCACATTTCATTTCTTCCTCTAATAGAAAGTGCATTAAGTTTAACCTTAAGATCATCATTAGTTATTTTTTGGGAGATTTTTATCAATTCTTTTATTATTCGACGATTTTGAGAATGCGTGCGACACATATAAATAATTTTAAGATTCTTCTCAAATACTAAAGGGAGTAAGCTACATAAGGCAATTATGGTTTTTCCTGTCCCATTAGGAGCTAATAATAAAGTAATTTTATTATCCCTTGAACTATCTTCAATTTGTTTAGTTATACTTTCTTGATTTTTTCTGAATTGTGCGTAAGGAAAAAACGATAAATAGTTTATTTTTGTACACCAAAATCTAAATTATACTTTTCATACTTCATTAGAAATTATATTGCTATAGACTTCATAAATTTAAAAATTTATAATGTTAATCATGTAATATAGGATTTCTTGCTGCTTGTACCGCATCTAAACGTTTAACAGGGGTATTATAGGGTGCGTTTTTTAAGATTTCAGGATTATTATTTGCTTCTTCAAAAATTTTATTCATTATTTTCACAAAATAATCTAATGATTGTTTAGATTCAGTCTCAGTTGGTTCTATCATTAAAGCACCAGGGACTACTAGTGGAAAATAAATTGTTGGTGCATATATTCCATAATCAAGAATACGCTTTGCAATATCTTCCGTTGTAACTTCATTAGGTATACCACGATCCGAAAGTACAAATTCATGTTGACAAATTCGGTTATAAGGAACGCTGTAATTCTTCTGTAATAGAACTCTTAAATAGTTTGCATTTAGAGAAGCGATTTGACCAACTTTCTTTAATCCTTCAGCCCCTAGGGCTAATATGTAAGCATAAGCTTTAACCAATACACCAAAATTACCCCAAAAAGCTTTTATCCTTCCAATTGAGTTTTCTTTGTTTTCTTGACATATTATTCCATGTTTTGTAGAGATTAAACATGGTTCAGGAAGAAAAGGAATTAGCTCATTTACTACACCAATGGGCCCAGAACCAGGTCCACCACCCCCATGTGGAGTAGAAAAAGTTTTATGTAAATTTAGATGAACGATGTCAAATCCCATATCTCGTGGACGGCATATTCCTAACATTGGATTTAAATTTGCCCCATCATAATAACATAATCCCTCTTTTTCATGAACAATTCTTGTGATCTCTTTTATTTGTCTATCAAATACTCCTAACGTATTAGGATTTGTTAGCATAATTCCAGCAACATCGCCTTCATCCATAGCAAATTCCAATTGGTCTAATGGAACTTCTCCATTTTTATTGGATTGTATTTCTATGATTGAGAATCCTGCCATTCTTGCTGAAGCAGGATTAGTTCCATGAGCAGAATCAGGTACTATGAGTTTTTGCTTTTTTATCCTTTTTGTCTCAAAATACTTTTTCATTATTAATAAGCCAACTAATTCCCCATGGGCACCTGCTGCTGGTTGTAATGTAAAACCATCCATCCCTGTTATCTCCCCCAATAGTTTTGAGAGGTGGTAAAGTAATTCTAAACAACCATCATTTTCTTCTTGTAAAGGATGAATTTGGGCAAAATTTGGTAATCTAACAATATGTTCATTTATTTTAGGATTATATTTCATTGTACATGAACCTAAGGGATATATTCCTGTGTCGACTCCATAATTTCTATTACTCAAATTAATGAAATGGCGAACGATTTCAACTTCGGGAATATTAGGAATGGGAAGATCTATTCGTTGGAAAGCTTTTGGTAAGATTTTATCAAGATTTATCTCATCTATATCCATTTCTGGTACATAATTTTGAAGATTAATTCCTGTTCCTTTTTCAAAAATCAATTGAATATTAGAGTTCATGTTCAATTTCCCTCCATTTTGCCATTCGAAGCAGAATAAGCAGCTTCAATAAATAAATCTATAGATTTTTTTGAGTTCATTTCAGTTACACACACTAATGCAATATTTTTCATTTCAGGGTAATATCTTGAAATTTTTAACGGTGGTAGAAGTTCTCGTGTTTTACAATGTTCTATTAGAGAATCAATATCATCACATTTAACTAAGAACTCATTATAAGTTGGATTTTTATTTAATATTTCATATCCTGGTATTTCACTCAATTTTTGTTTTACATAATGTGCTTTTTGAAAATTCTGATTTGCAACCTCTTTTAAACCAGTTGATCCTAATGCTAGAAGATATACTAAAGCAGATAATGAACATAACGCTTGGTTTGTACAAATATTAGAGCCTGCTTTTTCTCTACGGATATGTTGTTCACGTGCTTGAAGTGTTAAGATAAATCCTAATTTTTCACCATTTATTTCCTTAGTTTTTCCTATAAGTCTGCCTGGCATTTTTCTTAAATATTTTTGTTTTGCTGTAAAAATCCCTAATCCTGGTCCCCCAAAAGATGGACTAATTCCAAATGATTGCCCCTCAGCAACAAATATGTCAATATCAGTGGCTCCAGGAGGCCTTAAAATACCTAAACATGTTGGATCAGTCATAGCTTGAATAATCAAACAATTAGGGCAGTTATCTCTTATAATTTTAGTAATTTTAGGTATATCTTGTATGTCACCAAAAAAATTAGGACTTTGAAATAAAATAGCAGCTATATCATTATTTAGTTTAGTTTCCAAATTTTCATTTGTTGCAATTTCTATTTTAATATTTTGGCCCCAACAGTATGTTTTAACTACTTCTTCATATTCAGGATGAATTCCCTTTAACATTATTACCGTCTTTTTCCTTGTAATTATAGTCGCCATAATAGCCGCTTCAGCAAGAGCGGTTGAACCATCATACATACTTGCATTTGCAACATCCATTTTGGTTATTCTAGAAATAATAGTTTGATATTCATAAATAGCTTGTAAATATCCTTGGCTAGCCTCAGCTTGATAAGGAGTATAAGAAGTATAAAATTCTGATCGACTGATTACAAAATCAATCAATGAGGGAATATAATGATAGTAGCATCCTGCTCCTAAGAAAGAATTAGAATATAACTTATTCTTCTGAGAAATTTTCGTAATTTTATGTAGTAGATTTGATTCCGGTAAACCAGCAGGCAAATTTAATTGTTCAATAACTAAATCTTTAGGAACATCTTGATAGAGCTCTTTTAAAGATTTTACACCAATTAAATTTAACATTTCTTCAACAGTTTTGTTATCATGAGGTACAAAATCCAATATAAACAACCCAATTATAAAGTTATTTAGAAATTAATTAAAACAATAAAGAAAAAAATTTTAAAGTTACTCGTTTTGAGTTATATTTTTGTATTTTTCAATAGAAAGAAGTTCGTCCATTTCATTTGGGTGAGAAAAGGTTATCTTAATTATCCATCCCTCGCCAAATGGAGAAGAATTAATAAGTTCTGGATTCTCTGCTAAATCTTCGTTTACATGAATAATTTCCCCTGAAAGTGGCATGATTAAATCCCCAACAGCTTTTACTGATTCAATTTCTGCAGCATTACTTCCTCTTTCAAAAACCATACCAATTTCAGGAAGTTCTACAAATACAATATCACCTAATTGATGCTGAGCATAATCGGTTATTCCAACAGTAGCAACTGCATCTTCAACTTTTACCCATTCGTGGGTAGCAGTATATTTTAGATCAATCGGAAATTCGTAGTCCATCAACTTTCACTTAATCTTAGATATTTATTATTGTTTTTACACATTCCGGTAAAATGGTGTAGATACTACTTTTCCTCTTAAGAGTTTATTTCGAATTTCGATTTTAATTTCTGCACCAACTTCTTTATATTGGTTTTTTATTAGTCCTAACCCTATAGTTTTTCCAAGAGTTGGAGAATATCCACCGGATGTAATAAATCCAATTTCATCACTATCTTTATAGATTTTATAATTCTCTCTAAGAATGCCCCTATCAATCAAATTAATTCCAACTAAAACTCTTTCTGTCCCTTCAGCTTTCTGTTGTAAAAGAATTTTTTTTCCAATGTAATCTATACCTTCCTTAGGCTTCGCTAACCAACTAAGCCCTGCCTCGATAGCAGTAATGGAATCACTTATTTCATGACCGTATAGCGAATAACAGGCTTCTAGCCTTAAAGAATCTCTTGCTCCTAGCCCTGCGGGTAATGCACCAGTTTTTCTCAAATCATTCCATACTTCTATAGCAAAATTGTTATCAAAAGACATTTCAAAACCTTTTTCACCAGTATACCCTGTTCGTGCAATAAAGATTGGTTTATTATTTAAGTTACAATGAGCAAAATAAAATCTATTTATCTTAGATAAATCTACATCTACAAGTGGTTGAAGATAATCATCTGCTTTTGGTCCTTGAAATGCTACACGAGTTCTTTTAGTTGATAGGTTAGTAATCTCTACATGATAATTTCCTATATGGTCATTTAACCATTTTAAATCTTTATCTATATTACCAGCATTAACAATCATTCTAAACCGGTCTGGATTTTCCTCATAATATACAAGATCGTCTACAACCGTCCCATTGTCATAACACATACAAGAATATTGACCCTTAGAAGGTTCTAATAAATTTAAATCATTTATCATAATATATTGGAGGAAGCTTATCACATCTTTACCTTCGAGAAGAAATTCTCCCATGTGTGAGATGTCAAAGATACCAGCGTTAGAGCGTACAGCATTATGCTCCTTTATTATGCTCTCATATTGAACTGGCATCTGCCATCCAGCAAAATTAATCATTCGTGCACCAAGACTTAAATGAATATCATGAAGGGCTGTTTTTTTTATTTCGAGTTGTTCAGTATTCATAATATCTACACATAAATACATTATTAATGTGTTTGAGATATATAAAATAATAATAAAATAATAATAAACTCTTTTTTTCTTAAATAATGTATAGATTATTTTTTAGGCTTTAATTAAAGAATTAAAATTATTAATTTTACTTTAAAATTGATATTTGAAAATAATAAAAATTTATTTGTAGCGTATATTTTAATAAAAAAATGAAAGAAAAAAATAATAAACATCAATATCTCTCAATAAAAGAGTTATTTTCCGAAATTTTACTACGAGATATTCTTTTATTCATATTTCTTTTTGTATTAGTTGTTATTCAACGATGGAATAATATCTTACCGTTATTGTTTCCCTTAGTTAATTTCATATTTTCTATATTTTTTAGGATTCTTAGTACTAATAGGAGACGGACTGAATTTAAAAATAGTATAATTCTATATAATCCTTTAGGTTTAGAAAAAAAACATGCAAATCGACTATTTTTTTGTGCGATTTTTCAATTAATTCTAATATTCTGGTTAGGAGCGGAATCACTGTATAATCCTCATATAGTCCATTGGTATGCTATGTTTTTCTTTGGAATTCTTATTTTCATTTATACATTTAGCTTTTTCTGGATTTTTATTGATTTATGGAAATATTCAAAGATAGAGATTTTAAAGAAAGATCAAGGAGATAATTTAACACAAGACTTTAAATCTCAATTTGCAAGTGATTTAAATAATTTAATTTCATTTTTAAATCCAAAAAATTTTAAGTTAGTTTCTTTCACATCACTATCAGTTTTTATTGGTTTAAACATTTTAGATATAATTTTGATTTTTTCTATAGGTCTTGATTCTTTTAGTATAGAATTAACACTTCCAGGGTATCAAATAATAACATTATCTTGTATGCTCTATGGTTTTCTTATTATTTCACCATCTTTAACTATTCTTCTCTTAATTTATATTTATAAGGCTGTGAATAATTTTAGAGTAGATACGATATATGAACTTATTAAAACTTTTCCTAGGAATATACAAATAAAAATAATAGAAAACGTTAAAGTTTTGAATAACAAAATAAAAGAACATTTGAAGAGTGAATAAAAATTTATTAAACTCATCATTTATTTTATTATCATTATTATTTCTTAAAATGAGGAACTTCTGGACCATGGCAAAGAGAAAAATGCTCTTTAAAGTTGTTGTTGTAGGTGATGGTGGGGTGGGTAAAAGCACCATGGTTCAGAGATTAACGACAGGACAATTCATTCCTCAGAAAATAACAATTGGTACGGATTTAGCAACTTATGATATCGATATTGACAAAATAAACGTTAGATTACAGATTTGGGACTTCGCAGGGGAAAGACGTTTCAGACTTTTTCTTCCAAACTATTCTAGAGGAGCAATTGGATGTTTACTCTGTTATGATATCACTCGTAGGACAAGTTTTGATTCTTTAGACGAGTGGTATAATATTGTAAAAAACAATGCTGATAATCCAGTTTTTATTCTAGTTGGAGAAAAGCTCGATCTAGCAGATATTAGAAGAAGTGTGCAAACTTATAATGCTGAAAAATTTAAAGAAGAATACAAATTGGACTATCTTTTTGAAACATCTTCTAAAAGTGGTGAAAACACAAAAATAATTTTTGAAACATTAACTCGGTTAATTTTAAAAAAAAAACAAATTGTCAATTAAAAAAAGATCTACTTTTAAGCAAAATCTACGAGTTTTATTCAATCTTTGAATAGGAAAATAAAAAATTATTAGAAAGAAAATGATAAATAAGTTTATTTAATCTTCAAGAATATCTTTTATCTCCTCAATATTTAGATCTAAATATTTAGCTTTTATTAAATCTTTTCCAAGGAGAGTTAAGAAATTCTTTTTACGTTTCTTATTTAAGAATTTTTTCATTTCAGATAAATCTGGATTTGGATTTGTAATTTCAATTAATTTTTTCTTAACAGCCGCATCAACCAGTTTTTGACCAATATCTGTTCTAATTATAAGAAATGCTTCTCCAGATCCTTTTGGAGCGCCCCACGGTGAGAAGGAAATATCTGAAAATTCTCCTGAGAAATCAGTACAATATTTACACCCAGTCATACCACCCGATGAACAAGCATATGCTATTCTTAATGAAGTACGTTCTGCTCCAGTGTTAAAGTCAGAAGTAAGAATTTTAGCTAAGCCTTGGATATGGCAAGGATTAGCAAGAATTCCGATGTCTCTTTTATAGTCTTTATAGGCTTGTCCTATACCTGTTACTAATGGTCCTGCATTTTCCATTGTGGCTTTTGGTATATACTGCTTAGCGTCTTTTAGGTTATCTACAACAACCGGAAATGCCATAGGAGGTTTTTTACTTTTAACTTCACTTAAAACCATGTGTTTTACAATTCCAGATTCAAAAGCAGCAACTACTAAGTTGTATAAAAGATCATCTTTATTTTTTGATTTTACTTGAATTATATCGTTATATACTCCAACAGCTAGATCAATACGAGTTTTACCAAATAATTTCTGTTCAATTTCAGATAAGGGAAGAAAACTTCTTGGACAAGAATTGTAACAGAGACCTACGGTTTCAGCACATTCATCAACAACATAAGCTTCTCCAGTTTCTTTGTTAAAATCCATATGTGGACAAAAAGCATTGCAACTTCCACAGTGGATACATAAACCTGCATAAATTACTTCATTTTCGAGATCTTGGCTTGATTTTTCAATTTTCATTTAGTTTAACCACATAACTTATTTTGTATAAGTGTGAAATTTCACACTAAATGAAATATCACACTAATAAAAAGGTTTTTTATAGGACCATTAGAATTAGTGGAACTTAAATATAAAAATAATTGAATAATTTATGATTGTCTTTATGGGAGGAGGGGGACAAAAATTAATAAAGATATAAATCTCAAAAATTTTTCTTTAAATTCAATCTCTTTTAAATACTGTAGTTTAAATCCATATTGATTAATATAAAAATATGGAGACTAAATTAAAATCTCTTTCAGCTTTTCAAATCTATAGTACAGGTATAAAAGACGAAATTAACATAATGGTAGATCACTTATGGATAAAAGATAACAGAATATTTTTTAGAGTTATAGAGGATATCTTATCCGTTAAACCCCATTTTAGAAAAGAACGAGAGTATAATGTTTTTTCATTAGGCAGAGAGGATCTTCTAAGTATACGTTGCAGGTTATATTTCTAAATGATCTCCTAATCAAAATTTGAGAGAATTAAAATCCTAATAGAGGGTTCTTTTCTTAAGTTCTTTTAACTTTTCAAGATAATCTGTACAGTTTTTACACTCCGGGATTTTACACAAAAAATTCTTTTTTGGGAGTGAACATGTATTTTCAAAAGGACAAATAAATAATTTTAATTTAGAAAGAAAATCTAATTGAAGGCTCATTCTATCTATTATACTTTACAAATTTTAATTATAAAGCGAGAGCCTATCTTTTTAAAAGGTTGGAGATAGAAAATTTTATAAATAAAATCTATTTTCTTTTAAAAATTAATGAAACATCCTCAATCTCCATCTTTGGGGTCATCTAACAAACTAGAACAAGTCTCATCAAGTTTCTTTATTAAATGATCACGGTCTTTCCAGATAATCCATGTGTTTCCAGATTTTTCAAAATGAAATCCTTCATATTCATTAACTATTTTAGCTAAAGATTTTTTAATAAAACTCCAAGAAAAGCCTGTATCTTCCACAATTTTAGCAATAGCGATTGGATGATTTATTACGAGAATTTCATTAAAATAAATTATAATTTTTTCTAATCCTGTTTTGGGGGCTTCTTCATTTTCAGACATTTATAGTTCATTAACATTGATTTGGAATTTTTTATCATTTGTAGTAAAAAAGAAATTAAAATTAATATTTCTTTTTTTCTTTAAAATATTTATTGAAATATCACTTATATTTCATGAAATCTCCTGATTGCATTAATTTAGTCGGTCGAAAATAATTTTTACCTGAATTTTCTGAAAAATCATCTAATAATTTGCACCATTCTTTATATCGATCGATTCCTAATTCGAATGGACCACGTGAACGCATTCCAGCTATCATAGTTTTATCAATTGTTTCATAACTCGATACAATTCCTTCTTCTAAAAGTCTGCAACCTTCATTCATTTGAAGAGCCATAAAACATTCCATGTTCCCAAGGTTTGCTTTTTTTGCTCCGTGAGTTATTGGTCTTCCATCTTCGGTCCATTTAAGAAAACCCTCTCCCGTTTTTCTTCCTAAATTACCTTGATTAATTAGTTTGGTTAAAGTTTTTCCAGTGGCAAAGTCTGGAGACACTTTTTCTTCAAAATATTTAGCAGCATTCCGAATAACATCTAGACCTAAATAATCTCTTTTTGCTAAAAGCCCCATTTGATTTGGAACAACAAGATCTTCATTAAGATCTATCCATTTAATTCCTTTTTCCTTCGCAACATCAGTTAACCAATCTATATATGCTCCACTAGCAATAGTTAGTCTATTAACGATGAATCCCGGACTTTCTTTTTCAATTCTCGCAACAAATTTTTTTCCTCTTATGCATGGAAGTGATTCACCAATGGTAGCACTAATTTCAAAAGTTTCATCGGAAGTTTTTTTACCTCTAATAAGCTCTATCAATTCAAGCACAGGTATAGGTATAAAAAAGTGCATACCAACTACTTTATCAGGCCTACCAGAAGGAGAGGCTATTTCTGTGATACTCATTGTAGATGTATTTGTTGCTAATATTGTATGTTCTGGAGCAAAGTCTCCCAATTTTTTGAAAATTGACTGTTTAAGATCCATGAATTCTGGTACTGACTCAACTATATAATCAGCTTTAGAAGCTTTTTTAAAATCTTTTTCTATAATTAATTTTTCTAAAAGATTTTTAACAGAGTTTTCTCCTAATAAACCTTTAGTTTCTAATTTTTTAAGACCTGTTTCAATAAAATTGGCTGCGTTATCTAAAGTTTTCTGAGTTCTTGACCACAACTTTACTTGTTCAAATTGATTAGACATGATTGCTACTTGGGCAATTTCACGACCCATTGTACCAGCTCCTATTACTGAAAATTCTTTAAAATTACTAATATCAATCATTTCAACATCCTTACTTTATTATCGTCTACAAATTAAATAAGGTAGGAATTTAATAAAAGTTGTTGTTAAAATCCTTTTTAGAATCAATTTTTAAAATTAATAGACATTTTTATAAAAAAAATTAATTCCAATTAAACAAAAAAAGATGCAATAAGGTACCATGAGAGTAACATTATACCAATCCCTAGAAAAATAGAAATAGGGAGTCCAGGTAAAATTTTATTTCTTTTTAAACCTGAGATAGTAATTCCCGTACCTAAAATTATTGCAAGTGCAGTTAAAGCCATTACTATTAGATTATTAGTTTGGACTAGGGCACTAGAAGTAAGCATACTATAAAAAGCTAAATCACCTATTCCTATCTCTAATTTTGAAGTATCATATTCATATTCTCGAGTATCAATTTTTAATTCTATTTCCTTTTCTGATGAATAATCTTCTTCTTCTGAATTTGAAGCAATCTCAATCAATTGTTTGATTGGACCATGTTTATATAATACAGCAAAAATATCCCAACATGAAATTCCAATTAGAATAGCTAAAGTAGTCCAGAGGGGCATTAAAACCCCCATCGAAGCCCCAATTAATAATCCTATATACAAAACTATAAAATTTTTTGTTTTTATAGATTTTGAAGTAAAATATAAATAAAGCATAACAATTGTAAAAAATGCTGCTAGGAAAATCAATTCAAAATAAAATAAATAGAACAATGATGGTGAATTTAGAAACAATAAATATATCACAATTTCTCCAAAAAACCAGGTTTGAAAAAAACCTATTAATCCAAAACTAAAACCAAAAATATACATTAAAAAACCAATACCTTTTCTTTTTATGATGAAAATTATGATAAATGCAGAGATTCCCGCTAATGCAGTATAAATTAAACCATTTAAAATCCCTCCTAATACTCCAAATTCGCTTTCTGGAATGTATCCCCCATCTATTTGAACTCCAGCTTCAACATATGTTAAATACGCTAGAATTGCTGATATAGCAACAACAAAAAATATAGGTAAAGGATACAACTGCCTTTTTATTCTATAAGTTGGAAAGAAATGAGGGATAAAATCTTTCTTAATTTTTTCTTTATCATTATCTCTCTTATCTGAAGAATTTTGTTCAAAATTTCCATAAAAATTTGGCTCATCTGAATTTTCTGGTAAATCTGTCATATTTGTATACAAGTTATTATGTAAAAATTAATTAATCTAATTTATAATATTATTAATGACTTAAATACCTATTATTAATAAAATCAAACCTTATCTTTCAATATTTTAATATAGGAAAGAAACTTCTTATAGAAAGTTACCTTTAAAACTCTGATAATGCCAAAACTTCAAAAATATCAACAAAAAATTCGTAAATATAAGGAAAGATTAAAAAGATTAATTACACGAATAGGAATTTCTTACTCAGCAGATTTTGATTTAAAAGATGAAAAATTGGAAAAACTAATCTTACCGTGTCATTTAGGAATTCTATTTTTTGGAGATTTTGATATCGATTTTTTTTTTAAAATTAAGCATAGAATAAATCAAGTATATGATTCGTTTTTCTTTAATATCAAGAATTTAGGTGATCATAATTTTTCTTTTGAGATATTTTCTAAGGGTGTGAAAAAAGAATATAGAGAAATGAAAAAATCTTCTGATAGAATTAAAATTCATCCTACTAATAAATTCTATGAAGTTTTAATTAACAAAAGGATTGAAGAAAAGCTTGGAATGATAGTTGCAATTACAGACCTTCCTATTTATTCAAGTAGTAATGATAATGTTTTATTTTTATTTGGAGAAACCAATTTAAAACATCGATGTTGTGTAGTTTCATCATTAAAATTAAAAGAACAATATTATGGTAGAAATAAAAATCAAGATCTTTTTGAAGAGAGGGTAATTAAAGAAGTTATTCATGAAATTGGTCATATAATAATGGATTCAACCCATTGTGTTAATTATTTATGTGTCATGCGATTTTCTAAAGGAGTAAATGAAATTGATGATAAATCATCTGATTTTTGTAGTAAATGTAAATTAAAATTAAATCAAATTAGAACAGATCACAATTTTTAGAATAGATTTAAAAGGTTACGATTGGTAATTTATGTACGAACTCCTTTACTAATTCAACTCGTTGTTTTCTTTCTTTTTTGTAATATCTTAATGGATATAGCTCGTTTATCACAAATTTATATAGTTTAACCCATGTTTTAGCTACTTTACTGATTTTATAGTTTTGAGCAACCATTTTTGAATGTATTCCCATTTGTGCCCTTAAATCATCATCTTTCAATAATTTTACTACTTTATCTTTAAATTGGTCAAGATCATTTGCAAGATATCCCGTTTTGCCATGTTTAATAACATTTGAAATTCCGACTGCGTTTGCTCCTACACAGGGCGTTCCTTGTGCCATTGCCTCAATCAAAACTAAGCCTTCTGCTTCCACCCATGACCAAAGGCAAGCTAAATCTGCAGTGTTATATAATTTTAATAAATCTGTGAATGGGACTCGACCTAAGTAAGAAACAATATCCTTATAATTTTTCTTTTTAATCAACTTATTCACATGTCCACTAGATGGCCCATCACTTCCAACTAATACTAAATGCGAATCAGGTACTTCCTTTTGAATCCTTCTAAATGTTTTAATTATGCTTAATTGATGTTTTTCAGGAGATAACCTCGATGCATATAAAAGTATCTTCTTATTATCCAAATTATATTTATCTCTTACTCCATTTTCTTTTATGTCTGTAAAATATAAATCAGAAATACCATTAGTCATACAAATAATAGGTTCTTTAAATCTCTGATGCCTAAGTAATTCCTTCTTGGATTTAGTGGGAACCGAAACTAAATCGTATTTATCTAACACATGTCTTTCATAACGCCAAACCCAATCCATCCTTGAAAGGAGCTTCCCAAAGACGGGAATATATTGAGCAGTATAGAAGGATAGAGGAGAATTATGAGTTCCTGTCATTGGAATACCTAAATATTTTGCCCAATTAATTGCCATAGAACCAAAACTAGCATGTGTGTGAATATGTGTAATATCTAAAAAATCATGGGAACAAAAAAAGTATCTGTGTATTGGAAAACTTAGAACAAAACCTGTTTTAGGAGCAATTTTTGCACCAAAAAAATTATAGAGGTGTAGATTGTTAGGTTTTGTTTTTGGGTATTCAATTCTAGGTGCGAATACATGAACATTATGCCCAGTATATTTTGCAATGCCTTCAGCGAGATTTCGACAAGCAATAGCAGTACCATTGACTTGTGAATACATTGATGTAAAAAATCCGATATCTAGTTTCTGTTTAACCATATGGCACCAAAGAAAAAAGTTTGAACTTTTAAAATATGCCTTTTTAAGTTAAAGACATGTTTTTTGTTAGTTAATTTAATTAAAAACATATTTATATAAAAATATAATATATTTAATAAAAAAAATTCGAATTTTTAATAAGAATTATGGGATATAAAATTAAAAATCTTAACGTTCAACTACGCAAACTTGAATTCTATGCTTGCATAACCCGCCAATAATGATATTTTTGATAGAAGATATTTTTACTCGCAGATTTTTTATAAATAATTAAAAAATTCCCAAATTATCAAATAGATAAAATTTAAATCGAATATTTTACAGTTTTAAATCTATTAAATGGGCTTATTAAATTATGGTTCCAGTACATAAATATTATTTATTTTTTCCATTATATTGATTATAATTACGATAATTTGTCAAATAAGACTGGAAATATTAGTTTACAATTATATATTTTATGGCTTTTAATCCTTGTTAATTTTTAAAAGAGTAATATTTCAAGATTTTTCTTATTTTAACTCATCACAGAAATTTAAAATGATAAAATTTTTTTGGTGTCTTTAATATTTAAAAAGTATGGACTCAAAAGAAGAAAAAAAAATAATTGAAGATATATTAAAACATAGAAGATTATCCTATTCGATAGAAGTATTAGATGTTCAAGGGGATAAATATACAATACGGAATAATTTTGGTTCTACAATAACATATATCAAGAAGGGAGATAGTTATATCTTAGAAGAGGAGTCTGAATAAAATAAAAGATAATTCATAGATTTATAGCTAAAAAATAAATAACGTTCAAAAAATTACTTTCTTTTTATGGTGTTTTATTTTTTAATTAATAAATTTAAACCTTATAATATTTTTTAGATAAGAATATAAAATAGGAATTTTATAGATTAATTAACAGAAATAAGTTATTCATAATAATTTTTAGTTGATTAAAAATTCGCAGAAGAAGGATAGGTTCAGACAATACAGAAGGCAAATTTATGGAAAAATTTCGGGCTGTAATGGATGATCATATATCACTCTCAATTTACAATAAGAAGAAGAGATCTTTTTGTATTATACGAAAAGATTTAGCAAAATCATATGAAATAGAGGTTGATGCCTCAGAAGCACCTGTGCTAAATAAAGTGCTAAATGAACCTGAACCTTATGAGAGTTCTATTGCGGATTTAAAAATTTTAGAGGAAGAAGTTTTTCCTATAAATAATGCTTTTCAAAAAGTCTTTGGGGCTGATAAGGAGCTCAAATTAAATTCCATTAAGTTAGCGGTCGGTAGCAATTATCATGACTATGTAACAATTGGAGAGAATGATCTTATTAAGTTTGACGTGAAACCTACTATTACTGGTTTAATGAAATTTATTAAGGATAACAAGGAGAACATTTTAGGTTTTTTAGACAGCGAATATATTAGCGAAGAAGGTAATGTTATATATCTAAATTGTGGGAAAAAGAACATTTCAGAAAATATATACTCTATAAAAGTGTTAATCCTTGCCTCAATGCAACAAAGAGGTTTTTTCCTTCAACAAGAACATAAATATTACGGTCTACAACTTTATATAATCATTGAATCAAGAAAATCTAACGATGATTTGTTATTTGAGTTATTGAAGGAACTAAATATTGATTGGGAGTTAATTTTCTTTCGACGAAAGCTAGCAATTCATGACTGGATGGAAATTGAATGTGAGAAGAATTCAGAAAATCTAAAAAGTTATCTTCGAGCAAAATATGAGACTCTGAATTATTTTGATGTAAATAATATTATCCGAGTAATAGTCAAGAATCAATTAAACTTTAAAGTAGCAAATAAAATGGCATCCTTATTATATAAAATGAAAAATGAACGAGCTACGCGATTTCAGGATCGAAAATACCAAGAAAATTTATATCAAGAAGATCAAATTCAACAAGATGAGTATTCTATTACTCTAAAAAAAGCAGAAGTTGCAGCTGCTGCCAAACTAGCATGTTCGTATTTAGGTATTCAAAAAAAGATAAAATTTGATCGGGACATTTCCAGTGATGAGATCCATAAGTATGAAGAAGAATTGTTGAATATATGATTCTTATTTTTGTTTTATAAAAAAGAGTTAGATATAAAAAATAGATATATTATTAATACAATCCGTATGATTGTTTTAATAATTCATGATTAACTTTCCCAACTGTAATACTTTTTCCAGTTTTAATATTAGTGACCGTGTAAATAGCAGGCGCAAATAATCCTGGATCGATTTCATAAAAATTATAATTTGCTTCTTTAAATGTTTCTAAAAACGGTTTTCCATAACTAGATGAGGTTTCTGCTGGAGCCTTTTTAAGAAGCTCAAATAATTCACTTTCTTTATCTTTTTCAACATTAATTGTATAATAGGTTAAACCAGCTGCACTTATAGAATCATTTGTACGCCCCATGGCGCCTAGATCATCTTTAGCAATTGGAGCAATGGTAGTTGTACCAAAACCATTACTTATTGTATGTATAGGAAATCCAATTTCATGTAATTTATGGATTCCGGTCTCAACAATTCTAGAAGCAACCTGGATTGACCCAGTTAAACATGCTGTTGGAGCGCATACAGCATAAGTGTCTAGGGTATTAACACCACATTTTGTAGCAACTATTTCCATAACTTCTTCATTTGGTAATTTTGGAGTTTCAAAAACAATTACAGCACAATTAGATTCATCTGTATAATTTAATTCTTCAAAAATCTTTTCAACTTTGCTTTTTGCCCGAGCAGGACCAGATCCTAATGATTGAAATACTACTTTTTTTTTTAATTGTCCCTCTTTCTCAATTTCTTTTTTCAATTTGACATTCCATCCTGCTAATTGAGATGCCATGCAAGAAACAATTGGTTCTGAAGTATAAACGTTAACACTTGGTAAATAATGTCCATCTAAATTATATGATGTAAATTCAACTTTCCCTAAACCACCCATACAGATTTCTCCTACTAATTTTCCTCCAATCCAAGAAGCATTGGTCATATCAAGTACAGTTGCTCCATTTTCTAAATTATAAATCTCTGTATTATAGAATTCTTTATTCTGAATTAATTCATCAATAATTCTCTTTGCAAGCTCATTTATTTTTACATGATGCACTTATTTTCACCTTATTATTTTATTTTTTTTAATTGAGTATATATTATTATTTTGATAATTTATTATAATATAATATTATTTTTGCTGCTTTTCTAGAAAATGGATAATCTAAAAGATAATTTTAAGGAATTCATTGAAGCCATAAATGCTATAAAGATTAAATTCCTTAGCCATTTAAGAGAAAAAGAAACATCTATTCATATATATACGCATCTGGATGCTGATGGATTAAGCGCAGGTGCAATTTTGGGGAAATGCTTTTTAAGGGAAAATATCCCGTTTCAGATTACTGTTTTAAGGCAATTGGAAAAACAAGAAATTGAAAAAATCTTGAAAAACATAAAAAATTCAAATAATTTTATTTTCTTTACTGATTTTGGCAGTGGTCAATATTTAGAACTTCAAAATGAACTGATATTGAAGGAAAATTTTGATTCTTTTATAATTCTTGATCATCATCTCCCTCAGGATATTGATTCCAAAGAGGACACCGATAAATTAAATCGAGCTTATAAAAATACTCGTCAATGGCATATAAATCCATATTTTTTTGGATTTGAAGGAAGCTTAGAGATCTCTGGAGCAGGATTATGTTATTTTTTTGCTAAAAGTTTAAATAAAAAAAATATGGACTTGTCATTTAATGCCATTATTGGGGCAATAGGTGATATTCAAAATCAAGGTCCAAACAAATCATTTATAGGCTTAAACTTAAGAATTTTGGAAAATGCAAAAGAATTAGATCTTATCGAAGTGAAAAGTGACTTAAATTTTTCCTCAATAAAACCTTTAAATGAAGCAATTGCTTATTCTAAAGAAATTAATCTACCAGGATTAACGGGTGATGTAAATAGAACTCTACTTTTTTTAAAATCATTAGGCATATTGATGGAAAATTCAGATGGTAATATTCGATCATTAAATGAACTTGATAAAGATGAAAAGCAGAAAATTACTTCTGCCATTATTGAATATGCTTCATTAAAACTGGATATTGAACCGAATAAAATTATAGAAAAGTTAATTATAAATAGATATTTATTGAATAGCGAAGTAGAAGGCTCAGAATTACATGATTTAGCGGAATTTTCCAATCTCTTGAATGCATGTGGAAGATTAAATAGTGCTTCATTAGGGATTGCTATTGCAATGGGTGATAGGAAAATTGCTTACAAGAAATCTCAAGAAATACTTATAAATTACAAAAAAAAATTGTTAGACAGTCTTTTATGGCTTAAAGATAATCAAAAAATCCAGCAAATGGAGTATATCCAGTATTTTTTTGGAGAAGACATCATTACTGAAAGTATTGTTGGAACCATTGCTTCTATGCTAGTATTTGAAAATAGTGAGGAATTTGATAAATTAAAACCTATTTTTGGTTTAGCAAAAAGGGAGGATGAGAATGTTTATAAAGTTTCAGCACGAGCGCATGAAAAAATAGTTAATAAAGGAGTAAACCTCTCAAATGCAATTAGAGAAGCGTGTAATAGATCAAATTTAGATGTTCTGGGTGGAGGTCATCCCCCTGCAGCAGGTACAAAAATACCTGTAGATAAAGTAGAAATTTTTCTAAAAAACTGCAATATAGCAATTCGTAAGCAATTATATAAAAAATGACTATAGATAAATCGATTTTCAAGTTTATAATTGATAAATTTCTCCAATTTCAGGTGCAACTGAATTATAACCATTTTTCACTAATTCACTTGCTAAAGTAGTAGTTGATTTATTATCTCCATGAATACAAAATATGTTATTACAGTTCTTATTTTGAAAATTTAAGTTTTCAATATATTCATAAAGATGTATACTATCCGCATGGCTGGAAAAATCAAAATAATCGTAGTCACATTTTGCTTCAATTTGAAGGTTTTTAAAAATATCTTTTTTATTATTTGTTTCTTGAAATTCAAAAATTCCATTATCTAATAATCCTCTGCCAGGGCTACCTTCAACTTGGTATCCTACTAAATAGATGGCTGAATTTGGATCATTTAAAATAGGTTCTATATAATCTATTGCAGCGCCTCCCTTAAGCATACCAGATGGAGAAATAATGACTCCACTTGATTTTTTTACAGGAATCCTATCTTTTCTTTTTTTAATAAAGTGGGTTCTTTTAATTATCCGCCTAAAAGCTTTTATATCCTTAATGAATTTAGGATGATTTAAATAAATATTAGAGACCTTTCGAGCTAATCCATCTATAAAAATTTTTCCGGAGTAGTTATATTTTTCTAAAATCAATAACGCTTCTTGAGAACGAGCAACTCCAAATGCAGGAATCAATACTGTTCCCCCATTTTCAGTGACGTTAATAACTCTTTCTACAAATTTATCCTCAAGTAGTTTCCTGGGGGGATGTTCTTTTAAAGCATAAGTGGATTCAATAATTACCGCGTCCAATTGGGGTACATCCAAGTAATTAGCAGAGGTTATTAAATTAGTCTTTTGAGTATTGATATCTCCTGAATAAAATAATCTTTTATTATCAACTTCAAGTAATATTGAAACACTTCCGGGAATATGTCCTGCATCAATAAAAGTTAAATAAAAATTATCATCAATCCTTTGACGAATTCCATTTTCAAGAAAATATGTATGCTGTTTTAAATAGTCTAATTCTCTAAAACCAAATGGATATGGAAATTTTGAAATCCTTATCATATCCCTTATTAAAAGTTCAGTAATTTCTAATGAAATTGAGTTAGTAAATAATGGAACCTTACACGTTTTATAAATGAAGGGTAATGCTCCTGAATGGTCGATGTGACTGTGAGTTAAAGCAATTGCTTTCAAATTTGAGATATCTGTTTGAAGAGGTAACCTATTATCATTGTTGAAACCAATCCCGTAATCTAAGAGACATTTTGATCCACTTTTTGACTCAACTAAAATTCCTGAACGCCCAATTTCTCTGCAACTTCCCAAAAAAGAGATTTTAACCATATTAAGAAGACTTTATTCAAATTAAAATATAAAAAGATGTTATTCTTAAAAACAATTAAAAGAATATCAACTTTTTTAAAAATCTATAATTAATAGAAAATATTCAAATCTTTTTACAATTTTAATAAAACCAAATTTAAAAAAAAATAAATTAGAAAGAATTAGGAAGATAATTTCATTTTTTTTATTGTATTAGTCAATAAAGCAATAACATTATCAACATTTTTGCTAAAAATTTCTAAGATTTCTTCCCAAGTAACAGGTGCTTCATCCTCTTTCCAGCAATCATAATCTGTAGACATAGCGACAGCAGCATATGGAATCCCTGCTTCATTTGCAAGAATTGTTTCAGGAGCGACACTCATATTTATTACATCAGCACCCCAAATGCGAAACATATTTGATTCTGCTCTTGTAGAAAATCTTGGGCCCTCTATGGTTACTACTGTTCCTTTTTCATGATGTTTAAGATTGAGTTCCTTGGCGGTTTCAATAAGTATTTCTCTCAACTCCTCGGAATATGGATCAGCCATTGGTGTATGTTTCATATCTCCAGGTGCAAATTCCTCGAAAAATGAGATTTTTCTAAGTCTGGTGAAATCAATAAATTGGTCAAGAATCACTAAATCTCCTCTATCTATCTTCTCTCTCAAACTCCCACATGCAGTTGTGGCAATAATATGAGAACAACCTTGATCTTTTAAAGCTTGAATGTTTGCCCTAAAATTTACTTGTGTTGGTGGTATAGTATGTTCTCTTCCATGTCTAGCGATGAGAATTACTTCAACATCATGAATGTTTCCTAATTTTAAAGGAGAACTAGGTTTTCCATATTGTGTATCAACTTCGATATCCCTGGCGTCCTTTAAAATGTCAGGATTATCTAATCCCGATCCTCCAATAATTCCAATTTTTACCAACGTTTTTCTCCTATATTTTATAATCTAACTTATATAGAGTGTTTAAAATATAGTATTTAGATTTTTTTAAATTTTTTTTCAAAAAAGATATTGGCAATGGTCAAATTCTATAAAGTTTTAACATAGCATTCCTTAGTGTAAAATATATTCCTAATATTAATTTTAATGTGTTATGGTAAAAAACAAAGTTCTTGTTCTCGGTTCCTTAGCTTTCGATTATATAATGGGATTTAAAGAAAGTTTTATTAATGCAGTATCGATAAATCATGATAAAGAAGAATATCAAAGCACAGTCACAGCAAACAGTCGTCATCAATTTTTTGGAGGAACTGCAGGTAATATTGCTTATAACTTAGGAATTTTAAATATTGCTAAAGTTTCTTTATTTGGTTCGGTAGGGAATGATTTCGAAAGATTAGGATATAAGGATCATATAAATCAATTTGATAATGTAGATTTACTAGTTGATGTATATGAGGATCTTTTCACAGCAGCTTGTTACATAGTCAATGATATTAAATCTAATCAAATGATCATTTTTCATGGTGGAGCTTTAGACAAGTGTAAGGAAATTAAATTAAAGGAAAAAATCTCAAATCCCAAAGAGTTTATTTACGCAATAAATTCAACCCAAAGTGTTGAGGCTATGATTAATTTCGCTTTTCAGTTAAATGAGTTAAAAATCCCCTCGATATTTGATCCAGGTCAAGTAACACCACTTTTTCAAAAAGATAGCTTAAGAAATATAATCAAGCTATCAGAAATATTAATTGGTAATACACATGAGATAAAACAAATAAAAGAAAAATCCAAGTTAAATGAAGAGAATATTCTTGAATATGTTAAAGCAATTGTAATAACAAAAGGCTCAGAAGGCTCTGAATTGATATATAAAAATGAGCAGAAGAAAATATTTCATGTTAAAATCCCTATTGCAACACCTAAAAAAATTATGGACACTACTGGAGCGGGAGACGGATATCGTGCTGGTATATTAACAGGATTAACACTAGATATGACATTATTGGATTCATGTAGATTAGGTGCTGTTATAGGATCATTTGTAGTCGAAACTAGTGGAGCTCAAACGCATTATTTAAATATTGATGAAGTAAGAAAAAGATTTTTTAAAACTTTTGGTTATATTCCACCAGAATTAGAAAAAATATAAATAATTTCGAATTTTTAGATATTTTTTTATTTTAATTAGTTTAGAGATGTTTTATTCCTCAACTGGAATTTTTACTAGAGAAAGAACATCATAACCTTCTAATTTATCTCTTCCATGTAAACTTCCTGTTAATTCAATTACAAATGCAATTCCTACTACTTCACCACCAGCTTTTTCTACTAAATTACATGCTGCTTTAGCAGTCCCTCCAGTTGCCAGCAAATCATCAAAAACTAAGACTTTATCTCCTTCTTTAATAGCATCAATGTGCATCTCAATACTATCAGTTCCATATTCAAGCTCATAAGTTTCGCTTAGGGTTTTATATGGTAATTTACCAGGTTTTCTCATTAGAACAAAACCCGCACCTAATTGATAGGCTAAGACTCCACCCCATACATACCCACGAGCCTCAATTGCAGCAACCTTCGTAATTCCTTTTTCCTTATAGTTTTGAATAATTCTATCACATGAATCCTTAAAGGATGTGTAATCTTTACATAAAGTTGTGATATCCTTAAATTGAATTCCTGGTTTTGGCCAATCTGGAACATTTCTAATATGATTCAGTAGTTTATCTTCCATTTTAAATCCTTTCCTTTTTACTTATTACTTAAATTGATTTTTTTTAATTAAGATTAATTTAAAATGATATTTAATTGATTGATATAAAATTAATTTTAAACATTACTAAATTTTCTTTTAATATTTAGAAAAAATTAAATAAAAATTAAAGTATAAAAAATATATTGAAGATAAAGAAAAAATAAAATTGAATTTATTATTGATAGGAGTTTTTAACCTTGAAAATATTACTTTTTGGCCCAGCTGGAGCAGGTAAGACATCTTTAATGCGAACCACTTGTTTAGGATATAATTTTATGAAGGTTTTAAACTTAAAACCAACGAAAGGAATATCGAGGGAAAACTTTATATTTCGTGGGATTATGGAACTAAATATTTGGGATGCAGGTGGTCAAGAGCGCTATATGGAAAGATATTTCTCTGAATCACAAAGAGAATTAATATTTTCAGAGGCTACGACAGCTGTTTTTATGGTTGATTCTGCTGCTATCGATCCTGAAGTGCGTGACACTTTTGATAAATTTTTAACATACTTATTCGAATTCTCTCCTCAAGTTCAACAAGTATATGTCTTATTAAATAAAATTGATTTACAGGAATCTAAAGAAGATGAATTTTATGAAATTTTGACTGAAGATCTGAATAATGGTTTTATAGAAAAACTCTCTTTCACTCCGGTATCTGTAAAAGAAGGAAGTGCTCAGCACAGATTAATTGAGATATTAGATTATGAAATTCAAAAGAATACATTATCTATGCAACGGTTAGGAAAAATACGTCATTTATTAGATGAGCTAAAAATCAATACTTTATCAGAGTATCTATTATTCAATCAACCTGATGGATTATTAATTTCTTCTACACTTGGTAAATTTGAATCAAAACCTTTAAAATTTATGAAATTTGAAATTGGCACATTAGATTCTAATATTTATAGTATTTATCAACAAATTATGGAACTTCAAAAAATTTCAAACCTTTCACCTTTATCCTTATCTACTATTGTATATGAGTCTGACAATTGCTGGATTTTAGTAAAAGACGTGAGCAATGGAGCAGTCTTAATGGCTGTAACAAGAAACAAACAACCTGAGGTGTTTTCTAGTGTTATGAATGCCTTAACTGGTGAATCTTTCAAAAACTTAAAACTCTATTTGAAATCTTCTACTTTTTAATAAAATTCAAGGATTTAAAAATAAAAAATTAAAATTTTTTTAATTTAGAATAATCGCCATTTCATGTTTCCTTATCATGTAAACCAATTTTTTTTAAGAAATGTTGTTTTGCGTGATGTGGTCGTCTAATAACTGTATCATTAGCCTTTTCAATTTCTCTTGCTTCATCGCACATTAGAGCAGCAGTTCTCATCATTTCGTGAGCTGCGGCTAATAATGGCATATATTCAGATCTTTCTTTTAATTGAAAACAAGCTTTTCCTGTAACTTTAGATACTGATGCTGCGAGTTCAAAAGCTGCAATTGCTTTAGATCTTGCATAAGGATTCGAGAATTTTGCAGCTTCGGTTGCATTATTAGAATCAATGATAATTTGGGGCAATATGGGCGATCTATTTTCAAGCATATCTATAATAACTTTATTTAATTCTTCAGCTATTACTTGAAGTACTCCTGTGATAGCAAGAACTTTTAACAAATCAGAGTTAAAGATACTCATTTCAACAGGATCAAGAAAAGGTCTACGTGCTCCAATCATACTATCGCAGTTTATTAATATATAACCCATATTCTTTTCTTTTATTTCATCAATAGCCTTTTTAGCAGGAGCATCCGAAATTATTATAGTAGGGATACCCCCAGCTAATTCTCGAGCAGCTTTAGGCCCAGGTAAAGCGGCATTTGGACTAGACATTATTATTAACTCTGGTCCAAATTTGATTAATTCTTTCATAGTATCTACACAATGATCTGCGGGATGCATTTTAGCACCAGATGTAATTTCTCTTACATTAATTCTTGTAGCTTCTGCTCTCTCATCTAAAAGAAAAGCAAGTAATAGAGATGACCCAATTGTTCCATTTTTAAGAATTCCAATATTTAGTACTTTTCCTTCTTCACTCATTTTTCACAACTTTTATTTAAAAATTCAAATTTTAAAATTAGAATTATATAACCTTACAATTTTTCAATGTTTTTATTTTTTTTTTAAAATTTTATATAAAATAGAACGCTATTTAGTTATACATACTATTAAAAATTTCTCAATTAAAAAAAAACAATTAAAAGGAGTTATAATTAAAATGGAATTAAATGGTGTAGAAATTCAAGACACTTTTTGCGAAGCATTTGGGGGATTCTTTACACGTATATTGATCACTGCCAAAAATGAAAAGTGGGCGAAAATTGCTGCTAGAGTTTCAACAGGTTATGGTACTTCAACAATTCATTGTGATGCTGAGGCAGGAATTGATATTATTGTTCCCCCTGATAAAACCCCAGATAATCGCCCAGGAGTTATTATAATGTTTTTCAAGACAAAAAAAGATCAGGTAAGCAACGTAGTCATGAATCGATTGGGGCAATGTGTTTTAACATGTCCAACAACGGCATGTTTTGATGCAATTAATGGATCACTTGATCCTGAAAAAGAATTTGAAATAAAAATAGGTGCCAATTTAAAATTTTTCGGTGATGGATTCCAAGAGAAAGTTGAAGGATCTTATCCTTTTGAAGCTTGGAAAATCCCTGTAATGGAAGGAGAATTTATTGTCCAAAGTTTAGCTAAAGTTGGGAAAGGTATAGCTGGAGGAAATTTCTTGATTATTGGCAAAGATCAAGATTCAGCTTTAGAAGCTGCTGAAAGGGCAATTGAGTCCGTAAAAGGAATTCCTAATGTAATTACTCCTTTCCCGGGGGGTATAGCTCGTTCAGGATCGAAAGTTGGTTCAAAATACAGTTTCTTAAATGCATCTACTAACGATCCCTTATGTCCAACTCTAAGAAAAAAAATTGAAAACTCGGAATTGAGAGAAGGAGATAATTGTGTTTACGAAATCATTTTTGATGGAGCTACTGAAGAAGCAATAAAAACTGCAATGAAATTAGGAATTGAAGCAGCAGTTAAAGTTCCAGGGATAAATCGTATATCTGCAGGGAATTATGGAGGAAACCTTGGTAAATTTCAATATAGACTTTATGATATATTAAGTTAAGAAGTAATTGATAAATTTTAAAAAAATTAGATATAATATTTTCTTTTTATAATTTTCTTTTTATCTTACGTTTAGGAACTCCTTCCTTTTGTTCTTCTTTTGGTTTCAATCCTTCAATTTCTTCACTATCAATTTCCTCTTTACTAGGGATTGATTTTACTTTTTTCTTAGTAATCGGTTTTTTCGGTGTAATTTCTTTCTTTTTAGTAATAATCTTTTGAGGTTCTGCAACCTTTGACTTGAAATATCCATATGTGACACCAATAGCCACGAGGATTCCAATACTTAATCCTGCAAAAAATAAAATCCATGGTAGATAATAACTTATTACATCTGGAATAATTCTTATTCCTTGAGGTGCTCTATCATAATCATCAGTAAGACTTGTAATCGCATCATCTGAATCTATGACATAAATATATACATACCAAATCCCTTCTATTAAATCGATAGTTCTAACAGTAATTTCCGTATTTGGTCCATTATATTCTCGTGTTATATTATACCACTGACTGTTTTCTCCTAAAAGTGCAACTTTGACATACGAGACTTCCTCAACATCAGATACATTAAATTTAAATACTAAATCTCTGCCATAAAATACTGATATCGTTTGATTCATAGACAATCCATTAATAGTATAGCTATGAATTTCAGGGAAATTATTAGTCACTGTTAAGAACCTCGTTTTCGATGTTACTGCATCGTGTTCATCTCTTACTGATACATTAATTAGGTAATTACCTATAGGATTATTCGCTGTAATGGTAAAAGTATTTGAAAATAAATTTTCGCTAACAAAGTTTAATGCTCTTGAAAGTACATGTTGACCTTCAGCATCATAAACCTCTACTCTTGTTATGAGATTTTCTGTGAGTGTTTCTATATCTGTTACATTAACTGAAATTGTACAATCTTCAACCCTGAGTAATTCATCAGTAGAAAGTTCGATACTAGAATTAATTATTGGTTTATTATTTCTCATATAAAAAGGAAAATAGGCGTTCTCTTTTCTTCCACTATTCTTATCAGTCATATTTAATTGTAAATAATAATATTGATTTTTGTCAGTATATGTTTTATTGTCTAGATAAATATTATGTTGAACAAGGTTTTTTTCAAGACTTAGTATTGTGTTTTGGTTTAATTCTTCACTGTCAACTATAGTTGTATTCCATGAAAAATCATAAGATTTAAAATTAGACACTATCAATTGAGCATTTATTAAATCTTCAGTATAGTATTCAGAAGTAAGGAGGTTTTCTGAATTATATAGATTTACCATGTAATTCGTAAGAATTGTAAAATTAGTATATGTTGTATGTGTATTTTCTAAACCATTGGTTTCATTATAGATTAAAAAACTTACATTCTGAAAACCTAAAGGAGCATCATAATCTGGTGTATATATGCCAAGGAATTTATTACTACCTATAAATTCCATATCAAATACCTTAGTTGTGCCATTGCTAAATAATATTTGCATTTTTGTGTAATTTACATTATCGTATTCAAATGTATCAATAGTGAAATTAATAGATTCAAATAATCGATAAATTTCTGTAGCATTTTGTTCTATTTCACTATATTCTAATGGTCGTAAAGCCGAAGTTTTAGGTAAAAGAAATTCTTCATTATTTACACTAAGAGAGTTTAAATTATTCAAGGAAACAGTAGTATAACTTAAAAATGAACTGAATAAAATGAATAAAATTAGTATTGTAACTTTTTTTTGTTTAATTAGCAAAATATCCTCATCTTCTTAATTTCTTATGTTTAATATCTTTATTCTTGAAATATAATATAATTCCAATTGGTATTATAACAGGCAATATATAAAACAACACTAGATTTAATGATGATAATTCAAGTGAGATTTCAACATAAAATAAAGCAATTTCATCATCTTTGCTATCTCTTAATTCTACTCGATATTTTTTCATTCCAAATTCATAAGGATTTATGGAAGGTGTAATTTCTGTCATAATGATATTTTCTCCTGTATCCAGCATAGCTAAATTAGTACCATATTTTACACCATTTATATATAATGAAAATACTTCTGAACTTTCTTGATTATTTTGGATTACAATGATTAAGTAAGCAGATGTTCCTTGTGGTATGCTTTTCGGAAAGGAAGTACTTATAATTTCAAATTTAGGGACAACTTGTACATTAAAAGATTTTGAATAGTATTCTGTAATGTTTATTAGAATGCTCATTTTAATCCTTATTGTATCATTTGTAATAGATTCTGCAGTTTTTAAATAGTATGATACAAGTTTTATTTCATTTTTATTCAATGTCTCCTCTTGTATAACGCTTACAATAAAATCTTCATTAACACTAGTGAAACTCACGTTAAAAGATTGTGTAGCATTTGGAAGAAAATTTTTTAAGCTCATAGATACATAAATGTTTTCTCCACTAACAACAGCACTTTGATAGATAAAATTGCTATAATCAAAAGAATATCCAATTTCTATTACCTTTTTAACTTCCAAAAAAGTAATAGAACCCTGTTTTATCTTGAAGAATATTTCACTATTCCCTGGTTCTGCTCCAAATTTAGCAGTAATATTAAAATCTATCTGGACTATTTCTATAGAAGCGTTAAAATCAATATTTTGAGAAGGAAAAATAACAATATCTTGCCCTTCTACTGATGCTGTTAATGATAGATCTTCATTACGCGTGTAATTAACAACCAAAGAAACATTAACAATTGGTCCTTGATACAAAATTCCGGGTAATCCTATTATTGATTCATTAATTAATCCAGAAACAACATTAAAACGCTTTAAAGTATCTGTTAATTTAAAATAAGTTGAATTCGTCCATACATAGATGGAATAACCTTCACCTATTGGGAATGAATCATCAATTAGGATTTCAAGAGTATCAGAGGTTGTTGGACTGGAAATTGATCTTTCAATTTGGTTTAGAAATGTTCCATTAGGGTATTTCAATACATAATGAATATCATAATCAGTTATATCATAATGTACTGCATAATTTACATATGACTCATTTGAGGGATTATAATATTGATCAATATTTTTAAATGAATAGGTTGATGTCAAATTCAAATAATCTTGATTGAATGTAAAATCTGGAATTTCTCCAGATACATTATATGCGCCATCTAAATCTGTGCTGTTATAAATTTCAAAAGCGTTTAAATATGCCTTAGATAACTGAAGGTTAGAAAGAAACGATTTGGTTGTATTAGTTAAGGAAAAATCATATGCTATTGCACCACCTATAGTATCATATAGATTATTTTCTATAGAATTGTATAAGGTTAACGCCCTATTGTAGTAAGTTATATTTCCTGTTACTTTAAATAATTTCAAGCAAGCACTCATCATTATAGAATTATCTCTTAAGTCTTTACTAGTATCAGCATAACCTGCCCATCCAGGATTGGCAACTTTCATATAAAAACCATTATCATATAGATATTCTAAGCTGTTATATAAATGAATTGCATTTTTATAATATATTGAATCATTTTTCATCCCTGATTCAGTCCAAAATTCTAACAAAGTAATAATACCCAAAGCATTTGTGCGTAAGTGATAACGTTTCTGCCCAGCAAGTGATGTATCCCAATCCATATTCGCATCATGATAAAAGGCATCATCAACTTCATTCCACATATATTCATTATCAACCATATCAATCATAGTAAGATTTGCAACTTCCAAAGCTCTATCTCGTATGGCATTATCTAAACCAAGTTTCCTATAAGTTCTATGGATTAAGAGATTTGCTAAAATAGCATAAAAATTACTTTCAGAATACTTAGTACTGGAAGAATTATAATGAGTAAATCCATTGTATATAGGGTCTGTATCCCAAAATTCAGAAGAATTCACTAAAAAGAAAATCTCATCAATTGAATCTTCAGGAGTTTCTCCATTTACCGAAATATCATCAATTTCAGCTCCAATGTTTTCAATTAATAAAAATACTGACATTAAATTATCAGTCAAATATCTATTATCGTCTTTAATATCTCCTGTTATATTATCAATCGACTTAACAAACCCATATTTATAATCATTAACATTGCCTTCAAACCATAGATTAGTTCCTTTCAAATCTAAATATGTGTCAAAACTTTCAAAATCATTTATTTCCATCTTCATTAATGAATTGTAATAAAGTAAGTTATCTTCTGAGAAAATTGTACCATCTACAATGTCACCATTGCTATCTCCATATCTATAATAAGTGGGTATATCAAAATCTAAACTTGATTGATATCTGTTCTCAAAAAAATTACGTAGAAGATCAAAATTTTTAGTAAATGGATTTTGAAGCATTGAAACAGCTGAAGCTGTTTGTGGATTGTTAAAAGTGTTATTATCAAAATCATTCTCATTTGAAGAGAAGATCTCTTCGGAATTATTATTGGTAAATTCATTCAGGTTAATAAATACTAAGTTTAGAAAAATTATGAATGTAAAAAATAGACATAAAATTATTTTAAGACTTTGGCTTTTATTCCTTCTACTTTTTCCTACATCAAATATAGTTAAAAATCTCATTTTTAATTAAATATAGCTATTAAATAAGTATTTACCAAAGTTTACTTTTTAAATTATATTTGTAAAAAATCCTTCTCTTTAAAATTTTTTCTGACCATATCAAAAAGATCATAATATATGTCAAGTGTCGAAGATTTGAAATCTATTAAAAATTTATACTTTCTAAAAAGAAGAATTTATAATAAGCTGACTTACTTAGAATTTCTGAATTTTTTTCTTAACATATCGACCAAGTCGTTTATGTTAACCCTTTCTTGTTCCATTGAATCTCTGAATCTAATAGTGACTGAATTATCTTTTAAAGATTCGTAATCAATAGTAATACAATAAGTTGTACCAATTTCGTCTTGTCTTCTATATCTTTTACCTATTGATCCTGCAGCATCAAAAAAAGAGTTAATTCGATTTTCTAATAAATTTCTATGAATTTTTAGTGCTAAATTTCTAATATTTTCCTTATTTTTAACGAGTGGAAAGACCGCTACGGTATTCGGAGCTAATGCTGGGCTAAGTCTTAAATTTATCCTTCCTTCTTCTACATAAAAGGTTGTTTCTAGTAAAGTGTAAATAATTCTATCAATTCCAAATGCTATTTCGAGTACTTGAGGAATCTCTTTAAATTCTGTTTCAGGATTCATGTTAACTTCAAAATTCTGTTTTGAAAATTCTGCGTGTCTTTTTAAATCATAATCTGTTCTATCATGGACTCCACAAATTTCTACCCATCCAAATTGCCTTGTATTTATTTCCAAATCCCACGCATCATCTGCATAATGAGCACGTTCATTTAATGAATGTTGTCTAAATCTAATTAATTCTTCTGGAATACCCAGTATTATAGTTAAATAGTAAGAGATATAAAGACAATATGCAAATGCTGGTTTTTTAAGGATATTTTTATTAATAGCATCTTCTAATGAGATAATTTCAGGTTTATAAAAGTTCTTCTCTTGATTTTTCCAATCTAATAATGGTAATGTATTCTTCTTAATTTCTTCATAATCTTCAAATTCCATCTCTTGTTGTTTGCTGATAAACAGTTGTAATTCAAATTGATCAAATGCCCTCACCCGAAGAACTCCTTGCCGTGGCGATATTTCATTACGATATGCTTTTCCAAATTGATAAATTTTAATCGGGTATTGTCTTCTCGCATCTTGATCTAAACGATTGAATAATAAATAAGTTGTTGTGGCTGTTTCTGGCCTTAGATATGCGGTTACATCATTACCTACTTGAGTCTTTAACATTAGATTATATTCTTCTATTTTATTAAGAGGTGTGTCACATTTAGGACAGGATAGATTGTTTTGCTGAATCAAATTCTCCATTTCTTTAAATGATAATCCATCTATCAATTGATCTGGTAGCTGTTCCTGAAGGAATCTGTCGGCTCTATAAAGAGTACTACATTTATCACACTTTATAACAGGATCAATAAAACGGTCTAAATGTCCTGATGCGATCCAAACTATCTCAGGCATAATCGTTGGACATTCAACTTCTCCGAATCCAAAATATCGTAATTCTTGTCTAAATAGATTTAGTATATTATTTTTTAAAGCCATTCCAGCGGGGCCATAGGAGTAAAATCCTGCTAGACCACCATAAATTTCTGGAGAAGGTCCCCAAATAAATCCTCGACGTTTAACTAGTGAATTGAATGTTTCTATGTTATCCTCAATTTTCATACATTATTAAAAAGTGTATTATAATATTTGTATTTTGAGATATTACGAGTAAATTAAAATAAATTTTTATAATAGGAATATAATAATAATATTATATTTTTTTTTAAAGTTAAAAACAAAATTGATAAATTATGTTTTTTCAAAATTTCCAATACCTTGGTTTCTGGGAAGCACTAGAAATGGGCCTCTATTTCATTATTGTAGGTTATTTCTTCTTACTATTTTTCTACTTCTTATTTATAAGATATCGAACTTCAAAGAAATTATACTGGCTATTTTTTAGCTTATTCTTTTTGTGCTTTGGGATTGCACGGGTGTTTTTCATAGTTTATTATTTTTTCGCTCCAGAACTCTTTACAGGTGCTAATGGTGATGACGTTGTTGCATTTTTGATGTTAAATTATCGATTAGCTACATTTTTTACTTGGTTAGGAACTGCTTGTGCCGTTGGAGTATTAGGAATATTAATAATTCCTCCTGATACTCAGATAGATGCTAATTCAGAGAAAGGAAAATCAGTGAGTGGATGGTTTAGAAATAAAAATAACCTCAAACTAGTTGTTCGTGGAGCGTTGTTTATCCTTCCAATTATTATAGGAATTTTGGCTTTAACTTTATCAGAATGGCTTTTTATGGATCCTGATTTTGTTGCTATTTATGGTATAACAGATAATATTATTAAGGTAACTATTGGTTCTTGGCAGTATCCACTTGGGAGATTTTTGTTTAATTTTATTTTTATGCCCTTATTTCTTGCGTTAATACCTTTTATCTTCCTATACTTGGCTTGGAAGACTTTTGGAGTATTGAGAAAATCTTATGCATTGAATGCTATTGGATTCCTGCTTTGTTTCATTGGAGGAAGAATTCTCCAAGGTGTTCTTGATGTAGCTGCTTTGCCTCATGTAAGAGCTATTTTACCACCATTAATAATATTATTAGCACTCCTCATTTTAGTAATAGCTAATAACTATGAACAACTCAAATAATTTTATTTTCATCTCTAATTTTTCTAATTTAATTCAGATTTATTCATTTGAGAGTCTTATTTTTTATTATCTTTTAAAAAATGATTAAAATTTTAAAACCAAATCGCTTTAAATTTAATATATTGAGAATAATTTTATATAGAAGATAATTAAAAAATCAAGATTTTATCTATGTCTGTTCACGGAAATCAATATTTATTACCATTTTTTATTAGAAAAATTTCTCATCCCCTTTCAATTCAAGGGAATGATGAATTAGCTCTCGCTTTTTATCTTTTAACAAAAGATATAGGGAAAAATGAAAAAATTATATCTTTTTCACGACTTTTATGGCCTATCTTAAGCATACAAGGAGTAATTAGTACTCATATAATGTTAGATGGATTGAATCTCTTTAATAAGAGTGGAACGTTTTCTAATCCTCCTCGTCAACCTTTGATCGGTCATATTCTTAGAAATGTAGATAACAGGCCTAAAATTGAGCAATTAAATGTACTCATTGATATCTTAACATATAAAGATAAGGAAGCTGAAGAAATTGGTGAAGGAGAAGAATCTGAATTTCAAACTCTTAAAATTGAAGGTCTAATCAATCCAGAATTTCTTCAGACCTTGATAAGAATTATTCCTCTTATAGATTATAAACCGATTGCGGATTATACGGTATTAGACACTGTTATTTCAACTGAAAATGCATTGAATATCTCAGAGGGTTATCGTCAAATAATAAATACAATGAAAGGGAATGCCTTAAGATGGAAAACTCAAATTGAACTAATAAATAAGGAAGTAAGCAAGTGGTTAATAGATCTAAATGTTCAATTAAAAGATATTGATTCAAGGTATACGAGCCAAATTACTAAAACTTCTACTTCGATTGACATCATTCAAGTAGATGATCAAACAAAATTTGAGCAGGATAAAATTGATCAATGGAATGTAATTGAGAAAAAGAGAATAATTGAAAACATTTCAACTTTATTTAAAACATTTGAAAGGCATCTTGATGAAATGATTAAAAAAAATAAATTCTTTATAAACAGTGATTCTTTAAAAACTAGGGTTTTCGAGGATCTTATTCCTCATTTTGAAAATCAGTTTTCATATCTAAATGAAGAAGCAGTTAAGTTTTTAGAATCAATTAAAACCCTTCACCAAAAATTTTATGAATATAAGGAGCAAGCATCCCAAATTGATGTTGAGGCAAAGCAAAAATTAGCACAATTTAAGGAATCATTACACATAAAACTAAAAGATCGAGATAAAAGATTAACGGAATTTGAAAGTGAAAAACAAGAAAAAATATTTGAGTTAACTAGCTTGAAAACGCAGATAGAAGATTTATTTTCAAAAATTAAAGAAATAATAGAAATAAAACAAGAAAGTTGTTTACAAGAAGCTCAAATATTAACAGGATGGGCTCTTAACGATAACCAATCAGATTTATTTTCTAGACCAATACAATGGATTTATTTACCTGTATATGCGATGTTTATTGAAGATGAGAGTAATATGGAAGAGTATATGAATATTGTACTTCCAGGATATATTACTAATGATTTGAATAATATCTATGAAAATATATCTGAAACTTTCATTAATTTGAAGAATATTTTGAATGAAAGAATTGAGAATGATATGGCTGTACGATCTAATTTTGAATTTTCTTGCGAACGGAAAAATATGATAAAGGATCCGAACCTTATAAAGAGAATTCAGCTAGGTATTGCAAAATTAAGAGAAAAGGCGCTTTTAAATGAAACAATGGAGAGACAAATTAGAGATAATTTAAATATATTTGCTTAAATTCATAATTTTTTCACTTCACAATTATGTCATATCCAAAATTAAACCGAAAAAAAAAACTTGATCTTAAAAAGAGAAAAATAAGAGCTTTTTTCTTATCTATTGAAACAAAGAAAAAGCAAAAAGTTGAAATTGATAAGGTTGGAGAAGAACTTTATAGAGATGGGATGGTTTACATTCAAATGAAACTTCCCGTTGAGAAAATAACACAAGAGTTTGAAGCAAAATTAAAAGATAAAATAGAACATAACATTATCAAGGCTAAAATTAGAAAAGCAACTAAAGAAGACCTCGATATTTTGAAAGATATATATAATCGGGCTTGGCTTACGAGTAACACACCTTTTAGACCAATTACAAAAACTGATTTGCAGAAAATTCTTGATTATCCTGAAACGGTTTTTTTGATTGCCAAAGTATATGGAGTTGATGCCGCATTTATCCTTCTTGATTTTGAGGGAAGAAATAATGAGTATGCAATAATCACTGCTTTAGCAGTTATTCCTAGATTTCAAAGAAGAGGTCTTGGTTCGGTTTTAGGTATGGCAAGTTGGCAATATATAAAAGATAACTTCCCGAATTTGAAAGAAATTAGAACTGAAGTATATAGAGATAATAAAGTCTCGTACTCCTTCATTAGAGGTATTGGATTTGAGGAATATGACATAAAAACTTACAAAAAGGAGGATTTTGAAATTTATGAGAAGGAGTAATAATCAATAAATTACTTTCTAATTACTTAAAGATCTAATTTTTTCATTTAATAATTTTGTATTGTAATCATCTTGGATTTTTTGATAATAGTCTTGAGCTCTTTCAAAATATGAAACCGCTGTTTCTACCATCCCCTCATTAACATATATATCTCCTAATTTATGAAGGATGGTAGCAGACTCTTTAGAATATTCTAGGTCTTCATAAATTTCTAAGGCTTCTTCGAAATAATTCATTGCTTTGGTTATGTTTTCTTCAAATTCTAAATATATTTTTCCTCTTTTAAACTTATTTTCAGCATTTTTAACATTATCTCCAAATTTATAATAAATCTCACCAGATAATTCATAATATTCAATAGATTTCTCACTTTCTCCTTTAAATAGATATAGTTCTGCAATATTCTCTAATATCTCTCCCTCTTTAATATTATCTCTAATCTCAAAAATACGGACACTCTCAAGGCTTCGAATAAAATAATCTTCCGCTTTTGTACTATTATCTCTCACTCGATAAATCTTTCCAAGATATAAATAACATTCCCATTCTAATTTTGCTTTAATATATAGTGAGATGTTTTCACTTAATTTATTAATTAATTCTAAAGCTATATTTAAATGTTGATATGACTCATCATAATCTTCACCCATAATAAAATATAGCTTTCCATACTTTATTTCTGTTTGAATTATTCCATAGATATCTTCATTTTCTTTGAAAAATTCTGAATTTCTAGCTAATATTTTTTTAATTCGGTTAAAATCTTTTAACAAATAAAGAACTTCCACTAAATTACTGCTAGATTTTATCTCCTCAAATTCTAAATTTTCCTGTTTAGATAATTTAAAAGCTTTTTGATAAAAATGATATGATTGTTCTAAATCATTGATTAAGAAGTAAATGTTTCCTAAATTGTTTAGAACTTTTATTATTTTATGGATATCATTTATATCTTTAAGAATCTCTAAAGATCTGTTGAAATGATATATTGCTTGATCAAAAAAACCATTATCTTCATGGATAATACCAATTTCATTATGGCAAATAGCTAAATTAATTAAATCGTTTTCTTCTTCAAAATTTTTTATTGCCAATTCAAGATTTTTTAGGGCTTTTGGTAGATCTCTTTTTTTATAATACAAACTTGATTTTTCTACTAATAAAGAACCTGGTATTGGCGCTCCAGCAATTTCTTTACTTTCTAAAGCTTGATCAATCTCTTTTATCTTTTCATCAATTTCTTTGTCTTCTATTACAACATCATTGAAAACATCGCTTTGTTCTTCAACTTCTAAGTGATATATCTCTGGTTTATCATAAGGAAATTTTATACTTCTATCTAAAGCATCCTTCAGATTGGTGATTAATGGTTTATTACACGCCCTACAATATAACCAATGCTCCTCAATTAGATTTTGACAATATGGACACTTATTCATAAGTTTTAGAACAACTATCTTGGTATGAAAGCCTTTTAAATTAAAAATGAAAATAACATTATTTATAATTAATTACTATTAATCTGAATTTGAATAATTCGATTTAGACTATCTGTTTAATTATCTCCACAGCATCATAAATTTGTTGTATTTCATAATCAGGTTGAATTGATTTTGATTTAGGGGAATCAGAATCATTAATCCATATTGTAAGCATATTACAATCTTTAGCTCCTTGAATATCTGTCTCTAACTTATCTCCTATATGGATTGAGTTTTGTGGAAAGCATTTTAATTTTCTTAATGCTGTCTTAAACAAAATAGGATGAGGTTTATAGTAACCAATCTCATCAGAATAAATCTTTACTTGAAAAAATTTGGAGATTTCATATTTTTTAAAAACTTTATCAATTATACGCCCAGGAGTTATTCCAGTATTTGAAATAAGTCCAATTTTGTAATCTGAAGATAGTTCTTCTAATGTTTTTTTTAATCCGATTTTTAAAAGCGGTGGTTCCTTTAACATTACCTCCTCAAATTTGTTTTTAAGTAAATTCCGATCTAAATTTGTTGACTCAAGGTTAAGAAAATGAAATAATTTTGATATTCGCTCTTTTGTATATATATGAAGATTTTTCTCATAATAACGTTCTGGTAAATAAAATGCAGATTTAAATGCATTATCTATTTTATCTGAAGAATAAAATATTTCATTACTCTCTAAAAACTGAGTTAAACATTTTAATCGCAAATTTGAATAAAATTTGTTTGTAAATATTGTATTCCAGAGATCAAATGTAATTGCTTTAATCATAGACTATTTAATTTTTAAAACAATTTATTTATTAATTGATTTTATTAAAAACAATAAAACATATAAATACATTAATCTAATTTTATTAAGAATTTAGTTAGTCCATTTGTAAGAACTGAAAATGCGACATGTCTATACCACCAAAACTTAGGATTAAATAAGAGTCTTAATAATTTCTTGCCAAAAAGGAAATAACCTATATCATTATAGAAAAATCTATAACTCTCATCTAATAAGTCTTGTATTTGATCAATTGTCATATCTGGAGTATTCATAACTGGAGTTATATCCCATTTCTCCCATCTAAAATCCTCAGGAATCCATCCATTTTTAACAGCTTCGTCATAAAGGGGCGTAGCTGGAAATGGTGTAATGGGATTAGTCATCATCATATCAATTTCTAAATCTTTCATTAATTTAAACGTTTTCCATGTGTCTTCAACAGTTTCTCCAATGTTTCCTATAATAAAAGACCCAAAAACCATAATCCCATTCTTGTGGCATATTTTTATACACTTACGAACTTTATCAAGGTTATATTGTTTTTGCATATTATTTAAAGAGATTTGCTTAAAACTTTCAAATCCTAAAAAGAAACAAATAAAACCCGCTTTAGACATTGCTTGAACCATATCTGGATTATTAGCGATATCATCGACTCTCGATTGGCAGACAAACATTAATCGTTTACTTAATTTCGTTTTTTCTAGAAGTTCACAAATCCTTATAATTCGCTTCTTTTGTAAACTGAAATTATCATCTGTAAAAAATACAAGTTTAGTCGTATTTGGTAATTGTAATAATTCTCTTATTACTCTATTAGGAGATTTAGTTCGATATTTACCTTTATGAAATTGGGTGACACAACAGAAATTACAATTAAATGGACAACCTCTTGAAGTTTCACAAACCCATGCTGGAACCCATATATAATGATATGGTTTGGGATCAACTAAATCATTCTTAGGAAATGGAAGTCGGTTTAAATTATTTTTAAATGGTCTATCTGGATTATGAATCACAGCACCATTTTCTCTAAAAGATAAACCTAGAATTTGATTTTTTGGTTTACCTTTAAGTAATTCTCTAAAAGTAACCTCACCTTCTCCACGACAGATCATATCTATACATTTGAAATCTTCAATAATATTAGGAACTAACGTTGGATGAAAACCACCTAAAATTGTGGGAATATTACACTTTTTAGCAATTTTGCAAATATTTAATACAGTTTTGAATGTATTTGTCATACATGTAATTCCTACTAAATCAAATTGCTTTATTTTAAGTGTTAACTTATCGATATCATAATTATAATCTACATTCATATCAAGGATTTCAATTTCATGACCAAGATCACTGACAGCTCCTGCAAGCGTTAAAAGAGATAAAGGAGGACTTAACATAACTTTTCCCATACCTTTGCCAACTTGGAATGGAGGATAAATGAGTAAAATTTTCATTTTATTATGCCAACCTAAATTTTATTTATATTTTTCTTAAATTGGATTAATAGAACCGTTATGTGGTTTGTATTTAAAAAATTTCACTATGTTGATTCAACAAGTGAACTATGTATTTTCAACAAATGATAATTTAAAAATCTTATCTAAAACTACTCAAAAATCAACGTTGATTTTATCTTATCATAAAATTAGGACACAAATATTTGACTATGAAAAGAATTAAAAGGAATCAATCTCTTTCTTTTTAAAAGATAATTTATACAAAAGAGTGAATTATATTGGACCCGAAATTATTCAAAAAAACTTTTACACTTATCTGCGATGCTTGCGGAGAATTTGCACATACACAACAATCCACATGTGATAAATGTGGAGAAGCAGCATTGAGAAAGGCTACAAAAGAAGATTATAAAAATCGCTTAAATGCTACGTGAGCTTTGTATTCATTACATTGATCCTAATTAAGATATCAACTATTCTTCTTTTCTTAGATAATTCAATTTTGGAATTCTTCAAATTCTCTAAGTTCTTTAAAAATAGCATGATCATCCATCCCAAGAGATTTTAATAGAATTCGAATTTGGATTATAGCATTTTTAGCTTGAACTTTATTAGCAATATTTAAGGCTTTTATAAATTGGTTTTTTGCCTCCTTAATTTCTCCAATATAAAACAAAATCTCACCAATGTAACCTAGACCTTTAATTATTAGTTCTGTGTAATTCGCGTCAATTGCAGTGTTAGTTCCTTTTTTAAAATATCTAAGAGCTTCTTGAAGATTATTATTTTGCTTTTGTAATATTCCTAAGTTATAATAAGATGTTATAACACCTTTATTATCTTTAATTTGTTTAAATGCTTTTAATGTCTTTTTATAAAGCTCGAAAACAACATCCCATTTTTCAAGTGATTCATGAATATGAATCAAATTTCCTAAACAATCTAATAAATGATAGATATCATTATTATCTGAACAAATTGCACTACAATCCAAAAATGTATCACATGCTTCATCAAGTTTATTTAACTTGAGATAATTATTTCCTATACCAATCAAACATGTAATTTGCTCATTAGTTTGTTTTAAATCATTATAAATATTAAAAGCTTTTTCAAAGGACTGAATGGATTTATGATAATCACTACTTTTAAAATATAAAGTCCCTAAAACACCATGAACGGCTGCTTGACCTAAGCTATCTTTTTGTTTTCTAAAATGTTTTAAACAGATTAAATAATTCTTTTCTGATTCTACATATTCTTCCAATTCTAGTTGGATTAGAGCAATATCGCTTAATTCTTTGATGTAATTCGAACCCTTACCTGTTTTTTCTAATTCTCTTAGATTTTCCTTTTTTTTATTTAATAATTTATG
>CP070831.1:2347795-2372378 GCA_020344955.1 Promethearchaeota archaeon | reverse complement strand
TTTTTATTGATATAACCTAAAATTTGCTTAGAAGTTTTTCTGCGTAATGGAACTCTACCAGAATAAGGATTAATTTCATAAATGTATGAATATTGGGTGTTATGAACCGATCCTTCACCAGTACTAGCGAAAATCTCAATTGAAAAAACTTCACCGGTCTCCATTACATCACCTCCCTGGGATCCTAATTCAGGCAACTGTTTTTTCCCATGAACAGTCCATCTTTCTATCTGATGCCCCCCTAAATCACTTATTGGATTATAATTAAAACCTTTAACAATATCCTCAATCTTTTTACCAATATCCCGAGTATTCGTTTTTGGTTTAGTCATCATTTTTGCCGCATCAAGAGCAACTTCAGTAGCTTGAATGATATTTTCAAGGGATTCATCTTCATTGAAACACACACTAAAAGCAGTATCAACAATATATCCATCTATATGAACTCCTAAATCGATTTTAACTAGATCCCCCTCTTTAATTTCCGTGCCATCATCTTTAATAGGAGATGTATAATGTGCTGCAATATTATTTAGGCATAAATTTACTGGAAAAGCGCATAGGCCCTCTAATTCCTCAATTTTTGCTTCAGTTTCAGATATTAAATTATACACATTTGTTCCTACTTTGATTTTTGGTTTGATATACTTCTTTACATCTTGAGCAATTTTCCCGGCTTTCTTAAGAGATTCAATTTTTTGTTTTTCTTCTTCTTCTCTCTCTAATTCTTCCTTACTTTTTTCTTCTTTAGTTTCACTTTCTATTTTTTGATTCTCAGTCATTAAAATTACTAATACGGATTTTGATAAAAATATTTTTTAAATAAGTATTAACTTTATTAATAAAGTTAACATTAAAATTAGATCAAAAATAAAAATAAAAATACTATTATTATATTATTATCTTATTAGATCATTAACTCATTATTATTTAAGTTGATAAATCTTTGAGCGAAAACATCAGCGAACTCATCGATCTCTTAAGGCGAATGGAAGCCGTTAACTCTGACATTCAAGGTTCTGCAATTGTAAGTGTACAAGGCTTACCAATCTGTTCTGTTCTTGCGAGAGATGTGAACGATGGGATCGTAAGTGCGATGAGCGCAGCAATTCTTAGTGTTTCAGAAAGAGCAGTTGAGGAACTTGCTCGTGGAGATTTAAAGCGAATTCTTATAGAGGGTGTTGATGGAATAATAATTTTATCAAAAGCTGGTGAAAATGCTATTTTATGTACTTTAGCAAAATCCGACGCTTCATTAGGTATGGTTTTCTTAAACATTCAAAGTGTTTCTAAAAAAATTGCTGAATTGTTAGATTAATCGAATTTAATAATTATATTTTTCATAAGCAAAGTTTTATTTTCTTGTATTTCCTTTGACTTGATAGCTTAATAATGATATCAAATCAACTTTTTTTCGAATTTAAGTCAGAATTATTGAAGATAAAAGATAAAAAGAAACGGGAGATATCATTTTATGATAAACTCGCAAAGTGTCTTAAATCTGGACAATTTAAAGCTTTTGAGTTATTAATTGATAGTTCTATCGATTTTAATATTTTTCTCGACATTTTTCGTATTCCAAATCGATTTGATATTATTTCAAAATTACTTTTAAACTGTACAGATAAAATATCAAATGGATATCAGACTTCCGCATTGGGAGAAATAATAGAAATATTAAGATTTTGTAATAATTTTAGTTTATTAGAAAAGGAATTAACAGAAATAGACCAGCAAAATCTTAATAATTTCAAAAAGAAAAAAGAAAATAAATTATTTTTATCTAATTTAAACGATTTATTTGGTAGAACATCAGACTCATTTATATTATTTGTCTATAAAGTAATGCCTAGAGACCTTTATGAATATTTCATAAGTAGCCCAATTTCATACTTTCCAGATCGAGACGGGCTAATGTATTATATTAAGCATGTTTTTTTTGATCAATATACAATTTATGGTCTAAGTATTAGAAATTTAAGCCCTATAGAGAATTTTTTTGATGCTTTTCATAAAAATTATTTGTATTCAAATAGGTTTTTCGAAGATGAAAGGAATCTCCTTTCGAATGAGGACAATGGATTAATCGAATTTAGTGTAATTTATAAATATCGTATGTTTTATTATGATTTAGAAGAAGAACGTGAGTATCGTGAGACCAAGAAACATCTCGTGTCCCCACAGAACATTCTAAAAAATCAAAGTAAAATTTTAGATAAATATAATTATAATTTTTATAGTTTATCTATGGTTCTTCTTGGAGGATTGGGACCCCAGGGTTTAGGTTTTACTTATTCAACACCTAAAGGAGAACTTATTGAAATTTGCTCAGATCAAAGAGAATCTGAAGCGATTATTATAAAATATAGAAAGTATTTGAAAAACAAATTTATTTTAAAATTGGGAGAAGAACTTAAAAATATTGGAATTGATGAGAATATTAAAGAAAAAATTGTCACATTTCTTTCAGATATTCTAAATAATGAAGAACTCATTGATTATTATAAGAAAGAATTAATATTAAGAAAGATAAAAAATTATCTTGAACAAATTGATGAATTTAAGCTAGATCTGAAATCTGAACTTCAACAATTAGTAAAAAAAATCTCAAATGCTCTTTCAATTATTCTAAGAAGGATTCAACTTAGAGATCAATTTGTGACCCGAATGGAATTAGTAGCTAAAGAAAAAATAAGATCTGAGGATATTGCTAAGTTAACAAGTCTGAAAGGTAAATCCCATTACGATGTACTTCGTGAAAGATTTTTCTTTCAATACATAATAAATTGGTTTTATGAGATTTACCATTCTGAAAAATTAAAAAATCATAATAAAAATAATGATAATAAAAAAATATGAGAAAAAAATATTCTATTTATTATCTAAAGTTTGAACTATATCTCTATTTTTAGAAACCCATTTTTTAAATCGTGGTTTTATTAAGATCATAGCACCACTACCAATTGCTCCTCCTAATGCTCCAAATAATGTTCCCAATAGTAAAATAAGTATAAGAAGCAACCATCCAAATCCTGGACCGATAATAAGAGCACCAAATTGATCAAGTAAAACATAAGTATTTTTGGTTATCATCCCATGAATCGTATAAATTAACCAGTAAATGAAAACGCCTATAGCGCCACTTAAAGTACCTTTTTTCATAGTTTTATTAAGTATTCCCGCACCAATACCCGCTAATATAATAAGTTGCCATATAGGGATTAGAATTAAAAGGGATGCTAGTACTAAAGCAACTATTATACTTAATATAAAAATTTGCATTTCTCTATCGAGGTTAATTTTCATTTCTATGAACCTCCATCAGGTATAAAAGTTATTGTAGATTCTATTGAACTTGTAGGAAAATTGGTATTTAAGTAGCCAAAATATTGAGTGTGATATTTCCCCTGTAAATATAATTGTTCTAATTGATCAGAATAATGCTTTGAATTAGGATATCCTCGTTCTCCTGAAGGAATTACACTTATTGAATTATCAATATTATTAAAATCAATAATCAATCTCTCTGAAGCTCCACCACGAGCTATTCCAATTCCAGATCTTATATTTACATTAGAGGGCATTACTGTACGTCCTTCTCCATCATATGGATAAGGTCCCTTGCTTAAAGCTTCTAATCCGGTGAGATGTTCAAAATAAACTTGATGAATTTCACCCCACTTCCAAGTTGATGGATCAGAAGAACCGTAGAAATTTTCAAGCCAATCAATTGTATCATTTAAAGCAACCAACATTGTTTCATTCCTAGTTTCGATCATAGGAGTGTCTACATCATCAAACCAATGAGATGTCTCATCTTCTTTCATAAGGTATTCCAAAACAGCTATGCTAGGGCTTCCTACGACTCCAAATTTATTAAGTTCATCATTGAATGTATTATCCATGAAATAATCTCTCCATTTCCTATAAATTGTAGGTGCAGCTAAATTTTTATCCATTACATACCTCCACCCTTCTAATTCTGCTAAAACATCTGCGATTATAGTAGGAGGAGTTGAACCATATTGAAACTTAATAAGATCTACTATATAGGGTGTAAAAGCTTCTGCAGCTGATGAATTTACATCGTGTTGTAATTCTTTCATCTTTTCTATGCTTGCAGTACCATCAGGAATATTTGAAAGGTATTCATTAATTCTTCTTGCTCTATAACCATCACTATATTCATTTTGAAGGAAATATTTTGAATAATTCCAATTAGGACCAGCAACAATTTGGTTAGCAGATGCTAAATATTTTTGAGGAGGATTAATTGTGTTTGGTAAATCTTCAAATGGAATATATCCAATCCATTCTCCCTCACCATTAGAACCGTTATAAGGAATAGTACCGTTTCCAAGATGTCCTGGTGGAATTTTGGAATCATCTCTAATAGGAACATTTCCAGTAGGTCTAATAGCAATATTACCATGTATATCTGCATATACTATGTTTTGAGCTAAAGTACTCCAATATTTTGATGCTTCATCGAATTCAGTTCTATTCTGAGCACGACCAAATCCATCTCCAGCCAAGAAATTATAGTAATAATCATTTCCTGTCCATTTTGGGGCAATAACAACATCCCCATATGCCAATGGTAGACCAAAATCTCTTAAATCACTTAATACAGGTCCATGAACGGTTTCTTTTACTGTTAAGATTTCAGTCCTACCCCCTTTCACTCTAATTTCATGGGTCCGATAATTGTATGCTGTTGGTGACCCATCATAAATATAATGAGTGTCATTAACTACATCATAATAATACCAATCTAGAACATCATAACCAGTATTAGTAAACCCCCATCCTACATATTCATTATGTCCTACAGCACAAAGTGGCATTCCAGGTATAGCAAAACCATATATATTGAGATCTGTTTCAGTTGATACTAGATGTTGTTCATACCATATTCCGGGCATAAGCCATGCTAAATGCATGTCATTACAGAGTATCGGTTTTCCTGTATTGCTTTTAGTACCATCTACTACCCAATTATTTGAGCCAATTGCTTCTTGGGAATCTAATATTTTCTTTTCAGAGTCAATTTTCTCTAAACTAGCTAAAAAATCGGTAATCGCATTTATTAATGATGGTTTAGATTTGAAAATCACACTACTCATTTTTGGTATTGGTCCATAATCTCCATAATTAGGGCAAATTGGAATTTGATATGGTTGAAAAGAACTAAATAATTCTGTATAATTAGTAGGACCCAATGCTTCATAGTTAATTAATCTATAAAAATCTTCATAACCCCATGTCATTTGTCTTGCCATTTCTTGTACCAAACATAACGAATCTAACAGGGTCCATTCAGTGGGTTCAAAATTAAGGAGATAGTATTCTAAAGGTTTTTCATGTTTATGTGTATTTAAGTAATAATTTATTCCATCTACATATCTTTCAAAATTGGGTAATCCATCAATTGTTCCATTTTCATACATTTCTGTTAGCTTTTCTAATGTTTTGATCGCCCAATGCTCCATACCCATGGCAAGAAAAAATTGATCAGTTGTCAAAAGTTCTTCACCTAAAATCTCGGATAATTTGCCTCTAACTTGACGCCGTACCATATCCATTTGAAAAAATCTATCTTGAGCATGAACATATCCCTGAGCGAAAGAAAGATCTAGATCCGTTGAAGCGTAAATATGAGGAATACCCCACTCATCCCTAATGACATTAACCTCATCATTAAGGCCGGGAATTCTTAATATTTCTGCGTTTGGAACTTCACCTGTAATCTTCCATAATCCATTACCAGGAAATAAGATGCCCCCCAACGAGGGAATTCCTAACAGAGGAATAGAAAAGATTGTCATTGAAACTATAGTAAGCACTATCGCAGTAGATAATTCTATGACTACTTTTTTTTCTTCTTTTCTCAATTTAATCACAAAATTTTCTTTGTTTTTTTTTAATTTGATTTAAACTAATTATTTCAATTTATGTTGCTTTTGTATTTAAATCCTAAATTTTGTATATCCATAAAAAATAAATATATAATCTTGGATTCAAATGAAAAAAAAATGCTATAGAAAATTACATCTCAAAAAATTATTTACGAATTTCTTGAATTTGGTCAAAAATATTATCAAAACGCTCTCGAATTGAACCATATAAACCTTCTTCTTCTGAAACCACTGAATTAATTGCTGTTTTTAATCCATAATGACTTTCCGATATTAATACTCTTATAGGTAAAGTAAGTATATCATTAATAATCATTAAAAATTCTTGAACAATATTAATAATTTGAGGTACTTTCTCACGAGTTTTATCAATAGCAGAAGTATCTGAAGAAATCAATCCATCTTCACGTTCTTGTTTTAATTCTTCCCATACATTTTCCTTCAATTCCGAAAAATCAATACCTAGGTTTTCTAATGCCAACTGAGATCCTTCGAAAATATAATTAATCGTATCTCTACCAGTAAAAAGTTTTATATTTTCAACCATTTCGGGAGGGGCTAATCCCTCTAAAAAGTTTACTAACAATTCATTATAATCACGGATTACATCAAGGGGAATGAATAATAAGGTCATTTCTTTGAGTTGTTTAAACAAATATCCAAGAACTTTAGCAAACCATTCATTTTTTAAGGTTTTTTCTAATAACCCACCATATTCATTTAAAAGATGAGTTCCAAGATATCCAATAATACGAATCATATCATCTTCATAATTTCTAAAATAGTCAAAGAAATGTTCGGGTTCCATATTTAATTTGTCTCTAATAATATCAGCTAATCTTTCTTTAATAGTTTCTAATGGTTCATCAATATATTCTTCCAATTTATCGATTGATATAATATCTTGGAGTTTATCAACAATATCTAGTTTTGTTTCTTGTAAAATCTCATCCTCTTCTATTGTTTCTTTAAAATATTTCCTTAATACCGATTTTTTTTGGACATTAGAATCCATAAGGTCTTTCCATTCTTTATAATCATAAATTTTACAGATAAATTGTAAACAATCTCCTCCTTTAGCAATACAAGCTTGCTCAACCATTTGAATTCTATAATCATTTCTTTTTGATTTCAATATATAATTAGCAACACTCTCCAGCATTCCACACAATCCACATGCTAATCCTTCTGTTTCTTTGTTTTTTAATTTATCAAAGTTAAATGTATCCTCGTTATCATTACCATAACCAGCGCAAATCGGGCATTTACTAATTTTTAAGATATAATCATTATACTTTGAGTTCTCTTTAGAAATTTCTTCATATGTATATTCATCTAATTCTCTTCCAAAAACAACTACCCAAAGAATTTCAAAATAATCCAATACTTTTTTGGGATTTCCGGGCATAAATTTAAATATACTTGAATGACGTTCACAAGATTCATATGCTGCTCTTTTTCCAATTTCCCTAAGAATAATAAGGCTTTCTTCTTCATTATGAGTAATTTCATTCACTTCTTTTAATATTTCTCGATAAAGAAGTGTATAAAATAACGCATTAGTAGAGCGTCCAAATATTTTAGAAATTTTTTTCATTAACCATTGAAATGCTCCCAATTTCAATCCCCCTTCCCAATTTTATATTTAAATACTTGAATACATGATTTATTCCCATAAGCTCGTGAATCAATTACTTCATATGGTTCTAAAAAAATAGGTTCAGATTCATTAGATTCTTTATTTAAAAGATTTATATATTCAGATAATAATCCTAATAAAATTTCGCAACCTGCTATTTCCACATCTTCATAATGATATTTACATAATGAACAGCTATAATCTTGGATTCTAACGATATTCTCAGCATTATTTATTTCAACTGAAATGGAACTATTCAAAACTTTTTGATAAATGGTTGTAATGACATCCTTCAAATTTGAAATTTGAACTCTATCTGTTGGTTTCCAGTATTGAAGGTAAGTTCTGGCTATATTTTTTCCCATTCTTCTTAACCTATCTTTTAAATCAGATATTCCATTTTTTTCCATTAAACTTGCTAAAATGTGAATACTGTTACGCATTTGATTCATGGTTGCATCTGTTTGAATTAATTCTTTCCTTGTAAAATTCATAGTTATTTTTTCCAGTCTTATTTCTATTTAAATATTGAAAAAATTCATAGAATAAAAAATTTTTAATTTAAATCATAGATTATTTGTATGAGAGCTATATTTTTTCCTAATTAAAAATATAAACTCAATAATTCCCAAATTAAAAAAATTTGATATATAGAAGGATTAGTATAAAAAGGAAATTAAATTTTTACTGTATATATAATTTAACTACATTCTTTCAACAATTTCTCTAAGAATTTGTTCCCCGGCTGCACCAACCATAATACCGTTTCTAACGAGCAGTTGTCCTTGAACTTCTATTGGGTGGTTCAATAGTTCACCGTTATTGAAAAATAAAAGTGTAGGTATAGCTGTGATACCAAATTCTTCACCAAGAGGTCTGTTTTGATCAAGATCTTCTTTCAATAATTTAATTAATCCTTCTTCTTTTAATTTTTCCAATATAGGACTTAAAAATCGACAAGGTCCGCACCATGTTGTGTAGACATCAACTATAACTTTCCCTTGTTTCATATCTTCTGTGATATTAAGGCCGAATTTCCTTAATTCTTCAATATTTGTCATGTCATTTCAAATTTTAAATTAATTGCTTTATAGTTTGTTTTTTAAATATTATTGGCGGAATTAATATTTAATTACTTTTATTAATTTCATTTACAATATAAAAACAGTTACACTAAAAACACATCTTTAGAAGTACAGAAGTAAAGGTTTATATTTAATTGAAAAATTTAGTTTTAAAAGAATTAATTTTAAAATTAACAATGAGTTATACTATTTAATATCAAAGATAAACAGATCATTTCAAATGGCAACTATAGATTTTGATTTCAGAAACCAAATTCTTGGTAATGATATCGGTACTACTTTAGCATATTGTTATCAATGTGCAACTTGTAGCGGTGCATGCCCAGTAGCACAAGTTACTGAAGGTAGATATAACCCTAGACGCTTAATATTAGATGCTTTATTAGGTCTAAAAGAGAAAATTTTTGGACCAGAAAATGCTTTCAATGTTTGGGGTTGTACAGTATGCGATACTTGTGATGAAGTGTGCCCTCAGAAGGTTGAATTAACAGAAATTTTCACAATTCTTAAAAATATGAGTGTGGAACGTGGAGAAGCCCCCACTCATTACACAGGTCAAGCATCAACAGTTTTAGAACATGGTAAAGCTATACCTATGCAACCAGCAATAGAAAGGAGACGTACACAGTTAGGATTACCCGCTATTGTAGCTCCTGATGTAAGTGAAGTTAAGAAGTTGTTGAAAGCTACTAAATTACCTGAGAAACTTCCTAAAACAGATTAATTCTATGAAATTCCTTTTTTGATTATTTTTATATGAATTTTCGTTAGAATTTTATAGATCTAATCCATAAAACAATTATAGCGAAAATTTGAAGATTTTAAAATTATAAAAACATCTAAGGTGAAAAAGGTTGAGAAAACCCATTATTGGGGGAAATTGGAAAATGAATCGAGGAACTCCTCAAGAAGCAAAAGATATGTTAGAGAGATTAGTCCCATTGGTAAAAGATATAGATACCGTTGATATTGTGATTGCAGCTCCTTTTACTGTTTTGGTTACCCTTTATGATACTTTAAGTAATACTAATATCAAAATAGGGGCACAAAACATGTATTTTGAAGAGAAAGGCGCATTTACAGGTGAAATATCACCTATATTTTTAAAAGATATTGGAGTAGAGTACGTTATTCTCGGTCATAGTGAAAGAAGAGATATTTTTAAAGAATCAGATGCTCTGATTAATAAAAAAATCAAAAAAGCACTAGCTATGGATTTAAAACCCATTGTTTGTATAGGGGAACATTTAGAAGAAAGAGAAGCAAATAAAACAACAGAAATTATTAAATATCAAATTAATGAAACATTCAAAGATCTAGACAAAGATGAAATGTCGAATATAATAATAGCATATGAACCAATCTGGGCAATTGGAACAGGTAAAACTGCTACTCCAGAACAAGCTGAAGAGATTCATGTATTTATAAGGAAACTTCTCGATCAAAAGTTTGATAGAGAAACTGCTGATTCTATTAGAATACAATATGGGGGATCTATAAATGCAAAAAATGCTGAAGATTTATTTAACAAAGAAAATATAGATGGAGGGTTAGTTGGAGGTGCTTCTCTTCAATCAGATTCTTTATTCCAAATAATTAAAGCTGCTGACAAATCAATTAAATAATTTTTTTTAAAATTTAATGTTTATTTAACTTATATTCTTATTCGATTGATGGGTTATCCTAATATTTTATTAAAAGCAGAGGTTAGTTTTGCTGGGAACTCACCAAAATAACTTTGAGGATCTGCAAAAAGAAGATAAAAAAATGGTTCAAACAATTTATTTTCAATTGTGGGACCTATATCCGATTTAATTATACAAACTTGAATTTGTTCATTAGAAAAAAAAGATTGTCTATAGATCCATTCTAAGGGAGCGATCTCAGGTATATATCCAATATGTCTCAAAATATGAAAAACATTTTCTATTGAATACTTCTTCCCATAGGTGATTATTGGAGATAGATCGAAGGATGTTATACAAATTCCCCATAAACCATAATCTTTCATCTCATCCAAAAATTCATTTGCTAAACGCTTGATATCGTTTCGATGTTTTGATATTTGTTTTCTTGCTTTAGCATCCGTTAATATTTCCAGAATTATTTTTTCTTCTTTTTCATAAATATTATTAGCAGAATCAAGGGGAATTTTAGAACTAATATAATTTTTATATATTAGTTTTATCTTTTCTAGGACAGATTTATGTAATAAAAAACTTTCAGTTTGTACAGTAATTAAAACATCCCCATGAAATTTATGGTTATTATTATTACTTTTTTTAGGAGTTGCATCCTTTTTAGGCTTGAATTCAAGTAGTTCAATCTTTTTATCAATATTTCTTGCGAATTCAAATAAAGCTGAGATTAAACCAGCTGTAAGATCGAATTTTGATGCAACATCGAGTTGATCTTTAATTAAGGATTTTTCTTTTGAAAAATCAAAAAAATCTTAGAAATATTTTTACTCCTTCTGGAACAGGTTGTATTAATGAATTAAAATAAGGAAATCCAGTTGTAGAGATGATACTAAGTTCATAAATAGTCATATATTTTAAATATAATATTCTTATAATTTGAATTTAATTTACTGCATTTTTAACAATTTTTAATGTATTTAAATTTATAACATTAAATTTAATCTTAAGTTAATAAAATAATATAGAATTTTAGACAAGAATATAATTTGATTTAATTAATTCTATCAATAGTTTAAGAAATAACGATTGCGGGTTTGCCTGGGAGAGCGTGAGTAGCTTTTACTTCGCTTGAGTCTTTTTCATAACAAATTTTGACTTCAGAATGGAATTTTTTCTCAATTAGGGGTTTTATTTCATTAAAAAATTGAAATTCATCTTTAATGGAAAGTGTAAATTTTGGATATTTTCCTACACTTTTCAGGATTTTACTAACTATTTGACTTACTTCTTTACCATGTGTTTTTAAATTGTTGTTCTGCATTAAAATTTTCATTATTTCTCCTTGATTCTTAGTTTCTTCTAGTAAAGACATCAATTTTATATAAAACCCTAATTTCCACTGTTCTGCAATAATTATTGAGATTTTATTCAATGATTCCTTTTTTAATGCTGTTTTTATATTGTTGATGTCTTCTATTATATTATTCATTAACTGCCATTTATGGTCTGATTCTTGAGTCAGTAATTTGATATTATAAGATGGCCACTTTGCTAAACTTACATAACCTTTTTTATTCAATAGTTCCCAAATTTCTTCTGTAACATGCGGTGCTATAGGGTGAAGCAATAATACTAATTTTTCTTGACATTCATTAAAAATTTCAAGTTTAACCCCTTCACTTTTGTACTTATTTAATTCTGATATAAATTGAATAACATTGTTTACAGCATTCCTTAAAGCTAATTTTTCCATATTTTCAGTAATTTCCTTAATAGTTTTGTTTAAATAATATTGAATTAGCGAATCGCGAATAGTTACCGAATCTCTCAAATCTTTAGGTATTTCAGTTAATATTTGAAATGTATTATTTATAAATCTAAAAGCATAATCTACACCTTCGTCTGACCATTCTAGTCCTGAAGCTGGACTTGCTCCAAATAAGATAAAGAATCTTGCAGCGTCTGCCCCATATTTCTCTATAATCTGCTCAGGATCGATGGTATTTCCATAACTTTTACTCATTTTAACAGATTTTTGTATGAGATCCGTATTCCCACATATTTTACACTTCATGTTCTTTAAATCAGCTTTCATAAGGAAGGCATTACACTTAGGACAATAAGGATGAACTTTATTAATCATTCCCTGAGTGAGTAAAGATTGAAATGGCTCGTCATATTTATGAAGATTTAAATCTCGAGCAACCTTTGTGAAAAATCTTGCATAAATCAAATGCATAATAGCATGTTCTATGCCTCCTATATATTGATCTACATTACACCAATAATTTACAATGTTCTTGTTATAAGGGACCTTGGATTCAACTGAAGGGGGATCACAATAAGCAAAAAAATACCAAGAACTATCAACAAAAGTGTCCATAGTGTCAGTTTCACGTCTACCATTCTTACCACATTTGGGACATTTTACATTAATAAAGCTCTCACTTGTTTCTAAAGGATTACCACCTTTAATAAAAGAAACATCTATTGGTAAATAGACTGGTAAGTCTTCAAATGGGACTGGAATGATACCACACTCCTCACAATATAAAATAGGAATGGGGCACCCCCAATATCTTTGGCGAGAAATACCCCAATCTCTCAATTTATAATTTATAGTAGCGTATCCCATATCAAGTTGTTCTAGCTTCTTTGTTATGGCATTACAAGCAGAGTGACTATCCAAATCATTAAATTCTCCCGAATTTACAAGAACACCATCACTCTCGTAGGCACGAGCCATTTTTTCCATATTTAACTCATAGTCATAGGGTTGAATTACTATCTTGATGGGAATATCATATTCTTTAGCGAATTCAAAATCTCTTTGATCGTGGGCTGGTACTGCCATAACTGCCCCTGCCCCGTATTCATATATAACGAAATTACCTATAAATATAGGTATTTCTTCATTATTGATAGGATTTATGGCATTTTTCCCAATGAACATTCCTTTCTTCTCAATTTCAATATCTGTTCTTTCAAACTTATCCTGATGCATTACTTCATCATATAATGTATTGAAATCCTCCTTATATTCAGTATCATTTACCCATTCACGAACCCAAGGATGTTCTGGAGCGAAAACCATAAATGTAGCACCATAAAGTGTATCAGGTCTAGTCGTAAATATATCGATAGTTCTATTTTCTCCAACGATAGGGAATTTAATAATTGTTCCTTCTGACCTTCCAATCCAGTTTCTTTGCATTACCTTAACTTTATCCGACCAATCAACGACATCTAAGCCTTGAATTAATTCTTCAGCATATTCTCTTATCTTAAGGAACCATTGAGTCAAAAATTTCTGATCAACGATAGAGTTGCATCTCCAACATTTTCCACCTTGAGCTTGCTCGTTGGCTAGAACTGTGACGCATTTAGGGCACCAATTTACATAGCTTTCTTGTCTATAGGCTAATCCTTTTTCGAACATCTGTAAAAAAAACCATTGATCCCATTTATAAAAATTAGGATTATGACTATATATCTCTCTTGTCCAATCATACGAAAGTCCTATACTTTTTTGCTGATTTTTCATTGTTTCTATGTTTTTGTTAGTCCATTCTTCTGGATTGACACCATGGTCAATTGCGGCATTTTCTGCGGGCATTCCAAATGAATCATAACCCATAGGATAAAGAACATTATAACCATTCATACGTTTAAATCTTGCAAAACAATCGCCAATAGTATAATTTCTAAGGTGCCCCATGTGAAGTTTGCCTGATGGATATGGATACATTTCTAAAACGTAATACTTCTTCTTTTTAGGATCAACTTTTACTTCAAAAATTCTGTCTTTTTCCCACTTTTGCTGCCATTTCTTCTCTATTTTTTGAGCATCGTATTCAACCATATTGTATTACCACCATTTCAAAAGTTAAGGGATAAATATATTTAATATTTTAGTGATCGATTCAATAAATTGTTTTTCAAGAACTGCTTTTACTAAATTCTGATATTAATCAAATACCAATAATTATATTGACTAAAAAAAACTATAATTCGAAGGAATAAAACTTAATTTTTCATTTTAACTAATGAAATTTGTGAATGTAGATAAAATAAGGGTATCTATTGGAAGCGCTTCTGTTCTTGATTTAGGATCATTAGTTAAATTTAAAGATCCTCCTACTACATGTTATATCATGACATATAAGAAGGGACATTGCATTGCAAATTGTGGTTTTTGCCCTCAAGCACGCTCCTCGAGGAGTCCAGAGGAGATGCTATCTAGAGTTAATTGGCCAATATTTTCTTTTAATGATTTTTTAACTAAACTAAAGTATTTACGTTTTTCAAAAAAATTTGAAAGAATTTGCATTCAGACTCTTAATTATGAAGAAAACTTTAATGATTTGTTAGAAATTATAACTCAGATAAAGAAACACACAAATACACCAATTTCTGTTGCTATACCTCCCATGTCAAAAGAACGATTGAGAGAATTGAAAGTTAAAGGAGTACAAAGAGTTGGTATTGCACTTGATGGAAGCACACCTAAGATTTTTGAAAAAATAAAAGGAAGTGAAGTGGGAGGACCTTATACATGGGAAGAACATTATCAAAAGCTAAAAGAGGCACTAGAAATTTTTGGAACAGGTTTTGTAAGTACTCATATAATTATTGGATTAGGAGAAACAGAAAAAGAAGTTATTGAACGAATAGTAGAACTCCATAATTTAAATATAGTTGTGTCTTTATTCGCATTTACACCAATAAAAGGGACGAGGTTTGAAAACATTAATCAACCAGCTCTGATAAGTTTTCGAAAATTGCAATTAGGAAGATTTCTAATAATTAATAAAAAAAAGAAATCAAATGATTTTGTTTTTAATACAAAAGGAGAAATAATCAATATTAATATTAATAGAAAAGAGCTTAATATGATTATAGATGAGACAAATGCCTTTTTAACTTCAGGATGTCCTGGATGTAACCGACCATATTATACTTCTAAACCATCTGGACCAATTTATAATTTCCCCCGGATATTATCAGAAAATGAAAAGAATGATATTTTTCTATTAATGCATAATTTTGTTAATTAAGAATCTATGAGAAAAAATGAATGTCTGGAGATTTTTACCTTTAGATGTTAGAAATGGTTTTTGGAATATGGCTTTAGATGAGTCAATTTTAAAAATGGTAATAGAGAAGAAATCTCCAAATACATTAAGGTTTTATAAATGGATGCCATCAACAGCAAGTATCGGAAGAAATCAGAGTTTATTCAATGAGATTAATATTCAATTCGCAGAAAAAAAAGGATTTAACCTAGTAAGACGCATTACTGGAGGGGGTGCCGTCTTCCATGATGAATTTAGAGAAATTACATACTCCATTGTATGTCCTATTAAATTCCTTGAGAATCTAGGTGCTAATAAGATCATAGAACAATTTGAAATTATAACCAATGGAATAATTTTAGGATTAAAAATGTTTGGAATCATGCCAGAAAAGGATGTAATTCATTGTCCTGCTATTTTATTAGATGGAAAAAAATTCTCAGGAAATGCTCAAGTTAGAAAGAAAGGATATCTTCTACAACATGGTACCATTTTACTAGATATTGACCCTGAATTGATGTACTCAGTCTTAAAGGCTCCTGAAAACGTTGGGAAATCTAGAATGGTCAGATCTGTTCGTGCTAAATGTATAGGGATAAAGAATAATATTCAAGATTATAATGAGGGGAAATTAATTAAATCATTGAAACATGGATTTGAAAAATCATTAGGAATTCAATTAGTCAATGGTGTTCTTTCAGAAAATGAGATTGTGTTAGCAGAAAAATTGGTTAAAGAAAAATATTCAACGTTGACTTGGTTAAAGAAATATGATTAATTCCCAAATATTGTTAGAAAAAATAAGGAATAATTCAATCTCATGGGAAGATTTTTCAGCTTTTTTGACTTTAGATCCAGAGGAATTGAATAAATTCTTCTATATTACTCAAGAGATTACTCGTAGAAATTTTGAAAATGTTTTAAAAATCTACATCCCTACAATGAGATTTCCTGCAATAAGTATAACAGGGAATGAATGTGCTTTAGAATGCGAACATTGTAATAAAAAATATTTGAAAAGGATGAATCATATAATTGATAATAAGGAATTAGAACATTTTTTAATTCAGCTTTCCAATAAAGAGGGAGTAGGTGCTCTAATATCAGGAGGTAATACACTAGATGGTTATGTACCTTTATTAGAGTTTCTAGAGACCATTAAAGATGTGAAGAGAAGAACAAACTTAATTATTAATACCCATACTGGTTTATTAAACGAAGAAACAGCGAAAAAACTTGCAGATGCGGGAGTTGATATTGTATCCTTTGACATAAATATGGATGAAGAAGTAATTCGGGATATTTATCATTTGAATATTGAAATAGGTGAATACAAAAGAGCGATAGATTTATTAAAAAAATATAAATTGAATATCGTTCCTCATATTTGTATTGGATTAAATTATGGAAAGCTCAAAAAAGAATTAGAATCTATTAAATTTATTAAGGAAAATATAATCTCACCATCTTTAATAGTTGTAATTGTACTAATCCCTCCTAAAGATGCAAAGAAAAAATTTGAGTTACCTAAACCAATTGATATTGCAAAAATCATTACTATCTTAAGATTAGTGTTCCCATCAACAGAAATTTCATTAGGTTGCATGAGACCACGTGGAAAAATTAAGACCGAGATTGAAAAAGCAGCTATTAAAGCAGGTATAACAAGAATTGAAATTCCTTCAAAAGATACTTTAAAATGGCTAAAAAATTATAATTCTAAAATCAAATTCAAGTTTTTTTCAGCTTGTTGTGCAATTCCTAAAAAATTTGAAAAGTTTGCTGAGAGTAGAACAGCGGACATTAAAAGATATATTAATATTTAAAATTGAGGTCTTATGAGACTTAAAAATGAAATTAAGATTATTGGGTTAAAGAATATTCCATTAATTAAAGAGGGAGATAACGTCACTGAATTTATAATAGAAGCCTTGAATAAAGAAGGATTAGATTTAGAAGATGGAGATATACTGGTAATAGCTCAAACGATCATTTCTAAAAGTAATGGAAGGACAAAAAATTTGAATGAGATCACACCAAGTGAAAAGGCTCTTGAATTATATAATTCTATTACACTAAAAGCAAAAGATCATGGTTTAACAGAAAAAAATGCTGAAATGATTCAAGCAATTTTAGATGAATCAAAGAAAATTATAAAAGAGGAACATGTTTTAATAACTGAAACAAAGTATGGGTTTATCTGTGCTGATGCTGGAATAGATAAATCCAATATTGAAGGTGAAGGAATAGTAACACTTCTACCAGAAAATCCAGATAATGATGCTGAGAAAATAAGAATAGCATTGACAAACAAAACAAAGAAAGAAATTGCTATAATAATCTCTGATTCGTTTGGTAGACCTTTTAGAATAGGAGCTATTGGTACTGCTATTGGTGTTTCAGGGATAAATCCAATTTTAGATATGCGAGGTAAAAAAGATTTATTTGGATATGAACTCCAGTCAACTATCGTTGGTCAGGTTGATAGCCTTGCGGCAGCAGCACAATTAGTTATGGGTGAATCAGATGAGGGGATTCCGGTTGTATTAATAAGAGGTTATAGTTTTGAATTTAATGAGAAAACAACAATTAAAACTATTTTAAGAGAAAAAGAATATGATTTGTTTCGATATAATGAAGAAGAATTAGTTACTAGAATTCTAAAGAATCGCCGTAGCTATAAATTGCCTTTAGCAATTAGAAAAGTTAAAAGGAAACTTATTGAAGAATGTATAGATCTTGCAAGGTGGGCTCCAAGCGCTCATAATGGTCAATTTTGGAGATATATAATAATGGATAAAGACAAAAGAAGAGAGAATTTAATCAACGAAATGAATAATAAATTAAGAATCGATTTACAGATAGATGGAAAATCTAATGACTTCATAGAATCTAAAGTAGGAAAAACTAAAGATAATTTCATTAAAGCCCCATTTTTAATTTTACTCTGTTTAGATACTTTAGATTTAGAAAAGTATCCAGATGCTAATAGAACACAAAATGAGTTTATCTTAGGTATCCAAAGTGTTAGTAGCTCAGCAACATATTTTCTTCTTGCCCTTGAAATGAAAAAATTGGCAGCATGCTGGTATAGTGCTCCTCTCTTTACTAAAGAGATTATACAAAAATGTTTGCAACTCCCTAACACATTTATCCCAATGGCATTTTTTACAGTTGGGTATCCATTGAAACCTATAAAAACCCCAAAACGTCGAGAATTAAATGAAATCATATACAAACCTAGGATTTAAGTGAGAAAAATTTTGAGTGAAAATTATTATTTGGTTTTAGCTGGAGGAGTAGGAGCAGCAAAATTAATAGAAGGATTGGCCCATCTAATTGAACCAGAATTACTGAAAATCATAGTAAATACTGGAGATGATATTGAGTTATTTGGACTTAAAATTTGTCCTGATCTTGATATTATTACTTATACTTTAGCAAATTTAGTAGATAAAGAAAAAGGATGGGGATTTGTTGATGAAACTTTTAACTGTTTAGATATCCTGAAGAAATATTATGACACAGGATGGTTTAATACTGGAGATAAAGATTTAGCTACTCATATCTATCGTACTGATTTATTTAAACAAGGTTTTAATAAAATAGAGATTACTAATTTAATATGTCAAAATTTAGGAGTGAAATCCCATTTAATTCCTATGACAAATGAATCTGTTGAGACCTTTATTACAACACCAACACAAACTATTCATTTTGAAGAATATTTTATAAAATACCAATGTAAGCCAGAAGTTTTGGGTATTAAATTTAAAGGAATAGAAAATGCATTTCCCCCTAAAAATACACTAGAACTTATAAAAAAAGCGAAAAAAGTAATTATATGTCCGTCAAATCCGATAGTTTCTATAGGACCTATCATTCAAGTGAGAGGGATAAAAGAAACACTTTCCTTAGTAAAAGAAAAAGTTTATGCAATAAGTCCGATTATAGAAGGAGCCACAGTTAAAGGTCCTGCAGATATATTGATGAAAAGTTTAGGTTTAAAGGTTTCTTGTTTAGGAGTTGCAAATTATTATAAAGAATTTTTAGGTAATTTTGTCATTGATCACAAAGATTGTGATTTTAAGCCTAAAATTGAAAAATTGGGAATTAGGACTTATTGTTATGACACTATGATGATAAATTTAGAGAAAAAGATAGAATTAGCTAAATTTATAATAAATCTATAATCAAGCCAAATAAAAAGTATTTATGTAGATTCAGTTGCTACTTCCTCAGCTTCAGTTGTCAGTGCTTCTTCAAGTTCTTCTTTTTTAACATAATCACCAACAGATGTCAAAAGTTCCTTTATTCGTCCTTCTTGTTGCAATCGAATTATTAAATTTCTATGTTTAATGAATGAGATTAATTTGGAAAGCACTGGAAAAATTAACATGATCGGTAAAAGTAAAACTATTATAACTTCTGGAGAAAACATTACAACACTTTCTGTGATAGCAGGTGGCAATTGTATTATTGTATTTAAAAACCAATGTGGGTGTATGATAATATAACTTATAATTAAAAGTAAGCCTACACGATAAGTGAAGTTGAAAATGGTTGATGTTGCTAAATTTCGAGCCCTAGGAGCTGATGAACTTGCAGTAATTGTATCTCTAGCCTCAGAATCTTCCCGGAAAAGACGATCTATATACCTTCCTAACCTTCTTGTTTTAGATGCAGCTGTTACTAATTTTTTTTCTTCTTCCTCTAGTTTTCTCTTCTCAATCATTTCTTTTACATAGGAAAATCGTTTACCTGTTTTTGCAAAGAATTTACCAAGCGCTAATCCTTCTTTTTGCTCGGCTTCCATTTCTTTCATTCTTTCTTTTGCCTCTTCTTTTATTTTATCAATATTAGCAGTTACAAAATACGATTCTCTTGCTAGTATGCTTAATTGAGCTTCCAGTCTATCACTTCTCTCCAAGGAAGGTTTAGTAACCGTATCAGCATAGTTTATTTGAAATGCGAGTTCAAGATAAATATATGAGATAATTCCAAATGCGATCAATGGACTTGTTATAAATAGAATAAAATTATCTAGAGGAATTTCAGTTAGTGATTGATCAAGAGGATCTGCCATTTGATCTAAATTTAAAAAAGTAGGTGGCACATTAAATAATTGTAACATTTCTCTTAAGCCCTTTACCATTAATGGGATAATAACCATAAGAACTATTGCCCCAATCGCTGTTAAAGAATATTTTGGATTACTCTTGAAAAAAGCTCTGATTGCATATATTACAGCGACTACAAATAGTATTTGAAACATAAATAGATAGAAATCATTAAAAAGCACCTCCAATTCGCTTAGTATTAGATTGGGGATATCTTGTAAGTGTAAGTCAGGTTTAGGTATTGAAAACCATTTACTTAGGTATCCTTTAAAAAAGCCTTCGATAAAATTAAACAAATATCTATTATATACAGCCCCAAAAGCAAGAGCGCAACCATAGGCAATAAGTAGACTCACACCATAAATTATATATGAAAAAACATTTTTTAATGCTCCTAAAAAAGCTAAAAGTACAAATTCATTGTCGGCCGTAACAACTACTACATCAAAATCAAAAAGAGAAGTTAAAAAAATAGTAAATAACCAAGAGAATATAGCTAGATTTATTATTTTTAATGTTAATAAATATCCACGAGCCATTTTTTAATACACCTTCTTTTTTTTGATTTAATATGCCTTTCCTTTCTTTTTTGCTTCCATATAATTACTTAGAACTTGGTTCATCATATCATCAGGCCCACATGTTATAATATTTATACCTAAATTTCGAAGTCCTTGTTTTATTGCTAATATATGTTCCATCATTTCTTCACTTATTGCTTCTGCTAATGCTTTATCAGTTGAAGATAAATCTATTTCATGAATTTCAAACCAAGGGCTAAAAGGATTAATAACTATTACAGTATGATTGAATGGTACTAATTTTTTAATAGCTTGAGAAATATCCTTAGAATTTGCTTCTAAGTCAGATATAAAGAATATTAAACTACGTTTTTGAAAACGTCTTGTAAAATAATCCATAGCTTCATTAATTTTGCATTTTCCTTGTGGTTTTATTCTTGCAACAAAGTCTAAAACTTGATAAAAGTGATCTTCTCCACTATTTGGTTTCAAAAAATTAAGGTTTTTTTTATCTGAAAAGGTAAAAACTCCAACATTATCTCTCCGGGTTAATGCTACTTTTGTTAAAAGCATACAAGCTCTTATTGCGTATTCAAATTTTGTATTTTCAATTGCTCCACCTGCCATTGTTTCTGAGGAGTCTACTATGATCATGACTGTTACATCTCTTTCACTCTCATACTCTTTGACAATTAATGTTTGAGTTCGAGCACTTGCTTTCCAATCAATTAATCTAAATTGATCTCCAAAAACATACTTCCTCATTCCATAGAATTCTGAACCTAAACCTTTTTGTTTTGATCTTTGTAATCCATAATTCAATTGCAAAGAACGTTTTGATCCAAGAATTTCAATTCTTTTAATATCTTCATATGGTGGATAAACTAGAATATCTGTAACACTGTCTGGTACAATTCTTTCAAGTGAATTAAAACCTAATCTATCTTTTACTACTATTGATAAAGGTCCAAGAGCATATTCGCCTCTAACTTTTGGTTCAAGTACATAAGAAAATTTAATTAAGGCTTTAGGTCCGATTCTAGTAGATATAAAATTTTCACCTAATATTAATCTAAAAAGCTGTGGATTATAATTATCCCGTATTTCAATAAAATCAAAGCTATTTCGGCTAATATTCTCTATTACTACTTTCACGTGAACAAAATCATCCTTAAATACTTTTTCTTTCTCAAGCTCTCTATGTACTCTTAATTCTTCTACATTCATTTTGTAGTGGAAAATCGGTAGACTAATTATAGTACTAAATAACAATAAAATAGCGAAGTAAATTAAGAAATAATTTTCAAATGCAAAGCCTGCTGTAAGGAAAAATACAGCAAACAAAACTAAACTTCTACCTTTACCTCCTAGTATAAAACTACACCTTCTTTATTTTTTTTAATTCCAATTCTACTCAAATATTACAACCATATATGATAAAAAAAAATGTTTAGATAGGGATTGGTATTTCTTCGACTATAGATTTAAGAACATTTACAGTGTCAAGACCTTCTAATTCCGCTTCTGGTTTTAATAGTATTCTATGATTTAGTGCTGGGGTAATTAATGCTCTTATATCATCAGGAGTAACATATGATCGTCCTAATATTGCTGCACGAGCTTTAGAACATTTCATAAGGGTCAAGCTTGCTCTTGGTCCGCATCCTAGGGCGATTTGTGGATGATTTCGTGTTTTTAATATAATGTCGCGAACATATTTTAAAATTCGATCATCAATATATACTAAATTCATAATTTTCTGCGCTGCAAGTATTTCTTCCCCTGTTGTAATAACTTCAACTGAAGGTGATTCACCTGAAATTTGTCGCCGCATAATTTCAACCTCTTCATCATCCTCAGGGTAATCTAACCAGAGTTTAAACAAGAATCTATCGACTTGTGCTTCTGGTAGTGGGTAAGTCCCCTCCATCTCTACAGGATTTTCTGTAGCAACTACAATGAAAGGTTTTTCTAACGGTAAAGTTTGACCTTCAATCGTTATTTGACGTTCAGCCATAGCTTCAAGTAGAGCTGCTTGTGTCTTTGGTGCACTTCTATTAATTTCATCAGCGAGAACCATATTCGCAAAAAGTGGTCCTTTTTGAAGCACAAAAGCACCCTCATTCTGATCAAAGATTTTTGTGCCTGTAATATCTGCAGGTAATAAATCAGGAGTGAATTGAACTCTTCGAAATGATATTCCAAGTGTTTTTGCAAAAGTCTTCGCCATTACTGTTTTCCCAAGGCCTGGTACTCCCTCTAAAAGAACATGCCCATTGACAAGTAAAGCTATAAAAAGTTGTTGTAAAATTTCACCATATCCAACTATTACTCTGCTTACTTCACTTAATACTTCCTGAGCAATTTCTCTTATGGGTGCTACATCAATTTCCTCATGGTCATAATATTTTGCTTTGTCAGGAGTTTCCATTTATTCATATCCTCTTTAAATTTTAATTTTTTATTTGTTTATTTTAATTTTTATTTTTTAAAATTTTATTATATATTATTAACTGCCCAACCCATTTCGAAAAAAGTTTCTTCGAAATCTTGTTCAGTTTTAACTTTATATTTTCCTTCTTTAATTGCTAAAATTTTATCCATAAATCTACTAATTCTCCTAATTTTTACTTTTGTGATTGATGGATCTTTAGCAACAACGAAATCTATTACATTTTGAGTTGTTATTTTATTTCCTCTTAATTGACTATTTAATTTTCTTTCTAGTCTTCTATATAAAAGTTTTAGTGCATCTCCGAATTTCATTTTATCTCTGTACTCCTCAATCTTTTGAGAGAAAAAGGAAGATGTTCTAAATCTGGCAATTTCTTCTTTCTTTTCTTCTTCTTCTGCTATTTTTTGTTCTTCCTTCTTTTTATCCTTTTTAGGAAGATATTTCCTTAATGAATAAAATGCAATAAGAGGGTAAATCCATGCTGTAATAGGATTTGTTGATAAGTGTACAATATATTGCATATAGAAACCAAATATTCCTGCAGATGAAAGATCTCTTGAATATTCTGGTCTAATATGAGCTTCATCAAAAACAATAATCCATTCATCTTTTGATCGTCCTTCATTTACATAAGTTAACCACTCTATAATGTTTATTCCAAATTGCATATTATCATATAAAGGATCATCTATAAGCTCATTATTAAATAAACTCGCATCTGCTGATACAAATGTCCGTTGTATTCCACTATCTTTAGCCAAAAATACTTGCTGGGAGTAACCACCAAGAGGAAAAGTATCTAATGGGAAATCTTCAAACCCTACAAATGAAGTAATTAGACTCATAAAGCCTAAATTAAGATCATCTTCAGGTGAGTTATATCTTTTATTATTATCCTTATCAATAAAACCATAATCTGTAGTGGACCCTATTGATGTCCATCCAAAAGCCTCGATAAAAGGTCCCCCTACTGCACAAGATGCTACCGAAAGAATAACGTTATCTACATTTGCTGTTGTTGGATGAGCAGCAAAATTTTGAATAACAGGGAATTCTGGAGTTGTATCATACGATGCGTTATCTCGCAAAATCCCATTAGGGAATATTGTTAAAGGGATCATGATATCTGG
>CP070831.1:2327062-2347695 GCA_020344955.1 Promethearchaeota archaeon | reverse complement strand
TTTTCAAAGAATTGGATGGATATATTACTTTTGTCTTAACTTCAGATAGAAAGAATTTTAATTGTTATATTGGAGAAGCTAAAAATCCTGTTTCTAAAGTTACAATAACAGTAAAACGAGAAAAAAGTCTTCAAGTATTCAGTGCAATTGTAAGATCAAAAAATAACTTTTTTGGATTACTTAAATTATTAAAATATTTTATTCCTAGGAAAATAAAAATCAAAGGTTCGTATATAACAGCTTTAAAATGGGCAAGATGTATAATGATAGGCAAACATCCTGTCTACAAGAATGATAAATGAGGTTTCTACATGAATTTACATGATGATCCCTTCTTGAAAATTTCAAATAGAATATTCAATCGCTATATTGCAGAGTGGCAAGAAAGAAATAAGAAAGTTATAGGGCATTATTGCACATATATTCCCGAAGAATTATTGTATGCTGCTGATTTATTACCTTTCAGAATTAGAGCAACTGGACATGAACATACTGATTTGGCTGACATTTATATGGTGAGATTTACCTGTTCTTTTGTAAGAGCAACTTTAGACATGGCATTGAGAGGCGCTTATGACTTTTTGGATGGATTCCTTGTTTGTAACTCATGTGATCATTCACGACGAATGTTTGAATTATTTGATTTAAAGGTATTTAAAAGAGAAGGTTTTACAAAGCAGGTTCCGAGATTTTATGTATCTATGCCTCATGTTATTACAGAAGAAGGTTTCAAATGGTATAAAAAAGAAATTGAAGAACTTAAAGAAGATCTCGAAAATAATATCACTAATCAACCAATTTCTGATAATGATCTTCAATCATCAATAGAAATTCATAATGAAAATCGCAGTCTGCTGAGAAAAATTCATGAATTACGAATTCTTGACAGTCCTAAACTCAATGGTACTGAAGCTTTGCAAATATCAATATCAAATGCATCAATTCCAAAAGATATTGCTAATAACGAGTTGAAAAGGATTTATAATTTTTTGAAAGAAATGGAAGGAATAAAAGGGGAATCTAAGAGAATAATGTTAATTGGTAGTGAGGTTGATGACATCACTTTTACCAAGCTAATAGAGAATTCTGGGGCGATTTTAGTATCGGATTTTTTATGTTTTGGAACACGCAATTTCTTAGATGATGTAAAAATAGACGTTGGTAGTACTCCATTAGAAAATATTGTGAAAAGAGTATACTATCGAATGTCTTGTCCAAGAATGATGGATGATCATATTAGGAGATTACAATTTTTAAAAAGCGAGATTTCCAAAGCTAAAGTTGATGGAATTATTCTACAAACAATTACAAATTGTGATCTTGCTGGCTGTGAAAATATGATGTTGCTTCATGAATTAAAAGAATTAGATATTCCCATTCTTAACATAGATAGAGAATTTTATCAATCAGATACAACTAGATTGCAAACACGGATTGAAGCTTTTCTTGAAATGATCTCTTGAAAAATACATAAAATAAATAACTAAAATAGTGAATAAATGTGAAAAAAGTTCTTGAGATGGAGAATAGAGTTATTCCGATTAGGATGTTACATGAATCTTTATCAACAACGTACCAATTGGTTAAAGGAATTCTTCCTGAAAATGGAATACCGGAATTAAGAATAGCCCTCCATGCAGTGAAAACTGCCTTAGAAAGAAATCTCGAAAAAGCCAGAGAAGGATTACCAGTAGTCGGATATCATTTTGCAATTCCGGGAGAATATCTATCCTGTTTTGAATGCGTTCCAGTGTGTCTTGAAGGAACTGGTTATTATTTATCAACTTTATTATTGGATGGAGTAGAAAAATATTACGATTTAATGATAAATTGGGGTCATCCATTTCATACCTGTACAGCACAAAAAGGTCCAATGGGTATGGCATTGGATGATTTATTTCAGTTCGATGCAATATTTGCCCCTACAGCACCTTGCGATAATACATGTGCATCTTACCCATTTTTTGAATTAGAAAAAAAATTTCCTTTAATCATAGCAGATATGCCATTTCGAAGAGATCAGAGGGGATATGAATACTATGCTGAACAACTAAAGAAAAGTTTACTTAAACTTGGGGAAATAATAGGCCAAGAACCAGATTTTGAGAAAATGAAAAAGCATATTGAAATTGAAAATAAGGTGCAACAGATTAGGTTAGAAATATTTGAATTAACTAAAGCGATTCCTAGCCCTATTTCAAATATCTATAATGCTGTCTCTGCGGGGTCATTCATACTTGTCTCTGGCACAAAAGAAAACCTATCATTTTATGAGCAGGTATTAGAAATTGTAAAAGAGAGATACAGAAAGAAACAACATCATGGTGGTGAAGAAAAAATTAGATCTATCTGGCCTTACATGGTTACTTATTTTGACATGTCTCTCTGTGAATGGTTAGACAGAGAATTAGGCATGAGCGTACTTTTTGATATATTTAACTACAATTTTGCTGAACCAGTTAATACTGAATCTGATATAGATACTATGTTTTATGATATGTCAAAAAAGGGTATGGGTTGGCCTATGGTAAAGCAATCTACTGATTATTATTATGCTTCTCTCGAAAATTGTTTACAAATGGCTAAGGAGTTTAGTGCTGATTGTTTTATTTATACACAAAGTATAGCTTGTAAACAATTCGGGTCTTTTCCACAGTTATTAAGAGAAGCTCTTATGGATGAATTAGGAATTCCAATGCTTCTTATTGAATTTGATGTTGGAGACAAACGTTTTACCCCTTTGAAAGTCATAAAAGAAAAAATTAAACTGTTTACTCAAACTCTTATGTGAGTTTAAAATTATAAATATAAGAATCTTAAATATAATATTTATTATAACAATTTATTATCATATAGAGTGAATTATTTTTATTTGATTAGGGTTTCCAAAAATGATTGAACGTAAAGTATTATCGGAATTAGAGCAAATTGTCGGAGAAAAGTATGTTTCGGATGAATCTGAAATACAATTTCTTTATCATTATGATTTTATAACTGCAGAACCTGAAGGTCAATGTGATATTGCTATTATGCCAAAAACGACTGAAGAAATCCAAGGTATTGTTAAAATTGCAAATAATTATAAAATTCCTATAGTGCCTTGGGTTTCTGGAATAAATTTTGGTTCTATTGCTACTCCTCGAAAAGGAGGGATTGTCGTTGATATGAGACGTATGAATCAAGTCCTTGAAGTAAATGAAGACGATATGTATGCTGTTGTTGAGGGAGGAATTACTTGGGCGGATTTAAAAGGGTATCTAGATATGCATTATCCTAACCTAAGAGCAGGAATAACATTTTCACCTCCAGGGACGGGAGTTGTTCCATCTTGTTTATGTTATGGAATGTTTGATCTTGGCATGATAGGCGGAACTGGGGCAGAATTTATAAATGGATTGGAAGTTGTGATAGGTTCTGGAGAACTAATAAAGGTAGGTTCTTGTAGCCTTTCAAAATATTGGTATGGAAGACAACCATTGCCTGATTTAGCGGGATTGTTTATAGGATGGGAAGGATCAACAGGAATAGTTACCAAAGCAGCTATTAAACTATGGCCAAAATTACCTTATCGAACGGATTACATGCCTATTGGCTCCAAAATTGAAGTTGGAGTCCCTATGATGCTTAAACTCTCAAAGGCGGGTTTAGGAATCTGTGATCTTGTTTTTCTTAATATGGGATGGACACAAGCCATGCAAGGGTTTTCTGAAAAGAATGTAGCTTTAGATGCAGCTGCTTTAGGTCTACCAGATTTCTTAGGTCTTATAACAACTCAAGCATTTACAGAAGATCAACATAAAGCACAATGTAAAGCCATCGAATCTATTTGTAGAGAATACAAAATAGAACCATTAACTTCTGATGTTCAATTAAAAACCTTTCCAAAAGATATGAGAGGTATATTTACGGATTTAACTCCTGCTACCGGAGGTCAAACTCCATTTCAAGGATGGGGTTGTTGGAATTTTACTAGAGGTGGGGGTGGTGAATGGATAGGTTCTTATTGTTCTACACGCAATATTGTAAAATATTATAATTTATCAAGAGAAGTATGCCTTAAGCATGGTAAACCACCACAATTTTATAGCAGAATTCTATTTGGAGGGCATTATAGTGTTGCTCGCACAAACGTATGTTTTAATAAAAATGATCCCGAAGATATCAAAAAAGCAAGATTAGTATTAAAAGAAATTCATGATGCAGTACAACAGTTAGATGGCGTTATAATGTATAAAGCCCCTTTATGGGTAGTAGAATATTATAAAAATAAAACTCATCCTGCTACGACTAAATTGATTGGAAAACTTAAAAATCTTCTTGATCCTAATGGGATAATGAATCCCGGTCATGGAATTGGAGGTGAGTGATTTGGAAAAAGAAAAGACTCCTAAATATATTCAGGGGACAGGAATAACTGAATTAGATATATTTGCAGATCGAATTTCATTAGATAGGAATAAATCTTTAGATTATTATAAAGATATTTTTTATCAATGCGGAAAATGTGGAACTTGTAGGACTGGCTTTCAAGAAAAAGGTTGGTATCGTGTTTGTCCATCTGGAGAGTATGGAAAATTTGAAGCCTACTACTTAGGGGGGAAGAATCTACTAACATGGGCAGTCTCATCAAATCGTCTGAATTGGACTGAAAATCTATCAAAAATATTTTATCAATGTTCTCTATGCTTAGCTTGTACTCAACAATGCCAAATCCCTGAAATCCATCATTATGCTGGAGAATGGCTAATAGCGATGAGAGAAGAAGCCGTAAAAAAAGGTCTAGGACCTATGCCAGAACAAACAAGATATTCAGAGCATATTGCATTAGAATATAATCCATATATGGAAAAACATAAAGATCGTAGGAATTGGTTATCATCAAATATTATACAAAATCAAGATGCGAAATTAGCTTATTTTGTAGGTTGTACAACTAGTTATAGAGAGCAAAGTGTAGCCAAGGCTACCTCCGAAGTATTAAATTCAATTCAAATTGGTTTTAAAATTTTAGATGAAGAACATTGCTGTGGCTCTCCTATATACATGACTGGTCAAACTGACCAAGCAAAAAAGATTGCTGAAAGCAATGTCGAAATTTTTAAAAAAGCAGGAATAGAAAAGATTATTACTTCATGTGCTGGTTGCTATCGAACCTTGAAAGAAACGTATCCTAAAAAATTTGGACTTGAACATGATATTGAGATACTTCATTTACCAGAGTTCCTATTAGAGAAACTAAATGATAATGAGTTAAAATTTAATAATAATTTAAACTTGAAAATAACCTACCATGATCCTTGCCATATAGGACGCCATATGGGAATTTATGAACCACCTAGAGAAGTATTGAAAAAAATTCCTGGTATTGAATTAATAGAAATGCCAAGAAACAGACAAAATGCTTGGTGTTGTGGTTCCGGGGGAGGAGTGAGATCTGCTTTTAAAGATTTATCTAGTTTTGCTGCGAATGAAAGAATTGAGGAAGCGAAAGAGAGTAATGTTGATGCAATTGTATCTTGCTGTCCTTTCTGTTTAAATCAGTTTAAGACAAATATTAAAAATAGTAATATCAAAACTTATGATTTTTCAGAAATAGTGCATAAAGCAATTAAGAGTTAAAACTATTAATCTTCTTTTTTTATTATTTTCATAGAACTATAATTGTAATTATATGAAAAGCAAATTATTTTTAGAATTTCTAGTTAATCTACAAAATTTTATTAATTCTGAATTTGATAAAGGGAAAAATGTATTCACTTATGAAAAAAAATCAGATCCACTCAAATTCTTCGAAAATATGCAAATCAAAGTTGAATTGGACAAACACAAAGATATAATTCTTGAAGATGAAACTATGCTTGAATTAGGAGGCATCAAAAGGAAGTCTTTTTCTTTAGTTTATTCTTTCTCAAACCTAGATTTAACTAATCAAATAAAAAATGGAAGAATAACATTAATTGGACAAGAGAGTAATGATATAATGGATTTATCTACCGATTTTGGTATGATAATCCTAATTGGAGTAAAAAATATTGACGAAAAGGAACATGAATCTTTAAGACAATTTAATTTGATCTCTAATGGTATTGAAGGATTTTTAATAAGATCCATTCCAAAAAAATTTTGGTGTCGAATAAGTAAGAGTATAAGACCAAATTTTTCCTTCGAATTTTTAGGAAATGCAATTTTCTATTTATATAAACAAAGGTTTAAAGATTTAATCACATCTATAGAGATTTTTTTTATAAATTCCTATCCCGATGTAATCGATGAAATTATAGAAATTTCTAGTAAGATTACTATTTCGCAAAATAAAAAATGGTTAAAAAAAATTGAAGAATGGAAAAAAAAAATTGATTGTGAATACGATTGGGGATGTGAGATTTGCCCATACCGAGAAGAATGTTATGGAATTAAACAAGTTTTAGTTGAACGAGAAAAAATAGAAAAATAATATGAAAGGATTCTTGGTACTCTCGTGATGAAAATTACAAATCATTTTGACAAACCATTAACAATTTCGATTGTAGGAAAGGGAGGTTCTGGTAAGACGGTTATAACAGCTCTCTTAGCGAAAATTATTTCAAAATTATATAAAATCAAAATATTATTGATTGACGCTGATCCAACACATCCACACTTAAGCCATATGGTAAATTTAGTTCCAGAAAAAAGTCTTGAAAGATTAAGGATAGAGCTTATTGATGAAATTTTAACGAAAGCAACAGATTTCGAAAAAGTAGCAGAAAACATTGATCTAGAAGTTTATGATGCTATTATTGAAAGTAAAGATTTCAGTTTATTCTCTATAGGTCAACCAGAAGGACCAGGATGCTTCTGTCCCTCGAATGCTCTATTACGAAAGGTTTTAGGATCGATATCTAAAGATTTTGATCTAGTAATAATAGATTGTGAAGCTGGACTCGAACAAATTAATCGAATGGTAATAGAAACAGTGGATATACTTCTGATTGTTTCAGATATCTCTATAAGGAGTATCGAAACTGCTGAAGCAATTCGTAATAGCGCTAAGAGGTTTACCAAATACAAAAAGCTTGGTATAATCTTAAATAGAGTTAAAGGAAATACCGATATTATTAAAAAGAAAATAAAAAACTTAAACTTACCTCTCTTGGCTGAAATTCCTGAAGATAATGTTATAACTGAATTTGAGTTAAAGGGTAAGCCAATAATAGATATTCCCGAAAAATCCGAAAGTTACCTCATGATTAAAAAATTAACAGAAAAAATTTTGAATCCTAATTTTTTTAAGAATTGAACAAAAAATGGGAACTTGTCATATAATTAGTTAAATCTCAAAATGTTCGAATAGTGCACCTTAAATCTTTATTAATGTCTTTTTTTACAATTAACTAATACCAAAATTATTTGGATCAAACCAAAACCATAAAAAAATTTGATAATAAATGAAATCAAGAAAATTTTTCTATAACAAATTCTCTCTTCTGATTTTTTTAGTTTTTTTTATGATTTCTTTAAAGAGTAATATAGTATCTGCCGATATTAATTTATATCCACAAAAGATCGGGCAATTCGAGACTTTATTTGCTTGGGACGTTGTTGTAATTGATGACATTGCTTATATCGGGGGAACTGAAGAAGGATTGCAAATTATTGATGTTTCTGACCCTCGCAATCCAACCGAGTTAGGGCATCTTGACCTTGGAGTAACTCACAGTATTGATGTTCTTAATGGAGTTGCTTATTTAGCTAATTATTTTACTGGTCTGCAAATAGTCAATGTATCAAATCCATTAAATCCAATTAAGATAAGTGATTTCTATAATGGAGGACATATTTCTGATGTTTTTATTGTTGGAGATCTCGTTTATTTAGTGAGTTTAGAAAATGGACTTGAAATTATTAACTGCAGCGATATTAGACATCCAATTAAAATTGGTGAATATAATGATGGTGGATCCCCTAATGGGGTGTTTATTAAAGGAGATTTAGCTTTTATAGCAGAATACCATGCAGGTCTTGAAATAGTCAACATCTCAGATCCATATAATCCTACCGAAATCGGTGGATGTTTTTATGGGGAAGGTGCTTACAGTGTTAAGGTTATAGATAATATTGCTTACTTGTGTTATAGTTCAAACGGTTTAAAGATCTTGAATGTTAGTGATCCTACCCTTCCGACGATTCTAGGATCATTCAACAACGGAGGTATGGTATACTTTGCTTTTATTATGGATGATTTAGCCTTCCTATCAGATGATGATGATGGGCTTGAAATCGTTAATATAAGCGATCCCACCAATCCTTGGAAGATGGGAGGATTTAATGATGGAGGACACACAAGAGATTTATTTATTGATAATAATTTAGTATTTTTAACTGACTTAGATGATGGTTTAGAAATCCTCGAACTCACGGATGAAGTCCCACCTCAAAATCCAATTTTTCCAGCAGAAATTTTAATTGCTACTATTTCCTCGTGCACGATTCTCGTCATTATTGGAGGTTATCTTTTTTATAGACACCTAAATAAAAGAAAGGAATAAACAGTTTTTATCCCAATTTTAATTATGTTCGAAAAGTGTACCTTAAACCTTTAAAAACAGAATTATCTCATATTTTTTGAACATACCTAAAAAATTAAAGGTAATAATAAATGGATCTTAAAAATAAAAAGATATTTAATAAAATTACTTCAATAGGTACGAGCATATCTTCTGTATTAATCCCTTTTTTCCAATATGTGCCATGTACAGCCATCTGGTTCGGTATTATGAGTGTACCCTTGATTAGTTATTTAGCATTTTTTTTTCAAAATCCCGGAATCTTAGTATCTGATCTTATCTTTATATTCGGTAGCTATGAAGTATATATTACATTATTAGGATTTGCGCTCTATATCGCCTCTCTAATATATCAATTAGCTCACAGAAAGCAGCTTATTCGAACTGGACCCTATAAATATGTAAGACACCCTCAATATACAGCAATAATCATTATGACTTTTGGATTGACATTATTAGTCTTCAAAACCAGCCCTATAGTTGATTTTGCACCTAATATCGATCCTTATTCTTTCATGCTTTTGATATGGATTGGTGAAATAATAGCATACATTATTTTAGCGAAGATTGAAGATTATGCCTTAAAAGCTAAATATGGAGATGAATTTTTAAATTATGTAAACCAAGTATCGTTCATGATTCCATTCCTAAAAATAAAAAGAAATAATACAAAAGGAGAATAAATTTAAGCGGGTCTAAAAGTTATGAATAATATAAAAACATCAAAAAGATTTACGTATTTCTTTTTTTTAAAATTTATTCTTATTTTTTTTTCACTTGTACTACTATCGGTTGTTCTTTATCAGTTAATTGATTCAATCGATGACTTTTTTGGACCTATTGATGACATTATACTAGGAATAACCTTAGTTTCAGTTTTAATAGCAACTTTTATATTATTATCTGTTTTTGAAGTATTATCTGTAAAGGAATATCGTGGGTATTTTATAAAAAAACCATTTTTTCAAAAGGGTAAATCTTATTTAACATTAAAGGATATTTTTGAAAATGAAAATCGTGTGAATATATTAAAACAAATTCTCAATAATCCAGGAATACATCAAAATGAATTGCTACGAAATTGTGATCTTCAAAAAGGACAATTACAATGGCATTTAGATGTATTATTGAAATATCGAATTATAAAAAAAGAAAAATATGGTCAGTATAATATTTATTTTCCAATTACCACATCAACTGAATTGATTGAAGATTTTAAAAACCTACCAGTTAAATCAGAAACTACATCAAAAATTTTAGATATAATACGGAAAAATCCTGGAATTTCTTCATCTGAGATTTCAAAAAAGATCAATCTTGCTCGAAACACCGTAAAGTATCATATAGACAAACTTTCAGATAACGATTTAATTACTCTTAAGGAAAAAGGGCGTAAAATAGAACTTTATTTAAATGTAGGAAGTTTAAATAATTAAATTAATACTAAAATGAACCCTTAGCATCATAAGTATTCTTTTGTGATTCCCCAGTTTCCCATTCGTTCTGGAGGATGAATTTTTGAACAAATTCATTCGCATTTTTTGGTAAATCTTCCTTAAATTCAATATATCTTGGAACCATAAAATAAGCAAGATTTTGTTTTAAAAAGTTATAAAACTCTTTATGAGTAATTTTTGCATCTTTTTTAATTATAGCACATATCTTTAACTCCTTTCCAGAGGACTTTTTATCATTAACTTCAAAAACAGCACTTCCACCAATAAGAGGATGCGAATTTGCTACCATTTCAATATCTATTGCGAAAAATGTCTGCTCTCCTCTTACAATCATATCTGATTTTCTTCCTAAATAATAAATGAATCCATCATTGTCTGAATAACCAAAATCACCAGTATATACCCATCTTTCTTTTCCTTTCCTCGTTATATTTTCTTTATTTAAGTTATAATATTCAAGTTCATAAGGAAGTCTTAGCCTAGCATAAATTTCGCCAATATGATCCCTTCCGGGAAGAATTTCATTTCCAGCAGAATTTACAAGTCTAATCTCAAATCCTCGGGCTGCTTTTCCTATGGATCCTAATTTTCCACCCTTAGATCCTTCAGTATTTATTGTAAGTCCAATACCCTCCACGAGAGACCACATCTCTATTATTTGAATCCCAAATCTTCTCTCAAAAGTTTCCCATACCTTTTTTGAGGCACCTGCACCGAATGCATATTTAATTGAATGATTTCTATCCATTTCTTTTGGTGCCTGATTCACGAGCGCAGTTAAATGAGCAGCATAATAACAAAAACAATTAGGTTGATATAGTTGGATATCACTCCAGAAAGTTGAAACGTCAAATTCCTCTGCTATAATTACTGATCCATCAAAATATATTACGGGAATTATCATAAAGTATCTTGCAAACCCTTGAAATAAAGGTAATGGACAATAAAGTTTGATATTATTATAAAATCCCAGAGTCTCCCATTCTTTTCCAATACTTATTCCTGACAAAGTATAATAATTTCTATACAAAATTCCTTTTGGTTCCGCTGTAGTTCCTGAAGTATATAAGATTTCAAGGGGATGATAACTATTTATACTAATATTAGGATTTTCAATAGTTTTTGAGTAGAGTTCTTCGAAATTGGCATTAATTTCATCGAATTTAAAATCATCTGGAGCATTTCGGATAAATATCTTTTTTATATTTGGTAGACGCTCACAAATTTCTTTAAAATTAGGATAATATTTGTAATCAATTATTAAAATTTCAGTATCACTGTTTCTCAAAACATGTTCTAGTAAATCCTTTTTTAATAGATAACTAATTGGAACAAAAACGCTACCCGCTTTTGCCACAGCAAACCAACAAAAGAGGGATTCCGGACAATTAGGGAACATTAAACAAATTTTTGGATTCTTTAATTTTAAACTTTTATTTACTCTTAAAAGTGCATGAGCTATTTGATTAGAAATTATATTCGCATCTCGATATGAATAAATTAAATCTCTATAATAGATAAACGGTTTATTATTATTTAATAAGGCTTTACTTTCTATTATTTTAGGAATAGTGGCATCTTCAATACTATATGTTTTTGTAAGTTCGCTTAGATTGTAGATCTTCCGAATTTCCAAGTGTTCTCCTATTAAATCTATAAGAACTTGTTCTTTATCCCTAAAAGGAAAATCATAATCTTTCGAAATTTTACTTGGGATATAAACCCAATAACTATTATATTTACGATTACCTGCTTTTCTTTTCAAAATTCTTCCTTTTCCAGTTTTCATAGCATCTCTTTTAAAATATCTTTTTACTTTTGTAAATATATTACTACTTATGTAAAAAATATATCATTAATTAAATTTATTTAAAATCTCACTTCAAAGGTATTTCATTATACTCTTGCATTAGTTTAGGAAATTTTTCAAGGTTATAATGTGGAAAATAAAGCGAAAAAGTATATTCCTTTTGGAATAAAGGTGATGATGCAATTTCTCGATACTTTATCTTATGAGCAATTTCATTAGCTAAATTTCTTTGCTCACAATCTCTTATAAATAATTGTGCCCCGACTCCAGCTGAATTTCCTATTTGGAAAATGCTTTCTTGATCAACTTCAGGGAATAGGCCAATAAAAGCAGCATTTTTTTTATTAATATACATTCCAAAACCACCTGCTAAAATAACTTGCTCAAGTTCATCTTTTGTTTTATTTTCCATTTCAAGTAATAAATTAGCTGCAGATAAAAAAGCTCCTTTTGCTAATTGAAGCTGATTAATATCTCTCTGAGAAATGGAAATTTCCTTAATATTATTATAATTAGTTGTAGCCTGAAAGAATTCTTTATCCCATTCTTTATTATATAAGATGTAATGGAAACCATCATGTTTTTTCACCACTCTTCGGTGATTAATTAACTTTACAGATTTGCTATTAAATTTTCCCGCACGAGTTATAATTTTTGATTTCAGCATTTCTGCTACAACATCAATAAGTCCCGATCCACATATACCAAGCGGAACTTGGCTTCCAATTACATCAATAGAAGGCTCTAATGATTCTCTGTCAATTATTACTGATTCTATTGCTCCTTCTGCTGCTCGCATGCCATTTAATATATGAGCACCCTCTAAAGCTGAACCTGCAGCGCATGAACCAGCAATAAGTCCTTGTTGATTTCCCAATACAAGTTCTCCATTAGTCCCAATATCAATTAATAAAGAATATTTTTTGTATGCATAAATTTTAGATGATACAATACATCCAATTGTATCTGTTCCAACATAACCTGCAACCACAGGAGGAGAATATACATTTATATTAGGATTGCAATTAATACCTAGAGTCCCAGCCCTTAAATTAATTGGAGTTTTGAATACTGGGATGTAAGGTGAAACTGCTAAAAATTCAGACGGTATCCCATAAAACATATGGTGCATTGCTGTATTACCTACAATAGATATATCTCTAACATCTAATACAGAAATATTTGCCTTATTACAACAATCCTCGATTATGTTATTAACTGCATCAATTAATAATTTTTGAGCTTTATCTATTGCACTATTCTTTACAATATATGTAATTCTTGAAATAATATCTTCACCAATAGTCACTTGAGGATTCAGCATAGCTGAAATAGCTGCAATTTCACCTGTTTTTAAATAAATTAAATATCCTACAATAGTAGTAGTTCCAATATCGATAGCTAATCCAAACATCTTTTCAGCAACATTTCCAACATCTATATCATAAAGGATCCATGGTTCTTCCAATGAGAGCTTTCTGAAAAAAGCAGTAATTTTACCATTATGTTTTCTAATAATTTCTGGTATTTTCTTAACAATATTATAAAGAGAATCATTTAAATAGAAAAGTGGGCTATTACCAAATATTTTAAAATCATTACTTTGTTCCAAAATAATATCTTTTAACCTAGACAAATCATTTTTGGGAGTCAGGAAATCTGTGTTTTTTACATTATATACTTTAGAGATGATAATTGGCTGAATTCTACTAGTTTCATGTATTCCAAGAGATTCTAAATCTGAATCAACTACGATTCTTGGTCCTTTTGGAATTAATGAATCCGTAAGAAATACTCTTAAATCTCCTAAGATTTTTGTCTGACATGCTAATCTGTATCCTTCCATTAATTTTTCATTGCCCAAAATTTTAATTTCTCTTTCGGTTGGTTTAGAAATTTTAGGATTAGACTCTGAAATATTAATAACACATTTTCCACATGTTCCATTACCAGCGCACAAGGCGCCTATCGGAAAATTCAATGCTAAAATTGCTTTATAAACAACTGAATTATTATCTAAACTAATTCGTTTGGATAATGGTTCTAAAATGAGAGTATGTCTGTTTTTCTCTGTTTGAGTACATTTCATAGAAAATTCCAACTATTATTAGATAATTCTATTTTCTTAGCCAATCTTCTATGATATTTACACCTTGTAAAGCATCTACGGCATATGCATCTGCACCAGTCTCTTCAGCAATTTCAGGCGATACTGCTGCACCTCCTAGAATAACTTTTACCTTATTTTTCAGTCCTTCATTTTTTAGTAAGGACATTACTTCTTTAATTTTAGGTTCAGCTGAAGAAAGGAGAAAAGATATACCAATAACTTTAACATCTGGTAAATAAGCAAATTCTTCAAATTTTTTAGGTTCTACATCTACACCAAGATCAACAACTTCCATCCCATAAGATTTCATTAAAATAATTGCAATATTTTTACCCAAACTATGAATATCTCCTTTTATTGTACCCACCACAACCTTTCCAGAATAATTTCGAGACTTATTTAACTTCTTCTGCTCCTCCTCATCAATAGATATAATTTCTCCTTCAAGAGCTTCTGCTGCCAATATAAGGCCCATTTCTCCTGATTCTTCTAATCCAACTAACACACCTTTTTCAATAATATCAACTACAGAGATACTATTATCTATAGCCTTCTTTATTGTTTCTTTCATTGAATAAAAATCAAGTAAATTTACAGCTTCAATAATATTGTTAATATAATATTCATCACTCTTAGTCTTGTTTTCATATTTTAAAGTTATATTTTTCATATTATTGGCAAACCTCTCTTATCTTCTAATGATCTATTCTGCTATACTATTAGCACAATACCATGCCAAACAACAAAAGGAACTGATTCTTTCGGATGTTCAGGATTAATTACAAAAGGCGCCTTTTCACCACACTTAACAGCTGTAGCAAAACTATCCACTCCACATGCCTCTAATGCTGGTCGAGCTCTTAAGTATTGCCGACACATTTGATTATCAAGCACAGGGCAAAGGGGTATCTTCTTTTGTTGCATTAAATCTTTAAAATATTCTGGAGAGAAAAATCCACAACCCACACAGGGGCCACCTTTAAAGCCCATAGCAAGATAATATCCCATGTACGTTGCTTCTCCTTCTATCATTGAGACCATTTGATTTAATAAATTTACATCTCCTTGAACTCCAAGAAGAATGCTAGGAAAAACATGATTTTTAATTGGTGGATAAAATGAAATCAAAATTGCATGAGTATAACTGTTAACAATTTCTCTCATCTCTTCAGTAGTTGGTGAATGTGGAGGACAATTTAAACTCGTTCCGAAACCAAAACACACAGGAATTTGACATTTCCATCGTACACGTGGATCTATTACAATTTTATCGGTGGTTATTAATTTAGCATGGCCACTTGCTTTGATCTTTGCTTTTGCAATAATCTCATCTATAATTTTATTAGATTGTTCAATGAGTTTATTCAAAGTTTTTTCATCTGGTTCGAATTTTATCGGAGATGGTGGTCTATCTTTCCTTTTTGGTAATAATCTTCGCCATTTGAAAGATATTTTAGACCATTCTTTATCGACTTCAGGAATTAACTTTTGCTCCATATGATTTTCAATTCATTCTGTATTTCTTATTTATTCAAAACTTCATTTATTTAATAAAATAATATGATCTTTTACTGACGTAAATTTCTATCTCTCCCAGTAAAGATCATTAGTATTATATAATCTCTATTATTTAAAAAGATAGTCAATTTTCACGCTATAGAAAAAAATAATAATCTAAGACCTAATCTAATTTCTAAATTAATTCTAAAATGACTTGGCTAATAAAAAGATATTAAGTTTATATAAAAAGAGGTTTAATAAAATTATATTATTATTAATAATTTTGTGGGGTAAAAGATGGTAGATTTAGAAAAAATAAGAAAATTTTTTGGAATATTATGGCTTATTGTTTTAGTATTTTTATGGATTGCATATCCTTATTTTCCAGGAGATATTTTTTTCTGGATGTGGTTAGCAATAATTTGGAGTATAATTGGTGGTGTCATAGGTAGTATTTTTTTCATGAGTGAGAGTAAGAAGAATGAAAAAATAATTGCCACAATTTGGGCTGTTATTTTGGTACTTCTATGGATTTTTTATCCTTACTTTCCTGGTACCACTTTAGTATGGCTGTGGACTGCTATAATCTGGAGTATTATTGGGGGAATTTTAGCTTTAAGCCTTTTTATAATTAAAAGAATTAAGAAGTAAATATTTAAGATTTTATTAAATTTCCATATTTTTTTATTTTTTTCAACATTAATAATTAAATATTGAGTATATTTGGAAATTTGTTTTGTTTCGCTAATTCTTTCTGAATTATTTCATCTAATAGCTCTTCTCGTTCATTGCCTGAAAGAACCTCTAATTTTCTGATATTTAATGGATCAACTTTTTCTCTTAATAGTTCAATCTCTTTTTTGGTAGGAGGGATAGTTTCTTTTACATTTTCAGATACAATTAATTCAAATCCAGTTGAATTTTTTATAGTCTCAAGGTCAATTCCAGGATGAATTGATTTTAACCTCATCATTTTTGTTTTTTCTTCGAAATCCAAATACGCTAGGTTAGTAATTACACACTGTGGACCAGCACCTCCACATATAGAAAGCTTACCCTCTTGAAATCCTACACCAGAGACGAAGAATAAATCTTCTGAAGGTACAAATGTTCTTATGTCATGACGCGGAGTATAAAGGAAAGATCCACGGGCATAGAACATACTAAAGTCGAGTATTCCAGCAGCTCCAGGAAGTCTAATTTTTGGTTTATTCCAGTCTCCTATACAAATATTATTGCTATTTCCATACTGATCAATCTGAGCCGGTCTAAAAAATTCAATTGTCGTTAATTTATCGGAAGGAAGTGATTCTAAAGTACATTCTACACTATCTTGAAATCGATATGCTCTTGCCGTATTCATTTCAAGATATAGTAAGCTTACTTGTCGAGGTTCTAATACGAATGTATTTCCCATAATATAATGATATATTGCATCGGGGGCATGAGTTACTTTTGCTAGAGTAAATGCAGCCCATACCATAGGAGTTGCAACACCAACGATCATTACATCATCGTTTCTAACTTCTCGAGCCATCAAAACAGTCATCATTTCATCAACCGTGTAATCTCTTGAATATTCACTCACAATTTTTACCTCCTATAACAAAATATTAAAAATTGTTTGAATTCCTCCAGTTTCTTCAAAATATTGAGTATGTGTTTTCCCAATTATAAACTTTTTCTTATAATCCTCGAAATCAGTTTTTAAATAATATTGGATATGTAGTGGGTCAAATGTATAAAATGGATAACATGAAGTTGGATGCGCTCCAAAAGGCATTTTAACAACTGCAGTAGTAGTTTGCATAGGTAATTGCGCTTTACCAGGTAAGTAACGTATATCTTCTGTTTCCACGAGTTTTTCGCATATTAAAATTGTTTTTTTTGCTGTTTTTCCCATATCAGCATCCATCCATACTGCTCCTGCAATATTTCCATTTCCAAATTCATCAGCATAAGGTACATGAATTATTGCTACATCTAAATCAATCTTAGGCACTACCATAACTTGAGACCCTGAACCGAGAGGATCATCAATTTGCTTAATATCATTCCTTACTTTTGGCATGTCCGTTCCGATAATACCTTTTAAAGGCATAAAAGGGACTTTCAAATATGAAGCTCTTAATCCTAATGCAATAGTGGCTTCGCTTTCTTCAGATATTCTGATGGTACCTGCTTCAACAGCCTTTCGATAATGTGGTGCCATACCGAAAATTTCCATTCCAACAAAACAAGATCTTGCTTCTGAGACACATCCTCCAGCAATAAGCAAGTCAACTTCAATTCCACCAACAAAAGTACACACTTTTAAATTCTTTTTATTTTGCTTTATTATCTCCCTGCAAGCACTAATGGGTTTTCTCCAAAACGATAATCCCCCAAATCCTATAAGATCTCCATCTTGGACATAAGTTGAAATTGCATCCTCTAAGGATATGAGTTTACTTGATCTGATTTATTTTCCCCTCATGTTATCTAATTTCTTTTAATTAACATCAAAATGATATTTAGAATGAATTTTTGTTAAATTAAAAATGCTCCTAGTAAAATTTATTTTTCTATGAACTGATTAAAAATCCTTTTTAACGTACCTTTTTATACCGTATAAACTAAAAATTTTATTCATCTTGGTTTTTAAAACGGAATTTTGAAGCCTTTTGGTTTATTAACCTATGTGAGAACCATGATCATAAAACTTCTTCTTTTGATATTAATTCTTGTGAGTGTGATGAGTTTTTTCTCCCTTTTTTCTTACTGTTTAAAAATCTTTTCTACTTTTCAAAATTGACAAAGGGGGAAAGTTATACCCGATTTCTTTTTATATCCATTGAATTTTTTTTAACCATACAGTCTTTTATACATAAAAGTCTAGTTTAATTTTATATCGTTATATTTTAAGAGAATTTATAGAGCGGTGAAGAACAATAAAAAATAAAGTATTAAGTATAAAGTTATTTATAGTACTATTTTCAGTGTTAATTATTCTTCCAAATATTCTATTGAGTAAACAAAGAGATATTGGAGTTTTCTTTGATGAGAATGATACAAATAAATATTTCAATCCATATCTCCTCAGAGAATCTTCTGTTTATTACGAAGACACAACTGGAAATGCATTTGATGTTTTTGTGAGCGGAGATTATGCCTACGTGGCTGATAGCGTCTCGGGTTTAGCAGTTATTGACATTTCTGACCCTACAAACCCTGGACCACCAGTTTATGAAGACACAACCGGATATGCTCGTGATGTTTTTGTGAGCGGAGATTATGCCTACGTGGCAGATCATGCATCAGGTTTGGCGGTTATTGACATTTCCGACCCAACAAACCCTGGACCACCCGTATACGAAGATACGAATGGAAATGCATTCGGTGTGTACGTGAGCGGAGATTACGCCTACGTGGCAGATGAATTCTGGGGCTTAGCAGTCATTGATATTTCAGACCCTACAAATCCAGGATCACCGGTTTATGAAAATACAGCGGGATATGCTTATGATGTTTACGTGAGTGGAGATTATGCATATGTGGCTGATTGGAGCACAGGCTTGGCGGTTATTAACATTTCCGACCCGACAAACCCTGGATCACCCATCTACGAAGACACGACTGGATATGCACTTGATCTCCATGTAAGTGGAGATTATGCCTACGTGGCAGATGCTGCATCAGGTTTGGCGGTTATTGATATTTCCGACCCGTCAAATCCGGGTACACCGGTTTATGAATACATAACCGGATCTACGTATGGTGTTTATGTGAGTGGAGATTATGCTTATGTGTCGGAGGGATCCTTGGGTCTAGCAGTTATTGACATTTCTGACCCAACAAATCCGGGTACACCAGTTTATGAATACACAACCGGACAAACATCTGACCTTTTTGTGAATGGAGATTACGCCTATGTGGCCGATGGTACATCGGGCTTAGCAATCATTGAGATTTCCATCCCGATAAACCCTGAACCACCCGTATACGAAGATACGAATGGAAATGCATGGAAAGTTTATGTGAGTGGAGATTATGCCTATGTAGCAACTGATTATTCGGGTTTAGCTATCATTAATATTTCTGACCCCACAAACCCTGGACCACCAGTTTATGAAGACACAACCGGATATGCTCGTGATGTTTTTGTGAGCGGGGATTACGCTTATGTAGCTGATTTTTCTTTGGGCTTAGCAGTCATTGACATTTCTGACCCCACAAACCCTGGACCACCCGTATACGAAGATACAGATGGATATGCATATGGCGTTTACGTGAGTGGAGATTATGCCTATGTAGCTGATGATCTCTTGGGCTTAGCAGTCATTGACATTTCTGACCCCACGAACCCTGGACCACCCGTACAAGAAGATACGAATGGAAACGCAAGGGATGTTTTTGTGAGCGGGAATTATGCCTATGTAGCTGTTGGAGCCTCGGGTTTAGCAGTTATTGATATTTCTGACCCTACAAACCCTGGACCACCCGTTTATGAAGACACAACTGGATATGCGCGTGATGTTTTTGTGAGCGGAGATTATGCCTATGTAGCTGACGTTACCTCAGGCTTAGCGGTCATTGACATTTCTGACCCCACGAACCCTGGATCACCAGTTTATGAAGATACAACTGAATATGCGCGTGGTGTTTTTGTGAGCGGAGATTATGCTTATGTAGCTGATGATTATTCGGGTTTAGCTATCATTAATATTTCTGACCCCACAAACCCTGGACCACCCGTATACGAAGATACGAATGGAAGAGCACATGACGTTTACGTGAGCGGGGAATATGCTTATGTAGCTGATCATTCTTCGGGCTTAGCAGTCATTCAAATAAGAGAAATAATTGATAGGTGGAATCCTGTTATTTCCGATGCTCCAAGTGATTTTGCTGTGGAATCCGGTTATACGGGGCAGAGTTTATCTTGGACTGCGACAGATGCTCACCCCAATACTTATACCATCGAGCTGGAAGGAACGGGCATAGTTGCAGGTCCAACGATATGGACAAGTGGTGTTGCTATAACCTTTGATATTCCTAACGGATTTGCTGTAGGAGATTATGTGTATACGATCAACATTACAGATACTGAGGGAAATTATGCGACAGACAGTGTCACATTTACAGTGTAAGATACAACAATTCCGGTTATTAGCGATGCTCCGACTGATCTTACTGTAGAATATGGTTATACGGGGCAGAGTTTATCCTGG
>CP070831.1:2313789-2326962 GCA_020344955.1 Promethearchaeota archaeon | reverse complement strand
AATGCTTTGAAACTTGGAACTTTTGATGTTAATGGTTCTTTTATTTTATCCATAATAATCTGTTCTTTATTTTTCTTACCTGTAGTGTATACAAAAATCAAGAAATATTTTTCTTCAATTGTTTTTATTGTTTGGGGTGAAAGTTTATTTTTACTTTATTGGATTAGTCAAATTATATTTCCGGATCTTTGGTTAAGAAATTTATCCTTTATTTTGTTTTCAGCTGTTTTATTGATGCCATTATTGGCAATATTTAAATTTTGGAAAATCATTTCAATATTTTGGATATTTCCATTAACAATTATTAATGTATTGTTTTTGTTTTTTTATTTACTTTCAATTGAGCTTTTATTAGAAATTACAATTTCAATTGACATTTTAGTTCTTGGATTATTTTTAATTGTGTATTCATTTTTTCCGAATATAAGATCTATAGGTGCAGTTTTAATATGTGCATACTTTATAAGTTTAGTTGGCATTTTCTTAACAATTTATTTCATACTTTACAACATTATCCAGCACACGATTTTTTCAATAAATATCAGTTTAGTCGTATTTGGATTTACTCTCTTTTCATCTAAGTATTTAAAATTGCCAAAAAGAATAATAGATTTATGCCTTTCTTGGATTCTTATTATCAATTTTTCATGGCTGACTTTCAATACATTCAGTTTATTCCCAGGTTTATTATTTCTCGCTTTTTCATTAGCGTTAACCGTTGGAGGATGTTCGTTTTTTATATTTAATCGTTATAAAATGAAATTTCGTATAAATAAAATAATTCCTTACTTAACCGTAGCAGTTGGAACATCCCTTTCAATTACATCTCTAGTTTCAATTATATTTAGGGCTTCACCAGGCATTTTAATTTCAACATTTTCTTCAGTATTTATTTTGTTTTTATACTTTATATTTATTGAATATCGCTATTTTCTCTGGTTTTTAATTCCTATTCCTATAACCACCCCTATCTTAGAGTTTTTGTTAATATTTGAAGCGATCCAACCTTTTTGGGTCTTAACATGGGCAATGCTTTATCTAATTACTTTTCAAATTTTGATTAATATTTTTAAGAATTTAGTAAAAGAAGATACTTCTGAAATAAAAAATAGTATGCTAAAACTTTACAAAGATAAAAATCAAATTAAGTGGCTTAATTTAACATGCTTTCTACTGAATTCTGTTTGTATTTCCTTGTTTCTTGCAATATTAATACCGAATATATTAAATGAGGTATTATTTACTGAGATTTTGATAATTTATCAGGTATGTGATTTTTTAATAATTTGGCCAATTTTGTTTTTATTTTGTATGAAGTATATGGAAAGATCAGAATTAGATGTAAAGATAAAAAATCTTTTACGCTACTTCAATAAAATTAGCTTTGCATTATACATTATAGTACCCATTGTTTCAGGCCTTAACCTTCTTCTTTTTCTTCTTTTTATTAATTTTGATTTTACAATTTCTATTTATTTAGTTTTGGTAATAATAACTGGAATCAGTTTTATTGAGAGTTTTATCTTTGATAAAAATTTCTTTTATTTTTTATTTAACTCTATCCGTAATAAATTCATTTTATGCTCGTGGTTTGGTTTTTGTAATACATTATCCTTATTCCTATTTCTATATCATCAAAACATATTTTTCTTAGTTCTAAGTTTCTCAATATTAAATCTAGTTTCTACTTACTTTTTGTCTTACTTAGAAATTTCAAAACAATTGATTTCAAACCTTCGCTTAATACTAATTTATAACTCGTTTATATGGGGTTCTTTTTTTATTGGTTCTTTAATCTCTGATGGATTGTTAATGCTATTTGAAGAATTAAGAGGCTTTGCGTATTATTCATTGTTATTTCAGAATTCAAGTCTTATATTATACATTTTAAGTTTAATATTTGTTAGAATTGATATCAAGGTAAAAATAAGGGTTGAATTCGTACTCTTCTTACTCTTTCAAGGATTATTTTCAATAAATCTTTTATATATCTTCTTTTTATTAGATTATTTGAATTTTCTCTTGATTAATTTAGTGTTTCTAGTGGAGATATGTCTATCATTTAACACCGTCAAATATGTAAATACAATACTGATTGAGGAAAAGCATCCGAATTTCCTTCCTAGAGTGCATTCAATTCTAATATTATTATTATATTTTGAGTTGAGTATCATGATGTATGGATTAGTTAATCTAGCACTAGGTATGTTTGAAAGCATTTTAATATCTTTGTTGACCTTATTTCTTTTAACGTTATTAGATATTTATACATTTAAAAGGATTGATAAGAGCTATGTTACTTTAGTTCATACGATAACTTATTTTGCAATTTCATTAATTTTATTATTCATTTTGAATAGTTTTGTTTTTAGATATCCATTTTTAATTAGTTTGGAAGTGTTAATATTTGTAATTATGCAGTTTTATACGAATTATTCTTTATTCACTTCATTCAAATTATTCTCTCCTGAAAAAATAGAGAAATTTAAAAAAGGAGAACTTAATATCCGACAATTATTAGGCGCATGCTTTTATCTTACCATATGCTTTTTTGTAGTACAAGCTTTAATTCTTCAGAGGGTTGAGCTCCAATTGATTTTATTAATTCTAAGTCTTATTGTTCATGTGCTGATGATTTTAGATAGTATTCTATTGAAATTTTTACAAAAAGTTAATAATTATCTTAAAATTATTTCTTGGATCTCGATTATGATATTTACATCAAGCTATTTAATGTGGGTTTTCATTACCTATTTTATTTCTTTCCTCTTAGCCGTAATTCCTATAATCATAATCGTTTTTATTATTGAGCTTACTTATCTATTTCGATTATTAGCGTTCTGGCAGTTTATTGCTTCTAATAAAATAAAAATTAGATTCTATTTTATTGTAATAACTTATCTCGATTTCATAACTTGGCCCTTATATTTTCTTAATTTAAATCTTTTTATTGATCTCAACTTAGTTATTGCCTCTCTTTTCATAATACTTTTCATAACTCTTATAGACAGTATTTTGAATGAAGATTTTAGGAAATCTTTGAGAAAATACTCATTTACATTATTTGGAGCCTTAGTTTCGATTGATATCTTCTTTTTATTTCGATTTATACCTCAATTTGATTTGGTTCTGAACCTTAGTATTTCTTCTTTAGTTTTTGTAATATTTTTGATAATCCAAATAAAACCATTTAGAACCCATTCATATAAAGCATTTTTGTTTTGGGTTATAATTTCTCTGTTATTGAGTCTAATTGTGTATCGTATCTCTTTATCTCTTGTTGGTTTTGGTATAATCATTAGCCTAAGTTTAATAATATATCCATTTATTTTTCTTTTAGAAGAACTAAGAGAACTATTCAACAATCTCATTGAATATTTAACAAGATTCTTTAGACATCTAAATATCTTAATCAAGAACACATTTATCAAAATTGGAATTTTTATAAGGATGCATTACAAATTTTTTTGGATAGTATTTAGTATTTTTATTTCTATACTTTTTGGCCTACTCTTATCTCCTATTATGTTAAATTTGTTAAATCCGATTCATTCTACACTCTTAATGTTTCCGATATTCGGAATACTCTACTCTCTCATTCCTTCTAAGAAATCTGATGATGTTAACATAACCTTTAGACGTCGGATGTATCGTTTAGTTATCAGTTGGGGTAGTATTATTATAATTTTATTTACTTTTATAACTCCCGTTTGGTATATTTTTACTATTTGGATATCAATATGGATTATAGGAGCAATTTTATTACCTTATATAAGATTTAAAGAAAGAAGTGAAAATATCTCAATTAAATGGAGATTCTATACACTAGTAATTCTAATACTTTTACTTATTATTTTAGGAATTATAGTCGCAATTCAAATATATACTAACTTCTTCCTATAACTTTTATAAAAATTTATCATCATATTACTACAGTATTTTGCATTTTTCGACAAAAAAAGTTGAAAACTTTAAATATATGTTAAAATGAACTAATATTTGTAATCTAAATTAAAATAGATATTTTTAAAAAAAAAAAAAATTTAAAAAGAAGTGAACTAATAAATGGAACAATTAACAAAAAGAGTTGTAGCCATCGTACTTATTGCTGTTATTGGTACTGGGATTGGAGTTGGTGCGTGGTTTTTTCTAGCTCAAGGACAAGCAATTCCATGGGAAACTCCTGGAGTAACAGGAATACCCTCCAATAGATGGATAAAAATAGGAGTTTTGAATGATATAGGTGAAATTCAAGGAGATCATGCCTATGAGGGAGCATGGTTAGCTGCATATAATATCAATACTAATGGTGGAGTTTGGGTTAATGGAACGCAATATTACATCGCCATTATAGCTGAAGATACCGAAGAAGCTAATCCCCAACTTGATGTTACTAAAGGTGTTGCAGCAGCTCAGAAAATAATCAGCGTGGATGGAGCTCGTTATCTTATGGGAGGATTTAGAACCGAAGCATTAAAATCATATATTGAAGTTGTTATGGATGCGAAGAAATTATTTATAGGTACTGGAGCTGCTACTGACTATTTCTGTGAAAATGTAGTAGATTCATATAATAGATATAAATACTTCTTTAGGACAAATCCTCATAACTCAAGTGCTATGGGAAAACAAATTATTTACTTCTTGATAGTTATGGCTTTCTATTTAATGCCATTACAGGCTTTTTATCAAGGGATGGGTGCTGATCCTACAGATCCATATTATGGGACAGGGATACCAGGAGCATTAAATTCCTTAAATATTACTAAAATGGCAATTCTTAGAGAGGATTTAGACTGGACAATTCCTTTTGCTGCAGCTATTAAAGATAACATGCCATTTCCACCCGCAAACGTTTTGGAGATCGCATATCCAATTACAGCAACATCAGAAGATTTTACAACATATATAAACCAAATTCAGACTTTTGGAGCTCAAATATGCATCCCTATCATCTCTGGTCAGGGTGGAATAAAGATGACAACAGCATATTCAGACATAGAGCCTAATTTTCTTTTATGTGGAGTAGATGTTCAATCACAAACTTCAGAATACTGGCAGGACACACTAGGGGGTTGTGCTTATGAAGTGTATTCACACGGATTCGCTGGACTAAACAATACAAATGTTACTCCCCTTACTCAGGACTATTATGATCAGTATTGGGATGTTTGGAATCATGCTCCATTATATACGGGTACTGGATGTTATGATGCGGTATTTTTGCTAGCTGATGCAATTAATCAAAGTGCTTCATTCGAAGAGAGTGCAATCATTAACTATTTAGAAACTATTGATAGAAATAATCCAAATTTAAATACATCGGTTACTGTTCAAAAGTTTGGTTTTACACAACTTTCAGAAGGCTTTGCTGGAGCTCACGATGTAGTTGCTGATTTTCCATTTGGCTCTATTGCTTATGGTCAGTGGCACCCAGATGGAAAACAATATTGTATACCTGCAGGTGCGAGTGCTCCATTTCCTCTATCCTTATACGCTATATATCCAGATTGGCTTGCAACAGGAAGTTTACTTTTACCACCTTGGGGCATTAATGGTTTAGTAAATCTTCCTCCCTAGTGAAATTTAATATAAAATATTCAAATTTTTACTTTTTTTTTATTATTATTTGAAGTAAAAAAGTTTAATGTAGAAACTTATAAAGAATCATTTATGCTTATGTATGTATAATTGAACGAATAATTTAATAAAAATGTCAAATACAGATAATTAAAGAATAGTTTTTAAGTAATTTTTATTTTATAATTTTAAAATAATTTTTATAATTTTATATAAAGAGGTTGGTCGAATTTGTTTCAAACTGAAATTATACAAGTATTAATATACGGTACTGTGCAAGGAGGCATTTTTGCTTTGCTAGCAATGGGTTTCTCATTGGTTTTCGGCGTAGGTGGGATTTTAAATCAAGCCCATGGAGCTTTTTATGCAATAACAGGATATCTGGTCTATTGGATTCATGATCCAGTTTCTCTGTTTGCGGGAGTAGAATCCCCCAAATTTTATTGGGCAATGGTTTTTGCTCTAGGCATAGTTACAATTATTGGAGCGTTGGCCTATTTAGGACTAATTAAACCAGTTCAAGAACATGAAATTAATGTTGTTATTATAACTTTTGCTTTAGCTTTTTTCTTTGAACAGGCAGTCAAAATGATCTTTGGTGATCTCGGTCATAAAATTCCAGCTATTGAGGGAAATCAGGAGATATTTGGATTAGCTATCCCTTGGCAGCACATTATTGCATTAATAGGTTCGGTAATTGTGATTGTTTCAGTCATTTTATTCATAAATAAAGTTAAGATTGGAAATCAGATTCGTGCTGTTGCTCAAGATAAAGAAGCAGCTCAACTGGTGGGTATTAATGTTAATAGAATTCTAATGTATACTATTATTATATCTGCTTTTCTAGCAAGTATTGCAGGTCTCTTATATATTCCAACCGGTGAAATTGCTCCACATATTGGGTGGGGTATATTAACACGATCATTTGCAATTGTAGTTTTAGGGGGATTAGGAAGTATTCCTGGGAGTGTGGTTGGTTCATTCATTCTTGGCTATGCAGGTAATTTTGTAGGAGTCTATATCGGCCAAAATTGGGCTGCGTTAGTTCCAACAATATTAATAGTGGTTATGCTTATAGTTCGACCAAGAGGATTATTTGGAAAGAAAGAGTTAAGGTAATTTTTAAAAAGAGGATTGAATAGATAAAGGGGATTTTAAAAAATGGTAAGATTATATATATTAAAAAAAAATTTTAAAGATTTTTGGATTAGATTACCAAAAACGTTTAAGCATTCTATAAAGAGTATACCATCAGCAGTAGAAGGTTTCAAAAATCGATTAACAACATTTTCGGGAGGGTTGACATTATTTTGCTTAATCATCCTCTTAACTGTCCCATTATTCACTACTAACGATTATTATTTAGGTATCTTTATTATGGCATTTATATATTCAATTTATGCCGCAAGCTGGGATTTTATGACGGGTTATACTGGCTTAGTTAGCTTTGGACATGCTATTTTCCTCGGATTAGCAGGGTATGGTACATCTGCTGCTCTTCGTTTTGGTGGTTATAATTGGTTCGTTGCTCTTTTATTTGGGTCTTTTTTATCAGTAGTAATTGGTGTTCTCATAGCAATTCCTTCCCTTCGATTAAAAGGTCCTTATCTAGCTTTGACAATGTTATCAATAAGTATGATTTTTTGGTATTTATTAATGATGGGTGAATTATCTGAAATATGGCCCATATTTGGTTCAGAAGGAATTTCAAGAGTTTATCCCTTATCGCCCAACCCTGTGATTGAGTATCTTGTTATCTTTATTTTAATGATACTATCACTAGGTATAATGAAAGCCCTTGGTAATTCAAAGTTTGGAAAGGTTTTAAATTCAATCCGTGATGACGAGAAAGGTGCTGAAGCTTCAGGAATTAATATTTCAAAATATAAGATACTCTCTTTTACGATAAGTGCTTTTTTCGCTGGAATTGCTGGTGGACTTTTTGCTATGCATAACTATGGTGTAGATCCTGGACGATTTCAACCTCTTTTTTCATTTTACCCAATAATTATGGTTGCTATTGGAGGATTAGCAACTATTTCTGGAGGTGCACTAGGAGCTTTTATTTTTATGTTTTTAAATGAAATTTTATTGGAATTTGCCGAAGCGGCACCATTATTTGTATTTTCTATTATTTTAATCCTTATTATTCGATTTGCTGAAAGAGGTATTATGAGGCCAGCTATTGAACGTTTAAGATTGTTATGGGATGTATTAATAGGAAGATAGATCTAAATTGAAACTAAAGGAAAACTATAAGTGAATGAGAAAATGGGAGTTATTTTAGAAGTAAAAAATTTAACAAAAAAGTTTGGAGGTTTGACTGCTGTAAATGATTTTAGTTTTGAAATCGACCGAGGTGAATTTGTAGGATTAATCGGTCCAAATGGAGCAGGGAAAACCACATTATTTAACTTAATATCAGGATTCGAGAAACCTTCTTCAGGGAGAATAAGATTCGATGGTATGAATATTACAAATTTAAAACCTTTCAGAATAGTAAATTTGGGTATTGCACGTACCTTCCAACTTGTAAGATCATTTAAGTATCTTAATCTTCTTGATAATGTATCAATTTCATGTCTTTCACCTAGAGGAAAAACCGCTTCAGAAGATTTTAAAACTGTGGAATATGCTAGTTCAATTTTAACATCTGTTGGACTTGTCGATAAGGCTAGAATTCCACCAATTATCTTACCACATGGGGATTTGAGAAAATTACAAATTGGTAAAGCACTCGGGACTAATCCTCAATTACTTCTTCTTGATGAGCCTTTTAGTGGGCTTTCTTTTGAAGAGCAACTAGTTATCACAGATTTAATCAGAAAATTACACGATGATGGAGTTACAATTTTTATAACGGGACATGTATTACGTGAATTAATGAATTTAGTACCTAGAGTTCTCGCAATGCATCAAGGTAAATTAATTGCTGATGGTCCTCCTCAAGAAGTTGCTAATAATAAAATAGTACTTGAAGCATATTTAGGAAGAGGTGAAGATTTTGCTTGAATTAAGTAAAGTTTATCATTATTATGGTCAAGCAAGGGCTCTTGAAGAGATTAATTTAACTATCGAGGAAGGCTCTTTAATTGCTGTTATTGGACCGAATGGAGCCGGGAAATCAACACTTCTCAGAGTAATATCTGGCTTAGAAGAACCTGATAGAGGAAAAGTAATGTTTCTTGGAAAAAGGATAGATGGCTTAAAGGCACATAAAATTGCTAAAATGGGAATCTCTCATTGTCCAGAACGTCGTAGATTATTTTACGATATGAGCGTTTATGAGAACCTCAAATTAGGAGCTAAAGTAGTAAAAAATAAAGCAGATTTTAAAGAGCAATTAAGTTTCGTCTTTGAAACCTTCCCTCGTTTAGAAGAAAGGAAAAAACAACGAGCAGGGACACTTAGTGGTGGAGAACAACAAATGTTAGCATTGGGTCGTTCTATCATGGCAAAACCTAAGCTTCTATTACTAGATGAACCCTCATTAGGATTAGCTCCCAAAGTAAAAAATAAAATTTTCGAAGCTATTGAAAAGATAAAAAATGAGGGGACAACCACATTATTAGTTGAACAAGATGCAGTTTTAGCACTAAATGTTGCAGAATATATTCATGTTCTCGAAGAAGGTAAAATTGAAATGAGAGGAACAAAAGAAGAATTAGAAAAGGAACCTCGAATTAAAAAAGTTTATTTAGGTATATAAGGTGATGAAAACATTTCCGCTACTTTAGAAAAATTGTTGAGGGATGCTAGAATAGATTTAGTTTTGTCAAGGATCGAGAAAGATCCATCTGTTATAAATGAAGTAATCAGCCATTTAACCAGTGAGATAAGATCTATTAAATTTAATGCAATCCTTGTTTTAGGAGAGTTAGGACAAAAATCAAGTTCCGCTCTTTCCCAGTTAGTTGAGTGTTTAGAAGATAGTGACTGGAGCATATGTCGAGAAACCGTTCGTTCTTTAGGGAAAATAGGCAATTTAGCAGAAGATGCTAGTTCTAAATTGGCAAAACTCATAGAAAACGAAGAATTTTCAATTCGAAAGGAAGTTGCATTTGCTTTAGGGAATATTGGGCATACCAGTGGCGTAACTCTTTCAGCTTTACAGACAGCATTAAAAGATAAGAATGAAGAAGTCAGAACAGAAGCAGCAATAGCAATTGGAAAACTTGGACCAAAAGCGCAAACAGCTATTCCTGATTTAATGAAGAGTATAAGAGATTTTAGTTGGTCTGTCAGAACTGCATCAGCTAAAGCTCTTAGTAATGTGGGAAGGGAAGCAAAAAAGTCTATTCCTATCTTAATTGAGTCTTTAAAGGACAAAGATTGGAGAGTACGATATCGAGTTGTTAATACACTTGCGAATATTGGAGAGGATTCAATCCCCTCCCTTTTAGAGGCTTTAAAAAGCAAGAATTTAATTGTTAGGAAGGGTGCTGTTGAGGCATTGGGTGAAATGAAACTCAGTAACCCTGAAATAATTAAAAATCTTTCTCTAAAGTTGAGAGATCCTTTCGAAATGATAAGAGGAAAAGTGGCTGACGCACTTCGAAGTATTGGAAAAGATTCTATTCCCGCTTTAATAGAAAGTTTTAATTTTTATCAAACAAAAGTTGTATTAAAATATGGAATACCAATTTCCAATAAAAATGCACAAGCTCTTATAATTTCTGCTATTGGTGGTATCGGAGAAGATGCAGAAGATGCAATCCCTTTTATTATTGAGGTTTTGAATGATAAAAGAACTTTAATACGGATAGAAGCTACCAGAACATTAGGAAAAATAGGAAAAAAATCAGAAGATGCGATTACTGCTCTTATGAATGCATTAAATGATCCAAAACCTGCTGTGAGAAGAGAAACAGCTCTAGCATTAAGCAAAATAGGATCAAATGCTAGTATAGCTACTTCTGCATTAACTAATGCACTAAATGATAAAAATCCAGATGTTAGATGGCGAGCTTCAGAAGCTTTAGGTTTAATAGGAATAAGTACTGAAGAAATTCTTTCATGTTTAAATAATTTGATTCACGATAAGTGTGATTATGTTTGTGAATCTGCAATCAATGCAATTGATAAGCTTACAGAGGATTGATTTTTAGCCAGAAACAATTATCTAATATATTCGAGTAATGGTTACCAAAGAATAATAAAAAATAATTAGTAACACACATTTTATTAAATTTAATTATATAAAAAAATATTGAGTTAAAAAGATGATAACAAGATGAATGAAGAAGATCCATATGCAGCAAGGCCTTGGACGAAATTTTATGATCCAGATGTTCCCACTACTATAGAATATCCTGAGAAAAACATTTATGAGATTCTCGATGACACTGCGAATGAATTTGGGAGCAGAACGGCAATTTGGTTTATGAAAAATAAAATTACATATAAAAAGTTTAAAGATATTACTGATAGACTAGCAACTGCTCTTGTTGATTTAGGAGTTAAGAAAGGTGATGTTGTTGCGATTATGCTTCCGAATTTTCCCCAATTCATTTTCAGTTTTTTTGGAATATTGAAAGCTGGTGGAATAGTTACTGCTTGTAGTGTACTTCATACAGAACATGAATTAGCTTACCAACTAAATGATTCAGGTGCTGAAATAATTATTGCTTGGGATAGTGAACTTGAAAAAATTATGAATATTAAAGATAGAACACGCCTTAGACATATAATTATAACTAATGTTTTTGATTACACACCAATGGCTCCAACTAGTCCTCCTGAAATCACTGGAACTATACAATTTTTAAACTTAATTAAAAAAATAAAGCCAAATCCTCCTAAATTTGAAACTAACGCTGAAGAGGATGTTGCTATACTCCAATATACCGGAGGAACAACAGGGTTACCAAAAGGAGCTATGCTAACACACTATAATATCGTAACAAACTGCATTCAGGTAACTAGATGGGTGCAAAGTGCTGTTGAACGTGGAAAAAATACTTCACTTACAACTTTACCTTTATTCCATATTTATGGAATGACAATTTGTATGAATAGTTTTATATATAATGGAACTACAATTGCCTTACATCCTGATCCTCGAGATCAAAAAGGATTATTTGAGGTAATTAAAGCTACTCATCCTGCCATGTTTCCTGGTGTACCAACAATGTACATGCGCCTACTGGAACGAGATGATCTTGAAGATTATGCTAAAGATCTTAAATCAATTAAAGTTTGTAATACTGGTGCTGCTCCTATGCCACCTGAAGTCTTAAAAGAATTTGAAAAAAGAACTGGCGCAACAGTAGTGGAAGGATATGGAATGACTGAAACTTCTCCAGCAACTCATGTGAATCCTTTAAAAGGAACACGGAAAATAGGATCTGTAGGATTAGCGTTACCAGACACAGATTTCAGAATCGTTGATCTTGATGATTACACAAAGATTTTGCCTCAAGGTGAACCAGGAGAGATTATAATTAAAGGACCACAGGTTATGAAAGGTTATTGGAATAAACCAGAGGAAACAGCAAATCAGTTGAAAGGTGAATGGTTATTAACCGGTGATATAGGAAGAATGGATGAGGAGGGTTATCTATTTATAGTAGATAGAAAGAAAGATATGATAAATATTAGTGGCTTTAAAGTTTATCCTAGAGAAGTAGAAGATGTCTTATTTGAACATGAATCGGTTGAAAATGCAGCAGTAATAGGTATTCCTGATCCAGAGGTCGCAGGTAATGAGAAAGTGAAAGCATATATTGTATTAAAGGATGGTTATCGCGAAACTGATGAAACTAAAAATGAAATAAAAGAATTTCTTAGGCAAAATGTTGCACCTTACAAAATCCCAAAATTAATTGAATTCAGAAAAGAACTACCAGAGACTTTAGTAGGAAAAGTTTTAAGAAAGGACTTGAAAGATATCGAAGCTAGAAGACGAGGAGAAGAAGTATAGAATAAGTTTTAATAAAATTTTTAAACTTTTTTTAAGTTAAATTACTTTCCTTCCATTTTTTCATAAAATCTTTGAAACTAAAATCAGAAATTCCCAGAGAATTTATTTGTTCTTTTTTTAAGCTTATATCAGATTCGGATTTATTTTTCAATGATAATTCCCAATCGTAATAAGACACTGCTTTAGACATAATTCTAATTATTAATTTTTAAATAAATAAACCGATACAGAGTATTAGTTTTCTAATAATCAAAAAAAAGATACAAATTTGTCTATTTAGATTTATGCTTTATATTCTATAATTCGCGCCAAAAGTACAAATAGGTTAATTTAGCAAAGATATTTAGGCGTGAACTTTCATTTCTTGTTTAGAAGGGGTGAGTTTGACAAAATTGTTTTATTTTTAGGTTGTATAGAAATTTTTTTATTCTTTTGTTCTTTAATTCTTTTCAGTCTAGGGATTAATATCAAAAAATATTCTAAAAGTGAAATAAATGCCGGTTAAAGTTGATTTTAAAAGATTATTGAAAGAATATTATTTACCAAATCCAAAAGAAGTTGTAATAGTTGATGTTCCAGAGATGCAATTTTTGATGATTGATGGAATGGGATCTCCTGGAGATTCACAGGAGTATTTAGACGCTCTTGCCGCTTTGTATCCTGTGGCTTTT
>CP070831.1:2300444-2313689 GCA_020344955.1 Promethearchaeota archaeon | reverse complement strand
AAAGATAAAGTTCTAAGACCTGCGAAGGTCAAGATATCTAAAAAATCAAAATTATAAAATTTAACAAAAAAAAAAATAAAATCATTAAAATTAAAATAAAACCGGAGTGATAAATTATGGGAAAAATAATTGGAATTGACTTAGGAACGTCAAACTCAGCAGCAGCTGTACTAATTGGTGGTAAACCAACTATTATTCCGAGTGCTGAAGGTTTAACCTTAGGCGGTAAAGCATTTCCTTCTGTGGTTGCTTTTACTAAGGATGGTCAAAGGTTAGTTGGAGAACCAGCGAGAAGACAAGCGATTTCAAATCCTGATCGTACAATCACAGCAATAAAGAGAAAAATGGGTACATCATATATAGTCAAAATTGATGGTAAGGATTACACACCTCAAGAGATTTCGGCAATGATCCTTAGAAAAATCAAGGAAGATGCCAGCGCTTATTTAGGTGAAGAAGTCACTGATGTGATTATTACAGTGCCAGCTTACTTTAACGATAATCAAAGACAAGCTACGAAGGATGCAGGAAGAATCGCGGGATTAAATGTTAAACGTTTAATTAACGAACCAACTGCCGCAGCTGTAGCCTATGGTCTAGATAAGAAAAATGCAAGACTAAAAATCGCAGTATTGGATCTTGGTGGGGGTACATTTGATGTAACGATAATGGAGATGGACAATCAAGTATTTGAAGTGATTTCTACAGCAGGAGATACTCAATTAGGAGGAACAGATATGGATAAGATTCTTGTTGACTATATAGTTTCAGAATTTCAGAAATCAGAGGGAGTAGATCTAAAAGGAGATTCAATGGCTATGCAGAGAGTACGGGAAGCAGCAGAAAAAGCAAAAATTGAGTTATCTACATCGGTTACAACTGATATAAATTTGCCTTATATCACAGCAACAAGTGAAGGTCCTAAACATTTGAATATGACACTCACAAGAGCTAAATTAGAACAGCTAATTGAGCCTGTACTAAGAAGATTAGATACTTCAATCCTAAAAGCTTTACAAGACGCTGGAATGGCTAGGGGAGATATCGATAAAATAATTTTAGTAGGGGGTCCTACTAGAATGCCAATTGTTCAAAAGAAGTTCGAAGATTTATTAGGAAAAACACCTGAACGTAGTATTGATCCAATGGAATGTGTTGCGATGGGTGCTTCAGTTCAAGGCGGAGTATTAACTGGTGAAGTAGAAGACTTATTATTGCTCGATGTAACACCTTTATCTCTAGGAGTTGAGACATTAGGTGGAGTCTTTACAAAATTGATTGAAAGAAACACAACAATTCCCACAAAAAAAGCAGAAATTTTTTCAACAGCAGCAGATAACCAACCAGCGGTAGAGATCCATGTTTTACAAGGTGAAAGACCAAGAGCAGCTGATAATATAACATTGGGTCGATTTCATTTGACTGGCATTCCACCAGCTCCAAGAGGTATGCCACAAATAGAAGTTACTTTTGATATCGATCAAAATGGAATTATTAATGTATCAGCAAAAGATAAAGGTACTGGAAAAAGCCAATCAATTACCATTACAGCGTCTACAAAGATGTCTGATGATGAAATTGAACAGAAGATAAGAGAAGCTGAAAGAAATGCTGAAGAAGATAAAAAATTCAAAGAATTAACTGAAGCTAAAAATCATGGAGAGTCGTTAATTTACCAAACTGAGAAACTTTTAAAGGAAAATGAGGTTGTTATAGGAGATTTAAAGTCAAATATTCTCAATAAGATCTCTGAATTGAGAAGCGCTATGGAATCTGATGATGTAAGTAGAATCAATAAAGCTTCAGAAGCTCTACAAAAATCATTACATGAAGTCTCATCCCGAATGTATGGACAACAACAAGGACAAGGAGCATATCAAGGTGCACCACCTGGAGGAATGGGTGATGTTCCACCAGGAGCCGCATATGGATATCAAGGAAAGACAAAAGATGAAATTGAAGAAGAGCAATTTAGAAGAGCCACAGGTCAAGATGATAATGTAGTCGATGCTGAGTACGATTAAATTCGAATTTTTTTTTATTTTTTTATACTTTATTTTAAGAATTATTATAAATAAGGGGGTTGTAAATTATGGCAAAAGATTATTATAAAATACTCGGAATTAATAAAGGAGCTTCAAAGGAGGAAATTAAACGAGCATTCCGTAAAATGGCTCGTAAATACCATCCTGATGTTAATCCTGATGAGCCAAAATCAGGAGAAAAATTTAAGGAGATAAATGAAGCATATGGCATTTTAAGTGATGATAAAAAAAGAGAGATGTATGATAAATTTGGTGTTGTAGAAGGAGATTCTTCAACATATCAGAATTGGGGTGGAGCTCCTGGAGGCGCTAAAGTTCATAGAAGCCCAGATGGTACAACCTATTATTATTCCTCATCGGGATCTCCTGGAGGATTCGATTTCAGTGAAATATTTGGTAATCGAAATAACTCCAGAAGTGGATCTAGTGGATTTGATTTTTTTAATGATTTAGGAGACATTTTTGATGTGTTTAATAGAAGAGGTGGAGGAAGCTCAAGAGCTAGGTCTCCTAGTTATAATAATCTTCCGAGAGAGGGGGATGATTTAAGGTATGATATGGAAATAGATTTCATGGATGCTTTTTATGGAGGAAAGAAGAAAGTTCAATATAAAGATCCCACAACAAGTCAATTGAAAACTTTAAATGTAAATATCCCAAGAGGGATCAAGGATGATCAAAAATTGCGTTTAAAAGGGAAAGGTATGCTAGGAGAAAATGGAGGTTCTCCAGGAGATCTTTATATTGCTATACATATAAAAAAGCATCCTATATTTGAAAGAGTAGATGATGATATTTATATTGAAAAAGAAGTCCCTTATACTACAGCAACACTTGGAGGAAAAATTCAAGTAGCTGGAGTTGAAAAAACTCTGAATGTAACTATTCCACCTGGAACTAATGATTCATCATTATTAAGATTAAAAAATCAAGGATTTTATAAAATTAATTCAGATCAAAAAGGTAATTTATTGGTTAAAATAAAAATTAAAGTTCCTGATAAATTGAATAAAAATCAGAAAAATTTATTAGAAAAATTACAAGCTGTGGGTTTATAAATAAATATGGAGAAAAATCATAAAATAAAAAATGTAACAATTTGGGGAATGAAGAATTGGTCTCCAAATGTTTTATTATATGTAAATAAAAATAAAATAATGAGGACATTATAAAATGGTTATTAAAACAGAAAATAATGAATATTCAAATTTATGCCCAGAATGTGGAGGTTCAATAATTCCATTGATTAATACTGGAGATGTCGTATGTAATCAATGTGGTTTAGTCATAAATGAAAAAAATGTTGATTTTTCACATAATGGTAGAAGGGCGTACACAAATCAAGAAAAAATTAATAGAGAGCAAACAGGTGCTCCTATTTCAATACTATTGCCAGATATGGGATTAAGTACAGTTATGGATAAATCAAAAATAAGTAGTCCTGATTTAAAGAGGGCTGCTAAATGGAATACACGTATAACATGGCAAAAAAGAAACTTATTAATTGCATCTACAGAATTAAAAAGAATTAGCACTAATTTGAACTTACCTAATTATGTAAAAGAAGATGCAATGCGTATTTATATTGAAGCTTTTAAAAAAAAATTATTAAGAGGAAGATCTATTAATGCTATGGTTGCTGCTTGTTTATATCTAGCATGTAGAAGAAAGAAACTACCTAGAACTCTACAAGAAATACTAGATGAATCCTCTTCAAATGCTAAAGACGTAAGGAGAAGTTATTCAACATTGCTCAGAGAAATGAATTTTAATCCACCTTCAACTGATCCAATATCTCTTATTCCAAGGTTTATGACCGATTTAGGATTAAATTCAGAAATAGAGCAATTAACAACTAAAATTCTAAAAGCTTATAGATCAAAATTTTCAATTAGTGGTAAAGATCCAAAAGGTTTATGTGCTGGAGCAATATATTTAGCATGCAAAATTAGAAATAAAGAGATTACTCAACAACAAATTGTTCAAGCAATAGGGGTTACAGAAGTAACTCTACGCTCACGCTATAAAGAGCTTAAAAATAAATTAAATGTAACTATACCAACGTGAACAAAAAACTAATCATTTTTTCTATTTTTTATTAAAATCTATAAATAGTTTAAAAAGAATTTTAAATATCTTCTGTCATCTTTATTAATATTACAAATAATGCAATCTCAATTTTATAACAGATCAAAATTGTTTCTAATGGTATCTTTTAAAAATTTAGGATTATCCAACACAAATAAAATGTTTGAAGTAGCCTTAGAGAGGAAGTTTGCGATTCCAGGATATAATTTTAGCAATTTAGAGCAATTACAAGCTATAATTATAGGTTGTGGAGAGACTAAGTCACCAGTTATCCTTCAAAATAGCCCAAGTGCTGGAAAGTACGCTAGTCCAGTTATGGTTCGATATATGGTACAAGGGGCTGTAGAAATGGCAAAGGAATTAGGTTATGATATTCCAATAGCACTGCATTTAGATCATGGAAATTCATTTGAGTTAGCTAAAAATTGTATTGATAATGGATTTTCAAGTGTTATGTTTGATGGAAGTCATCTAAAATATGATGAAAATGTTAGTACTACAAAAAAAATTGTACAATGTGCTCATGGAAAAGATGTATCTGTAGAAGCTGAACTGGGAGTCATTGCAGGCATTGAAGATCATATAAAATCAAACAAGCATTATTATACTGATCCGGAACAAGTTGAAGATTTTGTAACTAAGACGAATTGCGATTCTTTAGCTATTGCTATAGGTACTTCACATGGAGCCTATAAATTTAAAGTCGATAAAGAATCGGATATACCAGAATTACGTTTTGATATACTTCAAGAAGTTAGAGAAAGATTAGGTAAGTTTCCCATAGTTCTACATGGCTCTTCTTCAATCCCTAAGAATTATGTAGATATAATTAATAAGTATGGTGGAAAAGTAGCAAAAGCATTTGGAATTCCCGAAATTCAACTTAGGAAAGCAACTCAATATGGAATATGCAAGATCAATATTGCTACTGATTTTAGAATCATTTTTACCGCGATGATAAGGAAATATTTAGGTGAAAATCCAGATCATATTGGACCAAGGCAATATTTAGGTTTAGCTCGTCAAGAATCAATTGAAATGATTAAACATAGAAATACAGAAGTGTTGGGTTCTGCTAACCAAGCTCAATATATTTAATCCATTCAATCCTGTATCAAATTCTTCGCATATTTACGTAAGACTTGATTTTTATTGTCTAATTCTTTTTTTCGAATAAATCTTAATTTTTAATAATTAAATTAATCACGACGTGTCCCAAATCCATTGAATCATCTATATAATAGATTTAAATTGTGGAAAAAGTGATAGTGCATTTTTCTGTTCAATATCTAAGCATTTCTGTTTATCAACCTTGCTATAGTTTACAATTTCTTGAATCATGTCTTTTACAACAATTTCATGAACAAATGGAAAATCACTCCCAAAGAGGATATGGGAATGATCTACTAATTCCATTAAAGATCGAAATACATTCATTGTAGCAGATAATGCTGTACCATAATAGAGATTTTTGAATTGATTAATCAATTTTTTATTTCCAAAAGTAATCCTCCATGCAATATAGGGGGCCGTCCCTCCAGCATGAGCGAAAATAAATTTAATATTAGGATATTTTTTAAAAATGCCATTATGCATGAGATTTGCTATTGCTCGTGTTGTATCAAAAACAAATTCTAAAATTGCGGAAGGAAAATTAAGATTAGGGAGCTTTTCCTCAGGAGGAATATCTGGATGAATGAAAACTACTGTGTTTCGCTGATTAAGTTCCGAAAAAAGCTTTTCAAATTCAGGATCACCGATATATTTACCATTAAAATTTGTGAGCATTACTACACCATTTAATTCTAATATATCTAATGCATACTCTAATTCAAGCAATGATGCCTCAATATCAGGTAGTGGTAATATTGCAAATCCACCAAACCGCTTTGGGTAATTACTTATTAAATTAGCAGAATATTCATTACAAAGACGTGCAAGATTTTTTGTAAATTTTTCATCTCCAAAATAAATTCCTGGAGAAGATATTGAAGTAATTGCTGTTGCAATGCGTTGGCGATCCATAAATTCAAGACTATGTTCTGGATCCCATTTAGGGAAAGATACATTAGTAACAGTAGTAATACCTATCCTAGCTAATGATGATAGATACTCAGGAGGGAGAATATGATGATGGATATCAAATCGATGAGATTTTATTGTCATTTTTAGAAAATATAACAGTTAGTTTCAAATTTAATTTACCCTTTTTCAATTACTATTCCTGTACCACCTTTAGGATATTGAAATACTATTGCCCCAGCATCACAAACTTGGTAACAAGCAGCACATTCTAAGCATTTCAATTGATAATCGTCAATAATATAGATTTTTCCTTCTTTTTTGTGCCATAAATTCATAACACATATAACTAAACAACGTTCACAATTATTACATTTATTATGATCTATTGAAATGAAGTTACCTGTACCTGAAATTCGTTTAGTTAATCTTTCTAGTTCTATGTTCATTTTTATCAAGCACCTCTTTTCTTCTTTTTCTGGGGTAGCATATCCAAAAGTTTAGGTAAAATTTTCATAATCTTCTTAGGATCCATTAATTTATCTAAATCATCTTCAAAAACCTTGGTTAATAGAGGAATTACATAAGTCATAATAAATGGGGTTGCTTTAGGCATGTATGATCGTACGTGCCCTATTATTTGACGCACCCTTAAAGCATGAGGTTGTGACCAATCAAATATTCCTCCTAGAATCTCCATAATCATTGGCACAAACCAAGACATAGTTTCTTTTGGACTAAATGGTAATGCTTTCCATATATTCCACAACTCATATCCCGACTCAAACTCTTTTCCAATACTAGTTTTTTGCCATTTTTCATCAAATTTTTTGAGATTAACTTTTGACAATTCTCCAGAAGGTATTAAGTCAGAAGCTACTTCTGATGCTATTTTTCCCGTCACCATAGCAGGATATATCCCTTCTGCTTCAAGAGGACATGGAAAACCACCAGCATCTCCTATTAGTATAACACCATCAGTATAAGTATTATAAGGATAATCTAACCAAGGAAGTAAGTGAGCTTGAAGTTCGCGTGGAGTGGCATCAAGATTTCTTAATAATCTTTGATAATATTTAAGATTAATAACACGATTCAAATAATATAACGGATTCTTGTCCCACCAATTCATCCAATTTCCTAATCCTTGGTGAAAACCATCATTAAAGAAGACTTGGTATGAAGCAGGGAAGGTAGAACCCCACCATATACCTAATGTTTCATCACCCATAATATCATCAATTTTTTTTGAAGATGCTTGAAAATCGTATTGTGGTACTAAGGTAATTTGATTTTGAGCCCATTTATTTCTCAATCCAGATTTTTCTGCTACCATTGATATGACTCCATCGGCCCCAATCACAAGTGGTGCATTATATTTTTCACCTTTCTCATCAATTACACCACAAACTTTCCCATCTTCTTTTAATAAATCCACTATTAAGGTTGAAATTTTTAATTCTGCTCCAGCATTGGTTGCAAACTCTGCTATCCATGGATCAAACTCACTACGGTAAACGTTCATAGTAATCCATGATTTTGCGGGTTCATATGAAACAGATTCAGTCGGTCGAGCCATAATATATCCAGCTACAATATCATCTTTATTTATAAAATAATTACGAGAAGCAGTTCCAGCTCTCATTGAAGGACACTTATCAGGAGTTAAATTTCTCATAAGCTTAGGAAAATCTCTAAACATACGAGGTCCTAGTCCACATCCAGAAGAATTTTTTTCACCTGGCTTACGCCCACGTTCAAAAAAAATTGTTTTCAACCCTTTTTCCGCAGCTGTTTTCGCTGCCATAGAGCCTCCTGGTCCTGCACCGACTATTATAAGATCATAATTATTCATTTGAATTTCCTTTTAAAATTCCTTATAGAAATTATAATTGTTTAATAATACTTATCTATTAATTAAAGTTTTATTTTTTTGAATGAAAATATCTTAATAGATGGAAATATTTTAAGAAGAAAGAATTTCATTCCTATTCTACAAAATATGAATAAAGAATTAATATATAGGGAATTAGTTAAAATCAGTGGCTCAAAAAATATCTCCAATAATTCTAAAGTATTAGGAGAATTTTCAAAAGACTTGAGTTTTTTTTCTGGAAAAGAGCCAAAATACGTAATTTGGCCTAAAAATAGAAAACAGATTCAAAAAACTATAAAATTGGCTAATTCATTAAATTTTTCCATCATACCAGTTAGCTCATCTTCAGGTCCTAGACATCATGGAGATACTATTCCAAGAAATAACCAAAGCGTTATAGTTAATTTATCTAAATTGAATAAAATCATCAATCTTGATAGAAAAAACAGAGTATTGATGATTGAGCCGGGAGTTACTTTTGGTAAATTAATACCTCAACTCTCTAAAAAAGGACTAAGAATATTAACACCATTACATCCTAGAGCTTCTAAATCTGTTCTTACTGCAGCACTCGAAAGAGAACCTGTGACAATTCCTCGTTATATGTGGGATAGTTCTGATCCATTGTTATGTACTGAAGTTTATTTTGGAAATGGTGAATTATTCAAAACTGGGGCAGCAGCAGGGCCTGGAACTATCAAACAACAAAAAAAAGCAGGACAAGCTCAAGTAAATCCTATGGGACCAACTCAGTTTAGTCCTTTTAGACTAATACAAGGCGCACAGGGAAGTATTGGAATTGTTACTTGGGTTACACTTAAATTGGAACTAAAACCATCAATTCAAAAAGTATACCATTTTCAATCTAATAATATCGAAGATTTATTAGATATTCAATATGATTTATTGAAATATCGCTTATGTGACGAGCTTTTTATTCTAAATAATCTTAATTTGGCTAGTTTAATTAAAGAAAATTCAAGTGACATCTCACAATTAGTTAAACAATTAAAAAAATGGAATTTAATATTTATTATATCAGGAAAAGGTCAACTGGCAAATGAAAGAATATCCTATCTTGAAGGAGATATTCAGGATATTATGAAAGAGAAAGACATTAGGTCATTAATTACAAAAACTATCTTAGAAAAAGACATTTTAAAATTCATAAACCAAGCAGATGTAAATCCTTGGAGATTGCGACTATTTGGAGGTTATCAAGATATATTCTTCATTTCTAACTATGAAAGAATTAAAGAATATATAGCCTTAGTTGAGCAGCAAATTACAGAAAATTTGGGAGTTTATATTCAAGCAATTAACCAAGGTACATCTTATCATTGTGAATTTGATATCTATTACAATCCTAATAATAAGGAAGAAACTTTAAAGGTTAAAGAACAGTTCTTAAAAATTAGTAATGATTTAATAGATTCTGGTGCCTTTTTTAACCGACCTTATGGTCTTTGGGCAAAAGAGGTTTACAAAAAACACGAAGATTCAACCCAGAAAGCTCTAAAAAAGGTAAAGAGAATTTTTGATCCTAAAAATGTTCTAAACCCAGGAGTTTTATGTTTTGGTAATGAGACAAAGTGAATCTTCAGAACATTAAAAAAAAAATTAAAATTCGATATATATAATATTTAGAGACGAATTTAAACTCAATATCGTTTTCATAAATGTTAAATAATTCTATTTTTATTATAAGTGAGAATTTAAATTTAGAATATCAAGAAAAGAAGTTATGAATAATGAAACCTCTTGTATTTTTAGTTGAAGATGATGAAGCTCTTGTTAAGAATTTCAAAGTATTTTTAGAAATGAATGATTATGATTTAGAAAATGCTATTAATGGGAAGGACGCATTAGAAGTTCTTTCAAAACTCAGTCGTACTCCTGACATTATAATCAGCGACATTATAATGCCTATAATGGATGGGTATGATTTTTACATGAAGGTATCAGAAAAGACAGAGTGGTCAAGAATTCCTTTTTTCTTTCTATCTGGCAAAACTCAATCTGATGATGTGAGATTTGGAAAAATGCTTGGTGTTGATGATTATATTACTAAACCATTTAGTCCAATGGCATTACTGGAAAAAATCTCACTAAAAATTAAAGAGAGCAGAGAAATTAAAAAAAATTCCAAAATACTTGAGGAAAAACTTAAAGATATACTTAAATTCGAAGAACCTACTCTAGATACACTCAGCAAAGCAGATTTCTATTATATTTTCCATATTAGTTGGGATGATGCAAAAGGACCTGTAATATTAGATTTTTATCCCAGAAATTTAATCCCATCTCTTAATCTTGAAGAACTTACTACTCAACTTTATACTACTCTAATAAAAATATATGAATTTGAACAAGTTTTAGAGAAAAATCAATTCATTATGAGGATTGTAAAAGATCTAATTGATGCTTATGCTTTAATAGATAAAATGGAAGAAAATTCAGTAATAGCTCCTAAGAGTGGGATGGGAACCTTCATGGTTTGTGCTATAACACCCAATTTCCATTATCTCAATTCTGAAAGAATTAGAGAGATTCTAAGAAAAATTGCCTTAAATATAAAGACAAATAGAGAGTGGAATATAAAAGAATTTTGGGAAAAGTTATCCAAAATTAAATAAAAATTTAGGACTTATTTTACTAATCATATCTAAGAAAATTTTTCGAATTTAATGTCTAATATTGGATCTCTTAATCGTTATCATTTTATTTGATTAATTATTAAATTATTTCACTGTCAAAATCAATTTTTTTTGTTAAATTACTTATATGTTACAATATGGGGAGTTTCTACTGTATTGAATGAACAAGAATATAAAAAAATGATAAAAAGCTGTCTCCGATGTTCTATATGTAAATGGATACCACAATTACAAATAAAAAGTCAAAAATATGCTACAATTTGTCCTTCAATAGATATGTTCAACTTTCATGCTTATAGTGGAGGAGGACGTATAATATTAGCTTTAGCGCTAGAAATGGGACGATTAAAACCATCCAAGGAATTAACAGAAATTGTTTACAAATGTACTGAATGTGGTGGCTGTGCTGTTGCTTGTAAATTTCTAAACACTTTAGAACCGTTGGAAATCATAGTTAAACTCAGAGAAAAATTAGTTTCTTTAGGATATGGGCCAATGCCAACACAACAGCAATATATCGAGTCTATAAAAAATAATAATAATCCTTACAATGAGGCTCATGAAAAAAGGTTCGACTGGTTACCGAATGATATTAAGACTGATCCTAACTCGAAGGTTCTATATTTTGTAGGATGCACTTCATCTTATAGGAGAAAAGAAATTGCTGTAGCGACTGCTCGCATATTAAATGCTGCAAATTATCCATTTAAAATTCTTAGAGAAAATGAATTTTGTTGTGGAAGTCCAATCTTAAGAACTGGAGACAAAGAATCATTTTTAAATCAAGTGGATAAAAATTTAGATATTATTGATAAAAAAGGAATTGAAACTGTCGTTTTCAGTTGTGCTGGATGTTATGATACCTTTAAAGTTGATTATCCCTTAGAAAGGAAATATAATTTCAAGGTTCTTCATACAACAGAATTATTTAATGAACTTATTGATACTTCTAAATTAGAATTAAATAATCAAGTTCCTTATAATGTAACCTATCATGATCCTTGCCATTTAGGACGTAATTCCGAACCATATGAAGAATGGGATGGTGATGAACTAAAAATGATGCCTCTTGTATCTATTAACATACCTGCAAAGCCTAAGAGATGTGGAAATTATGGGATCTATGATTCTCCAAGAAAATTAATTGAAAAAATAAGGGGGATTGACTTTATCGAAATGGAACGAATAAAAGAATATGCTTATTGTTGTGGTGCGGGAGGAGGAGTAAAAGCAGCATTTCCTGAGTTTGCTCTTAACACTGCTAAAACTCGAATTGAAGAAGCTGAGGATACAGGAGCAGAAATAATAACTTCTGCTTGTCCTTTTTGTTCATCTAATCTAAAGGATGGAATAAATGCTAAGAGTTCTGATTTGAGATTCCTTGATATAAGTGAGTTAGTATTAATGGCATTAGGATCACCAAATAAATCTAGTATAGCATCTTCAATGGAGGTTAGTTAAGTGGCTTTGGAAAAGGACATTTTTAAAGAATTTGAAAATATAGTAGGCGAAGGAAACATAGATGATGGTGATGTGATTACAAATGTTTATGCTTATAATTGGTGTACTGAAATATTCAATTATGTGGAGGGTAAAGAGCCAATTCCTTTTTCTCCTGTTCCAAGAGCTGTAGTATTACCATCAACAACGGAAGAAGTTCAAAATCTTGTAAAGTTATGTAATAAATATGGAATTCAATTTAAAATTCAATCGACTGGCCTTGGCCCATGGAATCAGCCTTCTTCTGATAATTGCATTATCTTTGACATGCGTAGGATGAATAAGATTGTAAAAATTGATGTGAAAAACCTTTATGCAATAATTGAACCTTATGTTAGTGGTGCCCAATTACAAGCTGAAATCATGAAATATGGACTTAACTGTCATATGCCTGGTGCTGGTCCACAAGTATCACCTCTTGCAAGTGCTACATCGATGAATGGTCCTGGTTTTACATCTCCTTCTACAGGATATAGTGCTAGAAATGTATTAGCTGTGGAATGGATATTACCCGATGGAGAAATTATGAAATTAGGCTCTTATGGCTTGAAGAATAATCCTGATTGGTATCATGGAGATGGGCCAGGTCCTAGCTTAAGAGGAATAATGAGAGGCTGGTCAGGTACAAAATCTGGACTTGGAGTTTTCACTAAAGTTGCTGTAAAACTTTTTCCATATCCTTGTAGTACAGATTATAATGTCAAAGGAAATTCTCCTAACTATGATTTTGATATTCCTAATTACATGAAATTATATATAGCAGATTGTGGGAATTTTAAAAAATTCGAATCTACTATATTAAGAGTGGAAGAGGAAGAAATTTCATTCTTGTGTAGCTATTTATGCAATTACGCTGTGATGGCAATATTTTCAAATACAATTGAAAGTTTATTAGATAAAATAGCTTTAGGAAGTATGAAAGCTCCCTTAATTGTATTAATTGCTGCTCGAACGAGGCGAGAATTTGATTATAAACAAAAAGTTATGGAATCTTTATTGAAAAAATTAAAATTAAAGAATATAATTGGAACATTATATACTCCAGATCCAATTTTTT
>CP070831.1:2290788-2300344 GCA_020344955.1 Promethearchaeota archaeon | reverse complement strand
ACAAATGAAATGTAGCAACTCCCCACTATTAATCCAATAATTACTGCCTCATTCTGATTTCCAATTAAAAATACTCCATGAATGATTAGTATTATAATAGCTATAAATGCAGCAAGATAATGTAAGAATGAGAGTGGTTTTTTAACTTTTAAATAAGTTTTCTTAATACTTTCTCGACGACTTTCAAATTTATCGTTTTTTGGTAATATCTTTCTTGAATTAATAAAAAGCTGGTAAAAAATTACATATATGATAACTAAAGATAGGAGTCCTAATGCAACCCATCCTAAATCTCTTGCGGTCCCATTATTACCACCTCCATTAGCGAGTGACTTTGAAATGAGGAGATTTAAAATTAATAAACCCATAACTAATACGGCTATTTTCTTAACATATTTTACACTTATAGATTCAACCTTATTCATTGATTTTCTACTTCTCAAAGAGCATAATTGCTTTTCTATAAATCATCAATATTTTTATCTAAAGAGCCAATATTTTTAAATTAGAGTATTCTTTGGCAGAAATTTAAATTTTATAATTTTTCAATTAATAAATGATTTTTGAATTAATAATTCTTAATTATACAAGAAAAGGAACCATTTTATTTAGTAACAATCATTTAGCGTAATTATATTAATCATTATAGGAAATTACAAAAGGAAAAGGATATGCAATCCGAAGATGAAATTTATAAGAAACTTCATAGGGAAATTGATGAGCGTATGCCTATAGGGTTCCCAGCGCACGAATCTGGATTAGAGCTTGAAATACTAAAGCTTCTTTTCACACCTGAAGAAGCTGAGATTGCCATCCATTTGAGTGCTCTTCCAGAACCTCTAGACAAGATTTATAAACGAGTAAAAAAACATGGTATCTCAATATCTAAGGAAAAATTAGAGGATTTATTAAATAATCTTAGCGATAAAGGTGCTATTCAGGGAGGTGGATCGGTATTTGATAAAAAGCATAATAGGAGACGTTATAGATTAGCTCAATGGGCTATTGGTATTTTTGAATATCAATTAGGAAAAATCACAAAAGAATTTGCTGAACTTGCTAAAAACTACTCCCTTGATGTGTTTTATGAAGAATTTCACAAGAAAAATACTATTAGCCAAATGCGTACGATTCCCGTAGAAAAAAGTCTCTCTTTAGACTATAACGTCAGCACTTATGAGAATATTCAGGATATTATTATGAACAAAGTCGATAGGATTGCAATTTTAAATTGTGTGTGTCGAGAAGAACGTGATGTTCTTGAAGAACCATGCAAACTCTCAAGTATGAGAAGGTGCTGTGTTATGTTCAATGATGCAGCAGAAAGAAGAATTAATGATGGATTAGGTGTGGAAGTTTCTAAAGAAGAAATATTTGATATTCTAAAGAAATATCAAAAGGAAGGTTTTGTTCTCCAACCTGAAAATACTCAAAATCCTTCTTTTATGTGTGTTTGCTGCGGTTGCTGCTGTGGAGTTCTAACAATGGCGAAACAATTTCCCAAACCATCTGAATATTACTCATCCAATTTTTATGCTCAATCGAATCCAGAACTTTGCAATGGATGTGAAGTTTGCGTGAAACGATGTCAAATGGAGGCAGTCAAAATTGAGAACAATCACGCAGTAGTAAATTTAGATAGGTGTATTGGATGTGGGAATTGCGTTCCTACATGTGGAATGAAAGCAATGACTCTGCATAAAAAGAGAAAGAGTTTTGTTCCACCTAAGAGTCATGGAAAAATGTATGTAAAAATTATGATGAAAAAAAGAGGGTTCTTGGGTACACTCAAGATGGTAGGAAAAATAATAACTGGACGTAAAGTTTAATAAATTGTACCAATTGAAACTTCACTTACGGTCAAAAAGGTGGAAAAAAGAATTAGGCAAATCTTTTCTCTAATGCCTCTAGTATATTTCTGGTGTGTTCCTCACTAGCTTGCTTAATACTCATTTTGTTTAACATCATTTTTGTTAATGTAGCAAATGATTCTTCAACATTTTCTCCAGTTTTGCTGGAACATTCAAAAAACTTTTTTAGATCCATCGATTTCACAACTTTATGCCCTTCTTTCGGAGAGATTTCCCTAAAAGAATCTAAATCCAATTTAGCCCCAAGCAAAATAATTGGGAATCTTTCTCTCGTTTCATTTATAACAGATAACCAATCACTAATATGAGAAAAGGAAGCGTAATTTGTAATATCATACATCAAAATTCCCCCCATAGCACCATAAATATATTGAGGAAACATGAATCGAAATCTTTCCTCACCAGCAAAATCCCAAATTAATAGTTTTACTACTTTTCCGTCTATTTCCAAAAGCTTTGTTTCAAAATCGACTCCAATAGTTTGTTGTGAATTTGAAACAAATTTATTAGTAATAAATCTCTTTCTTAATGTTGTTTTACCACAACCAGCATCTCCGAAAATAACAACTTTAAAAATTGCATCATACATATTAATCCTATTTTATCTCCTATAATCTCTTTACTTCCTTTTCCTAAAAATGTAATATTTCTATTACGCAACAACCCAAAACCATTTTCCGAAAAATTAGGTTTCTAAAAAAATTTTTATATTAATATTATTCAACGGTGTATATAATAACACGAATATTTAAATCTTTTTCAAATATTTACCCAAGTCCCTTCAATATTCCCTTTAGTTAATCGGATATTATAATATTGATAAAGATTTCGACCTTTTTCATTTTTGTCCCACGAATTGAAGGAAAATCTATCTTCAATTATAAAAATAATATCAGTTTTGTCAACAATATTTCTAAACAGATTTGTATATAAAATATAAATAATTGAAATTTTAAAAAAAAAACATAAAGTCTGTATAATTTAAAGACTCTTAGAAGTAATTTTTCCTACAGAGATAGGTTTCTCAAACATAAGTTCATTTATCTTCTCTGCTCTTTTCTTGATTTCTTCTTCTTTACTAGCTTTATCTTTCTTAGAATTTTGATATCTCTTCATAGCAATCTTTTGCCATTTCTTTTTCCAAGATGGGAACCCTGTTTTAACAAAACGTTCGCGATTTGGAAAATCTCGGCAAACCCAATCGAACATGATAAAATATCTTTGTATACCAGATTCCTTGGTAAGATTCCTAGAATTAATTCCTAGTTTTCTAAGATGTTGAATAAATCTACCTTCTACGGCATCTTGGAGCTGTCCTTCAATAATAGCAGGCTTATAGTATATCTTTTTCTTATCAAAATATTCTCTAACAAGATCGAAACAATTACCCCTGCACAGAAGTATTCTATCTCCTTTACCGTGTTTAAGCCTTTTAAGAGCTTTAATTACAACCTTTAATATATGCTTTTTAGGAAGATCTAAGTCTTTATTATCTTCATTATAGAGCCCTACGGGAACTGATTGGAATATTATCTTTCCGGTATCTGTATCTCGAAAGCCAATGAAGGCATCTCCGACTAGATCTCCAGTCCCAGCATCATCAATTTCTATTGTTCTTCCATTCCACTTGCTGGGATTTTTAGTGGATTGGCACGACACTCTGTCGTTTTTTTCTATTTTTGTCTTCATTAATAATTTGAATATTTAAAGCCATAAATACATTGGGATTATCTTTTATAGCAGTTTGTATTTATTTTGGATTTAACTTAAGACCTATATAATCCATCTTAAAGTCAAATAATATCAACAATACAAAATCAGAAGTTATCAAAAATCCATTTTAACTTACATTGCCGGGAACAAAAAAATCGTTTTATTGGTTTTTGAGTGATATTAATGTGGTGATATTGTTTATTCCACTTAGTACTCCCGATGCTCTTACCACAAACCTCACAATTAGGCATTGTTGGTTCCTCTATTTCTTTAAATTCCTGAAATTTTTCCATCGTATAGGATGTTATGTTTAATTTTTCTTAGTTGCTGAAATAATAATCTCAATTATAGTGAATATGTTATTAATAATGGTATAAAACTTATATAAATACGCTATAAAAATTATAATTCTAATTTATTTAAAACAAAAAGAATAAAAAATTATTTTAAATATAAGAATCTTTCAATATTTCTATTTGAAAGGTCTTAGCATTAAAAAAGTTCTTAATAGCTTAGTTCGATAACAATATTAATAAAAATTCTACTATTTATGATGGTTAATTGATTTTATGCCCTTCACACCATATAATTTTGGTCCTGGGTTATAAATTGGGTTATTATTTCTTATCTTTATTGATTTCCCTTCATTTCTAATAAGAGTGAAATTATTCACTATAGGTGCTTATTAAGTTTTAACTCTAATAGGAACTGCTATTGATCCTTTCATCGAACCTCCTCCTCCAGGAGGCTTAAAAATATATGGATATGGATAAAATCCACCGCCACCATCGTCTTTTTTATGTCCACACCAATCGCAGACGTCTTTACCCTTTGGCATCACTTTTCCACAATAAGCACATCTCGATTGCCACTTCTGAATTTTATCCAAAAGCATTCGATTCAGAATTAATTTCATATCCTCATCTAACTCGTCTAATAGTTCATTATTTATTAACTCGTTCTTAATTCTTTCTAAGTAACTCATTTCTGATACATTGGGTATGCTTATGCCCTCTCCTTTAAGTTGATGATTAACCATTTCAATACAATCTAAAATATCTTCCCCTATTTTTTCATTAGCTTTAGTAAAGAGATTTTCTAATGCATTTTTTATTGAAAATAAAAATTGATCCGAGCTATATCTTAAATAAGGACTAGACCTGGTTGGTAATGGACTTCTTTGAATAATTGAACGAAAGTGTTTTTTACCGTCAGGAAGTTTTAAAATTTGTAAAAGAATGATTTTAAACAAAGTTGGAAACTTTGAAAAACATGCCCTAATAAAATGAGAAAACAATTTAGAGTCAGAGGAAAGGTTCTTAATAATATCAGTTGACTCCAATATATTCTGGAATTCTGAAGGAGTAAAGACTTCTATATATCTTTGAGAGAGAAGATACTGAACCACAGAAGGATATGCGCTTTCAAGTCTCAGAGCAATTTCTTCTTTATATACTTTTTTTGCGAGGGGGTCTCCTGCTTTTGTCAACTCTCTTAATAATGGAAAAGAAATATTGGTCATTAATATCCTTGTATCGTAATTATGCTCAACCCACGCTTGGATATTAGAACAATGTCCCCAAAATTCTTGCTCCGGTGTAATGTTATGTTTTTGATTTGGTACCTGTCTAGCCATAGGGCCTCTTACGATTCTATTTTGGAAAATATGCTTGTTATACAACTGGGCTGCCTCATCTATAGAATCAATCTCCTCATAAAGATGCACATCATTTTTTGGAATATTTAAGATTAGACGGATACATTGAATGAATTGTCTGCCATTTACATAAATAAAGGTCCTTCCGCTCACTAACTTGAGGGTGATATACTTATTTATCTCTTTCTCAATGGGCGCCTTCGATTTAACTATTTTGTGAAAAGGTAAATTGGCATTTAACCAATCTGCGCCGAACTTATTCTCATTCTTCTTATTTAACTTCATAATACTTTGACTTGTTTCACTCCCATATAGTGACAAAAAAATCTAAATATATATATTTCACATTCAAATAGTAAAACATCATTAAAAAATTAATAGAAGGTCAGAATTTGGCTGCTAAATTAAGAATTCAAAAATTTGGTATTTTAATAATTGTGCTTCTTGTAGTTGTATATACCATTTGGTTTGTATTTTGCCAAGATCTTATTCAATATATATTAGAAAATGCAATTTCGACGTTCACTGGAGAAAAAGATACAATTACTGGCTGGTTTGGAGTTATTTTTATTCCATTTCTTATTGTATGTGGCATCTTGGGAATCATAGGAGCAGTACTATATATAATAGAGAGAAGAAAAGAACCAAAGATTTCATAACCCCAAAATTTTAGTTAAATTTACGATATTTTCTAAAGGCAACCGTTACACTCAACCCAATTACACAAATCATCATATAAAGTTCATATCCAGAAATAGTTGTTGGTGTTCCATTAGGAATTGAGTTTCCTAATGTAGAAGTTGAAAAATAAATACCATAACTATCACCATCTTGCCCTTCACTATTCCAAACTACAGCAAACCTTTTGCTTGATAATGCAGAGACTGCAGAATACGATTGATGTCCTATAGTATAATTATTTACTTGGTATTCCGAAGTAATCCAAGTACCCGTGGTTACATTGACAGCTCTTATATAAACACCCCATCCATCACCATCTTGGTTAATGCTCTCCCATGCTACAATGAATATATCACTAGATAGTGCACAAATTGAAGGGTTACTTTGTGAAGATGCTGTTTCTTCATTCATCTGTAATTCTGCCGTTATATTATAACCCGTAGCAGTATCAATTACAGTAGCATAGACGCCAGTTCCATTTCCATCTTGTCCTTCGCTTCTCCAGGTAACTGCGATTTTTTCATTATCAAGGGCACATAGAGAAGAAAACCACTGATCATTTACTGTATAATCATTAATTTGAAATTGATTTGTTATGTTATTCCCTGTAGCGGCATCAATTACTACCCCAAAAACACCAAAACCATCTCCATCTAAATGACTACTCTCCCACGATACAGCAAATGAATCCTGAGTCAGTTTACAAATTGAAGGGTGGTGTTGTGTTCCTATAGTGAAATTATTTACAAGAAATTCACCGGTGATTCCTGCACCTGTAGTTGCATTAAAAACTCTAGCATAAATATCAAAAACTTCATCATCTTGGTCACTCTGCCATGATATGGCAAACTTATCATTGGAGAGTGCACAGATCGAAGGATTATATTGATAACCAGTTGTATTTTCATTTACAGCTATTTCGGGAGTCATGCTTGTTCTGGTAATCACATTGAAGACTTTCGCATAAACACCCCAAGAACTACCATCTTGATTCCAACTTGACCATGCAATAGCAACTACTTCACTGGAAAGCGCACAGATTGAAGCATAACGTTGACTATATGTTGTATAATCATTCACATGGAATTCTGCCGTAATATTATACCCGGTGGTTGTATCGATTACAGTTCCATAAACACCATATTCAAGTCCAACACCCTCTTGTTCATAGCTTTCCCACACTATCGCTATAATTTCGTTGGTAAGATTACAGACTGCAGGAATGATTTGAGGACCTGTTGTATAATTATTAACTCGAGCATCAATTATATTAAATTCTATTTCATAAACCATGTTGGCTCTTCCGATAATAGGGAGGGCACTAAAGCATATAAGGCTTAAGAAAAAGGATAGGATAATTATATTCTTAAATTTCATATTTACAATTTTTTAGCTTGTCATTGATAAGAAAATCAATATATATTTAGATTAACACCAAATATAAAAGTGTTTTTTTTTTTTGATTTTCAATTGAAAACTAATCCAAGCTTATTAGACAGTTCTAAAAAAATTTTGCATAATAAGATAGGATGCCGAGTTATGATATCTAGAATTTACTTTCATTCTTTCTTAATAAAAAATGAAACAGTAAACAGATAATGAAATCTATATTACATCAATTTCTTATATTCATTTCTCCTTTTTCAAAATCTTAGATATTTCATAGCAGGCCCGCTCACATTCGAGAAATACTAAGCCTAGTTTCGCTTTCTCTGTGGTTGAAACTGCCAATACCGCTTCTTCAGCATCAAATACTAATAAATATCCATCAATCCCTTTGATATAAATCTGTTTGAATAAACCAATATCCATATCTATGACGGTTCTTTCGGATAAAGAGAGAAGAGTAGCAACCATAGCAGCAAGTCTGGTTTCATTATATCCTCGGGGTAATATTGAAAGAATTGGAAGCCCTTCCATCGAGGTGATTATCGCAAGTGTTATATCTCTATTACTCGCTAATATTTTTTTTAAAACAACTTCTAATTTCTTTGTGATATTATTCTCATCTGCCATAAAATCAGACAAATTTATAAATTGTAGCGATATAGTAACAAATTCATTTTAGTAGTTTTTCAATGTTTCTTAATCTTGTTATTTGTCCACTATTAATAAGTAATTTGATTTAAACTCCATAAAAAAAAATTAGTTAATATAGATTAAATTTTACAAAATTGCGGTTTTTCTTTGAAACAAAATAATCCCCAGAATAATTAAACCGACACCCCAAACGACAATCAAAATCATATTATTTAACTTTAAAATTTTTTTAATCTACATTGCTTGTGTTTAGAAAGGATAATAATTACGAATATAATTAGGACAATTCTTAAATTTTAAAAATATTATTCTTTCTAATTTAGATATTCACGAATAAAAATAAATTGTTAAATACATAAAAAAATATTTACTCAATAATTCTAGAATAATTATTGGAATTATTAAAAAGATTGACAAATTTTGAGGGTATTAATTCTAAGTCATTTTAATATTATTAGAGGGCCTATAGAAGTTTTGAAAATTCCAGAAGATTTTGTATCTAATGAGGTTAAAACTATTCCAAAACATCTAAATTTAGATGAAAAGGATTTCTTTATTTATGATTATGAAACATTTAAAACAGCTAATTTAAAATTTACAATACCAAGTAAAATGGGGCGGATGGATTATGAAGAGCTTATGATTTCTGTGGTAATTATCAATGAACAGATCTCTCCAAAAATTTTCCAATCAATTTTAAAAAAATTAAAAGAAGAACTTAAAGCTATTAAGAATTTAAATAAGGTGCTCTATAATTCTTCTCAAGAGAATGCTGTAAAATTTCTTAAAATAAAAGAAATTTTACTTAAAAATTACCAAACTATAAAGAATATAAAGGGGATACAATTAGATATTAATTTAAATTACGATTTTCCATGGGGGACACATATCTGTTATTTTTACCAAAAAAAAGAAGATCTTATGGACATACTAATACCCTATATCAAAAAAGGGTTAGAAAACAATCAGTTTTGTGTCTGGGTTACTTCAGAAGATCTTAATGAGAAAGAAGCTAAAAAGAAATTACAATCTGAAATAAAAAATTATAATGAATTCTTGGAAAAAGGGCAAATAGAAATCTTTCCTTATACAGAATGGTACTTTAAAAATGGAGAATTCAACTTCCAAAGAGTTCTCGATGGATGGGTTCAAAAATATAATAATGCAATATCCCATGGTTTTAATGGTATCAGAGTAACTGGCAATACTGCTTGGATTGAAAAAAGGGACTGGAAAGATTTTTCTGATTATGAAGAAGAAATAAATAACGTTGTAGGAAACTATCGTATGATTGTCTTATGTACTTATTCTGCTGATAAATGCAGTATTAATGAGATTTTAGGAGTTATGAAAACTCATCAAGTCGCCACTATTAGAAAAGAAGGAAAATGGGAGATTCTCCAAAGATATGATAGCTCAGCTTTTAATTAAATTAAGTTATTGCTTTTCTATTAGTAATTAAATATTCAAACTTGGAGATCTAATGAAGAAGGTTGGCCAAAAACACACTATTCTAACATAACAATTGAATTGGAATCTGTTGAAACCGAAACCCTTTTAAAGTTTAAACAGACAGAAGTACCAGTAACCTCTT
>CP070831.1:2282338-2290688 GCA_020344955.1 Promethearchaeota archaeon | reverse complement strand
CATCATTAGGGGAATCTAGCATAAATATTGATGAATCAGGATCAGATTTAGACATTTTAATTTGAATTGTTCTATCAATACTATCTAAATCTGTAGGAGGTGGATTATTTAAGCCCATTAACATATGATGATGGATTGCAATAGGTTTTGGTTTATTTAATTTTTTTGCAATCTCTCTTGCTAAGACATTTACTTTTCTTTGATCCATACCAAGCTGGCAAATATCAGCAGGAAGATAAAAAATATCAGCACATTGCATCAATGGATATAGAATTTGTGAAGCATATAGTTTATCTGATTCACTCCGGCCCATTATTTGAGTGCATCGTTTAACTCTTTTTAATGTGGTGTCAATACCAATCTTTAATACTAACTCCCAATAATCGGAGTTTTTTACAATATCCGACGCATAAATAAACTCAACTTTATTTAAATCCATTCCAGATACTTTCCACAATTCAATGAAAAAATCACCTACTTTTTTAATTATATCGAGATTGCCACCAAATTTTTTGTTAGCTGCTGCATGCCAATCCGCAACTAGAAATTTAAATCTAATTCCTGCTTTTGTAATTTTATTTACATTAATGGCTCTCAAAAGACCTTGAGCAATATGTATATTACCAGAAGGTTCAAAACCATCATAAGCATATATTTCTTTATTATGATCAACCTTCCATTGAATCATTTCCCGTAATTCATCTAAATTAATAATTTCTTCTCCAACTTCTTTTAATAAAGCAAGTTTTTCGTCTAAAGTTAAAGACATACCATCAATCACTAACCATATAATGATTTAGTAAATATTTAGATTGATATAAACTTTATGGATTTTAGAAATACATTATTGATCTATGAGATCATTAGGAATTTGAAAAAAGAAGCGCCATAAAATTGGTATGTATCTGGGTTCACCATTGCATTTTATAAACCCTAAAAACTCTTCATATTTAAAGAAAAATTCATTTAACGATTGCGAAGTTTTTCCTTTAAATTAATGTACAACATTATCCTTTAAAAAAGAAAGAAAAGAAAGAAATTAATAATTAACAATATTCTTTTTATATATCAATTGAATATTTCGATACAAAAATGATATTAAAAGAAAAACTTAATTTAATTGCTGGTATACTAATTTTGATCAGTGTAATTATCACATCAATAATTGCCATTCCAGTGATACCATTAGTTGGAGCTATACCAGGAACGTACTTTTATATATTTATGCTAGTGATCTTAATAATAATCATTCATTTGATTTGCATTATCCTAGTATTTGTCAGTGTCTATAATAAAGCACCAGTTTATACAATGAGTGGAAATGTTAACATTAAGCTAATGATAATCGGTTTTTCCATATTTAACCTAATAATCTTTCTAGTGTTTTCATATATGGTTCTTTTCAGAGCTTTCCCATTATCTGCAATTACATGGCTTATCGGTGTTATTGGTTTTATTGCAGCTGGAATACTTTATAGGAATTATGGAAAAAGTTAATATTATTTTAAAATAAGAATAAAATTATTTTAGAAAGATTCTAAAAAATTTTTACATTAATTTAAAATTCTGTTTTTTAATTTTATTCCACATTTTTCACATGTTTCAAGGGTTTTCTCTTGAATATTGTTGCAATTAGGACAAGCTGTAAAGGGGATAAGAGAAAAGATTTCTTGTATTTTCTTATAAAAAGCTTCTTGTCTCTCCAAAAAATGTTTACTATCTTCATTTTTATATTTTTCTAAACTAAGGGTCGATACTAATTGGAATATTTTATCATTTTTTCTTTTGTCTTTATATTCATAATTCATCGAAAATGTGACACTAAATGGTGGTATCTTTTTGAGATTGAATGGATAAGTAATAGGGTATGACTGTGCAAGAGCTTCTAATTCAGATTTTATATTTTGTGCAAGAGCTAAAAACAATTTTGTCCTTCTACGAGCAACTTTTGCATCTCTAAATCCACTTCCCATTACTCTACCTAATGTCATCTGACTTCCTTTCCAAGGTATTAGAAGAAATCTATTTTCAGTTATAAAAAAATGACCTTTATATATAATATCTAGCCCTTTGAAACTAATTTTTCCAAGAAAATCTTCTAGGATTTTCTCCTGTGATTCCTTTATTATTAGATTTTCTTCAGTAATTTCTTTTTCTATTTTAAGAATCTCTTGTTCCGGATATTTCTTTAATAAATAGTCATCTACTGCCCTAGAGTAAACAACCCAAATAAAAGCATCATCGAATTCAAGTAATTGTTTTATTAAAACTTTATAATCATTTAACGAATCATTTTCATGTTTTTCTACAAAGAATTCACTTAACCATCTTGCAGCATTTTTTGCATTAGGTTTTTTTTTTCCTTTTTGTTTTTTAAAATCATTTATTAATTTTTCTTTTAGTTCAGTACTTTTAGAGTTACTCATAACAATTTTCCTCCATTATTTTGAGAATTTCTATTAAAATCCACAAAATTCTGTCTTTTTTAATTTAGTAAGTTACTTTATGAAAGTAAAATAGAAATATAAAAGTTTATAAAGTAAAGTTTAGGACGCGGTGAAATGAACTGAGAATTCAAAAGAAGAACTACGAGGTTCAGGTTTAGAGTGTGATGGTTTAAGCGAGGATTTGGAAAAATTTGAGGGAAATAGATAGAGTATGTACATGAAATTAATATAAGAATTTTTCTTAAAAATAATATTTTTTAGCTTGAAAGTTATATTTATTCCCTTTTACTTATTTTGAGTCTAAAGAAAAATCCTGGAATCCATAAAACAACTCCTAATAGAGCTCCTAATAAAAAGGTTATTGGATCATTCCACAGATAAACTTTATAGATCAAGGTTAAAATTAAAATCGCTATTCCAATCAAAATTCTTAATGGATAATTAAATCTATTATTCACTGCCTCATGCAGCAAATAAAAAGATAATATAATTGCATGACCACTAAATGGAATACTTATAAAATATCGAATAAAAGAAAATAAACCAATAATGATGATTTCAATAATTAGTAATATATAATTAGATTGTTTTTTTTGCTCATTCCAGGACCAAATTACTTCACCTATCAGAATGCCATATGGAAAAAAAATAGGAATCATGTATATTGGAGGAGTATAGATATTTAATATTTCTGTTGCGGTAGAAACTAATGGATAACCTCTAATAGAGAAAAATATCACTGATAAAATAATTAGTATCAATCCAGTACTATAAATGATAAATGGTTCCTTTACTGAGGGTTTTAACTTGGATAACACAATTTAAATAATGTAAAGTTATTTAAAAATACTAGAAAATATAATTTTGATTTCTAATTATCAAAATTTAGACTTTAACGAATAATTTTCATTAACTCTTCTAATTCCATTTTCATTTTTTGAATGCGAGGTTGTTCAAAATGTTTTCGAATCGGATCTAACATATCAACAATTTTTTTTGCGACTCCTGATTTCATATCTAGAGGATGCAAATTCTTTGATAAAAATGCTTTTTCTACTTCTTCATATGAATTGAATTCAATATCTCCACCAAATTTGGATTTTCTCTCAACTAATAGACTTGAACTCTTATACTTTAAAATTAGATATTTGATCCAATCAAGAATTGGATTGAAAGAAATATTACCCTCGGGACAAAAAGCAGATTTTACTTTATTTCTTATCTCATCCGGATTATCATTAATAAATACTGCTGAATTAGGAATTGATTTACTCATTTTCATATCAGACCATATTTCTTGAAGCTGTGATTCATCTTTAATAGGCCAAATCGGTGGTTTCGTCAATCCTAAGATTAAATGATTGTGAACACAAATAGGTTTTATTTTTTCTCCAGATGTATTTACTAGGTTATTTTTTTTCATTTTTAAGGCAACATCTCTCGCAATTACATGAGCTTTTCGTTGATCGTAACCAGCATGAGCAAAATTTACATTTTGTATAAAGATGTCGGCAACTTGCATTGCTGGATATAATAATTTAGCAAAATCGACACTATCTCCCATTTTTCGGCCCATAATTGTAATACTTCTATGTATTCTACTTAAAGTAGTATTTTTACATACATCAATTAGAGTTTCCCAATAATCATCATTATTATGATATAAATCTGTGCCTAGTGTAAATTTTACCTTCTCTGGGTCAGCACCCACACTTTTTAAACACGCCTTCAACCCTTCTTTAAAATAACCTACAGCAACTTTTTGAATTTTCTCTCTATCCCCACCCAATTTATCATTTATCCAACTATGCCAATCGGCAAGAAATATTGAGCATTCTACTCCCGCATCAAGAAAATCTTTAATCTTTGACATACAGATTATTCCTGTTCCTAAGTGGATTTTTCCAGATATTTCAAACCCAATATAGTGATTTAATGGAATACCTGTTTCGAGATAACTTTTTAAATCATCTTCTGTAAGAATTTCTTCTGTACCATGTTTTATCAGTTCAATTTTTGTAGAGATATCCATAATTGTTATTTACTCTTTAAATGATAACAGTATTGTGATATAGATAATTTAAGTATATATATAAAAAATGAGATATAAAAGATAAAAAGAGAATACCTATTATTGAAAAAAGTGAATCTTATTTTTGTGTTTGTTCAATAGCAGCTTGAGCAGCAGCAATTCTAGAAACTGGAATTCTAAAAGGAGAACAAGATACATAATCTAAACCGATTGAATGTGCAAATTTAATTGAACTAGGTTCACCACCATGTTCACCACATACACCTAGTTTCAAATCTGGACGAGTTTTTCGACCCAGATCAATTGCTATTTTCATTAATTTACCAACTCCATCTTGATCTAGAATTTCAAATGGGTTATTTTCTAAAATTTCTTTATTTAAGTAAATAGGTAGAAACTTTCCTTCCGCGTCATCTCGTGAGAAACCAAATGTCATTTGTGTTAAATCATTTGTACCAAAAGAAAAGAACTCTGCTTCAATTGCGATTTCATCGGCAGTTAACGCAGCACGTGGAATTTCTATCATTGTACCAAACTTGTATTCTAAATCTACATCATAGCTTCTAATTGTTTCTAAAGCTATTTCCATTAATTGAGCCTTAACATATTGTAATTCAGAAATCATTCCTACTAACGGTATCATAATCTCTGGTATTACGTCAATTCCTTGTAGCTTAAGCTCGCAAGCAGCTTGAAATATAGCCTTTACTTGCATTTCGTTAATTTCGGGCCATACAATTCCAAGACGACACCCTCTCAAACCCATCATTGGATTTTCTTCTGATAGTGACCTGATTAATGAAATAACTTTACTTTTTTTCTTAATTTCACTATCTAATGGACTGGTATCTAATAATGCTCTTGATAACGCATTTGTCATCTTAAGTTCTTGGCTTTCTAACAAAACAGTAGATAACTCGGGTAAAAATTCATGCAAAGGAGGATCTAATAATCTAATAGTAACCGGTTTCCCTTCCATAATTTTAAATATTTCCATAAAATCTCCTTTTTGCATTGGTAAAATCTTATCCAAAGCATCTTGTCGTTCTTCTTTTGTTCTCGCTATTATCATCTTTTGTACAACAGGTAATCTTTCTTGTGCCATGAACATATGTTCTGTTCGACAGAGTCCTATTCCTTCAGCTCCAAATTCTATTGCTTTTCTGGCATCTATAGGAGTATCTGCATTTGCTCTTACACCAAGAACCTTCATCTCATCTGCCATTTTTAATAATTCAAGGAACTCACCTTTAATTTCAGGTTCAACTAAAGGAACTTTTCCTTCAATAATACTTCCAGTTGTTCCATCAATCGTTATCCAATCCCCCTCATGTATTACCATTTCAGCAACACGAAATTCCCTATTTTCCTCGTCAATTTCAACGTCTTGAGCACCTACAACAGCAGGTTTACCCATTCCTCTAGCAACCACTGCTGCGTGTGAAGTTTTTCCACCAAATTGAGTTAAAACTCCACTTGCTGCATAAAGACCATGTACATCTTCGGGTTTTGTTTGAGGTCGTACCAAGATTATTTCACTTTGCTCTTGATTTGCTAATTCTTCTGCTCTATCTGAATCAAAAATAGCAATTCCTGATACAGCTCCAGGAGAGGCATTAATACCATGAGCTAAAACATGAATGATTGAATTTTCATCAATACTCTTAAATAGTAATTTTGCTACTTTTTTGGGATCAATACTCATAATTGCTTCTTCTTTCGTTATTAATCCTTCTTTAACCATGTCCACTGCTATTTTTACTGCTGCTGAAGGTGTTCTTTTTCCATTTCGTGTTTGGAGAATATTTAATTTACCATCCTCAATCGTAAATTCAATATCTTGCATGTCTCTATAGTGTTTCTCCAGATTATCCATTGTTTTTAATAATTCTTTGTATATCTTAGGAAACTCTTCTTGCATTTCTTCAAATTTTTTAGGTGTTCTAATCCCTGCAACAACGTCTTCTCCTTGAGCATTTGTTAAGTATTCACCAAATTTTTGATTCTCTCCTGTTGATGGATCTCTAGTGAAAGCTACTCCAGTAGCAGAATTCCAACCTTTATTTCCAAATACCATTGCTTGAATATTAACTGCTGTTCCAAAATCAGGTATATTATTGATTTTTCGATATGTTATTGCTCTCCTATTGTTCCAAGATTTAAACACTGCTTCTATGGCAAGAAAAAGCTGATTGAATGGATCCTGAGGGAATGGTTTTCCAATTTCTTTTTCGTATAATGCTTTGTAGTCTGCGATTATCTTTTGTAAATCAATTACCTGTAAATCAGTATCTTGAGCATTACGACCAATTTCTCTTTTATATTTATTTAAGATTCTCTCAAATTTTTCATCCCCAATCCCCATTACTACATCCCCAAACATCTGGATAAATCTTCGATAAGAGTCATAAGCAAAGCGAGGATTCTCTGTTTGTTCTGATAACCCCAAAACACTCTCATCGTTTAACCCTAAATTGAGAACTGTGTCCATCATACCTGGCATACTCATAGGAGCCCCAGAACGCACACTTACAAGTAAAGGTTTTTTATTATCTCCGAATTTCTTTTGAGTATTGTTCTCTAAAGATTTTAAATATTTAATAACAGCAGGTTTTAGTTCTGCCATTATTTTTTCTTGATTTCCGAAATAAAGTAGACATGCTTCAGTTGTTATTGTAAAGCCAGGAGGGATGCTTAGACCTAACTTAGTCATTTCAGCTAAATTTGCTCCCTTTCCACCTAGTAAATTCTTTAAATCCTTATTTCCTTCACTAAAATCATAGACAAATTTCTTGTTTTCCGAGGTTGTCATGTTAGTACACAATAATCTCTATAATCATCAAAATTAGATATATTTAAAACAACACTTTTAGTTTTTATATTTTACTTAGATAGGATGTAAAACTTATCTTATTATAGTAATTACTGAAAAGAAATAAAATTTTCGAAATATACAAATCAATGTAAGATTCTATGATTTATTCCCTATTGAATTGTTCTAAAAGCTCCCAAATCCCATTTATAACAAAATCAGGTTTATAATCACTATTAGCAATCATTTCCATAGTTATTTCTCCAGATAAGACACAACATGTTGTAACCCCTGCTTCCTTTCCCATTTTTATATCGGTGTACAAACGATCTCCAAATATAACCGCTTTTTTTGGAGAAATACCTAATTGATCCAATTTAAAAAGAAGCATTTCTTTATTTGGTTTACCAAAAACCTCAGGCATTCTGTCTGTAGCTTTATAGAGAAGTGCAGCTATCCCCCCCGCATCTGGAATATATCCTTTTTCAGTAGGACATCTATTATCAAGATGAGTAGCTATATAAGGGAAGGCTTTCTTTTGAAGTATATAAGCAGCTTTCATTAAACGTTCGTATGTAAGTTCCTGATCAAATGCAAGTACTAATATTTCTGGATCTTCATCTGTCAATTCAAATCCTTCAGATTCAAATTCAATTTTGAGAGATTGAGTGCCTAGCAAAAATATTTTTTTGTATTTATTTTTCTTTAAATACTCTATTGTGGGATGCTGAGAGAGAATTAGGTTTTCACGATTTATATTTAAGTTAAATTTATTTAATTTTTTGAGATAATCTTCTGTTGATTTACTTGAATTATTTGAAAGGAAAAAAAAAATTTTGTCTTTATCCCTTAATCCTTCAATTAATTCAGGAACTCCTTGAAACAGTGAATCTCCTAGATAAATTGTTCCATCTAAATCAAAAAAAAAACTTCTTTACTTATTAATTCAAACAAATTACTAGAGTTGGTATCCATTTTAGATTTTATATAATATTTAGTATATATAAAAAAGAAAAAAATAATTGAAAGTGAATAAATTCAATAAAATTCTGTATCAAT
>CP070831.1:2279393-2282238 GCA_020344955.1 Promethearchaeota archaeon | reverse complement strand
TATCCTAATATTAAACTACAATCTGTCATTGTAACTGTTTCAACGTCGGATTGTTCATTACAAACCCCGATTTTATATCCTGCACTTTCAGGACCAAATTCTAAACGACTTGAAATTGGGTTATATTTTACATACATGCCTGTACCTGCACCTATTGAATCTAAACCAATCATAGGAATATTTAAAATAAATCTTCCCATAGAACTCTCCCATTTAGTTGGAACATACCTTTCCATTACTAATCCTACATCGAAACTAGTGCCTCCTACATCAGAAGAAACTAAGTTTTTGATTCCATACTCCTTCGCAATAAATTGAGTTCCAATCATTCCTCCAATTGGACCTGAAACCATAGTTGGTATAAGTGTTTTATGATATGGAGACATGGTTCCGCCATATGTTGTGAGAATTCTTAAAGGTGCAGGAACACCTTTTTCTTTCATAGTTTCAGCTATTTTTATTAATTGTTTTCTAGAAGGTTCAGCTGCGTATTGTTCAATAATTAGAGCATTTAACCTTGGTGTTTCACCTCTCACAGGGTTATGTTCACATGATAAAATAATAGGTATACTTTTTCCTCTTCCTTTCATTATTTTTTCCGCAATTAATCTTACCTGTTCCTCATGAATAGAATTCATATATGAACAAAGAAGGCATACACATATACTATCGACATTCATATCAAGTAACTCATTAACAACAATCTCAACATCTTTTTTATAGAGAGGTATTAACTCTTCTCCCCAAAAATTTATTCTTCCTCTAACTCCTTTAATTTGTTTTCTTGGAATAAGTGGTTCTGGATGCTCATGTTCCCTTGCATGCAATCGCCCCCCATAATCAAGATATATCCAACATTGTAAAGCCCGACCAAGTCTATGTAAGTCTTCAAATCCTGCATTAACAATTACTCCGATATTACTATTACCTTGTCTCTCTAGAAGCCTATTAACCATAGCAGTGCCTGAATAGACTAAAGCCTCAATGGAATGCCCTGATGCTTCTATGAAAGTATTCCATTGATCTAATGCATCAACTATAGAGTTTGATATTCCCTCAGATTCATTTTGGGGAGTGGTTTGGGCTTTACCCACTATAAAGACACCTTGTTCATCTATTATGAAAGTATCTGACATAGTACCTCCAGTATCAAAAGCCATAGCTACTAAATTTTTTGTTTTTGACATTGTTTTTACCTATTTTCCTAAAATAATTAAAAATATATCTAACAATTTTACTTTTCCTAATTATTATTTAAGCCTTATATTTCAAAAATATAAAAATAAAATGGTATAATAGTTAAAATATGATAAATACATTTTATGAGAAATTAGCAAAACTAGCAATTAACTTCGCAGTTAATGTAAAAAAGGGAGAAAGAATATTTATTGCAGGTCCATCGTTAGCTAAAGAACTTTTCTTAGCATTATACGTCGAAACTATCAAAGCTGGAGGGCATCCTCTTTTGCTTCCTGGAATAGAAGGAACTCAAGAATTGTTTTATAAATATGCATCTGAAGAACACTTGGAATACATAGATCCTATTCAAAAAGCGGTATTGTCTGAGTTTGATGGTTACATTGTAATACTCGGGGATTATAATACTCGCAAATTGAGTTTAGTAGACCCTAAATTAATATCAAAATTTCAAGGATCCGCCGCTAATAGGGAAATTTGGGAAATCCTTATGAAGCGCATGACTACTAAGGAGTTGAAATATCTTGCTTTACCATTTCCTTGCAATTCACTGGCTCAAGAAGCAAATATGGGCTTAGTTTCTTATTTTGAATTTGTTCAAAAAGCCTTATTTTTAGATAAACAGGATCCAGTTGAAGAATGGTTAAAAATGGAAAAAAAGCAAAAAATTATATGCGATTATCTTGACAGAGTTGAAAAAATCCAAGTAATTGGTGAAGATACTGATTTAACAATGTCTTTTAAAGACAGAACTTGGGTAAATGAATGTGGTCATCAAAATTTACCTGATGGAGAAGTATTAAGTGCTCCAATAGAAGATTCGGTGAATGGATATATCCGATTCACATATCCGGGAATCTATCAAGGAAATGAAATCGAAAATATATATTTAGAATTCAGGGATGGAAAAGTAATAAAATCATCAGCAGATAAAGGTGAAGAATTATTAAAGGAAATATTAAGTATTGATAATGCTGATATAATTGGAGAATTCGCCATTGGGACTAATTATGGCGTTGATAGATTTACTAAGAACATATTATTTGATGAGAAAATAGGAGGAACAATCCATTGTGCACTTGGATCTGGAATAGGAGAAGCTGGGTCAAAAAATCAGAGCGCAATTCATTGGGATATTTTAAAAGATATGAAAGTGCCTGGTTCCAAAATTCTGGCCGATGATAAAGTCGTCTATGAAGAAGGAAAGTGGAAAATTTAATTTATTTATTTAAATCTTTTATTTTATTGATAATTGAAGCTGTATAATATGTAATTTGTTGAATTCTGAATCCTAAGAAAAGCTTTATATACAAATTTGTCTTATTTTGTAATGCAGAAAAAACATTATTTTTCTTTAAAAAAGGGGTGATATATAGACCAATACGTATATACAATGTACCGAAAACGCTAATGTAAACATTACGCATGAAAGTACGTACATTTAATACTAAAATATGGATAATTCATTTATTCAATAAAATAAGTCTATATTCACCCTACTATTGAAATATCACTCTAGGACCTAAAATTATTCCTAATTTCTTTTGGAATGGCTTTAAAAAGAAACCTGTTGAGGTTCTTCACAAGATTTTTCCATATTTGAATTCAAATGATATCTATATATTATATTGGAAAATAAAATAGCTGG
>CP070831.1:2249860-2279293 GCA_020344955.1 Promethearchaeota archaeon | reverse complement strand
CTCCAATAAACGCTTCGCTACCTTTTAAATACTCTCCACTTTCCAATGTTTTTAGACCATACTCAAATTCTTTTGCTAAAGCTTCTTTCATACTCAGATTAAATTGGTTGTAGGTAGATATACGATCATTTCTCATACAAATCTTTGGAAATTTAGCAATTTTTCTCCCTAGCTTTTCTGCTTCTTGTCTTGATTGTCCATCCTCTACAATTCGATTAGCAAGGCCCCATGAGTATGCCTCATCAGCTGTAATAGGTCGTCCAGTAAGGATCATATCCAATGCTCTGCTTAAACCAATGAGTCGAGGTAACCGAATAGTTCCACCATCTATTAAAGGTACCCCAAATCTACGATTAAACACCCCAAATATCGCACTTTTCTCTACAATACGTAAATCACACCAAATTGCTAATTCAAGACCTCCCGCAACAGCATATCCAGCTACTGCTGCAATTACTGGTTTAGATAACTCCATCCTTGTAGGTCCCATTGGGCCATCTCCTTCTTTTTGAACCCGATTTCTACGACCTTCCGTGATTACTTTTAAATTTGCTCCTGAACAAAATGTCCCATTAGCACCACATAAAACTGCAACTTCTGCTTTATCATCCCTTTCAAATCCACGAAAAGCTTCAGCAAGTTCTTCAGCTGTGATACCATCAAGGGCATTTTTAACTTCAGGGTTGTTTATAATAATGGTATAAATAGGGTATTCTTTTTCAATAAGGATTGCCATATAACTACCTAAATGTTTAGAAATAATAAATTTATTCAATTTCTCGGAATAATATTTTGTCTTTTTTCATGAAATTGATTTTCTTACGTTTTGAAAATTTTTTCAAAGTTGAATTTTTTGATTTATTAAATTATCTTACTTTTTTTAATAAAACGGATTTAATCAAATAATCTTCCTACTTAGATTTTGAATGAAGATTCATTCAAAAATTTAATATATTTAATAAATTTCTTTGTCGCTTAAAGATCTCTGATAAAAATCATATTCAGTATACTCTTTATACTAATATTGTCAATTTGGTTAAACTTATATATGATGCTGATAATTCAACTTAATATCTAGTAAATCAAATAAATAATAGATTGAATAGATGTTCATTTTATTAAAAAATGAAAAATATTTTAATAAAAAGTGATGGAAAAAATGGTTATAAAAACAGAAATAACTGAAATGTTAGGTATTAAACACCCTATAGTTGCAGCACCAATGGGGCCTTTTTATACAACAAAACTTACAATTGCAGTTTCAGAAGCAGGCGGACTTGGTGTTTTAAGCCATGTAACACTAAGTGAAGGCATCACTGTTAATCAAATTAAAGATAGCATGAAAACAGTGGTTGAGTATACTGATAAACCATTTGGAGTGAATATTAGAACAGCAGCACTACAGCCTGATGCGATAAAATTGTGTAGACAAATTCCACGATTTATAATGGACAATCCCAAAATCAAAGAACAATGTACCTATTTAATTACAAGTGCAGGATCTCCAAAAATCTTATACAACAAACATTTTCGAGCACTACAAGAAAGATCAAATATTAAAAATTTTCATGTAGTACCTTCTTTAAAGTTAGCTAAAAAAGTGATAAAGGATGGTGTGGATGGAATTGTCGCGACTGGGCATGAAGGTGGAGGTCATCAATCTTATGAAAAAACAAGTACATTAGTTCTTTTACAACAAATTAAGAAAGAATTCCCTGAAATTCCTATGATAGCATGTGGGGGGTATGCTACTGGAGAAGGATTAGCTTCAGCTTTAGCTATGGGGGCAGGGGCAATTGCGATGGGAACACGACTTATAGCCTCAAAAGAATGTGAATTTCATGAAAACTACAAAAATGAGGTCAAAAATTCAACTATTGCAGATACTAAATTAGTTACAGGAGTTTTTGGACCTGCTCGAGTATTGAATAATAATTATGCGCAAAGTGCTACTATTGTTTTAAATAAAGCTGAAAAGAGAGCTGAAGAAGATTCTATGTCAAAAATTAGAGATGGTGTATTAAAACTCGAGAAAGCCTATAAGGGAGATGTGGATAACGGTATTATCCTCTTAGGACAGAGTTGTGGACTAGTAGAAGAAATTGAGAGTGTTTCAGATATTATTAATTCAATTGTATATAGTGCCGAGAAATGTTTAAGGAAAGCATATTATATGGTAAATTAACATATTATTGAAAACCAAGGAGAATGTGAAAAATGACAGAATCTCTAGTTTATCCAATATTTCAGATAATTGATATTGCAGAAGTAAACAGTTTGAGTTTAATTGATTATGAAACTTCTCTAAATGATTATTTTAGTGATAATAATAATCCAAAATTTTATCAACAATATTTTAAATGGTTCGACTATATAAAATTTAAAAAAACCAATACCTCCTTCTTAAAGGATTTTGATAAATGGTTTCACAATTTTTTTTTCTAATTTGAGTTTTAATCAAAAATTAGCTAAAAAAATAGCTTATTTATGTTTAACTAAAAGCATGTTAAAACAATAAAGAAAATATCTATGAAAAAGAAAAATTATTTTTGAGTTTTCAAATATTCATGCATTTCAACTAATGTACTCGTTCTTATTAAAGCTGCTTTTAGAAATTGGAAACCAATATCGTATGTGGATCCATCTCCTCCTATATGGATGACATATGGAATTTCTCCATCATATAAGCCTTTAGCTTTGCGTATCTTATAAGCAGTACTTATACCATCTGCTACAGTTGCACCTGATTCGAATAGATGATGAACCCAAGGAACGCGCCAGGAACTAACGTTATCTTTTGAAGTTGAAACCTCTGAGCAAGATGTATTATTAACATAAATTATATTATTACTTGCAACTTGAGTTGCTGCTGTCGCCATCTGATTTAACACCATGCCAGCCCCACATCCTGGACATAATCCATGTCCTGGATAAAGATGTGTTTGTGGTTCTAATGCTTTTCTATTCACCCGATATATATCAATTGGCTTTTCTGCTCCAAATTGCTGAATTAACCCTTTTAATTTTTTATTTCTTTGCTCTGTATAATATATAATTTCATCGATTTCCTTTTCCATGAATTTTGGTTTAAAAAGATGTTTGAATCGGCCCATTGACCTAAGATATTCAACAAATTTATCTCTATCTATTTCTAATCCTCTATAATATGAGAACATTGGAATTCCATCTTTCACACGAATAGTGTAAAGTGGCCAATATCCACAATCAGTTGCTAGCTTTGATATTTTTACAGCATCCTCAGCACCATGTCTCCATCCTCTCATACAATCAGAATAGGCTTGAATAAATGAAGATCCGTTAGTTTTTAAAGCTTCTACAACTTTACCTATAAAATCATTGGGATAAGCTGGGTTTGTTGTTGCTAAAAATAATGAATTTGAGCCATAAAAAGCAAATGGGGTAACTAAATCCTGTTTTACTCCAACTTTTCCAGGTATTTTTTCTCCTGCTGGACCTGTTGTTGTTGATGCATATGGAGGAGTCCCTCCACTCTCTTGTATACCAGTATTCATAAATGCTTCATTATCATAGTTGAAGAACAAGACATTACTTTTTCCATCTCTGGAAAGTAAATCTTCTAATTTTATGATATTCCTTTCTGGTTGCGACATTTTAATGATCTACCCCCAAAATCTTTTCTTTTGATTCTCGTACTCCAAGATAAGAATATAATTGTCCTTTCATATCATTTACTGATTCCATTTTCTTTTTTGCGACATCAAACTCATCTCTAGTAACGTCTCTACCACCTAATCCTACAATAAAACTTCTAAATATTGTTCCAAGTGGATATAATGCTGAAGCTATACTCATGGAAAATGGAGGTAAAAGCCCATTTAATGAATCTGATTTTTCTAAAAGAATAAGTTTTTCTATATTATGTTCTTGAATTATTTTTTGTAAATCTTCATATGGGAATGGTCTATAGGCACGTATTTTTATTAAGCCTACATCTTTATTCTTTGTCATCCAACTAATTATATTTCCACACATTGAGCCCATGGTAAGAAATGCGGTTTTTGAAGTATTATCTAAATTAAAAGTTTCGATCAAGTCATATTTACGTCCTGTAGCATTGGCATATTCGCTAAAACATTTTTTCATTATCCCTAATACAGGTTTTTTTTCCTCTTCCAACCTTCTTCTACCTTCCATAAAAAAATCTGGGGTAACAATTCCGCCCCAAGTACCGGGTTTTTCTGGATTTATGTGATGTCTTGGTTTTTTTGGAGTTAATCTTCTAACAATTTCATCGGGGATAAGAGTAAGTTTTTGAACCGAATGTGAAATTATAAAACCATCATGAACAAACATAGTTGGAAAAAGAGAATCTTCAGAAATCATGACTGACAGAATAGCGGCATCATATGTTTCTTGTACATTTTCTGAAACAATGCAATTCCATCCTAATTCAGAATTTGTTTGGGTAAATTCCCAACTATTCCAGATTGACAGATTAGGTGAATTAAACGCTCGTGCTGAAATCATCATAGTTAATGGAACTCTCCATCCTACAGCCATAGGTAAAGCTTCTGTCATTAATAAATAGCCCTGGGAAGCGGTAGCTGTGAATGTTCTAGCTCCAGCTGCACAGGCAGCAGTTGAATAACTTATAGCTGCTAATTCAGATTCAACATTTATAAAAGCAGCTTTTAACCTTCCATGATGTACAACATCAGATAATCCTTCAACAGATTGGGTTTGAGGTGTGATTGGAAATGCACATATTACATCCGGGTCTGTTTGTGTGACACCTCCAGCTACTGCATAATTTCCGATCATTGTTGTTTCTATTGGTTCTTTAATTTCTTTAAAAAATATACGCATTGGTTCTATGCTCATTCATTCATTCACCTCCTTGATCTTCGGGTACAGCACAAGATGCTGGACCTTGTTTTAATTGTTTGCTTATTGCATCTACTGGGCAAATATTTATACAGTTTTGACAAGATTTACAGTGGAAATTATCAATACCTGCCATATGCCATAAATCGTCTTCTCCCTTTACTCGCAATATAGCAAAATCTGGGCAAATATACCAACATTGTGCACAATCGGTGCATTTTTCACTATCCCATATAATTTCCCATTCTCCCCATGATCCAGTCATTATTTGGGAACTTCCGTATGGAATAACATTTTCATCACAATACCATACTCCTGCTTTGTCTACATCTTTATACCCTGGTAGACCTGGCTTTACTTGTTGCCAGGGTACTTTTGTATCTATAGAAAAATCGATCTCCGTTCCCATATCATAAACACATGTATCTTCAATTGCCTGCTTTATGGCTTTTATATTCTTTCCTGCTATTTCTCCTTTAAACCTTCTCATAATAGCATCAGATAATTCATTAACCGTAAAAAGATGAGAAACTCGAATAAGAGCTCCCAAGATAATTGTGTTTGTTATATTTCTTCCTAAAACGTCTAAAGCAATATTGGTGGCATCAATAGTTGCAATATTTATATCTTTTCGCCCAACAACATCCTGGATTGAAATCTGATCCATAACTGTATTTACAATTAACCATCCACCTTTAGGTATACCTGCGGTTACATTAATTTCTCCTAAAAGTGAAGGATCTAATACAGAAACAAAATGAGGTCCGTATACTTGTTCGTTCGATCTAACTAAATCTTCATTTGAGGAGAGTCTAACATAACTCTCAGTTGGCGAACCCATTCTTTCAGCGCCAAAGAGGGGTTGACAAACACCATAACCATAAAAAGCTTCAACACATAAGTTTGATGCTGTAACACCTCCTTGTCCTCCACGTGCGTGGAATCGAAGGTTAATAACATTATTCATCAATACTTCTTTAATTTGTTCTGCAGTTAGCATTTTAATTTACTTCTTTAGCAATTTTTTAGATAATCAATTTCACTTAAATAAATCTTAGGATAAAAATTAATTTATGTATAATTTCTCTTAAACCTTTCTTAAATATGATTTATTGAAAATAACTAACATCATTACGAAGAGATTACTGATTATACTCCTCATCTAACTTGTTGATAACATCAGAACATAAAATGAGGATATTTTTCAATCCTATCTTAGATATCAAATCCATATTGTCTTTTTCAGTATGTACATATTTAATCCCTGGTTGTGAACCAAGCCAACAAGCTTCAAATCCTTCTTGAACAATCGGCATATAATCTGACCAAACTCCAGTTGGAGCGTAAATGTCTTTGATTTTAAAATCTCTTCTCTCTGCACTTTCTAAAAATAATCTGTTTAATTTTTTAGAAGAAGATCTTCGTGGTATGCCATAAGAACTAATTAATCTGATTAATTCTGAACCTCCAATGAAATCTAAGTTAATGAAAAATGTTGTATTTTTGTCAAATTTATCTTTAAATTTCTGAATATAATGAATTGCGCCCCCTAAGTTTAACTCCTCTGAGCCAGGGGATAAAAATATTAAATCAATATTTTTCTTTGGATTATTTTTATAATATCTTGCCAGTTCAATTATTGTCCCTACTGCTGCTGCATTATCAAATGCTCCAGGAGAATTATTATCCGTTTTATTAAAATAGTTTATAACGCCAATTAATGCAATAATTATACAAGCATCTAATAAAATATTATTTAAAATAGGAATGTTTAAATTGATAGAAATCCTGAGTAGGCTTAAAATTACGTATGTTAAGAACAGAATAAAACCTCCGAAGATAGAGATAATAAATATAATAATTCTTACTGAAGGGGAAAAAGATTGAGATTTTGAATCCCAATGCCCCAAAAAAATTACCTTCGCTTTAGATTGTTGACTCTTTAATTCCACATAAAAATTTTCAGTTTCATAATTATATTTCTCATTTCTACTTAATTTAATTTTATTTGAAACAGAAACACTAAGTGCTTTAAATGTAATAACAATATTAATCAACGCTAAACTAAGAGATAAAATTGGAGTTATATAAAATGATAGAGCCATTAAAAGTAGAGTAGTTCCAATAATTATAAACATCATCCGTACAAAATTCCAATTATAAGACGAGGTCATAAATTTATCTCGATATATTAGATTATACCCTGCATTCTCAAATTCCTCTAATATAATTTCTCGCGCTTTTTTATCTCCTTCGGATCCTGTTAACCGAGGGAAAGCAAGCCTTTTAGTTACTCTATAAGCATTATCCTCATCTAGCATTTTTTCGGAAGTTTCTTTTTTAATACTTCTATTTTTTAATTCTTTTTCATGCATATTTGAATTCAAAATCATACTCTTTTGTTATTTAAAAAATATTTAAACCACTCGATTGGAAGTGAATGTTGAACTTTTTCGAGAAATTGTTTAATGCTCAAGATTCCATATTCTGAAATAATTCCAGATATATATTTTGAGGGAGTCATATCAAAATAGTAATTATCTACTTTTAGGTATTTATTTTCTATTTTTTTATCATAAATTTCATATATCGGTTTTTTATCAATTATAATTCTCTGATCAAAATGACTTCTTAAATTGTATTTAAAAGAATCTGCAATCACATAAATTGGCACATCATTCGCTTTAGCTACTAATGCTAAGGGAAATGTACCAATTTTATTAATAATTGATCCATCCTTTAGTATGCTATCAACACCAATTAAAATTATATCGATTTGATCAATAAATTTACCAATCGCAGCATCTACTATTAAGTGAGTTTTAAAATATTGAGATAAAATCTCTGCAGTTTTTCGTCCTTCTAATAATGGTCGAGATTCTAGAACATATATTTCAAGATTTTCTTTATTAAATTCTGCCAAGAGATTAATAATTGTGGAACTATATGAAATAAGCATTATTTTACTAGGTCTTTTTTTATAGTGATTAAGAAATTCCTGAAAACTAATATTTAAAGCTCTCTTCTTTTCAATTCTATCTTTTTCAAACTGATCAAGTCTTTTCTCTATTGTTTTTTTGTTTATAAATTCTAAATTATTAAGAATATAACCCATTGTGTTAATAAGGGGTGCTATACTTGGATGTGAATTAATTATTTCTACTGACAAAATTAGGATCTGTTCTTTTATATCTTCATCTGGAGTTTTAATTAGTTTTAATAGATATTTAATTATTCCTATAACTTTAAAAATTAATTCATTTGCACCAGATAAATTATTCCTTCTTAATTCCGCTAGCATTTTTAGAATATCAGAATCTTTACTACCCAAATTAGTTTGCTTTATTTTAATTCCCAAATCATCTCAAAAAATAAAATATATACACTTTAAATAATTTCAGAAAAGATAAAAAAAAAAAAAATTTTTGTTTAGTTATTTAAGTTTATAAGTGTTTCACCACTTAGGATGCCATGGCTTGAACCTACGAGCCTCGAAAGTATAATATGTTTCAAGTGAATGTTCAAATCCTGGTTGATTAATAATCACCATTACAGCCGTTGTTTGAATACGTCTAGTGTTAAACATTAATAAAAATTCTCTACCTTCTTCAGTTTCTTCATCCAGTTTCATATTATCTATATAGTGCCAAGTCTTCCAAGGATCACCATTCTTATAGGTTAAGGTTACTGTTTTGATGAAATTTACTGTAAAAGCACTTGGAATAACGACATCGTTTTTGTACCAATTACCTTGTACTAACCAAGGTGGTGTGGGGTCTTCATCGACACTATCGAAAAACCCTAATTCGGGGATTTCAATATCATCTAAGTACCATCCTGAAGCCTGATAATAGCCATCAGTCCAGTAGGTAAAGCAAAGTTCTATAGTATGCCCTGCAAAGAATGAGAGATCCATTACTTCTTGATATACACCATAACTAGAACCTGTGAAAGCATTCCATCGACCTGCAGCTTCATATGCAACTGGTTCTAAATGGTCAGGACAATTCGGGTTATATTGAATATAGTCTACATAATCAGTTGTCATACCGAAACTACTTGGAAGAGTATAAAATTCACCTGTATCAAGATCATGTACCTCTACATATCCATAATCCCAATCTGCTTCAATTGAAAAGTAGTTTGAGAATGTTAGTGTTGCTCCTCCAGCAGGGATAGTAAATGTTTGGTTTAATTTAAAATACGACCAAGCAGTTCCATCTGAATGCCAATTTAAAGCTCCACTAGTTGGATAAGGACCTGAAATATCATTGCCATCAAAGGTTACTTCAAATAATAATGGTGCATCATCGAATTCAACGTAACTGGGAGTATATGACAACCCACGAGAAAGATATAATGGATAATTTTCTCCTGCATGAGGATATTCATGTACTTGCCATGGGAATAACCATCCTAATCCTGTAAAATAAGGATGTACCCATTCAGGGATATTTGCCCATATCCACATTACATCAGATATAGATAGCCCTTCTGAGTCGTCAGAAGGAATATCTATCCCATAGTATCCATATCTTCCTTGAGCAAATGATGTATCATCAAGATAATTTGCGATAGCAAAATCTTGGAATATTTCATCAAATGATCTCTTTATACCGCGATTCGCAAGTGCATTCGACCAACCTTCTATTCCATTTCCCTGATCCATACACACTTCCCAGATCAAATCTGATCCACCATAATGCTCATACATATAGTAGGTCCACAAAAATGATGCGCCATAATCAGATAAATACCCTTCCCAGATAGTTATTGGAGTATCCCAGAACCAAATTAAGTACTCAGCAATATGCCCTGGTGATATTCCATATCCACATAAATATTCAGATAGCATTGACATACCCTCATCTACCCATGAATCTTCATCAGGATCAACATCGAAGTTGATCATATGTTGGAATTCATGACAGAATGTACCCTCGTATTGCCATGCAAGAACACTGAGATAACTATAATCTACACCCATTGATTCCATAGGCGGATCTCCACCTTGTCTTCTCCACCACTGATAAGAGTCCATGTGGAATGCATTTGTATTTAATTGAAGAGCTATTGCAGGCCAGAAGTATCCCATTATGAATCCTAAATTAGTCCCGGAATCATAAAAGAAATCATCTTTAATATTAAATATAAATATGTTGATTTTATAATCACCTAGAACTCCAGGTCGGTCTGCATAACTACCAAAGTATTGCATAGTAGTTTCATGAATGTTTGTGTCGAATTGATAAAGGATTTCCTCTAAGTCTTGTGCAGTTACTTCATCAACATAACCTGGAGGTAAATAATAACCACCTGGATAATTTGGGTTTCCAGTCCAAATTCCTTCATCAGTCCAATTATATCCAAAATACCAAACATCATCATCAAAGTCTCCTGGTGTTCCACCGTCATCATACCAGTCGAATTCATCATCATATCCAACCCAAATATTTCCATGAGTTCCTTTATAGATACATGTGAACTCTTCCCAGTAATATCCTCCTGTGTAATCATTAAGAACAGGATAATCTATAACTTCTCCGCCTTGTGGATACATTGAAGCCATGACTTTTAGTGGGGACTGAACAGAGGAGCGAACTGAGGAGCGAAGTACTCCCAATTCAGGATCTAACTCATTTAATAATATAGATTTAGCTTTTTGTGTGCCATCGATTCTTTCTACATCCCATGGTTTGTCAAACTTAGATAATATCTCATTGTTAGTATTACCGCCTGCGAATTGAATGAATGAAATTGCAGCAACATTTATAAAGGCGAACACTATTAGTGATACGGCTAATTGTTTTTTTTTCATATTTTTATCATCTCATTTTTTTTTAAATTTAATCGAAATTTCTTTCAAATAGAGCAGTTCAAATATCTTCAATCAAGTAATAATTGAAGACATTACGAACATTGCCAAAAAGTCATAAAACTTCTGCTAGTGATTGTCACCCTTCGAAATTCTAGACATTTTCAGTGAGTTTTTATTATATCGTTTAATATATAAATTTTTTTTTTTTCAAAAATAAGACAAATACATTAAGAGTTTTATTTCTTATACAATTTAAATTATTAATGCCAAAGTCAGATTCTAAAGATTTAGATGTAAAAAATATATCATTTATAAATGATATTAAGTCTATAGTAGTAATTGGACCTTCTAAGAAACGTGAATATTTCTTTTTAAAAAATCATGCCGAATATTTCAAAGGTCCTGTTTATGCTGTTCATCCTACAGTTGATGAAATACCTGGTTTTGATAAGAATAATATTTTTCATACAATACAAGAGATTCCTGATATAGTTGATTTTGCTTTTATAGCAGTTCCACCATCGCAGATTTTAAAAATAATTGATGACTGTGTTAAAAAAAAAGTAAAATTAGTTACTGTTTTTACATCTGAATTCTCTGATTCTGGAACAGAAGAAGGTATTGCACTAGAGAAAGAATTATTGAAGAGGGCACAAAACAAATTAAGGATTTTGGGACCGAATGGATTAGGAATATACTATCCTAAATTAGGTATAGCTTGGCGCCCAGGATTTCCAACTATACCTGGCGATATTGGCTTTATAGCACAATCTGGAGGAATCTGCAATATTGCGATATATGGAGCTAGTGCCTTAGGGATTAATTTTTCTAAAGTTTTTTCATTTGGCAATGGGGCAGATCTAGATTTTGTTGATCTCCTCTACTTTTTAAGCAAAGATAAAGAAACAAAGATTATTTTATGTTATCTTGAGGGTATTAAAGAAGGAAGAATTGACGATTTAAAACAAGTTTTGGAACAGAATAAAAAACCAATCATAGTTTTAAAAGGTGGGCAGTCCGAAACTGGTTCTATTGCAGCCAAAACTCATACAGCTTCAATTTCAGGAGATAATCGACTTTGGGAGGCCTTTCTTAGGCAATTCAATATAATTAATGTTGATTCTTTGGAACAATTACTTTATACCGCGCGTTTAATAGACTTCTATGGATGTTTTGAACTAAACAATTTAGCAGTTTTTAGTATTAGTGGTGGGTATGGTGTAATTTTAGTTGATCTCCTTGAAAAAGCAGGAATGAATATCCCTCCATTTAGTTCTGATGTTCAAGATAAATTAAAATCTAAATTCTTTTTACCAGGTACAAGTTCAAAGAATCCGTTAGATTTAGCTGCACAGTTTTTCTTTGGAAACAATGTGTATGAAATTATTGATCTTGCTTTATCGGACAAAAAGATAGATGGTTTAATTTTGGATATGCCTAGTTTTTATTTAAAACCTGTTTTCAACTCAAAGGATAATCAAGATTTTGAGGCAAACATGATAGAAAGCCTAAACTTAGGCCATAAACATAATAAGCCTTTAATCCCTATAATTCAACGGTTGAATAATCCAGAAGAAAGGGAAAGAATTTCAAAAAAATTAATTGAAAGGAAGGTCCCGGTCTTTGGAGATCCTCTTGAATTTATTCCTTTATTATCAAAAATTACAAATTACAAAAAACGAATAAACCATTCGAAACTAAATCTATAATTTATCCGTTTTTTTTACATAAAAAAACATTTTTCTTAAAAAACCTAATATCTGTTTAAATGTTTAAGAATTCTAAAAAATTTGAGGACTTTCATATTCACCAAATACTTCTCGTAAAGCGTCACAGATTTCTTGGATTGTAGCATAAGTTTTAACAGTTTTTATCATTATTGGCATGATGTTTTCTGAAGTATAAGCCACCATTTTCAAATCATCAATAGTTTTTTTAACTAAATTTTCATCTCGAATTGCTTTTAAATCATTTAAGTCTTTGATTATTTTCCTTTCAGTATCTGTATCATATTTGAAAGTATCTATTTTATAATCTTTATCTGTACAAAAAGTATTTACACCAATTACTTTCTTACGTCCTTCTTCAATTTCTTTTTGCTCTTGATAAGCGTTATTTTGAATTTCTTGCTGAATAAATGCTTCCTCTATAGCAATTGGCATACCTCCCATATCATCTATTTTCTTAATATATCCTAATGCTTTTTCTTCTAGCTTATTGGTTAAATATTCAATATAATATGAACCACCTAAAGGGTCTACTACATCTGTAATACCTGTTTCATTGGCAAGAACTTGCTGAGTTCTTAATGATAATGTAACTGAATCTTCTGTAGGTATTGCTAAGGCTTCATCAAAACCACATGTATGTAACGATTGTGTCCCTCCTAAAATTGCTGCTAAGGCTTGAATAGCGACTCTAATAATGTTCACTTGCGGTTGTTGTGCTGTTAGAGTAACTCCTGCTGTTTGGGTATGAAATCTTAATCTTAAAGATTCAGTTTCTTTAGCATTAAACCTTTCTTTCATAATTTTCGCCCATAATCTTCTAGCGGCTCTTAATTTTGCAATTTCTTCAAAGAAATAATTATGAGTTGTAAAAAAAAATGATAATCTGGAAGCAAAATCATCAATATCAATTCCACGTTTAAGAACCTCTTCAACATAGGCAATTCCATCTGCTAACGTGAAGGCTATCTCCTGAATGGCATTACATCCAGCTTCACGCATATGATATCCACTAATGCTTATAGTGTTAAAATTAGGTAAATATTTGGAACAATATTCAATGACATCAGCAGTTAGTCTCAATGATGGCTTAGGAGGAAATATATATGTGCCTCTGGCTACGTATTCTTTTAGTATATCATTTTGAACGGTACCTCTTAATTGATCAGGTTTTAAACCTTGTTTCTCTCCAATTGCTATATACATTGCTAATAGAACTGCAGTTGGGGCATTAATAGTCATACTGGTTGAGATATTTTGTAAAGCTATATCTTCAAACACTTTTTCAAAATCTTTTAATGAATTAACTGTGACTCCAATACGACCTACTTCACCAATACAAATCTGGCTATCAGAATTATATCCCATTTGGGTTGGAAGATCAAATGCTATAGATAATCCTTTCTGTCCTTGAGAAATTAAATATTTGAATCTATCATTTGTTTTAGCAGCATCAGCAAATCCTCCATATTGCCTCATTGTCCAAATTCTACCTCGATACATATTAGGATATACTCCCCTAGTGAAAGGTGGAGTCCCAGGGAATCCAAGATCGTCTAAAAAATCAAATTTAATGATATCTTCTGGCCCATATATGCTTTTTAAGGGAATCCCTGAAGGAGTTTCCCAATTTTCTTTCCTCTCACCTATTTCTACAAATTTCTTTAAATAATTCTGTTTCCATTCTTGTTTTCTAAGTCTAATTTCTTCAAGTCTTTCTTTTGAGAACATAATGATTTTTACCTCTTTTTAAAATATTAAATTGGCTCAAATACGGAAGTATAGATTTCCCTACCATCTAGATTTTCACATACTTTCTTAGATATAGGTTTTAATTTCATACCTATATATAAATTAGCCTGAGTAGTAATTTGCCCTAATGCTTTTATACCATTTTCAAATTCTACAATTCCAAGAGCATAGGATTTAGTATCTCGAAATTCTGCTGGAAGAGCTTTTAAAATTGTAAATGTAATTAGCTTACATTCAACCGAAGCTTCTATAAATCTAAATTTATCATTCCTGCAATTTAAACATCTTATATGGGTTTGATGCTGCAAAAATTCGCATTCAGAACATATCTTCCATCGAATTTTTTCAATACTTTTCATACTTTTCTCATCTATTCGTATTAAGTTATTAAATCAAAGGATAGGTATTAAAAATTATAAATATTTCTAAGTAAATAATAATTTACATATATTTAATGCTAAAGATCAAAGGTTTAAAACTTTTTAATGAATAGAAAGGTAATTATTCAATTTTCAAGAAATATTAATCTTAATAAAAATTAGTTTATTTTCAGTTTTAAGACTGAACCATTTGAAAAAAATCAATGAAAGAATCTCTAACTCCTATAAAAATCTTTAAAGATTTCTTAGCTGGCGATTTAGGTAGAGAAAATGCAGTAGAATTATTCATTTCTTTAATTGAGAGTAGTAATAATACAGAAATTCGTGTTACTAGCACTAATATGTTACATAAGTTAAAATTTCAAAACGAAAAAATATATAAAATTCTTGAGAATTGCTTAATATCGGATGAAAATGCTGTTGTGAGGGCTTCAGCAGCTAATTATATCATTCACAATTTTTCTGAAAATGGCCTATCTGCTTTAAAATGGGTTATTCAGCACGAAAAATCTCCTTTAGTTTTGAAAACCTTCTTTGATTCCATAGAGACATTTAAAAACCCCCAACTACAGCAAATTAGAAAGGATCTTCTAAATTGGAATAAAGATTATGCTGTTAAAATTGGAGTTGTTCCTCAAGAATCAAAATTTTTCTTAGATTTGGAGGCTCTATTCGCTAAAAGCAAAATCAACAATGAAATCGAACCAAAATTTTTTGAAAATTTCAAAAAGTTGAGTAATATTAAAAATGGAGAACCTTGGCTCGTTATAAATAAACAACATGTTGAAATTTTAAATTTTAACTATTTTAGTTGGAATTGGGTAAAAGAAAATTTAGATATTGTAGATTCACTTTATAACTTTAAGTATTTAGATGTTTATTTCAATTCTCTTATTAAGTATAATATTTTTACCTCCAATTGTTTTATAATTCCTAACTCAATTGGAAGATTAAAATATCTTAGAAAATTAATTTTAAGATGTAATTTGCTTAAAAAAATTCCTAATTCAATAAGATATCTCATTTCTTTAAAGGAGTTAGATTTAAGTTTCAATGAATTTGTTGAAATACCTCAAATAATAAGTAAACTTAAATCACTTAAAAAACTAAATATGAAAGGTAACAAACTTCAAGAAATACCTAATTCATTTAAATCTTTTTTTAACTCTCTTAAAGATTTCAAATATTAAAATTATTTATATTATGAAGAACAATGATAATATCAATTATTTATAAAATTGCTAATAGATGTGATTAAATTGGCAGAAGAGAAAAAAATGATTAATGGAGGAGATGTTCTAATAAAATGTCTGCTTCAAGAAAATGTAAAATATATGTTCGGCATTCCAGGTGGACAATTTTTAACAATGTACGATGCAATTTACCGTTGGGGTAGAGAACAGGGTATTGATACTGTAATGTTTAGGCATGAACAAGCAGCAGCACATGCGGCAGATGCATGGGCAAGAGTGACTAATAATCCTGGTGTATGTTTTGGGACTGTTGGACCTGGAGCAACTAATTTAGTACCGGGAGTAGGTGCTGCATGGAGTGATAATATCCCAGTAGTAACTATAGTTCCTCAAGTTAACAGTAGATTCGAAGACTCGTTTACTTTACAGGGAAATCTAGATCAAATCACAATGTTTAAACCAATAACAAAATACCAAAAAAGTATAAGAGAACTAGAAAAGATTCCAGATGCAGTTCAGAAAGCATTTAGAGAAGCTGTGAGTGGTCGTCCTAGACCTGTTTTAATAGAGATTTTTGAGGACGCTTTTTTAGCTGAAATTGAAGAGGCTAAAATCTCAATAAAACCTAAGGAAAGTTATAGACCTATATTAAAACCATCAATTGATAATACTTTAATTAAAAAATCTTTAGAACTTTTGTTAGAAGCTGAGAAACCTTTGATTATTTCTGGTGGTGGAGTAAATCGGGCAGAAGGATATAAAGAATTACAAGAATTTGCTGAATATTTACAAATCCCTGTTGTAACTACTGTAATGGGGGTTGGAACAATTTCAAATGCATCAAAATGTTTAATTGGAACGACTGTAGGGGGTTTTGTTAAGAATGTATCATTACATGCAGATTTAGTTTTAGCATTAGGTTGTAAATTTTCATTTATTATGGGACATGGTGAAGAACCATTTTGGAAAAATTCTCAAAAGATGATTCAAGTTGATATTGATCCTTCTATCATTGGACGAGCAAAACCACTAACATTAGGAGTTGTTGGTGATTGTAAAATGTTTTTAACTCAAATTCTTGAAGAAGCTAAAAAAATTAATAGAATTGAAAAAAGAGATTGGTTGGATGATCTCTCAGGGAATAACCAAAATTATATTAAGAAGTATATCACCAAAGCATCAAAAGATAAAATACCAATTACACCAGAAAGATTAGTTAAAGATGTGCTCGAATTTATAGATGATGATGCTATTTTAGTGATCGATGGAGGAGATATTGAAGTTTATACAATAGAACAAATAAATTTTTACAAACCACGTCCACCGCTTTCTACCTTGGCATCAATATGTATGGGGCACCTTGGTACGGCTATTCCATACGTAATTGGTTCAAAATTAGCAAAACCAAATAAGCAAGTTGTAGCTATAGCAGGAGATGGAAGTTTCATGATGAACATTCAAGATTTAGAAACAGCAGTACGGTTAGGACTAAAGAATGCAATTATAGTTATTGCAAATAACAATGCATGGGGTATGATTAGATCTTGCCAAAATAAATATATGGGTAAACGTTGTATCGATGTAGATCTTCCTGAATTTAACTATGCTAAAGCTGCTGAAGCTTTCGGTTGTTATGGTGAAGTTGTAACAGATCCTAATGAAATTAAGCCAGCTTTAGAACGTGCGAAGAATTCAAATAAAGTAGCAGTTTTAGATGTTAAAATTGCACAAACTATGCCTGAAGGTACCAAATTAATGGCTTCGATGGGAGTGCTTTAGATCTTTTTTTCAATTATTTAAAACAGAAATTTAACCTCTTTTTTGAAAAATATCTATAATTAAATCATTACATAATTTTTTATATTATTAAAAATGATTTTTATAAAAATTCGTAGGAATTATTAAACAGGGATATTTTATGACTGAAGAAAAAAAAATGATTAATGGTGGCGATGTTTTAATAAAGTGCCTACTTCAAGAAAATGTTAAGTACTTATTTGGCCTTCCAGGTGGGCAGTTCATGAATATGTATGATGCAATATATCAATGGGGGAGAGAAAAAGGTATTAGTACAGTACTTTTTCGACATGAATCGGCTGCATCTCACGCTGCAGATGCTTGGTCAAGAGTAACCAACAGTCCAGGAGTTTGTTTTGGAACAGTTGGCCCAGGTGCTGCAAATTTATTTCCTGGTGTAGGTCCTGCTTGGGCGGATAATATACCTATAGTTGCAATAGTACCTCAAGTTAATACCAAATATGAAGGTAAATTCACTCTCAAGGGTAATGTTGATCACCTTACTATGTATAAACCATTCACAAAATATCAAAGAAGTATAAGAGAAATAGAAAAGATTCCAGACGCGGTTCATAAGGTGTTTCGTGAAGCAACAGGAGGGCGTCCTCAACCAGTATTATTGGAAATATATGAAAATGCATTTGCTGATGAGATTGAGGAAGATAAAATTGCAATTACACCTAAAGAAAGTTATAGAGCTATTTCAAAACCTGCGATAGATGGTGACTTAATTAAGAAATCGTTAGAACTTTTATTAGAAGCAGAGAAGCCATTAATTATTTCAGGGGGTGGGATTTCACGTTCAGAAAGTTGGAATGAATTACAAGAATTTGCTGAATATCTACAAATTCCTGTTGTGACAACGGTTATGGGGATTGGAACAATCTCAAATACATCAAAATGTTTAATTGGAACTACGGTTGCAGGTTTCGTTAAAAATGTATCACTTTATGCTGATGTAATTCTAGCACTTGGATGCAAATTTTCTTTTACAATGGGCCATGGAGATGAGCCATTTTGGAGAGATTCACAAAAATTAATTCAGGTTGACATCGATCCTACTATCATTGGGCATGAAAAACCAATAAATTTAGGTGTGGTTGGAGATTGTAAAATATTTTTAAGGCAAATTCTAGAAGAAGCTAAAAAGATTAAAAAGATTGTAAAAAGAGAGTGGTTAGATAGTCTTTATCAACAAAATCAAAATTATATTAGTAAATATATTAAAAAAGCATCAAGAGAAAAGGTACCTATCCTTCCAGAAAGATTAGTAAAAGATGTGTATGAGTTCATGGATGAAGATGCTATACTTATCATAGATGGAGGAGATATTGGGGTTCATGCAGTAGAACAAATTAATTTTTATAAACCTAGACCTCCTCTTTCTACAGTTACCGCTATTGGTATGGGACATATTGGTGCTTCCGTTCCTTATGCTATTGGGACAAAACTTGCAAAACCTGATAAACAAGTTATTACAATTTCAGGTGATGGCAGTTTCATTATGAACATTCAAGATTTAGAAACAGCTGTTCGTTTAGGATTAGATGTAATATTTGTCATCGCCAATAATAATGCTCATGGGATGATTAAATATTGTCAAAAAGTTTTCGCTGGTAAACGTTATATAGATGCAGATTTTCCTGAGTTTGATTATGCTAAATGCGCTGAAGGTTTTGGATGTTATGGTGAGGTTGTAAAAGATCCAAATGAAATTAAGGCCGCATTAGAACGTGCAAAAAAATCAGGTAAACCGGCAGTTATAGACGTTAAAATCGAACAATCATCACCAGAAGGTACAAAATTAATGGGTTCTATGGGAATACTCTAATTTCTTTTTCTTTATTTTACACAAACAATAACTAGCAAATATTTAACTTAAATTAAATCAAAGAAAGTAATATGAAAGCTTTACAATTAACCGCTGAAAAATTTTTTGAATTATTGAATAAAAAGAGAACAGATCCTAATTTTACATCTAAAATCTATGAATTGATAACCTATGAAGATCTTCCTGAGCCAGAACTAATAAATGATAACTGGATTAAAATAAAAGTAAAATTGGGAGGTATTTGTGGAACAGATATTAACATTTTAGAGATTAAACAATCAACTTATCAACTTAACTTCGTCTCTAGTATTGCAGTTCCAGGTCATGAAATTGTAGGGACAATCACAGAAATAGGATCAAATGTGAAGAATTTTTCTGTTGGAGAGAGAGTACTTGTTGATGAAGTTCTTAGTTGTGAAGTAAGAGGTCTTGAATTATGTGATGCGTGTAAAGAAGGAGACTTTAGTTTATGTCATAATTTCGATAAAGGTGATATATCTCCAGGATTCATCATGGGTTTATGTGAAGATACAGGAGGGGGTTGGGGAGAATATGTTGTAGCTCATAAAAGTCAAGTCTTAAAGATTCCAGATTCAATTTCTTTCGAAGATGCTCTAATTTCTGAACCATTAGCAGGATCAATTCATGGAGTTTTCAAAAGAATTCCAAAAGAAAATGAGATAGTAATAGTAGTCGGATGTGGAATAATGGGACTTACTGTAATATTAGCTTTGAAAGCGTTCTCGAATTGTAAAATTATCGCTCTAGATATACGGCAATCACAAATTGACTTAGCCAAAAAATTAGGTGCTGATGAGGTATTTCTCACCAACAAGGGCACATTTATAAGAAAAATCGCGAGATTTTTAGGAGTAAGATCAATATCACCACCTCTCCAAGACCCAACAATTGTAGGCGGTGGAGCGGATATTGTGTTTGATTGTGTCGGAAAAGCTTCGTCTTTAAAATTTAGTCTAAGATTGGTAAAACCAAAAGGAACACTTATTTTAATTGGTCAGCCTGCTACTTTGGAAATAGATTGGACACCGTTGTTTATAAAAGAGATTAACCTTGTTGCATCAAATACTTTTGGCACTGAAATTATTGATGGTGTTAGAAAACGAACACTACAAATTGCTTTAGATTTAATCTCATCTGGACAAGTGAATGTAAGTGATTTTATTACCCACAAATTTCCTTTGGAGAACTATAAAGAAGCATTAGAAGTTGCTTCAAATAAGAGTAAATATAATTCTAATAAGGTTGTTTTTACTCTTTAATTAATTCTATGATTAAGAAATTATTGGTAAAATGATATAAATATAAAATAAAACTCTAATTAAGACATTAAAAGTAAGCGATATTGAACTTAGTATAATCAAATTTTCAATTTCTGTATATATAAAAGCAAACAAAAGACCAATTAAAAATATATATAATGTCTCCAATAGCATTGCAGGAAGAACATTTACCATAAAAGAACTAGATAGAAAAAGAAAAACAAAATTATAAAATGAATATAATAAAGCATTTAAAATAATAGCTTTCCAGATGTTCAATTTTTTTAAAGAAAAATTAAGCAGTACTCCCCTAAAGCCAAATTCTTCCCAAAATAAAATAGAAAAAGATATGACTATATTGTAGATATAAGTTATATAAATTTCAGATGGAATTTCCCGTAAGAAGAAATCCACCAATCCAAGGTAGTTAAGAAACAAAATTAGAGAGGTGATAATTATGCTGATTGTAATTTTCTTTAGCATAGATTTTTTATCTCCTAATACAATTTTCCTCATAGATTTCATTGGTGATAACCTTTCCCATGGAACTCCTAAGATTATTAAAGTCAATATCCATAACAAGATATTAATCCCAGTACAGGCAATTAAAAATATAATTAGGAATACTGTTTTATTTATCCAATTAAATGAATATAGAAGTTCTGGAAATTGGATAAAAGTAGTTAGATAAGTAATTCCAAAATTTACACCTAAAATTATTATTAATAACATAACATAATGTTGTGCAGACATTATTGAAATCCTCACTATCCCTGATTTGAAATCTCCTTCTTTTGGCTCAACCTCAATTTTCTCTTTTGGAAAAACTTTCCCAAATATGATTATTACAAATATAAAACCAATTAGCAATAAAATCATTAAAAAGGTTACCAATAATGATAATCCCAAAAACCCATAAAAAGTAAAAGAAAGAGATATAATAAAAAAATAAATACCATAATCTATTGCAAAAATCAATAACCATTTCACTAATTTCTTTTCGGGAAATGCTTCTTCAATTATGTAAAAATGCTTCGCTTTACCAAAAAAATAAATTCTCATTTCAAATATCATAAATAAGAATAATAAAACAAAGGGTAATGCCAGAAATGTTGTTGTTATTGAAGATATAAACTCAATACTCCCAATATACATAAGAGAAGGTGCTAAAACTGTAATTGTTTGGATAAAAATCATAAAAATTAATTTTGATTTTGCTTGTTCTCGTGGATGCATTGGTAATGATCCTAATATCGATGCACCTGATTCTTCAATATTCAATAAACCATATACAATCATACCAGCGATAACAATATTAAAACCAATAGTTACAAATAAATTAAGAAGAAATTCAATTTCAGGAGGTATAATCCCCCCCATAACAGTAATGTTATATGTGAATGTAAAAATAAATCCAATTATAATCGGCATTACTACAGATAAGAAATGTTTAAGATTCCGTGTCGATATTATTAAGTCCTTACGAATATACGCCCAAAAAGGTGAATTTATCTTTATTTTAAATGAATCCTTCATCTCTTTAAGATGCTGAGCTGAAAAGTAATTTTTATTTTTGAACTTTGAGTATGTTGCTTTTTTAAGAATGCCTGCAACTGATTTCCAATAAATTAACAAGGTTATTATTAAAAATAGAATAAAACCTATTATGATGTTATACCATATTTGAAATGGTATCCGATTTGGTGCAATAAATGAAGATATCATGTATCCTGGGGCAATTGGGAAGGGGATCATGCTTAAGATAAGAACTATTATTGCTGGAATTGTTGATGTAGCGAATAAAAGAAAAAATGTTTCTATCGAACTTAATGCCCATTGAATCAGGAAAACACTTCCTATTACAATTATTATATATATTATTAGATTAGTTAATCGAATGAGATATGTTCTTTTGGAATCTCTCTCATTAATGTTTAGAATTCTGTTCATACGTTCACTAAATATAATCAATACACTAAATGAAAAAATTGTATTAACAATTGAAACTCCAATACAAATAAAAAAAATAAATAAATTCTGAGTTCCAATATACATTATTAAAGGGAAACAAATTGTAATAATAATTAATGGTATATCTAAACTGCGGATTATAGTTAAGTAGATTAATTTTTTTAATTTTTCACGTGAAATAGGTAATGTTTCAAACCATTCAAAAATTTTTCCCGTAAGGATCTTCATTGTATTTAACATTGCTATTAAAAAGAAGTTAAAAAATTGAAACAAGAAAAAGATCCCAAATAGTAGACTACCTGCAAACAAGATTAATTCAATTGGGTAAATTCCTTCATTAATAAAAGATAAAACTTGAAAATATGTTAATAGTGGAATAATTGGTAAAATTCCAAAGATAAATGCTCCAATTATTTTTGAAATGATAAATCTTCGTTTTAAAGATTTCTCTGTTGCTAAGTATCTTTTAAAAAAGCGAAATCTAACAGTATCTAATCGTTCGAGTTGTTCCTCAATTAGAATTTCATAAGTGGCTATCTTCGAAAGAGATAATATGCCCAATTCTTGGTTTTTCATGAAAGTCTATATGTTTGTTTTCTATTTTAGATTGATTATAGCTTTTATACTTATTAATAATCAATATGATGTGTTTGTAAAAAAGGTTTTATTAAGAGAAAATAATTATGATCAGAACAGTAAAATTTCTATAAAATTATATTAGGAGTTTTAATTAATTCTAATTATATAAAAAATTTACAAATAAATATAGGGAGTTGTCCTAATATGGTAAATAAAAAAGGAGCAGTTCAATGTATAAATGAAGAAATTTTAGAAAAAATGAGCTTAAAAAATCGGTATAGCTTTCTAAATAATAATTTAATGAGCATATTGAAACCTGAACACTTTAACTTTCTAAAACAAGCTCAAAGGTTTTTCATAAAATTTGAAAGAAAAAATAATATTACTCATAATGAAGATTTATATGAATGGATTCCAGAGATTGGGAAAGCAGGTCTGATTTCAAGAGTCAATAATTTTGCAGAATTGGATTTAAATTATGAACCTTATGGAATGACCGCTGAATTCATGAGGATTATCGCTACAGATTTTTTCGATCCTCAGTTAGTAATGGGAATGGGAGCAAGTGTGTTAGCAGCTAATCCAATAATATTTCACCATGAAAATATTGAAGAACGTTTGAAAGCATTAAAAGATTTAATAACCGGAGAAAAAATAGGATGTCTTTGTATTACTGAGCCAGAGCGTGGATCTGATGCAGTTCACATGCTCACGACTTGTGAAGAAAATGAAGATGGTAGTTATACTATGAACGGTGAAAAAATTTATCAGACAAATGGGTCAAAAGCGGATTTAGCAGTAGTTTATGCTGTTTCCGAACAAAATAATGGGAATACAATGGCTCAGTTTTTAGTAGATACATCATGGGAAGGATGGAGTGCTGAAAGAATTAATATTCCTTGGACTCCGCGAGTGCATGTTGGCAAGGAAACTTTTACAAATTTAAGGATTCCACCTGAATATGTTTTAGGTAAACCTGGTTTAGGAAGGGAACACCTATTTGAAGGATTAAATCTAGAAAGATTAGGTGTAGTGCTTGTAAATGCAGCCGAAGCCTGGAATGCAATTTCTCATGCTGCAATCTATGCTAACATGAGAAAACAGTTTGATAAGGAAATAATAAAGTATCAAGGTGTTGGTTTTCCTTTAGCAGAAATGTGGGCAAAAACTATGAGTCTAACGTTAGCTGCATTGCATATCTGTCAAATTGTTGATGATAAATTGGAGAAATCTGGTATTCTTCCAAAGAGTTTTAATTTAGCTCTTGTTGCTATTGCTTCACAGTTAAAATCCCAAAGTGCAAAATTATCGGAAAGAATATGTTATGGGTGTGCAAATCTAATGGCAGGTGCAGGCTTGTGTGATAATACGATAATGAGTGATCTATTAGGGATCTCAAGAATACACCAAGTTGGAGGAGGAACATCACAAATCCAGGATTATATAATGAGTTACGCCTTAAGACAATTATTTAAAATGTTGTAATTTCTTTAATATGTTATAAATTTAGATTAAGCTTACTTAGAGATCTAAGTAAAGTTTCTTATATTAAATATGGAGGTGTTTGATATGGGTGATTATGATGATGAAGATTATGTTTATTGTACAAGTTGCGAGAAAGAAATACACCAAGGAGATGCAATTTATGTAGGTGGAAGGCCTTATTGTAAAAAGTGCTATCGTGATGCTGAGGAATATGAGACCATTGATGTATATAATGACGAGGAGGATGAGGATGAAGAAGATGACGATGAGGATGAAGATGATGACGACGACGACGATTATGATTAAAATTTGTTACATGAACTCATAACTTATAATTAGACTTTTTTTTACATTTTTTAGAGTCTTGGGGGAATAATATACGATTGTTGAGCCACATCTAAATCATTAATACTAAAAAAGAACTACTGTTTAAAAGTATATAAAACAAGATATAACAAAAACTCATAGAAATTCTTATTAGATGTGGTTTATATTTAATAATTTTATTTTGAATAAATTGCATTAATAAAAGTTTATAATGATTATTGATAAAATCGGTTTTGATAACAAAAAATACCTAAATGAGCAATCTAAGAGCATTTTAGAACGAGCAGCTCAGTTTGGGAATAAATTGTACCTCGAGTTCGGTGGAAAACTGATATATGATTATCATGCTTCAAGAGTTCTACCAGGATTTGATCCAAATGTTAAAGTAAAGCTTTTAAAGCTTCTTGAAGATAAAATTGAGGTTGTCCTATGTATCTACTCGGGGGATATTGAAAGGAAGAAGATTCGTGCTGATTTCGGTATCACTTATGACACTGGTACGTTAAAATTAATCGATGATCTTCGGGAAGGGGGAATTAAAGTATGTGCTGTAGTAGTGACACGTTTTAATGGACAGCAGATTGTAAAGCAGTTTATGAATAAACTTGAGCGAAGAGACATAAAGGTTTATACACACAATCCTATCAAAGGTTATCCAACCAATATTGATTTAATTGTAAGTGAAGAAGGATATGGTGCGAATCAATATATTGAAACTTCTAGACCTATAATAATTGTTTCAGGACCAGGACCAGGCAGTGGTAAATTGGCGACCTGCCTTTCCCAAATTTATCATGAGCATACAAGGGGAATTAAAGCAGGCTATGCAAAATTTGAAACCTTTCCTATATGGAATTTACCTTTAAAGCATCCTGTAAATATGGCTTATGAATCTGCGACTGCTGATCTTGGTGATTTTAATCAAGTAGATCCATTTCATCTAGAATCATATAATATCACAGCTACAAATTATAATAGAGATATAGAGATTTTTCCAGTAGTAAAAAAAATAATGTTAAGGATCATGGACAAGAATTTAGTATATAAATCTCCTACGGATATGGGTGTAAATATGGCAGGATTTGCTATTAATAATGATGATATTGTACAACAAGCAGCGAAGCAAGAAATGATCCGAAGATATTTTCGATATAATTGTGAATATGTAATGGGTGTTTCAGATAAGAAAACAGTACAGAGAGCAGAATTACTTATGAAAGAATTAAATCTTAATGCTTTAGATCGAAAAGTGGTTAAATATGCGCGTCAAGCATCTATAGAAGCTCAAGAAAAAGGCAAAGGTAATGAGGGTGTATTTGCTGGATCTGCTTTAGAATTGAAAAATGGAAATATTATAACTGGTAAAAACTCCCCACTTATGCATTCAGCCTCCAGTTTGGTCCTAAATGCTATTAAAGTATTAGCGGGTATTCCTGATAATATACATCTTCTCTCACCCAATATCCTAAGTTCAATAAGCAAATTGAAATCGGAAGTTTTCAATCATAAACCATTGAGTCTTAATCTTCAAGAAACTCTTATAGCATTAAGTATAAGCGCTGATTTTAATCCCTCTGCTAATGTTGCAATGGAAAAACTTAAAGAACTTAATGGATGTGAAATGCATTCAACACATATACCTCCTCCTGGAGATGAAGCCGGTCTTAGAAGACTTGGACTTAATGTCACATCAGATCCAAATTTTTCATCAGAAAGGCTATATATACTTTAATTATACTCGATTAGTTAAATTTCATAATTTATAAATAACCTATTTTGAAATAACTTACTTAAAGTAATGTAATGTTATAGAAATTCTTTTAAAAATTGGTTTCTTTTTATTATTTTATTTAAATAGTTAGATGAAATTAAATATTATTTTTTAGTTTCGGAGATAATTATGAATTCTCATAGTAAATTTGTATTTGTAACAGGAGGAGTAATGTCAGGAATAGGCAAAGGTGTAGCTACAGCCAGTATCGGTAAAGTGTTACAATTTCGTGGCTTCAAAGTATCAGTTGTTAAGATAGATCCATATTTAAATGTAGATCCTGGTACATTAAATCCAATTGAGCATGGAGAGTGCTTTATTACTGAGGATGTGTGGGATTTCAGACCTGTTCCTGGTTCAGACGAAAGATCCTATAGAATTTCCGAAATTGATCAGGATTTTGGCACTTATTCTCGAATTTTGGGTATTGAAATGCATCCTTCTCATAATATTACTTCAGGTCAAATTTACCTTTCTACAATTCTTAGTGAGAGAAAGGGAAGGTTCCTAGGCAAAACAGTTCAAATAATACCTCACGTAACAGATATAATAAAAGAAAGACTAATGGAGATTGCTGAAAAAGAAGATTTAGATGTATTATTAATTGAATGTGGTGGTACAGTAGGCGATTTAGAATCAAGTATATTCTTAGAAGCATTCAGACAATTGAAATTGGAATATCCTAAGCGTACAGCATTTGTTCATGTTACTCTTATTCCTTATTCTAGAGCAGTAGGTCAACAAAAATCAAAACCAACGCAACATTCTGTTAAAATGCTTCAGAGTTTGGGGTTACAACCCGATATAATTATTGGGAGAAGTGAAAAACCGTTGGATACAGATATCAAAAGAAAAATCTCCCTATATTCTAACGTACCTGAAAATGCTGTAATATCTAATCCTGATTTAGAAGTTGTTTATGAATTACCTTTATTATTTGAGGAACAAGGATTAGGAGATCTTATTTGTGAATTAATTGATTTAAAAGCTAAACTAGTATCTTATAGTGAAGTTACTAATTACTCTGAATGGGTGAAAATGGTTGAATTATTTAAAACTGCTAAAAAGACTGTTAAAATAGCGATGCCAGGTAAATATTTTAACATTTCAGATTCATATATCTCTATAAATGTTGCTCTAGAAGATGCTGCGGCTCATTTGGGATATAAAACAGAATTGAAAATGATTAATATTGAAGAGAATACAAATATTCAAGATCAACTTAAAGATTGTGATGGAATTTTACTTACTCCTGGATTTGGAGAAAGAGCAGTAGAAGGTATGATAAGATCAGCAGAATATGCGATGGAAGAAAAAGTACCTTTTCTAGGTATTTGTTTTGGAGCTCAATTGTTTTTTGTTGCTTTCTGCAGAAAATATCTTGGGTTAAAAAAAGCAAATTCTAGTGAAATAGATCCTAATACTCCATATCCCGTTGTAGATATTCTAGAAAGTCAGAAAGATATAATTGAAATTGGTGGTACTATGAGATTAGGTGCTCAAAAAATAATAGTTGAAAAGAATACAAGACTCTTTGAAGCATATAAACAAGGAGAAATATTTGAACGCTATAGACATAGATTTCACATCCAAGAGAAATTCATCACTGCCGAAGCTAAAGAAAAGGGCTTGCGAGTATCGAGTCGAGATGAAACTGGTAAAATAATTAATAGTATTGAATTGGATAGAAAAGATCATTGGATGGTAGGGACGCAATTCCATCCTGAATTTAAATCTCGTCCTTATAATCCTTCACCAATATATTTGGACTTTATAAAAGCATGTATAAGTAAAAAAAAATAGAATCAAAAGCTCATTTTTTCTTATAGTATAATTTAGGTATCTATAAAAATTCAACTTCCTTCTAATTAACTAATATAAAGTTATTAGAATGAAATAGATCATGCCTTTAAAAACACCTCTAGAATATTTAGAAAGTATAAAACGTCCAGTTAATTTATATTTGTTTGGCGAAAAAGTAAAAGAATTTTGGAATCATCCGATTATCAAACCATCCATTAATACTGTGATGAAAATTTATGAATTAGCCCAAATGGAAAAATATAAAGATGTCATGACTACCAGATCACATCTTACTGGTGAAATTATAAATCGTTTTACCCATATTCACCAATCTATTAATGATCTTGTAAAAAAAGTCAAGATGCAGAGATTACTAGGTCAGCATACTGCATGTTGTTTCCAACGCTGTGTTGGATTTGATGCTGCAAATGCGTTATATAGTGTTACTTTTGATATAGATAAAAAACTAGGAACTAATTATCATGAACGTTTTAAAAATTATTGGACTGAAGTACAAACGCAAGATTTGATGGTTGATGGGGCAATGACTGATACAAAAGGCGATCGGAGCAAAAGACCGAAAGATCAACCTGACCCAGATGCTTATCTACATATTGTAGAAGAGAAAGATGATGGTATCATAGTTAAGGGTGCTAAGGTTCATCAAACAGGATTTCTAAACTCTCATCGGGTTATAGTCATGCCTACTCTTGCGTTAAGACCTGGTGAAGAGGAATACGCTGTCAGTTTTGGAGTCAACACCAATGAAAAAGGCATTACATTAATATATGGAAGGCAGTCTTGCGATACTAGGAAGATAGAAGAAGGAGTATTAGATATTGGGAATTTTAAA
>CP070831.1:2241382-2249760 GCA_020344955.1 Promethearchaeota archaeon | reverse complement strand
GGAATTTCTTCCCCAAGATCTATTAATTCTCTTGCTTCTTGAATATTTCCATCATCTAACATTCTTTTTGTTCTTTCATTCATAGTTTCTTTTATGATTTTTGGTTCCTGGAGTTTTTGAATCAAGCTCATTATAGCATTTAATCCCTCTTTTAATATCTCATTCATTTTTTGTTTATCGCTGGAAAAATCTTTAATGACCTTCTCTTCAATATTTTCAATGATACTTTTTAATGAGACAATATCTTCTCCTTCTCGCAATATAAAACTTAAAAAAAGATTATCTTTATTAATAGATTCACCATTTATTTTACCTGAATAATAACGTTCATTATCTTTATGGACGATCACGCTCATAAATTCCTTCTCTATATGTTTTTCAGAAAATTCCTTTAATATATTTGTTGGAATTTTCTCATCTTGTTTTAAGTAATATTCTCCTAATATATTGGGTCCAAAAGAAGGGTCAATCTCGTATAAAATTATTGCTCTTGGCATTTTATCAAATCTCAGATAATTAGTATTTTCTATTTATTCTAATATTAGACAGTTAATAAGACTTAGATTTTAAATTTTTATTTAATCTAATTAATTTAGGACATAAGATCTATAAATATCTTGATGTGATAAAGATTGGTTGTAATTGAAGATACCTATTGCGAAGCCTTTGAAGGATTAGTCGTCCAATTAATGGTGACTGCTAAAGATGCTACTTTTTTAGATAGGGCTGTTAATGCTTTTACAGCTTTACCATCTACAGTGTTTGGGGATGCTGAAGGAGGGATTGTCAGATGGCTTTCCAAGGATGAGACATTTGATGGGAGATTGGGTGCTATAGTTCAATTATGGGTAACAGGGACCGGAAAAAAAGCTATGGCAAAATTGTATGATCAATTAGGAAAACGTGTGAGACAAGGTATTTTGGTTGTTCCAACAACTGCTGTCTTCGATTGTTTTCCAAGTAAAGAAGATTTGAAATTTAATATGATGAATAATGTGGGGCATTGTGGGGATGGTTATGAAGAGATAATAACTAAATTTGGTAAAAAAATGATTTCTGTTCCTATAATGATGGGATACGACTTTTTAATTGAAGAAGAACTGAATTATGCTAAGGGAGTGATGGGGGGAAATTTATATTTACTATGCGATTCAGTCGACTCAGGGATAAAAATTGGGAGGGAAGCTGTTAAAATTATTGCAGAAATCGATGATGTGTGTACCACATTCGATGTATGTTCAGCAGGTTCAAAATTAGAAACAAAATTTCCTGAAATAGGTCCTACAACAAATCATTCATATTGTCCAACGCTTAAAAATAAACTACGTGAAGATGAATCTAAAGTCCCTGAAGGAGTATTATCTATTCCTGAAATTGTTTTTAATGCATTGAACATTGAAACAATCCAGCAAGCTATGCTAAAAGTTATCCAAGGAATTATAAATATGAATGGATTAATAAAAATTTCAGCAGGAAACTATGAAGGAAGATTAGGCAAATTCAAAATATCTTTAAGGAATTTAGGATTAAAAGATAGTTTCTTCTTATAAATCATTATATTATTTATTAAGGGTTAATGGTTCCTTTCTCATTTTAAACTGCTTCTGAAATATACTGATATCACCATTATACCATTGAGGATATTTTTCAGTAAAGATTTGATCAATTTTCTCTATTGGAACATCTGCGTAATTGCCCCAATCTTCAATGTATTCAACAAAAAGATTACCATCTTTATCCAATGTATCAAATAATGCATCATTTTCTCCATCAAATTTAATTATAGGAAGGAATCCTCCCTTGATAGAAGTTTCTTTGTCAAATACAGGAGTGGCTTTAATCCATTTACCATTTAAATAGAGCTCACTATATGCATGACAATGGAAGGCATTTGTCCCCATTAAGTTGACAACCCTCTTTGATATTTTATGGTTAATAATGTCAACCATATGAATACGAGCTGGAATACCCACTGCTCTTGCAAATGTGGATAAGAGGGTTGCTTTTGACATACAAAAACCATTTTTTCTTCGTAAAGTAACTGAAGCTTTAAGATTGGCTTTTATTTTGGGATAATAAGTAAACATATTATATTTAATCTCATTTTGAACCCAATAAAACAATGCAATTGCTTTCTCTTTGTCAGTTTTTAAATCTTTAGTTATTTCAATAGCAGTATTTTTAACACGTGTTTTATGAAAATCTAAAAATTCAGTTGGTTGTAGATAAATACTCATATCCTCCATAATTATTAAAAAAAGGGGGAATTCTTAAAGATTTTTCTAATTGAATATAAGCCTTATATTTATTCCAATTTAGATTAAAATAAATTTATAACAACAAATTTATATTATTCATTTATTACTTTAAAATCGAGATTACTTGCATTAAATTCGTGAAATAACTTGATTGGATTACTCCTTGTACGGTTCGATCCTCTTTTTGGTCCCAGCATATTTCTAAAAGCACCTGATTCATTAGATGATAATCTAATACAAGATATTCCCTCATTAATAGAGCTTCCAACAAAAGGAGTGTTTATTCACATATTTAAACAGATTAAAACAGCAAACTTATTCTTTAAACAGCCTAATAAATTTGCCCGAGGAGGATTTGAAAGTTTTTTAATCACGATTATTACTGACATTAAAACTCAAATTAGTCTGATGCTTGCGAATAAACTTCTTGAAGGTTTTGCCAATTATCTTATAAATCTTGAAGATGCTTATCTTGCGTTTGATTATGAACCAAAGGATCATAGAGCAGATCCTGTAAAATTAAAAGAAATTAAGAACTTCTTCTCATCCTATTTTGAATCTATTAAACCAGTAATTAAAACTTTAGAAATTGCAGAACATAGATATCAATCTCTATTTCAGGCTGCCAGAGATGCGATTTTCATAGTAAATCGAGATACAGGAGTCATAGTTGATATTAATTTAGAAGCTGAAAGATTAGTAGAAATGACGAAGGAAGAACTAATAGGGATTGAAGCATTAAAACTTGATTTATTTGATGAAGGATTAATTGATCCGACAATGGTAAAACATTTGATTAATCAACCACCACCAATAATTTCAAGGATAAGAAAATCATCAGGTAGACAGTTATATTTGGAAGTTAGTGTTAATGAGATCCAGTTAGGTGAAGAATTTTTTATTCAATATTTATTCCATGATTTTACCGACTTATATTCAATTGAAGAAAAATTTAAAGAAAATGCAAAGAAAGTTGATATTTTAAATAAGTTTATAAGTTTGGCAAATCAAGCTACTGATTTATCGAATTTATTAAACAAAACTATAGATTCAATTATAGAATTTTTAAACCTTAAAGGATGTTGTATCTATCTTGTCAATAAAACTTTAAAAATCGCCTCTATTAAAGCCCATAAAGGATTGCCAGAATTCTTTTTTGAAAACAATAATAATATTGAAATTAGTAAAAGTCCTTATGAGATAGTTTATACTCAAGGAGTTGCACTTTTTAATGATAATTTCCCTGACATAATTAAACAATTTTTCAAAGATTTTAATCCTAGTTTTGGTGCTGTAATCCCACTATTTTCAAAATTTGAGATTATAGGTTCAATAAATATGCTATTAAGTGAGAAATCCTCTATATCTGTTGAGGATATGGAATTAATTATCTCAATTGCACTAGAAATTGGGACTGCAATAGAAAAAATGAAGAATCAGGAAGAATTGATACAAAGTGAATCTAAAAGTGCTATCTTACTTAAGCATATTCCTTTTTCAATTTTTAGAATTTCAATAGAGGGTATTATTACTGATATTAAATTAGAAAAGAAAATTAGGCATATATTTAATCTAACAACTCCAATTGAAAGTTTTATAGGTAAAAGTATACATGAAATTCTACCAGAAAAAATAGCCAATGAAGCACTTTTCAATATAGAAAAAGCCCTCGAAACACAAGATTCTATCCAAATGAAGTTTTTTATGCAAAATAAAGATAATCAGATAATATTTCGTTCAGATATCATTCCGATAAGTAAAAATGAAGTATTAGCTTTTCTGCAAAATTTAACCAGGACTTGGTAAATTATTCAAAATCGTTCGTAATTTTTCAGCTTTATCCTGTAATTCGATTGACAATGAATCGTCTCCTAATTCAAGGCAGATATTACTAATTTCTTCAAAATGTTCAATTGCTTCACTGAACCGCCCTTGCTCTAGTGATTTCTGAGCTTTATCCATCAAAACATCTCTATCAAAAATAGGTTTTAGTAAGGGAGAAACTTCTGTATCCATATCTAAAAGATCGGCTATAATACGGATCATTTTTGGCCTATTATTTTGATCAATAGCTATAAAAGAGTAAGTTTTTTGTCCCATTAATCGCTCAATGTCTTCAATTTTCATTGCAGTTGGTAAATCTTGTTTGTTTGCAACTACTGCCAAACGTGCATAAGGAACAACTTTATTTACTAATTCAAAGAAGTATCTGCTTTTTTCGAGGTTTTCTAGAGTTGAATCAGTCATCAAAAGAACAGCATCGCTACCTCTTATAAATTTTTCCCATAGAAAGTCAAATTGGTCTTGTCCAGCGAAATCCCATAAATAGAAGTGTAATTTTCCAATTTTTATAGTTGCAACTTCACCTGTAATTGTGGGTATATGTTGCATTGGAATTTCTTCTGATTTTAAGAGTTTTGTAGTAGTAGTTTTTCCAACTCCTGAAAATCCTACAATTGAAAGCTTTGCTTTTAAATTTCTATGAATATTATCAACAATAGGATCAAAAACGTCAGGGATCACGTTAATTTTGCCTTCAAGGATGTTATCACGATATACGTCTAAAAATTCTTTCTTAAAACTCCTTAATTGAGTTTCAATGTTATTAAATTCATCCCCCAGGCCTGTTACAAATAGAAAAATTAAATTTAAATCTTTCTCCACGATATAGGAAATTTTAATCTTAAAAAAATCATAAGATGCTGATTCTTCAGCAAATTTTGAGAATGCTGACTTCTTTAAATTTGAATAGACATTAGTAAAGATAGAATCATCTAAACCTTCAGCATAATTCCTTCGGTAAATAATATTGTCATTTAAAATTATATATACTTGTCTGAGCATTTCTAATTGTTAATGTATTATTTCTTTTAGTTATAATGTTGATCTAATTCTTCTTTAACCTGTTCAATCAACTTTTTTAAGTCTTCCTCTTGTAAAACTTCAGAAAAAATGAGTATATCATTAAAATTCGGATGATAATTGCTGATATTCTCCCCCACCATATATAATATTTTGGAACCTGCGTTTATAAACTTGCTTTTTGAATGAGATTCTTCAGATAATTTGTTTGATTTATAAATTCCTTCATACAAGTAATAAAGAATACTTGAATCAAAATCAGAAGAACTAACTTGAATGATAAGGTTATTTTTTTGATTGGAAACAACGCAAATTGTTTTAGATAAACTGTGAATGATATTTTTAATAATTTCCTTTAGCTGAGAAGAATCTTTAGAAAAATTACTGAATATGTCTGAAATAGCATTATACACCGTATAAATTAAATTGGGATGTAAACTTGTGAAGTAAATTGGCAATTCTTCCGGCAAATTTAACTGTTTGATAACTTGTCGTCTAATTAAGGCAAGCATGCTACCAATCTTCTTATGAATTAGAAGATCAATTTTGTGAAGAAATAAGACAATTTTAGCTTCAACTTCTAGCTTATTTCTAATCTCATATATTTTTTTAATATCATCAATAATATCTTGAGAGTTTTCTATCCAATTAGGATAATCGAAAATGTAAATTATAGCACCTGTATCTCCAAATGTCATTAATTGTTTTTGTTCATCTTCTAATAATACTGGAAGTGATTGACCAGGAGAGTCTAATAAACTGACTTTTAAATCCATAAAATCATGTAGTGAATACTGAATCCCAATAGTAGCTTCAAGAGGGAACATAATTAATTCATTTGGATCTTCTCCTTCAAGAATCACCTTTTTAATAGTTGTTTTTCCAACTTCTGGTTTTCCAACAAATGTAACCTTTGTTGCCATCGTTTTCCTCTTTATTAAATATATAATGATTTCTTTTTATAAGAAATAACAAAAAATATATTTAAACTTGAGTAAAAGAAAAGGATAAAGCCTTATTTTTAACTGATTTTCTCGTTTATATTTTAGAAGCTATTAAATCTATAATATCAATCAATTTTATCTTTTCTTGAACTTCTGAATCTAATTCATCATATGAGTCTTTTAAATTTCCTATACAAAATGGGCAACTAGTTGTTAAAATATCTGCTTCAGATTCTATTGCTTCCCTAATTCTTTCTTTTGAAATTTCTTTTGCTAAGTCTGGAAATTGACTCTTCATACCCCCTCCTGCTCCACAGCACCAAGCATTCTTACGATTCCTCTTCATTTCTACAAGTTTAATTCCAGGGATTTTAGATATTATTTCCCGAGGAATCTCATATAAATCCATATGACGACCAAGATGACAAGGATCATGGTATGTTACCTTTAATTTCTCACCTTCTTCTGCTTTGAACGGAATCTCATTGTTATTTAACATATCATTTAAAATTTCTGTGATATGTTTTACTTCAAATGGCAAACCCTCTCCTAAGAATTCTGGATAATCTTTTTTCCAAGTTCTATAACATCCCGCACATGCAGTAAATAGAGTCTTAGCCCCTCTTTCCTTGAAATCTTCAATATTGTGTTTAATCAATTCAGTTAAAGATTTTTCATCACCAATACGCAATGCAATAGAACCACAGCACCATTCAATCTTAGACATTGCGATTTCTTTTCCTGCTGCTTTTAAAATCTTCATCATACTTCTTAATGTATTCACTTGTCTTAAAGGCATTGTACAACCACCAAAAAACACAAATTCACCTTGATCTTTTATTTCAGGAAACTGTTTTATCCATTCATATTTCTTATTTTTCTCCTCTCCATATGGATTTTTCATCTTGTCATTTTCCATATAATCAATTAAATTATCATGTCTATCAAGTGGAGCAAAACCAGCTTCCACTAGATCTTTTCTCAAAGCTTCCCACACTTTCACGTGATCTATCCATTTGCATGTGGGTAAAGTTATATTTTCATTTTGAGTCATATGACAAATCTCAGTGCAATTTCCGCATTCTGAACATTCATAAACCCATTTTGCTAATTCTCTACTTAAAGGGATTTGCCCTACTAATACACTTTTTAGTATGTTCATTCTACCTCTCGAAAAACTAATCTCGAATCCTTCTTCTCCTTTTGCTTCTTTAACAGGGCATACTAGATATCTCTCAACGGCAGGACGGATCGAATACCCACAATCTCCGCATCCCATACATGAAAAAATATCTTTCCAATGTTCCTTTAGATGTTTTAATTCACTCAACTTGTCTCTCCCTCCCAAAAATTATATTTACCTCTACTCAGTATCATTTTAGGATCAAGAACCTTTTTTATTGATTTCATACAGTTATAATATTCTTCGGAGTAAGCACCAATCTCGACCATTAAACGAGACATAAATTCACCCATCATGTAGTATTGAAGTCCATATTTAATCATTAATTTAAGTAGAGATTTCCACAACTTTATGTTAGCCTCTTGGATAAATTCATAAAGTTCACCTTCATAATACTTCCAGAAACTAAGAAACCCCGCCGTTACTTCTACATTATTTCCATCTACTAATGGTATCGGCCCAGTACCTGAAATGGGTCGAATTTTGGTAATGTTAAAAATTTTTTGCATATCTTCATTATGTTCTATGTCCCATTGGTCAACATCTTTTACAACTTGAGGAAACATATGGATTGGACAAAAACATTCAGCTGAGAGTGGTTGCATGGAAGGAAACATACCCCATAAATTATGATAAAATTGCCAATGCCCCTGTTCTGTATAAAACCACTTGGCAATATTGCCATCTGAGACTTCTGACCCTAGATATTCAGATTTCTTACTTAAAACAATATCATCTAAAATTTTGACATTTTCTTTTAATTCTGCCTCAGAATTAGCTTCAATTACATAAAAAAGCATTCCTTTTTTCTTTTTTATATGTTCCCATAAAGGAAAAAATCCTTGTTTTGAACCAAGTTCAATCACAACATCAGGAATAAAGATTGTATCATATACATCAATTCCTTTTCTTCGAATCTCCATCATAATTTGAGCAGCAGTTTCAGCAGATTTTCGTGGCATTAAAAAAGTTTTATAATCAGCAAACTCAGGTTTAGGGAAGACCTTACGAGAAACTTTTGTTTTAACCCCAAAAATACCTTGATCACCACACCCCAGACCTGATAACTCAGGTCCATTTCCAAATCTATGAAAAGGAAACTTAGACTATTTGTTAGCTTGAGAGCCTGTT
>CP070831.1:2236331-2241282 GCA_020344955.1 Promethearchaeota archaeon | reverse complement strand
TTCAAGGTTAAAGTAAAAATGTTAAAAAATTCGTCTCATTCAAGTGACCAGCAAGAAAATTATTGCTTTTTAAGTATCCTATTAATGTCTTTTAGATTAGTTATATTTCTATACAAGAGCTTCATTTCCTTCTTAGAATACTCTTTAGATTTAAAAAGCAGTTTCTCTTCTTGTTTTTGATAGATTTTTAATCTCCATAAGTCTTGCGACGTATCCTTATTTTTCTCTAAAATAAATCGATATTTTTCAATTACTTTAGTACCCCCATCTATCACTCGCTTCTCCCAAGTTAAAAAATCTAAAAAGAAAGACATGATATGCTCTAATTAGGTTTTGAAATTAATATATTCTCTAAATTTACAATAATATTTAAAAATTGCTTGGAGTATATCCTAAATACTTTTAATTTTTTCCCAATAAACAATGATCGAATTTTTAAAGGGAATTTTCCTTGAAATCAGACGCTGACTTTACCTTTCAAGAAAAAAAATTGTAAATACTCTGTAAATTTAAATAAATCTAAATCGGGGTTTTTTTATTATTCTACTATAAAATTGTTGATTATAAAAAATTAGCATACATTTTTTCAATATTTTCTACCCTTTCATTCATTAACTTGAGTAAAATAATATTATCACCAATATAGGTATTTTCCAAAAAGTAATCTAAGATGTCATTTGCTATTTTCCGATCCTTTTCAGTGTAAATATTCTTTTTAGATTTAAACAAGAACTCAAATTCATCTTTCAACCAATCCAACTCTTTTATTAAAAGTTCTTCCAAAATTTCATCTAATTTACTACTTACTTTCATTTTTATCCCTTACCCCGTAAGTTTTATGGAAACTACTTTATTCTTTTTCGAATAATCGATGAATTGAGATTAATGACACCACTTCTAAATAAAAAACCTCAACCATTAAAATGAAGAAAATTCATTTTAAAAAAATTAACTATTTTTTAACTTATTTTTTAATTGGTTTTTTCTCGATCTTCCACCTTAATTTGGAAAGCAGAATTTATAAAGTCAACAAGATTATAAAAGTGATAACAAATACAAAAATTGGGTGTAAAAAATTTGTAGATAGGTATTTACAAAGATTTTATAACTTCTAATTTGGCAATACCAAATTATTTTTGATCATTTTTTGCATTTTTTAATTCTTCAGTAACGCTTTCAACTTTTTCTCCGCAGAAATGGCAAATTTCTTCATACCAAGTAAAAAGTTTACCACAATTTTTACAAGTATAACGATCCTTTTGATACGCTAACCATTCCGTTACCTTGTTCTCTTTTAGCAAATTTCGATGTTGCAAAAAAAGTGTAAAATGGGGAAATCTTTCAGAGGTATCCCTTTCAGGAATTTTCTCACATGGATAGTCTTCACACGTAAAACAATAATCTACATGTTTTTCTTTGGCACATGTGCGAATTTCACATTTTGCACAATTCAAATACACGTGATCTGATTTACAGCCATGGCATTCCAAATCCATGCCTTTACTCATCGTTTTCCATGGTTCTGGAATGGACTCTGGACGGTTTTGCATATATGCTAATCGAATTATGCAACTACCACAATATATTCCGCAATATGCATCAAAGATATCTTTCATTTTGGAATCCCTTTTTAATATTTAGTATTCAAAATAGAATACTATCTAATTAAGAGGATTTTCTTTATTTACTTTTTTAATTTGCATCTTCCTAAAGATAAATAAATATAATGATATCAACCATATTTAATTGGAATGTATTTTTGATAAAACATATTGGTTGATTAGCACAGAAGGGAAAGATTATTATTATTTTACAATTTCGTGTAACAATGCTAGGTTACATATCTTTTCTCATTAGTAGAATCAATTTATTCCAATCTTCTGTTCCATGTAATGGTTTCAGTAATTCAGTTTTAAGAATTTGATCCAAATCTTTAAAACCACTCTCAATAGTTCTTCTTAGATACTCAACTGCCTTCTTTTTATTACCTAATGCACAATAAAAAGTACTTAATCTGAAGTAAACTTCTAAAAGAAATTCTCCTTGAACAAAGTAAGATTCTAGATATTCAGAAGTTCTTTCAGTTGCCGCACCAATAACTTTTTCATACCATTTGATAGCTTCCTCATATTCTTTACTCTGGGATTTTAAAAAACCATTTACTATCCAATTATCCACTTGATTTATGTAAGCACCAGCTTTCTTATATTCCCTTACTCTTTCATATCCAATCTTTTCCGCTGTTTTATAAGAACCAATATTAGTAGTAGTACAATGCCATCCAACGGACTTGTACTTTTTCAAGCAATATTCAGCTGTTGCTGAACCAATTATTGACGCAAATCCTTTTCCTTGATATTCTTCTCTCGTTGCTATTCCAACCTCAATATCATTATCTTCCGTTAAATATTCGGTTGTGCACCAAGATACTATTTCTGAATTTTCTCGAACTAAATAAAATCCTCGATTTTCCTTCAGACCCTCTTCAAAAGGCATCCAATTTTCTTTTATTTCCTCTATTAACCAGTCATAGTTTTTCAGGTAGTCTTTCCCTATTACAGTCAGATCGACTGGTTCTACACTGTAACCTTCAGGAATAAGTTCTCTCCAATTCTTCAGTTTCACTTCATTAATTTCATAATAATAACGATTGTAAAGATAAGGATCTTCAAGAATGAATTTTACTCCTTCTTCCCAACCACTATTAGAAATATAACAGTCAATTTCCCGAAATTTTTTTTCTCCAAATTCTAGTATATGTTTTTTATAAAGTATTTTTTTTAATTCTTTGTTAAATTCCTTGTTGTCTGCTCGCCCTCCAAGGAATAGTTTTGGTATAACTACAATTACAGCTGTTTGAGGATGGTTTATATTATCTACAAAAACTTGTTTAGGAATAGGAGTTCTTTCTAGGTGACTTCGGAAAATGTTAATGAAAGTTCGCTCATTAAACAGATTCTTTACCTTATGAAAGTCCTCTTTCTCTAATTCTTCTATCATTATTATACCTTAAATTCGAGATACGTTTAAATAGTTTATTACGCCATTAACTAATTAAAAAAAGAGTAAGTTAAATAATAATAATACTTGCTGTTGTTATTTTGAAGAACTAAAATTTGACAGATTTCTTGAAGCTCTTTTCATGAAAATTTTGTTGAAGTCAAACACTGAATTTACCTTCCTTAGGAAAAAAAAATTATAAAAATCATTGCTCATGGACATCTTTATCAAGTAAAGTATTTATAAGATTTCTGAATAAATTTCTATTGTATCTATACAAAAGAATATTGTTGTAGGGTGGAATTATTAAGTAAATGTTTGTCTTGGTTTTGAGTCATTTTGATTCGATAGTCGGCCCTATGGTATTTTTAAACGTACCTGAATTACCTTCTCAAGATGTTTTGGAGGAAATTCCTCGGTTATTAGATTTCTACAAAGAAGGATTTTTTACTTATGAATTTGAAGATTTAAAAACATCTAATTTAATATTCACAGTTTCTAGTCCTATCGCTAGAGGTGGAGAGGTAAATCTCATGATTTCAATTATTGTTTTTGATGAGGAGAATACAGATCTTAGTATTTTTCAGGATACTCTGGGACAATTTGCTCACGAATTAAAACAAATAAAAGATATTTATAAAGCATTTGAAAGAGATAAGAGCAATTCTATAGATCATCACGAAATAAGTATCAAAGTTGAAGAATTATTAAATTCAGTTTATCATGCTCTTCCTAAAGAAACTATCTCTACAGAAAAAAAGGAAATTAACTTAGCTATGTTTGATTTTTTTGAAGAAGGTGAATCCAAAATAGCACAGCTTTTTAGAAAATTCATTACCAATATCAAATATTATAAAAGTAAATCAGAAGATCTAAATCCTCTTCATTATAAAATTATAGTTTCTTCCTATCCGATATCTAACTCAAAAAAATCTATTAATTTCTTCTTATCTCAATTGAAAAAAAAACAGGGAATCATATTCGTTGTCGATATAACAAATAAAACGATGATTAGGAAAGCACGACACATTTCTAATAGAATAATACGATTAGCGATTGGAAAACTAAACATTGCAAATATGCCCTGTCTAATATTAATTAATAAACTAGGAATCTATCGTTATGAAATTCAAAAAATACTAAGATTTTTAGATGAATTTGGCTACGATATTAAAATAGTCAAATATATACCTACAGATATTTCTAATAAGGATAAAATTAATGAAGCCTTTAATTGGATTATCAACAGAATTATATTAAACAAACGTAAATACCAAAAAGAACAAAAATAGTAACCAATACCTTAATTTGCTAACTCCCTTTCAATCCTAAATTTACTCTTAATTATAAGAATTCTTATTTGAATAAATTGTCATATCTTAACATTTTCAAAGAAATTATCATTAAAATCAAAATTTGAATTTACTTTTCCAATATAGAGGACTAATAGCTGAAAAAATAATAAAAAAAGAAAATAAAAAACTTGCTCAAGAACATACTCCTTCTCACTTCATCTCAAATTTTTCCAAATACTTGACTAAACCCTCACACTCTAAGCCTGAACCTTATGGTTCCTCTTTCGAATGCCACACACTCGTGCTATTGAGAGTGGCAGGCTAAACAGGTCGCCCGAAAGCTCCCCGCGTACACCCCCACCTCACTAACCCCGTCTTATACGGGTGCACTCGTCTCGCATACTCAGTTCGCGTCACCGCGCCCTGATCTCGTTAATCCACATCTCGACCATTTAAATTATGGCTTTCTGCTTTCGCTTCTTGATTGGCTTCTGGACTTCACAGGTATTCCTTACCAACCACACCAACATAAATACTCCAAACGCTTCTCAACACTCGCTACACGAGATTGGCTGACTATTTTCGGGTCCGGCTTCGTGCTTAGATGCTTTCAGCACTTATCCGTTGGCGCGTGGCTGCCCGGCACTGCCTTGTCA
>CP070831.1:2224850-2236231 GCA_020344955.1 Promethearchaeota archaeon | reverse complement strand
CCATAATCATTCTCAAGATCAATTTCTACTAACCATAATCCCGTCTTATTAGCTTCTTTTAGACCAAAGTATCTCCAAATTGATTGCCAAATTGCTTTTAATAGTGAATTTTTAGAAAATTCTTGACTGCTTTCCTTGATTATTTTAAAAGAAATGTACCTTTGTCTTTCTTTTCCACTTATCTTAAATCCTCTCCTTTAATTAATCTAAAATCTGGCTCTAAATTATTATCAAAACGTTTTTTAACTCTTTCCAATATTAAAATTGGGTTTAGTTGAAAAATTTTTTTAGCTTTATCTAAAGAAATTCCCAAAAGAGTGAAACAAATACTTATTAATGTTCTGGGATGTCGAAAGTCATACATGTCATCAAAATTACCGCTAATAATGCAATTTGCTTTAAGTTTTAAAGCTAAATGGATGAATCTATATAGATTTCTAAAATTCTTAGATTGAATAATTTTATTTGAAATCATTATAGCAGCTAGAGAAAACTCTAGAAATGACATATTTTGTTTTGTGAGAGAAATAACTCCCGGAGTCAGTGTTTTGATTAATTCCGGATCTGAAAACGAGATTATATCAACTCTAGAATCTTTAGCGGCTCGTAGTTGCACCTCCTTATTCAAGGATTCAATTGAGAGAATATCAGCAAATTTATAGAAATTTTTAATTTTTTTTTTAAAATCTTCCAAGTCATCTATTCTTAAATTAATTCTATAATAAGTATTTATCTTCGTTCTTTGGTGAATTCTATTTTTTAAGTCTAATGGAACGCTATAAATTTTGTTTTTTGGTTCCAAAATTATATTCTTTATTCCTAATTTTTCACATAATTCTAATCGTTTTAAAATATCATCAAAATTATCAAAATTTACAGGTAGTCTTGATTCAAAATATGACAAAAATAATTAAACCTCTAAAACTCAGCTTAATTTCTTATAATATTGTTAAGATATGTAAAAATAAAAAAATTTTATTATAAATAAATATTTAAATTGATAGCTTTTGAAATTAAGTGAGGGGTTCTTGTGGTTAAAAAAAGAACACTTTCAGAAATTAAAAAAAAAATTGATAATAATTCTGCAATCGTATTAACCGTTCAGGAATTAATAGATCGAATTAAAGAAGGAAAGAAGGTTAAATTTGAAGATGTTGATGTCGTTACAACAGCAACTAAAGGACTTATGAGCGGAATTATGGGAATTTTCTCTTTTCGTCTCTCACCACCAAAAACATTGAGAAAATATACTGAAGTTGATATTAATGGAATCCCTGCATTTCCTGGTCCGTGCCCAAATGAATATTTAGGTATAGTAGATCTGATTATTTATGGTACTGCTCAAAGTAAAACGATAGATAATTATTGTGGTGGATCTCTTTTTAGAGAGATAGTTGAAGGAAAACCTGTAAAAATTGAAGCTATAAGTGCAGAGGGTGAGACGATTGAAAAGCACATGAAATTAGAGGACATGCAGTTTGTTAAACTTATAGGTACTAGACAAGCGATTAAAAATTACAATGCAATGATCAACTGTGAAACACATCAAGTTAACACAATTTTTTCATGTTTGCCTTTTTCACCTAATAAAACAGAAATAACCTTTTCAGGTTGTGGTGCGCTTAATCCTTTTCAAAATGATCCTGAGTTTGATTCATTTGGAGTTGGATCTCCTGTTCTTGTTAATGGAACTATTGGGTATCTAATGGGTCCTGGAACGCGTAACTATATTGAAAAACCTAATATGATGACTATTGCTCCATTTGAAGGTATGAAACCAGAGTATATGGGAGCTTTCAAAACATCATACGGTTTAGAACCTATCTGTAGTATAGCCCTTCCAATTCCTATACTAAATGAAAAAGTATTCAAAAATCTTGTAAAATCTGACAAATCAGTTAAATTAACAATATTAAGTCTTGTGGGCAGGGAAAATGTAGGAGAAATCACTTATGGTGATGTTTGGGATAATAATTTTATGATGAAATTTAATCCTGATGCGTGTAAGAATTGTGAAGAATGTAAAGCTATTGATAAATGTCCTACTAATGCGTTTATTATAAAGAATAGCATGATTTCTGCTATAGATCGATCTCGTTGTTTTAATTGTGGTAATTGTACTCATTTATGTCCAGAGGCATTTGATTTAGATCTAAAAGAAATTAAATTTGAAAGTAATAATGTCCCAGTTGTTTTAAGGCAATCAGATAGACATGGAGCAATAAAATTAGCAGAGCAATTAAAATCAATGATTTTAAAAGGGGAGTTTCCTCTAAAAAAACCAATAAGTAAATTACAATTTGCGAGAATAGTAAAATAAAATCCCATATATAAATTATGTAGGATTTACAACTTTCGAATTTTGATTTAAATAGTTAAAGTTGGAAGAGTTAATTTTTACCATTTAGATACTGAATATATTTTCGGAAATCAGCTCGAATTAATTGATTTCTAATTTATACATATTGGTCCAATTTCTTTATATAATAAAGTTTATTTTTTATTTGTAATAGGTCTAGATATGTCAAAGCAAGATTTAGACGGCGGCGATTTAGTTGTCAAATGCCTTTTAAAGGAAGGTGTGACTAAAATATTTGGCTTAATTGGTGGTGAATTAACTCGAATTTATGATGCGATTGAGAGATGGGGACGGGAAGCAGGAATTGATACCGTAATGGTAAGGCATGAACAAGCAGGAGGACATATGGCAGATGCTTGGGCGAGAGCAACGGGAGAAATAGGTGTTTGTCTTGGAACTGCAGGTCCCGGGGTTTCACATCTTATACCCGCAGTTGCAGCAGCTAAAGCTGATTCAATTCCAATGTTAATTATTGGTGCCCAAATAGCTAGAATGTTTGATAATACAGGTATTATGCAGGGTGATTTGGATCAAATGAGTTTGATGAAACCAATAACAAAATTACAAGTTTCTGTTGAAAATCCCTATGAAATACCACAAGCTATTCAGAGATGCATAAAAACGGCATTATCAGGCCGAAGAGGTCCTGTATATTTAGAGCTGAGAGAAACAGCTTTAGTTAGAAAAGCAACTGATGCAGAATTAAAAAAAATTGTTGATCCTGAAAAATATAGACCTCTGCTTCGACCGAGTGGAAATCCAGAATTAATTGACGCTGTGATAGAGGTTTTAAAAAAAGCTGAAAAACCAATATTTATAGCAGGAGGGGGTACTGTTGCTTCTGAAGCTTCAAAGGATTTAATTAAAATATCAGAAATGTATAAAATACCTTCTTTAACAACTGTTTTAGGACTAGGCTCCATCAGTATTAATCACAAGACTTACGCTGGTTCTTATCCATTTGCAAATACTTTTCGTAAAGCTGCCTCTGAAGCGGATGTGGTAATAGCTTTAGGTTGTAAATGGGATTACACCACTTTTTATGGAACTGCTCCCTTGTGGAATCAAAATCAGAAAATAATTCAAGTAGATATTGATCCTAAAGAGATTGGTAAAAATAGACATGTTGAAATTGGAATTGTTGGAGATGTTAAAGCAGTTTTGAACCAATTATTAACACATATGGAAGCCCAGCTCCCAAAAGAGAAAGTTTCTGAATGGTCTGAATGGAATAATTATTTACAAGATATCCGAAAATTCGATAATGAAATAATAGAGAAATTACTAGAATCTAAAAAAACACCTATGAAACCAGAAAGATTAATTATAGAAACTTTACAATCTATTCCACCTGATACCCAATTAGTAATTGATGGAGGTGATATCGCAATTTTTACATATGGATTAATTTCTAATTTTCAAAGATCAACTAGAAGTACTTTTACTTCAATTGGTATGGGACACTTGGGAGTAGGCATTTGTTATGCAATTGCAGTAAAATTGGCAAAACCTAATAAACCTATTGTTTGTCTAAGTGGAGATGGCAGTTTTCTCTTTAACGTTCAAGAATTAGAAACGGCGATAAGGTTAAATTTACCTATAATTATAATTATAGCTAATAACTGTGCTTGGGGGATGCTTAAAACTTATCAAAAAAATAATCTCAAAAAAAGATATTGCGATGTTGATTTTCCACCTATAAATTACGCAGAAATTGCTAAAGGTTTTGGCTGTTATGGAGAAAAAATAGAAGATCCCGAAGAATTTCAACCTGCTTTAAAACGGGCGATAGAATCAAAAAAAACAGCTGTGATTGATGTATCAATAGCTTTTGAATCTCCCCCCGCTGGAAAATTTCTTGGATTATATAAGAAAAGTAAAGGCTTATTTGAAAATTAAATTCTATCTCTTCTTTATTTCTATTAGAGGATGATTAATAAAATGATTGAAAACTTTTTGGAAGGAAAAGTAGCCCTTATTACAGGGGCAGGAAGTGGATTTGGTCGGGAAATTGCTATTTCATTTGCAAATAAAGGTGCCAATTTAGTATTAAATGATATTAACCTTGAAAGTATCGAAGAAACTCGGGATATTATTTTAAAATCAAGTAAAGTTGATGTATTACTTGAACAAGCCGATATTTCTAATGAGGAACAAGTAAGTATAATGAGTAAGAACGTTTTTAATAAATTTGATAACCTCTTTATCTTAGTGAATAATGCAGGCATAAGGGGGGGAACTTCTTCTCTGAAAACTAAAACTCAAGATTATGACAAAGTAATGAATGTAAATGTGAAGGGAGCTTGGAATGTGACAAAAGCATTCTATAAAAAAATGAGAAAGCAAAAATTTGAACCAGTTGTGGGGAAAATAATCAATATGACTTCATGTGCTGGTACAGAATGTGGATTAAATCCTTTTATTGGAATATACAGTGTAAGTAAAGCGGCACTTCTTGCTTTTACGAAACTATGGGCTCTTGAATTAGGACCAAGTAATATAACAGTTAACGCTGTTTGTCCAGGAATTTTCCTTACACCTATATACGATAATGATGAAAGCCTAATTAGAGAATGGATCAAACTAAGACAAATTAAACTCCCTATTAATAAGATCGGAGAAAGTAAACAAGTCGCTGATGTCGTACTATTCTTGGCTTCACCAGCAGCGGATTATATTACTGGCCAAAATTTAATCCTAGATGGTGGAATGACAATTAGTATAAATAAATTATAATTTCTTAAATTATCTTTAAAGAGATAATATATCAAATAAAATTATTTACCACGACCCTTATTTGCTCTAATACTAGGTCGTGTTTTTTCTGAACCCCATCCTTTCTTATGAAGGCCTCGAGCTCTTTTTCCTGCTGATGTAAGACCACGAGTAACTCTTTTCGTATGTTGTGGTTCAGTTATCCAATTAATTTTTGGATCTGACTTAATAACAGGATGATTAGGGTCTACTAAAATTGTTTCATAATACCAATGTTTCCCATCAGCATAGATTTTATAGCTATTTAGGACTTGCATGTTTGGATACTTTCTCTGCACTCGTTCCTCAGCGATCCATTGAAGATTTTTACCTGTCGTATATTTGGAAACCCCCATTGCTCTTGGTTTTCTTCCTCGTTTTGGACGCACTTTATGCATTCCTCCTTTCCTTATTCTTACTCGAACTATTATATACCCTTGCTTTGCCTTATAACCTAATGTTCGTGCTCGATGAAGATTTGTTGGTTTTTCAACTCTTTGAATTGATCTACCTTTTCGATATTCAATTCCGCGATACCAGTATGGTGATTGATACCCTTTTTCATGTTTCTCAAACGTTTCCTTCACATGACTATATCCAGACTTCAAGTTCCTGCAGCACTAGTTTTTATTATAATAAGATAAAAAATTATCAGACTCTAATTAATTTTTTTATTTTATAATCTTAAAGCAAAATTTTTTGGTTAATCTATAATTATATTAATAAATAAGTAAAGAATCAGTATTTGTTTAAAGATTTAATTAATTATAGGTGTTATCGTTTCTTTGGGAAAAAAAAATAATAGTAAAAAGAACCTTAAGAATTTTGAAGTTGAAGAATCAAATGGACTAAAAATTTCTTACAATAAAGATGAATTAAAAAAGCAATTTCCTCATTTAGTTAATGAAATTTCATCAAAAAGAAAAATGATACAAATAGACTCATATAAAATGAATATAGAACAAAATTCTAAACAAGAAATTTCGGAAACTACTGATAAATATCCAAATGAATTATATAATCCTAAAGCAATTGATTTTTTAAGACGCTGTACTAAAAAGAAGGAAGCTATTAATATTTTGGATTATTTACTTAAAAGAAATGAAATTACTCAAAAAGAATATAATTTATATCTAAATATTATTTCAAAAGAAGGAGGTTTAAAGCGACTTATTGATGAATCTGGTGGTTTAAAACGACCAGGATATTATATGAGAAAATATTATAAAAAACCTATTAATGATCAAAAAATAAATAGTAAAAAGGATTAGGATCATTTGACAAATGATGAACTTATGACAAAGTTAGCTACTTGCTCGGTAGCGATGACAATGTCGCCCCAAGCTGATGTCCTTACTTATCCATATTTATCCATTTAAGCTTTTTCGAAAGAGAATTCCTTTCTCTGTTAAAAGATACTCGTCATTGTTTTTTGTGATAAGACCTAAATCCAATAAAACTGGAACTCTTCCATTTATACAAGAAATTGGCAATCCAGAAAATAATTTAATTGTTTCATAATTTTTAGCACCATTATCTATTGCTACAAGTATTTCAATTCCCATGTAACCAAGAAGATGTTTTAAATCCTCATGAGTTTCTTTATCTTTAGCCATCGTAAGTCGTTTGTATATAAATTATTTTTTAGGAGTTACTTTTTTTTATAATTTTTACTTTCTTTACTTTTTGAAGTATTTTTACTATCATTTCCCTCAGCTTGATACATATCTGCTACAACAGATTCCGATTCTTTAGGTAAGAGTTTTCTCATCCATTCAGGAAAAGCAGTTGTAATTTGAAGGTTTGTTTTTAGAACAATATAAGTTTCACCATTATAATCTAATTCTTCAATAACATCATATTTTTTTAAGAAGTCGATGTTTTCCATTAATGAATCCAAAGATTTCTTAGTTACTAACTTCGGTAATTTGTCTTTTGGAATTAAACCATTTCTTAATTCTGAAAGTACATTGTATTTTTTAGGATCTGCCATAATTTGAAATAATGTAAAAGCATCTTCTTTTAAATCTTCCTTAGTCTTTTTCTCATATTCACTGTAATATTCTTGAACTTTGGGGAGAAGTTGTTCTATAAGTTCTGGTTTATCATCAATGTATTCGATAACACTATCGGGAGGAATTCTCTCAGCATTGACTTCTTTTACTAAGAGAACATATTTCTCTACTAATCCTATTTGATTTATGAAAATAAACTGTTTATCATCTAATGTTTCGATAATCTCACTAAAATCTTTTTCAGGAAACTTATCAATAAACCATTCCCTTAACCACTCTAATGGGATGGGACCTTTAGATAATTTTTCTAAGGTTTTAAATATATGTTTATCATTTAGTAATATAGCAATTTTCTCCTCTTCTGTTTTTTCTCTTGTATCCTCTAAAATTGCCCAATATAGATTGATTACCCAAGCTCTTATTAAAGATTCATTTTTTACTATGTTTTCTTGATCATCTTCCTCAAAATTGTTCACATCATTAATATAAAACGCAGTATAAATCTCTTCATTTGATTGCAACTGTTCTGAAAATTCTGTACATAATTGTGACATTTTCTCTTCCACTTCGGTAGGGATTTGTTGATCAAGAATTATTGAAACCATCAACATTTCTTTATTTCCTCTAGCCCAATCTGAATGGATCTCGAAGTAGTAATTCATTGATTTTAAATTTTCAAAAGAATGAGTGAAGAAACCTTCACTAAATTGTTGATCCATGATGTTTGCTATTTTTAGTGATAATGCCTTTTCTAACATATCTTCTGGATATGAATAAAATACTATTGGACCAATTTTGCGATGAAAATATGATAAAGCAACGATAGTTTTCAAATAATGAATCTCCAATACGAATTATTTATTAAATAGCAAGACTTGCTTTTTTTTCTGATTAACCTAGAATAAATTAATATTGAAGATTATATATTATTAAGGATAAATAAATTTATCTTAACTATAACTCTAATATCTTAGAGCTATTAATATTAACAATTAAAATAAATTATTTCAATGAATTTTTAACAAAATTATGATTTAACAATGACTCCAATAAAATTAATTGGATTTGATTTAGATGATTGTCTGTTTGACTCGACAGGATTATCTGAAAGAGCTAGAATTAAAGGAATTGATGCAATAATTAAGATGGGTTTAAATATTGATAAAACAAAAGCAGTTGGTATATTGCATGAAATAGTTAATGAGTATGGTTCTAATTCTTCAAAACATTATAACTATTTTATAAGAAGATTAAATCAGATGGAAGATGATATAGGATATCTCTCATACAACGATCAATATAAATATATTGCAGCTGCAGTAATGGCATATCATGCAGAAAAGGTTAATTCCATAAAGCTTTATGACGACGTGGAGGAAACCTTAAAAAAATTAAAGGATTTATCAATTAAAACAGCAATCATAACCGATGGAATCCCTATAAAGCAATATGAAAAAATCTTAAGACTTAATATTGATAATCTAATTGATCTAGTAGTTATTTCAGATGAAATTGGTATTAAAAAACCTAATCCTGAATTATTTAAGTATTGTTTAAAAAAATTTAGAGTAAAGGGAAAAGAAACAATATATGTAGGAGATCGAATCGATAAAGATATAATCCCTGCAAATTTAAATGATATTTACAGCGTTTATCTTCATCGTGGAGGAAAATATGATAATTACCAAGCAGATATTAAAATCCAAGGCGATTTTAAGCCAAATTATGAGATCTCTAATTTAAACGAATTATTTAATATAATAAATGAGATTAATAATATAGAAAATTCAAAATAATATTTATAATGAGAGTAGCTTGTATTCAACCTGAATTATTCGAGCAAAGAAAAGATTGTTACTATGAAATAGAGCGAATTCTCAATGAAATATTAGAAATTCATAATAATTGTGAAGTTATTTGCTTGCCAGAAAGATGGGTTCCTTTTTTTAGAGATCCAACTAAAAATTTTCAAGAGGAAAGAGGTAATGATTATTTTTTTATAAAGAATTTAGCTAAAGAATACACTATTAAATTTTTATCGGGAGCAATTTGGGAGAAAAGAACAAGTTCAGAAAAACCAGCAATTACCTGCTATTTTTTTAATGAAAATGGTGAAGAAATTGGAAGACAAGATAAAATCCACTTATATGCTTATGAACGGGAACATTTTGAACCAGGAAAAGAATTAAAGGTATTTAATCTTGACAGGTCTAGATATTTTACAATTTTAATATGCTTTGATATGGCTTTTATTGATACACCTCGATTAGCTGTTGAAAGCGGAGCAGATCTTTTGTTTTCACCGACTCAAATACGGGATGATGGAATGGATAACTGGGAAATCTATTTAAAAGCCCGTGCTCTTGAAAATAGAATTCCAATTGTAGCATGTAATACGTTTGGGAATTATAAAAAAAGAAATTTTCTTGGAAATAGTAAAATTATTTCTTTTTATAAAGGAAGTATATCCCCCTCTAAATTAAAAATTGTAGAAGGTCCAAAAGGTTCGAGTGGTTTTATTTTTGACAATATCGATTTAAATTTTCCAAAAAAATTAAGAGAAATTCGATTTAAGGAAAAAATTGATAAAAATGATATAGAAGTTAAAGTAATTAAAACATAAATAAAATCAATAAATCCTATTAAATGTTATGAGCGATTCAAAAGAATTTAAGAAAATTCTTTTCTGCGGTTTAGAAAGCGGTGGAAAAACATCTATCTTATTATTATTAGACAAAAAATTTAGTCTATTAACTTCTGTTAAACCCACTATAAAAGCAAAAAGAACTCTTCATACAAACTCATTATTAGGAATTTCAATTGTCCGTTGGGACTTAGGTGGACAAAAAGGCTATAGAAAAATATATTTAGGTGATAAAGGCAAGTATTTTACGGAAATGCAGTCAATTTTTTATGTAATAGATATACAAGATCCTAAAAAATTTGATGAAGCCCTTGTTTTTCTCAAAGACATTTTAAATATTATTAAAGAATCGCAGCCTGATAATTTTCAATTTTTAATCTTATTTCATAAATACGATCCTGATATAAAAAATAGTAAAAAAATAATTAGTAATCTTAATTTCTTAGAGAATGAGATCTCAAAAATAATTAAAGGAGTTAAATTTTCTATCTTTAAAACTTCAATATATGATGAACCAAGTTTATTAAAAGCTTTTTCTGATGGAGTATTTTATGCTACTCATAAGTCTAAAATGTTTCAAACATTATTAAAAGATTATATGGGGAAAACTTACAATAGCTCTACGCTTCTATTAGATCAGAATTGTTTTATAATTGCTAGTAGAAGCACTAATCAAGCTTATCAAGAAATTTGTGAGTCTATTGCTCCTAGGTTGACTCAAGCATTAGAAAAACTAGAAGAATGGGATATAAATACAATTGATATTGTTACAAATGTAGAATTTCCTGAGAAACACTCTGAATTTCAAAAAGAAGGGATAATTTTTCTTAGAAAGTTGAATATCGGGGATACAAGGCTATATCTGGTGGCTCTTTGTTTAAACAAGAAAGTAAAGACTAAATCCTATGAATACCTACCAATACTTGCAGAAAATTTAAAAAACCTGTTAGAAAGCTTTGATTAAATATTGACTATACTATAGAACTATTTTCTAATTTTCCCATATTTAATTAAACAGTATTTTTAATACCAAATTCATAAAATATTCTCTATTATTATAAAGACAGTAAATTACTAGTTGGATTGTAATGGATTATATTTAGTTTTACTTTCAATATCCCCCCTGTGGGTGGGGTTTAAATACTTATAACTAAAATCAATTTAAATTAAGGCTAAAAAAATGATTGTAAAGTCCAATGTAAATAAAAATTTTATTGGTCCAAAAGCTCTATTTGACCCTAATTATATACCCCCAAAACTATTATATAGAAAAAAAGAAGAAAAATCATTATTCTCAATTTTAAATGATTCTTTTTATGATGAGTTTTGTCTTAACATCCTTTATCATGGAATTGATGGGATTGGCAAAAAAGTCATAATTAATAAAGTAGTTAACGATCTTTTAATTCAAAATAAAGATCTTGTTAGAATTCATAAAATTGATATAGATTGTAAAGAGAAACAATTTGAAGAATTAATTTTTTCAATATTAAATGAATTAGCAACATATTTTAATTTTAACATTGATTTTCAAAGTTTCTTAAATTCAAATCTACCCCACTTGTGGAATACATTTAAATTTGTTTGTAATAAAATTGATTCACATTTG
>CP070831.1:2211632-2224750 GCA_020344955.1 Promethearchaeota archaeon | reverse complement strand
GTAAAGATCAAAATATTAAATATAATTTAAATTACAAAAAAGTATAATTTTCTAAAATTATAATAATATTTTCACAAAAGAAATATTGATAATTTTTTTTTATTTTTTTGAATTATATTATTCTCTAAAAGCAAGAATAGTAGAAAGAATAGCAATAATAGCACCAATTAACATGAAGTAGAATCCGATAAAGGGAGTAAATCCTGATAAAATTATTAAACCAAAGATTGGCACTATTACAAAAATTAAAATAATAATTCCCATAATCGCATTTAGAATTCCCATAATTTTTATATCTCCTTTTTTCCTTAACATCAAAAAAGCAATCAAGTCTATTATTACTAAAACGATAATAATAATTGCTAAAATAAACATCATTAATATATCCCCACTTAATGTTAGCATGAAAAAACTACCATTATAATAATATAATCCCCAAATCCAGGTATATGTATCAATTCCTGCAGCTAGAATGTATAAATAAGGAACAAACCAGCCAATGATAATTAAAATATCTGCTAAAATATATACTATAAAAAATTGTAATTTAATTTCCATATTTAACAACCTAATGATTATTTATTTTTAACCTAATTTTAATATATCGAAAACCTTTTTCTGGGCTTAAGAATTAATTAAATAAATGTTTTTTGATAAATTTAAATCATCCAATACATTACATATTTTCCAATCGATAAATCCTTGGAATCTATAAAGAATTATTAAATAAACTAATTCATATTGAGAATCTTAGTTATAATAAAAGATCCCAATTAATTTTTTTCTCAATTAATTCTAAAACTTTCTCGATTTCATCTTCTTGAATTCCTGGTTTTAATCTTTCTAAGTTCCTCATTGTGGTATATGTATCAGAAGGACTCAGAATAATTGGTATTCCTTTATTATTTGCAGCTGTAATCACACCCATATCAGGTTGAATAAAACCAGTCAATATCAATACTGAAACATCCTGATCTAAAGCTGCCATTGCCAAATCTGTTCGATCTCCTCCTGTGATAAATGCGGCCTGCTTGACTTGCCGTAAATATTTTAAAGCAGCCTGGGAATTCATAGCGCCGATAAGAAATGTTTCTACTAAATTGTTTAATCCTGATGATGCTTGTTCATTAATCAATTCTCCCCCAATTTGTTCTTTTATTTCATTTACTCTTGGTGAAAATAATTCAATGCTTTTTTCCACTATACCTAATACTGGAATTTCATATCTGCTTATATGGTCTTCTGTTAGTTCTTCAATTCTTGCAATGTATTCGTAATCGATTTTATTAAAAAGAATTCCTACTATACCAACTTTACGGAAGTCAAAATAATTTTTTGTGAAAAAGATGTTATCAATACATCGATCAGAAGATTCAGTAGAAATATAAATTAATTCGTTAATACCTAACACTTGTGCAATACTAGCATCATCTAAACCAACCCTAATAAACTTCCTAAGACTAGGATTTCCTTCGATAATAATATAATCCATATCTTTGGTAATTTTATTATAAGCGTTTTTAATTTTTTGAAGGAATTCTTCTTTTTTACTAGCATCAACCAAATCAATATAATAAGCATCTGGAATAGATACAGGTGAAATAAAATCATATGGTAGATCAGTTTGGTAAACTGTGTTTAAGATGAATCCTACATCAGGATCTGCTTTATTTGTAAAAGCACTTCTAGGAACTCCTATAGGTTTAAAATAAGTAAACTTTTTTCCTTCTTTTTTTAATTTTTGAATAAAACCTATTGAAAGAAAGCTTTTTCCAGCACGTTCTTCCAATGAGCTTAAATAAAATACTTTTACCATTTCTATCACTTCTTTTTTTAATCTTTTATTCTTTTTTTATAGTTATTTTAATATCTACAGCACTATATTCTTTTACAAATGATAATAGTGGATTAATATCAAGTTCCACAATCTCAGGAAAATCATTAACTAACTGTGAGAGTCTTAAAAGAACATTAATTATTGCATTAAGATCAGAAGGGGCTTCTCCCCTAACTCCTTGTAAAAGATTGTAAATTTTTGTATTTTGAATCAATTTCTTGGCATTTTCTTTAGTAAACTTATAAGATAACGCAAATGCTACATCTTGCATGAAATTTGCATAAATACCTCCAGTTCCAAACATTAAAACTGGTCCAAACTGAGGATCTTTTGACATACCAATAATTATTTCATTTACTTTTGGCTCAGTTTTGAAATCTATCATTTCCTGTACTTCTACGCCATAAATTTTTGCATTTTGTGGACCAAATTTTTTGGCATTGTTTACAATTTGGATATAAGCTTCAAAAGCATCTTGTGTTGATTCAATATTTAATAGAATTCCGCCTACATCAGTTTTATGTATGATGTTTGGACTAACAATTTTCATAACAGATTTACCAAGCTCAAGCTGTAATTCCATCGCTTGTCTAGGAGTTTTAGCTAAGCGTGATTTTGGTGACTTAATACCATAACAATCGAAAATTTCACTTGTTTCATAACTCAATAATACCATTCTACCATCTTTACGAACATCGTTGAAAATCTCTTTTACTCTTTCTTTATCTACCTTAAATGAAGGTACTTCAAGTTCATCTACAGGAGTATTATTTAAGTATTCGCGCCGTTTGATTAAGGTTTTCAATGAATGAGATGCTCGATCTGGAAAGTGATAACATGGTATAAAATTTTTTTTCAAATATTCTCTACCTTCTGAAATATTTTTTCCTCCTATAAAGGAACACACAATGGGTTTCCCTTTTAAGTGATTTGAAGATATATCATGTATAAGTTTAGCAACTTCGGTAGGTTTTGTTTGAGCTTGAGGAGTTACTATTATTAAGGCACCTTGAGTTGTAATATCGCCAAAAACCTTACCTGAATTCAAACCAAACACTGTCTCAATTGTAAATTGATATCGATTAGGAGTAGCATCTCCAACAATATCGATGGGATTAAAAATGGATGCTTCTAATGGTAAGTTTTCTCTCAATAAATGGAGGATTTGTTCAGAAAAACGGGCAAATTTCAAATTTTCACGTTCAAATGCGTCGGTTGCAACAATTCCGGGTCCTCCAGCATTTGTAATTATCGTAAAAGAATTATATTGAGGCACAGGTTGGAATAGAAATATTTCACCATAATCAAATAAATCTTCAATTGTTTTTGCTCTTATAATTCCACATTTTTCAAATGCTAAATCATAAGCAATATCAGCTCCTGCTAATGCTCCAGTATGACTTGAAGCGGCTCTAGCTCCTGCTTCACTTACTCCAGATTTCAAAATGATAATTGGCTTTTTACGAGCAGCTTTTGGGAGAATTCTCAAGAATTTGTCTCCATCTTTAATACTTTCTAGATAACATAATATAACTTTAGTATTATCATCATCAGCAAGATATTCAATAAAATCAACTGCTCCTAAATCTGCTTTATTTCCTAAACTAATATTACAGGAGAATCCAAAAGCCTGTGTCATGCTATAGTCCATCATACCCGTAAGCATCGCTCCTGACTGTGAAATCATCGCAATTTCACCTTTTTTAGGTGTATCTGCCGCAAATGAACCATTATAATTAAGGCCTATAAAACCTAAACAATTTGGACCAAGAATTCTCATATTATATTTTTTACCAATTTTAATCAATTCTTCTTCTCTCTCAACGCCTTCACCACCTATTTCTTTAAATCCTGCTGAGATTATTATTAATCCTTTTACTTTCTTTTTACCACATTCCTCAGCTGCTTTATTCACAAATTTTCCTGGAATAACAAAAATAGCTATATCAATATCTCCAGGTACATCTAAAATATTATTATAACAATCTAATCCTTGTATATTTTTTGCTTTAGGATTAATAGGGAAAATTTTTCCCTTATATCCTGAATTTATAATATTGTTTAATACAGTGTTGCCAACTTTACCCTCTTTTTCGCTAGCTCCAATTATAGCAATTGTTTTGGGATCAAAGAAAAATGAGATATTAGTGTCAGCCATTTTTATATTCGATTTTAAATAAATCCTAAGGTTGTATAAAATTCTTATATTGTAATTATTTTTAAATTTTATACTGATTAAAAATTAGTATCATCGAGGAAATTTTAAAAGCAAAATAGTTAAAATAATTTAATCCTTTTTTCTTGTATGACTCAAATAACAATAGTAACTAATAAAGGCAATATCAATATAACATTATTTGATGATGAAGCACCTTTAACAGTTAGTAGTTTTCTCTACTTAGCTCGGCAAGGTTTTTATAATGGAATAATTTTTCACAGAGTTATTGCAGATTTCATGATACAAGGAGGAGATCCCCTCGGGAAAGGATATGGGGGGCCAAAAGATAAAGGTATCATGGGATTTCCCTACAAAGGCCAAGATATCACTTATCCTTTTATAGATGAATTTCAAAGTGGAAGGAAATTTAACAAACCGGGAATATTAGCCATGGCAAATGCAGGATCAAATACAAATGGTTCTCAATTCTTCATTACTCATGTACCTACGCCTCATCTTAACAATAAGCACACTATATTCGGAGAAGTTATAAGTTCTTCAGACCAAGATGTTGTTGATTCAATAGTCCAAGGAGATAAAATCCTTGAAATAAAAATTCTATAGAACTCTAAACTTGTATTGATTTCTCTATTCCTTTTTATTTTTTTATCTAAATTGACTTTTTACTAATACTAAAAATTTATAGATATTACTTATATTAATAAATTGAAATATTGATATTTTTTCTGCTGGACAACTTAAATGGTTTAATAAATCATGAGTAAAAATTTGAAAGATCTTATTAATTCAGTTGAAGAAGAGTCACAATCCCATGCTGAATTAGAAAAGATGGTACATTCGTTAAAAGAAGAAAAAGATAAATTAGAATTTACAGTTCGCGAACAAAAACTTTTAATAGAAAATCTTAAAAGTCAATTGAAAAATGATGAGATTGAACAAACAAAATTACCAAGTGAAGTGGATGTTTTAAAGGAAATTATTATAGTCCAAAGAAAGGAATTAACAGATAAAGACAATTTAATTGAGAACTTAAATTATAAATTATCGGATTTAAGCTCGGGAGTAGAAGGAAATGAAGAGTCAAATTACAAAGAAAAATTAAATGAAGAATTTGTTAATAATCAAAAATTGATAATCCACCTTACAGAAAAAAATGAACAGTTAAAGACCCAAATTGAAGAACTACAGAAAGAAATTGAGGATTCTCACTTAGAAGAAGCCAAACACGAGAGTTGGCTTGATGATGGTAGTAAGGTAAAAGAAGATGAAGAATTAATAAATTTTAAAAGATTGAATTTTCAATTAATGGAAGAAAATGGATTATTACGAGTAGAAATAGAATCATTGAAATCAAAATTTCAACAAAGATTAGAAGAAGCAATTGCTGAAGAAATCAAGTCTGCTAATGAAGAAAATTCTATTTTATTATCAGAAATAGAATCTATAAAAGAAGAATTCCAAGAACATGTAAAAACAAGTTCAGAAGAATTAGAAATCGCTAATAGAAAAATTGAGATGATATCATCAGAATTAGAGGATTATGAAGCTCAGGTAAAATATCTACAAGATCAATTAGAATTGACTAATGAACCAGTACTAATTAGCACAGAAGAAGCATTGAATTTTACTGAGTTGAATGAAGAATTAGAGAGTATTAGAACTAAATTATTAGATTCCCAACGAGAAAATCAAGTTCTAAATCAGGTCTTAAATGAATTAAAAAAGAATTCTTTAAATGAGGATAGGGAACAAATAGAAATTGTTCAAAATCTCTCAGAGAAACTACCGATCTCCCTTTTTTACAGAATATATAGTTTATTGGATGATAAACAGAAAATAAAAGTGGTTAATTCACTAATTCTGGATTTAAAAAGTAATGATAATGAAATTAAAAGAAATGCAATTAGAATATTAAGTATATTAAAAAATAATACAGTCTATAATGCTTTTCTTGAGATGCTTAATGATAAAGATTGGTTAGTAAGATATTGTGTTATTAAAGCGCTTAGTAAATTTGAAAAGAAAAGTGAAGAATTAAGACCAATATTAAAAAAATTTTCCAAGGATAAGGATGTAGACGTAAGGGAACTAGCTTTAAGAATTTTGGAGGATCTAATACAATAGCTAATAGACTAGACTGAGATGTCAAACATTATAGACGTATTCATAAGTCATTATTCTTTAATTTAAAATAGAGCCCTCTCGTAACAGGATATTAAATAATGAGAAGACGATTATTTACGCCGAATAGGTGGAATTGGTCACAAAAAGCAGAAAAATGGGTATATGTTAAAATAAATAAAGATGGTAAGAGATTTTATAAATATCAGTTAGAACCACCCCAAGAATTCATTGAATTAACAAATAAAATGAAAATACTTAATGAAAAATTATTAGAGACAACAGATCCTGAAGAAAATGCAAAGATTTTCAATGAATTGATAAAAGTTTCACAAAAAATGCAAGATATGGGAAAAGTCGGTTAAAAATGCTTTTTTATTTCTTTTCTTGAGAGCTGATCTGCTAAATAAACAGGTTCAGGTTGTCTATTACATTTTGTAATTGCTAGACATATCTTTAAGGCTAAACTAAGTGAAATTCTATAACCCACACTAATAAATACTGGTTTCTTACCATTATTTAAGCAGACAGCATATCCTAACAAGTCATTAGATGAGGGATCTTGAAAAGTGTTTGGATCTTTTGCCCAAATATTTGATCTACTACCTTTTATTTTTTCGAGTCTCTGCCAATCTGAATACCCAAAAAATGGATTCTTTGCTACACCAATGGTAGGAATATTTAATGTAAAACCAAGATGAACTGCTTCCCCGAATCTTCTTGGGTGGATTATTCCATGTCCATCACACATCATAAGATCTGGTGGTGCTGGAAGTTTAGAAATTACTTTTGCGAGGATTTTACATTCTCTGAACCCTAAAAATCCTGGTTTATAAGGAAAATTAATTTGATCTTTATAGAAAAAATGATTTTCTTTTTTATTTTGTTTTAGATTCCAAGTTACTGCACATGCAATTCCATATTCCTGATTATCTTTGTTAAAGTATGAGACGTCTAAACCAACTATAGTATTAATCATTTGAAGGTTTGTGATATAATTCTCTTTTGATGCTGTATTAATCAAATTTTGATATTTAATTTGGATTGCTTCTGCTTGTTCAAATGAATAATCATCTCGCAATAACTCTTGAATAATTGACATTCTAATTTAAATAAATTGAAAATATTATGTATTATTAAAATCAGATAATTTAATATTATTCTAGTTTAACCATTTACTCCAAATTTTTTAAATTTATAAATAAAACATTTAATTTGTTTTGAATTCTTATAGAATTATACTCTTAATTAATGTGGAATTGATTCTGTGAAAATTGCTGTTTCAGGTAAGGGAGGCGTTGGAAAAACCTTAGTAGCAGGGATTCTAGCAAGATTGTTTGCTCATGATGAATTTAAGGTTCTTGCTATTGATAACGATTCAGCGATGAATTTAAGCTATACTTTAGGTATTGATCAGAATATTAAAAGCCAAATTGTACCAATTAAAGAAATGAAATCAATGATAGAAGAAAGAACCATTGTAAAAGGAGCAGGTCCAGGTGTTTATAATATAAATCCTAAAGTTTCGGATATTCCTGATAGATATAAAGTATCAGGTCCTGATGGTTTACAATTATTGGTTTTAGGTGGAATTGAAGAACCCGCAACAGGATGTTTATGTCCTGAAAACGCTTTGATTAGAACACTCTTATATAATTTATTTGTTAAAAGAGATGAAGTTGTGATTGTAGATTTTGAAGCAGGTATAGAGCATTTAGGAAGAGGGACAGCAAAGGGAATTGATTTGATGCTTGTAATCACAGAGCCTTCTCAAAAATCTTTGGATTTATGCAAGAAAATAATTGACCTTTCAAAAAAGTTAGGTGTAATCAATATTTTCTTAATTGCTAATAAAATAATTGACAACTCCCAGAAGGAAGCTATTATTCAAAAAATAAAGAATTGGGAAGTACCGCTTTATCATTCAATCCCTTTCGACCCCGAAATTGCGAAAGCGGATTTAGATGGTAAATCTCCAATTGACTACAACTCAAATTCAAAAGCTATTATTTCAATAAATTCTCTTTATCATAAATTAAAGAAATTAAAAGCCGAATTATTTGATTTATAAGGATAAAAGATATTTTTTATTTTTTCTATATAAGTTATGTCAAATACTATATATTCTATATAGTTCTCATTTAAATACCTAACATTTATTTAGACGATTGGAGTTAATCCAAAATTATAAGAATTATAAGAAATGGAGGCGAGAATAAGAATTTGAGAAAGACAGAAAATCTTCTAGTGTTAGGAATGTTTTGTTTAATCATAGCATTTGTTATAGAAATGGTAGGTAGGGGAACTATATTGACTACAGTGATAAGTTTGTTATTTATCGGTATCGCAATTTTTTCTAATGCTGGATATCTGGTTTTAACTTCTTTGAAGAATAATAAGAAATAGTTTTTTTTAGATAACATCTGTTAAATCCAAATCCTGATCTTCAGCTAATTCCTTCCATTGTGCAATTGCTACTTTAGCTTCTTCCTCATTCATCATTTCAATTGCGTATCCAGCATGCACTATCACATACTTTCCAATTTCAGGATTTTGAATTAAAGCAATGATCACATTTTGTTTAATCCCATCAAAATCTACTAATGCTGAATTCTCATTGATTTCTAAAATTTTTCCGGGAATTGCTAAACACATAAATATACACCATTTACATTGATAATATATAAATTTTATAATATGATCAGATAATTAAAATTATCTTTTTCTTCTATACAAAGATTCTCAAACGTCAAAGTGTAGCTTAATCTATTTTTCTAAGCTATAGTAAGAAATAAGGTCGTCTATCCAATTGAAAATTTCTTCTTTTGATAGGTTATCAACATTAAACTTCAATCTTTCTAATTCTCTTAGGATATTCTTAATATCTAATGGTATAGATCTTTGACACAATTCAAATAAAAATTCATTACTTTTGCTAACTAATGATTTTATCTCTGTATCCATGGCTTCAAATATAGGAGTATTATCAATATCATCCACCGTTTTATCAAGATCTACAAGTAAATTTATCAAATCAAAAAGTCTTCCCGTTTCATTACCTTTAAATGAACTATTAAATTGAAAGAAATAACCCCTATAATCATCTATAGGAATTAGTTCAGAATACTGATTCGCTATTCGAATAATAGATTTTACATGTTTATATAAATTCGATGGTATCCATTCATATAAGTCAAAACTTGATTGGATTTCCTTACTCCTTATATCTAAATTAAATTTATGCTCATCTTTAAAATAACCAAATGGTATAATCACAAAATCTAGTAAATTTAATGATTTATTAGATAAAGTGAAGTTAAGATTATCTATATTATAACTTTGGTCCATTGAATGCTTAAATAAATCAAATGTTATTCTTTTATTAGCAGGTTTGTACATATAAAATAATAATCCTTCAAAGCCCTGAAGACTAAATTCAACTGAAAAATTTATATCTTTTTCTAAATTCTCACCATTATTAAATCTTGCATCAAGAAATATATGATAATAATTTTCAAGATAATGAAAAAACCATGGAGTGTCGCGCTTTAAGTTAAACATAATTATTTTGACTCCACTCTCTTTTTTGATCTTTATTTAATAATAATCCTTAGATAAATACAATGGAAATATTCCAAATAAATTAATAATTCTTTATTATTTAAATCTTACAATCTCAATAAGAATGTTAAGGAAAATAAAAAAAATAAAAAAATTTATTAGATATTAGCTTAAAGATTTTCTATAGCTGTATTTCTTCTGGTTCGATGGTTTTTTAAACCAATCTCCTCAGAACTAACACCCATAGCTAAAGCTAACAATTCCGTTACATATAATACAGGAATATTATATTCAGTTTCAAACTCCTTTGAAAGATTCCGTTGTTCTCCATCTAAACGTTGAAAACATGCAGGACAGTTTACAACTAAACAATTTGCTCCAGATTTTTTAATCGAATCAAATTTTTGTTTTAATATCGCCATTCCATGCTCCGGAAATGGACCAGCTACAGCGTTTCCACAGCACAATGCTAATTCGTCATAATCAACTACATTAGCTCCTGTTACTCCAACGATTTCTTTCAAATTTTTTGGACGTAACGGATCATCGGATTCCATCCACTCAACAGGACGCATATAATGGCATCCAGGATGGCATGCAACTTTTAGATCACTCATTTGCTTTGTAATTGCACCTTTTACAGCATCTAAGTTCGACTTTATAACATCAACAAAATGCTTTATATCAATAGTTCCTTTATACTCTTTCCCAATTTTTGCTAATTCTTTATTAATTGTTTCTTTCTTATGTGAATCATGTTTTAATTGGTGTTGTACACCACGAAGAGTATTTGTGCAACCATTACAAAGTGAGATTATATCCTTACCTTCTGCTTCAGCTAAACATAAATTTCGAGCACCTAAAGCAAGCCAAGCTGTATTATCAAAACTTTTAACTCCGGTGGGATCAGGACAACAAGCAAATGGAGCTTGCGATGTTTGAACCCCAATTTTGTCAAAAACTTTTCTGGAGGCTGCTTCAATAAATGGAATTCTGTTTCCAATAACACATCCTTCAAACATTTTATATTCTGTCATTTTCTAACCTCCTTTATAATTTCTTGTCTATACCTATTGCTTTTAATAAAGTTTTTACTTCATCAACATCTGGTGCAACTACATCTGGTAAGCCTAAATCCTTGCGTCTTTTCTCAATTGCTGTTTGTGAGGGAATCGCTTTTCCATTCTCAAATACCGCTTTCGCTTGAGCTACAACATTATCCGGTGCCAAACCTGCTCCAGAAGTCACATTTTTTGCTAACGTGATAATCTCTGTAACTTCAATACCTTGTGGACAGACAGTATCACATGTATCACATACAGTACAACCCCAAGGGATAAGTGCTGATTTTGTACCAGCTACTGCCATTACAACATCTTTATAACCCAAGAGTGTAGTTAATACTATTAATCTAGGATCAAAGCAATTTGTAAGTTCCCTATAAAATGGATTCTGGACTGTTGCGACAGGGCAATTATCTGTACATCTACTACATTGATAACAGTATTTGATCTTATCAGATGACACATGGACGTCCATAATCAATTTTCTAAATTCAAAATCTATACCTAATGGTAAAGTCATTTTTTATCACTTTTTTCGATTTTTTTTTCATTATTTTATTATATTTGTTGGTTTTTACCCAGGCAAGGGCAGTCATATCCAATCTATAATTTTTATTGAATATTTCATCCTAAACCAACATGTAGCTCGCGAGAGTAAATTTCTTTACCACTCTCATCAACCACAGTGATGTGAGCAGCACACGATAGTCAACAGTCAAAACAGCGAACTACCATTTCTAATACATTTACTACTCCTTCTGGTATATCACTCATCTTTTTTTTTCACACTCTAAATTTTGATTTAGTTTATTTTATCCATGGATCTGGTAATTTAAGACCTTCTAAGGCCTTATCTTCAAATACTTGTTTAGCTACGTGCATCAAGGTCTTCTCGATACCAGCAATGTTATGATTAGTAGCAACTAAGAGATTAGCCTTCTTGACTATTCCTTCTCCATCAGAGAATAAATGGTATAATAGAAGTCCTCTTGGGGCTTCCACTAATCCAACACCATCTCCTTCTCTTGGTATCACGTCCATTGTCTTAACATCAGTACTAACGATATCTGGATCTTGAAGTAAGGTTGCAATCATTTCAATAGATTCTACTAACTCAATTAGCCTTGCCCAATGGTATGCAAATGTAAAATGAGGAGTGTTACCAAGTTTACCCCTCATTGCTTGTAAAGCTTCATCTGCTAAAGGTGTAGCCATCTTATCAGCAGCGTTGATCATTGCCAATGTATTAGCACGGTAAATACCAGCAGGATATCCAGCAGGTCTATAATACATATGGGTTGCATAAGAATGTTCAGGAATATGTTCTCCTAAGCATTCTAAGTATTTTTGAGGGGCATAATCAAATTTTTCTCCTTCTGGAGATACCATTCTAATGTCTCCTTCATAAATATCATGAACACCATTTTTAGTCATACCTGCGTACCATGTAGGAACATTACCTACATTAGCTACGACATCCCAATAATCTTCGACAACCTTTAATCCAATATCAACAGTTTTTTTAGTCCATTCTACTTGATTATTGATTTCAGCAAGGAACTGATCACGAGTGACTTCATCCAAACCTTTTTTCATCCCACCGGGGATACAAACAATCGGATGGACTGACTTACCCCCAATTGCTTGGCACAATTTTTGTCCAAAATCCATCATTTTTAATGCCATTGCACCAACATCTGGCATTTGATTGATTACATGCACAACATTTCTTAAAGCAGGATCTGCCATCGGACCTAATAAGAAATCAGGTGCTGCTAACGCATAGAAGTGAAGTGCATGTGAACTATATTGCTTCGCATTAATTAAGAGTTGTCTTAATTTTTTGGCGGGTTCAGGAATCTGGACACCCCAAGCATCTTCTACTGCCTTTGTAGGAGCTATATGATGAGGAATTGGACAAATTCCACAGATTCTAGGTGTAATCCTAGCAACATGTTCCATATAACGTCCTTCAAGAAATTTTTCAAAAAATCTTGTTGACGTGATGTTAAACTGAACATCTTGTACTTTTCCATCATCTCCTAAAACTAATCTCAAACCACCGTGTCCCTCTAATCGAGTGACAGGCTCTACTTCTATTTCTTTCACCATTTTTTTATACGCCTCCTTTTCTTGATGCTAATGTGAATTTTTCAAAAGTACCGACGGGATCTTTTACTTGAGCAAGTAAATCATCCTTTGATAAGCTCACATTAAATTGTTTGATAACAGTTTCTGCAAATCTCTCTGCTTGATCAACACCCCATTTCGTTTGACCATAACAGCCAGTACATGGGGCATTAACCCTTATACACATACCACCACAGCCAGCTTTAGTGACAGGACCCATACAGAT
>CP070831.1:2196305-2211532 GCA_020344955.1 Promethearchaeota archaeon | reverse complement strand
TAGTTTTTCATATGAAGTTATTTCCTCTTTATATAACTCAGAATCATCATTGAAGAAATTAAGAGCTGATTTATAAGGCTCTTCATATCTCTTCTGATTTAATTCTTCAATAAAATTCTCCAATTGCTGAATCATATTTGTATCAAATGATTTTGATAATTCAATCTCATCTATTAAATCTTGAAATTGATCTAATTCTGATTTAATTCCTGAATTTTTTAATTCATCTTCAAATTCATCAGTTTCACTCTCGATAAAAAAGGATTTCATTAAGTCTTTCTTGTAATTTGGAAATAGTATCTCAAAAGCTATATCTTTTGCTAAATTTTGGTTGTCTGGAAAAGAAGTAACTGTGCTTATTTCAATAAAGTCATTTGGAGTAATAGATCCTTTACGATAATATCTTGATACTATTAAGTTTGGTATAGATAAAACTTGTCGTGGAGATGGCATTTGGATGATATCAGGATGATTTCTCATCCTTCTAATAAATTCCACAGCAAATTCACAGGGATTTTCCGGAAACACACCCAATAATTTATCCTCCTAAGGTCTTATGAATAATATTTTCTATGACAGATTCGACTTTTACTCCAGGCTTTGGTTTTAAACTTCCTAATAAAACATGACTAGCAATTTCTGAGAGATAAACATATACAGACTCCTTTTCTTTCACATTTTTCTCTTTTTCCAATAATCTTTTTCTTGCTAATAGTTTAGCAATAGCAATTCCAGCTCTTATAGAAGCAGGGATTTCTATATCAATTTTATTTTGTCTAGTTTCTTTAATAATTGAATATATTAATTCTAATTCAGATTCCTCTATGGTAAAATGCTCAGGTAAATTAATTCTTATTATGTCTAATTCTGTAGATTTATCTGGATAAGTTAATTTAATCCAAACCTTTATTCTGTCTTTCAATGCTTCAGATAGGCGATGTGTCCCTGAAAGTTCTTCAGGATTCATAGCACATATAAAAAAGAAATCTTTATCAGCTTTTATTCGTCCTAAATGAGGAATACCAATGGAAGCTTCTTCTAATGGTTCTAATAATGTATTTTGAGAATATTCTGTAGCCCTATTAATTTCATTAGCTAGGAATGTTCCTCCTTCAAGCATCGCGTTTAATAATGGGCCAGGATTAAAAGCTTCTAACACAAATCCTTTCTTTAACGTAATTGCTGGATCAAATGAGCCAATAAAATGAGAGGGCTTAATACTCTCATCCATCGTTAACCATTGAAAACTCTTGTTTTTACTTTCCTTTGCCCTTAAACTAGCAAAGTATCGACAGAGTATAGTTTTTCCAACCCCTGGTGGGCCCACTAAAGCAGGAAATAAACCAGTTGATTCTGCATCTCTTAATAACTCTAATGCTTTTCCGTATTGACCTGAAAGAACGATGTCAATTTGCTCTTCAGAAATATCTTTAATAATGTGCTGATGAAATAACTCTTCAAACCGTTCTTTATTTATCATGATCATATCTCTAAAGCGTTTTGAATAAGGTTATGATTTTCTTACATGAATATTAAGTCTTTGTTAATATTAAACTTTAAAGTTAATAATTAAAAGATATTATATTTTCTTAACCAGTTTAATTGAATTTTTATAGTTCCTAATAGATATTTATCTAGACATGATTGAACCTTATTTTTCAGAGAAAGATTTTACTTTATATCATGGTGACATTTTTGAAGTACTCAATCAGTTTGAAGAAAGCAAATTTGATTTAATTTTTGCTGATCCACCTTATTTCTTATCGAATGATGGGATAACTTGTTCATCAGGAAAGATGGTTTCTGTTAACAAAGGGAAATGGGACAGATCAAAAGGTTTCGAAGAAGACATCAATTTTATTGATTCTTGGTTGAACGCCTGCAAAAGAGTTCTAAACAAAAACGGTAGTATATGGATTTCTGGAACCTTACATATTATTTATAAAGCGGGATATCTATTGGAAAAAAATGGTTATGATATAATCAATGATATCGTTATGTATAAACCAAATGCTCCGCCTAATTTATCATGTAAATATTTTACCCATAGTCATGAGATTGTATTATGGGCTCGTAAATCTAAAAATGCACATCATACATTTGATTATGAGAAAATGAAGACTTGGAACAATCCTAAAGATAAATTAAAGAATAAAGATAAGCAAATGAGAAGTGTTTGGTCCATTCCATTGATGCCTCAGGATGAGAAGGAGTTTGGCAAACATCCAACACAGAAACCCTTAGAATTATTAAACAGAATAATTTCATCATCCTCAAAAGAAAGTGATTTGGTATTAGATCCTTTTGTAGGATCTGGTACAACGGGAATTGTATGTAGTATTTTAAATAGAAAATTTATTGGAATTGATTCGAATAAAGAATATTTAGACATCGCTATTAAAAGATTTAAAGACAAAAACAAAAAAAATCTACTGTTTTCACCCGAAACTAAAAATCATTTAATGAAATATATTTAAATTCAAAAAATTCCCGAATTACTTTAAAATTTTCAATAAAAACTTTTATTAAATATTGCAATTATATTTTTAATTAATCTGAATAATTGAAAAAATTTAGGGATATAAATGCAATTAGAACGACTTCCTCCTTCAAACTATAAAGAAAAAATATTAAAAATGAGAAATAGAGTGGTTATGCAACCACATGAAATTTGTATTGAAAGAGCTAAATTATTTACAGAGTCTTATAAAAATACAAGAGGAGAACATCCAGTTATCCGTTTTGCAAAAGCTCTGGGCCATGTATTAACAAATATGTCGATTAAAATCTGGGAAGGTGAATTTATTGTCGGAAATCGGTGTAGTAAATTTGTTGGAACTCCTTTATATCCTGAAATTAGAGTAGACTTTATAGAACAAGATGTAGACACTTATGACAAACGTCCAGCACAGAAATCATTTATTGAAGAAGAAGACAAAAGAATTTTAAAAGAAATAATTATTCCCTATTGGAAAAATGAAGAATTTACCTTAAAAGAGCAGTTTATAAAAAATTTAGATCCAAAAGTGAAACAAATAATGGATACAATGGTTTTTTTGGTTGAAACCGAATTAACCAATGGAATTGGTCATTTTTTCCCTGGACATGAAAATATTATAAAATTTGGGTTAAATGGTATAATTAATAAGGCAAGAAGCAAGATTATTGATTTTCCTAATGATGTTCAAAAATCAAATTTTTTACAGTCTATCATTATTGTATGTAATGCTGCTAAAGCTTTTATAAAAAGGTTTTCTGCATTAGCAATAAAACTTTCAGAAAATGAACCTGATTCTAGGCGCAAGGAGGAACTGCTAGAAATATCAGAAATTTGTGTAAATATTTCTGAAAATGCTCCAACGAATTTTAAAGAAGCTCTTCAGCTAATATATTTTAATCATCTTATATGTGGATTAGAAGATGGAGGGTATGCTGTGAGTATTGGGCGTCTTGACCAATTACTCTATCCTTTTTACGTAAATGATATAAAAAAAGGAATTATAACAGTAGAAGAAGTCCAATTTTTGATTGAATGCTTCTTCTTGAAATTAACAACTTTATGGAATTATGTTTTTTATTTAGCAATTAATGCCGGAGAAGGACCTCCAATCACAGAAAATGTTACGATCGGAGGACTAGACCGACAAGGAAATGATGCAACTAATGATCTGTCATACATTATATTAGATGCATACTCCAACCTACAAACAGTTCAACCAACATTTTCAATAAGAATTCATGAAAACACTCCAGTAGATTTTTTGGCTAAAGTTGCAAAATCAATTAAAGCAGGTACAAGTGTAGCTTTATTTAATGACGATATAATGATTCAAGGCCTAGTTAAACGTGGTTTTACTCTTGAGGATGCACGTGAGTATGCTCCAATCGGATGCGTAGAACCTCAACACCCAACTAAATCATTTGGTTCAACAAATGCATGTCAACTCAATATTGTTAAATGTTTAGAATTAGCTTTAACGAATGGAAGCGATATGTTTATCAGAAGAGAAATTGGAATAAAAGATGGTAAAGAAATCAAGTCTTATAAAGATCTTTGGGATAGACTTTTGGAACAAATGAAATTATTCATTGAATATATGGTTTTAACAATGAATACGCTAGATAAAACTATTGCTGAAATTAATCCTCAACCTTATTTATCCTCCACTGTTGATAATTGCATTAATCGTGGGTTAGATGTAACCAATGGTGGCGCTATTTACAATTTTACAGGCCCTCAATTAATTGGTTTAGCAACAATCGCTGATAGTTTAGCAGTTATTAAAAAATTTGTTTTTGAAGATAAGATAATACCATATGAAGTTATGCTAACAATGCTTATGAAGAATTATAGAGGAACTTACCTAGGAAAAAAGGGATCTGAATGGAGAGAACTTTTTATTAACAAAATACCAAAATTTGGAAATGATGATGATTATGTTGATCAAATTGCTGTTGATATTGTTAGAGAGTATTGTAAGGAGATTTCGAAATATAAAAATTTCCGGGAGGGAATATTTAATCCGGGAGTATATTCTACATCTTTTCATATAGCTTTTGGATCTTGGACTGCTGCATCCGCAGATGGCCGAAAATCTCGAGATGCCCTTTCAAATGGTGTTGGCCCCACTCATGGAAGAGATAAAAAAGGTCCGACAGCAATTCTCAATTCGGTAAAAAAGTTGAATACAGAACTTATTACAAACGGAACTTCATTGATTTTAGATTTTCATCCAAATTCTCTTAAAGAAGATATATTTATCCCTTTGGTAAGATCATATTTTAAACCTAAAGGAGGATATCACATCCAATTTAATGTTGTTGGTAAAGATGTGTTATGTAAGGCACAACAAAATCCTGATGATTATCGGGGTTTAGTTGTAAGAATTGCTGGCTATTCAGTCTTATTCACTGAGCTTACAAAAGCTGCACAAAACGATATAATAGCTCGAACTCAATATTAATCTAACTTCTCTAAAATATTTAATAATAATAAAAAATTTTAGGTATTCTGATTTTAACAATATAAATACTTAATAATTATAGTTGGGCCTGTAGATCAGTGGAAGATCGCTTGATTCTATTAAGAAATATGCTTAATTTCAAGATTCGCATTCAAGAGGTCACGGGTTCAATTCCCGTCAGGTCCATTATATTATAATATATCAGAAAGCGAATTCAAATGGCACAAGAAACAAAATATCCAAAAAGGTATAATTTTAAAGTAATTCAAGAGAAATGGATGAATTATTGGGATAAAAATAAGATTTATGCATTTGATGAAAACCGGAAAGATGAAGTATTCTCAATTGATACACCTCCTCCTTTTGTCAGCGGAGTATTACATATAGGACAATATTTAAATTATGCTTGGATTGATTTTGTAGCTAGATACCGCAGAATGAAAGGACAAAATGTATATTTTCCACAAGGATGGGATTGTCATGGACTACCTGTTGAGTTAGCAGTAACCAAGAATTATGGTATTTCTAAAGATGATCGTGAAAACTTTTTAGAAAAATGTATAGAATGGGTAGAACATAACATTAGAAATATGACTAAACAATTGGATGATTTGGGGTATTCAACGGACTGGAAATATACTTATAGGACTATGAATGATGATTATAAACGAAAAGTTCAATTATCACTCTTAGATTTTTATGAAAAAGGTTTACTATATAGAGACAAATTTCCAACGCATTTTTGCGTAAATTGTGAAACTTCTGTAGCAAAAGCAGAAGTAGGGTATCAAGAAGAATTAGGAAAATTATGGTATATAAAGTTACCAATTATAGATAGAGAAAATGAGTTTATTACTATTGCTACAACTCGTCCTGAATATATGGAAGCTTGTGTTGCCATAATGGTTCATCCAAATGACGAGCGTTATTATGATATTTCTGCTGCTCAAATTAAAATCCCATTTACGAATAGAACCGTAAGGGTTTATATGGATCCTTCAATTGATATGAATTTTGGTACTGGTGTGGTTTATGTTTGTACGTACGGAGATGAGATGGATATTAAATGGAAATTTGAATATGATTTGGATGAGATCCAAATTTTTACCGAAGATGGTCATATGAATCAAAATTCTAAATATCAAGGTTTAACTATTATGGAAGCTCGAGAACAAATTGTTAAAGACCTTGATAAGAAAGGATTAATTGAAAAAATAGAAGATTATGAGCATAATATAGTTGTACATTCAGAACGTGATACTTGTAGAAAACCCATAGAGTATTTACCAGTTTATCAGTGGTTTATAAATGTTAGAGATTTCACTGAGGAAATTATAGAATCTAGCGATAAGATGAAATGGTATCCCAAAAAACAAAAGCAAAGGTTAATAGATTGGGCAGATGGATTAGATTGGAATTGGGTTATTTCACGTCAGCGTTTTTTTGGTACACCTATACCATTCTGGTATTGCAGGGATTGTGGTGAAATTATACCACCAAAAAGAGAGGCCTTACCATTAAACCCTGTTAAAATTCCACCTCCCGTCAAACAATGTTCAAAGTGTAAAAGTAAAAAAATTATCGGTGAGAAAGACGTTTGTGATTGTTGGATAGATTCTAGCCTTACTCCTTTAGAAATATCAAAATGGACTGAAGATGATGAGTTCTTTAAAAGAGCATATATGGATGCTAAAGTTCATCGTTCACAGGGTTATGAGATCATCCGTACTTGGTTATTTTATACCTTATTTCGCTGTAAAGTTTTAACTGGAAAAGCACCTTTCTATGAAGCAATGATTAATGGAATGGTTGCTGGTCCAGATGGAAGACATATGTCAAAGAGTCTTGGTAACTATATCGCACCAGAAGAAGTTATGCCCGAATTCGGTGCTGATGCTATAAGATATTGGACAGCTATGGGTTCTCTAGGTGATGATTATCCATTTGAATTTACATGGATAAATTTACAAACCAAACAACCAGTTTCAAATGGTTTTATTCTAGAAGAAATAAAGAAACTTCCAGAAGAGAAATTTAATAAAAAATATCATAGAAGGTATGAACAGTTAATTGGTGCTTCAAGATTATTAACTAAGATTTGGAATGCTTATCGATTTTTATACTTAAATTTAAATAAGACTAAGATTGGCGACCTTAATGTTAATCCTAATGAATTATCCGCTATAGAGAGCTATTTCTTTTCAGAATTTAATAAAAATTTGGATATAATGACACAATATTTTGAAGGATACAATTGGCATGGAGCTATGATGATATTACGCACTTTTTTTTGGAATGAAATTTGTGATAATTATGTTGAAGCTGTAAAGCACAAATTTTATTCTGAAAACCAAAAAATGCGAGAGACTTCCTTAAAGAATGCATTAAACCTTTTTTATAGATTATTAACTATAATCTCTGTTATAATGCCATTTATTTCAGAAGAAATTTACTCAATTCTCTATAAACGATTTAAGAATCTAAAATCAGTCCATTTAGAAAAATGGCCATTGATTTATGATAAGATTTCAGAAGATTCTGCTAATGACGGAAAACTAATTATTGATATTATAAAATTTCTAAGGATGGGAAAATCAATGCTTCAAATACCTTTAAATCAAAGTATTAATAAAGTTATTTTGATTGCAGATACAAATCGACTTAAAAAGATTGATAACCTCCAAAGAGATATTATAAATACTCTTAGAATAGAGAATCTTGAAATAATTGAGAAATCTCAGGAAAAAAATATCAAAGAAAAATCAGATTTGAAGCAATATAATGAAGACTTGAATATTACAGTTTTAATTTTTAAGTAATAGAGATTTTTCAAAATTTAATTAATCTTCTTCTTCTTCATTTTCATGCATAGGTTCAACCTCACTATAAGTTTCTGCCCTATCATAGTGTTCATCTTCATCTGGAGTTTCATCCCTTGATATTTCTTCAATTCCTAATTGTGTAACCATTGCACGCTTCAATTGAGTTCTATCTTTTGGTAATCCAAACATATCCGCATATTTATCCGTTGTTGTTAATTCATGAGTTCTTCCTTTTTTCACGGCATTTATAAATCCATTATCTATAAGATACTTTACATGTTCATATGCCCCAGAACCTCTCAGTTTAATAACCATTGATTTTAAAATTGGTTGCTTTAAAGCAATGACAGTCAAAGTTCTCAAATATCTTTCGGCTATAGCTCCTCCTTTGGCAAATTTAGAAACTTTTTCTGTATATTCTGGTCTAATTTGCATTTGATACCTATCTCCAATTTGTGCGATCACAAGGGCTGTATTACGTTCTAAATAATCATATGCTACTTCATTTACTAATTCTTCAACTTCTTTCTTAGGAAATTCTAATTTAGTAGAGATTTCTTCTATTGTTAATGGCCTTCCTGCTGCATATAAAGAAGCCTCTACCAAATTTCGATGAAACATTCTCATTTGATCTTTTAATGATTCTTCATCAAGCATCGTAGGTTCTGATATTTCTTCAGTTAAATTTGCTTGAGAGTCACTTTCAATAATTTGATTTTCCTCATAATCTTTTAATAATGAAATATCTGTTTGTAGATCTGGTTCATCTTGTGAGTTGATTTCTTCAATTTTTTCTAAATCTTCTTCAGATTTTTCATTTTGATCATTTTCAGTATTGTTTTCCATAGTATCACCACTTTTAACTTAGATTAATAATCTAAATTTTATTAAATATTAATACTAATATCTTGAAAATCTTCATCTTGAGACAAAGATAATTTATTTCCAGTAGATAGGAACATTAAAGCTAAAAACATACGGACAAAAGAAAATTTCCGTCCAATACTACTATTTTCTTCGTTTTTAATAATCTCTGTTAAATCATAAAAACTAGATTCTTTATTATTTAAATCAATAGTAGCTTTTATACGATTATACCATGAGTCATGCAATTCTTCTATAGTTTGATCTCTCCCACTAATATGCTTTAAGAGTTCTTTTGGGAGTTGAGCTTTTGATTTCATCTGGATTCTTTGTTGGTGTAATTCTTCTTTTCTTATCCGACGACGTCTCAATTTTTCCTTATTCTGCATAACTTCTATAATGGCAGATCTCATCGCATCAAATAATTCTTCTTTTGTAGCTATTTGCATTTTAGGTTGAATTGGCTGTGGTAAGGCTTTTGGAATAGACCTACCATGTTGTTGTCTGAACCTCTCCAATTCCTCCCTTTTTTGAATTTGTTCTTCTTCTCTAATTATGCTTGAAATTTTATAATGATGCAAAGTTGCAGATGTTTTTAATGCAATTCCTGAAATCTTATAATTTATCAACTCTTCATGTAGCATCTGATCAAAAAATTCATCAACCAATTTTGCTAAATCATAAAAAGCTATTTCTGATTCTTTTGCTAATTCAGTGTCTAATAGACTAGAAAATGGTGGTTTTTGCCAAAATTTTAGTTCGGTTTTTTCTTTTCTCAATAAAGCGAGATCTTCTTCATCGTCAAATTCCGCAATTAGTTCTTCTTCTACTTCATCACTTTCTTGTGTTCTATCTATGAATTCTGGAGAGGAAACAATTTCTTGAAGTAATCCAATGATATCTTTTTTCTTAGATTTAGAAGCAATTTTAATATTGTTCTTCGAAGCAAATTCTCTTAATTCTTTTACAGTCCATTCATTAAATTTATAAATTTCAGTAAGTGTTTTTTTTTCGTTTTCCGAAATTTTTACTCACCACCTCATTCTGTGATAGTTGGCTCGACATCTTCAAGCTCAAGAAGTCGTTTTGCCTCTTCTTCGAGATCAACGCTAAATATATCAGTTATTCCACTTTGTTGCATTGATACTCCATATATTCTATCTGCATTAACTATATTTTCCTCACGATGACTAATCACCATAAATTGAGCTTGTGAAGCAAATTCCTTGATAACCATTGAGACACGGTGTACATTAGGACCATCCAAAGCAGCATCAATTTCATCCATTATATAAAATGGAGCAGGATAAAATTCTTGGACAGCAAAAATAAATGAAAGAGCTACCAATGTCTTTTCACCTCCACTTAGAATTTCCAATGAACTAATCTTTTTACCTCTGGGTCTTGCTTCAATACTTATACCTCCTTCAAAAGGTTTGTCTGGACGATCTAATATCATTTTTGCTGATCCTCCAGGAGAAAGTTTCTGAAATATACGCGAAAATTCTCGATTGATTTCATGGTAAGCTTTCATAAAGGTTCGTGTTTTCTCAAGTTCAATTTTATCAATTGCATCAAGGATTGATTTCCTCTCTCGTTGAATTGTCTGCCTTCTCATATCTATCTCGTCAAACCTTTCTTTTACAGTATCATATTGTTCAATGGCTTTTAAGTTTACAGGTTCAAGGGTTTTTTTCTTTTTTGTTGATTCTACGATATCTGATTGTAATTCCGATTCTATTAAATCATCAGTCACAGGTGGCAATGACCCAAATTCTTTGGAACGCTGGAATAAAGTTTCGATTTGATCGGTACACATTAATTTTCTTGATTCAAAATTGTTTACCTTTGAATTTTCCATAGATAAATCTGATTTTAAATCAGTTATAATTTTTTGATATTGTTTTTGTTTTTTCCAGGATTCATCCTTTTCATGAGTGGATGCATCAATCTCTTTTTGTTTTTCATTTTTCTTCAGATTTTCATTCTCTAAATCTTCGTTAAAATTATCTAACTCTTTTTTTATGGATTCTATTTGTTCTTCAGTATCTTTTATATCTTGACCTAATCCTATAATCTTTTGTTCTCGTTCTTTATTTTTATTTAATTCATTTAATTTTCCTTGAGATTTTTGTAATTCTTTATTCAATTTGTTTAATTTTTTCTGAGCTGCTTTTTGGGATTCTAACTCTACAGTTTTTTCATTCCTTAAAGAATCTATTACTTCTTGCTTTTGATCCACATTCTTTTGAATTCCCTCAACTTGAGAATTTAAGCCTTCTATATCATTTAAACAGGTTTCAATTCTTTTATTCGATTCCATATTTTCTTTTTTAATATCTTCGATAGAATTGATAAGTCTCATTACATTTTCAAGAGCTCTTAGACGATCCATTGTATCTTCAAGCTTTTTATTTTCATCATCTATTTGTTTTCGTAAACTTTCTGTTATCTCCCAGAATTTCTCCTTTTGAAGAATAAGCTCGTCAATACTTTTTTGCATCGTATCTTGTTCAACTTGAATATTTTTGATATTTTCCTCTGTATTTATTATTAGTGTTTTCTTTTCTCCAATAGTATTATTCAATCTCTCTACATTTTCATCAATCTCCACAATACTATCAAACAAATTCTGTATTCCATGTAATTCTTGTAATTTTTCTCTTAGACTTTCTAAATCTTTTTGTTTTTTATCTACATCATCTTGGATTTTCGAAATATTCTCCCAATATGTATCCTTAGAATCAGTTAATTTCTGTATCGCTTTATCTAAGTTGTCAACCTCTAATTGCCTGTTATTAACGATTTCTTCTCTTTCGATAATTTCTTCTTCTGCTTTTTTAATTCTTTCATCTTATTCAGTATTTCTTTTACCAATTTCTTCAAGTCTTTTATTAAAAGATGAAAGATTTTCTGAAAAGTGCTTTTCTTGAATATTACTTTCTGCTAGTTGTTTTTCAATCTTGTTAAAATCATCCGTTTGAGATTTGATATTTTCTGAAATATCTTCCAATTGTTTATATAATTCCTGACTTTTAGACATCGTTAATTTTCTTAAAGATAGGTAAACATTTTCAAGGATTTCCATTAAATCTTGAACAAAACTATCAAATGTAGAAGTTGAAGATTGTACTTCAACATCAGCTGATTCTTTTACTCTATCGATTAATTGACTAATTGTATCATCAGCATTATCTGTAAATAATTTTAAGGTTTGCATAATAGAACCTAGCATTTCTGTCATTTCAGTGGATTTCCCTGAGTCACCACCAATATCCTCGACTGATTTCATAATATCTATTATATCTAATATAAATTTCTTGAAATCTTCCGCTGAAGATTCGATCGCTTCTGCGTTTGATTGTTGTATGTTACTTTTAATAGATTCAACTGAAATATTGATGTTCTGAGTAAGCATATTTAAAATTTGTAGAATCCCTGTTATATCTTTTGTATTTTTATCATATTCTTCTTCAGATGCCTCAATTTTTTTAGTAAGGTTTTCTTTTTCTTGTGAAAGATCTTCTAAGCGCCTTTGAATATTCTCTTTTTTGGTTCTAGATTTTTCTGATTCATCTGTAATATTTTTGATATTTTTATTTAAGGTATCAACCTGTACTTCTAAATTATTCTTTTCTCGATCTAATTTTGTTAATTCTTTTGTAAGAATTTTTAGTTCTGTATTGATATTTTCAATTTTTGCATTATTATCGTTAATTTCAGATTCAAATGAATATTTCTTCATCTTTAATAATTCAAGATCTTGCTCATTTTTTCTATAAATTGAATTTTCTTGCTTTAAATCTGCTCTTAATCCACTTAGATCTTTATTTAGAGTATCATTTTCTTTCAATAAATCTTTTACAGCTCTTTCAGCATCTCTTCCTTTACTTAAATCAGCGATTTTTTGTTTAATAAAAGATTTCTTTTCGTTTAACTCTTGAATGCTTTCTTGGTTCATTTTTATTTCTGTATTTAAGGAAGATAAGAAAGCTTGAGAATCTGCCAATTTAGAAGTCATTTGATTTTTCTCTAATTGAATATTGTTTATTTTATTTTCAAGATCTTTTTGATTTTGATTTTCTTTAGATATTTTGGCATTTAAATCATTTATTTGTTTCCTAATTTCTGATTCTGTTTTTTTAGCTTCTTGAATAGCTTCATCGATACTTTCAGCATCTCTCTTCAATTTTTCCAACTCAAATTCTAATTTTTCCTTCTTTTCTTCATTTTTATTTATAGTTCCTCTGAGCATCTTAATTTGAGCATTATTAGATGATATAGTTTGTTGTATTTTGGAAATTTCTGCTTTAAAGAGAGATTTTTCATCCTCAGTATTTTTTATTTTAATATCTAATTCAGCTTGATTTTGTTGTCTTTTTTCAATTTCTTTCTTAGCTTCTTCAATATGATTGTCACATTCAGAAATTTCATTTGATACTCCCTCTATTAAAGTATCAAAAGTTTGTCCCTCCTCAAGTTCCATTTGTTTACTTTCAAGAGTCTCTATTTCCTTATTTAATTTTTCGATCGATTTTTCTGCTAAATTTAAAGTTGTTTGACTTGACGATATCTGAGTCTTTATTTGAGTTATATTTTCAATTATTTCTTCTTTCTCCTTTTCTTTCTCTGAAATTGTTTTTTGAATGTTATCCATTACTAAAGATTCTTGTTTTAAAACATCTTCCTGTCGGTTTATTTTTTCCTTCAATTCTTCAATGATTTTTAAAGAATTTTCGATTTTTTTTTCTAGTTCATCTTCTTCTTCTCGCAATTTTGAGATTTTTAAAGCAATCAACTGAGAATTTAAGAAATTTATTTGTTCATCTAATTCCTTCCAAGCTAAAGCATCATTTTTCTCTTTCTCGACTTTTTTCAGTTGCGCTGATACTTCTTTAAAGATTGCTTCAAATTGACCTAAATCTCTTTCAGCTTTCTCCAATTCTTTTAATGTTGCATCTTTCATTTCATCATATTTCTGGAGCCCAATTAATTCTTCAATGAAATTTCTTCGGTCTTCTGAATTCATATGAGTTAATTCAACAATTTTTCCTTGAAGGACAAATTGATTACTCCCATCAGGATCAATATTTGCTGCTGCTAATGCATTTAGTATTTGTTGACGAGTAGTCTTAACTCCATTCATTTTATATCCGCCTCCCCCACCTTTCTTTATTGTGCGTGTAATTTCAAAAGTGTCTGTACCTCCTGGAAAAACATTATCAGAATTATCAAAATATAATGTAACTGCTGCTCTTTGAGAGGGATTTTTACCTCGTGATCCAGCAAAGATTAGATCCTCTAGACTTTTTGCCCTCATAGTTTTCTTGCTCAACCGACCTAATGCAAAACATAATGCATCTATTATATTAGATTTACCAGCACCATTTGGACCAACTATACAAGTAAAACCACTTGAGAGCTTAATTGTTACCGTTCGATCTCCAAATGATTTAAAACCACTCATAGAAATTTTTTTAATGTGAGTCAAAATTTATCTCCATATCTTTCTTTCTTATTATTAAAAAAATAGTGTGATTACTCCTATAAATATTTCATATAGCATTCTAAAAAAATCTGGATTATATTTTCTTATTTTAAAAAGCAATTCTAATTAATTTTTTTTGCTGAAATTAAAAAGAAATTTAATCTTAGAAACAAAATTTTCCTTATTGATTAAAAAATGTATCAATTATAACCTTTATTTGTTTAGGATTTATTAATGTAAAGAAAAATTCACTAGTTATGTTATCAAGAAAATCATAATTCAAATTTTTATATAAATCCCTTTTTGAGGATTTTATTAGCCCTTTAATTAACATTTCTTCGATTAGAACATGAAATTCATGATAATTCTTGGTATAATCTAAAGCCTCACAAGAAAGTTCATATAATTCTTGTAATTCATTCAATGAGATGTAATAATTCATTTTACTTATAAAAAAGTTTGAAAGATTATCTAAGAATATAACAGTTAATATATCTTCTTCTGAAAGATAATTTATTATATTAAATTCATCTGAGATTTGGAAAGCATCAAACTCATTTTGACAAATCTCCAACAATTCAAAGTTATTAGTACTTTTATTGTTTTTTAAAATTGGGTATATATCTCGAAGAATTTCAATTCCTTTTCCCGGTACAGGCACATATTGATCACAAATTAAATCCGTTATATATCTAATTAAGTCTTTATCAATTTCATATGAAAAACTTAATAAAGCTCTTTGTTTAAGAATAGAAAAAAGTTCGTGATATGTGAAAAAATTCAATTTATGTTTGAAATCAAATTCAGAAAGTAAATCTATAGTTCCTGGTCGTGAAAATTTGTTAATTGTAGATATCATTGTAATATTTTCTTCTTTACTGAACTGTAAGAATTTTTGAAACAGTTCAGGCTCTAAATATTCGATATTGTTGAAGATTAAAAGCAAATGTGAATCAATTTTATTACAAACAAATTTAAATATATTCCATAAGTGAGGTAGATTTGAATTTAAGATGCTTTGAAAATCCAAGTTAAAATTAAAATATGTTGATAATTCATTTATTATTATAAAAATTAATTCTTCAAGAT
>CP070831.1:2192017-2196205 GCA_020344955.1 Promethearchaeota archaeon | reverse complement strand
TAAGAGTGTTAAAAAAACTATTGATAAACCTCAAGCAATAGAAGTAATTTTTAATTCAAAAGATTATAATTATTTTCTCCAAAATTCAGAAAAAATTCAAGATTTATTTAAAAATCCAGTTGAAATTAACAAAGATAAATTTGATTTTATTGGAGGTTTTAAAATTTCATTAAGAAGTGGATTAATTTCCTATGATTATACAATTGATAACTTAATTAATAAAAAGACTTCTTTTATCCAAAGTGAAATATCAAAAATTATTAATGATTTAGAAATCAAGGAAATTGAAAAAGATTTCACATTGTTCATCCAAAATCAAAAATTAAAAATAGTGGAATATCTCAAACAATATGATCAAATCCAAATATAAAAAAAATTTACTTCGTGGAAAAATTTCAGCAATAACAGGATCTTTAATTAAAGTAAAAGGATTAGAGAAGAACGTAAAACTTCATGATCTAATAAAAGTTTCCAATTATAATATTTTGGGAGAAGTTATTCAAATTCATTCTGATCATATAGTTTGCCAAGCTTATGAAAATACAACAAATTTAAGAATTAATGAAGAAGTTATTAGTTTAGATGAACCACTCTCTATGGAGTTGGCTCCTGGATTATTAGGAAGAATATTTGATGGAATCCAGAGACCTCTGCAAAATGCATTTGAACTTTACAATGATGGTGGATTACAAAGAGGATTAGAAATAAGTCCAATATCTCGTGAAACAACCTGGCATTTTACACCTCAAAGAAAGGTTAATGAAAACCTTTCTGGAGGGGATATAATCGGAACAGTGACGGAGACACCTTTAATAGAACATAAAATAATGATACCACCATTTATCAAAGGAAAATTATCATTTATTGCTCAAGAAGGAGATTACAGAATAGTAGATGAGATTTATCGATTAAAAACAAATAATATAGAGAAATCTTATTCAATGTTACAAAAATGGCCCGTAACTAGAGCTAGGCCATTTAAAGAAAGAAAGTTACCTTTTGAACCATTAATTACAGGTATTAGAGTTATAGATTTATTATTTCCAATAACTAAAGGTGGTACTATTGCAGTTCCAGGGGGATTTGGGACAGGTAAAACAGTTATTCAACAATCTTTAGCCAAGTGGTGTGATGCAGATGTAATTGTATTTGTAGGATGTGGTGAGAGAGGAAATGAAATTGCAGACGTTTTGAATCAATTTTCTAAATTAATTGAGCCCCAAACTGGACGTCCTTTATTAGAACGAATAATACTTATTGCTAATACATCAAATATGCCTGTATCTGCGCGTGAGGCTAGTATTTTTTCTGGAATTACCATTGCAGAATATTATCGAGATATGGGATATGACGTTGCAATTTTAGCTGATAGTACATCAAGATGGGCTGAATCACTAAGAGAAATTTCTGGATTATTAGAAGAAATGCCTGCAGAGGAAGGCTTTCCTGCTTATTTGCCTTCTAAACTTTCAAGTTTTTATGAACGAGCAGGTTTTGTGGAATTATTAGGAACTGATTCAAATCATAAAAAAAAAATTGGGTCATTAACAATAATTGGAGCTATTTCTCCCCCCGCAGGGGATTTTAGTGAACCTGTAACAACAACTACCAAAAATTTTGTTCAAGGTATTTGGGCACTAGATGCTGGATTGGCATATTCAAAACACTACCCGGCAATTAATTGGTTAAATTCATATTCAAATTATCCAGAATATATTTCTGATTGGTGGAATGAAAGAGATTTAGATTGGGTGGAAATAGATTTTGATTGGCTTGAATGTCGTAAACAAGTAAATGAAATCTTATCAAAAGATAATGAATTAAAGTATATTACTCAATTAATAGGGGAAGAAAACTTACCTGAAGATCAACAGCTCATTATATTTATTGCTAAGTTAATAAAAGATGGATTTTTAATTCAAAATGCTTTTGATGAGATTGATTGCTATACAAGTGTAAAGAAATTACTTGGAATGATTAAATTGATCCTCTTAATATATAATGAGAGTAAAGAACTTCTTAAAGAAGGATTCTATGTCGATAATGTAAAGGAACTTTACATTATAAATAAAATATTAAGAGTTAATCGCTCTATTGAGAATGATGATTTTAATGAAATTGAAAGTTTAAAAACACAATTAATAAGTGAGATAGAAAAACTAAAATTGAATTATGGTGTGTATAAAAAAAAATGAGCGTTATTTATAAGAAGATCCAACAGATAATCGGACCACTTTTATTTTTAAAAAATGAGCATACTGCTCAATATGGGGAAATAGTTAAAATTAAAACTGATGATGGTAATATCAGAACAGGACAAATAGTAAAGATGAGTGAGGAGGTGATAGTTGTTGAAGTATTTGAAGATACTTTAGGATTATCCTCTGAAAACGCAGAAATTATATTTACAGAAGATATCTTTAAAATAAATATATCAAAAGACATGTTTGGGCAAACATTCAACTCACTTGGATACTCTATTGATATAAAAACTAAAAGTGTTTTGGATTCTGATGTACTAACCGATATCCGAAGAGACATTAATGGGACACCTATTAATCCATTTGCGAGAGAATATCCCGTAGATATTATACACACAGGGATATCGGTGATTGATGGATTATTTACTCTTATTAGAGGTCAAAAATTACCCATTTTTAGTGGACAGGGACTACCTCATAATAAACTTGCTGCTCAAATAGCAACTCAAGCAAAAGTAACTTCAGAGGAGTCTTTTGCAATAATTTTTTGTGGCATTGGAATAATTCAAGATGAAGCAATTTATTTTTTTAACCGCTTTCAAGAGAGTGGAACACTTCAAAATATTATTTCTTTCATAAATTTTGCAGATGATCCTATCATCGAAAGATTAATCATTCCAAGAATAGCATTAACCACTGCTGAATATTATGCTTTTGAAAAAGACATGCATGTTTTAGTAATTTTAACAGATATGACGAATTATGCAGAAGCCTTAAGAGAACTCAGTTCAGCAAAAGAAGAAATTCCAAGTCGAAAGGGTTACCCCGGCTATATTTATTCTGACTTTGCATCAATTTTTGAGAGGACAGGTAAAATTAAAGGAAAAAAAGGATCTATAACTCAGATTCCGATTCTTACAATGCCAAATGATGATATATCTCACCCAATACCCGATACTACTGGCTATATTACCGAAGGACAATTAGTTCTAAGCCGTAATTTGCATAAGAAGGGAGTATATCCTCCTTTTGAAGTTCTAGCATCAATATCAAGATTGATGAAGGATGCAATTGGTAAAGAAAATACAAGAGAAGATCATCCTGATGTTAGTTCTCAATTATTATCATCTTACTCTAGTTATTTAGAAGTCAGAGATCTGATCTCAATTGTTGGAGAGGACGGATTAAATGATGATCAAAAAAATTTATTACAATTTGGAATGGATTTTGAACAACGATTTCTTAATCAAAAACTTAATGAAAATCGAGAAATAATGCATTCCCTTGATATCGCATGGGAAACGTTATCTAATTTAGATGAAAAGCAATTAATTAGAATTCATTCTGAATTTATTAATAAATATTATAAGAAGAAGGTGTAAGTTATAAGTTTCCGTGAAATTAAGCCAACTAAAACAAATTTAATTAATCTAAAGAAGAGATTGATGTTTGCCGTTAAGGGTCAAAATTTTCTAGAATTTAGACGTGAACAACTCATTCTTCAAATTAAGAAATTATGGAAAGAATATAACTCTCACAGAAAAGAACTCATAATCTCACTTAAAGAATCCCTTCTATTTTTAAACCATACTTATGAAGAGATGGGTAAAAATGAGGTCAAGCTCATCAGTAAATTAAGTAGGATTCAATTTAAACCAAGAATAGAGATTCAAACAATAAAAAAAATGGGGATTGTTATCTCCCAAATTGAATATGAATTATTTCAAGAAGAAAAACTCCCAGCATATACTTTTGAAAATACAAGCCATTATCTTGATGATTTAATTATTAAATTGAAAGAATTTTTTAACAAAATCATAAATTTTTCTGAAATAGAGGATTTAATATTAAATGTCGCAGTAAACTTTAAAAAAATTAATAGAAGAATTAATGGGTTAAAAAACATTATAATTCCCAAACTAAAATCTACTATCAAGCAAATTAAAGATATATTAGAAGAAACTGAAAGAGAAAATTATGTTAGATT
>CP070831.1:2186194-2191917 GCA_020344955.1 Promethearchaeota archaeon | reverse complement strand
GCTGCGGACAATTTGGTTCTACTTTTATTGAAGAAAATAATTTAAGCATTTAAAATAAAAAAATCCTTCTAATTCGAGATCGGGCGATTTACAATGATTTAATCCACGAAACATTTAAATACATTAGAGATTTTAAAAGATATAATAAAAGAGTAAAAAGTTTTAGTTATAGTATATGACAGTTAAACTCAAAAAGCAAACAATAGAAATTTTAAAACAATTAAAGAAAAGTCCCGCTAAAGTATTAGAGAAAGATCTAGCAAAAGAATTGAAAATAGATTATATAGTACTCATGTCAGCAGTAAATGAATTAATTGAGTATGATCTAGGTGCTTTTGATGAAGAGGAGATTTATCAAATTTCTTTAAATGATGAAGGTCTCGCTTATTTAAAAAAAGGATTACCTGAGCGTCAATTACTAAATGTTTTGTTAGAAAATAATATTAAAGAAATAAGTATCGATGATTTGAGTAAAAGATCGAAATTGAAAAGGAATATTTTTTATGTTGGTATTTCAAATTTGAAAAAAAACCGTTGGGTTGCTCAGAGTAATGCATCAGGAGAAAATAAAATATTTCTTATTTCAGAAGAGTTTTCTGAAACAGAAACAGAACAATTTCTTCAAAAATTCGAGAAAGATAATATAATCGATTATTCTTCTTTATCTAACGATGAAAGATACCAAATCGATCTGTTAAATAAAAGAAAACTAATTGAGAGAAAACGCCAAACTCAGAGGATCGTCTATTTAACTGAAAAGGGGAAAAAAATTGCAATTTCTAAAATAAAACAGTTAGAACAAATCAGTAAAATTACTCCAGAGATGCTCAGTTCAGGAACTTGGAAAAACTACGAATTAAAATCTTTTGATGTTTCTAAACCAGGGCCATTATTAAAAGCGGGGAAACTACATCCAATGATCAAATTAATCAATGAAATTAGAGAAATTTTCTTATCAATGGGATTCACAGAAATTAGAGGTCCCATTATAGAAAGTGCTTTTTATAACTTTGATGCTTTATATCAACCACAAGATCATCCTGCAAGAGAAATGCAAGACACATTTTATTTAAATAACCCTAAAACTGCTAAATTGCCTGAAAAAGATCGAGTTCAAGCAGTTAAGGAAACACATGAAAATGGTGGTGCCTCCGGCTCTCATGGATGGGGCTATGATTGGGATATAAATATAGCTAAAAAGACTGTCTTAAGAACACATACTACAGCAACTACTATAAGGAGAATAGCAGATTTTTACAGGAATAATGAGAAAGTACCAGTAAAGGTGTTTTCTATAGATAGAGTTTTTCGTAATGAAAGAGTAGATAGGTCACATCTGGCAGAATTTACTCAAGTTGAAGGGATTGTAATTGATGATAATGTCACGTTAGGAGATTTGATTGGGTTGTTATCTGAATTTTATAGAAAGATGGGATTTGAAAAAATTATAACCCGACCAGGATTTTTCCCCTATACTGAACCAAGCATGGAGGTATTTGCATACTTTGATAAGTTGGGAGAATGGCTTGAAATGGGGGGTTCAGGAATTTTTAGACCAGAAGTAACATATCCTTGGGGAATAAAAGAGCCAACTCGCGTCTTAGCTTGGGGGCAGGGCTTGGAACGTATTGCTATGTTATATTATGATCGAGATGATATGAGAGATATATATATTAATCCAATTAAATGGTTAAGAAGACAATCATACTAAAAGGAGGAGGAAATTTGCCAACGTTAGATTTAAAAATTGAGAGATTAGAAAAGTTAGTAGGTAAAAAACTTGAAATTAAAGAATTAGAATATGATTTACAATGGATTAGTTTAGATCTAGAAAACATTAATGAAGAAGAACAAACAATAAAAGTAGAATATAATCCTAATAGACCTGATTTTTCAAGTCCAGAAGGAATAGCGAGAGCTTTGAAAGGTTATTATGAATTAGAATTAGGTTTGCCAAAATATGAATTAGGTTCGAGTGAAATTGTTTTAAATGTGGATCCAAGTGTTAAAAAAGTAAGACCTTATATTGTTTGTGGAGTTGTTCGAAATATTGATTTAGATGAAGATGAAGTAGCAACTTTGATGAATATTCAAGAACATCTTCATTGGGCAGTAGGTCGAGATAGAAAGAAAGTAGCAATAGGAGTACATGACTTAGATAAAATTGAACCCCCATATAGATACACTGCTGTTAAACCTGATTCTATAAGTTTTATACCGCTACATGGAGATGGTTATCCAATGAACCTTGAAGAAATTTTGTTGCTTCATGAAAAAGGCATTGAATATGCTCATATACTAGAAGAAAAAGACGTATATCCAATTATTCTTGATAGTAAGAATGAAGTACTTTCATTTCCACCAGTAATTAATGGAGAATTAACAGAAGTTACAGACAAGACAAAAAATTTATTTTTAGATTTAACTGGTACAGACTTTAAAGCTATTAATCTAGCACTAAATATTTTATCTACAACTTTAGCGGACATGGGTGCGAAATTGGAAACCGTTAAGGTAAATTATGAGAGAGAGAGAGAAATTATCACTCCAAATCTAGAATCTACAGAATGGGAAATCGAGATTTCCTATATTAATAGCTACTTAGGTTTAAACTTGAGTCCAGAAGACATGATAAAATGCTTAAAGAAAGTTAGAATGGATGCTACTAAATCTAAAAAGAAAGGTTTTCTCAATGTTTATACTCCACCCTTTCGAGGAGATATTATACACTCTGTTGACTTTACTGAAGAAGTTGCAATAGGTTATGGTTATTTTAACATTCCCAAAACAATTAGGGAAGGATGCATCGGGAAATATCATCCAATTCAATCATTTTCTAATAAATTAAGGACAATAATGATCGGTGCTGGATATTTAGAAGTTCTTAACTTCATTTTAACTAACTCAGAAAGGCATTATAATTACATGAAACAAGATTTTAAAGAATCAAATCATGTTCAAATTATAAATCCAGTTTCAAAAGAATACAATACAACCAGAACTACACTTTTACCAAAATTAATGGAGACCCTATTTAATAATCGTTCCGAAGAAAAACCCATTAGGATTTTTGAGGTTGGAGATATTATTTTAATTGATAATAGCGAGGAAACAGGAACTAAAAGGGAAGTTCATCTATCTGCTGTGACTTATCATGAGTTAGCTGATTTTACAGAAATAAGATCTACCTTGGATTTCATAATGACTTCACTGGGATTTTATGAGAATTATGAGATTATATCTGAAAGAAATCCTAGTTATATTGATGGTCGATATGGAAGTATTATATATAAAGGTGTAAAAATTGGTGAGATTGGTGAGATTCATCCTGAGGTACTTATAAACTTCAAACTAGAGTTCCCTGTTGCGGCAATGGAATTGAATTTACAACCTTTTTTTTAAAAAATATAACTTTTTCCTATTTTTTGGTTAAATAAAGAGTAGATTTTAAATGAAAGAGAAGATGTTTCAAAATGAGGATTTAAGAAGGTATAGAAAGAAAGTAGATAAAATAGATGATAAACTCCTTAATCTTTTAAATAAAAGAGGGAAGACTGTTTTAAAAATTGGTAAAATCAAAAAGAAAGCTCATATGGTCATAAATCAATCTCAAAGAGAGGAGGAAATCATTGAAAGGATTAAATTAAAATCTATTATATTAGAAAAAGCTAGTGTTGAAAATATTTGGAGAGAAATTATACATGCATGTAAACTTATTCAAAGTTTAAAAGTCACTGATTAAAAATCTAGAATAAAATTAATTATAGAAAATTTATTACTTTACAAAAAATATATTTATATACCTTTTCGAATTTAAATTATAAATTTAAGTATTTATAGTTTAAAATCTCAGACTTTTATTTATAAGTGACAGGAATTATTTAAGATGTCAGGTAAAATAAGATTTGATGGTCGAAGTTTTGATGAATTAAGAAAAACTACTTTTGAAAGAAATTTTCTTAAATATCCAGAGGGTTCTGTTCTAATAACCCAAGGTAGTACTAAAGTAATAGTAACAGCATCAGTATTAGAGTCAGTTCCACGATTTTTAGTAGATACCGGAACAGGTTGGATTACCGCAGAATACTCAATGCTACCAAGAGCTACACAAACAAGGAATCAGAGAGAGCCATATAGAGGCAGAGCAGTTGAGATCCAAAGGTTAATAGGACGTAGTTTGCGTGCTGCATTCAATTATGAAAGACTAGGTGAACGTACGATAAAAGTCGATTGTGATGTAATTCAAGCTGATGGAGGAACTAGATGTGCTTCTATTACAGGTGCATTTATTGCTGTTTTCGATGCTATTAATTATCTCTACAACCAACAACTTATTTACGAATTTCCTAATTATAAAGTGTTAGCAGCGATATCTCTTGGAATAAAGGATGATCAAATTCTATTAGATTTAAATTATAATGAGGATTCTAAAGTTGATGTTGATTTTAATTTGGTAATGAATGAAGATTCTGAGATTATCGAATTACAGGGAACGGCTGAAGGTGCGACTTTTTCAAAAAAGAAGCTAGCTGAAATAATCGAATTAGGAGAAAAAGGTATATTAGAATTAATTAAAATTCAAAAAAAGGAATTGAATATCTGAGTAAAACGTAAAGTGGATCTTTAATATTTATTAAATCTTTTTTGCTATGTTTTTATGAGGAAATTTTTTATTAATTACCTCCAAACCTAAAAAGGGGCAAATTTTTTCAAACCCATCCCCTGCATTTATATCTAAAATGAGTAAATTATTAGGTTTGTTTTTAAAAAATTCCAAAACACCATTTAAATGTTGATAATAACCCTTTTTAAACGATTCATAATCAAAATATAATGAATTGTATAGTTTAAGATGGATCTGTTTTACCCATTTTCTCATTTTTTTCATGTGGAATTGATATTTAAAAAATTTTTCACATGATTCAAGCCAAGAATTTATTTCTCTAATTGTTAATATAAATTTTGCATTTGGATATAATTTTGTTAATCTTTTATAATTAGCCGCAACTGGTGTATCAGTTGCACCGGAATAATTATTTAAAGTGTAATACCAGTAGGGTATTTTACCAGAAATTGGAAAATAAATAAAATGTTTTGATTTAAATCCCAATTGATTTAAAGCATCATTGAGAGAAGTTGTTCCCGTACGAGAAAGACCAATTCCAAATATCATTCTTTTATTTCGATTTTTCACTCCATATTTAAGGTAAATAAATTTAGTGATAAATTTGCTAAACGGTTGAATTGGTAAACTATCATATAATCGAAAAATATGATATATCCTTGTTTTTAGAAAATCTCTCAGTATTCTCAAAATTAATAATTCAAAATTTATTCTTTTATAGTTTTAAAGTTTTTGTAGCACTTATTATTTTTGACTTTTCGGCTGATTCCTTAACTAATTGTAGATGGCATGCGTTTCATCGGTGACGCGAAGTTCACTGGCGAGAACCGTGCAGAGGGCGCACGCCTATCCTTCATCGTGAACACCGAGGAAGACAGCGTCAGGGTCGCCTTTGAGATCACTCAGAACGGTGATTTGGTCCGCAAGTTCCGCACGTGGGCGAAACCTGGGCTCAACCGCACCACTTGGAACCTCATGACCAACGGGCTACCCCGCCCGGGCGCGTCGGAAGAAGACATCGAGTTTCCACCAACAGGGTGGTGGGCGCTGGAAGGATCGTACGACGTAACCGCGAAGCTGGACAGCGCCGAATCGACAG
>CP070831.1:2175505-2186094 GCA_020344955.1 Promethearchaeota archaeon | reverse complement strand
ATTAGCATAGAAAATTATTGTAACTGTTCCATTTCCTACCTGATCCCATACACTCTGAGCGATACTTCCCGTCCAGGTGTAATTATTGGTAGTTACTGTCCCATTATCGAGCTGATACCACCTTTCATCTAAATTTGGATCAGTAAATGATATTATAACCGGTGGTGGTGTATCCTCGAATAAATCATAATTAGACGGAGACGTTATTAAAATAACGGGATCTCTGATATCCTTGTATATGATTACTGAATTCGAATTTTCATTTCCTGCAGTATCATTAGCATAGAAAATTATTGTAACTGTTCCATTTCCTACCTGATCCCATACACTCTGAGCGATACTTCCCGTCCAGGTGTAATTATTGGTAGTTACTGTCCCATTATCTAATTGATACCACCTTTCATCTAAATTTGGATCACTAAATGCTATAATAACCGGTGGTGGAGTATCTCCGAAAAAGTCATAATTTGACGGAGACAGTATTGAAATAACGGGATTTCTGATATCTTTATACACGATTACTGAATCGGAATTCTCATTTCCAAACGTATCGTCAGCATAAAAGATAATTGTAACCGTACCATTTCCTACTTGATCCCATACGCTCTGAGCGATAATTCCTGTCCAGGTGTAATTATTAGTAGTTATTGTCCCGTTATCTAATTGATACCACCTTTTATCTAAATTACCATCATTAAAGTTGATAGTAACTGGTGGTGGTGTATCTCCAAATAGATCATAATCAGACGGAGATGTTATCGTAATTACAGGAGCATTGATGTCCTTATAAACGATTACTGAATTGGAATTCTCATTTCCAAACGTATCATTAGCATAAAAGAGGATTGTAACTGTACCATTTCCTACTTGATCCCATACACTCTGAGCAATACTTCCTGTCCAGGTGTAATTATCAGTAGTTACTGTACCATTATCGAGCTGATACCAGCTTTCATCTAAATTACCATCATTAAAATTGATAGTAACCGGTGGTGGTGCAGTACCAAATAGATCATAGTCAGACGGAGAAGTTATTGTGATAATAGGAGCAGCGGTGTCCTTGCGTACTGTTACTGAATTTGAATTTTCCACACCTAAGGTATCATTAGCATAAAATGTAATTATAACTGTTCCATTAGGTCGGAGACCCCATTCTATTGGATCTATAGTTCCATTAAATGAGAAAGTAATATTCGTACTCCCTCCATCTATAGTATACCACGTCTTATTTACTCCCAAGATTGGGTCTCTTATCCAGACACTATAAGTAGGGGATGTACTTCCAAAAAGTTGGTTATTTGTAGGCTCGTATATAGTAATTAGAGGTGCTGCACTGAGTTTTGGGTCTAAATTAAGATTTCTTGGAGTTGTTGGTACCTCAATCAATTTTGAAACAGTTGGAATTAATAACAAACATATCAAAATTATTGATATTATCGATAGTCTATTGCTATTTTTTTTTTTCAATTTATAATCACTGTAAAATTATATTAAATATGAAAAAATTTGTTTTTTTAAAATTTTGTTTTAATTAATCATTTTTGGTAGATTAAAAAATCATAAATTTCAATATTCTTAAGTAATTCATTCAATTAAGTCTTAGTATATAATGTAGAGGATACCTATGGTATTAATTTCAAAATATTCTATTAATTATAAGTAAATATATCCTCTAATATATTTTTAAGTTGATTAAAATTTTTCGTTCTGCTTACTTGGATCCTAAATTTAGAAGAATTTCTAATATTCTTGGTCAACCATATAGTATTTCTCTTTAATTCAATGAATTTAATTAATTCATTACTAATTGGAAATGAAATTCCATTAAGGAACGAATCTAACGTATCCTCATAAATATTAATATATTTTTCTATCGTTTCTCTGTGATTTTTAAATAAAACAACCTTTTTGTTTACTAAATATTCATGAATTTGATTGAAAATTTCTGGATTTCCCATTGATTCCCTGCCAATCATAAATGCATCAACATTTGTATAATCAATAAAATTCTTAGCACTTATAGGGTTGATAATGTCACCATTACCAACAACGGGTATAATTAATCTTTCTTTTAATTCTTTTACAGTATTCAAATCTAAGGTTCCATTATAGTACTTACTTAAAACAGTTCGAGCATGAATAATCAACAAATCAATACCGGATTCATTTATTATTTGAGTTAATTTTTTAATATTGACTGGTTTTTCAAATCCAGTCCTAATTTTTAGTGAAATTGGTCTTGATGAATATTTTACTGCTGTATTAATTAAAACTCGCAATTTCTCTAAATCTTTCATTAAGTATCCACCTTCTTGAGCCTTAATAGCTCTTTTTGAAGGGCACCCAGCATTTAGATCTAATATATCAAATTTATAACTATTTAGATACTCTATAGTTTTTCTCAGAGCATTAGGATCAGAACCAATAAGTTGAACACTTATAGGGCGTTCTTCTTCTATTTTGTACAATTCTTTCTCTACAGATTTAGGTTCTTTTTCAATCCGCTTTGTATAAAGCATAGGTACACTCACAAGACCTATTTTTTGAAACTTTCTACAAAATCTGCGGTAAGGAGCAGTTGTAACATTTAACATTGGTGCTAATATATACCTGTTTTCTAAAGTGAGTGGTCCTAATTTCATAATTATTAGATTGATTTATTGATATTAACTTAGAAGCTATAATAATGAAGTTTTTTATTAAATGAAATTTACTATACTTAAATAAATCTATTCTGTTAAATAATATGTCAACTTTTCTTAAAGATTTTAAATTCGAAAAACCTCCTCATAAAATAACATATATTGATAGTAAACCATTAAAATTAAATAGTGAATTCATTTTCTTTCACAATAAAAGCAAATTTAGGAAAGAATTAAATCAACTCCAGTATTTATTTAAGACTTATACTAATATAGCTTTACACGCAGCTGGTATAAGAGATTCCTATTTAAAAGAGGAATATTCAGAAAAATTTTTAATAGTTTTATTCAGTACAGCAGAAATAGTGAAAAAATCCAATGAAATTCTTAATGACCACTCTGAATTAGAAATAAAGCCAGGATGTTTTTATCTCCAGACAACTTCGGAATTTATATTATTGTTATCAAAAGATCTGGAGGGATTAAAAAAGGGTACCGAAATTATGGAAATAATTTTAACACAGGTCTTAGAAGATTATATAAATCAAAACAGATTTGATGATTATATAAAAATCTGTTCTTTTGAGTTAACAAATTGCATTAAATCATTATAAAAAAATAACTAGAAAAATAAAGTTGAAAATAATAAGGATAAAATTAATTTATGCAATATATTTCCAAGGTTTTTGCCTTTTCAACTTGTAGGCTCGATCTGCATAATCAGAGACCATTCTGTGGGTATTAAAAAAAGCAGCTAAAGATACTGCGTTCTTTTGACGGAAGATCCACTCATCATGATCCATGTAAGTTGGGATAATTTCATTTTCTAAAATCTCATACATTTTATTAGAGTCAATATCCCAATTATTTGAAACCCCTGGATCATCAGGATTTGAATCATTAGGACCAATAGACCAACCAGCAAGCGGATTCATTTTATAACCCTCTAACCACCATCCATCTTGCACACTCAAATTCGGAACACCATTCAAAGCTGCTTTCATTCCACTTGTACCACTCGCTTCACGATATCTATTAGGTGTATTAAGCCAGATATCTACTCCAGATATAAGCATATGTGAGAGATCCATATTATAATTCTCCATCATTACTACCTTTACTCCATAATTATCATAAAGGTATTGTCCAGATTCATGAATCTTCTTAATATAGTCCTTCCCTGTTTCATCTTTTGGATGAGCTTTCCCAGCAAAAATGAATTGTACAGCGTTTTTGCATATTTTTCCTAATCTATCAATATCGTGAAATATTAGAATTGCTCTTTTATAGGTCGCAAAACGTCGAGCAAATCCTATAGTGATCAGTTCTTCATCTAATAAGTTCCAACTGTGCCCTTTTTGATAATTAATTAAATTGAATTTATTTTCAATATGAGCATCAAATAAGTCTAAATCATCAAGCTCGATAGCATTTTCAAGAACCTGAGGATTAGCCCTCCAGTTTGGCCATTTCCGGCCAAATAATTTTCGGAAAGGTTTGGAAACCCAAAAAGGTAAGTGTATCCCATTAGTAATATAATCAATTTCATATTGTGGAAACATTTTTCTAGATATATCCCCATGTTTTCTTGCTACGGCATTTCTATACCTTGAAAGAGCCATACCTAAAAATGTCATATTAAATTCACCATTATCATCTGCTAATTTTCGGATTTCTTTTGGCATCCTACTTTCAAATACTTTATTAACTAAATCTTGTTTGAAGCGATCATGACCTGCTGGTACGGGAGTATGAGTCGTAAATACAACTTTTTCTTTTACTTTTTCAATACTTCCTAATTGATTATATAATTCTAGAGTAGAAAAAGAACCGTGACCCTCATTAAGATGATAAGTTTTAATATTATTATAACCTAATGATTCTAAAAGTCTAACTCCTCCAATTCCTAAAATTATCTCTTGCACAATTCTATTCCAACGACTAGTACTATCATATAAAGACCCAGTCATTTTTTTCATCCAATCCTCATTACCTTCGACGTCAGTTGTTAGAAGATAAATAGGCAATACATGTCCGGATTGACCAATTACACGATAAAGCCAAGCGCTGACAAGAACATCTTTATTTTCAATCTTCACAGTAATAGGCTTTTCTACTTTATCAAACTCATAATAGAAATTCCAAGCAATTTCCTTTTCCTTTTGATCCCCATATTCATTGAAGAATTGATAAAAATAACCAGAACTATAACATAAACAGATACCAACCATTGGTATCTCTAAATCTGCAGCTGACCTTACAGTATCTCCAGATAACACACCCAGCCCACCAGAGTAGGTGGGAATATTGCTATCAATAGCAATTTCCATGGAAATATAAGCCACAGTAGTATTTGATTTTAAATCATCATCAATTTCCATATTAATCCCACATTTTAAAGTTTAATTCAAAAATATTATTGATTTATCGATTTTTATATAATACTTTTAAAATCCATAGTTTAAAATCTTATCCTAATAAAAAATTGATGGAATACATTAATAATAAAAAGAATAAAATAAAGAAAACAAAATTTAGATTTTTAGTGGTTCGCCACCTTCTAGCAATATTTCTACGTTAATACTTGGGTCCTTTTTTTCGAGTAATTTCTTAAACTTGGTTAAATCCTTACCCCAATTGTGCATAGGAATTGCAATCTTAGGCTTTACATCTATGATGGAATCAGTAGCTTCGTCAAAATCCATTGTATATGTTCCTCCACAAGGCATCAGAGCAACAGTAATATTTCTCTTTGCTAAATCTTTCATTTCAGGGATTCGTTCAGTATCTCCTGCATGATATACACTCTTATCTTCTGCGGTAACTATAATCCCTGCCCATTCATTTCTTTTTGGGTGATTTGGTTTTTTTATATTATAAGCAGGAACTAATTCGATAGAAAGGTCTTTGTAGTCAAAGGATTCTCCTAATTTTAGTGGGGTCCCATTAAATTTTTGTAAACTACTAGCAATACTCTCAGGTCCTATGACAACCGTATCATCTGTTATAAGTGTAATTATACTGCTTGAGTCAAAATGATCTCCATGGGAATGGGTAGAAACAATAATATCCGCTTTTTCTTCTCCTTTTTTGATTTGATAAGGATCAAGGTAGATAATTCTTCCGCTATGTGTTTTTATTTTAAAGGCAGCATGGCCAAGCCAAGTAATTTCCATTTATTTCACCTCTTAATTATTTTGTAGATGTGGGTATAATTTAATATTATGATATAATCCCTTAAAATAATAATGAAATAAGAAGTGACTTATATAAACATAAAAAAATTTTCTATATATCTACTCTTCATCTTCAAAATTCCACTCAGGACTTTCGAGAGTAATTTTCTTACTAATTCCTTGATTATCTTTTTTGACTAAATCAAGATCTCTGCTCTTTTTTAAGAATAATTCATTTTGGAAATTAGGAATTTCATTTATAGATAAAGGTTTTCTAATAAGATTAGGAGGATTTGGATTGATTTTTTTTAAACCTAGTTCATTTATTAAATTGTTTTCAAGATCCAAATTTTTCCTATGAACTAAATCAGTTGCTTTAAGAAAATTTGTTTCTTTTAATTTGATCCTTTTCATTGGCAAGGTAGAATTTATAATACGGCAAGTGGGGCAATTTATTTCATCTAATCCATGTATACAAGTCATATTTTCTCTAATGTATTTTATTCAATTTCTTAGTATTTCGAATTATTATTATCTTTTAATTTTTTTTATTATAATTTCTTAATTATTATCAGATCTCTTTAAAGTACAAAGTAAATTTAAGATATCTTACTAAACAAGGTTATTTTTTATAAACTTTATAAATTTAAGCTAATTTTACTTAATGTTTTACACTAAAATTTTTATATAATATCCAATAAGAACAATTTTAATGTGAAAAAGAATGTCTGAATATCAAGTTGACGAAAATAAAGCATGGTTCAAGAAATGGTGGCCAAAAAAAACACCTAAAAACCATAAATTTGAAAAAATTACACTAGGCGAGTTTTTTGAAAGGCAGCGTAAGAAATATGCTAATGAAAGGCTTATGCATTTTATAGAAACATGGATGACTTACGAGGAAGCTGGACAATTAATAGATTCATTGGCAACTTCACTTCATAAATTAGGAGTGAAAAAAGGAGATGTAGTGGCTTTTTTAATGCCAAACTGCTTTCAATATGTAATTAGCTATTATGCATCAGTAAAATTAGGAGCAATAGCGACTGGTATAAATCCCACTTACAAACCTTTAGAAGTTTTACATCAACTTAAAATGACTAATGCAAAGGTTTTAATTACCTTGGATGCCCTATACGGAGAGTTAGCACGTCCAATCATTAATAAGACCAATGTTGAAATGGTTATCTACACAAACGTCGCCGATTTAGCTTCAGGTTTATCAGGGATAAAAAAAACATTAGGAAAAATGATTGGTAAAATACCAAAGGGAAAAGTTGATTTTCCAAGTGCTATCAACTTTTTGGATCTTCTTAATGTTGAACCTGATCTTCCGAAAGTAGAATTTGATCCTATTGAACATCCCGCAACCTATATTATGACAGGTGGTACAACAGGGGTGCCTAAAGCAACTGTTCTAACCCATTTCAATTTAGTGTCTAATGCAATCCAATGTGTTTTTTGGTTTGGTGGTGAAGATCCTGGAGTAGGCGATATAGGCGTTCTTCCTCTATATCATTCGTTTGCAATGACAGTAGTTATGAATGCAGCTATAGCTTTAGGAGGCTGGATGATGCTTTTTCCAAGACCCCCTCCTACAGGTGAATTCTTAAAAGAGATTACTCATATTAATGCTCCAAAAGGTCTTCTATATGCAGGTGCCGAAATATTATTCAAAAGGATAGCGGATTTTCCAGATTTAGAGAAATTTCCAGGAATAACAGGTAAATTAAGACTATGTGTTTCAGGTGCAGGACCTCTACACGCTCCAGTGCAAAAGGCTTTCCAAGAAAATACTAAAGGAAGAATTGTAGAAGGATATGGGCTTTCAGAAGCAAGCCCTGTAGTAAGTGCAGGGAATCTGTTTGGAGAGAGTCCAGTTGGAACTATAGGGATGCCATTCACCGGAACTGACTGGGGAATTTTTGATATTGATGATTTTGAGAAAGGACCTATAGCAAACGGTTTATCGGGGTCAAAATATGGAGAAGAAAATACAGGTGAAATTTGTGTTTGTGGACCTCAAGTTATGAAAGAATATTTAAATCAGCCAGAAGAGTCAGCAGATACATTAAAAAAATGGGATGGTCGAACATGGCTTTTAACTGGTGATATTGGGTTTATGAGTGAAGATGGAACAATAGCGATAAGAGATAGAAAGAAACAATTAATTAAAGTAGCTGGTCATTCAGTCTTCCCAGCAGAAGTAGAAACTATGCTCATGAGTCACGAAGCCGTTTCAGAAGCTGCGGTTGCTGGGTTACCTGATCCTAAAGGTAAAGTTGGTGAAATCACAAAAGCATGGGTTTCCTTAAAACAAGGGTACGAGGGTAAAATTACTGGAGAAGAGTTAATTGCGTGGACAGAAAAAAACATGACAAAATGGAAATGCCCTGCTATAATTGATATTATTGACGAAATTCCTAAGAATATCCTAGGGAAAGTCCAGAGGCGCGTCTTACAAGAGGCAGATCCCTTATTTAAGAAATAAATTATTTTTTTTACTTTTTCTATTTTAATTTCATAAACTTTTGAAATAATCAATAATTTAATTTTTCATGGAGTCAACTCCTACTAAACACACATTTACTCATTATTTATTTTTTTGGGCAGGACAATTGTTTTCGTTGTTAGGGTCCTCTATAATTCGTTTTGCTATATTTTGGTGGATCAATATAGAAACATTAAACCCTATAATAGTATCAATTGCTCTTTTCTTAGGCTCCCTTCCAATGGTAATAATCCCACCTTTAGTAGGAGTGTTTATAGATAGATGGAATAGAAAAATTACTATTGCAATAGTAGATTCCCTCCAGGCTTTTATAACTTTTTTAATATTCTTGTTTTTCATTACAGGCATTGCCAATGTATGGCTTATAATAACCATGAATATTTTTCGAGGAATTTGCCAAGCAATTCATTTCCCTACTGTAAATGCTATAATCCCCTTAATGATACCAAAAAAGCATTTAAGTAGAATGAATGCGATAAATTATTTATTCACGGGGGTAATGCAAATAATTGGTCCCGCTGTTGGAGCAATCTTATTAACATTTTTTGAAATTGAACAAATACTTTGGATTGATATCTTCACATTTTTTATAGCAATAGTTCCTTTAATATTTGTAGTGATTCCTTCAATATCACCCAATTCACAACAAACTGAAAGGACATCATTTTTTAAGGATTTTAAGTATAGTTTAAACATTTTAAAGAAAGTAAGGAGCTTTCTTATATTAATAATTTTTATCTCGGTTATTAATCTCTTGAATATGCCTTTTAACACTCAGATGGCTTTATTCGTTGTATTAAACCATTCAGGAGGAAAATTAGATTATGGTTTAATTCTATCATTTTTCCAGATTGGAATCGTGGTTGGGGCAATAATAGCTTCGACGAAGAAACATTGGAAACATAAGGAACTAATAATATTATATTCTGTTTTTATAGGTATTGGAGGATATTTAATTACTACACTAGCCCCTAAAGGTTTTTTCTTATTAATGGGGATAGGATCATTAATCCATGCTTCAATGATACCAATTGCAAATACTATGTTCCTCACAATACTTCAAACAAAAGTACCTCCAGAAACTCAAGGTAGAGTATTTTCAATTGTCGCTAGCATTGCTGCGGCTGTTACACCCCTTGGAATGTTGATTTCAGGGCCACTAGCAGTAATTTTTGGAATTCCAATATTGTTTATTATTGTTTTATACTTACAATTTGTAAGTGTTGTCATAACATGGTATTTCACAGATCTCAAAAAAATTATCCATGAAGAATCTAGAATTGAAAAAATCGAAAAAGAAGAAGAAATAAGATTGAGACCAGAACAAATTGAATTATAAACTTTTAATACAGAATTAGAGATATATTAAATAAATTTTAATGTTCATTTTAATTCCTTAAAAATATCTAAATAGATTTTTCATAGAATCATTTAATACTCAGAATGACAAAAGGTATTATAATATCTGGTGGCTGGGGTACCCGTTTACGCCCTTTAACTTGTACAATCCCTAAGTCCTTGATTCCCATAGTAAATAAGCCTGTAATTGAACGACAGATCATTTTATTGAAATCTGCGGGAATAAACGATATTATTTTAGCTGTTAGTGTAATGGCGGATATTATAAGAAATTATTTTGGAAATGGAGAGAAACTAGGAGTCAATATCCAGTATACTGACGAGAAAATTCCATTAGGAACCGCGGGGGCGATAAAATTAGCAGAAGATTACTTACAAGATGATAATTTTTTTATGCTAAATGGAGATGTTATATTAAATTTTGATTTTACAGAAATGATTAAACTACATAGAGATTATAAAGGGAAAGGTATAATTGCTAGTAAAATGGTAGAGGATCCATCAAGATATGGAGTTTTAATTGTAAATGAAAAAGATAATAAAATTATTAAATTTCTTGAAAAATCTGAATATAATTCTCCAGATGGGAAATATATTCCAATGCCCATAAATGCTGGAGTATATCTTTTAGAACCAGATATTTTTCAATATATTGAACCTAAAAAGAAAGTTTCAATTGAACGTGATGTTTTCCCTGTCCTTGCTAGTGAAGAAAAGTTATATCATTACTCCATACCCGGTGTTTGGAAAGATATTGGAAAACCTGAAGAATTACTCGAAGGAAATATTCAATTAATGAAGGATATATTAAAAAATCTAAAACAGAAGAAGGATAACCTTATCGATGAGAGTCTAGATATTGAAGGCAAAGCAATAATATATCCTCCTGTTGCTATTGGT
>CP070831.1:2131725-2175405 GCA_020344955.1 Promethearchaeota archaeon | reverse complement strand
TAATTTTGGGTGCTGCTATTGTTGAGCGCCACATGAGAGTACTAGAGCAAAATTCCACTTATCAAGATTATCCTAGTGAAATTGTCCAATTTGGGGATGTCGATTTTTCTAGAAAAGATTTTCGAAATTTTGTATTATCAAAATTAGAACAATTGCTAATTGATTGATTATTATATAAATAATAATGAGCTAAAATTATGGGAATGCTAAATGGGAAAACTGCTATAATAACAGGTGCTGGACGCGGGTTAGGTCGTGAAGAAGCAATTGCTATGGCAAAAGAGGGCTGTAATTTAATAATTAATGATATAGGTGGTGGTGTAAATGATAGGGAACAAGATTTTAAAATTGCTGAAACTGTTGTTAAAGAATGCGAAAACTATGGAATAAAAGCTATAGCAAATTATGAGTCTGTTGTTGATTTTAATAGTACTAAAAGAATGATTGATCAAGCTGTTTCAGAATTTGGGAAGTTAGATATTGTTGTGAATAATGCAGGTGTTTTAAGGGATAGAATGATCTTCAATATGACAGAAGAAGAATTCGACACAGTAATAGCAGTTCATTTAAAAGGGACATTCAATTTAACCAGGCATGCTGCAACTTATTTTCGAAAAATGGGGAAGGAAGATCCAACTCTAGGAAATTTTGGGAGGATAATTAATACGGCTTCAGATTCAGGATTATATGGAAATATAGGTCAATCAAATTATGGTGCTGCTAAATCAGGAATAGCAACATTCACAGTTATAGTAGCTCAAGAATTATCGAAGTATGCAACTGTTAACTGTGTTGTACCAAGTGCTCGAACCCGTATGACAACTGATTTAACTCCTAGATTAGCTGAGTGGATGAATACTAAGACTAAAGGAGGTTTTGATATTTTTCATCCTTCACATTTCGCACCTTTGGTGGTTTATTTAGCATCTGATGCAGCTAATAAAATCAATGGAGAAGTTTTTAGAGCTATTGGTGATAAAGTGTGGATTTATCGTGGTTGGCGAACTGTAAAGAAAATTTCTAATAATTGGCAGCCATTCACACCTCAACAATTAGCTGAAAGAATCGAATCTGAGTTAATGAAAGATTTACCAGATAAAAGGGAAGGTGCTACAACCCCAGAAGAAATTTTTAGCCAATAAACTTTTTAGAATGCAAAGAAAAAAATAAATATATAGTTTAAGCTCATACTGAGTATTATATTGTAAATATAGATAGTAGTTCATTATAAAAAATAAAAATCATTTTTTTTGGAGATGATTTAATGGAAAATCAAGAAAACAATGCACATGAAGAAGAAATTGAGATTATCCGCACCACTTCTACGTTTGATTGTGGAGGAAGGTGCCCTCTTAGACTCCATATTAAAGGAGGTAAGATTATAAGAGTGGAAGGAGATGATTATGAAGAAAAAGATGAACAACTTAGAACTTGTTTAAGATGTAGAGCGTTAAGACAATATGTATATCATCCAGAACGTTTAAAATATCCTTTAAAGAGAGATGGTCCAAAAGGATCTGGTAAATTCAAACGTATTTCATGGGAAGAAGCATTAACTGAAGTTGTTGAAAAACTTAAAGAAGTTAAAGAAAAGTATGGAAATTCAAGTATATTCCTAGTTATGGGGGGTGGTTATCAAGGGGCTTATCATGATGGGATGTTTGCGATGATGAGGCTTTTAACTCATTTTGGAGGATATTCAACTCATTATGGAAATGTATCTTCTGAAGGGGCAGTTTATGCAACACAAACTCAATATACTTCTCCTTTTGTTGGACATAGTCGTACAGATTTATTAAATTCTAAGCTGATTATTATGTGGGGGTGGGATCCTGCAAGAATGATCTCCGGCACAGACACAATATTTAACTTGATTAAAGCTAAAGAGAAGGGAATAAAAATCGTATGTATTGACCCGAGGTATAGTGATTCTGCAGTAGTTTTAGCAGATAAATGGATCCCAATTATTCCTGGTACGGATACTGCTATGATGGTTGCCATGGCTTATGTTATGATCGATGAAAATCTTTATGATCAAGAATTTTTAGATAAATACACTGTTGGATTTGAGAAATTTAAAGAGTATGTTATAGGTAAAGAAGATGGAATACCTAAAACCCCAAAATGGGCAGAAAAAATTACTTCTGTACCAGCTGATACAATTTTTAACCTTGCTCGTGAGTATGCACTAACAAAACCCGCTGCTTTGATGGATTGTCAAGGTCCTGCGCGAAGTGCTGTAGGGGAACTATATAATAGATGTGCTATGACTTTAACAGCGATGACCGGAAATGTAGGCAAACACGGAGGAAGTGCTGCTGGTGGATTAATGGGAATTCCTTATGGTCATATGTTTTTTGCTTCTAGGATACCTCCTCCTTATAGAAATCCGGTTGAAACAGGGTTGAAATCAGTTCGAGGTTCTTTAGATTTACAACTTAGATTTCAAGCAAGATGCCACACAAATAAAATATTTGATGCAATATTGAGAGGTAAAGAGGGTGGATATCCCTTTGATGTGAAATTTGCATGGTTTGTAAATAATAACTTTTTAAACCAATTAGGAAATGCTAACAAATCTGCAGTAGCTTTAAAAAAGTTGGAATATATGGTAATAGCTGATTTATGGCTTACACCAACAGCAAAATATGCTGATATAATTCTTCCTGTAACTACTATAGCTGAAAAAAGTGATTTAATAAGACCTTGGCCTTCTGGTCCATACTTTTTACATGCAAACAAAGCTATTGAACCAATTGGAGAATGTAAATCTGATTTAAGAATTGCTGAAGAATTAGCAGATAAACTCGGATTGGAAGATTTTGAAAAATACCCAGATGAGAAAAAAGCTTTAAGATTTTTAATAAAATTACGAGAAGACACCAGAAAGAATATACGAGATATAGAAAAATTTAGACAGGAGGGGATACATCGTCTAAAACTCGAAGAACCTTATGTTGCATTTAAAGATCAGATTAACGATATTGAAAATAAACCATTTAAAACTCCTTCTGGTAAGATCGAGATATTTTCTCAAAGGATTGCTAATTTGAATGATCCTGAAAATCCTTCAATTCCCAAATATATGGAAAGATGGGAAGGACGATTTGATCACTTAAATCAAAAGTATCCAATACAATTAATATCACCGCATCCTAAGAATAGGGTCCATTCAGAATTATATTTAGTTAAATGGCTTAAAGAAGTTGAACCTCATGTCGCATGGATTAATCCTATTGATGCAGAGGCAAGAGGAGTAAAAGATGGAGATGAAATTCTAGTATTCAATGATAGAGGAAAACTCACAATTAAAGCATGGTTAACAGAAAGAATAATTCCAGGAGTAATTAGTATTTATGAAGGAGCGTGGTACAATCCAGATGAAACAGGAATCGATCGAGGTGGATGTGTTAATACCTTAACAAAAGATGCCTATTCTCCTGGTGGTGCTTCTGCTTTGAACTCATGTTTAGTAGAATTTAAAAAATTTAAAGGAGGGACCTAGCATGCAAATTGGCTTTTACTTTGATCAAACTCGATGTATTGGATGTTCTGCGTGTGCTGTAGCATGTAAAGATTGGAATGACATTCCAGCGAGTCCAGAAAAATGGATGAGAATTATTTATAATGAAAAAGGAAAATTTCCTAATGTATTTGTAAGTTATCTTATTAATCCTTGCTTTCATTGTGAGGATCCTGTTTGCATACCAGTCTGTCCAGTTAATGCAATCACTAAAAGAGAAGAAGATGGAATTGTTGTTGTTGATAGTGGTAAATGTTTAGGTAATGAAGAATGTGACTCGAAGTGTTTTAAAGCATGCCCTTATGATGCTCCTCAATTTGGACCTGAGAAGGGAGCAAAAATGCGAAAATGTAATTTTTGCTTAGATAGGCATTTAGAAGGCAAGTTACCGGCATGTATCGAAACTTGTCGTACAAGAGCATTGGATGCAGGCAGATTAAATGATTTAATTTCGAAATATGGAAATATTAGAAATGCTGATAACTTCACTTATTCTCAGAGAACTAAACCTGCTATTGTTTTCAAGCCTAAAATTAAATAAAATTTTATTTATAAAATTACTCTTTAGATACAGTTTTATCTAAACCATGTGCTATCAATTTTGCATTATTTTTCTCATTGAATTTTAATCTGCTCTCATTTAATTTATCATCAATTCCAGCTATTTTTTTAACCATCTTTTTTCGAGCTTCAATGTCATATTGAGTTGTAATAGCAATTTCCTCCATAACTGGGCTTCCTCCTCCGTGATAGCTTCCAAAGAGATGGATTCCTCCTGTTGCAGAGCAAATCATATCACCAACAAAGCGCCAGAACTGTGCGGCATTTTCAGGCGATATCCTCGGGTTTCTAGTAATGTATTTATAGAGCTTGTCTTTCAATTTAGGATTAACAAAATCTCGTTCATGAGGGAACGTTGCTGGAATACCACCACAAATATCAGTTATTATCTCAGCTTCGCGAAATACATTTTCTCCAGTTAAACACCTTCCAACATTGCAATAAATTGAGTTTGGAATATAGCTTCCTGGCCCATAAGGGATAAAACCTACTCCAGGCATATAAACTTCTGTTTTTCCTAAGTCAGAAGCGGTATATCCCGCAGCATAGCCAAGTTCTGTAACTAGGATTAATTCTGCTAATTTATGCCTAACATGTGTTGCTTTAGCTATATTGTTATACTCCGCAGCTAAAGCTGCTGTCCCCGTCATTATATCTCCAATTGCAGGTTTGCATCCTGAGTAACTATGCCGGTGAAAGAGACCAAATAGTAAAGCAAGGGCACCCCCATGCTGATGTTCACCGCATAAAAAGACTCTTTCCCAGGGAACAAACACATCATCAAAAATTATATATGAATCTGTGGCTCCTGGTTGAAAACCACGTGGAAAGTATTCTCTCTTTCGAAGATTGTGAATGGTAACCACTTGAGTAACACCTTCATAATCTCCTGGTACTGCAAACGCAACTGCATAATCTTTATCTTCATGTCTTAATGCTCTTGTTGGGATAACTAGTAGTTCGTCAGAAACAGAGGCTTCTGAAATGTGTAACTTACAGCCACTAACTATAATTCCATCCTTCTTCTTTTCTACAACATGGACATACATATCAGGATCTGCTTGATCAGCAGGTCGTTTAATTCGATCACCTTTTACATCGGTTTGAGCCCCAGCTGCCACTAAATCTTTCTGTTGAAATCTTAATAACCACTTTTTAAAATTATCATGGTAATGAGATTCTCCATTATTTAATTTGTCAGCTTCATATGAAACATTATATATTGCATTTGCAGCATCACAACCCATGCATCTTTGAATACATCCACCTACTTTTTGACACAATTTACGTGTCATGTCTTGTTTTTTATGAAGATCGTCAGTGCTATGATGAATATGTGTAAATCTATTAATAATTTCACCAGTAAGATGAGACTTAACTCGAACTAAATCTTTATATTCAGGATCGTCAAACGCATCAAAGGTTGTTCCTATCGTATTTAAACAATCCATCTGAAGAGTATCTAATCTATCTATTTCTTTTCCATCATAAAATAGATTTGGCTTCATTCTACCTAAATCTTTCATGTACTGTTCTTTTGTCCTTACCATTTCTTATCACCTTTTTTGATTGTTTTTTTTTGGATTAATTTTTTTTTAAGTTATAATTTTTCAAATAAATGAAATATGTATATTTAATAAATAATTCTAAATTAAAGTATACTAGAATACAATTATATAATAAAATTACTAAATACCAAGAGAATGATAAATATGGGTTTAGAAACAAATATTACCAAAATGCTTGGAATTAAACATCCCATTGTTGCAGCTCCAATGGGTCCATTTTACACAACTGAATTAACGATTGCAGTATCTGAAGCAGGAGGATTAGGTGTATTAAGTCATAGTGCTCTAGTAAGTGATTATATGAGTGGAAGAAATCCAGTAGATATAATGAAGGAAAATATGCTTAAAGTAATAGAACATACTGATAAACCTTTTGGATTTAATGTAAGGACTTCCAGAAGAGAAACCTATGCTCAACAATTTGTTAAAGATATTCCGCAGTTTATAATGGAAAATCAAAGATTGAAAGAACAATGTGTCTATGCTATTACAAGCGCAGGATCCTCAAAAACATTACCTCAATCAAAATCATTCCAGAAATTAAAAGAAAGTGGTTCAAATATTAAACATTTTCATGTAGCACCAGCATTATGGCTAGCGGATAAGTGTGTTGCTTCAAACGTTGATGGCTTAGTAGTCACCGGAGGTGAAGGAGGAGGTCATCAATCATATGAAAAAGTAAGCACATTAGTTTTACTACAACAAGTTATGGAAAAACATCCTGAAATGCCAGTAATTGCTTGTGGTGGGTTTGCAACAGGAGAGGGACTTGCAGCAGCATTATCAATGGGTGCAGGGGCTATTGCAATGGGTTCAAGATTCATTGCTTCAAAAGAAAGTGAATTTCATGAGACATACAAAAATGTTGTTCCTCCATCTAAAGCACAAGATACTGTATTAGTGACTGGAGCACTAGGACCAATTAGACTTTGGAGAAATGAATATTCATTACATCATGGTCTTGTAGCAGATAAAGAAGCAAAAATGGCTGAAGAAGCTGCTATGAGCCAAGAAGATATAATTGCTGAAGGAAAAGCATATGAAGCAGCATATACAGGAGATACTAATTCCGGAGCAGTCTTATTGGGACAGAGTATCGGATTAATAAATAGTATTGAAAATATAAAGAATATTATAGAAGATATTGTTCAAAACGCAGAAAAACGCTTGAAAAATGCTTATAATCTAATCAAATAAATCATAATAAGATTTTCTTTATTTCCTTTTTTTAATAATTTTACACAATTTTTAAACAATCTTTTCCTAATATGATAATTCAAATTAGATATAAGGTTGAATATAATTCCTTGACCAATAATTTAAGATATTTGAAAATATTATTAGTAAATATTCAATTCAGATTGTTTCAAAAAAACATCAAATTTAGTGATTGAAATCAAACCAATAAATAAATTTAAAACATACAAATTTGATGCCGCTCCATTCTTCTTTTATATTGATGTATTTCCCCCGGAGTATTTAAGTCCTTCAAAACCTCATCTAGAATCCCTGATAAAATCAATTAAGATCAATCCTATTATGCCTTTACCTATGAGAGTTGATCGCGTGTTTAATGGAGAAAAATCAATTTTAATTCGGCCCAGAGAACCAATATCAGATTTAATTTCAGAAGAATTTATAGCAATCATCAATCCAACTCCATTTCTCCAAATAGGTATTGAGAAACTTTTATATTTCACAGAAATACGAGCTCGTGAGAAATTATTTCTCCCTCTTACATCTGAACGTGTGAAAAAGTGGTGGAGATCATCTAGACTCTTATATGGAAATATTTCATATGTTGAAAAAGATTTCTCTGATTTTTTAAAAGCTTATTTGTATACTATTGTAAAAACTCATGTTGAAGAGGATGACTTAGCGAAATCAGCTATAGATTACTGTAAATATATAGCAGAAACTTGCAAAAAAAGACTTGAGCAAAATAAAATTATAATAGAAGTAAGAGGTGAGCAATTAAATGTTAATCTCTATAAGAGAAAGGATATCTCCTATTATACTAAATTTAAAAAAAAAGAAGAAACTCAATATCTTCCTGAACTTATCGATATCGAAGTTTATGACCTTTCTGAAAAGGGATTTACTGGAAATGATGATCGATCAAAAATTATTGGTGAATTAAAATCAAAAAGAATCAAGTATATTCCACTCTTATTTTATGAGGATTTACTTGAATGTATGTTGCAAAACCTAAAAAATCTTGAAAATAACTCAAATAAAATTTTAGATCCTTCATTATTATTAGAAAAAAAGGCAATTATTTTAGAAAAACCGAAAGAAAAGGATTCAGAGGACCTTCAGAAATATTCATGGTTGCAGAACTTTGAAAGTATAAATTTCGAATCCATTCTAGATTCTATCAGAACAACATATGAAAAATTTTACGCTTCTTTTAGTAAACAACCTTTATCTTCTATTCGATAAAAATATGGAATCCTTAATAACATTAGGAACAATTTAACTGAATACTCTAAAAAATCTTAAAGTTGATAGTTTTTATTCAACTCATTAATAATTAATCTTAAAATAGAGAATTAGCTATCTTCTTTTAAAAATTTAAAACAAGAACCTCATATCAGAAGCAATGATCTACAAGGAAGAAAAACCAGCAATTTTAATGCTTCAAGACGGTCGTTATTTTCAAGGGATAGGTTTTGGAGCGACAAAAATTACAACTGGAGAATTAGTTTTTAATACAATGACTGGTGCAGGTTATCTAGAAACTTTGACAGATCCGTCTTATTGGGGTCAAATTGTAGTTATGACTCACCCTCTGGTAGGTAATTATGGAGTTCCTCCATGGGAGAAGGATGAATATAATATTACTAAGTATTTTGAATCAGATTCTATAAAAGTAGCTGGTTTTGTAGTGAATGAGTGCTGCAAAGCTCCGAGTCATTATCAAAGTGTAAAAACACTTGATGAATTTTTAAAAGAGCAAAATGTTCCTGGAATTGAATGGATTGATACAAGAGCAGTTACAAAAATCTTACGTGAGGAAGGTGTCCAAGTAGGAGCTTTAGCTGTCTATGATTCTGGAGAGAAACCTGATATTAAAAATTTAAAACAAATTGTTGCTAATGCCCAGGATCCTAACCTTCGACATCTTTCAAGCGAAGTGTCCATTAAAAAAATCATCACACACAAACCATTAAATCCAATTGGAAAAGTCGTTCTCCTTGATATGGGTGTAAAACTTAACATTGTACGGAATCTTGTAGGACGGCAACTTGAAGTTTTAATAGTTCCATATAATTATACATATGAACAAATTATGTCTTTTGAACCGGATGGTGTATTTATTTCTAATGGTCCCGGTGATCCCGCAATATATACAGAAGCGATTGAGGTATGTAAGAATTTATTGAACAATAACATACCTACAATGGGAATTTGCTTAGGAAATCAAATAATTGGATTAGCAGCGGGAGGATCTTCATATAAATTAAAATATGGGCATCGTGGTGGGAATAAAACGGTTATTGATCCAGAAACAAAGAAGTGTTATATCACTTCGCAGAATCATGGTTTCTGTGTGAAAGACTTTGAAAAGGGGGGATTTAGGGAAAATCTAAGAAATATTGATGATATTTCCAATGAAGGAATAATTCATAAAACAAAACCCATTTTTGCAGTTCAATTTCATCCTGAGGCTTGTCCTGGACCATGGGATTCATTATACTTGTTTGATAAATTTGTAGATATTATGGGGGTTAAATAAAAATTCCTTTAGATAAATCAATCAAAAAGGCATTGGTTTTAGGTTCCGGAGGTATTCGTATTGGACAAGCTGGAGAATTTGATTATAGTGGTTCACAAGTTTTAAAAGCTTTGAAAGAAGAGGGTATAGAAACAATCGTAATTAATCCTAATATTGCCACAATTCAAACTGATCCACAATTATCCGATACATTGTATTTATTACCTCTAAATATTGATTATGTAGAACGAGTTATTAAAAAAGAGCGACCTGATGGAATTTTATTAGCATTTGGAGGTCAAACTGCTCTAAATGTAGGTGTTGAACTAAATGAATTAGGAATTTTGAAAAAATATAATGTTAGAGTATTGGGAACCCCAATTGAATCTATTGAAGCAACAGAAGATCGAGATTTATTTGTAAAAGCAATGGAAAAATCAGCTGTTAAAGTATGTAAAAGCCAAGCTGTAAATTCATATACTGAAGCGATAAATGCCGTAAATAAGATTGGATTTCCTTGTATGATTCGAGTAGCTTATACATTGGGAGGTCGTGGATCAGGTATTGTAAAGAATATGAAGGAATTTGAACGAATGGCTAAAAAAGGTTTAGCACAATCTCGTATAAATCAGATATTAATAGAGGAAAGTATATGGGGTTGGAAGGAGATCGAATATGAAGTTGTAAGAGATTCCGAAGATAACTGTTTTATTAATTGTAATATGGAAAACTTCGATCCTGTAGGACTCCATACAGGTGAGTCAATCGTGATAAGTCCTAGCCAAACTCTCACAAATGAGGAATACCAAATGCTCCGTTCAGCTTCTATCAGAGTTATTAGAAATCTTGGAATTATTGGAGAATGTAATATTCAATATGGTTTAGATCCATTTTCAAAAGAATTTAGGGCAATTGAAGTAAATGCCCGACTCTCAAGATCTTCAGCACTCGCATCTAAAGCGACTGGATATCCTCTAGCATATATAGCAGCAAAATTAGCAATAGGTTACACATTACCAGAACTAAAAAATAAGATTACAGGGATAACTACAGCATGTTTCGAGCCTGCATTAGATTATTTAGTACTTAAAATTCCTAGATGGGATTTAACAAAATTCCAAAAAGTTGATCGCAAAATCGGCTCTCAGATGAAAAGTGTTGGTGAGGTAATGGCAATTGGTCGAACATTTGAGGAAGTTCTTCAAAAAGCTATTAGGATGCTTGACATAGGAATGAAAGGACTTGTAGCAAATAATTTAGAACCTATTAAGGATATAAATGAATTAAAATATGCTTTAAGAAATCCTACTGATTTGAGAGTCTTTAGACTTGCTGAAGCTATTAAAAAAGATATTGCAATTGAGGAAATCTATCGGTTATCTCGAGTAGATAAGTGGTTCTTATATAAATTAAAAAATATTATCGATATCGAACAACAACTTAAAGACCTTGATCTATTAGAAACAGATGATTATGAAAAAAAATATTGGCTGGAAAGAGCTAAACGATATGGTTTCTCTGATGGGCAAATCGCAATTTTAATAGGCGTCGATACAATTTTTATAAGACAAATGAGGAGGAGGTTGGAAATCCACCCGTTTGTCAAAAGAATTGATACTTTAGCTGCTGAATGGCCAGCAATTACAAATTATTTATATCTAACTTATAGTGCTTCTGAACATGATATTGATTTTGAGAAAGAATATAAGGAAAATCTTAGAAAAGTTATCGTTTTAGGCTCAGGAACCTATCGCATCGGAGCATCAGTTGAATTTGATTGGGGTTCAGTTAATTGTTTATGGGGATTAAAAAATTTAGGTATAGATCAAGCAATAATGATTAATTATAATCCCGAAACGGTTTCCACTGATTATGATACTTCGGATAAATTATATTTTGAGGAATTATCTGGTGAAAGAGTACTAGATATCTGTGAACTTGAAAAAGCAGAAGGAGTAATTGTTTCAGTAGGTGGACAAATTGCTCAAAATCTTGCTACAAAATTTTCTAAATATTCTGAAATCTTCAGAAAAGCAGGTCTTAACATTCTTGGAACACATGGAAGTCGTATTGACATGGCAGAAGATCGTTCAAAGTTTAGTAGCTTATTAGATCAACTTGCTATAAAACAACCACAATGGAGTATGCTAACAAGCAAAGATGAAGCTTTAAAATTTGCTAAAGATGTTGGTTACCCTGTATTAGTTAGACCTTCTTATGTTCTAAGTGGTGCTGCAATGAGAGTGTCTTACGACGAAAAAACTTTAAGAGATACTCTTGATCTCGCTGTAGCAGTTTCTCAAGAATATCCTGTGGTTATTACCAAATTCTTCACAGGAGCAAGAGAAATTGAAGCTGATGGTGTCAGTGATGGAAAAAAAGTATTTATTGGAGCTATTGTGGAACACATTGAAAATGCTGGTGTTCATTCTGGAGACGCTACAATGTCAATACCTCCTCAAACAATTTCTGATGAAATTATTAAAATAATAGAAAAAAATACGAAAGAAATTGCCTTAGCTTTAAGAATAAGAGGTCCTTTTAATGTTCAATATCTAATAAAAAACGATGAAGTATATGTAATAGAATGTAATCTTAGATCGAGTCGATCTATGCCTTATGTTTCAAAAACCCGAGGTATTAACCTAATGAGATTAGCTGCTGAGGTTTTTATGGGGAAAGAAATTCCTAAATATCTTATGGAACTCCCCTATGGAAATTATGTTTCCATAAAAGCTCCAATGTTCTCATTTATGAGACTTGATAAAGCTGATCCCTTGCTCTCTGTTGAAATGGCTTCTACGGGAGAAGTAGCCTGTATTGGAGATGATTTTCCCGATGCTTTAATTAAATCTCTTGAAGCGACAGAAATGAACATACCAATTCATGGCGGAAATGTTTTAATATCAGTAGGTGGAGAGGAATTGAAAAAACGTATGATTCCTTTAGCGAAGAAATTAAAAAATCTAGGATTTACAATTTTTGCTACTAAAGATACTTCATTAGCATTAAAAAATAATGGAATTTATGCAGTGAAACTCTATAAGATTCATGAGTATGGTTTAGAACCAAATATAATGGGATGTCTGCAAAATGGAGCAATTGATTTAGTGATTAATATTCCCCTTCCTACTACAATTGAAGAAAAATTTAGAACCATAATGGAAGATGAATATAAAATAAGAAGAATGGCAGTTGATTACAACATTCCTGTAATTATTAATTTGCAGCTTGCTGAGGCACTCGTAGACGCAATAGAAAATGTCAGAAGAAAGGAAGTTGAGATTAAGTCGCTTAATGAATATCATAAAACATTAAAAAAAATATATTGGTAGATTAAATTTAGAATAAAACTATCAGTATTTTTTACGTCTCCCAATTATTAGCGCAGTAAATATTGTAATACAGCCAAATATTAATATATGTATAATACCTATAAATACAACCTTAATAACTCCTTCTAAATAAGTACATGAACCACAAGTATGATTTAAAGTCAAATAATCGAAACTAAAAGGTATAATATATAGTATAATGCTAAAGATCATCATTAAAGCCCATCCAAGAAAAGCGTTCTTTATACTTCCCCCTGTAATTCCCGCGACGAGAGAAGCTATGATTAATGCTACAAACATTCCTATGTACCATGTTTTTGTTGATACATAGAGCGTAGTAAAAAATTCATTAAAAATTTCCCATGGAAAATACCGAAGTGGTCTTAGTATATATTCTATTATCAAACCTGGATGCTGGCTAAACATAGTAAATAACACATCGATAGAATCCCCTATTGAATATGCGATGATTAGAAATAATAAACCTACTAATGCAAAAGCGATAAAACTAAAAATGAAAGCTCTCCCAAGACTCTTTTTCATTTTTTAAACAACTCTTTTTTGTCAAGAAATAAAAATTGGTTAATAATTGTAGATAGATTTGTTAAAGCTTTTAAATTTTATAATTTAATACAAAGATTGTCGATTTTCAATATACATCTCATTGATAGAAATCCTGAAAAATTCTAAAAAATTAATTTTAATCTATTATAAATATTGAAAAGATCTTAGTTTTCAAGTAATATATATGAAATTGGTGTAACGTCGATCTATTATCGTGGATACATTCCAATTCGACTTAAAATTATTGGTACTCAATGGGAGGTCGCAGAAAAATTTGTAATTGAGTGTAACCTGAGATTTCAAAAACCAGAGGTATAAACTTAATGAGACTTGCTGCTGAAGACTTCATGGGCGCTAAAATTCCTCAAGGAATAATGAAATTACCTTATGGGAAGTATGTATCTATAAAAGCTCCAATATTTTCTTTCATGCGCCTTGATAAAGCTGACCCTGTGTTAGGTGTAGAGATGGCATCTACTGGAGAAGTAGCATGTATTGGAGAAGATTTTTCCGATGCATTGATAAAATCACTTGAAGCTGCTGAAATACATATTCCAGTCCATGGCGGTAATGTTTTAATATCTGTAGGTGGAAAAAAATTAAAACAAAGAGTTATCCCCTTAGCTCAAAAGCTAAAAGATTTAGGATTTACAATATTTGCCACAGAAGACACCGCAGCTGCCTTAAAGAATAGTGGAATTTATGCGGTTAAACTCTATAAAATACATGAATACGGTATGGAACCAAACATTATGGGATGTCTACAAAATGGTGCAATTGACCTAGTAATTAATATCCCCCTCCCTACGACTGTAGAGGAAAAATTTAAGACTATTATGGAAGATGAATATAAAATCCGAAGAATGGCAGTAGATTACAATCTTCCGGTGATCATTAACCTTCAACTTACTGAAGTATTAATAGAAGCTATTGAAAAAATTCGTAGAAAAGAGCGTGAAATAAAATCTCTTAATGAATATCATCAAACATTAAAAGAACTATATTGGTAGAACAAGCTATAATAAGGAATGTTCTATTTAATCTGATCTACCTTTTATTAATGCAATTACAAATACTAAAGCTCCGAATATCAAAGTGTTAACAATACCTGTGATTAATATACTCACTATGCCTTCATCCAAAGTACACATAGTACAAATAAAACCTAAATTAAAAGGATCAATACTGATCATTAAAATCATCAATAGAATAAAACAACCAGAAGTTATAAGCCATCCTATAAAAGCATTCCCTATACTCCCTCCCATGAGTCCTGCAATTAATGCAGCTATCAAAAAAGAAATAAAACCTCCTAAAGTATATATTTTAAATCCTAAGGAAGAAGCGCTTATAAAATCCTCTATAAGTTCCCATGGAAACCAATTAACAGGGTAAGTTATCAGATAAATAATATGAGTTGGATGTTCTGCAATACGACTAAGTGGTAAATACAATAAATCTTCAACAGAATATCCAATGATATAGAAAAGAAAATTTAAAGCTAGAAATACAATTAAACTAAATAGAAAAGCTCTAATTAAACTGTGTTTCATTTTTTCTACCTTTTTATAACATTAATAGAAATATTAATAATATTTGTTAATAGATCTTTGAATGTATATAAAGTTTATATTTGTTTAAAAACATAAGGATGAACACCTTAAATTCAATAGTTAATAGAAATCTTGAAAAGTCTTTTAACTATGACACAATTTATTATTTGTTCAATATCTAAAGGAAAATTTTAGGTGTTAAATGAATTTATTATCGTGGATACATTTTAATTCGGTTGAAAATCATCGGTACTCAATGGAAAGTCACAGAAAAATTAAAAGGTTTGAAATCTCAGAATCAAAGTGAAAATTGGCAAATTACATATGTTACCCCAATATATGGTGGATGGGATTTATTGGTTGAGTGTAAATTTAACAACCTTGAGGATTTAGACGAAATCTTATCTTATTGTAGAACAGACTTAGATTTATCTCAATGGATCGAGGCTACTACAACACTAATTAGTACAAAAAAGAATTACAACGGTTAAGAGCATAGAGAAGAAATAGGGAATAACTTACTTCTTATTAAATTGTTGTATTCTTGATTATTAGTGAATGATATTCTTTAGGTATGAGTTGTAACTCTTCTAACAACCAGATTTTAAGCTTTAATTTCTCAAATTCTTCTTCCAACCTTACATCATACGAAATTTCTTTATCAGACACAATTAGTTTATAAAACTTATAATATTTAAATTGATCTTTAATATTTCATAGAAATTTGTCGAAATTATTAATCTGTTAATATAATTCTCAATATTTGTGTTCAAATTGTTATAACAAAATTATAGAAACAATTCCATGAAAATTTCATCTTCATATTGAGTATTAATTTTAACCTGACGAGATAATATACCTTTTTGTATAAATCCTAACTTCTTATAGAAATCTATAGCTCCAGTGTTAGTAGCTCGAACATAGATAACAATCTTTTCATAATTATTATTCCGCGCAAAATTAAATGAATATTCTGCCAATTTCGTTCCTATCTTCTTTTTTCGCCATTGTGGAAGAATAAATGTACCAATTACACCAACATGATCGAATGAATCAGAATATCTCGCCCATTTATCTAATGACTGAAAGCCAATTATTTTACCTTCTTTTTCAGCCACAAAAATTCCCTCTCGATCAGATAGAGAAATTATATAGTCTTTTTCCTGTTCCCGTGTAAAAGGATGACTAACAGCGGAAAATATTTTCTCAGCACAAATTACAGTCCAAATTTTTGATATTTCTTCTGCGTCCTCTGGTATTGCTTTTCTAATAGTAACTTCTATAATCTCAATAATTAATTATCCTTCTTAGTTTTTTAAGAATAACACAAGTAACTTATTCAAAATATTCCCTTAATAATTCTCTTATCTTTTTGAACTTTTCTAAGGAATCCTTTATCTCCCCTTTTTTTAGTAAGTCTAATCCTTCTTTATTTAATTTCCTTATAGAACCTTTAAGTGTTTCAAGTTCAATTTGATCTATGAGAAAAACATCATCTATCTGTTCTAAAGCTACTTTACTTTCTACTAGTTCACTAATAACATCTTTTTTATCAATAGATGGTTGCATTTTTGACTCGATTTTATCTTTCAAATTATCTAGGTTTAGAATCATGAATTTGTTTTTGACCAGAACTCCCTTTTTAAGAATTTTATCAATTTCTTTGGTGGTTTCAATAGATTTTCTTATAATTAGTTCCTCCTGAATAGAATCTTTAAACTCTTCTTCTGCTTCAATAGGGGATAATGTTTTGAGGTCTTCTCCAGCAATACTTTTTGGAGAACTAATTCTTTTCTTTTTATATATAACAAATAATCCTGTACCAATTATTGTTCCTATAATTAGACTTATCAATAATACTATAAATATAGAATGGTTAGTTAAACTACCATTACCATTATTTTCTATGTTCAAATCGATAGAAAAACTTACTTCATTAGCATTAAATGCATTATCTCCAAGAAATAGAATTGTAATATTTAGTCTTGTAGCATTTAGAGGGACATTAATCTTAAAAATGATTTTTCCATTAAAAGAAGTTATATTGTAGCTACTCCATGAATAAACTCCAAAATCAACTAAAATTGATATATTCAAATTATTGATGGGATTACCAATGAAATTGTTAGTTATGTTAAATGAAATATTAAAAGAATCACCAGGTGCAACCTCAACTGGTTGCTCAATGATGTTTATATTAATATTAAACTTGTTAATATCAAAAACTATTTCAAAAGAGAAATTCTGGTAATTTTTATTTATGAAATTAATAGTGAAGGAATATCTTCCAATGATTAATTGGCTTGTATTAATTTCCCATAGATAAATGCCATCCCTATCAATGTCAAAATAATAATAATTTTGAAAATTAAATGATAAAATTCCAAATCCTCCAATTATTGGATCATTTGAAAAATAATTTACAAAATTCAAGTAAATTGAAATATTATCACCAAAATAAGCTTCATAAATAGTTGAATTTAAATTAATAGTTCCTCCATACTGATTTAATGCTATGATATTATATGAAACATTACACGGGATAATTTCGAATTGGAAAACGCCTATAGTGGAATTAAAGTATGTTGAATTTAATTGTACTTTTACATAATAAATACCTGTGAATAGCTTATTAGTATCTAAAGTAAATTGATAATATCCATTTAGATCTGTGTATAACAAAACAGAATTCCAACTCTTTGTTGAATTAAATAACGTAAAATTACCCCATCCACCAAGTATCAGCTTATTTTTATAATCTATATCGAAATAGGAAATATTAAATGTAACATCTTCGCCGTAATAAATCAACCAAGGCTCCATATTATGGTAGTAAGAGTAATTTAACTGAGTTAAACCATTAACAAGAAAGCTAGTTCTATTCCAAATATATAGGTTAACAGAATAAATCTGTGTCTGATTAAAACTGTAAGATAAATTGAAAATTATAATGTAAGGATTACTTCCCAATCCTAAAACATTTATAGTTTCCAATTCTAAACTATAACTCCCATCTCCATTATCACTCCATGTGTAAGAAAAGTCCGGATTAATTGACATGATTTGCAGTTGAGCTCCTTGTATTGGAGATAAATCCTTGCCTAAGTAAAAAACTGTAAAAGTAGCATTTTGACTTCTTACTACATGTAAAGTATCTAAATCTATTAACTGTGAAGTTGCATTATAAAGATAATAATGAAAAACTAGGGTTTGATTATAATATAAGGGTTGATTTGCATCTATAGTAATATCAATTAAACCGAAACCAATATCATTGCAAACTTGCCAATTATTAATAGTAATATTATAATAACCATTCCCAATCTCATAAATATAATTGTATACTGTTCCATTGATATTATAACTAATATTTGCTCCTACAATTCCTATTCCGTTATTGAAATCATAAAAATAAACAGTTATATTGAAATATTCATCCGAAATCGAGTTTATAAATTGATTAAGATTAGTTATGCTTAAATCTGTTAAACCTAATACTCTAAATGCATAATTAAGCGTGTTATTATTATAATAAGTTTGATTAAGCGAGATTAAGACACTTTGAGGGCCATAAGGAGAGAAAGTACTACAATCTAATGTAATATTATAATAACCCGCTGTACCGTTATTATTGGTAGTAGATTGCCATATTCCTCCATTGATACTATACCACATAGTCCCATTAATTGGCTGATTTTTAATCGTATCATTAAAATATACAACAATATGGCAGGACTGATCTGTGTTGAATAATTGGTTTTGAGAAGGGGTTATTAATTTCAATCCAGATATTCCATAGATTATAAAATTGAAATCCAGAGTTTGATTTTGATAGTAAGTATGATTTCCTGAGATCAAGATGCTTTGAGGGCCATAAGGAGAGAAAGTACTGCAATCTATAGTAATATTATAATAACCGGTAGTACCATTGTTATTGGTAGTTGAGTGCCATGGTCCTTTATTGATACTATACCACATAGTTCCATTAATTGGCTGATTATTTAATGTATCATTATAATAAACTGTAATGTTAAAGATTTGGTCAGAATTAAAAAGAGTATTTTGACTTGGTTTTATTAGTAGTAATTCTGAAAAGCCTATCACTGAAAATTGATAATCCAGTGTTTTATTCTGATAATATGTTTGATTTAATGAGATCGTAAGGCTTTGAGGTCCATAAGGAGAGAAAGTACTGCAATCTATTGTAATATTATAATAACCAGCAGTACCATTATTATTGGAAGTTGATTGCCATGGTCCTCCATTGATACTATACCACATAGTCCCATTAATTGGCTGATCATTGGTAGTATCATTATAATAAACAATAACATCAAAAGTTTGATTTGCATAGAAGGTTGCATTTTGGGAAGGCTTTATCAGTATTAATTCTGAAAAACCTCCTATCGAGAATTGATAAATAAGGGTTTGATTTTGATAATAGGTTTGATTTAATGAGATCGAGACGCTTTGAGGGCCATAAGGAGAGAAAGTACTGCAATCTATAGTAATATTATAATAACCGGTAGTACCATTGTTATTAGAAATTGATTGCCACATTCCCCCATTGATACTATACCACATAGTCCCATTAATTGGCTGATCATTGGTAGTATCATTATAATAAACAGTAATATTAAAAATCTGATCAGGAGTGAAAAAAGATTTTTGAACAGGAGATATTAATTTTAATTCTGACAGACCTATTACACTAAAATTATAATCAAGAGAACTGTTATGATAGAAAGTTTGATTTAATGATATTGATACAATTTGAGGACCATAAGGAAATAATTTACTGCAATCTATTGTAATATTATAATACCCTGAAGTACCATTATTTTTTGTTGTATACTGCCAAATCTCACCGTTGATGTTATACCAAAGCGTCCCATCAACTGATTTATTCACACCATTATCGTGGAAATAAACAGTGATATTAAAGATTTGATCAGAATTAAAAGATTCATATTGTATTGGTTTAATTAGAGTAATATCTGTATCACCAAAAATTGTAATATTTTTTTCAAGAAATCCTGCATCAGTATCATTATTCCAAAAAATTTGTACACGAAAAAGCCCGTGTTGAGTTATATTGTTGGAAACATCCCATTCTCCTAGTGAAATTTCAGAAGCAGGACCAAATGAAGAAATAAGCATAGTGAAATTTATAAAATCATTTATCGCAACAGGACTATAAACACTTAAATTGATAACACCATCATTTTGAGCAATTTTGGTAAAAAAAGTAGCATTGAAATGGACTATGCTTGAATAATTTACTGTATCTGTAGGATTTAAATTTTCATAAACATCAATTGATTTTAGTAAATTTGCAGATTTTGCTATCAAGAACCAGAAACTTCCATTTCCAGCATTGAATATTTGAACATCCTTATATCTATTATTGAGATTTCTTATCAAAATGTCATTTGTTTTATTTAAACTGTTATTAAATACATTTATATTATTCCACTTGATAGGAATGGTAAAATTAATAGTTTTATAATTGTTAATTCTTCTATCAAAAAAATTTAATCCATTACTTCTACTAACATTCCAAGTTATTTCACTATCCCCTTTAAAAGTATTAAATGAGGAAGATGCTTGCAAATCAGTCTTAGTATAATTAATTTGGACTTTGGTTATATTTAGAGATAGAGAATCCCAATCTGAAGTTAAAGTAAAATTCAAGAACCCACTACTACTTTGCAATTCCTCTGTAGATATCCAATTTCCTGAAGCCATACCAAAATTAATAACTGGAGTATTGTTTATTTTTAAACCAATATCTTGTGGGAAAGGCGTAGCATTTATAGGGGCTAACCCTATCTCTAATAAATAATCTCTTGCTTCATAAGTCCAACCTCCATTTGAATAATATGCGTATGAATTATTATTAGTTATTGTATCATCAGTATATCGCCATTGGATTGTACCACCAGCTGAAGTTCTAACTACACCAAAAAACCATGTATTGTTATCTGTTATTGAATTATTTAGAAAAGTGTCGACTAAATCTATATCTAGCCATCCATTACTAGTTGGTGAGATCATACCCACTGTTGTAGGTGTACCCGTTGGTTCATTTCTACCCAAAGAAGAATTCCAAGAAGATCGATACAAATAAATATTCCCTGTTGGGCTAGTAGTCCTCTTGATATTTATAGAAGCATTGGTAATATAGCAATTACTATTTACACTAAAAGATGTTAATCTAGGTGTATTACAATCAATTTCGCCATTATCTACATTATTTTGTACTATTAATGAAATGTTATTTGCTCTAATATCTTCAATCAGAATGTTTATAAATGAACTATTAAAATTGCTTATAGTAGGACATGGTTCAGAAAACGTATTATCTTTATTTAAATCTTTGAAGCTAATTATAGTGGTATTTAAAAAAGATTGGTGGAGAGTAATATTAATGTTTTCACCATAACCCTGACGTCTAGATGAATATTCTGAAGTTTTCAATTCTATAAAAGGGAAATCGCCCAAACCATCGATTTCTTTATAATTCTCACTTTTCTCATATTCATTATATAAATTCGAAGACATTAAAATAATTCCATTAATAATTAAGACAAACAATAATAATAGAACTTTATTTTTCTTATTCATAGCACCAATTATAAATCCTCATCCATTATAAAAACAATAAAAAAATTTATATATAAATTAGAATGTCACAGATATCCTAGAAAAGATCTAAACGCATTATTTCACTATTTCTTTCTGAAAATCTCCAGATCTTCTATTTTATAATTTTTAACAACTTTTTATAAAAAATAATAAGAATTAATTAATTCTATTAAGAATACAATAAATTCAAAATAAATCAAACAATTTTATCAATATTTACAAGTATTAATGAATGTAAGAAAATCTCCTCAAATAACTTCAAGATATCTGGAATTTTCTCCAGGGAAAGATCATTTTGAAAAAGCTCGGCAAAAAGGACCTCGAAGATGGATATTAAAACACATTTTTTTCAGGTCAAACAAGACGCTTTTTTTTATTGTCTTATTTACAACAATTATAGCATCAAATCTATCTTCCATTATAATGGTTATTATCGGGAATGCAATATCAGATTTTTTAATTGGAAATTACTCTACATTATTCTTTTACACTATACTTATCTTGCTTATAAGTGTGGGAACACCTATAATGAGATTAACAAATTATATGTTGCGGGAAGTTATAGCTCAGAGAATGGAGAGAGATTGCAGGAAAGAATTTTATACAAACCTCTTGGGAAAAAGTCAGTCATTCCATGAGCAACAGAAAATTGGAGATCTTATGGCGAGAGTGACCGATGATGTTCGAATGCTTAATTTTCTAATAAGTCCAGCTCTCTCATTAATTTTTGAATCATTTACAGCTTTAATTGTACCTCTCATTTATATACTGATTTTCTATCCACCCCAATTGATATTTGCACCATTAATATTTTCCGTACTTTTTATATTCCTCTTGAAATCATATGTTCGAAAATTAGGTCCAATCACAAGTAGATTGAGAGGATCCTTTGGAATGATGAATGCTACATTAAATGAAACTCTTACTGGAATTGAAGTAGTTAAGGCTACTGTGCAAGAAGTTAAAGAAATAGAAAAATATTTTTCAAAAGCCAAATTGTACAGGGATGCTTACATAGAACAGGGTAACACTCAAGCTAAATACCTCCCACTCTTAATTTTAAGCATAATAATCACACTTGGCTTTGCTCATGCAATTATTTTAAACTTCTTTAATTTAATGAGTATAGGTGAAATCATTGCATATTATGGATTAATAGTACAATTACGTTTTCCTACATTTATTTCTATTTTTGTGTTTGCAATTGTTAGGTTAGCTGTTGCAAGCTCTGAAAGACTACTTGAATTAATGAATAAAGAAACAGAAATTGATGAAAATATCAGAGGTATAAGAAAAATAATAGATGGGGATATAAAGTTCGAGAATGTATCATTTACTTATCCTGAAAGTAAAAAACCTATATTAAAAAATATCACATTTACTGTTCGTGCAGGTCAGACTCTTGCAATTGTGGGAACTACAGGATCTGGAAAATCTACCCTAACTAAATTGATTTCCCGATTATATGATGTGAATAAAGGTAAAATTCTAATTGATAATATAGATATACGAAGTTATGCTTTAGAATCATTAAGGAACCAAATATCGTTTATAGAACAAGATGTTTTCTTATTTTCTGATACAATATTTAATAATATATCGTTTGGGAGGACTTCATCACTAAACGAGATTATTCAAGTTGCTAATGAAGCTCAAGCTAATGATTTTATTAAAAAATTCCCAAATCAATACGAATCAGAGGTAGGTGAAAGAGGTGTTCAACTCAGTGGAGGTGAACGGCAAAGGATAGCAATTGCACGTGCTTTTCTCTCCGATCCAAAAATTCTTATCTTAGATGATTCAACTTCAGCAATAGATTCTAATACTGAAGATAAAATACAAAGAGCAATTCGAAATATTCTTAGAAACAGAACTACAATACTCATAACTCATCGACTTTCTCAAATTCGATGGGCGGATCTAATAATTGTTTTGAAAAAAGGAGAAATATCTGCTATGGGAACTCATGAAGAGCTCTTGAAATCATCAGATGAATATCAAAAAATATTCGTTAAAAAATTTGATATTGATATTGATAAATTAATAAAACAGGAAGGAGGATCCTAAATGGGAATGTATGTAGGCTTAGAAGCGGAGGAATATGATAGAGTTTACAAGGATAAGGTTTTATTAAAGCGGATCTTTCATTATTTCAGCCCATATAAACGTTCAATGATTATTGTCATTCTTTTTTTAACAATTTCCTCACTTACATATGCCATTGTACCTGTTCTTGTGAGTATAGCAATAAATAATTTAGAAACAATTAGAAATATTTCTTACCTTTTTCTGTTAATAAGTCTTATCCTTATATTAAATCTATTTTCTTGGGTGTTCAATTATTTCACAGTAAGATATTCTGTCCACGTTATCGGAAATGTTGTTTTAGATCTAAGACGAGATGCTGGACAGGCTGTTTTAAACCACGATCTTTCCTTTTTTGATCGAAATCCTATCGGAAAAATAGTATCGAGGACCAATACCGACAGTAGGGATTTCGGACAAACAGTTGATTTAACGCTTCAACTTATCTCTTCAGTGTTAGTTATCATGTTTCTACTAATTATTATGTCCTTCATCAATCCAATATTAACACTTATCACCATTATCACTTTCCCTCTATTTTTTGTAATAGCATTATCTTATAGAAAACTAGCCCGTACAAAAACACTATTAGGTCAAAGAGCCTTAGCATCTGTCAATGCATATGTTAAAGAAAGTTTTTCTGGCATACAAATTGCTAAGACATTTCGACAAGAAGAAAAATTGTATTATAACTTTAATGAAGTCAATCTTAACTCTTATAGAGTAAATATGCGGAGAGCTTTTGTACTTAATGCCATATTTCCTTCATTGGGGGTAATACAAGGAATTGTTGTAACCTTACTAGTGTTTTATGGTGGAAATAGTATTTTGGGAAATCTTATTAGTGTAGGAGAAATGAGTTTGTTTATACAAGGCCTAACTTATTTATTCTTTCCCCTGTTAACTTTAGCATCTTTTTGGCCAACATTTCAAACAGGTATGGCAGCATCAGAAAGAATATTCGCTCTTATAGATACATTACCTTTAGTTGTTCAAAATGATAATTTAAAACCATTACAGCTTAAAGGTGAAATTGAATTTAAAAATATTTCATTTAAATATGAAGAGTCAAAGGATGTTTTTGAGAAATTTAATCTAAAAATAAACTCTGGAGAATCCGTCGCAATCGTTGGTCATACTGGTGCTGGAAAATCAAGTTTAGCAAAACTTTTGGCGAGATTTTATGAATTTCAAGAAGGAGATATCTTAATAGATGGGATTAGTATCCGAAATTATGACCTTACGGAATACAGGAAACAGGTGGGAATAATACCTCAAACACCCTTCCTCTGGGCAGATACTGTTGAAAATAATATAAAATATGGTAATAAAGATGCTACAAAAAAAGATGTATATGATGCTTTAGATTCAACTAGTGGTTCTGATTGGGTAAAAGATCTTTCAAAAGGATTACGAACTAATACTGGTGAAAGAGGAAGCTTAATCTCAATGGGACAACGACAATTAGTAGTTTTTGCTCGTGTTCTATTAGAAAACCCCGCTATTCTCATTTTAGATGAAGCAACTGCTTCAGTTGATCCTTTTACTGAAACGCGAATTCAGGATGCCCTACAAAAAACAATTGAAGGACGTACCTCAATTATAATTGCTCATCGACTCTGGACAGTACGTCATGTAGATAGGATTATTGTACTAGATCATGGACAGATAGTAGAAGAAGGCAATCATGAGGAGTTGATGACTAAAGAAGGTATTTATGCAGAGCTCTACAACACGTATTTTCGGCATCAAAGCCTTGAATACATAGAAAAAATGAAGGAAATTGTAAAAGAGAAAGAATAAAAAAAAAAAATATTTTAAAAATTGATTATTCTGATATCTTTGCGAGGATATATGCCAGAATTAATATTCCTCCAGCAACGTATGTTAAAATCATTCCAATTCCCATTATAACGCCTAAATTAATAGTAATACCAAGTTGTTCCAAGCTAAATGGAATACCATATAAAAAAAACACATACAAAAGTATATTTCCAATAATATAAAAAATTCCATTTCTTAACCATTTTTTTCGAGCTTTTTTCAATTCTCTATTTCCAGTTTTAACTCGAATTCCCGAAATTATCAATAATAATGCGCCAAGAATGAAAAACACAATGAAAGCAATTCTAATGAAGAGTAAACCCATCTGAAGTCCTGATAAGTCAGGTTCTATTAAGAGATAGGGTTCAAGTTGTTCCATAATTCCTGCTCCAAATGGTGATAAGTCTCCAGCTATAGAAAACGGTATAACAGAATAATATATACTTACCGACATTATCGGGAATAAAAGTGATAATAACAACACAGCAGCAGTGATTATAGGAAATAAAAAAAGAAAATCTTTAGTTTCCGCCATCTATAATTACCTCAAATTTTGTTTTAAATTTAGAGATAACAGTTAATAAAGTATAATTTTTTAAAAATCTTTTATAAAAAATTATTTACAAAATCTTGGGATTTTTAATATTCTACTAAATATAATAATTATACACGTATTTTCATCTAGGGGTTATTATTCAAAGTTGAGTTTATATAAAAAATGGTCTATAAAAAATATTTATAGCCATTTCAATTCATTTACCTTAAGGAAAAAGAAAATTTATATAATATTTAAAGGGTTGAGGTGTTTTTATGAAAGTTAGTATTAGTTATCATGAAATTTTAGAGGAAAGTTTGAAAAATGAACTACAATGGTTAAAAGAAGAATTTGAAATTTTATTTAATTCAAAAATGGGAGCTCCTACTATAAAAGATAAGGGAATTGCTAATGCTATCTTGGATTATATAATAGAAAATACCTGCGCGTATGATAGTATTATATTGTACAGTCTGCTTATTGATACTATGGAAAAAATTGAAAAAGATTACCCAAACTTATTTTAATATTATGTAGTGCTTATAATCTTATATAGCGATTTCTTTCCCATTCGGAAACTACTACTCTATAGGCATCATTTTCTTCGAGTTTTGCATAATAATAGTTTTTGAATAAAGTTTCCCCAAAGACTTCTTTCATTAGTTCAGAATTTTTAAATTCTATTAATGCTTCATGTAGACTTCCTGGTAAAGAAATTATTCCTTCTTTTTCCATCTCTTTAGATGAAAGATGATAGACGTTTCTATCTGTAGGTTCCGTAATTTCAATATTATCTGATAATATTCCCTCCAATCCTGTCGCTATCAATACACTAAACTGTAAATATGGATTTCCAGATGGATCTGGACACCTAATTTCACATCTCGCAGCATTAGATCGTTCATGAAAATCAGGTACTCTGATAAGGGGCGATCTATTTCTGAAACCCCATGCAAGATAAACTGGAGCTTCATAACCTGGTACAAGTCTCTTGTAAGAATTTGGCCAGCTACTTAAAACAGCACACATAGCACGTGCATGTTTCAATTGCCCTGCAATCCATTTTTTCATTAAAAATGAAATGTTATCTCTATCATTTTCATCATAAAACATATTATTTCCATTTTTCCAGAGAGATTGATGCACATGCATCCCCGAACCATTTATTCCATGAAATGGTTTGGCCATAAACGTGCCTACAAGGTTGTGGTAAGCAGCAACAGTTTTAACTATAGTTTTTATTGTGATTGTATTATCAGCGGTATTTACAGCTTGATCATAGTGGAAATCTATCTCATGTTGACCAAAAGCTACTTCATGATGGATGCATTCTACATTAATTCCCATAGCATCACAATATTCGGCAATTCTAAATCTTATCATCTCACTAATATCATAAGGGTCATAATCGAAGTATCCTCTTAAATCCGAAGGTTTAAATTCTTGCTTCGTATCTGGAGTAAGGACGAAAAATTCCATTTCTGGGGCACAATAATATGTATAACCATACTCATTCGCTTTTTTTACTGCGCGTTGCAAAATATACCTGGGATCCCCTTCATATCGTTGTCCATCAGGTTGGTAAATATCACAAATTACTCGTGCTACCTTATTTTCCTTTCTCCATGGTAATAGATAAAATGTACTTGGATCTGGAAGTGCAACTTTGTCACTCTCTTCAATTGCCCCATACCCAGTTATTGAACTTCCATCAAAATTTTGTCCCTCCTCAAAAACCTCTTCAATCCGTTTTGAATTTATCTCAAAAGATTTAATAATTCCATGAATATCAGTAAATTGGAGATAAATAAACTTAATGTCTTCTTCTTTTATCTTTTCTATTACTGTATTACATAAATCCTTTCTCATAGGGTTGTTTTTTTCAATCATATTAAATCCTACTATAAATCTTTCTATAATTTTTATAATTCATATATAAGTAATCCCTAATTTTAATTCTATAATTATAATTATGATCATATATATAAAAATCTTAACTTTTTCTAGTTCATATGTTAACAAAAATGGAAGAAAAAGTTTATATATGTCCATTAAATAATTATATTAATGATCAAATGATATATTCAATAATTATTGTCGTGTAAAAAAATGGTCATTCGACTATCTTTTCCCCCAATATATGAACATCTGCATAATTAATAATAATATTAAACCCTGTTAGTATTATGACAGAAAAATCTAATCCTTTTGGTATTTCTGAAGTTGATGTTGAGATCCTAAAGAAATTGAGTATAGATGGAAGAATATCTCTTCGGCAACTTGCGAAAGATTTGGGCAATAAATCCCCTGTAACGATTAAAAATCATGTTGAAAAATTAGAAGAACAAGAAATTATCATAGATTATGGTGACAAAATTAATTATGAAAAAATGGGATATGATATAATCGCTCTTATCGAATTAACCATATCCAAAGGAAAAATGTTGGAAGTTGAAAAAGATATTGCTAAAAATCCAAACATTTTTGCAGTTTACGATATAACTGGAGAATATGATGCTCTAATCTTAGCAAAATTCAGGAACAGAGCTGATCTGAGTAATATGATAAAAGAAATCCATACTTCTCCTTATGTAGAGAGAACTAATACTCACATTGTATTGAATATCATAAAAGAAAATAGCTCATTTCCAGAGTTAATAAAAAAAGAAAGAAAAAAATAATTTTTTTTAAACCATAAGAATCATATCTTTACACTCTTTTACTTTTTTGTATTAATTGGATGTTGTGAATTCATTATTTATTTGTTCAGTTATCTAAATTTCTTTTATGATAATGTTTATTCCTAAGGAATAGATTTGATGCAATATTATAATAATGTTCAGAAAAGAAAATGGATATTATGCAATAGTTCAGATATATAAGTCAGAGTTTATTAACATGTTTAGAATTTAACCGATAAATTTATAAATGTCTATAATTTTATATAAATATAAAATATGAATGGGAAAGGTTTCCCACAGAATATATTAGATCCCTTCAGCATGTCTTTAAAACAATTTAGAGTACGGTTTCAAGAAAGATTAAAGATGATGGAAAAAGAAATGAAAACATATGAACAAATGTGCTTAGACAAACTAAAAGAAATTGGAACTTCTTCAGGAGCAGAATGGTCTATGGCGATGGGTTATGAAAGTCCCAATGGATTAACAAAAGTAATAAAAAGAATTAAACAAAGTATGCCAGAGAAATTGAAAATACATTATGATAGGAAGCCACGCCGATATGAGGCGGTTTAGTAGAATAATTTCAAATAGAGGTAAAAATTAAATGATAAAATGTCTTAAATGTGGAGATGAATTTTCATATGGCAGGAAAATTAGTTGCTGTAACTCCACTTATTTTGGGACAATATATTATGATAAAAAAAAGGATTATAGGTGGAATTGTAATATTCCTTTAATTAAAAGTGAATCTGATAAACCTATTATCAAAGACTTCTCTGATTTAAATATTACAGAAAAGGAAGTACAAATCTCATATAGTTGGAACTGTGAAACATCGAGAAGATTTAAAATTCAAGAAGAAATGATTGAAAAAGATTATCCTATAATCTATGAATAAAAAATCAGGAGGTGTTTTAAAAGAGTTAACAAATAAAACAAGTTCTGCAGATTAGGTGGATGGATTGACCTTCAAAGATATTGAAAAGCATTTAAAATAAGTTATAATGATGAAGGATCAACTCCTACACCTTAGATAAATTAAGAAAAGAAAAATACCACCACCAGAAACTCAAACAACCCAATCTCAGCGAAAAACAAAAAACAGCCATAATTATTCCCTACTCTTGCCATGGGTTTTGTATAGATCCATGGCAAGAGCTCCACTTAAAAATAACTAATTTTTCGACTCTACCTCCTCTATTAATAAAAAGAAGATAAAAAAATTCAATATTTTTTAATATAATTTCTCTCGAATTTGTTAACTCATTAGATTTTCTAATGTATTTACAAAATCTTCATATTGTTTAATTCCTAATTTCCAAAAATCTTTTTTGGTTATATCTAGTCCTACAATTTTACCAAGTTCCTCAGGTGAGACACTACCTCCTGCAGCGAGTAATTTCTTAAACTTTGGAACAAAATCTTTTCCCTCTTTTTTATATGTTTGATATAAAGCATATACAAACAATTGGGCATATACGTAGGGGTAATTATAGAATCGGAAATTAGGAATATAATAATGTGGTTTCATAGTCCATTCCCAATCCATTTCTTCAAACCATTCAACAGAATCTCCATATATCTTGTCTCTTCCTGCACACCAATATTTTGAAATTGTTTTTCCATCCAAATTTTCACCTCGATCAACAGCTTTATATAAATCTTGTTCAAACCAAACTCTGGCACTTACTTGGAAAGCAGCTTCTCCAGCATCATCTAATACATGTGCCAAAATTCCCATTTTTTCTTCATTCGATTCTGAAGTTTCAAGAAGGAGATCTGTTAAGAGTAATTCTCCAAATGTAGACGCCACTTCTGCAACTGTATAACCAGGATGAAAATTAAAAAAAGATTGTTTATCAATTGCTAAATAGTCATGGATAGCATGTCCAAGTTCATGAATAAGCGTAAATATTTCATTTAGTTCACCAGTATATGTCATTAGAATAAATGCAGACTTGTTGTTAAACCATGCAGCACAATTTGCTCCATTTCTTTTACCTTTTCTAGGACTCGCATCGATATGATTTCGATTGAACATATCATTTACAATTTCAGCAAATTCATTATCAAATCTTTCATAAGCTTTCATGACTAACTTCTTTGCACCATCCCATGTATATGTTTTATGAGGCGTTAAAGTAAGTGGAGCACGGACATCAGCACAATTTAGTTTTGGAAACCCAAGAATCTTAGCTTTTAGATTCATATATTTACGATATACTCCTACTCCTTCTTCAATGGCTATCATTAAATTGTCAATAATCTCTTGAGTAGTATCATTTACTATGAGACTATCATGCATAGGACTAGCATATTTTCGTCTTTTTGAATTATTTAACCAATCTCCACAAACACTTCGTAGAGCTGATGAGAACACATATTCTTCTTCTCCTAACAACCCGTAAATAGATTTATTTGCGGAGATTCGTGTTTCTCTATCTGGGTGATTTAGTAAAGCGTTAGCTTCTCCATATGATAATTCTTTGTCTATACCTTCAACATTTACCACTATTTTTCTAGTATTCAACCATTTTGCTTGTAGATTACTCCACGCTCTAATTCCATATTGATCTTTTTCTAGGATTAATTGTTCTTCCACTTCTGATAGATAATGGGGATAAGCTCTCTTAATTATTTCTAATCTATGCTTGTAGTTAGAAAGAATTGGATCATCTATTATTTTTGCATTATCATATACATATTTAGCAACTTCTAACTCTAGAAATGCTAAATCTTTTGCAATCTTTGTGTTAAAATCTTCAACTCGATTTTTTAATGTCTCACTCTCTGGAATTGTCATGTTAGCAACGTATAATCGATTTGAATAAAGATCTATTTCATCACTATTAGCTAAAAATTTTTCTTGTTTTTGAAATAATTCTAATAATTTTTGGGGAGTAAAATCAGGTGAATTAATTTTTCCTTTATAGTCTTTTATGAATTCCTCGGTCTCCTTAGAAAGATTATCCATATTTTCAGTGATTTTTGGATCATCATGACCAGAAAAAATTTCTGTAAGATCCCATGCTATTTCATTTTCAGTCATAATATGACGTTAGAAATTAGAATATTTTAAAAACCTTTACCATCTTAGATAATTTTGGCTACTTATCTGTTATAGTGGAAAAAAAAGAGGTATCTTTTATCGTTTTTTATTCATATTCAATTGTACTAGGAGGTTTATTTGAAATATCGTAAACGACACGATTTATTCCTTTAACTTCATTAGCAATTCTCGTACTAATTCGTTCCAGAAGGTTCCAATCTAATTTAGAAAAATTAGCTGTCATTGCATCAATCGATTCAACAATTCTTATTGAACATATATATTCATATGTGCGATGATCTCCCATTATTCCGACTGTTTTTAAGGGAAGAAAAACACAGAATGCTTGCCATATTTGTTCATAAATTCCCGCATTTAGAATCTCTTCTATTAAAATAGCATCTGCATTTCTTAAGATAGTCAATTTTTTTTTATCAATTGCCCCAAGTATTCTTACAGCTAGTCCTGGTCCTGGAAAAGGATGACGATTTATAATATATTCTGGCAAACCTAATTTTAATCCAATATTCCTTACTTCATCTTTGTATAAATCTCTCAAAGGTTCTATAATCTTTAAATTCATATTATCTGGTAAAGTGAGATTATGATGAGACTTAATCTTTGCTGATGATTTACTCGTAGCACTTGTTTCAACGCGATCAGGATAAATTGTACCTTGTGCAAGATATTTTATATCAGGATGTGCTTGATCTAATTCAATAGTTTTACTTTCAAAAACCTCTATGAATGTATGACCAATTATACGACGTTTTTCTTCAGGGTCTTCAACATTAGCAAGTCTTTGTAGAAAAAGATCTTCAGCATCTACATAATGGAAATTTTCAAATTTTAAATTCTCTCTAAATGTTTCTTGGACTTCAATTTCCTCATTCTTTCTTAATACTCCATTATTTACAAATATACAATGTAGTCGATTACCAATTGCTTTATGTAAGAGAGCAGCTGTTACAGAAGAATCTACACCACCACTTAATCCTAAAATAACTTTATTATTAGGACCAATTTGATTTCTAATTTCTTCAATAGAATTTATAATCCATCCTTCCAATTTCCATTCTTTTTTACATTTGGCTATTTTAAATATGAAATTCTCTAAAATTTGAATTCCATTTGGAGTATTTGAGACTTCTGGATGGAATTGGACACCATATAACAACTTTTCTTGATTTCCATAAGCAGCTACAGGGCAAGTCTCCGTTTTTGCATATACTTTAAATCCATTGGCAATCTTGGTAATTTGATCTCCATGAGACATCCAAACCACTTGTTTTTTCTCTAATGAATCAAAAAGTATATTTTGTTCGACAATAATGAGTTCAGTTTTTCCATATTCTTTATTTTCTTTAGGCTCAGTTTTTCCTCCTAATAGATGCATAATTAAGTGATGTCCATAACAAATCCCTAAAACTGGAATTTTGCTTTTAGTGGTAAATTGAAAGAATTCCTGATTTAATTGTGGACTAGCATCTTCATAAACGCTTCCAGGACCACCTGAAAGAATAATTGCTTTAGGATTGATTTCTTTCAAAATTTCAATGTCCACATCAAAGGGCCGAATTTCGGAATATACACCCAAATCTCGGATCCGGCGTGTAATTAAATGGGCATATTGACCACCAAAATCTAAAATAATTACAATTTCCATGATTAACTAAATTTTGAAAAGATTCTAATTCTTGATTCAAAAACTTGATAAAATTATATTTAATAATTTGAAATTTATTTACTCTTTATATTAAATAATCTTTTTAGGAAATTAACTTTTTCAATTAACCAATTACTTTTTTTTTTATTAACACCTTATCTTAAATGGGGATAAAGCCAAGTATTACTATAAGATAATAAATTTATTTGATTCATGTAGGTAATTTAAATTATGAACAAAATGGGGGAACAAATTCCCGTAAACATAATAGATAAGAAAATATTTTTTTAAATTAAAGTATACCTTCAATTAGAGAAAAAGTATTAAGTTTAAATTTATTTGCTAATAATTTTCATAGTTAGGATGATTTGAAGTGCCATATAAGGTTTTAAGAAAAGTGCAGCTTGGAGAAAGCGGTACATTATTTGAAATGGACATATCTGCACCATTAATTGCTAAAAAAGCATATGCTGGGAATTTCGTCTTAATCAGAATTAATGAGCAAGGTGAGAGAATTCCTCTTACTATTGCTGATTATAATCGAGAAGAGGGAGTCATTACGCTTGTAATTCAGGTAGTTGGAAAATCAACTTTATTGCTTTCTCACCAAAATGAAGGAGATGAGATTTTAGATGTAGTAGGTCCTTTAGGAAATAAAATACACATCGAGAAATATGAACATCCAATAATTATAATTGGCGGTGGTGTAGGAATTGCTCCTTGTTATCCTCAAGCAAAAGAGTTAAAACAAGCAGGTAATAGGATTATATCAATATTAGGGGCTCGGACTAAAGATCTTATATTTTGGAGAGAAAAAATGGCGGAGGTTAGTGAAAAAGTTATTATTACTACTAATGATGGAAGCGAAGGAGTTAAAGGTTTCGTTACAAAACCTCTAAGAGAGATAATTAATAAAGAGAAGATTAGCTTAGTAATTGCAATCGGTCCTATGATAATGATGAAAAACGTTGCTGAATTAACGAGTGGTATTGAAGGTCTACCAAAAGTAAAAACATTTGTATCTTTAAATACTATAATGATAGATGGTACAGGAATGTGTGGAGGATGTAGATTTCCAGCAAAAAATGGTGAAATTCATTTTGCTTGTGTTGAGGGTCCTGATGTTGATGGACATATTGTAGATTTTGATATTTTATTAAATCGCGAAAAAAGATTTGCCGAATTTGAGGAACAATCCTATGATCTCTACAAAAAAGAATGTAAAAATTCAAAAATTGGATAAATGAGGGGTTAAAATTGAAAATACCAAGACAGAAAATGAGGGAACAGGATCCTAACGTAAGAATTCACAATTTTTCAGAAGTTGCTTTAGGTTTTACAGAAGAAATGGCGAAAATAGAAGCAGAAAGATGTTTACAATGTGGTGACCCTAAATGTGTTAATGGCTGTCCTGTTAATATTGATATCCCAAATTTTATCAGATTAATTAAGGAAGATAATTTATTAGAAGCAGTCCGTAGTATTAAAGATTATAATATTTTACCTGCAATATGCGGAAGAGTGTGCCCACAAGAAATCCAATGTGAAGAAACTTGTGTCTTAAGCAAAAGATGGGAGCCAGTAGCTATTGGAGCACTGGAGAGATATGTTGCAGATTGGGAAAGAAGGAATCAATTGAAGGAATGCCCTGATTGTGAGGCTCCAAATAACATAAAAGTTGCTATAATTGGATCAGGTCCATCAGGACTTACTTGTGCAGCTGATCTAGCTAGATTTGGATTTGATGTAACAATTTTTGAAGCTTTTCATAAAGGGGGCGGTGTTTTAGTATATGGGATACCAGAATTCAGACTCCCAAAAGAGATTGTTGAGGATGAAATTGAGACTTTAAAAATGCTAGGAGTTAAAGTCGAATATAACAGGATCATTGGGAAGACTTTATTGATTGATGAATTGAGAAAAATGGGTTACAAAGCTTTCTTTATTGGTGTAGGAGCAGGATTGCCCTCAATGAGGAATATTCCCGGAATGAATCTTAATGGCGTTCTGACGGCAAATGAGTTTTTAACAAGAGCAAATTTAATGAAAGCTTATAAATTTCCTGAATATGATACTCCTATAAAAATAGGGAAAATTATAACGGTTATTGGAGGGGGTAATACTGCATTAGATTCTGCTCGAGTTGCATTACGACTTGGTGCTGAGAAAGTTATTATTGTCTATCGACGAACCGAAACTGAAATGCCTGCAAGAAAAGAAGAATATCATCATGCAGTAGAGGAAGGAATAGAATTTCAATTTTTATCAAATCCAGTGAGGTTTTTAGGAGATAATGATGGTAATCTTGAAAAAATCGAAGTAATTAAAATGAAATTAGGAGATCTAGATGCTTCAGGGAGACCAAGACCAATTCCTATTGAAGACTCAGGATATTTAATAAATTGTGATACAGTTATTTTAGCTATTGGTGCAAATGCGAATCCAATTTTAACAAAATCGATCCCTGAATTAAAAACTAATAAATGGGGTTATATTCAAGCAGATGAAGATGGAAAAACAAATCTAGAGGGGATATATGCCGGTGGTGACATTGTAACTGGCTCTGCTACTGTTATTTCTGCTATGGGTGCTGGTCGTACAGCAGCTAAAGCTATGAATGAATATTTAAGATCAAAATTTCTATAGACGGTTAAAATACCTTAGCTTAATAATATATTGGAATTCCAACGTGGGAAAGTTCTGGGAATACTTCTTAAGCAAACTTTAATTTCTATTACTTTATTTAATTAATTATTGTTCAATTTTATTATCTAAAAATTGGATAAAATTCGATTTAGACTCAAACAAACAAGTGAAACTTAAGATGAGCGAAATTTTAGATCCATTCAAGATTTCTCAAAAACAACTTTCTGAAGCCTGTAAGTTAGCTAATTATGGTGTAGATATCTATACTGCCTTAAGTGAGCCAGAAAGATTCGTTGAGATTAAAATTATAATGAAAATGGACGATGGGACAATAAAAACTTTTAAAGGTTTTAGATCGCAGTACAATTCAGCAAGGGGACCAATGAAAGGTGGTATTAGATGGCATCCTGAAGAAAGCGCCTCTCTCGTTAAAGCTTTAAGTGCTTGGATGACATGGAAAACAGCCTGCGTTGACATTCCCTTAGGAGGTGCTAAAGGAGGAATTATTTGTAATCCTAAAGGAATGAGCAATCGAGAACTTGAAACTCTTGCTAGAAGTTATATTAGACAACTTGCGGATTTCATTGGGCCTACTATTGATGTTCCTGCTCCAGATGTTTATACAAATCCACAAATAATGGCCTGGATGATGGATGAATATGAGAAAATAGTCCGTAGGCATGCACCATCCGTTATAACTGGTAAACCTCTATCTTTAGGTGGTAGTGCTGGTAGATCGATAGCTACAGCTAAAGGTGGAGTTTATACCATACGTGAAGCAGCAAAAGATATTGGTTTAGATTTAAAGGGGGCAACAGTAGTAGTTCAAGGATATGGAAATGCTGGTTCATGGGCAGCAAAACTACTTAAAGATGACTTTGGGTGTAATATAATCGCGGTTTCTGATTCTAGGGGAGGTATTTATAATAAAGACGGAATAGATCCTTACACTGCAGCTGAATTTAAAGAAAAAACACGTTCAGTAGTAGGGTTAAAAGGAACTAATGAAATTTCTAATGAAGATTTATTAGAATTAGAATGTGATATCTTAGTACCTGCTGCTCTTGAGAATGTAATAACAAGAAAAAATGCAGATAAAATTAATACAAAAATAATTGCAGAACTTGCTAATGGACCAACTACACCTGATGCAGATCAAATTCTATTCGAGAAAGGAGTACTTATGATTCCAGATTTTCTATGTAATGCAGGTGGAGTTACTGTTTCTTATTTTGAAATGGTTCAAGGATATTATCGGTACTTCTGGACAGAAAAAGAGGTTTTCGAGGCATTAGATAGAGTTATGACCAGAGCATATCGTTCAACAATAGAACAATCTAATAAATTCAGTACTCATAATCGAATGGGTGCGTATATGATATCTCTTGAACGTGTTATTGAAGCTATGCGTTTAAGAGGTTGGTTATAATTAAATAATACTTAATTTTTCTTTTTTTATAATTTTTTATTATTGTTAACCAAAAATAGGAACTAAAATCAGCAGAAATATAATTGAAATTCCTAAATGAACTAAAGCAAAAATAGCCCCCATTTTGAAAAGACGTTTATAACTCATATTTTCTACACCCGAATCTCGTGCTATTTTTAAAGTCATCATATCACAAGCCGCTCCTTGAGGTATAAAATTCCCACCTAAGTTAATACCGATTATGAATGAAAAGAGTAAAGGAACTGATGAAGAGATACCCGCATCAATTAAAGTGCCCACGATTGGTATAAAGATTAATGCAGTAGGTGTATTAGCTACTACTCCTGATATAAAGCTAATTACAATTAATATAATAAAAGATACAAGAAATGGGTCTAAACTTCCAAAGGGAATTAAAGAAATTAATTCTTCAAAACCAGCTTCTAAAAGACACCCTATTACTATATATAAACTTATAAAGAAAAAAATTATTTCCCATTCAATATCTTTTAAAAGTTCACTCATTGGCTTTTTTGTATAATTTCTATTCACTAGCACTAAAATTAAAGCAGAAATTCCCGCGGTCAAAAACAATAGTGGAAGAGTTGCAAATAAAATAATAGTTGTAATTATAGCAATGCTATTGAAATAAAACATTCTTTTATTCTTTACCATAATATCTGTGTCTATTAAATCAATTACAAATTTCTTCTGAAGGTCTTCAATTTTAGGTTCTTTTCGCAAAACATATCTGTCAATTAGAAAAATTGTCATAAATAGTAAAAAGAATGAAAAAATCCAATAATATTGAATGAAATAAAGAGTATCAAGGTTAAAAGCTGTTGAAATTATAATATTTTCACCACTTGAGAATGGAGTGATGATTGAGCCTATATTGATGCAAATAGTCATTCCCAAGAGATATGTTCCTGCTCTAATCTTGAGAAAATGACAGAGTCTTATTACAATAGGGGCCAAAATCAAAACAACAACAACGTCACTTATTATTGCAGCTAAAAGGGTAGTAATAATACAAAGAAGCCAAAAAAAAATTCTCTGTTCTCCTCTTGATACTTTAAATAGTTTAACTGCTACAAACTCTAAAATATTAGAATCTTGAGCTATTTTGGTTATCAAACTCATACTTAAGATTATAATAATGGCTTCCCATTCAATAAAACCAACAAAAGTTTCAATTCCTAAACCTCTTACTAATCCAGTAATAGCAGCAGCGATAAAACCACAGATTAAAGAAATAGCAACAAAATCAAGATTAGATTTCGAATAACTCAAAATAATTAGTATAAATAAGATAAAAATTATTATAAGAAGTATGGGTTCCATTATTTTAGGAAATCAATTAATCAAATTCAATTAATAGATTAAATAATCAGCTTTTAATAAATCTATTTAAAATGAGTTAATTTTACTTATAACAGAAATCCATTAAAATTCGTGCTGACAGCACCAAAATGTTGTTATTAAATCATTAAAATAACAAATGAATTAATCTTTAATCATTTTATTAAAAAAAGTTGTAATAAAAACGTGAACAAATTCAAATCATTTAAGAGACTAAAGTTTGATAACAAATAATCAAAAATATTTTCTTCTATAAAATATTTTAAACTTGTAAAATACCCTTCTTCTAATTTAAGTATTTCAACAATTCGTCTAATCAAATTTATAATTTGTCTTTCAACGAGAAACATATCGCTATTCATGGGATCAATCCCAATTATATTAAATCCAACGTCTCTCACAAAAGTTATCTTACTAAGTTCAGGATTTTCTTTAACAATTTCTAGATCTGAATATTGTTTGAACATCTCTTCAATATTATCGTAAATAATTTGCTTTCTATTTTCGGGTAAATGTCCTTCTATTACGTTAATAACTAAATTTAATATTTGTTGAAAGATTCCTATAATGTCAAAAAATTCCGCAACGGTAGTAATATGTTCTGCTTGTTTCCATTGAGTATAATATTCATCAATTATATTTTCAAATGGTTTATAGATTTCAACATTTCCGGCCCATTTGCTCCCCCATTTATTTTTTTCGTGAGCATATTGAGAGATAAAAGTTTGTCTTATCACATCAAGGCGAGATCTTAATATATCTCCATTCACTTCTCGAGTATCTGCACCAATAAATAAAAGATTTGTATCTTTATCCATAATATAAACCCATCTAAGCCCGCCCATTTCAATAGAATCTATTCCCTGTTTGAACTCTACAATAGTAAATTGATTTAGCGCTGTAAGGAGACCTGAAACTAAATCCTCATTTACGGGAAAATCCATGTATGGCTTATAGACAAGAGTAATACCACTATCTGATTCCATGATCCATATATTAATCCCAATACACCTACCCGCTAATTAGAAGCCTTGAATAATACCTTCCAAGAGTTAAATTTGATTTTTATTTATATAGTTATAAAGCTAATACTCTTACTAAAAATAAGGATTTAAACCTTATAAATTAATAAATAAAAAGAACAAGTGAAAAAAAGGTTTCTTATTAGGAAAAGAAATAATCACTAAAGGAATTTTATTTGAGTTGTATCCTCTTTGAGTGTAAAACAACAACGCCCTCGAATCAAATGTTCCTTATAACAAATGTCACAATAATCATCTCCGCATTCTAAACAATAATTTAAGCAAATTTCGCAGATATATTTACTACAAAATGAACATTCTGATATCTCCGCTGTCTTTTCATCTGTTTTGCAGCAATTTTCACATGCCTTAATTTTAAAATATTCTTCATAGCATCGTAAGCAAAACCATGCTTTGAAGTAAGGCACCCATACCATATCAAGATCAGTAGATCTATCGGAAGGATCAATCTCTCCCTTTTGCATCAGCTCTCGATGCGAAAGGCAAGCTGCACCTAAATTGCACTCCAAAATTGATTTATCGTATATAGCTCTAAGCTTATCATGCTGTTGGGATAGAAAAAACCATCTTTTCTCTTGAGAAAGGGTGATTTTTCCATTGAGATGTTTTTCCCGGTAAATATCATCTAAATTTGACCACTTTTCGAATTCCGTAAAATATGCTAATTTAAGAATCTCTCTTAGATTTTTCCTTACTTTTCGTAATTTTGAATCTTTTATTACAATTTTTCTTGGTATGTTTGACTTCATTAGTATTTATATTAATTAATCTCTAGTATATCGGTATTATATTAAATCGTCTAATGAATTAGATCTCAACCATTTTTCTAAATTCCTTAACATCTCTGTAATCTTTGTTCTCAACGCGAGTTCTGCTGCGGCTCTTCCGATTAAACCAAGAAAATCACTACTTAACGTAAAGTTATTTATAAAAACCCCTAGTTTAGATTTATTTGAGGAAATTGTCTTTATACGCATTCGTCCTTCTAAATCTCTCACATCCTTGTTATTTCGAACATTCATGTCAATTAATTGACCTTTCCCTTCTTCTTGTTCTCCTCTATCCTGTAATACCAATTCTCCCTCCATTTCAATTTTGATATTGATAATTTCATCCGTTATTTTTGTATATAACACATTTGGGGCTATGAATTCGGCTTGCATTGTTTTAGAGGGATTTACTATTAACCAAAACTCTGGTGTATAAATCGCTTTTATAAGTTTATCTTTATTACAATTATCCAATTCCACAACTTTTGATATAATATTACTTGACATAGAAATTCATCATAAAATTAATTATCTTACATAGGTAATGCTAAGAAAGCTTATTATCTTTTTGAGTTTTTAAAACTTAACTAGCCTCAGTCTTCCTAGATTTATTCATTTGGGAATCATTATGAGATTTTTCATCATAGGCCATAATAAAGGATTGAAACTGAAAACTCGGAATAAAATGATCTATTAAGTTAATCTAAATAATTTGCTCTCTTCAATATCATTTTCTTCTTTACAATGAGGGCAAATCCAAGTTGTATCATTTTTTTTAACAGAATTAATGCAATCATGGCATACAGCAATGTCACATATACAATAATGAGTATTTTCCATATGTTTTTCACAGCTATTGCCACAGCTATAACAAATAGGAGGTGTTCTTTCTGACATTTTTCTTCAATAATCAGTTTTTTTATTATACTTTATTATACTTTTAATTTTAAGTATTCTATTATTTTATTGAGTAAATAAAACTATGCAATGAATCATGGATAAAATAAAATCTACGTTTCAACTACTTTCTTTGTTTAGTATTTTCTTCATATATAAAGCAATAATGGGAATAGTAGAAAATAATCTGAATGAATTCACACTATGGTTGTTAATTACAATAATTTATATTGTTTCTCTTGTAATTCTTTATTTTGTTATCCAAAGATGGGAGAGTAAACAAAATATTTAACACTTATTTCTTTTTCTTTAGAAAATCAGGAATCATTCCTTCAATTCCTAGACTCTTTAAAATAGTGTCTCGAATATTCATCTGAATAGTTAAATCCGACATCCTTGCCATAGTATCCTCCAAAGCTCTTGAAAATTTCTCACTAGCTTCTTTAATGGTCTCAGAGGTTAACTTCAAGGATTCTTTAATAGCCAAATTAGTTTCATGCAACTCCCCTGTTAACTTTTCCATACTGTTTCGCATTTCAGTGAGTTCTTCTTTTAACTCTTTTATTCCCGCCATTTTATCTCATAATCCTCGTTGCTATACTAAATAAAAATTTAACATTTATTAAAATTTTTAAATATTTATGAAATCTAGCTCATTCTGGATTCAAGAAAGAAAATAAAAAAAAATTATTTAAGACTATATTAGATTAAGTCCAAAGATACTGAAACCACCAATCCATAGACAGAATCCTTGTACAAAGCAAAAAATCATGATAATAAAGGCAATTGGAGGCCAGCTGAGAAATTTTGATATTTTTTGTAGTGTACCAATATAAAACTTTGCTGTGAGCGCGACAACTATGGCTATTATGATAAAAATAATAACCAACAACCATTTTGGGTTTATAACTCCCGCAATTAATTGAACAACGCCATCTGGGACTATGATTGCTATAATAAATGTTACAACAGCCGCAACAACTAGTCCTAAAATACTAGACAATGAAAGATCAGCAATAGGTTTCATAAATTGAACAATCCCGATAATTATTAAGAAGATACAAGTGAAATGATTTGCATAATCTCCGGTAACCGCTTCATATCGAAAACTTGGGGGGATATTTAATATTAATCCCATTACTCCACTCCATATCACAAAAATTCCGAGGATTAAACCTAAATATGACAAACCCCTTAAAAATTTAGATACATCGAATTCTTCTTCTTTTTTCTCTGCCTTTCTTTTAGTAAATGATCCTCTCCGCTTTCTTTCATATCCCAACCATGTTATAGCCATTGCACCACTTAAAACCATCATTATAGCTGCTGACTCTGCAACCCAATTAAAAAAACCTTGGATTATAACCCAATATTCTGTTTGAAAAATCAAATCTATCACTTTTCTGAAATTTAAGATTTAAATAAAAGTTAGGTTTTGTTTTTAAAAATTTATGGTAAACTTGCTTTAGATCTATAATAAAAACATATTTATTATCTCATTTGTTTCTTTATGTAAAAAACTCTTAGTATTGATGAAACGATGTCAGAGTGGAAAAGTAAATTAGACAATGAATTTGATGATTTTGATTATGCTGAATCTAACTGTACTGGATGAAGTATTGTCGATAGTGTTATAGCATGCATAAGAGGTATTAAAAAACGACGGCAAAACAGAAAACAAGCAAAAATTAAAATCAAAAATCTTAAGGAGTAGATTATAAAAAGCTAGAATCTACTTTAATGAATTCCGCGAAGAATTCGAGATTAAAATCATAGGAATTGTCTTTTTTTATTGGAACTTAAAAATATTCCATATTTTTTTATAAAAAATTTATGTTCTTTAGGGAGTTTTTATTTTTTATAAACAACACTCTTTTATCTTTTATTTATTTTGAACAACTTAGTAAATAGGTGATTTATAACTAATGGAGGACCAAGAAGATTATCTGGATCTAGAGTATGATGATGATTGCTATAGTACAAGCTGAGGAATGCTTAACATGTGGTATCGAAGAGCACAACAACTAAGAAAACTAAGAGAACAAGAAGCTCAAAAAGAATAATCTAAAAATCTCAATTAATCAAGTTATAAAATGATAGAATTTGATTTAGAGTTCCGCAAGAACTTGGAGATTTAAAAAAAAAGGAATTTAAAAAAATTTATGCTTTTTTCTTTTTATATGATGTACCCTTTACTCCTTTATATATTCCAGCTATTAT
>CP070831.1:2123237-2131625 GCA_020344955.1 Promethearchaeota archaeon | reverse complement strand
TAATAGTCTGTAGCAGTATAGTTGTTATTCCTACAATCTATTTTTCGATTAAAATTTTTATAAAATTCGAAAGTGAATATTTAAGAAAGAAATGGAAATATTTCGTAATTGGAATATCAGCTTACTTCTTTCTTTATTATGGAACATCCCTTTCTAACACACTAAACGATGATAGCTTTAGGTTTATTTGGTCATTAATATCTTTACCCAATTTAATTGCTTTATACTTAATATATTATGGTATAGGACGGCAACTTGAGTAAATTTTTTTCTTTCTCTTATTATCGTCTATAAATTAATGGATTAGGATTTTTTCATTTAGAAAAAAGCAACAATAATAAATATAAAATGATAAATAAATACAATAACAATTTTTATAAAAAACTTTATAACTACTTTAGCGTGAAATTTTATGGTATTGTACCAATTAGAAGATCCAATACGCGTTCTAACAATTTATGTCGCGCAAGGGCTTGTTTTAGTTACTTTTGCTTATTTAGCTTTCCGAATTCTAAAGCGAGACAGAAAGAGATTAAATCTAATCTTCTCAGGGTTTTATATATCTGCGACAATAGGCATTATCTTTAACTGGATTTATGGACCTATTGCAAACCTAGAAGTCGTGCTAATATTGAATTATTTTACTAATTTTGGTGTATTTTATTCTCCAATTTTTTTCGTTGTATTTGATTTAATTTTATTAAAATCAGAAAAAGTAATCACAACGACAAAGCAAGTCTTGATACTTCTAGGGTTCGGTATTTATATGTTTTGCATGATCTTTTTTGTTTTAGCAGGAGTAGGATGGGGAGTCTCATTTAATGCAGACTGGGCGCCTGTTTGGGAATTACCTTTCTTTCTTTATTTAACGTTAGGGGAAACATTCTTTGCAATTGGACCTTTATTGTACTTATCATTTCAGATTTATAATAAATTTGAAGATGAACAGTTGAAGAAGAAATGGAAATATTTCATATTGGGCGTTTGTGCTATGATTGGATTTATGTATGGAATATTCTTTTCGAATTTCTTAGACATCAAAATGGTAAGGACATTAATGGGGGCAATTGGTGTAATATTGGCAATTATTGGTGGATATTTGATGTATAATGGTGTAGGACGGCAACTTTCATCATAGTTAAAAATTTTTTTTGTTTTTTTTATTTTTAATCATATTAAATTTTATTTTGACTAATTAACATTATAATATATAATTAGATTCAAAAAAGCAATATCAAAAGATCCTCTTGATTGACGAATTAATTCGAGTTCGTGGCATTGGTCCAACAGCCGCTGAAAGACTAATAAATGCGGGGGTAAAAACAATAGAAGAGATTGCTAAATCTAAACCCGAACAATTAGCATGGATTAAGGGTATAGGTATGATATCAGCTGATAAAATCATCCAGAATGCCAATGAATTAATTAATTTAGAAAAAGGAATACAAAAAGTATTAAATTCAATCAAAGAGAATTTTGCTAAAAGTTGTCCGAAGTGTGGTGGAGATATGAAGGAACGATTAATAATATTAGGACCTGAAAGGAGATTAAGAGCAAATCAATGTGTACTATGTAAATTCTATATGCCTAAGTGAATTAATTATAAAAGGATCATACATAAAAATGCTTTTTCTCTGATATAGAAGGTTTAGGTATTAGACTTGTAACCAAAAACTAAAAAGAAATATGTATGATATAAAATAAAGTGATATAAATAGAATTCCAGCTTTTTTGTCTAATTTCCTCCTAACAGCAATCGTTATAAACACGATGAAACTAGCAATCAAAGTGTATAAAACTGTAGGTATTGCTAGTTCTTTCGTAATAAAATTAGGATTTTGATTGAATACTACATGTCCGATTCCAATAGATAGAGTTGAATCTACAATACAAGAGCCTACAATATCACCTATAGCGATTTGATGGTGACCTAACCTTAAAGCATTGATATCAACAGCTAACTGAGGGAGTGATGTTCCTATGGCAACAATAAAGAAACTTATGAGGTATTCATGAATATTTAAGATATTTGAAATTACTATGACAGATTGAACAATCATAATAGCTGCTATTGTGACCCCTCCAAATCCTAACATTCCTATAAGTAGGTGAAACTTCTTACTTTTGGGAGAGTCTATCTTCTCAATCAGTTCCATTCTTTGTAAAATACTCTCTTTATTGGCGTTATAAATTAGCCAGATATAAATTCCTAAACATCCAACTAATAAAATTCCATTTAATCGAGTAACCCACCCTTTTTCAACAATAGTAAAGATTAATATTAACGACAATATTTCGCATGCTCCTAGAATAATGATATCCTTTCTATGAATATAAAACATACCTGTAACTAGTGGTAAAATTCCAAAAACTAACGTAAGTTGTGTCAAATCTGAGCCTACAGAATCACCAATATCTATATCAGCATGTCCTAATGCGCAAGATACAAGGGAATTAAAGATTTCTGAAATATCGGTTCCTATAGAAACCAGAGAGACCCCAATTATTAAAGGAGAAACTCCTAACGCAGCAGCTAAGATAGCGGAATGCTTTACAGCCTTCATGCTAGAGTAAATAATAAGAACTAGTCCAATAATAAAAGTTAATATTGCTAATAATAGGCTTATCATTTCTTAAATAAATTGATTTTTTATCATATTTAATTGACCTTAATAAAATAGCTGGAAAGTGTATGTGTTATGGAACTTCTCAACTAAGCAATCTTGGATACTAGATTACAAATGTAACAATGATTTCGAGTTTTTGTTTCTGCATTTGTTATAGTTATCTTTTCCTATATAAAATTAATCATTTTTTAACCGAAGTGTCCAAAAAAAATCCAAATGAAACATTATAAAGAAAAACATCAAAAAATAACTAATGGAAAATGAAAAACATGAATTCCATTTTTCGATAGAGAAGCAACTCTTTAACAACTTAGAATAATGTTAAAGAATAAAGAGACATAAAAAGATCTGAAGTTTTAAAAAGAGTAGGGGCAAAATAAAATATATACTATAAAAAAAAAATAAAATGGCTTAAATGTCTTCTGATTTTGAAAAAAATTTAGATAAATATGCTGAAGTTATTGTTAAAATTGGGCTTAATCTACAGCCAGGACAACGCTTATTAATTGGAAAACCTATAATTGGTATAAATGGTGTACCCATTGAATTAGCACCTTTAGTTCGGTTAATTGTGAAAAAGGCTTATCGAATTGGAGCCAAATTAGTCGATGTGATGTGGGAGGATGATCAAATCCGTCTTTATCGATATAAATATGCGCCTAAAGACTCATTTGAAGAATATCCAACTTGGAGAACAGATGGAGCCTATGATATCGCTAAAGGAGGTGACGCTATGCTTTTAGTTGCAGCTCGCGATCCTGATTTACTTTCAGAACAAGATTCTAATTTGATATTCACAACACATAAGACATTTCTTAAATATAATAAACCAGCAGCTGACTTACGAAGGAAAGGTTTGGTTAATTGGTTAGCTATAACTGCACCTATTGATAGATGGGCGGATAAAATTTTTCCTGCTATCCCACAAAACAAACGAATGGCAAAATTCTGGGATATTCTCTTTGATATATGCCGTATTAAACATGAGGATCCTATATCAATATGGAAAGATCACATCAATCAACTTGTATCTAGATGTTCATATCTTAATCATAAAAAATATAATGCACTTCATTTTAGTGCTCCCGGTACAGATCTTACAATAGGGCTACCTGAAGGTCATATTTGGAAAAGTGCTTATTTTACTACTCAAAGTGGAATCAGTAATATTGTAAATATTCCAACAGAAGAGATTTTTACCACACCCCATAAAGATAAAACAGAGGGAATTGTTACTGCCACTAAACCCCTTTTTAGTGATGTTCTAATCGAAAACTTAAAACTAACTTTCACTAATGGAAAAGTTGAAGAAGCTTCTGCCACTAAAGGTGAAGAATATATACGTAATATAATTAAAACTGATGATGGTGCCTCCCGGTTAGGAGAAGTATCGCTAGTTCCAAATAGTTCTCCCATCTCGCAAACAGGTATACTTTTTTATAGTATTCTTATAGATGAAAATGCATCTTGCCATATTGCTCTTGGTAATGGTATAAGAACTTGTTTAAAGAATGGTGAAAACATGGATGAGAAAGTATTCTCAGATCATGGCGGTAATACAAGTCTACTGCATCTAGATTTTATGATAGGCTCAGAAAAATTGGATATTGATGGAATAATTGAGGAAGAAAAAACTGAGCCAATAATGAGAAATGGAGAATGGGCTTTTGAAGGTTAAAACCTATTCGATTTTCTGGCAAATGTTTTCAATTTTTTGAATTGTTTCATCAATGATACTATCTGTATGGAGCATACATGTGTAAAATCTGCTTCCTGCTACAGAAATTATCTCTTGATCTACTAAAGCAGCGCCCATCTCACCCATGAAATCCTTTCTTTTTGGAAGCTCACCAGCTTGTAGAGGATCACCTAAATCGAGTCCAAAAAGACAACTTGTATGAAAATGAACTGTTCCTCCATAATTATAAGAAAACCAAGGTAGATTATAGCTTTCAAATACTTTATTTAATCCATTAGATAATGTGCTACCTGCTTTTATCGCTTTATCTGTTGCATCAGTTTCTTCAACAAATTTAATAGCATAATAGGCTGCTGCACAAGTTAATGGATTTGCTGCAATAGTTCCCCCAGAATAAGCTTTTTTACCACCTCCAACACCACCAGCACACACACTCATCACATCAGCTCTTCCTCCTACTGCTGCCGCAGATGGAAAACCATGACCGACTATTTTTCCGAATACTGAAAGATCAGGTTTATAACCAAAATATGCTTGTCCTCCTCCCATGTGTAGTCTAAAAGCACAAACAACTTCATCTGAAATCATTAAGGCTTTATTTTCATGGCATAATGCTTCTACTTCTTTATTAAAACCAGGTTTTACTGGAATACTTCCAGATTCACCACCCATCGGTTCGACAATAACAGCAGCAACTTTTCTTTTCTCCTTAAACATCTGTCTTAAAGTCTCCGTATCATTAGGGGGACATGAATCTATCCATTTAAATACATTTTTTGGTATTCCATGAGATTCTAATAATTTTGTTCCAGGAACATGCATATCATATACAAGTTGATCTGACCAACCATGATATGAACCACCGATCTTAATTATCCATTTACGATTTGTAAATGTTCTAGCAATCCTAATTGCCAACATATCTGCTTCGGTTCCAGATTGAAGCCACCTAATAATTTCACATGATGGAAAATGTTTTTGCAATTGTTCAGCAGCAAGATATTCAAATTCATTTGTTATACCATGACAAGGTCCATATTCCTGAATAACATTAACAACTTTATCTATTAATGGTTTATATTGATGACCCAATATTATTGGTCCTCCGCACATTAAATAATCCGTTAAAACGATATCATCAATAGTCTCCATATAACAGTCAAATACTCGCTTACTCGCCAAGGGAAAAGGATGATTAAAAGCAAGATTGTGTTCTACTCCGCCAGGAATAATTTTTCGCATTCTTTCATATGCTTTTTTAGATTTTTGGTGATTTTTATGGTATCTGTCAATAATTCCTTTTAATTCATTTGACTTAAATTTTCTTATTGGTTGATTAACGATGTTTTCAATCTTAGCTTTCATTTCTTCATATTTCATACTACTCATAATAATCTAAACTTAACCTTATTTTGGTAACTAATTAAACATTAAAGTGTAGCATTAAAAATTAAGTTTATTTTTAGTTTGAAAGCACGTGTCTTTTTTAAGATTTTCCTAAAAGAATCTTTATTTACTTTAATATCATTTATATAAAATATGTCAAAAACTGAAATAAAATATATCTTGGCAATTGATCATGGAACTGGAGGTCCAAAATCTGCTATTGTTTCTACTGAAGGTGATGTTCTTGAATGGGCTTTTCAGGAAGTACCCTTGCATGTATCTAAAGGTGGAGCAGCAGAGCAAGATCCAGAAGATTGGTGGAATGCGATAATTAAAACGTCTCAGAAAGTAATTAATAGTGGAAGTATATCTGTAGATGATATTGTAGGCATATGTAATACAAGCCAATGGAGTGGAACTGTTGCTGTTGATAAAGATGGCAATCATTTGATGAATTCTATTATCTGGATGGATACAAGAGGAGCACCATACATTGAAAAATTTAATAGAGGGTTAATAAAAGTATCTGGTTATAATATAAGAAAAATGTTAGCCTTGCTTAAAAGAGCAGCTGGAGGCCCCGGTTTTCACGGAAAAGATCCGATTTCTCATATCTTATTCCTAAAGAACGACTTACCTGAAGTGTACGATAAAACATATATGTTTTTAGAGCCACAAGATTATATAAATTTAAGATTAACAGGAAAATTCGCCGCTTCAATTCCATCCATAGCACTTCATTGGATTACAGATATAAGGGATCTTAATAATGCCCAATTATCGAAAAAACTTACTAAGATGTTTAAAGTTGATATTAAGAAATTTCCTTCAGATTTAAAAAACGCAACAGATATATTAGGTCCAATTAAGAATGAAGTAGCTGATGAGATTGGAATAAATAGAGGAACTAAAGTAGTCATGGGTGCTCCTGACGTACCTTCCGCTAATATTGGATCTGGAGCAGTTATGGATTATGAAACTCATATTTATATTGGAACTTCTGATTGGATTGGATGTCATGTACCATTTAAACACGTTGATATTTTTCATAATATGGCAAGTTTACCTTCGGCAATTCCAGGAAGATATATTTTAGCAAATGAGCAGGAGATAGCAGGTGGATCTCTCTCATTTCTTAGAGATAAAATTCTATATCATAAGGATGAGCTTTTAAAAGAGGAAGCCGTACCTGATGTTTATAAAATTTTCGATAGAATTGTAGAGACTGTTCCTGCTGGTTCAAATAATCTCATTTTTACTCCATGGTTGATTGGCGAGAGAGCTCCTGTAGATGATCATACCATTCGCGGAGGTCTCTATAATATCTCATTAGAAATGTCCCGAGGCCATTTAATAAGATCTATATTTGAAGGAGTAGCATATAACATAAAATGGTTATTCATTTATGTAGAAAAATTCATTCAAAAACACAAAATTAAAACAACACCAGGGATGACGAAGAGGGATGTTATTATTCCAGAAATTAATATAATTGGTGGCGGAGCTCAAAGTAATATTTGGTGTCAAATATTCGCTGATGTACTTAACCGAAAAATAAAACAAGTGAGTGATCCAATTCAAGCAAATGCTCGTGGTGCGGCATTTATTGCTTCGGTAGGGTTAGGATATCTTAAATGGGATGAAATTCAGAGATGTTGTGAAATATCAAATATTTTTACACCAAATCCAGATAATAGAAAGATCTATGATAAGCTCTTCAATGAATATTTAAATATTTATAAAATCATGGGGAAAACATATAAGCGTTTAAATAAATAAGAGTTTTTAATTTATGTAATTTCTTTTCTATATTTTCTAATTATCTTTGCCTTGAAGGCTTTTTAGTCTTGAATTTTTCGTGCCACTTGAGGTGAAACTCTTCTAAGTATGTATTCTTCGATAGAATTTACATAGTTCTTTGTAATCGTGGATGTAAGTGCAATTTCTTTTAGTTTTTTAATTAATTCCTTTTTGGAGGTTTTTTTAACAGTTTCTAAAATCTTCAAAGTTTTATCAACGTCCTCTAAAAACTTAGAGATATAGAAAGCTAGAAATTTAAGGTGTTCATGTTGATCTTCCTTACTTATTGCAGAAGCAATCATTGTTTTTTCAAGTTCTAATCCTGTTTTCCAAGGCATTTGTATTACATGTTTATGAGGATTCATAAGAAAAGCTGTTTTTCTTTGGTTTTGTACTAAAGCATAGTAAAAAGTAGCAGTAGGAAAAACTCTATCATTGTAATCAATAATTTTTAAATTTCTGTTATTCTTATATATTTCTGGAACAATTTCACCTAGAACATTGTTTATTACATCTACATCCAATTTATTTTCACTATTCATAATAAGAAATGATGGATAATTGAATAATTTTGCATGAACTAAACCTGCAAAACAGCTATAACCAATCATCATTATGAATCTTTTTAAGCTAATAGTCTTACCATCTTCTAGACTAATTATTTCTTTTGGTGCTGTTTCAGGTGTTGATGAAATTGATAAATCGACTGTTTGATATCCAATAATTCTTCCTTCAACATCTAAAAATACAACAAATACATGATCTTGACACACAACGCCTTGTGGTACTTGAATTTTTATATGCCCATATTTTTTTTGAGAAAAAAGAGTTACTGGCACACCTATAGTTTTTTCTAAACCGCATCGTGGACAAGCT
>CP070831.1:2088433-2123137 GCA_020344955.1 Promethearchaeota archaeon | reverse complement strand
CCATAATCTAATTTCACTGTCAATTTTCTCTGAGCAATCTCTTTTACCATTATCGAAGTTTGCATTGACATCTCTAGTCCAATCTGCGCTTATTCTTTTAACTTCTAAGTCAAAATCAGTATAATGTTTCAATGAATTTTCTTTATGACTATTTATCGCAGTATCATACTGATTATGATGTTGATTTAATGAGCGTTCTAGAGAGTCTTTTAATTTTATTCTTGTATCCGAACAATCCTTTACACCAGTTTGTAAAGTATCATCTACTTCTCCAGCTAAATCGGTTGCGAGGGTTTCAAGTTGAGCCTCTATAGTTTCTTGAGCCCGATAGTCAAGATCATTTGTTTCTGTAGATAATCCCTCATTTTCATTAGTCATTGTGTCAGTTAAATCAGCCTTTATATTGTCTGTGGTTCCTCTGGTATCAGCAATGTAAGTATCACATGTATTAGTAAAATCAGGTTTCATTGGTTCCGTAAATTTCAGTATATTTTGTATTGTAGTTTCATGTCGTGCTTTATATTTCTTCTTTTTACCCATCCAGAAAAATCCTTTCTTTGCCATTTCTTCTGAAAAATCTGTGAACCTATTTGCATGTTCAAGTAAATTATCGATCAAAGTGAGAGTCATACTTTTAAAATCATTTGTTTGGTCTGTCAAAACTCTATGTCTCTCATCGACTATGGCTTTTAATTTTACTTGGAGTGTATCTGTAGTATTCTTCACATGAGTAATATGTTCTTTTAATAAATTCGAAATTTTAGCTTTTAAATCGGTAACAACTTTATCCATTCGTTCTAAGTATTTTTCAAGTATTTGTTCCATTTTGGGTTTTAGCTGGTTTGCAGTGTTTTTATGTCTTTCTACATGTTCATCCAGCTCCATTTTCAACTCTTTGTCTAAATTTTCGACTCTAGTTGAAAAATCGCTTAATAAATTAGAAACTAAAGTAGTTAAATTATCTTTAGTTTTAGTAATTTCAGATTCATTTTTGGTAACACTTGTTTCTGAGATGTTTTTTAAATTTGAATTTAAGTTATCCATTATACTATGGATATCACTTTCTAGTGCCTTGGTAGTCTCATTAAAGCGATTTGTAGCACTATCAATTCGGTTCCGTTTGGTATTATTTTTTGAATCAGAATCTCCAAAAAAGGATTTAATTTGGGTATCAACTGCTTTTTCTACTTCACCGATGCTTTTATCTTGAATTGCTTCTAGCTTTTCAAATCGGTCAGATTGATCAGCCAAGATTGAGTCTTTAATTTTGGCAATTTCATTTCTAAAATTTTCAGATTCAGTTGTAAATAATTCAAAATAAGGTTGGAGTGGAATATACCTATCAACAATACCTTCAATTCTCTTAAGGAACCCTTTCTCAACTAACCAATTGGTAACCTCTAATACAGTTTCATACTGTAAATCTTCATGTTCGTCCGTTAAAGTCATATAGACTTCGGAAGTGGTAGCTCGGGGAACTCTTAAATAGACTAAATAGATGTTGATATGATCTTCAGTAAATCCATATCTAGTGAATACTTCTTTAGTGAAATCTTTTAATGACATAAAATTTTCTCCATTAGTAAGAATTAGGATTCAAATTAAATTAGATTTAAGATGAATTCCATATAAATATTTTAATTTGAAAATCTTTAATAATATTTTCAAAATTATAATATTAAAATTTTAGTTTAAAGTACGTTTTTTATGGAATTCTAATTGAGTTTATCGTTAAGCCTAATCTTGTTAATAAATGCAATTTTTAATTATACTTATTTGTAATACTCCAATTTGGTTTAATTGGGGATAATTATTCCTTAATGCTTTTAAGACTACTTTCTTTTTTGCAAAGTAGAACAAATTAAGAGTTTTAATAACAAAATGAGAAAAATTAGTAAAATAACACTTGGAGTTTTTGTTTTCCTAATGCTATTTTCAATTTTCAATATAACTAGTGCTCTAGCTGTTGATCCAACTGAAATTCCTGTGAACGACGAAACTGCTTATCAATACCAAGTTGAAGCCAATAGTCAAGTAATGTTCAGATACATGACACAAACTCGTTTGACATTCATTACTGATGTAGATATTGAAGGAGTGATTAATTGTGAAGCATCAAAAATTGGATCTAAAAATTTTATTATAGAAGTGAATGGTTCAGGTCCATTATTAATGAATATGACTTGCACAGAAGAACAAGTGCAACTTGGCTTAATGAAGGGATTCACATATAGATTAAGAAATAGATATCGATATTTATATGAAGAAGGATTCTGTATACAAATACAATGTAATGGTACCTGTGTCGCAAAACTTAAACTTCAATCAAACCACCGAAATCAAAATGGACAATGGGCTCGCTATAATGAACAAATTAAATCATGGGAAACTGTAGCAACTACATTAGAAGAAGGCTTTTTAGTTACTGAAACAAGCGGTTTCTCTTATTGGACAATATTAATTCCACAACCAGATACTACTCTTATAATTGTTATTAGCATCGGAGGAATAATAGGAATAATTGCATTAATTACAGTGTTATTGCTTAGAAAAAGAAAATAAAAATATTCAATAAATTTTTTTTTTAATATTGTTATATAATAATTAAAGATATTGGAAAGAATACAGTTGGGTAGTTTTAGAGGAGTAAAAAGGAAAATCTATAGGTATAGCACTCTAATCCTCTTTATAATATTTATTGGATTCAATTCTTTTCTATTAATAGCGAATGCTCGTAGAGAGACTATCACGGGTTTTTCAATTCAGGATACAATTTATGCCAAAGAAAAAGTATCATATTATTTTAATAATAGTCTCACTTTTCAAATTTCTACAGATATTCAAATTGATCTATCCATTGAATATGAGAATAATATTGAAAATCGTCAAACTTTTTTTATAATTAATAATTCTAATCCAATTTCCCTTAATGTATCATCTAAAGCAAATCTACAAAGCTTTGGGGTGATTCAACCTCCACAAGAGCCTAAGAGAGGTAATTTTAGATATCAATATAGATACAACTGTATTTATCAAGTAATATCGAATACATCAATTGAAAACTTGACTATTCAATATAAGAAATTACAGTATTATGGTTTAAATCCAGAATCTTCATTTTCTTTAGCAATTTATGAATCTAATCAGGATTCATGGGAGTTAATTGAAACAATCGAATTAGTTAATGAAACTAGTTCTGAAAAATATTTAGAAAGTTCTCTTACGAACCTACAACAAGATACTGAATACTACATTACTATCTTTGAAATAGGGATTGTTCAGGAGGATTGGATTTGGTTAATGGTTTTAATTTCATTTATAGCCATTGGAATTATTTCCTTAGTAGTTTTAATTTCTAAAAAAGATTATTTTCGATATTTAAGAACAAGAACAGTACCAATTGAGAAAGGAGCTCACAGATTATCCTTAGATGAAGTGTTAGAGAATGAGAATAGAAATAGAATAATAGATTTGATTCTGGATGAACCTGGTATCCATTTTAATGAATTGCTAAGGAAAACTGGATTAGCAGCAGGAAACTTGGTATGGCATTTGGATATCTTATTAACATATAAAGTAATAGGTAAGAAAAGAATTGGAAATATTCTTGCGTATTTTCCTTATTATCAAAAAAATCCAATTTCAAATGTTGATATAACCTTACAAAAGAGCAAATTAACCTTAGAAATCTTAGAAATAATAGAAAAAGATCCTGGAATTTGGAACAGTTTAATCACGAAAAAACTCAAAGTTGATCATAAAACAATCTTATATCATATTAAAAAATTGGAAGAACTTGATTTAGTTCATTTTGAAAAAGACGGAAGAAAGAAGAAAATATTTCCAAACTTAGAAGCTGATTATTTCAGTCAGAAATAAACTAAGTTTTTTTAATTAACATGAAACCATCTTATTTAATTCTATGATTTTTTTAATAAAAATTTCATAATTGGGAAAAAACATACCTTAATTCTTTATAAAAATATATCTATTTTCTAAGTTAAAGGTAAAATCATATATGGTGCAATAAGATAAATATAACTAGTTTTAAAAGGGAAATTATGATATTTTTTGATTTATTATTTGAACAATCTGATGTGATCTCTTGTATTTTAATTGATCAATATGATAATGAAATATTCTCTAAAAAAAGAGATTATATCGCAAAACCTTATGATATTGAACTTATGAAATTGTATAATGTTATTAAATTACTTTCAGAAGATTTTAAAATACTTTTAGATTATCAGACAAAAATCCAAACAATTTTTTGTTCTGAAATAAATAATAGAGAAGATACAGGCTTTTTTCTTTTAATAAAATCTTTTTATCAAAATAAAAAATTAATAGCTGTTTTTCCTATTACTACTTCTCATAATGTTGCTTTAGATAAATTTAAGAAATTGATTGAACTATTATCTTATTATTTAAGTGAATTAGAATACTCTATAATTGGCTAAAAATTCTGAAATTTTATTCTAAAAGCTAATATTATATAATATTAAAAAAAGCATTTTTAATTGTTTTTAGATTAGTCTACATTAACCAAAAATTAAAATTGATTCAAAATGATAAAGCCAGAAGTCTTTCTAGAATTTCTTGAAGGGAGAAGAAGTATTAGATCTTATCAAGATAAATCTTTATCAGAAAAAGAAATTGAAATGATTTTAGAAGCAGGACGATTGACTCCTAGTGCATCAAATCGTCAACCATGGGAGTTTATAGTAATTAAAAATAAAGAAATTTTATTAAAACTCACTAAATGCCTACACTATGGTAAATTTATGAAAGAAGCTCCAGTTGCTATTGGAATTGTTGCAAAAATTAAAACAAGTCCTAAATGGTACTTGATCGATACTTCATTGGTTTCAATGAATATGATGTTAATGGCATGGTCTTTAGGGATTGGAACATGCTGGATAGGGGCTATGAATAGAGAAAAAGCAAAAGAGATAATTGGTTTGGGAGATAATGACTATCTTTTAACAGTTTTACCTTTTGGTTATATTAAGGGAGACATTCCTGAACCGACAGCTAGGAAATCATTAGAAAAAATCGTAAAATATATAGAATAAAACCATGAACAACTAAATTGGAATTGTAAGCTCTTCAATAGTCTCTGGAGCTTTAGTTAATTTTTGATACCCTGTTTCAGTGATTAACACAGTATCAGAATGACGAAATCCCCCTATATCAGGTATATAGATACCGGGTTCAACACTAATTACCATATTTTTTTCTAATGGTCTATCATATCCCTCAGCTAAGAAAGGTGCTTCATGTCCAGTAATTCCCAACCCATGGCCTGTACGGTGGATGATATAATCACCATATCCGTTTTCAGTTATAAAATCTCTTACTGCTTTATCTATTTCACTCATGATAATTCCTGGTTTTAACATGCTATAAGCTAAAGCTCTTGCTTCAAACATTACTTGGAAGGGCTTTTTAGTATTCTCAGGTGTATATCCTAAGAAAAAAGATCGCTCAATCTCAACACCATAACCATCCACTTGAGCAGATACTATTGAAACATGTGGACCCCCTTCTTCCATAGGGGCAAAGATATGAGGTATTAAGTGTGGATCATGCGAAATTGATGGTGGCCAAACGGCTCCAGTGGTGTCTGTAGCTCTAAAATTAGTATTAGGTATATCTTGGACTATTTTAGAGGTCATAGCATCAGTGATATCTTTATATAATGCAAACTCAAGAGTTCCTGGACGACACTTTTTAAGCAATACCTTATGGCCCTTATTTACTACTCGACAAGCATGATATATTCTTCCTATTTCATAATCAGTTTTGATGATTCGGACTTCATCTATTATATCTGAGATGATAATTTCTCCGGGAGTTTTATTTACAATTCCTATTGGTAATTCAGACTCGATTCCTACCTTAGCTTCTGAGTTAATTTGTTTTTGATAATAATCGTACCAGTTTTCCCCTGTTCGAGCTGGAAATTCATAATATATGATAAATTCGATTTCACATCGCACTCTAGATTCAAAATGTCCCTTCTCTAATCTGGGAATTAACATTTTTGGAACTCCATCTCTTTCTATTATAAGAATAAAAGGTCGTTCATGGACGTAGAATGCGAAATTTGTTAAATAATATATATTTACAGGATTAAATGCAATATAATAATCCAAATCCTGTTCTTTCATTAATTTTTTAACTTTCTCAAGACGATTTGATAATTCCTCTCGACTTGGAGGGTTTGTTATAGCCTTTATCTTCATAGTCATAAATCATATCATCCATTTAATTGAATATAATAAACATATATGACTTAATTATAAATAAAACATTAATTTTCTTGAAAATGCCTATCGGATATTTTGGTTTAATTCTACATGGACATATTCCCTGGTGTAAAATGTCTGGTGTATGGCCTGCAGGAGAGGAATGGCTCTTGGAGGCTATGAACGAAACATATATTCCTATGCTTAATTTATTAAGAGAATTAAAAGAAAGTAATGTAAAAACAGCAATAACAATAAATATTACACCAATATTGGCAGAACAATTAGCAGATGAGTATATGAAACAACGTTTTACAGAATATATGGAGAATTTGATATCAAGAGCTAAAAAAGATATTAAACGATTTGAAAATCATCAAATAAGAAAGGAAATTGCAGAGTACCATTTTAAAAATCTAAATCATACTTTAGATACTTTTTATCATAACTATTATAGAGATATACCTGGTAGTTTTAGATGGCTTCAAGATGAACAATTAATTGAATTAATTACATGTGCAGCGACTCATGGTATTCTACCTCTCTTTGAGTGTGATTCAGGGATTTTTTCTCAAATTCAGTTAGCGTTCGATACTCATAAAGAATATTTTGGAAAAGAACCAAAGGGAGTTTGGCTTCCTGAATGTGCTTATAGACCTAAGGAATATAAAGACGGCAAATTTAGAGAAAGTATTGATTATTGGTTGAACAATTCTGGACTAAAATACTTCTTTGTTGATTCTCATGGAATCATTGATGCTGAAATATTAGAGCAAAAAAACGAAATAGGATTAAATATGAATTTTGGATATACATTGGAATCGGGAGTATTTGTTTTTGGCAGAAATAGAAAATCAAGCAGACAAGTATGGGATGCAAAAATAGGATATCCTGGAAATGAATACTACAGAGAATTTCACCAAAAAGATCATGAATCTGGGTTACATTATTGGAGGATCACTGATAAACAAACAGGAAAAGGGGAAAAGCAGTATTATAATATTGAACAAGCCAAAAATATTGTTGAATCTCATGCTTCTAATTTTGTCTCATTGATAACGGATGAATTAATAGAGTTCTCAAATAAATTTAATTCAACAGGCATCGTAATCTCGCCTTATGATTTTGAACTTTTCGGCCATTGGTGGATGGAAGGAATAACCTGGCTTAAAAAAATCTTTAACTTCATTCATAACCATGAAGATATAGATATGATCACCATTTCTGATTACATCTCAAAATTCAAAAATAAGTTTTCAGTAATAAGAATGCAAGAAAGTAGTTGGGGTGAAGGTGGTCATTTTCAGGTTTGGAAAAACCCAGACCATGGTTGGATTTGGCCTTATATAAATGGTTCAATTAAAGAGTATGAAAAACTATTAGAAACCAATCCAAATCCAAACGAGTGGAAAAAAAGAATCCTAAAACAAATCGCCAGAGAATTATTATTAATGGAAGGTAGCGATTGGCCTTTTTTACTTTACACTAAACAAGCCAAAGAATATGCCAATAAGAGATTTCACCATCATCATCAGCGATTTAATAAATTAATCTGGGCGGCAAAGGATTTTGGTGAGAAAAATCGTATTTCTATAAATCAGTTAAAAGAAATTGAATCAATAGATTCATGTTTTCAAGATATAAATATAGATTATTTTAGAAAAATTAAAGGATAAAAATTGCCGCTGCAACAACGGCAGCCCATTCATCTTCTTCTCTTACAGTAGCGTGGGCAGTAATGTTTTTAGTTTCAACTATTTTTCCTCCCATTTTAAATACTTCTTTTTTCTCATCATAATTTAAGTTAGAATCAAATGGAATGCCAAGAGTAGTCGCTAACATTTCCGCTGCTAAATCTTCTGCAATATCCCCTACTTTTTCTGGTTTAACACCATATGAATGATGTTCACTTAAATAACCATAATGTCCTTTATCAGCAGGCTTAGCAACTCCGATAGAGGAGCAGATCAATCGATTAAACTCATTTGAATCTGATCTAGCAATAACAGTAAATACGACTTGACCGGGTCGTAATTGTTTTAATCCATCTTGAGCATCAACTTCAATGCAATAGGGAGGTAAAATTGAAGAAACATTTACTAGGTTATATTTTTCAATTCCAGCATCCCTAAGGGCTTCTTCAAAAGCAGCAAGCTTGGATTTGTGAAAGCCTTTTCCTTTAACAAAAAAAACTTTCTTTGGGACTAATGACATTGATTAATTGTTATTTTATTATGATATTTAATTAAGGATTAAATATTAAAGCTTATATTTAAATTTGTTTGAAAGCGAAATTCACTAATAATAAATTTGATGATTAATCCGTTAATTATTTACCTAATTTAGCTCCTCTTAATAGAAATTATTCTGTATAATAAAAAGTACTAAATTTTACAATTAAATCATCTATCTATCGAAAATTTTGGAGAATTAATTAAAGGCTTATTCAATTTTAAGCTTATCTGCCAATTAAATAGAGTTTTTTAAGTGTTATTAAAAAAAATGAAAAAAAATAATTTAAAATAGTTAAAATATTTAATTTAATTTATGCATGCTCATCAAAAAGAAGATTATTTGATAAAAAAAGTCCAACCTTTTGATGTAAGAAAAGTAAAAAAAATTGATGGTCTTTTACTATCCCTCAAGGATTGCGGTTTCCAAGGAAGAAATCTTGGTATAGCTTTAGATATTTTAGAAAAAATGGTTTTGGACAATAATTGTCTAACTGTTTTAACTTTAAGTGGGGCTTTAGTTCCAGCAGGTATGGGTAAATTAATTTCAGTCCTGATGGAATATGAATTAATTGATATATTGATAAGTACTGGGGCAAATATAACACACGATTTAGTAGATGCTGCTAGTAATGTTGGACATTATTTAGGAAGTCCTAATGTCGATGATGATGAATTATTCAAGTATCGAATAAATAGAATTTATGATATTTTCCTTCCTGAAGAAAATTATGATAAAGCTGATTTGAAATTATTAGAAATTATTCAATCTGCATTCAAAGAGAAAAACATCCATATTACACCATCAGAATTTCTGGAAAAAATTGGTAATCAACTATCAGTAGATTCTATTCTTTCAATGGCAGCTAAAAAAAAGATACCTATATTTGTACCTGCTTTTTCTGATTCAGAGTTAGCCTTAAAACTATTAAAGTATGACTTTTACGAAGGGTATAATTTTCAATTTGATATTTTAGGGGATGTTAAAAAATTTGGGGATCTTGTAAGAAAGTATAATGAGTACGGAACTATAATAATAGGAGGTGGCGTTCCGCGCAATTGGGCTCAGCAAATCTTTCCAATGTTGGATCAATTTGACAAAATAACGAAAATGGGTTACAATTATTCAGTTCGTATCCATACTGCTATGGAGTATGATGGAGGGCTTTCAGGAAGTACTTTTTCAGAAGCAAAATCGTGGGGGAAATATACTCTTGAATCAAAACATATAAGTGTATGGTGTGATGCTACAATTGCTTTGCCAATTTTGATTACAGGTTTGTTTCAACGTTTGAAAATCATTTAATTAACCTAGAACTTCTGTTTTATCATTTTAACTTTGAACGTTTTCATTTTTAAAGAATTTATGGAATTTTTTAGGTAATTTTTCATGATCATAGTTAGTTTCTTTAAGAAAGGTATCCAAATCATTGGAATTATAAGTATTCCAAAACAACATATTTTTAGATTTATTTTCTTCTTTTTCAAGAAAGTTAAACATAGCTGCCATTGCTTTTCCGGTATAAGTAGGTTCTAAGAGAAATCCTTTTTCTTTTCCTTCTAAATCAAAAACAGTATCGATAGCTTTTTGTCCTTCAATTGTTGGAAAACCATATCCAGAACCTAGATAACCTTGTATCAATTCGAAATCATCAGAAAAAATCTTTATTTTAGGAAATTTTATTACTCTTTTATGAAGATATTTAAGAGCTTTATTAGCATTTATAGTCAAATTTAATGAATTAGCAAGAAAATGTTTATAGACAGCAACAGCATTGACTCTCGTTTTTAATCCTAATAACTTGCATCCAGCAACTAATCCCGCAGCAGTTCCAGTTGTACCTGCAGCTACAAAAATAACATCAGGTTCAGGCAGTAAAGCATTATCAATTTGTTCCTTTAATTCAAAAATCGCTTCTATAAAACCTACTGTACCTAATGGAGTTCCTCTACCATAAAAAGGAGTTCCACCAGGAAGTATAAAATCATATTTACGATGAAATATCCAGAAAAACAACGCTTTAATAAAAGCTCTTATATCCGTTTTACTTAGATGCAATTTTGTTCCGAAATAATTGAACAACAACAAAGATTGTTGAACTTGCCTTTTAATTGGTTGATTATAAAGGAATAAATCACATTTTAAAGGAGAATCAAAATTTTTACATAATATAACAGAAGCGAGACCATTATGTGTACCTAAACCCCCATAAGTTACGATAGCTTTTTTCTTTTTTTTTTTTATAATATTTCCAAATAAAAATTCAAACTTACGAATTTTATTTCCTCCATAAATATGGTGATTTTTATCATCTCGTTTAATATAAATTTGACCGCTTTCTAAATTAAAATATTTCTCTAATTTTGTTAATCTCTCAACAGGGGTAGGTGTGTTGATTAATAAGGAGATCCAGGGTACTTTTTCCTTCAATAAAGGATACATTTTAAATAAAATTGGCTCTTTACGTGCCATGGTAAATTAAAATTATAGATTAATAAAAAAATTTTATAAAAAGAAAATTTTAAGAATTATTCATTATCCTTTACGAACTTTTTAAGTCTTTTCTTAAGCTCCGCAGATTGACCTGTAAGGATCATAGCTTGTAATTCCTTGCTTAAAACAGATTCAATCGGCTCGTCTTGGTTTTCATTTATTAATTTTTTTGCTAATTTTATAGCTGTATGATCTTTTTGAACAATTGTATTCGCTATACGTTTAAGAATCCTTCTTAATCCTTCAAGCTTACATACTTGATTAACTAATCCAATATTTAAAGCTTCCTCAGCATTGATTTCGCTACCTAAGTACATAATGTTTTTTGCCCTTCCTTCACCAATAATTCTTGGTAATAATTTTGTGGAAGCGTTTGAGAAAAAGAGCCCCACTCCTAGCTCTGGAAGCATGATACGAGTATTTTTTGCAGCAATTCTTAAGTCACAGTACAATAACTGTTCAAATCCACCTCCAATAACCCATCCTTGAAGTCCTGCAATTATAACACCCGGATGAGCTAACATTGCTCTTGTTAAATTTTGAAAGGATTCTAGAAACTCAACTGCTTCATCCTGCCGTTTATTATCCGTAAGTAAATCATATCCATATTTTAAATCTGCACCAACTGTAAAATCTTTACCATTAGCAGAATATATTACACAAATGTCGTTTTTTTCTGCACTTTCTTTAAATGCGTTAATTAAACTTTTTAGAACTTCCAAATCTATAGCATTCCTTTTTTCTGGTTTATTTAAAATAACTTTCCCAATATCTCCCTCCTTTTCATATAAAACAATATCCTCCATTTTTAAACCTCCATTTAGTCCAAAGACTATTCATTAAATTACTAAAACTAGGTTAAAACGTAACCATTTCCTTTCTGTTCTATCAGTTTATTTTCAATAAATTTATCAAGATGCTTTTGGATCATTATTAGTTCTGCAATAGTCTCATATTCTTTGAATTCACTATAATATTTATATATCAAATTCTTCCTTTTAAAATCTAATATGCTTTTTGGATTACCTTCAGAAAGATAAGATAAAATTCGCTCATCTCGCTTATAAATTATTGATTTATATTTATTCAATTCTTCTTTTATTTTTTTCCTACCTTTGATTATTCCTCTATGACCAGTAACAGCCGTTCTAATATCGAGTTTATATAATTTATCAATCGATTCTTCAAAATCTATTAAATCTGAATCAATACCAGCATAAAAAACAAAATTGGTTAAATCAATATCTGCTAAGAATGCTAGCTTAGAAATTAATTCTAGAAATACGCAATGACCAGCAGTATGACCAGGAGTATGAATTATTTTTAACTTATATTTTTCTCCAATTTCAATTATTTCACTATCCTCTATTGTTTTATCAATATTAGTGTTCTCTAGTTTTAAACTTTCCATAAGCCATTCAGATTCTTCTTCTGCTGGAGTATTTGAAATATCATAAAACTCATTAAATTTATTGACATTCTCAATAAAAAATTTATCTTTTGAATGAATAAAGAATTTAGTGTTAGGAAATAATCGATTACCTGAAGTATGATCTTCATGCCAGTGGGAAAGTAATATAATATTTATAGGAAAACTTCTTTTGAGTTTTCTTATTAATCTACTAGAAATCCCTGTGTCTATTAAATGGTCTTCAATAAGTAAAGAATGTGAATAGGGATATTTACCCTCTCTAGCTCCCTTTATGAAGTAAATATCTTTAAATTCCTCTATAACGAGTTGGACAAAATCATTCATTATTATCTAAAATAAATTATAGTAGTTTTTAATTATTCTTAAAAACCTCTAGGTAAGATAATAATAATTTAAATCGAAGGGTTTTAAAAAATGTATTATTATTGTCCTAATTGTGCTTCAATGAAAATGCCTAAAGTCTTAAATTATTTCCCACCAAAAACTGTCGAATGTTTAAATTGTGGATATATAAATACGGAATCCAAATTTATAAAAGAACATCAGTAAAAATCTGCTCCAATCTTTTATTCTCATTGAAGTTCTTATTTTTTCTTTTTTTTTTAAATAATTTTTTAAAGCAAAGCCAAAACATTCTAAAATTTAAAGAATGCTAAGCTAATACTGAATACTTATAAAAAAGTAAAATATAGATTAAATCTTCAATAATTTCATCGCATTTTCTCCAAGAATTTTTGGAATCCATTCTTTAGGATAACCAAATTCTCGAATATCCTCCAGAGATTCTTTCTGATCATTTCCTGGAAAATCTGAACCAAAGAGAAGGTAATCAGATCCAATTTTTTCTGTAATCCAACGAACTTGTTCATGGAAAGGTGAATTTTTAAAAGCTGAACAAATGCTAGTAAGATCAAAATAAACATTCATTTTGAAATAAGGATTGCCTCTTAAATAACCAAAGATAAAATAATCCATAAATCTGTGTAACCCAACATGAGCAAAACATATTGTGGTTTCAGGACATTCACCTGCTAGATTAAAGAACTTTGAATTTTGTGCAGCATCCCTAGGGTCACAAGAATCAATAAGAATAGGAACTTCTAACTCAGCTGCTTTTTGAAAAATTTTAATTAATGAAGGGTCACCGACATCAAAATCTTGAATTACTGAATGGAATTTGAATCCAATTAAACCCAATTCTTTAATACAACGGTCCATTTCTTTCAGTGCTGGCTTACCATCTAAAGGATGGATAGAACCAAACCCGAAGAATTTCTCTTCATGATGGCACATTGCAGCTAATTGATCATTTACCTTTCTTGTTTTATCTAACTCTCCCTTCTTAGCAACTACAATAAGCACAGAATAATCAATACCTGCTTCATCCATTGATGTAAGAATTTTATCCTTCTCTAAAAATTCTGGGTTATCTGTTAAAAGTGTTTCTAATTTTTGGGCATGTACATGAAAATCAATTATTACCATTATGAAATCCTGCCGATTTTCTTTAGAAAGTAGAAAATATACTCAATTATTTTTATTCATTTTTATTTTAAAGCATAGTAACATCGTTTAGGAGAAAATACTTTTCCTTCTTCACGCAATTCTTTTATTATTTTTGATACTTCTTTAGAATCTATACCTGTTTGTTCTGCAATCTCACCAGGTCGTAAGGCTTTATCAATACTTCTGAAAACATCTAACACTTTATCTTTATTTGCCATAATAGAATAAAAATATAAACAAATAATTAAAATATTTCATTTTATCAATGTTAAAAAGAATTTAAAATAAAAGCATATATTCGTTTCTTCATGATTCAATATGTTTTAGCAATATAAACTGTACAACCAGCAGGTTTTCCACAAATTAAACAAGTAGCAAATTCATGTTTTTCTTCATCGATTCTTTTTCCACGGACAAAACCACCAATATCTTTTTCAACCACTTCAGCACAATGATAAGCATCCATATCAATTGAGCAAAAGCCACAACAAACAATTTTTCCATTATTAATGGCTTCAATCGCAGCATCTTTTTCATAAACACACTCAACTTGAGATTCAAAGTCAATTAAAGATTTTTCTTTTATTTCTTTAGTGTAATTTTGGGCAATTTCATCAATCTTATCCTCTAATTCTTTCTCTTTTATCTCGAATCTCTTACCATCATGTCTTTTTACTATAACACTTTGTTTATTTTCAATTTCTTTTGGTCCAATTTCGATTCTAATGGGTACCCCTTTCAATTCCCAATGATAATATTTATTTCCAACTGACTCATCTGAATCATCGATTTTGACTAAATATTTTTCTTTAAAGATATTATATATTTCTTCTGCTTTAGCAAGCACTATTTCTTCTTTTCCTTTATAAATTATAGGTATTATAATAATTTGGATTGGTGCTAAGTCAAAAGGTAAAACTAAACCTTTATCATCACCCAAATATGCGATCATTGCACCATAATTTCTACTTTGACAGGGGCCATAACAAGTCTGATATCCGTATTTCTCCTCTCCATCAGTATCTACAAACTTTACATTAAATGGCTTTGAAAAAATTTGCCCTAATAGATGAGTTGAAGGTAACTGTAAAACTTTTCCAGAACCCATTAATGCATCCGCAGCATATGTATGAACTGCTCCTGGAAATTTATCCCATTCTGGTCTTTGAAAAAATATAATAGGGATACAACATTCATCTTGAAGAATTTGGTATGTTGATTCCATATCCTCTTTAACTTGCTCCAGAGCATCCTCCATTGTAGCAAATACATTATGGGTTTCAATCCAATGAAATTCTCTACCTCTGAAGAATGGTCTTGTCATTTTTCCCTCATATCTCCAAACTTGACACGATAAATATCTCTTAAATGGTAGATCTTTATAGCTTCTTATCCATAGAGCATACATCGGATAAAGAGCTGTCTCGCTTGTTGGACGTAACGCCAAACGTTCTGATAATTCCCCAGAACTCCCCGCTTCGGTAACCCAAAATACTTCAGGAGCAAAACCATCAACATGTTGAGTTTCTATCACAAGATTTGATTCAGGAATAAGAGAAGGCATTGTTAAAGGGAGATGACCCTTTTTATCTAACAAATCTTCTGTTTTCTTATACATTTTTCTGATTGTGAGTGTCGCCCATTCTCTGTATACAACAAAACCTTTAATATTATATCTAATATCCGCTAATTCTGCTTTGTTAATCAATTCAGTAAACCACGCAGAAAAATCTTCTTCCTTTGACACAGTTATTCCTGTTATAGGGGTTTCTTTATTCTTTTTAGCCATAGAAAATCATCAAATATAATATTTCAAAAATTATATATTTTTTTAGTGAAAAAATTCAAAGTTTCTTGATTTTTGGATCCAAATTCATTTTAATCTCATTAATTTTATGCTCGACTTCTTCATATAAATTAGGATAAATTTTACCAAACAAACGATACCAATCTATGCCAATCATTCCTCCCGCGATGAAACACAGTAAAAAGCCAAGAAAAACTATTGATTCATGACTCAAATTAAATAATTCTTTTATTATAAAATCTGTACCATGAATAAACATGTTTAAGCCAAAACTAAAGAATAATATTCCTAATGGAAATAACACAAATTTTGGTGATTTAAAAAATTTAATTGAATTTATCGTAATTGGATTAAATATAGTTGAAGATTTGCCTGTAACTTGAATTTTTCTTTTTTCAACAAATTTGAGCTTAAGTACATCCCTTCTATCTCTAAAAGTTAGGAAACTACCACTGAATAAGAATAGAATTAAAGGAATCATGTCTAAAGCCAAAAATATTCTTAATTCTCTTCTCAGTGTCTCGTTTTGAATCATTACAAGTCGGATTATCCATAATGAAAAAGCTATAATAATGAATAAAATACCTACAAACCCTTCATGAATACGGTACCTTCTAAATATTCTTTTTTCTTTATTTTGATTTGAGTTGCTTTTGATATATTTAATGAAACTTGATGATAATCCAGGAGGTAAGACCGAGAAACATAAAATGCTTGCAAGATCTCTAATTGCAGACCAATTCCAAAAAGTAAATTCAATATTTAAGAATTCAAGAAAATATATTAAAATCCAAACTGGAGTTCCCACCATTACTATAAGTAAAAACACAGCATTAAAAGCTCTAAAATCAATCAGAAAAAAAAGAATATAGAAATAGATTATAAAGAAAAGAATTGTAACCATCCAGTTAATGCTTATCTCAATCTCATCCCATATATAATGTTGATCAAAATAGAAGAAATAGTAAAGGAAAAAAAAGCATGAAATAGTAAGAAACAAAATTATTAATGCTTTTAGTATTCTATATAAAATCTTCATTAATCCCTTTAAAATTACTTTTTCAAATAAGTTTTTTCATTACAACTAGTTGTTTGGTTGATTAACTCTTGTCAGATAATAATTTTGCGCTAGTAATAACTAATCCCGTTTTCACTACTACTTGATATTTCTTAGATTCTAAATATCTTCTTAGTTCTTCTCCGATTTTATCTAATACAAATTGATTACTATCATCTATACTTGTAAAACTGATAATTGATTCAGCAAAATCAAATTCTTCTTTATAAAATTCATCTACAGGATTTATTGATATTTCATTAGCACCAGCTATTTTCGCAATTTTTTTAATTTCTTCTTCTAAAGTGCCAAATGTAAAATATTGTTGGCTTTTCATCTCTAATTTTTCTAACAATATCTTTTCTAAATTCTCTCTTGATGTCGGATCATAAAAGGCAGTTAATTCGTGAGCACATATAGTTCTATATTTTCCAGATATTAAATTTTCTTTATCCTCTATGAATTCAATTAAATGATTATAATATTCTTGATCGATTCTCCGATAGTTTTCAATATTTCTGACTAAATCTGTCAATTTGTCAATCAAATCATAATAAAATTTCAAGGTTGATTTTATTTCCAGTTTATCCTTCATTTCTTTTATCTCAGGATAATATTTTTTAAGAATCAAGTTAATATTATGATTAAATTTTGCGCATAGAGTAGCAATTTCATTTATATTTTTCGCTGACTTCTGGTATAATTCAATAAGCAAGGAACTTTCTAGCTCTGTTTGATTTTCAAAAGTTTCCTTTATCTTTTTCTTATACTTTTTTTCAATATAGCTCATCAGTCTATAGAAAAGATAAAAATATTCCTATATAACATTATTTTTATCAAAAAGAAGAATAAACTAATATAAATTCGTTAAAATCCTTTAAATTCGGTGAAAATTTTTTTATATAAAAATTATGTCTATTTAAAATTTAGGTTATGCAAAAGTAATTAAATAATAAATTTTATTAAGGATGTTGTGAATTAGAAAGGTTTTTATTCCTTCTACTGCTATTTTTAATCAATGGGTTAGGGGATATGGATATAGTTCAGATTAAACGACTTCAGAAAACTTCAGCAATTTTTGGAATTCTAGGACCGGTAATTAACATTATAGTTTTTACAATTTTAGGCTTAGTTTATCCTGGTTATAACCCTATAAGTCAATTTATTAGTGAACTTGCTAGTAATGAAGCTCCAACAAATATTTATATGAATATTTTTGGTTTTGTTATATTTGGTCTTTATTTGATTTTCTTTGGAGTGGGACTTTATCTTGGTGTTGAAAAGCATTTCTTAACTAAAATCAGCATGATTTTGTTTGTCATCTCTGGTATTTGTATTTTAAGCCTTCCGATGTTTCCATGCGATTCTGGATGTGGAAACTTAACGTTTACTGGTATAGGACATAATATCCTTATAAAATTACCTTCGATAACTATGCCCGCAGCGATTATTCTTTCATTGTATCCACTGTGGAGAGACTACAACTGGAAAAAATATTGGTGGTTTTTTTTTGTCCTAATTGGAATTTATATAATCATATATTCTCCAATTTCAATACTTATTGATATATCTTTAGTCAACGGATTAATACAAAGATTAGGACTTAGTGTTCCAATTACTTGGATATTAATAATGTCTATTAGATTATATCGTATAACAGATTAGTTGAACCTGATCATAATTTAATACTTCTTAATTGATTATTAACTCTATTTTTAGTGGATTTCTAATTTCAACTTATTTCTTACTTGATATATGTGCTTAAAATTAATAATCATCAATATAAAATTAATATCTCCTGCTGTCCTAACAACCCATTCTGTTAAAACGTGTTGGGGAGATAATATGAACAAAAATATAATATAAAAACCCATAAATCCAACTACAAAATAAGAAATTGTCTTTATAGATTCTTTTTGTATTATTAAATAAAAAGCCATAAAAACATTAGCTAAAAAACCAAAAATCCCCGCAACAATTGACCAGAAGACATGCTGTGGCTTAAAATCCTCAGAATAAAATCCTGTAAGTGTAAAAATGAAAGCTAACAAGACACCTACTATTTGAGTTGCTACTAATATAATCTTATCCCTTTTCCTGTCAGAATACCACTGAAATAATCCAATAAAAAAAAATAAAAATAAAAATCCAGAGACTATTACTGAACCATTATAAATAATTGCCCCATTAGGATTATAGGTTGAGTTTCCTAAACTACTCATATAATTTTGCAAAGGACTGAAAGGTGGTGGCGCTAACGCAATTGAGATAAATAATGAAATGTAATTAATTAAAACTATTAAAATTCCGATTACGCAAGATAAAGGCCAAGTTGCTATTGTTAATTTAACTATTCTTTTGGAATTCAAATTTGATGTCAACAAAAATAAGTAAGAACTTCGCTTAAGTTATGTATTCACAATTTAATCTTACTATTTATGTATTGTTACAAAATTAACATAAATGTATAAAATTAGATTGTTGTTTCCAAAATTCAAAATTAACCATTTAATTAATAAAAGAATAAGATTATTTTTATAAACCAAAAAATAATGCTACAAACATTGCAGCTCCGCTTATTATTGGAACTGTGAAATTATCATTCATTCCTAATGGAAAGAATTCAGAAAAAGTTGCTGCAACTCCACCAACTATAAGAACAGGTAGTGAAATTCCTGTTATTGTGTAAATGATGTAGCTGCATGTAATCACACAACCCACATATGCCAGAGTTCCTTCTAATGATTTATGTTCAAACAGTTTATGACGACCATAAGCTAACCCAAATACTTTACTATATATATCTCCAAACGTGAGAAATACTAATGCAGTTATAGCAATCTCTATTGAAAGCTGTCCAAATAATAAAACTATAATAAATGTTGATATTAAAAAAATTGTCATCGATGAAAATTTCTTTTCTTCTCCTTTCCTAAAAATTGATTTGACTCTAACTGTTAACAATTCTTGTGTTTGCTTTGAAATAAATCGAAAAACGTCAAGAGCAATAAAGCATAAACATACTACACCTATTAATATAATGGCTACGACATCTGAAAAAATAAAATAAAATGCCAAAAATAAAAGAGCGACTGGTCTTATCGCAACTCTCCACCAACGTGCAAGAAATTCTTCATCAGTAATTACTAATTTCTTTTCTGTTATTACCTTATACATACCAATTGTAGCAATATGCGCTAGAACAATTACAAAAAATATATTAAAAATACTAGTTGGATAGGTGACAAATACTGAATAACCAAGAAGGGGAAATAATACTGCAGGTAAAAGGCTTCCTGATTTGGATATGTAAGTAAATATCCCAACAAGAATAAGCAAAATAATTATTATGTAAAATATCTCAAAACTAACTGAAAAATAATTTACAAGATAATACAGAAGTAATCCAGTAGCAGTAGCATTTCCTTCACCACCATGAAATTTTAAATAAAAAGGAAAAACATGGCCTACTATTGCTACAATTCCGCAGATTTGCATGAAAATTGGATTGACTTCCAGACTAAACGCTATTAATATTGCCAACAATCCCTTCAATGTATCATATATTGCTGTTGGAATCGCATAAGGGAGTCCTAATACTCGGAATGCATTCGCAGTTCCAGGATTTTTTGATCCTTCCTCTCTTACATCAATACCCTTTAATTTACCAAAGAGAAAAGCAGGTAATATTGCTCCTAAAAGGTAAGCAATAATTAAACTCAATATTGTCAGAAAAATCTCAATCAAATCCAAATATTCTCACCAATTTTCTTATCATTATATACTTGAAATAATCTTATTTAAATACTTTTATGTATAAATTTTTGGTGATTTCAACAAAAATATGTCTTGATTATTAAACAATAACAAAGAAATAAAAGAAAAAAAGGAAAAAAATCTATAATCTTATTCGGAACCAGAAACTCGTTCTATCGGAGCTTACTTTTTATCTGTTTGGAGCGTGAGCGCAAAGTAACTTCTGTAACTTTTGCCACTTCGGAGACTTCCGCTTGCGTCTTCCGACAATTTCCTGCTTTTGCTGCCATATAAATCACACTTGCGGCTAATCCCTTTGGATCCTTACCAGTTCGCAATAATCCATTTTGAGAAGCTTCTTTTAGCATATTCACAGCATTCTTTTGAATATTCATCGGTAAACTTAAATCATTACCGAAGCGAAACACAAGTTGTTCCGCCGTTATCGGACGATATTTAAGTGCCAAAAGAGGTAATACTTCCTTAACGACCATACCCAAAGAGCGGTGTACAGTCCTTCTTGGAGTCATTGAAGCTTCACAAACTTCTTCGAGTAATCGTGGGAATTCATGTACTCGAATTGCTGCGTATAATGAAGCTGCTATAAAACCATCGATTGATCTACCCATCGTAAGTTTCTTTTTAGCAACAACAGAATAAATCTTCCATGCAGTTTCCTTGATATATTCTGGTATATTCATTTTACTAGTAAGCATCTTAAGCTTAGGTTTTGCTTCCCAAAAATTTCTTTCAATTGAAGAGATAAGTGAGTTTTGAATCTTGGATAGTCTCGAAAAGAGTGTTTTACCTTTTGCGTTGATTAATCTTCCTTTAGAATCAACTTTAGAAGCAGGCAACATTGTACGTGGACCAAATTCTCTCCATCGAGGTTCTGTTCGACGCCTTTTATTGACTTCTTCTATTGTATAAGCACGTCTTTCATTTCCAACTAAGTTTCTTCCAATTATCATACCACAATTTAAACAAACATTATCTCCGTCTCGGGATTCGATGCAAGGATTACTACAGCATTGAGCATCTGAACTACAGCTTCCTTCACTTTCTGGAGTGGTTTTTGTTGAACGTAATCTATCTCTATAGCTCATATCTGTTCACTTTTTACCGTACTATTTTTTTTCGGCTGTAAAAATTTTAATCAATATTGATATTGATCGATATTTGTGTTATTCTATGATCGTTATAATCAATTTTGTATAAATTTGTATTGTCTTTATTTTATAAAATTTATAATTCTGTACAATATCTTTTTATTGACTATTTCTATTTAATTCACTTCATTATATAAATATTTAACTATTTAAAATTGTGATATGTCCACGAACAGACGTTTTATGGGTATTTCGTGGGAATTTATAATTTATAACTTTTTTGTAAAAATGCATTTATTTGGCTAAAAAAGTAAATAATAAAACTAGAGATTTAGATACAAAAATCTCTCCATATAATATAAGAATATTTGGTTGTAATACCCAGTGAAATAGAAATCTGAGGCATGTCCTCCAAAAGGCATCCATAAAATTGCACAATTTCCATTTCCTTTAGAGAAATATGTATCTTGAATCTCCCTTGATATACCGAAGTAATTAATTATATCATGAGTACCTTGAAAGATAAGGCAGGGAGGACTATCGCTTTCAATTAAGTTTTCTGGATTTTTAAACTCAAGGCTTCCACTAAGTCCAAAAAAATTCATGAGATCATTTGCTGGGTAAAATGGGACTAAACCTTTTATTGTCAGATTGGCACTAAATATATCAGTATAATGTCCACTCGCTATAGCTAAAGCCGCAGCACAGCTTAGATGACCACCTGCCGAACCTCCGCTGAAAAATACAGAATCCAAATTTGCTCCATATTCTTCGGAATGATTAGTTAAATAATTAGTAAAGATACCAATATGCCTTACCATATCATCTATATTAAAGCTACCTTTTTTATAAGTAGGAGTTAAGGGATCTAAAGCATATAGAGGATTGTCTGCAATTCCATATTGAATATCAAAAACTACATATCCTTGGGCAGCGAAATATTTATTCATTTGCATCATATTCATTAAACCTTTATCACCAGAAACCCAAGCACCTCCATGGATTCTAACTATTGTAGAATTTGCCCCTGGAAGTCCTCCTATATTAGATTTGGGCATATATGCATCAAAATATAACTCGATTCCTTCATCCTTATAAAACAAGACATCTTTTTCAATATTGCAATCTTTTGGTGGTATACCTAAGAAATAATTAGAAAGAGAAAACGGAGTTTCTAAAAAGTAATTATTTACTTCAACGGGTATTTGTTCTCTCCAATTTGGACCAAATATACTTGAGAAGTTTCTTTCTATATTATTAATAGTAAATTGAGTTAGAAATAATGGAGTTAATAACAATAAAGAGATAAGAGTTCCAGTTAAAGCAGTTCTATAGAATTTTTTTGTATTCCATCGTTGATGCTTTAATTTTAAGAGTATAATCGTATTTGCAAAAAATATAATCGAAAAGAAAATACCGAATTGGCCAGAAACAATTGCAATGAAGGTTGTTACAATTTCAAATGAACCAAATAAAATTACAATACCAAAAATGATACCTATAATAAAAGTAATCCTTGAAATTACTATAGCTATTTTTTTAAAAATGCTTTTTACTTTTATAAATCTTCTTGAAATCCTTATGTTAATTGTATGATTTTCAACCCCCAAATTTATTTTATTATACGTTTTTACTCCAAAAATGGCATAAACGATTCCTATAATTAGAATTCCAAAATAAAATAGATAGATTAATATATATGATAATAAATTATCAATGAGTTGATTGGAATAGGTCACAGAAACAAGTAAATTGCCGAGCATCATACAAACCATAGCTATAATGATAAAAGTTAAATACACATAACCAAAAATATTAAATTTATTTGTGAATCTATTGTGTCCATTTCTCTTCCGTGAATTAATAAAAACAAGAACAAGATTGCTAAAAATGGTAATCAATAGAATAATTCCTAAGAAATCCCATAAAATTGAATAAGAAGAACTGAATAGATAAAAAATACCTAATAGACCACAGATCGAATTCATTATCACTGAGGAGTAGCAGGCGATTTTAATTTTTGGAGTTTTTATCCAATTCTTCCCTATCTTCATTTTCAGCCTACCCTTAATATGTTTAAACATCCCCCTAATACTTCTGCAAAAAAAAATGGGAAATGTATATTACAAAGATGATTGATAATAATATATTCTAATACCTAGTGATTCATCATAGAATCACAGTCTAAACCTATAAAATTAATCTAGTTTTTCGTATTAAAATATATACTAAAAGAAAAATATTTAAAGTGAAAGCGGAGGATTTCAAAGGTAAATAATTAAACAATTTTTAGGTTGATTAACTTTTCCTCCATAATTTTTATGTGTGATACTAACACGTATTTTCTTATCCGATTTTATATAAATTAGAGAGTTATTAACCATAAATGACCTATTTTTTATATAATGGTAGTAATTGTGGACCATTAGGTAAGATTAATATAGAAGCATCTGAACCATATTTCTTTAAACATGTTCTAATAGCATCCTCAACATTTTTCGCATACTTCAAACCAATATTACCAATCTCATTTTCATTTAACTCCGAAATAATAAAGACATCTGCTTTCATAAGAATTCTTGCCAAAATTTGGATTTCCCACTGATCAGGTACTACAATTTCTTTATTTAAGATTTTCTTATAAATTTCTTTAGGCACCATTCCAGAAAATATTAACTCTTTAAACTTATCTTGCCCAATTCCAATGCCTTCTACACACTCATTTACTGCAATTATCGTTCCTCCGTCTTTTACGGCTAATTCTCCGATTGCCATGCTTTTTACGGCTTGATACAAATTAAGATCTAATGGATACCCTCCATTACCACATATTACAACATCATATCTCTCCTTAATTCCAGTGAAGGTTTGTTTCAATTGATAATCTACCAACTTTTCATGAGCTTTAATAAAATCCCCTGAAGCAATTTCTATAATCTCATGTTTTTTATTAATACAAACATTAATGATAAAGTCAACACCGATTTTCTTAGAAATTGCAAGAGAATGTTTATGCAATGGGTTTTCCTTATAAATGCCAAATCGAGCATACGGGGAAGCTATTTTTTCTGCAGAATGATTAACTTGGATTGTATCTATACCCACTATTCCAGGTACTAACGATTTACGTCCACCTGAAAAACCAAAAAAGAAGTGAGGTTCAACATAGCCAGTTAAAATCTTTAAATCTGCTGAATAATAATACCTATTTACGAAAATTGGATCGTTATCAGCGGATTTCCCAATATAGACTAAAGAATCCATATCGGTTGCTTTGTGATCAATTATCGTGATTCTATTTATCAATGTTTTACCTAAAATACGTTCCAATTCATCATCACGAGAAGTACGGTGTAATCCAGTAGCAATAAGAACAGAAATTTTATTATCATCAATTCCATTTAAGTTCAACTCCTCTACTATTGCTTCAAGAATTAGGTTTGATGGCACAGGTCTAGTTGCATCACTTGAAACGATACAAACTGAATTTAGATTGACTTTTTTATCAATTATTTCTTTTAAAGATGGTCCTTCAATTGGATTATTAATTGATTCTTTGATCTTAACTTTTGGAGATTCAATAGATTTTTGTTCTGAAGCACATAAGATTGTAATATTCCATTTTGGATCTAAATTTATATCGAGCCCTTCTTTTCCATAGTCAATTTTCATGTTTTCTCACGGTCTTTATGAATTATTTCTCTCGCTTTTTCAAAAATTTCGACTATATTAACACCAGCAGGACATTTGGTTTGACAAAGTCCGCATAATGTACAGGTATGCAATACATCAATAATTAAATCATTTAATTCTAAATCGCCATGAATTAATCCATTAAGAAGGCTTAATCTCCCTCTAGGGCTATATGTTTCTATAACATAATTAATTCTTGATGGGCATGTGATACAAAAACCACATCTCATACACTTTAATTCTAATATATGTTCAGGTTGTTCTTTTAATGTACGTTTTTCACTTCCTGCATTTAAAGTACGAATATCTCCTTTCCCAATTCCTGGGTTTAATATCCTGTTTGGATCGTATAGTTTTTTAATCTCTCTCATCATATCAATTACATTAGAATCATGCTCTAGTTCAATATATGCTGTTTTTATTTTTCCAATTCCATGTTCACCAGTTATAGACCCCCCTACGGGTATTATTATTTCTTTGTATAAATAATCTATTGCTTTTTTGAAATCTCTTACATCTTGTTCATCATTTTCATTAAACAGAAAGGTTGGATGCAAATTTCCCTCCATATGACAAATAATTGCAACTAACAAGTTTTTTGCATTAATCTTTTTAGGAATATCCTCAATTTTTTTTATAACCTCCGAAAAATCTGAAATTTGAATTGTACAATCTTCTACACATGTATTTGGTCTAATTCTTGATAAAGCTGGAAGATTAGCTTTTCTTGCTAAAATTAACCTTTCTCTTTCTTCTTCAGTCATGGCAACTTTATGGAATATAGGATTCTTCTGGATAATAATGTCAAACATAGTAGTAAATATTTCATCCACTTCTCTTGTTGAGTCCCCATCCACTTCTGCCAACAACACATACCCCTCTGGAAAATCATAGAATTCTCCCCCTAAATACTCTGTAACTGCTTTTAATATGAGTTTATCCATGAATTCTAATAAATTTGGTACGATCCCATAGCGTCTTAATTCTAAAACAGCATCCTTCAAATTATTGATGTTATCAAATATAAATAGTCCTAATTTTCTCGTTTTTGGTAAAGGTCGGATTCTTAAGCCAATTTTTGTTATAACTCCTAGAGTACCCTCAGAGCCAATAAAAAGATCTTTTATATTGTAAGAAGAAACTGATTTTAAAACTTTTGAACCCAAATTTAAAATTCTTCCATCTGATAGTACGACTTCTAAAAATATTACATAATTTTTAGTAACACCATATTTAAATGCTTGAATGCCACCTGCATTACTAGCAACCATTCCTCCTATTGTAGCAACAGAACTAGAACCGGGATCTGGAGGAAAAAAATATCCATATGGCTTTAGAGTTTCATTCAAATCATCACAAATTACTCCCGGCTCAACTTCTACCATATTATTTTCTATGTCGATTGAAATAATATCATCCATGCTGCTTAAATCTAAAATTATTCCACCATAGGGACTTAATGAGCCAGAAGATAGACTAGTTCCACTACCGCGAGGGGTAACAGGAATTTTATTATTATTGGCTAATTGTAAAATTTCAGAGACTTGGTGAGAAGTTTGTGGAACTAAAATTAAATCTGGAACCCAATTTTTATTAAAAATTGAACAACCGAAAGCATAACTGTACCTTATTTCATAATTATCAAAGAAAAATTTTTCACCGACAATTTCCTTAAATTTGATAAACAAATCGTCAGAGATTTTATTATACACTGGTTCCATATTTAAAATTTTTATTTTAATACTTAATTATATTTAGATAAACAACTTAAGATATAATTTATTATTTTTAAATAAAATAATATATCTTTAATATCATTATTTTATAAAAATAAAATCCTAAACTATTGATAAAAACTATATAACAAGAAGGAACTCAACTTGACAAAGATTATAAGAGACATATGGATATTAACGGAAAGTGGTTTAACGGTATTTAGTCGAGTAATTGATCCAAGAATAGGGCCACAAGTTTTTGGAGGCCTAATGAGTGCATTAAATACATTTGCTGAAAATCTTGCTGAAGGGGGGATTTCTAATTTTGAACTAAGCAGTATTCGTTTTACAGTCGTAAAGAATAATCATTTCCTATTTGTTGCGAATTCTTCGAGTGAAGCTAAAGCTAAAAGAGTCTTGAAGGAGTTACAAAATATCTCAAAAAAATTTTATAAAATTTATCCTGATGAGCTTTTAAGAAATATTGGAAAGAATATAAAAACATTTGCTGAATTTGGCAATCACATTACAGATTCATTGGAAGAACTATAGTAATAATTCTCAAAAACTATCTTTTTTTGTAATATAATCGAAAAAAATTTAAGACTAATTTGATTTTTAAATCATGAAAAAGAAATTTAGTGAATTACAAAAAGGAAAAAAGAATGAAGCAACCTGTAAATAAGGATTCTAAGGATAAAACAGAATTTAAGCAACTTCCAATTATAAGAAAGAAAAATCAACTTTATTCAAATAATTTAGGTAATATTATAAAAAACTTAGCGAATCCACGATTTCTAGGATCTATTCATATGAAAAAGGAAGCAAGCCGTTATAATACAATTGAAAATCTTATTGATGATGAGTTAAAGTTAAAAATGACAAAAGGGATAAAAAATACTATGTTTAATCCTGTAACTAAGATTTTAATTCTTCTTGCGCTTGTTTTCAATCTTATTTGGTTTATATTAATTGCTATTTTTTAAGAGATTGGAATAAGAAAATTATAAAAATATTTATATAAATATTAGTGTAAAAATCTATTCTTCTCTTTAATAAATTTAAAAGGTATATATATTTTTTAAGATTAGATTCTAATATTCATTTCAGATATTTAAACTAAAACATTATTTAAAGGGTTTGTCTATAATTGATTTACGATGTAATAATAATTGGAGGCGGAGTTACTGGTTGTTGTATAGCTCGTACGCTTTCAAAATATGATTTAGAAATTTGTTTACTAGAAAAAGAAGCGGAGGTTGCTTCTGGAACTACCAAAGCTAATTCTGGTGTGATTCATGCTGGATATGCTTCTTCAAGAGAATACATTAAGCGATATTTATGTATTAAAGGAAATAAATTATATAATCAAGCAGCTCAAGAACTGAATTTCCCCTTCAAGCGAATTGGTTCTTTTGTAGTAGCATTAGAGGACAATCAAATTAAGCAATTAGAAGAAGAACGAAAAAAAGGCGTTGAAGATGGCATTCCTGACTTAGAAGTAATATTGGATAAGAAACAGATAAAAAAATTGGAACCAAATTTAACTGGCGAGGTTGTGGGCGTTTTACATGCACCTACTGCTGGACTTGCCAGCCCTTATGAATTGACATTTGCTTTAGCTGAAAACGCTGCTATGAATGGGGTAAAATTTTTCAGAAATCATGAGGTTGTAAAAATTAAACATCAGGATTATGTTTTCACAGTAAGAACATATCAAGGTGAATTTCAGGGACGAAATCTCATAAATGCTGCTGGATTATATGCTGCGAAAATTTCTAAAATGTTGGGGTTAGATTATTTTAGTATTATGCCAAGAAAGGGGGAATATATTCTCTTTGATCGAAATGCTATCCAATTGAATAAGATCTTATTCCCAATTCCTACAAAAGTATCAAAAGGAATATTAGTTTGTCCTACATTACATGGCAACACTTTTGTAGGACCTAATGCTCAAAATATGACTGATCGCGAAGATATTTCGACAACCACTGCTGGTTTAAAGGAAATCTTAGATGGAGGTATGAAATTAGTTCCAAATCTTCCTGTAAGAAGCTCAATTAGAAATTTCGCTGGATTAAGAGCTGTTCCAGATACTTATGATTTTATAATTGATAATACAGATGTATATGGTTTCATTAATGTAGCGGGTATTTTATCGCCCGGTTTGACAGCAACATTTGCGATTGCTGAAAAGGTTGTTGAATTCCTTGAACTATTAGGCTTAGAGTTAAAAGTCAAAGCAAATTATAATCCAATTAGACCTAAACCTGAGCGTTTTGAAGACTTTACAAAGGAACAACTTGACAAAAAGATTCAAGAAGATCCTGCTTGGGGGAGAATTATTTGTCGTTGTGAAACTATTCCTGAAAAGGAAATTATTAATTCTATACATGCACCAGTGGGAGCCAATACTGTAGATGGAATTAAATTTCGATGTAGACCTGGGATGGGTAGATGTCAAGGAGGATTCTGTCGACCTCGTGTCATTGAAATTCTTTCAAGAGAACTAAATAAAAAATATGAAGATATCACCAAAAGAGGGGAAGATACTAATTTTTTGATAGGTAAAACAAAGGATATAATGATGAAAAGTGAAAGAGGAGGTATCAGTGAAAAATGAAAAAATATGATGTGGATGTGGTCGTGATAGGAGGGGGATCTGCTGGATTAGCTGCTGCGATTGTCGTTAAAAAAGCTGAACTAGATGTTTTGATTATAGAAAGGGATAAAGAGTTAGGAGGAATTACACTCCAATGCATTCATAATGGATTTGGGCTCCATGAATTTAATGAAGAATTAACTGGACCTGAATATGTCCAAAGATTTATTAATGAAGCAAAAGAACTTAAAATTCCCTCTAAATTAGATACTATGGTAATCGAATTCACTCCAGATAAAAAAATATATGCAGTAAATAAAGATGAGGGATTAATTGAGATTCAAGCTAAAGCTATAATCCTTGCTATGGGCTGTCGTGAAAAAACCAGGGGCGCAATTAATATTCCTGGGTTTCGGCCTTCTGGAATATATACTGCGGGGCAGGCTCAAAGATTTGTTAATATCGAAGGATATTTACCTGGGCGCACGTATGTGATTCTAGGAAGTGGGGATATTGGTATGATCATGGCACGTCGTTTAACGTGGGAGGGATGTCAAGTTAAAGCTGTTGTAGAAATTCAACCTTATGTAAGTGGATTAATAAGAAACGAAGTACAATGCTTAGAAGATTATGGAATTCCATTAATTACAAGTTATACCGTTACAAAAATCCATGGGAAAGATAGAGTTCAAGGAGTAACAATATCAAAAGTAGATAGAAATTTTGATAGAGTCATCGGATCTGATAAATTTATTGAGTGTGACACTCTCTTATTATCCGTTGGCTTAATTCCTGAAAATGAGTTAACTAGAGAAGCGGGAGCAGAGATTTCACAAATGGGAGGTCCTATAGTCGATAATAATTTAGAGACTTCAATTGAAGGTGTATTTGCGTGTGGAAATGTTTTACAAGTTCATGATTTAGTAGATCTAGTCTCAGCAGAGGCAAAACGAGCCGGATTAAATGCTATTGAATATATTAAAGAAAGATTAGGTAAAAGTATTGGAAAAAAAGACTACATTAAGTGCATTTCTGGTGAAAATGTTAATTATATAAAACCCGATTTGATTAATCGAGCTGATTTATCTAAAGATATTATTTTTACGTTTAGAGTCAAGCGACCAGATAGAAGACTTTTAATTCAATTCAAAGATGAAAATAATAAAATCGTATACAAACGAAAGAGGAGATATGTTATTCCAAGTGAGATGATTGAAATAAAATTAAATTTAAGTGAACAACAAATAGATCCTGATTGTAAAACCTTAGAAATCGAAGTAATCCCTCGACCTGAGGTTTTAATTGAGGAGGATTGACCAAAAACTAGGTGATCAGAAATGTCAACAGAAGTTAATGAAAGTGAGCTTCCAGAAGGATTTAAGGATATAAGATGCATTATCTGCCCAACTGGTTGTCTTGTTCATGTTGAAAATGTAAATGGTGAATTGATTATAGAAGGTCATTCATGTAAGAGGGGGGAAGAATATGCTAGAGAAGAATTCGTCGCACCAAAGAGAATTCTTACTACTACAATGCAAGTGGAAAATGGATTCTTACCACTAATCCCTGTGAGATCAGATAAACCGATTCCAAAGGATCGATTGGAAGAAACTCTTAAAGAAATCGCAAAAATAGAAAGCAAAGCTCCTATAAAAATGGGGGATATCCTAATAGAAAATGTGCTTGGGCTTGATATAAATATTATAGCAAGCAGAGATTTAATTAAATCCTAAATAAGTGATCTTTTGATTTTTTAGGATTAAAATTAAATTATTTTTATAAGATTTTTAAATTGATACTAATCCTGTTTAAATTTCTGGCTTTCTTGGTATCCTGTTCCGATGCTTTCACCAATTTTATAATAATTATTATCTAATGCATAGATAATTGGATCCAATTTTACCATATCTGCAATTCCCAAACCTTCTTCATTTTTAATAACATAATCTTCACTAACATATGCTTGTACAATCTCTGCAATAAATATCTGTCTATGTTGAATTGAAAATTCCTTGATAACTTTACATTCTAAATTCACGGGGCACTCTCGAATCATAGGTGCTGTTTCTAATTCACCATAAAAAACATTAAATAATTGTGATTTATCTACATCTTTTCCAGATACTACTCCGCAATAGTCCGTTTTTGTAAGAAGTTGTGTTGTTGGAAAATTAATACTAAAGGTTCCATGTTCGAGAATTCCTTGATTTGTATAATGATCTTGACCTGATGATATGTAAACAAGTGGAGGCTTAATCCCCATTATTCCAACATCTCCTAATGTCTCAAAATTAGGTTTATTATTAAAAAATGCTCCTGCAAGAATAATAGGGACAGGATAAACTAGAGGAACATTTCCAAATTTAATTTTCTCAGCAGAGGATAATGTCTTTAGGAAAAAGTTATCTATTTGACTTATTAGCCAACTTTTCAAAGGATCTTGAATGAGAATCTTTTTAAGATCTCCTAAATCCTCATAACGAACTGTAATTAATTTATTGACATCTTTAGCCCGATAAACAAACGGACAATTATAATATAGATTTAATGGATAATTATAATCAAAAGGCAATTCAAAAAGTTCACTTCTTTCCATGGTAGAGAGTATCACACCTGATAAGATTACTTGATGAATGAATATAGCATATATGTAGTTCTTATTGTAATAATCTTTAATACATTTTTCATTATGTAATTCTTTATAAGTATTCCACCATGATTGAAGTAATCCTTTCTCTGGTCTAATGATCAAACAACCAGCATTAAAGTAAGGGCGGAGCTTGTTATGGTCAACATGTGTTTTCATTGGAAAAATTTGTTCTTTAGATATATTGCATTTTTGATACACTAGATCCCAAAATGGATCTATTGGTTCATCATAAAATGACCCAATATTAGTATGATGAACTGGTCGATAACCTAAATTCTTATCATTATCCAAAAGAAAGTGTTTTGGTTCATTAAAAATAATTGTATTTGAACCAAGCCATGCAAGAAGTTCTGTTTTTTCTTTTGCTAATGCTTCAGCATTTGCGGCAGCAAGGACATAGGTAATAAAAGGAAATTTTAACTCATCCTCAGTTGAAAAAGGAATTAGATCAACATTCAGCAATAAAAATAAATTTTTCATCTCGTTAGCAACATTTTCTTCCCTTTTTGGAATTAAAACCCAAATTGGATAATCTGATAAAGATCCTCCAAATTTACGAATACTTGCTGCTAGTAGTAAATCTTTTGGGTCTGAGCAATCAGAAAAATAAGCAAAAATCAGTTTTTTCATCTAAAAACCACGTTCAAATTATTTCATTTTTAAATGAATATAAATATAATAATAGGTAATTAAATTATTCTAATGAATTAAATTCATTAATGAATATTGTAAATCAAGAGGATAATCAATCTAATTTTTAAATTATTATTGAAATCATTAACAAAAATAATTCCTCTATTTTTTTTAATGAATAGCTTTAAATTGGAGATTAATGTTGCAAAAACAACTATTTCAAGCATTAAGATAAATAAGTACCATTCTAAAATGCTTCATCCGAACAATTTATTCCAATTAAGATTGAGGATTTTTCATTTTACCAAAGTATATAAAATCAAACTTAGATTAATTCTTTAAAAAAATAGATTAAATTTGAAAAATAATTTTTAAGAGGAGAACTATATTGTCAGAATTTGAACAAAAAGTATTAAAACTACTTGAAGACATTAACCTTAAACTTGATAAATTAATGAAAGCTGAACCTATATCTGTAAGTTCAACTCCAACGACGTCATCTCCTTCTACTCCTGCTGCTACAACAGTCAAACCTTCTGCTATAGTAGACAAGCAAGAAGAAGAAGCACGATTGGAGGAAAAACCTCCAGTTGAAGGCCGTAGAGTATGCCCAGAATGCGCAAGTACTGCATTTGCCACACATGAAGATAAGAGCCAAGTTTTACACCAAATGGGCGGTGTAAAAATATACGCTAAAAAATATGTTTGTAATTGTTATTAGAGTTCCTAATAATAGCAAAAACAGTGTGGCTATGAATACTAAAGTATATAGTATAAATTTATTTTATATTTTTTTTATTTTCTCTTGAACACTTTTGTTTTTTTAAAAATTATTCATTATTAAACCATTAAGTTATATTTTTAATTATAATCTTCTTTAAATTCTTAAATAGAGATTTGTTAAGAATTGTATGGTGTAGAATCAAATTCCTCAAATGCGTATTAAAAAGTGGATACAGTATATTAAAAACTTCATTTTAAACAATTTTACTGACTATAAAATCCCCTATTCTGCTCAAATAGAATTAACATTACGTTGCAATGGGAAATGTCCCTTCTGTTCTATTCATTCTTTACCTGAATCTGTTTTAGGACATGATATGACCACAGAACAAATTAAATTATTAATTGATGAGGTTGCTGATTTAGGTGTCCTTTCTCTCTCTTTTACAGGTGGCGAACCAACACTAAGAAAGGATTTACCAGAATTGATATATTATACTGGAGTTATTCATGATTTTATGAATGGGATAGCTACTAACGGATATCTATTACCTAAATTATTCAGAGAACAAAAAATTGAAGGCTTGGATTATGTCTTACTTTCCCTGGATTATCCAACAGCAAAATTACATGATAAAATGCGTGGAATAAAAGTATTTGATAGAGTCATCGAATCCATTAAGCTAGCTAATAAAAATAATATCAAACCTATCATCAGTACAGTAGTTATGAAAGACAATATCCACCTATTAGACGATATTTGCCAATTAGTCGAAGATTTAGGTTGTTCGATAGAATTATACCCATGTGAAGATATTATAAGAGATTATTCGAATGGGAGGTATCAGGTCCAAAATATTCAGGAAATGATTCCAGATATTTCTATTTGGGCAAGTTTAATTCGAAAATTAAGAAAAAAATATAACAATATCTTAACTGATCCAATTAGTGTTGAAGTAGTTAAGAGAGGGGGTTTTGGTGGGTTTCCAACATACAACCAAAATATTTTACGTTGTCATGTTGCAGAAGCTTACTTATTTATCAG
>CP070831.1:2050455-2088333 GCA_020344955.1 Promethearchaeota archaeon | reverse complement strand
TGGGTTCCACCACCACCATCTGAGAAAAGTGGAATTTCTGGGCTTGAGTTTACGCGTAAACAAACTATAAAACTACCACAATTTTGGATGCTTTGGATTACTTAATGTCATTGCTCCTCCAATTATTAGGACTAAATATATAATTCCAAGTATGATAAACATTAGAGGAATATTTGGTGATATTGCTGAAAGAAAATTAGGATGGTCAGTCTCCAAACCTCCTGGATTTGCAAGTGCTTTGATCACATAATTAAATATAAAAGATCCAGCTCCAAATCCTGCAACTGCAATTCCATTAATAAATCCTTTTTTATCCGGAAACCATTTACTTGCTGACGCTATAGGACACACATACCCAAATCCTATCCCCATCCCAAATATAATTCCATACGTAATTAATAATCCTATAAAAGTTGTCATAAATGCTGAGAGAATAACTCCTCCACCCATTAATATTCCTCCAAGAATTGCAATATTTCTTGGACCATATTTTTGTTGTAATTTACCAGCAAAAATCATCGTAATGGCAAAAGATAATAATCCTACTCCAAAAATATAGACTGTAACTTCTCTTATTTCATTCAAATAGGGACTAACAAAGATAGTAAGTGTTCCCCATGAATATATTGTGCCTAAGGCCAATTGAATCATGATAGCACCAATAACAACAATCCAACGATTTCTAACTTTTTGTTCCTCAGACATTTTTCGTTTCTCTATAATATTTTTTTAATTTTTAGAATCTGTTGATGGATATAAACATTCTTTTAATATTTTAAAAACTGATAAACGAAGATTCTTATTATATTTATACAAAAACGTGAATTTTTCGAAATTAATATAAAAAAATTAATAAATATATAGGATATTACCAAGGTTTATATTAAACAGATCTTCGTGAATTTTATATGAGGTTTATTTCTGGTTTAAAAAGTTTGTCGAAAAAGACGTTTTTACTGATTATTGTTATTCTGTTCATTATTTCCTGGTTAATGTTTACAGTTATGTTTGATATCTTTAAATATTACACATTTAGTGGATATTTTTTTTATTTTCTTGGTATTTTAGCTGGTTTTACATTTATTTTATTAATTATCTCACTTTTTAGTTCTTTTAAAAAAATTGGGATAATAATTATAATTGCAGCAGCTTTAACGTTGCCTGTTATGTGGATTTTCAGTTGGATAATAGGTTTTAATATCTTTTTTGTAATCTCATTTTTGGCAAATGTCTTAATTACAGCATTTTTCGCTTTTAAATTTTGTATGGACACTTCTACTAAAATCGATAATTACTTGTACGAAAAGAAGAAGTCTAGAATATTTACAAGGATAATTGAATTTGTTGGATTTTTTCTATTGAACTGGTGGCTGACATCATTGATAGTTAGGTTTTTTGGATTTCCAAGTATCACAAGAGTCTTTTTTAATCTTTTTTTGATTGGATTACTATTACTAGCATTCGTGTTGACAAGATTAATATTTACAAAGAAGTTAGCAGCTTACATTTCTGTTTTTAACTTATTGACATCATTTTATGTACTTTATCTTATAGTTGATTTATTAGCAGAATTCATATTCTATGACAGTTCTGGGTATGATATTTTTTCCTTTTTCATTGATTTCCTCTTATTTATCTACATTATAGGCTCAATATACGATAGAGTTGATTATATTAAGGAGAAAATTAAAATTCTAAGAGTTGATACAATTGCTTTATTTATTATTCTAATGAAACTACTAGTTCAAATATTAAGAATTAGACAAGAGTTATGGTTACCTTACTTTCCACTTTTAATATTACAGCAAATAATTTCTCAAGTTCAATTGTTATGGATATTTTTTGCATTTTTTACAATCCTAGTTGGAATCTATACAATTTTCAAGCATAAAGAAGGAAAAAAATCTTAATCTTATTTTTCAAATCTTTTTTTAATTGACCAAAAGTTTTATTTATTTCTTTTGAATCTTAACATATTAATAAAACATATAGACATTTGAAAGAAAAATGGAATCTCTAAACGAAACTGAATTAAAGGAATTAAGAAAAAGAAAAATTAAAATTTATCTAATTGCAGCAACGGTTATAGCAGTGATAGCAACGATAATTACATTAGTTATAATATATAGTGTACTTTCTGCTGGTACGGGTACTTGACCTGGTTAATTGACTAACAATAATCACCTAGAACTTTTCAAAATTTAATGTTGTAAAATAAATACCGAATGGAGTGATTCCTGTTATAAAATATTAGTGACAGGATGACCAACCTTGCGAAGGTTTTGGTATAAATTGTTAATACTTAAGAAAAACCCCATGAGATTTTCTCTATGGGAGATAGTTGCATAATTCTACGTCTATCTGGATCTGTAGGTGTTAAATCATTATGAGCCCAGGCTTTATACTGGGGATATTTTTCAATAAGATTCCCCCATCCTTTCATGAATTGCTCAATATTATCTGTATAATTTAGTACTATTGCCTTAACCTTTACAAGAACTCCTTTTAAGACAATCCAATTTCTATTTTCTTCTTTATATTCATCAATTAACAATGAAACTTCACTCCTTTTACTAAGATTCTTTATTCGTCTACTATTTTTTCCTAAGGATGTGTAAAAGATCCCATCATGGAAAATATAACAAATTGGTACTATATGTGGATATTTATCTTCTGGACTAATTGTTGAGATGCGAGCAACACGTAAATTGGTTATAAATTCCTTCTCGGCTTCTGAGAATGTAACATTATTTTTCATTGTGGTAAATTCCTCTTTCAATACTGTTTTTGATCTTTATAAAACATAAGATACAATTTTAATATTTAGGTAAGTTTTAAGCTAGTTATGATAAAAGCAATATTATCGGTAAATGAAAAAACGATCCCATTGAAGGATTTTATGCAAGAGATGCTTGCTAATATAATTCAGGGCTTTTTAAACTCTACAAAAGGAGTGCCGGAAAACATAGAAAATATCAAAATCGAAATTTCTCTCTAATCTTATTGAAATATTTTAGAATATTCTCTGATTCTTGATATTTGGAAGATTATTAGAGCATAAATTTAAAAAAATTGAAGGATTTTAATGAGTTGAATTAGTTCTTAATTTTTTAATAGCATCAGTAAAAAAGCCGAAGTCACCAATATGTTCTTTCTTAGAATCTTTAATTCTATTAAAGTATTCTTCGATTTGAGTAAATAATATGTTTTTAAATGAAGTAAATTGACTAACTTCGTTACAATTTTCCTTAATTTTATTACGATATAATGAATAGAACATATCCAATGATTTCTCTGCTTCATCTCTAATACCATGTTTTACAAACCCTTTATCAAGAATTGCTACGAAAATTAGATTGTACTTATATACGATAATCATTTCGACGTCAAGTCCTTTAATATTTATTTCTTCGATTCGACCTAAGTTTTCTCCGAACAATCCTAAGGCTCCTACAAAAGAAGATAATAGAACAGGATTGATCTTAGTATCTAAAATAAGATCAAGAAGATATTGTCCACTCTCTTCACAAATTACAATTCCCTTAATTCCTTTATGATCTTCAGTAATAATAATCCCTGTTATTATTATTAATAATCTTTGTAACTAAAGTTTATTTGGGTTAATAAAACCTTTTAAAATAAATTTTAAAATTAGTGTATTATCTAGAAAATAGGTCTTTAATACTGATTATAAACGAAGATTTATGTTTAAAAAAAAATTAGATGGTCTATTTTTCTAAAAGTTCTCTTATTACTTTAACTGTTTCCTTAAATGCTTTAGCGGATTTACTGTCGGGATACTTTAAAATGAATGGTAGCCCTTGATCACCTTGTTGACTAACTTCAGTTTCAAAAGGAATTTTCCCTAATAGTTGTACATTGAAATCTTTACTAGCTTTTTCTGCGCCACCAGGAGGGTACAAATCGATAGATTCTCCACAATGTGGACAGTTAAACCCAGACATGTTCTCAATTATACCAAGGATTTTTCTTTCCATAACCATAGCCATTTTTATAGTTTTCCTAGCATCCATAAGTGCTACTTCCTGAGGAGTAGTAACAACTATCACGTTTTCATCTGGTATTAATTGTAATATATCTAAAGTTTCATCAGATGTTCCGGGAGGTAAATCACATATTAAATAATCAAGATCACCCCATTCAGCATCCCCTAAGAACTGTCTTACAGCGCTCATTTTCATAGGCCCTCTCCAAATTACTGGCTCATCAGGAGTTAGAGTCAAAAATGCCATACTCATAACTTTAAGTTGTAAAGGTCCATCAATAGGATAAAATTTTTTTTCATCAACATCTACTCTAGGTTTTCGTTCTGAACTAATCCCTAGCATTTTTATGACGTTTGGTCCAGTTATATCTACGTCGAGAATTCCAACTCTCAATCCTACACTAGCTAAACTCATGGCGAGGTTAATAGCAACTGTGGTTTTCCCTACACCACCTTTCCCCGATATTATCACTATTTTATGCTTAATTTTGTCCATATTTCTATTAATGTTTTTAGTACGCTCGTCTATCATCATTTCTCTTAAATTAATATCTGGAATTTCTTCTTCTGGCATATAATTTATTCACTTTACTTATTATGATGATGTATATAATTTAATTATATTTAATTTGATAAAGAAATAAGTTGCTTTAATTCTTTCGTTAATAATTTATGGTATTTTATTAAAGTTTAATTATAATTCTAATTCCTATTATATTTAATTTATAATAAATAAACTAAAGAAATTAATAAATTCCAGAATATTATTGTTTACTGGAAAGTGTAGAAAAATAACAATTTCAGGTGCTTATGAATTCCAGTAAGTAACTTTATGGAACTTTACAAGTTTTTACCTAAAACCAATTGTAAGAAATGTGGAAAACCTACTTGTATGGCTTTCGCATTAGATCTACTTCAAGGTAAAGTTAAAGTTGATGATTGTACTCCACTTTTAGAGTCCAAATATAAGAAGGATTACGATAAATTAAAAGAATTAATTGGGGCTGAGGAAGGTAAAGAGAAAGAACTTAGAATTGATATTGAAAATGATTTATGCGATGGATGTGGAATTTGTGTCACTGTGTGCCCCGTAAATGCGAGATATTGTCCTCCAACCTTAAGTGGTAAAGCTCCAGATTATCCTCCCGAAAAACATCAATTATTCCAAGTTAAAGGAGGAAAATGTGAATTATTAGCAATTGAACATTGCCGAAGAATAGAAGCAGAAGGAAGAGAAAGAGAATGTCGTGTTTGTGAGACATATTGTCCTCGTGATGCTGTTAAAATTGATTATGTATAACTTTTGATTTTATAATGAAGTTTATTTCAAAAAGTGTAATTATAAATGGTTAGTAAAAGATTCACTTGTTCAGGATGTTCCCTTTTATGTGATGATATTATTATTAGAAGCGATGGATTGTATATTGATGAGACTTTAGGAGCATGTTTGAAAGGGAAAGAGAGATTCGACCAAGTAACCGCTAAAAATCGAATAGTTAGCCCTCAAATTAAAAAAAATGGAAAATTAGTTAAAGTACCATTAACTGAAGCCTTAGATAAAGCTATAGATATTATTAAAAACTCTAAAAAACCTCTTTTATATGGATTTTCAACAGTTAATTGTGAAGCTCAATTAAAGGGAATTGAGCTTGCAAAAGCAATTAATGGATTTATTGATTCGAATTCTGTGATTTGCCAGGGAAAAGTTTTAAATTCCTCAAAAAAAACAGGAATTACCATGATTACAATTTCAGAAATTATCAATAAAGCGGATTTATTAATACTATGGGGTGCTAATGCTGCAGAATCTATACCACGCCTTTTGAATAAAGTTCTTTTTTCGAGGGGTAAGTTTAGAATGACGGGGAGAGAAATAAAAACCTTAATTGTTATAGATCCAGTAAAAACTGCTTCTTTTGGGGTCATGGGTGTAAGAGACGTAGCATTACAAATTGAAACAGGTAAAGATATTGATCTAATCCGTATCTTAAAAGAAGAATGTTGTAAAGCAAACAGTATTCCTGATACCGGTGTAGCAGGGATAGATAAAGATGATTTGAAAAGATTATTACTCCATCTAACTGGTGCTGAGAATGGAGTCATTTTTGTAGGTCAAGGACTTTTAAGACCACAATCAAATGAAGATGTCGTAAAGGAGTTACTTGAATTAGTCCAACTAATCAATGTAAAACAACAAAAAGGACGAATGTCTATAATGATGTTAGGTGGTCATTATAATATGGCAGGATTTGATCATGTCGCCTTGTCAACATATGGTAAAAATCACAGTTTAGAATTCTCAAATAACCAGTTAGTTGAAACATCAGAAACGATTGTTTCAAAAATTGAAAAAGAAGATTTTGATTGTTCTATCATTGTAGGAACTGATCCAATTTCACATTTCCCTTCGAAATTAAGTAAAAAGTTATTGAAAAGACCCATAATTCTCATAGATAATAAAGCTTCCGCGACATCTTACACAGCTGATATAACTCTCCCTTCAGCCATAACTGGTATTGAATGTGGAGGATTAGTTTATCGAATAGATCATGTTCCTATTGAGTTAAAAAAAATATTGAATCCCCCTAGTGGAGTTTATAATGACGAGGAAATTCTCAATAAATTATTAGAGGCATTAATAAAGGTGTGATTTGATGAAAATGATTGTTAATACCGTAAGAATAGTAGATAATGACCAATTAAGGGAGTTTTCTTTTGGAGATAATAATTCACTTAAAGAAAAATTGGGTATTGGTTTGATGAATCCAAAGGATTTTGGCGACTTACGAGTTAATTCAAACTTAAATATTAGAATAACCAATAATTTTGGAAGTGTTGTTATTAAGCCGATAGATAATAAGAATGTTCCAATGGGGACTATTATAATGCCAGTGTCAATTTGGGCGAATCAAATCACTGGAATTGAAAAAAATGAGCCCATTTATAAGAATATAGAAGTTAATACAGAAGTTACTAGCGAATCAGTACTAGATATAAATGATTTATTAAATTTAATTAAAGACTAAAAATTTATGGAATTTTAGAATGGAGAAACTGATTATAAAAAATGGATTAGTGTTTGATCCTATAAATAATATCAATGGAGAAATAAAGGATATTCTAATAGAATCTGGTAAAATTGTAGAAAAATTCAGTAATCAAAAAGATGTTAGAGAAGTAATTGCAAAAGGAAAAACTGTAATACCCTCAGCTATAGATATACATACTCATATAGCATCTCAACAAGTTAATTGGGTTCGGTTATTAGGAGCAAATAAGAGTAATTTTGAAGAAATTTGGAATAGATTAACTTTAAGAAAAATTGCGAGAAATTACATATCTAATGGATACACTTTCATTCTAGAAGCAAATGTATTCCCCTCTTTAGCAAAACATACAATATTCAATTTTAAACAATTGCCTGTTCTCGATAAAGCAATGTTATTAAATGTTAGTAATCTCTGGCCTTTGGAATTAGAGTTTCAGAGAGGAAAAATCGATGAAATGGCAGTATTTCTGTCAGATCTCCTATCAAAGACATATGGTTTTGGCTTCAAAGTATATAATCCTTTTGAAAATGAAACTTGGAATTTAAGAGAATTAAAAGAAGATGTCTCAAAAACAGGAAGACTCTACAATTTTTCAGCTTTAGATGTCTATGAAAATCTAGTAAAGAGTGTTGAAAGACTGGGATTGCCACACTCAGTTCATGCTCATATTGAGGGATATGAGAGTGATATAGGTTATGTTAATCTTTTTACAGTATTAGAAAAAATAAAGTCTTTAAATTTAGAACCTTACCAAAGATTAAATTCAAATTTTAAGCGGGATCAAATTTTTCACATTGCACATGCTAATTCATATAGTCAAAATGGCGATAATAAGAGACTCATTGAATTTTTAAATGAAAATCAAAATTTTGATATTGATACAGCATTTATAGGTTTCAATCAGGTAAATCCTTTAATTACCTCAGATAGGCGTCTCATTAACTCCATGTTAACTGAGAATATAACAGATAATCCTAAAAAATTGATTACATCTGCCATAGAATTCGAAGGTGATTCATTCGTATCTATGAGAAATTTTAGTAAAAATAATTTTCATGATTGTGTATTATGGGCTAATGCTCTTGATTTAGCTTTAAATGTTAAAAATAAAATGCAGGTTAGTTTTTCCCTAAACTTCCCTAATTATGCTAATATTACAGATGTTCCTGAAATTGCAACATGGTTATTAAGTACTGAAGCTCGAGAAAATTTCATGAGTGGAATGAACAAAGAGTTCTTACAAAAAAACATTATTCATGATAATGAAAAGGTTTTAAATTTCTCTGATTTTATTTCTATAACAAGAATAAGTCCCGCAAAATCTCTAGGATTAGGAAATATTAAAGGAAATCTTGATAAAGGAGCAGATGGTGATATTAATATTTTAGATATTGATGTTAGTGAAATTAATATTTCAAAAGACCATCAAAAACTAAAGAAAGCCCTGTCAAATATGGAATATGTAATTAAAGCAGGAAATATAATCAAAAAAGAAGAATTTATTGACTTAGATCCCCATGGTTTAATTTTTTGGTCTAAAGGTAAACCTAAACTTGATGGAGCAGAGTTTTTAATAGCGAAAAAGAAAGAATTTTATCAAAAATATTCATCTATGTTCTATGAATCGTTAAAAATAACAATTCCTGAGAAATTTCTTAGAAATATTGAGTAATTCAATATTATCTTAATTAGACAGAAATATCAAATAATTATTAAATAATCTTACTTATTATTTCTTAAATCTAATTTATTATTTATTTAGGAATTATAATCCAATTTAAAAACAATGAGTATAACAGCTAATACACAAAAAAAATGTCCTCAATGTGGTAAAATAAATTTACCTGATGATAACTTTTGTAAGGAATGTGGCTTCGAATTTAAACAATACAAAGCTGGAGATTTTGTTATTATAGAAAATCTTAAACTTTCTTTATATGGTAGCTTAACTTGTATATTTATTTTTATTGGGTTCATGATATTAGTTTCATATGGCGTAATTACTGAACTTGGTCTTCTATCAATATTAGCTCTATTAATTATATGGCCAATTATATTAGGATTTTTATTTTGGGCATCAAGATATTTACGAGGACTTGCCATAGATAGAAAATTCATTATTACCGACGAATTCATTGAAATAATTGTCCCACACAGACCATATTTTAAAATTAATTGGTCCGAATTTGATTCTATTGAAATTACTAAAAGAGAATCAATGGCAACAATACCTACAGGAGATGCCATAATACTAGGTCCTAGATTTGTATATTTCAAGTTGATTTTTAAGGGAGTGAGACATGAAGAGAGTTTTGAATTTGAATCAGGAAAAGATTTTAAAGTAAGAACGAAAAAAAAAATTTTAACTGCTTTACAACAATATGCTGAGAAAAAAGGGAAAAATTTTACGGGATGGAGATGGAAAGATAAAAAGAGAGAAAGAAAAGCTTTAAAAGAATAAATTTTAGAACATAGAAAACTTTTGTTCAGTAATTTAACCCTTTGAGCATTTGGACCGTAGTATACATATTTTTACCACCTTTTCGAAGGTAATCCATAGCTTCCTCGATCCCTTCAACAGTCAAATCAAACATTGGGATAATACTTGAAATTATCTTTCGTGTCCAAGGCGCCCATTCTGGTCTTATAAGTTCAGGATTTAACCAGACTACATTATTCTTAAAATGATTAGCAATTTCTTTAACATAATAGATACCAGGCAATTCATTTCTATGATAATAATAGATTGAGCCATATTTCTCTGTAAGCTCCCAACTCGCCATAGCAGCATCTCCTACAATAACTACTTTATGTTTATTATCATACTTTCTTAAAAAATCGTTGAATTCAATTGCTTCATCAGGATTCCTTCGAGCGTTGAAATAAAGTGATTCATAGATACAGTTGTGGAAATAATAGTATTTAAATTCACGCCAATGAGACATATTATTAGCTGCAGAGAAAAGAAGATTAACTAAATGAGCATAAGGGGTCATACTCCCTCCAACATCCATTAACAGAATCATTCTAACGTTATTTTTTCTTTTTTTATCAAATACAATTTCAATATCTCCATAGTTCTTCGCAGTCTTCTCTATTGTTTTGTCCAAGTCTAATTCATCCTTTTTTCCGATTTCTTCTAGTTTTTTAAGGCGTTTTAAAGCTACCTTAATTTGTCTAGTGTCTAAAACTATATCTTTTCTGTAATCTTTGAATATTCTTTTCTGCGCTATCTGTACAGCCATTCGAGCGCCTGAAGATCCGCCTATTCTCATGCCCATTGGATTTTGACCTCCATGCCCAAAAGGAGATGCCCCTTGAGTACCAATCCAGTGGTCTCCTCCATGATGTTCTTCATCTTGCATCTGCATCAATTCTTCGAATCTTTTTTGCATTTCTTCCAAATCAAAAAATTGACTGATCATCTCCTGAAAACTCCCCTGCATCTCAGATAGATCTAAATTTTTTTCCAACCACTTCCAGATTTCATCTTTTATTTCATTTGGAGCGTTAATTAATAATCTATCACCAAATTCAGTTCCATATTTTTCCAGCAGCTCCTCTAAAAATTGTTCAAGATTCTCGATGTTAATGTATTGCTGATATTCTCGCAAAATCAGTTTTAAGCCTTCAATGAGTTCTGGAAGAGTTATATCTCTATTAAGCCAATCCCAGATTTCTTGTTTTATATCTTCAGGAAATTTAATCATTGCCTCCTTGAAAAAATTTGCGAAAGCGATATCATAAATGTCAAAATGATGCTCGTTTTTGCACAAAATTGAGCGGGAGGTGTAGTAAAACTCAACCATATTATGGATAAGCCCCTGATTTAGAGCTTCCATTAAAGTCATATATTCTGTGATACTTATGGGTAATCTTTCTTTTAGATAATAAAAATACTCAACAAACATTGAATAATATTTTCAAATACATTCTTTATTAATTAAAATAAATTAAGCATTTAATTTAGATTTATGTTTATTTATGATACATTTCCTCGTACCATATCCGAATTAGATCATGTTTTTTAATATATCTTAGATAACAGAGAGTTATTATGAAGGTAATAATTGTTTCTGCAAACCATAAAAGATTATAAAGAGTAAGGTTAGCTTCAATTGTGAAAGGTCCGATTGTTATTATACCATAATTTATTAAGGAATATTGGAGAAATCCGAAATTAAGTCCTACAAACCATGGGTACAAAATTACAATATATTTATGTGCAGGGAAATCTAATAATATATGTGTTATTCCACCAATTAACGCAGAATAACAAATTATAAACCAATTTTTACTTGAATATTTCTTATTTTTTAGATGATTCCATTGGTCAACACCAAAATATCTTAGAGGCGCATAAAATCTACTTTTTTTGGAAGTTATTTTTGCAAATAAAGGTCCAATATATTGAGTAAAAATAACAGTAGCGATAATTGTGATTGGAATCGTCCATAAGAACTGACCTATTATACTATGAGTAAACACATAAAAATTGATATCCAAAAAGAAATCTAATATAAAATTAAAATCAGGGATAAGAGCCCCCAGGCATAAAGCTGTTCCATCAAATTTCTTAGGAAATTTAACTTTCAAAGCTAATCCAGGAGCTTGATGAGAAAAAATTGATGAGGGCATTGTAATTTTAATAAATTTATAATATAGTATAAGAAATATACTATATAAGAAATATACTATTTAATATTGAAATAGAAGCATTTTTAATAATTAATGAAGCCTATTGGGAATTTTAGTGAGCTTTTTTTGTAGTCATAGAGAAATTTTGAATCATTTAAAATATTATCTTAATTTTGGATTTGATCTCGTAATCTTACTAATCTATCAGGCAAATTTGACATCATTGCATCAACGTATTCTTCATTATATTTCATGTTTAGAAATTTATTCATTGATCTTTTAAAAAGAAGTCCCCAGATATAAAATTTAAATCCACTATCTTTGACTTTTCTAAATAATTCATAATTTGCATAATTGAAATTAACATTTATTACTTGGACATTTAATCTCCTCATAGATTCTAATTCTAGATGTTGTTCCTTAATGGGTGAATGTTTTAAGAAAATTGAATTTACTAATGTTACTTTTTTATCAAACTTTCTAATTTTTGAGAAAAAATCAGGGATTGAAACAGGGTTTATTGAAGATTTTGCTATCTCAATATCATGAATTTTATCAAATTCTTTTGCAAGTTCAATTATTTTTATACCTACTTCAGGGTTGTTGATATCAAAATTATACTTGATATTGTAATCTTTAAGTGAATTAAAAACTTCACGGAGAGTCGGGATTGATTCGTTATTTTCTAGTTTGTATTCTTTAATTTCTTCAATTTCCAAATTATTTAATAACACATCTTCTCCATTTTTTTTAAAACTCTTAAAAAAACAGAGAACAATTTCACCATCTTTTGACAAATTTGCTTCAGTTTTAATCCCATCAACACCCATATCAACTGCTTTCTGAAATGAAGAGAGAGTATTTTGTACACCAGTAAATCCTGCTCCTCTATGCCCCCATATAAAAGTTTTGCTCATAAAAATATACCTCCAATTTCATTGTTGATTTCTAATGCTAATTTAATTAGATCAAAATAAACCACTGCATATTGAATATCACCTTCAATCTTAAGAGCCCCATTTAGAAATTCATTAAAAGGATCTAGGGTGCCCTTAAGAATATGATTCATAGTCTCTTGTGGACAAGTTATTAGAATGGTAGCACCGTTTAGCTCACCTTTTCCACACTTAAATTCTCCCTCACCAAATTCAACCCAGTACTTAAAATCTGAATTATTTATCTTAGTTTGTACTAAATTTCTTTTATAGAATCCTAGTTCTTCATTAAATTCCTCATTTTCCATTGATAACTTCTCTATTTTCTTGTTTATTTTCATTATATTTTGATTAGTACAACAGCTTTCGCATAGAAATTCATTGAATGTCTGAATTCCACAACTTTCAGTATAGCATCCCCATTGACTTGTTTCAGAATTGACGATAATATTGGATCCACACTGGATTGGCAATGTTTCAATTATTTTCCCACAACTCTTACATTTTAGACTCAACTTAAAATCATCTCTTATATATTTTTATATTTCAATTAAGATTCGAATAAAATAAAGTTATTAAAGATTCTTCTTATATTTTAAGCAGATTTAATGAGAGGTTACAATATCTATTATGTTTTAACATAGAAGAATTTATAGTTTATTAGGGAATATTTGACATGTTGGAGGACTAATCTTAATTATATAGTCCTCTAATTTTCTTTCTATGGCGATTTCTATAATTCCATCTATCAAATCATTAAAGGTTGCTTCAAAATCTCAAACTTACTCATATAATATTCAATACTTTCAACTAAAAAAAAGATATATTTAAAACCACTGTGTAGCATCTACTTCTAATACTAAATCATTCAAAGTCGCAGCACCAACAATTTTAACTCCTGGGATTAAATCTACTTTTTCCCATCCTAGCATTCGTTTTGAAGCTTCACAAACTAAGATTTCAACCCCCATATCAAGTGTTTTATCAATCATTTCCTTTACACTTGGAAAAGAACCAAGTTTTATTTTTTCTGCTTCTCCAGGTTTCAAGATTCTTAATCCTGTCCCTAAATAATAAACTGTAGCTTTGATATCCATTGCTTTAGCTGTTTGAGCTAACACTAATGGTGAATATTGTCGCTCTGGATCATGACTGGTTTGGACATATAAAATATGATTTTCTTTTTCCTCTATTATTTATCACCTCTAAATTTAACTATTTGAATATAATAAAAAAAATTTTTTTTGTAAAATTCACGCTATTGAAAGATAGATTCTAAGCTTAATAAATCTCATATTTATCATTCAAAAAGAAAAACTAATATCCTGAAGTAAAATATTCATGAATTCTTGAATCAACTTATATAATATTATTTATGACTAAAGTGTTTCTTAGTAGTTATTTTTAGTCTAGTTTCTAAAAAAATCTAGAAATTAATATTTTTAGTAGCATTATTTTCATAATTTTAACAATTTTTAATTTTCGTTTCAACTTTTTAGAAATTAAAATTATGAAATTATAATCTCATTTATTTTAACTATCATTCTGAAATTTTAGAATGAAATTCATTTCTTTAAAATGGTTTTATTCGAATGGTCTTCGTTTCCCACTGTCTCTTATCGGATTAAGTTCGGCATATTTAAATAAAGTCAATACCATATATAAAATGATAAAATATTGTTTTAATTCTTTATTTTAAATTTCCAATTTACTGAACATTATTCAATTATGTTAAAAAAAAGAAGAGAAGAATTTTTGTATGATAGGAATATATCAATTTCAAAGAATCTTGATATTTTAGAGTCTGCTAAAAGAAAATTATCCGATAGCGTTGACCCGTATGATATGGCACAAAGTCAAATAGACATAGTAGCAGAAAAAATGGGATTAAATAATAATATTACGAAATATCTTAAAAAAGTTGAGCGTTCTTTAATTGTATCAATACCTATTATGATGGATGATGGAACTTTAGAAATTTTTGAGGGATATCGGGTTCACCATTCAACTCTTCGTGGTCCTGGAAAAGGAGGGATAAGATTTGCTCCAAATGTTAATCTAAATGAAGTAAAAGCATTGGCTATTTGGATGACATGGAAATGCAGTTTATTGAATTTACCTCTTGGAGGTGCAAAAGGAGGTGTATGTGTTGATCCCAAAAAATTATCTAAAGGTGAATTAGAAAGATTAACTAGGAGATATACTGCTGAGATCTTGAATTTTATAGGACCAGATATAGATATACCCGCTCCTGACATGAATACAAATGCTCAAGTTATGGCTTGGATAATGGATACATATTCAATGCATAAGGGCAAAGCAATCCCCGGAGTAGTCACGGGAAAACCAATAGAAATAGGGGGATCTGTTGGAAGAGAATCAGCAACAGGAATGGGGCTATTCTATGTACTTGAATCATTATGCATTAAATTAAATTTAGATTTAAAAGACTCAAAAGTTGTTGTACAAGGATTTGGAAATGTTGGAGGTCACATTGCGGAGATTTTATATAATATGGGAGCCAAAGTAATAGCTCTTTCAGATATTACAGGAGGACTTTATCATGAAGATGGTTTAAATATAAGCACCTTGTTAAAATGGAGAGATAAAAATTGTTATTTAAAAGATTTTAAAAATGATGATTATAAATTCATTTCTAATGAAGATTTACTTACACTAGACTGTGATATATTAATACCAGCTGCAATAGAAAATCAAATTACTCATATAAATGCTCATGATATAAAATGTAAAATTGTATTAGAAGGTGCAAATGGACCAACGACTCCAGAAGCTGATGAAATTTTGAATCACAATGGTATTATTGTAATTCCAGATATCCTTGCAAATGCAGGAGGTGTTTGTGTTTCATATTTTGAGTATATTCAAGACATCCATAGTTATTTTTGGGACATAAATAGAATTAATAAAGAGTTAAAAACTATTATTGTTAAGGCATTTGAAGAAGTATATAAACTTTCTAAGAAAAACAAAGTTAGTCTTCGTATAGCAGCTTATATGATTGCTATTTCAAGATTGGCTAAAGCATTTGAACTAAGAGGTATTTTTCCTTAATTTTTTACCTTTAAAATAAACAAATTTCTTTTAAATGTATTTCAACATATTTTTTCATAATCTTATAAGATTAGTATAAATATTTTAAGACTTTTATCAATGTGTTGTACATGAAATACAAGGATCAAAAGACCTGATTATCCTCTGGACATTATTTTTGATTAAATTGATATCTCCCGTCTTTTCAAATAAAACTCTAGCATAATCTGTAATCATCTCATTTATTAGTGGAATATTAAACTCGGTAGCAACAAATAATTTTGCACGTTCAATAGAATTATGATTATTTAGGTGATAATGATGCAATAAAATTCCTCTGGGGGCTTCAATAACTCCGATCCCATCAAGTTTTTTTATAGAATTTAGAGGGGGGATTTCTGTTTTAGTGTTTAAATTAGGATCATCTAAGATTTGTAGACTCTTAGAACTTTCTAAGTACATCTCCATTAATCTGATAAAATTCGCAAATAATATACTATTTTTCCATTGTTTATCAAAATATTCAAAGTATGTCTGAATCTCATCTTTATAGTGATTATCGATAAAATTGTGCCGACTAAAAGGTCCAACAATCACATTATTTTTATTATCAAAATAAAAGTCAATTCCACGTAAATCAGGTTCCTTACCAAAAAAGGAAAAATAATTGTGTTTATCAAATTCTACCATATTTTTATTATCCTCTTTGAGTGATAACCTACCAGAGTAACGATCATAATTTTTATAATTGGACAGACCAAGATAAATGAGTTTTGGAGCATCAAATTCTTTAGGTGGTTGTTGATGAGAAAACAATTCAATGAATTTATCAATAATCCATTCTAAATTTAATAAAGCTTTTTGAAATTTTTTTTTAGCTATTAAAATTTTTTTTTTCGAAGGTGAATAAATAATTCCACCAGGGATAAGAGAAATTAAATGGATAGATCTACCTCCAAACAAATTATTGATATCAACTCCAATTTTAATTAATTCATATATATTTGTTGTTAATTGATGATTATAATTAATCAAATCATAAGCAGTTGCGGTTTTCTGGGTAATATCAAAAAGTCTTAATAGATCTGGTAAAGTTTGGAAAAAGAAATTCATAGAATGGGATTTAATTAATTCACTTGCCATTATAAGACGTCTTAAAAGTATTACTTGTTCTGAAACCTCGATATTATATAAATCTTCAATTGCTTTACAACTAGCAATTGCTTGAGAAGCATAACATAATCCACATATTCTAGAGACAATTTTTGGAAGATCTAATAATTTCTTACCAATTAAGATTTTTTCAAAATCCCTATAAATTTTAAATTCAAAATTAACTAAAGAAATTTCATCATTTTGAATTAAAATTTTTATGTCTCCATGTCCTTCAATGCGTCTACAAACTTCAATGACTTTTAACATTTCCATCACCCCTACAATTTTGGTTTCGAGAATCGATAAAAGATACCCGAATAATTTTTAAGTTCTTGAGATAAATTTATCAAACTCAAATAGTTAACAATATTAGAAGTAAAATCTTTTGATACTGGTCCTATACAACCTTCACAAGGAAGTCCCATCTTAATACACTTATGTTCACACCCATCTCGCGTAATTGGCCCTAAACATAAAACACCGTTTTCTAAAAAACATTCAGAGTTTTCCTCATCAATTTTAATCTCTTCCGGATTTGGAGCAATTTTCCAGATATCTATATTTGAATTAATTTTCATATTCCCTCTTACTGGGCATCCGCCACACATGTTTTTTTTAGAGAGTTCTATTTCTTTATTTTCAACTAGTCTTATAAGACAATTTCCAAAAAGTTTCGTAGGTGGTGGACAACCTGGAATAATCCCATCAATTTCAATATAACTTGAAATCGGTTTTGGAAGTTTCACTTCTGATAGACTTAGAATTCCCCCAAAACAAGCACAAGTTCCTAATGCATATATTTTTTTTGCATGTTTTCGAATTTTTCGAAGGATAGGTATTTGATTTTCTTCAGAAATACATCCTTCAACTAAACAAATATCACATTCTTCAATATTTTTTGTATCAGAAATAAAGGGGAAATATATAATTTTGGTTCTTTCAAGGAATTGTGGAAAAATATCTAGCGAAATAAGAGAAGAGATGCATCCACTACAAGAGGTTAGAGATATTATTATAAATCTATGTTTCAAATTTAACCTCCTCTAATAATTTTTTATAAAATTTATTAGCAACCTCAGCAAACTTATTACCTTCAACTGCATTCATATGTGTGAGAATTATTCGTTCACGGTATTCTGTTGGGATAATGTTTTTTAATAACAATATTTTTTTTTCCACTTTTTCCACTCCATCAATATATCGACATGCATTTTTTCTACAACCTATTACCATTACTCCATCGAAACCAAGCTCAAAGGCTTTAATTATGAAATTTGTATCTATACGACCAGTGCACGGAACACTTAAAATGAAAATATTTGGATTATATGAGATCTTCTTGAGACCAGCATCATCAGCAGCAGCATAACCACAAGACCGACAACAAAATGCAATAATTTTAGGTTGCGTTCTAAATTTCGAAAAAATTTCAATAGATTTTATAATCTTCTCAGAATTATCTATGTTTAAATCAATTGCATTTGTAGGACATATACTCGCACATGTACCACAACCCTTACATTTAAATTTATCTATACTTACTTTTTCAGTTTCTATTGTAATTGCATTATAAGGACAAATTTTTGAACACAATCCACATAAACCGCATTTCTCTTCTTCGATTTCAATTCCACTAAACTCAGCAATCAAATAATCTTTAGAGAGTAGTGAAATGATTTTAATTGCTGAATTATTAACTGTTGAAATAGTAGATTTATAATCTAATGGTCCAAATATAGTTCCAACCCCATATATTCCTGATGCTAAGGTTTCTTCACTCATAAAACCATAATCATCTAATGTGAAATCCATTGTTTTGCGAAATGCTTTCAAATCTTCATTTGGTACTAATGTTTGATTGAGCACAATTAAATCGCTAGGATACTCTTTTGAATCCACTCTTACTATCTTTTGATGGTCTTTTTCGATAATTTTTATTTTATTTGAGTAATGCAATCTGGAATCCATGGATCTCATTAAAAAGTCATCTTTTTTTCCTATCTTACTTAAATCGTAAAATATGTTAACTTTGCATTTTGGATTTTTTACTTCAATATAATTTAAATATTTTAATGCGAGGATATTTTGAAGTGTATGTTGATGATCAATAGGTCCTACATATTGAATAATTGAAATTGTTTTTGGGACAGTTTTATCAGAAATTTTTAATATTTTTCCTTCGGTAAATCCATCAGATGATAGCATTCTTTCAAACTCAGATGATGTTATTATATCATTTTGAGGGTTATATCGATATTCATCCAACTCTGAAAAAAGATCAGAACCAATAGCTATTACTTTAGTACCTACTTTAATTTCAATTTTTTCTGGTTTTTGTGTTAGATCTATTGCTTTATTTACACAGGCACGCTCACAAATCCTACAATTGAGACAATTTTTAATATCTGATTCGTCAATTAAAGGAACAAAAGGATAAGAATGGATAAACGGGATATAAATAATTTTTCTATCATTTAAACCAAATTCATATTGATTTGGCTTTTCAATACTACAAACTTCTATGCATTGTTTACATCCCGTACATTTCTTTGTATCAACAAAACGTGGTTTTTTAATTAAATTAAGTGTAAAATTTCCAACTTCTCCTGAAATACTTTCAATTTCAGTATTGGTTAGAACATTTACATTCTTTTCATTCACTAGCTCACCTATTAGTTCTGAAATGAAACATATGGAACAGTCACCCATATTATTAATTCTATCCCATCTGGCTACCTTACCTCCTAAAGTTGGAGATTTTTCTATCAGATACACCTTTATACCCGCTCTAGCTAAGTTTAAGGCAAGTGATATACCAGCTATACCTCCTCCCAAAATTGCAGTACTCTTTTCAATTTCAACTCTTTTAATTTTGACTTTTTTTTGAAGACTAACTCGTTCAATAGCTGCTTCAATTAACAGTTTTGCCTTTTCTAATGAAAGCGAGGGATCAAGTTGATTTATTTCGAATTGATGTACCCAACAACATTGTTCTCTGATATTTGCAATTTCTATATTAACGTGTTCAATAACTCCATCAAAAATTCGTTTAAAAAGATGTTGATGAGTTCTTGGAGAACATGCAGCTATTACAATCTTATTTAGAAAATTATCTTTTACCCAATGTGTAATTTTATCAAAATTTTTTTGTTGACATAAATTTTCAAATACTTTTACAGAAACAACCTTCCTAAGTTTGTTTACGTATTTTTCAAGTACTATTATATTAATTATGTTCGAAATTTCAGTATTACAATTGCATATTATCACACCAATACGGTTTATTTCACTTCCTTTAGAATCTAAATACTCATCAATATTTTCTCCTGATAAAATTCTTTTGTTAAGATTTAATATCTTTAGTACTCGTTTACCATCTTCAGTAAGAAAATATGATTTTTTGTCTTTATTTATTAATGAACCTATTTTTTTGAGATGAAAGTTTAGCTGTCCTGTTGTTTCTAAACCCAATTTTTCCATTAAGTCAGTATAGGGAATATAACCCTCTTTTTCTAGAAGAAGCAAGATTTTTCTTCTAAATGGGTGAGACAATACAGAATAAATATCCATTATTAAATCCCTTTTTTTCAATCAAATTCGTATAAATTTTATTATATTTTTTATTGGGTAAAGATCTATTAAATTAAAAAATGGATTTCAGCAGTAATTGTTTATTACCAGACAATGTTTATGGAGCATCTATCGATGATTTATCTTAATTTATTTATTTCTTTCTAATTTGAATTGAGAAAATTGAATAATTTTTTCTTTCATCTTTTTTTTAATGCTACTATCAATACTCAAGCAATTTATCATCCCAGTCTTAATTATCCTATGAATTATATCCTTCCCTTTTTTAGTTCTGGTGATTACTGTTGTAAATTTGTCTGGAGACCCTAATCCTCCAAAAGAGATGTCCGCGTAAATATTAGTAAAATCTTTACAAAATTCACAAGCAGGGCGCATATAATCTTTTAATTCTTTAAAAGAGATATTAATCAAGTTTTGAGATGTCTTATGATCTTTTAACTCAATAATTAAATTTTCCTTTATGTTAATTCTCTTAATATTTTTAAATTTTATTTTGAATTGTTCTTCAAATTGCCTCAATTTAATTCTATCAAAAAAGAAATTCTCATAGCAAAAAAGACCAAGGCAAATTTCTATGTTCTCTGAGGGGATTATGCCCAAATTTTGCATACATCTAATTGTATAAATTTGGCAAGGAGTTCCAACGAATGCTAATTTCCTAAATTTATAGCGTCTTAAATTGGGTAATGAACTTGTGTATGTATGGAATTTCTGGACTGTATCTAATTGAGTTGATATATCCAATTTTGTACCTGATGCATCGATTAAATCTTCTTTACTTTTAGCAATAATAGCTTCTCTAGAGAAAGGTGATTTTGTTTTTGCTACAATTGCACCCTCTATAATTTTTTTTTCTATTAAGTAATTTATAAGTGTATTTACAACTCCTCCATCTGTTCCATATTTTAAGAAATCTTTATCCATTGACTGGCATGAATAAATATTATCTACAAAACCTATAGGCATTAATGAAAAATCTGAAAATTTAAATGTTTTATTAAGATCTTCATCCAATAAATGTGTTTGTGGGCAAATCAAATAACAAATACCGCACTCTAGACATTTTTTTCTATTAATATATTCTGGAGGTAAATTAGGTTCCTTAAAGTCAATGACTTCATTTTCGATTGAATTACAAAAACTCACGCAACCACCACATTGCTGACAAATCCCAACTTCATGAACCTCTTTAATTAAATCCTCAAAAATCTTAATTTTCATTTTTAAGTATCACCTATAATTCTTTTTATTTTGAAAAAAGCATATGACTATTTTGATAAACATAATGATCTCTATGATAAATATTATTGTCAGAGTATATAAATATGATCTTTTTTTGATCATGTTAATTTGTAAGTGACCAATATCGTGATGAGATATTCACATTTATATTATGGAGAAAATGGATGTCTTGTTGGGAAACGATCACAGGGAGATCAGGTTCGCACATTAAGTTAAAAAAATGACAAAAAATATTGTCAAATAGTTTAAATTCCTCTTATCAGATTTTTTAAATTTACTTAAAATCTTCATTTAATCAGAATAGGAGGTAATAAAGTATTAAAAGCGATTATGATCTTTTAATACTTTCAATTTCATTGAATTTGTTGCAGTACTAATAATAGTGGGTGATCTTTTAAATAGGTGAATTAAATGTCTGAGATACAGACCATAGTGCGAATAGGAGTATATATTTGTAGATGAGGAGTTAATATTAGTGCTTCTGTTGATTGTGATCTAATTAGAGATTATGTCGAAGCTCTACCAAATGTTATTGTCTCACGAATAAATGATTTTACTTGTAGTGATCCAGGACAAAATATTATTAAAAACGACATTTTAGAATTAGACCTTAATCGGGTTGTTGTTGCAGCTTGCACACCAAAAATTCATGAACCTACTTATCGTGCAGTTCTATCTCAAGCAGGATTAAATCCATATTACTTTCAAATGGTTAATCTTCGTGAACATTGTTCATTTACTCACTCAGGAAATAAGAGAAATACTACTAAAAAAGCTATAAGGTTAGTACAAGCGGGGATAAATCGTGCTAGGGAATTAGAAATAATACCTTATAAAAAAGTTTCAGTCGAAAAATCGGTGTTAATTATCGGTGCTGGTATTGCAGGGATGAATGCAGCTTTAGATCTAGCAGACCAAGGAATAAATGTATATTTAGTCGAAAAAGAAGCAACTATTGGCGGAAAAATGGCTCAATTAGATCGAATATATCCTACAGATGATTGTGCCATATGAGTTCTTGCACCTATTATGGTTAGCACTTCAAAACATCCAAATATAAAGTTATTTACGTTTAGTGAAGTTAAGGAATTCAGCGGTATTCCTGGAAATTATAATGTAAAAATACATAAAAAATCTCGTTATATTGATGAAAATAGGTGTACTGGCTGTGGATTATGTACGAGAAAATGTCCAATAAAAGTACCTAATGAATTTGACAGAGGTATAGGAGAACGAAATGCAATTTACATACCATTCCCTCAAGCAATACCTAAAATTGCCATAATTGATAAGAGCATATGTATTGATTGTAAAAATTGTCAGAGAACTTGTCTCGCTGAGGCAATTAACTTTGAAATGGCTTCAGAGGATATAAATTTAAAAGTTGGGGCTATCATCATTGCCACGGGATGGGACGAATATCCAATTATGAAAAATAACGAATATAAGTATGGCATTTATCCCGATGTTATTACTCAAATAGATCTAGAACGTATGTTAAGTCCAGTTGGACCAACAGGTGGTCATGTATATAGAATTTCTGATGGAAAAGTCCCAAAAACAGTAGCTATGATTCAATGTGTAGGTTCAAGATCTTTAAAAGGAAATCCCTATTGTTCAGGAGTATGTTGTAATGTTGCTCTTAAAAATGCTCAATTATTAAAACAAGAATACCCAGATATGGAAATTGTTATCTTTTATATAGATATGAGAACATGGGATAAAAGAAATGAAGAATATTATAGAAAAGCAAGAGAAGCAGGGATAATGATGATTCGAGGAAAAGTAGGAGATATTCGAAAAGATCCTATCTCAAAAAAAATAAAAGTTACAGCTTCTTCCACTTTAACAAATGATTTCATTACTATGGATACTGATTTAATTGTTTTATCTACTGGTATGAACCCTTCTAAAAAAACAGCGAAAATTGTTGAGATTTTAGGAATAGCAAAAGATGCGAATGGTTTTTTATCTGAAATTCATGGATGCCTAAAACCTCAAGAAACTAATAATATGGGCATCTATATATGTGGTTGTGCTGCAGGCCCAAAGAATATTCCTTACTCAGTATCTACGGCATTAGCTGCTGCAAGTAAAGCATCTACTTTACTTTCCAAAGAGACAATAAATCAAGAATTAATTATAGCTGAAGTAAATGAAAATTTATGTATGGCGTGCCGTAGATGTGAAAAAATCTGCAATTACATGGCAATAAGAGTGAATGGAGCAAATATTGCAGAAATAGATGACTTAAAATGTAAAGGTTGCGGAGTATGTGTATCATCATGCCCTGCCCGAGCAATAGATCTCAAATATTACAGAGATAAACAAATAATTGAAGAGATAAAAGGGATCTGTAGTATTTTAGTTGATTACAAGGAAGAATATGTTGAATCTGTTGAACTTATTATGAAAAAGATTGAAGAATTAGCTCCTTATCAAACATAATCTGAAAAGGAATGATCCTCTTAAATAAATGTTAGTTGAGAGGAAACTTACCCTTTGCAAGGGTTTTCAGAAAAATTTATGAGAATAATAGATATAAATTTTTTCATTAGTTACTATTAATCTGATTTTCAATCTTTAAGGAAATTAATTTATTATACCATTCTAATTTCTTATTCTTCCACTCAATAGTTCTGTTAGATGGAACAATAAGTTGTTCAATTATTCCTTTTGAAAGCATATTATTTACTACTTTCTCACCTTTCTCAGTTCTAATTAATAACATAGAATATCCTTCTGGAGCCCCAGAGGCCCCAACGCTGATATCTGTAAATCGTCCAGTGAACTCATCACATTCATGGCAATTACTTCTAACTGCGGGATTAAGAGTTTTTATATTGATTTCGAATTTTTTATTATCTTTAGTTTGGATAAAAAAATTCTTCTTAATCCAAGTTTTTTTGATATTAGTAGGTTCAACATTAGTTTCTATTTTTAAAATATCATATAATTCGGTATAGGTAAAATTCTCAAAACAGAAAAGACCTATAATATATTTAATTACATGAGCAGGCTTCACTAGTAAAAATTTCATTTTCCTAACAGCTCTACATTGGCAAGGAGTCCCAATAAATGCGATCCTTAGCTGGTCAATATCAAATATTTCATTCTTATTAAGAATATTTTGTGGGATGTTGTATAAATTTTTTAGGGGGAATATTTGAGGAGAAATAGAATAACGTGTACCTGCAGATTTGAATAAATCTTCTTTATCAAATATAATTTTTGGGACTGGTTTAAAGTTATCGCTAAATTCTGAAACAATGGCTGCATCTATTTTATGTTTTTCAAATAGATGTGCTAGTATTGCTGAAACAACTCCTCCATCCTGTCCAATTTTTTCTAATATATTATTTGTTGTTTTAGCGGCAAGGATTTTAGTAATACGTCCAATTTTATCTTCAATACAATAAGTATCATTTAATTCTTTTATTAAAATATCAGTTTGGGGACAAATGTAATAACAAACACCGCACTTAGTACAATTATCGACACTTTTTTCTGACTTAAACTCAGGAGTATATCTATTCATCTCAATAACATTAAAGTTTTGACTCTCACAGTATGCTATGCAAGCTCCGCATGCACAGCATTTATTATTATTAATTACTTCATCTTTTAGATCTTCAAAACTTTTTACTTTATTTTGCTTAAGTTTCTGAAATCCCGTTTCAGTCATTTAAATTACCTCTTTTTAATTCTTCTTGCAATTATATTCTAATTCAATTATTCCTGATTTTTTTGGGATTTTTAATTCTCCCAATTCTACAATTCTCTCTGTAAACTCTTTAATTAACTCTGAAAATTGCTTTCCTTCACTTGCTGAAATAGAATGCAATTGAAATCTATCTGTTTCAATCCCGATATATTTAATTAATCTATTCAAGTGAAGCATTCTATCCTGAGTATATTCAAATCCTTTCATATAATGACAATCGCCCATATGGCATCCAATAATTAAAACACCATCTATTCCATTATTAAAAGCTCTTAAAACAAATATGGGCTCAACTCTACTAGAACACATGACTCTAATAATCCTAATGTTTGGCGGATATTGAAACCTTGAAACTCCTGCTAAATCTGCACCAGCATAACTGCACCAATTACAACAGAAAACTAAAATACTCGGTTCAAATCCATTACTTCCAGTCCTTTTAACTTTTATCAATAAAAATTACCTCCAAATTAAAAAGCTTCATTATCTACCATATCTATATAAGTCAATAAATCAATCATTTTGCTAATTTGAAATTTACTAAAATAATTCTGATCAATAGCTCCAACTGAGCATTCTGCAATACAAGCTCCACAACCTTTGCAAAGAGCTTTAATTATCTGGGATTTTCTTAAACTTATATTGTATAGACCTATCTTTTTATGACTTTCAATTAATTCAATAGCATTATAAGGGCAAATTTCAATACATTTACCGCATCCTATGCACTTTTCTTCACTTATATATGAGGTAATACATTCAGTTTCTATCTCATCTTTAGCCATTATTATTGCTGCTCTCCCCGCAGCAGCATAAGCTTGAATAATGCTCTCTCCAATCCATTTTGGCCAATGAGCACCTCCACATAGAAAAATACCTTCTGTAGCAAAATCTATTGGTCTAAGCTTTGCATCAGCTTCTAAGAAAAATCCATCTTTATTTGTTGTTACTTTTAATAACTTTGCTAATTTTTCAGTATCTTCTACAGGGACGTTAGGAGTAGCTAATATTAATAAATCTGTATTGTACTCAATATCTGTTTGAGCGCTTATATTTTTATATTTAAGATGGAAGTGATCTTTTTCATCACTAATTTTTATATCATCTATCGATCGATATCTCTCATAAGTTGCATTTTTCCGAAGCCCTCGACATAGATTTTCAGCATTTAAATCTGTAAATTGAAATTCTCTATATAAAATGTGAATTTGCGCATTAGGATTGATATTTATTAGTTTTTCAATATTTTTTAATGCCACTCCACAACAAATATTTGAACAATAGGTTTTTATATTATCTCCATCATTGAATCCATCTCTCCTTTGATCTACGCATAATATTATTGTAGCATCTTTAAACTTTGGAATATCTACATCTTTCATAGCGGTTAGTTCTGTTTGAGTTAGGATACGCTTGGGATGTTTTTCTGCTAAATCTTTCCATTTTACTGTTTTTATTTGCTTTGTTCCTGTGGCTACGATTATTGTACCCACATTGAGGATTTGTTCTTTTGAATTCTCTAAATTATTTTTGACTTTAATCTGATAATTTCCGACATAACCCTGGACATCAACAATATCAGAGTTAATTAAAATATGAACATTAGATTTATTTTTTAACTCATTAATTTTTTGAAGAATTTCATTTTTAGTAATAGGTACATAATATAAATCAATAAATTCAAGGGCACTGCCACCAAGATTAGTTCTCTTATCTAAAAGGTAAACTTCAAATCCTTGATTCCCTAAATTATAAGCAGCGGTAATTCCTGATATTCCACCGCCAATTATTAAAGCTGATTGCTGAACTTTAACTTTAATAGTTTCTAGTGGTTTTAAATTTATTACCTTACCTAAATACATTCTAATTAAATCACATGCTTTTTTAGTAGCTTTTTCAGGTTCATGTTGATGGACCCAAGAATCTTGGTTTCTTATATTTACTAATTCAAATAAAAATGGATTTAGACCTACCTCTCTAAGAGTATTTTTAAAAAGTTGTTCATGTGTTCGAGGAGTACAAGAAGCTACTATAAATCTATTAAGATTATGTTTAACAATTAATTCTTTAATCCGCTCTTGGGAATCAGAACTGCATGAATACATATTTTCTTCAACATGTACTACATATGGCAATTTAGAAACATAATCTACGACTTCAGAAACATTAACAATACCTCCGATATTAATACCACATCGGCAAACTAAAATACCTACTCGAGGTTCATCCTCTAACTGTACTGGTAGTTCAGAGGGGTAATTTACCTTTTTCATATTTTGGAATCTAAAAGGATAAAATCTTTCACTAATTTTAGCTGCGCATGCAGAACCTTCTGCAACGGCCATTTGAATATCATTTGGTTTTTTGGAATAACCAGTTACAAATACATTCTTTTTTTCAAGTAAGGCTATATCTTCTTCACGAATATATCCTAATTCATCACACTCTACCTTAAGTTGTCTTAAAAGGTCATAGTAAGAAGGAGCTGGTGATAAAGCACTAGCCAAAACTACCATATCTGCTTCAAAAGTTCCAACTTTTCCTTCATTAATATCTTCATAATATAATCTTAATTTTCCATTATCCAAATTTTCTTTAATATATGAAACATGTCCATTTATATATTTAACATCATATTCATTTTTACTTTTTTCAATAAATTCATAAAAGTTTTTACCTTTTGCTCTGATTTCCGTATTAAAAATATAGCAATCGATAGTTGGATTATGTTCCTTAACCACTATTGCTTCTTTAGCCGAATTCATACAACATATTGCCGAACAATATTTTTTACATTCAGGATGATGAAAATCTCGAGAACCGACACACTGTATAAAACCAATCGAATTAGGAGGTTTTTTTTCATTTAACATTATAATTTTTCCCCCGGTAGGTCCATTTGCAGAGAGAAGACGTTCAAATTGCATACTTGATAAAACATTTGGAGATGAACCAGCAAAATTATTGTATTTTTCTGGCATTTCCTGGTTATTTCCTGTAGCAATAACAATTGCTCCGACATTTAATGTAATTTCTTCTGGTTTTTGTAAGAAATCTATTGCATCTATTGTACAAACTTTAGCGCAAAGTCCACATATTTGATGATTTAAATATAAACATTTTTTACCATCGATAAGGTATATTGGAGGTACTGATGACGGAAAAGGAATATAGATAGCTCCTCGAGTTGTTAAATTTGTATCAAATTCGCTAGGAATTCCTCTAACGGGACATACTTTCCCACAATCACCACATCCTTTACAGATTAGTTCTTTTACATACCTTGGGTTTTTTATAATTGTAATTGTATAACTCCCCGCATATCCAGTAATGTTTTTAACATAAGAAACCGTAAGCAATTCAATATTTGGATTTCTATATACATCGACCATTTTTGGTGCTAGGATACATAAACTACAATCTAGAGTAGGATATATTTTATCTAATTGTGCCATCGTACCTCCTATAGTTGGTTGAATTTCAACTAAATATACCTTAAAACCTAATTTGGTTAGATCTAAGGATGCCTGTATCCCTGAGATTCCTCCTCCAATAACTAAAACAGTACTCTGCAAATTTAACACATACCACGGTCTTTATTTACATTTATTAATTTGATAACACAACCTTGAAAATTTGAACTAGACAAACATTAACAATTTTCCAATAAAACTTGCTAAATCAACCACCTTTATCTTGCTTCTCAATTCATTATCTTCTTTATTTAAAGAGAGTTCATTTAAGTAACAGTTAAAATGTGTTAAACATTTAGGACAAGGAACTATTAAGTAATCTGCTCCAGTATTAACTGCCTCAGTAATACGATTCTGCCTTAAAAAGCGTGTGGATTCGTTACAATTTGAAAATGCAGAAACACCACAGCAATTAGCATCATCTTTAATATTTTCCATTTCAATTAATTTCACACCTGGAATTTTGCTAATTAATTCTCTTGGACTATCATATAATTTGTCCGCTAAACGTCCTATTCTACAAGAATCATGAAATGTAACCTTAATTTCAGAAATATAAGGGAATCTAATATTTTCGAGAATTTTTTTTTCAAGAAAAAATTCAGTGAAATACATTACTCTAAAATCAAAGTTCTCTATTATTTTGGGATAATCAAATTTCCAAGTTCTATATCCTTCAGCACATCCAACAATAACGGTTTTTACACCAGCTTTTCTATAGAGATGAGTGTTGTATTCAGCAAATTTTTTAAAAGTTTCAATGTCACCCTTACCCCATAGAATATCATGTCCGCAGCATTTTTCATTTAAAACAACTGGAATAATATCTGCTTCATTAAGTAGATTTATTATACTACTAGGTGAATTTGTATATTTTAAATCTAAATTATAAAAAATTTCTTCCATTAAAGGTAAACATCCAATAAAATAAGCAATCTCTCCAAAATCAGTCGTTTTTAAACCTTTTTCCTTTAAAAATTCAAGTTTATCAGGAGTGATCGAATTATTAGCTATCATATTCCAAATTGTAGGGAAAATTTCATTATGTGTTTCACATTGAGAAATTCTTTCAATTTGTGTTTCATCATTTTTAAAATTCTTTCTCAATTCCAAAATTAATTTAGGTATATTTATACCATTATTCTCTTGATTCATTGGGCAATAAATTGTGCATTGCCCACAAGTGAGACAATTCCATATGTTATGATTATTTACAATTTCTTCTGTTGAAGAAAATACTAAATCCCCTACTAATATTCGCGGGAAAAACAAGTCTAAATGTGAGAGGGGACATACGTTTACACATCGATTACATGCATAACAATAATTTGATGCCGTAATAATTTTTTTATTGCTTTCCTCTAAAATTTTTATTTTTGTATTATCATTTTTAATTTTATTATTAATATAAGATGACATAAACAGCTATTCCTCGATATACCATTCAAAATACCCACATTTAGAACATACATATGTTCTAACATTTGGAGCTCTTCGTCTATATATATAGTCCTGATTCTCCAAAATTGCCCCACAATTATTACAAAAATCTCTTATTGCCCTCTTTTCTATTAAAATGAGTACATCACCTTTTTTTGAGTTTTAACTAAAAATTTCTAAATTTATGGTTTCTTCTAAATTTTATATTAAAATGATCTATCTCTAAGATAGAAAAGGTAATTCATATTTAAAAATCCTTGCTTTGAGTTGTCGATCTCCATCACTTTGTTGATAGCTTTTAGTAGTAGTGTGATGGAGATCTAATTATTTTGGTCTTATCAGTTAGAGAATAGTTCAATTATAAAATAAGTAATGATAGTATTAGTTAATTATGTTTTTGATTTGTAAATATAAATTAACATTATTATAGAAATATATAATATAATTGGGAAAATTTACAAATTTGTTACATTTAACTTGACATATTTGTCTAGTTCTATTAATAAAAAATCTTAAATTTATTCAAACAAATCAGCTATTTTAGTAAAAATGTCTTATAAAGGTAAAATCAACTATTCTACTATTACTATTTAAGATCAAAAAATAATTGAAATAACGTAAATATTTATTTGTCAGAAAATTTGACAAATTTTATTTTAAATTAAAATTTTTAAAAAAAGTTATTGCTGTAAATAAGCATTATATTCAATATTCTCAATGAAAACAAAAATTGTTGAGATTGATTTTTGACAAATAGATTTGTCAGAATGACAAGAATTTTTCTTATCAAACTGTTTAAATTCTAATCAGGGTATTATATAATTGGAAGTAAAGCCATAGCTCAGAAAGATGAAATGGATTCATCTAATGAAGTTATGTTAGTTTTATTGAGATAGATAAATAAAAAAACAAGAAGGATGGAAAAAAATGGAAGTTTTAGAATTAAAACAAATAAGAAATAAAATTATAAGGATATATTTAATAGATAAGGATAGCATTTGTCTTAGTCTCGACCATATTGATATTTTAAAGGAATTAGTAAATTTACATAATATACTTATTATTACAGTTGAGATAAATAATGAGAACTTCAAGGAATTTAAGAATTCTAACCTTTCAAGTGTATTAAATGCTTTAAGCTTGGAATATCATTTGCTAGATATACCTGAATATGCATATGGATATCTTTTTGAAGAGATAAGCAAGAAAGAAGAGCAGATTAGAGAGTTGCTAGTTGAATATAGAAATATGGATAATAAAGACTCCTTTAAAGGACTTAATTTAAAATCCTGGATTGAAGTCCTCAGAAAGGAACTAAATTATGATAAAAGCATTTTAGAAAAAAAAACAAAACCACAATGGATCGTTAAAAAAGTTTTAGATTTATTAAAGAGGCTTGAACATAAAGAAATATCTCTTATTCATTTTTTCCATGAAAAATCTCTTCCAGAAATAACTAAACAATTAAGAGATCTTCATATTGAAGTAGTTAATTATGATTTTAAAAATATTTATGATATGCAATCTATAATTATAAAACAAGAGGGGAATTATTAATGGAAGTTTTGGAGTTAAAACCTTTAAAGAAACAAAGTCTAAGATTGATATTAATAGAAAGTGAATTTCCAATAGATTGGTGGTTTGAGCCATCAGCACAGAAAAAACATGATTTAGTATGGAATTTACACTTGATTTCAAGGGAGTATCTTAATTTAATTGAGAATCTTATTGCCAAATATACTCCTAATTTCGCTATTGAAGAGAAAGGAAGTCGGTGGGAAGACACAAGATCTACTGAAGATCCATTAGAAATACTATTTAGAGAAAAAAATATCCCATATAAAATGGTAGATATTTCAGAAAACGCAGAAAATTATCTCTCCTCAAATTTAGAGGAACAACGAGTGCTTATAAAACAATTAATACAATCAATTGAAGATACTAAAAGGAATAGTAAGAAAAAAATTATGAGAGAAGATTTTGATTTTCAGAGGATGGTTCTATGGAAGGAATATTTGCAGCAAGAATATGATTTTCAAGAAAATGAAATAAGATATCAAGTCCGAGAAGCTTGGATGATGATGGGAATATTAAAATTTGCCAAACAAATGATGGAAAAAAAGTTAGTAGCACTGTTTATCTGTGATCCAAGACACTTTGAAGGAATAAGAAAATTAACCGAAGAATTAGGCATTGAAGCTGAAGAAATCAAGATAAAGAGGTCTGCAAAAATAATAAATAATCCAGGTTCTCATTCAATTAAGAATATAATTGGAAAAAGCATACTTGAATTATCTCCAATTAAAGTAAAAAAGAAAGAGTCATTAGAAAAGATATGTTACTTCTTTGATACTGATACTAATGCCTCTCCATTTGATATAAATATGGCTTATGATGCTGGTTTTGACATTGTTATACCTTTTAGTAAGATGACGAAGGATCAAGTACCAAAACTAGTACAAGATGCAATTTTTTCACGTAAACCAAAAGCACCTACAACATTTTTTATAGGTGGATCTGATGTTGAAGAAGGAGAAAAAATCACTAAAGAAGTGTTAAAATCATTAATACCTCCCTTTGAATGCCCTGTTATTATAGATCCTCGTGGTTCACACACCACAGCTTCATCTGTAGTTGCTAAAACTATGGATGTTGCTAAAGAATCTGATTTATTTGATTTAAAAGGCAAAAAAGTCGTTATTCTGGGATCAGGTCCGGTTGGGAGAATAGCAGCTATAATCGCGGCAAAATTAAATTGTAAAACTTATTTGGTAGAAACATGGGAAAAATCAAGTGAAAAATTTATTAAAGCCCTAGCAAATGAATTGATGGAAAAAGCTGGAGAAAATGCAACCGAAATTATTGGTGTTTTTGCACCAAATGATGAAAAAAAACTGGAATTAATAAAAGATGCAGACATTATATGGAGTTTAGCTGCTGCAGGGGTACGAATTTTATCGAAAGATTTAATGGTTAAATTAAACGATAAAATTGTTATTGATATAAATCTAGTCCCTCCTTATGGTATTGAAGGTCTTATGCCAAAAGACAATAATAAAGAAATTTATCCATCTATATTTGGGACAGGCGCTTTAGCTTTAGGGCGCTTAAAATCGAATATTGAGGCAAATATACTAAAAGAAGCATCAAATACAAAAGGAAAAAAAATTTTTGACTATAATTACGCCTTTGAACAAGCAAAAAAGATATTATTTGGAAAAGAAATAAATATTTCCACCTAAATTTTTTTTTTTTTAATTCAATGACAAGATTTTTCACTTGTTAAATTGGATCTATGATAAGATATCCTCCTTAAGTTTTTAAAAGACCATATCCATAAAGTCCAGATTTTCTAATTCCATTAAATTGTTTTGTAGGAAAATTGTATTTAAATTTTCTAAAATTTCCTTCTTAATATGATCGATTTTGTTTTGAAATTTACTCATAAGTTCATTTATCTCATTTTTAATAACTTGAGAAGGACTAATCGGTCGATAAGAGTTTTCATTTTTAATTATCCATTTCCTCATTCTTAATGTGTTAAGTATATTGAATATCGATTCTAGTTTTAAAGTTACTACTTCTTTTATAGTATATAGATCAGCTTCTCCTAAGGATAAAAGGGTTGTGTATATTTCTACTGCTGATTTGGACATATTAAATATTTTTAAAGCATCATAAATGTCATCAGATGTTTTTATTAATTGCAATTTTTTTCTTTTAGAAACATTCATGATTTTTTTAGGCTCTATATTTTCCGATAGAATTACTCTCTGATCTCTTAAAGCACTATCAAACAGTTTTTTACCCAGATCAGAGCGAATAATCACACTATTCCAATTATCATCTGGGGCACCAACACTTCCGATAGAAATATCTGCAAATTTAGCGGTATAATCTTTACAATATTTACAACTTGAATGATGATATTTGTTTGTCTTTTCTACTGAAATTTCTCTAATAGATCCATCTTTTAAATATGAAATGAATTTACCATGTGAAACATCAAATTTTTTGATATCTTTAAAAGAACATCCAATTAGATCGCGTGTGAGATTGAAAATTGAATCATATGAATAATTAGATGAACAAAATAATCCAATTATTATTTTAAATTTACCATATTTATCAGAAAGAGGAGGCCAAAGTTGAAATTTTCTTACAGCATGAATTTGACAAGGTAATCCGACAAAGGCAATATTTTCAATTTCATATTTATATACCACATCATAATATTTTCTTAATAATGGTACCATGGCATAAATGGAACCTGCAGCGGATATTATTTCTTCCTGAGATGTTGCTACAAAAGGTTCGGGATGCCAATTTTCATCTTTCTTAGCCATTAAAACGCCATCGACTAATCCAGTATTTATTGCGTGACAAAGTAATGTTGTAACTACTCCACCATTTTGAGAATTCTGTAAAATTTTATTATCCGTACTTTTAACAGCTAATATCTTTTGATAATTTCCCAAAATTCTATCATTAAAATACTTATTTTTAAAAATTTCTTCTTCAAATAATTTTTTTGGAAAAAAAGTCTTTGGACAATATTTATAGCATAATGAGCATTCTGGGTCATAATCTATGAGTTTTGGTCCATTTTCATTAATACCTATACGAGGACATAAGGCTAAACAAGCGCCACAATTAATACAACTTTCTTTACTTATAACTAAATCATGCAAATCTTGAAATCCAAAAGATGAGATATCACATTGTAAATAATCAATCATTTGTTCTTTAGTTATCATTTTTCAATAATCCTCTCTTTAATTTTTATTAATTATTGATAATGATGAATTTATTTCGAAATTCACCAATTATATTATAGTATTATAAACATATAAATGGTCAATATAGAAAAGTATTTATATCAAAAAGTGATATATAACTATTGAAAAGAATAGTTCTATTTTAGATTTTAAAAACCAACCCTTAAATCTATTCTTAGAATCCCCTTAGGATTACAAAATAAATAGTTCTTGATTTAAAATAATTGATTAAATAGAACTAATCTTTTCTTCTTATACCTATAAAATAAAATAGATAAATTAAGAAAAAGATTAGAATTATTTTTAGATTTTAAAATTGACTTTATTAGTCATTTTAAAAATATCTATAAAACTCGATACGTGTATTGGAGATTTAATACCTTCTAATATTTTAATTTCATCATTAATAAATCTCCAGAGATTTTTTTCGTCTATAGCAATGATTTTTACTAATAAGTTATATTCTCCAGTTGATGATGCAACGAATTGAATATCATCATATTCAGTTAGCTTTTTTGCTACTTCCTCTAATCTCATTGGATTAACAGAAAGTCCTAAAATTGCTATGGATTTATATCCAACCTTAAATGGATCTACAAGAGTATCAAATTTCTTTATTATTCCCTCCTTTATCATATTTTGCACTCGATTGTGTATTGTGCTTGCGGCTAAGTTTACTTTATTACTTAAATCTTTATATGAAATTCTGTAATTTTCTTGTAAGTAGTTAAGAATTTCTTTGTCTTTTTCATCAAATTGTATTTTTAAAGCTTTTTCTCTTGTCTTTTCACTTTCAATTCTTTGCCGTTCAATAGCATATAATATAGATCGTATTAAAGTTGGTCCAGTAAGTTCTCCTTTTACTATATAATCTTGAGCTCCCTTTTGAAGTGATTCTAAAGCTAATTCCTTATCATCCAACCCAGTAAGAATTATTATAGGGATATTGTTGGTAACGTTTAAAACCCTTTCTAAAGTAGATTCTCTATCACTGTCTGGGAGAGTTAAGTCTAATAAAATTGTCTCAAATTGCTTAGTTTTCAGCTTATTTAGACTATCAGAAAGACGAGGATAAGATTCTAGATTAAATTTGAAATCTGCCGAAGATTTTAATAATTCTTCAATAAGACGTATATCAGCAGAATTATCCTCAATCAGGAGAATTTCGAGTTTTTTATTCTCTATAATTAATCACCATTAAATATTTATTTTAGATATTATTGACCTTAAAATTTTTTTCAAGTCTTTTTTTCTTCTTCTGAATAATATTCATTTTATTATAAAAAACTATTTAATTTATATTTTATTTAACGAATTTTTAATTGGAAAATTTATAAGATTAGTGATTAAATTATTGTGATCTTTAATAATTATAAACTGAAACCTTAATTTCTGAACTAAGAATTAAGATATTTTTATTCGATAAAATTTATTTTATATTGGACAATATTCTTATTAATAAACAATTTTATTTATTAATTTCTACTTACCTTTTTAGAAAATTTTAATGAAAGATTTTGAAATAAAATATGAGAAATGAGTGTCATGAAAGTGTTAATTAAAGAGCAAACTATGAGGATTGTTATTATTTTAATTTTAATTATTATTTCATTTCTATTAATTTACTCGTTCGAATTAATCCTTAAAACTTCTATATTAGTAGCTCATTTCTTTTATTTTCCTTCAATTTTAGCATGTTTATGGTGGAAAAAAAAAGGTTTAATTGTCCCTGTGTTCTTAGCTGCAGTTTTAATAGTATTTCATATTATCTTAGATTACGGAATTTTTAATTTAGAAACAATAAATAATTTTCTTAGAGGAATCTCATTAATTGTTGTTGGATTAGTAGTATCCATCCTATCTGGACATATCATGCGTAGACAAGTTGAATTTAATGAAATAATGGAGGATTTAAGGCGTTCAAACGAAGATTTACAACAATTTGCTTATGTAGCATCACATGATCTTCAAGAACCTTTAAGAGCAATCGTAAGCTTCTCTCAACTTTTAGAAGATAATTATAAGGATAAAATTGATAAAGATGGTAAAGAATTTATACACTTTATTACAGATGGCGCAAAAAAGATGAATACCCTTATAAAGGATCTGTTAACATATTCAAGAATCACAACCCACGCTCAACCTTCAAAAATGTACAACCTTGAGATTATTTTAAATGATGCTATATTTAATCTACAAGAATCAATAAAAGAAAGTGGAGTAGAGATAACTTACGATGAGATGCCAGTATTAAAAGTAGATAAAACTCAATTTATACAATTGTTTCAGAATCTTCTTAGCAATAGTATAAAATTTCGAAGTCAGGAACCGCCAAGAATTCATATTGGGGTAAAAAAAATTAATGATGAATGGTTATTCTCTGTAAAAGATAATGGTATTGGGATTGAGTCAAAATTTTTTGATAAGCTCTTTAACATTTTTTACCGTCTGCACACTAAAGAAGAGTATCCTGGCACAGGAATAGGACTACCTATATGTAAGAAAATTATCCAACGATATGGAGGAAAGATATGGGTAGAATCAGAATTTGGGAAAGGATCTACATTCTTCTTTACAATATTCCCAAAAAAAAATAAATCTTAATGGTGAAAAATATTGAATGAATATAAGAAAATTAAAGTTAAAATTTTACTCGTAGAAGATAATGCCGCAGATATTCGGCTTACGAAAGAGGTCCTGCAAAAGGGAGGAATTGTGAGTCATATAGATATCGTCAGGGATGGTGTTGAAGCAATCGATTTCCTTAAGAAAAGAGGTCATTATTCTAATGC
>CP070831.1:2044660-2050355 GCA_020344955.1 Promethearchaeota archaeon | reverse complement strand
CTTGATCAATCGATTGTTGAATTTTGCTGAATCTCAACATTCTTTCAGTTTGTTAGCAGAAACCAACCTTTTGCGGGGCAAATTGGCATTAATTCAAATGAATCTGGGAAGTGCTAGACAGTTATTCACAAAAGCAGAACGCATAGCTGATGAGCATGGACTTCATTTATTAGCTAGAACCATTTCAAACGAACATGATAAATTATTAAAACAGCTAAAAAAGTGGGAAGATTTAAGAAAAGATAAATCTTCTGTATCAGAACGATTAAAGTATGTTGAAATTGACAAAACGTTAAATCACATGATGAGGAAACAAATGTTGAATCCACCAGCTTTAATTGAAGAAGATCCAATATTACTTTTAATTATGAGTGAAGCTGGAAATACCTACTTCAAACATAATTTTATAAAGGATTGGGATTATAAAGGCCTCTTTAGCTCCTTTATCTCAGCTTTTAATACTTTTAGTTCCGAGATCTTCTCAAAAACAATTGATCGTATTAAGATTGGCGAAAATATTATCTTTTTAAAACCGGTTGAACAATTTTTAATTTGCTATGTCAGCAAAGGACAGTCATATCCCGCAATCAAGAAACTAAATAAATTCTCGGATTCTATCAAAACTAAATCAGATATTTGGAAGAGATTGAATAAAGCAGCTGAAACTTCCCAAGAACTAAATGTAGATAATCTACCTTTACTTGGAATGATAATGAATGAGATTTTCACTCATTAATTACCTTAGAGTTTATAATATAGAAAAAAACAAGAAAAAATTTTTTAAACCTTATCATTTAAAGTCCTTTAGGACCTTGTTTATAAATTTCATAAGCTTCATCTACTGTAGCATTCTCATGAACTATCGCCCGAACTGCTTTAATCATTCCAAGAGGAGAATCACTTTGAAAAATATTCCGGCCCATATCAACACCTACCGCCCCTTTATCCACAGCATTCTTTGACATTTGTAAAGCATCTCTCTCTTCAATTTTCTTGCCGCCTGCGATTACTATAGGAGCTGGACAGATGTTTGTGACTTCTTCAAAGTCTTCACAATAATAGGTTTTCACAAAAGTAGCTCCCATTTCAGCAGCCATTCTACTTGCCATCCCCAAATATCTTGCATCTCTTACCATCTCTCTTCCCACAGCAGTCACAGCTAGAGTAGGAATCCCATATTCTTGTCCCCAATTAACTAATTTTGAAAGATTCATTAGAGTTTGTTTTTCAAATTCTCCTCCTACAAATATAGAACATGTAACTGCTGAAACATTTAATCTGATCGCATCATCAACAGCTACGTTTATCTCTTCATTTGAAAGTTCCTTTAACATTGAAGCCCCAGCAGATACTCTCAATACTATAGGTACATCAAGTACTGAAGGAACACAATTTCTTAACATTCCTCGTGTTAACATTAAAGCATCAGCGTATTCAAATAAAGGATGCATATCAGTAAAGCATTTTAGCTGTCCAGGGATATTACCAAAATAACCATGATCAATTGCTAACATAACACAACGTCCAGATTTAGGCTTAATTATTCTGTTTAATCTATTTTGAAAGCCCCAATCACCCACTACAACCATTTTTTATTCCCTTCTTAAAATTTTAGAAATATTTATAGATTATTTTTAAATTAATTAATGATCTCTATTTTACTTTTTCTAAAAAACACAAATAAGATAATGTTATGCTATATATCTGTTTTGAAAGCCCGAGTCACCCAGTACTACAATTTTTGAAGATAATATTATACTAAGCTTAAAAATTCTCCAACTCTATTTTTGATTTTTTTAACAATTTCTTTTGAAACATTTCGACTTATAAACTTTTTTATTAAATTCAGGCGATACGTACTAATTTTCTTTATACTAAGCGCTTTTGAAATTTTATCAATTAATTCATCATCATAAATTTGGTTAAAATCTTGGAGAATTGATATAGCATAATGGACTTCACTAATAAACTTAGAAATATGTTGTTGCAAAAGTTTGAGTTGTTCTTGTTCATCAATAATATCTAATGCCTTTCTAACAATTTCTTCTTCAAACTTAAGTTTTGTTTCCCATGGAGTTTGATAAATATTTTGAGATACGTCCATTATTAAAGCATCCTTATCCTTAACTTTAATTTTATTGACATTGGGTTCTTCAAGTATATGGATTGATTTACTACCTTGATAAGTTTCGGGTAATATGTTATCTCCAACTGAATTTAGTAGATTTTCAGTATATTCAAAATTGTCATCTTTTATAACATATGAAGGATAGTTGAAAATTTTTGCATGAATTAAGCTGAAAATGCCATATAATCCAAAAACTTTAATCAAATTCCTAAGATTTAACCTCCCTAAGGCTTCCCTTTCAGCCTCAGGAGATAAAGCTGTCATTTGAATATCTATTCTCTCATATCCTCTTATAATTCCTTTAGTATCTACGAAAGCAATAAACTGATGTTCAGAGCAAACAGCATTTATAGGTATTTGAATTTTAATTGTACCAAATTTTTTTTGAGAGAAAACTGCCTCAGGAATATTGATATTTTTTAATTTTCCACAATTAGGACACTTAACTTCAATTAATTTGAATAACTCAGTCATCTTGAAATCAGACTTCTAAAAAAATCTACAAATACAATAATTAATAGATAAATTGTACATAAAAAAGTTAATATATACTTATTTGTTGGATACCAAATTTTGTAAATTGGGAACTTGAAATTCGATTAGCTATTAATCACTTAAGAGTCCAAGGAACTTTTTTTCCCAATTTTGATAATTCATTACATAATTAAATCCGCATACAGTATCAATTTCTTTCAATTGAATAATTTCATTTAATTTTTCTGCACCTTCTATTGTAAAGAATCCTGGTCCATAAGGATTTAAAATAAAAATCTCATCTAATTGAATTAAATAATCACAGATAAACAATACTTTTTCAAAAATATAAAAAGTAAATCCAGGTGTATGTCCATCAATATGAAAAGCCTCTATACCATTTAACTTGAAATCTTGTGTGAATTTTTTATCAAAAGGATGTTTTTTAGAGAGTAAATGTTCAGAATCATTCTTGTGAATCCAAATAAATGTAGTATAATATCCTCTATAAAGATTCGATGCTCCTAGAAAATGATGGTGGGTGAATAATATTTTATCCATTGGTTCTAAATCTTTAGTGAATGTAGAAGGACAATCAATCCAAATTATAGTATTATCTATTTTGATACTATAAGCAGAATGTTCAAGTCCTAAAGATGGATATGAAGATAAACGCAATACTTTATTATTTACCTTTGAACTTACAATTTTGTATCTTTGGGAACATTCTTCAGCAGTAATGAAATTTGCATTAGAGGCTCCACAGAAAGGGCAAAATTGAAAATAGTGCCCAATCATATTATAACCACATTTTATACAAACATACTGCTTTTCAGAATCTGTCATTTCCATTAATTTTCATAAAATTGTCCATTTTATATTGAAATACTTTTGTATTATTTCCGTTTGAATAAGTTAAAAATTTTATTATAGATATACAAGTTTAATTTAGATTAGAGTTTTAGATGCAAAATCTAAGGAATAAGTTTTTAAAATTTTCAATCTTTTCAATTTTAATCTATATCATAAAACCATTTAGGATAACAAAGGGATATATCTATGGATATTGAGATATCAAAAGAAGATTCTAAATATATGGATGAAATTATAGAAAGGATAATTGATGAATGTGGAGCACGAATGCCTTGTAGTCCACAGGAAGCAAAAAGTGCTGAAATTATCAAACACGAACTTGAGAAGACTTGTAACGAAGTAACAATAGAAGAATTCACATGTAGCCCAAGAGCAGCGTTAGGTTGGATAAAGATAGTACTTGTAATGGTTTTAATTTCATTTAGCTTATTTATTTTAATCAAATTCTTAGCAAACTCATACTGGTTATATATCTTATCAATAATAGCAACTATCCTTGTCTTTTTAGTAATTTTAATAGCATGGGAGGAATTTTTCAGTTATAAGGAGTTTATCGATCCCATTTTTAGGAAAAAGACCTCTCAAAATGTTATTGGCAAGATAAAACCTCAGGGGGAAATTAAGAAAATCATCATTTTCTCTGGACATCATGACAGCGCTTTACAATTTAATCTTCTAAGATACTTAAAGTATGGCTATATGATTATGATTTATTTAGGGTTTGGAATCTTATTTATTTGGTTTTTTATATCTTTAATCTTTGTTATATTATCAATATTCACATTATTTTTAGATATTGTAGCGATTTATGAATCATTTTTCAATATAGCAGTTTGGCTATTAATAATTGGGGCTATCCCAATTGTATCCTTATTTTTCTTTGTAACTCCAGGCAAAAGAGCAAATAAAGTTCCTGGTGCTGTCGATAACTTAAGTGCAGTTGCAATTATTCTAGGAGTAGGAAGGTATCTGGAAGGCCATAGAGAATTAATTCCAAAAAATACAGAAATAAGAATAATATCTTTTGGTTGTGAGGAGGCCTTTTTAAGAGGTGCATACCGGTATGTGGAAGCTCATCTAGACGAATTGAAGAAATATGATGCAGAATGTGTAAATTTAGATGCAATCCAAAGTAATGATTACATTACATTTTCAGATAAAGAACCAACAACAAGAACTGTTCATAGTGAAGAACTTATCCAAAAACTCGTTAAGGCTGCTGAATTAGTCGGTGTGAAAACAAAAATAGCTAGCTTAGGAGGTGGCAGTTTTATTGAAAAAATTGCTGGTTTAATGAGCGGAGGCACTGATGCTACTCCGTTTTCAAAATCAAATATTAAAGCTGGGACGATTACAGGCCTGAGCTTAAAACAAATGGTTCATTTCTACCACCAGGAAACTGATACCCCAGATAAAATTGAGAAAGGTGTATTGGAAAAAGCTTTAAAAATATGTTTAGGTTATTTAAAAAGCTAAGCCAAAAAAAAGAATTATAAATTTTGAGTTTCTAAGCTTCTTCTTCTAAATATTAAATAAGTAATAAGCACAGCGATAATCATTGGAAATATGCCTATTCCAAAAATTTTGTATAATGATTCATTTAGAATATTAGGAAAAACACCATTAGTGAAGATCTGTCCAAATGTGTTAAACAAGTAATGGCCGAGTATACAAGGAAGCAAACTCCTTGTCTTTGTATAAATATATGCAAAAGAAATCCCTAAACAGCTAGCATAAAATACTTGTAATATCGTGTTAAGTAAATTTGCTCCAAATAATAAATTAACTAGATGAAATAAGCCAAAAAGAACTCCATTAAGAATAACTGAGGTACTTTGTGAAGAGTTTTTTAACTGATGATTTAATATTATTCCTCGAAAAGTCACTTCCTCCCATATACCTGGTATCAAATTAAGAATAAACCAAAACCATCCGTATATATAGGTGGAATATAAACTTGGGTTTTCAAAATACCAATGATTAAAACTAATTTCTCCAAATATAAATGTAAATAATAAAGAGGATAAACCCCAGATACCAAGAATTCCTAAACCAAGCAATGTATTTCTCCACACAGGTTTGGTTTTACTTAGGCCAATTGTTTGAGAATACTCTTTAAAAGGTTCTTTTTTGGCAATTTTTAATCCTAATGGAACAACAATTAATAAAAGTAAAGCAAATATGCTAAATGTTATCCCAAAATCAACAAATAGATATCCT
>CP070831.1:2041688-2044560 GCA_020344955.1 Promethearchaeota archaeon | reverse complement strand
TTTCAGTAATTGAATTAGTGCATTATAGGCATTTTCGTCAACAGGAATATTATCAATGAGGTTTTCTTTATTAAAATCTAAATCGAAGCTCATATATTTTTTTTTGTACAAGATAACAGTTTTATTCGAATAAATCCAAATTTTTACATCTCATTAATAGACTTCTTGAATATATATCTTGTTAAATAGAAACTGTTCTAAAAAAAAGAAAAAAAAATGAATTCTTTTATTAATCTAGATTTTCTAGTCTTTCCAATAATTTTCGAATCTTTTTTAATTCATCGGTCTTTAGTTTTCTTTCTTTCAAGTCCTCCTTTTCTTTTGAATTTTGGAAGCTTGAGGGGCTCTTCAATCTTTTAATCTTTTCCCAGATTGCTGTACGGATGAAATCAGATTGTTTTTGATGAGAAAGTTTAGCAAATCTTTTAATTTCCTCAAATTCTTTGCTATTTACTAAGAATTTAACTTGATAATTCTTTTTCAAATTACTTTGAATAATTTTTGGAATGACTTTAATAATGCTTTCTAAATTATTCATTGATGTTTCGATATAACCCAATAATCCCTCTTGCCTTACAAATTCAAAGTACATTTTTCTATCAATTTTATCTTCATTTAAAACTAAATCAAGTTTATTTCCAATTAATAAAGTAGGACAATGTGTTAATTGACCCTCCTTTCTTACTTTACTAAGACATTTTTTAATATATTCAAAAGTATTAGGTTCAGATAAATCAAATATCAAAAAAATAGCTGAAGCACCTTTATAATATAATGTATGAAGAGAACCAAATTTTTCCTCATCTAAAAAATCCCAAAATTGCATTGTATAATTATGACCATCAATTACTTCATACTTGATAAAAAAATTAACACCAACTTTAGATGCTGTATTCTCTTGAATAGGTTTGTCAGAATAATTGTTAATTAAAGTGGTTTTACCAACTCCGGGAGCTCCAAGAACTAGAATCTTAAATACATCTTTAAATTTTTCTTTATACAATTTTTTTCACCTAGTTTTTTGTTATAATTTTATAAATATGTACTGTTTCTGTACTTAATATGATCTAAGAAATATTCATTTATAAATCTATGTACCGAATAAGTACATATATCCTCGGAATGATATAAAAAACGCTATAAAATAATCCTTAATACTGATGGTAAATAATGGAATGGAATTAAATTTGATTATTTTTAGTCGTTTTAATAAGCTCCTGACTCAAAATTTCATGTAAGTTATCTAAAACTCCTAGATTCTTAAAAGAAGGAGAAGATATCTTTACTAAATATAGGTTTTCACCCTGAGCCACAAAATAGTCTATAGAGCGTCTCCCTTTTCTTATATCAAAGAGATCTTTCATTGGAAAGTTGTATCCATAACATGGCAATTTCTGTCGAACTGATAATTCAATAAACTTCTCTTTTGCTTCTTTAACTCCACTTGGTTTTAGCAATAATGCAAGTCCTACGACAGCGCCTATAACGGGGACAAGTTGTGCGGTCATTTCGGTCGCAGCTTCACCCACAGCAGATCCTTTTGTGCGACTAGCTCGTCTTGCAAAAGCTGCACCACCAGAACTTGACTGGATTACTCCTTGTCCAACAATTCTTTGATTTGTAACAAATATTCCTCCGGAATGTGATGAAATTTTGTATTTTTTCGTTGCGAGATTTACTGAACCATCACACTCAAATAGGATCTTTTCTCCCTCATACAAGCAATAATTTTCAATAATATATCGTTCCATCTCCCTTCTTTTCTCATCTCCATACTTTTTACTCACTTTTTTGCTCAATCTTCTATGAATTGATTCCATAAAGAACATCGGACTTCTTTTGAACCTTTTTCCAATTGCATCGAAAAATTCTGAATCAGTTGCGTAATTTTCCCTTTTTAATTGTTCTATTTTATAAAATTCTAATTTTTCAATATTAGCTGCAATAAGATAGCCAATTATAGAACCAAATATCAATCCAGCAGGAATAGGAACTAAAACTGCTAAAGTCAACTGTAGGAAATCTACTTCAGAACCATTAAGGGGAATGGTAATATTCCAAGCTCCCATAAGGAGAGTTTGTACAATTATACCAATAATTAATCCAATGATACAGCCTACACATGCTCCAATACTAGTTTTTTTCAAGCTTTTCACCTACTTTTGCCTTATTTATACACAATAATCAACTTCATAAACTCTTATTGAGAACAATAAAAATAATAAATAATTATGATAATTGACTTTATAAAAGTAATATTTTTTTAGGGATTAATTAGCTTCCTTATAAAATTTTATATAGAAGAAAAATAAAAAAGTAGAATTAGATTGCAGTATGCTCGGTCCTTCTTATGATCTCTTCCTGTAAATCTTGTCCTAAGTTCACATAATAATCACTATATCCCGCAACTCTCACAATTAAGTTTCTGTAATCTTCTGGATTTTTCTGTGCCGCCCTTAAAGTATCTGCTGAAACCACATTAAATTGAATGTGGTGTCCATTCATTTCAAAATATGATCTAATTAAATGTGCTAATTTATTTACTTTATTATTATCTAAGAAGAAATTAGGAGTAAATTTTTGGTTCAGTAAAGTTCCTCCTGTTCGTAGGTGATCAATTTTTGATGCCGATTTTATAACAGCTGTTGGACCATTAATATCCATTCCTTGAACTGGAGAAATACCTTCTGATAAAGGACTATATGCTTTACGTCCATCTGGAGTGGCACCTGTTAGTTGGCCAATGTAGACATGGACTGTTGTGGGAAGTAAATTAATACGGTGTACTCCGCCCTTCGTATTAGGCCGATTCTCAATAGCGTCATATACAAGCTCGAAAACTAGAGTGGATAATGAATCTGCAGAATCATGA
>CP070831.1:2028403-2041588 GCA_020344955.1 Promethearchaeota archaeon | reverse complement strand
TGATAATTCCTTTAGCTAGGTAATTATATAGGGAACTATTCAACAATCCCAACATAAAAGGAATGGAAATTGATTTTTCTTATATTATAAAACCGATCGATTTATTAGAATCCCAATAACATCCTCCTGGCATATAACGTGCTGCTAATCTTGAACTTACTCCACTTATTATAATACCTTCTTTCTCAAATGGTACATTTTTAGGGATATCATAATTTTTTATTGCCTCATTTGTCCAATCTATAGCTTCCATTATTGGTCTATAGTATTGGTCTGAACCGCCTCGTTTTAAATATGGCTTCCATTTACCTGTTTTTAAAGCTTCTCTCTGAATAATCTTATATTTTTTATTCGAATTACTAATCTTTACGTTTCTCTTTTTAAAAATCAGATCTAGTTCCGTATCTTCAATTGCAGCAATATATTTTCTATTATTATGTGTGTGCATTCCTATAAATCCTTGTAAATATTCTTTTAGCTTGGGACTTTCTTCAAATAATTTAATAACTTCTTCATCAACATCAACATAAAATATGTTAAAGGGTAATGAATTGTATTTGATTTGCTTTATTTCTTTAACATCTGGGGGAGATTGGTAATCTTGCTCGTTATTTACTCGAGGAATTATCCTCATTGGATTATTATTTCTAATTACTTTATTTTTCTTTCCAGAACATTTTGTTAAAATAATAATTGCAGGACTAGTACTTACATTTTGATTAGAAAACAAATTTTTTGGTGCTAAAAGAATTTCATTGATTAAGCAATTATTAAGAATAAATCTCCTTAGTTTTCTATGTGTACTTAGAGTTAAAAAAGAATCACTTGTTATAAAACCTAATTTACCTCCTTCTTTTAATCGCCAGATGCTATTAACAATAAACATGGCATATGTTTCATGAGCATTTATTTTTCCATAAATTTTATTTAGTTTTGCTCGATTCATTCGCACATAATTACTAGCTTTGTTTAAATATGGTGGATTACCCAAAATAAAGTCAAATTCATTATAAGAATTAGGAAATAACGATAATAATGTATCATGCTCTTTAAAGCAAATATCCAATTGTTTGATTTCCGTTTCGAAACTCGAATCTATATCGAATGCAGTAATTTGGTTTTTACTGATTCCAGACTCCAATAATTTCTTAACAAAAATACCTGGTCCAACACATGGATCTAAAATTTTTTGATCTTCTTTAACCTCTCCTAATCGTGATATTATATATTCTACCGTTTGAGGGGGTGTGATTACAACTCCTAGATCCTTACTATTAAGCTGGATTAATAACCAACTCTATTTTATTAGTTTTTCTAATTATTATCAAGTTCTTTTAAAAGCATTGTATAAAAATTACAGAGTTTTTTTAACACTGAAATTTCAATTTTATCCGGGTCATCTTTTTTAGAATGAACATAATTATAGGTGCTTCTATCTCCATTACCAAGACCTCTGAATTTCTTATTTAATAGAAATAATCCATCGCTATATGTACCAATATAAAATCTGTATGTTTTCTTCTCTAAAGTAATAATATCTTTATTTTCTAAAATATAATTAAAAGATTTAAAATATTTCTTATTAAGGAGACCATGATCCCATAAATTTACTTTCTTAGCTATAGAGTCGAAGTTAATGATGTAATTTTTATTTCTATCAAAATATTTTATAAATCGATAAAAGTTTCTTACTCCCATAGTACCAGATTCTTCAGCACCTGTAAAAACAAACCATAAATTATAATTATTCAGTCTGTTTTTCGGAATTGAAAAGTAATTTAATAATTCTAATACACAGCTTATTCCAGAAGCATTATCAATTGCGCCATTTGATTTGTTATTTGTAGTATTTATGAGGATCATTATTGTTGCTAAAGAATTAATTATCACAATTAGAAGTGCAATTATTTTTAGATGTAAAATATTAACAACAAGAAAAAAAGAAATTAAAATGTTAATAACAAGTCCAATTGGAAAAGATATAATCCAAGTAAAGTATAAATAAATTCGAATTTTTATTGAAAATGCTTGTCCTTTTGAATCCAAATGCGATAGGAAAAATATATTATTCTGTGATTTTCTGTTCATAGATTGAGACGAAATACTTAGAAATAAATTTTGTGAATTATAAATCTTCCCAAATTTTATTTTTTCGGGATTTCTCGTAATAAATATTAAAAATGTAGTTAACATAAAAAATAGAACTAAATTTACAATGTTAAAGACAACATCTATATTTAGAAAAAAGACAATCAGAAGCCAAGTAAATAAAATTAAAGAAAATTTTGGGTAGATTCTTGAATAGAAAGTGCTAAATGAAAAATCTTGAATTGTTGGATTGAGTTTTAGTTCTTCTATTTTTTTCCTAGCAATATTGAAACTTCTTTTTTCAAATTCACTTCCAGATAATCTTGGAAAAGAAAATTCTTTTAAATTTTCTGAGATACGCTTTTCATTTATCATAGTTCAATTATTTGTTGTAAAGTAGCTTAAAATTTTGAAGAGCTTGAAATTTTTCTATAAACATCAAAAGATACCATTTTAATCATAAGTTTGGGAGTTTCTTATTCTTATAATCGTTTTTTGATTTCATCTTGAGGAGCCTATATAGTTATTTTACGATCCTCAATATCATTTTCAAAAGAACATTCAAGTCTGCAATATCGCCATAAACTGTTATTCCTATTCTTAATATATTTCTTAAATTAGCACTTACTATTTAATAATCTATTAAATTAGCTTAAAATTATAAATTTTTATAAAAATTTAGAATTATAGAGATATTATTGAAACGCTGTTTAGCTCGATAAAAAGAAAGATTAAGTACAAATAAATACTAAAAAGATTAGGTCTCTAAGAATTATTTGGTAATTTCTAAATTTTAAATGTAAAAAAATGAAACCTTTTTCATTGTTAATAAAACCCGCATCAGCAGATTGTAATCTAAGATGTGAATATTGTTTCTATATAGATCACCTTGATAAAATTAAAAAAACCCCGCGAATGTCAAATGAAGTATTAGAAACAATAATATCAAGCTATATGCAAACAGATCAAAATAATAATTATTCTTTTGGGTGGCAAGGAGGTGAACCAATGATTATGGGATTAAAATTCTTTCAGAAAGCTATAGAATTTCAAAAACATTTTGCTCCTCCTGGAGCTGTTATAAGAAATGGACTCCAAACAAATGGCACTCTTATTACGCATGCTTTTGCACAATTTCTTGGAGAATATAAGTTTCTGCTTGGTGTAAGTCTTGATGGTCCAGCAGATATACATAATTATTATAGGAAAACTATAGGTCAAAAACCAACTCATCATTTAGTGATGCAAGGTATTGAACAATTAAAACGAAACAAAGTTGAATTCAACATTCTAATTCTCGTAAACAATCAAAATGTTAAAGAAGCAAAAGAAATTTATCAATTTTTAAGAGAACAAGGTTTTTATTACCATCAATATATACCCTGTGTTGAATTTGATGAAATCGGTGATCCTAAACCTTTTTCAATAACAGGAGAAGAATGGGGCAAATTCCTCTGTGATTTATTTGATGAATGGGTAAGAAAGGACATAAAAAGAATTTCTATTAGACATTTTGATTCAATCATGGAATATTTAGTAAATAGAAGTTATAATGTATGTTATATGGGAAAAAATTGTTGTCAATATTTTGTAGTCGAATATGATGGAAGTATTTATCCTTGTGATTTTTTTGTTCAGGATAATCTATTATTAGGGAATGTACTTGAAAATAAGTGGGAAGCTATATTAAATTCTCCAATTTATCTTAATTTTGGTTTTAACAAATCAAAATGGCATAAGAATTGTAATAGCTGTTCTTTTATATATCTGTGTCATGGAGATTGTCAAAAATTTCGAATTGGGAATATAAAGCACTCAAAAACTATAAGTTTTTTATGTAAAGGATGGAAAAAATTTTATGTACATGCTCTACCCCGATTAACCATTATTGCAGATAACATAAGAAAGGGAAACGATATTTCTCCTTCGACCCAAATTATTTCTAATAAAATTGGGAGAAATTCACCATGCCCCTGTGGGAGTGGAAAGAAACATAAAAATTGTTGTATGAGATAGCTAATGAATTGTAGTTTTTATTTCAAGTAATGTAAATAAAAGCTCTATAGTAGATTTCTGATAATTTAAGAATTTTCATATTCTTATATGTAATAAAATCTAACGTGTTAATAAAGTCTTTATACTAAGAATTCTTTTTTGGTTTATTAATTGATTAAATTGATACTTATATGAGTAACATTTTCATTGATCTTGGAATCGTCGGTATTGCTTACTTTTATATTCTTTTAACAATCTTTATCCCAGTTTTATTATATAAAAAAGAAAAAATCTCTAAGTTTGGTGCTCGAAAGGCAATTCATATGTTTGCCGGTTTAGCGATTTTGACCTCACCATTCTATTTCTGGCCATTTTGGCCTACAATCATAGCGGGGACTTTAACTGTGTTTGTATATTTTAGTTCAAAAAAATCCAAAGTGAAGCAACTAAAAGATTTATATGACGCAATATCCGAAGAACAAGAAGAAAGCTTAAATAGAGCTTTCCTTCAAGGTCCATTTTTCTACTGTCTTTCAATCACAACTTTAGTTTTTATTTTTGGAATTTTTGCTCCTGAGCAATTTTACTTTCCAATAGCAGGAATATTATTAATGATTGTTGCCGATACTTTAGCTTCAGTAGTAGGAAAACGTTGGGGAAAGATAGGTATAAGCTTGCCCTGGACAAACTCAAAAAGAACACTTGAAGGATCTTTAGTTTTTTTTGCATCTGCTTATTTATTATGTTTTCTCTCGTTTTTCTTATTTAGTCTTTTAATTCCTACCTTTCAGCAACCGTTAGCTATCCCTACTATTTTAATATATTCCTTAATTACCAGTGTTATAGCAACTATCATTGAGTTAATTTCCCCAAGTACTTACGATGATTTAACAGTCCCATTGGGTAGTACAATAATTATTTATCTTCTAACTTTAATTTAATAATATTTAACTAAATTACTGTTTCAATAAGTTATTAAATGATAAGGGCGCTTATTATGGAAAACATACAAAAATCCTTTGATGTAATAGTAGTTGGTGCTGGTACCGGAGGCACTACTGCTGCCAGATTTGTTGCGAAGAAGGGTTTAAATGTATGTTTAATTGAAGCAAAACAGAGAAACAAGATTGGAGATAAAATATGCGGTGATGCTGTAGGAAACGAAATCTTTGATATTTTAAAAATAAATCATCCAAAAAATGAAGAATTATCTTGTCATATAAAAGGAGCGAAATTGTATTCACCAAATCTTAAGAAATGTATTACTTTATTTGATCCAAAACAAGCAGGGTATATTGTAAATAGATTAGAATTTGGGCAAAGATTGTTAAATGAAGCTCTTGATGCCGGTGTAAAATTATTTCTAGATAAGACTATGGCATTAGATTTGTTATATAAAAATGGAAATGTTATTGGTGTTAAAGTAAAATTAGAAAATGGAGAGAGGATAGACCTAAATTCAAAGATTCTAATTGACGCCAGCGGATTTTATTCTCCTTTAAGAAAGAAAACGAGAAATTTATATATAGAAAAGCAAGTTCTAAAGGAAGATAGCATTTTGTGTTATCGTGAAATTGTAAAATTTTCTCCTAAAGAGCAAGAAGTCCAAGATCCTGAATATATTACAATAATCCTAGATCAAGAGAAAGCTCCAGGAGGATACATTTGGTATTTTCCAAAAAATGAGTCTTCTGTTAATATAGGAATTGGAACATCTATGGAATATCACGGTAAAGTAAAAGAATTCTATAAAAAGAATGTATTTCAAGAATATATCAAAACTAATAATGTTGATATTATTTCTTCTGGTGGTGGTGTTGTTCCTGTTAGAAGGCCATTATGGTCTTGTGCGGAAAATGGATTTATGCTTGTTGGAGATGCAGCATGCCAAGTTAATCCTCTTCATGGTGGTGGGATAGACCCCTCTATGAGAGCAGGATATCATGCAGCAAATTCAGCTATTCAAGCTATAGAAAATGATAACAATTCAATAAATGAATTATGGGAATATAATTATAAAATAATGACTAGCTTTGGGGCAGAATTTGCTTCATTAGATTTATTAAGAATTGTTCTTCAATCTCTCTCAAATGATGATTTAAACTTTGGGCTAGAACGAGATTTATTAAGTGGTGAAGAAATATTAGAAATTTCATCAACTGGCAAATTAAATTTATCCTTAATTGATATGGCAGTAAAAGCATTTAAAGGGATTTCTCGTCCAGATTTATTATTAGATCTAAATTTCCTTAGAATAAAAATGAAAGAAATTTCTAAGCTTTATAAAAATTTTCCCAACAAAGTGGAAAATTTTCCGGAATGGAAAGAAAATGTTATAGAGATTTATGATAAAATTAAGAAAATGATTGTAAATAAGAAAAAAAGCAAATAGTTGAAGAGATGAGAAAAAAATGGTTGATATCGTAATTGATTAATATATTTAAAGAAGCACATATGAATATTTAATAAAAAAAATTAACAATGAAGGAGCTTTGCATTTTTCTTTAATAGATCCAGATCCATTAAGACAAGGGCCAAACAAAGCAGCTAAGATTGCAAAATATGCTGAAGATGCTGGTACAGATGGTATCTTAATAGGTGGTAGTACTGTGTTTGATCAAAATTTTGTAGATAAAACTATTCAAGCAATAAAAAGTAAAGTAGAAGTACCAGTAATTATCTTTCCCGGTGGTATTAGTAATATCTCTCAATATGCTGATGCTATTTTTTTTATGTCCTTATTGAACTCCTGTGACCCTTATTTTATTATAGGGCAACAAGCTCTTGCTTCCTATACAATTAAATCGTATAATTTAGAATATATATCGATGGCATACTTAATAATAGAACCTGGTGCTACAGCAGGCTGGATTGGAAATGCAAATTTATTACCAAGGAACAAACCTAAGTTAACAGCTGCTTATGCTTTAGCAGCTGAAATGTTGGGTTTTAAAATCGTATATCTAGAAGCAGGGTCTGGTAGTGAAAAAATTCCAATTGACCATATTAAAACATGTTCATCAATCCTAAATATTCCAAAGATAACTGGAGGTGGAGTTGAAAACAAAGATGATGCGAGAGATTTTGTTGATGCTGGAGCCGATATTATAGTTATGGGCACTTTCATAGAAAATAATGTATTAAAAGATAATGGAAATTCATTAAAAGTTATAATTGATGAGATTAAAAATACAGGTAATAATAACAAAAAAAATTATTCAATAATTTAAAGCCTGAATTATCATGAAATTTAAAGATGCTATAGAAATTCTTCGACCAGTAAATGATTTAATGGGAAGTTTAACTGTCATAATTGCAATCTTAAATACAAGGGCAGGAATTGATCCTCTTAAACTTATTCTTAATATTATCTTAGGTGTCATTACTTATTTCTTTATTGCAGGTTCTGGTATGGTTATTAATGATTATTATGATATAGAAATTGATAAAATTAATCGCCCTGAAAGACCTATCCCAAGAGGAGCAATAACACTAAAACAAGCAAAATATTTATGGATAATAACTTCTCTAATAGGCATTTCTATTGCTATTCTCCATAGCTTCCTTTTTAATATAGGATATTTTAACATTATTATAGCGGTATTTTTTGCTTTTATGGGGTGGTTATATGCAGCTTGGGGTAAAAAGAGCGGATTTATTGGAAATATAATTGTAAGTATCTCCTTTTCAATTGGCCTTATTTATGGAGCTGTCTTAAATAATTCTCTTATTCCTTCATATATTTATTACTTCTTTTTGACGTCATTCTTTCTTCTACTCTCTCGAGAAGTCATTAAAGGGTGCGAAGATATTGAAGGAGATAAAAGTCAAGGAGTAAAAACATTAGCAATTCAGATTGGTATTAAAAAAGCAACAATATTTTCTCTTATATTTGCTTTATTAGCAATCATATTCTTTATATTACCATGTTTCACCAATATATTAAATCCCTTACTATTTTTAATTTCTATGGCTTTCGGTTTAGTTTTGACTCTCTATACTATATTATTAATGTTAAAACGAAATTTAATAAGGAAAGACTTTAAAAAAGTTAGTCTATTATTAAAAATATCTATGTTTCTTGGATTAATTGCCTTTTTATTAGCAAGTTTTTAATAATTCTAAAATTTCGTCAAAATCTTTTTTCTCAATTAAATTTTTTAAATACCCGGTGAATTCCCCATTAAGTTCTCCATGTGGGAAAGTTTGAATTAATTTTCTAACCTGGGTTAGACCAAGATATTTCCTTGTATACTCTGCATCAGAATATTTATAGGTTGTAAGGAATTCACTGTCCAATTTCACTCTAAAAGTTTCTAATATAAAATTAAAATAACTTTTTATTAATTTCTGTTCATCATGTGTGATCACTGGCTCAAAAAATATTTGAATTGGATGGGTACGGTATGTAATTCCCGAAACATAAATTCCATCAACTTTAAAATCATCCCTAATTAATCCTAATCCAACTCTTCCATGATGAGATCCTGTATCAACGGTACGAACATAAATGATATTTGATTCCACTTTCTCTTTTAAATAATTATTTACATAGAGATTTAATTTCTTGTATTCATTATTTTCATAATTGTTAGCATCGATAACCTTAATCTTATTGCCTCCTTTATTTTTTATCACTTCTTCTTTATGTAGGTAATAATTAACTCCTAATGGCAATTTGACAATATATTTTTGAAGAAATTCATCGAATTCAGATCCAGCACGATAGTTGAACTCTGGTTTAAGAAGATATCTTTTTATTATTTGTTTATTATTTTTTTTTATTTTTATTCCATTAAATTCTATGTTTTCACTCTTTGGAATTTTTTTCCTCTTAAAAAATCCAATACAAATGTTAGTTCCGGTGTAATCAAATATTTTTGTTTCAAATATAATCGTTTTATCAACATTATAATTTCTCAGAAAATCTCTACGAAACTTATTTGAAACGGACGCTCCAAATAAGAAATTTGATGGAATTATATAAATTAAATTATCAATTTCTTTTCTTAAATCATTTATCATAGCAATCTGGTATAAGTCTTGGTACCCTTCATTTTTACCTTTAAAAAGATCTAAGTATTTTTGCGTCTCTTTATGTTTTCTTATATATCCTAAATATAGATACGGTGGATTTGTGATATGATATAAAGGAAAAGGTGCATTATTCAGAAATTTAGGAAAACTTGCTAAATTATTTCTTGATTTAATATTTTTTTCAGCAATCTCTGAAGGGATACCATAACTTTTGGCATTATTTATGCATTTTTGTATCATTTCTTGCTGAATGTCTAGTAAAAAAACGTGTTCTTTAAAGAATTTTATTCGTTCATCGGAAGTAATTGAGTGTAAAATAGGTAAAATTAAATTTCCCTCTCCAGCATACAAATCAATCCAAGTGTAATCCCAAAGCTTCTCTTCTATTTCGGGAAAGATATATTTTATAAAAATATCTTTTGAAGTTAAATGAACACCCAAAGATCTCCGATATTTGTTATTTACAAAATCTTTTGTATTCTGTTCCATATATGATTGACTCTATAGATTTAAAAGATAATTTTATTAATAACTTAATCTCAATATAAGTTTATGATTAATTGGATTATAATGATATTTTATCAACTATATACTTTAGGGTATCTAAATCTCGAACAAATTTTCATCACAAATTTACTATTACTAATTGTTTTACGTGGATTATACGTCGTTACCTACTATTTCAATTATTATAAAGATTATAATAAAGAATTAGGAGAAAGAATAAAACTATTTACTAAGAACGAGAAAATTTACTTTACCATTAAACAGATTTCAATAATACTCTTTGGAATGATTTTCTATCCAATTACAATCTATATTTGTTTTTATTCTCTTTTAGTTAGTAGTAATTATATGAAACAAATTGGAGAAAATTTACGATTAAAACCAGTTGTAATCCTAGCAAGATTAATAAATATTCTTACTCCATTTATAGGGATTATCTGGTTCCTTTTAATTGAAGTAGATTACTATTCAATCGCTGCAGTAGGAATAAGTCTTTTGGTTTATTTACATTATGGATTCAAAACTTCTTCTCTGAGTCTTTCCAAATTGATAGAAAAATATAATAAGCGGTATATCAACAAATTTCCAAAAGCTGCTCAAATTGTTGTGATGTTCCTATTAATCGCAACACCAACAACAATCCTCTCAGTTTCGGCAGCTTTCGTCCCTCCAGATAAACAAACTTATAAGATTGAAATGAGAGATGGTGTAAGATTAGCTACCGATGTTTATCTTGCTCCTGGCTCCTTTGGAGCTCCTAGACCTGTTATTTTAATTAGAACTCCCTACGGTAAAAATGGAATGGATATATATAGAACATTTTATTCCACACAAGATTATCACTTAGTTATACAAGATTTAAGAGGCACGCATGATTCGGAAGGAGGAAACAAATTCCTATTATTTACAAAATCGTATCAAGATGGTGTAGATACAATTAATTGGATCTTAGATCAATGTTGGTGCAATGGAAAAATAGCAAGCGCTGGAGCCTCAGCTCTTTGTTTAAATCAATACTATTATGCAGGAATGGCTCCTGAGGGATTAGTTGCACAGCAATTATGGTTTGGGACTCCAGAAATGTTTGATCATGCTATTTATCAAGGTTCTTATCATAAATCCTCAGTAGAAACGTGGATTAAAAGTACTGCTCCTGAGAATTTCCAATATCAGATAAATACATTATTCAAATATTTCCCTAAAAACGAAACTATGTATAACTCAACATCTTTATCAATACCAATCGGACCATATTATTCGAATGTTTCTGTAGCTGGAATTCACGTAGGGGGTTGGTATGACCATTTTCTTCAAGGAACAATTGATGGTTATATTGGATATGATGATTATGGTGCTCCAGAAGCCCGTGGAAAACAGAAATTGATTATGGGACCCTGGACTCACGTCAACTTATTCGATTCAACAAGACAAGGAGAATTGGATTACCCAAAGAACTCTATAGGATTTGATCTTGCTTTTAGTTGGGAACAATCGGTTTTTGATTATGCACTTCTAGGTAAATCCACCAATTGGGATGGAGCGAGAGTAGCCTACTATTTAATGGGAGATGTTAACATCAGTTCAAATGAATGGAACTACTGGCGATATGCGTATGATTGGCCACTTGATTATGTGAATGATAAATGGTACTTTACTTCTACAGGCGGCTTGATCAATAGTTCAATTCCATCAGGAAATAAAAACTTCACTTATCTATATGATCCTCGAGATCCAGTGCCAAACTTAGGTGGACAAAATCAACCATTTGATCTTCATGGCCCAATGGATCAAAGACCGATTGAGAATAGACCTGATGTGCTGATTTTTGAATCTCCTGTATTAAACGAGACTGTAGAAATTGTAGGAAGAATAATGGGCAATTTATACGTTACTTCAAACTGCACGGATACTGATTTTACCATTAAATTAACTGATGTTTATCCTAATGGCAGATCTATGTTAATAACTGATGGCTCACTTACTATGAGGTCTAGATATAACTATACATCAGAAGTATTTATGACAGGTAATCAATATGATGTCTATAATATTACAATTGATTGCTGGACTACTGCTTATGTTTTTGCACCAGGTCACAGAATAAGAGTAGCTATTTCGAGTTCAAATTACCCTCGATTCGCGGCAAATCCAAATACAGGTGCTCCATTGGCTTATAACTATTTGAATTATAATATCGCAAATAATACATTACTTACAGGCCTAAAATATCCATCATGCATAATATTGCCAAGATTAGTAAATTTGAGTAGTACACATGTAACCTATTAATAAGACTTATAATAATTAATTTCAATAAAAAAAAAAATAAAAAAAAAAATATTTTATTCCTAAATTTTGTATTTTTCAGCCTTATAAATTCTGTAGAAATCTTCAATGGTAGTAAGTGCGATTATAGCAATTATTAAACCAGCAATTCCTCTAAAAAGAGCATAAAACTCTGGAGCAATTCCGATATTTATGAGAGCGTCTCCCGGTTCGTTAACAACTAATATTGGGAAAATTTCTGGTCGATTCATCATCAAAATAACTATTGATATTGAAGCAAGTTTTATACCTATAGTAATACCATGAATGACCTGATGGGCAAACATTTGCCTATTTCCTATCAATCCTCGACTTAAATCTAAAATTCCTTCAACTAACATGAACATTCCAGCGAATTGCAAATATAATAGAAATTCGGGATGAATTAGAGATGTAATAGCTGGAATAGGTTGTAGTATGAAAAAAATTCCTGCTATAATTCCTATTGATCCACCTATAATTTCTCCTACAGGTTTTATATATGGTTTTATTGGTCTCTTTTTCATTTCTGAAATTGGAATTCCTTTTTCCCTTGCTAATTCTATTTGTTGCCTTTCCTTTTCAAGAGTTTTTTTAGATTTAAAATCTTCAGGAAAATAGCCTTCCATTGAAAGCGCAACAAAAATAATTGTAATTACTGCAAATGCTGCTAATCCTCCAATTTGAATTCCTTGAAAAATACCTCCAAAGAATTCACCAATATCTGCATTACCAAAGATTAGATTTAAAACTTGAGACAAAATTGAAAGCCCTATTATAACTCCTAATACAATTACTAAGATTCTTAGATAAAATGGCCACAATTCTTCAGTAATATAATATTTTGGTGTTCCTCGTCGTTTGTATTCTTTTGCAATACTCTCAGGAGATCCCATATGCGAAATTGCTATCTCAACTGATTTGATTGTAGGTTGGCTTGTCCCTGATAACTCTTCTGCTTTACTCCAAATGTGCTCTTCAAGCTCAGCTAAAATATCCTTATGTTCCTTTTTCTCTTTCAACCATTCTGGTAATTTTGATTTCACTGCTTTTAAATATTCTTTTATAATGCTATTTATTTCTTTTTCACTCATTTCTTAAACCTCTTTCTTTAATTTCTTTTTCTATATTATTTCCACAAACATCACAGAAGCGTAGTTCTAAATTTGTAAGTTCGATTTTGTTAGCACACATAGGACAAAATAAATATTTCTCAGCTTTTAAGTTAACGCTTACATCAAATAAGGGGGCAAT
>CP070831.1:1984021-2028303 GCA_020344955.1 Promethearchaeota archaeon | reverse complement strand
GCTAACCGTGGGGCTTCATCCACAATTGTGTAGATTATTTTTTCATTCGATTGACTCATGAGTTTCATCACATTTTGAATAAATCAATAATTGTTTTTAATTCTAATAAGGTTATTTTATCGTTCATACATATTGTCTCATTTTTAGAATTTTAGTTTGTGTTTTAGAATTTAATTTTATTGATTTAATGTAAAAAAAAATTTTTTATTAGAATTTTATTCAGTAAATAGAATTTCATCCCAAGGTTGCCTAAATAGACCTGCTCTTTGACGTTTCTGGTCAAATACATGACCCATCATTCCAATAGATCGACCAAGTACAAATAATCCGTTTAGTGCTTCACTATAGATAACATCTTCGATTTCTTCAGGACTAAAGTCCAAGTTTTCTAGTAAGTCTAGAAACGTAATTCCAATACAACCGTCCACATTTAATATTAGATTATTCCTTTTAGATGTCGTAATTTTTTCTACTTCTAATGCAAAATCCAAATGTGGGTGTTTTTTGAAATTATTAAACACAAATTCCTTAAGTAGTTGAACTCTTACATCAGGATTTTGAACAGATTTAATTCTATGCCCTATTCCAGGGATATTTATATTAACAACATCTTTCATATATTTCACAAATTCTTGTGGTTTCATCCCTTTTTGTAAGGCTTCTCTGACATATTTTGCAGCATCAGATATAGCTCCTCCGAATCTTGGTCCTATTGTTAGAATTCCACTTGCTAAAGCAGACATGAGATCTTTGCCTGCTCGAGCAGTTATTATTGCATTATGAGCACCACTTACCGCAGGTCCATGATCAGCCGTGAGTTTTATTACAATTTCGATAAATTGTTGAGCAAACTCAGGTAATTCTTTTTTAAACCATAATAAGCCTATTACATACCCAATTGATTTATTGTCTCTAACTATTGTGTCTAGTCCTACACCTGCAAATGTGGGTACATCTCCTCTATCATCAGATATAGTAACAATGACATCAGTAGGACGTCTAACTAGACCCATTCTTGTTGCTTCGTTAAAGTCAATGGGAATTTGAGGTGGCTCAAATTCATCAACAGGTTTTATTTTCCCCTCTTGTCTTAATTTATCAAAGGTTTCTCTAATTTTTTTATCAAGATCTTCATAAGATTCAGGTACAATTGCTCCAGCATCACTTAAAGCTTTATTTTTAGCTTCAGCAGTCTCCATATCGCTTCCTGCCATAGCTCCAGCATGTCCAAATTGCAAACCACTTGGTAAGATTTTTGCAGCGGTTCCCGCAACCCAAATAACTAATGGTTTAGTAATTTTCCCCGATTTAAGAGCATCAACAATAGCATATTCATCCTTTCCACCGATTTCACCTAATGAGACCAACAATTTAATATTAGGATTAGCTTCATACCTCATTAAATGATCAATCAAACGTGAACCAGGATATCGATCTCCACCTATAGCAATTCCCTCATAAATTCCATCTGTAGTTTGGGCAATCATAAAATTCATTTCATTAGAAAGGCCTCCTGATTTGCTAACAAATCCTACAGAACCAGGCCTATATAATTTTGAGAGAATAATATTTTCTGTTGTACCTGCTGTATTGCCGATTTTGAAAGCACCAGCCTTAATTCCTCCCACTGTAGCAGGACCTATTATTATTTTATTTTTTTCTTCTGCAATTTTGATTAAATGTCGGCTCTGCCTTTCAGGCATCCCTTCTGCAATTATCACAACAGTCCGAATCGTATCTGATTCAAGTGCTTCTTTACTTGTTGGATACGCACTTCTAAAGGATGAAAAATTAATCATTACATCTGCTTTTGGATGGTTTTTAATCGCCATTTGAAGCGTTTTATAAACTGGAATGACAACTTCTTTACTTCCCCAAAAAGTTTTATGGTATGAAATTGCTGCTCCTTGAGTAGGGCGTATTACTCCAGCAATAGATGGTGTTTCTCTTTTACAAAGATAATCAAAATCTATCATTCTTTGAATAGCTCTTTGCTGAAAACCATATATAATTGCTTGAGTATTTCTATCAAACAAATCGTAATCTTCCATTTTGTTTAATTACCTCCTTTAAATCTTTCCCTCTTCTGTTTTTTTTATTAATTCTACAACTCTAGTCATGTGAGTATATCTATCGTATACTTCAATTGGTATACCTGTTTCTTGACCAACCTGTTTCATTAATTCTAGACCTTGTTTCTCATTTGGTCCTCCTCTTCTGACAAAGATTTTTACATTCGCTTTTTTTAATTTATCTACTGAATTTCTAATAGCACTAACAATTCCAGTGAAAGTCGCTTTTACATCGGTAAAATTAGCAATTCCTCCTCCAATTATGAGGTATTTTGGTTTACCTGAAGGGTCAGGGTGAGCTGTAATGAGATCAATTATGGTTTGAGCATAAATTTCTGTATGTTCCCGGCTAGGATTACCACTATACTCTCCATAGTTTCCTAATTCATTACCTAATCCAAGATCTACTACTGTGTCTGTATAAATAACTGATGCACCACCTCCTGCAACCATCGTCCAAACTCTTCCGTCTCTATTCAGAATTTTCAACTTTAAAGAGGCTCCAGTTTTTTCATCTAGATCTCTTATCATTGCTTCTTCATCTGATAATTTTTGTCCAAACCCTGCTGGAAGTTCAATTGGGTTATCAGGATTACCCCATGTATCTGGGTGGAGGAACATAGCGGTGTCGTCGAGTCGAGCTTTAACATCTAAAGGGACAATTTTTTTATCTTCAGTAATAGCAAAAGGATTGATTTCAAGGAAAGCAAAATCTTGATCTACGAAAACTTGATACAGACCTTTTATGAATGGGATTAATTCATCTTTTAGATCTCCTAAATCGGGCATTTGACTTGCTAAATCAAACTTGTTTATATTTGTGCCAAGAGGGATAGGAATATGGGTAACTTTATCCCAATTCTCCTCGATAAATATGCCTCCTTCAAAACTAAAATGAATTATATCACTTTCTCTATCAGAAGTAATAGAGACATAAAATTCTTTCTCATGAGGAATAAAAGGTTCAATAAGTAATCGAGTTAAGTTACCTTTTACATTACTAATTACAAACTCTTTGTTTAAATTGTCTTTACAAAAGTCTTTTGCCTGGTTTAGATCAGCATCTAATAAGATTAATTTTGCTTTACCTCTCTTTCCAAATAGTTGATCAGGTTTAATAGCAACTTTTTCAGATTTGATCCAAGGATTTTCTTCGATTAATATATCAAAATCTGTTTTGTCTTCTATAATTGCTAATTTATTATGATAATTAAAATTTGGAAAATATTTTGGTAATTCTTTTGCTAAGAGCTTTTTCGCATCATATTCATAAATATTTTTTTGTGCCAATTTTCTCAATTTCAGCTTTAATTTGATTAAATTTTAATTAAATTATCCAAATGTGTGAATATTTCAAAATATTAAAAATTAATTCTATGGGAAGCATTTCCCTAATAGTTATAAAAATTAACTATTTTACAAGAAAAAAGTAAAAAAGTTAAAAAATGTTTATTAACAAAAAATAATTCTTAATATTTTTTTAATAAAAAATTATCTACACCAAATAATTCATCATAAAGTGATAAGAAAATGTCTGATGATCTCATAAATTGGAGCAGTATACAAAGTCATGAAGCTATGGATGTTGGCAGATATTTTGAATATAATGAAGATGCATTACAACTTTTCAAAAAATGGTTGAATTTCATTTCAGAAAGCTCTATTAAAGTATTAGAAATAGGATCTGGAAATGGTTTTTTTACCAATATCCTATTAAAACTCTTTCATGGAATTAATTTAAGTTGTCTGGAACCAGATGAGACTTTTGTTAATATATTGAAAGAGAGGTTTAAAGATCGGATAAAAATTATTAAAGATGAAATTGAATCTAATAAAATTCCTGAAAACACTTTTGATGTAATAATCTCTCATATAGTATTACATAATTTAAAAGATCCAATAGTAGCTTTAAAAAAAATGAAAAAGATTACTAAAACTAATGGGAGAATCGTGATCATCGAACCTCTCCCTTCAGGAAAACATTATTATCCTTCAGAAGAAGTTCAAAAAGCATCTGAATTTTTAGGACAAGCAATATTTTTAAAAGCTACCAAAAGACGTCAATTATTAAAATATTCAAACACATGGGATCCTTGGAATTCCTGTTATCCCCAATTTTTTCAAGAAATTGGTTTACAAAATATTAGATGTGATGGATGGACTTCAATATTTACACTTTCTGATAAAAGAATTGATTTTAAAGAAAGAAAAAATTGGATAAAGATGAGAACTAATTTAGTCAAAGAAGGAAAAAATGAAACAACCCAATTTTTAATCCAAGAGGGTTTTACTGAAGGAGAAATAAATAAATCTTATTCGATACTGCTGAATTATTTTAAAAAATTAGAAATGGCTGATGAAGAAGAATTAAACAAAATACATGAACAAGAAATTGTTCATAGAATCATTATTGTAGGGCAAAAATAGGAAAAGTAAGTAGGCTTTTTTTGATTCCGTACATATTGCTTACTACAATTTTTTAACTATATAATCCAATATACACGTACGTCCAGTGTTAAAGTATTTTCCTTTAAGAATATATCTTTTTTCTTTGTAAAGGATTTCAAAATTTTGAAAATACCCATCAAGTTCATCATCATCGTAATAGCTATGCAAATATTCCTCGTTCTCATATTTATCGATTACTTCACCTGGTTTACTCTCTTTTTTTTCATTATATCCTTGGTCATATTTAGAAAGAAAGTTTAGATAGCATAATCCGCCTTGCTTTAAAACACGATGTATTTCATTAATAGCTTGAGCGGTTTCATTTTTACTTAAATGAACCATGGAGAGATAAGAATAAACATAGCCAAAAAATTTGGATTCAAAAGGGATACTTCTCATATCTCCTTTAGTAACATTAAGTTTAATATTATGCTTCTTACAATAATCTTCTGTTGCTTCTAACTGATCCTCTGAAATATCAATTCCATATGTTTCAAACCCATTTTCATAAAAAAAGGCAAGTTTAGGATCTGGTCCACCAGCACCACAATCTAATATTCTAGCATTAACTGGATTTGATCGAATAAATCTAAGAAAATTATATAATGAAGATGGATAAAATTTTTTAATCATTTTTAAAGAAATTTTGGGTGCTTTATAAAATTTCTTTAATTAATTGTGGAACCTCTCAGAGAATATTTGCTATTATAGCTTCCACATTTTTTAAAGCTTTTATTTTCTTTGAGCTGTACAAAAATCACCGGAAATAATTACTCCTCTATTAATTATCTATAAAATAGCTTCTTTTCAACATTTTTTTATGTGATTTCTTTATAAAAAGAATTCAATGATTCTGAAGGATTATGAGGAATTACCCAATCTTTTGCTATTAAGGTGATAACTGGTGCTTCTGACAACTGAGTGAAGGTTACATCATGACCTACACATAACCCTATTATTATATTCATATCCGTTTTAGCCTTATTCATTAATAAAGCTTGAGCTACCGGATTACAATATATACGATTAAAATTGTATCCCTCTTTACAATAATTTTTAAATTCTTCTGGTATTTGCACAGTAATTTTTTTATTAATTCCGGTAGGGCAACATACAGAACTAACTTCAAAACCATAATGAAGAAGAATTTCTGCTGCTTTTCGAGTTTCAGTTTGTAAACCACCACAAGAAGCAATCCCTAGTTTTTTAAACCCCATTGCTTTTGCATATTTAATAGTATTTTGTAGACGAGGAGAAATTCCTTGAGAGTTCGCAATAGTAGCAGCAAAATTAGATCTAATTATAAAATCATCTGTTTCATATAATTCAATTGCTTTTTTTTGAATATTAGGACTAATTCTTATTGGACAATTTTCTAATTCTCTATTTGGTTTCCCAATTCCACAGTTATCCCTACAATCACATTTATAACAAGTTGGATCTTCTATATTCTTATCATTCATGAGCAATTCATTATTGGATATTATTATAGAATAAATTTATATTTGCATTATGAAAAACATCTAAAGATAATATAAATTATCTAATTTTTGATATTTGAAAATTGATATATTGACTAATTTTAAAAAAATTGATTTAATTTGATTGATTATATTCCAGTTGATTTGAGCATTCATAAATCAATATTAATAGATTTAAATGATGAATATCTATCTTGGATTGGAGAAAAAATTAAGAAACATTATGATTTAGATGTTATTTCCATTTTAGGGCAATCAATTCGAGATTATGCAGAAAAAAGTGTGAATGAACTTGCTTCTTATACGCCACCTAAGGGTATATTTTATATACTACAAATTAACAATAATACAATAGGAATGGGGGCTTTTAGAAAACTAAAAGATGATATTGGTGAAGTAAAGAGAATGTATATTAGACCAGATTTTCGAGGGCATGGATATGGTAAAGTACTTCTGAAAAAACTTTTAAATATTGGAAAGAGAATTGGATGTACAAGAATTCGGCTTGATACAGGTTTATTTATGTCAGCTGCACAACGTGTTTATCGATCAGCAGGATTTCAAGAGATAGAGAAATATCCTGAAACCGAGGTTCCACTAGAAATGCAACCTTATTGGATTTACATGGAAAAAAAACTAATCGACTGATTGAAAGGCTAATCTTATTTTTACTGCAAATTTGAATTATTTTTTACTCGAATCAATTTTATCGGAGTTGGAAAATCCCTTCTTTCAATTACTAGTATTTTCTCATTATCTTCTTCTTCAAACCAAAATTTTGTAGTTTCATTTGTAAAAAAGATGTTATTATCCTTAGTGATTATTTCATGTCTTAAATTTGCTCGTTCTAAATATGCTATGTTATCTATAATAATAATTAAATAACGGTCATATTTACCTTCCCAATCTTTTAGAATCTCCAAGTCAACATTAATTGGATTATACATCGCTTTACAATATTCCAACTCAAATTGTACCATTCTCTGAATTTCTTTATCGTCTAGATTTTTTAGTATCTCATCGAATGCTAACATATGAGCTTTTTCTAATGCTTTTTCTTGTGGGACTTCATAATTAGGAGATACTCCTTTTCCTTCCCAATTATCATTTGAGATAGGATTTGTAGGTGTTCCAATTGGAAGCCATATCACAAACTTATTCAAAATAGGGAAGATATCAACGGGATTTGCTGCTCCCCGCGTTGTTTCTCCTACGATTGTTCCTCTTTCCAGCATCTTTAAAACATAGGCAAACTCTTCTGCCCCTGAAGCTGTTCGACGACTTGTTAATACATATACAGGGTTATTTGGGAAACGCCTCCCAGGGATATAAGGAACTGTCCAATTTTGATAATGTTTGTTGCTTTTACGGTCATAAATACTTGTAAGTAGTTTTGAAGTTGGTTCTATTAAATGGCTGATTATTAAAGATACCATAGATGGATATCCCCCTCCATTATTCCGAATGTCAAAAATGAAAGCATTACTGTTTGCTAGAAATTGGAATGCTCCAATTATTGTCTCTCCTGCAAATTCTGAGGGCGGAAAGTCATCTAATTTAATATAACCAATGTTTCCAGGTAGTCTTTCAGCCTTAATAATATAATAATTCTTATATTGTTCGAATTTAAGACCCAATTTAAAATCTAAATAATCATCATCAATGCCATTCTTATCCTCTTTTTCTTCTTCTTTTAAAGTTTGAGCCATTGAAGGATTGTACTCTAAATAAAAATGTAAATCATTGGATACGTCTACTAAATCGTTCGTAATAATCCTCGCGAGCTTAACTGGGTCTATAATACCATAGAATTTACTTTTTTCTAGTTTATTTAATAAAAATTGTGAAATCTCTTCTCCTTTTTCTGGAAAGATATAATAAGCTTCAATTTTCTTAGATAATTCTTGAATAATTTTCTTAATTTCGATATCAACAAGTCTATAATCCAATTTTTCTTTTACCATGGTTATAACCTCTTTTTAATGCATTAATCCAAATTAAATTTCAATTTTATGTCGTGATTAATTTTTTTTAAAAAATAGTATAAACTTTTTTTATATATTTTCTCTAATTAAAATATTAAAAATTATTTAAATTGTGAGCGAATTTGAGCTTTCGAACTGAAAAAGATGTTTTGGGGGAATTGGAAGTCCCAAGTAATGTTTATTGGGGTATTAATACTCAAAGAGCAATAAATAATTTCCAAATAAGTGGAAAGACCTTTCCTAAAATTTTTATTACTTCCTTAGCCCAAATTAAAAAAGCTTGTCTTTTAACGAATATAGAATTAGGTTTGATTAATAAAGATAATGGGAATGTTATACTTCAAGCAATTAATGAAATAATAGAGGAAAATAAATATTTAGACCAATTTCCTATTGATATCTTTCAAACTGGGTCTGGGACTCAAACCAATATGAATATGAATGAAGTTTTAGCAAATCGCGCCAATGAAATTTTAGGGCACCCTATGGGTAAGAAGCATCCAGTACACCCAAATGACCATGTAAATAAAAGTCAATCATCTAATGATGTAATCCCTAGTACGATGCATTTATCTGCTTTACAGATGATTCAAAAATTGTTTCCTGTATTAGAAAAACTCAAAGAATTACTAGAAAACAAGATTAAAGAGTTTAAAGATATTGTCAAAGTAGGAAGGACACATTTACAAGATGCCGTTCCTATCCCACTGTCTTTAGAATTTAAGGTTTATAAAAAACAAATTGAAACAAATTTAGAAAGATTAAAAGAAACTTGTAATGAATTGTATTATATACCAATAGGTGGGACAGCATTAGGAACAGGTTTGAATGCCCATGAAGATTTCGCTAAACTTACAGTTTCAAACCTCTCAAAGATAACAAATTTACCATTTAAAATGAATCCCCTAAAAGCAGAAGGAATAGCGTCCCATAATACTATAGTTAACTTAAGCGGAAATCTTAGACTATTGGCTTTATCATTGTTAAAAATAGCTAATGATATACGGTGGATGGGGAGTGGTCCACGAGCAGGATTAGCTGAACTTAAATTGCCCCAAAATGAACCTGGGTCATCAATAATGCCCGGTAAGATAAATCCTACGCAATCTGAAGCATTAATACAAATTTGTTTGCAAGTTATTGGAAACGATTCTGTAGTTTCATTTGGAGAGGCGTATGGTAGTATCCTTGATTTGAATGTGTGTAAGCCTTTAATGATAATTAACTTACTTGAATCAATTGAAATATTAATTGGAGGAATTAATTCATTTATTGACCATTGCTTATCTGGATTGGAAGCCAATACTGCAAAAATCAATGAATATTTGGAGCAAATGCTAATGATTGTTACCAATTTGACTCCTATTATTGGTTATGATAAATCCTCTGAGATCGCTCAACGTGCATACCAAGAAGGAAAGTCATGTAAGGTAGTCATTAAAGAAATGGGATTGAAAATAGATAATTTAGATGAATTATTAGATCCCAAAAAAATGGTTTGAGGAATAAGGTACTATCATGACTTCTGAGAGTATATGCAACAAACTCTAGCTAAAGCGATGAAAATGATAAATTGTATGTTTTTACACGAAATAACTTCAGGTATACTAGTTTAAGCAAAAAAATGAGGATAAATACTAGGGAATTAAGGATTAATGAAAGGTGCAGTAGTAATGAAACTTTTTTTGTCCTTTTTACATATATATTCTATACTATCCCTACCTCCTTTTGACGCGCCAGATACCCCTGTATCTCCAACCCACTGACCAATCATAAAGAAGTTTTTCAGCTTAGGTAATATTCTAGGTAGTTTTGCAGAAAAAGGATTAGCCCAACCCATATAGGAGCCTTTCAAGTTATTGGTATAGCGAACAATCGTCATAGGTGTTGCTACATCGATAGCTTCAATTTTATCTTCAATATTAGGGATAATTGTTTTCAGAAAAGAAATAACAGCACTTTCCACCTTTTTTTTTTCTTGTTGATATTTTTCTCTATCCTGATATAAGTTTTCCCAATTTTCAAATTTGCAACTGAAACCAACAACGAGAGTAGTTTTACCTTTGGGGGAAAGCGTTGGATCAAAAGCATAATTCTTGAGGCTAATGAATCTGTGCTCTTTTCCAGCGATTTCAATTGGTTTTTCAAGTTTATAAAAATTATAAATAGTGTTATTAAGATTGGGCTCCTTTGACAAATCCATATCTACACCAATGGATACTTGTAAATAAGTAGGGAATGTATCTTGAGTTTCGTAGCAATCTCTGATTTTTTTATTTATAAATTTACCATCTAACATTTTGAAGATAGTGCTATAACCGTCTGCAGCAGAAATAACCATGTCTGCATTCACCTCTGTACCATCCTCAAGTTTTATACCAATAGCTTTATTATTATTTACTAAAATCTTCTTAACTTTTGAATTATAATCAATTTTACCACCTAACTTAATAAAACTTTGTTCTATACTCTTAGAGAAATTCAGAGAACCTCCTTCTGGGAATCCACAACCTTGAGTTGCAATCATAAAAGGAATACCGAAAAATACATCAAATTCGGTATCTGCCAATAGACCTAGTATAGCTTGCTGTAAGATAGGATTTTTAAATTTAGCTGCAAAATCATTTATATTCATTCTTGCATATTTGATAAAGAATTTCATAAAGGGCATGAAACTTTTTGCCATTTTAAGCTTATCTATTACATTAGATAGTTCTTTAGCTTTTGTTAAAGGCATATTAAACAGCTTATATACTTTTCTTATAGTATAGACTAATTCATCTATCATTTCACTATCTTCTGGAGCAATCTCTTTTAAATGTTTAGCTAATTTATCAGGATCACAATAAAAATTAACAATCTGCCCATTTGAGATTAATCTTACAGAAACATCATGATAATGAATTTTTTTATCTTGGATAACACCTAATTCTTGCCATATCCTATGGAATGGTGAATTGGGAGAAGTACCTTCCAACCAATGAATACAAACATCAAATGTATATCCCTTTCTTTTCCATGCAGTGCAAAGACCTCCAGGATGATCATGCATCTCGAATATATGTGCATCATATCCATTCATTTTAGCATAACAACCAGCAGATAACCCCGCTATTCCTCCGCCAATTATTACTATTTTTTTCATAATTATATCACTACAAATTCGTTTAATTTTATTTTAAACTGTAAATAAAGGGCTTTAGATAAAAATCTTAAATAGACCATTTTTTAATTCTGGATTTAATGAAAATTAAATTCTTTAATAAAGCTGAAGAATAGATTCTAAAAATTAGTTCTTTAATGTTTCACATGACTATTTCAAAGTTTAATCACATTGATCAAATCTAGGATTTAGGAGTAATATAAGATTCTTAGTAATAATTTCTAAAGAAATCTTGAAAAGAAAGGTGAGGAAATAAAGAATTATATTTTTAATTATTTACACGTACTCTTTAGTCAATTTTTATAATTCACTTTTTATTACTTTGTTCTTCTAATCTGATTTTTCTTTGCATAATTTTGTCAAATAGTACGTCCATTGATGGAAATGGTGTGAATTGTCTCTCTCTTTTTTTCATTTGAATAGCTTCTGATGGACATTTTGCTGCGCAATTACCACATCCTATGCAACGTTTTCTTTTTATTAAAGAAATCTCATCTTTGAGCTTAATCGCTTTCATTGGGCATATATCTACACAGGTTCCACATCCAGTACATAAATCTGAATCTACTTCTGCGTAATAATTTGCAATTACCACATCAGCAGGATTAGGTAACAAGATGTATTTAGATAAGTTTTCACAACAACAGCTACAACAACTACAAACGAACGATAAAATTTGTGAATTATCTGGTTGAAGTACAAGTCCCTCCTCTTGGTTCTTTTGCAAAATCTCGAAAGCTTCTTGTTTAGTTATCTCTCGTCCCCGTTCTAGATCTATAATGGTTTGAGCCATCATACCTGCTACCATACAAACTTCTCTTCTATCAGTGACTTTACATTGATCTTCTAAAATATCTTTTACTTGCCTACACACACAATTCATTATTGCGAATGGCCCTTCTGAAGAATCAAGAAGCTTGGTAATATCATCATAATTACTAATATTATGTTCGAGTTCTATACTTTTTTCAACTGGAATCGTACGTACTTGGGCAGCTCTCACCCTGAATGCTTCTGGTAACCATCCTTGAACATAATAATCTTCAAAATCTTTAACAAATTCTTTTGTGAGTCGGTTTACTTGAAACTCATACATGCCTATCATTAAAAGAGCATTCCCATAATATTTTTTTCCCCCTTCTCTTTTGTACATAATTGAACCTTTTGATACCATTCTATCTAAAATAGTTTCAAGTTCTTCAAGGGAAATTCCCGTATCCTTTACGCGTTCGTAAATAATATCTAATGATTCTAAGTCCCTATCCCACCCGAATTTTAAAAACATAGCAACCTTTGCTTCTTCAGGTGTGAAAAGATGTTTTAATACGCGTATATCTGCGCCTGATTTCACAGAGGGGAATCCTATAGGCATTTTGTCTAAATGTTGTTGTAGCTTCCTATATATATCAGAATCTTCTATTATACTTACATCAGTCATTTCTTTTTCTCCTATAAATAATATGATTTTGAATTAACTTTTAAAAATTAGAAACTAAATATAAAGTAAAAAATTTAATCCCATTATAATAAATTTTCCATTCTAGCATAATAAACATAAATTCCTTTATCTATGTCTACACTAACAATTGGTAATTTATTAAACACAAAAGAATTTGAAATTACACGGGCAGTTGGTTTAAGTTCTCTTATAAGTTTATGCTCTAATCGGTCATTAGTCTCTGGTAACAAATAACATATTACTACATCTGCTTCACTCAAATTATGTTTAAAAAAATTGCCGTAAATTATTTTAACTCTCCTTCGCAGACCTAAGATTGTTATTATTAACTGACACCATAAATAAAGAAAAAGATTGATTTCAATGCCTACAGCTTTTGCACCAAACTTTCGTGCTGCTTTTACTATGAATCGTCCATCTCCACAACCTAAATCATAAAGAACTTCATCAGGTTTTAGATCAGCTAGGGCCAACATTTTTCGTACTTTTTTCATTCCCGTTGGAACCCATGGTGCCCCTTTAATCATAGGCCAGAAAAAATAAAACATTACAATAATTCCTATAATGACAACAACAAGACCTATTGCATTCATTTTTTTTAAATCCTTTTTTCAAATCAAGTTCCCTATCGTCTCAGGAATCGATATTAAATCGTTTTCTCTTAATATTAATTCACTTAACTGTGTAGATCGAGCTAATCCACTTATATTGGAAAAATCTTTAATCTTTCTCCAGCTTAGATCTAAAAAACTATTTACAATTGAAATTTTCTCTCCATCATATTCTATAAAATTATTCACGAGATTAAGAATGATTATGGATATTTAAAATAATTTTAGATATTATTTTATCTAAACTTCAAGAATCATAAGTTTTATATTTTAATTGCGTGTATTATCAAATTAATTATTTCATACATAGTTTCGAAGAGTTGCTTGTATATGGAAGATCTCTCCAAAATTATCGACATTGTATTAAATGAAGTTAGTGGAAAATACGCGTTGGATTGGGTAGCAAAAATCTCGCAGTATAATAGAGTAGTAGGTTCACAAGATTACCATGAAATAGTGGAACAGGTAATGAAAGAATTAGAATCATATGGTTTAGATGAAGTTAAACTCCATAAATATCCTGCAGATGGAAAAACTAAGACTTGGGAATGGATAGTAACCCAAAGTTGGGAAATTAAATCAGGGAAATTATCATTAATAGAACCAAAAAATGAATTATTATGTCGATTTCAAGATATTCCTATGTGTATTGTAGGGAGATCAAAAAGTTGTGATGTCGAAGCGGAATTAATTGATGTTGGAAAAGGGATTAAAGAAGAGGATTTTGAAGGAAAAGATATACAGGGGAAAATAATATTAATGGAAGCTCCAAGAATAATAGTGCCTCCTCTATATGTCGAAAAGGGTGCTTTAGGCGTAATTGTATATCCCAGTGCAGAAAGAGCAGCCAACTATGCAAATATGACGGTGTATAATAGATTTCCGGCAATAGCTGAAGTTCTAGAGAAAACGAGTTTTGGGTTTAGTATAACATTCGAACAAGCACTTTATTTAAAAGAGCTTCTAAGAAAAGGACCTGTTAAATTGCATTGTACTATTAATGCTAAGCTGTATGATGGAAAATTAGAAGTAATTTCTGCTACGATTCGCGGCACAGAAAAACCTCAAGAAGAAATCATATTAACAGCACATATCTGCCATCCTGGAGCAGGAGTCAATGATAATGCTAGTGGATCTGGAGGATTAATAGAATTTGCTCGTTCTCTCAGAGCACTTATAAAGCAAAAAATATTAGAGCCACCTAAAAGAACTTTAAGATTTCTCTGGGTCCCAGAGTTTCATGGTACATATCCATGGGTTAAGGAACATGAAGAAATTGTTAAAAGTGCATTATTTAATATAAATTTAGACATGATCGGAGAGCATCCCCTTATAATAGGAGAACCTTGTGAGATTTGTTTAGCCCCATATTCAAGACCATCAATTTTGAATGATGTTATTAAATATTTCACTAGAATAATTGCAGATCACACTAAAGGAGTAGCAGTAAATGGTACAAAAATGCGGATGCGATATCGCTTCACTCCCTATTCAGGTGGGAGTGACCATGGTGTATTCGTAGGAGCCCCTATAAAAATTCCTGGTATAATGATTGGACATAATGATCCATTCTGGCATAGTTCGCTTGATACTATAGAGAAGTGCGATTCTACAGAATTAAAACGAGTAATTGCTATTGCCCTTTGTACAAGTTATTTTTTTTCAATGCAAAATAAAGAAACATTAATTCTAACTTGGCCAATTATGGAAAAAGCCTTTTACCGACGACTTGGAAATTTTAAAAAAATAATGTTTGATCTATTTAATAAACTCAATGAAGGGAATGCTCCCCCTGAAATATCAAAAAACGAATTAGTCTTATTTGGACTTGAATTAGTTGACACTTTTACCAAGCATGAATATAAAATCTTGGATTCAGTAAAGCAACTTGGTTCATTAACTTCAATAACTGATAAATTAATTTCTGAAAAGTATGATGAATTAGTTAGATTACAAAATGATCTACAAGCTCAATGGAATCATTTATGTAAGACGCTTTCTTTAGACATTACTCTTATTAAAGAACCAGATTATTTTAAACAGAAATGGACTTTAAATTATGTAGGAATGAGAAATCTAATACATTACATACCAATTTTACTCTCAAATGTTTATGAGAAGTTCAAAGTCCCGGTACCTCCAGATTTATCGGGAGGGGACGTTCGTGAGTTGAAAAATTTCATGGAATTATCCTTTAATCTTAAGGAGATTAGTGCTGTTTTGACATTAGAATTTAATCATATTTTTTATCCTAGAGTTGTTCGCGATTTTGCAGAATTTTTAGAGGAATTTGGTGATATAAAGAAAGTTTATTCTGGTTAATTCATAGTGGATGAGAATCTTAAATTATTTTTCTCTTTCAAAAATCCATAGTATATTATCCAAAAATTTAAATTCCCAGCCTTGAGCAGCCATTTCATCCAATTTTTCTTGAGCACTATCAATTAATTTTTGAACAGTTTTTCCTCCTTTAATAGTTACGACTTTGTATTCTTTCATAAAATAACCTCCAATTGTTTAATTTTGATAAAATTATATTAACTTTCTGATTATATAATTCTATATATCTAATCGCAAATGTTTAAAAACAAGATCTTTGACTATGTAATTACAATATACAAGGTTAGGGTAATATGGTTGAAAATGTTATAAAAACGTTCAAACTTAATTATGATGGCACTTTTGATGAGGTCGCCTATGAACACATAAAGGAAGTCTTCACAATTGTCAATATTTTAGCTATTTATATCACAAAAATAAAAACAATGTATATTTGGATTGGCAAGAATGCTACTCAAGCTTTGAAAAACCATATTCCTAACATCCGTGTGATATTGAAAGAAGAGTTCCCACAGTTTAGAATTATTAGAAATATTACTTTTGATATGAGATCTGAACCATTTGAATTTTTCAATAATTTAAATTTGTCAAAGGACGAGTTATATGAGATAATAAATTATCAAGAAAAAACTGTTTTACCAATTTTGGAAAAAGTTGATGATTTAAAAGCAAAATCTGAAAATCTAATACAATCTGAAGAGTATAAAAATGCTATTGACTTACTGAAAGAAATTATAGAATTAGCAATAAAGATAGAAGATGATGCTCTAATAACAGAACAAAAAAGTTTAATTTCAACATTAACAGAAAAGTTTGAAAATCAACAAATTGTCACCGAAATTGAGGAAGAAACTACAAAAATAGAAAAAGAATACAATGAATTAATCAGATCTGAACGTATATTAGATGCACATAATTTAATTGATAAATTTGTTAAAAATTATGAAGCTATATATGATTTAACTCTAATCCCAAGTGCTAAAGAATTAATTTTAAAAGAAAAAAGAAAATGGAATTCGGAACAGGAGAAAATAAAAAATAATCTCTTAAGAATTGAAAAGGAATTAAAATCATTAATAGAAAATCTTGATTTGCCTAAAGCAACGGAGGTTTATGAAAAAGGATTAGGTTTACTTTCTAATCTAATTGATGATGAAATTAAGAATAGATGGGTAAAATTCAAGCAAAATATAGAAAAAGCTTATAAAAGAGTAGATTTTATCGAACAATTTGATAATTTCTCGAAAAAAATTAGTACATTGAAAGAAAACCATCAATATATGGAAATAAAATCAAGATCAAAAGAATTATTAAAAGGAGCAGAAGAAATAGATGTTCCAGAATACAGAAGTAAATTAGAACTACTAACTTCCGAGATTGAATCAGCCGAACAATTATTTAAAAAAATGAATAAAGAAATTGTTGAATTAGAAATTTCAATTAAAAAAAATAGAAAAAATGCCCTTTTTAATGAAGTTTTAGCAGATTGTGAAAAAATTATCGATCTTGCTAAAACACTTAAAAAATCTGATCTAATTGAGAATTATACACAAATTTTAGAATCAACAAAGAAAGAGATTAAAGAAAGAAAAGAATTTGAGGAAAAACAAGCAAAAATAAAAGATGAACTTTTAAAGTTAGAAAAAAAATTTACTTTATTATTAAAAAATATGGAAATCAATAAATTGAATGATCTCCTCGAAAAAGGAGACATTTTCCTTGGAGAAATAGTAGATGATGATGAAAAAGAGAAATGGGACGATTATAAACAAAAATTCATTAGTGCTCAGCAATTGTTAGAAAATATAGAAGAATTAAGTAAAAATGGAATTGAAGCTCTAAATAAGGGTTCATGTTCAGGCTCTTTAGAATTCTTTGAGAAAATAATTCTACAATTACAAGAGTATAAGAATTAAAAAGATAGAAAAAGAGTGAAAAATTTGACTGAAGATCAATCAGAACCTGTAGAGGAAGTGAAAGAAAAAGAAGAAAAAAGGAAAATTAGAATTGTAGAGCAAATTGATAATCGACTTGCTATCCAAGGTCAGGCATATATAAAAGGTCAATTAAAAGAAGCGTTATCACTTGCGTATGAAATTATAGAATTAGCAAAACCAGAAGATTTGAAATCTTTTATTAGAGAACAAGAAGATTTAATTGCTCGAATTAAAAAATTATTAAAAGAAAAAGAGGAAAAAGAGCGTGAAAGATTACGGGCTGAGCAAGAAAGGCAAAGACTTGAAAAAATGAATAAATTGAAAGATGAATTAAATCAATTAGAATATAGTTTTAATGCAGGTTTTTTGGCTCAAGATTATGAAAAAACCGAAGAAACGCTAGACAAAGCAAAAAATTTACTTTCTCAACTTGATGATAGTGATTATGCAAAAAAATGGTTAGATTTTGAGCATAAACATTTAAAAGCTAAGGTTCGAAAAGAACTTATGGCAGATGCTCAGGAAATAATCGAGCAGAGTATTAAATTAAAAGAAAAATTTCTTTTTGATGATATTAAACTTAAATTAAGCTCGATTATCACAAAATTAAAAGAAAATGAGATAAGTGATTATTTACAAGAATTAGAATATATTCAAAATGATATTTTAAACGCAGAAAAGGCCTATTTAGATAAGGTAAATAAGATTGAAGATATAAATCAAGAAATAAAAGCACTTCAAAAAGATAAAAAATATGAACTAGCGATTTCAAAGTGTGAAGAACTTTTAAAATTCGCCGAATCTATAAATAAAACTGATATAATTGAAGAAAATTCAAAACTATTGATGAAACTTCAAAAAGATCATAGTTTTGAAGAGCTTAAAGAATTAGTTAAAAAGCTAAATAACGAAGGTTTGCTGTTATTAAGAAAAGGAGATATAAAATCTTCACTTGAAAAGTTTAAGACAATAAAGGGTTCGATAAATTTCTTTCTCGAAGAATCTTAATGCTTTTTAAATTATGTCAATTGACCGTATATAACTTCAGTCTTGTATTCGAACCTAATAAATCCTTTTTTTTGATGCTTTTTAAATAATTGCTTTAAATCAGATATCATATTATTATATTTTGGATTATCATCTAAAGGTATATATGATGTAGAGAGTAATCTCCCCTCTAAACCTTCATAATCAAATATTTGAAAATTATCAAAATTTTCTATTTGATACTTTATTTTTAATTGATTCCCTCCAAAAAATTTTTCAAAATCAAGTTTACTCTTCTCTATCGCCTTATAATCTGTTCCATATTTCAAGAGAAATTTTTCATATTCTTTTAAAAATTCATTTATCTCCTTTTTTCGACGATTCCATATTAATACAACCCAACTTTCTGGTTTGAGAATACGTTGAAATTCTAATTTGGTTTTATCCAAATTAAACCAATGAAATGCTTGCCCTGCTGCTATAATATCAATAGTTTTTGGTTTTAACGTAGTGTCTTCTGCAGATCCATCAATGCTAATAAAATTTGAATATTTGGAAAGCATATTTTCCCCAGCTTTTCTCATATCGATATTTGGTTCAACTCCATAAACCAAATTACCCTCTTTTAGAAATAATTCACTCAAAATACCTGTTCCTGACCCAATATCTGCATTTACAGACTCTTTAGATAAAATATTTTTTTCTTTCAAAAATTTGATTATTTCCTGTGGATATCCAGGTCTATATTTAATATACTTCTCTACTCTTGAAGAAAATCGCTTTTTAGGATCTTGTTTGAATTTTTTATCAAACATCATAATGTTAAATATAAAAGAAGTAAAAAAAATTTGTATAATATCTAAAATTGAGCATGTTTTTGTTTTATAAGGGTTAATTTACCACCAGCCATCAACTCTTCTAAACCTTGATCACTAAGAGAATGTTTCAATTCAAAATCAACATTTTTTGTGATGTTTTTTAATGAAACCTTGCCAGATTTTATAGTAGTTATATCAATCTCAAATTGATCTCCTTGTTCAATGTTGTTATAGTCTTCTTTATTTACAAAAGTCAAAGGTACAATCCCAAAGTTTACAAGATTTGCTAGATGTATGCGAGCAAAACTCTTTACTATGACTGCTTTTATTCCAAGATATTTAGGAGCAATTGCTGCATGTTCACGACTTGAACCCTGACCATAATTATCCCCTCCAACAATAAAACCTCCTCCTTTTTCAAGAGACCTGTCATGGAAAGATTCATCAACTACATTAAACACAAATTTGCTTATTTCTGGTATATTACTTCTTAATGGTAAGATTTTAGCCCCAGCAGGCATAATATGATCAGTAGTTATATCATCTTCAACTTTCAAGAGTACTTCTCCGTCTAATTTATTTGGCAAAGGATTAAATTCAGGTAAAGGTTTGATATTAGGACCTCTTACAATTTCCACATCTTTAGCTTTTTCAGGAGGTAAAGGTGGAACAATCATGTTGTCATTTACTAAAAACTTCTTTGGCATGGTGAATTTAGGTAATGTACCAAACTTTCGCGGATCAGTTATTTTTCCTTCAATAGCAGCAATTGCTGCCGTTTCTGGACTTACTAAATATGCATTAGCGCTTTTAGTACCTGATCGACCTAGAAAGTTTCTGTTAAACGTTCTTAGGGAGACTGCATTACTTTTGGGTGCTAAACCCATTCCAATACAAGGACCACATGCATTTTCTAATATTCTTGCTCCAGCTTTTACCATATAACTCATTTCACCCGATTCAACCATATGATCAACTACTTGTCTTGACCCTGGAGATACAGTTAAGACTGTATTCAGAGCGATTGTCTTTCCTTTTAACATATTTGCTGCTATTTTTAAATCTCTTAATGAAGAATTAGTACAACTCCCAATACAAACTTGATCTACATTCATCCCTTCTAACTCTCTAACTGTTTTAACTTTACCAGGACTATGTGGTTCAGCAATAAGAGGTTCTAATTCATTTAGATTTATTTCAATTTTTTCATCATATAATGCATCATTATCTGGTTCTAATTGAATCCATTGATCTCCTCTTTCTTGGGCTTCTAAAAATTCTTTAGTAATCTCATCAGAAGGAAAAATTGATGTTGTTGCTCCAGTTTCAGTTCCCATATTAGTTATAGTACCTCTTTCTGGTACGCTTAGTGTTTTTATTCCTGGGCCAGTATATTCTAAAACCTTGTTTACTGCTCCTTTTACTCCGATTCTTCTTAATACTTCTAAAATTACATCTTTTGCAGATACAAAATCTGGAAGTTTACCTGTAAGGTATACATTAACGATATTAGGCATTTTTAGGCGAAATGATTCACCCGCCATAGCTGCAGCGACATCAAGGCCTCCAGCTCCAATTGCAATTGAACCAACACCTCCTCCTGTTGGTGTATGACTATCGCTACCTAATAAAGTTCTTCCAGGTCGAGCAAATCGTTCAAGATGAAGTTGATGACAAATTCCATTTCCTGGGCGTGAGAAATACAAACCGTATTTTGCAGCAATACTTTGAAGATATCTATGATCATCGGGATTTTTAAAATCAGTTTGTAAGGTATTATGATCGACATAACTTACTGATAATTCAGTTTGAACACGCGAAACTCCCATAGCTTCAAATTGTAAATATGCCATAGTACCAGTAGCATCTTGGGTTAATGTTTGGTCTATTTTGATGGCAATATCAGTTCCCTTTTCTAATTGACCCTCAACTAGATGTTGTTCTAATATTTTTTCTGTTAAAGTCTTTCCCATTTTATTCAACCATTTTCAATTTTATTTGTATTTCTGGATAAAATAGATGCTAAAATAATTAAAATTAAAATGCTATTAAATTTTTCTTTTGGAGAACACCCATTTTTATCCCCGTAGGTTTTAGTCTAAGAGATTATTAATTAAATAGGTTTAACTATTTAAATTTTCAATAATTTTCAAAATTAATTTTATTTTATGTTAAATGTTGATAGAATTGAGAGAAGATTTAAAATCGTTTTCTAAAGAAGTTTTATTAGACTATATCGAAGATCTTTCTAAAAATTGGTTAGCAATTGATGGAACATGGTTTCAAGCAGTAGAATCGGAATATGGGCTTGAAAAGGCAATTGAGCTTGATGTAAAACAATGGGAACGTTTTACGGTTATTGAGGCAAAAAGAATAATGAATCGATTTAAAATACCTCAAAATGGTGGAATTCCTGCTTTAATTAAAGCTTTAAAATATAGGGTTTATGCTAATATTAATAAGCAAGAAGTTGTTAAGATTTCAGACAATAAATGTTTATTCAGAATGAATGATTGCCGAGTTCAGTCTGCCAGGAAACGTAAGGGTCTTCCAGATTTCCCTTGCAAACAAGTAGGCATACCAGAATATAGTTTATTTGCTAAAACTATAGATCCTCGTATTGAGACTAACTGTATAGCATGTCCTCCTGATAAACATCCAGAGAATTATTGGTGTGCTTGGGAATTCACTGTACAAAATAAATAAAATTTTTAGCCCTCTTAAAAATATTTTTTGAGTTAACTTGTAAAAAGTTTAAAAAGCTAGTTAACTTAAAGAGGGTATAACAAGCCTAAAATTTAAAAGATTTGATAGTTTAACAGAAATATCAAAGAAAATAATTAATTTGAAAATTATAAAAAATTGATGTTAAATGTCTGAAGAATATATTAGAGGTCAGATTAGCGCAAAGGAAGATGAAATCACTAGAATAGAGGAAGAAGCTTCAAAAAGAGATGCTTCAGCAGAAGCTGAAATCGAAGAAGAATACGACGTTCAAATTGAAGAAGCACAAACAACGTTTAATGAAGAAGACCAATTAAGAGATGAGGCGATTCAAAAAGCTGAGGAATGGGCTCAGAAAAAGAAAGATAAGATTGCATCTGCTAAAGAAGCAGCAAAAAAACTCGCTCAGTTGAAAAGTGAAAAGGCAAAAGCTTTAAATGCAAAATTGAAAGAAATTGAAAATGACAAGAAAAACCAGATTAAAGCAGTTCAAGTTGAGATTAAGGCTCTAGAAAAACAATTAGTAGCCTTGGAAAAAGAAAGAGCTAAATCAGCAGAATAATTTAATTTAAAAACAATATTTTATCTTCTTTTTCATATATTTTTTTTAAAATTTTTTATTTAAAATTGACTTAATTAACATAATTTTGATATTATTAACTGGATTTGATCCATATGGGAATAACACTACAAATTTAAGTAGTGAACTTGTTAAAAAATTTCGATTTAATAATAACGGATTTCAAATTATTAAAAGAATAATACCTGTAAGCTGGAAACAAAGTATTAAAGAATACAAGAACTTTTTATTAAAATTTAATAAAAAATTAAGTCTAGTAATTCTCCTAGGGATTCACTCTAGTAAAAAAATTCACCTTGAGACACTAGGATGGAATTTTAAGATTGGTCTAGATAATGAAAATAAATTCAAATTTGGATGTATAAAAATGAATTATTCTCCATGGATCAAAACATCATTAAATCTGAATCAGATATACTCATATCTTGAAGACAAAAAATTAATTTCAATTTCATTTTTCCCCGGCTTCTATTTATGTAATTATCTCTATTATTGGGCACTTTATCTTTCAAAAAAGGAGTATCCAGTTATTTTTATTCATATTCCAGAGAAGGGAGATATTTTTAATTATATTAAAAAAGTTGAAAGTATATTAAAATCTATAATAAAGATATATTTTTAAGACTTTTTAGAGGTTTAAAGGTAATTTTTGACCTTTTTCATTAATTAAATCTTTAGAAATCTCTGGATGTATTCTAAGTTCATCATAAAGCCAATTCAAAAGCCGCATTTTGGAATTATATATTTCTACTTCTTCTTCAAATAACTCCATGATTTAACAACTCTAAGTGTTTTTAACTATAATCCAAGAGATACAAATATACATATTTACCTATGTAATATCCAAATATTATCATAAAAAGAGCATGTTTGATTCGTAATTCATCGCAGTAATCTGAGGATTAAATTCAAATATTATGGGATTAAGTTCTCAAATATTTTTGTTGAATTTTATCAAGATCATACATTATATCTTCAATTGGATTTCCGTTAATTACTTTTTGCAATCTATTTATCAATTCTTCTGGAAATATTTCAAATTCACCAATAGATTCTTTATAATCTTGAAATTCATCGGATACTTCATAAATATCCGAACTTCTTTTTCTATCGAATTCTCTGGTAACAATCTCTACAAAAGATTTAATTAGATCATTATAGAATTCATTTTCTAGTTGCTGAGCAGTATAGTTTATGTCATATATCATATGATCGTATTTTTTATTGACATTTTCGATTTCTTCTTCTCTTTTTGAATTAATCTCATCAATTTTCGGCTGTAATTCCTTCTTTTTTATATCTAACTCCTTGAGTTTGGATTTTAAAGGATCACTCATAATAGTTTTTAATAAAGGACACTATTTAAAGAATTAGTTACTATGTTATCTAATATAACCTTAAAAGGAAAAAAAAGGAAAAACAAGAATTTTATTAATATTTTTGATTAATTCTTTTTCATTTCATTAAATTTAGGAATTTCAATGTCGGAAAGATTTAGTTTATCCAGGCGTGGTTGGATTTTATTCAATAGTTTTGGAATATTCTTTTCATAGAAATAAACAGCAAAAGAAAAAAGACCTGTGATGAAAAATGGTAGTACAATTAAGATAATTGGAGTTAGAACTGCTGGACCAAGACCAGATTCTGCTAGTGTTGCTGTGACATAAGTAATAAGAATTATAATTGTGGAAATCCCTGCATAACCTTGAAGAACATTTATATATGGAGCATGGGTTCCCTCAATAATGGGGGGCCTTCGTTTTTCGGGATAATTTCGAAATATTACCACTCCAGAGTCTTCTAATAACCAAATTGGGAAGAATAATAACAAAACAAAAGGTATAATAAAGAAAGTTCCTAAGAATATTCCTTCTGCTTCATTTAATATTGGATTCAATACTCCACCTGCCCTAAACAAACTCCAACCACCTGCTTGAACTATTAGGGCACTAATGCTAAAAGAAAATAGACTCACAATTAGAGATCTTCGAAATATCATAAAAGGCTTCATTTGAGATCCTAACTTGACAATACCATAATTAAAACGCTTTTTAGACCGGTATATAAGTTGATGTAATTTTATGAAAAATATAGTTGTATAAGGAGAAATGAAATAGAAAACGGCAAATGAAGCTATTGGAAATAAATATAATAAAATTGTATCAGTCCATAATGGTCCTGGTAGAATAGCTACAAAGTGAGTTACATACTCAGGTGGAATCAAATCTCCTATCATCCAATCTCTTTGTAATATCGATAAAACATAAATTACTACGAAAATTGCTAATGAAATTAAAAAACCAAATATGGTGCTTAGAAATTTCTTTATTCCTTCTCTACTTTCTGTTTCCCCTGTCATTTTAGATTCATTCATAATTGAATTGATAAAATCTTAATAAAACAATTTATTTAAAAATTTAACCAACTGTAAATTTCAAAATAGTCTTTTCTTTTAAAGTAAAATGCCAAAAAAAATAAATATCCCTGAACCTGAAGAAAATCTTAAATTCATCGATGTACATTGTCACCTACCTTTTCATCGTCCTAAAAGGGATCAATTACCATCAGATAAAGTACAATATTTAAATTATTTCAAATTGGGTGGTCAATATCTAATTACAAGCACTATAGACATGCAGACATTAAACTTTACTCTAGATTTCATGAAGAAATTTGGAAGAAATTTTGGTTTTACATGTGGTTGGGCTCCACAGACAGTTACATACACTCCTAAAGAGAAGTATGATTTAGAATGGAAGAATTGGCTTGCCTTCATTCAAAATAATCAAGACAAATATTTAGCCATTGGGGAAATTGGTTTAGATTTTCATCATGCAAAAACTCTTAAAAAACGAACTAAGCAAGTAGAAGTGCTTAAACAGATATTTGAATTAACAAAAGATCTTGAGAAACCTTACATCTTACATGTTAGGAATGCTGCTGAACATGAATTTGACAGACAAAATCCAAAACATAGATTTAATAAAAAGGATGGAGTAAACAAGGAAATTCTTAATATTTTAAAAGAATTCAAAATAGAACCTCAGAGGGTTATGTGGCACTGTTTTTCTGGACCAGAAGAATATGGAAGAACTTTACCAAATCAAGGATTTACACTTTCAGTTCCTAGTTCTGCTTATGGATTTAATAGATGGCGTAGAGTAACTAAATTTTCTCCATTGGAATCGCTAGTAACTGAGACTGATTCATATTATCAACATCCTTTTAAAAGAGGTCCGCTGAATGTTCCTTCAAATGTAAGATATTCGATTGCTGCAATCGCATTTTCTCATAATATTCCTCAAAAAACGGTAAGCGAAAAAACAGTAGAGAATGCAATTAAATTTTTTAAATTAGAAATTAAAGGTTAAAATCTTATTTACCATTAAGTATTCATTAAAATTAAAAAATGAATAAGATAAGTGATGATTTTGAAAATTTTAGTTACATATTTTTCAAACACAGGAAATACAGAAAAGGTTGCTCAAAGTATGAAAGATGGTTTAGAAGGTCATGAAGTTGATTTTAAGCCTGTTAAAGAAGTTGACCCGATGAGTTTAAAAGATTATGATATAATTTTTTTAGGATCAGGTGTATATGCAAGCCGTGTTAATAAATCACTGCCAGAATTAGTAAATGCTGCTCAAGAATTACCCCAAAATTTTGTGTTCTTCTCTACTCATGCTAGTTCCGACAGCTATCAAGATTCTTTTAAATTGGTCAAACGAAAACTTGAAAAATTAAATTCTATAATAATAGGGGAGTTCGATTGCATGGGTGAAAATATAGGTATCCCTGAAGCAACGATCATGTCCATGCTCGATAAATTACCACCTGAGAAGAGAAAAAAAGCTGAAGAACACCAAGAAAGACTCAAAGGAAGGCCTAATGAAGAAGATCTTGAAAATGCGAAAAAATTTGCTCAATCTATTATTAATGAGCTTTGAATTAGACAAATTTCTATTCTACCTTTTTTTATAAGAAAACTCAAAGATCAGTCTAAAATTCATTTATATATTGGTTTGGATTGTTCAATTCATAATATAAACAGAATTAAAAATAAGTGATTAAACTGAAAAGAAGTACAAAAATTACATTATTTATCGTAGCAGCTTGTCTTATTACAGGTGGAACAGCAATAGGGATTCTAGTGGTTGCAACATGGGGAGAAATTAACTATGAGAATACTTATTATTACAATCCAAGTTCACCGGCGCCAATAGAACGAATTAATATTAATTCTGACATAGGATCCGTACTAATCAAATATAATACAACACCAACGGATTATTATGTCCAAATTGATTTAGATATACATATTGCTGGAATATTTGTAAAAGGATCGTCATTATGGGATTTCTTCAATCAAATAATTTGGGAAAATGGTACTACACAAGTAACAACTTTCACTCTTGATGCAAAGGCAACAACTTGGTTTATTTTTATTCAAAAAATTCATATTAATGTGACCTTAAGAACTGATGTAGTATATAATATCAATTCTTATTCTGGTACAGGTTCTACAAGCATGAATGTTCCAGATAATATTATGATCAATAATACAAATCTGGCGACCTCTACTGGATCAGTATCCTTAACTACAGCAAAAAATATAACTTTTCAAGGCGATGTTGGAATGAGCAGCAGTACTGGAAGTGTTGCCTTAATTGCTAAACATGTAAATTTTACCAGAGATTTAGTAGCGTATACTTCCACTGGCTCTTTAACCTTAAATTTTACAAATTGTATTATTGGTGGAGATTTAGTTGGGACAGCTTCTACAGGAAGTATAAGTTTCAGTAGCTATAATATGAAATATATGAAAGACCATACTTGGAGTCTCGAAACTTCCACTAGCAGTATTTCTGTTAGAATTTTACAATTCATTGAAATGGGTGCGAATGTTACCGGTTCAATATCAACATCTACAGGAAGTATAAGTGTTTATTATCGAGATATACTAATAAATGTAGGTGCGTTATTTTCTTGTTCTACAAGTACAGGTTCAAACACTTATACTCCAATAGGATTTGGAGGATTCACAGAAAGTGGAATTAATCCAAAAACTATAACATCAAGTGACTATAGTACAGCATCAAATTATTATACTTTTGGTTTATCTACATCTACCGGTAGTATAACTGTTGCTGCTGAAAGCTTATAAAATTTAATATTATTTTTTTTTTAATATCTATTTCATATCTTATATTTAAGAAACCAATATCAATTTGGTATTTTGAAGATTAAAAGCAATTTTAGAAAATAAGAGATCATTACTATAAATAAAAACTTTTAATACATTCAAGATTCAATAAAATATCTAAGAACAATTGGTATTCAATATAATTTAAAAAGAGTGTGAGTTAATAAATGGATGCAGATTTGTTAAAAAAGTTAGCAGATTTGAGAGATGCAACAGGAGAAAGAAAACCTTCTGATGCGCTTGTATTGCTGGAAGCTCTGAAACAATTAGCTGTGGAAAATGAAGAGATTAGAGAAGAAGTGGAAGATATGGACACACTTATTGCTCAATTTGAATGGACTGATGTAGATTATAAGTATTGGTTAAAAGTGGGGGAAGGTGTGGTAGAATATGCTGAAGGTGAAGCTGAGGATCCAAGTGTTACTATGAAAGCAACAGCAGCTACATGGACAGGCTTAGGCTCTGGTGAGCTTGACTCTACTAGTGCATATATGAGTGGAGACCTACAAATTGAAGGTACTCTTCAAGATGCGATTGCTTATGGAGAACTCAATAGTTTAGTAGGAGATGCTTTAAGAGAACTTGGAGGAGAATAATCCTTCTAATTTAAACATTTAATTTTTCTTAAATTTTTTATTTCAATTCTAATTTTTCATTGATCCCAGAAGAAGAGATTATTTAAAATCTTAACTCCAAAAAAATTCTTGTTCTAATTTCTCATTTTTACTTTTGGGGTATTAACTTTAACTTTTATTAATCTAATTGAATTGTTTGAACAAATTACGAAATATCCTTTATTATTTTTATTATATTATGGAAATATGCCTCTTAACTCTATTGCCTTCGCAATTCTCGATACAGCAATAATGTATGCGGCTGTACGTAGTTGAATCTTTCTTTCCTTAGAAAGTTCATACACTTCTTCAAATGCTTTTAACATTATCTTTTTTAATTCTTTATTGATGCGATCTAATTCCCAAAAGTATGCCCGAATATCTTGAACATATTCAAAATATGAAACACAAACACCTCCACCATTTGCAAGGATATCTGGAACAACATGAATTCCTTTATCATATAATATTTTGTCCGCTTCAGGGGTGACTGGTCCGTTAGCTCCCTCTAAAATAATTTTGCATTTAAGATTACTCGCATTATTTTGAGTTATAACATTCTCAAGAGCTGCTGGAATTAAAATATCACATTCAGTTGTTAGTAATTCACTGTTTGTAATAAATTTATAACGTTCATCGTTATAATCTTTCAAAGTATTACCTTGCCGAGTCCATTCTAATAATTTGTCAATTTCTAATCCATCAGAATAAAGAAGTCCGCCTGATATATCTGACACAGCTATTACTTTACATCCTTCTTTAAATAATAAATCCGCAATAGTACCACCAACATTTCCAAAACCTTGTATCACTATTGTTTGTGATTTTAAATTAAAATTAAGTTTTTCACACATAGCTTCAAGCATATAATACAATCCCATTCCTGTAGCAGGTTCTCGACCAACCGAACCCCCAATTTCTACAGGTTTTCCAGTTACAACTCCTGGAACTGAACGTCCTTTCTGCATACTGTATACATCCATTATCCAACTCATGATCTGAGCATTTGTATTAACATCCGGCGCAGGTATATCAATATCAGGGCCAATAATATTTATGATCTCAGATGTATACCTTCTTGTAAGACGTTCTAATTCCCTTTTTGATAATTTTCTAGGATCTACACATACCCCTCCTTTTGCTCCCCCTAGCGGTAAATTCAACAAGCTACATTTCCAAGTCATCCATATGGCTAATGCTTTAACTTCATCTAAATTGACTTCAGGAGAATATCTTATCCCTCCTTTTCCTGGACCTCGCACAGTTGAGTGATGAACTCGGTAACCTTCATAGATCTCAAGAGTTCCATCATCCATAACAACAGGAATAGATACTATTAACGCCCTTTCTACTCTTTTAAGATATTTCGTTAAATTTGGATCTAATCCCATCTCTTTAGCAACTATATCAATTTGCTTCTTAGCAACTTCAAATGGATTTAATCCCACAATAATCACCTAAAATAACTTTTTCAATATAAAAAAGTATAATTAAAGTATTTTGAAGAAAATATAATTTTTATAATTTATCCAATGGGTAAACACAGATTGATTAGTATTACAAATTAATAAGGCAATATTGTACAAATTTCATTGGGTCATTTGCATATCCACCAGAATCTAATCCTCCCAATTGTTCCAATATTTTTAGAGGAATTAGATTGTCTGCAAGCCACAAATCCTTAAGATTCATTAAAGCTTCTAATCCCTTAACATGTATTATTCGATTCTGGCCTAAGTCAAGTGTTTCTAATTTAGTAAGTGGTTCAAGCCCATTAATTTCACCAATATTATTTTCAGAAAGAAAAAGATTTTCTAAATTAGTAAGATTATATAACCCTTTAATATGATTTATTTCATTTTGTTTTAAATTTAATATTCTTAAGTCTTTACAATTTTCAAGACCCGAAATTTCTGTAATTTGATTGGTGTTAAGCCATAAAGTCTCTAAATTCTGTAAAGCTTCTAATCCCTGTATTTTTTGAATTGAATTGTTGTTTAAATAGAGACTTTTTAACTTTTTTAGGTTATTCAAGCCTTCAACATTGCTAATCTTATTTCCAGCTAGATTCAAGACTTCTAAGTTTGTTAACACCTCAAGATTTTTTATTTGTTCTAATTGATTCCCCGCAATCCATAAAACCTCCAGATTTGCTAAAGCTTCAAAACCCTTAATTTCATTTATATTATTCCACGATAGATCTAATCTTTTTAGCGAACTCAGGTTTTCAAATCCTTTTAACTCTGTTATTTGATTTCCACGCAAATATAATTCTTCTAAATTTCTTAAATTTTCTAATCCTTTTATTTCTTCAATCTGATTACTTATTAAATGCAAAATCTTGAGGTTCTCTAAATTTTCCAAACCTTTAATATGTACAATTTTATTACTTCATAAATTTAATACTTCTAACTCATTTAAGTTTTCAAGACATTTTATGTGAACTATTTCATTCGAACTTAATTCTAAATTCTTTAAATCTTTCAATTTTGATAATCCTTGTATTTCCTCCATATCTTTTATTTCTAAGAGTCCTAAGTCAAGAAATCCATTCTTAACTTCAAATTTAGAACCAGCTACTTCAACAGATTTCATAAATTATCCACCTTGAAACTTTCTAATTTAACAAACTTATTTAAAACCGTTATAAATAATTATATAAGACTTATTATTTATTCATTTTTTTTATTTTGACTTATTATTAGGTACAATAAGTTATAACTTATTTCTAATCCATAATAAGAACTTATTAAAACTTCATTAAGGATATCAATCATATGAATGCTGTTGTTTGTAAAGATTGTGGTTATTCATTTGAAAATAAGGAATCTGGGAAATATTTTTGTCCTAATTGTTCTAAAGAAATGAATTTTATTAAAGTAGAAGCTTTCTGTGGCTCTAAACCTAATGAACTTAATGAGAGAACGTAAATATTAATTTTTAAAATCAGATTTGTTTGATGGGGTAAACAATTCTAAAATATATGAAAAAGGTTAACATTATAAATTAATGCATTTTTCTTCTTTTTATGGCTAGAGCACTCTATATGGATGATGCATACCTCAAAAGTTGGAAGGCTAAAGTAGTAAGTGTAAAAGATGATAAATATGTAGTCCTAGACAAAACTGCTTTCTACCCTAAAGGTGGTGGTCAACCTTGGGATGAAGGATTTATCAATAAAGGAGATCAAAACTTTAAAGTAGTTTATGTTGGGAAATTCTCGGGAAATATTAGTCATGAAGTGGATCAACCTGGATTAAAAAAAGGTGATGAAGTTTCTTGTGAACTAGACTGGGAAAGAAGGCTCACTTTTATGAGATATCATACTGCGTCTCATTTAATTAGTAATCTGCTTTACAATAAGGCTAACGCTAAAATTACTGGGAATCAAATTGAGTTAGATAAGACCAGAATGGATTTTTCAATGCAAAATTATTCTCCAGAAAAATTGAGAGCTTTTGTGGATGAGGCTAATAAGATTATAAAGCAAGATTTACCAATAACAATCGATTACATGTCAAGAGAAGAAGTCTTGGGAAAGCCAGAATTAGCACGATTAGCCATGGGTTTACCTGAGAAAATTGAAGAATTCCGTATTGTTAAAATAGGTGATATCGATGAGCAAGTTGATGGTGGAACCCATATTAAACATTTAAGTGAGATTGGTGAGATTCAAGTAATTAAAACAGTAAATAAAGGAAAAGATAATAGAAGAATGTATTTTATATTAAAATCGTAGTATGCAATTAGCTTTATGACCAATATTTTTCTCTTGATAAAAAAGTAATTTTTATTAATTCTTCTATCTAATTTTACTACATCTATATAGAATATTCCATAGTTTAATTTATCTTAAAATCTCATATTTGATTAGGTTTTGCAGAAAACAACTATATAAAATTAAAGAAGATCAGATGATTGTTTTATGGATGAGAATCCGAAAAAGAAAAGAAAATTATTTAAATCTTTCAACAATAAACAAAAAATTGGCTTAGGAACTACAAGCATTATAGCAATTGCTGCAATAATAGGTGGAATTTACTTCTATTGGGAATTACAAGAAACGCCAGAATCTGTATTTATTTGTGGTTTAGCTAGTGCCCCAGATTCTATTGATCCCCTCCAAAATCCAGGTCCAAATTATGCAAATCTATGGATATGGGATCAAATTGCTGAAGGTTTGTTCGATTACAATAAAAGCAAAACCAATTCGCCTATAATCCCTAACTTAGCGCTGAACGGAAATTGGAGCTCTGATCACTTAAATTTTACCTGTGAATTAAGAAGAAATGTTACCTTCCATGATGGAACACCATTTAACGCTACTGCGGTTAAATGGAATTTTGATCGAATTTACAAATTCATTGAAATTATGCCTTATGATGATATTTGGGCTTGGGAATATGCATATCACACTGCAAATAAGGAACCGATTATAAACCATACTGAAATTATCGACGATTATACTATTAGATTTGTATTAAACCAACCCTATGTTCCAATAAGAGATCTACTAGCTGTATGGACTTCTTATATACTTTCTCCTGCCTCAACTCCTGAAGATGAATTCATTGATATTAGGACTGGAAGACTAGTAGGAACGGGTCCTTTCATTTTTGATTATTGTGAAGTAAACATTTATGGCTATGCTGTCAAAACGGAAATGCATGCTAATCCGGATTACTGGGATGGTACACCCTCCTTTAATAAATTGGTTTTCCTAAGATTGGATAGTTCAGAGAGAATGGAAAGAATGTTATCTGGAGAACTTTCATATGCAGAAGGGTCATATAATAATGAAACACTTGAAATTTATAAAAATGATCCAGGGATATCAGTAATTTCTTTCTCAAAACTGGGTTTTCGGTATATTGGGTTGGATAATAATAAATTTAATATTACAATGCGAAAGGCAATCTCATATGCTTTTAATTATACCTGTTATCTAAAAGAATTTTCTGGTGGACATTCAATACGAGTAAAATCTCCTCTTGCAGAGAAGATGCGGTATTCACATAGCGGTCTTTTTGATGTTCCATATTATAATATAACCATAGCACGACAGGTATTAAAAAATGCAAATTGGCCTGGTACAGATAATTTAACCGCAAACAATAATATTACTGCTGGTAATGAATGGGAAATAGTAGCTAATAGTTCAAAACCTCTTGCAACATATAATTATTCAATAATTTATGGATCAGTGGGGCAACAATATATAGCAAATATAACAGCTAGAGATCTTAAACAAATTGGAGTGAAAGTTAATATAGTTGAATTAGCAAATGTTGAATGGTGGAATAAACTGAATAATGGGGAATTAGACTTTTTCATAGCTGGTTGGGGACCTGCTTTACTAGATCCAGTTGAAACTATTGACCCTTTGTTCTCAAATAGTATCAATGCTATAGGTAATGTTTACAATTTTAATGATACAACGGTTCAGAAATGGATTGATGATGCGATAATCGAATTTAATGAGACTAAGAGAGAGCAATTATATTTTAACATTCAACAACGTCTTATTGAACAACTCTACCCAGTTGTATGGTTGGATTTTCCAATAACCTATGATATTTGGAATTCAGACTTAAGAGGAATTCCGATAGAAGGAGCTCCATTAAAATATATATTAAAAACTATTTATTCGAGTTAATATTGTTTTCCTTTTAACTACTACTTAAAAACAAGTAATGATAATTAATATTAACTTTGTTAAGAGGGGATACTATTAAGGTCCCAAATAAAATTACCTTCATCCTCTGGTTTAAATAAAGAGAAATTATAGTTATTTTGAGTAGGGAAATCATAAGAAGTAAACATTTGTCCTGCCAGCAATGGTAGAACCTCCCTATTAAAGCCCACCCATTTATTCTCTACTTCATTACCAAAGGTTGTTTTGTTATATAAGATAAATCGTGCTCCCACATTAGCTGAATAATCATTATATATTACTTGAATAATGCCCGATTTTGTGCTAACAGTTCCAGTAATATTTGCTCCCATTTCTTCATATTGGTAGATATCAATTTGGGTGTATCCCATTTTATTAATAAAAGTCAATTTACTATTCTTTATATAATGATTATTATATGCTATTAAAGTCAAATTTCCATTATTAACAATTCCAGTAATATTTCCTTTAATAGTGCTATGGATAAAATCATAAGAGATATAACCACTAGTAACACTTGAGTAAACATTATTAACTGTAATCCCCATTGGGATCGCTACTAATATATTTCCATCAATTACTGTAGCATTTATATCAAAAAGGATATCTGAACGGAGTAAGATATTAATATAAATATTTGCTTTGTGCAGATTTGAAAAATCCTCCAACATTTCTGGTATTAACTCTAAAGTGAAATTTACTGGAGAGGTTGTATTTTCCCATTTAATATTAAAGATGTCCAAATATGATTTTCCTTCTAAGTTTGGACCTGCCATTTCAATACTTACATCTATTCTTACAAGATAATCAACTGGTTGAGAAATATATTTTATTTCAATTATACCGACATCAGCATTTAGATTTAATCCCTTCTTAATTGGGGGGGTAGTTGATGAATAGATATATGAAAAAGATTGATCAATCCTATTGAAACTAGAAAATTCCGTAAAAATAACAAAGCTAGGAATAATTATTATTGAAAATACAAAAATTAGGTTAATAATGATAAGTATTGTTCTATAATTTCTCTCCATCTCAAAAACTTAAAAGAATTCCAGTTTCTTTAAGTAATTAGATAAGATAATTATATATTTAAATTATTTTCCAAGAAAATTACTATAATTACATCCATTGAATTAAAAAAATCATAATTTATTAATATAGAAATTCCTTAATAGTTAATTATTAACAAATTAATCCTAACTGATACTATGATATTCGATCCATTAGAGCGATTCTTTTCAAGCATGTCTATTTTTCTCTTATTTATTTGTAGTATTACTTATTTCTCGAGGGGTTTTAAAAGAGATAAAAAAAATGAAAAGATTTTAATGTTCGGTTTTGGAGTTTATTGGCTTAATATTGCGTTAACACGAATATTTTTTTATATTAGTGATTATATATTAGAAGGAACCTATACTGGTGATTTAAGTGTTATACTTTACACATATGATGTTGGGAACTATATTCTTCTATATTTCTATTTATTTCTTTATATCTATATATTTCTAAATGCAACAATAATAATGGTCATATTTATTTGGTTTTCTTTCAAAACCAAACATGAACTTCAAGCAATCTCATCAATTATGACAATCGGTCTGATCATATTTTTGATTGGATGGAGTCTTGAGTCAATATTTCTTAGAACTTTAGATCTATTCACTCCTGCTATAGGATCGATATTTATAATAATAGGAGTATTAATTACCCTTTTTCCAATAATAGGCCATTTTGAGTTATTTTCTAGACCTTTTATTAGGGGATTTATCATAATAATGTTAAGTATACTTATGATATTTGTAGTCTTAACTCTGTTATTAAATCTTCAATTAGTTCACTTGTTTCTAGTTATAATTTGGATAGCAATCTTTGCAATTATTATAATAATAGGATATATAATTTACTTTTATTCAAAAAGAAGAGAACCAGAAAGCAAAAAGGAAGAACTCAAAGACACTTTAAGATTATTTACCAAACCTCTAAAATTTAGTGTAGAAGATATCAAATATAGTAAAGAAAAAGGATTTTGTTTAGTGTGTAAAAATAAAATTTCAGGTCTAACATATGTATGCTCTAAATGTGAAGCATGGTATTGTATAAATTGTTGTAAAGCTTTAACTGAGTTAGAAAACAATTGTTGGGGATGTGATACCCCTTTTATTGAATTTAAATCTAAAAAAAATAAGAAAGAATAAAAGATAAAGTTAAATTGTGTACATAAATGAGTGAAAATAATGATTGAGTTTATAATTTTAATTTTAATTATTTTCTTATCAATTAATTTTATTGTTTCAACAATAATATCGATATGGGTATATAGAGATGCTAAGAAAAAAGAATTAAATGTCTTTTTATGGTTTTTGATTGTATGGTTAATTCCTTTTTTATTTGGAGTTTTAATATATTTAAAACAACGAGATTGAACTGCAAAATCTCTCTATTAATTAATAGAGATTATAATGATTAATGTAATCATCTTAATTAACATTAATAGCTATAGTTAAATTAATTATATATGTGGAAATTTGAAAAATTTCAATAGATCTGAGTCATTGAATATTTTGGTTATAATAAAACTATTATAAAAGAAGATATCGAGAGTGTTTAATTAATTCTAGTTCAAATATTATTAACCGGAAAGAAAGGAGTAGGAAAAGTAACGATATTAAATCTATTTCCTAGAGAAAATATTTTGGAAATAAGTTTAGATCTACATGAAATCTTAAAAAAATCTATTGATATTATCGACTTTAAGAGTATAAAACAATGTATATTAAGAGTTATTGATTTAGATGAGTTAATTATAAACTTAAAGTCCTATAAAAATCTTTTAGAATCTATTGATATTATTTGTATTGTGACAAATTCAATGGTAAGCAATATAGAGAGTACTTTAGAATTATTACCCAAATTGAAGCAAATTCTACCAAATGTTGATTATTATATAATTGCTAATTTTCAAGATAAAGAAGCTTTACCAGTAGAAAAAATTGAAAAATTATTAGGAGCGAAAACTTTTGGATTTTCTGCTGTGCAAAAAGATGCTAATAAAAAGATAAATTTAATCATTAAAGATATCTTAAGAAGGTCAATTCAAGATATAGAAGAAAAAAAATATCTATCCTTAATGGATGATGAATTATGGTCAGAAATTGAGATAGCACGAGATTTAGATATACAAGGAAAAACCTCCCCAGCAGTAAAAAAATTTTCAAATATTGCTTCCCAAATTAAAAAGCTTTATTCAGAATTAGATATTAAAAACCAAGAGGATAAGCTGAATATATTATATCACTTATGTAAAGCATGGGAGAGTTCAGCGCTTGCTGAGGAATCAGAAGACCCAGATAAATTCTTAGAGGCGGCAAATTACTTTACTAAAGCTAGTGAATCCGCAAAAAACAATAAAATAAAATTATTAGCATTAGGAAATTCATGGTTTTGCAAAGCTCTTAATCTACAGTTAGAATTTGATAAATCTAATCAAACTAAAGATGAAAAAGAACATTATCTAAAAATAAAGGAAATGATTCAAAAAGCCTCTAATTTTTATGAAGAAGCAGGTTTTAAAAAAGAAGCGAAATCTGCACTAGCTTCCTTTTCCTATTCGGAGATATAAATAAAAAATCTGGCAATAAAGCAAAAATTTTGCCTATCAACCTCCAATTACTTTAGCCCAAAGTTCTAATCTGTCATTTTCTTTTAAACCGTAATCCTTGACAATATCCCCTACCGTTACTGAATTAGGTAATTCTTTTCCTTTGTAGATTAGAGCATAAGACCTTTGTGATGAATTAATTATGTTCATATGCTTAATAACAATATTTATAATACTCTCAATCAAATGTTTTTCATTAACATCTAATTTAATCACTTTCCCTCCTCTTGTATCTTCAATAGAAAGTATCATAATTTCTTTACTTTTTTCTATCTATTTTAAAAAATTTAACCTTCTTTAACAATTTTAAGAATTGACTTATCATTTGTATTTATAATTATTATTGTTGTAGTTAAGATCTTTTTATTATTATCATTTAATTCATAAGTTAATACCTATATTTAGATTTGACTTCGGAATAAATCATAAAGCTCGAATTAGTTTTTTTTATTTATTTTTTCCATTTCTTTTTAATTTCATCCAATATAATATATTTTGGAAAAGTCCTCAAAATTGTAGTAAACTTTTCTTTCTTATGAATTCTTTCAATAAATTCATTCAAATTTAAATTGATAATAGTTTGATAAACCATACCTTTGAAAGTTTCTAGAGCATCATTGGAATGATCAGTTCTTTTAAATTTAGAATACAAATATTTAATATATTCTGGTAGAAATTTGATTATATCTAGTTTGATTCTTTCATCAAACAATTTATTGCATATATCATCTACAATATTCTCTAATAAATTTAATATTTGTAAGCTTCTTTCTTCAATTGGAATATCTAGTCCTAGTTTATGAAGAAAACTAAATTTCATTATGTTTTCGTCTATTATTAAATTCAACTTTTTCTCAAATTTTCCATCTACTCGAAATAAATAATTAGCATTACCACTAAGTCTTAATTTGAAAAAAGGTATTCCATACAAGTTCTTGTCAACAATGTTCTGTATAAAAAATTTGAGTGTGGTAAAATCAATATCAAATTGATTAGAAAACTCATCTGGTAATATAAATTCTGGATACTTTATTGGATGATTCATAGAAAAAAATAATAAAATCTTATAATATTCATCCCTAGATGATAATAGACTTTCAGATTTAGAAAAACTTAAATGGTTAATCAAATCTAAAAGTATAAGTTTAACTTTATCATCTTGAATTTTATATTTTTCAAGGAAAACATTAGCATTTTCTTTAATACCTTCTATTCTTTTAATTTCTTCTTTTAAAATTGTCTCATAATCTAAATCATATTTTTTCAATATATCAGAATAATGTGATTCACCAGCTTTACTGATTCGGTATTCCTTGTTTTCAGCTTTAACAAATCCCTTTTTTAATAAAAAGTTTAGATTTTTTGATAGAGAGTTATGATTGATTGAGAGTGGTTTCTCAAGAAAATCTGACCATATACAATAATCATTGTTGAGTAGCATCCAGAGAATGATATGGGTATAATTTCTTTTATTTAGAATAATTTCTGGAGGGTATCTTAATTTTCTCTTAAATGAATCTTTGAACCGTAGATCATAATATTTTTTTCTTCCTTCAGGAGTAATCTTATAGATGCCCTTCTCTTTTTTCTCAACAAACCCATTTTGCATTAAAAGATTCATATATTTTGATAATGTGGCAAGACTAAATTCTATAGGAGTATCTAAAAAGTCTGACCAATTACATTCTTTATTATTGTTTAGCATCCACAATATAATATATTCAAAATCTTTCTTTTCAATTCCGGAGGGAGTAATGATTTCTGGTGGAGGATAATTTAGTTTTTTAGCACAAATCTTATGAAGACACCGTGGATCTCATATTTTTAATATAAAATATTACTTTAAACATTTTATTAATTTACCATTAAAACGTTCATTTAAAAAAATGCTATAAGTGTTTATATTCTTTTTTCTAAAATAAAAGTTTATATCAAACCTGCTTTATATCTTAAATCAAAATTTGTAAAACTTCCATCTTTTTCTAATATTCCGAAGCCAAATCTAAAAATATATTATTAATTAAAGATCATTTGAAGAAATTTCCTAAAAAGAGGTTAAATTTAGATGAAAAAAACTAACTTAATGAGATTTTTATTGACTCTATTTGCATCCTTGATATTTCTTTCATTCTCATTACCAATTGGATATTCTAATGAGGTTGGAATTTTTGATGGTTTGTATATTGAGCATATTTATACTCTCTCACCAATGCCTGGAGAAGAAATACCTATGACTATGACGTTTTCTAAGACGTCAGAGGATATGTTTAATATCGAGAATGAGTTGAAAAATCCTATAAATGATATTGGTTCTTGGGATGTAAATACTACTACCAGAATTATATCAAATGTGGTGAAGTTTGGTCCATTTGAAGGTAATCATTCAGTATTTTGGATTTACACTGATGTTTCTATTAATGATCAAATTAGAATGTGTAATATATGGCGGTGTGTTCATGGTTATGATGGTGATGTTTTATTTAATGTAACAGGTGAAGCGATGCATGGATCTATGGAAGTTTGGCAATTAGAGGATGATTATGGGAGTTTGCTTTGGTATGAGAAAACAATAGGATTTCTTGTGAATGGAACAATTAACCATCTTACAGATTGGAATTCTTATGAATTTAGCTCAACTAATGCTTTTGATACAACAGTAGCTTCGGCGATTCCATCTTATATGTTGATAATCATAGTCCCAGTTATAGGGATAGTATCAATAGGTTTCGCTATTTTCATAAATCGTAAGAAAAAAAGTTAAGAAAACAATTAAAATACATTTGAAGAAATGAAAAATTAAAAGTTGGAGTATAGGAGTTTAATACTCCATTCAATTTCCTTTTTTTTCTCTTGAAAATTGCTTATTGAAATTTTATCTGCTTTTTATTAAAAAAAAATAGTTACAATGGACAAGGTGATATTTTAGATGAAGGAACTAATAACAATATTCATGATAATGGTGATTGTAAACCTTCAGCTACGACTCCGGGGATCCCCGGATATTCCCTATTGTTGATATTGGGGATAATTTCATGCGGATTTGCGATTTTACTACTCAAGACACTAAAAAGAACCAAGAAATGAGTTTATAGTTCTGTTAATATAAACGAAAAAGGAACAAAAGTTAAAGATAAGTTAACGTATTTGAATCCTTAAAAATAGCGTTGTTTGATGGAGCAAAATCTTCTGAAAAACATGAAGAAGATTAATATTATAAATTAAAACATTTTTTTTTTCTTTATGACTAGAGTAGTCTATATGGATGATTCATATCTAAAAAGTTGGAATCCTAGGGTTGTAAGTATAACAGATGATAAATATATCATCCTGAATAATAATTATAATTAAAGCAATTTATTGTTCGAGGTGAGACCAAATCATTCTTTTTGTTATTTTTGACCCTTTTGAGCGCTTTTTTTCTAGTGTAGCTATAATTTTATTGACTATTACTGGACTATTCTATTCGTACCATAGTCGTAAAAAAGAAATTTTCCATGAAAAAATTTTGATGTATGGATTTGCTAGTTTTTGGCTTACTATAGCTTTAATACGTACATTCTTCTATTTTTCCGATTATTATTTAGAAGGAACTTATACAGGTGATTTAAGCATAATTATTCAAACTTATGATACTGGAAAATATATCCTTCTTTACTTTTATTTATATTTGTTTGCGTATGTTCTTATTAGCATAATATTTTTAAGTATTATGTTTATTTGGCTTTCTTTAAAATCAATAAAAGAATTTCAAATAATTTCTTCAGTAGTAACAATTGGGCTCGTAATGATATTAATAGGATGGGTTTTTGAAACGATTAAGATAAAAGAATTGAATCTAATCTATCCTGCAATACCATCAGGTTTTATTATAATAGGAGCTATAATCACAATATTTCCATTAATTATAGATCTTGAATTTTTTTCCAATCGTTTTGCTAACTGGCTGATCTTAATTTCAATTGCTAGTATTTTAGCGTTTTTAAGTTTGACACTTTTTACCAATTTTTCATTAAACATTATAAGCCAAATATTAATTTGGATTTCGGCTATTTTACTAATTGTAGCAATTTTCTATATAATAGTTAATATTACTAAGAGGAATCGAGTTTCACAAACTGCAACACCTATGGATAAGGAGGGTTTCCCTGATTTTATAAAAGCCTTTATAAAGCCCTCAACAATTACAATTGAAGAAATTGAATCGTATAGAAAAAGAGGATTATGCTTAGTTTGTAAAAGTAAAGTCTCACGTCTAAGTTATATTTGTCCTAAATGTAATGCAATTTATTGTATAAAATGTTCAGAAGCCTTAACTAATTTAGAAAATGCGTGTTGGGTTTGCGATACTTCATTTGATGGATCTATACCCTTAAATGGCAATAAATAAAAATAATATAGAAAAAATAATAAGATATTGTAGGAGAAATTAATGATTGATATATTGATAATACTTCTTATAATTTTTTTAACAATCCCCTTTTGTATTTTATCGCTTATAGCGATATGGGTCTATAAAGATGCTAAAAAAAGAGATATGAATGGCTTTGCTTGGATTATGGTGATTTGGTTAATCCCTCTTTTTATAGGATTAATAATTTATCTAAAATTTAGAGAACATTACTCTACTATTACAATTTAATTATAATTATTTTAATTAATATGGCTAACTATAATTAAATTAATTACATATATGTAAATATTAGGAACGTTCAGGTTGAATCCTTGTAATATACTACTTACTGGAGCAAGCGGAGTAGGTAACACGACAATACTGAATCTATTTCCCGGTGAGATTATTTTAGAATTAGATGATAATTTAAATGAGATTTTCCAAAAACAAATTGATAGTCCTATTCTAAAAAGTGTAGAGCAGTGCATTTTAAGAGAAATAGATTTAAGAAAATTAATGAATAATTTTGTTTCCTACCAGAAATTATTACAATCTATTGATATTATATGCCTCGTTATAGATTCAACTGATAGGAATATAGAAGATACTCAACAATTATTATTAGAATTAAAATCTAAATTACCAAAAGTTGATTTTTATATTATTGCTAATTTTCAAGATAGAAAATCTATATCTAATAATGCGGAAAAAATTGAAAATATGTTAAAAGAAAAGACATTTGGATTTTCTGCGACTCATAAAGGCTCTATAGATCGAATATCTGAGATATTTAAAGATATTTTAAAAATTTCAATTATAGAAAAAAAAGAAAAAAATCATTTTATTGCTTCAAATGAGAAAATTAAATATGAAAAGATTTGGTCTGATATAGAAGAAGCAAGATTATTAGAGAAACAAGAAAATTATTATACTGCCTCGAAGAAGTTTTCAAATGCTGCTTCTAAATTCAAATTACTTAACTCTGAGCAAGCAAAAGAAGAATTTTTAGCTTTACATTATTTATGTAAGGCCTGGGAGTCTATGGAACTTGCTGAAGAATATAAAGAACCTCAAAAAATCTCAGAAACTATGAAATTTTATAATCAAGCAATCGAGAACCTAACTGATAAGAAATTGAAATTATTAGTTTTAGGAAATTCAATATATTGTAAAGCTTTAAAATTAGGATTAGAATTAGATAAATCTGATAACGGTAATAAAAAAGTGCAATATTATCCAAAAATAAAAAATTTGATTAAAAAAGCAGTTAAAATATACAAAAAAAGTGGTTATGAAAAAGAAGCAGAACTGACTTTAGCTATTTTAGATGAGCTAAATAAGCTCTAGAGTCTGATTAACAAAATTAATGATATCCTCCAATAACTTTACTCCATAACATCAAAACATCATATTCTTTTAACCCAAATTTGTGAATTGCTTCCTTAATCGAGATTGAATTTGGTAATTCTCTTTTTTTGTAGACTAATGCGTACGATCGCTGTTCTGAGTGTATATAACCCATATGTTTAACAACAATTTCTATGATACGTTCTAATACATGATGTTCCTTCACATCTAACTTCATTCGGTTGCCTGTTCTTGTATCTTCTATTGATATTTTCATTTTTTTTTCTCGTAAAGTTAAATAAATATATTTGACTTATAATTTTTAGATTTAAATTCGAAAGTTTTTAAGAAGCTCGAATTTAGTTATTGTTTTTTTTTTTCAGTTTTTCATCAATTTCATCTAGAATTGTATATTTTGGGAAATTTCTTAAAATTGAAGTTAGAATGATTTTTTCTCTTTTAATTCTATCAAAATCGTCTAACTTTAAATTTATTATATTTTGAAAAGCTATACCTTTGAACTTATTAACTAATTCGTCCGAATGAGGTTGTTTTTTAAATTTTTCATATAAATAGTTGATGTATTCAGGTAAAAATTTCTTTACTGATGAAATTATGTCTGTATCAAAAATTTTATCAGAAATATCATTTGCAATATTTTCAAATAATTCTATAGTTTGTAAATTTCTTTCCTCCTTAGGGATATCTGGCTGTAATTTATTGAGATAACCAAATTTCAAAATGTTCTCATCTATAATTAAATGCAACATTTTATCAAATTTTTCGTC
>CP070831.1:1980582-1983921 GCA_020344955.1 Promethearchaeota archaeon | reverse complement strand
CCTCCTCATAATTAGTTTACATTCTAAGGGAGAATTTCTATTATTTATAAATTTAATAATAAGTGTTAAATTTAAAATGTTTTTGATAAAAAAGACAATAAAAAATTATTGAATTTATTAAATTCTAAGTAAAATATAATTTAAAAAAAACTTGTTTTTACATCTCTAAGCTGAGAGATTGAATTGAAATATCGAGTTTATGATGTGATTTACGTTGTTCTGCTAAGGTTATAAGAGTGTTTTTATTGCTACAATCAAAACAAATACTCTTAACTTTAATATAACGTAATTTTCCACATTGTGGACATATAAACTCTTTATATATAGGTTTCATTATTTTTTTCTCCTAAATTTGTAATTTTAATATATTTATTCACCTTGGTTTAATTCCATTATTTTTTCAATATCCTGATTAATCTTTTGAAGAATTAATTTAATCGATTGTTCTAATGGGGTTTGACTTACTTCCTCCTTTAAATTTAAATATTCTTCTCTTTGGTTTAATAAGGTCAATAAAATTCGATTAAACATTTTTAATATATAGTTTCTCTATCTTTCTTATATAATAAAAAAAAATTAGCGATTTTAAGCTCTCCCGTCATAAAATATAATGTCTATATAGACTATATAGAGAAAAAGGTAGGTAGATTATTTTCTTTTTTTCTTCTCATATTTTTTATTAATATATTTCTTAAAGCTTGCTTCAAAACGATTTGCCACACTATCAGTTTTTCCTTTTACAATGCTTATAAATCCGGATACATAAGTATCTTTCCCGCCTCCTCTAAAGTCATATTCTTGTAATTCTTCTTTTATGAATTTATTCAAACTGATATCAGAGTTCTCTGCAATTTTCGGAGACATCATTCCAGTAACATACGTTCCTGTTCCAACATCATCAAATAACCAACTAATAGAATTATCTAAATACTTTTGAACATTTGAGTTTATATTGTTCAAATCGCTTTGTGCTATATCATTAAAAGTATGAAAAATTAAAGGAAATGGTTCAAGTCGTTCAGCTTTATTATATAATTTTTCAGCAAAAGATTTACTTAAATAGACACCAATATCTTTCTGACGTAGTTTCTTTTTATTTTCTTCCCATTCTTCCAATAACTTTTGAACCTTAGAAGGTACTTCATCTTTTTTAGTCCCAAGTATTTGAGAGAGTTCTGATAATACATCTCCTTCAAATTTCTCATTGGAAATTAATTGTAAATCATTTTCATCTACATTACCAGTTTTTAGTGCTTTATTTACATTTTTCCATTTTTCAAGTAATTCTTTTATACGACCTACAAGTTGTTTACGATCAACATTTAAAATATCCTTTAATTCATTAAGTATTCTTTTATGTTTTTCTTTTAATTTGTTTGTAGCCTCTCCAGCTACAAATGTAAGCCTAACAATTCCATCCTGAATTTTTTGTGATTTAGTAATATGAATATAACCTGTTTCTGAAGTATTATTTAAATGTGTACCTCCACAAGCCTCTACATCTACACCAGGTATCTCAACAATTCTTAAATTTTTACCTGGTACAGCACCTCCTTGATAGATTGTCATACCATATCGTTTTTCTGCTTCCGCACGAGGGACAAAGTCTAAATGGAGATCTATACTTTTATCAACTAATTCATTTGTTTTGTTTTCAATTTCAAGCAGTTTTTCTCTTGGAATTTGCTCATAATGAGTTATATCCAAATGAGAGTTTTTCAATGTTTTTTTAGCACCTGCTTGATTAACATGACTTCCTAAAACATTTCGAGCAGCAGCATTTACAATATGAGTAGCAGTATGATGCTGGGAAAGTTGAGTACGCCAATCTTTATCAACTTCTACTTTAACTCTATCTCCTTCTTTAAAATTTGGTTTCTCATCTAATACATGAATTGTATAATTCCCTTGTTTAAAAACATCAGTGAACTTTTGCCCGTTAATCATGCCTACATCATGTAGTTGTCCTCCAGAAGTAGGATATGCCACTGTTTTATCCAAAATAACCATTTTATCAATAATTTTCAAGACTTCCGCTTTATTAGAAGTCTCGGTATAGTCATAATAATAAAGAGATTTTGTTTCAGGGATTCCCTCCAAATCTAATTCTATTTCTCTTTCTGTAGCATGAACTTGCTCTTTTTTTTCATGTCTTTCAACTACTTTCTTATAAAAATCATCTGGAATAACCACTTTTATACCATACTTTTTAGCTGCCATTTTTACCATATCTGGACTAATTCCATTAGAATCATATTGCTCTATAAGTGTTTCAGTAGAAATTTCCCCTTTTTTCAGTATTTTTTCTAAAATTTTTCCCGCTTTTTTCTTAGTTGCATAAAACTTTTCCTTCTCAACATTAAGAATTTCTCGAATTTCATCCAAATGATCTGAAACCTCAGGGAAGATCTCTTTTAATTCTTCGGCATGCCATTGACAAACATCAGCAATATCAATTTCCCACTTAAATTTGTCTATAAAACTAATAGCTCGTCTAAATATTACTCTCAAATTATATCCTCCACCTACATTTGAAGGAAGCTTTCCGTCATTTATAGCAAATAGTAAGCTACGAGCATGATCAGCAATGGAATAAAGACCAGTCATAGGCAATATTTTATTTCGAAGTTCCTTTACTCCAATATTCAGTTCCATTGCAACGCGATTCCAAGCTTCATCTAAATCATCAACTTCATCTATATTTAGATAAGCTGAGAACTGTGAAAATTTATTATATAAATCTAAATCCAAATCAATTTTTGTGATTTTTCTTAATTTTGAAAGAACAAATGGAAAAATAGCCTCATAAATATTTGGTTTACCTTGTGAAAACCATGCTACACGTTCTTGACCGAGTCCCATATCAAGAATTTTAAGCTTAAGCTCACGCGGCCCTTCGGTAGTTTGTTCAAACATAGTATAAACTTGATTAAAAAGCTCTACGCCTCTACTAAAGAATTCAAGACTACACCCAAATGAACCCCCACCTACCCATGAATCTTCATGTATTGTGATTTCTTCTTTAGGTAAACCCACTCCCTCATGAATAAAATCATGAATATCAATGAAGAGTTCTCCCTGATTCCATTCTTGGGGTGGTACAAATGCATGCTGCCCTATCATAACAAAACCTGTGTTATGGGAACCGGTTATACCAACATTTTCAATATCATTAAATCTTAAACAAAATTGCGGAATTACTAACTTTTTGGCTGGCGGTTCTACTTCTCCAGTGATAACATAAGGTTGGAATGCTGATATTGATGCAACAGTAAATTCTAAAGTTGGATTCCAACGTGCAACACAAGGATATCTTTTAATTGCCACATATCCTCTTGG
>CP070831.1:1975876-1980482 GCA_020344955.1 Promethearchaeota archaeon | reverse complement strand
TCATTAATTCTTGGATCATTTTATATGATATTCTTGTAAGGATTTTTCATCTAAAATTATGAATTAACTTATTTTTAAGTTTTTGTTCTAGATTTCAAAAGTTTTGAAATAATATATTCTATTTAACATAATACACATATGTTGTATATAAATACATATTATTAGGGAAATCATAAATTAGGTAAAGTTTTTTAAAGTTAAACAAAATAATAAAGAGTTTTAAACAAAATCAACCTTTAATATGATATTGGAATTTTCATATAAAAAAGTGATCTTCTTGGTATGGGGCGGTTCTTTAAACAAAAAGGGTTCCGATCACATTAGAAAACTTAGAGAAGTAGAAAAGATTATTATATTTTTAGAAAAAATTAAGAAAGATTTAAATCTTGAAGAGAAAGAAATTATTTCTAAAAGTATTGATATAATCACTCAATATGTATCAAAAATATCAGAGTAAAAAAAATTAAAATTTCATAATTTCTTCATAATTTCCTTAATAATCTCAATAATCTGATCTGCTATTTTTTGGATAGTTTCCGTGAGATTAAATTCAAAGAAAGGAAGGTCTTCATGTTCACTTCGCTCCTCTAGTGAGAATTCATCTTCCTTATATAAATTTAACTTTGAAAACCCTTCAAGGCTTTCTGGTACAATCCCAATCATAAATACCTTTAAATCTGGTATTTTTTCAAGTAACAAATCAACAACTATATGTATTGGAATTGTGTGGGAGGAAATCGGAACAGATTCTTTTATATGTTCTCGTTCTATAATAGCAACTGTACCAGGAGGCTTATCTAAAGAACATGTATCTAATATTACAAGATGCGAAGGTTGAAATTTTATAATTTTATCAATTCTACTCATTGGATCAATTCCCGCATTAATAAATAGGAATTGATCATTTGAGTAATTTAGAAGTTCACTTATAATATAGGGACCAAAGCCATCATCGCTTAACTTCTCTTCACCAATACCTACAAATATAATTTTAGTAGATGTATCCAATTTATTCAAAATCTTTTTGAGCAATTTTTCCATAAGTACAATAATCTTTATTATATTATTAAATAATCAAATATTGAAATTAAAGTGAAAGAATGATCTATTAAGCGTCAATTATATTATTATACCTTATACTACCCTTAATTTTATTTTTTTAATTGCTTTAATTCAAAAATAGAGAAAAACTCATGGATAAATTCATTAATTATAATAAATTCATATTTAACATTATATGACTGAAGAATTAGCTGAGAAAACCGAGAAAGTTCAATTAGAAGGATTAATTGAAAACGATAGAGTTATTATTTCAGACAAAAAAGGAATTGAAGAATTTTACCAAACATCTTATATAGGTACAATAGAGAAATTGAAAAATGGGAAAGAAATTCTGATCTTAGATGCTATTGAAGTGTTACTTTTATGTGAAAGAAATAGAGTTCTAATATGGGAAGATAATGATAAAAGTAAAAAGTTACTCGATTTTGAGAATTTATTGACATATTTCACTCAATATGATCAACATCTATGGCAAAAATACATCATATATATGGATCTAAGAAAAAGAGGGTATATTGTCCGCAAAGGGTATGGAAATGGTATAGATTTTCGAGTCTATAAGAGAGGAGCTGACTTTGAAAAGGATTCAGCGAAATTTCTAATATTTCCTGTCTTTGAAGGGAATCCTATTGAATTGAGAGATTTAGATAAGATGTCAAGAGTAGCTATGAGTTCTCGAAAGGATTTGATTGTAGCTACAGTTGATCGTCTTTCAAAACCAATATATTATAGTGTAAAGAAATTTCAAATTTTAAATAAAGGAGAAAGTAATGAGGTAGAAAATGCCAGATAAGTTCGCATGTGATACATCTATTATCTTTAATGGTCAAATTCTTAACCTAATTGAAAATGGAGAATTAGGGGAAAAACCTGAAATCTTTATCTCTAATATTGTTATAGCTGAAGTTGAATTTAGGACTAACATTCATAAGGAAATAGGTTTCTTTGGTTTAAATGTTTTAAAACAATTAAGAAAGCTTCATGATGAAGGTGCGATCACATTACATATTATAGGCAACCGTCCTTCTAGGGAAGAAATTAAGATGGCACCAGGAGGCGAATTAGATGCATTGATTAGAGAGAACGCAAAAGAAAATAATGCAATCTTAATAACCGCAGATAGGATACAAGGAGATGTAGGAGAATTTGAAGGATTAGAAGTTCTTTTTGCATGGGAGAAAAAGTTCAAGGATGAGCTCCTGCCTATATCTTTAAAGATTTTAGAATATTTTGATGATGAAACGATGAGTGTCCATCTTAAACAAAATATTCCTCCGTATGCTAAAAAAGGTTCACCTGGAAATTGGCGTTTACAAAAAATTAGTGATGATCCAGTCTCAAATAAGGTGATTGAAGATATAGCAATGGAAATCATTGAAGTAACGAGAGAAGATCAACATTCCTTTATTGAAATTGAAAAAGTAGGCGCAATAGTAGCACAAATGAGAGAATTTCGAATTGTAATAACTCGCCCTCCTTTTTCAAATGATGTAGAGATAACTGCAGTACGTCCTCTTGTAAGTTTAAAGTTATCGGATTATTCAATCGATAGTAGATTACAAAAAAGACTGCAAAAAGCAGAAGGGATCCTTGTCGCGGGTCCACCTGGAGCTGGAAAATCGACATTTTCAGCAGCACTTGCTAATTACTATTTGGGACAGGAGAAAGTGGTGAAAACACTTGAAAGTGTCAGAGATTTGCAAGTAGATCCAGAAATAACACAATATACTAAATTAGAAGGAACTCTTGAGAATTCTGCAGATATACTCTTACTTGTAAGGCCAGATTTTACTATCTTTGATGAAGTAAGAACAACAAAAGATTTTGAAGTTTACTCTGATTTCCGTTTATCTGGAGTAGGTATGGTAGGAGTGGTTCATTCATCATCTGCTATAGATGCAATTCAAAGATTTATTGGGCGTATAGAACTAGGAATGTTACCTTCAATAATAGATACGATTATTTTCATTGAAGGTGGAGATATTTCAAGTGTTTTAATTATTAAAATGACAGTTAAAGTTCCATCAGGATTAAGAGATAGAGATTTAGCTAGACCTGTAGTTGAAGTAAGAGATTACAAAACTAGGCAATTAGAGTATGAAATTTATTCATTTGGTCAAGATATCGTAATTAATCCGATAAAGCCAAAAAGATCAAGATATAAATCAAATCAGTTTATGGAATTATCTAGATATGGAAGAGAGAAATCAAAAAAAGAAAGAATTAATTTGGATATAGAAATAATGAAAGATAGAGTTATACTAAGAGCAGCTTTACAATACGCCAGTCAAAACATTGTAATTTATTCTAATCAGGAAGAGATTTTTACTGGTTCATTAAGTAGAAAAAGTGAAATTAACTTATCCTTATCCAATAAGGAGGGAAGAAGAATTTTAAAAGAATTCGATAGGAATAAAAATATTTATGCTATGATTAAATGATTTACATTTAAAGCTAGAGATTTACCAATCCTATTTTCTTTAAAATAATCAAACCATCTAAAGTCCATATTGGTCTCCACCAAGGCAATTCCTCATATACTATTTTAAGGCCACCATCTTCTTTAAGTCCATTAAAAAAATACTCTGCTTCCTTTTCTAAAGTTTTTTTATCTACATTGTCTAAAGCATGATACCAATGTCGACCAATTAATGGATAATGTTCTTTATTTTTTTCAAAGATTCTCGGAAATTGGCTGATAATATGTTGCAACATCTCTTTTTCTTTCTTGTTTTCACCCAAGTATTTTAGGTACATAAAATAGGGATAATCATACATTTCAAATTCCTTAGGAAGGGAACTGTTTGTATAAAATAATTTTACCTTTTTAAAAAAAACTACGTCTCCTAATCCCCACTTTCTAAGAAAACCGGATAAAGCGAATATTCTTAGATCATCAGGTCGATTCCACCATTCTTGAAATGGATAATTATACATATTTTTAGGAGGATGCTCAATATATCCTTCTTTATTCTGTTCTTTAATTACCCAATTATATAAACGATCTGTGATTTCGTTATCTACATATTCCAAGAGATCAAGAATATACATAGCAGTTTCAGCACCAATAGCACTACTGTCTGGACACAGTATATCAGGCTCGATTCCATTACCAAATCCTCCATCTTGGTTCTGATACGCCACTAAAGCTTTAATAACATCATCTTTTCTTCCATTTTCAAAAAAAAATGAAAAAATTTGCCTTTCAAGTAGTCTTCCATTTTTAAAAATAAAATCCTTTATCTTTTTGAACTGATTTTTGTTAATAGTCAGCATAATGATCATAAAATTATATTTAATTAAAAAGAAATTAAAACAGCGAGAAGATTTATTAATTTTTGTTTAAAATTTTTTTTACTTTTTCCATTATTGGAGGAAGTACATCCTCAATCAAATTATCAAACCTTATGTCTGCCCAGTTATCTAGTGGAGTAACACCTTTATTAAGAATTATTAGTTTAGCACCATTTACTTTTGCAATTTCCGGCATATGCATAGCAGGTGATACTACTAAAGACGAGCCAATAACAAAAAATACATCTGC
>CP070831.1:1961931-1975776 GCA_020344955.1 Promethearchaeota archaeon | reverse complement strand
CACCACCACCATCTGAGAAAAGTGGAATTTCTGGGCTTGAGTTTACGCGTAAACAAACTATAAAACTACCACAATTTTGGATGCTTTGGGCTACTTTTATATTAAGTGCTATGTCTGGATTAATGGTAATTGGTTCATATGCGTCTTTTGCAAAAACTGTTGACGTTAGTGAAAATTTCATATATATAATTGGAACAGCTGATTTTGTTCTAATTGGGAGTTTAGCAGCCCTTTTTAATGGGTTAGGAAGAATTTTATGGGGTAAAATGGCTGATTTGATCACCTACCAAAAAGCAATGTTAATAATGTTTTCAACTCAAGCAATTCTTTTGCTTGTTTACTTTAATACAAATTTTAACGAGATTTACTTTTTGATAATAACATGTGCTATTTACTTCTGTTTTGGCGGAAATTTTAGTTTATTTCCAACCGCAACAGCAGATCTATTTGGTTCAAAAAATCTAGGACCTAATTATGGGATTGTTTTTACAGCTTATGGTATAGCAGGTTTTATAGGAGCAGTTGGTGTAAATCTATTTGTTCTCGCGTTTGGTAGTTACCTAGCATTATTTGTTGTAATGGCTTACTTATCAGTAGGAGCTATAGTATTAGCATTTTTGATAAAACCACCAATTCGTAAATAAAATTTTTTATTATTTCTCTTTTTTTTTAATCATAAAAATTATTTTCTTGTCATTAAACTAATTGCTTCATTAGGGCATTTTGATATACAAATTCCGCATCCGAAACATCTTGCTGAATCGAATTTCAATTTGTCATCGACATTATCTCTTGCTCCGAAATAACACCATAATTCACAAATTCCACAATCAATACATTTATTCGTATCTGTTTTTGCTATAAAATCACTTTTTATCATTTGAGGAGAACCAAATTTAAGAAATTTATTTAAAACTACACAACAACAAGGGCAACAATTACATATTACATAATAGAACTGAGGATTTGGAAAATAGATTAATTGATGAATGAGTCCTCTTTTATCAAATTCTTCTAACAGTTCCTTGATTTTTTTTTTAGAAACTCTTTTTAGGTTTAAGGATTTATGTGGAATCTCATATAATGATTCTCCAAAACTTAGATGAATACAAGAAAATAATGGATGATCACAATTAGGCTTTTCATATTTTCTTTGCACAGAACGACAATAACACCATCCAATTCCTGCAACATTTGAACGCATTAATATTTCAAGGATCTCTTGAGAGGAGATAAATTTTGAATTCAAATTTATGTTTTTATTTAAAGGAATAACTCTTCCACCCCATCTCCCTTTTATAAAATATTTACTCACAATACCCATAGTATAAATATTGAATTTTTTATCAAATCTTCTAAATAATTCATGAATATATATTTCAAAAATACCAAACAAGCTAGATAGAAGTTTACCTAAAGCAGGTATTCTTTTTAGTATCCTATCAAACCTAGAATTAAAATCCCTATAAGGTACTGCTTTCAAATCAAAATTTAATAATTGATTATTTAATCAAAAAAATAGTTAAATTAATTTATAATTTGGTTTACAGATTTATTATGAGAGTAAATGTGATTTATGAAGAAAAATTTCGAATAGGTCCTCAAAAAGCATTTGATCTTACAATGCAATGGTTAAGTACACAACATAAAGCAAAAATTAAAACATCAATGCCTCACACATTTATCGAGGCAAAACAAGGGACATTGATGACAAACACTGGTCGTGATCCAAATTGGAAAAAGAAAATTCTAATAAATTTTTATGAGCTGGAAGGAAATCAAACCCTAATTAGAGTTGAAGCGACGCCAATTGGGAGGACAGTATTTAGAGTTGATAAATTAAAGCAATCATGGTATAATGGACTTTTCTCTCATTTATTTTCATTACTTAACACTTATGCCACAAAACAAGAAAAAATAGCAGGACCCAGTGTCATACAAGGACTTAAAATCAAGTATTGCTCCTATTGTGGAAAAAAAATTGAAGAAACTGCTAAAATCTGTCCTAGTTGTGGAGTGGAGTCTCAATAAAGTTTCTTTTTTTAATATATGTTTTTCTGAAATTTGTCGGACTCCTTTAGCTTATTAGAGAAAAAGTAATTCTTATCATTGTGCCAAGTTCAGAATCCTATTATGATTGGGAATTAAATTTAAAAACAAAACCACATCATAAGGAAAAAAAGAAGAATTATAAAAAAGATCAAAATTCTTTAGGAATTTCTGTTACTGATTTTAAAAATTTTGTTAAATTATGGAATAGAAAAAATATTGTATTTTAGAATTTTAATAAATTCTTTTTCTGTAGAATGCCGCCAATTAATAGTAAAATAGTTGAGATGATGACAATAGGAACAATGAACAGTAAGATTGAAAAATAAAAAAACCAAGATATAGACTAAATAGTATAAATTAGCGCAAAACCACTTGCTATTAACATGAGATATTTGCTTGAACGTCTCCTACCGAAAAATCCCAGGATTGCACCAATTAACCCGAATACGCAGATGACAAAAGAAATCAATGTTAACAACATAAAAAAATCCCCAATATATCCCCCATATATACTCCTAATATACCCACCTACGGCAATGGAGCTTATACCTACTACTAAAAATAATAAACTTCCGATGAGTCCAAGAATAGGACCAATATATTTCTTTACTTTAGCATTCAATACTTTTCCCCTTTGTTTATTTCATCCCAATAACAACTAATTTATTTCTATTATATTTAAAATTTTTTAAACACATTAAAATAAACTTCTAAAGAATCTAGATTAGAGATGTAAATTATAGAAGAATTAAGAAGGGACGAGAAGTTGCAAATGAATACCCGAGGGTGATCATAAGCAAACGGTATTATCATTTTACACTTACGTGAAAAACTTTTACAATACAATGAATCAAATTGCGTCGTGAAAAGAAATACCAAACATAGAATAATTGCTTATTCTTTGAATGGTGTTATCGTTTGATAACCTTACCAATCCTAGCGAATTAGCCAGATCGAACACCGAATATAAACCAAATGATTTATATTTTAGTTCAAATTGTGTTTTTACACACAACCTCTTTTCTTATCGCTTCTGATTACCTTACGGTTCCAATGCATTGAGGCAATAATACCTCTTCTCGACGTTCAAACCGTTAGGAATGAACAATATATGTTTTGAAGAATCTATATTTAAATGCAACTATTAATCTGGTATTAAATAATTTTGTCGACGATTCTAAGATATTAAGTTTTTATGTCGGATTAAATAAAGAAATTAATAGAAATTATTTTTAAAAAAATAAAAAGAAAAAAAAGTTTAGAATGGTGGCCATACATGAATAGTTACATTTAATAAAGCAGCAAGTAAGATAACAACAAGAACATATAATAGGAAGGCTATAACAGTTATAACAATTGCGCTTAATAATCCTACGCTATGCATAGCGCTAATAATTACCCATGTTATAATTAATGCAACTAACCAAGCTATCACTCCTCCTAAATAAAGAAAAACTAAGGCAAATGTTACAGTTATTAAGAAAGCAGTTAAAAAAACACGCCCGAAATCAGTATTTCTCGCTTTACTAAAGAAACCTAAAGCTAATTTTAAGAATATTGCCATTACTAATAAAACTATAAGGTAGAATAGCAAAAACCACATTACTTCTTCAAAGGTTTGAAAAATCATTTTAATCATACTAAGCTTATTTGTATTATTTAAAATATTTATAATAACATGTGATATATAGAATTAGAAAAATACCATTATATATAAGGTAAATCCTATAAAGAGGTAGAAATTATATATGAATTTAAAAGATCCAAAATTGACTGCTCTCCAATTTAATGAGTACATTAATAATCAAGATATTGAAGGTCTTAGTTCTCTTATGACAGAAAACCATATTTTTATCGATCGAGCGGGAGAAGAATTTGGAGATATGATTAATGGATGGAAAGAATTTTTCACTAATTTCCCTACCTATAGAAATTATTTTTATAGAGTAGAATCACGTGGTAATTTAGTAGTTATATTGGGATATGCAAAATGGTCCAAAGATTCGTTAGAAGAAGATCATGCTATTTGAACTGCAAAAATCGAAAACGATCGAGTAGCATTATGGCAAATTTTTGAGGATACAGAGGATAATAGAAAGAAATTTAGGCTTTAAAAATTAGAGAACTAAAGAAAAATGCCTGTAAGAACCAATAAAATAACAGCAAGAGCTATCAATCCAGACATTCCAATTATAGCCATTACAATTTCATACAATTCTCTAATAGTCATTTTTTTGGTTTTCTCCCTTAAAATTTAATCTAAATTGAATATACAATTATACCCAATCTAGTATATAAAAGTATATATTTAAAAGTTATGATTAAATTTAATAAATCTTGGATTTTCTTTAAGGTTTTATGAATATGAGAACATGTATATATATATTTCTATATACTATATATTCTCATCTTGCATCAATTAAAAACGTTTAGTATGATTTAAAATAGAATTAGAATAACTCCTATTAGTGTCAATCCTACTCCTAAAAACCCCTTTTTTGAAATTTTTTCTTTATTTATTAGATAAGAGAAGGGGATTGTAAATAATGGCATGGCAGTAGATATTAAAGACATAAAAACAGCGCCAGCAATATGGACAGCTTCTCCAAAAAATATACTTCCAATTGAATAACTCAAAACAGCAGAAGCAATTAATATAATCCAAGTATTTCGATTTTTTGGGATTGCTTTTCTGGTACTCTCTATTGATGCGATTAAGCTTAATGAGACAGAAGCGAATAGAAATCGTACCATCATAGCTATCATAGTACTTAATACACCCAAATTCAATATATGATCAACTTGGTTAATAGAAAAATCTGTTAGAGCAATACCTATTGCCCATGATATTGCAGTAAAAAGTGCCCAAAGGGTTCCTTTGACCATCTTCGGTAAAACCCTATTATTTAATTCATTTTCATTTGATTCTTTATTATTCAAATCATCTTTTTCTCCTTTTGTAATTATTATTACTCCTATTGCAATTAATATTCCTGAAAAAATCATATGAACTGAAATTGGGCGATTTAAAAAAAGGATAGCAAATAATATCGTAAAGAATGGAGTTGTAGTAGTAATGGCAAGAGCTTTTGCAGGTCCTAGAATTTTTTGTGATACAAGATATGCTGTATCTCCCAAAATAACAGTAAATGAAATACTAGTAACTAAAATTAATACTAACATTAGTGGTAAAGAAAAAGTTTGTAATAAGATACCAAAAGATAAACAGATAAAAAAGAATGTTATAAATCCTACTATAGAGCGTATAGCATTTTGAAAAATTGGTGTTGCTTCACTTTCTATCTTTCTTGCTAATACAAATGAAAGAGCAAAGGATACTCCGGTAAGAATTGCCATTAATTCCCCATACATAGCTTCTCTTATCTCATTATTTTATTTAAGTGTGTTTTTTACTTTAATCAAAATTTAGTAATCTCTCTTACATTTTTAAAGAGATTTGTGTTTTTAATTGTTTATGTTTAGATTTTTTTGATATTAATGATTGAGGATAGTTTAATGGATTCTGGCCAAAATAATGCTTTCTTGAGGAATTATGACGATAATGAAAAACAAAAGGAAAAATTTGAGAATATATTAATTGAAAGTGCTTATAATTCATGCAATTTTAATAAAATCCCTCCAATAATCGGATGTTTAATAGCAGATCAGTACGGAAATACTATCATGGTAATTGAACATGATTCTAAGATTAAAAACGAATATGGACCAATAAATTCTTATTTATCAGAAAATGATAAAACTTTTTTAGAAATAGATTTAATTTCAATGTACTTTAGCTCACTTAAAACTTTCGCAGGACAAACTAATATTCAAAACCTATCGAATTTAGAAATCCACGGTTCTAATATTAAGGTTCAGATTTTTTTTTTACTTGATAATTATATGATCATAATTTTCCTTAATTCCAAAACAGAATTAAGTTTTAAAGAAAAAACTCATCTTGTTAGATTTTTTGAAGAACAATTGACAAAATATGAATTTGAGTTCAAGCATTTCAATGCTGCAAAATCTCGAAAAATCCTTAATACATTAGAAATTAGAGGAAAAGTATGGCTTAGACAGATGAATAGGAATTATTTAAAAGCCTATAAAGATATTTATTTAAAAAAGCATGAAAATATCGATGAACTAACAAGAGAAATTGAACCTATAATTAAAAAAATACTTTATGAATATTTAGAACATATTCACGAGGATATAGTTAATAATATTTCAAAAGAAATTAAAAATAAGCTCCAAGACATTTTATTTGGGATTGACACAAATTCTTATTGAATTTTAAAATATACTGAGATTGTTTATTTAATTTTGTGTGAGAGTTTATGGACAATCCACCATTTATTTTTGATCTTCATAAGATTAAAGTAATCTATATATCCAACTTCCTCACATTCAATTCTTAGTTTTACAGCGGCATTGTCACCAGTTACATCAACATTATAAAATTCAGTGGTCCAAGTTAAGTCTTTATTTACCTTTTCGGGATCATACCATGATAAATATTCTGCTTTATCAACAATTCTCAATTGCTTTTTTTCATCAAAAAGAAAAAACTTCCATTCATCGTGTAAGATATTATCGTAAAGTTCTGGATTACTTTTAACATGTCCTTCATGATAATAATCCATAATAGCTTTTCTTATACTTTTTTTTTCATTTTCTTCATTATATTCAGAGAAATTGCTCGACATTATTTTCCTCTTAATTGTATTATTAATTCTTATAAACAGCAATAATGGTAAAAAAATATATAAATCTTTTTAACTAAAAAAAACTGGATATAAATATCCAATATTATAGTTTGATTTATTATGTCAATTAAGTGGTGGACTGATCAGATTAAAAAAGATTTTGATGAATCTCATCTACCAGCGATTCAAGAATATTTACGGATACCATCAATATCAGCAACAGGAGAAGGGATACAAGAAACTGCTGAATTTACTGCTAAAGCTATCTCTCAACTTGGAGTTGAAAATGTTCAAATCACTCCTACAAAAGGGTGGCCTGTTGTATATGGAGAATTAATTACAAACTCCCAAAAACCCACGGTACTTTTTTATAGTATGTATGATGTTCAGCCTGTTGAAGCAGAAAAATGGATAGTACCCCCATTTGAAGGGGCTATTGTAGAGGATTTTGAAGGAATGGGAAGAGCTTTAGTAGCACGTGGAGTAATTAACACAAAGGGTCCTACAATGGCTTTTTTTCAAGCAATTAGAACTTTAATTGATGCGAAAAAAGAATTACCTGTTAATTTTATTTTTGTTATTGAGGGAGAAGAAGAGCTAGGATCAGTACATATACCTGATTTTGTGAATCAATACTCACAAGAACTAAAAAAGACTGATGTTGTATATTTCCCTTCATTTAATGAAACTCTCAATGGACGCATTGAAATTAGTCTTGGGTGTAGAGGAATTATATATTTTAAATTATGGATGCAAGGAGGAGACTGGGGGGGACCATGTTCTAGAAATATTCATTCTTCCCTATCAAGTTTTATAGATTCACCAACTTGGAATTTGGTAGATTTAATCTCTAATATGCGTGCTCCAAATGGTAAAATACTTATTCCAGGGATTTATGATAAAGTTATACCACCTTCAGAAGATGATGAAGAATTAATAAAAGATTTGATAAAAAAGCTCGATTTTCCAGAAATTAAAGAAACCTTAGATGTAAAAACATTTTACACCGATGAAAATGGTAAAGAATTAAGCAAAGAACAATTTATAAGAAAGCTTTTTACTCCCTGTTTAACAATTGATGGAATTATATCGGGCTATACTGAAGAAGCTGGCTCTAAAACAGTATTACCTTATAGATGTTTTGCAAATATGGATATAAGACTTGTTCCTAATATGGAAGTAGACGACATAAGGATGAAAATTACAGAGTTTATAAGAAAGAATGCTCCAAATGTTAAATTTGATATGGAAGAAGGTTATAGATGGGCAAAAACATCAATTTCACATCCATATGTCAATGAACACGTAGAACTTTTAAAATCTACTGGTAAAGATGTTTTAATATGGCCAATGAGCACAGGGTCTGCACCATTTTATATTTTCCAAGAAAAATTTAATCTCCCCATACTTATTGGGGGCTTAGGGCATGGAGCGCGTGCGCATTCTCCAAACGAGTATGCATTTCTCCAAAGTAAAACAGGAGCAGGTAGTATTTTAGATTTTGAAATTTCAGTAGCAAAATTATTATCAAGAATAGGGGAAATCGGTAAAATAAATTGACATAATATAAAAAATATTAACTTTAATTAACAATCATATAATAGTAAATGATTATAAATCCATCGTCAATAAAATCTAAGATTTTTAATTAATTCACTTATATATCGATAATTAACATGAAGTTGGGAGTGTTCAAGATTTATATTACTAATTTCCTCAATAAGAAATGATTCTTTCCTATCATAAACTAAAGCAGCTAAAACGCATTTGACACTTTCTCCATATTGACTTAATAAATTTCCTATGGGAGATTTTTTCATTGATTTTATTTTGCTTTAATTAATCAACATATAATTGTTAATAATTATAAATAAAATGACATAATTTTAAGATAGAATAAAAAAACATTTATTAGTTTAAAATAGAAGGATTTAGCAACCTAAATTATAAATAATTCTAAGAGTAATTACTTCCAAAACAATTAATATCCGTTTCATTAGATTTTATTGAAGATCTATATAGGTTAAATAAGTCTTCACTGTTTTCAAGTCTCTTTTTAAGCATAGCGAATCGAAAAGCTTTACATTTATGTTTTGCGATTGAAATTAAAATAATAGATATTAAACTAAGAAAAATCATGATAGGGAATAAAACATTAAGAAAACAATCTTTTGCTATAAGATAGTTTGCTAAAATGAGATCATAATCTGGACAGGGAGACCCAGCAACCGGGAAACAAGGAAGATGCTCGGGAATATAAGTGAGAAAATGAAGTACTAACAAAATATTTATAAATATAAATGCAATAATCATAATACGGAGCCTAAATAATATTCTCCCGGTTATTTCCGTAAATTTAATCCTACTTCTATATTTCAAATAAATATGCGCTTTATTAAGTTGATTTACTAATTAAGAGTTAGGGAGAATAATTATTTAAAGATTATCTAATCTTTATTGTTAAGAGTGAAAGTATAACCCTTATCTTTTAATATAAGTAAAATTCCTTCTTTTCTGAACTTTAATATGAGAGGTTTAATTTCTTGAAGAGGAATGCCATAATTTTCAGCCATAATTTCTATCATGAATTTTGGGAATTTTTTATATGTAAGCTGGAGAAATTGAAGCATTTTTAAAAAGGTTCCTGAATAATCCATTTTTTTAATTATAACTTAATTTTAATTGAATTATCTATGGAATTTTATCCTATTAAAAATATACCGAACATTAATTGAGAGTTAGAATATATGTGATTTGTCAAATTAATATGTCAAAAAAATGGAAAATTGCTTATCTATCTAGGTTTTTATATTGGTAAAACTAATTATTCCTACCTAAGATAAATCCAAAGATAGGCTATGTCTGAAGATTTTTTATGCCCAAACTGTAATAAAAAACTAAAACCCACCGTAATTACAAGAGTATTTCCCTCTACATATGGTTTGACCTGTAGATATTGTCGTCTCCTTTTTAATACCAAAGGAGAACCATGGCGTAATCCTACTCCTGTTAGAAAACATTATAAAAAAGAAGCATCTCAGAAAAAGAATATCCTGTTTAAAATTAATCTATATCTATCATTAAGATTGGAGCATGATAAAACTGTTATTTACGTAAACACTAAACCTTTGAATCAGTGTAAATATCTCCTTTTCGATATTCCCGCTAATAAATTTGAAAATTTTGATGGAATCAATTCGATTGATGAAGCATTAGAAGTATACCATCAATCTATGAATAATCATTATATGATCAATAAATCGATTAGTCCTAAAACAGAATTTTGGGGACATTGTTCAAATCTCCAAGTTTGGGTTGAAAATAATTATGATACACGTTTGCTTCATTCCAATCTATCATTTCCATTATTGAGAAAATTATATGAGGTAGGAGACCCCATAGCAAAACGTGTTTTCAAGGAAGAAATTGCCAAACGACTTGAAAGTGGATATCCTACCATTGTAGAATATCTAATCAAAGAACGTTATGTGGAAAAATTAAGTAAAGAAGAAGTTATATCGATCATTGATAACACCAAATTTGTAGAAAATTATCTAAACCTCAATAATTTAAGAAATATAAATCGTTTTCTTGACAGCATCATTTGGTTTGGCTCAAATCCATTGAAACATATTCTTGTTCAAGTGATATCAGATCAAAATTTACATACTCATTTACAACCTTTATTTTTGGTGATTAACCACCGTCATAGAAATTTGTTAAGCAGGGCTCTTGCAGAAATTATATTAGAAATCGATCTTAATAATCCAGATATAGGGATTGAAAAAATTAATAAAATACTTAAAAATGATGTTCTCAAATATCTAAATAACAGAGAAATGTCATATCTTAACAAAAAAGCTACACCTAAATTCCATCGCAAAAGTGAATGTGATCCAAATTTCATTAAACTCTTCAATGAAGTAACTAAAGAATATTATCTATGGAGAGAGAGAATATCCAAAATTCAAGGAAAAAAATAAATTAATTGTTTGTAAATCTCAAGTGATAGTTAAAATATCCCCTTTTTTGTTTAAAAGGTTTTTCAGGTATATTAAAATAACATTCTGGGCAATAAATAACAATCATTGAGTCATTCCATAAATCTTTTGCTCTTTCTTTTGAAATTGAAGAGTTATATAAACAAAATTCAGAAAAAGTGATCGATTTTCCACAATCAGTACATCTTTTAATCTGTGAATCTTCTCTAATCATTTTAATCATCAAGATTAATAATTATAAGTAGATAAAATTTTAATTTACTGATTTAAAAATGTTAGAGTCTATTAATTTTTCAATAGAAATCTTCTAAAAAATTCTTTTACTCTAAACAAGTCTTTTTAGAAAATAATTTTTTAATTGAAATTGCTAATAAAACTCCAAAAACACTAATTAAAATGAATATATTGTATCCTAAAATTCCTATTTTAGGTAAATCGGTGATGTTCCATAAAATAATTGAAATAGTATTGTCATAACTGTTATCAGCTACAATATCATTGTACCCATCATTGTTAGCATCTCCTACAAAAACAAATTGTGGACTACCTCCAACTTCTAAAGTGATATGTGAATCCCAATCACCAGATACATTGTTCCATAAAAGAACTGAAACGCTTTGATCGTTATAATTCGGGGCTATAATATCATTATATCCATCATTATTAGCATCTCCTACAAATACACATTTAGGTAGATCAATTACACTCTTTCGTACTTCTGGATTCCAATCATTAAGAGTGTTGTTCCATAATATTATTGAAACATCATAACTCCCATAATTCGAGGTCACAATATCATTATAACCATCGTTGTTAGCGTCTTCAATAAATACCCACATTGGAATAGTTCCAACACCAATTTCTATACTTTGAATCCAGTCACCCATAGAATCATCCCAAATCAATATTGAGACATCATTGCTACCTCGATTAGCAGTAACAATATCATTGAAACCATCATTATTAACATCCCCCACGGATACCCCTAAAGGATAAACTCCAATAGATCTATAAATAGGATTATCCCAATAACCTATCGTAGAATTCCATAATAGTATAGCAACTTCATATATGAAGTCATTTGCTGTAACTATATCGTTATACCCATCGTTGTTAACGTCAGCTATATAAACACCATAAGGATAATTACCTACAGGAATCAATATTCTTTCATCCCAAGTATCAAAATTGTAATTCCAAGTATAAATCGCCACATTATCATCGCCCCAATTTGCAGATACGATGTCATTAAAACCATCATTATTTGCATCTCCAATGAATCCATAATAAGGAAATTTTCCAGAGAGCAATTCTAAATAATCCCAATCATCAGTATTATTATTCCATATCAAAACTGAAATATCATTACCTTCATGATTTATTGTAATAATATCATTATTTCCATCATTGTTTACATCTCCGATAAAGACACACGTAGGAGTTATACTCACATTCTTTGTAATATAACTTTTCCAGGTTCCAATTCCCTGATGCATTTGAGGTTTTTCCAAAATTCGGAATTCACTGGATTCATGTTTAATGAACACATCAGTGAGGTTTAAAATCCCTGAAATAGTTATAAATCCGATTAAAGCCCTGAATAAAATAACTTTTTTTTTAGATTTCATCGTAAATAAAAATCTAGGAACAATTGTCATAAATTAAAAATAAATTTTAGCTTTTTTTTTTTTAAAAACTTATAACTTTAGTAGCTTTTTAATTAATTGAGATAAAAATGGAAGAATCATTAAAACAATGGTTAAATAACCATAATATAAAATATGTATTACATACTCATCCGGCAGTTTTTACTGTACCTGAAGCAAAATTACATTGTGGACATATTCCAGGAACTCATTGTAAAAATTTATTCCTCAAAAATAAGAAAACAGGACAATTTTATTTAGTAACCTTTCCTCATGATAATCGTTTGGATCTTAATCAATTTCGTAAATCGATAGCTGCTCCAAAAGTCCGCTTTGCCGAACCAGAAGACCTCTCTGAAATACTAGGAATTACCGCAGGTGCTGTATCTCCAATTGGATTAGTAAATGACACAAACAACAAAGTATCTTTTATTATAGATGAAATCGTGTGGAATGCTGAAGAAATTTGTTGTCATCCAAATGATAATACCGAAACGTTACAAATCCCTAGAGCAGATTTCCAAAAATTAATTAGATCAACTGGAAATTCAGTAGAAATAAAAAATCTTCCATATCTAGAGCCTATTAACACCAATGATTATTAGTATATGAAATTTTACGATTTAGTTCCTAAATTCACCAGTGATCTCTATAGATCTCAATTCTTTTAAATCTTATTTTTAGTTTAGATTATTTTTCCTTAGTTCGAACTTCGCTCAAAGTTTCACATTAGAAACTATATAATGAAACATACATATATTAAATTCAATAAAAACCAATATAAAGAGAAAAAAAACATGAGTTCTAAACCAGCAGGAAAAAGACACGAATCAGCCACTACTCATATAGGTCCTGAAGAACCAATAATTTATAGTAATATAGTAATATCATTTTCTGAATTTAGAAATGAAAAAAAACCCACAGATATTTATAATGAAGAAGAAAAAATACCCTTTAGAAAAAGGCATCTAGCTTTTCAAATAATTTTTAGGAATGAATTTTCAATCTCATAAAATCTGAATTAATCCATATCAAATTATCAAGTAAAAATTTAAAAAAATTTAAAAAAAGAGGTTAAAAAAAATGAAAAAAAATGCCAGTAAAGAAATAAAGATAAGTAATAATATAATTAGCTTTAATAACGTTATCCAAGCATATATTAAATAAATAAATTTTTCTTATTTTTCTATTTTTTTTAGATTTTATTTTCAGTTTTAGTCAATAAACAAAAAAAAATCTTAGTAAAATTCTTTTTATCAATTGATTTTTAATAAGGATTCTTAATAACTTGATTAATTCAATTTTGCTAAGAATTCTTTATATAAATGTTTATTTTTAATATCAACTAATAAACAAAATAGAAAAATAAGAAAAATTTATTTATTTAATATATGCTTGGATAACGTTATTAAAGCTAATTATATTATTACTTAT
>CP070831.1:1955294-1961831 GCA_020344955.1 Promethearchaeota archaeon | reverse complement strand
TGTTTTCTATCGATTGGTATCCTGATAAAACACCAATGAATCTCTCAATGGTAATAATCAAACTTAAATCCGATATTACTGTCGATAAAAAGACAATTATTGATAAAATACGTGAGATATGTGGGTCTTCAGCGATATTTATATGGAGTTTCTCAAATCTACCTTATACACTTCTGATATGCCTATGGACTCGGACCGGAAAAGAACTTCAACAATTTGAAAATGATTTAAATCTAGATGAGTTTGATTCTATTAAAGTAAATGTACTTATCAAGGGAAAAAATTTTCCTAATTGGCGAAATACCTTCCTAAAAGATAAAATTAAGGATATCAAAGCAAATAAAAAGTGATTTTCTCTAATTTCATTTTTTAGTTTGAAATTTTTTTAACCCAACTGGTATAAAAGTATGTATCAAATTACCAAAAATAATTTATATAGAAAATGGTAAGAATTGAAACAAAATCCCATAGAATGTGATTAGGAGGGTTTTCTTCAAGAAGTGATATTTTCGATTGTGAATTTTATCACCCAAATGGGTTAAAAAATTCCCAATTTTCTTATACTTTTTTCCCTTATTAGATAGACCAAGTTTGCATTAATATTATATACTGTTCTTCATAATTCAACATTAAATATTGGACTAAGAATGTTTTATAATATTCTAAAAGTTAAGTCAAATAACAAAAAAAATTATTGTGAAAGAAAAATGGATGAAATAAAAACTAGAACAAAACCATTTGAAAAACCCGAAAATATACGTTATCCAAATAGTGATATATCAATTGAAGTTAGGGATCTTAAGAAAATTTACAGAGGGAAAAAAGGCTATGATGAGGTGAAAGCGGTTGATGGGATTTCATTTCAAGTTAAATCTGGAGAACTTTTTGGTTTTCTAGGACCAAATGGGGCAGGAAAAACTACAACTATTCAAATGTTGATTGGATTACTTAAACCCACAGATGGAACTGCTTTAATAAATGGTTATGATATTCATGAAGATCTATCGAATATTAAAGAGTTAATTGGAGTATGTCCTCAAGAACCTGCATTTTTTAAGCATCTTTCTGGTAAAGAAAATATTAGTCTTTTCGGGAATCTCCACTTAATGCCTAAAGATGAAATAAAAAGTAGAACAGAAACACTAATAAATACTTTAGATCTCGCAAGAGCTATTAAAAGAAAGGCAAAAGGTTATAGCGGTGGTATGCTTCGTCAATTAAATTTGATTATTGCATTAATTCATGATCCAATGATATTATTTTTAGATGAACCCACAGTTGGAATGGATCCACGAGTTCGAAGAAAGACTTGGGAATTTATAGGAAGTTTAAAGCAAGTAAACAAAACAATATTCTTAACGACTCATTATATTGAGGAAGCAGAAGCATTGTGTGATAGAGTTGCAATTATTGATTATGGAGAATTACTGGATATTGGTACACCTAAAGAGTTAATGGAAAAATATCAATCAGATGACCTAGAAGGTGTTTTTATGAAAATCACAGGTAGAAAAATTATGGAGGGGATCTAAATGAAAATTCAACGGATTGTAGCATTATTAAAAATGGAATTAAAAAAAATTTTTCTAGAACCAGCTTATTTATTTCTAATGCTTTTATTTCCGGCAGTGCTTACTGTAATATTTGGTTTCGCTTTTAGTGATCCTGAGCTAGGAATGAGTTTTAATGCAATGGCACCAGGATTATTTGCTTATGCTTGTATATTCATAATCATGATAGTTGCTCAATCTTTTAGTGATATAAGAGAACAAGGCTTATTAAGAAGATTAAATGCAACTCCTATGACTTCTGGAGATTTCATGGGAAGTCAAATCATTTCAAATATGATTATAGCAATTTTACAAGTATTTATAGTGTTTCTTCTTGCGTTACCTTTTGGATTTAGTCCTAACACTGATATAGGGGGAATTTTGTTTGCATTTCTATTAATGGCTATTTTCTCTCTTAGCTCTGTAGGATTAGGCCTTATAACAGCAACAATATCGAAAAGCTCTGGGGTTGCAACTGGATTATCTTTTATATTCATTTTACCTCAGATGTTTTTTGGTACATTTATACCAATTACTAATACCACAAGACCTATTGGTATGGCTCTTCCAAGTTATCATGCAACAACGGCAATATCTTTAATCTACAATGGAGCTTCAGTATTAAGTAGTGAAGTGTTATTCCATTTTACTTTTGTTTTGATAGTAAGCATTATAATTGTAATACTCGGTATACAAATATTCAAAAAATTTGGTAATAAATAGAAAATTAATTTTTTTTTTTTTTACTTTTAGAAATGCTTATGCGTTCTTCACTGATTTATAAGAATCTGCTGGAGATATCAAGTTCTTTTTTTTATATTTAATAATTAAGTAGAAAACAGAAGCCATTACAATAACAGACAAAGTAATGCCTATAATTGCAGCTCCATAATCATTTGTAATCCAGTTAAATAGAGGCACAAATGGGGATACTAAACTTTCAAGCCATGACTCGCCATTTTGGTCAATTAATACCCGTTCTAATCCATCTGGAGCATTCGATAGTATTCCTATTGTAAATCCTACTGCTATCATCAACATTAATGTTCCAATTACCATTAATACCGAAATTATTGGCTTTTTATATCTAGAAATATTAAGAGATATTACTTTGTTAATCATTATTGATTCTGTTGTAATAAAATCTGGTTTTACTTTATAAATATAGAAGATAATTAAAGCAGAAATAATAGCTTCTCCAATGCCAATTAAAAGATGCCAGTAAACCATTGCAGGAATAGCAATTTCAAATGGAATAGCACCAGCAAACCCTAATTCAATGCCGCATATAAATGATGCTAAAATAATAGCAATATAGGAGCCAATAGCGGTCGCAATTGGAAATTTTACTTCTTTTTTGAGTGATGTCTTATTTAAAATTTTTACTATAAATAAGACAATATAAAATCCAACTATTCCACCAATTATTCCCATATTAAAAGTATTTGCACCCAAAGCTAGAATTCCTCCATCTCCAAATAAACTTTGTACAACCAGAACTAAAAAGAGGATAATTACAGATGCCCAAGGTCCCAAAATTACTGCAATAAGAGTCCCTCCAATTAAATGACCTGAAGTTCCTCCTGGAACAGGATAGTTTACAAATTGAAAAGCAAAAATTACCGCTGCCAGAACTCCAATATATGGAACTAATTTATCAGAATCCTCTTTCTCAAAAATTCTTCCCATCCTAAAATATCCAAGAATCATAATTGTTATAACTATTATCCAAAGACTAATAGTAGTAATTGGGTCCAATAACCCATCTGGAAAGTGCATTTTTATGCGACAATGGTTAATTTTTTTTTAAAAGAATAATTAAAATGTTACTATATTACAACAAAGTATGAAAAGTTATAAGTATTATTATTTCAAAACCAAGTATGAATTCTTTATTAAAATTATATATTAATTACTTTCAAATGATTTAATTTTGAAAACAACATTACCATTTAGGCACGAGGATGAAAGACTTTACTTAAAGATGATACATCCTTTAATCCGCTTCATTTTACCATTTATATTAGTAATACCCTTTCTAATAATTGGGGATTTATATTTGATTATTACTGTTTTATTAATTACTTTAATTGTTGATTTAATTTTACGTTTAAATATCATAAAAATACTATCAAAATTAAAAGTAATAATCCCAATCGTTTTCTTAATTACAATATTCATTCCATTATATGTAGGGCATACTATTTTCTACAGTTTCAATATTGGAATTCGAGTAACTATTTATAGAGAAGGATTATATCTAGCATCTCTTATTTTTCTAAGAGTTTTTGGTGCTTTATTTATATTTATGTCTTTTTTCACGACTTTAACTTATTCGGAATTTATAGAGGTTTTAACTAAATTAAGAATTCCTAGTGTATTTGTTGGGTCCTTGATAATAATGTTACACTACATACCAATTTTAGCAAGTTCTAATAAAAAAATATTGGAAGCACAAGAAATGAGAGGTAAAAAAATTACTTCCTATTGGAAAAAATTAAAGACACATGCTTATATCATGGGTAAAGGCATTATAATGAATATGGAAAGAAGTGAAAGATTGTATGAAAGTCTAAAAATGCGTGGTTTTAGTGGTAAGATTACATTTGCTCCAAAGAAATTTAGAATAATAGATTTTGGATTATTATTCTTATTTATTTTATTAGTATTTTTTTTAATTTTTATTATCAACCTAGAATTAGTCTATAAATGGGGGTTTGCATTATTTTTGCCGTAGATGTTGAAGGTCTCAATTTTAATTATGATTCGGGATTTAAAATCCAAGATATCTCTTTTAAAATTGAGGAAAAAACTATAACCGCTTTAACAGGAAATAACGGATCTGGTAAAACAACGTTATTGCGGTTATTAGTAGGTTTACTAAAGCCTATATCAGGGAATGTAAAGATTTTTGATAATTTCCTTTCAAGAAATAAACAGAAATTATGGGAAATTAGAAAATCGATTGGTTTTTTATTTCAAAATCCTGACGACCAGTTATTTGCTCCTACTATCGAGGAAGATGTTAGTTTTGGAACAAGGAATTTAAAAATTGAAGAAGAAGAAGTTAAGTCAAGAGTTGATTGGGCTTTAGAAGCAGTAGGATTATTAGAGTTTAAAAATTTTTCACCGTTCAATCTATCGTGGGGTCAAAGAAAAAGAGCTGCTTTAGCGGGACTGTTAGCAATGAAACCTAAATTATTAATTTTGGATGAACCTTTCGCAAATCTTGATTTTAAATCAATTTACAATCATCTGAAAATTCTAGAGAAACTTAGAAAAGATAATGAAATAACAATAATCTTTACAACTCATAATCTGTTTTTTGTTGAACATTGGGCAGAAAAAATGTTATTTCTTGATGCGGGGAAAATAATTTTTGAAGGATCACCCACTCAAGGGCTAGGAGATGTGAATGTCAAGAAATTACTTGGTTCTTATAATGAAATCCTATCATTAATAAAATAGAATTAATAAGAAAATTGAGTTCATTTTTACCTATAAGCTTAATTTTAAATTTTTTAAATTTATATTCAAATAAACTTCTGGTGATTTGGTCCTTGCATTTAGTGATAACCTTCTTTGATCAAGTAACAGGACCAAGCGTTTTATTATCATACCCTGATGAAAAGTTAGAGGAAAACCTCATCAATAATCTAAAAAAATTTTTTGATCTAGAAATCGATGAAACATTTTTTGAAATCGTACTTATAACAATAAAGAAAAAAATTGTCAACTTTCATTTTGAAATCCCTTCTGAATGGGCGCGAGGGAAAAAAGAATTTGTTATGCTTTCTCTTATAATGAAAACTGAGTATAAGAGTGAAGATTTTTATGCCTTCCTCGTAGATTCCAGCTATAAAATCCTAAAAACAGAGAATGTTTATAAAGCATTTTATAAAGATTCAGATTTTCATTATAATGACATCGAAATCGATCTTAATTATGAGATAATAAGAAAAATCCTCTTCAATTGCTTGACTAATTTAATATCAAGAATTGAAGATAAAATTAAAGGTGTTAATAAAAAAGAACCTTTTCCTTTTTCTTAAGAATCATAATTTTTATAACAATATAATTCTATTAATATATTGGGACAACGATGATGGAATAATTGCGTCATCGAGGGCACATATGATTAACTGATGATTATGTAGCGCAAGAGTACGCTTACACTTGAGTTGAATAATCAATATTTATCCTGGAAAAATGGGCTCTTAATCTAGCAAAGGTAATACCCCGCAATGAGATTGGAGTCAGTACCCTAACAGGAAACATGATTATGTCCTAAAAAGGCATAGAAATTAATGCCTAACACGAGAGAACATTTTTGATTTTTTGGTATATCCTGAAAATGAGAAGAATGTGTTAGTGTTTTTAGGCAAAATTCTATGCTATTTGTTACCTTATAACATTCCAATAGAATCAGATCTAAATAACTCCTTCATTTCTTTACTTAGTTCACCTTGATCGGCCTGTAAGTATCTAATGAGTATGGAACTAATTTTGGGAGCCCATTTTTTCATTATACTTATAATGAAACCAATCTGAACATTTTTATCTGAAACAATACATAAGACTCCTTTATCAACCTTCATCGAAAAAATCATACCCTCAAGATATTCAGTAATTTGAAGATCTATTGATCCATAACCTAAAATATGACCTTGTTCTTCACCAGCAACAAAAACAGCACCACCAATAGCACCAATTTTTTCTACTGAAATACCATTATTCTCAGAAAATTTAAACTTCGCTTGACTTAAAATAGTTATTCCTGTATCATCAGTAATAAGCGCATACTTTAATCCTGGTGTACTATTTATGATTAGAGTTAATATCTTTTTTAATCTAAGCTCATCTTCAGAATAACTCAAATATTTGTCAACCTATTAATTATTATCTCTTTTAATACCGGTCTCTTTAAGGTTAAAAAATATTTATTTAAACCAAACTTTATATTTTTACCTTATACTTACTTTAGTTA
>CP070831.1:1948276-1955194 GCA_020344955.1 Promethearchaeota archaeon | reverse complement strand
TAATGCAATGATCTTATTTTGTTCTGAAAATGCTTTAAATTCTACACCTGTTGATAAGGAATGGACTACAGCGGATATGATGGGCAAATCTATAATTCCTGTATTTTTAGATCAAGATCATATCCCCCCACTTCTTAAACCAAGGTTGGGACTTCAATTCGATTTAATGGATTTCGAAAAGAATGTAGTTCAACTCTATAATTTAATATTAAAAAAATGCATGAGTGAGGATTAGTATTAATTTAAGACTATACTCTTCTTTCATTCGAATAAATTTATTATTTTTTTTTATAAAATCAAAAAATAAAGCGTTTTAGATTTTATAAACCAACAACTTATTTTTTCTTAAATCTTTTATTGATATAATACAAACTGATTCCTTTTTATAAAGATGAGTGTTAAGCAATTACAAGTAGACATTTTAAATTTAAAAAATCAAAATGATGTAACTATTCTTGCTCATTATTATCAGCCAATAGAGATACAGGAAATTGCAGATTATGTAGGAGATTCTCTTGGTTTATCACGTACAGCAAAAGAAGAGGTTAATACAGAATATATCATTTTTGCAGGAGTAAATTTCATGGCCGAAACTGCCTCAATACTAAATCAAGATAAGCATGTGTTAATTCCTAATCCTGAATCCTGTTGCCCTATGGCTGCATACCTTACTCCTGAGAAGGTCATAAAATTTAAAAAAGAATACCCTGGTCTTCCGGTTGTTATGTATGTTAACTCGACTGCAGCTGTAAAAGCCGAATCTGATATATGTTGCACTTCTGCAAATGCTGTTAAGATTGTTGAGAGAATTAGTCGTGAATATAACGTTGATTCTGTTCTATTTGGCCCAGATGCAAATTTAGCAGATTATACTGAACAAATATCAGGAATAAAATGCCTGAAAATGCCTGAAAATGGGCATTGTTATGTCCATTCACAAATCACTATAGAAGATATTAAAATAGTTAAAAAGAAATATCCTAATGCAAAACTTATTGTTCACCCTGAGTGTATCAGAGGTGTAAGAGAATTATCTGATTACGTAGGTTCTACAACCCGAATGTATAATTATGTTAGAGATAACTCTTCTACTGATAATGAATTTATAATTGGTACTGAAGTTGGGCTTTTAGAACGTTTAACTCAAGATTTTCCGGGTAAAAATTTTTATCTAGCAAAAGATAAATTAATATGCTATAATATGAAGAAACATAATCTTGAATTGATCAAATACATTTTAGAGAATTTGGATGATAAAGCATTTGAGGTGAAGGTCCCTCCTGAAATTGCTAGACGTGCTTTAAAACCAATTGAGAAGATGTTAGATTAATCTTGAGATATAATAAGATTTTATAAGAGAAGATTGTTGAGAAAATGACTTTTTTTATTTATTTAATCGGTTATATCAGTTGTTTCATCATCTTTGGTGGTACTATGATTTTTATATATCTAAAAAAATATAAGGGCCTTCCTGTCAATGTTTGGAAACCAGGAGCAGCCTATATACGCGCATTAATCTATTTTTCATTATGTAACATTATAATTGCGATATCTGGAACACTAGAAAAAATAATATTTCAACCTCTTTTTACGTTAGAGCAAATTTCTAATCCTTTCTGGATTACTTATTGTATTTTCTGCTTTGTTTATATCTTTATTGCTTACTGGGTTCTATGGTCTCGTATGACACTTACATTTAACCGGAGATATTATATAGGTTCAGAGATTATTTTTGGAGTGATGTGGGGATTTAGCACTGGTGGTCTCCTTCTTTCTTTTTATCATCTTTGGAGTCTAGTAGGAGTTATTGGTTGGTTGAAGTATTTACTAAGTTTCGCTTCAATGGGTCTTTGGCAGTATTTCATTCAAGATTACTTTTGGGATATCTATGTTAGTCCAGAACATGACACCCCAAAGTCAATAATTATTAAAACAGTTATTTGTCATATCCCTAATATAGCAATTTGTCTAGGATTTCTTTTAATTTGGAATAATTATGCTTTTTTCATAATATTACAAACATTTGCTTTAATTGCATCATCTATATTCCAAAAATTCCCTGCCCCTTGGACTAAAGGAGATTTTCATGCTCCAATGGTTAAAAGAGGTATATGTGGTTTATTACATGCTACAGGATATAAAAAAGAATAATTAAATCATTCCTAAAAGAAATCAGGCATTTTCATTTGACAACGGTCAAAAAGATATTTTAAAAAAAGTTTAGTTGGTTTCCCGGAATGGAATGCTTTAAACTCTGATCTCTGCTCGAAATTATTAATATCAATATAATTAAAATTATGTTTATCCATAATTGACCTTAATTTAAATAACCATTTTACAAAATTCTTATATAATCTTCCGCCATTACTCGCTTTTGATTTATGAGTCTTTTCATAATATATAATATCCTCTTGATTATATTCTGCGTAAGTTCTAAAGTTTTGTCCCATCCAAAAAAAATGAGATACCGATTTTGAAAACGTCTTAATTTGGCATCCTGTAAGTTTAACAGTTTTAAGATTAGGCAAAAGATTTAGCATTTCAGGAATTTCCTCGATATTAATATTTCCTGAAAGATCCAAAAATTCTAGGTTATGCAAATTCTCTAAACCATTAATTCTTTCAATATAATTATCTCTTAAACTAAGTTTTTTCAAATTCTTAAGATTCTCAAGGCCTTTGATCTCGGTTATTCTGTTATTACTTAAATCTAATTCTTCAATATTATCTGATTTTTCTTCTAAGCCTTTAACATTTTCTATATTTTCAATCAATTTATTTTTTAGATTTACCTTTGAATCTACAATTACTCCAATTAACATTTCGTTATAAGAAATCATATTAATTTCCAAATTACTAAAATTTATATGAGCTTTATCCAAAAATTTTAACAATGGAAAACTCCGATTACTTTTGTATTTATTATAAATAATCTTAACAAATTTTTGTTTGGAACTATTAGGTATTTTCTCAACAGCTTTTAGCAGTATTAGGTATTTATACTTAAAACGAAATCTACTAATAAAATTACTTGTAGATTGCTTTATTTGGGTAAGTGCCTGAGGATCTTCAGCTTTACTTAGTAATGGAATGATTTTTCTGGAATATTCATCAATACTAGGGAAATTTATATCAATTAACATGCTTTCAAATTCATCTTCTGTTAAATAATGCAAATAACCATTTTGGGTTAAGAATCTAATAACTGTAGGATGCCCAGTGGCATATCTTATCGCAATTTCCTCTTTGAATTTTTGTTTAGCTATAGGATCACCTGCGTCAACAAGGGCTTTCAATAAAGGAAAAGCAAGATTTCTATGAAGGATCCTTGTATCGTATTCATTATCAACCCAAGCTTGTATGTTTGAACAATGACCCCAAAACTCCGTCTCAGGAGGGACTTTTCGATGATCCCTCTCCATAGAGCGATCTAATTTTGTAGCAGCTTCATCTATAGATTGAATTTCATTATAATCTTCTATCTTATTAACTGGAATATTTAATAATAGATACATACATTGTCTAAATAACCGATTATTTACATAGACATTAGTTCTTCCGCCTTCAAGTTTTAATTTAAGATATTTATTTATGATAAATTCCTTTAATGGAGGAAAGTGTCGAATTGAACTGAAAAAGACAATTATTGAAATAATACAAATAAGAAATATCTGAATTTGAAACATCTTCCAAATAAATTTGGATTTTTGTAAGGGAGTTAAATATGACTTTATTTATCAATATTAAAACCCCTATGATTTTAAAATTTATAAAATATTCCTTCCTTTTTATTAGAATTAGGTCTTTTCCAATTAATCTGGTATCAATGTAAGCATATTAAAGTTTAGATCGATATTGGCCCCCTCTAAAATAGCATTTTTTATTAATTTTCCTTCTTCTGTTAAAGACAACTTTTTTGATTGCGAAACCCCTTCCAACAATTTTTCTCTTTCAATGTCTAGAAATCCCATTTCAATTGCATTCTTAATAATTAAATTTAAAACTAATAATTGAAATTGATCTTGAATCGCATCCCATATTAAACCCATTTCCTTTAATTGATTAGTTAAATCTTCAGCTAAAATATCCAAATCATAGATCATATCATAGATACCTTCTTGAAGATTAATTATTTCATCTATTAATTTATCTTTGATAAGTCTAAGAGTGGTTGTTCCTAATAAATCCTCTTCGTGAAAGAAAAAATCGCTATTTTCACGTTTAATCAAATAAAAACCAAAATCATTTTTGATTAATTTAAACCTTGCTAGATAATTGATAGCTTCGACTGATACATTGAATAATTCACAAAATTGGTCTAAATTCAACTTATAACCAACAAATTTCTGAGAACTTGATTCATCAAAATGCCAATATATTCTTGCAAAAGCACCTTGGCCTAAAATTGAGTTATAAAAGATATAAAATAATGATAAATATAAATCTCTATCCTGCTGTAATTCAAAAAAATTATCTCCTATTTTAGAGATTATCCTTACAATATGGATTATAAACGGATCCTCCACATTTATTTCCTTATAAAAATCTATTAAATCTTCGAGTTTTCTTACGTTTTCTTTTAATTCATTAAGTAAAAATGATTCATCTTTTAACTTTAAAGGTTCTTCCCCGAGTTTTTCTATTCCTTTTTCTGTAATTACGTAACTTCTATATTCTTTATTCGTCCGTCTATCTGTAATTAGTCTTTGTTCGATATTATTATTATTTTTATGCTGGATAAGATATTTAGAAACAGTTGATCTACTTAAATTCGAATATTTTATTAAATTTGTAAATCTTTGTGGACCTAGATTTCTAAGAATGAATAATATCCTTCTACTATTGTCTTCAATACTGCTTGATTTTTTTAATAGCTCAATCTTTAATTTTTTAGATATATTCCAACTTTCCATAATAAAAAGATGTAAGTTAAAATATATAAACATATACCTTTTTCTTATACTTAGACTAAAAATACTTTAATATACGAATATTAAAAATTTTAGTATATATCAATAACAATAAAAGGTAAAATTATAAAAACTAGCAATTCAATCTTAGAAATTGGACTATTATTCAAAATTAAAAAAAAGTTTAAGAGCATATGACTATTGAAGATCCAAATATTTTGAAAAGAATCAAAACAATTGAAGAAAGAATAGATATGATTGAAAAACGTATTTCATTTATAGAGCAGAAAATTGGCCAGTTTCCTCCACGACCATTACCAAAACCAGAACCAATTCATCCTTCAAGACCACCAGGTCCACCAAAACCACCGTCAGAACCTTTTCGATTTTAAAATACTTTCAGAGAAGTAAAAAACTTAAAAAATAAATCATATCTTTTTCGTACCGAAGTACGAGTTATTAGATGAAAATCCTTATTTTATTAATTTGATAATTAATAACTAATAAAAATCAACATAAAGAATTAAAAGGGGTGTGATAAAAAATTACCCAGTATAGATTTAGGTTAACAGGAGTCCCTCCAGATCAGGCTATTAAATTAATAGAATTAGATCCAAATAATTCAATTGCAGAAATTAAAAAAACCGTTCAACGAGAATATAAATTAAATCCAATTTTAGCTATACAATTCATTTTTAAAGGAAAAGTCTTACCCGATCAGTTAAAGTTCGCAAAGATTGGAATCCATCCAAAAAAGGACGTTATTACGGTTATGGCAACACAAGCAGGTGGAGTTTAAGTAATCCATTAAGAAGAGACGTATTTATCGCGGGGTTGGTAAGGGAAAAAAGCCGGCTTATTTTTTTCTCTTATTTTTTTTTTGTTTTTTTTTGTTTTTTAATGTTCAAGTAGAAGATCTTTCTTTTGCCCCTTGAATGTAGATTCGAGAATTTCTAGTATTTGAACAGAAAAAGATTTAAATAAAGAGATTTCACCATTAAAATTCTCTAGAACATGATTATATTTTTCCAAGAAAGTGTTAATTGTTCTTTCAGAAAAAGATTCCAATATATTTCTATCAATATCTTTATTATCACATTTAAGAACTAAATGGTAATTAGATTTATGGGTATAAAAAAAGAATTTGAAGCTATCTAATGTTAGCATTTTCAAGCTTTCTTTAAATTCTCGTTTTATAAACCTGCAAATTATATCAAAATAACTTGCTAAAGTTTGTTCATCATTTAAATTATCACTATTAATAAAATTATGATAAAATAATGCTATTCCGGCTTGATTTATAATCATTAATTCTTGAATCATTTTATATAATGTTCTTGAAAGGATTTTCCATCTAAAATTATGAATTAACTTATTTTTAAGCTTTTGTTCTAGGTTTCAAAAGTTTTGAAATAATATATTCTATTTAACTTAATACACATATCTTGTATATAAATACATATTATTAGTGAAATCATAAATTAGGTAGAGTTTCTTATAGCTAAATAAAATAATAAAGAGTTTTAAACAACACTAACCTTAGATAGGATATAGGAATTATCAATAAAAAATGTGATCTTCTTGGTATGGGGCGGTTCATTAAATAAAAAGGGTTCAGATCATATTAGAAAACTTAGAGAAGTAGAAAAAATTATTAAATTCTTAGAGGAAATTAAGAAAGATTTAAATCATGAAGAAGAAGAAATTATATCTAAATCTATTGATATAATCACTGAATATATAACAAAAAGCTCGGAACAAAAAGATTAAAAGTTTATACTTTATTCATGATTTCCTTAATAATCTCAATAATCTGATCTGCTATTTTTTGAATAGTTTCTGTGAGATTAAATTCAAAGAAAGGAAGGTCTTCATGCTCACTTCGCTCCTCTAGTGAAAATTCATCTTCCTTATACAAATTTAATTCAGAGAATCCCTCAAGGCTTTCAGGTACTATTCCAATCATGAAAACGTCCAAATCTCCTAATTTTTCAACTAATAAATCAAC
>CP070831.1:1933021-1948176 GCA_020344955.1 Promethearchaeota archaeon | reverse complement strand
TAGTTTTGTTTTATCTTTTAAACTAACTTCACAAGCACCTTTATTGTATCCTTGTTTTACCATATTACATAATAATTTCGCCTTTTCCATTGCCATAATATTTATAATTGATAATTATAAAAATTTAATGATAGAATATTTTCAATTCTTAACAACTTTGATCAACTATTTGTTTTATTTTCGTCATGACTATGTAGATCCAACAAAAACTTTAAAAAGTATTAATCATATTAATTATATAAGAATTTAGTAAGAACTGGAACCTTTAAGGTTCCTCTGTGCTTCTTCTCCTCTGTTAATGTTATTCAGTATATTATAGAGGTAGTGGAATTTAGGCACTCAACTTACAAAAAAATTAGTAAAATAAGGTAATTATAAGATTGAAAATATTATATGTTAATCCTGCTAGGCTAAGTTCGGGACTTGATGCGATAATTAAAGGTCCTCCTTTAAGTTTAATCTCAATTGCTGCTATGGTTCCTGAACATGATGCAAAGTTATTCGATTTCAAAGTCCATAACTATAATGAGAAAAGATTCAATTCATTATTGAATCAGAGTGATATCGTAGCACTCACAAGTATGACTCCTCAAATCTCTCACGCATTTGAAGTAGCTCAAATGGCAAAAGATCATGGTTGTACTACTATTATTGGTGGATACCAACCAACTCTAGCTCCTGAATTTGTAGCAAAACATCCCGCGGTAGATTATGCAGTTCGGAGTGAAGGAGAGCATACTTTTCGTGAACTAATAGATTATATAGATGGAAACAAAAGTCATATTGCATTAAAAAATATAGATGGAGTTTCTTATAAAAATAACGAAGGACAAGTGCTTCATAATAAAGATCGAAAATTGGAGCCTAACTTAGATAATTTTCCAATGCCTCGAAGAGATTTATTAGACGATAAAAAATATGTTTATCTAGGGGCTAGAGTTGCTCAACTTGAAACTTCACGAGGTTGTCCACATAATTGTAAATTTTGTTGTATTATAAAAATGTGGAGAAATTCAGACCGCCCTGTAACCTATCGAACAAAATCAACTAAAAGAATTATGCAAGAGATTTATGATATTGATTGGAAAAATGATTTTATCTTTTTCTGTGAAGACAATTTTACAATTAAAATAAAACGGACAAGAGAAATACTAGAAACTATGATTCGTTCAGGAATTCCAAATAAAATGTTTTTTTCCTGCCAATCTCGAGTTGACACACTTTATCGAAATCCTTGGCTAGTTGATCTAATGCATAAAGCGGGCATGAGACAAGTTTTTCTTGGTATTGAATCAGTTCATCAACAAAGTTTGGATGCAATGAATAAGCAAAACACTACTCCTGAGATGGTTAAAAAAGTTGTCTCCGCACTTCAAGATCGTGGAATATCGATTTTTGGTGGAGTAATTATTGGATTTCCAGGTGAAACTAAAACTATGGTAAGACAAAATATTCAATTTGCTAGATCACTTAATCTAACTTGTATTCAATTTACTCCCATAACAGCATTTCCTGGAACTGATTTTTACAATGAAATGTCAGAAAAAAATTTGGTGACTAGTACCAATTACAAACACTATGATTTATTCCATTCGATGATGCGTACTGAACAATTAACTGCAAATGAAATATATAAATTAGTTGGAGAAGCGTATTCTGCATATTATCTTAGTAAAGGTTGGCTTCGAATGTTGATAAAAAGATACACTAATCCATTTGGGAAATTCAATTGGATGGGGCGAAATATACCACGATTTGCTAAAACAGTGATTAAAAGCGGAAGAGATATGCTTCAATCAATGGGGATGAATCAGTCAATAATTTCAGATGAAATGAAGGAATTAATGGAACTTGGAAAAACAAATAAAATGTTATTTTCTAAGAAACCTGAAAAATCGAAAGAACAACCTGTACCTATGCTTATCGTAAAAAAAAATCCTCGTTCTTCTAAGATCATTAGTTAAATAAATTTAGTAATGATTTTTATTTCTTTTTTATAACTTCAACTATAGAATTATTTCTAAATAAATATTATTAGATTTTTTCAAAAATTAGAAATATTTAAAACTGAATTATGAGTTTATTGAATTTTAAACGAGAAATTTTACGTACTCCATGATCCCCAGATGCATAATCACATGTTATTAATCCCGCTTCCTCAAGCTTCTTGATTTGTGCAGAAATATTCGCTTCTGTCATCTTTAAACTAGCAGCAATATTTGAAACATCCATTGGTTCTTCTTGGATATGATGCAGTATCTGACGTCTTGTTCGTGATGATAGAGCCTTTACAATCTTTTCAATTTGATCGTCTGATTCTACAGAAATAGATTCAGATTTATTTTGTAAATTGACTTCTAAAATTCCTGTTTGTGTAATTTCCATAACTCTTTATCCAACCCTTAATAAATTTCTTATGGTTGTATACACTAGACCAATATTTTTGACGGTATTTATATTTACCTCGTGTAGCATTTGTATAAGAGAATTACAATATGTTACAATGATTACATTTGATCTTGAAATTCATCAATTCTTAATTTTATTTTTGGGTTTATTTATTTAATAAAGCGTTCATTTAATAAAACTAAATTATTCATAGATTTTGAGACTTTAAGATTTGCATTACTTTCTACGCCATTAAAACATTAAATCAATCTATTGACCAAGTTGGTATTTATTAATAATCAAAACCTATTCTGTGTGTAATTTAAAGTTATATTAAAAATTGTACAAAAAAATAGTAAAAATGCCACAAATTTCCCACTACAATAGAAATCCTGAGAATTATTATGTTTTAATGTGTTCTATCATTAATTTTTAAAAATTGCATTTCACAATTAAAATGTGAAAGATAACGGAAAATATATTTTAGAAAAGATTTAATTCCAATTCTCTACAAATGGATTTCTTTTATATCCAAGATTTTAATTGGAATAAAAAATTGAAGTTAATTTGTAATAGGGTATATTTGTTTTAATATTCATAATTTTTAATCAAATTAAATCACGAAATATGATATTCAAAAAAACAAATAATGAAATATATCTAATTTGTATATTTGCTCTCCATTAATTTTTGACATAAATAGCAAAACACAATCATTTATATCAATAAGTTACTTATATTACATATATTATAAAATTAATACAAATATTACAAATAAAATTTTAATGAGGGGTTGTAAATTAGTCGAAATCCAGGCCAAAAATCCTTTGCAAGTAAAAAAGATCAATCAGATAGGAGGAATAAATTAAGAGATTCAACAAACGTCATAACTGTAAGAATTGATGAAGAATTGAATTCTAATTTAGACAAAATTCGTGCAAAATTAGGGATTTCTAAAGCCGATCTTATTAGAAATTACTTAGAAATGTCAAAATATATAATAAAACAAAAGAGTTCAATTCAATCATTAAATGATCGAGATTTTATAGTTGTGAAAAGAAGTTACTTAAGAAAATTAATTGAGAATTGGGAAGAAGAAGATCAAATAGATTTAGGTAGAAAATTAGCTCGATTTATAAATGATTGTGCTAGGATTAATGGTAAATTAGATGATATAGATTATAAATTAGAATTATGTGATAATCTAGGGTTTTTTCGAAAATTTGAGGATGATGAAAACTATGTATTAATTGATAAGAAATTTGGCCCTTCTAAATTTGTAGAAGCCTTCATCTGGGGAATTTTTAACCAAGGACAATTTAATCGAGATTGGATCTCATCAAAAATAGAAACACAAAGTAAAATCAGGACCGCTTATGAAAAGCAAGTAAATCCTGTAGAGCGATCATCATCTCATTTTTCATATGAATTTGCTAAAATAGTTAAAGAAGAACATGAATAAAAATAAAAAATAATAGAAAACTAGCTTTTATCTACGATTTCTTTTAAACCTAAAATTGGTACAATGGTTTTATTCGGGCGGAATAAAATCTCGTAATTTAACTCATACAATGCTCGTTCTATATAAAAGTATGTAATTAAAATATAATTGGGATTTAAATCTTTCAATATTTTTCCTATTAATTTCGATTCCCATATATTTAAAAGACTAAGAACTACATCAAGAATTTTACTTATGGGTCTAGCCGCTCTTCTAAAGTAAAGGTTATAAAGAACTTCTTCAGGTACTTCATATCTCTCTTTTCGAATTAATTTTTGCTCAATAAATCTAAGTAAAGTATTAAATTTTATATAACTTAAAGCTCTCAGAAATGAGGCTAGATCTTTTTCAATAGGGAATTTTCCTTTTCTCTCTTCAATCGAAAGTTGTGGGTCGCCTTCAAAATCTATAAAATAATACGTATATTGATTGTTTATCTTATTATATAAAATTTGCTCCATGTGTAAATCCTGATGTACTGGTTGAATTAATATTTTAGGTTCAGTAAAGTCTGAATGAAATCTTGCAACAATATCTTTAATATCAATAAGAATTGAACTTATCTTTGGTAAATTGAAGAACGCACTTTCTGGTTGGTCGTTCATATAAGTCTGTAATTCTGAAATCATTGAATTTAATCTATTTGTATAGTTTTCAAGATAAAAACTGCTATCTACTGATTCTAAACTATACTCCTCCTGTTGGGGAAGGATTAAAGAATCATGTAGGCTTTTAATATAATTACCAATTTCTGAAGACACTTTCAATGTTTCTATACAACTTTCTTTAATTAATTGAGAGATATGTGGTTTCTCATTAAATTTTGAAAAATCTAAATCAATGTCTTGAAATTCGTTATCAATCATAAGATTTAGTTCTTTCCAGTATATATCGCCCAAATTTCCAATGTTAGGAACATTTTCAAGGATTCCAATGGTCTCTTTCTCTCGTACTTTAATTGTTCCATATATTTTTGGAGTGTGAGGAAATTTATTTTTAACCAAAACAAATAACATTGATGGTTCTAAGCTTACGGAATAATCTTTATAAGATTTTAAAACATAAGAATTTGGTTTTTGTTCTGGATCTCTTTTTTTAGATATATTTAATGAAAATAAAATATTTGTTGTATTCCCTCCACCTAGTTGGTTAATTGAAAGCTCATATCTATCAGGATATAATGCCGCTTCTATTAAGTTTTGTACCTTCTTCATATTAACTTCATCTTCAAATTGCTTACTATAAAGTGTTAATTCTAAGTTCAATCTGGGAAATCTTTCAGAAATAATAGTATCAAATAACATTTTCTTCCAAAAATATAAACAAAACTCAGCTTCTAAAAGATTCAGTGTAATTATCTTCTGTTCATTTTCTATTGTTAAAGCAACCTTTTTGCTGAAAGTGTTTTCAGTAAGTTTTACGATATTAGAACGTGTTTTTTCACTTTGTTCAAGAATTTCTTCAATTCTTTCATAATAGATTAAAGGAACGAAATAGTCTTTAGAATATTCAGATGTCCTTACTTCAATTATGATCAAAAAAATTCTTTCAGCTATAATTTCAAAATATTTTAATACCACATTAAACTCTAAGTTTGATAAAGTGGATTTATCCCCAAACCATCTTCTTGACAGGAGAAATCCTTTAAACTCGTTAGTATTACTTATTCCGTGAATCACATTTTTATCGAAATAATTTTTCATAAAAACCAATAATTTTCAATTTTAAGTAATATAATTAGTTATCTTTTATAAGTAAACATTTTTACATATATTTAAAACCTAAAAAACTGTCTTTATAATTATGACTGAACAGAGTGTTAATCTCCAAATTGTCTTTCACCTACACCAACCTATCGATAATTTTGAATGGGTTATAGAGGACTGCTATCAAAAATCCTACAAACCTCTCATTGACAATATATTCAAATTTGAAGAAGTTAAATTCACTCTTCATTTTTCTGGAAATTTATTAGAATGGTTTCTTAAGAATAAGCCAGATTTTATACAAAAAGTTAAAATTATGGCAAAAAGAGGACAAATAGAGATTATAGGAGGAGGTTATTATGAACCAATATTTGCAATTATTCCCTATCGTGATAAAATTGCTCAAATTAAAAAGTTAACTGATTTAATAAAAAATGAATTTGGATTGGAAGTTAAAGGAGCTTGGTTGTCTGAGAGGGTATGGGAACCAAATTACCCCTCTTTCTTGAATGATGCAGGATTAAAATATGTAATTGTTGATGATAATCATTTTCGCTCTACAGGAATTACGGAGAAGGATACATTTTATTCATATTTAACTGAAGATGAAGGAAAAACTCTAAGGATATTTCCTATCAATGAAGAATTAAGATATCTAACCCCATGGAAACCTACCTATATGTCAATTGATTATTTAAAAAAAGCTGCAGACAATCAAGGTGATAGATGCGTTGTATTCATATCAGATGCTGAAAAAATTGGAGTTTGGGGCACTACGCATCAAATCTGCTATGTGGAAGGGCAAGGTCATGAGGAGGGAGATAATGGAAAACCATTTATTCCCTCATTTTTCGAACAGATTAGAAGTAATACATGGATAAAATCTACTACTCTTTCTGAGTACATGAACAATTTTACAGCAAAAAGTTTGGTATATCTCCCAACCGCAAGTTATGACAAAATGGAAGAATGGGTGTTACCTACTGAAATTCGCAATAATTTTAAGAAAATAAGAAAATCCTTAAAAGAAGATGATGAAAAGAAAGAAACATATCAATTCCTACGTGGGGGATTTTGGAGATATTTTCTCGTAAAATACCCAGAGTCGAATAATATGCATAAAAAGATGCTTTATGTTAGAGATAAACTAATATCTATTGAAGAAAATTTATTAAAAATCCATAATGAACAACTAATATCCATTATTTTGAAAAAGATTACTGAGGCTTGGGATGAAATCTATAAATCACAGTGTAATGACTGCTATTGGCATGGTTTATTTGGTGGAGTTTACCTTCAATTCTTAAGATTTTCAGTTTATACTCATTTGATAAATGCGGAGAATATAATTGATGAAATAAATGTCCTAATTAATCCCAAACTTACATCTTATATTTACATAACACCAATTGATTTTGTAAAAGATAGTAAAACAGAATTTTTAATCGAATCAGATATTTTTAATATTTATGTTAATCCTAGTGATGGTGGCACCATTTTTGAATTAGATTATAAACCTAAATCATATAATTTATTGAATACACTAACGCGATGGCCAGAAGCATATCATGAAAGTAAGAAACTTGCTAATAAAGAGGTACTAGTTGATAGATTTAGGAGGAGTTTATTAAGATTAAGATTTTTGGATAAGGATGTGAACATTGAAGAACTTCATGCTGACCAATATTTCGAGTTTGGAGATTTTACTAATGGAAGTTTTAACGTTACGAGTAGTGAGAAAGAAGGAAAAATTGCAATTATTGAAATGGAAAGAATTGGCACTATCAAGGATCCAGAGACTGACAATAGAAATCCAGTACGAATTACGAAAGATATTTATATTGAAGAAAATGAAATTGAAATCAAATTAAGAATTAATTTTGAAGAAATTACAGGGAAGGAAGATATCTTAAGTCGTATTATTGAAAATTTGAATGGTGCAATTGATATTCCTTTTTTCTTTAACGGAGATCCAAACAAATTCGAATGGGAAAGTAACCAAATAGATTTTAATGATCATGAAAAAAATAGCTTATTGGAACCATTACAATATAATGGTTCCCATTTTAAAGCTTATGATGATACCTATGATCTAAATTTTGATATTATGGTTATAAGTAAAGTAAATTCAGTTAAATTCAATAAATTTCCTATAATTGCATATGTATATACTGATGAAGGCTATAAAGAGATTTATCAAGGAATTAATATTACTCCTTTCTTTAAACTTGAGAAAAACCTAGAATTTCATCTTAAACTTAAAATTTTTTGATATTTATATTTTAGGTTATTTTAAAATTTTGTAGATATACGTAAGAATTTTGTCGATTTAAATTAGTTTTATATATATTAAGGTTCTAATAAAAACTAAGAAACATAATTGTTAACCTTGGTTTCGACACTTATGGGAGTTAACGGAAATGGGAAAAGATCTGGCTGGGTTTATAATAAAAAAACATTGAAAGACAATATTGAAAACAATAAATACGTCAGAGATGTCCGGAAAAAGCTAATGGAGGAAAAACTTCAAAAAAAACTTCAGAAATAAAATTTTTCTATGATTCAAATCCGTATTTTCCAATAAGGGGTACAAAACGCACACCTGTAATCCTTTTTGTTTTGAAATCGTTTCCCTTTTTTTTAATAATGTACAAATTTTGCCCAAAGTTTTTGGATCCTGCCGGAATGCAGAGAATTCCCCCCTCTTTTAACTGAGTTCTCAAAGGGATAGGGATTTTTGAGGGAGAGGCTGCAGTGACTAATATTTTATCATAAGGTGCTTCTTTAGGATATCCTAATGTACCATCTCCATGAATTACTGTTACACGATCTTCATATCCAGTTTCTTTAAGACTTCTTCTTGCATTTTCAACCAATCCCTCATGCCTTTCTATTGTATAGACATGACCAGGATTTTCTGACTTTTTTGGTGCTACCATTTCGGCGCATAAAGCTGCATGATATCCAGAACCTGTACCAATTTCTAATACTTTATCACCCTCCCTCAATTTCAAGTATTCACACATCATAGCATTCATATGTGGGGCACTTATTGTCTGGCCTAATCCAATTGAAAGAGGGGAATCAATGTATGCACTTGATTCGGCATCTAATGGAACAAATTTATGTCTAGGAACAACTAACATTGCATTAATTACGTCTTGCTCTGTTAAAATTCCTCTGTCCTTAAGACTTTCAACCAATCGCTTTCTCTTTTCTTCAAAATTCATTTTTAATATTGAAACCATGATGCCTATTTAGGCTGTTTTTGAAATTTTATAAAGTTTATCGTCTTCATTTACTACTTTATTTATTCTAAGATTTATTTTTACTGGATCACTATAACGTTTTCTCACTATACTTTTAATTTTTTCCCCTTTATATATCATTTTTTTTATAGTTTCAATAGTGAAAGTATTTGGTCCAGAGATAATTATCTCATCACCAATTTCTAATGGATATTCTAATTTTTCTAATAAAACATTAGCAGATTTACTCATTCTATCATATGAAAGAATTTTACCTAAATACTGTTTTTTAAATACTGAAACGTTGCCTCTTTTTTCTAGTTCAACATCCTCAATAGTAGGCCGTCGGAAATAAAATCCAGTGTGAAATCCTCGATTATATACACTTGATAATTTCTCTAGCCAAATCTTTACTTTATCTTTTGTGTATGTACCATTCATATAGTTATCCAATGCTTCTTTATAGCATTGAGTTACAATTCTAACATAGTTAGAGTCTTTCATTCTTCCCTCTATTTTAATTGCATCAATGTTAGCATCAACCAATTCTGGGATATATTCAATCATACAAAGGTCCTTTGAATTTAAGAAAAGTTGACCATTATAAATAAATTCATTATTCTCATCATCAAAAACACGCCATTCTCGGCGACATGGTTGTGTACAATTTCCTCGATTTGCAGAGTATTCCTCTGAATTACAAATAGTAGCAGAAAGATAACATCTTCCTGAAATTGAAGTACACATTGAACCATGAACAAAACATTCAATTTCTGTTTTTGAAAGATGATGTTTAATCAGCTTAATTTGTTGAAGTGATAATTCCCTTGCCAATATTATCCTCTCTGCACCAAGATCCTCATAAAATTTTGCAGATTCAATATTGGAGACGTTAGCTTGAGTTGAAATGTGGAAACCTATATTAATCCGTTTAGCAATTCTAATTGCTGCAATATCATGGGCAATTATTGCGTCAATCCCAGATTCTTTAGCTTCAGATATAAGATTTTCTAAATCCTGTAGTTCGGAATCATAAATTAATATATTTGTGGTTAAATAAGCTTTCAAAGGTGGATTTTGATTATGGCAATAACCCACTACTTGTTTCAACTCTCCCCGTTCAAAATTCTTCGCTTTTGCTCTCATGTTATAACTTTTAATACCAAAATACACAGCGTCAGCCAAATGACCTATTGTTTTTAATGTATTCCAATCTTGAACAGGAGCAAGGAGTTCTGGACGCTTGTTTTTTAATTGATTCATGTATTTTTTAATTAATATTTATTATTATGAAAATCTAATTCTATCTAAGGATTGTATCATTTTTAAAATTATTAAGATGAGAGAATTATATGACAATAGAAACGAAACTCCATTAGTTCTTGATCATCATGCCCGATTTAATCCAAGAGGAATTAAAACGTATTAAATATTTTAGAAGAGAAGGTAAATATAGAAATGCACTAGATGTTATTTCTTCCTTGGATAATATAGAAAATATTGCTAGGAAGGATTGGTTTGATTATAAAAATTTTGAGATTGATGTTCTAATAAGACTAAACCAGTTTGAAGATTCTTTCAAGTTGATAGAAGAGGTCTTTAATGAAAGTCAAAAACTGGGATTACCACTTTATTCTTTTGATGCCTTACATTATAAGAGTTATATTACATATTGGACGGGCAATTTAGAAGAAGCTCATAATTTGATTCTAAAATCTGAAAAATTACTAAACTCATTGACAGATATAGCTCCTGTAGATTTTTCAGAACGTAAGGGTGTTTTACTATCTGATAAAGCTTATTTATTTTCACTTAAAGGAGAATTAAAAACCAGCTTAGAGTTTGCGGGCAAATGTTTGGAAATTTATGAGGAAATTGGAAACAAAGAAAAGATTTCTATGAGTTTGTATCAATTATCATATATATGTAGTCAAATGGGAGATTTTAGTAATGCATTGAAATACGGGGAAGAAGCCTTAAAATATGGGGAATTGATTAAAGAAGAAAGGATTAAGATTTTAATCGAAATTGCAGATATTCACGGTTTTATGGGGGATTTGGAAAAAAGTATCGAATTACTTGAGGAAGCGTTAGTACTAGCAAAGGACATGAACATAAGTACTTGGATAGCGAATATTCTTTTACAATTAGGAATTCATTTTCGAACAAAAGGGTTACCTAATAAAGCTATTGTGTCATTAGAGCAAAGCCTTCAAATTTCCAAAAAAACACAAATCCAAATTTTAATATTTGGGGCTTATATTTGGATGTCGATAATAAAAATTGAAGAGAATATCTTGGAAGATATTCCTAAGTACTTGGAACATCTCCAAAAAATTGCTGAAGAAACCTCCAGTTTTAATTTCGATAAAGGATTTCGAGTTGCAAAAGCCCTTTATTTAAAACGGAAGAATTTACCTCATCAAAAGATTGAAGCTAAAAAATTATTGAAGCAAGTAACAAAAGAGAAAGTAACTAACGCACCAGTTCATATTATTGCGATTATCAACTTATGTGAACTCCTCTTGGAGGAACTCCGTAAAACCAATGATATTGAAATGTTAGAAGAAATAAAACCTCAACTCTACAGATTGATCAATATTACTGAAAGCCAGAAATCTTATCCTTGGTTAGTAGAGACATATTTACTTCAGGCAAAATTATCTCTACTGACATTTAACGTGAGAGAAACACGACGATATTTGACTCAAGCTCAACAAGTAGCCGAAAGACATGGTCTTAATCTATTAGTGATAAAAATTACAGGTGAACAGGAAAAATTGTTAAAACAATTAAATTTGTGGGAGAAATTAGAAGAATCAAATGCACCTTTAACTGAAAGATTAGAATTGGCTCAATTAGGTGAACAAATGGAAATAATGGTTAGTAATAGAACGATGTTAGCTCGAGTTACTGAAATAGAAGTCACAGTTCATAAAGATCGGAAAGTTTGCCTTGTTTGCAAAGGAGAAATAGTAGGATTTATGTATGTTTGTGAATGTGATACAATCTATTGTGAAAATTGTACTCAGGCATTAACTGAATTAGAAAATATTTGTTGGGTGTGTAATGCTCCAATGGACAAATCTAAACCTGTAAAACCTTATAAAGACGATGGAGAAGGAATCAGTTTAAAAATCTCGAGTAGAGATCCAAAAGAACCTAAAAACTGAGCTTAACTAAAATTTGTAGCACATATTACTATTGCTTTAAAATCGTGTTCATTAAATAAAAAAAAGACTTGAAAAGCGCCAAATTTAATATCACCCTTAATCTTAGATAGATTAAAAGCATTAAGAGAACTATTGAAAATAAATTAATTATTGAAATTGGTATATAAAAATGAAATTTATTTAATTATTTTTAAACTAATAATAATGTAAAATAATAGTTTTAAAAATATTAAATTGAGGGAGTCCAAAAAATGGAATCAAGAATGCCTAAATGTAAAGTAACAGTAATAAAAAGACTGTTAAATAAAGACTTACTTGAAGAATATGCTGAAGATAAATATAACAATGTTCCGGCTTGTGAGAATTTTAAGGAAGGACAAGAATTCATATTTGACCCAAATCTTGCAGAGATTCCAAAGGGTTTTTGTCACTGGGCTTGGGCAGATATTAGAAATAATATAACAACAATTGCTTCAGGTGGTAATATCTTAGGAATGAAACACAAAGGAACGGTTTTAGCGGGATGTAGCGATTGGTTCAGGCCTGTAATATTTAAAATAGAAAGAGTTGAATAAGAGAGAAAAAACTAATGATTATTTAGGAGATATTCTTTGTTTCAATTTAACAGCAATAGAATAGAAGGTAATAGGCGCAAGCACCCATATTAATTGGGGCAATAAAGTAATATTATGACCAAAAAATGAGAACAATAAAGGATTCCACACATAGACATAATATTCCCAACCCCCACTCGATGTGCTTAATAACTCTACAATTAATGTTGATATTTGCCCATAAACAATGAATACTAGGAGTTCACTTATCTTATTTTTCTCTAGAACGGGTTTCTTACAAATTAATTGTATAAACCATACTCCTAAAAGGAATAACCCACCATCCCAGAAACTATGAGTTATTATTATCATAACAGATGAGTAAGGAAATGGCAATGGAGGGGGGATTATAAATCTAGCGGGTGGAAAAGGGCTAAATAAATTCGCTATTGTCAATGCAATTTCCCAACTTAGTCCTAAAATAACTCCAAGCCAAAATAAATACCAAATAAACTTATCAATCTTCTTTGTTCCATATAAAGTGGAGACAACTATAAAAATCAAAATTCCGACAATCCATACAAACCAATAAAAGAATTCCAAATCGATTATTCCCTTCTATAATTTGATTTTTATAAAAATTAAAAGCATTTTAATAATTATTGAAAAATAATTATAATTTTTAAGGTTTAAAATAATGAAGGTTGTATTATTTAATGGAAGCCCTAGAAAAGAGGGAAATACATACCATTGCTTAAACACTGTTATGAAAGAATTAAAAGCTGCTGGAGTTGAATGTGATTATAATTGGATTGGTATGGATAAATTACAAGGTTGTACTGCTTGTATGAAATGTAGAGATAATGATGATCAAAAGTGTGTATTAACTGGAGATAAAATGAATGAGTATATAAAAAAGATGATAGAATCTGATGGTATAATCATAGGTTCTCCAACATATTTTTCAGATTTGTCAACAAGTACAAAAGCTTTAATAGAACGTGCAGGATATGCTACTGGAGGGTATTTAAAGCATAAAGTTGGTGCTGCAGTCATAGCTGTTAGAAGAGCTGGTGCAAATCATGCTTTCTCGAGTATTAATTACTTCTTTCTCATTAAACAAATGTTCGTAGTAGGCTCTTCTTATTGGAATCTAGGTATTGGAAGGACTCCGGGAGAAGTTTTAGAAGATGAAGAAGGTATTAAAACTTTTGAAAATCTAGGTAAAAATTTTGCTTATTTACTCAAAAAACTTAAAGCCTAATTCTCATTATAATATTTTTTTATTTTTTACACTAAAATCAAGCTATTGAATGACTAATGGAAACATTTGAATTAAACGATGTGAATAGATTTGTTTTAGAAAAACATCATCTTACAGCTGATGCTTTAATTGATGATATCATCCAAATATCAGATGATTTATGTGGTCTTCATTCGACAAGACTTTCTACATCTTATTTGTCTTTATTTGCAAGGACGAAAAACTTCAAGAAAATTGATTTAGAAAGAGAACTATACATAAATAAGACTCTCGGGAGAATTAGAGGTATGAGGAGAACACTGTTCATTGAGACAATAGGCATGATTCCAATAGTTCATAATGCTACATTTAAATTAAGTGAGAAGAATTTTGAAAAATATATGGAATTTCATAAGGTTTCGGTAAAGGAATATCAAGATATTTCTGAAAGAATTATGAAAATACTGAAGGGAAGAGAATTATCAGCCTCTGAACTAAGAAAAGAATTAGCTTCAAAATCAAATATCCCAGCTATCATTCATTTGATGTGTAATTATGGATTACTAATAAGAGGAACCCCAATAAAAGATTGGAAAGATATGAGAAATAAATATGCTGTTTTTAGAGAGTATTTCCCTACTTTAGATTTAAAGAGAATAAATGAAAAAGAAGCAATAAAAATACTTGTAGAAAAATATATAAAAACTTATGGTCCTACATCAGAAAATGATATTTCGTGGTGGACTGGTCTAACAAAAACAGAAATAAAAGTTGCATTACAAAATATTGAATCTCAACTGATTAGAGTAAACATATCATCAATTAACGGAAATTTTATTATTTTAAACTCAGATATCGAAAGATTACAGCATCTTGATGATATTGAGAAGCCAATAATTACTTTATTACCTGAACTTGATCCCTATCCAATGGGTTACAAAAACCGAGAGAGATATATTGATACCAAAAACTATAGTAATATCTTTGATCGTTCGGGAAACATAGCAAGAACTATATTTTTAGATGGTGTTGCTATTGGAGTCTGGGATGCAGAGGAAAATCAAGAACCCACTATTAAATTTCATTTATTTCATTCTATCAAGAAAGATTTACTCGATGAATTGTATTCTAAAGCTCAAAAAGTTGGACATTTCTACTTCGATAATATGGTAAATATTCAGGAATGTAAATCAATGATTCCTTTAACACAAAGAAAGGCTGGAGGGTTTATGACTCCTCTTAAAAATTGTTAAGTTATCAACCGTTTTTTGATTTTTTAGGTTTTATAGTAGGGTGATTTTCCTATTAAAAGATGTTCAATTAAAGGACTTATCAAACGAGC
>CP070831.1:1925292-1932921 GCA_020344955.1 Promethearchaeota archaeon | reverse complement strand
TGTTCGGTTTAATTCATGCTGATAAATAGAATTTAAAATTTAGGAGATAAAATATTTTAACCCTAATTAATTCTATTAATATAATATATAAATACAATATAAGCCCAGAAAATAAAAAATTAGAATTAAATGGTATTTTGAATGGCTCGCTGTCCAGAATGTGGAGGCTTTATGAAATACCATTCAGCCATAAAACAAGTTGTTTGTCAATCATGTGGACTTTCGTTGACTAGGCATGAGTTAGATAGATATTGGAAAAAAGTAAGAAATGAAAATATATCGGAGGAGGATAGCCTGCAACAAAAAAAAAGTCGACGGAAAGAATGGTTAGAATGGTATTCAAGCTCAAAAACAGATAAAGAAAGTTATTAAACGAGAGTTTATTAAAAAGTTCTTCAAAATAAGTGAATTTTAGTTAGTTTTAAAATCAAAAATATATGCGATGATCCATTGAAAGTGGGCTATTATCTAAGTACCAAACTTCTTTTCTATAATATCTTCTAATAATTCCATTAGTTTTCTTGCTGGTATATCTAGCAGAGTTATCTCAAGATGCCTTCCACGTGTAGCATCTTCAATCCTGACAGTTTTAGATGCAACAATTTTTAGTTGAGTAAGTTGACGGACATACTTTCTAAAACTCATCTTTACATGAGGTTCTATTGAATAATTTTCACTTATCGCTTTATATTCTTCAAATGCATCATCAACTAAAGTAAAAGGTTCTCCTTTATTGATTAATGATCTTACTATACCATAAAGTGCTAGAATTTCTTGATCTTTCAACTGATCGATTATATCATTTCTAAAAGTAGGATATACATCATTAGAAGCTTCTCTAATAATATCTGCTGTTATTTGATCTAAACCTTCTTTATCACAATAAGAACCACTTTTTCGAAGAATTTCGATTCCATGTCTCATATTTTTGTGATCAACAACGATTTGTCCAATCATCGCTAAAAGGTTAATGTTATCTATAACATTTTCTTTAAATGCTAGATCACTACGATATTGTAAGATCTGCATAGATTCCTCAAAATTATATGGCTTTAATATAATTTTCTCATTTAGTCTACTTAAAATTCTCTCAGTTTCAATGTTCATCCAATCTTTACTTCTGGAAATTAATAGCAAAGATAACTTAGCGTTTTGATGACCAAATGTTTCAGCTATATCTAAAAGTGCTAATACATCATCAGATTTTAAAAGATGAATTTCGTCAATGACTAAAAGCATATATCCTTGTTCTCGAATCAATTGCGAAAGAATCAACTTTAATGCTTCATCGTCTGAAAAACCACGTCCGCTACCATGCTGGTATTTAGCGAGGAGTTCTCTGATTATCTTACTTTTAGAGCGGAAATTAATGCAATTAAAATATTCTAAGAATAATTTAATATCATTTTCAATCGCTATAGTCCGAAAATTTTTTCCAAAATAGCGAGCTGTACATGTTTTTCCAACTCCTCCCTTTCCCAAAATCAAACAATTAACAGAAGGTTGCTCCCTTTCATCCATAATTCTCCTAAAATTAAATATCAATGCCTTTAAAGCTTCATCGCGACAATATAATTTTTCTGGCACATAACTTAAATCAAGGGAACTCGCTTGTCTAAAAACGGATTTTTTCATAAATTGCTTTCTGAATTCATCCTCGTCCATGGTAAATCGAGAAAATCTGGTATATAATTTTGATTTATAAGTAATAAAAGTACAAATTAAGTATAAATTTTCTTATACTTGTTAAATTATGTTTTTTCTATAAAAAATTTTTTAATTAAAAAACTAAGATAGTCTCTATAATTTATCTAAATTGTTAAGTGGATGCATTTGAGAATATGATTCCTTTAATTTAGTTATATCATTTTTTGCGTAAATCCGCGTTGTATTTGGACTTGAATGACCTAAAATATCTTGTAATTCACTAATATCCATACCTGAACGTCTTAGATGTGTTGCTCCTGTATGCCTAAAAACATGAGGTGTGATAATTTTAGAATCTTTAAAACCACATTTTTCTTTAATTGTTTTAATATCTGCTTGTACTACTCGTGGGTTTAATTTCTGATTTCTTGTATTAATTAACAAAAACTCTTCTGAATCATACTTTATCCTATTTTCAAGATATATTTCAATGAATTCTAAAGTTTTTTGATCAACTGGGACAATTCTTTCTTTATTTCCTTTTCCACGTAATCTGATGTACCCTCTTTCAAAATCTATATCTCTTATCCGAATATTGCATAACTCACTCACTCTTGCCATAGTTGAATATAATAACCTTACTATCAAATAATAACGTTCACTTTTTCGAGAATTAAATAATTGGCGATCCCTTAATTTTTTGAAAATTTCTTCCATATCAGAAATTCTTAAAAACTTTGGTAAGTTCTCTTCTAGTTTGATTTTAGGGGTCTTAATTGTACTCATGGGATCTTTAGATATAAATTCATTAAGTGTTAAAAATTTGAAATATGACCGCAATGAAGCAATTTTCCTACCAATCCCTTTTTTAGTATAGTTCATTTCGTTTAATTTTTTTAAGAAGAATCGAACTTTCTGACGCACTAAAGGAGATTTAATCTGGAGATCTCCTACAAGTTCAATGAATTTTTGAATATCATATCGATAAGCTTTAATTGTAGAAGGTGAACAGCCTTCCTCAACCTCTTTTGCGATTAGGAAATCCTCCATAAAGTCAGAAATCTTATAGGTTTCCATAATAAGTTATGTATTATCATGATAATACATAATACAAAGTAATATTTACATAATATCTTAATTACTGTTTTAATTATTTTTAAGGAAAATAGTATTATTAATTATTATCTTCTTGTTTTTCTTAGAACACGCTCTCGAAATTTTTTTAGGTATCTAACAATATCAACTTTTATTATTTGATTCGCATATATATTCTCTATTATTTTACTTGGAGCTATATATGTTTCATGGTCAGTCCTCTTTTGAGCCCAACCCCACCCTTTTGAAATTTTTAAATTTTCAAAATTAGGATGTTGAGAAACAAGCAGGTTAAATATTTTTTTTACTTGTGGTGTTTTTCTCTCTTCTTCTGGCATTTTTTTTACTATTTTAGAATCTTTAAGAGCAGGACTCTGTTCAAAAGTCCATTCTATATCATCAAATAAGATCCAAGCTCCTGGTTTTAAAAGTTTTTCCACTAAAAAAAAAGCTAAACCGTCTACTTCCCATGTATGTGCTCCATCAATATAACAAAAATCAAAAACTGGAGTGCATTTTCCTTGAATAGTATTTTTTTCAACAATTTTCATTAATTCCCAATTATACGATTTTTCTGCGAAGATAGGAGTTATTATTTCCTCAAAATTTAGTTTTTCTGAAAGATTAAAAATATTCGGCTTTCTTTCTTTTGCAGAATCCCTATCAATTGTTGTTATGACACCTAATCCATTTTCCTTAAGTGCAGCTGCCATATAGCAAGTAGATGTGCCATGAGCAAAACCTAATTCTAATATATGGTTAAATTTTTTAACTCTAATAAAATCATACAATATTTTCCCATTTTCAATTCCTATATGGGGAATATCTTTTAAGATCATAACAATATCATTAAATTTCATATTTAAATACCTTATTTCATTTGTATTAATCTATATGAAGAATAATTTCCTAAAATTTTCTATTTTTTTAATCCTTCTCCATACCAACCTTGTTTTATATAAAGATATGCATTCATACTAGCAGTAGTTCCTTCTCCAGTCGCAGTAGTTACTTGTCGTATTCCACCAGTTACATCTCCTGCTGCGAAAATACCTGGATAATTAGTTTCTTGATTTCTATTGACTTTAATATAATTATCTTCATCAAGTTCAATGCCAGCCTCTCTTGCTAAATCACTCTGGGGCTCAACTCCTATCGCAATGAAAAGAGCTTTTACATTTATATTAGAGATTTCACCAGTCTCATGATTTTTTACTACCAATTCTTCTAATTTATCATCCTTAGCTATTGCTTTTTCGATGGTACAATTATACATAGGAGAAACGTTAGGTAATGAATCAACCTCATCAACAATACATGCTTCAGCTCGCAAACAGTGACGTCTGTGAATAAGATATACTTTTTTTGCTACGCCTGACAGATAAATCACTTCTAAACCAGCGGCATTACTACCCCCAACTGTAGCAACTACTTGATCTCGAAATAGAGGGCCATCACAAGTAGCACAATAAGATATTCCATTGCCCACTAATTCATACTCATTAGGTAATCCAAGTGATAGATGTTTTGAACCAGTTGCAATGATTATCGCCTTCGCTTTTGTCTCACCTTCATAAGTTGAGATTGTCATATCTTTTGGATTGATAGCAATAACTTCATTAAAATAGAACGTAGTACCCCATTTTTCAGCTTGTTCCCTCATTTTTTCTGTTAATTCAAGGCCATTTATACTATTGAATCCTGGATAATTTTCAATTTTAGGAGCAGTCCCTGCTAAACCTCCAAAACCTTTATGTTCATAGAGAGCTGTCTTTAAAGCCATTCTTCCACCATAAATTGCAGCAGTTAATCCTGCAGGTCCACCACCAATAATTATTAGATCAAATTCTTTTTTCTCTGACAAATTAACCCACTAAAAGGTTGTTATATTATTCAAGTATACTATTTATAATCTAAATAATTCTTTAAATTTTCTTGAATCGGCTATTTCATTCTTTCTTCAATTGTCTAAGATATCGGCATGCGTTTATTCCTGCACGCGCACCTTCTGCTGTGGCAAAAACTACTTGAAAAAGACCTCCTGTGCAATCTCCTGCAGCAAAAACTCCTTTAAGATTTGTTCTTTGTTCTTCATCCACCTTTATATTTCCCGTCTCATCTAATTCTACTCCTGCTTTTTTGAAGAGAGAATTAGAAGATATATGAGTTAAAATAAATAAACAACTTAAATCAAATTCCTTGATTTCTTCAGCTTCTTCTGAATCTTGTTTAAGAGACTTACATAAAATCTTTTGGATCATACCTTCCGAATTTGGAACAACTTCAATTATTTCCATGTTTTCAAAAATCTCAATTCCAGCTTCTTTTACTATATATACTTTTTCTGGCAATTTTTCAATCTCAGTATTTGTGATTATCCGAACAATACAGCCCATTTGTTGAAGTGTTAATGCATCATCTAGCATTTCTTCATCATTACCATATAGATAAACTACTTTATCTTTATACATCGGACCATCCCATAACGCACTATATGAAACACCGAACCCAATTAGAGAATCCTCTCCCTTTATTATTTCTCTTCGAATACCTCCACCTGTGGCAATAATAACGACATCAGAAGTTATATTTGCGGTTCTGGTTGATGTTTTATTTACACCCATTCCAAGCATGAGTGAAATCACATCATTCTTAATAATTCTCACATTCTCTGAATAGCTTTCAACATGAGCTCTAAACCTTTCTAGCAGATGTTTCCCTTTGATATCAATTTCTCCAGGCCAATTTTGAAGTTCTTTAGTTCTTGATAAAGCAGACAACTCCTTTCCATCAAGAATTATTACGTCCCTATTTACACGAGCACAATAAATCCCTGCTGTTATCCCTGCGGGCCCACACCCTATAATAAGAATTTCGCAATTTAATTCTTCCATAGAATTAATCACATAGAATTATTTTAATAATACTATAAATTAAGCATAAGGGTTTACTTTTTAATATTCTCTTTTTCCAATTAAATTAAGAAAAAAATAATTACACAAATGTATATAAATTAATTTGTCCTAAAAGTATAATGCAAACCCAATAACTCAAATTTGATTATGGAGGTAGAAAAAATGGTACATGTTGAAAGAAATATTGATATTAATGCCTCTCAGAAGAGAATTTTTGATATTTTAGATGATGCTATGCTTGGTCCAAAATGGAATCTTGCCTTAAAGGAATTGAATAAAATATCTGAAGATACTTATGAGGCAAAATCAACAGTAGGAGATTTTACTTCTATTCGTACAGAAACCATAGAACCCAGTAAAATATCAATGAAAATTGAAGGTGGAATCTTTAACTCAATGGGTTATATTCTAAACCCCAAAGGAGATATGGTTAATGCAACAATTTGGGGTGAATTTGATGATGAGAAAAACGAAAAAATTCTCGTAAAGGCTGCTGAATTACTTCTAAAAGGGTTAAAAAACTTCTCAGAATTTCTAGAAGAAGGTGGAAATCCTGACGATTTTGATAAGAAGCAGATCACCGCTACACACTAATTTTAAATCCCTTTTTTTTAGTTCTGTCTTATTTTCTTTAAATCTTTCTTTGAATCCATTAAGATATAAAGAAAAATATTAATGAAATTAAGCCTAATAAAATCATTGTTGCACCCATTCCTCTTCCCATTGCTTTTGCGGAAAGGTTTTGTACATAATTAGAGATTATAAATCCAGTAAAAAATGACCCTAATCCGAGATAAAGAATGAATTCCCAATTAAAATAAAGTTGACCTTTTATTAGGTATCCTAATAGTTGATAAGTACCAAATGTAAAAATACACATAACGATACTTAGTATTAAAGCCGTACCCACACTCTTCTTTAAAGGATATCCATATAGAATAATTAAGACTATCGTTATTATTAAACCTGAATTTGCTCCAAACATGCCTGAATTAAACCCTATTACAATTCCTAAAATGAACGCTAAGAGAAAAAATAATTTTGAATAAGGTTTAATCATGCTTTCTATGTATTCATCATCAATAATGGTAATCTCTCCAACTCTTTGAGTTTTTTTATTTTGTTCAATTCTATCTAAATCATTCTTATTATTTTTGAGAAATTTCTGAGATATTTTATTAACCATCTTTTTCAAGCTTTCAGATGTTGGAAATCCTTTAGAAAGGATTGTAGAACCTAAGAAAATGAAAAAAGCTGGTAAGAACCATCCAAAAATATTACTTAATCGAGTTGTCATTAGAATCAAAACTCCTAAAAATGAAGCAATTAAAGAAATTAGAATTAATAAGAGAACATTCTTAGTAAGATAATATTGCTTTTTCCTAACATAATTTATTGAAACCCCAATAACAGCAATAAAATCATTTAATACATTCACAGCGATGGCTAATAACACATCTCCGGTCATTAATAGAATGAGAGGTACTACGACACCTTGACCTGTTTGTCCTACAAAACTCATGCTAATTCCAACGAGGGCACCAATAAGAATAAGAATGATTATATGATAAAATTCTAAAACCAAAAACTATCACCATATTTCAAATTCAATTTCTAAATTATTATCGATTGTAAACTATAAAATACTTTAAAATTCAAAATATTTTAATGATTTAAGAAATTTTGTTTGATATTATTTTAATATTGATTTATAAAAAATTTAACAAATAAATAGTTAATAAGTGATAATTTATGGCTGTACCATTAATTTTAATTGTAGCATTAGTAGCTGGAGTACTTTCTATCGCTATGGCAATGTACTTTCGATATTTAGTCTTAAAGGAAGATCCTGGAAATGAAAGGATGCAAGAAGTTGCCGGTTACATAGAGGACGGTGCTAAGACCTATATCAAGGTTCAGTATAAGATTTTAGGGATATTTGTTGCTGCGCTTGCAGTAGCGATGTTATTTC
>CP070831.1:1912297-1925192 GCA_020344955.1 Promethearchaeota archaeon | reverse complement strand
TTAAAGCAAAGATTATCTAAAAGCCCCGGGAAAGGAAACCTGTGAGCAAGCCAAATAGGCCACCTCTTAATTGTATTTCGAATGCTCCAGTATCTGTAATCTCTATCCTCTGGAATTCGCAGAAAAACTCCTTCTCTTGGTTTATGGATAACGTTTACAATGCTTAATAAAATCTTCGCAAATATTATTCCAGCAAAAACAAGAGTTACATACATTAAGATAGCCAATAATGGAAGATAAGTATAAAAATGGACAGGACGCTCATAACTCCATAAAAATCGCCAATAAACACAAAATTCTAGTAATATAGGAATTAGGCTTATCCATATGAGGAATATGTAAAAAATAAGATATCTCTTTTTAACTAAGACTGTGGGAGTGAAGGGACCAACCCTCATAGTGTTTGGAACACTCATTTTTCTTTTACCTCTTCTTCTGTTTTAATTAATTGCTTTTTATCATCATCAATATTAACCTCATGCGAAACTGTAAATTTCATTGCTTCATCTACTTGGCGTTTTATAAGAATATCTCTCCTCTCCTCAGCATATTTATTTTCCTTCAATTCCCTTGCAGGAATTCCAAGAAAGATCCAACCTGGTTTAAAGTATTGATCGTAAGTAGATGTGCTCACTGCACCTATAAAGGATTCTTTCCCTATAAAAGTCCCTGGAGAAATCGTAGTATGACCCCCAATCATTACATAATCCCCAAAAATAACTTTTTTGATTAATAAATATTTACCTACAACCATCGATGACATGATATTTGCCCCCTGACCAATTAAATTCTGCCGCCCAAATGTAATAAATTCAGCATCGCACCATGCATCGTTAAGATGGCTTGAAGTATCCATATTTACGCCATAAAGTATTAAAGCTACCACATCCGTCCAGGGAAAGGGAGAGTTCCGCAACATCCACAAGGCTATCTTCTTGACTTCTGTCCTTAACGCCCAAAATTCAAAATCAGTATCTCCAATTTCCGCTTTAAAAACGCCTTCTTTTGGTTTATGAATTAGGTTAACTATAAGCAAAAATAGTTTACTAAAAAGAATGCAAGCTAATATGAAAATATAAACCATTCCAAATAAGAAAATGGGGAAAAAGAATAAAAATGACCACTCAATTCGGTTTGGGACTGCCTGTACAAAATCATTCGAAAACCAATACCATAACATTGTAATGAGTAAACCAGAAATCCAAAAAATGGGAATATAGACAATTAAAAATTTTATATTTACTCTACTAATAGAAGAACTAGTAGTGAAATCAATTGCTAAATCTTCTTCTGTTAAATTATTAATATTAATTTTATCCTCTTCGATTTCATCAGATTCTTCTATAGTTTTTGTATCCTCAAAGTTTTCTTTTGAATATCTTTTTTTTTTTAATTTTTTTAAAAGTGCTTTATCCTTATAACCCTCAATATTTTCATTCATCTCTAAATCTTTTGGTGTTAAACCTAGATAATTCATAATCTTTTTCCGAAAGATTCTCCTCATTGGCAATCCGATATAATAATTTTTTCCTCCTTTTATTATACTATGTTTTGGTGTAGCCGCGAATGGTAATAAATAACAATCATCATCAACCTCAGATCCTGGACCGACTCCTCCCATCGCTGCAGCAGTAAAATTATCTCCAATTTTAATTTTAAAGTATGAGATATTTCCAAAGATTCCCTGTATTAAGTGACTAGCACATGTAAAATTAACCCCAATATAAGAATTCTTCCCTATTTCAATGAATTTATCGTTTCCTACTGATTCTTCGAAGGTTGTGCCCTTACCAATTTTGTTTGAGCCCACAAATTTAAAGAACCAATTAGACAACCATGGGAAAATGCCTTTCGTATAACTATTCTTACCATACTTTATCATAAAACTCCTAATATGGTAATAATTTGCAGCTTTACTCCTTATATTGCGTGGAATTACTCCAGATTTCGAAGGGGAAATTTTCTCAGTAATTCTCCAAATAAAACGGGTCATTAATCCAATTAGAAACTGGTGTAGTAAATAACAACCAATAATAACTAATGGCATGACTAATAGAGAAATTAATGAACTAAGATCAGTGAAAATAGAAATAAAACCAATATTTTCTAAGAAGAAAATACGAAATGGTAGGAAAAAGTAAAGCCAAAAAAGAAAACCCGGTATTAACCACGATACGTAATAGATAACAAAGAAAATAAAAATATAAAGATGAAATTGAAGACTCACTTCTTCTTTAACTACTTCATTGTTATCTTCACTTGATTCGGATACTTCAGTTTCTAAGGGCTCCTCGTTCATCTTTTTCCCTAATCTTGGTATAAAAATTACTTAAAAGGTTTTACTATAATAACTTAATTAAAATTTAATTGTTCTCTTCTTTATTTAAAATGTTATGTTTTTTTACTTTTAAATTTATAATCAATGAGGAAAAACAGAAATTTCGAATGAAAAATATATGTGAAAATTGCGGAAAGTGCTGTTTAGAAACAGAAATGATTCTATCTCATCAAGACATTAACTCAATTATTAATAGTATACCTAAAAAGATTTCTAAAGATTATTTTGTTTTCAAGAATAGTGAAGGACATTTCCAATTAAAGAATTTTGACGGACATTGTATTTTTTTCAATTTTACATTAAAAACTTGTAATATCTATGAATTTAGGCCTCAAGGATGCATATTTTATCCATTTATTTATGATTTTATAAAGAAGAAATGTGTTTTCGATAATGATTGCCCTAGAACGCATTTATTTTACCAAAATGAAAAGGATTTGAAAAAAATCTGTAAGAATTTAAAGATCTTTCTTACAAAGCAACTAAAAATTGAAACAGGTTAAAAAATCATTTTTTAAACGAGATCCTTTTTATCTTCTTCTATGTTGACCTCATATTCGATTTCAAACTTCTTTTCTTCATCAACATCCCTTTTCATAAGGATTTCTCTTTGCATAGTTGCATACTTGTTTGGTTTAAACTTAGTAACAGGAACTCCTAAATAAATCCATCCTGGATCAAGTATTTGATTGAAGTTTGTAGTACTAAGCGCACCTACAATGGATTCTTTGCCAATTACAGTTCCTGGAGATATCACTGCTTGTCCTCCTATTACTACATAGTCATCAAAGATAACCTCTTTAATTATTAAATATTTTCCAACAACTGTTGAGGACATAACGGCAGCTCCTTGCCCAACTAATACTTTATGACCGAATTTAATAAATTCACCATCACACCAAGCATCCCACAGAGAACTAGACAAGGTCATCTTAATTCCAAAGACTTTAAAAGCCATAATGTCCATCCAAGGGAGTGGCCAATTCCTAATGAGCCAAAAAACAATCTTTTTTAATTCAGTTCTTAGACACCAGAATTCAAAATCCGAATTTCCTTTTTCAGCTCTAAATATTCCTTCTTTTGGTTTATGGATTAGGTTAATAAGTATTAAAAATAGTTTACTAAAAAAGAAACATCCCATAATAAATATAAACCACATAAAAATTATCATTGCTGGTAAGAAGAAAGCCAACATTATCCATGCTCGAACGAAAAGGGTAAATGTGTAAAACAAAATTGTGGTTAACATTCCAGATAACCAAAAAATTGGCAGATAAATTGCCAAAAATTTTATGTTTACCCTTGAAATTGCACTACTAGTTGTAAAATCTATTGCTAAATCTTGTTCTATGAGAGTGTTTAAATTATGATTATCAGAATTACTATCATTCTGTTCTTTTTGGTTAATTTCGTTTTTTTGTGGTATTTTTTGAGCTTCTGATTCATTTAGAACTTTATTTTCCTTATATTGTTCAATGTTTGCATTTATTTTTAAATCCTTAGATCTAATTCTTAAATATTTCATAATTTTTTTTTTAAATATTCTTCTTAGCGGCATTCCCCAATAATAATTCTTTCCCTTAAGCATGCTATGTTTTGGGGTAGCTGCTAAGGGTAGTAAATAAGAGTCATTTTTTACTTCTGATCCTGGCCCTACTACATTAGCTGCAGCAGTTGTAACGTTATCTCCCACTTTTGATTGAAAATAAGAGATATTTCCAAAAATTCCCTCGACAACATGAGTAGCTATGGCACTATTTACACCAAAATAACAATTATTACCGATTTCCATGAATCGATCATTGCTAGGAGATTCTTCAAATGTTGTTTCTTTGCCAATTTTATTTGCCCCAATAAAATTATAAAACCAATTACTAAGCCAAGGAAATACTCCTTTTACGAGGACATTTTTAGGGTATTTAATCATAAAACTTCTTACTTGATAATAGTCCAGAGTTTTACTGGGGAAATTTCTAGGTATTATTCCATTTTTACTCGGCGATTTCCGTTCACTCCATCTCCAAAATTCACGTGTGATTACTCCAATTAAAAATATCCGAATTAAATAGCAACCTATAATAACTAGCGGCATGGAGATCAATGCTATAATTGCTTTAATTTCAGTGAAAAGGGTAAAGAAATTAGTAATTTCTAAGAAATTCGGTAAGAAGAATAGAATGACATAAGTCATAAATAGTATTGCTGGAATGACCAATGAACCTAAATAAATAGTAAATAAGATTAGTAAGTACCAAGAATAGTGAAATTTAACTTCTTCGCGTGGAGCTTTATTCTCTGTAACTTTTTTTATTGATAATTGCCCCTTCATTATCTCAGTTTTACCATTTAATTTTGATCTATGTTAAATAATTATGATTTTATTTCTAAAAAACTAAATGATTCAAATTCAAATGAGTTATAGTGAAAATTCATATTTCAACTATGGTTTTGATATGGTCATGGTCAGTTTTATAGGATTCAAAAGCTTCATTAATATGATCTAACTTGAATTTCTTAGAAATTAAATCTTTAACCGAAATCTTTCCTGATTCTAATCCTCCTATAGCTTTTTCAAATGGTCCACATCTACTACTATATAACGTAAGTTCACGGACAACAATATCAGTAAGGTTGATTGGTGTTTCAAGACCATGAGTACTTTTTACATGTATTTTTCCTCGCGTTCTGCATGATTCAACAACATCACTCAAGGCATCAGGATTTCCAGACGTATCTATAACAATGTCAGCGCCTAATCCTTTAGTAAGATTTCGAATTTCTTTTGGAATATCTTCACAGCTCAATCGATTTATGAGGTATTTTGCCCCAAATTTTTTAGCTAAATTGAGTTTTTTTTCTGAAGCATCTATTACTATTAATTCCAAACCTTTAATCGATGCAACTTGAGTAACCAATAATCCTAACTTTCCAAGTCCAAATATAGCCATTATCTTATCATCTTTAGATATCGGCATCATCTCAAACGTTTGATAAGCAGCAGCTAAGGGTTCTATAAACGTAGCTTCTTCATAAGTTATAGAATCAGGCAGTTCATGTAATAAATATGGGGCTAAGGCTATATATTCTACTAGCGCGCCATCAATATCAATACCAATTGCCTTACGAGAAACACATTGAGAGTATAGTCCACGTTTACAATAATAACAATCAAAATCAATATTGCTATTAATTTCAGAAGTTACTCTTTTATTTAACCAAGATTGCTCAACATTTTGGCCTATTTCTATTATCTCTCCTGTAAATTCATGTCCCAGTATTATTGGAATAGGCGTTGGTAAGTCTCCACTGATTATTGCTAAATCAGTCCCACATATACCAACTTCTTTAACTTGAATTATGACCTTAGAATTTTGAATTGAAGGCTTTTCAACTAATTTAATAGAAATATTTTTTCCATCAAAAACAGCTGCTTTCATAACTAAATTTATTTTCAATCACTAAAATAATATTAGTAATAGTCCAGCACTAATAGAAATTAGAAAAGATAATAGAGCTAAATAGCTGAAATTTTTATGCCATAGAGATTTTTTGGATTTAAGAATATATTCTCCTACTCCAGACATGTAGCTAGTCATTAGGAAAATAATTGAAATAAGTGCTAATATTCCATGATAAGTATAAAATATTCTACCTTGAAAAACAAAAGTCCTTTCCAACCAAGATATAAAAGTTAGCATTGAAGCAAAAACAAATAGAAGACCAGTAAAGATATGAAATTTTATATTAATAAACTTGGGTAACTTTCGGAAGATTTTTCCCCGTTTAGTATATTTCATACCAGATATTCCAGATAACCCCCCTATAAGAAATGATATTGCCAGAAGATACGAATGATATCTCCAATCAATTGAAATAGAAAGTAAACCCTCATCACTATATCCACGAGATTCATAGTAGCCTTTATAATCATAATTAACAATTCTAACACGATCAAGAAATTTAACCCATTTGTATCCTACATGATAGGGAGCTACAACTCGTAAAGGGAATCCATGTTCAGGTGGTAAAGGCACACCATTTACTTCATAGGCAAGGAACACGTCATACTTTATTACTTCCTCTATTGTAAGAGAAGAAGTGAATCCATCAATACCATGAAATACCACTTCTTGAGCTTCTACTCCTGGATTGACTAACCCCAATAAATATTCTAAAGTTACTCCTCGAAATATTCCGGTACCTAAGGGAATTGATACACATTGATGTGTAACTTTCATTGATATTGAGGGTAATGCCGTAAAATTTTCATAAGAAAAAACTAATGGATTTTGCACATTTCCAGTAAAAGTTAAATTCCAAGTATCAATATCTACATCTGGAACTCCAAAATTGTTAACAGTCCTAAATTCATCGAGCGGAGTCACTGGGTTCAATGAATACGAGTGATATATTAATAAAAATAATGGTGTACTAAAAACTCCAATCATTATGATTAAGAACAAATAAGATTTTATTATAGTAAAAGTACTTCTTCCACGGCTCATAATTACTCTATTGTCTTAATACAGTTCTATATACTTTATTGATGCCAAGATATTTAGTAATTATGCTTAATTTTTCTAGGATAAACTTATTTAAACTCAGAATAAAATAAATGGAACATCTAAAAATGGCTTACTATATTTACTTATATTTTTTTATTGCTCTGCTTAATTGAATTTTAGAAAATATAATTAAAACTACTTAAATATAGATTATAATTAACTTGATTTCATAAAAAGTTTATATAATCTAGACAGCACTTTTTTATCTCAAAATAAGTACTGATTATCAGTAATCCTGTATTAAAGGATAAACTTTGACTAATTTTTATATAAATTATATATTAAAAACTCTAAAATTATGAAAAAAACAGTATTATATTGGGAAATAATTGGTATAATTTTTATTGTACTGATTGGCGCTTTATTCCATTTTATGTTTGAGTTATCTAATTATTGGAGACCGTTAGGTGCAATATTTCCTGTCAATGAAAGTGTTTGGGAACATCTCAAATTACCATATTGGCCATTAATCATCTTTTCATTAATAGAATATGGTTTTATTAGGAAAGACGCAAATAATTTCATATTAGGGAAAACAATCTCATTTATAATAGCTATTAGTACAATAATGATTATTTTTTACTCATATACAGCAATATTCGGAGTAGAATTACTAATTGTGGATATTTTAAGTTTTGTACTGGGTGTTATAATAGGACAAATTGTAAGTTATAAAATCATTACAACAGATCGGTTATCTATGTGGTATGCAAACACATCTTGGATAATATTTATTGGATTTGGTATAATGTTTGCGATATTTACCTATTTTCCTCCAAATCTCCTAATATTCCAAGATAGTGAAACCGGACTTTATGGAATCATTGAGCATTTTATAAGGTTTTAAGGCAAATATTTATTTTTTTTTTTCTTATTTCTAAATATAATTGATTATGTGTTATTAAATTGAATTCATTTGATTTTGATCTAGAAACTCAAAAAATATTTGATAAGGAATTTTCTGATATCCCTTCTAGCAATTGGCAAAAATGGCTTGAAATAGATTCTAGAGAGGAATATGAAGAATTATCGTTGAAACTTTCAGGACTATCATCTATTGAAGATATTTTCAGTAAAATAGAATCTGAAATAACAGATTCAAGAAGTTTCTCAATAGATTTAGAAGATTTTTTAAAGAAAGATCAAGGTTCTGATTCACCAATCTTTTGTCATACCTCGGGAACAACAAACAGTAAATTATCGATGCTGAAATGGTTTTATATGGCAAGAGATATAGTTAAAAGGCAATGGGCTCCTGGTATGCAAGCAATTTTTGAGTCAAGCGGGTTAGATCCAAAATCATCTGCTATAATTTTTGTTCCTTCAAGATTAAAATTCGATGGGATTAGGTCATATGAAGAAAAAAAATATGTCTCTCTTTATTCTTCAGAGTTTTCTCAAAGAATCATGTTATCTGTTATCAAGCCAAAATCATATTTATTTTTTGAATATAAAAATTCAAGAAATTTAGAAGTAATATCTAAAATATTAGCAATGGAAAATATATCTGCTATTTCAGCTCCAGCAATAACGATTTTAGGATGGGCAGATATTACTAGACTTCAAGAAGGGCTAAAAAAATCACTCAATTTAACAAGTGAAACTCAAAATCCAATACTCGAACAATTTATATTGAATATTAGAAAGAATGGGTTAGAGAATGCTGCCAAGGAGATCCAAAGCAAATTATCAGAAAAATTTTCTAATGCTACGTTAGTATTCAGTATCAGTTCACTCTCCAAATCTGATTGGGAATTGATTCGCAAATTTATGCAATGGGAACAGGATAAAGAAAGATTTACAAATCTTTATGTAGCTTCTGAAGTTGGGCCATTTGCAGCGAGTATAAAAAAGGATCCTTTTGGAATAGCGAATTCAAATACAATGTATATATTTCCGCTAACTCTTCCAGTAATAGAATATAATGGAAGAAAGGAGTTGATTTCAAGAACTAAAAATAAAATCGGTAGACTTTATATTTCACGCCTTAATAATTCTGCACCATTAATTAACATCGATATACGTGATGTTATTTCTATTAAAAATCAGGATGGTCTTCCTCAAATTGATGGTAAAATTCTACGTTCAAGTTTTAAATTGATGTATCCAATAAAATTGTCAAATGAGATAGTATTGAAATCCGATTATGAAGTATATGCCGGTGATTTCTTTATTTTTCCTAATTTTGAAATTAAAAATCCACGATTACTATTAAATTGTTTAAAAGAGAATTGTGCGTTTGAAATTGATTCCTTATTGTTAATAAAACGAAAAGAATCATTAAAGAATGATTTTAAATTATTTCTTTATTCAAACAATAAAACAGATTGTTCCAATTTAAAAAATTATAGTGAAATTTTAATTAAATGTATTAGAAGCGAAAAATTTAAAGAAGCTATTTTAAATCACGATATTGAACTGGAGTTAATTAATAATAATCCTGTAGACTTTTTAGCTACACATTCTAAAATGTTAGAGAAGGTTAGGAATGGTAAAAACCCTAAAGGTGTTTTAAAAAAATGGCCACTTTATGTAGTACAAGTATAAATTCAATCTAAAAAAAGAAAATTCCAAATCATATTAAGCATTTAATCAATCGTTTAAAAATCTTAGATTAATAAATTATGCAGAAAATATTTTTATTAGAAACTTTCTAAAGAATACATTAAACATAATTACATAAAAATATGAATAAAATGGAAGTAAGAGAAAACTTAGACATAACTTTCCCATACTTACGACGATTTAATTTAATAATGGGAATTTTACATCTTATTCAAGCGAGTTTAATGCTAACTCTAGCACTAGTGATCCCTGAAATAAGAGATTTTACGCTCCCAATTTATACGGCATTTTTAATTTTTCAAGATCCACCGGGTATATTGGTACCAGATCATACTCGATTAACTTCAATACCTATAGGCGCATTAGTTTCATCTTTTCTGTTCATTTCGGCTATAGCTCATCTCTTAATCGCTTTACCACGAGTCAATGATTTTTATAATAAAAAATTGAAACAAGGTATCAATTATTTTAGATGGTTCGAATACGCTCTAAGCTCATCTATAATGATTGTCATCATTTCGATGTTTTTTGGAGTCTATGATTTAGGAAGTTTAATTGCGATTTTTGGCCTTAATGCAACCATGAATTTATTAGGCCTTATGATGGAAATACATAATCAAACAACGGAGAAAACGAGATGGACTGCTTTTTATATTGGAGTTTTTGCAGGAATTATCCCTTGGGCAATAATTTTAGTCTACTTATTTGGAACTGGTAGCATCGGTGAAATCCCATGGTTTGTATGGGCAATTTTTGGATCTTATTTCTTTTTCTTTAATACCTTTCCAATAAATATGATCCTTCAATATAAAAAAGTAGGTAAATGGAGAGATTATCTATATGGAGAAAGAGGGTACATAATGCTTAGTTTAATTTCCAAAACCCTACTAGCATGGTTAGTGTTTGCTGGAGTATTACAACCTGCTTAACTCCAAGATGTATATTAACTCTAATTTTTTTTTTTTTTTAAAAACTATGTTATTACTTTGACTTTTCCAAATTTAATTTAGGCTCTTCATAAAATCAATTTATATCTTAGAAATATTTAAGATTAGAAAATAAGAATATTTTTAAATGGATTTTAGACCAATAGGAGTTCCAATTTGTATGAATTTGTAAATTAATTGTCCTTTTGAAGTTAAAGCATCCCAACCTTGACCTTTTTCAAAACCATGAGCGGATAGAAAATTATGTGAATATTTGTTACTAGCTGAAATCATCATTTGATTGATAACTTTGTTTTTCAAATTATTATCTTCAACTAATTCTAATTTGCCTTGTAATGAAATAAAATAATAACTACTAAGATCTGGTTCAAATTTTTCTATTGAGACACATACATTAGCGTTTTTTGAAAGAATCTTCTTCTTTTTACCGTAATCTGTAAAATGAAAATAGAGAATATCATCAATGAAAACATATTGGAAAGGCGATATATAGGGATATTCATTGTCTATGAATGCGATTCGACACAAATTTTGAGTTTTAATTGCTTTATTTATTTCATTTTCATTCATTTTTGGTAATTTAATAATTCCCAAACTTATCACCAATATGTTTAATTTTAATTTTTAAAAAAACTATTCTAAAATTTTGATTCGATTAAATCTTATATCATTTGTTAGAATTTTAATAGCTAAAAGAGTACTTTTTTCTTTATTTTTAATCTCTAACATTAAATCGAAGTCATATTTTTTTGTTTTTTCAATGAAATCTGTAAAGTGTTTTATATCTATTTCATCAGCATGTCTACATTTTCCTTTAATAGGATGTTCTGAACTATAATGTAATATTGGTAATCCGTCTTCTCTCTTCCATGTTTTACTTACTTTTTCAATTGCTTCTTGAATAGATGCCCCCGAATTATTACAAAAATGGTGATATATATCTAATATTATTGGTATTCCTGTAAGTTTACTTACTTTTAAGACTTGATTTAAATTGTAATTTTTATCATCATTTTCAATAACATAATGATTTTTGATTCTCTCATCCAAATTTTTATATCTTTCAATAAATCTGTTTAAACTTTCCTGTTTATTTCCATAAACACCTCCAATATGCGTTGTTATTTTTGCTGATGAATCTAATCCTAATAAATTCAAAACATCAGCATGATATTTCAATTCCTTAATACTATTCTCTATTACAGTTAAATTTGTTGAATTAATTACGGTATATTGACCAGGATGCATAGTTATCCGCATGTGAGATTTTTTAATATAATCTCCTAACTCTTTAAATCCTGAATTAAAATGCTTTTGCCAATTAAATTGCATTATTGGATGAGAAGCAAAGGGAATTAGATCTGATGATATTCTGAAGAATAAAATATCATTTTCATAATTGAATTTCAATATTTTTTCTAAACAATCCAAATTATTCTCAATTGTATCTATTAAACGATTTTCGGAATAATTTTTTAAACGAAATGTTCTACTACTTCTGCAATTTAAAGATAAATTTATGCATGGATATCCAATCTTCATCGTATTTAATAAAAAAAAAAATTTAGATTATTTCATTCCATTCCAAGGACCACTATTTAATTCCTCAAAGAAATATTCTTTATCGCCCTTATTTTTAATTTCTTCTCCTGCTTCGTTTGCTAATTTAAGATACTTTTCAAATTCTTTCTTATTTTTTAATAGAGCAAATGCTCTAGCCATAGCTTCGTAAGCAAAGGCTAGATCAAAGTCACCAATATCATTCTCTTCAGTTAATTCTAAGCATTTCTTAGCATGATATATTGCAGGTTCACCCCTTCCTATGACACTATAGACACGTGAAATTATCCATTCGCCTCTCTGAAGGTTAATTGGCCCACCTTTTCCTTCAGAAACCAATATTCCCCAGTGATATCTTGAAGCATGAACAGTATGAATCATATTTAACTCGTCTTCAACAGTTCTATCTTTTTTATCAAGATAGTCCCATGTTTTGTTAAAAGTGCTCTTTGCTATTTTCTCATGGAATTCGATACTTTCGGTTTCAACTACATTTGACATGTTTTTTATTCACCTTTTAGGTTATAATTAATATTTATTTCTCGAATTCTTTAATCAATTCTCTTAGAAATATAAAAAATTTCACCTTGAATATTAAAGTAAAAAACATGAAAATAGAGGTAATTTATTAATTATTAATTGAATCCTCTAACTCCCCAATTTTTAAGTATTTAAGAGGAGTATTAATCTATATTATTATAATAAAAATCAGGCTTTCTATCTCCTACAATATCATTAAATTCGTTCAATCTTTTATCTCTTGCTTTTAGAATATCAATATCGACAAAATCGACAAAAATTTCACTATTTGGAGCAGAAGATAAAATTTCACCATTATAGGAAGTTATTTGACTTTTACCAGTGAATTTGAAATGATCTTCTCCTCTTTTTTCTTCACCAATTCTATTTGAAGTTATTGC
>CP070831.1:1906259-1912197 GCA_020344955.1 Promethearchaeota archaeon | reverse complement strand
GGACTATATCCGGTTGTACCTGAGAATTTTCCCCAAGGATATCTCTATTTCACTAAGGACCCTGAGTTAATACCACCTGATATATTTCCATTACCAATAGAAGAAATTAGAAAAATCGGAAAAACATTGACTATGCTGATGGTGACATTATTTTTCTGTGAATCATTCCTTGTACTTCAAATTAGACGACCAAACAAATCTTTACTAAGGAGCTTAAAGGAAGATAGGAATAAATTCATGTTTATACTTATTGGATTTTTGTTCTTTATACTAATTGCTTTAGTATATATACCAGGTGTTCAAGTTACATTAGCTGATTGGGGCATCAACTTTATGTTCATGTTTTTAACAGGTTTAGATTGGTTAGTATGTTTCTTGATATCTTTAATCTGCATTGTATCTTTTGAGATAGTGAAGTTTGTAGCTCGCAAGAAAAATATTACTTTCTAATCTAATTCATTTTTTCTTTCTTTCTGATTTATTTTAATCAAAAAGAATAATTTTTTATTTTAAACTTGATTTCTTTCTTCCATGTTAAGAGGGAAGAGAGTCAATTTAGGACCCATTAAAAGAGAATATATAGAATCTTTTCTAAAATGGTTTAATGATCCTGAAATTACTCAATATCTATTAGCATATCGTCCAATGACTAGGATGGCTGAAGAAGAATGGATGGAGAATCTGAAAAACCGTGAAGATGCTATTTATCTTTCTATTGTCATTCCTAATGATGATGGTTCAGAAACGCTAATTGGAAATTGCGGAATTCATAATATTGACTGGAAAAATAGAGTTGGAGAAGTAGGAATTGTAAGTGGAGAAAAAGAGTATCAAAATAAAGGATATGGGACTGAAGCGATGGAATTATTACTTGAATATGGATTTGAAACAGTTAATTTACACAGAATTGAATTATTTACCTATGATTTTAATATTGGAGCCTTCAAATCTTATAAAAAGGTAGGTTTTGTTGAAGAAGGAAGAAAACGACAATTTGTATGGATTAATGGTAGTTATCATGACGCGATATTGATGGGTATCCTAGCAGAAGAATGGAGAGAAAAGACTAAAAAATAAAGTCTCTATTTTGTATCTAAGATATAAATCAATTTTCTATTTTTTGGAGTAATTTAATTTTTAAAATATTTAATATTCAAATCAATATAATAACTAAATAAATTTGTGAAAAAAATGAATAAATCAATTGTCTCTATTGTCAAATATGAGAACCCCTTAGAATCAGTGCGTAAAGTAATTGAACTTACGAATGGATTTGAACATTTACCATCAAAAGCAAGAGTGTTTATTAAACCTAATATTGTTTATTGGAATCGATATTGTGATATTCCAAAATGGGGCGTTATCACAACTTCACGTGTTATCGAAGATGTTGTAATTTTACTTAAAGAACATGGTATTAATGATATCATAATCGGAGAAGGAATTGTTTCAGAAGATCCAAAGGATACAGAAACTGCTAATGATGCGTTTGAGAAGCTTGGTTATAATCTCCTAAAGGATCAGTATGGTGTTAAAGCATTTAATATTTTTGAAAGACCATTTGAAAAAATTGAACTAACAGAGGGTTTAACAGCCAAAATGAATTCGGATATGATTAATTCAGACTTTCTGGTTAATATCCCTGTTCTTAAAACGCATGCACAATGCGTTGTTAGTCTGGGAATTAAAAATCTTAAAGGTTTAATTAATATTGCTTCACGAAAAAAATTCCATAGTGCTGATCCAATAAGAAATCTTCATTTCAATGTTGCTCAACTTGCAAATAAAACCCCTCCAAGTTTAACTATTATCGATGGGATTTATACGCTTGAAAGGGGACCTGCTATTGATGGTAAAGCCCATAGAAATAACATTTTAGTTGCTTCAAAAGATATTTTCGCTGCGGATGTTGTTGGTGCAAATTTGTTGGATATTGATCCCTCTGCTGTTCCTCATTTAGTTCAGGCATCAAAAGATAGAAATCGTCCATTAGATCTTTCTGATATTGATATTGTTGGAGAAAAAATTGAAGATTTAGCCACACCTCATGAGTGGGATTATATCTATTCAAATAATAATACACTACCGCTTCCATATCAAAAAGCAGGAATAACTGGTATTAAATATCATAAATATGATGAAACAATGTGTACATATTGTTCAGGATTAAATGGCATCCTTTTATCTGGTATAAAAATGGCTTGGAAAGGTGAACCTTTTGATGATGTTGAAATTTTAACAGGAAAAGTTATGAAACCAACCCCAGGAATGAATAAAACAATCTTGGTTGGGCAATGCATTTATAATGAAAACAAAGATGATCCGAATATTAATGAAGTAATAGCTATCAAAGGATGTCCTCCTTCTATTGAAGATGTGCAGAAAGCATTGAAGCAAGTAGGAATCAAAGTTCCATCATATTTCTTTAAAAATCTTGATAAAGCACCCTTAATTTTTATGGGAAGATATCAAAATAATCCTGAATTTGAGGAATCTTTTTATCAAATTCACTAAAAAAATAGAAATTTTATTTTTTTAATTAGTCCTAAAATATTGAACTGGTTGGTAAATATCCATATTTATTTTACTACATTCGTTTGCATCGCAAATTTCAGTTAACCATGTATATTCTGTATTAGGTTTTAAGGGCTTCCACCGAGTAAATACTAGAGTTGAGCTTTTATTTAAACCATAAGTAGGCATTAATATTGAGTTTAGGTAGATAGGGTCAAAGTAAGTTAAATCATGAAGGTTAATATAATCAACTTTTCCTTCATTTACATAATTTGCATAATAAGCATCAATTCCTCCTAATTTTTTGAGAGTAGTCCATTTTGTCCTAACATAAATCCTTGGATCTTCCATATATTTTGGAATTTCATCAAAACTGTAATTTATTTTATCCTTAACATTTAAATAACTTTTTAGAAGGATATCATTGGTTTGAAGATTCCGAGTTTTAAATCGTGTTTCACTATTCCAATAATCTACTGAAATTTTGTACTCACCATCATCTAGAAAACCATTTCTATCAAAGGCAAGGAACCGTATCAAGTTACGACTATAGCTATCTACAATATATCCATTACCATTCCTAAAATCAAAAAGTTGATTTTTAAACTGAAATTCATAGCCATTTGGGCCTGTAATAACAATATTTTTAATCATATTTGTACTTTTTTCTCCAGCTAAGCCGAAAAATCTTATCTCAAACTTACCTTGCTTTTTTGGTATATCACTTGAATCATTATTCTTATCTAAATAAAATTGGCTTACTACGATATCATCTATAGGAGGCACCGTTTCATCTTTGATATTTTCATTAAAAAAAGACTCTTGAAATTCATTAAAACGATGTTTATATTGTATTGCTAAAATACGGGTGAAATTATCATGATTTTCAATAATATCAGAACTAATCTCAATCCCTGCCTGATGGAATGCTTTTACAATATTTTCAACCTTTGCCGGACATCCTTTAATTGGAATCATTTCATTGATATCAGGATTATTTCTATGTTTATTAACCATGCATTGACCAAGTAAAATTGTCTTTTTTTTTCCTGGAGTAGGATTCATTCTTTTTCCTAAAATTACTTCTACATCTTCCCATGGGTCTCCATTCCAAGCATAAGATATTGCTACAGGAATTAAACTAGTAAAAATCGCACAATAAGTACATGTTGTATTATCATACTGACGATAAGATATGCCTTTTATACCTTGTTTTTCGAATGCTATAGGGTTTGAACCATCCTCATTATATGGAAATTTATATTCATGATACGATTGCACACTTTCAATACTCTTTCCAACAACCTCAATATCAGAAAAATCTATTGGTCTCTTATTAACATTAGCGTAATCAGTTAAATGAGGAACATCAATAGGTTCATAGCCAAGAATTTTAGCTCCTACCTTATCAGCAGAAAAAATATCAGAAGATGCAACTAGTATATTAGATCTTCTTATTCTCCCATCAAAACCAGGACCTCTTTCATTCGTGTAAATTCCATCAATAATAACTGCAGTTGGAGGAAGATTTTTTGTTAAACGGGCTAAATAAAAATCAAGATCTTTTTCAGTATCCTCAGAATGACATTTCTTTCTAGAATTGATATCAATTAAACCTTTCAGATTTTTTATACCTAAACTAACACGAGCCTGTGCATGAGTTTTAAGAACGGGTAAACTAACTATGAAATCACTGTGCAAAAAATCGCTATTATAATTAAGGGTTATTCCATTTCCAATATCAACCTCTTCGAAGGGTTGTTCCATAACATTAATAGTTTTTATCCCATACTTTTGCTTGAACCTATTATAACCTAAAATTTCAAAAGCATGATGAGTAGTTTTAAAATCTTTCGGATCTAGGGTAACTATACCTTCTCCAATCGTTATATCAGTAATCCCTCTTTCTTTTAAAGCAATTATTGTATCTTCTACAACACGAGAAGTAGTGACAACACCATACTTGGGATAATCTGGAGCAGTTGACCAATATACGATATTAGGCTTAAGAAATACACGTTCGTTTCCAGAAAGATTTTGAAAAGTATCTGAGAAGTCAATAGCTCTTTGAACAGATTTAATTTTTTTTCTATATTTTACAATTGATACACGATTTTTATTCACATTCCTAACCTGCTTATGTTAAATTTTTTTATATTATTATTAATTTAATGTAAAAAACCTATAAATAGATTTTAAATTTTATTTAAAACCCTGACAAAAAGAATCAATATTCTTTGGCAAAACAACATGATTATATCCTCCTTCTAGTAAAGCATATCGCCTCCCTTTACATAATTTCTCTGAATAAATTTTCATCAAGTTACCCAATTCATAATAATCCTCTGGATAAAGTAGATGACCCCAATCGTCAATCCCCTGGTCGAATCCTGCGCTTGCGACAAATATATCAATATCCTTTAGATCTTCCATAAAGACTTTTACTTCCTTTATATAACCAGTTCTACCACTAGAATATGGATTTAAAATTTTCACTCTGAAATCATCATCTCGATTTGTTAGTATATTTATATTTCCATCACCATTATGCAAGTCAAAATCCAATACAAATGCGGATTTAATTTTACCCTCAGAATATAGCTTCAATAAACTTATACTTATATTATTAAAATAGCAGAATCCCCAACATGAATCTGCTGATGCATGGTGACCTGGAGGTCTTATTACAGCAAATGTAGGATTACCATTATATCCTTCCTCTGCAGCCAAGATTGCTCCTCCTGCCGCTAAAGAAGCTAATTCAAATAACAGATTATTTGTTTTTATGTTTTGAACATGTCTATGAGTATGTGCTCTTAAGATATCTTCTTCTGTCGCCGGTTTAGGAGTAATTATTTTATAATCTTCATTTTCCGCAATTATGCTCATAATTCCTTCTAATCTTCCTGGAGAAGCAGCAGGGTCCCAAGCATACTCCGAATTAAAATATTTTTCATGAAAAACAATTTTCATAGTCTTCTTAACCTTATTTAATTACATTTAAAAGCTTTACAAGCAAAGATATAACTATTTTAAATCAAGAATCGTTAAAATATATATTGGTGATTAAGTATTAATTTAGAGCAAGAAATTAAGGGAATGTTATTTGATGGCGGAGCAAAAAGAGTTGGATTTGCTACGCTTGAAACAATGGCTGGTGGACCAACAGGTGCGGATATTACATATTTACTTCCTGAAGCTCAATCAGCGATAAGTTTTTATGTACCTTTTAACAAAGATATGATTTTGAAATATTTAGGAAAAGAAGATCCAAGTATACGTGGAGTTCATGAAGAAGAGAATCTAGAAATTCATAGAATAATATGGAGAGCATCTCAACGTGTTAAGCATTGGTTAATTGAGCAGGGCTATAAAGCTATGTCTGTGATTCCAAATAATCATTATAGAACAGATATATCTGGAT
>CP070831.1:1892786-1906159 GCA_020344955.1 Promethearchaeota archaeon | reverse complement strand
TCCATTTGATGAAAAGAAAGCGCGCGAATTGGTTGAAGCTTCATATGACCGCTCGAATTATCGACCAGGTTATACCCGTCAATTAGTTGCAACTCTAGCTACAGGAAATCGTAAACAAGCTTTAAGTTCTATAAAAGTCCCTACACTCGTAATTCATGGAAGTAATGATCCTCTTATGCCACCTGAAGGAGGCAAAGATACTGCAGAGGGAATCCTTGGATCAGAATTATTGATTATAGAAGGAATGGGGCATAGTTTGCCACCAGAAGTATGGCCAGAAGTATTCGAAGCATTTATGAAGAATGCATCTAAAGCTGGTCAATAAAAATTAAGTTCTAAATTTCTTTTTATTAGATTATTTTTATTATTAAATGATGTGATTACAATAGTAAAGCGTTGTGCGTGGGTTGGCAATGATTCGCAAATGAGAGAATATCATGATAAAGAGTGGGGTACTCCAATTCATGATGATAGACTTCTCTTTGAATTTTTGATATTGGAAGGTGCTCAAGCCGGTTTAAGTTGGAATACAATATTACAGAAGCGTGAGAACTTTAGGGTTGCTTTCGATAATTTTGATTATACTAAAATATCGAAATACACTGATGAGAAAATTGAGGAATTAATGAATAATGAGGGCATTATACGGAATAAATTGAAAATTGGGGCATTTATAGCTAATGCTAAAGCTCTTTTAAAAGTACAAAAAGAATTTGGTTCATTTGATAAATATATATGGAAATTTGTTAATTATAAACCAATTGATAATAAATATAAGGAACTCTCAGAACTTCCATCTAAGACCGAGCAATCAGAACAGATGAGCAAGGACTTAAAGAAACGAGGGTTCAAGTTTGTAGGTCCCACAATTTGTTATGCTTTTATGCAAGCAGTAGGGATGGTAAATGACCATACAGTTGACTGTTATAGATACAAGGAAATCAATAACAGTATTAGTAAAAAATAGGATTTTAACTTTTTTTAGGTTCAATTGAATTAAATTTTTCGATTATTCTAAGCAGAATTGTGAAATCTATAGGTTTTTCCAAAAAATCAGCTTATTCATATTATATAAACCCTTCATAAGATTATTAGTACTGAAGGAAATAGTGTTTAAAAAATCATCAATTTATAGAAATGTACAAAAGAATTCGTATTTAACTTCAATTTTTTAAACAAAAATCTTGATGAAAAATTTTAAACAAAATTTTATTTCTAATTTAATAAAAATCTTTTTATCTTTTAGTGAGCAATGGTAGGTTGAATAATGAGGTGCGAGGGATGCCTTTGTCAAGAAAATTTGTATATGTGCTTTTTCAAAGAGAAGAATAAAGAAGTTTATTTATGTTCGAAATGCCTCGGTAAAATGCTGTTAGATGTCCCTTCACCACCAATTTATAATATGAGCCAGTTGGCTTATACATGGAAAAGAGAGGAAAAATTTTAAACACAATTAAAGCATTAATTTTAAATCATATAAAGAGCCCTTATATGTAGGTTCTGGTATTTCAAGACTGAATTTTTTATCTTTATGTTCAATCAGAAATGTTTTCATTCCGCATCTTTTAGCAACTAAGTCTTTATCCTCATCACCTACCATTAAACAAGCATCAGCAGGATAACCAATTTTATTTAGGATTTGATCATAATAAAGCAGATGAGTTGTTGATTTAGTTGCATGACTATTTTCAATTGTTGTTATCAATCGATATGGAAAATCTGCTACATCTGCCCATTCTAGTCGTTGTTCAATAGCGGTGGCTGGAAGTAGTGGAGTAGTAGCAATAATAACGTCATAGCCTTTATCAAAAGCCTTTTGAACTACAGCTCTAGCCTCAGGCTTTTTATCAGCATATTGACATAGTTTGGGAAAATCTTTTTCATAATATTCATTAAAATATGGTTCAAGTTGTTCCCAACTATATCCCTCGATGGGAAAAAAAACCTTTTCATAAACTTCTAAATTACTTATAGTACCATCATTTTGCTCAATAGCATTAGAAGCTTGTAAAATTTTGGAAATAAATTTCTTAGGAGGTATTAAATGGGCTACACTTTGAGCTAAAGATTTTAAATACTCAGGAATGAATTTATCCAAATCAATATCTAATAAAGTACAATCTAAATCAAATAGAATGGCTTTAATTTTACCATCAAGCTTTCCGTTCATTGTTCTAAGTTATTAATAAAAATCTTTTTATCTTTAATATTGGAAGTGATTGATTATATTTACTTTTTGGCTTCTTATATTCAACAAAAAAATTAACAATCTTGAACAAATTACTTAATATCGAAAAAAGAGATTAACTATTTACATATTTCTTATTTAAAGATAAAAAGTTTTTATAAAATTCTATCTTTTTATACAATTAATATAAAATCATCATTATATCGGTTTGGATTTGGTAAAGTTAGAGTTAACTGATTTGAATCAAGGGTCAATATTTATAGGAGATAAGTTAAACATTCGTACTAAATTCAATTTTGAAGAAGAAACTGATATTTTTTGGAGTGGGATTAGATTGGTAACTAATCCTCCATGCCTCAAGGAGCTCCAAGTTTCAAAAGAAGAAATCTTTTCTAAAGGTCATTTTGAACCTGGAGAATATATTCGTGAGAAATCTCTTCTTATTAAGAGTAATATTGTTCCAACAATAAAGAACAGGAATCTCAATTACTCATTAAAACTCATTTTAAGACAACCAAATCCGATTAATCCTGAGGATGATTTGATTATTAATAAAACTCATAATGTTGAGATAAAAGCAAGAAATTCAGGACTTCAAGCAAAAACACCTAAACCAATATCATTTTCAATTTCAGGTTTAAATATTCTTCTAACTAAGGATATATTCAAACCGGGAGAAACTATAAAGATTGGCTATGAGTCAGAAGAACTTAAACAGCTTGAAATAAGATTGCTCCAAAATTCAAATTTGGTATGTTATTGTGAAGCTTATGGTCAGAGTTGTCGTAAAGTGGAAGAACTTCCACCTGCGATTGCTGGAGATGTAAAAACTCAAAATTTTGATAAAGAATTTGTCCTCTTAAAGGTCCCCGAAGTAGCTGAACCAAGTCATAATTATTTATGGTCACCCTCAGAAAAGGATCAATTTGGGTTTAAATACGGAGCATACACCAAGTGGAGCTTGTTAATTATTGGAAAGAAAAAACCAGAGTATGGATTAGAGCCAATTAAACTTGAGATTCCTATAACAATAACATCGGGACCGATAACAGAAAAAAGAGTTGGATTGGATTTATTTTCAGAAGGAACTGCTGGAGCCTCGTCAGTATTTGATGGAATTTCAAAATTTCAAAAAACCTATAAAGTAATCTCTATTGATTCAGATATCGATAAATATATATTAAAAATTAAAAATATCTCAAAAGAAGATCTCCACGGAGTAACCGTTAAAGTTACGGGTTTACAAGAGAGTATATTTGAAACGGCTCCGATTTTAACGGGTTTTAATACGTGGAAGAAGGGAGAAGAGAAAGAAATTATCTATGAAACAAAACAAGATGTTACTGCTTTAATCTCAATCTTAGAAGATAACAATCAACAGAATATAAGGATACAATCTCCTGTCTCTGAAACTAGTTTTTTTAATTAAGATCATTACTAGATGTTATAGGTTGAAAAACTTTTTTTTGAATTAAATTAAGAATTGTTTCAATATCTTCTAATTGAATTTCTTTCTTTTTCTTATATAAGGAAGACAGTAAAAAATGTCCAGTATTTTTTTTTTTCATGAGATATAAAGCTTGATTTATTATCATCTGTTCTTTAGAAGTATTTCGTCCAGGTTGAGTTCTTACTCTTAATGGGGAGATTAAAGATGTATGTAGATGAAAATCAAGGAGATCTCTTATCTCATTGAATTGAGTAATATCTCCATCAAAATTTTCTAATAAATATCCAAATTGTTCTTCAATATCATATGATAAAGCATTCACTGATTCTAAAAAATCTTGAGTAGGACTCTTCTCCATAATCAGAATTAATCTACAACTTTTGTAATCTGACATTAAAATCTTTGAATTCTGATATTCCAATTTGATACTTCGAGTTTGCTCATCCGTTTCTGTTAATTCTATTCCAAAAACGCGAACAGCTTGTAAGAATCCAGATATTAGTGAACTATTTAATGGTTTACCTGTAAAAAATTGCTCATAGATAGTTAATCCAGAATTTCTTTCGGATAAAATAAAATGCTGGAGGCTTAACACATCTCTATATATATTGAATTTTTTTTTTTGACGTTCAATCTTATTCTTCCTTTTTCTTTTCACTAAAACATAGCTAGAAATACTTCCTCCTAAAATAATAATCATAAGAAAAATACTATTTAAAATAATTTCAAGCGGTATTGTAATAGGCAAAATAATTGAAAATTCTTGAGTTTCAGTACCTGCATCTGTACCATTATACCAAAATACGTAAGCTTTGTATATTCCCTCATATGGATTTGCAGGTAAATTATAAGTAAAGAGAGTTTCTTGAGAAATAATTTGTTTTGTTTCCCTAAATTCTTCGAAACCTAGTGGATCAATCAATATATAAGTTAAATTACCTTGAATATAAGGAGTAATAACTGAGAATTTAATATCTTGCGACGGCTTAAATTCAGTTTTTTGTATATTCAATGTAAAATCTATTTTAGGAGAAAAAGCAAAAATTTTCCAATTTGCACCATCAGTTATGATATGATTTGGAAAAAAGATGAAATTATCATCAGTGTTAATGATAACGGTAGATGTAATCTCATCCCCATTTTTTAATATCGTTATATTATACCAATTTTTTGGATAATAAAATTTGATAGAATAATTAGAATACTCTCTCGTAAAATCAGGATTAATTGTCCATTTATTGTCAAGGGATTTCCTTATCAATGCTGTGCTATGTGAAGTAAAAAATTGTTTAAGGGAAACACGATAATTAAAATGAAATAGTAATTTAATAGATAAGTTGTTTTTAACAAATATATTTATTTCATTTTCTGATAGAGAGAAATCAAGGTTCTTTATAGAAAGAGTTCCACTTCCACTTTCAATTCCATTGGTTATATTATATGAAGTACCATTAATTTCAGCTGTCATATTAATATCTTGAGGATTTAAAACTCTGTCAAATCGCTGATGTATTTTATATCTAAAGCATTGATTAGTGGATCCACCGAGCCAAGAGCCATCCCATACCCATATATATAAGTCGGGATATATTGGATTTATATCGTTATTGTACCAACGATATTTTGGTACAACATCATCTCCTATGTCAGTACCATTTAAAACTAAAAAATAATACCCAATACTCAGAGATATGGGAGAAAAAAAAGTTTGCTTATACCAATTTGGAATAATTGACATGTTTAATGGTACAGGTGAACCATAAATCGTAGAATTTGGTGCATTTGTGCCTGAATCATATCCATTTATATGAACTAACATATTTTCATCTTGAGGGTTTTCTACATATCCATAAATTTCTACAGATAGAATTTTTGTAGGTTCAGTAATATTAATCTGTACAGCCCTACACTGCTTATCGTAATTCAATGTTTTAAAACTGTCACCTCCATCTTCAACTAGAAATGTTTCACTACCCCTCTGAATACTTGTAAAGTTGATGTCTATTTCAGTTAATGTCCAATTATGAGATGGTATACCAATATTTATAGAAGATAAATTTTCTTTTATCCCGAAATCCTCAAAAAATTCAATCATTTGAAATTTTGGAGAAATTATTAGGAATGGTTCATTTTCTTGAGCATTGGAATAACTTGTACACTGACAAATACTAATTACAAAAACTAGTAATATTGAAATTGTAAAAACATTCTTTTTTATCTTCAAGATTCTTATACCAAAAGACACAAATAAAATTTTATTTATATATTTTTGTCAAATATATTATAAAACAACAATTTGAAAATTTCATTGAAAAAAAGATTTTTAATCACAAAAACTCATATTAATTTATTGCTGAAACTAATTTGTGATTATAATATCTCCTTAAAACTAATCTTAGAATATCTTCAAAACAATTTAATACTCCTTGTCCTTTTATCGCACTCGTGAACCTTGTATCTATATTTTGATATTTGTAATAACTTATTTCCTTTAGGAAATCTATTGAGTTGAATTTATCTTCTAAATCTTGTTTATTAAACGCAATGATTATTGGAAGATAATTAATTGAATCACTAAAATAAGAGATTAATTCTTTCCAAGAGATTAGGTTTCTCTCATAAACATCTTCATGAGAATCAATGACAAATATTACTCCATCCACAGCCCTTAGAGTAATTGGACGTGTAACAAGATAAAAATCTTGTCCAGTACTCGTATAGATATGGATTTTTAATGTCCATTCTTCATTCTGAAACGTTACTGTCCCATAATCAAAAAATAATGTTCTATCTACAGTACTTTCAATACTGCATACTTCTTCTTCTTTCCCAAATTCGGAAAAGAGAGCCTTAATTGAAGTAGTCTTACCAGAAAGAGCAGGACCAAAATAAACAATTTTAATACTAAGAGTTTTACTACAGTGGTCAATAATCAATTTTAAACAAAAAATTCTTTTAATTGTTAATTCTAAATTACACTTAAAAAAGCCGTGAATTTTTATTGGCATTTTAGTCAAAATATGATAATAATAATAACCATTACCATAGAAAGGATTTAAAAAATAAGTTTATCTCCTTCGATCCTGCATTTTAATTGATTTCTCAAGATTAATAGCTCAATTTCTCTCCTTAATATATCATCTTTCAGATTTAGTTCATAATTTTTATGTATCTTTTCAGCTAATTCTTGGAAACTAATTGATTTATTTAATTTAGAAAGTTCATTTAAAAATTTTAGTAATAACTGCTGATTATAAAGTGAATGGGAATTAGAATCCATTTGATATAATCTGTGAGTTAGATTATAGCCAAAATTACCCCTTTTTTCTAATTCTTTTAATTGTTCGATTAAGATAATTGCTTCTTTATATTTTTTTAAATTCATTAATTTTTGAATTTTATTTAACTTGTCTATAAATTGTTTAGTGTTCATAACTATTCTTAAAGGATTTTAAATCTGAGATACAAGTGCTCGATAATAGCATTAAATGCTTCGATAACTCCTTGCCCTGTTTTTGCGGATGTAATAAAATATTTTAAAAAATTATTATCATCAACCAGTTTTTGAATTTTTGTAGCGTCTAAATTTTCTTCATCCACTAGATCAATTTTATTAGCGAACAAAACTACGGGAATATTACTACAATGTTGCTCTATCGCTTCATGCCAATTCTTTATGTGTGTAAAGCTATTTTTACCGAGTTCATTTTCTTCAAGACTGTAAACAATAATTGCTGCTCTACTCTCTTTATAAAACAAGTGATGTAAAAAATTAAAATCATCCTGACCTGCTATATCCCAAAATAATAATCTAACAAGATCTCCATTAATTTCTTTGTTATATTTTGAAAATTGAGCACCAATCGTTTTAACATAATCTCTTTCAAATGTTCCTTTCGTGAACTTCTTAATTAAGGATGTTTTGCCTACTGCTCCGTCTCCAACAATTACTATCTTAAAACGAAATTCTTCGGATTTTTTCATCAGAGTTCTATGATATAATGAAATTTTTATTAATTTTAATGTAAGATTAGGTTTATTTTAATATAAAACTTTTGTGAGCTGGAGTGATTGAATAATACACTTCTACTGAATATTTTTCTTTACAAAAATCTCTGTTATTAATGATTCAAGTAATGGAATATCGTCTAGTTGAATAGATTTACTCTTTTGGAAAAACTTCTGTAACCCTTGCCATATGATATTGTTATTCTCTATGTTCTGAAGAAAATTTGAAAGCTTTCGGTGAGCATAATATGAATCGCCCTTATAGATATAGCATACTAAAAATGGTTGAAGGGGCAACATAAGAAGAGTGTATTGACCAAAAACAGCCCTATCTAGCCCTTCAGAAAATACCTCACTAATTACGTAATTTATAGTAGTTAGAAAACCCCCTAAGATATCGTCTTCAAAAGAAAAATCTTCCATAAATTTTTTAGAGAATAAAAGATTACCCCCCTCCGTTAAGATTAATATCATAACAGGGTCTTCTTCTGAGATCTTAGGAGCCTCAATCATTCGTTTTTTTACCATATTCTCCATTTGCTCATTCAATCCCGCAAGCTTCCATCGTTCAGATAAAGACGCATTGGATTCTTTTAACTTTTCCCACATGTATGTCTGTTTAAGTAGTTCATCATGTTCCTGTGAAATTTTCATTGCTAATCGTTTGATCCCATAATTTTCAGCAATTTTCTGAGCTTGAGTTAGTAATCGTCGAGCTGCCTTCATATCAAAACTTATTAGAGCTAATTTCGATTTTAACATGAAAGCTTTAGAAAAGTAGATATATGAACGTGTTTTTTCTGCTATAGTTAATAATCTACCAATAAAATGATTCAACTCATCAAGTACTTCATTATTGTTAGTAAAACGATATTCTGATAGAAGCAGATCACAAAGCTGTACCGTTGCGTGTATTGAAAATTGACTCCATAAAGTATCTGTGTCTATGATTTTTCTAAATATTTTTTCTGCTTTTGCTTTATCATGAATTCGAGAACTATTTTTTAACATTTCAGCTTTAGTGGATAAATAAACAATTTCAGTTAATCCTTCTTTTTTTTGATTATATGAATTTTTTAGACGGTTGAAATAATGCTGAGCAAGTTCATTATCGCCTAGTTCAAGAGCCAGTTCAACTAAATTAGAAAGAGGAAAAACTAATGCTTTAGATAGCTTTTCTTGGTATGATAAGCATTCTTCGGCATATTCCATAGCAAGTTTGAAATTGCCAAGTTGAGAATAGTTTTCACCTATATTAGTAAGTACCGCTGCGATAAAACTATTGTTTTTGATTTTTCTAAATATCGCCAAGCTTTTCATGTGATATTTCAAACTGATATCTATCTCGCCTAGACCTCCATATAGCGCCCCTAAAATCAATTGACAAAGAGCAATCCAGAAGTGGTTAAATTTAATTTGTTTTGCCATAGAAAAAGCTTTCATGGCGTATTCTTCACAGAGATTATACATTAATTTTCCTTGATACTTAAGTCGTGCCTTCAATAAATTAGCATAAACAATTTCAAATGTATTACCCAGATCATTTTGTGAATTTAAGACCCAGTCTAAACACTTTTCTGCCACATCTATATTATTTGACTCCAGATTAATCCATCCTTTTAGAACTCTTATCCGAGCTTTTTTTTGAATGAAAGTGGTTTTGGATATATTAGAAACAAGCCCTAATAATACTTCAGCATTTTCAATTTTTTGAATGGCTTCTTTAAATTTTTCAGCTTGACACAATCCAGCAATTATAAAAAATAGCCCATCAACCGATTGGAGATTTTCATTAAGGTTTTGACCTTCTTGAAATATTTCCTCACCATGCTTAAAAAGTTCTTCATGTTTCCACTGGTAAAATAGAATTAAGCCCTTAATATACTGAAAATACTCTTTTTGTTGAGGATTAAGCCCCTCAAATTGGCTCCGATCGTTTAATATCTCAAGAGCTTCATCAAGTTTACCATCATCAAAAAGCTCTTCCGCTCTTGTTAATTGCTTTAGTTCAGAATGGGACATATATTCGACTGTTTGGATTATAACTTCATAAAATAACTAAGCTAATTAGTATTTTAAATATAATATAAAGGGTGATAGATTTTAAATTTCTTTTTAAAACTATGCATTTTTTTTCTCGATAAATATCTCCATAATCTTAGATTCTAGCGATGGAATATCGTTTAATTGAATAGATTTACTCTTTTTGAAAAAATTCACCAAAGATTGCCAAATAGCACTATCATTCTGTATGGAATCAAGTAAATTTTTAATCTTATGGTAAGCATAATATGAGTCACCCTTAAAGATATAACATATTAAAAATGGTTGAAGGGGCATCATTAGAAGAGTATATTGCCCAAAAACCGCCCGATCAAGACCTTCAGAAAATACTTCACTAATAATGTAATTCATAGTGGTAAAAAAACCGCCTAATATATCTTCCTCAAAGGAAAAATCTTCTATAAATTTTTTAGAGAATAAAAGATTACCACCCTCGGTTAAGAGTAATATCATAACAGGGTCTTCTTGTGAGATCTTCGGAGCTTCAATCATTCGTTTTTTTACCATATGCTCCATTTGTTCATTCAAACGAGCTAACTTCCAACGTTCAGATAAAGACGCTTCTGATTCCTTTAATTGCTTCCACATTTTTATTTGCCTAAGTAACTCATCATGTTCATGTGAAATTTTCATTGCTAAGCGTTTCATACTATAAACTTCTGCAATCTTTAGGGCTTGGGTCAAAAGCAATCGAGCAGATTTTATATCAAAATTTAATAAAGCTAATTTAGCCTGAAGTATGAAGGTTTCACAAAAAACTAAATATGAATGTTGTTTCTCCGCGATAGTTAATAATTTGGCGATGTAATGATTTAATTCGGCTAATATCTCACTATCATTTTCAACACGATATTCCATGAGAAGTATGTCGCAAAGATGGATATGAGCTTTTATATTAGAATCAAAATGTGTAGTATCAGTTTCTACAACTTCTTTGAATAATTCTTCTGCTTTTGCTTTATCTCGGATTCGAGAACTTGTTTTTAATATTAGGGCTTTATTAAATTTATACGAAAATTCAATTCTTTCATCTTTTTTCTGTTTATATATATTTTTCAAGCGGTGAAAATATTTTTGAGCACGTTCGTTATCTCCATGTTCAACGGCTAAGTTTATTAGACTATCGATAGCGCCGTGAATAGAAAAAAAACCTTGAGGAATCTGTTCAAGCAGATTTATACTCTCCTCCAAATGTTCCACAGCAAGTTCATATTCACCCATTTCACCATATAAACCCCCTATATTATTTAATAGAATGGCAATATTAAGGCTACTCTTTATCTTTTTAAATAATTCTAGACTTTTTATGTTACATTTCAAGCTTTTATCCATTTCGCCAATAGCCCAATAACATACTCCTAAATAGATTTGACATGTAGCAATCCAGTAGTGATTAAATTTAATCTCCTTCGCAAGAGATAATGCTTTTTTGATGTGCTCCATACCAAGATCAAACTTGCTTTTTACTCGCAATAAATAACTCCCCATTATAAGATTAGCCCAGACGATTTCGAATGATTTATCGAATTTTTCTTGGGAATTTAAGATCCAGACTAAAGACTTTTCAACCAAATCTACTTTATCACCATGCAATCCAACAAAGGCTTTTGTTACACTTAGACAAGCTTTTTTTTGAGTTATAATTTCTTTAGAAACATTTGAAATAGACTTTAATACTAACTTAGCTTTTTCAAAAAGTTTGAACGCCTCCTCAAATTTACCAGCTAGGGCTAATCCAGTAATAATAAAATATAATCCATCAAAAGATTGGAGATTATCATTACGATTCTGACTTTCTTCATATATTTTCTCACCTAATATAATAAGATCTTCGCTTTTATTTTGATAAAAAAGAATTAAGCCCTTGAGAAACTGGTAATGCTCTTTTTGGTGAGGATTTAGCCCCTCAAATTGGCTCCGATCGTTTAAGATCTCAAGAGCCTCTTCAAGCTTACCATCATCAAAAAGCTCTTCCGCTATTGTTAATTGCTTTAGCTCAGAATGGGACATATATTCAACTGTTTGGATTATAACTTCATGAAATAACTAAGCTAATTAGTATTTTAAATATAATGTAAAGGGTGGTAGATTTTAAATTGCTTTTTAAAACTATAATTTTTTTTTCTCAATAAATATCTCCATAATTTTAGATTCTAGCGATGGAATATCGTTTAATTGAATAGATTTACTCTTTTGGAAAAAATTCTGTAAAGAGTGCCAAATTACATTATCATTCTTAATGGAATCAAGTAAATTTTTAATTTTTTGATGAGCGTAATACGAGTCCCCTTTAAAGATATAACATATTAAAAATGGTTCAAGGGGCAACATAAGAAGAGTATATTGACCAAAAACAGCTCTATCGAGACCTTCAGAAAATACCTCACTAATAATATAATTTATTGTAGTTAGAAAGCCTCCTAAGATATCATCTTCTAAAGAAAAGTGCTCAATAAATTTTTTTGAGAGTAAAAGATTGCCTCCCTCTGTTAAGATTAGTAGCATGATAGGGACTTCTTCTGAGATCTTAGGAGATTCAATCATTCGTTTTTTTACCATATTCTCCATTTGCTCACTTAATCCCGCGAGCTTCCAACGTTCAGATAAAGAAGCATTGGGTTCTTTTAGTTTTTCCCACATATCTATCTGTTTAAGTAATTCATCATGTTCCTGTGAAATTTTCATTGCTAATCGTTTAATTCCGTATTTTTCTGCTATTTTCTGAGCTTGTGTTAAAAATCGTCTGGCTGCTTTCAGATCAAACTGTATTAAAGCTAATTTTGCCTGTAACGTGAATGTATTACAAAAATAGATATATGAATGTGTTTTTTCAGCTAATTTCAATAATTTATCAATATAATAATTTAATTCTTCAAGTACTTCATCATTATTGGTGAAACGATATTCTGAAAGAAGCAGGTCACAAAGATGAACTGTTGCGTGTATTGAAAATTGATCCCATACAGTTTCTGTATCTATGATTTTCCTGAATATTTTTTCAGCTTTTGCCTTATCGCGAATTCGAGAACTCTCTTTTAACATTTCAGCTTTGGTGGATAAGTAAACAATTTCAACTAGTCCTTCTTTTGTTTGATTATACAAATCTTTTAGTCGATTGTAATATTTCTGAGCAAGTTCCTTATCGCCTAGTTCAAGGGCCACTCCAACTAAATTAGAAAGAGGAAAATCTAATGTTAAAGTTAGTTCTTCACAGTATGATAAGCATTCTTTGGTATATTTCATAGCTAGGTCCATATTACCAAGTCGGTAATAATTTCCACCACTATTAAGAAGTGCGATTGATATAAAATAACTGTTATTAATCTCTCTATATATCACCAAGCTTCTCATATAATATTCCAAGCCAATATCTATCTCGCCTAAAGATGAATGAATCACCCCTAAGCTAAGTTGGCCGAAAGCAATCCAGTAATGATTAAATTTAATCTGTTCTGCTATTAACAATGCTTTATTAGTGTATTCCCTAGCGAGATCATACCTTCTTTTTCCTTGATACATAAGTCGTGCCTTCAAAAATGCAGCATAAACAATTTCAAAAGTATTACCAAGTTGATTTTGCAAATCTAAAACCCAATCTAAACACTTTTCAGCCAAATCTAGATTATTTAAATCAATATTAATCCATCCTTTTAGAACTCTTAT
>CP070831.1:1889903-1892686 GCA_020344955.1 Promethearchaeota archaeon | reverse complement strand
TTTATTTTATTCAATTATTTTTATTATATTTATTCTATAAAAAAATTTATTAAATTATGGTAGAAAAAGATAACTCCAATCATCATATCAAACTTATTTTAGGACTTTCAGTTCCAGTCTTCATAATGGGACTTGTATCTTTTTTTACTGATGTTTCAAGCGAAATGATTCAAAGCATACTGCCATATTTCATTTTGGAGGTAGGTGGAACTGAATTAATTTTAGGTTTAATTATAGGACTAACAACAGCTATCTCAAATATATTAAAAGGAGTTTCTGGGTGGATGAGTGATAGAATAAATAAAAGAAAGCCATTTGTTGTAGCAGGTTATTCGATATCAAATCTTTCTAAACCTTTTATGAGCTTTAGTCCTTCTTGGGAATATATATTAGGTTTAAAAACAATTGACCGTTTAGGTAAAGGAATTAGAACATCTTCGAGAGATACACTTATTTCTTACTATGCTACTGAAAAAGGTAAAGCTTTTGGAATGCATAGAGCTATGGATACGTTGGGTGCAGTAGTAGGGTCACTATTTACCTTCTTATTTTTATTTCTTACTTGGACTTATTCACAAATAATATTCTTTTCTATTATTCCCGGTATCTTTGCAATAATTTTAATCCTCACTATTAAAGACATAACTCCTGATGAACTTGAACAAAAACTAGATATTCAAGAGGAACAACCAAAAATGAAAAAATTAAGTAAAAACTTTGTCAAACTAATAATAATATTAGGTGTCATTGAATTTGCTAGTTTAGATATTGCCTTTCTTCAAATTAGAGCGGGAGGTTTTGTCAATTTAATATATTTCATACCAATCTTGTATATGCTCAGTAATATTGTTTATACAATATTTTCACCGATTATGGGAACACTTTCTGATAAAATTGGTAGAAAAAAAGTAATTGATATGGGATTAGGTATTCTTTTATTATTATGCCTTATTTTAGCATTTCCAGTAGATATTTCTATATTTTCCTTTATACTAATTATTATTATATTTGTAATGTATGGTTTTTATCAAGCTTCTGTAGATCCAATATCCCGAGCTTATATTGCTGATTTAGCAGGTAGACGGAAACGAGGTAGAGCTTATGGTTATTATTATTTATCTGTAGGACTTATCTCTATGGCAGAGTCTCTCATTTTTGGATTAATCTATTATCTTTTCTCTTATACTTGGGCATTCATTTATATTTCAATTCTCTTATCTATTTGTATTTTTATATTTACATTCACTGATTTTTCTAAAATTCTTAAGAAATAATATTAATATTTAGAATTATCATAGATAATACCTGAGTAATTAAATAATTTGGATTCTTGATTGTGTGAGGTGATATAAAATATGAAAGAAAATTTTTGTCTTACGTCCAAAAACGTAATTCAGGCAGCCATAGAAGCCAGTAATAAAAAAATGAAGGACTTTGAAGTTGATTCAAATGTATTAATTATTTTTTCTAGAGGGTTATTGAATTATTTAAAAGATGTTGCAAATCTAGAAAATTCAGATTGGTTAACACCATTTCATCCCTATGGTGGAGGGGAACTACACAGAGGTAAGTATAATAAAACTCCAATCTCTGTATTGTTACCATCGATGGGAGCTTCACCCATGGCATCATTAACAGAAGATCTTATCTACTGTGGAGCAAAAATAATACTTCTTGTTTGTGGATCTTGGGGAATAGGTCAAAATGTAAAATTACTTGATTACATCATTCCAACACATGGTCTAGGTCCAGATGGAACATCTATACATTATGGAAGAGGTCTAAATGAAGAAATTGAAATGAATAAAGAAATTGTTGACGTGTTAATTAAAGAAACAAAAAAAAGAGCTAAAAATTACCATATTGGGAAGAATTTTTCAAAAGAAGCATTCTACCAAATTACTAATAAAGAAATCTTTGAATTACAGAAAAAAGGTTGCATTTCAATGGAAAATGGAGAACTTAACGTCTTGGCAACAATATGCAACCAAAAAAAAATCAATTTTGGAGCAATTTTTTATAGTTATTATAATCCTCTTGAAGGATGGAATATTTCTTGGAGAGATGATCGGTATAAAGATTGTGTAAATCTAGAAGGAGATATTGCTCTAGCAGTTATAGAAAGATTGAAAAAATAGAGAAATTATATATATACTATTATTGTTGAGTCCATAATTCAGCTAAATAAAGAAGAACTTCAGATGCTTTTTGCAAAGTTAAAGTAGGGATGTATTCTTTTCGAGAATGAAATAGATGACCTCCGGTAAAAATATTTGGAGTTGGAATTCCTTTAGCACTTAATCGAGCTCCATCTGTACCTCCCCTTATAGGGTGAATCTTAACTTCTAATCCTGCTTTTTCAATTGCTTTTTTTGCTAATTCAACCACTTCTATGTTATTTTCTATATAGGAATACATATTTTGATATTGATGTTTAAAATTCATTTCAATCCTTAATCCAGGATACCGAATCTCATAGGCTTTCTTTAAATTTTTTAAATATTCCATTCTTCTTTCATTATTTGTTGGTATAAAATCTCTTATAAGCATTATTGATGTAGCTTCTTCAACAGTTCCTTGTAATTTAGTTAAATGGAAAAAGCCTTCCCTATCTTCAGTATGTTCAGGTGATTCAGGTTCGGGAAGATCACTAAAGAATTTACTTGCAATTTTTATTGCATTAATCATTTTATTTTTAGCATGTCCTGGATGAACGCTTAGACCTATAAACTTAATTTGAGCTAGCCAAGCGTCAAAACATTCAAATTCCAATTCACCCATTT
>CP070831.1:1883311-1889803 GCA_020344955.1 Promethearchaeota archaeon | reverse complement strand
CTTCTCTACAAGCAAGATCGATCATTCTTCTTCCATGATTAGTTCCAATAACTATTTGTGGGTAAGGCTTCTGAATTGATTTAGGAAAATTCCTATGTTTTTCTAATTTCCAAAACTTTCCTGCAAAATAAGTCTCATCTTCAGTGAATATCTTTTTAAGGATAATAATTGATTCTTCTAATTCATCAACTCTTCTCTTTGGTGAAGGATATGGATAACCATAAGCCTTATATTCTTCATGATACCACCCTGCTCCCAACCATACTAAATTACGCCCATTAGAAATGTTATCAAGAGTTAATAACACTTTAGCTAAATATGCAGGATTACGAAAAGAATTACATAAAACAATATGGCCCAATTTTATTCTATGAGTTTCTGTAGCTAAAGCTGCTAAAAGTGTATTAGACTCTAAAAAGGGTGTTTTTTTCTCTGGACTATCACGTAAAGTAAAAAAATGATCTGTAACGTGAACAGATTCAAATCCTAACTTCTCAACTTTTAATGTTAAATCTCTAATTACAGAGTATGTATAGTTTGATGGATCTCTCACACAATATCCAAATCTCATATTAGTAAATGAAAACCTTACACATATTAAATATTAGGATTTTCATTCAAAGAATAAATTCTTCTAAAAATTTAAAAATTAAAAATAAAAAAGTATTTTTTTATTTTATGAAACTGACATCTTATAAAGGGTTCTTAATGAAAGAGACATTATATATTGCTGGATCTGGCGGCTTCCACCAACTATTTCTTGAATTCTTGAAATGTTTAAATAATCCTGCATTAAAGTATTGTCTGATAATCCTGCACCACCCATGAGGTTTGCAGCTTCGTAGCATACTTCTTTTGAAAGTGCTGTAGCTTGATATTTAAACTGAGAGGCACTTGCCACCATAGCTTGGGAAATATTCCTAGGGATATTGCCTTCAAATTTTTTAAATTTTTCATCAAAACCTTCACAGAACTTTAAAAGACCAAAAGTTAGATTTGTTGTCTTAGCCCACAAATCAGCTAATAAAAATCCTACTCCCTGAAATTTAAGAATCTCCTGGTCAAACTGCTTTCTTAAATTAGCATAAATTACTGCATGTGATAGAGAACCCCAACATTGGGCAATTGCGCCATAAGCAATTGCGATTCTTTCTGGTACAAGCCCCTCAAATAGATGCTCTCTACCTTTACCTACAGGACCGAGAATATATTCCTTAGGTACTCTCAAATTGGTAAATTTCTCTTTTCCTAACCAAACTTTTGGAGTCCAAGGTATTCCTACTCGTTCGCAACTCCACCCATCCCAATTTGTATTTATTAAGAATTGAGCCATCATGTTCCCGTTATTTTTCTCTGCAGTGGCATAAGCTACCACCCATTTTGATTTGGGTGCGTTAGTATTAAAAACCTTTTCACCATTTAAGATAAACGACCCATCTTCCTGCTCATCACATATGGTTAACTGGTGTACAGCATCAGAGCCCCTTTCAGGCTCTGTAATCAGAATCGCTCCGGGGGTCTGTCCAGTTACTAATTCTTTTAAGGCGTCAAGTCTTACGGGGACATTTTCATGGTGCTCATATATAGGATTTATAGCTAATACTGTAGCACCACCCGCCATTGAAAATTGAGGATCAAAATTGTCAATTGCGATCGTGCGAAGCATGTCTGCTGCTAATCCCCACTCCGGATAGTCTAAATCGATCATTTCAAATGCATGTTGTCGAGTGATATACCCCTCCGCTCCGAAAGCGGGAATCCAACTATAGAGATCATCATCCGCAGCATGAACAATTTCGTTCTTTTTCTCAAACCTTAAGCAAAACCGCTGGACTTTTCTAAAAAAATTAAATTCTTCTTGAGATAACAATGGAGTTAAATTATTATTGACGAAAGCATAGCGGTTTTTTAAGCTTAATTTATCGAGGATCTCATCATTTATTACTTGAGTCTCAAATTTTCTCTTTTCAGACATTTTATTCATCTCTTAATTTGATATTTTTATTTGAATTTTTGATATAGAATTTCATTTTAAAATAACTAAATATTCCATAATAAGGTTCGTTCAAAATCCTTAAATAATTTTATTTTCAAGAAATTGCATAAAATAATATTAAAATGGAATATTATGAAAATACAATTAAAATAATGGAATTTGATAAAAATGGATAAAAGATTTGAAACGCAAGTAATTAATGATGAGATTTTAGAAAGATTAAATCTTACAAATAGGTATAATTTTCTTAATGAAAATCTCTCTCTTATTCTGAATGAGAAACAGTATAATTTTCTTAAAGAGGTTCAAGATTTTTGTTTGAATTTTGAAAGAAAAAACAAAATCACTCATGGTCCCCACGAGGATATTTATGATTGGTATGCTATTTTTGGGAAAGAAGGATATATTACTCGTCAACATGCATATGAATGTATTGATTTGAATTATGAAGAATACGGAATGACTATGGATTTTATGAGAATTCTTGCCCTTGATTCTTTCGATCCTCAATTTACAATGGGTAGTGGAGCTACTGTAATTTGTATTAATCCAATATATGAGCACCATGAAAATATCCCTATAAGACTTGAGGCGTTAAAAGAACTTGTTACTGGAAAAACACCGGGATGTTTATTGATTACAGAGCCTGAAAGGGGCTCTGATGCTGTACACATGCTAACAACCTGTGAAGAGCAGGAAGATGGGTCGTTTATCTTAAATGGAACTAAAATTTTTAATACAAACGCCCCCAAATCCAAATGGGCAGTTGCTTACGCCACTGCGGAAAAAAATAATGGAAATTTAATGGGACAGTTTCTTATCAACTCCTCATGGGAAGGCTGGAATTGTGAACGTGTAGGGATATCTTGGGTGCCTAAATTATATATTGGTAAGGAAAAATTAGAGAATTTGAGAGTTCCGAAAGAATATGTATTGGGGGGAATTGGGAAAGGAAGAGAGCATCTCTTTGAAGGTCTCGTCCCTGAAAGGATTTCAATAGCAGTGAGGGGAGCAAGTGAATGTTGGGGAGCATTAGCTCATGCAATTATTTACGCAAATATGAGGAAGCAATTTGATAAAGAAATTTTATTATTTCAAGGAGTAGGATTTACATTAACAGACTTGATGGCTAAAACAACAGCTCTTACTCATGGTATCTTGAAGTTTTGCGAAACATATGACGAAAAGATAGAAAAGTATGAAGGTAAGTTGCCTGAAAATGTATCACGTGCATTTGTTGCTTTAGGAAGTCAATATAAATATACCTGTGCTTTGCTTTCTAAAAAAGTGTGCTACGAAACTGCAAACCTTATGGGTGGTGCCGGGTTATGTGATAATACTCTCATGCAGGATTATTTAAACATTTCAAGAATTCAAGAGATAATAGGTGGAAGTAGACAGATACAACAATTTATAATGTCGAGAAATCTAAGATATCAATTTAAGAATTTATAACAATTGAATAAAAAAGTAAAAAAAGTAATATAATAAAACAAAATAGGAGATTTAAAATTGAATATAAGAAGATCTTATTCCTCTTCCTCTTCACCCATTAATCCTTCAATTTTTTCTTCAAGAGCTTCAATTTTTTCTTCAAGAGCTTCAATTTTTTTATTAGTTTCGCAAGTAGCGCAGCCATCGTCCTCATCACATTGAGGTAAAGTGTCACATACTTCTTGAAGTTCGTCCATTTCCTCTAATAACTGATCAACTTGATCTTGTAATTCTTCAATACTCAAATTTCACACCTTATTTTTTTAAGATAGTAAAGATATGAATATTTATTTCTTTTTCTCTTTAAAAACTTAAATTAATAAGTGACTAATGTTTTAAATAGTTCCAAATAATATAAATAGAAATAATGGTTGATCAAAACAATTTTGAAGAAATTATTGTGAATCTTACTACTAAAAGTACGTTAAATCGGGTAGATTCAATTTCAGATGGTTCTGTAAGAATAATTAGAATAGATAAAGAAAACGGACTTTTTGAAGCTGAAATCCAAGGAAATACGTTAATTCCTTATAAATTAAGTATTAACATTTTACAGAATAATATATATGAGAGTATCTATCATGATTGTCCTGATTATCTGGCTCGTAAGAAGCTAAACAATAAATTTTGTAAACATATTTTAAAATTTTTTTATGTTTTAAGGAAGCAAGATAACAATTTAGCATTAAATCTCTTACAAGAATTAAATTCTAAAATAGAAATAGAAAAGAAAGAAAAAAATATTGATCTGCTTGATCTTAACCATTTTGTAAACACTCAACTTAAAAACCAATTAGATTTCAAATATAAAGGATTTGATTACTTTTTTGAAATTTGTGGATTAGAAGATACTGCAAAGGATTGCATAAAGGGAATTTTAGTGGAAGCTAAAAAGTTACCCGCGGCAATTAGAGGATTTCATGGCGCTTACGAAGGAGGGTTGTTTGATCATATTTTATTAGTAACCAACTATGCCTATAACTTAAGTAAATCCATGGATCTTAATGTAGATGTTAAAAAGGCAGTACTAACAGCCATATATCATGATTTTGGCAAAATATCATACTATTCTTTTAAGAAAGAAAATTTCACATCTAAAGTCGTAGTAGATCGTAAAGAATTAGATATAGTTCATGAAGATATTGTAAGAAAATTTAGATATGAGGGAAGGCATTATCATGTTGAGGAGGCTATCGCAGTTCTCAAAAGAAATAGTCATATTTTATTTTTCGATGATGAAATGTATCAGGCGATAATATTTCATCACGGTCAATGGAGTAAATACTTCCCAATAGATATGAATGAATTAGCTATATTAATCCATAAAGCAGATATGATTGCCAGCCAAACTCATTTTATTTAATATTGAAACGTTAAATTAAAGATTTTTTATAATTATTATTTATGTTTTTGTATTTCCTTTAAAGTCTCTAAAATCTCTGAAACTTCTTCTCCTTTTCGATATTTTTTAAGTATTTTTTTATAACTTTTGACTGATTTTCTAATTAATTCTTGAGTCTCATCAGGGATGTCATCCTCCTGGATTTCAAGATTTTGTGTCATTAAATCCAAACCCACTGTTAATTTGTAGTCTTCTTCAAACTCTTTTTTAGCAAAAGTTCTTATAAGCGAAGACTTTCCAACTGCTGCAGCTCCAGCTAATAGAATCTTGAATCTGAAATGATTTGAATCAATAATTTCTCCAAGTCTAGGTTTTAAATCCATTAATGCTGTAATTGCAAATCTATAAAACAATTTTTCTATATTTTCATTGTCAAGTGCTGAAGTTACGATATAATCAAATAAATAAAACTGATTTACTTTTTGCATAATTCTTTCTTTAGAAATGCTTTCTCCAATATCTTTTATTAAGTCATTTTTATTACCCACTAAAAAAATTGGAATGTTTCCAGATTGTTCTCGAATTTCTTTGAAGTATACATCAATTTCATCAAAAGTACTAGGGCGACTTAGGTCGAAAACCAAACCTAGTACAGATACACCTTTGAAAAAGTCGGTTTTAAAAAAGTCAAATCTTTCTTGCCCTCCAGTGTCCCATAAAGATAATGTAACATTCAACAACTTTCGATATCCTCCTTTAATTTTCTAATGATTCCCAGATTGCTATATATTCATCAATAATTTTGTGGATTATGTTAAATCCCATACTTTTATAAAAGTCTTTAAGGGCTTTTCTATCAAGATTCCATTTTGATCTCCTAGAAAAGGTATTAATACCATCGTTATCTAAAAATAAAAAATCAACAATTTTGAATAAAGGTTTCGGCAAATTTTTACCTAGAAATATTACAATCTTAAGTAATTTATCACGAGCGGTGATTTCTCTTGGTTTTGTGACATATGGTTCACAAACAATGACTTTTTGAGAGATTTTTTTGGCGATATTGATTAATTCAGTATGTTTGGGATAAACATGATGTAAAATATCACATAATACAATAACATCCTTCTTCTTGCCTTTATAATCTTGAAAATCAAAAATATTCTTCTGGTGTAAAATAATTTTCTTTAGTGTTATATTCCTTTTTTTCAATTCTTTTCTTCTGATTCGTTTAAGAAATCGATGGTTAAGATCAATACCCTCATATTCGATTGCTGGGTGTAAAAAACGCATCAAATAACCCGTACCACATGGTAAATCTAAGACTCTCTTTGGCCCTTTACCTATAAGAGTTGCAATCGTAAAAAACTTTTTATCTTGATCATACAACCTGCGAGTTATGGCATTATAAAGCCATCCACTGCGATATAATAAACTTCTAAAACCCGTAGATGCTGTTTTTACTACCATCTTTAAAATAATTATGTGAATTGAGATTATAATATAAAAAATTACAGAATTAAGGAGGGTAAAGTAAATTTATTTTGCTTTCAATATCTGTGTTTATCTCATTAATTTTTTTGTCCAAAGTTTTTAGTTATTTGGTAATTTCTTCAAATCTACTCTCTTGAGTATTCAATTTCTTTATATATCTTTCTTT
>CP070831.1:1875422-1883211 GCA_020344955.1 Promethearchaeota archaeon | reverse complement strand
TTAATTATTGAAAAATAAATTAAATCTCGATTATGATTGAGAAATTTTTAGTGTAATGGTGCTATTTTATTTTTTATTCCTATTTTTCCTATATCATTTATAAAGAAAATTAAAAAATTAGAATAATTTTAAATCCTTTTTTTTTTATTTAATTGTGAGATTTCTGACTTTAAAAGTTTAATTTCTTCGTCTTTATCTATTAATTTTTCAAGAATATCTTCCCTATCAACTTTATTAGTTTTTAATTTACTAATTATTAATCTCTGGTTATTCACTATATCTTGTAAATCTTTTACTAATTCATTTAGGATTGGTTCAGGTCTAAAATCCTCAATTTTAATCCTAGATGAGCTAGCATCAGCAGACTTTATTTTTTCTAATTCTTGTCGGAGTTGTGAATTTTCTTTTCTTAAGAAACCCATTTTATCCTTTAATTCTCTAAATTTCTTATCTTTTTCATCGAGTTCAATAGCTAGTTTTGAATCCATCCTTTTCCTTTTTCTACTTTTCTTTTTAACATCTTCCACTGGGATAAGATCTTCTAATCTCAGTATAATTTCTTCAAGTTCCTCAATTTTATCAAGATAAATATTGATTTCTTCATCTTTTTTCATAATGAAAAATCATCTTTTTATTCAAAATTAATTTATTAATACAATTTGATTCTTGGATAAATCTCTTTTTATAGGATTATATAACTATGGATAAAATATCTAATTATGTATAACACATTTTTCTTTAATGAGGGTTAAATAATAAATTTAATCGTGATTAAAATCATGGCTCATTGAAACGTTCTCTCTTCATTATATTATCAGATAACAAAAGAGAGTAAAGAATAAGAGATTTCAATCAATTTTGGTTTCAAAGATTGACAACTAATATATGTTCGAGATAAAAAAAACATATTTGATTAAATTATTGAATCACAGAAATTATATCATATTTGAACAATAAATGAATTGAAGATCTCACCCATATTTTTTTGTTCTCTTTCGCATAGTTGTCTTTCCTGTGGTGCTTGCCAGTTTATTACATACTTTCTCCAGTTGGCATTAGTTAAGAGTCTGGAATGAATTCCATAAAATATAAGAATTTCTTTATCACTTACATACCCATTTTTATTCTCTACAATTAAGTGAGGAACCTCATGTAAATATGTCCTTCCAGCAATTATATAGGAAAGTAGAGAGTGATGTCCGTCAAATAAGATCCATTCTGAATATTTTGTCTTTACTAACTTAATGTTCGGTAATCCATGTCGAGATAAAATTTCTTTTCCAGATTTGATTTGATCAACCATAGTTTTTATCTGGTCCATGCTTTTAATACCATTGATATTATGTAGGTTTATAATTTCTTTCAACAAAACTGGAATTTTAACTTCTTTAATTGTTTCTTTAATTCTTGAACTGAACTTATTTTCAATCAGCCTAACAGCATCATAGATTGTATCGCTTTTTTTTTTAAAATAAGCTTTTATTGAAGAAAAATAAATTAAATTTCCCTCTTCTGATTTATATGGATATATCAGTTTCACAAATCTATAATTCATCAATATTAAAAACATTTAGATTAATTTATAAAGCTTTTATAAGTGGATTAGTCAAATATTATATCATTCATTAATAGTTTGATATTTATTTGGGAGTAATTTTATGAGTAAATCTGTATGTAATTATTAAGAAATGGCATCTCTCTAATTATCTAGTATATTATTCAATAAAAGAATAATAACGTAATATCCATGAATTAATAAGAAAGAGATATTTATACCTAATTATGGTAATAATACGAAGAGAAGGAGTTCTCTTAGAAGCAACTAAAAACGAGTTTGAAAACCAAGCTGTATTAAACCCTACAGTAGTCCAGCAAGGAGATACATTGCACTTATTCTATCGCGCTGTAAAAAAAGGAAATTATTCAAGTATTGGTTATTGTAAATTAGAAGGACCTATGAATATTATAGAAAGGAAAAATAGTCCTATTCTATATCCTGAACATGATTATGAAATACATGGTACAGAAGATCCTAGAGTCGTTCTTCTTGATGGTACTTATTTTATGTTTTATACAGCATATGATGGAAAAAATGCTTTAGTGGCATATGCAACTAGCAAAGACCTAAAAACATGGGAAAAACATGGAATAATTTCAGCTAAAATGAGATATGATGAAGCAAGGGATTTTTTCCGCTTATCAAAACTTAAAGAAAAGTATTATTTCTTTATATCATATTATAAGGATGTTATTGCTGAAGATGTGCTCCTATGGGAGAAGGATTCATTCATTTTCCCAAAAAAATATAATAATAAGTTTGTATTGATCCATAGAGTATTACCTGATATTCAAATTGTTTGTTTCGAGGAATTTAAGGATTTAACAATCGATTTCTGGAAAGATAATCTAAAAAAATTAGGGGATTATGTAGTAATGGAGCCAAAATTTGGATTCGAATCAAGAAATATCGGCGCTGGAGCCCCGTTAATAGAAACTGAAAGAGGATGGCTCATGGTATATCATTCTGTAGAGGATTCTAATAAAGGTAAAGTATATCACGCAAGTGTCGCTCTTCTTGATAAAGATAATCCGTTAAAGGTAATAGGACGACTAAAAGAACCTCTTTTTTCACCAACCGAAGATTATGAAAAAATTGGAGATGTAAATAATGTTGTTTTCCCTACAGGAACTGCAATATTTGGAGATAGGCTTTATATTTATTATGGTGCCGCTGATAAGAGAATTGCTGTAGTATCAGTAAATTTACATAAGCTTCTTCACGAACTCTTAGCATCTGAAATAGAAGTTGGGATTGGATTTCTAGCAGGACAGCTATTTGGTCTCACATTAAAAGAAGAAAAAAGTTTAACCCAAATTAAAAATTTATTGAACCAAAATGAAAAAGTCGTATTGATGGCAATTGGTTGGTTATCAAGGGAAAATAAAGTTCTATGTAGATTTGATTCAGATGAACTATTCGTTAGATCAATAGAGTAATTGTTAATAGTAAAATAGGTCATAGTTTTAATCTTAATTTACATATTAGCTTAATTATTTAAATTATTAATTTTAAGAAATATTATGAGAAGGTATCCAAATCTAAAAACTATTGCTTTCATTGGCAATTATTTACCAAGGAAATGTGGAATTGCAACTTTTACTAAAGATTTATTAAATGCTGTATCTACTGAAGCACCTCAATTAGAATGCTGGGCATTGGCAATGAACGATATTGCTCAAGGATATCATTATCCAAATGAAGTTCGTTTTGAATTGAATGCTAAAAGATTTACAGATTACACATTAGCTGCTGAATATCTTAATGTAAATAATGTAGATATTGTTTGTCTTCAACATGAATTTGGAATCTATGGAGGAGAATATGGTAGTTATATTTTAACTTTACTTAAAAATCTTAGAATGCCTATTATTACAACATTACATACTCTTTTACCATATCCTAATCCAAAACAAAAAGAAATAATCAAAACAATCGTAAAAATTTCAGATCGAATAGTTGTTATGAGTAAAAAGGCAGAGATATTTCTAAAAGAGAATTATAACGTTTCTAAGGAAAAAATTCACCTAGTTCATCATGGGATTCCAGATTTTTCATTTATCGATCCAAATTTTTTTAAAGACCAGTTTGGAGTTGAAGGAAAAAAAGTATTAATGACATTTGGGTTGATTAGCCCTAGTAAAGGAATAGAAATAATGATTGAAGCCTTACCAGATATAATTAAGAAATTTCCTGACGTTATATATATAGTTTTAGGTGCTACTCATCCAAATTTAAAGAGGGAGCAAGGTGAATCATATCGCCATTTTCTTCAAATAAAAGCTAGAGAGTTAGGTGTGGAAGACCATATAATCTTTCATAACAGATTTGTAGATTTAAAAGAATTATGTGAATTCTTAGGAGCAGCAGATATCTATATCACCCCATATTTAAATAAAGAACAAATTGTTTCTGGAACATTGGCTTATGCACTTGGAGCGGGTAAAGCTATTATTTCTACTCCTTATTGGTATGCTGAGGAAATTTTAGCTGATGGAAAAGGGATAATTGTTCCTTTCAAGGACTCTAAATCTATAGCTAATCAAATTTGTTTTTTATTAAAGAATGAAGTAGAAAGTCATAATATGAGGAAAAATGCCTATATGTTCGGTAGAAATATGATTTGGAAAGAAGTCGCTAGAGAATACCTAAATACTTTTGATAATGTTAAAGAAAATCGATTATTACATCCAAAAACTGTATTTCAGAAGAAATATTTGAGATTTACTCCATTTGAAATGCCGTATCCTAAATTTGAGCATCTTTTTCGTTTAACAGATGATGTTGGCATCTTTCAACATGCAAATTATATAATTCCAGATCGTTTTCATGGTTATTGCACAGATGATAATGCTAGAGCACTAGTAGCAGTATTGATTGCCCAGAATTTATCATTTGAAGAAGAATTTTTGAAAAATTTTGGATATAGGTATTTAAGCTTTTTATTATATGCCTTTAACGAAGAAAATAACAGGTTCCGTAATTTTATGGGTTATGATCGTACATGGGTTGAAGAGATGGGATCTGAAGACTGTCATGGTCGAGCAATCTGGGCTTTGGGTGTGACAGTTGCATTATCAGAGAAAAGAGAAGCAAGTGATATTGTTTTAGATATTTTTGAAAAAGCAGTGAGTAAATTATTGGACTTTAATTCTCCGCGTGCCTTAGCTTTTGGGCTAGTAGGAATTCATGCTTACTTAGAAAGATTCAGTGGAGATATTAAAATTAAACGATTCAGAGAAGAAATCGCTAATAAATTATTCTCTTTTTATAGCAAAAATGCTTCAGATGATTGGCCTTGGATTGAGGATATAATCGCCTATGATAATGGAAAGATCCCACATGCACTGATAATGTCTGGGCAATGGTTGCAACGAGGAGATATGATCGAAGCAGGAACAAGATCATTGGATTGGTTAATTCAAATTCAGACTAATAAAAAAGAACAATTTTCTCCTATAGGGAATAATGGGTGGTATCCTAAAAATGGAGAAAAAGCAAGATTTGATCAACAACCAATCGAAGCCCAAAGTGTTCTTGAAGCATGTGTTGAGGCTTATAAAAGCACTCAAGATAAAAAATGGATTGTTAATGCACGTCGTTGTTTAGAATGGTTTTTAGGACGCAATGATATGAATCTGTCTCTTTACGATTATAAAACTGGAGGGTGTTATGATGGTATAACTCCAACTGGAATAAACAGAAATCAGGGAGCAGAATCTACTTTAGCTTGTTTGCTTTCTTTTTTAAATATGTATTCATTAGATAATATAACAGAAATAAATTTAGGATTAAAAATAAGTGAGAATGTTAATGATTAAATCTATTATAATCATTTTCCTAATCTTCTAAAATATATTTTAGACTCTCATAAGAGATAGCACTTTTCTATAATAGTTCGGTTATTTCATGAAAACATTGAATAATTAAACCTTAAGGATTCAATCCTATTGTTTTTTGTATTTTAACAAGATGTGAAATTATAACAATAGCCTTACTGGCATCATTTAATTTTTTCAGCTTTTTATTGATACTAGCATACGGTTCTTACATATATTATCATGCCATTTCTTATCTTTACCAAGTAGCTGAATAATATTAATACAAATAAATTCCTTGTAAGCAATATATTTCGCTGGTAATTCATTCTCCAACAATGGCATTCTTTTTATAAGCTTTCTTTTTGGGTGTTCATTTTCACATAAACTACATTTTACTTTCATTTTTTCACCTTGTTTTAAAATTTTTTTGCACCAATCTGTATTGGGATATGCTTTTTCTGATATGAATTTCAAATTTTAGAAAAAAATTTTATAGTAATTAAAGAAGAAGGTAAGTAAGAACATATAAACTTTTTAGTTTAAAATTATTATAAGATAAAATCTCACCTTTTTATCAATTTTCTAATTTCAAAAATTTTTTTAGAAATATTGGCAAAAATAAGTAAAAATTTTTACCTAAGAAAATATATCAAACATGTGATATGTCATCTCTCCCTAAAATTTTAAATTTATTCACTTTCTCTTCTAAAGATCCCTCTAGTTAACCCTATCACGATAAAAATAACCAAGATATTTTCTGAGAGAATTTTGAAATGTAAATTTCATAATACCAATGTTTATCAAAATTAGAAATATATCTTATATACTTGAACAGAGAAATTTCAAAGTTACAAGTAAAAAATTAAAATTTGGTGAAATTATGTCTAATAATAGATATGGCAATAGAACGATGTATAAAGCTACGTGTGCTGACTGCGGAAACGAGTGCGAAGTTCCATTTAAGTCTACAGAAAGTAGAGATGTTTATTGTCGAGAATGTTATAGAAATCATAGAAGATAATTAATTACAGAAAAGGTAAAAAAAATGGTTTTTATCATTTTAAATGAAAGATTGAGAATATTGGGCAATCCATATGTTAGTATTTTCTAGTGGCTCATCAACAAAACCAGATACATAAAAGTTATTGGTTGTTCCGAGAATAACACCGTATCCCGTGTCATAACCGTGAGATGATCCATCGACCGTGTCATATGTTAATAGGTTTAATTGACTATTATAAATTCCCACCCATATATTCGAATCCCCTGGTGATTCACTATAAACCCCTGTTAAAATCAGATTGTCATTCCTATCCAAAATTAGTGAATAGGCGACGTCCTCTCCATTCAAGGGCCCATTAAGAGTTACATTTTTCAACTGATTGAGGTTATTATCAAATTTAGCTAAGAAAATGTTAAATCCTTGAGAGCTATGATTAATAGTCCCTGCGAGATAGATTATATCACTATCAATTACAATCCCATATCCTTTATCTTCACCCGAAGTTGGTCCTGCTATAATGATTTCATTAATAAGAGTAAAATTAGTGTCAAACTTGCCCAACCACATATCATATCCAGTTCCAGCTCGAGACTTAGACCCGCTAACATATAGATTACCTGAACTGTCAAGTGCCAGAAATCGCCCCTTATCAGTACTACTTGAGGGTCCGTTAAACATGACATTCTTGATAAGGGTTAAATTCGTGTAAAATTTTGCGAGATAAATATTTTGACCTTCAATAGGGTCCTCAACAGTTCCAGCGATGTAGATGTTTTTGTCCCCTGGGTTGTAGAGAATCCCATATCCATCATCAGTTCCACTAGCTGGACCATTAATCATGGTAGCTTTTTCCATTGATAAATCTGTGGAATTGAACCTTGCAAGAAATATATCGTTCCCAGTTCCACCTTGATCAAGATAGCCTAATAAAAAGAGAGAATTGTTTTCATCAAATACAAGGGTATATCCCACATCATCTCCATTCGCGAGCCCGTTAATGGAGTTATTTTTCATCATATTAAGATCTTGGTCAAATTTTGCAAGCCAGATGTCCTTGCCTTGTCCTGGTATTGTAATATATCCGGTAACATAAAGGTAGCCATCCTCATCCATCACCATTCCTATGGCGCCATCCGCATCATTTGCTGGCCCATCAATATTGGTTGATTTGATAAGTTGAATAGCGATCAAAGGACCTTGTGAGAAAAACCACACAAAAAATAAGGATCCTATGAGTATGAATACTATTAATATGAAAGATATGATGATTTTATTTCGTTTCATTGATCTTTCTCATATAATCTGTGATATTTAAACATTTATGATTATTCTTCTGTTTGCCATCAAAAGGACCGTATTGAAAATATAGCAAATAAATTCTTATATAAAAAATAAACTAGGTAAATT
>CP070831.1:1857826-1875322 GCA_020344955.1 Promethearchaeota archaeon | reverse complement strand
TTTTTTGGAGGATCAAAATTATGAATTTTCAAAAATAAATCATATTATTTATGGACATTCTCATCACAGCGGAATTGCTTATGGAAATATAAATGATCAGAAAGTAGAAATAATAAATGATGGTGCTTGGCAACATGTATGGCCAACTTATGTAGAAATTCTCTCAGATGGAAGATTGATTTTAAAATCTTTTCCTAACACTACCAATTCCTAACATATGTATCAATGAAATACACTCATCCAAACTCAATTAGCACCTTTTCATATTTATTTGTTCAAAACTTATAAATCCAAGGTTTTATTTTTAATTATTAAGTTTAGTATTTATTTAATTATAAAATAGTTAATTGTACAAATGGCTGATTTTATAAATCCTTTAAAAGAGTCAGAAAATGACCTAAAACCCATTTATATTTTCAAAATATGTATCTTGGGTCAAGAAAGGGTAGGCAAAACATGTATAGCAAAAAGATTATGTTTTGATACATTTGATGTAAACACCAAGGAAACCTTAGGGATCGAATTCTATACAAAAGATCTTCCTATTACTGTTAATGGAGAAGATACAATTGTTAGAATCAGTATTTGGGATTTTGGCGGACGAGAACAATTCAAAAAATTATTTCCTTATTATATTAATGGAGCAAATGGAATTTTTATGGTTTTTAACTTAATCGATCTTCAAACATTATTAAGATTAGACTGGTGGTATGAGAGACTCTCCGAATATAATCATGCGTTCACACCAAGAATGTGTGTTGGAGCTAAAAACGATCTTGTCAAAACTGCAAATGAAAAAGCTAGAGTGGATGATTTGGTAATTAAACGGTTCATGGAGAGACATGATGAAAATGACTTTTATAAGACTTCTTCAAAGGAAAACTGTAACATAGATCTAATATTCAGAGAACTCGTTATTAAGATATTAGAAAAAATTAAATTAGATTATGATAGATTTCCATAAAAAATATAATCGAATTCTATTGTTTCTAAATTATAATTAAGATGAATTTCATTAAAAGTAAGAGTAGAATAGTTAATATATTTCATGAGGAAGATGGAAATCTTTCCCTATTAACTTAAGTACATACTGAAGAAGTGATTGCTAAATTGAAAGATAGAATAAATTAAGTAAACTTCTTTGAAAAAAACTATGAATAAGATTATTTTTAAATCTAAACTAAAATGAATATTACTCCCAAAATAGTTAAAACTACCCCAAAAAACCCCCATTTTGTAATTTTCTCTTTATTTATAATATAAGTTAATGGAAGCGAAAATAAAGGAGCTGAGCTAGCAATTAAAGAGACTACATTTGCCCCTGCTATATGTACGGATTCAGTATATAAATATGCACCTAGTGAGGTTCCTATTATTGAAGCGATTATTAGAAAAATCCATGAACGTACAGATTTCTTTTGATTAAGCAAATTTCCATTTTGATTTTTTAAATGACTTTCTCTCAATACCATTGAACCTAGAATTAATAATGCAAATGGAAATCTGATAACATTTCCTATAATAGAACTGAGTTCTTCTACATGGATAATTTGATCTATTTGATCAGTAGCAAATTCAATTAGCACAGCTCCGATAGCCCACCCAATCGCTGCAGTTAAGCAAAAAAATATAGCTTTTATAAATTCTTTTTTAAAAATTTCTTGAATTTTGATTTTTATTGGAGTTTTTGAGGTATATTCTCTTATATGCTTTGTATTATCGGCGTTTATTTTAGATTTTCCAATTATAGTAATACCAAATCCTATCAAGACTAGAGATAAAATTAAATTGAGTCTAAATGCTTGATGAAGAAAGATCAGAGAGAATATAAATGTAAAAAGTGGAAATGTCATAGAAATAGCAAGAGCTATTGTAGTTCCTAATTCTTTTTGAGCAATAAAATATGCTGTGTCTCCAATCACTTGCCCAAATATAAAACTGAAGATTAATAACAGCCATAATTGCCATGGGATTACAAAAATAAGATTAAATTGATTTAAAATTATAATAATGATGATGAACGTTAAAGTACCTACTCCTGTTCTAAAGAAATTGATAAAAGTTGGACTAACTTCATGTTCTGTTTGACGAAACATGACATTTGATGTAACAAATGTAAGTACAGCAGAAATAGCTATTAATTCTCCAAACATTAATCATAAAAATTAAAGAACACATAAATTGTTTTGTGTACTTATTCTTCTTATCCCGTTTTATCCTCAATTATTTCTGTTAGATTAGTATTACAATTATAACAAAATTTTGGGAGGGAATTAAATTCAGTGCCACATTTTGGACATACTTTTTTTATTTCATTAGCAATAGAATGTAAATCTTCAATTTGAGGTTTGGATTTTGATTTTAATATTTTCTCTTTAATTAATGAGAAGCTAATTGAAAGACTAACTATTAACATTGCTAGGAGAATTGTATTAACAAAATGAAACCCAAAATGGGAATTAAAATATATTGGGGAATATCTTGATAAAAAAATATATAGAAAGAAGTTAGGAAAAAAGAATGTAATTAAGTTCATTGAATATGCTTTTTTAAAGTTATTATAAATAATAACAGGGATAAATAATATTATAATCCAAAGAATGTAAATAAAAAATAGACCAGACAATTTATTAAACCAAATATAGTTAGCTAAAAATTGGATAATCATTTTTTGCTCGATTTGTATTCCAATATCATAATTAAGATTAACTTGATAACCAAAATAAAATACAACTAAATTTAATATTAATGTTTGAATTATAAATAGGACAAGTCTACTCCTAAAAACTTCAATTACTTTCATCAATAATTAACTAAATATTCCAAAGAATTAAACTCTTCTAAATACACATTGATTTCAAATTAGATCAAATAATAAAAAAATAAAAATCAATTTTAAAGGTTTTAAACTATATTTAAATATATTCTAAAATTAAAAATGCCCAAAACAGTAAAATTTTTAATATTTGCTATCTTAATTTACCTACAGTGGAAGACTCGTATTCTTATTTTTTAAATATGGCATATTATAACCATTATAGAGGATGTTTTCTCCCATGAATTGTACTTCTTCTTCTTTATTTGTTTATGAAAGTATTATTTTGGAGGTATTTAGCTTATGAGCTATACTTTTTCAAGAACTAAAATGATAGAAAAAATTAAATTTGGACTTTTAAGTCCTGATGAAATACGTAAAATGTCTGCAGCCCGTATAATCACTGCTGACACGTATGATGAGGATGGCCTTCCGATTCCAAGTGGCCTTATGGATCAACGATTAGGTACTATCGAACCTGGACAACGCTGCCAAACATGTGGAAATCTTGTATCCAATTGTATGGGTCATTTTGGTCATATTGAATTAGCTAGACCTGTTATTCATGTTGGATACGCAAAAAAAGTCTTAAAAGTTTTACGGAGTATTTGTCCCGAATGTTCACGTTTAATGCTTACAGAGGAAGAAAAAGAAAAATTTAGAGTAGATCAAATTAAACATCGGAAAATCTTCTTCGAAGGTGATGAAGATGCTGCTAAAATTGTATTTAAGAGAGCAAGGAAAACAAAAACATGTCCTTATTGTGGAGGAAAGAAAAAGAAGATAATAATTGAAAAACCAACAACCTTTTATGAAGAAGAAGAAGGAAAAGGATCAAGAAGAATAACTCCCATTGAGATTTTAGAACGTTTAAAAAAGATGAGTGATGTAGATCTACGAATACTAGGTATTTCTCCTGAAAACGCCCGTCTTGAATGGGTAATATTTACAGTATTACCAATTCCTCCTGTATGTGCAAGACCATCAATAACACTAGATAGTGGTATTCGATCTGAAGATGATTTAACACATAAATTGGTTGATGTTATCCGAATTAATCAAAGATTGAGGGAAAATATAGATGCTGGCGCACCTCATTTAATAGTCGAAGACCTATGGGAATTATTACAATATCATATTACCACCTATTTTGATAATCAAGTCTCTGGTATCCCTCCAGCTAGACATCGTTCTGGTAGAGCACTTAGAACATTAACACAGAGGTTAAAAGGAAAAGAAGGGCGATTTAGAAGTAACCTAAGTGGTAAAAGAGTTGATTTTTCTGCTCGTAGTGTAATATCTCCAAATCCTTACATCAGTATTAATGATGTAGGCGTTCCTATAGAAATTGCCAAAATACTGACTATCCCAACCAATGTGAATGATTGGAATATTGAAGAGATGAAACAAATGGTACTAAATGGACCATTTAAGCATCCTGGTGCTAATTATATAATCCGGAATGATCGGAGAAGAATTGATCTTCGTTATGTAAAAAATCGGAAAATTATTGCTGATATGCTTGCTCCAGGTTTTACTATCGAGCGGCATCTGAACAATGGAGACTTAGTTCTATTTAATCGACAACCATCTCTTCATAGGATGTCAATAATGGCTCATGAAGTGAAAATTATGAGGGGAAGAACTTTTCGGTTAAATTTGACTGTATGTCCACCATATAACGCAGATTTTGATGGAGATGAAATGAATTTGCACGTGCCTCAAAGTGAAGAAGCTCGTACGGAAGCTGAGCTACTTCTTAAAGTTCAAGAACATATATTATCTCCTAGATTTGGTGGACCGATTTTGGGAGGTATACAAGATTTTATTTCAAGTGTATTTCAATTCACTAGTAAAGATTCATTATATAGCAAAAAAGACACATTAAAATTATTGTATATAGGAGATGTTTACCAGAATAATCCTCACTTTAAGTTTGATCAACTTATTCCATCTCTTACAGATCCTGAACCAATGTATTCTGGTAAGGATATCTTTAGTACCTTATTTCCAGATGATCTTAATATTAAGGTAAAATCTAAATTTTGTAAGAAATGTGAAGTTTGTAAAGAGGAAGATTGTGAGTATGATGCTTATGTTGTAATTAAAAATGGCCATTTAATTACTGGAACTATAGATGAGAACTCATTTGGAGCAATGCAATCAAATAGTATATTACAAAGGATAATTAAAGACCATGGGAATGCATTAGGAAGACAATTTTTAGATAGCGCTACAAAAATGCTCTTATATGTTATTCGCCAGAATGGAATGACAATGGGTTTGGATGAGGTTTATGTTTACGGACACGCATATGAAGCTATTCAAAAAATTTTAGAAAATGCAAATGCTGAATCTCAAAAGTTAATAGATGCATTTTATAATAATGATACAACCATACTTAGACGGGCTCCTGGGCGTTCAATGCGAGAAACATTAGAATTGAGAATCCGGCAAGTATTAGCAGAAGCTAGAAATAAAGGAAATGAAACTGCAGCAGATTTCATTGGAGATGAAGCTCATTCTGTTATTATGACTAAATCTGGTGCCCGAGGGAATATTTTAAATTTAGGTCAGATGTCTGCGCTTGTAGGTCAACAAGCAATTAGAGGTGAACGTATTAATCGTGGATATAGTATGAGAACATTACCTCATTTTAAAATAAATGATCTTTCCCCAAGATCGAGAGGGTTTGTTTCTTCTTCCTATAGAAATGGTTTGAAACCAGAAGAATTTTTCTTTCATGCAATGGGTGGAAGAGAAGGTTTGGTAGATACAGCAGTTAGAACTTCTACCTCTGGATATATGCAACGAAGATTAGTAAACGCCTTACAGGATATGGTTGTTGAAAATGATGGCACTGTCAGAAATTCAGATAAAAATATAATTCAATTCCGCTTTGGAGATGATGGGATTGATGCAATGCATACTGATCATGGTGCTGCAGTGAATTTAGATGTTTTATTATTAAAAGCTAAAGCCTTGAATGTTGAAGATGTACGTGAAGCGATTAAAAAAAACTCTACATCCACAAAGACAAAAATAAAAAAAGCAGCTGTTGAGGACAAACCTATAGAAAAGGTTAAACCTAAAGCAAAACCAAAGAAAAAAGAACTTGATGAAGATTCACTGAAAAAACAATTTGAGGAAGAAACAGGGAAAAATGCGGTTTGGCGTGGTAAAGATACAAAAGCTTACATAGAATGGAAAGAAGAAAAATTAAGAAAAAATTAGATTAATAAAATAAAGGGAAATAATTATGGCAAAAATAACAGCACAATTTTTGGATGAACAATTAGAAAATTTAAAAGAAGATGGAATTCCTGAAGATTTAATACAACGAATAAGAGAAAAAGTACGTCAAGAAGATTTAGAAATAGAACAATTAGAATATCTGTTAAATAAAATATATATAAATTTTAATAATGCTGTTGTCGAAACCTCAGAACCTGTAGGGACAGTAGCAGCACAATCAATAGGTGAACCAGGAACTCAAATGACATTACGAACATTTCATTATGCAGGAGTAGAAGAATTCAGTGTAACCCAAGGATTGCCTAGATTGATAGAAATTGTTGATGCACGTCGCTTTCCAAGTACCCCACAAATGTCTGTATTTCTTGAAACACCTTACTCCGAATCTGAAGATAAGGCAATAGAAGTACATAATAGAATTGAACAAATACGTATAGAACAAATCACACATGACGTAGATCTTGATTTTGTAAATTGGAATATTGTAATCAACTTGATACCTGAAATTTGTGAAAAAAAAGGAATTGATATTAATGAAATTCCAGAAATCTTAAAACGCTATAAGAAGAAAGGAACAATTAAACGTGAAGGAAATTCGATAATTATTGATCCTGGAATCGAAGATTTGCAGAGCTTGCAAAAATTAAGAGAAAAAATTCTTAAAAAAGTTGTAAAAGGGATTAGAGGTGTAAAAAGAGGTTTATTGACTCCTTCAGATGATGCAAAAGAATGGATTATTAAAACAGAAGGAACTAACATGCAGGGAGTAATCCAAATAGAGGGAGTTGATATAACAAGAACTGTATCAAATCATATTCATGAAATTGAAAAGCTTTATGGTATTGAAGCAGCGCGTCAAATGATAATTTTAGAATCTCAAAAAGTACTTGAACAACAAGGATTAGATGTAGACTTAAGACACCTACTAATTTTAGCAGATTTAATGTGCTATTCAGGATCAATTCAATCTATTGGAAGACATGGAATTTCAGGTTCTAAATCAAGTGTTTTCGCTCGTGCTGCTTTTGAAGTCACAGTTAATCAATTACTTGATGCTGGATTATACGGAGAAGAAGAGAGATTACTTGGAATTCCCGAGAACGTAATCGTGGGGCAAATAAGTCCAATTGGGTCAGGACGTGTGAATGTAATGTTTGATCTCGACGCTAATTTAGATTTACTTAGAAAGAAGAAAAAAAGAACTAGTTAACCGAAAAATTTTAATTATGATTAAACAACTTCAATGTGCTGAAAAAAAATTAAAAAAGTATTATTCTTATTACTTATTATATAGAAACTGATTGAATATATTATGGCAAAGAGAACGAGTAAAACTTCTATTGAGAAAGTTGATCTAAGTAGGAAAAAAACCAAGGAATTTGATGTGAATACCAATATTAAAGTTGCTTACAAAACTGGCAAAATCACCTATGGTAAGAATCAAATTCTTAGAAATATAAAAAGAGAAAATCCCTACAAAATGCTTATTATCAGCAATAATTGCCCAACTGAATTAATTAATCAACTCAACTATTATAATTCTCTTCTAAAAGATAAAGTTTTTATTTATCAATATAAAGGATCTAGTTGGGATTTAGGCTTAGCTTGTGCTAAACCATATATGATCTCTGTAATAGGTGTTATTGATTTTGGAGATTCAGATTTATTATCGCTAAAACCTAAATAATCTTTACAAGTAGAGTATTTCATGTTAAAAAAGAATATAAAAATTGATCGGGAAGCAATGGAACTTATTTCCCTTTTTAATAACATTTCTGGAGCTATCATTAAAGATTGTCTCATTTTCAAATCTCCTGAAAATGGTTCAGAAATTATTGTTTTTTTAGTAAAGGAAGAGGATGTTGGGAAAGCAATAGGGAAAGCTGGTGAACATGTTAAGGATTTAAAATCAAAACTCCAAAAAAAGATAGATGTCATTGCCTTCTCTGAGGATCTTAACAAATTCATCCAAAATATCTTACAGACAACTAAAAATTCAATTTTGGTTCAAAATATTGAAATTAAAGAAAATAAAAATTTAAAAAAAACTGTAATAATAACTGTAAGGCCTCAGGATAGAGGAAAAGCTATAGGGAAAGAAGGATCAATGATAAGAAAAATCAAAGAACTAGTATTAAGATACTTTGAAGTTGATAATGTAATTATCAATACAAAAAATATCTGAATTTAATTTTCAATAACGCTTATTTTGATAATAATAATAATTGAGAATTTCAAAAATTAATTCACTTACGTGAAATATTTTCAATGTTAAGACTTTATAATGAAGAAGCTGCAATAAATCATGTAAAGACTTTAAGTTTTAAGCGCCATGCTGCAACTGAAGGTGAGATAAAAGTTGTTAATTATCTTGTAAAAGAGTTAGGAAATGAAAAAATTAACTTTTCAGTAGAAACTTTTGAATGGACCAAAACGATGGCGAAAATATTAAAACTATTTTTTTTATGGATCTTCCTTTTTGTATTAATTTGTCAAATTATTTCTTTATATCCAATTATTACATGGAGTTTTCTTATTGTGGATGGAATTTTTATTTTCTTATCATTATTAGGAATTAGATACATATTTGATCATTCACGTATAATATACTTTGGTAAAAAAAGAGAATCAAAGAATGTAATTGCAACAGTTCAAGCTAAGGATTTATACGCTAAAAGACCGGTAATCATTTTTTCTGCTCATCATGATTCAGCGGGTTCAATATATCCAATTATGATAATAAAATTTTTATATCTGTTAGGAGCACTACTATTATTATTATATCTGATTTTCACAATTATCCTATCAATTTGGTCGATTTTGAGTTTATTCTCAATAACTCAGATTAATTTCGCATATTTTTTGATAAGAAACTTGTTTTTTATTACTGGATTAGTAATATTAGTGGAACTTATTTTTCTACTTTTCAATAAAAAAGTAGATACATCAATAGGGTCTATTGATAACGCAACAGGAGTTTCTATTTTATTAGAGTTAGCAAAACTCATAAAAAAAAATCCTCTTGAGAAGACTGATGTAATCTTTGTGTGGTTTGGTGCCGAGGAAATGGGATTATGGGGATCTAAACAATATTATTTTAAACATTTTGAAGAATTAATTTATAACTACGAATTGAATAAATCTTTCAATATAAATATCGACATGGTTGGATCTAGTATAAGCATAGAAGATGAAATAGGCCTGTTTAGAAAAAGAAAAATGAATGAGAATCTAAATGATATATTAGAAATTTCGGCAAATCAACAAAAAATTAATTTAAAGAAAGTAAAAACACCTATAGGATCTGGAAGTGATCATTTAGTAATAAAAGCATTTACAAAAAAGGTTCAAAAGAAAAATTTTCAAGTTAGCTGTTTTTTTTCAAGAGAAGATACAAAATATATTCATTCTCAAAAAGATACTCCAGAAAAATGTTCTACTACAAATTTAAATGGGTGTATAGATATTTGTTACAATGCTATCAGAAGTCTTGATTTAAGAGTAGAATCACTTAGAAGAAAGTAGTTTTTTCTCATTGTATACATAAATTTTAAGTTTAAAGAATCATTTTTTCTTTCAAATTAAAGTTAATAAAACAAATACTAGGTGTTCTTAATAGCCCCCAAAGGATTATATGCAGCAAGGAAGCTCCAAGCTAACAGAAGAAAGTTTAAATGGTCTAAAACAAAATATAAAAGAAGAAAACTGCAATTAAAGAAGAAGGTTGATCCTCTCGAAGGATCATGTCAAGCTTTAGGAATTGTACTTCAGAAAGTTGGTCGTGAAAGTAAACAACCAAACTCAGCAATAAGGAAATGTGTTCGGGTCCAATTGAAGAAAAATGGTAAAGGTGTTACAGCATTCTTACCGGGAGATGGTGCTCTGAATTTTATAGAAGAACATGACCGAGTCATTGTTGAAGGAATTGGTGGAGCAAAAGGAAGATCGGTAGGGGATCTCCCGGGAGTTCGTTATAAAGTTGTTAAAGTGAATGGCGTAAGCCTTCATGCTCTTTTAGCTGGAAAGAAAGAAAAGCCACTTCGTTAAAGAGGTTTGAATATATGAGTAAAACAAAGAAAGAAATTAAACTATTTAATAAATGGTCTTTTGATGGCATTGAAGTTGGTGATATAACACTAGAAAGCTATATAAATTTAAAACCTATTATTGTACCACATTCAGCTGGAAGACATGAACATAAAAGATTTTGGAAATCATCAAAGGTTTCCATTATTGAAAGATTTAACAATAGATTATTATCTCCTGGATTTATAGGAAGCAAAATTAAAGGACATAAGAGTTCATTTAATTCTGGTAAGAAAAGTAAACTTTTAAGAAGTATAGAAAATGCATTTACATTAATAGAGCTCCTTACTAAGCAAAATCCTATTCAAGTTTTGGTAAATGCAATAATTAATACTGCTCCTCGAGAAGAAACCACAAAAATTGCAATGGGGGGTATTTCCTATGCTTCAGCAGTAGATATTGCTCCTCAACGCCGAGTTGACTTAGCAATCAAATATCTTGTTCAAGCAATAGGCGCACGATCTCATTCTAATGTCAAGCAATTTGAAGAAAATCTTGCACAAGAGTTAATATTAGCTGCAGATAACAATCAAGAATCAAGAGCTGTTAAAAGAAAGGATGAAATTGAAAGAATTGCTGTTTCAGCTAGATAAAACTCTTGTAAAAATACAACATTTTTACTCCTATTCTAAAATAAAAAAAAAGGATTATTCACCTAAAGGTGATAATCTAAGATTGTCATTACTATAGCAAAAACTGCAAAATAAACAATAGTAATATTCTGAATTAAAATTTCAGTAGGGGGGAGAATTGTTATATATAGTATAGCCAATATGAAATTGTATATTAGGAATAAAGTCCATATAATTAGAGTTATCATTTTTGGTGGTTTTTTAGTCACAAAACTCAGTATAAAAATTGCTATTAATGCTCCACCCGCATAAATAAGAATAGTCCCAACTGGTATTGGGGTCCAGTCAGTTAAAGCCAATGCCATGTATATTAAAAACGTGAGTAGTAAAGAAACTAAGAGCAAATTAGTAAGATATAAAGTCCTTCTAAACATAGATTTATCTTGATCTCTTCTGCTGTGTATTTGATAACTGAAATAAATATTTACACTTAAAAATACAAATGCAGACACAATAACGATTGCGATCGGTAGAATTACATCATTTACATTAATTAATTCCATAGAATTGAATCCAGTAACTACAATTACCGCGAGGATGAGGAAAAAATTCACATAATATAATATGCGTCTTGGTATATTTTTGATTTGATCAATTTTATACCATAATACACCTAAAGATATGAATAGGATCTCAGCAAAAATTAAGTACAATACGTCTAAAGGTACAGATCCAGGATTTATAATGTAGTGATCACCCAAAAGTGTAAAAACAATTCCGTATCCTAAAATTTGAGTAAGTAAAATATGATATGTTGCTTTTCCAATTTGAGAAATCGCATTTGAAGTTGCCTTGATTATACGGTTATTAGTATTTATTCTCTGTGGTAAAAACCTTATTATTATTAGAACAAGAACAGCAGAATATGGAAACACTAAGAAGTGATAATCTCCTCTGAGTAATGGGATAACGTCCCATGGATTTGGCCCAGTCTCTATTATGAAACGAACTTCAAAGAATTCATAAGCTATAAGATAGGTTAAACTTATTGTAAAAAGTATCCAAATAAACCAATTTCTTTTTGCATTTAATTTATGTCCAAAAGAAAACCACATCCCTAATCCAACAGCGGATAAGTAGAACAATATAGAATTCATAAATACTGATAAAATATGATATTTTGGGTATGAGAAAATTCCTTCAGGATATAAAGTTCCAATAAAGAAAAACACAATCATCTGCATTGCGATTTCAATTAGAAAACAAAGAATTAAAGTTAAGATTGGTTTTTTTGTAAAACCCCAATATATTAAAGGCATTATAAAGATAGATTGTATCAGTACTGGAATAAACCAGTTCCCTGGACCCCAAAACAGCATAATTCCAGTAATTAAGTTTGGAATTCCATGATTTGGACTAAATTGCATATTATACATTAGATCAAAATTAAATCGATAGATGATTAAACCTATTAAAGTAGAGGCTCCATATAATATCGCAAATGGCATAATATAACGTATAATCTTGCTTTTGAAGTATCTCCATGAATATAAATCTTTTAATGTGTTAGCTTCGTGTCTTTTAAATGAAAGTCCCATATTAAATCCCATAATTACTAGAAATACAGGAATGGATATCCGCTCCCATAATTCAACTGCCATATCCCCTTTTAAACCCCATGAAACTATATGATCGAAAATAACCAAAAAGATCATTGCTGCTTTTAAGAAATCTATTTGGAAAAAATGGTCCTTATCGGCTTCTAATACGTCCCGTTCTTCATCAATTAATACTAAATCACTTGCTTGTTTTTTCGTTGCCATCTTAATTTTCAACTTTATTTTTTATTAAAAAAATTTAAATTATAGAAATTTATACGATTTATCTACATATAATAATAAAGGAGTCCAATTATTGTTGTCAAAAAATCTAAGAAAATTCTTTTCTTATAATAATAACCAAATTATTACCTCCTTTTAAAGCTGAATTAATTTCCATTTTAATTCTATTAATTTTAAGCTTGGTATCACCTACATATTACTTAAAATCCTCAGTACATTGGAAAATTCCTAAATTTTTATATAATTGATAAGCATAATATCTAATTAAGCAGAAAATTAGAATTTTAACAGGGACAATAAGTAAAGTGAACGCCGACAAAAATCACAATATTTTAGAAAAACAACTGAAAACTCTAGCTCAAAAGGTAAGGATTGATATATTAAAGAGATTAAAAAAGGCTCAAACACCATTAACATTTTCAAAACTCCAAAAGGAGGTTTTGGGAAATGAATTAAGCTCTACAAATTTGTCTTTTCACTTAAACACATTAAAAAAAAGCGAATTAGTCTTTTCCTCCAATGATGGTTATTCTATTACTTTTTTAGGTGAACGAATTATTGATGAGATTTTATCTATTGAGAAAATTCTAAATCAGCAAAATAAGACGAGGATGATTCGAACTTCAAAATACTCTAAAGAATTATTTGATACTACTAAAATTGAGGAATATTTGGTTACTGAAGGTGAACTAGAACGCTTTTTAGCTCGACAAATTGCACATGAAGTAGAAGAACGGCTTTCTAAGACTAATATAGAGTATTTGACGGCACCATTAATGCGAGAATATATAAATGCCATTTTATTAGAAAATGGTTTAGAGGAAGTTAGACATAAATTAACTCGATTAGGAACACCCCCTTTTGAAGTATCTAAATTGTTCAATTCCAGTAATAGCCAAATAACTCCTAGAATGTACATTGAAAAATTAGGTTCGGATGTTTCTGAACAATTTTTACTATTAAATCTCCTCCCCAAAAATCTTGCTGATTTATATTTATCTGGGGAAATATCATTATTACATTTAAATTATTGGAGTTTTAGGCCACTAAGTTTATATATTAACACAAAAACTTTATTAAAATTTATTTTTGAAAGATATACGCATATTAGACATGACTTAGAAGAAAATGGAAAATGTTCAGAATTGATTATTAAGTTTTTGGATATATTAAATATTCTAAATCAATTTTATTCTGAAGATTTGCTTCTAGGAGATTTTAATAATCAATTCCTTTCTTGTTTTCAATTACCTAAAGAGGAACTTTCTAACTTCTTTTTATTGACCTCTCAAATAGTTAGATTTAATAATTCTTTAAATGGGTTAAAACCCTCTTTATCACTTGAATTCAATTATAACGGACAACTAAATAAAAAAACTTCAAATCAACTTCTAATTGATGAAAAATTTCTCAATTCTTTGAGTAAACAATCAATAAATATGCTTAAACCACTATTGCTATTCGAATGGTCATCATTTTCTCCATCATTATCAGAAAATAATAGTATAAAAAACCTTATCATTAATGATTTTAAAGATAATGTGATCCTATACAATAAAGATTGTTCAAGTTTATGTAATTCAGCAATTATTCGAATACCAAAACCTGAAGAGAATCAAGTTATTTTAGATAAGATTTTAGTTAATTTATACATGATTTCAGTTGAAGCAAGACAGAATGATGATAAATTTTTGGATATATTACAAAGTAAATTAAGTTCTATCTTTAAACTGTTTGATTATAAAGAAAAATTAGTGCAGAAGAAATTAGAACCCCTTTATGAGTGGAATTCCATTGCTTCGAAGATTTTAAATGATAATTTAGAGAATTTATTTAAAAATGCTTTAAATTCTGTTAGTTTTTTTGGTTTTAATGAAGCCATTTTAAACCACTGTGGAATCGAACTTGATAGAACAGAAAGTAGTGAATCTTTTTCTTTGAAAATCCTCTCTTTTATGAAAAAAATTATAGAGGAAAAGAATAAAGAAGATGGCAAATTTTTTATTTTGAGTCAACCTCATTACGATTCTTATTTACAAGATTCTTGGCGTAATGGTTTGACACAGCACACACAGAAAAAACGCGGATATACGTCAAGATTAATACGGAATGAATCACATCTTTCCCTAAATAAAAAAATCATATTATTTAAAAAATTTCAAAGAATAATAAATGGAGGGACTTTATTTATGGAAAAAATAACCTTAGAAGAAATCCCTCTACTTGAATCTTTAATGAATTTATACAAATCAAAAATAGGTGCAATTTCTCTAAAGGATTGCTTATCCTAAAATTTAGAAGATAAATGAGGAGAAAATCATTAATTAAATTATTTAGCCATTAACTCGGCTAAAAGTGCTTTTCTCATAGGGATTCCATAATAAGTTTGTTTAAAATATATTGCTTTTTCCGAACTATCAACATCAGGTGAAATTTCTGTAATTCTTGGAAGAGGGTGTAATAATCTAAAATTATCTTTTGTATTATTAAGATCGTTATGTCGAAATATATAAAAGTCTTTTATTTTTTCATACTCTTCTGTATCAACAAATCTTTCTTTTTGGATTCTTGTCATATAAAGGACGTCTAATATATTTAGAATTTTTCGATAATTGGTAATCTCTTTATATTTAACTTCTCGATGTTGTAGAAAATCCTTATCACGATTTCTCATTCTTAATTCTGTAGGACTTATGAAATAAACATTTACATCAAAGTTTGATAACAGAATTGAAAGTGAATGAACTGTTCTTCCATACTTAAGATCTCCCATCAACCCTATATTTAAACCGTCCAATGAACCAAGCTCCTCTGTAATTGTAAGCAAATCTAATAATGCTTGAGTTGGGTGTTCTCCACTACCAGATCCTGCATTAATAATTGGGATTTTAGCAAACTTTGCTGCCATTGTTGCTGCACCCTCAAGTGAATGTCTCATTACTATACAATCACTATAATTTTCAACTGTTCTTATGGTATCTGCAATGCTTTCTCCCTTTTTTATTGAAGACACATCTCCAGAATGGAAACCGATAACATTCCCCCCTAATCGATACATAGCAGATTCAAAACTGAGGCGAGTACGCGTCGAAGGCTCAAAAAATAAAGTCGCTAAGATTTTTCCTTGAAGAAGATTTGAATTCTTAATTTTAATCATTTCTTTACCTTTCTTTAATATATATTCAATATCTTCTCTGTCAAATTGCTTAGCACTAATGATTCCTTCCCTAAATTTCTCTTTGAACATATCAATCCTTATTAATGGTTTTATTAAAATTATGAAAGACAGATATAAATTGTTTTTTATTAAACTATCCTTATTCTATAAAGAAAGTAAACAGAACTAATAAAATTTAAAATTTATAAATAATTAATAAGAATAATTGCTTTATGAATGGTTAACTATATTGAAGTATCCCAAAACTATCAATCGTTATTGTCCAACTTGTAGATCACACACTAAACATAGTGTAGCGTTATATAAGAAGGGGAAGGAAAGAACCCTAAATCATGGACGTAGAAGATTAGAAAAAAAGAAAAGAGGATATGGCTCGTTTCCTAAAGAAATCTTTCATAAGTCAGCCAAAATAAATAAGCGAACAACTCCTCTGTTAGAATGTTCAGAATGCGGTAAAAAACAATATGCAAAGTCTTATCGAGTAAAAAGAATTGAATTACAAGAAATATAAAAATTGTGGTTATATATGGTTGACAAAAAAGAAAAAGAATTGATCCCTAACCCAAAAAGTAGATTTTTACGTGTGAAATGCTTAAATTGCGGGAATCAACAAATTATTTTTGGATGTTCAGCTACTGATGTTGAATGTTTAGTTTGTGGAAAAATTCTCCTCCAATCAACAGGAGGGAAAGCACGTATTCTTACAAAAATTTTAGAAGTCCTTTCTTAAAAATTATTTCCTTAAAAAACTAAAAAAAAAATAATTTAATTTAAATAGGAAACTTCAATAGATTCAACTTACATAAAGAGCAATTATTCCAGCAATAATAGCAATAATTCCACCAAATAAGGGTAAATAGAAACCAATACTTAATCCAAAAGCTGGTATACCCATCAATAGAGGAGTAAATACCCCTAACAGCGATAAAATCCCAGCTACTAGCCAAATAAGGCCCATTTTTTTCAAATTTTCACGCTTTTTAGATAAAATTCCAGTTACTAATATTGAAATCGCGCTGATTATAATAAAGATACCTGCAACCATTATCTGCATTATAAACCATATGCCACTAGCTGTTACGAATATTAATCCCCATGACCAGATCATACTATGGATCGTTCCAACCCATGTCCAAATATATGGTGTAGCCCAGCCAACTAAGCTTAGAATTGCACTAACCAATGCTATAATCCAAACTTTATCTTTTAACGCCATATTTATAAACCTATTTTTCTTTTATAGTTATCCATGTAATTTTGTTTTGAATTTCTAATTTGGGTAGATATGTCCTTATATTTAAAGATTTCTAATTATTCAATGAGTGGAGGTAAAACGCGTATTCCATTTAAAATCTTAGAAATTCTTTCTTAATAAAAAGTCTTCGTGAAATCGCTCTTTCACGCTTATTCTTATATATCTCAGTAATATAAAAAAAGTTATTTTATTTAATTATTGTTCACGCCAAGTGTATTTGCAACTTGTACATTTAAAGAAGTGAGTGCTAGGCTCATCAGAACTCCTTATTTGCACTTGCCAAGTCTCTACTTCCATATTACCACATTTAGGAGTTTCTCTTTTTGTTATAGGATTCGCTGATATTTTATCTTCTTCAGAGATAATTACTAAGTTATTTTCTAAAGCTTTTTTTTTCTTTTGGAGACTTTTTGCTTTTTTGATATTATCTGGTTCCAATTCCCTCTAATAACCACTCGTACATGCCAAGAAAGATTTATCGTCTACCTTTTTCT
>CP070831.1:1853624-1857726 GCA_020344955.1 Promethearchaeota archaeon | reverse complement strand
GTGGAAATTAAGGAGGTTAACACAGTTCCAAATTGTTTTAAACCTTTTTTCAACTCTATCTTTGGATACATCTCAATTTGATATCTCATCCTTGCCCTATGAAGTTCTGGAACTTCTAAAAATCCAGTCTCTATTACACTTTCATTTTTAAATATATTTTCATCTATACATTTAAATAGTGATGACTTCTTATAACAGGTGAAAAAATATAATTGGGCAGGATGGATTCTTTTGGTCTTTTTTTTGAATTCATTCCTATAGGATGAATTACAGGATAAAATCATGCTCGAGAAAGAAGAAGAAACAGCTCTTATAACTTCCTTAATTTGCGGAATAATTAACTCTGAATCTTTTTTCAGTAGAAACCTATTGTTAATCTTAAGAAGTGAATAACTCCTAATAAACTCCTCAATTATTAAATCCGAAAGTGGACTGATATTAGGTAAAACATTTTCAAGAATCGGCTTTGACTTATTCATACGTTCCTTTAATTTTTCATAAGATTTTGAAAATAAAAACACTCTTAAACTTAATTTATTGCGATCTAATTCTAAAGAAAAGGTTTCCAAATGTTTTAATTGTTCTAATTCATTTATTTGGATTTTTTCCAAAGAATTGGTCTCAAAAATAGCTATCCATACTTGATAATTCTGGATAAATACAACCCCTTCTCCGTTTAACTCAAATCTCATAGGAGTATTATCTCGAAAAATTGACTGATAAATCTCATTAACAAAAACATATAATAAAATAACAATTGGAATGTATCGTAAAAAATCTATGGGGGTACTTAAAAAATTTTGAGGTTCTATTATAAGACTATTTAATTCAAACACAAGAAAAATCAAAAACATCAGAAGGGTGATTATTAAAATTTTAAATCGATCTAAGATAGCCCTATCGAACACAGTTTCCAGCTCAAATAATCGTAGATTTCCGTTTCTTAATCACTCGACTAATAAAAATACCACTTACAAGAACTAAAGAGAAGACGGCTGTTGAAATTATTTGCGGGTTTAAAAACTCATTTAGATCCTGAACTGAATTAATATACTTTATCAAATCAATGTAATCTGTTGATACTTCATTTCCAGCTAAATCGACAACAATTATCTTGATATGCTGGGATTCAATTTCTTTCAAGGGAATTTCAAAAATATAATACCCAGGTGTTGAGGACGCAGCCACAAATCTTTTATTCTCAGTCACTACAGATACATTTTCTATTCCTGAAGCTTTTTCAGGTTCAAAAGCAAATATGGATATTCTGAGTCGATTACCTCGGGATTCAATAGAATAGTCTAATAATGGTACAAATGGATCACTTATTGTAAAATTTTGAACTAAACTAGTTTCAATAAGATTAGAAAAATAAGCTACAAATAATTGAATAGAAATTGAGTCATTCCAGCGTTGAGGTGGTAAACTCGCTGTTATTATGGCTGAATTATTTGAAAAAACAGTTAAACTAGTATTATGGCATATCTGTGAGCCTAAACCTTGGATTGAATAATAAACTGAGTATGAGAAATTGATTGGCAAAAATATTCTCCAGCTACCTGTAATGCTTTCGTTATAAGCATAGGAGCTCCTGAATGGTTTCAATATTTTAATATCCATTTCTTGGAAATATCCTTCCAAAAAATAAGTAATTTCAATTCCACCAATGATATTCAGTTGTAAGATCGAAATAATATACCTCTCATAGATAGTGGGAAATAGGTTCGTAATATCTCGTTCTAAAGAATCAAGCAGAGAAATATTCATGAATGGAAAGCCTAGAAAGCTTAAGTCTATATCTATCGAATAGTTATTTACTGTAATATCAGAAAAAACAGTAATTTTGATCCTGAAATTCTCTGAAATCTTTTCTGGAGCTGAATAAACTGTTGGGCACGGTAACACAAGAACTAAAGTGTCTTGTATTGTCTGATTTGCTTCTAGATTCCAAATCAAATAATGATCTTCTATCTGGGTACCAACCACATAATTATTTCTTAAAACAAATGCAGATATTAAGTTACGGCTAAATGATTCAATTGGGACATACCAACTGGAATTATTAGTTGAGTATTCAATATTATAGTAAATATGAAAAGTTTTATTAGCTCTTGCTTGTGTTCTCATTATTTCATGAATGTAAGCTCTCTCACCTGTGCTTGGGTTCATTTCATTCGAAATAGATATTGCAATAGTTTGAAATTTGAAAACTTTTTCTTTCACCAATCCTATCAAACAAATATGAAGATAATCATTAAGAGCTGTATAGTTTACATTGAAAAATACATCGAAATACCCATCTAAATTCGTTATATACTCAGCCTCAATAGTATCATTAATTCTAAGCTGGATTACTAGACCAGAAAAAATGTAAAAAATACCACTATCTTGTGGTTGAAGATACGAATAGAGTCGAAAACTAATGTTTTCATTTCTTAACACTTGGTTAGGTAGATTTTCAAAGGTCCAAACTATTGAAGCTGGTTGAATAGTTAGATTTAGATTATCTTTTGCAAAGAAATCAACTCCATCAGATGCAAATATTTCAAGAATATATTCTCCAGGATCCCAAATAATCTGAGTTGAATTCAAAATGAAATCATTACCAGGTGTTCGTGAAAAGTAAAGACACTCATCTTCATTAAGTAAAAAAACAACTGTGTTATTTGTTGCATATTTTTCTCCATTTTGATGAAGACTGAGATTCACTACCAACGATTCAAATTGATATATCTCTAGATATTGCGGAGACTGAAATAGAATGGTTGATAGCTCACTCGTGTTTTCATGAATATATATTAGCTGTTCATAAATACCATATTCAAGGCTATTTGACCAATTAAGGGTTAGATGCAAGAGTCCAAGAGGAAAAAAGTCATTGATTTCTATTGCTGAAAATATAAATGTCGAATTAACCATTACTAGAGTTGTTTGATGATAATTAAAAGAAGCATTATGAAGAAATAAGTTAATATTTCCTGGCAAAGGATAGCGTAAATCTCCCCTGATTTGAATAATTTCATTCCTATTTATATCTGCTGGAGCTTTTATATTAGAAAAATAATTTGGTCCCCATGCCTCAATAATAATCCAATTAAGACCCAAAGAGTTTATCTGATAATGATTTCCAATTATATAGTCATTTAGATAATGTGTTTCATTGAAAAACTCAATGCTTAAACTCTGATTAAATATGGTAAGGTTAGTCCAATCCGAAGGAAGAACTACATGTATAACGCTAAAAGATGCATTTTCAATAAGATCAGAGTAATTCATGTCTAATTGTATTTTTACATGAGTTTCATTCCAATGTTCAGCAATATGATAACCGTCAAACTCTTTCTTCCGAATAAAGGTCACATTTAGATATGTTTGTAAACTATTGTTCCAAGGTGAATTTTCATAAGCGATAAATGTAATATTTCCCATTGTTGAATTGAAATTGAGTTTTCCTGTGACTGTTGAGATATTAAATCCTTCTAGATTGTAAATAATTGGAATAATAGGATTTAACGTTGTAAAATATTCTATATTGTCAATATCCAGAGTTAAATTATATCCTGACGTGAATGCGAACATGTAACAGAATAGAGTTTTTAGGTCTGAAAATTTGTAATACTCAGCAGGAGAAAAGTATGCTTCAATCAACCGAGATATGTTGTAGGAAATATGTCGCCAATCTAGAGGAGCTGATTCATTACACAAAATATACAAAGAATCCGATCCTAGAGGTTTTGTTACGTTCTCCTCAAGCAACTCTCCAAGATTGCTTCCATAATCTGATAAAATGAAATTTATTGAAGCGTTATTGAAACGAAACTCTAAAGCTAATGTATGTGGTGAATCTATTAATTCAGGGGAAAATGCTGGAATTTGAAAGTCAAAAGAAATTACCGTGGGGAAATTTGCAGGAGACGGATTAGATGACACATTAAATTTTATGTTTGTTATGCCAGAAGCAGGAGTTTGGTTATTTTCAGTAAAATTTAAACGGTAAAAAGCGTTATTACCTTTATTAATCTTGGTTAAATTCACAATCCCATAATCTGGTTCTATATAGTTTTTCCAGTCATTATTACCGTTTTCAGCGTTTGAAAAAATT
>CP070831.1:1845646-1853524 GCA_020344955.1 Promethearchaeota archaeon | reverse complement strand
TCAATTCCATGGGCCAGGGGAGAATTGAACTCCCGATTTCCCGCACGTCAAGCGGGCATCTTAGACCTACCAAAATTTTCAATTGTGGTATATACCACTAGATCACTGGCCCTTTTTTATATATCTACTGAAACCAGAGATATGTAATTTATGTTATTAAAAAATAAATATTTTATTAAAATTGACTACCGTCAAGATAATCCCTAAGAATAAATAAAAATAAAAAATAATTAGATTGGCTATTTATATTTTCTTTTCACGTAAAGCTTTAATCATTGGTAAATCTTTTCCAGAAAGAATTTCTAACATTGCTCCTCCTGCGGTTGATATAAAGGAAATTTCATCCGCTTTTCCTGCCATTGAAGCAGCAGCACCCATTTCACCACCACCTATTATTGTAAGTGCCTTATTTTTCTTTGTAGCTGCTACCATAGTGTCTACAATTTCATTTGTTGCTTTTCTAAAAACTTCCTTTTCAAAGATACCTGGAGGACCATTGGCAACAATTGTTTTGCATTGCATCAGAATTTCATTGAATTTTTCCACAGTTTTTTCGCCAATATCTCCTGTTGTTGTGTTATACGCACCAGCTTCATCGATTCCAATTGTTTTTCTATTACCACTATCATCAATGATCAAATCTTGGGGAAGGAGGATTTTATTTTTATACTTTTCATATGTATCTATTATCATATCTTTATTTGCTTCCAAATCGTCAGCTATTATTTTATGGTTTGGTTCACCCATATTTTTACCTAAAGCCTCAAATATTAAAATTGCAGTAAGTCCTGAACAAAGAGCATAATCTAGTTTTTCGTTATCGAAATTATATTTCATTGCTTTAAACTTATCTATAGCTTTAGCACCTCCAATTAGCATAGCCATAGGTTTTTCAGGTTCTTGCATTATTTTCTTCAATGCATCTAATTCTTTATCGGTTATTGGACCCGCCATCATTTTAGGCCATCCTACAATTGAAGCATGGGCACGATGAGCTGCTCCAAAAGCATCAACAATTACATAATCTACTAATGGAAAAAGTGTTTTTATCATTTCAGTATTTTCTGCTTCAGAGAAATCTGTATAATTCTTCATTTCTCCTTCAAATTTGCGAACATTATTGAGAACCAATACTTCTCCTGGTTTGAGATCTTTTATTGCTTGGATTGCATGTTCTCCAAAAATATCTTTAACAAATTTTACAGGTCTTCCTAGATACTTTTCTATTTCTCTCGCATGTATATCCAAATCTGTAAAATCCTCGGATCCTGGACGAGATTGATGAGCTAAAATAATTACAGCACTTTTCTTAAAATATTCATTTAAGGCTGGAACTAAAGCTCGAATTCGAGGAGAATCTCTAATTTCCATTTTTTCAGTATCTATGTTTGAGTTTATATCAACTCGCATCAAAATTTTTTTTCCTTTCAATTTCACGTCTTTATAAGATGTATAGTCAATTTTCACTTCTAGTCTCACTTTTAATTAGGATTAAAAATTGATAAAATAGTAATTTATATTTATTTTGAGTAGTTATTATTTTTTTTCAAAAATTAGTAAAATAGAAAATTTATGAATTATTATTGATTTCAATAAGAACATGATTTAGCAAAAGGAAAGCTAAATGAGTGAGATAAAAGATATTCTACAGAAATTGCTTGAAAAAAAGATTTCATTAGAAGATGCAGAAAAATTACTTAAGGCAAATTTGATTGAAGAAATTGGAGATTTAGCAAAATTAGACATTTTTCGAAAAACAAGGACTGGTACACCTGAAGTAATTTATGCACAAAATAAAGATCCTCAAATGGTTATAGATATTATCTTTGGATTTCTGAAAAGTAAAAGGTTTGCGATAATTTCTCGTTTTAATGAAGAACAAAAACGTATTATTCTTAAAAATTTCAGTAATAATAAAGATTACAAAATTGATATCAATGAATTAGGAAAAATTATTGTTGTCAAGGAAGCTTCTTTTAATTTTACTAAAAAAGGAGGAATGATAGGCATTATAACTGCGGGAAGTTCTGATGTACCTGTAGCTGCTGAAGCAAAAATAATTGCAGAAGTTATGGGATGTGAAGTTAAGACAAGTTTTGATGTGGGAATAGCTGGCATACATCGTCTTTTTAATCCATTAAGTGATATGATAAAAAGCGGAGTTCACGTTATAATAGTATGCGCTGGTATGGAGGGTACATTACCAGGAGTAGTCGCAGCACTAGTGGATATTCCTGTAATAGGAGTTCCAATATCAAGTGGCTATGGAATGGGTGAAAAAGGGAAAGGAGCACTGATCACTATGCTTCAATCTTGTTCCCCTGGACTATTAGTTGTGAATATTGATAACGGATTTGGAGCAGGAGCTTCCGCAGCTATTATCGCCAATAAAATGGCTGGATAGTTATTTAGGATAATTTCTAATTATCTTAATTAAACAGAAAGCCAAAAAAAGCTCAATTCAATTTCAATTATAACCCACTTAGAAAAATTATATATATAAGTGGGATTAAATCTTCATTAATTAATTTTTTAAAATACAAATTCAGATTATAAAAAAGTGAAATGTATGTCAACACCAGCTTCAGATATAGCATTGTCGAATCTTCGGCAATTTAATGATGATGTGTGGTATATAATACCTATTCTTGTAATCGTAATGTATTTATGGGCAAATGAGATTCAAAAAGCACAAAAAACTAAAAATTGGAATGTTGTTTTTTCTGGATTAACAGTATTTGGGTTGGATCTAATTAATGAGATATGGAATGCATTGGTTTTCACTTTTACAGGGCATTCTGCTTTTTGGACTACACCCGGTAGTGCACCAGGTGTACCTAATAGTGCATTTATTATAATGATAGGTTGGAATCTTGAAATTGCTTTAATGTTTTCAATTGCGGGACTTGTATTTGGTAAACTTCTTCCAGAAGATAAAAATCAAAAAGTATTTGGAAAAATCCCAAATCGATGGTTTTTCGCAGCTGTATTCGCGGCGTTTGCAGTTTTTGTAGAGATTCTCTTGAATATGGCAGGAGCACTTGTTTGGGAATATCCTTGGTGGAATGCTACTCCGTGGGGAGTAATTTTAATTTTCTTATTTGGTTATTTCCACTTCTTTGTTGGTGCTTTTTATGTTTATGATATGAGAGATACAAAACAAAAATTAAAAGCAATAGGGATCATTTACGGAATAGGACTAGTTGCAGTATGTATTTTTGGCCCTTTAGGGATGATATAATATAAACAACTTGTTTTAAATCGAAATTTAACTTTTTTTTTTTAAAATCTTTCTCAATTCTAAGTAAATATGTAAATTTTATAAAAAAATTTTACTTAAACAAATATTTAAGTAAATTTTTTGCTTCAAGTGAGGGACTAGATTATTCAATATATTATCCCTTTTTGATATCTCTAACGAGCTAATTTAAGATAGATAACTATAAAAAGGTATATTAATATAATAAATATTGAACTTATTTTACAATTAATAAAATCTAAAAATAAAATTCTAAGAGCAAGTAGTTGAGACCCCGATGGTCGCATCTATTGATCATACTGAACTATTCGAGAAATCTAAAAAGTTTTTTGAAGATGGTGATATCCTTAATACCATTGAAAACTATGAAAAAGCGATGGAACGCATTGATCGAACACAAATCAAAAATAAAGAAGATTATATTCAATTTCTTGAATCAATTCTAAAACATTGTAAAGAAAATAATTTGTCTGAGGAAGAAGCACTAGTTTTAAGAGCATTAGGGCGTACATATTCCTTATTTAAGCAATATGCAGAAAGTATGAAATATCACTATCAATCATTAAAAATTCAGAAGAAGTTGGGTAAAAAACTAGAAACTGCTGAAGGATTAGTATTTCTTGCTGAAGATCTTGAAGTATCAGGTAATTTTGACAAGTGTATTAATATATTTCAAGAAGCATCTGAAGTTTTTCAAGAATTAGGTAAACTGAGGAAAGTAAAGGAAATAAAGAAAGAACTTGCACGATTAGAGGAATTTTCAAGAGAAATGGTTGAAGACGAATATATCTTGCATAAGTTTAATGTTGATAAATATTAGCAATGTTATAACTTATTTTCCAACTTTTTTTTTTTCTTATTTTTTATCTGTTAACAATGCTTCCAAATCATTTAAAAATTATTATAGATATTTCTTAATTTCGTTTGTACTATTAATTCTAATTTTTTTATAGATATACCTGTATGTTCGCTTATCTTCTTCAAATCTTCGTATTCTGGTTTAATATAAACAATTTCAGATCCTTTATCTGACTCAATAAATGAAATTTTAAAGCTTATTTCATAGAATTTCTCATTTATTTCAATCTTTTCCTTTTCAATTCTCCTATTAATACAAACCCGATTAATAATGTTAAACCTAACTCCTAAAGTTCCTAAATTGATAATTATTTTTTCAATTAAATTAAAAACCTGTTCAGGATAGCATAAAACTTTTATATAATAGCTCGGTCTGTTCTTTTTTGTTATGCTAGGGAAAACTTGAATATCTAAGATATCCTCTTTTTCTAGTAAAGAAATAAAATGGCCAATAATTTCTCCTGATACATCATCAACATCAGTTTCTAATACAGCTACCTGCTCTATATATTTTTGCAGATGATGGTCAAAGTTAACCAATTCTTTTTCATTAAACTCTCCATAGAAAATTCTCATAATATTTAGGAAATTTTTAAATCTCTTCTGACCTGTGCTGTAAACTGATTTGAATATCTTCATTTCTGGGATATAATGAAGAACACTGGGTTTTAAATTTGATAGTAATGCGACTCCTGTTGGAGTAGTGAGTTCTGAATCTATTGGCCCCCCATATATGGATAAATCTGATTTTTCTAGAATTTTCAGAGTAGCAGGAGCAGGTATTGTTAAAGTACCATGACTTATATTAACTGTTCCACTCCCTAATGGCAATTTACTGCAAGTAATTGTAAGATCATTGTTAAAACCATTAATACTATCAATTGCCATTGTCACTCCGATAATATCAATCAGTGTATCAATTGAACTAAGTTCGTGTAAATGAATCTTATTAAATAATACTCCATGAACCTCTACTTCAGCTTGAATTAAGGAGTTTAAAACATTATTGGCGTAATTCATTGCTGGATCAGATACTTTTGCATTAAATAGAAAATCATTCAAATATTTCTGTAAGGTTTTGGCTGTTCTATGATCTTTTGATTCTTCTATTCCAATATCTAGCTGATTGAGTTGAATTCCACTACGTTCAACATTAATTAGTTTGAGATTCAATTTAGAGACATCTGGAAAAAAATTTTTCAAATTTCGTAATTCTAGTAATATTTTATTAGGATCTGGAACCAACCCGAGAAGACCAGCAAGAAACATATCACCAGAAATTCCAGAGTTCTTTAAATCTATATGCAGTATCCTCATTTTATTTTCTTTCGAAGATGGTATAAAATTCAATAATTATTGTGATAACAATTTTATAATTATATTATCTTTTTAATAATAATATTAAGAATTATTAAAAATAAATTATATTTTCAATTTTAAGGCACAATTATGAGCGAACTTCAAACTATAAAATGCTATATGAATCAATTACCTGCAACTATACTGAAATTATTAGGTATTGAACCTCCAATTGGAGTTATCCCGGAAGGGGTTCAACAGATTTTAGATTTATATCAAGGAATTGAGCGTATAAGCATAAACCTAATTGATAATATGGGTCTCTTTGAAATTACATATATGAAACCTGAATTCATGATTAAACAGTCTGAACTGATGCTTCTATTATCTACAAAAAATCCTTATACTTTAGGAGTTTTACATCAACTAATCTATGGTGGTTTTGAAGTTGAACCTAATGGGTTTCATCTATTAAAAACTATAAATAACGCCGGAAAGACATCCTGTTTTATTGGAAGAAAGAAAGATATTGAAAGATACGATGGAGGGACAAAATCTATTCCTAAAGAAACCGATATGTCAACTTGGGTTGAAAGTGCAAAAGTTATAAACACTCATGACCTTTCTTGGATGCATTACTTGGATTTTGAGAATTTACATAAACAGCAACAGCAATTACGGCAACGAACCCCTGAAGATCTAATTGAAAAATTGATTAATAGAACTGATAAATGGATATTGGGTAATTATAAACAACTTAGATCAAATTCATTAATGATAATTATTGGTGATCATGGACGAGTAAAATTGGATTTGGAATTTAGTGGAAAGATCGCACAATGGAGACAGGCCAGTGTGCCAATTGCAATTATAATAAGGAAGTAATATTTTAGTTTTACTTTAATTTTATAATAGTTTAGATGTCTAATATGGAAGAATATAAACGTTTTACAATTTCTCTTCCGCAAGATCTATACGATAAATTTGAGGAATTCAGAAATAAATTAGGGATTTCAAGATCTGATTCTATTCGGAAGGCAATGCACCTTTTTATGATACAGGAAGAGAATATTTCTGTTGTATCAGAAAATGTAGTGGGTTGTATAACTATAATGATGTCTCATGAGCATTTTGAACTAGATCAACATCATTCTCATGAAGATTCGGATGAAGATAAACATAATCATGACTATAGTTCAAGATCAATTTATGCAAACATACAACAAACTGATGAAATCTTAAAGAATGACATTCAACATCATTTCCATGATATAATTATTTCTACCATGCATGTACACCTGGAATATGAAAAATGTTTAGAAATTATTGCAGTATCAGGTCCATTTGAACGTGTTAAAAAATTAAAAGATGACCTTCAAAGGTTAAAGAGTGTCTTGTCGATTGGTTTTTTTATCATTGATAAAGATCTTGCTAAAGAGTGATTTAATGATTATTTAAGAAAGAAGATAAAATAAGAATAAAAAATTCCATTATCTCAAGAAAGAGAATAAGGTATAAGGCGATTTGGTTCGGAATTTTTATTCTTTATTTATTATTTGTGGGTTGTGTGTGTTAAATTCAAAATCTACTTTCAAAAATTTAAGTATCTATGGAGTTCTAAATTAGTAATTTTTGCAATATTATTAGATAAAAATAAATTAAACAAAAAAAAAATTTTAATACTTTTGATAAGAGTTCTATAAATCTTTCTCTTGAACTGTTTTTCTATTATTTGCTTTCGCACGCCCTATAGCTTTGTCAAGAATATCGATTATAGCATCATTAAGTGCTGGAACATCTATTAAGTCCCCACTTGTATTACAATTTTTGCCTTTAATGTATTCTCGGACTTTACTTTTGACAAAAAGGGTATCAGCAACAGGTTTTTTAGCCATTTTTTTATTCCTCCTTTAAAGTTTTTAAAAATGTTTTAAAAATGTTTTAAGTAAATTTTGTAATTTAATTATTATTCCGTCTTCCTTATTTTTAAACTTTAAGGTTAGATCATCTTAAACGATGAATAACAACCTTCTAAATGCAATTTTTGAAAGTCCAAAATTGTGAATAAAATGAAGCAGAATTTAAAATCAATAATAGCTTTAGTAAGATATAATATTTTCCAAATTGGAAATAATTGATTTAATTGGAATGTTAGGACAATTTTAATGAAAACGATTTCTCTAAATGGAAAATGGAGTTGTAGATCTGATATTGGGAATTTAACATTTTAAAATTGAAAAGTCTGTCCTTTTTATACTTATTTTTTAAATAGGTTATCATGGGAATACAAGATCGAATATCTTTACCTTCAGTAATCAAAAGATCCTATGATAATACAAATATTCACAATTTATTTATTTTTAATAGATCAGGGATTTGCTTTTACAGCAAAAATTTCACAGATTATTTTGAAATGGAAAAAAATCTCGTTTCTCCTTTTATCACCGCTATTATGTCTTTTT
>CP070831.1:1842716-1845546 GCA_020344955.1 Promethearchaeota archaeon | reverse complement strand
CATATAGAACCAAGGAGTAATTCTTCGGTGTTGTTTGCTAACGGTTCAGCATCAGCACCAACCTTATACCAGAGTGAATCAAAATTCGGATCATAAACAGTCACATTTATGGGTGGCGGAGTATTCCAATAGGTTTGATTTTCCGGAGTATTTATTACGATTGTAGGATTTGCGTTGTCTTTATATAATATTAATACATGTGTATCGTTCAGATTTCCCGCAGTGTCATTCGCATATATTTCTAATTGAAACGAGCCTTGCCCTAATCCGCTCCATATTGAACCAAGGAGTAATTCTTCGGTATTGTTTGCTAATGGTTCTGTATCCGCACCAACCTTGTACCAGAGTGAATCGAAATTTGGATCGTAAACGGTCACATTTATTGGTGGAGGTGTGTTCCAAGATGTTGAATTTGTAGGAGAATCAATTGTAATACTTGGAGCGATGTCATCCCCATCTTCCCATATAGGATAATTATCTTTAGTACCGGCAGAACCGCTAATATCGTAAGGAATATCACCAATTCCATCATCATTAGCGTCAACTGCACTTGGTCCTAGTTGTGTATAATTATCCCAATAATTACCTATAGTTCCATTATCCCAATTATTAAATGTGCCATTATCTACAGCATGTAATCCATTAACACTAAAATTATTGAGATTTAAGGTGTTACTTTCACTTAAATTTAAAAAAGCCCCATATTGCGTATTATCTATGATATCATTTTCCAAAAAGGTATTATTATTACTCAGATGTAAAAAGATTCCATCTTGTGCGTTATTACGTATATGGTTTTCTGAGATCGTATTATTTTTCCCAAAAAATATAACAACTCCATTTGCTCCATTACTCGAACAATTATTTAGGATAATTGACCCGTTATTAGTATTTATCAATTTAATCCCTGCATCATAAACCCCTACACTTGAGTTATGAAGTGTACAATTTCTAACTATAAAAAACACTTTAGAGTTGATAATTTCAAGACAATTAGCAGATTGACTCCCATCAATTGTAATATTTTCAATAAGATAGGGATTTCCGAATGTACCATTACCTCCTCCAAACCAGACTTGATTCTCAACCCAAGTCCAATTATGAGCACCAACTCCTGTAGCTGTTGCATTGATAAATATCGGAGATTCTTCCCAAAATCCCGAAGTTGTTAAACCTGTTAAATTTTCATCTTGATTAATTAATTTTGGTGGTTGACATATAACTGAAATTACGATTATTCCATATAATAGATATAGGAAAAACATTTTAATATCTTTTGGCTTGTTATTCATGATTTATCCTCTAAAACTGAGTTTATCTAAAATACCTTATTTTTCAGATTTTATTATATCGCATTTCTTTTTTTTTTGATTTAAATCATAAAATTATCATTTAACTTATAAAACTTATCTTATATAAGATTTGAGTCATTTTATTGAAATAACAGTGATAAATTCAATTACAAAAGGAAAAGCTTTTGATCAGAGAATTTTAATTGATGTCTTTTATTGTGAAGTAGGACTTCTTGAAAAAGTATATATAATAATTTTGTATTATTCTTTATACTAGTTTTTTTAAGGTTTATTTGATGGAACGAAAAAATTATCTTCAAGTAGGTTTAATTTGTATTGTATTAACAGCAATTTGTTTAATTATCTTTCTAATTATTTCGGCAGTAACTCATGCATATTATGCAGATTATAGCAGCCAATTTTTATTTGTAATAGAAATTATTAGTTTAGTTCTTATTATATTATCTATTTTAGGTGGAGTTTTAGCTTGTTTATTGGTAGCTCTCTATTTCATTAAAAAACTTTAAGAATTAAAATATTTGCTTATAATCCCCTTGAGTTGCTTTAAATTTTTAGTTATACTTAAATGATTTCTTATAGTTTTTGAATTTTTGATATTTTTTGTTAACCAGATAGTATTTCTTTTCAATTCGACAAATTTGATATGATTGTTTCCAAGTGGATGTGAAATTCCATCAAGAAATTCATCAATTATATTCTCATAAATTTTAATTTTTTTTTCCACAGTCCCTATATTATTTCTTAAAGAAAATAAATTATTATTTACTAAATATTCATGAATATGATTGAATATTTCTGGATTCCCTATGGATTCCCTTCCAACCATAAATGCATCAACATTAGTATAGTCTATAAAATGCTTAGCACTGATAGGATTGATGATATTACCATTTCCAACTACAGGAATTGATGAACTATCCTTTAAACTCTTTACTGTGTCTAAATCCAATTTTCCTTCATTAAATTTACTTAAAACAGTCCTTGCATGGATTATCAAGAATTCAATTCCAGAATTGTTTATGATTCTCGTTAATTCTTCAATATTAACTGGTTTTTCGAAGCCTGTTCTTATTTTAAGTGATATAGGTTTAGAAGAATATTTTACTGTTGTATTTATTAATAAATTTAATTTCTCCAAATCTTTCATTAAATATCCTCCTTCTTTAGCTTTAATTGCTCTTTTAGATGGGCATCCTGCATTTAAGTCTAATGCGTCAAACTTATAACTTTCGAGAATATCAATGGATTTTTTCAGAGCTTCGGGGTCGGAACCTATCACTTGTATACTGATGGGGCGTTCATCTTCAATCTTAAATAAATCTTTTTCTATAGATTTAGGATTTTTTTCAATTTTTTTAGTATATAACATTGGAACACTTACTAATCCAATTTTTTGAAATTTTATACAAAATCTCCTATATGGTGCTGTTGTAACATTTAGCATTGGGGCCAGAATATATCTGTTTTTTAAGTTAAGTGTTCCTAGTTTCATGAGTTTTGCAATTTTATAATAATTG
>CP070831.1:1838376-1842616 GCA_020344955.1 Promethearchaeota archaeon | reverse complement strand
TGTTAAAATAAAATCTTTTTGTATTTCTGAATCTTGCATGAGTTCCTTAGCCTCTTTTTCAGTCACATAATTTGGGAAACTGTAAATTGGAGTTGGGCCCATTTCACCATACACACTGAATACTAATACTCTTACAATTGAAGATTTAAGTAATTCTTCCATTATATTAAATAGAAATATTTTGGTTTTAACTTTTAAATTTCTTAATTTAATTTAAGCAAATTTAATTATTAATAGCTTTATATTTAGATCATACATGGATCTGAAAAAAATTGCTGAAAGCATTAGAACAAACCCATATATCATAGAAAAGAAAGAAATTAACCCTATAGTTAAATATATTGATAAAAATTCATTCAAAAGTGGTAAAATTTTCAGTGATATTGGAGAAGATGCTGCAGCAATAAATGATAATGATAAATTTATACTAATCACTACTGATAGAATAAGGACAGAATTTATTGAGAAGTTTCCATTTGGAGCGGGTTTTAGCTCTATTTTAGTAAGCGTCGATGATATTTATGCATGTGGAGGTATTCCATTAGCAGCTAGTATAATTATTTCTGTTAAAGATCCTAGTACATGTAATGAATTGTTAAAAGGAATATGCGAAGGATCAAATAAATTTCAAGTTCCTGTTATTAGAGGGCATACTAATGTCTATAGTAAATGCTTTGAATTAAGTTCTACAATGATTGGAGAAATTAAGAAAGAAGATTATATTTCTGCTGGAAATGCTGAGATAAATGATAAAATTATTTTAGCAGTTGATTTTGATGGAAAAGTGGGGAAGGCAAGTAAACTTTACTATGATACAACAACGTTCAAGTCATCAGAAATTGTTTTAAATAAAAGAAGAGCAATGAATATTATAGCTAAAGAGCATTTAGTAAATGCTTCAAAAGATGTATCAAATGGAGGGATATTTGGGACGTTGCTGCAAATGATCAAATATTCTGGAGTTGGAGCAGATGTAAATATTAATGAAATTGAAATTCCGCCCACCTTAATAAAGAATAACTATGATTTAGTCACTTATATAAAGATGTATCTTACAACTTCTTATATTCTTACAGCATCAAATAATAATTGCAAAAAAGTAATAGAAATGTTTAAAGAGCATGATATGGATGCTCAAGTTATAGGAAATGTTATAAAAGAAAAAAATGTCTTGAAAATAAACAACGGAATCGAATCAATTAATGTGATCAAATTCTAATAACTCTTGAATTTTTAAATTATTAAACTAATTCTTAAAATAAATATCATAAAAAAAGAAAATTAAAATAGTCTGAAAATTATGATTTTAGATTTTAAAAATGCATTTAAGGGGATAGTTAGTGTTATAGGAGCAAGTGAAATTGACAAGGAAACTGAAAAAAAAACTATTGAAATTGGTAGATTACTTGCGCAAAACAAATTTATAGTCGTATGTGGAGGGCTATCTGGTGTCATGGAAGCTGTATGCAAAGGCGCTAAAAAAGAAAATGGCTTAACAATAGGTATAATTCCACATACAGAAAAATCTGGTGCGAACAAGTTTGTCGATATTGTTATTCCTTGTCCGTTTTCTCAAGCAAGAAATATTGTGGTTGTACTTAGTGGTGACGCTTGCTTAGCTATCAGCGGAAAAGCGGGAACATTATCAGAAATTTGCTTCGCGTGGATCTATCAGAAACCTATTGTAGCCTTGTCTAGCGTTTCTGGATGGTCTTCAAAAATAGCTAATCAAAAATTAGATAATAGAAGAACAGATAAAATACATTCGGTGAAAACTCCTATCGAAGCCATAGAAAAAATAAAAGAATTATTGAACATACCTCAATTTTGATATTATATTTTATGTCTGATTTAGAATGTAAATATCATTGTATTTATACAAAACAAAGTACAAGGGAAAATCTAAAAAAGCATTATGTAATTTTTTATCTTACAAAAAGAATATATTTATATACAAATTACTTTAATATTTTTAAAGGTGAAATTTAACTTTGGAAAAGAATCTGAAGCAATCAATATTATACTTGAAAAAAGAAGAACCTGAAGTAGCGGTTGCTCCGAATAAGGTTTTATTCACAGGTCTTGATGATGCGGGTAAAACAAGCATTATTTTAGCCCTTCAAAGAGAATTCTCTAAGATTGCGATTCTATCACCAACTAGGGGAGCACAAAGAAGAATATTTGATTTTCTAGGGAAGGAAATATCAGAATGGGATTTAGGAGGGCAAGCAGCATATCGTATTGCGTATTTAAAAAACCCAGGTAAATATTTTGAAGGTACTGAAATTGCTATTTATGTGATTGATATCCAAAATAAACCCAGAATACCTGAAGCTGTTGGATATTTTAAAGATGTAATAGAACAGTTTAAAAAATTAGAAATCGAGCCTCCAATATATGTATTTCTTCATAAATATGATCCTGCTCTGAGAAGAAGTGCACAAAATGAAATGGAAGCTTTAATAATCGATTTGAAAGATAAAATAAGAGCTATTGAGTATAAAGAACTATATTATTATGAAACTTCTATCTACGATTTTGGCTCCATCATTACGGCTATGTCCGAAATTCTTTTAAGCTTATATCCTAAATCAGAATTAATAGAAAAGACTATTATTGAATTTGCTAAAAAAGTAGATTCCGAAGGGGTGGTGGTTATTGATGATAATTCACTTATAATCGGCTCTTATTATAAAAATGACGAAACCAAGCACCTTTTAACCGCTAGCGTTCCATATTTCTTAACTCTTCATGATTCATTTCAAGATACGAGTCCTATGGAAGGAAGGCTTGAAGACAGAATGATTGTTCAGAGATTTGGCAAAAATTTCATATTTAAACAAGTAAATCTAAAATCTAGTTCATTACCATACTATCTAATGTTAGTTAAGCAAGATCCAGTATTTCGGAAAGAAGATCTTGAAGCCTTCACAACCTTACTCAAAGAAATATTGTTCAAATAATTACTTTTGAATTTAAATTACTCTTGTTTAGAAATCTTGTATTGTATTTTTGTTATTACTAACATTAATAAAATTGGGTTTTTACTTATATTATATCATACAATTTCTAATAAATTACAAATTCTTTATTTATTTAATAAACATATTTGACTGGGGAGATTAATAAAACTATTCTGAGAGTGGAAATAAAACCGTGATAATCTGTCAAAACTGCGGCACCACAAATAATGAAAAAGTTAGCCATACATGCAGGACATGTGGTGCTTTACTCCCAGTTTCTTCTAAATCATCTCGATCGAAAAGGTTAAAAGCAGAGAAAAAAAATAAAGAAAAACAGCAAGAAATTCAACTAGAATTACAAGAAATTCCCGAAGAATCTGAAAATATTTTTGATAAAGTTGAATTACATCAAATTCCTGAACCTGAGATTGAGGAACTTGAAGATAAAATTTCTGAACAAGGTGAAATTGAATTTAAAGAGGATAAATCTGAAATATTACAAGAAATTCCAGCGCCTCCTTATAGAGGAACCCTTATTGAACATTCTCATTCTTCAATACCCACACCTCCTTCTTACCGTAAAGATAGTATTTCAGAAGCATTTACCGAACTTAAGAGCTCCGTTTTAGAAGATATAAACAAGACTCCATCTACTAGGATAACTCCAATCCCATTGGAGAGAGCTGAAAGTGAGGAAGCCATACTAAGACAAAAGCAATTAGAAAAAGATATGACTAAAGTACTTAGCTTTCTTTCAAAGAAGATAACCGTAAAAAAATTAGAATTACCTGAAGATACGAAAACTGAAATGGAAAAACCAAAGGAAGAAATACCACCTTCAAGTATGAATGAAATTTTAAAAAGATTACTCAATTTGGATTTGAATATAGAAGCATCTGCTATCATAAAAACAGATGGGACAATATTAGCTTCAGCAATATCAAGTAGAATTTCAGATTCATTATTTGCTACTATTGGAATGAACTTATCTATGATAGGTACAGATATAATTGAAGGGTTAGGTGCTGGGAATATAAAATCTATTTCTTTAAAGGCTACAGGAGGTGTGTTAGATCTTGCTCCAATAGATCAAGAAAATCCAAGTGTAAAAGATATGTTTCTTATAATTCTATCTCATCCTAAAGTAAAAAGTGGAATAATAGCTATGGCAGTTAGTGTAGTAAAAAAACAAATAAAAGAATACTTAGGATTAAAAAAAAGGAGTTAATCTTGCGTTAAATTCTCACGCTAAACTTTTTTGTATATAAATTTTATTT
>CP070831.1:1828270-1838276 GCA_020344955.1 Promethearchaeota archaeon | reverse complement strand
GTTGTAAACTCCTGAATTTAGTTTTAACATAATTATATTAACAGTATCATTAGATAAGTTCAATATTTTTCTTGATTCATTTATATTCATATAACAAGCATAACCACTGAAAAAACTATCAATGATAACACCAGATATACCGAATAACCTACTAAAATGGGTCAATTCTAATTCCTGGTCCATTGCATAATCAAAAAAGTTGTATGCTAATCCATCCCCAATAGTTATATTCTGATCACTATCTTCTTCGTTGAAAAATCTCCCTTCAATCTCAAAATTTTGAATAATATTTTTAGGATTTACCCCTATTAAAGGAATTATACCTTCTCGATTTTGACCAATAGGTATGTATCTACCATCTTCGGTGATATGAGTTCCTGATACTTCTTTAACATCATAGAAGTTTATTAATCGCTCATCTATTTTCTCTATTCTACTATCATTATATAACTCGCTTATAACACTTAAATTAAAAAAATAAGATGGGTTAGTAAAATTAATATCATTATCACTAATTATTAGTGAGGGATCAGAAAACATTCGATACATTAGAGAATAATTATTAATAACGTCCTCATGTCCTATAATTACTATGTTTTCATTTTGGGCTTTAGAAATCCACTCTCGAGATGATAAATTTAAAGTTATTGTCCCCAATCCTAATGTAAAAATTAATAGTCCTATAATTGTGAATAATATTAAATATCTCTTGAATTCTCCTTTCTTTCTTAATGTATTTACTACAGCGATTTTGATATTATATCCTATTGAAGTTAACCACTTTGGTATGAATTTAATAGGTTTTGAAGCATCATAACTATAAGGTATATCTTTTGAGAAGCTGTGTGTTATTTTTTGTTTCCCAATTTTTCTCAAAACAAAACCCGTAATAATAAATATTCCGATTATACAAGAAAAGAACATAATAGGTGTATAAACTAAATCAATTTGAAAAGTCAATTGAAAATTAAAAAGACTTAAAATTGAAGCAAATATTACGAATATTATAAATCCAGTAACCATACCACCTAAAAAACCTATTAAAAAGAGAATGTAAACTTCGAGTAAATAAAAACTATATAATTTCCGTGGGAGTGTACCTAAAGATTTCATAATAGCAATATCTCTTTTTTTGCTTAAAACTAATGTAATTGTGATAATGATTACTATAACGACTGTTAGGGCAATTAGTAAAATCTGAATAAGAATATTGAAATCTCTATAAATCAAGTTTATCCCCCCAGAAAGGAAGTAATTATTAATATATGAAGTTTGGACAAAAACATTTAATCCTAATGAAGACGTAAAATAAATCAGGAACTCAGTAAAAGCAATTGTTAAAATAATAATTAATAAGAACGGAAAATTCGAATTCCATTTCCTGAATAAGTCTTTTAGAGCAAAATCTAGTGATGACATAATTTTATTTTCTATTTATTCTTAGATTTCAGTTATTAGCTCTTCTTTCTTTATTTTTCCATTATCAAAAGAAATAATTCTATCAGCTAAACTTATTAAATAATCATCATGAGTAGCTATTATAATTGTTCTAATATTATCCTTTAAATTTTTAAAAAGCTCTCTAATAAATTGGCTTGTCTTTTTATCTAAATTTGCTGTAGGTTCATCAGCAATAATCATTGGAGGATCATTTGCTAAAGCCCTAGCTATTGCTACTCTTTGTTGTTCACCCGCAGATAGTTGAAATGGCAAATGTTCTCTTCGTTCACTTAGATTCATTTTCATTAATAATTCTTCTGCCCGTTTTCTCTGTTCATTAAAAATTACACCTGAAAGGTTCATTGGAAACATTATATTTTCCTCAGCAGTTAGTGTACTAATTAAGTTATAATTTTGAAATACAAATCCAGTATTCAGCAGTCTCCAAGTTGCCAATGATTCTTCTTTCATAACTGATATTTTAACACCAAAACAATAAATTGCTCCGTTATTAGGGGAATCTAACCCTCCTAGCAGGTTTAATAACGAAGTTTTACCTGCCCCACTAGGTCCAACAATAACTAGAAATTCTCCATTTTTTATTGATAAAGATACATTATCCACAGCTCGTACAATAAAATCTCCAATTTCATAATCTTTAACTGTTTCCTCACAATACACAGCATAATCTTTACTGATATCTTTTATGAGATCATAGTTAGATATGGTATTATCTTCTTCTAGAGGCGTTTCTTGTTCGACATCATCTAAAGAATTATATTTTTCTGACACGATGTTTATAATAATTTTTTCTTTATAATTTTAGCGCCATATCTGAAAATCCTTAGGAATAATTTGAAAATACCTTAATTTGTTAGATGGAATTCTTCCCGACAAAAACTATCTTATATTTTAATGGTTAAATTACTTACTAAAAACTTTGTTGGTAATATTATAGCTTTATTGCTTATTATTAAATTAAGTTTAAATATTAAATTATCATATTAAGATCCTAGAGGGAAGATAGAGAAATAAAAAATAATATCCCCTAATTTCCTAATTAAAATGGTAACTAATCTTGTAAAATCTTAGACTTTTAAGATTTTATTTTTTCTCATCTCCCTCTTTCTCTTTTTTATGTTTAAACCTAAATTAGTTTTAGTTGTATACTTTTTTATTAAAATAAGATTTAAAGGAAAATCTTAATTTTCTTTAATAAAAACTTATTTTGCATTTTTGTGAATTAAGGAGATTTTTATGGATTTTGAAAAATTAACTGAATTAATAATTGAATTAGAAGTAGATGATATTGCTGATGCTGTGCAAGAAGCATTAGATGAAGGTAAAGATGCGTTTGATATCTTGAATTCTTTAACGATAGGTATGGACGAGGTTGGACGTCGATATGAAGAAAAAGAGTACTATTTAACGGAACTTGTTTTAGCTGGAGAAACAATGAAAGAAGCTTTTAAAATATTAAGACCAGCACTGGCAGATTCAGATAAATCAGAAGATAAAGTAAAAATAATTATAGGAACAGTTAAAGGAGATAATCATGACATTGGAAAGAATATTTTAGGTTCTCTTTTGTTAAGTTCTGGTTTTGAAATATATGATTTAGGAATGGATGTTGATGAAAATAGAATTATTGAGAAAATAAGAGAAACTGGAGCTGAGATAGTTGCTTTAAGTTCTTTACTTACTATGACTGTTGAACAAATAAAAGTAGTTCATGAAGCTTTAAAAGATGTAGGGCTTCGAGATAAAGTTAAATTGATTGTAGGGGGTGCTCCTCTAAATATGGAGCTAGCAAAAAAATTAGGAGCGGATGATTTTGCAGATGATGCTGTCGATGGGGTAAAGCATATTAAAAGACTAGCAGGAATAGAATAAACTTTTTTTTTGATTATAAAATTTAGATTTTAATTTTCTCTTATTACCCTTATTTTTCTTAAAGATTTATAAAATATAATTGTCTTTTTTTATTGATTTTATATATTTTTCTTGGATAATGTAAAAGTATATTAAATTATAATGAGAAGATTTATACTCTTTTTGAATCGTTTATATCTCAAGGAAGATTTTAGAATAGAATCTATTTATGGAGGTTTTTGAATTGGATGAAACAGAAAATAGGGAATTAAAAATTGAAGAGGAACTAGACACTCGTGGTTTATATTGCCCAGAACCATTATTTGAGGTTAGGAATTTAAGTGAAACTCTAAGTGTGGGACAATGTTTTAAGGTTCTTGCTGATGATCCTGCTGCAGAAGAAGATCTTAAAAGATGGGCTAAAAGGACTGATACTAAGGTTGTAGAATTTAGTAAAGATGGTGATGATTTAATTTTTATTTTTAAGAAGATGAAATGATATTAGGAGGAGAAAAAGATGAGTGTTTATTTAGATTACCAAGCAGCGAAACCAGTGGATCCTCGTGTATTTGAAGTTATGAAACCATATTTCTCTAATGAATTTGGAAATCCATCTTCATTACATAATTATGGATATTATGCTACTAATTCTTTAGAAAATGCCAGGATTAAAATTGCTGAGTTTATTAATGCTCCGAGTCCTGACAACATTATCTTTACTTCTGGGGCTACCGAATCAAATAATTTAGGAATTATCGGTGCAGCTCTTCGAAATCAGAGAAAAGGAAATAATATTATTATCTCAGAAATTGAGCATATATCGATATTGAATATTAGTAAATATTTAGAGAGACAAGGATTTAAAGTGAGCAGAGTTCCTGTGGATAGATTTGGAATTATAAACCTAAGTAAATTAGAGCGCCTGATAACAGAGGAGACCATTTTAATCTCAATTTCAACAGCTAGCAATGAAATTGGATCACTTCAACCTATAGAAGAAATTGCTGAACTTGCTCAGAAAAAAAACATCTGGTTTCATTCTGATGCTGTAGCAAGTGAAAGTACGATACCTATTGATGTACAAAAAGTTCCCTTTGACTTATTGACTTTATCTTCGAACGATATTTATGGTCCTAGAGGTGTAGGTGCTTTATATCTTAAGAAAGGAGTAAGGATAAATCCTGTTATTATTGGAGGGGGGCAAGAAAGAGGTATAAGGTCTGGATCAGAAAATATGCCTGGGATAGTAGGATTTGCTAAAGCAGCAGAAATTATGAAAGCAGAAATAAATGAAGAAGCTGCTAGGTTAAAAATCCTAAGAGATAAATTAATTAGGGAAATCTTAAAGATCCCTAAATCATACTTAAATGGGCATCCTGAAAAAAGAACCCCGCATAATGCTAATTTCCGGTTTGATTATATTGAAGGTGAATCATTACTTCTATCCTTAAAGGATGAAAAATTGGAGGTAGCAACAGGCTCAGCCTGTTCATCCAAGACTCTAGAACCATCTCATACACTTATCTCATGTGGTTTATTACATGAGGAAGCACACGGGAGTTTATTATTAACTTTAGGGAGATTTACAGAAGAAAAAGATATTGATAAAATTCTAGAAGTTTTACCCGGAATAGTAAGAAAATTAAGAATTTTATCACCACTAACACCTTCAGATTTATTAAAAAAATTACAAGAGGAGGAAAATTAAATGAGTGTACACAAGTATACAGATAAAGTAATGGACCACTTTCGTAACCCACGAAATGTAGGGTCAATTGAAAATCCTGATGGTTATGGAAAGGTTGGGAATCCAGTATGTGGAGATTTAATGGAAATTTTTATAAAAGTAGGGAAAAATGATAAAGGAGAAGATATCATTGATGATATTAAATTCAGAACTTTTGGATGTGGATCAGCAGTATCAACTTCATCAATGGTAACTGAGATGGCTAAAGGAATGACTCTTGATGATGCTTATAATATTACTCGAAGTGATGTAGCAGATGAGTTGGATGGCTTACCTCCAATCAAAATGCATTGTTCAAATCTAGCTGCTGATGCCTTAAAAGCTGCTATAAATAATTATCGTGAGGGCACAAAGCCAGAAGTGGAGGTAATTACTTCCTGTCAGCTAGAAGTTCGAGTTATTCTAGGAGTTGATGAATTTAAGGGGAAAGGAGTTTATTTGGAAGTTCCTAATCTTGAGGAACTAAAAGAGAAAAGGACTTTGATTGTTGATACTGGGGATGATTCTTTAAAATTAGCAATCAAACTAACCGAATACACAGGGAGAGTAATAGTGGTAACTTCCGCTAAAGAAATTCCTGGAACTGTGGAAATCGCGAAAGAATTGAAGCAATCTGATGTAAAAATATTACATCAATCAGAGTTAAATGAGATCAAAGGAGAGTTGGATGAAGTAGAAAAAGTAGTAATACATGATTTTGATGAAGATGAAAATTACGAATTATTTGTTGATGCAGTCATAATTCTAGATTATAGAGGTTAATTTTTTTTAGAATATTTTACTTATTTTTTTAATTTATTTATGCTAAAAGATATAGTTCTTTTAACAAAAGTTAGAGTATTTTTATATCAATTTAATGAAATAAATTACTATTAATGATTATTATGACAAAAGTAGTAATTGTAGGAGGAGTTGCGGGGGGAGCTTCAGCAGCTGCTCGTTTACGAAGATTAAGAGAAGGTTTTGAAATTATAATCCTTGATAAAGGCCCTTATGTGTCGTTTGCTAACTGTGGTCTTCCTTACTATGTTGGAAATGTAATCAAAGAACGCAGTTCTCTTGAATTAATGACTCCTCCTCGATTCAAGAGTTGGTTTAATATTGATGTTCGTGTCAACAATGAAGTGATCTCAATTGATACCAAGTCCAAGCGCGTTATAGTAAAAGATTTGATTAAGAAAGAGGAGTACACACTTAATTTTGATTATCTTATATTAGCAACAGGTTCGAGTCCAATTATATCAAAATTTTCTGGTCTTGAATATGTTCCTTATCATACAATTTGGACGATTCCAGATGCTGTTAAAATAAGAGATTTTGTTGAAAAATATCATATCAATAAAGCTGTTATTATTGGTGGAGGATTTATTGGGCTTGAAATGGCAGAAAATTTAGTTGAGAAAGGTGTAAAAGTAAAAATAGTTGAGATGTTGGACCAAGTAATGCCCCCATTAGATAAAGAAATGGCGCAGTTTATACACCAAGAATTAATTTTAAATGGAGTCTGCCTTATTCTTGAAGATCCAGTAGAATCATTAGGACGAACTGAGGATGATAAACCTGTTGTAAAAACTAAAAATGGCCGGGAAATAGAAACAGATTTAGTAGTTATAGCTATTGGAATAAGACCAGTGAACAATTTGGCTAAGAATTCGGGATTGGAATTAAGTCCTCGCGGTTATGTAATAGTTAATGAATATATGCAAACATCAGAGCCAAACATTTACGCAGTTGGAGATGTAATTCAAGTTAATCATTTCCAGACAAAAAAACCAATTTCAATTGCATTAGCGGGACCAGCAAATAAGCAAGGAAGAATTGCAGCAGATAATATTGCTGGGAGAGAAGTGAAATATAATGGAATTTTAGGTGCATCCGTTGTAAAAGTGTTTGATGCTACAATTGCAGTTGTAGGACTCACAGAAAAGCAACTAGATGAAATAGATATTAATTATGAAAAAATATATATCCATCCAAATAATCATGCTGGTTATTATCCTGGAGCTACCCCTATTACATTAAAATTGTTATTTGAAGTACCAAGTGGCAAAGTTCTAGGGGCACAAGCCGTAGGGGGTTCTGGATCAGAAAAAAGGATTGATGTTATATCGACTTTAATTAAATTTGGAGGATCTGTTTTTGATTTAGAAGAACTAGAATTAACATATGCTCCCCCCTTTAGTTCAGCTAAGGATCCAGTGAATATGGCAGGATTCGTAGCATCTAATTACTTAAGAGGAGATATGTCAATTTGGCAGTGGCATGATATTGATAAAATAATTCAAAACAATAGTATTCTTTTAGATGTTAGAACTACAAGGGAACATGAAGCTAGAAATATTGAAGGATCTAAAAATATACCAATTCATGAAATTAGGGAAAGACTCCTCGAATTACCGAAAGATAAACCAATTTATATGTATTGTGAAGTAGGGTATAGAAGCTACTTAGCAGCAAGAATTTTAATGCAAGTTGGTTTTAAAAAAGTTTATAGTCTTTCAGGAGGATATAAAACTTTTGAGATGGCGCACGCTAAAACAGAAGATATTGTTGCCCAATGTGGTAGTTCAGAATCCATTTTAGAGGAATTTGTAAAACAAAAATCAACTGAGAGTGACGAATTTGTAATTGTTGATTGTAGTGGCTTAGCTTGCCCAGGTCCTCTAAATGCAATGATTAAATCATTAGAAACACTACCTGGAAATAAAAAATTAAAAGTTTATGCTACAGATCCAGGATTTAAATCCAGCGTTGAAGCATATACAAAATTGAACGAAGCTGTGAAATTATTGTATCTAGGAAAGGAAGAAGGAAAATTAATAGCTGCTCTTGAAAAAGTTCACCCTACGATTGCAATTATCCCTCCCAGAAAAAAATTTAGTCGAACCGAATTACGTCCTTCTGGAGCACCTCCAATCTCAAATATTAGTGTTGAAGAACTTTATGAACGTCTTGAAACAGAAGATGAGCCCCCACTATTGATTGATGTTCGAACTCCTCAAGAATATGCAAGTGGTCATATTAAAAATTCTAATCTAATTCCATTAGGTGATCTATTAAATAATACTGACATGATTGCTGATTATAAAGATAAGGAAATTGTTGCAATTTGTCATTCTGGATCAAGATCTATGATGGCTGCTCAAATTTTGGAAAGATCAGGATTTAAAGATATAAGAAATCTATCTGGTGGAATGATGACATGGCATAGAAAAGGTTATCCAACAAAATTTGGCAAAAATTAGGATTTTTGTGATTTACGTCTTTCTTTTATTTATTTCATCTAAGTTTATTCTTTAAATTATAAGTAAAAAAGTTATAAGAAAGACGAAATGTTATAAATCCAAATATATTCATATATAACGAATTTCCAATTTATAAAATGGAGGTTAAAAAACTATGAAAGAAACCGCTAAAAAATTATATACTTCATATGTTGGAGAATCACAAGCACCTAATAGATATACTTTCTTTTCAAGCGAAGATTTCTAAAAAAATATTTAAATTTTTAATTTAAAACAAAAATTTTTAAAAATTAAATAATCTAATTTAAAATCAAAAATATAATAAGTGAAATAATGATGAAACAAAAGGAAATATATAGATGTAGCATTTGTGGAAAAGTTATTGAAATTTTGCATCCCGCCGCTCCAGAGACTATTTGTTGCGGTCAACCAATGAAATTAATGGAGGAACAAACTACTGATTGGAAAACAGAAAAACATGTTCCGAAGATTACCATTGATGGTAATAAGATCACTGTTGATGTCGGTATCTCAATGGGAACCCCTCATCCTATGACCGATGAGCACTATATTATGTGGATTGAAATTATCTGTAAGGATGGATGCTACGAAAGGAGATTCTTGAAACCTGGTATGGAGCCTAAAGCAACTTTCACTGTTGCGAATCCAGAAGGGCTCTGGGCTCGAGAATATTGTAATTTACACTTTCTGTGGAAAAGTTAAATTTGTGATATTTCAATTATCTTTTTTTTAATTTTTTTAATATTTTAAAATGATGAAATTTTAAGATTTTAAATTACAATAATTAATATCAAAAGAATTAGAATATAATTTCTTAAGAGAAATAATGATTTTCTTTTTACAGTTATTTGTTATCTTCTGTTTTGTTATTGTAATAATTGCTCTTTTTCGTGAAAAAACAGATTTTCTAACTTACAGTGTGTTAGCGATGTTAGCTGCAGCTACAGCTACTTTTATTTTCTCACCAACAGCTTTTACTATTGATAAGTTCATTTTAGCAATCGATTGGCCTGTTATTTTTTTTCTAATATCCGTTTTTACAATAGTATCGATTTTAGAGGAACAATTGATTTTTCAAGAAATTGCATCAAGAATAACAAAGAAGTTCCACACTAACACTCGAGGTTTTTTTTGGGTGATCTGTATAATTTCAACTTTAAGTGCTGCTTTTATTGAAGACATATCGGTTGCAGTTATCTTTATACCAATGATAATAAGTACAAGTGAAAAAATGAAGATAAATCCCACTCCAATATTATTGGGAATGACTATTTGCATAAATCTTGCTGCTACTCTAACTCCTTTCGGTTCTGCGCAAAATATATTAATAGCGAGTGAATTTAATCTCTCAACAATATGGTTCTTTGCAAGTCTTTCAATTTATTTTATTATTGCTACTTTAGTGACTTTATCTCTTTTAGATTATTTTGTGCTCAAAAAACATATAAGAGAAATTTGGATACCTCATTGTGATGAATACATTGAATCTTTGGAAACTGAGCACATAGAAGAACATGAATTAATAATATTAGAAGAGCCGATTAATCGAAAGGTTTTTTATCGAAATTTAAGCACTTTAGTTATCTTTTTTGCAATGTTAATTATTATCCCGGATATCCTATTTGTAGGACTTCTAGGAATGCTTTTAATTGTATTTATAAATCAGAGGAGAAGTGAGTCT
>CP070831.1:1825559-1828170 GCA_020344955.1 Promethearchaeota archaeon | reverse complement strand
TCTTCTTATACCTGGTTCAAGATTCGAAGAATTATCACTTAGAGAATTCGAATATGAGCGCAGTATAAGCAAGAGAAAATTTATGCCTAGAATGAAGAATGTTCTAACTATAATTGGGATTGTTATTATCTTTTTCATCGTTACTTTAGCTGTGTTTGGTCCTTGGATTGCACCTCAAACTTTTGCAGACGCAATGGCAACACACCCTGGCTCATGGGAACCTCCATCGTTGGAGCATCCTTTAGGACAAACAGTATTGGGCGGAGATGTTTTATCAAGATTAATATATGGTGCTAGAACATCGTTAACTATTGCTTTACCTTCAATTTCCCTTAGCGTCGCTGGAGGAATTATAATTGGAGTGATTGCTGCCTATTATGGAGGCTGGGTTGACTCATTAATAATGAGAATTTGTGATATTTTCTTAGCATTTCCAAGTCTAATTCTCTCTCTCGTCTTTATCGCGATTTATGGCCCTTATATCGAAATAATTCTACTAGTTTGGGGATTCTTAGGAATTCCATTTTATGCTCGATTAATCAGAGGAAATGTGCTACAGACTAGAACTCTACCATATGTAGAAGCCGCAAGAGTTGCAGGAGCAGGAAACTGGAGGATTATGTTTAGGCATATACTTCCTAATTGTATTCAACCCGTAATAATTTCATTTACATTTAGTATAGGGGGAGTTATCTTAGGTCTAGCAGGGCTTTCATTTTTAGGGTTTAATCAGTCTGTAATGATTGAATGGGGAAATGATGTTAACATAGCTAGATCACAACTAATTGAAGCTCCTTGGGCAGCATTATGGCCAGGTTTTATGATCTTCATAACAGTACTAGGGTTTATGCTATTCGGTGATGGATTAAGGGATGCCTTAGATCCAAGAATGAAAAACTTATAATCCTTTTCTTTTATTATTTTTTTTTTTATTAAAACTCAAAAAATCCAAAATCATTCCAATGGCTTTTATAATATATTATTAACAACTTTCTATTAAGTTAAATAAAATTAAAACTATAAAATAGAAAAAATAATAAAAATGTGATAGGAATGAGTTTTGATGAATTTGATGAAGATTTAGGTGGAGAACAACCAGTAAAATCTAAAACTCCAGCTAGTAAAACTCCTTCAGGAGGAAAAAAATTGACATTATATTTTATGTCAACAATTGGACCCGGTGAAAAGAAGGAAAAGTTAACTGTAAATGACAGTAATCGAGTAAGAGATATTAAACATACTTTAGGAAACCTATATGGTCTAGATCCTAATGACTTTCACTTATCTTCAGGTGGAGTCACTATGGATGAAAACAACGATTTAGGAGACTATGATCTAAACAATGGCGATGACATTTTATTAATCCCTGCAAGTACTGCAGGATAAATCTCTTTGTAATTTTTTTTTTTTTATAATTAATCATTGCTTAATGTTTTTTTAGAATATAAAAATAACCCGATTTACCACTATTTAATATAAGTAAATCTGAGATATACTTTTGAAGGATTAACCTAAATTTTTTTAATTTTCTTTATTAAATTTAGAATGATGACATTAGAAATGGTTGAAAATAATAAAAATAGAGAAGACATCTATAAAGCTAAAGTTCTTAAGAAAGATTCAGAAATTGATCCTGATGAAAAAAGAATTATTAAAGATATTTTATTACTGGAAATCAGTCTGAGTGATTAATATTAGCAATAATTCTTAGGTGAAAGTCACTATTAACATGAGACTTTTCGGTTCTATACATTCAGAGTCTGATTTCAATGAAACTTCCTTTGAATCACTCCTTTACATAATTGAGCTACTAACTAGGTGTTATCCTAAGATTTATGAACTTACTCTATCAAGAAAAAGTTATTTATTCCTTCTCTGAAGGATCTTTTTTAATATTCTCTAGTCTTGTAGTGAGATTTGTCTTTTTAAGGTATTGAGAAAGATCATTATTCTCTAATTCATTTTTGGTCTTCCGGGATTTAGAATCATGCAATCTTTCTGTAAAACTATTCAATGATTTAGAATTTTGCGATATTTTTGAAACAGTTTTTCTTCCATTATCATTATTAGTGTTTTTTTCAATAGGAAGTTCTGTTATAAAAGATGTCGAAAGATCCTGAATTATTCTGTCTTTTATTGGATCGGGTTTACCGTATCTATGTCCTGTAAAGTTACACTCTACATGTTTTTCACTATCTAATTCATAATAAGAACATCTTCGGCAATATAAATCTTGCAAATATAGGAGTGTTTTAGGGCACAATATCAAATCTATCAAAATTTTGTTGGGTTTAATTGTTATTTTATTAACTTTCATCCTGTTTCTCTCGTAGATTTTCCATGATTACATAGACTTGAGTATAATAATGAAATTCCCTATATCAATTGATAAATACAAAAAATTAATGAAAATTCAGAATTAAAAATCTAATTATTTTTTATAAATTTGTACATTTCATGAAAGGTAAATTCAGTGTCTGATTTCAATGAAAATTCCTTTGAAAAAATTAAGTCTTCACTATGAAATCTAAAACCATTTTCCAGAGAAAAAAAAGAAAAAAAGGATTTTTCTTGATTTGTTTTAGCACTTTTGAGTTACTTAAGAAATCTT
>CP070831.1:1820551-1825459 GCA_020344955.1 Promethearchaeota archaeon | reverse complement strand
TTTTTTACTAATACTGTTATTGATTTCCTTGTATCTATAACAGTCAACTGTATGGTCATTTACCATCCCTACTGCTTGCATAAAAGCATAACAAATTGTAGGCCCTACAAATTTGAACCCTCGTTTCTTTAGGTCCTTGCTCATCTGTTCTGATTGCTCGGTCTTAGATGGAAGTTCTGAGAGTTCCTTATATTTATTATCAATTGGTTTATAATTAACAAATTTCCATATATATTTGTCAAATGAACCAAATTCTTTTTGCACTTTTAAAAGAGCTTTAGCATTAGCTATAGATGCCCCAATTTTCAATCTATTCCGTATAATGCTCTCATTATTCATTAATTCCTCAACTTTCTCATCGGTGTATTTTGAAATTTTAGTATAATCAAAATTATCGAAAGCAACCCTGAAATTCTCACGCTTCTGTAATATTGTATTCCAACTTAAACCAGCTTGAGCACCTTCTAATATCAAAAATTCAAAAAGAAGTCTATCATCATGAATAGGAGTACCCCACTCTTTATCGTGATATTCTCTCATTTGCGAATCATTGCCAACCCACGCACAACGCTTTACTATTGTGATCACATCATTTTATAATAAAAATATTTTAATAAAAAAAAATTTAGAACTTAATATTTATTGACCAGCTTTAGATGCATTTTTCATAAATGCTTCGAATACTTCAGGCCATACTTCTGGTGGTAAACTGTGCCCCATTCCCTCTATAATTAATAATTCAGATCCAGGGATTGTCTCAGCAGTATCTTTGCCTCCTTCAGGTGGCATAAGAGGATCATTACTTCCATGAATTACGAGTGTAGGGACTTTTATAGAACTTAAAGCTGTTTTACGATTTCCTGTAGCTAGAGTTGCAACTAATTGACGGGCATAACCTGGCCGATAATTCGAGCGGTCATATGAAGCTTCAACCAATTCACGCGCTTTCTTTTCATCAAATGGAAATCCAGAACCATGAATAATTCTCAAGCGATTTACCCCCTCTTCAATAATTGCATCACGTCCTTCAGGTACTGGTTTTAGAAGGACTTGCAATGCTTCTGGTTTCGGTCGAGGTAAATCGGGATTCCCAGTAGAACTCATAATAGAAGTAAGGGATAATACTCGAGAAGGGTGTCTATATGCAATAACCTGAGCAATCATTCCTCCCATTGAAGCCCCACAAATATGAGCTTTTTCAATACTCAAAGCATCTAAAAGTCCAACAGCATCATCCGCCATGTCATTTAATGTATATGGGGCTTCTATTTTTTCTCCCTTTTGGTAAGCCATGAATAATTTCATTAAATCTGGTTCACCAGCTTCATCAAATTTGGTGGATAACCCAACGTCTCGATTATCAAATCTAATTACGTAAAACCCAGATTCTGCGAGTTTTTGACACATTTCCTCATCCCATCTGATCATTTGCGCCCCAAGTCCCATAATTAGTAATAAGGGTTTTGATAATGGGTCACCAAATGTTTCATACTCAATTTCAATATTGTTAGCTTTAGCTTTAGGCATTATTTTTACCTTTTAAAATAATTTAGGTTTATCAATTTATTATTTAAAAAAATAGAGAAGAACTAAAAAAAGTAATTATTTATTTTTAATCTGTATGTGCTGAAATAATTAAATCGGCGAATAGCTTCATGTCATTCAAAAGCATATTCAATTTGTCTTGAGAATCTCGATCAAGCTCCCCTGACTTCATTACAAGTACTGAAATAATATATTTGAAAATATGGAGCTCAACTTCTTTTCCATCACCGTCTCTTCCCCAGAATTTCGAAGAATCTGCCATAAAAATGTTCTCACGCACAGTATTACAAGCATTAATGAAATCTCTTAAGTCTCCCCGTAATGTCAACCCACTACTCACACCTTGAACATTATGGACAATTACGTTACCTGAAATGTCAGCAATAATTACTTTAGCTTTGATCTCATCAAGCTGTTTTTCTGCTTTTTCTACGTGCGCTTTTAACTCAGCATATTCTGAAATTAAGACATCTCTGAAAACCTTCGCTAATTTGTCTTGTTCATAAATACTTGTGAGCATATAGTCAAAATCGTAATCTTTGAACAGATCTAAAAAGATCTCTTTCGCTTTTTTAACGTTAGTATCAAGAAGCTCTTTCTGGTAATCCGTAGTATCAAATTTATGCAAAAATAGAAAGATCTTGGGTTTTTCATTATTCTTACGATACAGATCTAATAAACTAATAAAATATTCCTTTGCATCATTGAATGTATTTGGTTCATGTAGAGAAACAATAGGTATTAAAATATCGGTTCCTCTAAAGATTTCAGGCTTTTCCATATACTCTTTCCGAAATTCTTCTTGCCCGCCGAAATCAAAAATACCAACTTGGAGACCCAGGAAAGGATGCCTTCGAGTCTCATATAGAATTGTTGGTGCTAATCCTTTTGTATCTTCTGGTCTTTTAGCTGCAAAAGCTACAGAATAAACTGACGTCTTTCCACAGCCAGAAAGTCCCACTAATGATAATTTCGTATCATTTCACCTTTTTACTTTTCGATTTTTAATATTTTTTATAATAATTTATTTCATTTAAGATTTTTAATAAAATTTGATTTAGGTTTTTATTCTTTTGGTGTTATTTTTAGTGTTCTGGAAAAAATTTTTCCAAAAGCTTCTGTTGAAGCTTCAACTAATACATTAGCATTAATAGGTTCACCATCAGGTATTTCTAAAGGATATCCTATTTCAATAGTTTCATATGGAAATATTTCTGTGATTGTTGTTATCCAGGGACTTTTTTCAAAAAGTTCCTCTACAGCTACAACCCTAATTTTCAAATCTTCCAAAACAAAACCTATTGTGTTTGTTAATGAAATGTTAAGGATTTTATCTTCTTCATTGACACTTTTTGAAACACTAAGGAACTTTCGTGCTCCTAGAGGAGGTTTAACATCAGGAGCCTCCACCTCTGGTTTTGTTTCAATTCTAGGCTCTTCTTTTTTAACAGCATCTCTTACTATGAACACCTTCCGTTTTCGTGCAGTATATTGAGAAACCTTTTTAAGTTTTGCTAAGAATAATACTGCATTTAGATTAATTGCATTGAAAGGTTCTACTTTGAGATATCCTTTTTCAGCAGCATCTTCTATAATTTCAGTACCAATACCGCTTCTTGCAAATACAGTATTTTTATTAGCACCACTGCCAACTGAACCAACTGAAATATCTGCATTTTCTGCAGTTAAATCTGTGCAAAAATTACAGCTCGAAGATTTAAATTTATCCAATTGCCTAATAGTATATGATTTAATTGGTTCTCCTTGTGGATCATAATAAAGATGGAATTTCCCCTTATTAATATCCATTTTTTGTACTTTTGATAAATCTATACCCTCTTTTTCAAAGAAAGGATAAATAGCCTCAGGAGCAAAAGAATCCATACAGAATAATCCAATCTTTAAAACATGACATCGCATAAAATACTTTAACATTCCAGTTGGGCTGTCGAACATTTTAGAAACTGCATCTATATTACATGGTGTACCCACAAAAGCGATCGATCTAAAATCTTCTCTTACAGCATCCATTAAAGCTTCAACGGTTTGGGAATGGCTATAAATCGAGCCCGAAGATTTAATAGCGTCATCTTTACTTGTAATTATTTGAGCTACTGGATACCATGGTTTATTAGGATCCTTCATTGTGACTACAGCAGCGTCGATTAAATGTTCATCAAATAAATAACAAATAAGACTGGTTACTGTTCCACCATCTTGACCCCCAATCACTTCAGGTATGTTTGTATTTGCGACATAACCTGTCTTAAATTCTCCCATGAGTTGATAAGGATCTGTTATAGTTCTTGGACATTGATTATAACATATACCACATCCAGTACATTTTCCTATTAATTTAGGTTGCCCCACTAATTCATCCCATTCTAAAACAGGACACACAGCGGCACACGTAGCACATTCAGTACATATTCCTGTCCGTACAATTTCCTTCATCAACATACCAAAAGAATCCTTTTTCCCTTCCAACTTCTTTTGAATATACTCAAAAGAATATTCATAGGGTGTTTCGGTTTGTTTCGGTTTATCTTCAGTCATGATATTCTATTGAAACACTAAATTGAGTATTCAATAATTGATAGTTCCAATTAATAAAATAGGCTTTGTAAAAAAAATATTATCAAATTTAAGAAAATAGAATATATGTTTTTGGAAAAAAAAGTCTAAAGGTAAAAATAGAAATAAGAATTTGATTTGTCAAGAATGTTGATTAAAACACCAGTCCTAATGGTAATAGTAATCCTAAAAACATTGAGATCGTGTTAGCAATGCATACAGCTCCGATAGTTTTGATATTTGACAATCTAAAATTTAAATCTTTTTTAATAAATATGTCATTAATTTTATCAATGAATAGAATTGATTCCAATGAGATTACAACTATTTCAATTAATAATATGCTTCCAAAATAAGAAAAGTTATCAAAAAATAATGTATAATAGAAAGTAGAAAATCTTAGCCAGATTAATCTTAAAAAAATCCCAAAAATTTGTGCAAGGGGAAAAGTTAATGAATTTATAATTAAAATAATTTTTAAAAGATCTCTTTCATCAAACTTATTCATTGCAATATATTTTTCAAAAGCTAAATAAAAAGCTATAAATTCTACAACAATTGTAGCAGGAAAGAATAATAAAAAGAATAATACTATATTGTTAATTATCTTAGGGATATCATTTGGTGTGGGGAAGAAGATTGGATTGGCTTTTACTATGGTAATTAAAATGCATAGAAATACAAAACTCAATGCCAAAAAAATGACTTTCTTGAATTTCATTACAATAAGAAATTTAAGTTTACTTTATATTTTTTTCACTCACAAAAAAGATATAATCAAATAAAGAA
>CP070831.1:1809979-1820451 GCA_020344955.1 Promethearchaeota archaeon | reverse complement strand
GGACAAAGGTAAGTGTTATTTTACAATAGAACGAAAAGGGGATTAGATGGCTAAAAAGTGTTGGTTATTACATAAATGGAAACAGCGACCTAATAAGGATTATATACATAGAGGAAAAGAAGTGATTGCTGTGAAGCGTAAAATATGCGAAAAATGTGGGAAAGTTCGAACAAAAATTGATCGAGGATTATAAATGTTATATAGAATAATGAGATTAGCAAGAGCTTATATCAATAAAGACAAACTCATTGTCGGAGTTCCTTCCGAAGAACTGGTAAAAGAAGCTGTATCTAAGAAAGAAAAAGTTTAAACGCTCGAAAAAACACAAAAAATCAATTTGTATTAATCATGTGAAAAATAGATTAGACACTCAAATATATAGAAATCGCTTTGGCGCCTTCTAACTAATAAAATAGAATGGAGTGAGTAAAAATGAAGCGACTTAAGAAAAAGACGAGATTGATTATATTTTCGAATGATACTAGAGGGTATCACTCGAGATATATAACTTATTAACATTTTTTTTTCCTATTTAACTAAAATCGAGATTAATTCTAATTATTTTATAAAAAACTAAAAAAAAATTATGGAGAATTTGGCATGAAAAAAAGGATAAGAATAAATTGTATGAAATGTGGAAAAGAGATAAAACTCAATTTTATAGATCCGCGGGCCGTGTGTAGAGGATGTATGTAGCTGGCTCCGGGAGTTTTATTAATTTTTCTTTTTTTTAAATTTTAATCAAGAGTATCACCTTATCAACTCACTATTTTCATATACCTTCACCTATATTGTCTGGGGCGAGATATTCTCGCCCTAAAATTTCTATTCTAAATGTATTTACTATGAGTATTCAAACTAAGAAATTTTGAGACATTAGAAATCTGTATATATCATGAAAGGTAAATTCAGCGTACGATTTCAGTGAAAAATTAGCAAAAATGCATTAATAATAACTTGTGGAAATAAAATTTCAAAAAGGGAAAAATAAAAATGATCCTTTATAAGAAATATGGAATTAGTTAGAGTAGCTAACTGACAGCCCAGAGGGTAATTTACTTCTTCAATATAATATCCAACTGATTGTTATTGAATTCCAATCTCAAAGTTAATTCTTGGTACACTTCGAAAGAAGATTGCTGAAACTATTGAAACTTTAAATATGTACTGGTCGCGTTAGGTACTTGATCGATCAACTTGCAAATAAACAAGTTGCGTAAGTACAACCGCGGCTTCAAATAAATTGAAGAAGAGCGCTGTTGTGTAGAGGGCTGGTTCTAGATCTGGGTATAAGCCGATCAAGACTAGAATTAATGGAACCTGAAGCGGGATCTCAAGCAAAAGAAAAAAAATCACGGTTGTTAATGGGCTGGACCGCATTTGAGTAATCATGACTTTTTTATTCTCGGGATTTCGTATTGACAAGATGGCCACGGCCGAGTTGAGACAAAGGTAGATGAGGCTACAAAAAAACCAAAGATTGTGACCACTGACACCATAGCGATTAAAACCGATCGGGATAAGGGCAGCGACAATCACCATGAGTCCGGTTGTGACGATACTGCGAATCCGCCCGATTTGGGAAACCTCAACCTCGTTTTTGCGAGTGATACTAATGAGTGCACCAAAACCTACAAAAATCCCTGCGATATGGGCTATTCCAATAAATAAACCAACGTCTTGAACCAAATTCCACCACCCAACTTATTATTATAGTATTATGAATAAATGTATTTAAATAATTCGAAGATCGAACAAACATAAGTCTGATCAGGTACAACCTGTATCTTTTTATTTAAATTTTATCCCTCGCTATGAACGTTTCACTCAAACAGTGATAGATAATAAAAACGATGAAGTGGTAGATATCACATCTCTACATAGAAAAGTATAAGAATACAAGAATTTTTGAAATTAAATTAATAAATTTTTGTTTAAATTTGCATGGAAAGGTAAATTCAACATCTGATTTCAACGAAATTTTAGTGAAAATTTTAGATAAAGATTACAATCTCTCATAAGAATAATGAACATTACATATTGAAAATCCTAACTTCTTATATGTATGTATAGCAGGAGCATTAGCCATCCTTACTGTAATAAAAGATTGTTCATTATCTTGAAATAATTCTTTCAAGGTCGATGAGATTAGCGAACTAGCATAACCTCGGTTCAAGTAATCTGGATGAGTCCCAACAACTGCTATATATCCAATACCCTCATATTTCCATAACCCAACAATGCAAATCAAATCTTTTTTGTTCATTATACCATACCAGGTATTATTTTCATCAATCAGGATATCCTCTGGTTCGCGTGAACCCCAGTAAATAGGATCGGCAATTCTCATTAATGATGTTAATTCTTCTCTATGAGATTCAGTTAGTTTTTGGAATGAGTAATTCTCAAAATCCTTTTGATCTCCTTTTTTCAAAACCATACGATACAACGCGATTTCTTTTTTATAATCTGGAAAGAATTTTGAGATCAATTCTTTATGGTTATCAAATCCAGTAATAGATATCGGATTATAATTTTTTCCATTTAATAAAAATCCAAGACTTACAGAGGTTCCTCTCAATTGAATTCTGCGATCTTTCCAGATTAAGACCATTCCTTGAATTTTGTCTTCATCATCTAGAGCCATGTATATTTGAGTACTTTCCGGATATTGAGCATAATCAACATGGAAAAAAAAGTATTCAGCAAAGTTATTTTTGATATAATCATAGAAAAAGGCTTCATTATTAGATGTTACTCGAATTGACCTTAATCGATCATGCATCATAGAATCACCTAATTATTTTAAATCAATAAAAATTTCGATCAGAAAATCGTTTAAATTGAAATTAAATGAAAATTAGGATGGAAGAGTAAATTCAGAGCTTAAAATTTCTATGGCAAAATTTTAGATGAAATAGTAATTGATAGATAGATCACATAATACTTTAAAGATAAGTAAAATTATATCAATTTCAACCATTTTAGAGTCGAGAGAAAGGGTGGTAGAAAATACCAATTTTTAAAAAGGATAGTATAAAAATAAATTACATAAAGGAGGGAGAAGGCGAGCCTCTCGTATTAATTAATGGATATTGTTGCAAATTAGAGAGTTGGAATTTTCAAATATCATTTTTTAAAAAAAAAATGACTGTTATCGCACTAGATCTACGAGGAGTAGGAAGAAGCTCGAGACCAAATGAACCTTATACTCTAGACACTTTAGTGGAAGATATCAAGGATTTATTAGAGTATCTAGAAGTACAAGAACAAATCCATCTGTGCGGTTTTAGTAATGGAGGATTTATTGTTCAGAAGTTTGCATTAAAATATCCCTCACTAGTTAAAACCATTATGTTTTTCGAAAGTGGCCCTTATGTACCTCCATTAACTTATGAGCAATTCCTTAAGTTTCTTGAAACGTCTGTTAAAACAGCAACTCCAGAAAAATTAATTCAAATAATGCTTCCTAACATGTTCTCACTTTCTTATAGAAAAAAATTAAAACGAGACAAGGAATTGTTCGAATTATACAAGAATGATATGGGTTTAGTTGCTCAATTAAAAGATCCTCCACGTTATCAAGATTATATTAACCATTGGATGACAATTAAAGATTTTGATACAAGAGAGTTATTGCATGAGATTACCCAACCAACTTTAATATTACTTGCCTTTCAGAACGAAAAAGAGAGAGATGAAATAAAAGAATTCGAACCTATACTTAGAAAAATCCCAAACTCAACAATCGAACTGCTTGAGGGGATAGGACATGGTCTCATTATTGAAGCACCAGAAATAGTTAATAATTTGATGTGGAATTTTTTAAAGGAACATTTAACCATGTGAATTTGAAATGAAAAGGGAATTTGTTTTTTTAGAGTTTACCAGATCTCAATAAATCATCAATATTGTAATTGAAAGCTATTGGAATTTCTCTTTCTATGAATTCACCTGCGATATTTTGCAATAGCAAATTCTTGATCTCTTCTGGGTTGTTAGATTGTCCTAATACCCATCCTAGTTTTACATAAGCTACTTCTGGTAGTAAATTTCTTCCAGGGATAACTCCCATCTTTAATAATTCTCTTCCTGTAGAATAGACATTCATTCCAACAAAACCATGGAGAGTTTGGGTGGTCATTAGTATTGTAATACCTTCTTGAATTGCTTGTTCTATTGAATCATAAATAGTAGTAGAAACATGTCCTAATCCCGTTCCAGCAATCACAATTCCTTTATAGCCCTTGTCTATGTAAAAGTTAATTAATTCGTTATCAGTTCCCGGGTATGAATATATTAAGGCAGTCTTCTTTTCGAAATTTGTTAATGTTTTTGTTTCCGAGTTCGATCTTTTCTTATAATCTTTAGTGAACATTTTGATTTTTCTGTTTTGAACCATCCCTAGCGGTATGTTGTTTATAGTTCTAAAAGTGTTTCTAACTGAAGAATGCATCTTTCTAACTAAAGTGCCTCTATGGATTAATCCATAATCATGAGATGAAGATCCTAGCATTGTAACTGTGACTTCAGCAATATCTGAGCTGGCAACAATTGATGCATTGATTAAATTTAAAGCTGCATCTGAAGAAGGTCTATCAGAACTTCTTTGGCTTCCAACTATGACGACAGGGACACTTAAATCTCTTAGCATGAATGAGAGAGCTGCACTAGTAAATGACATTGTATCAGTTCCATGACCAATCATAATACCATCAGTTCCTGAGTTTGCTGCTTCTTTAACTTTTTCCGCTAATTTTTGCCAATATTCTGGTTTCATATTTTCTGAAAGAATTTCAAATACAATTTCACAATCAAGATTACAAATTTCAGCCAATTCTGGAACAGCACTATATAATTCTCCTGGAGTGAAGGAAGGAATCACAGCGCCAGTAGTATAATCCAACCTTGATGCTATAGTTCCACCAGTTCCCAATAACTTTACATTTGGTAGGTCTTTATTATACGGAAATTGTTTTTCTGGAATTTTATAAGAGGCTTCTCTTTTTCCAATCTTTTTGATTTCTGTTATTTCAGAAACCTTAACACCGATATTATAATTATTCTCCAGTTTAATATTTATGAAGTTTGGGTCAGAATGTTCAATTCTAGGTAAAATTATACCTTCATATTGTGTTTTTTCTGTAGTAATTTGAACAATGTCCCATATCTCTAATTTATTTTTTTCTAGAAGTTTTTTACCTTCTCCTCTATAACCTTTAAGTTTTTCACTCATTTATTTCATCTCCTTTAATGTTTCTTTTATGGATTTTTCTAATTCTTTGGATATTATAGCACCATCAATTTTTCCTCTTGCTATTTCCATTACATCCCCCATTAATTTTCCTTTTGCTCTCATTTCTTTTTCTTTTATTAAATCGAGGTTATTTCTAACAATTTCATCTATTAATTCTTTGAGTTTATCAATAGAAATGCTTTCGATCTTTAATTTTTTCAATATCTGATCAATTGAAAGCTGTGGAGAATCTGCTTTTAGACTCAATATTTCTTCAATAGCTTCTTTGCTTATTTTTCCTTTTTTCAATAGACTAAAGATTTCATAATAATTGTCATCTGTTACATTTTCAATATTTTTCCCTTCTCTTCTTAAAGCTTTTGTAGTTTCTAAGAGAGTAGTGAAGATTAAGGAGGGATTATCGGGAGTTAATTCAATTAAACGATCAAAAAGCTTGAGTTTTCCTGTAAAAATTAGGGCTTTTATGTTTCTTTCTTCAGTATTATATTTTTCAGAATATTGCTTTATAATATCCCATGGATATTTTGGTAGATTTTTTTTAATTTCTTTGAGTTCTTCTTCAGAATTAAAAATAGCTTCTGTATCTGTATCAGGATATAATCTTGCACCCCCATGAAGTTCTCTTAAAAATTCTGTGTTTCCATTTTCTAGAGCTTTTCTAGTCTCTGGAGGTACTCCTTTAAAAGCAAATTTTACTCGGGTGATTATAACATCCAATGCCTTTTTAACTTCCTTGTTTGACCCCAAAACTAATACAAAGCAATCATTCTCCTTAGAATCTAATTCATTCTTGATTTTTTGAATATCTTCGTTAGAAAATTTATATGTACTTAAATCTTCATCAGAATGAATGATTCCTTTTAATCCTGAGATTATTTTTACTTTACTACTTACTTCCGTGCCAAATCTATAATCTTCCATTAATTCTTTTCCGAAAAGATCCTTAAATCCCTTGAAGTTAATTCCATATAGTTTTTTTCCTGATTTTATGCCTTTAGCAATAAAATTAGATTTGTTTTTTGTTAAGAATTCAGTTAAATCAACCGGTTTATTAGGGATATCTTTTTCATTAAGATTTCTTTTCTCGAGTTCTTCTTTTAATTCAATAAGATGTAATTGACGTGAAATTTCATGGTTAATTAAAACTGGGATCCATCCTAAATTTTGAACACCCTTTATTTCAATCCTTGTTCCTGCTTCGATACTTACATTTACATCTTGTCTTATAGAACCAAGTACTTTCTTAACAGTTGTTGACTTTAATAATAATCCAATTCGTTCAGCACATTCACGGCATTCATCAGGTGTATTTATATCTGGTTTTGTTGTTACCTCGATTAAAGGAATTCCTAATCGATCTAAACGAAAAAAGTTCATTTTGTTTTCGGTTTTAATTTTCCTTGCAGCTTCTTCCTCTAAGCTTAAGATTTCAATACCTATTTTTTTACCACTTTCTAAATTAATATATCCATCCGTACCTAAAATCATAGTTCTTTGAAAACCACATGGAACGCTCCCATCTAAGTAGTTCTTCCTGCAAACATGCATTTCTTCAATGATATTCGCATTTAAAAGCATAGCTATTTGTAATGCAACCCTTCTTGCTTCAGGATTACAGGAAAAAGGAGGAGTATCGTCTAATTCATATGTGCATACTACATCATTATAACCTTCATAAATTATACCCAGTCCTTTTTGGTATTCTGTTAGCATTGCTTTATCGTATACACCTAATTCTCCTAAAACCGGACGCATTGCTCGTTCTATTGTAAAATCTGGATCGCGAGTTCCCTGTAATTTAGCGGGACACCTACAAAATAATTTTTTTTCGGTATCAAGTTGTTGATGAATCTCCAGACCACATTTAAGACCTAGTTTTTCATAATCAAATTCGTTCATATTAATCGAATTTTCTTTTAAATTTTATTCAAATACAATAAAGATTGAAGTAATAAATGTTATATTAATTTTCAAAAAAGGTTTAGGATATTTTAATATAGGTTATTTTAAATAATAAATACCATTATTTTGGGTAATTTGAGTATGCTCTGAAAGATAATCTACTAACATTTGTTTTTGTTTAGGATTTTTTTCTATAGCTGGGTCAATACGAAATGATAGATCTTTAATATTTTCAATTCTAAGCCAATGCAGTTTATTAAAGAATTGTAGTATTTTATTAAGAAAGTCTTCTTGTCTACCAAATATTCGCAAATCATTCTCAATTGTTTTAATCCATTTATTAAAAGCAGTCTTAGATTTAAAACTTATAAATAATTCATTATCTTCTGATAAATTCATCCATAAATATTTATCTTTCTCCTCAAGTACTCTATTATAATTTACCATAAAATCGACGTTTTCTTTTATGAGTTTTAATCGTTGTTTCTTAGCTAATTCCTTTTTAAATAATAGATCTGTTTCTATAAGATCTAATCTGCAGTAATAATCTGCTGGAGAATAAATAAAATCAGTTACTCTTACCCCTAGAATACCAAATACCGCTGCGAAAAATTTGCAATTTTCAAAATGTAGATTTTTAAATTTTCCAATAAATTCTAAAATCGCTTTGGCAGGCCCATTTTTTTTAGAAGGAATTATTTCCAATCTCATATCTTTAGATACCGTAGTAGTAGCATATCTAGTTCTTATTTTATCAAAAAATAATTTAGCATCTTCAAAATTATGGGATTTAACCTCGCTATTGAAGAAATCTCGATACATTAATAAAAATCGTGTATTAAATTCAAATGAAAAATGCGTATATTTATTAGATTCAATTACCATTTCATAAAGTGGTATTGTAGCTCTAAAAGTGAATCTATCAAAAAAATCCTTAATTTTTTTATCCTCGACTCTTTTTAAGTCATCAATAGTTTTTCCTTTTTCAAATAACCGTAACATATTTTCCATTATATAATTGTAAAAACTTGAAATGCTTTTATATCTCTCATCATTAGGATTTTTCATGTGTTTTACATTCACGTATCTTTTCACCCATTCTTTAATAGCAGGTGATGTTGAAATGGTTTGTTGAGCTGTTCTCTTATTTGATAGATATTTTTTTGATGTCATAATAATTTAAATTTTAATTAATTATTAAATTTTTATTAGTTGAGAAATTCAATTATATAAACTTTTTTGATGTATACAATGAGTTCTATAATTTTTTTAATTTTTATGAGATACATTTCTTTTTGTTCATATATTTATAATGTAGATTTGTTAGTAATTTCTTTTTGGAGACATGTAATACGTGTTTATAAATTCAATAAGAAAAGAAAAGATATAAGTGAAAAAATTTATGATAGAATAGATGATAAAAAGACCGCTAGGGGCAAATTGACCACTCTTCTTTCCGCAGGAATCAATCCTCCTGATTGGGTGGCTCATAAAATTCTTAATTTACTAGTTGATAAAGGAATTGCAAACGATCATCCAGCTGTAAAGTGGACTCAGTTGTACCTAAAGACGAAAGGGATGGAGTATATAAATTTCGAATCTTCTTATAAGATACTCAGTCAACTTTCTTCGGACGCCCCAACATCTAGTAAAAGCATTTTGTCACCCGGTCAGAAAGATATGGTAAAACGGATTATCTGGGACCTAACTGGTGGGCGAAGTTGGGAGACGGGTGAATTCATTCCCTATGATCAGGCTGTTCCACATCACATATTACATGATCCCACGACAGGTAAAACCCTTTATGGTCCTAAATGGGAAAATAAGTTCGAGTATTTTGCATTATTATCTAAGAAACGGAATCTTGAGATTGAAAATGTTTATGATCGACGCAAGACTCAGGCTTTATTTACATACATGTGGGAACAGTTTAAAGTAGGAAATTTCAAAGCCGCAACCGCCCATTGGAATCAATATGACTCTAAGAGACAATCAGACTTTTTAAAAGAACGGAGTTCAAAGCGATATCTTGACTATTGGCTAAATATTATCAAAAATGGAGTTTAAGTAAGACAAATACTATTTTTTTTATTTTTTATTCATTTAATTTAAATCATATTTACACAAGGAGAGTTCCAATTTAAATAATTTAGTTACTATGTTATATTTATAACTATTCTAATTATTGGTGGAGTTATATGAATGATAGCACACGAGAGGAGAGTTCTTCACTTTTTACAAGCCGCGCATATGATGTTAACCTTGAAGTTGCTGGAGATCCTCAAGATCTACAGTTTCCAGAAAAGTACTCTTTCACACAACATGTATCTGAACTCAGTCGTAAAGGTTTTTTTGCTTTTTTTAATTTAGTTGCAAGTGAAGCTCTCAAGGATAATTATACTGATAATATTGAAGATGAATTTGGTAGTATTGTGAATGTCCTCTTTCAGAGGTTCAAGTTAGACCAATTAGATGATCAAGGGAGCATTGAAGGCTCAATAAAAGAATATATTTTAGAATTGGAGAAATATATTTTCTTTTTACCTGATATTTTCCTTAATAGCAAGATCTTTCTTGATAGGACTAATTATAATTTGTCTCCCAATGAGTCTGGGTCTTATTATTGTGATTTGGAAACATTAGCTAAAATTTTACTTGATGTACTAAGATTATTAAGAGAAGAGAAGATAGCTTTTTGGAAAAGATTCCTCGAAGAGTACAAGAAAGATAAAGAAGGCTATGACTTGGGATTCCGTACAGTAGCTACGCGATTTAATAAAGATCTTGACAAATTTTCGCAGATCACCAAAGAGGACATCGAGAACACCTTTAAAAATCTCAAGTAGTATGTTTTTTATTAGGTTGTGAATAAAAATCTATGGGCTTACTCCTATCAGAGATTAAGATTATTGCTTGTTAGAGGTTTTTGAGAGTACATTTTTTCCATTTATATATATATGATCCATTTCCTTATAATATTTTTTCTATTGAGTAATTAGATAAGCTATCTTAGAAATTAAAAATTTATACCTTTGTTTATATATGAAGATGTTGAAATTATATTTGGGTAATTTTTAGGATAAAAATCAAGGGGATTGCAGGGGTTCAGCCAAAAAGACAAGATAAGGGGATAAATTGGGAGATATGAGGACGAAATCCCTTCTTTTTTTTAATTTTTGGATATATTTCATTATTCAATAATTCTTTTTAGTTGATATTTCCCATTAATTTGTAAGATTTTAGATCTTTGTGAAAGCGTCCCTAGTAAAAGTTCTTTTTCATTTTGAAATCTTTTTTCAGATAATTTAATTTG
>CP070831.1:1801161-1809879 GCA_020344955.1 Promethearchaeota archaeon | reverse complement strand
TCAAACCACCGTGTCCCTCTAATCGAGTGACAGGCTCTACTTCTATTTCTTTCACCATATTTTTATACGCCTCCTTTTCTTGATGCTAATGTGAATTTTTCAAAAGTTCCAGTAGGATCTTTTACTTGAGTAAGTAAATCATCTTTTGATAAACTCACATTAAATTGCTTTAAAACTGTATCTGCAAATCTCTCAGCTTGGTTTACACCCCATTTAGTTTGACCAAAACAGCCAGAACATGGAGCATTAACCTTTAAACACATACCACCACAGCCAGCTTTAGTGACAGGTCCCATACAGATATATCCTTGTTCAATAAGGCAATCATCTAAATTAGGGAGCCCTTCATAATCTCTTTTAACTCTAGTCATCGTAGATTTACTTCCTATAATTCGAGGACATGTATCGCAAACATTTGATATTTCTGTGAAATCAGGGTTATCTCTTAAGAAGGCCATTAATCCTCCGGCAATTTCCTCTGTAGTTGGAGGTATGTTTGCTAAAGGAGTGCTAGGACTTCCATATTTCTTCACTTGTTTTAAAATATCTCCAGTTAAATCAAATCCTGCCATCAATGGAATATTTAAAAATAAAGTTAAGAATTCGTACAAATTCTTTTTATCTCCTGAACTAATTGATGTAAGGCTTTTCGACATATTATTTAATTTTTCAGCTCTAGAATCCACTGTCTTTGCTGGACCAAAACAACCAACGCATGGATTTCCATTACTAGTACATTTTAAACTACAACCAATACTAGTAATTGGTCCAAAACACAGTTTTCCTGTATCTAAAAGGCAGTTATCTTTAATACTGCAATCATTACAAAATGCTAGATCATTCATAGGGAAAGCTTTTTGCCCTAATAGAAAAGCTATAGCAGAAACTATCCCTTCTGGTTTTGGAGGACATCCTGAAATGTAAGCGTCTACGTTAATTACCTCATCAACATTTACGATTTTATCTCTAAAACCTGGAGTATGTTGTGATGGCTCACCGCCACTCCCGTCAGCTATACTTTCAACTTCTGAGAATTTTCTCCTTACTAAATCATCTTTATTCCATTGGTTAGCAAGCCCATGTACATTTCCATAACATGAACAAGAACCGAATGCTATAATGAGCGCACATTTTTCTCGCATTAATTTAACGTTTTCATGGTCTTCGTTAGTTCTAATTGAACCTTCAATGAACCCAACTAATATTGACCCGTTTTCTCTTGCTTTCAATGAATCCTGTTTAAAGTCTACTACTGCTGGCCAGTAAACTATTTCGAGTGCTGGAAGAACTGGCAACAATCCCAAGTGTACATTTAATAAGGATTGATGACATCCCCAGCAATCGGAAAGTTGCATAAAAGCTACTTTTACTGCCATTTTTTATCAATTTTTGTTTTTTTTTTAATTTCATTTAAATTAGCTAATTTCTGTTAAAAAAAATTAGTTGAAAATATTTATTCATAACTTTATTAAAAAATTACTGATTATGTATAAAAATTCTGGATAAAAATGTATAATAAGAATATAATTTGTGTTCAAAAAGCATTTCTCTACACTTTTAATTTATAACAATTGTGTTTGAAGTTTATCTAAATTCTTTTAATTTTAGCATCCTTTTTTTTATTATGAGTAGAAAAAAGGAGAGTTCAAATGTGATCCGTTTGGCTCATGGAGCTGGAGGTCTTTTACAAGAAGAATTAATTAATTTTATAACTAAGAATATCCCTTTTAAAAATATTTATAATGGTGTAGGTATTGATGAATTAGACGATGGTGCCACAATTCCATTAAAAGGCTATGATAAAGAAATAGTTATTACTGCGGATGGGCATACAATTTCTCCTCTATTCTTTCCTGGAGGAGATTTAGGTACATTAAGTATTACTGGAACAGTTAATGATCTTTTAATGATGGGAGCCGAACCGTTAGCGTTAACATCCATGATAATTATTGAAGAAGGTTTTGAATTTAAAGAATTGGAGAAGATTGTTAATTCAATGAATTCTGTTGCAAAAAAAGCAAATATTGCAATAATTGCAGGGGATACAAAGGTAATGCCAAGAGGAACCTTAAATGAAATGATAATAGCAACGACAGGGATCGGGATCAAAAATAAGAACATCAAAATCCTGGACAATAACATAAAAATCGGTGATCATATTATTATTACTGGCAGTATCGGAGATCATGGAACTGCTCTAATGGCTTCACGAGAAGGATTGAATATTTCCACTGATTTAAAGTCAGATATTTCTTTATTACTTGAAATATATGATGTAATCAAGTTTGAAATTAATAATAATTATATCCATGCCATGAAAGACCCTACTCGAGGAGGTTTAGCTTCTGCTTTAAACGAATGGGCCAATAAATCTAAAGTAAGTTTATGGATTGAAGAAGAAAAAGTGCCTATAAAGAAGCAAGTCATAGCTATATGCGATATGTTGGGATTAGATCCTTATAATATAGCATGTGAAGGAAGGGCTCTTATGGCAGTAGATCCAAATCATTCTGAAAATATATTACAGAAGTTAAAGTCAACTGAAATAGGTAAGAATTCTGAAATAATTGGTGAAGTTAAGGCGGAAAAACCTGGTAGAGTGTTCTTAAAAACAATAGTTGGTGGCACTCGATTTATAGATATGCCTTTAGGAGAACCAATACCTAGAATTTGTTAAAGGAGGCAAGAGTATTACAAATGGATATCCCCGGGATAAGTGTATTAAGGAGTAAAAAATTCACAAGTGAAATTATTAAAGCAGTAAACAAAATTATAAAAGATTTAGCCAAACCAGTTAAACTTATGCATGTTTGTGGAACCCACGAACATACTATTTCTAAATATGGTCTAAGATCTCTTTTACCAAAAGAAATTGAAATACTTTCTGGTCCGGGGTGTCCTGTATGTGTTTGTCCAACAGCAGATATAGATAAAGCTGTTGAGCTTGGAAAACGAGATGATATGATCATTACCACATTTGGAGATATGATTCGAGTTCCTGCTACAAACTTATCACTAGCAGAACTTAAAGCAAAAGGAGCAGATATCCGGATAGTTTATGGACCAAACGATGCAATTAAAATAGCTAAAGATAATCCAGATAAAGAAGTAATATTTTTTGCAATTGGATTTGAAACAACGGTTCCGTTAATTGGATATGAATTGCAATCTGGCCCCCCCCCCAATTTTTCGGTTATATGCGCTCATAAATTAATACCTGCTGCTCTGGAACTTTTAATGAGTCAATCCCAATTAAAAATAGATGGTTTCATATCTCCAGGTCACGTATCTACTATAATTGGTTTAAAACCGTATGAAATATTCTCTCAGGGTTATAAAATTCCAAACGTAATATCTGGTTTTGAACCAAACGATGTTATGCTTTCCATTTTAATGCTATTAAAGCAAGTTAGAGACAAAAAATATGAAACTTTAAATGAATATTCAAGGGTTGTAAAGCCTGAAGGTAATATTTTAGCTCAAAAAATAATAGAAGATGTATTTGAATCTGTTTCATCTCCATGGAGAGGAATTGGAAGAGTATATGATGGGGGCTTAGCTATAAGAGAGAAATATCAAGAATTTGATGCTGATAAAAAATTTGATATAAAGATTGAAAAATCTCAAGACATTCCTCCTGGTTGTTCTTGTCATCTAATTATGGTGGGAAAACTTTATCCATATGAATGTAAACTGTTTAGAGAAGAATGCACTCCTATTAATCCGATTGGTCCCTGTATGGTATCTATGGAAGGAACTTGTAGTATTTATTACAAATATCATGAAAAACTGTATTAACAGAGATTTTTATCTTTTTTTCAAACCTTGGTCAAATATTTTCTTTTTTATCGCCAAGGTTATAATACTTATTACCCCTAATAGTATTGTTAAATCGTATCCAATAATTTTTAGAGATAAATTTTCAGAAGGAGGATAAATTATCAAATATATAATTGCATATCTAGAGGTATAATTTTCTTTATGGAATTCGACATGAATTCTATAGAATCCAATACTCTTCAGGTTAGTGTTAAAGTCTAAGATATATAAATCATTTAGATCCTTAATTAAATCAATATTTTGACTTGGTCCCTCAATATTCGTCCCAAAAATATTTGTTCTATACCAATAATAAAAGGCATGATCTAAATCTCCAATTCTACTATGTGTTAAAGTATTAATAATTTCAAATGTGAAATTATAGGCTGTCATAAATTCAATAGATTTAAATATTATTAATGTTAATGTTGTTCTGTTAATTAATGTAGGTTTAGGTATTATTTCTAAATTTATTAGAGAGTATCTTGAGGAATAATTTTCTTTATGGAATTCAACATGAATTCTATAAAATCCAGCGCTTCTCAATTCGGTGTTAAAGTCTAAGATATATAGATTATTTAAATCCTTAATTAAATCAACGTTTAGACTTGGCCCCTCAAGAATCGTGCCAATACTATCTGTTCTATACCAATAATAAAAAGCCTGATCCAAATCTCCTATTCTACTATGTGTTAAAGTATCATTAATTTCAAATGTGAAATTATAAGGGGTCTTAAATTCAATAGCTTTAAAAATAGTCAAGTTTAATGTTGTTCCATTAATTAATGTAGGTCTGGGTATGATTTCTAGGTTAATAAAGGCATTTTTATGAATATAGTTATCTTTTTGTAATGTAATATATAAGAAATAATAACCGACTGGTCTAAGCTCTGTGTTAAAATCTAAAGTATAGGTTTTGTTTAGGTTTTGAGTTAAATTTCCAGATCCATTTCTTCCAGGTATTACTGTTCCATTCGCATATAATCCTTCCCAAATGTAAGTAGCTACGTCTAAATTGCCAATTGTTTCATTAGAGACAGCATCTTTATATGTAAATGTGAAATTGTGAGCTTCTTGAACCCATAATTTTGAACTAATATAAATTAGGCCAGTCTCTCCATTGAGGGTTGTAGGTCTACTTAATATATTCAGAAAAAAGATATAATTTAATGTAGTATAATTCTCGAGTGCAGCACTAATTTGGAAGGAATATTTATCTGTGTGAAGTGCTAGTGATGTATTAATTTCAAGAATATAATAATCTGAATTTCTTGGATCAATATTTAGAGTCCCAGAACCATAATCCCAAGAATATGTGAATGAATCCGCTATTAATGAATTGTTTGAATTGCTATTATAATACTTAAATGTAACATTAATTATTTCATTGTAATATTGATAGAGTTCGTTTGTTGTTAATTTTTCATATGTTGAATAATTGTGCATACTCAATCCTGTTGGAATAGCATTTATAGTTATAAGGAAAATTTCTGGAAGTGGATCGGGATATCCGGGGCAAGACCCTTCTATTGTGACAAAATACATTTCACTAGAGCCCCCAGCTGATAATCTACTTGAATTTATTGCTTTGAAAAATATACCATCACCTAAAGAAGTCATATTAGTTTTTATAAAATCTGTAGTTAACATAAGATCAGTTATAGTGATATTACAATAAGCATATGGATTCAGAACTGGATACCATGTTGTGCCATTGTCTTCTGTATAGGTAAAGTTCAATGAAAATGTAATATTATTACCCCACACCACTTCAGAATCATAAGTAAAATCCTCAAACCGAGTAGCATTAATATTTGAATTTCTAATTAGAAGAAATTCTTCGATTTTTGATGATTTTACATACGAATTTTTTATTGGATTATCAAAAATAATATAGGAATTAATTAAAAAGATAACTAAACACAAAATTTTCTTTAAAGTTTTCCGTTTGAAATGTATAGATTTCATTAATTAAAACTTGTACTTTTGGCTAGTAATAAATAGATATGCAATCCATGAATTTAAATTTTTAAAAAATTATCACAAGATTAATGAGAATACAGTTTAAATAATTAAAATCTTAAATCGACCATGGAAAACATGAATTGTATTTTTCAGTTCCCCATGCATCAGTAGCGGGGAAATTACAACGATATCCATTTTCATAATTCTTGTTATAATAAGTTTTCACATGTCTTCCCCAAACTATTTTATCAAAATCTGCTCGAGTTAGTCTCTGGAGTTTATTATTTTCGGTAAAATTTTCAGTACTATATTCAAGACTACATTTCCAAAAATTGCTTTTTTCTTTAAGGTATGGTGATTTTTCACCTTGATCTTCTTGAACCCATGATACAAAACAGACATCGTCTTTACCTTCCAAACAATTATTTAAATATTTTAGTCTTGATTCAAAACCATCTTCACTAGCAGCCCAATACCCTCCCCAATAACTTACAAGTACAATTAAAATACGTCCTTTCAATTCTCTAACTGTTGGCCATTTAAAATCATTTTCTCTAAAATCTTTAAAGGTATAGAGTGTTTTAGGTTGAAATGAATCCAGTATTATTTTATTCATCTTTTTTATGCCAAAAAGTTCTTCTGGTTCATTATTCGAATCAATAATTCCGTCTTTTAGTTCAATAAAAAGTGTAATCGGGGCATGATCTTTATTTTGTTCTCTAGACCAATCATCTAATACTTTGAGCCAATTAGAGAATAGAAGGTCATCTGGATTACCATCTTCACTAAGGAGCACATCTATATGATTTTGTAAGTGATAAACTTCAAAATCCTCTAATTCTTGTATTTTATCATCATGTAAGTCATATTCAAGCCCCCTAACACCCTTATTTAACTGTTCCTTTACAGAAAGTTCGTATGAATTATGACTAGTTTTGAAAAATGCTTTATGATAAGATATATCCCATATTTCTTCTTCTTTAACCATATTTCTGTATTTTTGCTCTATATATTATTTAGTTCTAAAACAAAAGCTAAATTTAATAATACTTATCATAATAAAATATTAATTTTTATTTTTAGTGAATATTTATTTAACTAGATTTTAAATTTAATATGAACACGTGAAGTTAGTTATTTGAAAGAATCTAAGACAGTAGAAATTAAGATTACTGGAATTGTTCAAGGAGTAGGTTTTAGGCCTTTTTTGTATAATTTAGCACGCTCGTTAAATCTTAACGGTTATATTCTCAATAGAGGTAATGCTGGTGTAAGACTGGTTATACAAGGGTATCCTCAAAATATTCAAAAATTCATAGAAGAGATCAGGATAAAAAGACCAGCAATTTCTTTTATTGAGAATATTGAAACCAACAACTTAGATTTTGAAGAAAAATTTGAAGATTTAGAAATAAGGAAAAGTGAACCTGGACGTGGTATTAGTCTAACTCTTCCACCAGATATTGCAATTTGTGAAAATTGTTTAAAAGATATGAATGATCCTCAAAAGGAAAAATATTATCAATATCCCTTCATCGCATGTGCAGTTTGTGGTCCCAGATATACTACAGTAAACGAATTACCTTATGATAGGGAACGAACTACAATGATAAATTTCCCATTCTGCCATCAAGCAAATCCCGTATCTTGTATTCAAGAATATTCAGATTTCAACAACAGAAGATTTCATGCACAAACATTTGCTTGTGCAGTTTGTGGTCCCCATTATACATTGTATAATAAAAATAGAGAACCAATCAAAGATAAATCAATAGACTCTATTTTACAAGAAACAGCTGAGATGATTAATGATGGAAAAATTATTGCCATAAAGGGTATTGGAGGTACACATTTAGTCTGTTTAGCAAATGATGAAATTATTCTAAAACTCCGTGAGAGAAAAGGAGAAAGAAAATATAAGCCATTTGCACTAATGGTTCCAAATATTAATACTATGGAAGATGAATTAGAAATCTCAAATAAAGAAAAAGAGCTATTAACTTCGTTTCGCAGACCTATTGTCCTTTTAGAAAGAAAAAAATCAATTGTTAATTCTGTTATTAGTCAACAAATAGCTCCTGGATTAAATAATGTGGGAATTATGCTCCCCTATTCCGGAATCCATTAATTATTATTTCAATATATTGGTGAAAAACCTTTAGTTTATACAAGTGGTAATAAATCCTATATACCTATGGCTATTAGAAATGATGAAATCTTTAATCAACTTCAAGATTTAGCAGATATTTTTCTTCTTCATAATAAACCAATTTACCAAAGAGCTGATGATAGTGTTTTAAGAGTACACAAAAACTCAGTGAAATTAATAAGAAGATCTAGGGGTTATGTACCTGAGTATCTTGCATTACCATTTGATCTAGAGATAAAAGGAGCCCTTGCTACAGGCCCAGAATTAGCAAATACAGGAGCTATATTACGAGGAAATAGAATATTTCCAACTCAACACATAGGTCATGTTACTCACTTAGAAACCTATGAATTTCTAAAAAACTCAGTTTTTCATATGAAAAATTTACTTCAAATCAAAGATTCTGAAATTAAGTTTATTGCTTGTGATGCGCATCCTGAATTTATTACTACTAGATTTGGTAAAGAATTATCAAACCAATTAAGTGTTCCATTATACCCTACTCAACACCATTTTGCTCATATTTTAGGATTAATGGTAGAAAACAATGTAGATCCTGAAGAAAAAATCATTGGCATTAGTACTGATGGTGTCGGATATGGTGATGATGGTAATATATGGGGTGGAGAAATACTTTTAAGCTCTTATGATGGTTATGACAGAATAGGGCATTTAGAGTATCAACCTATGATTGGAGGAGATCGTTGCACAAAATATCCTGCTCGGATGTTAGCTTCGATATTATTAAAAGAACTTGGTATAGAAACAGCATCAGAGATTTTTAG
>CP070831.1:1792523-1801061 GCA_020344955.1 Promethearchaeota archaeon | reverse complement strand
TTTTTACTAGTTTTTAAAGCTTGTTTTAATGGATTATTAATGTTTTTATAATAATATAAGTGACACAAAGGTTTAAATATGATGATATCGTAATATTTATATATCGTGGTATCGCGATGATTGAATATTCTTATATCGATTATATTTTAATATAAATTAATCAGGGAAAAGTAAATGATTAGCGAAAAAATAGGAATTGATGATATTGACTGCAGAATTATGGATTTAATTCAAAAAGAACCCAATTTGACACATACTGAAATTGCAGAGCATGTAAATCGTAGTCAACCGACAGTAGGTATGCGTATTAAGAAACTTGAAAAATTAGGTGTTTTGAAATTCCAAGCGGGAATAAATATAAAAGTAGCAGATCTCTGTTTTGGTAGAATTGAAATTCAATCTAAAAACCCTAAAAAAGAAATTGAAAAAGTAAAGCAATGCCCATTTTTGCTTAATGCGTTTAGATTGAGTGGTAAAACAAACATAAGTATACTAATTGCAGGATTAAGTCTTAAAGACGTCGATCATATTGTAAACTGCAATTTTCGAGAGGATCCTGATGTAATTGATGTCCATATTGATATTATTTCGGATGTTGTTAATGATTTTGTGTTACCAATTAATTTAAATATGGAATATGGAGAAATTAGTTTAACGAAGAATTGTTGTGGTAAATGCCAATGTATCTCAAAAATTTGCTGAATTTTTTTTAAAAAAATCAATCTATTATTAAAGCTTTTAACTTACATGCAGTAGTACAGATGTGACATTTAACACATCTGTCTTCACGATCTTTGACTACTGTACATTTAGGAGTAGAATCTTTATTAATAACCTTATAGATTCCCCTAAAACATGCTTCTTCACAAGAAAATTCTTTACATTGTCTACATTTGGACGTATCAATATGATGGAATTGGTAACTTTCAACAGTAATCTGATTGTTTGCTTCACTCATCATGATTATTCAAGTAAAAAAATCTTTTTATCTATTAATGTTATATTCTATAATGATATATCTTATTTTTGTGAAAATGATTTATCTAAATATAATTAGTTTTGATATAAAATAGGATTCATGAATAATATTAAACAAGCTCTTTTTAAAATAAATAATTTAATGAAAGGAACATTTATCTCAAGACCTAATAGATTCATCGGGGAAATTAGACATAATGAAAAAGTAGAAACTGCTCATATCCATGATCCTGGTAGATTAAAAGAATTATTATTTGAAGGTGCAGAAGTATTATTTACGCATTCTAAAGGGAAATTGAAGTATTATATCAAGGCTGTTAGAAACCTTGATGAATGGGTACTCATAGATACAGCTTTACACTCAAGAATTGCTCAAAAGGCTTTTGAGTTTTTACCTGAGTTTTCTAAAGTGAAAGATATCAAAAGAGAGGTGAAATTAGGTAGCAGTAGAATTGATTTTCTTCTTGATAATGTACCTTTAGAAGTAAAAGGTGTTACATTGGTAAAAAATGATATTGCACTTTTTCCTGACGCTCCTACCGAACGCGGAGCGAGGCATGTCAAAGAGATCATTAAACATAATGGAATTATCTTTTTCTTAATATTTCGTAATGCAAAGTTGTTCGCTCCAAATTTGGAAATGGATCCTAAATTTTCGCAAAATTTAAGCGAAGCAAGAAAAAAGGGGATAAAAATTATTACTGCTCAGATAAAATTTGAAGGTAATATCATTTATTATTGTAAGAAAATTCCATTAGCTGATTTTTAACTCATAAATTAAATGAAAATAGGATTCTTAGATTTAATTTCTTCATTTATTTGCATTTAGAAGTGAAATTAATGATTACTAATTTTTTATAAATTTTCCCTAATATTTTATAAATTTCAAAAATTAATACATATTAGAATAAAAAAATTATGAAAAAATTATGATTTCAGATAAATTAAAACTGGATGATATTGATAGACAAATAATTTCTCTTGTTCAAGAAGATCCTAACCTTACACATACGGAGATCGCCCAGAAGATTGATAGAAGCCAGCCAACCGTTGGAATGCGTATTAAAAAGCTTGAAAAAAGTGGGATCCTTCAATTTCAACCAGGAATAAATTTCAAGAAAGTAGATTTACATCTAGCAACCGTAGAATTAAAAACAAAAAATCCAGAAGAAATTATGGATATGGCAGAACACTGTCCTTTTATGCTAAATGCATTTAGATTAAGTGGTGAACATAACGTTTGCATTTTGCTTGCCAGTTCAAAACTTCAAAAGCTTGATAATATTATTAACTATCATTTTCGAAATAATCCTGAAATTTTGAATGTTTCTATGGAAATAGTAATTGACATTGCGAAAGATTTTATTTTACCTATTGATTTTGATTCCGAAGCACATGACCCCACATTGGAAGAAGGTTGCGGAGAGAAATGTAAGTATAAAATAGCTAAAGCGAAGGTTTTAGCAAAAGTTGAAGATAATTAAACTTTTGTAAACTACTTTATTTATCTCCATAAATTTTTATAAAGGATTAAGACAAACAGTCTAATTTATTCTTCTTCTTGATGATTGAATTTAAACTTTGGAAGATCTTCTGCCATGTTGCATCCAGGACCACAATATCTTCCATCGAAATTCTCAATCTGAAAATCTATAGGAACTACAAAGTTATGAATTGACTCAATAAGAATATTTGTTTTAACATTTATAATGTTTTTATCTCTTCTAAAGCATAAATCAACTAATTTTTCGATTGTTTGCAAATCAGAAGCCGCGATAAAACAGAGTAAATTAAATTCTCCTGAAATTTTGAATGCGTGATTAATAAATGGACAATTTTCAATCTTTTGAACGACTTCATCAACATCCTTTGTAGAGATATATACAATAGCAACTTTTATATCAACTTCCTTTATATTGAAGCCAACTTGCTTTGTAAGTAGATGTTTTCTTTCTAATTTAATGATTCGCGCTCCTACGGCAGGTTGAGATTTCTCTATCTCTTTAGCTATATCGGAATGTGTAATATCAGGATCTTTCTCAATCATTTCTATGATTTTTTTATCATCATCATCGATACTTAACAATTCATTAAAATTTTTTTTCTTCATATCCATTTTATTTCAAAACCTCACATTAATTTAAACTTACTTTTAATGAATTTAAATCTTTATAAAGAGTATATTTTATCTAAATAAGAAAACACACATTATTTTTTTTGTTTTATAAATTGTTAATTTCTGATAATAAGAATTATTAGAGATAAATTTGTTTATAATACATTTGTAAAGATATTGATGATTATAATTACTATAGCGAACCCTATTAAGCCAATGAGGAATTTTAATGGATCTCCTTTCTCTTTTTCTGGGATAACTTCCCGTACAATAATATATAAAATTACACCAGAGATAAACGAATAAAAGATAAAGAGGAGTTCTAAATTAATTGGTAAGAACATTTTTAGTATTAATCCAGTTATTAATCCAATCAAGGCAGATCCACTCGAGAGGTACTTAATAATTGGTTTTTGTTCAAACTTTTGTTCTTCATAAATTTCTAAATCTGTGAATATGAGATGTGCTTCAGATCGTTTAGTTACAACAGTTCTAAAAAGGGCATATACAAAAAAGAGAATAGCTCCTACTAATTCGATCCATAATAGTCCAATTAGAATAATACCTACAAGAAAGTGATAAATATTATCTGTAATAAGTCGGAAATTAGTTAAATCTTTATTAATTTTATTTTGAATCTTGATTTTATAATTATTTATTTCATTTTTCATTTCCTCTTCTTGTTCGTTTAATTCAGAAAGTGTTCTAGCCATTTCTCTTAGAGCACCCTCATCTAGATTTTCATGGGTCAGTTCTTTAGTAAGTAATTTTTCCATATTATGCTCAACATTTTCTAAAATTTTCTCTTTTTTGATTAGTTTTCTCATTTTCTTTTGAGTCTTCATTTCAACTTTTTGTAAAATTAATTTTTCAGATACATGAACAAATGAAAAGCCGATAAGTACAAACAGGTATTCAAATAGTTTTAAATGAAAAGGAAATTCTGGCAATCTTTCAGCAATTTCAGGAAGAACTATAAGGAAGAAATAGGATACCGAGATCCCCGCGATTAATGAAGCATGAACTTTAATAAGTCTATGTTCAAAATAATCCGCGATGAAAAATAAAACTCCAAAGGGTAAAGCAAGAATTAAAACTATTATTAAATTAACACTCATTATTATTGAAAATAGATTTAAAATTTATTAAATTTGTAGTAATAACATAGATTTATAAAATTACATTTGAGGGAGTTAAAATTATATTAGCAAATAGCTCTTAGGTGATTATTAATCGAGTTTCTAATTATAACTTCTTCTGAAGATAAGGCTTCAATGAATATAAGAAATAAATTTTTAATTTCTAAAGACTATGCTTTCGAGGAAATTAATGTCAGATGGCATGAAAATCCCGTTTTTAAATTAAAAAATAATTTACTAGAACATAAGATCTTTTTGGGATTAACAAGAGATCCTCTTATTTTTTTGAACGATTTAAAATTAAAGGAATCAGAATTAAAGCCTGATTATCTTATATTTGCAAGCCGTCATACTTCGAAAACAACTCGACCGTCATTTTTAGTTCATACTACGGGTAATTGGAGTAAAGATCCGAATTTTGGAGGAGAACCCAGAGAATTATCAAGAGCAAGTGCTTTACTTCATAAAGCGGGATTTCTCTCTTTGATTGAACAAGAATTTCCAAATACTTTAACTAACTTTTCACTCGATATTGAAATAACACACCATGGCCCTACAAAATTGGAAAAACCTTTAGTATTCATGGAATTAGGGAGTAGTAAAACAGAATGGAAAATTGAAGAAGCGGGTGAGTTATTAGCAAATACAATTATAAAAGCAATTAATAAATTTGTTAAACTTAAAAGGGATAGTAATCAAGAAATAGGCTTGGGGTTTGGTGGAACACACTATGCTCCAAACTATCGTAGAGTAATTATAAATAGCAATATTGCCTTGTCATTTATTTGCCCAAAGTATCATATTCAAGAATTAGATAAAGAAATAATTAGAAAAATGATCAATAATACTTCTGAACAGGTTGATTATTTTATCATTGATTGGAAAGGAACTAATTCTGAGGATAAGAAGCATTTAATTCCTCTGTTAGAAGAGTTTGAGATTCCAATAAAGAAAACCAAGGATTTTAAATTATAGTAATTTATTCTTTCTAATTAGACTCTTCCTTTATTTTTTGGTAATATTTAACAAGATTACGGAAAACATAGTTAGTAGGTCCAAATCCTTGCGTAGCAGTTTTTAGTAGGATAGTTTGGAGAAAATCGCGGAACTTAACTTTTTGGTCAAGTGTAACATTCAATTCTCTGATATTAAAAAAACTACGGAAAAAGAGTGTAGGAAAATCTACTAATGGTTGGAGGACTTGACTATAGTATTTTTTTCCCTCTTTACTTAATTCTAGTTCTTTTTTCAACTCATAAAAATTATATTTTCCCCTTTTTTTAACTGTAATGATGCCATCTGATGCGATTTCTTTCATGATCTTATTTATATCAGCTAACTTCACATCTTTAATATTTAATTTCTTCAAATTATCTAGTATTTCAGTATTTCTTTGACCCTTTAATTTTATTAAAGTATAATTTCTAGCTATTATATTATATTTTAATGGAACAGATTCATGATCTAATTTATTATATTGTATAAGGTTTCCCAATATCTCTTTAGCGACGAGAAACTTTAATATTAGTTGATCTTCTTCTGTAAAATCATTTTTAAATAACTCAGATTCAAAATATGTATTGTAAAAGGTTTGTAATAATGTTTTTACTAAATAGAATCCATCAAGGGTTGCTTGCTCAACGTTTTTTAATACTGTAATTCTGTATTCAATATCTTTTAAGAATTTATCTTTATCAAGAGGAATTTGGCGGACCAAGTGGGGTTTATCATTTAGTGGGCTCAAATAATCATCCCACTTTTTCTTAAATCGAGGAGATTGAGTTTTAACTATATTTGAAAGCTTATATACAACCTCTAGTAATTTATTTAGAAACTCAGTTTCTGAAACTTTGGTCATCCAATGAATACCTTAACCTTATTCCATTTTTTTTGATATATTATTAATATTATATCTCAAAAATTTTTAAGTTTTAGAAAAGATATCATTAAAAGTTCTTAATTAAAATAAAAAAATTTTTAAATTTTTAATTAATCTAAATTCGAGCCTTCTTTTCTGATTTTTATATATGATACAATGCAAATCGAGAAAATTGCTATGTAAATAATCAGGAATATAGTCAGTAAAATGTTAAACAACCCAAAAATTGTATATATATAAATAGCTCGAATACATAATATAATACTTATGTCTGATATAATATTACACCCAAGAGTAATTAAAGTAAGTTTTCTCCCTGCAATTATTACTACACCTGAGATAAGATAGGCAAAAAATGCTAAACCTGTACCTCCTATTGTAAGTACAATTCCTATGATTGCTCCACCAATTGCTTCTACAAAAGATACATATTCACCCCAAGGGATATTAATAGCGGAATAAACAAAAGCTCCGTTAAGATCAAAAAAGAATTGAACCACACGCAGTACAGCAATTAGAAGGCATAAAATTCCAGCGATAATTCTTAATTTTACACTTAATTCCATTTTAGATTCACCCAATTTTTTTTATGTTTTTGTTAATAATGGATATATATAATTAACTTAGATACTAAATAAATCTATACTAAATAATTCCATAATAACAAGTGTGAAAAAATTAGAAATGAAAATTGAACATTTAGCTTTAGGTTATAATTCAGAAAAAGAAGCGGATAAGTTTTTTATTAATTTACTAGGTTTAAATAAAGTACGAACGAAAACAGTTCCTCTCGATTTGATGGAAGCGTTTTTTAAAGTGAAAAGATCACATACCTTTATAAGATATAGAAATCAATTTTTAAATTTTGAAGTTTTTATAACCGATGATATGAGTAAAGCAAATGATAGTTTTACACATATATGTCTTATTGTTGAAAACCGTGAAAAATTTACTGAAAAAGCAGTTTCGATGGGTTATGATGTGATAAAAGTTCCAAGGAAAGATAGTCCAGTGCATTATTTGTTTATTAGAGATTCCTTTTATAATCTTTATGAAATTATAGAACAAGCATAGAAAAATCATTTAAAGCCGTTCAGAAACCTTAAACTTTTAATAATATTTTTATGATCAAATGCTAATTTGAGAGAATTAATTTTAGAATAATTTATTATCTCTAAGACAGCAGCATCATCTTTTGCTTTCGGATCTTCATTATTTGTACTTGGTTCACATAAGTACGCAATTGAAACAGTATGACCTCTTGGATCACGCTTAGGATCGGAAAAGACACCAATTAGTCTAACAAGTTTTATATTAATATTAGTCTCTTCAAATGCTTCTCTAATGCATGCCTCTTCCACGGTTTCACCTATAACTACAAAACCTCCCGGTAAAGCTAACTCTCCTTTGTATGGGGGATTTTTACGACGAATTAAAACTAAATCTTTTTTATTATTTAATAAAATAACAGCATCAACAGCAATTAGTGGAGTATTAGGTTTAGGCATACAATTATTCATCCCATACTGCTGATGCGAGTAGATGTTCTATTCTTGTTTTCCTTGGTCTGATAAATTCTGTATGATGCTCCTTTCGTTCTACTAACAATGCTTTCTTAAGATTAGTTGAATTAACCATATATACTTCTAAATCTCCCTCATCAAGAAATATGTGGTTAAAACTAGGGGGATCATCCGCACGAACTTTGTTCGAAGTCGATGTACCACTATAGAGAAAGGTTGTACTCGAATTTTTTCTCCATGATATTATATAAGAGTGAGCTACGTGGCGATGACCCATCAATACTAAATCTACTTCAAACAATTGGGTGAGTTCTAAAATTTCTCCAGCATCTCGGACAGTAGTAAACTTCTGTCCTGACATTGGACTGGGAATTAAATGATGATGTAATGCCATTACTCTATTTTCTAGATTTTTATTAAATTGCCTACCAATCCAATCGAGTTGTTCGTCCCCGATCTCTCCATGAGCAATATCATCCCTCGCGGAACACACCCCAACAATAAGAGTATCTTTATCTTCTAAAATTAATCTTGATCTCCTCGGACCTATAAGCTTTTCAAAAAATATCAAACCTGAATTTTTCGCATCATGATTTCCAGGCACAGCTAATAGCGGAACAGCTTGCCTTATCCGATCTAAATAAGGTAGAAACTCCCTAAACTGCACTGCTCTTCCCTTATGAACTAAATCCCCAGTACAAACAACTGAATCGGGGTGAACATCTTTAATATATTGTATTATATTTTCCATATAATCTGGAACAAATTCAGAACCATAATGTAAATCCGAGATGTGTATTATTTCAACCAATTTTTAAGCACCCTCTCATATTTAGTTTACACTCTAAGAGAGAATATCTATTATTTATAAATTTAATAATAAGTGTTAAATTTAAAATGTTT
>CP070831.1:1786086-1792423 GCA_020344955.1 Promethearchaeota archaeon | reverse complement strand
TTGCCCTTTTTATAATTTCTGGATCATTAGGATATTTTTTATAAATCTCAGTAAAATATCTCATACGTTCTATACATAATTCATATTTGCTTGAAAGGAGATCATTTCTTAACCTTTGGGTTCTTCCAGATGAGTAATTAGCTATTGAAGGCATTATTTAAATCTGAACTAAGAATATTAGCTTAAATATGTTTATTTAATCATTAAATATTAAATTACTTTTTATGGATTTTTAAGTTAATTAATCCTATCTAAGATATTTCTTAATTAATAATTATATATTAATGAGGTTTGAAGTTTGAATCTAGAGACGATAAAATTTGAATTGAGAGAAGATGGTATTGGTATTTTAACATTAAACCGTCCTGATAAGTTAAATGCCTTAAATTTTCAGATGATTGAAGATTTGCATTCTATTTTTGATGATCTGATGGTTAATCTTGATTGTAGGGTGCTTCTACTAAAAGCTGCTGGTAGGGCTTTTTGTGCTGGATTGGATTTAAAAGAATCTACAGTACTACAATCAAAGAAGAAGCCAGAAGAGCTTAAGGAGAAATTTTTCTACATGAGAGCTCCAGATAAAGATTTAATCAAGGCAAAGATATACGGGCAAGCTAGAGCTAGCCAATTAATTGTTAAAATGAGGAAAATAAGCCAACCAATCATTGCTATTATTCAGGGACCTGCTACAGGGGCGGGATTTACCTTGGCTTTAGCAGCAGATATAAGAATCGCTGGAGAAAACGCAAATTTGGCAAACTCTTTTATTAATATTGGATTTTCTGGTGCTGATCTAGCAAGTAGTTATCATTTACCCCGTTTAATTGGTATGTCTCGAGCTGCTGAAATATTATATACTGGTCGATTTATAGACGCTGAAGAATGCCTGAGAATTGGGCTTGTATATCGATTAGTAAAAGGAGATGAGGACAAATTGTTAACTGAAGGAATCGAAATTGCAAAAAATTTAATTTCTAAAAGTCCACTTGGGCTAAGAATGACAAAAGAAGCTATTAATATTTCATTAGATTCCCCCAGTTTAGATACAATAATGCTGCTAGAAAATCGTACACAGATGCTATGCTCAACTTCTAGTGATCTATTAGAAGGCATTAATGCATTTTTTGAAAAAAGAAAACCAAACTATCCAAAATCGTGAATAACTGAATAAGAAGTGAAATTATATGGAATATGAAACCATTAAATTCGAATTGATGGAAAATGGTATCGGAATCTTAACGTTAAACAGACCTAAAAAATTAAATGCCATCTCATTTCAAATGGAAGAAGAATTACATCAAATTTTTGATTATTTGATGATTAATATCGAATGTAGAGTAATAATCCTCTGTGGAGAAGGAAGGGCTTTTTCCGCAGGAACAGATTTACAAGAAGGTTTAATCTTAAATTCAAAAAAGAATCCAGAAGGATATGAAAAATTTTATTTTTTAGACGTATCTGAACCAATAAAAAGAAAAATGTACCATCAATGGCGTATAACTCAGATTATTATGAAAATGAGGAAAATTCCTCAACCAATTATCGCAGCAGTACATGGTTCAGTTGCTGGAGGTGGACTAGGTTTTGCCATGGCTTCTGACATCAGAATTGCTAGTGAAGATGTTAATTTTATAAATGCTTCCATTAATATTGGATTAACCGGTGCGGATATGGGAAGTAGTTACTTCCTTCCACGACTTATTAATCTTTCAAGGGCTACTGAAATCATTTATAGTGGGAGAGCAGTATCTGGAAATGAGGCCAAGAAGATTGGATTTATTTCAAAAGTTATAAAAAAAGAAAATTTACTTATTGAAGCAATAAAAATAGCAGAAGAATTATTAACGAAAAGTCCCCTAGGTTTACGCATGACAAAAGAGGCGCTTAACTTATCATTAGATTCTCCGAGTCTTAATAATATTTTACAATTCGAGAATAGTTCCATTGTTTTAAGTTTTTCTTCGAAAGATATGGATGAAGCAGCAAGTGCTTTCTTTGGAAAACGAAAACCTAATTATGGGTTAAAGTAGTTAAAAAAGTTTTTTTAATAATTCAATAAAATGATTATATATGAAAAGTAAAAAAGTATCAGATTCTAGAGTAGAAATTGCTCAAATTATGTATCCCGAACATGCGAATCCTGCTGGAAATGTCCATGGGGGCCATATTCTTAAACTTGTTGATCAAGCCGCAGCAATTGCAGGAGCAAGACATACACATCGCAATGTTGTAACAGCATCGGTTGATAGAATGGATTTTATTTCTCCTGTATATATAGGAAATGTAGTATTCGCAAAAGCTTCAATTAATTATGCTGGAAGGACATCCATGGAAATAGGTGTTAGAATAGAAGCAGAATGTTTGAGAACAGGAACTCATACACATGTAGGATCTGCATATTTGACTTTTGTAGCTCTTGATGAAAACGATAAGCCAACAGAAATTCCTAAAATAATTCCAGAAACAGAAGAAGAAAAACGTCGGTTTGAAGAAGCTAAAAGAAGAAGAGAATCACGATTACAACAAGCAAAAAAAAAAAGAGCCGAACAACAACCTTGCATAATAAGAACTAAAAAACTAAATTAGCTGAAAAAGGATATTTTTTATAAAATTGAAATAATAACTATTTATATTTAAGAAGCGAGTAATCATGGAAGAGGAAAAAAAAAAGCCTAAATTAAAACGTAGAGTCTCTTTATTTGCTCTTACTATATATGGAGTGGGAAATATTTTAGGAGCGGGTATCTATGGACTGATAGGATCGGTTGTTGGAATAACGGGAAATCTCTCGTGGCTTGCGTTCATTTTAGCCTCCATTACTGGGGCATTTACAGGATTATCATATGCAGAACTTTCTGCAATGTATCCTAAAAGTGCTGCTGAGTTTGTTTATACAGAAGAAGCTTTTAAAAAACGAATTCTGTCTTTTATTTTAGGGTGGATAATTATTTTTTCTGGTGTACTATCCGCATCAACTGTTTCCCTGGTTTTTGGAGGTTATTTATCTGATGTATTTAATGTTTCTTCAATTTTACTCAATGTTTTATTTGCTATCATTCTTGTCTTAATTCTTTCTGTAGTAAATTTGATTGGTATAAAAACATCTACTAGAACCAATATCATATTTACACTCATAGAAGCTTCAGGTTTAGTTATTATTATAACTTTAGGCTTTTTTGGAAATCAATCCCCTAACTATTTTACTCTTCCATCAGGTTCTTCATTTTTAGTAGTATTTTCCGCAGTTGCATTAATATTTTTTGCATTTATTGGATTTGAAGATATTGCTAATATTGCTGAAGAAGTAAAAGAACCTCAGAAGAATCTCCCTAAAGCAATAATTTATTCAATTATTATAACCACAATTCTTTATTGCCTTACTGCTATTTCAGTAATCAGTATTCTACCTTATTCTACTATCGCTGCTTCTGATGCACCTCTTAATGCAGTAGCAGAGGCAATATTGGGACCAATAGGGGGGTTAATCTTATCTCTAATTGCTTTATTTGCTACAGCTAATACAGTCCTTATAATGTTAATTGTCACATCTAGAATGATGTATGGTATGGCACGTGACAAGGCACTTCCCGAAGGATTAACTAAAATCTCACCAAAATACAGAACACCATTTGTAACGGTTTCATTAACAGCAGTTTTTACAATTATCCCAATTTTTTTTGGTGATATTTCAATTGTTGCACATGCTACTGTTTTTGGAGTACTCATCAATTTCTTCTTAGTTAATATTAGTTTAATTGCATTAAGAAAAAGCAAACCAAAGTTAGAAAGACCATTCGAATTGAAACCCAGTTTTAAAGGATATCCTATAATTGCCTTATTAGGAGCTATTATTTGTATTGCCTTGTTATTTACTTTTAATTGGTTAACAGTCCTAATTCAAAGTATAATCATACTATGTGGAATTATTGTGTTCTACGCTATGAAATCAAAAATAGAAACTAAAACATTGAGTAAAATCAAAGATTAATTTTGTATCTTATTAATATTACAATACCCTACAATTTCATCTCTTAAAAATAATTTAAAACCCAAGTCCCTATTTTTATAGGGCACCAAAAGATTTACCAATACATCATGTTCTGGTTTTGAAAATAATTTTCGAAATTCTTCACCAACACCTTCTAAAAATTGGTATTGTTGTAACACAAAATTTCCGTTAAATCCTAATTCTATAAGGATGTTTATAATCTCTTCAAGATCATCTGAACTTAATAAATTTCCAACAAATGTAGTTCGGATTTCAAAATCAATGTCTTTCTGAGAATTTAAGAATTGAATTGTTTTTGAAATTTTGCTTAAATCAACTTTGGTGCCTGTAATTTTCTTGAATTTTTCTTTATTTGGAGGTCCTTTTAAATCTAAAGCAACGCGATTAATGAATGGAGCAATATTTTTTATGACGTTTGGATTTGACCCATTTGTATCTATGCTTAGATATTTCCCTGTTTTATGAATATGCTGACATAATTCAGTTAAATCTTCCTGTAAGGTTGGTTCTCCTCCAGTAATACTTACACCACTCACTAGTAAATTTGTTTTTATTTTGTCAATTATTTCTGTAATTTCATATTCCCTTCCTACTTTAGGTTGTAAAAGATATTTATTATGGCAATATTCACATTTGAAATTACAGCCAACAGTAAAAATGACCATACTTGATTTGCCTGGAATATCCTTTGTGGATATGTCAATAATTCCTCCTATCCTCATTTCTTAACTAAAATTCTTTCTTAATTAAATTTTCAACTTCATATAATGGCAGATTGAAAGGTCCTGGAGCTTCTAATTTAAGAGATGTAAGAGCTGTGGCAAATTTTAAAGAGTCTTCAGAATTTTTGGTTATTCTAGAACCTAAATAACTAATAAAAGCAGTATCTCCTCTTCCAGTTCTTCCAATTATTTTTTTGTTTTTCCAAGGAAAAATAAAAGATGAATTTGATGTACAGACTGAAATCCCTCTTTCATGTGTAATTAGAATTTCATTTGGTCCAAATTTCACCAATTCTCTTGCGGCTTCATTAATATCCTGATGATTTGTTAAAACTTTTGCTTCAGTTTGATCAATCTTTAACACATTGATATTTGAGAGGATCTTTTTCTTTTCCTTTAATGAAAGGTCAGAATAAAACACCTTTCCATTATTTATAAACCTTATAAAACCTTGTATATCAAGACATATATTTCTATATTTGCTTTTAATGTAGTCTAATAATTCTAAATCAATTTCTCCAGCTGTTATTGAGCCTATTACAAAAAATTTAGGCGGTGGGTTTAAATTAGGTATATCCTCTTTGTTAAATAATCCAGCAAATCCAATAGGTTTATAATCCCTAAATTCCATATTTTCGGAAGAATAAATATTTCTTAATCCTGAAGTTTCCTTCGAAGGGCTTACATAACATGAAACACCATTTTTTTCAAAAACTTGTAGTAATGGATAATCAGCTTCTTTTAATTTTGTGATAATTGCTATTTTAAGTCCCATATGACTTCCAGCAATTCCGCCATAATAAACAGCTCCTCCTAAACTTTCAAATCTTTTTCCATCAATTTCGATAACATCCTTTGCTAAGTGTCCTAAAATAACGATATCTAAAGCTTCGAATTTCATAGATATAATAATAAAACAAATACAATATTAAGAAATTAATGGTTAAAAAAAAAATTTAAAAATAAAATTAGTTTTATGATGGATTATCGATTTTCTTATTTCTATTTATTCCATCAATGAAACTTTCTAGAATTTTTTCCTTAATTTTAGAATGATCTAAAGTGGGAATTTTATTAACTTGTCTACTACTCCTTTCAATACTTCTTATAATATCTGAACTTATTTTCTTTAACATTTTTACTTTTTTTAACTATCCTCCAAAAAATGTTTAATTAAAAGTATATTTTTTAATAATTTATATATTATATTGCTTTTATCCTATATAAATCTTTCCCACTCTTTTCCCACCATCTATCAAAAGCTTTTTAGACAAAGAGAAAGTGTTAAATCTGCAACTGAACAATTTTCATTATCAATATGAAATAAACAAAAATTTCTATTATAAATTTTCAAATTTATTCTTTTTGAATGAATATTTTCTAATCAAAAGGTTTTTTAATGTATTTTAATTTCCTATTACAAATTAGTAAAAGTTCTTAAACATTTTAATTAGGTATAGGAGATATTATGATTTTTGAAGATCTAATTGGATTATTAAAAAAGAAAGGATTTAAAGATACATTGGCGGTTTTGATCAATCAAAAAGACTATAAAACTGACAAGCATACATTTTACAACGAATTAAACAAATTCAGCTATTATAAT
>CP070831.1:1767303-1785986 GCA_020344955.1 Promethearchaeota archaeon | reverse complement strand
CTTTATAAAATCATCTAATTCCTTTATCGTAAATTTCTTTGGATCATAAGCAACCTTCCCGCACTCATCTTCTAAATCGAGACATGATTTGATATAGGCTTTATTCATTATCGTTAACATAGTTTTTGTAAAGAAGGTAAATTCCTTTTGATATTTTGCTATCTGCTTAGCAAAATTGAGGGTTTCAGTTTCAAGCTGTTCTAATGGGAAAACTCTGGTAGGAAAATTAATATTCTTTAATGAGACCAATCCAATTTCATCAGTAGTAAATAGCAGATTCTTCGCATAAGTTAATCCAAATGCTAAAAGAGGTAAAAGAGTTGCTCCAGTTTGAGGAAAAGCGGAGATTGCAAGTTCTGGTAACCTTAAATATAATTCTTCCTTAGGTCTATCTGCAAAAATCTTCAAATCGGAAGCCAAGATAATCATAAAGCCAAAACCTATTGCAATACCTTGGACTTGAGTAATTATCGGTTTTTTCATAAGAATCATCTTTTCATTAACCTTTCTACCCCATTCAGTTATTTGTACTGCGCTTTCAGGTGATCCTTGAATTTCTTTAAGATCATAACCTGCAGAGAAAAATCTTTGTCCAGTACTTTTTATGATAATACATTTAACTTTCTCATCTTCATCTGCTTTTATAAGACTTTCATGAATCGCTTTTAACATTGAAACATTACATGAATTTGCTTTATCTGGCCTATTTATTGTTATTGTAGCAATTCGCCCTTTTGGTTCATACAAAATGAAATCTTGATCGTTCATAGGATCTTTAACATAAAATTTAATTTAAAATATGTTGAATTAATTCTAAAAAATCAAATAAGGAACAAACCTTGAAATATAATGATAAATATAAATAAATAAGGTGTTCTAAAGAATTTCCGAGAATTTGAGGATAGGTGATATATTATAGAAATTAGATCATTCGATGAAACTAAGGACAAAACTAAGCTCATTGAAGTATGGGATAGGATTATCAAAGATATCAATCCGGCTTGGTCAATAAATGAAGAAGAATTTGATGCAATACTTAAGGTGCAAGGTGATCAAACTGATCTTTCTCGCGATTGTTTGATAGCAGAAGATAAGAAAGGAGAAATAATTGGTTTTGCATTAATTTTTAAATCATTTAAACAGTATTCTTGGTGGATTGAAAGCGTAGTAGTACCAGAATACTATAAATCGAAACTTTCATTAAAGCTATTTGAATCAATTTTAGATCTTATAAATAAACCAAATGTTCCACAAATCCTATTCAATGTAAGAAAATTTGTATTTTTAAATTCTCCCCTCCAAACTAAGTTTAAAGAAATGGGACTAAATCCTGTTCATTATAATTTTTGGATGCGATTAGATGATTTTAACTCAATTCCGAATGTTGTTTCTCCTAAAGATTTCAAATTTCAAAATGAGAAAGAAATCACCGATTTTGATAGTTATGTTTCAGTTATTAATGATGCATTTAGTAAAAATTTAGACTTTACACCTTATGAAGTAGAAGATTTCAAATCGATTCACAAAGCAGCTTGGAAGGAATTTGATATTGAATTTTGGTTTGCATTCGAAGGTAAAAAGACTGTTGGGATTTGCAACCCTGTTATCAATCCAGATTTAAAACATATTGGTATTATTAATACTTTAGCTGTGCTTCATACTCATCATCATAAGGGAATTGGTAGTTATCTATTGCGATTAGGAATTCAATCACTAATCAAGAAGGGGTGTAAAATAATAGAATTAGGTGTAGATGCGGATAATGAAAAAGGATTAAATCTTTACAGAAAATTTGGTTTTTATGAAGTTGAATCCCGGACAAATATAGTATACGCTATTAATATATAAGTTAATCAATCACTCTCTTATTTCATTCCTTAATATAGATATGTAGATATTATTACAGTTTTAATTCTATGGTTATTAAATCATTCTTATAATTTCAGATATTTATGACCTATTTCGTATATTTGCAACCGATTTTAAAATGTTAGTATTATCATAACGGAAAATATCTGAAATGATTGGATTAAAATATGTTAATGGATAAATATATATTTGCAATTGCAAGGGAGAAATGTGTATTTTTCAGCACGTAAGGGTTGAGGTGGTATATACTAAAATTGATCTCTGAAGTAGAGTTTTTCATGGATATTTTCGAAGATTTTCTATGTTTAGACAGTAATTTCTATGAGAATGAGTTATGGACAGCTAATTCAATAATCAAATTAATGCACACTTTCAATGGTTTTGAAGATAAGAATATCATAGAAGAAGGCTTGAAAATAATTGTTAATTTAAGTAGATTCAAAGAGTGTGGTGCTCTTCTGGATTATTATGAAAAAGAAAGCCTTTCAATTAATGATTTAGCGGTAACAGAAAAAACTCTACTTGGATCAATTTTGAAAGCAGAATTCATTTAAACTGCTTTTCAAATTCCCATACAGAATCTTGAATTGTATGAAGATTCTCTATAACTTTTCCAGAACTTATTGCTTCCATTTCTGAAGCATCAAAAAGAGATTTTCCTATAGCTAAAGGTCTATTTTTAGTTTCTTCTATAATTTGTATGATATCTCCTTTCTTGATTAAAGGATCTATTTTGGTTATCCCTGGTCGCATTATATCTGCACCATTTGCTACATAACGAACTGCTCCGAAATCCACAACTACAGTCTTCAAATCTATCTTCTTGTTTAATAGCAGAGTCAAGACGGGAATATAGCCATCCTTAGATTTCCAAAGTTTTAATACATTATTAATCGCGTACAATGTATCTCCTGCTTCAGTTTCAATAACCTCCACATTACTTTTTTGAGGAAATATTTGATCAACAAACTTTTGATCGTATTGTCTTAAGATTTCATCTTTTAGGGGCTTTATTTCGGATTTTCGAATAAAATGCCTTTGTTTTATCTTCATAACTCAAATTAAGAATAATTATTGAGAAAAATAAAATTTAGTATTTTATTTTATTGATAATTTAAGAATATAAATTAATATAATAGATTAAACCTTAAAAGCCCATTCACCATTCCTCATTATCGGTTCAACTGTGCCATCTTCCGTTATACCATCAACGTTCATTTTATCTGAACCAACCATAAAATCTAGATGAATGCCACTGATATTGCCCCCTACAGCCAAAAGATCATCATCGGACATTTTTTCACCATCTTTTATGCAAGGTCTTAAACACTGCCCAAGAGCAAGATGGCATGAGGCATTTTCATCAAGTAAAAGATTGTAAAACAGTATTCCATATTGTGAAATAGGTGAACTATGTGGAACTAGTGCTACCTCGCCCAATTGGGTTGCTCCTCCATCAGTTTCAAGAAATTTCTGTAAATATTCCTCTCCTTTGCTTGCAGTTGCTTCCACAACCTTTCCCTCAGAAAAGGTCAATTTTAAATCCTCAATTACTTCAAGTGGTTTTGTTGTAACAACTACTCCCTCTGTCTTATCTTTATGAGGTGCATTCATAATCTCCTCAGTGGGGAAATTTGCTACAAAATTAATTCCATTTTGAGTTTTTAATCCCCCACTCTTCCAACTATGCTCTTTTATTAACCCAACCATTAAATCTGTCCCAGGACCAGTCATTTTTAATGCATTATATTGCTTTTGATTTAAATATTCACACCTAGAATGGAGTTGATTGATGTGATTACGCCAGGCAGAAATAGGGTCTTCCTGAGTTACACGACAGATTTCAAATATAGTTTCCCAAAATTTCTCAACTCGGTTATATTGAGCGGTATTAGGAAAAACTTCATCTGCCCATCCAGAAATTGGAGGCGTAATAATTGTATAATTCATTGCATTCTGATGCCGGAGATCCAACAAAGGTTTATAATATTTCATACATGTTCCAACGACTTTACTAATTAAGTTTAAATCTATTCCATTAAATAAATCTGGATCAGGCGAGTAGACGAAAAGTATTGCTTCACCACTTTTCGCATGTTTAATTGCCTCTTCCGCACGCCAGTTAGGATATTCTTCAAAAGAATCGTTTGGGGCATGTTGGAAACGAATAAGATCGATTTCATAATCTTCCCACATTACATCAACAAGCCTGGCTCCCATTTGATAAGCTTTTTTAGTAATAGCCCTGATTAGAGGAACCAATTCAAGAGGAACACCCAAAATGGCATAGGAAGGTGCACCAATCAGTAAGCGTTGCCCAGGCTGCAGATTAATTGCTACTTTTAGAACCACTTCTGCATATTTCTCTAAATTTATTTCAAAATCAGAAGTCATTGGATTCACTTCTTAAGATTTGGCTCTTCTTAAATATTCATTTCTAAATTATATAAGTTTTTACATTCTTGACCATATATTACTATAGAATTAATTAGCTTCAAAGATAAGATTCTCTAAAAATAACGCTTTAGATTTAAATTAGATTTAAAAATGAGTAAAGTTTATTTTTCTGCAGTTGTAATAATTCCACCAGAAGATAAATGGAAAGCAATCCAAGAAATTCGACAAAGACATGATCGCCAAATTAATAGGTGGATGCCCCATATAACATTACTTTACCCATTTCGACCTGAAAATGAATATTCTCACCTTGAAAATGATTTTTCAGTCGAGTGTAAATCTATAAAACCTTTCGAAGTTTCTTTGCAACATTTTCATTACTTTAACCATGGGCGTCAAAGATACACACTATGGCTAAATCCAGAACCCAATTATTTAGTTAAGGATCTACAAGCAAGAATTCTGAAAATTGTTCCAGACTGTAACGATGTGAACAAATATAAAAAAGGATTTAAACCACATTTAAGCCTTGGTCAAATACAAGGGAAAATAAAACTAACTGAGATTATTGAAACTCTTAAAGAGAATTGGAAAGAGATTAAGTTTCTCTTAAATGAAATTTTTTTTATATCACGCGATAAAAGCAAAACTTCAAAATTCGAAATAAAAAAACGAATTCAACTTGGAAAATAATAATTAAAATTTTTATATTCGAATTTCATTAATTAATTAATTAAAAACTGAAATAACACAAAAAGAAACTTTAGAAAAATCATGACAGAGGATAAAGAAAAAGGAAAATTAGTGTTTCATGAACGTACGGAGATGATATTCAAGATAATTGTAATCGGAGATCCCGCAGTTGGCAAAACAAGTCTTCTTACAAATTTCTGTGGTGATAAGTTCAATTTTGAATATGTTCCAACCGTAGGAGTTAATATTACCAAGGAGCCCGTCACTATAAAAGATGACATGGGTAAAGACATTACAGTTAATTTGATGGTATGGGATATTGCTGGACAACCACAATTTTATATGTTACACCGACCCTACTTTAATGGAGCCGATGGAATGATGTTAGTTTATGATATTACTCGCTCTAGTTCTTTCTCAAACATAAATAATTGGTTTAGTACGAGTGTGAAATATGGGCTTTCAGGAATCCCACGTATTTTGATTGGTAATAAAATTGATTTAAAAGATGAGAGAAAAATAATACTGCCTATGGCAGAACATTTAAGTGAAAAAATAGATGCTCCTTTTTTTGAAACCTCAGCATTAACAGGGGAGAATGTTTCTCTTATTTTTCAAAAAATTGCGGAACTCACTTTACGAGCAAAAATGGAAGAATAAGTGTTTTCTTTTTATAATTCTACTTTTTATTGGTCTTTTGAATTTAAATTTTGACGGAAATGTATAAAAACCAAAATGACTTAGAGTACTTTATAATTGTATGAGGTGATTTTATGACTAAGGTTTTGGCAAAAATAGAAATTAATGCTCCCCCAAATAAAATTTATAAAGCTTTGACTGATCTCTCTCTCAATCCAAAATGGAATCCTACCGTACAAGAAATCATAGAAATTGAGCCAGATAAGAGATCTGTTAAATCAAAAACGGGAGATTATTCATTTACAGTAATAGATAGAAGTGAAAATGAGAAATTTATATGTAAGGCAGAAAGTGAAGATTTTAACTCATTTGGTTATTCTCTAAAAGCAAAAGGGGATATAACAGAAGTATCTTCATGGATTGATTATAAAATTGTAGAACATGAAAAAATTCTTCAAAGGGGAATTAAATATATTTTAGGTGGATTGAAAGGTTTTGTTGAGTTTTTGGAAGATGGTGGAGACCCAGATGAATTTGACAGAAAACAAATACTTGTAAAACCATAATTCAATTTCATTTTAGTCTGATCAAAAAATTACATGGAATTTAAATATGTAAGTTTAAAATTCTTAATAACCACTTTGATCACTGTTTACCTCTTTTATACTGAGAGAATAGAGAGAAGAAAATATTCCATTGATTTCATATACTTACCTCCTAATAATCCTTCTCCTAAAATCTCTCTATCCTATAAATAAAACTTGAATTAGGTAAAAAATATGAATTAAATCTAATTAATTATAAAAAACCTTGAATTATCCTTTTACAGATAATTTATTTATCCAAAAAGTAATTTTTTCTTTTAGTGTTGCTTTTATATCATCAGGGAGGGTTTCCATTCCATTTAATTTTTTCGCAAATTGTCCAATTTCATAGAGAATCCTATGACCTCCAGTGAATACAAATATATCTTCTTTGATGGCTTCAAGACTTTTAACCACGGGTTCTGGATCATCGCTTTTCTCAATAAAACTTTCTAATGTACTAAATTGATCAATTATTGCCTGCTTTTTGTCGGTAGCAGAAGTATCTCTCTCAATTTCTTCACTTTCAGCTTCTTTTGAGTGAAATGAAATATCTGCTCGCTGAATTAATGATCGAATTAAATCCAGTTCTTCTTCGAGAATTTTTTGATTTTCTATTACATTGTTTAGTTGAGGTGCTAATGCTTTTATGTCTAAGGTTGCTTTACTTAGTTCATCAATTTTATCTGTTAGCATATTAATTTTCAAGTTTGTTTGTCCCATTTTAGTGATTATATCTAAACCGAATTTTTCAAGAATAGATGCAAAATTATCTAATTTTTCAGTTGTTTTTTCTGTATCTCCCATTGAATTTAATCTCTTGATTTTCCATTAAAGTTGATAGTTTTTAGAAATTAAGAACTTTTACAAAATTTATTTTTTTATCAAGATTTATTATTTAATTAATATAATCCTATTATAAAAAACTTCTTGAGTATAAAACTTGATCCAGTACGTTAATTGTCTCACGAAGGACGGTAAATCATTGTTATTCAGGAACTATGGTACTTCTGAGGTAGATAGAGATTTATTAGCTGGGTTCTTAAGTGCGTTTTCAGGATTTATGAAGGAAATTAGCCAAAGCGATATTAAAAGCACACAAACAGAGGATTTCAAATATTTTTATACTATAATAGATATGATTATCATTGTAGTGTGCACTGATTTAGAAGATGATGATGCTAGCATAAATTCAAAAATCTTAAGTATTCGAACTAAATTTCTTGATAAATATGGAAAGATTTTAGAGGATGGGAGTTGGGCAGGAAATCGGAGCATATTTACTGAATTTGAAAGAGAGTTAGATGATATTATTCTCGGGGCAATCAAGGTATCAATAATTGGATTTGGTGGTGTTGGAAAGACAACATTAACTAAATTAATCTGCGGAAAAGATGTTGATCTTGAGTATGTTCCCACAATCACTGCTGATATTGCGTCTTATGATGGTGATGAATTTGAAAGATCAATTACCTTATGGGATTTTGCGGGACAAGCTCAATTCAGATCATTATGGAAGGGTCTTTTGGGTGGAACAGATATATGTCTATTAGTTACTGACTCAACTTTTGAGAATATTAATGGGTCAAAAGAAATAATTCATGAAATATTAGATAAATACTATCAAGATAAATTAGTAATAGGCATTGCAAATAAACAAGATTTGCCAAATAGGTTAACTCCAGAATTTTGCGAAAGAATTTTATCCAGTGAAAAACGTGTGATTAAAACTCATGGAATGATCGCTATTGAACCAATGTATCGGGAAAAAATCTTGGCTATCTTAAAAGAAGCTATAAAAGAAATTAGTTAAAATTTTATTAGAAATTATTTAAAGTAAACTAAATTTAGGTGAATCTTCTGATTGATTTTGAAATTGAAGATATAGAACTACAAGATTCAGAAAAAGTAACAAGTCTCTTAAAATTACCTCCATTGACAAATGAAGAAAAAAATATAATTGATCCAATAGTTGCACCAACATCAGGATTACGAATCCAAATTCTTGATGTAGAAAAGTATGAAGGAAAAGAAAAATATATTTTAACTAGTAGGAAATTTTTTCTTTTTCTTAGGATGTTTAAGGCAATAAGTTTAAAATTTAAAGAAATGAAAAATGGTAAAAACTTAAATGTTTTCCTCTTTACAGATGACAGACCAACTAAGGAAATATTATTAAAATTTTGTTCTCAGATTTTTGCGTATGATGGATTTGAGATTTACTATCAGCAAGATGAGCCTGGGAAATCAAGAATTTCTTCTCCATATGGAGCAGCCTCACTCGCATTATATGAGGACATCAATTTATCAATCGTTTTAACTGCCTCTCATAATGATTTATCTTGGAATGGTATAAAACTATATATTGATTATCCAATCCCCATGTCTGGTAATTTATTCAAGGAAATCTCAACAAAGGCACTTCATGTGGAAGAAATTCCATTAAAATCAGATTTCATTCCCATCCTCCTTGACGCAGAGCAAAATAATAATGATTATGTGATTAACCTCTTATCAAAAGTTCTGGATATTAAAAGTATAAAAAATAAAAATATAGTAATATGGCCTTATTTAGGCAAAGCTCGAGGTATAGTTAATCTATTTAGATACTATGGAGCAAACATTACAGTTGTTGATGAGGAATTAAATCCTCCTAATCCCTTGAAAAATATACAAGAACTGAAATTACAAAAGATAATGGCTCGAGCTAACTCAAATATAGCAATACTGTTAGATGCTGATAGAGACAGAATAGCTTTATATGTCAAACAAAATGGAGAATATTTTACTTATATTCCCAATGAGATTTACGCTGCTATGCACAATATTTTAGCAAAAGAATATGGAAAAAAGATTATAAATGTTAGAACAATTCCTAGTGATTTAAGGAGCGATGATACAAGTTTTATAAATATTCTGACTGGAGTAGGATATAAACATTTAGGCGTAATAATGTATTTTCTTCTTGGAATTGAAGTAGATCAATCAAAAGTTAACACAGCAATCCTGTATTTTGAAGACGAGAATAAAAACTTAATTAAGATAGATAACGCCACTCCTCTTAGGCAACAGATTATTAGATTAATGGAAATCCAACATATTGAAAAAGAATCCTTTCTAATGGTATATTGGGAAGAAAGTGGAGGACATACACTTAATATCTTAGATGTTTCTAAAAATAAAGTCACAGGAAAATATAATTTTTCTACAGATTATGCAATTATCGCGGATAAATACCCTGTTCCAGCTTTAGTATTAATAACAGAACTTATTTGTAGAGGTTCTGTAATTTCTGAGTCAATTGATTAGTCAATTAAAGGGATAAATCGCACAATTCCCGCTGTTGATGAAGAAAAAGTCAGAATCATGAAAAATTTTGAAAGAAACGATGGAAAAATTATAATGATAAATGAAAAGGATTATGAAGTCCATGCTTTATCAGATAATAATAACATGATTGATATATATCAACTTAAAAGCGAAAATTCAACATTGTATTTTCGGCCTAGTGGAACTGGACCTGATGTAAGGTTCTATATTTTTGGAAAAGTTGAAACTCATTTAGATGAAATAAAAAGAGTTCAAAAATATGTAAAGGAAAACTTTGCTCACTTGATTTCATAAAGAATTCTTTCTAACTCCTATTTAAAATCAAAAATTTAATTGCAATAAAAAATTTAGTCTAATTACTATTAATTCTTTCAAATTTTTAAAAATACTATTAGGATTGACGATAAAATGTTTCAAGAGAAAATTATAGATGATCAAATACTAGAAAAAATGTCATTGGAAAATGTCTTCAAAATCTTTAATGATAATGTTTTTCCAATGTTAAATGAAGAAGAACGGAATTATTGTAAAGAATTACAGGAATTTTGTCTTGACTTAAACCCTAAAATCGATAAATCAAAGGATGTATATGGTTTACTACCAGAACTTGGAAAACATGGCTATATACAAAGGATAAATCCATGGAAAGAGTTCAAGCCCTTTGGAATGAAAAGTGAAATATTGTTAGGTACTCATATTTCATTATTAGACCCTCAATTAGAACTATCAAGAGTAGCAAGTGGAATATTATGTGGGAATCCGACTTTTCATTATTATGAACATGGTGGAGAATCTAATATCCCGATGAAGGTACAAGATGAACTTTTATCTGGGCAAAAAATTGGGTGTATAGGTATAACAGAACCTGAGAGGGGTTCAGATGCAGTAAATATGACTACAAAGTGTACAAAAACCGATGATGGGGTTATTTACAATGGAGAAAAAGTATATACCACTAATGGAGCTATTGCTGATTATTTTGCTTGTTATGGAGTTTATGATGAAGCAAATCCAAGAGATACGATGGTACAAGCAATAATAGCTCGTGAATTTGGTGTCAAAACAGAGCGTCTAAAAATTAATTCTGTACCGAGAGTTCAGATTTCACACACAATTTTAGATAATGTATTAGTACCAAAGGAATATATACTTGCAGACAATGGGCTTGGATATAAAAGACTCTTTGAAGGTTTGGTTCCTGAAAGGCTTTCAATAATGGGGAGTGGCGTAGGAATCTGTTGGGCAGGATTAATTTATGGAATTATTTATACGAATTTGAGGAAGCAATTTGGCAAACCTGTGATAAGATATCAAGGTGTAGGATATGGATTAGCAGATTTGTTAACAAAGACCAATGCAGCAACTGCGCTAGCGCTACAAGCAGCAACTGTATATGATGAGAGAATCTTATTTACAGAAAAACCATCTAAAGAAGCAGAAAAATGGGTTGCCGCGATTTCTTCTCAGGGTAAATATTATTTAGCCAAACTTACTCATGAAGTTTGCTATGAAGTTCAACAACACATGGGTGGAGTCTCAGTTACAGATAATACTCCCGTTGATGAATTATGTGATGTCAGTAAAATTGAAGAAGTTATTGGTGGAGCAAGGAATATCCAACTTCTTTTAATTCAATCTCAAATTCAAAGATATACTGGTTTATTATAATAAATTCAATTGAGTTTTAATTTTTTTTTCTCTTTTTATTTACTATTTTTATTGAAATATAGATATATACTAGAGTCATCCCAAGTAAAAGAAGTGGATTAATTCCTGGAATTGCAGCTTCTTTTTGCTTAATAATTAATATCTCTCTATACGCCATATTTCCAACTTTATCAATTGCATAAAATCTAAGTTTTACTTGACCCATTGGTAATAAATTCCAAGCTGTTTGATCAATTGTTCCATTTTCAGTAAAAGTATAATTAGTTAAACCACCATCAAGAGTATAGAATAGTGTTTGGAGAAATCTTTCATTAACTTTAATCTGAAAGTTTGGAGCGATACTTCCAAACACGGAGTTGTTAGAAGGCAATAAAATCGTAATTTCAGGAGAATCATTATCTACAATCGGAAGAAAATCTTGTATTAAGGGTGAAATGCTAATATTATGTGGAGTATCTCCAATACCATCTCCATTCAAATCAAAGCCAGTATAATTATCCCAATAATTTCCAATTTCAGAATTATTCCAAAAGTTGTTTATCACAGTTTGGGCACAATGTTTTGAATTCTTTCTAAAAAAATTAGAAAAAATTGAATTAAATTCACACCCTCCTTCAAAAGTGATACCACTTAAAGTGTTTCCTATAAATGAATTTTCAGAAATACAATTATTAGTACAAGAAAGTCCAAATGATAATCCTTCAAAATTATTTTTAAATCTATTATTAAGAAAGAGATTATCATTACACCAACCAAATGCTCTAATTCCTGCTCTAAATCCATTATTTCTAATAATGTTATTTATGAACTTATTTTTAACCCCATTACTAAAATCGATACCTCCATTTAAATTATCATCAATGAAATTGCTTTCGATAGTCATATTATTACAATTAACTGCATTTATACCGTAAAAACAATTAGAAGACAAATTATTATTTAAGATTCTGATATAATTACAATCAGTTAATGATATTGAAATACATCCATCAGAAAGATCTAAATTTGATATTATAGAATGGTTACAATTTTCTAAATAAATCTGTCCAGCATTAGAGAAGTCAACTTCATTTAGATTTGTTCTATTAGCATAGAAATACAAATGTCCGTCGTTTATTAAATTAGTTTCATCAATTTCATTAGCCTTAAAAGCCCAAAAATCTGAGTAAAATCCACAAGATTCCATTGAATTCCTTTTTATAATATTATTGGACCCCTGGTAAAAATAAAATCCAAGTCTTTCATTCTTTTGAAGATAATTCTCCTGGATGCTATTATTATCACTGTGCATAGTTAAAAATATTCCATCATAATTGAAATTGATAAAATTTCCAATTATTGTATTATTATCGCAATTTCTAATAGATATGCCCTCTTGGGCATTATTATTTATTGTATTGTTTACTATAGTATTATTCATGCAATAACACTGATCAATTATTTCTTGTGGAGGATTAAGAATATCAGTCCACCCATCTAGATAAATTCCAAGATCATTATTAGAACAATTATTATTTAAAAGAGTACCATTACAGGTCCATGTAAATTTTATGCCTATTTCACAATTAAAAATAGTACAATTCTCAATTCTAAAATATTCTTTTTTAGACCCAATCGCTATTCCTATTCCGATCCCACCTCCATCTATTATTAGATCTTCTATTACATAAGGATCCAAGAACGTTCCTGATCCAGTACATATATCATTAGCTCTAGCAACAGACCAATTATTAGCTATAATAATTCTTCCTGACATTGCAAAATTCCCTAAAGTTTCTCCTTTCTGTTTTGTTAATTCATCCTGATTTTCACTTATGATGAATATAGGAAAGAAAACAAGTTGTAAGGAGTATACAATCAAAATTATGGAACTAATTAAAATAAATAGATTCTTTTTCTTCAAATTTAGTGATTTGATTCTCATTTCTTTAAAAAGTAATCAATCATTGTCATTGGTTAATAATTACTTTAGATAAATTAAGATATAAATATTTTGAATATTAATTAATACAAATAACTCAACAAGGATATACTTGAGAAAATAATAGATTTTAAACTGATCCCGGTAAGAAAGCAAAAGATAATAATCTGAAATTTCTTTACTGAGATTTTGGGAGTAATTTTTTGACCAATCTTAGTCCCAAGGAATATCATGGGAAAAGCAAGTAAAAAAACAAGAATTAAATCATAAGGAAACACATTTCCGAAAAAATAAAAAGGTATTCTTGAAATTGACAACATTGTACCAATAGCCGCAAAATTTTCAATGAAGCTTTCTCGATAATGTCCTGTTTTTTCCAATAATGCTACATTAACAGGTCCTGCTGCGCTAATCAAACCAGTTAACAAACCATAAGAAAGCCCTCCAAAGAATATTATCGGCGAAGTCGTATTTAATTCATTTTTCATTTCGAGACTATCAGGATTCTTAAAATATTTATATAGTTTTAAGGAAGAATATATTAAAATAAAACATCCCAGAGTTAACTCTATCCATTCAACTCGCAAATAAATTATAAGATATGTGCCAAGAATGGTTGCTGGAATGCCAAGGGATAGAAATCGGAAAAAATATCCCTTATCTAAAAATTTCCGGTATTTTATAAAATTAAGTAAAGCTGGAAATGTTCCCCAGATGTTTACTAATATAACTGCATTTTTAATTCCGATAATTGGAGTTACAATTGGTATTAAAATCAAGGCATCACCAAAGCCGATGATTCCATAAACCATACTTGAGAAAAATATGGCTATTAATGATAGATAAACAATCAATTCCCCTAAATTCCTTTTCTATAATTACAACTTTACAGCATAGTAAATGATAAAGATATAGGGATAAAGTTGAAGAATTAAATTAAAATTTTTGAAGGATCTAATATGTATCATTAATTTTTTTTTGTGGACTTTTTTTCTTTTTTCCAAAAAGGAGTCTTTCGTTTTTTTCTACAAATTTCCATCCAAAACCTGTAAGGTCCCCTAGGGGACCCCTAATACCTTTAGGATTTCCTGTTTTTGTATATAAAATCTCTGTACGTTTTATTGCTTTAAAAACCTGGTATGGATTTTTAAATTTTTCAATCAATGCATTAGCTTTTTTGGGACCTATGTCAACCAACCCTTCTATAATAAAAGATCTTCTTTCTTTTTTAGACATATTTTTTGGGGCTTTTCTAGAGAAAATAGGGGAACTATCTTTTACTTGTTCTCTATAAGCAATTCTCTCAATTACTATAGCTGTATCTTCTAAATTTCGAGTAGGAATCACTGAAATTCCTAATTTATAAGAAATAAAAGCAAGCGCTCCATATATTGACGAGATTTTCATACCAGTAGTCTCAAAGACCTCATCATTTAATCCTTCTAGAATTAAAATTGGATATTCATATGTATCCTTTAAACGAAGTAATTGTTCAAACAATCTATTATCCATTATCGAAGACACAAAATCAACACCTTCCTTTCTTTCAATAGCAACTTCACTAGAAACGACAATATCAGCAATATCTAATTGTTTTGAATCGTACGTTATTGTATCTTTTTTTTTATCCAATAATGCCTTTAACTTATTTTCTCTATTATCTATTATTATATGGACTACATTATTTTGGTTCATATTACAATTTAACAATTAATATCTTTAGTATTTAATATTTCACATCGTATTTATTAAAGTAATAATTTTGAGTTTTAAAAATAAAAATTCTGCTATACTTAGTTACATTTATACCATTCTAAAAAATAGGATGATATAAAATAGGAATATTAATACAATAAAGATTTCAATAGCGACTTTAATAGATTTTTTAATCAGATAATTATATGGTATTAATTGCTGATGGTACAAATCAAGTTCTTCAAATAAATCAGTTACTTTTATGGTTCCAAATCCTTGAGAGGTTGGTTCATAGTTTAAATCCAATCTCACTTTCTTCATTAAATCCAAAATTTCGTTATAAGTGAGATTTTTATCATATTCTTTAATTAAAGCAATAATTCCAACGCCTATTGAAGCAGCAACACTCGTTCCAGTGACTTTTACTCTTAAATTCTCCGATAAAGGTAATATTATGTCAGAACTAGGTAAACATAAATCTGGTTTTACTCGATTATCTAAAGTTGGACCTCTTCCACTATAATCAGGTATTTTAAATTCTTTTGTAAGGCCTCCGATCGTTATAACTTTTGCTGATGCCCCAGGACTTCCTATAGAGTTTTTTTCAGGGCCAAAATTGCCTGCAGGACTCACAATTATTAAACCATCATCTATTAACAGATCACATGCCAAAGATAAAATGTCTTTTCCATCAGAAGCCTCTGATGTAGCAAGACTAATTAAGAGAATATCAACATCAATTTTTTCTTTATCAATTTTCTCTAAAATTTCCAAAATACTTGAGAAATTATATTCATTATTGTCATATGAGAGTTTAAAATCAATTAAATTAACTTTAGGAGCAATTCCAATAAAATTATCATAAAGATTCTTAAATTGATTGCAGATAATCCCAGCTATTATAGTTCCATGGGAAACTTCTTGTTTATTGATTTTAACATCATTATAATTTTTACTGTTAGGTATTGATGGAAAGTTTTTATTAATACCATTATCTATAATACCTACATTAATATTATTACCATCATATGAGATTTGGGAATTCTTATATTCATCTAATTCTAATATCTCCAATACATCTAACATTGAGAGATAAAGTTTTTGGTCTTCTTCGATTTGATTGATTAAAATCTCTTCTTCAAAATTGATAATTTGTTCTTTCATTAAATTAATATTAATCAAAGGCAAAAAATCAAATTTCTTTAAAATTTTCAAATCCTGATATTTTTCTAAAAACTTTTCTCGATTTGAGAGGTTTTCAAATGATATTAATACTTTAAAATGCTTATCATTAGAGTGGTTTTCAAGTTTTTTTTTAAAAGGAGGATAGATTTTCATAATACTTATCATAAAAAATTATTAGGATATTTTAATTAAAATTGAATTCTTTTAAAACTTCTTCTATATTATAATTTTTGTGTACTATTTTACTAATAGCACTAACTAATTTTGTAGGATCATCTGATTGAAATACATTTCTCCCAAAAGCGACCCCTGCACTTCCAGCTTGAATCGAATCATATACCATTTGAAGAAGATCTGGAATTGTATCCATTTTAGGACCCCCTGCAATAATCACAGGAATTGGTTTAACACCATCAATGATATTTTTAAACGAATCAATATCACCTGTATAATTGGTTTTAACGATATCAGCACCTAATTCAACACCTACTCTCACTGCAATGTTTACCACTTCTGGATCATTTTCATCATTTATTTTCTTTCCTCTTGGATACATCATAGTTAACAACGGGATTCCCCATTCTCTTGACTTTTCTACAACATTACTAGCATCTTGAAGCATATCTGGTTCTTCATCAGCTCCAATATTTATATGTATTGAAATTGCGTCAGCACCCATCTTTAATGCTCTCTCAACTGAACAAACTAAGACTTTCCTATTTGGGTCTGGTGATAGATTTGTTGCTCCAGAGAGATGAATAATTAATCCAATATCCTTACCATATTGCCTATGTCCTATCCCAACCATACCTGAGTGCATTAATACGGCATTTGCACCACCTAAAGCAACTTTATCAACCATTTGTGCAACATTTTCGAGTCCTTTAATAGTTCCCATTGTTAATCCGTGATCCATAGGAATTATAATCGTTCTCTTACTTGTTCGATCAAATATTCTTTCTAATCTAATATTCTTACCGATACTCAAAATTAATCTTTGCTTCTTTACGATTAGGCTTATCAATAGTAATGAGATTAATAATTTAAAATTATACATACAAAAAGCTTTGTGTTCTTACCAAGGGCGTTTAATATAAGAATTTCGCGCTAATTTTAATCTATTAGGATGATCCTCGTTATAATGAGTTCCTCTACTCTCTTTTCGAGATAATGCACACCTGATTAACAATTCAGCAACCATTGATAAATTTCTTAATTCAATTAAGTTTTTCTCAATTTTATAATTCCAGTAATAATAATCAATTTCTTCGGCAAAAATATTCATTCGCTTAAGTGCTCTTTTCAATCGCGCATCTGATCTAACTATCCCTACGAAATTTTGCATTAAAGTCCTGATTTCATCCCAATTCTGTGTTATAATTACTGCTTCAGTAGAGGGTACAGCATTTCCCGTTTCCCATTCAGGAAACTCCTTGACTTTTAAATTAGGAATATTATTAGACAAATAATTGGCACATTCATGAGCAGTGACCATACCTTCTAGTAATGAATTACTTGCTAATCTATTCGCTCCATGAAAACCTGTACATGCAGCCTCTCCAATAACATATAGGTTCTTAATTTCAGTAACACCGTTAATTCCTGCCATTACACCTCCACAACAATAATGAGCAGCAGGAACCACGGGAATTGGTTCTTTAGTAATATCAATATTAAATTCTAAACATTTTTCATAAATCCCTGGATAATGATTCTTGATAAAATTGGAATCTTTATAAGAAGCAATATCTAAATAAACATAATCATCTCCAGATTTTTTTAGTTCTGCATCAATGGCTCTTGAAACAATATCTCGTGGAGCTAAATCCTTTTGAGGATGATATTTTTCCATAAACTCCTTTCCTCTCATATCTTTCAAGATTGCTCCTTCTCCTCGCATAGCTTCTGTGATCAAGAAGGATTTAGCATATGGATGGTATAAACATGTAGGGTGAAATTGATAAAATTCCAAATTTGATATCATTGCGCCAGCTCTATAAGCCATAGCAATCCCGTCTCCCGATATAATATCGGGATTTGTAGTATATAAATAGATTTTACCTGCACCACCAGTAGCTAAGATAGTAGATTTTGATGCAATATTATGAATTTCCTCAGATTTTTGTTCTAAAACATATGCACCATGGCATTTTAAATCTTTAACATAAAGGTTGATTGCACACCACTGTTCTCTAATATCTATGTTATTCAGTTTTTTTACATTTTCTATAAGTGTTTTTTCGACACTTTGTCCTGTTTGGTCATTAACGCGAAGGATTCTTCTTACTGAATGCCCTCCTTCTTTTCCTAAATCATACTCGCCATTTGCATTTCGATTGAAATTTACTCCTAATTCTATTAATTCATTTATCCTTTCAGGAGCCTGATTTATAATTCTTCTAACAATTTTTTCATTGCATAATCCATCTCCTGCAATTAAAGTATCTTGCACATGTTTTTCAAAATTATCATTATTATTCCATACACATGCAATCCCTCCTTGTGCATGGTATGTACTACTTTCATGTAGAGTTTCCTTTGTGATTAATAATAATTTTTCATCTGGTACTAATTTAGATAGATACAACGCAAGAGAAAGCCCAGATATCCCACTTCCAATAATTAAAAAATCTGTTTTAAACTTCAACGGAAATTTTTAAATTTTTCCTAAAAATAATTAAAATCTATTTTAAAATAACTTT
>CP070831.1:1755411-1767203 GCA_020344955.1 Promethearchaeota archaeon | reverse complement strand
TTATGAACCTGAACAGGAATCTGATCTTGAATCTGAACAATTATATGAATCTCTTCCAGAAGAAAAGCCAGAAGAAATTAAAGAATCTGAAGAGAAAGAAGAAGAAAAATTAAATGACAGATAAAAAATATTTTCTTGCACCATTTAACTATTTTAAAAAGTTAAATTTAAAAAATTTTTTAATGTTATTTCTTCTATGAATTATTATCCATTAGATTTGATCTTGTTTTTTATAATAAATAGCGCAAATATCCTTGTAAGTGTTATTTTCATTTCAAGGGTGAAAAAGCCTAGATTTGAACGTATTCTAGGTTTATTTTACATTTTGTTAAGTATTCCTACAATAATTATAACAATTATAAATATCAGTTTTCAGAGAGAATGGTGGTTTTGGATCTTTCCTTTACTTTTCCTAATCTTTATTGCTTTCGAATTTATTATTGATTACGTCAAAAAAGTTGAGTTTCGTAATCCTAGAAATAAAAAAATTCTAGTACCATATTTAATACTTTATTATATTAGCATAATCTTAATGTGGGGTTTAACTTGGACATTAGGAATTTTATATGGAGCAATCACGGGGATTACTTACTTCTTACAATTAGGTTGTGCAATTTATGCAGGTAAACATGGAGTAGGATGATATTTATTTTATCTGAAATTTCAGCTAAAATCAAATTTTTTTTTAAATGTCTATTCTTCCCATATATAGGTAGAATCACAAAAATCATCGCCTTTCATTAAGGTTTTTGTACGAATCAATTTAAGTTTTGGATGGAAAGCTTTAGCCATGGCAAAGTCAGGATAACAGCACATAGCATCACCAATATCAGATGCTTCCATTTCTAAGAATGTTTCTGCCCAGAGACATTTTGTAAATTTGAATGCCAATTTATTTTGAGTATCTTCTTCCATTGTGAATTTTAAACAATGTTGCATATATTCAGTACTAATTTGTTCTTTATATATCTCTTTAAAATCGTTAAAATTCCTTATAGAACTCGTGTTTTTTAATTGTCGTACAATTATATCAATCCCTTTCTTTTCCCAAAGTTTCTTAACAATATCTAAAGCTTTCTTATTATCCAAAATGGGGGATAACACTCTCATTAGCTCAACAATTCCATAAAATCGAGTTTTAAAATAATCTTCATAAGATATCTCAAATTTTTCTTTTGATTTTTCAGTTTCTTTTATCATAATTAGTTTCTTCTTTAAAGCCTTATCTAAATTTCTCTTTTATTTATGAATCTAATTGTAACATAAATATTTATTTTAATTGATTAAAAATAGAAATAAGAAATAAAAAGATTATTTTATTTTATATTGGCTTTTCAAGAAGTTTATGATGTAGTCCTTAACTTTATCACGATCAGGTAAACTTGCAACCATACCATATATAGCAGCATCTCCATCAGTGGATTCTCCAGGATTTTCAACAACTTCTTTAACAGTTTCTCTGAGATCTTTCAAGAAGATATCAACAATCTTAACATGGTGAGGGTTTACCATCATATGTAAAGCGTTAGGGAATTGGATTCGATCTAAGTGCCAACCTTTCTTATCTAAACGATCTCCTAAATGATAGATATCAATTTCATCAGATGCAAAGGAAAAGACGCTCATAACTGGTTTTCCAAGGATGTATAATTCAGAAATCTTTTCTATACCCTCGATCAACTTCTTTGAAGCATCCATAACAATTTTAGCTAAATTCAAATAACCATCCATTCCTAGATGTTTCATTGCTGCCCACGCCGCTGCAATTGCTCCACCTGGCCGAGTTCCTCTCATAGAAGGGGAAATATAGATACCGCCTGTCCAATTTGTATATACAGAGAATTGATGTTTCCAAATCCTCTCTTTTCTATATAAGATTGTAGATGCTCCCTTTGCGCCATAACCATATTTATGAACATCTGCACTAATAGATGACACACCAGGTACAGAAAAATCAAAATCAGGGACTTCATAGCCAAGTTTTTTAACAAAAGGTAACATAAAACCTCCAAGACATGCATCGACATGTAATCCAATACCATGTTCTTGAGCAAGAATTCCCAATTCAGAGATGGGATCAACAACTCCTCTTGGAAAATCACATGCTGACCCAACAATCAATATGGTATTTTCTGTTATTGCTTTTTTCATTGCATTTATATCTGCTCGATGAGTCTCGATATCAACCGGTACTTTAACTAATTTTACTTTAAAATAATCAGCACCTTTATCAAACGAGGGATGGGCAGAGCTAGGTACCACTACTTCTGGTTCTTTTATGTTTGGAAACTTCTCTTCTGCCCAGTCTCTATAAGTTTTAATAGCCATAAGAAGACTTTCAGTGCCCCCAGAAGTCATACTTCCACAGCACCTTTTATCTCCATTAAATAGATCAACAACCATTGAAATTACTTCTGTTTCAAACTTCCTCAAACTTGGGAAAGCCATTGGACTCAGAGCATTCTTAGAAAAAAACATCGTGTATGCTTTTTTGAGCATTTCAGTATGTTCATCTGTTGCATGATATACTAAGCTCCATACTTTTCCATCTCTCCAATTTATATCATCTTTACGTAATTCTTCCATTTCTTTTAGAACATCTACTTCATGTATACCCTTCTCTGGTAAAATTATTTTAGGTCTAGCCATTTCATTCTCACAACTGATTACTTTTTTTTTTAATATGTTAAGTTAATTGTTAAATAATAACTATACTACCTCTAAAAGGATTTTAATGGATAAACTCCATATTTATTAGCCGCTTCAATCATCCATTCCAATCTTTCTGGTGATATAGCAGGATGAAAATTTGCTGGAGAAAGCATAAATCCTCCACCATGACCCATAGCTTTAATTGCGTTTTTAATTGCTTGTTTTACTTCTTCTTTTGTAGCATCTACTAATATGTGCCTTGTATCGATATTCCCTGACAAACAAAGTTTATCTCCTACTCTCTTTTTTACATAATACGGATCAACAAATGGAGGTTCTAAACATTGAAGTCCATCAAAACCAGAATCTACAATAAAGTCTAAGAGAGTAGTGACATCCCCATCTGTGTGCAATATATATTTACCACCCCAATTATGTATTTGTTCTGATACTTCTCTATAGCACGGAAGTAGAAATTTATTAAAATATTTTGGATTTATCATTGGACCTCCTTTATGAGCAATATCTCCACCCTCAAGAAATATCTTAGCTCCACAATCAGCATACGCTTTGAAAACATTTAAAGTGTAGTCTGTACAAAAACGAAAACGTTCTTCTATTAGTTTTGGATCATTTTTTAAAGCACGAGCAAAATAATTCATCCCCATACCCTGCCAAACGGGAGGAAAAACAGATGTTAAAGCATTTTGAGTAAAAATACATATATCATCCTTTATATCACGACACTTTCTAAGGACTCCTTTATAAAATTTTTTAGCTTTTCTATATTCTTCTTTAAAATCTGGTTTTGGATAAGTCTCCCAATCTTCTCTATTTTTAATATATCCGCCGTAATAGTCTGGATATGGGTTTCCATCTATATTTCTTACTTTATGCCTTTTGCCAAAGATATCAGTCATTTCAGTCTTGCTTTCAAGGATAAATGGAATATACTGAATACCGACACCATCAAATCCTAATTTATAACCAGCTCGAACACATTTAGCAAAAACACCAATTTCAATATCGTCAAGGATTTCATTAATCTTTGAAACCCATTCATCTGGATATTTTTGTTCCATCTCATCAAAGATATCAAATGCTGTTTTTTCAGGTTTTCCCAAAATCTTATCTGCAACATTTCCATCAATATTTATTGTATGAGTAGGGATTCTGTCTGGTTCTTCAAGATTTAAAGCAGCCCATATTCGATCAAAGCTATTCATGTTATTAATTTCGATATTGGACTATTTAACTATTTTATTATTCTTAAAGTAAATCTGGATAAAACCTTATTATTTCTTACAAAAATTATCGTACAGAAAGTTAATATATTCATAAGTAATTCTTTAATTGGGTGAGTTTTTAATGTTAGTTAAAAATATTGATTTTCTTCTTACATTTAAATGCCCTGCTGAATGTCAGCATTGTAGTTATAAAGCGGGACCAAATAGAACTGGCGTTATTAAACAAAAAGATGCGTCAAGATATCTTAAAGAATTAACTAAGATGCAGTCATTAAAATCTGTTTGGGTTCATGGAGGGGAACCTTTTTTGTATTTTGATTATCTTGAATATATAATAAAAGAAGCAAATCGATTAGCAATTCCACGGATTGGTGTTATTACTAATAGTTTTTGGGCAAAGGATGAAAAATCGGCTAATAAAAAATTAGAAAGGTTAAAAAAAGCGGGATTAACAGTAGTAACATTTAGTTCTGATTTCTTTCATCAAGAGTTCATCCCTTTAGAATATGTTAGAAATGCTCTCATGTCAGCAGTAGCAATTGGATTTGATAACATCTATGTAGATAGTTATTTTGTTGATGATATCAATTCTTATAATTATTTTAATGAATTCACAAGAAAAAATTTGGAAATGTTAGAAATGATCAATGGGATTGAATTTCACCAGTTTCCTATGAGTGTGGAAGGACGAAGTACTAATTTAATTGAATATCTAAAATTGCATGATAAAATCCCATCAGGAGATTGTCCTTTGCCATTTTGGATAGATGGCAACCTAGAAAATCCAGAAACCATTGAAATTGATTATGAGGGGAATGTCACTCTTTGCCCAGGAATCAGCATAGGGAATACTAATCTGCAATCACTAACTAAAATAATTCATAATTATAATGTCGAGAATCATCCTATTTTATCATTTATTTTTAAGGAAGGTCCAATTGGATTATTAAAAATTGCTAAAGAACAGGGATTTCAAAATAAAATTCAATACGCTAATGAATGTCATCTCTGTTATGAATTAAGAAAATTTTTGCAGCCATTATACTCCTTTTCATTAGCTCCAAAAGAAGGTTATTAATGAAATTTATTACAATTTTTCTTGATAAGTTTTAAAAAAAAAAAATAAAATCTAGTTAGATTTTAACCTCTTTCTCACTAAAATTACTGAAATAATGCTAATTATTAAACTGATTACTATTAGATCATATCCCGGAATTGGTTGTTGTGTTGATGATTCTTCTATTGTAACGGTTATATAAATACAATTAGAGCTACTATTGCCAAAATTATTAAATGCTACAGCTCTGAAATAATAAACTCCATCACTATAATTACTTAATGGAAGAGACAAAGAGTCAATCTCATTTGCTTTAATCGTTAAGCTACTATTAATATGTGTTATATAATTGGAATATTCATAAATAGAATAATTATTAGCTCTTGGAGAATTTGTCCAGCTTAACGTAAATATTCCATCGTTATCTATTGTTCCAGAAGGAGGAGATAAGTCAAAACCCCCAGGAGAGTCAATTGAAAGTTTTATCAAAAAGAGATCGTACGAAGAAATTATCCAATACCTTCCTACAACATAAATCTTATCAGAAGAGTCTATTAATAGATCATGACAAAAGTGTTGATATGTCGGAGAACGTTCCCAATGTTCATACCAAATGAGATTTCCCATTGTATCATATTTAACCAATGTAATGTTTGAAGAAAGTGTATATCCAGCTATATAAATATTATCAGCAGAATCCACAGCAACTCCACGTGCGTTATCAGGACCATTAGTGCCCCAGGTTCGATTCCATAACCAATTTCCATTGGTGTCATATTTTACAACAACAAAATCTTTCTGAGTCGCACTATAGCTCTCTGTATATCCGGTTGCATATATGTTTTCTTCAGAATCTAAGGCAATCCCCCAGGCTTCATCAAAATCAGGACCCCCCCAAGTTCGATTCCAAATATGATTTCCAGAAGGATCAAATTTTACAACCAACAGATCATTTTGTGGACTAACGGTTTGATTAAGACCCGAAACATATATATTATTAGAGGTGTCTAAAACAATATCATACCCTGATTGAGTGCCAGGCTCATCAAATGTGGAAATCCAAAGTAGATCTCCTAAATTATTATATTTCAAAAGGAGCATAGCCTGTGATGTTGTATAAGTTTGACCTACCACATAAATCATATTTTGAGAATCAATAGTTAGGGCCCAAAGACCATCATAAAGACCACCATCATATGATCTTTTCCAAACCAGATCGCCATTACTATTAAATTTCAAAAGTAGGGCGTCAAAATTAGGATAAGTAGTACCATTAGCCCCAGCTACATATATATACCCTAGGGAATCTAGAACTATATCATAGCCAAATTCATTATGTCCATTGTCCCAAGTCACATTCCATTGTTGCTCACCATAATTATTGTATTTAACTAAGATAATATCGTAGTTTGTTGTTCCGTTATAGCCTACAACATAAATATCACCATTATTTTCATCTAGTGCCACCCCTTCCCCATATTCGCTATCTCCTTTATCCCAAGACACATTCCAATCTTCAGTAAGCGAATATTTTAATTCATCAAAATTAATTTTATTATTAACTTGATTATTTATTTTCTGATTTATTGAAACTGTAGATAGAATAGAGCTGAAAATGGTTATAGAAGTTAATGATACTAAGAGAAATACTATTGTTAATCTATTTTTTTTCTTATTCATTTTAGGATCACGCAATAAAACTTTTTCTTAATTAAGATAAAGAAAACAAAAGTTAGTTTATTTATATACTTAACTTCTTTTGATTTTATGAATTTTTTGAAGATAACAATGGGAATCTAAGATTTAGTAGAGAAATAAATTCAATTAGAAAGAGGTTATTAAAATCCATATTCCTACAAAGATAAATATCGATGTTGAAATTATTTTCAAATAGAATTTCGGCACCTTTTGAGCAATAATACCACCCAAAAGTATTCCAATCCATGCTACAGAAACTAAGGCTAAAAATGCGCCAAACCATACCTCAAGTGGATATGCTATATATCTTGAAGAAAGTGATATTGTTAATAACTGAGTTTTATCTCCTAACTCCATTATAAAGATATAAACAAATCCAGCGAAATAGGGATTCTTTTTAAACTTAGATAACTTTGAAGATAATGATTTTTCGTAATCTGATTCTTTATGATTTTGATTAATTACAGACTCAAAATGGTCTGATTTTCTCTCAAGGTAAAGCTTCTTAAGTTTGACTGCTTCTAATATTCCTATAATGATAAAAACTATCCCTGAAGCAATTGAAATTATGAAAAGAGGAACAAATCTAGTAATAACTACCCCCAAAAAAACTCCCAAAGTAACAAGAACAACAAATCCAACTGTAACTCCTATTCCTACTTTATAGAATTTCTTATATTCTAAAGCAAGATTAAAAACAATTAATTGAGTTTTATCCCCTAACTCTCCTACAAAAACTATTCCAAAAACTACGAAGAAAGTAACTAATTCCATATCACTTTGAATTAAAAAAAATTAAAATCTATTTGCAAATGTTAATTAATATTCTGCATGGTACAAATTTATGATAAAATTGTCAAAGGCGAGGTTGGAGAGGAGAAATTCTTACTCGGAAACGAAGCAATCGTTCGCGGCGCTTTAGAAAGTGGTATTGATATATATACATTTTATCCAGGTACACCTAGCTCTGAAGTGGGAGAAATCTTTATTGAAATCTTTAAGAAAGTAGAGATTAAGTGGGTCGAAAGTAGTATTAATGAAAAGATAGCAATGGAAGTTGCTGGTGCTGCTTATGCTAGAGGTGCTACTGCCATGGTCGGTATGAAAAATGTAGGATTAAATGTTGCTTCAGATCCTTTATTCGCTCTCGCTACTACTCATCCTAAAAACAAAAATTCAGCGATTGTAATATTAGTAGCTGATGATCCTCAACAACATTCTAGCGCTGTAGAAATGGATTCAAGAAATTATTTAAAATTATTTAAAATACCCGCATTGGAACCTGGTAATCCTCAAGAGTGTTTGGAATTTACTAAGGTAGCGTTTGAAATTTCAAGAGAATTGAAACTTCCTATAATATTAAGGACCGTAACTATGGTTGCTCATGCCAGAAGTAATGTTATTATTGGTGAAGTAAAACAATCAGCTATTGAAGATGAATTTGATCTCTCAAAAGAAGTCAATATTGCTTTAAGACTTTATTTTTTGAAATTAAAAGAAGACCATATATATAATAGGATGAATCGAGCATTAGAAATATCAGAAAATAGCACATTAAATAGAATTGAAAATGAGAATAAAACTAATGAATTTGAATTAGGAATAATTACAAGCGGAGTATCCTACAGTTATGTTTCAGAAGCTTTAAAATTTCTTAAATTTGACGCTCCAATACTCAAAATAGGTTTCATAAATCCTCTTCCTGAAAGAAAAATAGCTAGATTTCTTGATCGGTTTAAACAGGTTTTAGTAGTAGAAGAAAATGATCCCTATTTAGAAACTCAAATTTTGGCAATCGCTCAAAAGAATAGCCTTAAAGTGAAGATTCATGGAAAAGATCCATTTTCATATTCTAAAAAAAATTCTTTATTACCTTATGTTGGAGAGTTGAATCCTACTAAAATTGCCTTGGCATTGATAAATATAACGAATTTAAAGCCAAAAATAGATTTAAAAAAAATTGATGAGAAAAAGTATGACTTAATGGAAAAAAAGCCTGTACTATGTGCGGGATGTCCTCACAGAGTAACTGGATATGCACTAGGAAAAGCAGTAAAAAAAATTAAATCTAAAACAGGAAAGAAAATTTATTTCTATCAAGATATTGGGTGTTATACACTCTTAGCATTACCACCTTTCTCTTTTGCTAATGTTAAATACTGTATGGGTTCAAGTATTGCGTTAGCTCAAGGAGTAGCTCAGACTAACGGAAGTTTAAATATAGCAATTATAGGAGATGGAACTTTCTTTCATTCTGGAATCCCTGCACTTCTAAATGGAGTTTACAATAAAGCCCCAATTTTAGTTTTAATACTAGATAATGGTTGGATTGGAATGACGGGACAACAGCCACATCCAGGCAGCGATACAAAATATTATGATGAAGGAAAATTCAAGAAAAGTATTAATTTAGAAGAATTCTTAAAGGGTTCTGGAGCCAATGTTCATCTAATAAATCATCTTGAGAGTGAAGATAAAACTTATTTTAAAAAGTTAAAAAATTTGATATATGAAAAAGGATTGGATGTTTTAGAAAATAGAAATTTACATGTTATAGTCATAAAGGACGAGTGTATTCAAAAAACTATTAAAAGGGAAACACCGGTGATAAGACGTGTTGCTAATGAATTATGTAATAATTGTGGAATATGCTATAGCCAATTCTTATGCCCTGCTGTCGAAGAAAAAAAAGAAATAGCCTATATAGATCCCAATCTATGTTTAGGTTGTGGGATATGTGAGGAAATTTGTCCAAATAATGCTGTTAGAAAGGAGGATATATAATGACTTTTGATAATTATACTATAGTAATTACTGGTTTAGGTGGACAAGGGTTAATACGTTTAATACAAATTTTGGGAAATGCTCTACTTAATGAAGGACACAAAGTCATAACTTCCGAAACACATGGTCTCAGTCAGAGAGGTGGAAAAGTCACATGCTTTCTCCGTTTTGGGAAAAGAATAAATGCTCCGATACCTATGATAGGCAGTGCAGAAATGATAATTGCTTTAGAACTAACTAGCATATTAGATGCGTTGAAATATGCTAAACCTAATAAAACGACTAATTTAGTTATATCTACTTATGAGAAACAAACTTTTAATTCGGAAGACAGTTCTTTAAAATATATCTTAGACGCATTAATTGGAGTTTCAAATAATATTTTTATAATTCCAGCTATGGACGTTGCCATAGGACACACTTCTAATTTAAAAACTATGAATATTGTCATTTTAGGATATATTTTGAACTTTTTACCGTTAAACAAAAAGAATGTTGAGGAATCTTTAGTTCAATATTTTACAGGAACAAATTTAGAAATGAATATTAAAGCTTTCAATGAAGGATTTAAATTAAAATATTGAATAAGCCCTATTCCTTGATCTTATAAATGTTTTTGAAGATTAGATATTCTTTTTTCTAATTTCTTAATTCTTGATTCATTTCCATTAAAATCTTGAACACTTCTTAGAATATCTAATACCTGTTTATAAAAGTTTATTGCTTTAATGTAATCTTTTCTTTTTTCAGCTTTTTCTGCTATTTTTAAAGCATATTCAAGATCTAATTCTTTAATTTTTTTATCAAGCTCTAAAATAATAAATGATATTCTACCAACCTCATCAGTATAATCAAATCCAGATGCTAAATAAAGAGCTCTTTCATATTCTTTTTGTGCCTCTTTATAGGCTAAGCCTTTTTCAGCAGTTTCACCCTTTCGAAGGAATAAGTTAATATATACTTTAACTTCTTCTTCACTCATATATTTTGCCTTTTCTTTCAATTCATTTATTGTATCGTCAGTAGCTATTATGGAAGAAATTAATTCATTATTAGCGATTCTTACTGCACGTGATTCCTGAAAATTACTAACTACATCTTCAGCAGTTTCTATTGTAGTAGGAATAATTATTTTTTTCTCTATAAGTTGATAGACTTCATAAAGAATCTTATTTGCGTCAATATTAACTATTTTTTGAACTTCATCAATTAAATTGATAATAAAGAAGAATGCTTTTGATGCTAACAATGCTTTTGCAAAATCAAAAATTGCTTTCTGAATGGGATTCTTTTTAATTGATTCTAATTCTTCTGGTAGAAGTGTGTGGGTTAAAATCATAGGAAAAACTAATTTAACATTAAAAGTGTCAATGATGAAATCGATTGTATCTTCGAAATGCATTAATCCTTTTCTTACATGTGCTCCTATTTTATCGAAGTATTTACTCTCGTATTCACTTAAAAATTCAGTTACAAGAATTTTCAAGCTATCGGATGCTTTATTGTCTAATACTAAACAAATTCTGATAAATTGCCCATTTTTAAGTAAAATATTGAATGTCTCATATTGAAATTCATAAAAGTAATGGTTTGTTCCTTTAGTCCCATCATCATTTGTTGTATTGCTCGATTCCGAAAATGTAATGTTAGCTTGGATGAAACCCGTTAATAAATGTGTATTTACACCTGCTCCTGAAATTGGATAATCAATTAACGCTAATCCGGATTCTTTAGCCATTAATAAAATATGCTTAATGTTCAAAACATCTAAAAATTTTTGCCATATTAAATCTTGGAACATTTGAATTCTTTTTTCTTCAGAATCAATAATCATGAATTTGATATTATTCTTAAGATCTAAGCCAAAATTTTCTAACTTGATCTTAACACATTCTCTACAATAATCTGGATAGTTTTCACACTGATTTTTATCCAAACCGCAATCAAATCCAACTGGACTAATTTGAAAATAAACCATTAAAATCCTATATAATTGTATTCTTATTACTGAATTAAAAGGAACATTTTAAAAACGTTTCTATTAATTAGTTCTTATTTATTTTTCACGCAATGATATAATCTTTCCATAATTTTTTAACCTTTACAAAATCTAAGATTCTGTGATACTATAACGGAAATATAAATTTTGACAACAAAAATGATTACAAGACGATTATACATGAATTAATAGAAATTCTATCAATATAGAAAATAAAATAAAAAAATTAAATTTAGATTTCATATCGTTGGTTAATAATGGTTTGAAACTGTATATTTGAGGGAGGTTTTTCTTGATAACCTCCTCTTTTAGAAACTAAGTAAAATTGTACCATATTTCTCTGGTGCACTAAAGT
>CP070831.1:1739134-1755311 GCA_020344955.1 Promethearchaeota archaeon | reverse complement strand
TCATCAATTCCTTTTTGACAGATTACCACATTTGCACCGGATTTTTGGATTTTTTCTGCCATATTTCTTAACATTTGTTCTTCTTCATCTAGGAATTGCTGGATTTGTTCTGGGCTGGTGATTTGAAGTTTGCTGTCAAACTCTGTTTTTTCTATTTCAACAGCAGACTGAAGCAAGAGAATTTTGGCGTCTTTTACGCTTTTAGGCATACCAGGACTTACAACTTCCTTGTCTAAGATAATACCTTTAATTAAACTTGTATCATCGATTGAGTCACCTTCTTTTTTCTGAATTTGAACTTTTTCAATGTCAGCAATCCAATTTCCATCCTCGCTTTTTTCAGCTATAGCTACAATAGCATCCAGGCAAATTTGAGCTAATTTCTCTTTTGATTCTGAGACAATCTTACTGGACATACAGGTCATAGCAGCGTTTTTTAAGCCTGTTATGTCATCAATTCCACTTTTTAGTGATATATTCTCTAAAATTTCAATTGCTTTGTCCGCAGCTTTTCGAAATCCCTCTGTAATGACAGTTGGGTGGATTTTTTGTTCTAAAAGTTTCTTAGCTCTTTTTAATAATTCACCAGCAAGGATTACTGATGTTGTTGTACCATCACCAACTTCAGAGTCTTGAGTTTTAGCAACTTCAACCATAATTTTAGCAGCTGGATGTTGTACATCAATCTCTTTCAAGATTGTTGCTCCATCGTTCGTTATTACAACATCGCCAAACTGGTCCACGAGCATTTTATCCATTCCTCGGTGTCCTAATGAAGTCCTGACAGCTTCAGCTATAACAATTGCTGCAGCAATGTTATTTTGCATAGCATCTCTGCCACGTTGTCGTTCAGTTCCTTCTTTCATTATTAATACGGGTGTTCCGCCTAATTGTGCCATTTTTTTTCACTTATAATTAATTTAATTAATGAATAATTTTTTTGATATTTCTTTTATTTATATAGATCTCTAAGTCATAAAATTAAAAAAGTTTACGAATTTTGAATAGATTTATACAAAACACTTAAATAATGCAACTATTCAATTAAGAAAAGGGACAATACCCAATAAATAAAAAAAAAAAGATTAATTATATTAGGATATTTATTTCAAAATCCATTTAACTCAATAGAATTAAGAACCAGCTAACATCTCCATAAGAATTGCTTCCATAACAATTCCAGTTTGTACTCCAACGGACATCGATTCCTCGTATTGTGTGATATCCCACTCATCTTCTGGAATTATGTATCCTAACTCATCATTACCAAGTCCTATCTGAAACTTATATTTTCCCGTCATAGCTTCTCTCAGGCGATATCCTATGCTGGGTAATACTTCTCCAGGCATAGTGATAATTTGAGCTCTTCCAATAGTAATTACGTTGACTTCCGAAATTATAGAGCCCATAGGACCACCATCAGGGTTATACCATGGTTCTGGTCTATAAAGCATACCATACATCATAGCTATGTAAAATTGTTCATTTTCTAAAGGAACTTCAAATGTCTGTTTTTCCACACTGAAGGTATTTTTCCAAATAGGGAAAAAGGCGCCCCAACTATAACTTTTACGACATCCTAGTGCATTAATAGTTGCTTCTGCTAGTGTATAACCAATCTCTTGTGCCTTTGCAAATGTGTGTTCCTCTACATCAGGAGTTATCATTCCTCCTAAGGCTCCGTTCATGAAAATAGCTACACCTCCCAGCTCCTCTTCTACCTTATCACAGAGGTAACCCACATAGTCTGATGTTATTTCTAGATTATCAGACCAAAGCACCTCCGGATGACCAGCATAATTAATCATTGTAGCAATAGTTTGACCATTTCTGCCCGTTACTTTCATAATTTCCAAATCTGGATAAACTCTCCCTTCGTCACGTGAATTCTTCATCAAATCTGGAACAGAAGCGGAAGCAAACCGTAAATAAGCCTTTTGCATATTTTGATAAGCTTGATCTATACATTCAATGATTTGATTCCTTACGTATTCCATATAAGGCCAGTTGACTCCTGGAAGAGGATAGGGGGGTGTCCAAAGTCCTAATGTATCAGGTCCTGAGTGAGTGTGTGTACAAGCTATAACAATGTTGTCTGCATCAATCTCATATTCATATTCAACATAAGTTCTCACTATATCAACTTGATCAATCTGAAAACCAATTAAATCAAGTGCAACAAAAACTATTGATGTTCCACCGTATTCAAGGATCAAGCATCTTGCGTATATATCATCGTGAACCGCCATTGCTGGTCTTTCTCCAGGACCCCCAAAACCAGCTAAAAAAACTGGAGAATTATCTGGATTTATTGGAATTCCTTCTTCGTTTGTTTCTGGTGTTATTGGCAGAGCACATGCCCCTGCCATTAATCTCCATTGAGGATTTCTACATGCTGTTGCTCCCAAAGGTATGACAGCGAAAAATAACCCTATAACGAGCAAAAACATCGATACTTTAAATTTGGATCTAACCATTATTTCGTCACCTCAGTGATATAATTTACTAATTTTATATTTAAATTTTATTGAATGAAGAGATAGGAACTTCTATTTTATAAATTTACCATAAAAATAGCTTAAATCTATGTACTTCCTCTATTAATCTTGAATTTTCGATAATTTAGGAAATCAAAAATCTAAAATCTATATTTATTTTTGATAAGGAGGTAAATTGTTTCTCTAAAGAAGTTAAAAAATACATTAATCTATTATTCTTTCTAATTTTTATCTCAAATCTAGACAGAATAAGTACTACACCTCAACCCTTTAATATAATCAAACATCAATTACTACAAAAAAAATATACAAAAAAAAATTTTAGGTAAAAAAATGATGGGGAAATACAAGCTATTAAGATCAAAATCAAAACTAACAATTCTTATGGTTTTAGGAATATATATTGTTTTTTCAGCTATAATTAATATAAACCTCAGTTTAAATGTTGAAAATACTGATCAAACTGAATCAAATCACAGAAATATAGCAATATCCTTAATCTCGGGAAAAATTCATATAAACAATAATTGGTCTGCAGCGGAGTCTGTAGGTATCTGTTCTGGTGGAGGAAATTCTACTCATCCTTACATCATAGAAGATTTAGTAATAGATGGTGGGGGTGTTGGAAACTGTATATTAATTGGAAATTCTAGTGATTATTTTATTATTAGAAATTGTACTCTTTTTAATTCAGGTCCAGATTGGACTGATGCTGGAATTAAACTTATGAATGTTGAAAATGGACAAATAATCAATAATACGATAACTAACAATAAAAATGGGTTATATTTTAACTCAAGTCATAATAATCTTATTGTTAATAACACCATTAGAGGTATTACCAATGATATGCAACTTCTTTTTTCCAACAACAATATAATATTCCTAAATAATCTTAAAAGTAATGTTGTTAACCTTTTTTTTTTAGAAGCAACGAATATTTTTAACTCAACGAGAAAGTTAACTTACTCTTATGCTGGAAAAACCTTCAAAGGTTTCTTAGGGAATTATTGGAGGGGTTATAATGGTTTAGATACCGATAATGATGGAATTGGTGATGAAACTCACATCTTTACAAATGGTGATACTCATTACATAGATTATTATCCATTGATTGTAACTACTGAAAATTATGGAATAAGCGAAGTTATTGAGGAACCTGAAGTATCTATTCCCGGATATACTTTCATACTTATTATTGGGATTATTTCTATAACCTCAATAGCTTTATTGGTAAAGCTAAAAAATTTCATAAAAAAGGACAGAAACCTGGCCTAATATTTAATTTCTTTTTTTTTTTAATCTGAATTATTTTATTTCTAACAAAAAATTTATTATTTAGTTAGTTCCCTTCTCTTTAATCTTAAATCTTTGCCATGACACCTTCTACACTTCTTTGCTCTAAGTGGATTTAGAGCTCCGCATCTTCTACAGACTGTTTTTTCTAAAAGATGATATCTGGCGATTCTCCGCTTCACAGGATCATCAATCGGCATTTTTTTCAGCGAATCCTCTTTTTCAGTTCCTTAATAATAATATTTAGAATTTTTAAAAATAAGAATAATTTGTAAAACACACGATTTAAAATAAAATTTTTGTTTAGAACATACTGAAATATGATAAAATTAAAATTCTATAAATAATGAAACTATTTATTATCTACATCATTTAAAATTAGTTGAAAGATTGTGCCAAGAGAAATTTTTGATGAAGAAAAGTTTCTAGAGATCTCTGAATATGCAATTCATTGTCGAGTAAAACGTGTAAAAGAGGTAGTAAAATTAAAATTAAGAACTAAGAAAATCCTCTATACATTTAAAACAGATCCGTCAACAGCAGAAAGATTGTTAAGAAGTATTAGTTGCGATGTTATAGAATTATAAACTATACTAATAATAATCAAGAACTAAAAATTATTCTATATTTTAACAAGCGTTTTCGAAAAAGATAATCTTAAATTTTGTAATAATTATTAATTTTTTAATTTAAATAATCTAAGATCTAATTAGAAGATGATTCAAGCACTCTATATATTTCAGAATACTACAAAAGAACTCATGTATAACAAGAATTTCCAAAGTGATGAAAAATTGGAAATGTTTGACTCCTTTTTTTCCGCTTTGCAGACTTTTGTATCAGAACTTACTGAGAGTAGTACTGAGTCGTTAAATACTATTGAACTAGGCGAATATTTGGTGTTAATAACTCAAATTCCTGAAATAATATCTGATCTTGTTATTATTACGGACAAGGCAGACATTAAAGAACTCCAAAGATTAATTCCTGAAATAAATAAAATAATATTAAATCATCAAGAATTATTTAATAGCTGGGATGGTAGTCCCGAAAAATTAGAAATGTTCGATTTAAAGATTATCCAGATAATTCTATCAGATAAAAAATTAATAGCGGGATCATCTTTAACAGCTGATCAAAGTTCAATTTTAAAATCGATATGGGAACAAAAGGGCACATTATCAGATAAATTACGAGAAGATTTACTCTATGAACTAGCCGAGTTAAATACTAAATACTTAACCGAAGAGAATTTTATTACTAAATTTGAAATTTCGCAGAAATTAATAGAAATCTCAGAAAAACTTCACGATGATGAGAAGTTTATAGAATATCAAACTGAAGCTAAATCTCTTAAAGATGAGATTAAGGACCGAAAATTGAGATTATTATATTATTTAGATAAGGTTAAAGAGTCTTTAGAATATTCTAAATACTCAGAAACTTATTCTTATCTTTATTCTTTTTGCATTAAACTAGAAAATTTCGTAGAGCACGATCTAATTATAAAATACAAATCTCTAGCTAAGAATTTACTTAATAGAAATAAACTTCCTAAAGATGAATTCAAGCAAGTAATTACAGAGATATCAATGATTGAGCAAGATATAAATGAGTATTTATCCTTAGGATCATAAATCTACCATATTGATTCTCTTAATTTATTTATAGAATTTTTACATTGAATGATATTATAATCTTTAGGAAAAAATTAATTAACTATTTTTAATAGATATCAATTACAAAACTCAGTTTCAATATATCATATTAGAAATAATAAATAGATGAAACAATTAATCGGGTTTAACCTCAATGAAAATTCTTCCAGCAGATAAAACATGTATTAATTCTGGTTTTCTATGTACCAATTGTCAAGCTAGACTTGATGCTGGAGAAATTACTGAATTTGAGATTGATTTAGCAAAGGAACTGCTTCAATTAGAAGAAGAGAAGGAGCAATTTGCGTATCTTAGGAACATATCATTTTACAAAGCTATTGATTTTGAAGATGTAGTAATTTTAGTAGTTGGTAAGAAAGATAAATTAAAAATTACTCCTAATTTAATAAAATGGATTAAAGAAACTTACGAAATTGACGAATTAATTCTAATTGAAAGAACTAATAAACCTCGTCCTGTAGTAGAAGCTTTAATTGCTCCATATAAATTAGTATCATTAAATGAGATTTTTTTAGCAACCGGTGATATTCAGTTCAGAGCTGTGCTTTGGGAAGAGGATAGGGAAAAATTCCTATTTACAAAAGAAGAACTTGAAGAATTGATTCATGAATTAACAGGAGCTATTACTCGAGTAGAATTTCAATAATCAATAAGATTTATTTAACTAAAATCTTAATATTTAATAGATTTATAGTGGAAGAATATAAACAAGTCATTTTAGTAAGAACAGATATAAAAATGGGCACTGGGAAAAAATGTGCTCAATCTTGCCATGCTAGTGTATCCACCTCTGATTTAGTTCGAATTCATAATAAAGCAGTTTGGATGAATTGGAAGAATTCGGGCCAAAAGAAAGTTGTTCTTAAATTAAATAATATGGATCAATTAAAAGAATTAGTAATAAGACTTGATGCTAAGAAAATCTTATATTTCATTGTTAATGATGCTGGATTGACTCAATTATCTCCAGGTACAATCACAGCTATTGGAATTGGACCAGTTTTATCAAAAGAGATTGATAAAATAACTGGAGATTTAAAATTATTATAATACTAAAAGCTTAGGCTAATAAATTGTTAGAACAAGGACCAGATACCTATTTTTTTAAGAATAATGATGAAAGAGAAGTAGAAAAGTTTGTGGGAATTCAAGTTTATGCTACATCAAAAATTGAAGGAATTGGAGGAGAATATAAAAAAAATTTTAAGGATTTTATTGTTAGAGAAATTGAGAGCAATGGAAAAATCCTTAGTATAAAGGAAGATTATAAAATCACTCCATTCTCAGATGAATTAAAAGATAAATACACTACATTTAATTTAATAAAAGTTAATAAAGATACTTTTGAAGCTATAAGAAGGATAAGTAAAGATTTAAAAATTCCTTATAACAGCTTTAGTTATTCTGGATTAAAGGATAAATATTCTATATCAGTTCAAAAAGTTTCTGTTAAGGGAGATTATATTAAACAATTAAGTAAATTAAAAATAAACGACATTTTCATCAGATCCATATATCCAACCCGTAAGCCGGTAAAATTGGGAAGTCATTTAGGGAATAATTTTAAAATAACTATTAGAAGCATAGAAGCTAAAAAGGATTTAAAGACTCATATAGAGGAATATATTAAATTTTTAAATGAATTTGGATTTCCCAACTATTTTGGACTTCAGAGATATGGAAATTATAGGCCAAATTCACATATAGTTGGACGATATATTTTAGAGGGTGATTTTGAAAAAGCTTTTAAAGAATTTGTTTCTACGACCTATTCAACTGAATCCTTGGAATCAAAAACAGTTAGACGAGAATTGAGAAATACTGGGAATTTTGAAAAAGCATACAACGATTTTCCAAAAAGCTTGAAATATGAAAGAAATATGATTGAATATTTGATTGATAATCCAGAAGACTATGAAGGTAGTATTAATACACTTCCTCCAGATTTGATACGTTTATTAATAAGTTCTTTTCAATCATATTTATTTAACAAAATGCTTTCATTAAGAGTTGAAAAAAATTATCCCTTATTCAATCCTGTGGAAGGTGATGTTTTAAGTATATTAGATGATTATAATGGAAGAATAACTTTGGTAAAATACATTTATGGAAAATCTTATGACAAATATTTAGAGAAAGCATTAAAATTAAACCGTGCAGCTATAATAATACCAATAATAGGCACAGATACAAGGTTAGATGAATATCCACTAATGAAATTACTATATAATGAAACTTTAAAACAAGAAAACATTAGAAAAGATTTATTTTATAATACTTTAGTACTTGAACAAGAATATAAAGGCTCTATAAGAGCTATAACAGCTAAACCAATATCGTTAAAAATATTAGAGTTTAATGTGGATGAGCTAAATCCAGGAAAATATAAACTTAAATTAGAATTTTCACTACAGAAGGGAACTTATGCAACAATGCTAATCAGGGAACTAATTAAGTAACTTTAATATCATATTTCTTTGTTAATTCAATTCCAAAAATGTCAATTGTTTTTACTACTACATGGAAATTTCCGGGTTTATTATATTGAAATATATCTGAATTTAAAGATATTTCCCTATCTTTTGGTGTTCTATAAGAAAACCACAAATTTTTAAACCCTTCTTTTTTGTAATTAAAGTCAACGGCCCAGTAATCAATCCAATCAGAAAATGAATTTACATTTTCTTTAATTTTATCTGATATTAAATCAATAAATGGTATATCATAATCGATTAATTCTATGCTGATTTTATTACCATTTTGGTGAATTTTTACATTTAAATTTGGAGATTCTTCAATTTGAAGATTCTTTCCTTCCTTACTCTTACTATTAATAAATAATATTGGAATTGAATTTATTTTATTTTCTTTTTCAATCCTTGCTATTTTAAATGATTTCGGTTCTTTTTGGTATTTTTTCTTCCAATTTAAAATATCATTACTCTGATTTAAATTAAGAATTCTTTTTTTTGTCATGTGAATTGCATGTTTATTTAAATCACATCCAATCCAATTTCTTCCTAATTTTTCTGCAACAGCTAAAGTCGTACCTGATCCACAAAAAAAATCTGCTACAATATCCCTTTCATTTGTAGATGCTAAGATAATCCTTTTTAAAAGACGTTCTGGTTTTTGAGTAGAAAAACCTTGATATTCCGATGTGTTTGCTCTGATGTATGGAATATCATTCCACACATCTCTGGGAAAAATTCCATCCTGTTCTACGTATACTTTTCTCGATAATTTTTTTCCATTATGACTACCTCCACGATAGTAAAAAATCCCATGTTCATCTTTCTTTAAAGCATCTTTTACTCGATTTGAGTATTCCATATAAATATTTGGGTCATCATTGAAAACATATTTATCTGATTTTGTATAAAAAAGAATTGTATCATAAGATCTGATAAAAAAACGTCGGGTTTTAACTGAGGCAGCAGGATAAGCCCAAATTATATCATTCCTAAAGTTTTCAATTCCGAATATCTCATCCATAATAAGTTTGACATAATGAGATATGTGCCAATCTACATGGATATAAATAGATCCTTGGCGGGCTAATAACTTTTTCATCAGAATTAAACGTTCAAATAAAAAATTTAAATAAGATTCTAACCCTTCCTCCCATTTATCTGTATAAGCAAAGTTATCCAAAAAATATCCTTCTTCCCCTATTTGGATTTTTAAATTAAAGTCTCCTCCAGTAGCAAAGGGGGGATCAATATAAATAAGGTTCAGTTTATTTTCAAATTCCCTTAATAAAGCATTCATGACAATTTTGTTTTCTCCCCAGATCAACAGATTTTCCCAGCTTTCTTCTTTCTTAAAATCATAATTGGGAAACTGGTAAATATCAATAACTTGAAAAGGCTTGTTATCATATGCTTTTAAATTAACATCTTTTGTTTCTTTTTTACCTTTCCAATTCAAATTTACCATAATTAATAGATAGGAAGGCAAAAATTTTATTCTTAATTTAATTTTTAAAACTATATTTTTTTATTTGAAAAATATTACAAGTTGGTTCAATTAAATGTTAGATGATCTAGGAGAGTGGAGAAAAACACATTATACTAAAGAAATTAATGCAAGGTTAATTGATAAAGAAGTAATTTTAGGTGGATGGGTTCGAAATTTTCGAGATCTCGGAGGATTAAAATTCATATCTCTTCAAGACAAGTTTGGAGAACGCCAAATAACCTTAAAAAAGGGAGTTGTGTCTGATGAGTTATTTGAAAAAGCAAAAGTTGGATATCAATATTGTATAATGGTAAAAGGGAAAGTAAAAAAGTTTGATGAGGCACCTGGAGGAATTGAAATAATTCCTTCTGAAATAAAAATATTAAACACTACTCCAGATAAACTTCCTATAGATATGACAGGAGAAACTGTATCAGAGTTAGATCTTAGATTAAATAATAGAGCTTTAGATTTAAGATCTCTTAAAAATCAGGCTATCTTTGAAATCAGAGGAGAATTAATCAGATCAATAAGAAAATTTTTATTCAAAAGAAATTTCACTGAAATAACAACCCCCAAAATAATAGGCTCTGCAACAGAGGGCGGGACTGAACTATGTCCAATTATATATTTTGAAAAGGAGGCTTTTCTCACTCAATCCGCTCAGTTATATAAAGAACAATTGAGTGGTGTTTATGAGAGAGTCTTTGAAATAAGTGATTGTTTTAGAGCAGAAAAACATAGAACAAAAAGACATATTTGTGAGATTTTTACTTTGGATGTAGAGATGGCATTTTCAACAATGGAAGATGTCCTTGAATTGTTAGAAGAAATGGTTTATAAAACCATTAAAGATATCAGGGAGAATCAAATTATTGCTTTGAAGTATTTGGGCGTAGATAAAATTACAACAATACCAGAGATCCCTTTTCCCAGATATAAGTATGAAGAAATCATTGAATTGATTAATAAAAAATTCTCAATTAACATCGAATTTGGTGAAGATATTTCTACTGAAGCTTACAGAAAATTAGGTGAAGAATTGTCCGGTTATTATTATATAACTCATTGGCCAATGTCTATCAAACCTTTTTATATTATGCCTTCACATAATCCAAAGTATAGTGAATCCTTTGATCTTCAAAAAGGAATGCTAGAATTGACATCAGGAGGTACAAGAGTCCATAATAAAGAACAATTAATAAGAGCTCTTGAAGAAAAAGGGCTCAATTCTCTTGCGTTTAAAACCCATCTAAATACATTTGATTATGGAATGCCTCCTCACGCTGGCCTAGGTTTAGGCATTGATAGATGGCTAACGATTTTATGTGGATTGGATGATATCCGAGAGGCAGTAATGTATCCTAGAACCCCAGATCGATTAACACCTTAACATTAATTAAAAAAGTATAACTAAGAAATGATCGATACATATATTCAAGATTATGTTAAAGCTGGAAAAGCTGTAATTGCTGCTAAGAAATTAGCAAGAAAACTCGTGAAACCAGGTATGCTTTTTTTAGAAATTGCTAATAAATGTGAAGCAGAGATAATTAATAATGGATGCGAACTTTCATTTCCAATCAATATGTCTCTAAATGAAATTGCTGCTCATTACAGCCCTCCTATTGATGATTCCACCAAAATACCAGAAAAAGGATTATTAAAAATAGATATTGGAGCACATTTTAACGGGTATATTGCAGATTCGGCATTTACAATTAATATTGATGAAGATCCTAAGCTTCAAAATTATGTAGAAGCCGCTCAGGAGGCACTTCAGGCTGCAATTGATCTCTTTAGTCCAGGTATTAAATTATATGAACTTGGCGAGGTTATCGCTGAAAAAATAATAAATCGAGGTTTAAGACCTATTACTAATTTGGGTGGTCATGAATTAAAGCAACATAATTTACACGCGGGACCATTCATCCCAAATTATAAAGAAAAAATGCATGATCAAATTTTAAAACTTGGAGATGCTTATGCATGTGAACCTTTTGCTACTTCTGGAATGGGAAAAGTAGAGAATGGAAAAAAATTCTATATTTTTCGATTTATAAAAAAAGTGAAAAAAAATATGTCTTATGAACATCTAGCTTATATGAATAAAATTGAGAATAATTTTGGAAACCTTCCATTTTCCCCCCGTTGGATAGAAAAAGAAAATCTAATCCCCAAAAATGAATTACAAAGAACACTTGAATTTTTTGTAAGTAAGAAAATTATAGATAAATATCATATTTTAGTAGAAAAAACAAAGGAACCTGTAGCTCAGGAAGAGCACACAATTGTAATCGATATGGATGGGAATAAAATTGTCACTACTGAAGAATGATATTAAAGAAAAATTATCAATAATCATTTTATGTGCTGGAGAAGGAATTAGACTTAGAAAAATAGTCAGAAATATCCCAAAACCATTAATAAAAATAGAAGGATTAAATAATATTTCAATTCTCCAGCATACTATTAATAATCTATTAAACTTTGAACTGAATAATATAACTGTAATTATTGGACATTTGGGATATGTTATCCGTGAGTTTTTAACAGTATTAAAAGAAAAATTCCCTGATTTAAACAATAAATTAGTAATAATAGATTCTGGAACTCAGTACAAATTAGGTCCATTACATTCATTTTTGGCAATAACTAAAGATAAAAAAATTTATACTTTGAACAACTGCTATTTGATATTGCCAGGAGACACTATTTTCGATTATAGCCTTTTAAAAGAAGTTTTCTCTATTTTTTCTGTAAATTTTACTCTAATTAACAAATACCCATTCATCTTTTATAGAAGTATAGGAATAAAACCATTGAAAAAGATGTATAATGAAAAAAGACAGATCTCTAATGCTGAATTTGAGGTATTTGACTCAAAAATTACACTAAAGAGAATTATTAAGAACAAAATAAAAGATCTAGCGTCTAATGAAGTTGTGAATCAAATTATTCCTATAATTGCCTTAAATTATGATAACATTAAGGAAATCTTAAATTTAGAACAATGTATTTCCTTAAAAACACTTTGGCAGGCTTTGAACCATTTAATATTAAATGAAAAGAAAATTCTATGTTTCAAAGTGCCTAATGAACACAATTTTTATGATATTGATACTAAAGATGATTTGATGAAACAAAAAAAAAAGAAAAGGACAATAGGTGCCCAGATTAATTAAGATAATTGATTCAAATGGACCAGGGATTTAAAAGCCAGTGAAACAATTATAAAATCAAAGCGCCTATTAAATTATTCCGATTTATAGGTAATTTGTTTTGATGTCTCATGTATCAATAATTTTTATCTTATATTCAACAAGAGTTCAAATTTTCTAATTATATCATATACCAAAATCGTATTATGAGTGATTCAATTAAATACCTGCGAAAGAGTGCTAGCTTTTATCTAATTGTTATCGATGTTCTAAGCACTGCAGGAATAAATGGATTATTTTATAATTTAACATTGTAAATTTGAGTTATATAGTTGTGAACAAAAAAAAAAAAGTCACACATAAAGGAATGGTTTATTAGATTGTACTACTTATTCGGTGTAAAAACCGTAATTCTGTATCTAATTCCAATGCAAATTGTCCTTTTCAACTAAATATATGATAATTTGAATATTTAAATCTTGTTATTAAGATAAATAATAAATTCTAAGACATTTTCGACAAAAAATTAATGGAACTAATTTAAAATAATATAAATATCAGAAAATATATTATTTTAAAATATGAGTGTTCCTATTAAGATCGAATTATTTGGAATTGGCACAATTGAAGGTAATATTATTCGACATATCGCGCCTCTTACAGCAGATGCGATAATTGAAAAGCTCCCTCTTAATTTAAGAGGAAGATTTAGTTTTGGTTCAAAAAAATATTGGAGTTTACCTGGAGTAGAAATTTTCAAAGGACATAACCCCAAATCAATAATGAATGCAGAGAAGGGAGATATTTTATATAATCCGAAGACTGATGAATTAATTATCGTTTTAGAGGATATAGAAATGTCAAATAAAGTAAATAAAATTGGTAAAGTAGAAACTAATCTCATGATACTAGAAAAAGCTAGAAATGGCTTAAATACTAAAATTTCAAAAAAGAAATAAGATTATGGCAGTTCCAAAAAAATTAATAATTGTTTTTACTTTAATTTATATCTCTGTCATCATCTATATATTTCTATTTCTTTTTTTACCAGGATTCCAAAACATTGTGATAAGCGCAAGACAAAATCTTAGAGTAATTACAGAAGGTCCAAATTATTTCTGGGCATTACTGATTTCTCTAGGGATATGTTTTTTAGGCTCAGCTTCAATAGGCTTTCCAATTCCTTTTCCTTTTGTTTTGTTTTCTCTTTCAAATTCCATATATCTCAAATATTATAACAGTGGATTAGAATTAATTCAGATATTACAAACAGGTCCTTTTTGGTTAGAGATTCTGGGTCTTGCTTTAATAGGGGGATTAGGGAGTGCCTTAGGAGAATCTACCGGTTATTTAGTGGGATTTGGAACAAAAAGAATTTCCGATGAGAGAGGTTCAGATTTGTTAAAGAATGTAAATGGATTTGGGAAGTTAATTTTAGAAAATCAAAAACGTACACCTTTATATATTTTCTTATTTGCTTTAACACCACTCCCTGACGATATATTGTTTTTGCCTTTGGGAATGATAAATTATCCTTTTTGGAAATGTATTATTCCAGGATGGTTAGGTAAAAATTTTACAACATTTTTCTACTGTTGTTGGCCAATCTTTGTAGAAATTGGTTTTGTAGCTCAAGGATTTCAATCTAATGATATTTCAAGTATAATAACTGAAGCTTTATTATTAATAATAACAATAACAGTTATGTTTTTCATAATGGCATTTAATTGGACAAAATATCTTGAAAAAAGAAGTAAGAAGAAAGTTGAAACGATATCCGGGTAAGACTTAATTTAACAATTAACTACCATTTGTCAAACAATTCTTACAAACAAAAATGGTTTTCCTCTTTTTCTCTGAGTTTTCATCGTAATAAACTCGTTTGTAAATGAAATTCTTACATATCTCACAGATTTCTTTTAAACGAGTTTCTTCTAATAACGGTCCTAAATGTTCAAAATTTGCTTTCATATCCTATGTAATCGACTTCATTTGGATAGTAATTTCAATTTTAGAAATTATATCTATCTTTTTCTTATTATACTTTGGATTTTTATTTTTATGGTAAGATTGTCTATTATTAAAATAAGGACGACTTCCTAAAGAAACATTCGCGATTTCTAATCTAGGATACATTCGACTTTTAATAATTTCAGCAACTTCTACTGCGGTACTGATTTCTTGTCCTTCACCTTTTATTAATAGTGATTTGCTACCACCTGAAAATGCAAAAATTGCGTCTTTTATTGATTTATCTTTATCGTTTCTATTTTTTATTATAATTGTAGTTTCATTAACCATGAGATTCGTCTCATTCGCAACAAAATTTTATACTTATTAAAAAGAAGCTAGGCTTAATTCTTAATAATTTATTATACAATATAAAATTTTTATAAAAGTACCTAATTTGATTATATTTTTTTACGTTTTTAAAGTTTGATAAAACTAAAACTACATTTTTTCATTAACTCGGAATTAAATTTAATTCTGATCTTCTATTTAGTTCATATAAAATTTTAAAATATTCAGAACTTCTTTCTTCGAAATATTCTATAACTTTCCTTTCATTAGTATCTAAATAAGTATAGAATGGAAATATTAATTCTATTCTTTTTGAAAAATTATCCATTAATTTATCATACCATTCATTTGGTTTTTTTAATATACTTTGAATTTTTTTAATTAGTTTCTCCCTTCTCTTTTCATATCCTTCATTATCACTTATTTCAATGGCTTGATCTAATTCATCATAAGCAGAAGCTATTACTTTTTCGATTTTTTCTCTAAATTTAGGGATACGATATGATTTTTTATAAAACTCGGGATCCCACTCATATAAATAAGAATCATCCTCTTCTGCAATAATTTCATCATCGGTAACTATTATGTCTTTCTTCGGCACTAAAATTAATCCATAATTTCTCTGTAATTGAGCTAATGACTTTTTACGGAGAACCTCATCAATATATTCAATTTCTTTTAACACTTTATCTATATTTTTATTTACTTTTTTAATAACATTGTTAACTTTTTCTACCATTATCTTTTCTTCAAATTCATATTTTAATTCAATCAAATCGTAAGTAGAGGAAATACCCAATTCTGGATCTTTTAATCTTAACCCCGCAATTCCTAGAAAATGCTTATCAGATTCTTTTTCACAATGATCAAAGATTAAACCGACTGCGTATGGATTTGGAATTTGATATCCCAACTGAGTCATACAATCAATTGGAGAATAGAAGAAACCAAAACCAGGATGTGTATGAAACCATCCTATAATAAAATCATTTTTATCATCTTGAATTGATCTTTCAAATACAGAAGCATCAATTTGAGCCATATCTACATATTGTTTGCTTTCATATTTTACGCCGGCTCTATCTCCAACTACCATCGGAATGGCGTCTTTTACGATGACTTTGGAGTTATTTTCTATAGATCCAATTAAAATACCATATACTTCACGCCATTTATCAGAACTCAAATCATCACTAGCATATCTTATCGCATAACCTACAATCCTATTATAAGCTTTAAGAGTGAGTAGTACTGGTGCATAAAAAGGATCTTTCTTCTTTAT
>CP070831.1:1734050-1739034 GCA_020344955.1 Promethearchaeota archaeon | reverse complement strand
TTGTTCCACAAATTGATAAATTGAGTGTTGGGAGTAAAATTCCTAAAAAGATAAAAAGAAAGATATTAAAATTTTGGATTGAAGGTACAGAAATAAAAAATGCAAATATTATAATAACTAATTCTACAATACTTAGCATGAGAAAACAGAACAAAGTTTTACTAAGAATTATAATGTTGAACGATACTGGTGAAGAGATTAATCCTCCTAGAGTTCCTGTTTCTTGTTCCTTAATAAATAATTTTGTCATTATAAACATCATTAAAAAAATAGTGATAAACCATATTTGAATCACAAATAGCTCTAAGGAGATTGTATTATCTTGAGAAACTAAGTTATATGAAGAAGAAAATATAAAAATCGAGATTATTCCAAACAAGAAAATTGAAATAAGATCATTAAATTGCTTTATTTCAGATTTGATATCCTTCAATAATATTGTATTTAGTTGTTTAAACTTCATTTTTAAATGAGTTTTTTCTCTATCCATAAATCGTATACCTCACATATATGCTTTAATTTTCTCAATTGACATATCATTTTTTCCAAGAATTTGCTTAATGTTTCCTTTATTAATTATTAATATTTCATCACATAGTTGTTGAGCGAGTTCAATATTATGAGTTGAGAATACAATTGTTTTCTTTTCTCGATTTTGTATTTCTACAAATAATTTTATAATTAATGGGATTGTTTTTCTGTCAATACTAGAAAATGGTTCATCTAAGATTAAGATTGGAGGATTATGCATTAAAACTCTAATTATTTCAACTTTCTGTTTCATCCCTTTGCTTAAATTTTGAATTGGTTCAAATATCCAATCTTGAAGATTAAAGTGCTCCAAAAATTTTTCAATTTTCTCTCTAATCTGAGATTTTTTAGAATTTTTATAGAGATTACTATAGAATTTTAAATTTTCATATATAGTTAGATCTTCATAAAGAAAAGACCTATCAGTAATAACACCAATATTTTGCTTGATATTTTTGGGATGATCTATATAATTCATTCCATCGATTATTATTTTTCCATGTGTTGGGCTCAATAATCCTGAAAGTAGTTTAATCAAAGTAGTTTTTCCAGCTCCATTTGGTCCTATAACTCCGAATGTCGAACTCTCATCAATTTCAAAGGTAAAATCCTTTATTGCATAGAAGAACCCAAATTGCTTTGAGAGATTGAAAGATCTAATTATACCCATCGTTAATAACAGTATTTTATTATTCTATTAAATTTTAATTAAATAAATTACAATTAATATAATTTTTTTGTGAAATTTGTTATAATTAGTGCCAAGATCTCTCTATCTTGAATAAATAATTTGATAGAAAGTTTGGCTATATTATTCTACCTAAAATTATTTTGACCTTTTTTTACAAATTCATAAATATAGTCAGAATAAAATAACGGTTATTAAAAAAAAAATAAAATAAGAGAAATCACTTAAAGATCAAAATTTATTTCTTCAAAGAATTTTTTTACTCGAGTTGCATGAAATTTCATACCTAATTCATCTGGAGTAAATCCAAATGATAGCGCGACTGCTTCGGATAAGTAAAAAACTGGATAGTTGAAATCTGTCCCATAAGTATTATTTATCTCTTTTTGATTAAAATCAAATTGTTGATAACAAGCAGGACAAACGACAACAATACAATTAGCATCAGTTTTTTTGATGGCATCGAGTTTCCTTTTTGCGATTAATAGTGATATATCTTTGTCCATTTTAGATGTTGGGTTTCCACAGCATTCCATTTTAAATTCATAAGGGATAGATTCTGCTCCAAGAGCTTCAACAATAGCATCAACGGTTACTGGTTTAAATGGATCATCCCATTGAATTATTTCAGAAGGTCTTAGGTAATGACAACCATAGTGGACAGCGACTTTAAAGTTTTTTAATGGATTTGTAACATTTTTTTTTACGTTATCAAGTTGTTCGTATAAAATTTGTGCAAAATGAGTAACTTTAGTTTTCCCATCATATTGCTTACCAACTTTAGCCAAAAATTTGTTTGCTTCTTTAAACGCATGTCGTTCCTTCATTCCATGATTTACTCCCTTTAGGGTTTCTACACAACCTGAGCAAAATGAAACAATTCCATTTTCTGCACTAGATAACGTAAGGTTTCTAGCTCCTAATGCTAGCCATGCTGAATGAGAAACTAATTCTACACCCGTAGGATCAGGACAGCAGCTAAATCCCTCTACATCATGAAGTTCAATACCAAGTTTACCAAAACTTTTACGTGCACCAGTCTCTAAAAAGGGTAATCTTGAAGATATTACACAACCTAGAAATATATCATATCCTGATTTTTTTTGACCTTTAATTTTGCTTGGAGGTTCAACTATAGGTTGATCCTTTATACTTTCATTATTTAACATTATTGATTCTCCTCCTTGTTAATTGAGCTTAAATCAAGATGTGCTTCTTTCAATAATTCTTGTATTTCCTGTATTTCTGCAGTTTTAACTTCAGGTAATCCCAATTGCTCTCTTCTTCTCGCAATTGGAGGGGTCATAGGAATAGCAACACCGTTATCAAAAACCATTTGTGCTTGCATTTGAATAGAATCAGGACTTGTACCATTGTCATAACTTTCATTTTTGAGCATTGTGAATATCTCAGTCACTTGAATATTTTGAGGACATTGTTCAACGCACTTTTGACATGTTGAACATAACCATATATTCGGTTTAAGTTGTTCAATTAAAAGCTTTTGCTGTCCAAGAATAACGGCTTCCATGATTAATCGCGGGTTATATACACCATCAGATACTGATGCTACTAAGCAACCTTCACTACACGTACCACATTGAAAACACGCATAAAGAGAGGGGATCTTATCTAAAAATTTCATAAACCAGTTCTTATCTGGTTTTTGGATCATATTAGATTTTAAAGAAGCTTTTATGAAAGGGTCCCTTCTGGAAATTGGGGGATTTAAATGAAGAGCTCGAGTCAATTTGTGCGCAATCCAACCAAATAATGTAAGAAAGAAAAAACCAAAATATACAGCCCGCATGAGATCTGAACTTGCTGCAGTAAAGGCAATCATAGTATGAACAAAAATAAAGAATACTGCAAGCATCGTTATGTTATGAAGTATTTTATTTAAGTTATACTTGATCTTAATGGAATACGCATATTTTCTGATCTTGTTAAATTGTTTTATCTTTATCAGCAAATTTGTCATGAAAATTATTGCAAGAATCATCAATGCAAGAAAAATATACAATCCAAGAAATCCCGTAATTAGAATGTTACTAGGAAAAACTCCGGTCAACAACAGCAATGGACAATGTAAAAATCCAAAAACTAATGAGATTATTGCCATGTAAGTGTGAAATTTCATCAAGGATTCTACGGTAAAATTATTTTCAAATATTTTTAACCTCGTCATTATTAGAATATTAAAACACATCCAGATGTAGGAAAAAATACCAAGTATACTTGCTATGTTATGGATGATTTTTATATCTAAATCCGCCATACCAGGATCGAATGCTACTGGATCTTCATACCAGAATAGTATCGAAATGAAAACAGGGATTAGGAAATAAAGTGCCAATATCACAATACGTTTTAAAATCAATACTTTATCTGCCTTTTCCTCGTACTTTACTTCTGGTGTAATATCTAACTCTTCTAGTGTTTCTTTTTTTATCATATTTTTTTTAACCTCCTAAGCTGAAATTGGAATCAACACTAAAATACCATATAATAGATTAAATGTCCAAGAAATGAACATTAAATAAATAGGTATTTTCAATTTTTGCCCTGGAACGCCCGTGTATGTTCCCGATAAAACTATTATCCCTGCAACATATCCAACACTTCCTAATACAATATGGATTATTATATTGAAATCTTGAAAATTGGCTATATCTAAAAATTCTCTTGATACAATTCTTTCAGGATACCCTAATATAAAATCCATAGTATTTGTCATGATCAAGAAGAGATTTATTGTCATTAGAATAAAGGCAATAGCTATATATATGCCATGAGTTTTAGGTTCGCTTATATTCATTCCCCGTTGGATATAATCTTTTAGAAATTCTGTTTCTGTTTCTGTTTCGATTTCAGGCAGCTCTTCTTGTTTAACCTCAAGATTATGTAGAATATTGGAAAGTTTACTAGTAAAATTCGAAGTTATAGTTTTTAAATTTTTAACTACTTCCTTTGACATTTGTTTCTGTTGATATAATCGATTGAATTCATTTTTTCTATTTACATTACTTTGGAATACAACCAATCCAATAAACAAGAAAATTATAATAGAGATACCTATATACATTTCAGTATGGTCGAAAAACAACTCAATTGGTGTTCTGACTACGACTCCTATTGTAACTTCAATATCTAGATTCATCAAAGCGGTATTACCACCATCAAGAGTGGGGCCTCTACTTAAGATTCGGAGGATATATTGTCCAGAAGTACTTGGCATCTGGATTTCGAATACTACAGTGATGGAATCCTCAGCAGGATCAGTATCATCAGCAGAGTTATCTTCAACTATATTTGCAGGTGAAACTACAAATAAATCATTATCCATGGCACCAGGATAAATATCAACAACCACATCAGGGCCAGTAGCTGTAACTTCTAAGCTATAGCTTTCTCCCTCTCCTGCTTGAATTTGAGAAGCATCAGCTGTAATTGTATAACCACCAGGATGACATCCTAAAGTAGCAGCATCTTCAGTTGTTGAGATATTCTTAGCAAAAATTAGCATTATAAACAAAAAAAATCCAACTATGAAAAGTCTCCTTTTCATTTGTCTTTTATTTTTCATTTTTGTTATCCTATTAATATTTAGATTCTAAATAAGATATTATTAATATTCAAATTTTAAAGAATAAAAATGTTTATTTTTTCATATACTTTTTTTTGGAAAGTAGGATGTACCTATTTTAGAAAGTCTTTCAAATCTTAATTGATCTTTAAAATTTATATTTTCTAAATTCGAAATAG
>CP070831.1:1720281-1733950 GCA_020344955.1 Promethearchaeota archaeon | reverse complement strand
CTAATTTTGATTTTTCAACTGCATATATAGGATAACTATGGGCACTAGGGACTATCAAAATTCCATTTAGATTTGAAACTTCTGAGGATGATTTCTCTTCTTCGGGGATAAAAATCTTCCCAAAGACTTCAATCTTTCCCTCTACTAAGGTTATTCGTGCCGGACCTTTTATTAATAAAGTGTGCCCTTTACTAACATGTGTAATCATTTACAATTCATCTTATATAAAATGTAATTTGAATCGGTTTTTTAATTATGTTTTTCTTTTTTTTTTATTCTGTTAGAGATAAAGAAATAACATCCTTTTAACATATTTAATAAATTTCTTTTAAGTATAATTTTTGTTTTTCAAAGATCAAATATTATCAATCTCGATATTTTTAGTAATTTATTTAAAAATAAATAATTTAAGTACAAAATTCATTTATAAATTTTACAACTTCTAATACAATTTGATTATGATCTGGGCTTTTTAAAATTGGGTGCCCGTTGTTCTCTAACCAAATTTTTCTTTTTGTTTTAGATTTGATATTACTGAAAATATAATCCATACTATTCGCTTTAATTTCGGAATCTCTACGTCCTTGAAATATTAATGTAGGACAACTAATATTAAGTAAAGATCTCTTCATCTCTTTCATTAACTTTTTCATTTTTATAGCAATATTTAAAGGAATCTTATCATAACCCACCCAATTTCCATTTGTATCTTTTCTAAATTGCTCTGAATTAATAGCATGATATTTTACAAAAATTTTAAATAATGGAACAAGGTGAAATAAAAATCTTTGAATTCCTACTGGAGCATTAATTAAAAAAATGCAATTCGCATTATAATTAGATGCCAATAGTAATGTTAAAATTCCCCCCATAGAATGACCCCCTACAATAATTTTTTCACATCTATTCAATAACCCTAAAAATTCTTTCTTTAAAGCTGATTTCCAATCATCAATACGAATCTTTCTTAATTCATCAGGTGTAGTACCATATCCGGGAAGTAAAGGAACACTAATGGTATAACCTCCTATCATATGCAAATCTTTTGCCAGTGGTTTTAAATCAGAACATGTTCCTCCCCCACCCCCATGTATCAAGAGGATTCCAATTTTATTTCCTTCAAAATAAAATGGACCAGCACCAGGAATTGTTAAAGAACTGTTAATTGGCATCTTTATTAATAAAAACCGAATTAGTTAATCAATAGTATGAAAATCCTGCATTTTTTATATTAAAAGAGGAGTTAACTCTATAATTTTAACTTATACTAACCTCTCATTTTTTTATAACAAGGAATACATATTTCAGAATCTTTATATGACATGAGTCTACTACCCATAGTTATTTCTCCACAAATCTCACATGGTATAGATTCTTCAATCAATGCTAATCCAGGAGGATTATATTCAATTTCATATATATTAAATATATCTTCAGGATTCGAGTTTAATAAAAATTGGATCTTTTCATCTCTGGTTTGCTTTTTCTCACCAAAATCTCCTCCTTTTATAGCTAATCGAACACCTTTTTTTGATCTTCTATCATAAAAATAATAATTCATCTTACCATAGTCTCGATGGACTAAATTTCCCTTTCCGAATGTTGTACCTAATATTGCTTGAAGAGCATCAACACTACAGTTATCATTCTCAACAACAGCAACTAACTCTTCATTAGGAGAGAAATCATATCCATTCTCTAAAACATATTTAGCGGCTAACACACCAAATACTAAACCAGGACAAATGTGTCCATGAAATCTTACAGCTTTCTCCATTAATTCTTTGGCGTCCATTTTTATCTATGCATTTTATTATTTCGATAAAATTTCAATTATATAATTTATTAGATTCTTTAAATATATTTAATCTAGTATTATTTAAAAAAAGTCTAATCTCATTAAAATGAAATTTCTAGTTGATTCAATGTTGGGAAAGTTAGCTCGTTTCTTACGGATATTTGGATATGATACAATATATGCTAACGATTTAATTGATTATTTTAAAATAGATCCCGTACCTGATGAAATGTTAATTGATTATGCGAGAAAAAATAGGAGGATTATTATCACAAAAGATTTGCCTTTATATAATTGTTTTAAAGATAATAGTATTTTACTAAGAGGGGAAGGTATATATAATTACCTTCATTATCTCAATGAACAATTTGGGTTAAAATTTCAATTTAACCTTACTCAAGCTAGATGTTCATTATGTAATTCAATATTAATAAGAGTTAAAGATAAGATTTCAGTAAAAGATGATGTTTTAAAAGAAACTTATAATCACTATGATGTATTTTTTCAATGTTCAAATCTTCAATGTAAAAAGTTATATTGGCAAGGGTCTCATATTGAAGATATTGAATATAAGCTAGGAAAAACCTTTGAATTCGATTAAATTACTTATTTTTTAAAATATTTTTCTTTAATTTCTAAGAATCTTTGTTTTGTTTTTTCAGCAAGTTCAGTATAATTCCCTTTCATGTACATTCCATAAGCTTCATTTAATAACTCAAGGCATTTTCGATATTCTATATTCTTGAAATGGTTCTCTGAAAGTGTAACTAAATAATCCCCTTTTTTCTTATAAAATTCTATAAATTGGGCTGAAGTATCGATTTTTTTTTCTCCCATTATAAAAACGATTTTAATTATTAAGATATTTTATGATGTTAATAATAATAAGTTATCTATATTTTTCATTCAAGTAATATTCAAAGATGTTCTGATTTCTTACGGTAGTCATCCATATCGATCACAGTCCCTTTAATTCGAGACTCATTAGCAGCGAAAGCCATTAAATGACTTTCAAGGCATTCCCTAGCATTTGTTAGAGGCTGTTCAATGTTAGGGTTTATTATTGACTGAAGGAAAGCATCAATTAATTTTACATCTCCACCACCATGTTCAACTGTTCGGAAAGATAATTTTTGATTTAATATTACTTTTTTTTCTCCTGAGTAGTGATTATAGAGTGTTAATTTCTTATATGCATCATGGAATTCACCTATTATTGTTGCTTTTGTGCCGTCAATTCTTAATGTTCTGCCTTCCTTTTCACTAAACCCGTGCATTGTAAAATTAGCTGTAACCGCATTTTCAAATTCAATATTTACTACTTGATGATCAACTACATTATTATTACAATAATATACGCATCTACCATATGGACTAGTTTTAAGAATTTGAATTTTTGCCTCATCTGAATAATCTTCTTCTTCATCTTTATATAAATAATAAACAGGCCATTCACTCCAATATCTTAACCTTTTAAATTGAGGAATTATTTTAGCTAATAAATTTAATAATCTTAAATGTTTTTTCCTGAAATTTCCAATAAATTTGTATAATCTATTTCCTCCCTTTTGCATAATTTGAATTATTGGGATTATATCGATATATATTCTAGGAGCATAATAATTACACGTGTTTCTGGCAGGGCATCCATCTAAGCAATATTTTGGTGCTCCTCTAGGCGCATTCTCAGTTCTAAAATGCAATAAATTACCAAAAGAACTTATTTTCTTTGGCAGAGAGCCTACCATCCAGTGTAATAAATCCATATCATGACAAGCCTTAGCTAAAATCATCGGTGAAGATTCCTCTATATTTGCCCATGGTCCTCGTACAAAACTATGTGCCATATGATACCATGATATATTTTCCCTTTGCGAAATATTTACAATATCTCCAAGCAATCCGTTTTTAATCATATTGAAAATTGATGAAAAAAAACTAGTATACCTTAAAACATGACTTAATCCCAGAATTTTTCCCGTTTCTTCTGACTTTTGCACAATTTTAATACAATCAGATAATCTATGTGCCATAGGTTTTTCTAATAATACATGATAACCTCTATCTAATGCTAATAAAGTAGGTTCTGTGTGCATTTGATCTTGAGTACAAATGAATAGAACGTCACAAAGTTTTTTCTCAGAGAGTAAATCCTCCCAACTTTCAAAACATCTATCAGCAGTGATTTTATGTAATCGTGCAAATTTCTCACGTCTTTTTTCTATAGGTTCTGCTATAGCAACAAATCTTAATTTTTTTTTATATTTTTCAGCATATTTTCCATAGATATGAAATCCCCTTCTTCCAGCTCCTAATAAAGCAGCTTTAATTGGTAAACTCATCATAGAAATCGAAAGAATTATTTAAAACATTGAGGAATTAATTTTGAAAATATAATGTGTTTTAATTATTCAATTAAATCTTAATTTTATCATTTATCAATCATTATTACTTTTAATTTCTAGATTTCCAAGTTTTTCTCGATAATTGAAGACAAGTTTAGCGATCTCTCCCAAATAATCTGCAGGATTCATATCTTTACCACATTTACTACATTTAAAATCAAGCATTCCATCAATTGAAACTAGTGTTCCATTTTCACAGTGAGCACATTGCTCAAAAGACCATCTGTCTACAATTTCTATAATCTCTTTGATAAATTTTTCTTGGTTTAATGTTGGCATGATTGATCAATTATTAATACATAGTTATTTTATTAAAATATTTAATTTTGAATTTTTATAATTCATAACAAATATTATAAAATTATTAGATTTTCTTTTAAGATTCTAAAACTCTTGGTATATATCCCTCAAGTAGTAAAAAATCAAGTAAAACGTTTGCTGTCATCGCCTCTACAACGGGAATCACTCTGGGTATTAAACATGGATCATGTCTACCGTAGAATTCAATTTCCACATTTTCCATCGTTTTTGTATTAACAGTCTTCTGAGGAATACCTATAGAAGCGGGTGGTTTAACTGCAACAGTAAATTCGATTGGCATTCCTGTAGAGATTCCCCCAATTATTCCCCCCGAATCATTCTTAGTTGTTTGGATTTTTCCACCCTTCAAAATCCAAGGATCATTATGTTCAGAACCTTTCATTCTAGCTGCTTTAAAACCTGCACCAAATTCTATTCCTTTTATTCCTGGAATTGAAAAAATTGCTTTACTTATATTGGATTCAATACTATTGAAGATTGGACCTCCTTTTCCTGCTGGAAAATTCTTAGCAATGCATTTTATGGTGCCACCAATAGAATCTTTTTGTTTAATAACTTGTTCAATTAATTGCACCATTAATATTGATCTTTCATGATTTATAGCTCTAATTTGAGACTCTTCTCTGAACTCATATAATCTTTCTATCTCATCAAAAGAATATACTCTCTCATCTATAATATTTCCAATACTATGTGTGTATGCAAAAATTGTTATATCGTATTTTTTGAGAATCTGTTTTGCTATAGCACCTGCCATTACAAATCCTGAAGTTATTCTTCCAGAAAATCGTCCTGATCCTCTAAAGTCGGAAAAACCTCCATACTTTCTCAATGCGGAATAATCTATGTGTGATGGTCGCAAAAAATTTTTAAACTTTCTATATACAGACGAATTCATATCTTTATTCTCAATCACTAGACAGATGGGGGCTCCTGTAGTTTTATTTTCAAATACACCTGACAACACTTTGACTTGGTCCTCTTCAAGACGACTAGTTGTTAATTTTGACTGTCCAGGTTTTCTTTTATCAATTTCATTTTGTATAAATTTTAAATCAAAGTCTAATCCCGCTGGTACACCATCTACTATAATCCCTACTAAAACTCCGTGACTTTCTCCAAATGAAGTGATTTTAAAAATCTTACCCATAGAATTGTCCATAATTATCACGCATCTTGAGGTTTATTAAAATTCTAACCTTGATAATTATTTAATTAATATTATATCTATAACTTTCTATTTATTATTTAATGAATCTCAAAATTAATCCAATCACTAACAGCTTAAAAGGAGAGATCGTAGTACCCGGATCTAAAAGCTACTCACATAGAGCTTTCATAGCAGCTAGTTTAGCTGATGGTATTTCCATAATCAAAAATCCTTTAACAAATGGAGATGTTGTTAAAACTATAAGCCTATTAAATGAATTAGGAGTTAAAATCTTAAAAAAAAGTGATAACGAATATATCGTTAAAAAGGATAAAGATGCATACAGACCTCTAAAAAAACCTTTTGACTGCGGAAATTCTGGTACAACAATAAGAATTTTTAGCGCTTTAAGTTTATTAATCGAAGGAGGTCTCACTTTAAAAGGAGAGTTTATAAAACTCCAAAGACCAATCCTTCCTCTTCTCAAATCTTTGCAACAATTAGGAGCAGATTTTAATTTATCAAATAAAAAACTAAAAATTAAACGAGTTAGAGATGTGTGTAATAAAATTAAGATTCAAGGAGATTTGAGTTCACAATTTATATCTGCTTTACTTATGCTATGCCCTCAATTAATTTGCAAAGATACTGACTTTATCGAAATCGAGGTTACCCTTCCAATAGTGTCGAAATCTTTTATAGAAATTACAATAGAAGTATTAGACGCATTCGGAATTAATATTCAAGCAAATTTTGAAACTGGAAAGTTTTACGTGACTAATGAACAAACTTATCGTTCCCAATCTTATGAAATTCCCGGAGACTTCTCCTCTGCAGCAAATATTATAGCTGCTGCAGTTTTATCTAAAAAACCATCATCAGTAATTATTAATAATCTTGTTTTTAAAGATAAACAAGGAGATAAAAAAATAATTGAGATTCTAAAGGAAATGAACGCAAATATTAAAATAAATAAAGATAAAAATCAGGTTATTATAAATGAAACTCCAATAGACAATCAATTAAAAGGTATTCAACTTGATTGTAGAGAAATTCCAGATTTATTTCCAATATTATCTATCGTTGGAGCATTTGCGGAAGGAAAAACAATTCTTTACAATGCCTCTAACCAGCGAGCAAAAGAAACTGATAGGATATCTACAATGGCTCGAGAATTAAATAAAATGGGAGTTAAAACCATTGAAGAATATGACAAATTAACAATTTTTCAATGTCATAATCTTCAAGGAACTGTAATCAATCATAATAATGATCATAGAATTGCAATGGCATGTAGTATTGCCGCTTTATATGCTGATTCCAGTTCAAAAATCCAAAATTCTGAAATTATATCTGACTCTTATCCTTCATTTTTTGAAGACTTAAAAGAATTAGGAGTTCAAATAGAAAAAATTTGAGACTTACAAATTATCTAAAACTTTTTTGACGACGAGAGCGTGCCTTCTTACCTCCGAATTTTTTCGGTTCTGTCCTTCTGGAATCACCACTCAGTAAAGAATCGTCGTATTCCCTAAATGTTTTTTCAATAGTTTTTGTACCGATAAATTTATGAATTGATTTAGCTATTGCCATACGAACCGCATCAGTTTGACCGCTAACTCCGCCTCCCGTCACTTTAACATTGATATCACACTTTTCTAATTTTGGATGGTTTACAATTTCTAAGACTTCCTGAATTCTTAGTCTTGCGATTTCAGGTTCATATAATGATAAAGGTACGTTATTAATCTTTATTTGCCCTTTTGACGGATGTTTTAATACTGCTCTCGCTATAGCAGCTTTTCTTTTTCCTGATGCTTGAATTACCTTCATTGACATTTTTTTAAGCCTCTATTTCACTTTTTTTCCAACCAATTCTTTGACATAGATTTTCTAAGGTAATAAATCTATTAAAATATGAAAGCCGCCTTTTATCTGCATTTTTAATTTCATTAGGTTCTAATTTTTGATATCTACTTTTAAAACGTTCTGGAATACCTGAAATATAAATATGTACTCTTTTAATAGCTTCCTTTCCTCTAAGCTTCTTTCTTGGTAACATTTGTTTTATAACCCTTCTCATAAATGTATCTGGTCTTCTTTCATGAAACGGCCCTCTACGTGGATTAGTTGCTGTTGATATTTCTAGTTTGGCTAAGTACTTCTCATGAATATCTCTTTTTGTTCCGCTTATAATTGCTTTCTTTGCATTTATTATTACTATATATTCCCCTAATAAAGCTTTTTTAGCAATTTGAGAGCAGAATCTACCTAATATTTTATTTGTTGCATCATATAATTGATATTCGATTACCATAGCTTTTCACATAATCAAGGTTTTTGATATTTTAATAAAAGATTTTTACCCCACTTCCTTTAGGGTTTTGTTTTAATAATTCTTCAATTGAAATCAGTTTACTCCCTGACGACTCAATTTTTTTCTTTGCTGATTTCGAAGACTCTAAACAAGCTATCGTAAGATTGTGATCCAAATCTCCTATACCTAAAATTTTTCCCGGAACTACAATTGTATCATTTTTTTTTGTCTTTTTATTGATCCGGTATAAATTCGCATCAATTCTGTTTCTTCTAGGACCACTTAATTTTTTTGAGACTTTTTTCCAAATCTTTATCTTCGTTTTCCATAAATCTCTAATTAGTTTTCGTATGTGATAATTACTTGGACCAGAAATTTTGTGTGACATTAGAAAGCTACTACTCTTATTTCTATAAATCTAATATCATAAATTTTTAATATTATAATAATTTTTTGATAACTCACGATTCTATTTCTACTTCCTCAAGTCTTTCAACAAACTCATCAATTTTCTCTAAAAAAATATCAAATGTTTTTTTTATGATTATGTCAAAAGGAAGTACACCATCACTCTCAACAAGAAATATATAAATATTATCTTTCCAACTTACTTTAATTGCTTCTTTCGGACAATCTTTTTGACAAGAATTACAGAGAGTGCATTTTTTCCAATAATCCTCTAATAATATCGGTGTTTTCTTATTTGAAAAATCATATAAATCTTCTGGGCACATTCTCGAAACAATACATTTATCGGGGCATTCTAAACATTTTGAATCATCAAAATCAATTTGAGGATAAAACCTGTAGAAAATATTTGAAACTGCTTGCCATTTGACATGTTCTTTTGCCATTCCTAATATAGCATATGCTTCGATAATCACTTTATCATTTTTATCAATTTTCACTATTGGAATATTTGGATCCACAGGAATTATTTTTGGATCATTAGATTTTAAATCTCTTGAATATATTTCAATAGGCGTATTTGTCGTATTAGTAACTTCACAAGTTAAAGAAACTTGGCAAAGAGCACACCCATATCCCCCACATTCACACTCTCGTGGGAGTTTATATGTTTTTAAATCAGTAGTTAAAGGGATTAATCCTAATCGGTGTGAAATAATCTCATCATAAAGAGGTGAATCATTTTTTAATATAATTACCTCATCAACAGCCATAGCTGGGATTTCAGAAATAATAATTCTTCTAATAGCATTGGCCATTTCAACAGATATACCTTCTACTATAAATACAAGATTCTTATTATTTTTTTCAAGAACTTCGAGACTCATAACTTTCAATTTTGAAAAGTATAATAAGTCTTAAATGAATCGCTTAAGATAAGTTTTATGATTCTATTGAAAAAATAAGATAAATTTTGATTAATAAAACTTTAAATATTCATAAGCTTTATTTTCAGATTGAAAGCAATATCGTATTTCTTGGAAATCTTGTTTAAATTCAATAACTTCATCCTTTATTTTTTTTGGGTCTTTTTTATCAATCAATAGTTTTTTGAAAAATTCTGCAATATCAACCATTTCACTTTTACCCATTCCTAGTCTTGTTACTTCAGAAGTACCCATTCTCAAACCTCCTGGATTCTGATAATGTCTACCCTGTGCAATATCATACGGTAATAGATTACGATTGAGAATTATATTTGCTGATTCCAATAACTTTTCGATGTCGCCTCCTAATCCAATGGTTTTTTCAAATTCTGTAATATCAACCACTAACTGATGAGATTCAGTAAAACCTTTGTGTTCCATTAGTACTTTTAAACCTTGATTAGATAATGCTTCACCAAGAGCCTTTGCATTAGCAATAACATTTTTATGATAGTCTTTTCCAAATTCCAGCATCTCTGCTACAGCAACTGCCAATCCAGCAACATTATGTAGATGATGATTGGACAATAATGCTGGGAAAGCACAAGATCTAAGTTTATCGATCAAATCTTCTCTATTTGAAACTAAAGCACCGTGTTGAGGGCCTGGAAGTGTTTTATGAGTACTCATTGTCATAACATCCGCTCCCTCTCTTAATGGATCTTGGAAATATCCTGATCCTATTAAACCAGCTACGTGTGCGGCATCATAACCAATATTAGCTCCAACTTCTCTAGCAACATCACCAAGTTCTTTAACAGGATGAGGGAATAGAAAAACTGAACCACCAAATAATACCAATTCTGGTTCAAATTCACGAATAATTTTTGCTGAAGCATCAATATCAAGATTCATTTCATCATTATCAAACGCTAAATACTCAACATTTATTCCTCTTGTCGTTCCAGCAGTACCAAATATTTCTCTGCCACTTTTAGCAAATCTTGGACCATGTGATATGTGTCCTCCTCGAACAATAGACATACAACACATTTTACCATTATTATCTGATGTAAATGCATTATACATGACTAAATTCGCCACAACTCCTGATACAGGTCTTACATCAGCATGTATACAATCAAAATATTTTTTTGTAAGTTCCATACAAATATCTTCAATCTGATCAATATATACACAACCAGCGTAAACTCTTTGTCCGCTCCATCCTTCGGCATAACGATGTGAAAAATCTGAAGCACATACCTCATCCACAGCAGGACTAGTAATATTTTCAGAAGCAATTAGAGGAATGGAATTTTGGAACCATAAGTGATGTTTTAATATAATATTACGTATATCAGCTACTTTTTTATTCAACTTTTATCAATCCTTTCCATTAATTTTAAACATTATTTAAATAATAACTTTACAATTTTTTTAAATCTTTTTCAGTTCTCATGGTATTTTGATAAAAAATCTTTAAAGTATTACTGCATATTAAAAAACTGTTAAATGTACGTAAATAGAAAACTATTACGATTTTTACTCTTTAGATTTTTCTAAAATTAGACGAGCTTCAAACAAGTTCAGTTTTTTACCCTCTTTTTGTTTTTGTAAAGCTGTTTCTAATTTATCTTGTTTTAGCTTTTCAAGCATTTTATTCTTTTTTGATATTTGATCCGATTTTGCTGTTGGTTTTTTTGCTGGTCTATAAGGTCTTTTACTTTTGAAATTCTTTTTACTTTGATTCATAAGCTTTAAATATTGCTCATGGAATTTATCAGCGGTTTTCTTGTTTTCAATTAATTCTTCTTCAAATTTCTTTTTATTTTCTTTTAATTTGTCAACATTTTGAAACTCTTCTAACATTTTAGAGTGATTTTCTTGAGATTTGTCAGACCATTTATTTAATTGCTCATAGATTTTGTTAAGATTAATCTTTACAATTTCAATCTTTCTTTCAATTTTAAAAAGTTCACTATTTCTTTGTTCTGAGAAAAACTCTTGTTTCATGGCTGCTAATTCCCTTATCTTATCAATTATGGTGTTTTCTTCATTTATATCTAGTTTCTCTGTTTCAATTCTTCTCTCTAAATTATCTATTTTACGTTCAATTTGTTTTATTGAGAGAATTTGTCTATTATCATTACCGTCTTTCTCTGATTTTTGAAATTTCTTCTTTTCTTCTATGAAATTATCTAATAATGCTTTATATTCAATTTTTTTTTCTTTTAACTGTTTTACCTTATTGTTCCAGTAGTCCCTCTTTTTTTTGTATTTTTCTTTAGCTATTTTTAGACTATTTGCAATTTCAATCTCAATCTCTTGGATATCATTAATATATTGTTTCGTTTTTTTATTTAATTCATCTCTTTTTTGCCTTAAATCTTCGATCTGGAACTGAAGATCTCTAAAAGACATTCGGGACGTCTGAGTATTCTGGTTTCTTTCTTTACTCATAAATTAATTCATTAAAGAGTCTTTATAAAAAAGAATTTTATAAGTTTAATATTATTGAGAGTTGTTTATTTTTTTTATATTTTTTGTAAATAAATTAATAATAAAAGAAAGCCTTCTTATAAAGAATTAAAGATTTAGACACTTTTGAAATGAAAAAAGACACAATTTAAAATGAGACATGAAATTATTAAGGAAAATGATTTGATCTTTTTGATTCTTGATGAAAGAAGAAGATGGTTAGTTCAAGTAAAATCTGGTGAAAAATTTCACACTCACAGGGGGATAATTGAGTTCAATGACATAATTGGAAAGAATTTTGGTTCAGTTGTGTTTTCAAGACCTTTTGAAACACAAGGCTATAAGTTCTATGTATTAAGACCAATACCATCTGATTATATTCTTCATATGTCACGGAAAACTCAGATTATATACCCTGAAGATGCAGGATTAATTCTAACCTATTCAGGAATTGGACCTGGGAGCCGTGTGATAGAAGCAGGATGTGGATCTGGGGCTCTTACTTGCATAATAGGCAATTTTATTCGACCTAATGGACATGTTTTTTCATTTGACATTAGCCAAAAATCACTCAAACGAGCAAAGTTGAATATCAAAAAAGCTCAATTAGAGGAAGTTGTCACAATTCAATATGGAGATATTTTAAATGATGATCTTCAACAAGAAAATGTTGATGCTGTTGTGTTAGATATGGCTACTCCTTGGAATGCTGTTGAAAAAGTTAAAAAATACCTAAAATTTAGTGGGACCTTAATTTCTTTTTCACCTACAATTGAACAGGTAAAAAAAACAGTCTCAGCAATGAAAACTGGAGATTTTATTGAAATTAATACTTATGAGTTAATAAAGAGAAAAATCCAAGTAAAAGAAAATGCTACACGCCCAGAAATTAGAATGGTTGGACATACAGGATATTTGACTTTTGCTAGAAAAATTAAAGATATAAAGAATCCTTATAGGGAACAAAAACCAAAAATTCAAGAAAAGATAAATATGAACGGAATGCCTTTAAGAGATTGATATAATATGGAAATTGATTATAAAGATTTTTTAAAATTAGATCTCCGAGTGGGCTTAGTTAAAAGCTGTGAAGAAGTCCCAAAATCCAAAAATTTGTATAAATTAATGGTGGATTGTGGAGAGAATAATTTAAGACAGATTATTACTGGAATTGCTAAATTTTATGCGATAGAAGAATTAATTAATGAAAAGATTGTGGTTTTAACAAATTTAAAACCTCGTGCTATTATGGGGATAGAATCGCAGGGGATGTTGCTTGCTGCAGATCTTAATAATGAACCTTTTTTACTAAAAATTGATGAGAGAAAAAGTATTCCCCCAGGATCAAGAATTAAGTAGTTAAAATCCTTTTAATTGAGCTCCAGTCTTAAATTCTTTCTTTTTCTTAAATCTTTCAGTTCTAAAAAAATGTTTCTTCTTTTCTGGTAAAATATCTAAATATTTTCTTAAAACATCTTCAACATAATCCTTGGTAGGTTTATTACCTATTTTATTTGGTATGGATAGGTATTCTAGTATTTCTTTATCTTTTGAATCATAAGACAAACCTAGATTCTTCAAAGGAATATGCACGGAATGCAGGAACCATCCAGATGATTTCTCATCATGTCCTAATACTTTTAATATATTTTCAGATTCCTTTTTTATTTTAATATCAATTAATTTTTTACCAGGTTTTATAATTATAGTTACATACTCAGGAATCTTATTCTTTGGGTTATGAATTTTCTTCAAAAATGCTTCTAATTTTTTCATCGTTGAAAGAATAAATAATAAATTCATAAATAAATTTATTATTTAATAGATTTAGCCTATATTCTTTACTGTTTCAAGGATGGCAAT
>CP070831.1:1714517-1720181 GCA_020344955.1 Promethearchaeota archaeon | reverse complement strand
AGTTGCACTCTTCTAGACATCAACGGAAGATGATTGCTGAAATTAATGCTGTTTACAAACCTGACCTAATTATAATGGATGGGGTAATTAGTTTCGTAGATCGTGGACCTATGGAAGGTACTAGAAAAGAAGCAAATGTTTTTCTTGCTGGGACAGATAAAGTAGCTATTGACGCTGTTGGAGTAGCAATATTACGCATCCTAGGTACAACTCCAGAAGTTTCTAAAGGCTCAATTTTTAATCAAGATCAAATCAAAAGAGCAGTAGAACTAGAAGTAGGGATATCATCACCAGAAGAAATTGAATTTATTACTGATACTGAAGAAGCTGAAGAATTAGTTATCAAAATTAAAGAAAAGTTAGCATCTTAAGTATATAACTGCTTTAAATACACTCTCAACCGTTCAAGATCCTCAAAATAAAATAGACTATGTTCCTCCCTAAAAAAAGGTGTCAGTAATCCTCCTCTTTTTAAGACCTCTGTAATTTCTGCATCTTTCAATACAAATATTTTTGTCTTTTCATAAAATTCTCTAAAGGAGAGGATAATTCCCATCTCAATCATATGACCTCCTTTATCGTGTTCTATAATCATTATGATTTCATTCGAAAATTTTGCAATAAGATCAAATTTTAAGATCAAATTCTCAAGATGAGTACGCCTAAAATCTTTTTCAAAAAACCCAAGATTATTTTCAATAGAATTTACAATTTTTTGTACTTCCTGAAGAGTTATGAATGTATCTTCACTATACGAACCACATATAAAGATTTTGTGCTTATTTAAATCGTATACCGAAAAAATACTAGTAAATTCCTCTAAAAAATCATCCCAAGCGGTATCATGTGAAATTTGCATTCTTTTTCCATTAAAAAGATAATGTAATTTAGAAATTCATTTATTTTATAAATTATTATATATCAATAATAATTGCCTCAATTAATTTTGAGTTAAATTTAAATATGCGCCTATGCATATTTAACATAGAATTAGTTTAAAAATTCAAATATAAATATAAAGAGGTAGATGATTTGGAAACTCCTAAAAAGCTTGAAAATATGAGGAAAGAATTGGAAATCATATCAGAGAAGACAAGGTATAAAATATTACTAACACTATTAGCAAGTGAGAAATCTCTATCATTCAGTCGACTTAAGGAACTTTTACCTTCTATCCCAGAAAATACTTTAAATTATCATCTTAAAATCCTTAAAGAAAATAATTTTATTAAGAATGAAAAGAGGATGGGCTATAAACGCTCTGAACCCCGCTCATTTTACTTTCTTAGTAAGAAATCTATGGAGATACTTGGTAATTTAGGATTAACTGCTGTAAAGAAAGAATTTCAAGCTTTATTTAAACAGATGACATGAAAAAGATTCTCCCCTAGAACATAGAACACATGAATAATAAAGTTATCAGAGTAAAACTTGGAGATATATTTAAAATTTCTCTTGATTCTAATCCAACTACAGGGTATCAATGGGAACTTAAATTTGATCCTAATTATTTACAGTTGGAAGACAGAACTTATATTCCATCAAATTCTAAACTAGGAGGCAGAGGCAGAGAGTATTTTAGCTTTAAGTCTCTTAAAAATGGAAAACCCAAAATAACAATGCAATATAAGAGATCCTGGGAAAGTACTGAAATTAAAAAAGAAGTATTCTTTGTAGAAATAATTTGAAGGAATTATAGTTATTTCCTCTTTGTCATAGATTTCGAATATAGAGTAAGAAATGAATGGTAATTAATAAAAAAAAATCATTTATATTCAAGTGTATCTTTATTTTATTATATAATTTTTGGCAAAAATCAACTCATAAACAGGTGTTTTTACATTAAGATTAAATTTAGTCTTTTTCATAAAGGAAAGAAAGAAATTCTAAGCCTTTTTCTTCTCTGCCTTTTTTGTTCGATTAGATTATTTATATTTAATTACAAGCTCTTTGGAAATCACAGTTTAACCTCCATTCAAGATAGAAGTAGTATAATTAGGGATTTTCAAGAAGATATTAGTACCAGCAATGGTTATCAATTAGTTGATCCTATTAACATTACTACTGGGAGCGATTGGGATCTGTACACTTTTATTACAGGCAATGGTTCTGGGTCTAATCCATATATTATAGAAAATGTTGAAATAATTGGTAATGGTATTAAAACGATCGTATCTGGTGATGATACTTTACTCAACACTTCAGATGTTGGAATTTTTATTGAGACGAGTGCTTCATTCATCATCCGGAATTGTAAAATATCACATAAATCTATTGGGATTCATTTGTCCTTTGGTTTCTCGTCGGGGGATAAGATTTCAAATGTCGAGATCAGTGATTGTAGTATAGGCATTTATAGTATCTGGTACTCGGATTTAAATATCTCAAATTGCTATATTCATGATTGTAGCTGGGTTTCGATAATAGCTAAAATAAATATAAACTACTTTTTAGATTATGGTGGAATTGGTTTAATGGTTAGATCAAGTGGAGGTATTATCGAAAATTGCCGTATTGAAGATTGCTCAATAGGGATGATGGCAGGAAGGGTTCAAGTAAATCATTATAATGAATTTATAAATTGTGGATTTGTACCAGATTATTTAAATATGTATATTACAGATTATGACATCACTAATACAGTTAATGGGAAACCTATAGGGATATTTTGGGGCGTCGATAATTTAGTTTTTAGTAATGCATCTCTATATGGACAGTTAATTTTTACTGCATGTGATAACCTTACTCTTTCAAATATCCATATCTCTCAACCCTGTAGTATTGCTATCCAATTATTATCTCTTGGTAATAGCCAAACAACTTATTTGAAAAATATTATATGTGAAAACCAGGAACTGGCATTATATATCCAGGGTGAAAATATAATTGGAGAAAATTTATATGCTAAAAATTGTAAGGCTGGTTTCTCTCTTAATGGTATAAAAAATAGTAAGTTCACAAAAGTGATGACTGACAATACAGATGTACCTATTTATGCCACAACCACATCCAATAATTTTACGATTGAAATTGAACAATCTACAAAGTTTTATTTATATGATTGGTTTGCTTGGTATGGGGATGTCCTTGAAGTTGAGCCTGGTAATGATATATCAATGTCTTATATTAACGAATTGGGAGTTCCAGGGTATGAAATTCAGTTTAATAATTTCGGAACTTATCAACTTAACCTTACTCTCCCTCTACCTTATTTAAGTAGAGCTAATATTACAATCATCTCAGTTCCCCGGTATGTACGTCCAGATATATTTACAGAAATTCGAAATTTTCCTTTCTTCTGGTACTGGAGTATTATAATAATAGGATTATTGGTTTTAATTGAATATTGTCGTAGGTTTTACCAAAAGTAGAATTTAATGAAGGTGAAATATTTATATATAATTTTAATTTAATTTAACAAAATCCAGAGGTTTCTAAGGTTATTAATCTATGCGGAAAATAATCAAACTTGTATTATTAACAGTAATTCTAGGATTTGCGTCTCTTTTTTTAGCAGCTCTTATTTCTTTCCTTATATCTCAAGTAATTCCTGGGGATCCAGTTTTAGCTTACCTGCCTGATTCATGGACGCAACCACAGTATGATATAATGTATCAAATTTTAGGATTGAATCAACCGATTATAATTCAATTTTTTAGATATATTTCAAATATGCTTACAGGTAATTGGGGGCTTTCCTTAAGTATTTCTAGAGGGTTTCCTGTATATGATTTGATAATGAATAGAATACCTTTAACTTTCTGCCGTATAATAATACCTTTAATTGTGGGTCTTGTTCTTGGTTTTGTGTTTGGAAATTATTCAATGAAATTTAAATCCAAAAAAGGATTTAGAACTGTGCAAATCCTTTCAATCACGGGATTTGTAATCCCCTTCATATTACTTAATATCTTGTCCCAATTCTTCATACTAAATCTTAATTTAATGGTTTTATGGATACTTCTAACAATTTCAGTTACAGCACTAACTATTTTATTAAGTCGCATATATCTTGATAATTTATCAAAAGAAGCCTCACGAAAGCGTTCGAACACCATATTTATCTTATTAGTGGGAGCGAGTTTCGGAATTATATTTTTATTCCTAATACAAACCGAATTGTTAAGTTTTGGGGGTATTGGTGAACTTCTTCTTCAAGCATTTAGTTCTGCTGACTACTATGTCATTAATGTGATAATATTTTTAATATTGTTTAGTTTCCCGATTTTCATCATATTCTCTCTTTTCTCATTCTTTTTATTTGGGAAAATTAAAAGTCATTACAACCTCAAAAAATGATTTCATAATATAATGATTTCAATAATATAATTATAGAATTAGTTGACCAGTATAAACCAGACATAAATCCACATAACAGCGATTCTAGATTTCCAAGATTTCACCTTTAACTAGTATTTTCATTGAAATCAGATGCAAAATTTACCATTCCTAAAAAAACAAGTTTAACAAGAAAAAGAATAATTATACTCAAGAAGCTACTTCGTCCCCTCTTTTACTATGTAAATCTTTATAAAGGAAATGAGGCTATTTAATAATTAATTGCATATAATTTTTGATATTTCTACTGATTCATTACAAATAAGGTTATAATAATGGCAGAGAAAGAGGGTAAAATAAAAATAATAAGCTGTGTGGTTTGTAGGAAAGAATATAACAAATATACGAGACCGTGGGGACAATACAGAAACACCTGTTCTGAAGAATGCCAAGAAGTTCAGAAAAAGAAAATGGAAGCGAGAAGGAAAGTTGCAATAGATATTGAGAAAGAAAAAATAAAGAATTGGTTAATCATTTCTCTTTTTACTGGGGTGATCGGTGCAATATTTGGAGTTGTTGGGGGGTTTCTTGGAGTACTGTTGGGATTTGTAATTGGATTTTTCGCTCCTATACTTCTTTTGATTATTTGCGGTATGTTTCAATAATTTCTCTTATTATAGGGGCGATTTAACTACTATAGTAAAATAGGAAAAAAAAGAAATCATAGCTCAAGAACATACTCCAACTCGTCTCATCGGTCTCATCTCGTTTTTATTCTTATCACCGCCCTCAAACACAAGCAAAAAAAAATAAAAAACCACAGCTAATATAACAGAAATTGTATAATCTTATAGTTGTATTATTCTTTATATTTTAATATAACATTAAGTTGAAATAAGTTATGAAATATACTTCTATCTTTGATGTAATTGGCCATATAATGGTTGGACCAAGTTCAAGCCATACGGCAGGAGCGTGTCAAATTGCGTATGTTGCACGGTTATTATTTGGAAAAAAGCCTAAAACTGTAAAAATAGGACTTCATGGTTCATTTGCAGAGACGTATAAAGGCCATGGTACGGATATTGCACTTTTAGCTGGACTACTTGGGTTTACACCTGAAGATGATATGATCAAAAACGCATTTGAAATTGCTGAAAAAGAGGGGCTTGATTATTCATTTGAACTTGTGGATTTAGGGGTGGATTACCATCCAAATTCAGTTAGCATAGAGATGATTGATGGATCAGAGAAAATGAACGTAATAGGGTCTTCAATTGGAGGAGGTAACATAATAATCAAAGAAGTTGACGGCTTAGAAGCAGGATTTGGGGGAGAACCAAATACGCTAGTAATATTAAATCATGACAAGATTGGGGCACTTGT
>CP070831.1:1698473-1714417 GCA_020344955.1 Promethearchaeota archaeon | reverse complement strand
AAAATTTCATAATAAAGGGAGAAGAGTTTGAAGTTATTGTTAATAGAGAAAGTGGTAGTCTTGACTCTTATGAATTTAAAGGAATAAAACTGATAACAACTCCTCTTATTCCAAACTTTTGGAGGGCACCAATTGATAATGATATTAATATTTTAAGACATGTTCCTGCTTTTAGAAAGAAAGTGTATCGGTGGAAATATGCTTCAGAAAATAGAAAAGTAGTTAGTATATCTGCGAATCAAATGGATTCTCATAAAGTAAAGTTAGAAGTATTATTGAAAATTCCAAACGGTAAATCAAACCAAAAAATCATATACATTATTTACAGCAAAGGAGAGTTAATTGTTAAGAATACTTTCACACCGAAGAAAGACTTAATTAGGTTTGGTATGCAAATGTCAATCCCTAAACAATTCAATAAAATGACTTGGTTTGGTAGGGGTCCACATGAAACTATGTTTGATAGAAAAACTGGTGCTCCTATTGGAATATATTCTGGATTCATTGAAGATCTTATTCATAATTATGTGAGACCACAAGAAAATGGTAATAGAACTGATATAAGATGGGTATCTTTTACAAAAAATAATGAATTAGGGTTATATATTGCAGATATGGGGAATACTTATCTTAATATTAGTGCTTGGCCATATACAATGGAAGATTTAGAAGAAGCTAAGCATATTAATGAACTGCCTAAACGTGAAAACATTACAATAAATATAGATTATAAACAGCAAGGAGTAGGAGGAGATCGAATAGGAATGTTAGATGTCCATAGGAAATACAAGCTAAATAGGAATAATCAATTAAAATATAGTTTTTTGATTAAACCCTATAATAAGGAAATGGGAGATTTTAAATCAATAGACGATTCTCAATTTCTAAAGGATGAATTATTGTATCAAGAATAAAACTATTTATTTGATAAAAACCAAATTAAAAACAATTTTGATCAATAAAATTTAAGGATGGTAATTTAATTGGCTCGTCCTTTATGGTTTGTAAAACTATTAAAAAAAACTTTTCCAAATGTAAAGTTTATAGCAAAACTAACTAAGTTTCCCATCTTAAACAAGATTTTTGATCATCTCCTCTTTAGAGGTGATGATATTATTTACCTACCTCAGGATAAAACCATTGGGATTAATAAGGAGATGGGCGAGTATGAAGAATTGGTACTCCCATCTCAAGTACTAGAATTCTTCATTAATAAGGCTAAAAATCATTGGGTTATGAATTTCTGTATATGTAGATCAAGTATGGGTTGTAAAGATTATCCTGCTGATCTAGGTTGTCTTTTTCTTGGAGATGCTGTATTAAATATTAATCCACAACTAGGAAAATTAGTAACTAAAGAGGAAGCGTTAGGTCATTTAAAAAAATGTAGTGATGCAGGATTGGTACATATGATAGGTAGAAATAGATTAGATGCCCAATGGCTTGGTGTTAAACCCGGAGAGAAGCTCTTGAGCATTTGTAATTGTGATCCGTGCTGTTGTTTGTGGCGTGTTTCTTCAATTTTAGCCCCAAATATTGGATCGAAGATAAAGATTATGCCAGGAGTAAAAGTGCAGGCTAATAATAAGTGTATAGGGTGTAAAACGTGTGTGAAAGTATGCTTTGTCAATGCTATAGAGTTAATAAACGATAAAGCGTTTATAACCAAAGATTGTAGAGGCTGTGGTCGATGTGTTGATATATGCCCTCAAAAAGCTATAGATATAATAATAGAAGATAAAAATTATGTGAAAAATTCGATTATGGAAATTGATAAAATAATAGATGTGGTTTAATTTATAAATTAAGTTGATCTTTCCCAAAATAGATTTTTGATTTTTAAATTATCTACTCTTGTTCTTTCTTTTAATGCTGATACAGCTTGAACTGCTTCTTTAATTGAGTGAAAGACAGGAATATAAGCAAGTTCTAACGATTCGATAATTAATGAATATTTAGAAACATATGGTACGAAACATACAATAGGCTTCTTTTTAGATGTAATAATATTAGCGATTCTACTTCCAATTTGAAATGATATATTAGGAGGATAAGGAAGTAACAGTAATATTATACACTCTATTTTGTCTAAATCGGATAAGTAACGAATTATATTCTCAATATCTCTATCTAATACAGAACCTGTTAAATCAATAGGATTGTTAAAAGAAGCAATATCTTGAATAGTTGAATTTACTAGGCTTTTTAATTTTCTTTTTTCTTGTTGTGAAAAGCGTATGGCATTTAAACCATATTTTTTAAGCATATCACTGGCTAGTACTGCATGACCTCCAGATACAGATACTATAGCAACATTACCATATGTAATAACATTTTTACCAAATGGATTTCTTTTATGGGATAACAAATCATACACTTTTAAACAAGTCAATAATTCTCTTTCTGAGTGGGGTTGAATTATATAATGTTGTCTTAATGCATTATAAATAATTTTAAAGTCTCCTGCTAAACTGGCTGTATGCGATTGAGTTGCCACTTTTCCTTCTCTTGTTTTACCCCCAAAAAATACAATTACAGTATCCTCTGATTTTTTTGCTAATTGTAAAAATTTTCTTGCTTTACCTTCTTTAAAACCTTCTAAATAAAAAGCAATATTTGTAGTTTCTGGATCTACTTGACTGAAATATTCTAATAACATTTCCTCATCCACAACAGCTCGATTACCAATAGAAACAGCTGTTGAAACTCCTATGTGTCTTTCATTAAACTTCACAAAAAACTGATCTACTAGAACTCCACCACTCTGGCTTATGAGTGCAACAGATCCTTTAGGGGGGCGTGTGATCCGCTCGGTAGGTAGAAAAATTGTATCCACTATTGGTGGAGCGTATACTCCTAAACAATTTGGTCCTAATACAGCAATATCATTTTCAAACGCAATTTTCTCAAGTTCTTCCTGTCTCTTCTTACCCTTCCCACCAATTTCAGCAAATCCTCCTCCAATTATGACAGCAGCAGGTATATTTAGATTTGCACAATCCTTAATATAGTTGAGTGTATCATCTGGACCTACTGCAATTACCAGTAGATCAGGAATTTCTGGCAATTTATCTAATCGTTCATATAATTTAATTCCTTCAATGTTACCACCATTTGGATAAATTCCATATACTTTCACGTTCATTTCAAATTCATTTTTTAACAAGACTATTCTTCCAGGACTTAATGGATTCTTCTTACTAATGCCAACAACTGCCATTGATTTAGGCTTAAAAAGTCTTTCTAGATCCATTTCAAATAGATGATACTAATGATTTCTATTAAAGTATATGTTTCAAAGATTTATATTATATTTATTTTTACTTTTAGGTCTTTAAAAATATAATATTTATTAAAAGAAAAAGAGAAGTATGATCAATTTAATAAATTTTAAGGATCTAAAATGAGTGAAAAAAAAGAAGTTAAGAAAGAAGATGATATAATTAGAAGAGCTGCTAAATATTCCACTGGGCAAATTGCAGATCAAGCTGCATATCAATCTTTCACATTTTTAGTATTCACATTCTATTTCGCTGTAGTTCAACTCCATATTATTTTAATTTCTATAGGTTTCATAATATGGGCACTCTGGAACAGTTTTAATGACCCTATGCTTGGATATTTATCAGATAGAACACATACTAGATTTGGTCGTCGTATACCATATATAACAGTTGCTTTAGTACCATTAGGGATTGTTTCATTTTTACTATTTACACCACCCTTACCAATAGGAATTGCAAATCAGGTCGGAAATTTTATTTATTTCTTGATTACAATTATTTTATTCGAATTCTTCTACACCATGTATGCTCTCAATACCACTTCATTATTTCCTGAGACTTTCATTAGTAAAAATGAGAGAATAACTGCTAATAATGTTAGACAAGTATTTCTAATTGTAGGTTTAATAGTAGCATTTATATTACCAAGTTTGTTCATTGATGATTATTCAGATCCTAGTACAAAAACTTTAAGAGAATATCAACTTTTTGGCATAGAATTAGCAATCATAATTATTATATTTGCATCATTTTTTGTACTATTTACTCCAAGAGAAAAACCTGAGTTCTCAGATGATTACAAAAAAGCACTTGGTTTTTTTAGTACAATTAAAACATGTGTGAAAAATAAATCATTTGCTTGGTTTATTCCGGTGATAATTGCTAATTGGTTTGTATATGGAATCTTGCCGACATTAGTACCAATTTATGCAAAAGCAGTTTTACATATGGAAGATACTTTTATGATCTCTATTTTATTAGGTTTTACATTCATAGCATCTGCTATTTTTATTACTGTTTTATGGAAACCTGTAGTACAGAAATTAGGTAATAGAAAAGCATGGATAATTTCAATGACAAGTTGGATTTTTACGTTATTACCATTAATGTTTCTAGGACCGAATATGGAAATTCTAGCGATGATAGTATTTTTCTTTATTGGTTTAGGGTTATCAGGTTCGTTGTACATAACCGATTTAGTTATAGCTGATATTATCGATGAGGATGAGGTAAATACAGGTACTCGTAGAGAAGCGGGATATTATGGTGTAAATGCTTTTTTTCTAAGATTAGGCATTATCGTCGTATTTCTCAGTATTGGCCCCGTTTTTATCATCGCAGATTGGCCAGTTTTTACATATCCTGTCTCTTATGCAGTTGAATTAGGACTAAGAATACTTATGTTTGGTTATCCATCTGTAGCATTATTAATTGCGATCTTTGCTATTTATAAATTTCCTTTACATGGAGAAAGATTAAGGAAAGTAAAGGAGGATCTTCAAAAGATCCATGAAGAAAAAAAAACTAGAATTTAATTTGTTTATCTTTTTTTTATTTTTTTATAATTTATTATGCCATTTTTAATTCTTTCTATGATTTCCTCAATCTGATCTTCGGTAACAATTAATGGTGGCATGATAATAAGAGTATCTTTTTTGTTTCCACAGTAATTAAGCATTACTCCTTCTTTTATTATTGAGAGCATACTCAATAGACTATCTTGTTCATTTAAAAACTCTAATCCCCACATTAACCCTCTTCCTCTTGCTTCTCTGATTATATCCAAATTCTTTTTAGCAATCTCTTTCAATCCATCTCCAAATAACTTTCCCATTTTTCTTACATGATCTAAAAATTTTGGATCAGATTGTAAATTCAACATCTCAATTGCAATAGCACAACCAAGATCTGAGCCTCCTGTAGTAGATACGTGAATAAATGGATCGTCTTTAAAAACAGCTCTTTCTATAAAGGGTTTATAACTACAAGTTGATAAAGGATAGATTCCCGCGCTCATTCCTTTTCCACACACAATAAAATCTGGAACAACTTTCTCATCAGGATACATCCCTCCATAAATAGCCCAAAAATAACCGGTTCGTCCTAAACCTGCCTGAATTTCATCACATATCATCATGACCCCCTTATCATCGCAAATTTCCCGAACTTCAGTATAATATCCCTTTGGAGCAATTAAAACCCCTCCAGTGGCAGGAATTGTTTCTAAGATTACACAAGCTATATCTTCTGTAATTGCTTTTCGCATTGCATCGGCATCTCCAAAAGGAACCTGCTTAAACTCTGGAAAATTCCATAAGAAAGGATCCTTAAAACTTGGATCTCCTGTTAATAATGCAAATCCAGTATGACCATGATATCCACCTATTGCAGATATACACCCTCTTCTTTTAGTATAAGCTCTTGAAAACTTAATAGCAGTATCAATCGCTTCACCACCACTCACTCCATAAGTAGTTTTACTTATGTCTCCCGGCATTAATTCAGCAATTTTCTTTCCTAGTAGAGCTCTTTGCTCCGATAATATCTGATGATCACCAAGATCCAGCCCTCCATCCAAAGCATCCTTAAGAAGTTGAATAATCCGTGGATTCCTATGTCCTAAATTAAATACTCCACCTGCAGAGCGGCAATCATACAATTCTAATGGTGGTTCACCTGGTTTTGATCCCTCTAATGTTTTAAATTTAACTCCTTCCCTTTCACCAGGGATTACACCCCACCCGATATTTTTAAAAAATCGAACCTTTGGTCCACTTACATGCTTAGAATATAATCTTAATAAGTCCTTCTGAGGTAAAGATCCAATAAAATTTTTCTTAGGATTCCCGTTCATAATGTTAATTAAAACGAGTACAAATATTTTAAAATTATGATATTAGGAATGCTATTAAAGCTAAAATAAACATATCATAAAAGAAAAAAGAAAAATAAAAAAACGCTAAGAAAATAGTCAAAGAATCATGAAAATTAACCAAAAATACCCCAATCTCAAAATTCATAGCCACATTTTTTGCAAACATGTTTTTTTGCATACATAGGAATGTGTCCGACGTAGGAGAGCACTTTAGTCTTATCTTCGGTAACTTTTATATTAGATCCAACTGCCCCGCACATTGGGCAAGTAATACGCTCATCACTAGTGAATCCTCCTGCGCCTATTTCAGGGGGTTTTAATTCTTCTAATTCAGTTTCAACTTCCTGAAGATGTGCTGTCGTTGATTCTAGAGTTTGTTCTTTTTCAGTAATTTGATCAGTTAAATCTTGAATTTGAGAATCTCTTTGTAAAAGTGTATTATTCAACTCACTTAATTGTGAATTTAATTGAGTATTTTCACCTTGAACAGTCGTAAGTTTTGAATTCAATTCTTCAATTTGAGCTGTTTGGTTATCAATCTTACTATTAGCTTCATTAAGCTTGTTCTCCAAATCAGATGCTTTTTCTAATTCTGAAGTCAATTCATTAACTTTTGTTTCAATAGTAGCTAAACTATTTTCAAGATCCTCAGATTTAGATTTATATTCTGCTAATTCTGTTTTGAGGTTATTATTTTCAGTATTTAAATCCCGAATAATATCCTGATCATCTGTTTTAGTCTTTTCTAGATCACTCTGTGTGTTTAATAGCTGATTTTCTGTTTGTTCAAGTTTACTTTTAGTTTCATCAAGTTCATTTAATGTGTCTGCTAGTCTATCTTTGATTTGAGCCAATTCATTTTTAGTATCAGATAATTGCTTTTCTAAATCATTAACTTTAGATCTGAGATCTAATAAAAATTTTCCTTCAACTGCTAATTTTTTATCTGGTTTTGCTTCTGCTTTTGCCCAGTCGATACTAATTATCTTTCACCTTGTTCAAATTTTATTATTTTTGGTTTGATTTTATGAAATAAATTAATTAATTATATATAAATCATAGTGTATTAAGTTTTTAATTATTTTTACTTTTGGAGTTCGTGTTTTTTGGTTAAGGATTATAGTTTTATTATTTTTAAGACTATAATATATTATTAAGAAATCAAAAATGGAGAAAGATTTTTTCAATGGAAGCCGTAAACGATTCCCAATTTAAGATTGATTATATTTCTACCTCTGGAGTATATAAAACACCATTTTCTTTGATTATTCTTCTACAATTTTTATTTGGGTGCTTAATAATGATACTAGTGAATCTATGGTTCTTGAATGATCTATATTATCTCTTAACAGGAAAAAGTTTTTTACCTTTTCTTTTAATTGGACAGTGGTGGGAATGGTTTCTACTTCCTTTAAATATTTATGGAAATCTACTTTTATTTGCATTTTCCATTATTTTATTTTCAGCAGGAATTTTTAAAATTTTAAACAAACTTTATCCTCCTAAAGAAGGAATATTTAAAAGAGGGAGTAAAGAGTGGAAATACACTCATCGAAGGTTTTGGACTGCCTATTTTCCAATTTGGTTAGCAAGATCTCTACCTTTACCATGGTCAGACATTTTTGTATACCGGTTTTTAGGAGTTCATATCGGTAGAAATGTAGTCGCTTATGAGGGTTACATAGATCCAGAATTCATAGAGATTGGGGATTTTACAATGACTTCATTAAATATTTGCATTTTTTCACATCTAATTTATCAAGATAAGTTAATTATTAAAAAGGTAAAAATTGGAAAAGCATGTATAGTTGGACCCCAAACCATAATAAGCCCAGGGACAATACTTCACGATGGAGCAGTTTTAGGAGTTAATAGTTATACATGGATTAACCAAGTACTAGAAGGTGATTTAATCCATGTGGGAACACCTGTAAGTATAACACTTCCAATCCAATCAATAGATGAATCACAAAAGAAAGCAGAGAAAATAAAAAGCGAAGCACTCCAGAATATTAATCTCAATAATAAAAATAATGAAGGAGGTAGTGGATTGTAGATGTTTCAACCAGCAAGCTTAAAGGGAGATTCTCCAACTCCAATAGATGAAAGATTGAGAAATAAATACCTGTTTTTATATATTATGATTATAATTTTAAGTTTTATTCCTTGTATATTGTTTGAGTGGATTTATTTCATCTATTTATGGAAAGAAGATTTATATTTGTTGAGCATATTTCTATTCCCTTTTAATATCTTATTTTTAATTCATTTACTCCATTTAAGTGCTATCCTATTCTCAATTTTATTTTTAACTTTAGTTAAATTGATATATCTACCAAAAGAGGGAGTGTTTGATAGAGCAATAAAGGATAAGGGCTATTTTTACTGGAATCTAAGAAATATAATTAAAAAGTGGCCACTTTTCATCACAGCTTCAAATCCATTTCCTTGGTTAAAAAATCGTTTTACTCTCCGATTTTTTGGGGTAAAAATAGGAAAAAAGGGAATCCATGACAATTGTTGGATTTCTTCTGAATTTGTATTAATTGGAAAAAATGTGATTATAGGAATGAATAGTACTCTATTGAGTTTTGGAATTGAGCAGGATAAGTTTATCTTAAAAAAAATCAATGTTGAGGATGATGTTTTAATTGGAGCTAAATGTGTATTATTACCAGGTACTCACATTAAACGAAATACAAAATTATCTGCTCATTCATATACAAATTTTAATGATGTTTTAAAAGAAAATTCAATATATATTGGTCATCCAGCAAGATTAAAGGATAATTAAGGAAAATGCTATCTGAAAAAAGTGTAAAATCAAATTCAAAAATAAAAAAATCTTCAAAAAAGAGATTTGTAATAATATCAGACACTCATATTACTCGATCTCGAGGTCCATTTAATCTTCATGCTTACAATTTAGGTATAGAACGTATTAATAAGATAAAGAATGTAGATCTTTATTTACATCTTGGTGATATTACCCACACAGGCACACTTTTAGAATATGAATACGCTATGGAGCAATTTAAAAAGTTTAATCCAATATCAAAATGCCCTCTGATGATCCTCATTGGAAATCATGATGCAATGAATGTAGGTTATTTACTATTTGAAGAAATGGTTGGAAGAAGGCATTATGAATACGAAGATGATGAAGTATATGTAATAGGAATTGATAGTACCAAACCTGACTTACCAGGAGGAATAATTCATCATAATATAATTCAAGCTGTTAGAAAGAGATTAGAACAACCAGAAAGAGAAAATAAATTCAAAGTAGTATGTTTTCATCATCAGCTCATCCCAATTCCAAATACTGGAAAGGAAAGATCTGCTATTGAAGATTCAGGAGACATGCTTAAAATGCTATTGGAAACAAAAGTAGATTTAGTATTAAATGGGCATAGACACACTTCAAATCTATATACTGTAAGTAGTAGTGAAAAAGATTTGTATATTTTTAATGCTGGAACATTTTGTTGCAATAAAACAAGATATAGAGAATTATTCACATACGCAGTTATTGATATAGAACAGAATGATCTTTATTTTAAAATAATACCAATATTAGATTCAACCGCTAAACGTAAAATAAATAGACAAGTTAATTATTATCTTCCATTAGAGTTAGAACCGAATCAAAAACCGGTATGTAAGTTTATACAATTGTCACACTCATTAATTAATGAACAATCAGAAAATGAGATTACTAATTTTGATAAAGCCATTAGCAAAATAAATGCACTAAACGATGTTGATTTAGTTGTTCATACTGGAAATGTCACTCAAAATAGTTTTAAAGAGGAATTTCGAATAGCAAAAGACAAAATAAGCAAATTAAAATACCCTTATTTAATTGTTCCGGGATTTACTGATTCAAAACCACCTGCATGGGAATATTGGAAACAATATTTTGGTGAATTTGATCCGTTATTTGAAAACGAGAAATTATATTTTCAAGGTTTAAATTCTACAACTCGAGATTCCACTGATGGCTTCATCGGGAGAAAACGAATGAATAAATTTATCGATAATGTTTTATCTTATAGCTATAAAAAGATTTTTGGTGTGTGTTGTTTTCATAGTTTAATTCCAACTCCTTTCAGTGTATGGAGGACAGAATTAATTGATTCAGGTGATATCCTTTCTCAATTTGCTCGTTCACAAATTGATCTTTGCTTAAATAGTTCACCCAGTATTTCATTTAATGTAAAAATTGATTATACTATCTTTTCTAATGGGGGGAATCTTAACCTCAAACGCTTTGATGACACTTTTATTGAGATAAATATTTATAAAAAAGGAAACGTTGTATTGAAAGAACACAATTTAAGAACGGGGCAAACAAGAATAGTAGGCAATTATAATATAACAATTTTTATATAATTCTGTTTATTAAAATTAAAGTGAAATTTAATATGGAATTCAATTTAACTGCTATTTGTAATAAAAAATAACCTTAATAAGGATATTTTTATTATAAAAATAGGTCGTAAAAGTTAATTGAATTTTAGATATCAGAATAAAGATATTATTATGGTACAAGTAACACTTAATCTATTAAATATTTTTCAACTTAGAATTAATAAGAAATCGATAACTTACGATGGAAAAACAGTTGGGGATATATTATCTCAATTTTTAAGCGAATATAAAGAAAAACTTGATGTTGAATTATTAGATAAACATAAGAAAAAGTTTGATTCTCAAGTACTTATATTATTAAACGGTAGGAATATTAAATATCTAAACAATTATAAAACAAGCCTTAAAGATGGAGATGTATTATACATATCTTACGCTCTAGCTGGAGGGTAATAAAATTAGATTTTTATCCATTAAGCTTAAATAATAAAATCATCATTATTTCTTTACGAAAAGTAATTATTTATTAATAGTTCTTAATATTGATTAAGTTAGAAGAGATATCAATAAAGAGTATAAATTTGGTGATTCACTATTACAAAGCGGATTTCAATAATGGGTTTAGATAATGCAGGGAAAACGAGTATAATAACAGCTATTACCAAACGTTTTGGTTTTGAGGAAGAAGTCGCTAGATTATCACCAACAAGAAGAATTGCTCGTGATACTTTCAAATTTCTGGGTATTGAATTTATGCGAATGGATTTCGGAGGTCAAAAACAATATAGAGAAGAATATTTGAAACACCCTGAAAAATATCTTAGTGGAACAGATTTAATGTTTTACGTGATAGACGCTCAAGATTTTAATAGATATATTGAATCTATAGATTATTTAGAAGATATCTTACTTTATTTTAAGGTGGAGCAGGATTACGTACCAATATGTATTCTTTTTCATAAATTCGACCCACAGCTTGTAGATGATGTGGTGATAAATAAAAGAATATTAACTTTAAAGCAAGCATTAACGAGATACTCTAATCATTTTGATATTTTTTTCTTTGAGACAACTATTTATGATATCAAGTCTGTTATGGATGCTTTTTCAAGCGGGTTATCAATGTTATTCGAAAAAATTGAGATGGTTTCACAACTCTTCGCCGAAATAAGCAAAAATTATGAATCTATCTTAATGGCACTATTTGATTCTCGAGGTGTAACTGTTGGAGAATGGTATAGACCACATCTTCAATTAAATGAGAAATTAAAAATATATGAGAAATATATTGAATTACAAAAGCGTGTAATAGCAGAAAATAGAAGTTTGCTTGAATTTTCTGATATTTTTGAAAGTGGTGAGAGGTTTTCTGGTATAATTGAAGTTCTCGAATTTGGGAATCTAGATTTTTACTTATTGTTTATTATTGAAGAAGATGAAGATTTACAAAAAACTGTTTCAATATTGGATAAGATCGAAGCAGCAAAACCTCAAATGGAGAATCTAATTTTACAAATAATTCAATAAACTTGATTAAAAGCGCAGCTGGAGGGATTCGAACCCCCGAGCGCTAACGCGCACCGGCTTTCTTGATTATTAAAAATACTGCTCGAGGCCGGCGTCTTACCATCTAGGCTACAGCTGCTTCAGTATTTTCAAAATAATATACTAATAATCTTAAAATATAATCAATATAAATTTATTTCTTTTCTATATTGGTGAAATCAATTAGTTAATATACCAATCGAAGAAGTTTTAAAATAGATTACTAAGGTGAATTAAGAGGATGGAACATAGATTTTTAATTTTAAGGAAGGTTTCAATAATTCAATTAATCCTTCTTCTTCATATTGTTTTAAGAGTAATTTTGCTGTTGATACTCTTATATCATATTTAAGAGCGATATCCGTTGCTAAAATAGTCTTTCTTTTTAGTATACTTTCTTTAATTTCTTTTTCTAGGTTTTTGGGAATAAAAGCATCTCTCTCTACAACGTTAATTTGCTTAGTTCTTCCATATTTTCTTCTTAGATTTAGTGTGGCTTTTCTCACTATCTGCTTTTCTTCCTTTTCAGACATTTTTATTCACAAATAATTTATTAAAGTGTAGAAAATATAAGCTGAATGAAATTATAAATATTTAAAATTTAATAAAATTTTTGATTTAATATTGAAAATTTAATTTCAGAGCTCATTAGTTTATTTACATATTAAAATACAATGGAATTTGAACGATAACTATTATTTTAATATAAAAAAGAAGAGACCAGAAGAAATATACAAGAATGCATCAGATTATTTTAAAGGTGAAACCTTAAACCGTTATGCTACTTCTAAAAGTATGATAAGGATTCAAGAGAGATTAACAATTAGAGCTTTAGAACTACTAAATCTCCAAAAAAAAGATGCTCTTATCTTAGATGCAGGAAGTGGTCCCGGGTTTGCAGCAATGTATTTAAAAGAGCGAGGATATAATACAGTGACTCTTGATATCATTACAGAGTTCTTAAATTATTATGATATAAAAGATCTAAATCCAATTACATCGGATATGTGTTTTCCTCCTTTCCGCTCAAACACTTTTGATGCTATTATCTCTATTTCTGCTTTACAATGGGTTTATAGAAAATTAAGTAATAAAATAATGCAGGATCTATTAACACATTTAGCTAAATCTTTTTATATAATATTGAAACCTAGAACGAAATTAGTGTTTCAGTTTTATCCTAAAAGTAAGGAAGTTCTTGATAGTATTTCTAGAATATTTTTAGATGTGACAAAATTTACGGGAAACGTTATAATAGATAATCCTAATAGTGCTAAAAAAAGAAAAGTTTTTCTAGTTTTAGAAAAATTGGATTAAGTTCTACCTTTAATATTCTATATATTTATAATAATTAGACTATATGCCTTTTTTCAACATATTTGTATATTTTTTTTTCAAATCTATGAATCTTTATATAAGCATAATATTTTATTTGAGTTCTCTTATAATATTGTTAAAAATTTTTCTAAAAAATTACAAATAAATTAGATGATCATATGTTTATACAAAAAAAACACAAATTTCGAAAGAGAGAAGTATCTTTACTAGCAATGATTCTGTTTCTAAGCCTTTTTCCAGCATATTTAGCAAACTTTTCTAGTTTTACAGATAATTTAAGGCCTCCACAAGAAGATCAAAAAAATGAGCTTGATGGTTTTGATGATCTTAAATTAAGTCTATTAGGTGATGCTGAGTGGTGGAATAGTTCCTGGAAATGCAGAATGTTAATTAATGTTACAAATCCATATCCATATGATTTTGAGAATTATGGAGTAAGCGTGATATTTAATTATTCAAGTTTAGGTCAGAACATACAATCAAGTCTTAACGATATTAGAATCGTTGAAAATGGTTCTTTGCGTAAATATTATGTCAAAAAAGATTATCCTACAATGGATTTGGCAACAGTATGGTTTGATACAAATATTAATGATACCGTAGCGGGAGATGATGTTGAGATAGACACTTATATGTATTTTGGAAATCAAGATGCTCTAAATGAAGAAGCTCTTGATCCATCTGAGAGTTTTGGTTGGATTAAAAATGGTGATTTTGAATTAGATATTAATTATACCCAATATTTCGACCCTTACGGATGGTCTTTCTCACACGATCCTATTGATTCTATTTATGGTGAATCAAATCCAGGTGTTACAGATGAAAATTCTTATGGAGTAGAATTTACTAATAGGTTAATAAATACAGAAAGTGTTTCGCAGGCTGAAAGGGTTTATCAAGGTGATATTGCATATAAATTTGGAGCAGATAGAGATGTCTTAGGTTTTTCAGATGTTTATAACAGTTATGCAGGGGCTTTTTTCTCTTATCCATTTACTGTCCCAAAAGTATATGGAGCAGGTATAGATTTACATTTATATCGTAATCCAAGAACTTGGGGATTTTGTACTAATGATCCTATAGATAACGATGGATATTATATTAGACTATGTGATAATTACGGCCCAGACCCTGACACTCATACTGATATTGGTACGCCCGGTACTTATGAAAATTATATTGAGATTTGGGGTGGTCGAGCTTTTTATACGGGAAGTGCAAATAAACCGGGGAATTGGCAACATGCTACAAAAGTAAGAAATTGGGAAGGATCAGTTACTATGGATACTTATTCTGAAAGTTCTGTTGATGGAGATTTAACTGCTCCACTTAACTTTGCTATAAATAAGTTTGAAGGTGATACGATATTTTTAGAATTTGGTGTTTGGGGAACCGAACAGAACTATAGATCTGGTTTTTTCCAACTTGATGATGTAAGGTTTAATTATACTGATATTTCAACCAGTATTAATGAGCTTCAATATATAAATTCTACAGTTACAATTATTACCAGAGACATTGATGGAAGAATTGTACCTAATGCAGAGGTTATGCTTATAGATGGTACTATTCCCAAAGGAATGCCTGGTTATGAAATTGCTAGAGATTTTTCTGATTCGCGAGGAAGAGTGATTTTTCAAAATTTAGAAAACCGAAAATATAATATTACGGCTAATTACACATTAGGTTCTCAGGAAATTGAAGTTTTTAATAGTTATAGCTCTGGAGATGGTCCATATTATTTCAATGGTATATTTTATACTGAAGAGATCTATTTAGATTTATGGACCATAGATTTTGAAATTGTAGATTGGGATGGAATCCCTCTAAGCTTAGGATATATTAAAATTAATGAAAGTGGAGGGAATTTATTACAAACTTTAAATTTAGATGAAAATGGAAAAACCACATTTCGATGGTCAAATATATTAGATTATCATTTTAGCGTTTATTATAACAATCCGGACTATGGCGATCCAATTTTACTTAATCAATCAGTGATTAGTAGAAGCAATTATGTCAAAGACGGGGCTAAATTTCAAGAACAGACTATTTGGGTTAATAAAACTAATATTGACCCTCCTGGTACAAACAGTTATTCAATTAGTGAATATATTTATACAAATGGATCGAATTCTGAGTTTGGAAACGAGAAAATAATCAAAGCAAATATAACATTGACAAATATGGATGATCAGTTAGAAGAGATTTCTATTTACTATATTGATAAAGATGATTCCACTGGAACTAGCAATCATCTGATATATTTTGAAGATGGATATGGGCCTGGTGAAGATAGTGACTTTATAGAATTAGATATTCCATTGATAAGAAATACGCAATTAGAGACTGATAATTTTAGAGTTTATGGGTTATTAATTGAGGTAAATGGTTTAAATTTCTCTCAAAGTAATGGTATGATAGAAGTTGAGACTATAGAAACTTGTAATATTTATAATCGAACACATTTAGCGAGAGTTAATATTCAAACAATTGATGAATATAGTAATCCAATTTCATCATATATT
>CP070831.1:1678009-1698373 GCA_020344955.1 Promethearchaeota archaeon | reverse complement strand
CTATGGAATAATGTTAAAAGCTTATGATTCTGGCGTTGAGTGTCTCGGAATCCTTAAAGGTTGGAAAGGATTTTTGGAAAATCTAACAATTCCACTCAATATAGCTGAACATGATGATTTACATACTGTTGGTGGAACTATATTATATACGAGTAGAACTAATCCATTTAAAGGAGTAAGCTCAAAAGAAGAAAAAGCCAAAGAATTAACTAAAAAATTTAATGATTTAGAAATTGATGCATTGATCGCAATAGGGGGAGATGATACATTAGGAGTAGCAGATACTATGTATAAACATGCCAATGCAAAAGTAGTAGGAGTCCCGAAAACCATTGACAATGATTTAAAAGGAACACATTATACATTTGGGTTTTGGAGTTCGACGCAATTAGCATCCAACGCAATGGATAATCTTACTACAACAGCTCGCTCCCACCAGCGAGTATTTGTAGTCGAAATTATGGGTAGAGATGCTGGTTTTTTGACAATGTACAGTGGAATATCAGCAGGGGCAGATATAATCTTAATTCCAGAAACTCCATTTGATTTTGAAAAAGACATTGTTGATATTCTGAAAAAAAGAGTTAATGCAGGGTATAAATATCATATTATAGCTACCTCAGAAGGAGCATATCCAAAGTTAGAGTCTTTAAACAGAGATTTTAAAACTATATCAAAAGAAACAATAGATAAATTACCAAAAGATACTTTTGGAAACCCTCTATTAGCAAAATTAGGTATGTCTCAAATAATTATTGATGAATTGAATTTAAGAGATGACTTAAAAGAAGAATTTCAGAAAAATGGAGTAGAATTTGAATGTAGGAGTGTAGTTCTTGGTCATACAATGCGTGCAGGAACACCAAATTCATTTGATAGAATATTAGGATTAAGATTTGGATTAGCAGCAATGAAGCTTATTTTAGAAGGAAAATTTGGAAATATGGTATCACTTCAAGGGAATAAAATCAAAACAGTTCCGTTATCAGAAGGGGTGGGAAAGAAATACCTTACAGCAGACAATGACAAGATGGAATTGCGAGACTTACTTGTAAAAATAAGATATCTTTCTAAACAAAAATAATTATTTTATACTTTTTAGATCAGTAACTAATGTATCCTATTAACTTTAATGAGTACCCTTTTTTTCACTTAATATTTTTATAAAAACTTAGATTAAAAGTTCAATTGTAGTTCAGCATTAAAAACTATAAATATCCAAATTTATTTATCTTATACGTTGTAGAGCAATTTTATTGCATTTTTGAAACCAACATTTTCTCTAATAATACCTTAAAATATAAACTAGATGCCTAATGTTTACTAAATTTAAAAATTTATATAAGGAATATCCCAATGCGTTTAAAGTATTGACTTTTGCTACATTTATTGATATGTTAGGAAGTTTCTTATTATATCCCTTTTATTCACTGTATATAACTTCACGTTTTGGAGTTGGGATGATAGAAGTAGGATACTTATTATCAATCAACTCAGTAGGACATCTGATTGGTGGTATGATTGGAGGAGCATTAGCAGATAAATATGGTCGTCGTGCTATGATTCTTCTAGGGTTAATAGTGAGCGGGATAGGGAGTATTATGTTGGGATTAGTTGATAACTTGTATGTATTTTATATTCTTGCTGCATTTTTAGGTTTAATTGGCAGTTTTGGAGGTCCAGCGCGACAAGCAATGGTAGCAGATCTACTTCCAAAAGAAAAACAAGCAGAAGGATTTGGAATCCTACGAGTTGCTTTTAATCTTTCAGCAGTGATAGGTCCTCTGCTTGGTGGATTCATAGCATCTCAATCCTATATGTTATTATTTATATTAGATGCTTTGAGTAGCATTATTACTGCTGTAATTGTATATTATGTTATCCCAGAAACAAAGCCTCAAAAACAGGAGCATGAACCTGAAGAAACAGTAATGAAAACGCTTGTTGGATATAAAGAGGTTTTAAAAGATTGGAAATTTTTGTTATTTATTTCTGTTTCTGCGATAACGGTTTTAGTATATACACAAATGAATAGCACGTTAGCAGTATTCCTACGAGATTATCATGGGTTTCCTGAACAAGGTTTTGGTTTATTGTTAAGTATGAATGCAGTTATGGTAGTCTTTTTTCAATTGTGGATAACTAGGAAGATTTCTAAATATTCTCCAATGAAGATAATGGCTTTTGGAACCATTTTTCTTATGATTGGTTTTGGCATGTATGGTTTTATTACTGAACCTTACCTGTTTTTTATCGCTATGGGTATTCTTACCGTAGGAGAAATGATTGTTTACCCTACTGGACAAAGCTCCGCGGCATCTTTTGCCTCTGAAGACAAACGGGGACGCTATATGGCGGTATATAGTTTTCAATGGATGATCCCAAACATGTTTGGAGCTTTAGGTGCTGGATTAATTATGATGTATATAGGAGCAAATTGGGTATGGTATTTAGCGGGGATTCTATCTCTAATTTCAACAATAGGATTTTGGCTACTTCATGGAATTACTAAGGAACTTTTCACAAAAGAAAAAGAGTTACTTAAAGAAGAATTGCTTGAATATACTGTTCCTACTGTTGAATGAGTGAATTCTAATTTTTTTCTTATTGATTAATAATCAAGCATTTAATTTTACTCTATGATCAAAAATTTTAGGTTTAAAGATCGTGAAACGCATCTTTTACGAAGATTTTCTGCAAATACAAATATGATAATTTAGAAAACCGACACAAAATGCAGTATTTGAGGATTATAAATAAGTTCAAATACAGTTCAACATTCTAAACTATAAATTTCATTATTAATATAAAACTATTAAAATATATTTAAGTTTATAATGAATAATATTTAATTTTAATAGGGAAAATTTACTCATGTCAACAAAAATTGAACACTCATCACGGGGATTTCCGAGTACTTTTTGGGTACTGACTTTCGCTACTTTTATTGACCGTTTAGGGGGTTTTATATTATTTCCTTTTTTCTCGGTATATATAATTGATCAATTTAGTGTTGGGATGACAGAGGTAGGAATCCTATTTTCGATCTTCTCAGCAGGAAGTATTGTGGGGGGTGCAATTGGAGGGGCTTTAGCTGATAAGTATGGTCGCAGAGCTATTACTCTGATTGGTTTAACCGTGAGTGGGATAGGAAGTATATTAATGGGATTAGCTAATGATTTATATGTATTTTATCTAATCGCAGCATTTTTAGGTACAATTGGAAATTTTGGAGGTCCTGCACGACAAGCGATGGTAGCAGATTTGCTTCCAAGCGAGAAGCAAGCAAAAGGATTTGGGATGTTACGAATTGCTGTTAATCTTTCAGCAACTTTTGGACCAATTCTAGGTGGACTTATAGTTGATCAATCTTATATGATTCTTTTTATCTTGGATGCTATGGGTAGCCTGATCACGGCTTTTATTGTATTTATTGTTATCCCAGAAACAAAGCCTCAAAAACAGGAGCATGAACCTGATGAAACAGTAATAAAAACTTTAATAGGATATAAAGAGGTATTAAAGGACTGGGTTTATGTTCTATTTCTCTCTGTATCCGCATTAACAGTTTTAGTTTATATGCAAATGAATAGTACACTTTCAGTTTTCTTATGGGATATTCATGGATTCCCAAAACCAAGCTTTGCTTGGTTATTAAGCATGAATGCTCTAATGGTCGTAATATTCCAATACTTTATAAGTCGGTTTTTTTCAAAATATGCCCCAATGAAAGTAATAGCTTTAGGAACATTTTTTTATATGATTGGTTTTGGCATGTATGGCTTTATTTCTGAACCATATATGTTTTTTGTTGCTATGGGAATTCTGACTATAGGCGAAATGATTGCAATGCCTGTTGGACAAACTGCAGCAGCATCATTTGCTCCAGAAGACAAACGAGGAAGATATATGGCTGTTTACGGGTTCCATTGGGCGATCCCAAGTCTATTTGGAGTCTTACTGGCTGGAATAATATGGGAAAATATTGGACCAAATTGGGTATGGTATTTTACAGGGATTTTATCTTTTATAGCAATGGTGGCATTTTGGCTACTTCATGGGATTACAAAAGCTCGTCTTTCAAAAGAAAAGGAACCTACTCTTGAAGAATTGCATGAAATTGATCAAAAAATTTCAATAGAATGATACAAATGAGAATTGTCTAAATTTATCTCATCAAGATTAAACTTAATTGAATTGTTAAATTAATTTTCAATTTCAAATCTAATTTTCAGATATTCATACTTGGAATTGAGTAATTTCAAAACTTTTTCAGTAAAAGATTTTAGGTTATATGCCTGGTTTAGTTTTTCCTCCATCTGTTCAAGCAAAAACTCATGAATCATATTTCTAGTTTTATCGGATCCGTTTTCTTCTAGATACTTTATCCAATGCTTTGACATCCTACAGATTTTTTCTAATTTCTCATCTGAATACTCATTTTTATCAAGGACCCTCTCATGATATTTGTCAATTGCTTTACTAACTCTTTCTAAATAATCTGCAGTACCCAATGAATATCTACATAAACTTATTAGATTTGAAGTAATTCTAGAATTTCTTGTATTAGTTGCAGCTTCAAAAGAAACCCACGCTTCATTCCACTCACCTCTATTTCTACCTATTAAGCCATCATTATATAATACCACATTCATTATATCACTGAGATCAACGTCATGTCCCCTTTTTAGCTTTTTATTAAAGATCTCTCCAAGCTTTGTTCCTTCAAGATAACTTCCTGCCCCAAAATCAAGTAATTGATTTAAATTATTTGCAGCACACAGTGCTTCATGTCTTACCTCACCTGTATCTGGGTTTGTCCACTGAACAGTTTTCTCAAATTCTCCCGTCTCCTTATTTTTTGTCCATCCCATTTCTCTTAGGACATGGTCTAATAAATGAACTTTAAAAACCCAGAAATCCAAATCATCTGTGAAGCGTTTCCTTCTCCAATCTCTTGATGTGTATTTGCCTAAATATAGTTTTAATGTTCCTCGAATTAAGGAGTTTTTACCATCTTGAATCGCTTCACATGCATCTTTATAATAAGTATGTTGGGGATTTTTTGATATCTCTACTATTTTATTAAGAATATTTCTGGCTTCTGTCGCAACTATATCGCAGGGTATCTTACCATCAGAGGGATATGCCCTCGATCCTCCCTCTAGATATTTATTAAACAATTCTAATTCATTATCAGGTATTTTATACCAAGGATTATTAAACATCAATTTACTGAATACATAGTGAGTGAAACCATTATCATCCACTCCAGTTTTATCATGTAAAGGAGAAACATTTCTTAATTTATCTCCTTTTTGTACAGCATCCGCCTTAATATCCCAGATATTATTCATACAAATTATAATGTTGAAATTGATTTTTAAAAATTATCAATTTAAAATATAAAATCAATTTTTTATTATTACACCCTTTAGATATTATATGAGTAATTTTTTTAAAATCTATACTTTGACTCCTTGGGATTCACTAGATTTAAAAACATTAACCGAAGTAAAATTATTTTCATTGAAAAATATATTTAAGACATTTCCTGTAATTGAACAAGAATTCTTTGATGATATTCTCTCAAACTTATATAAATTCAAACATTATTCATGGGTTGAAAGCATAAAAAGGATAATAGGTCCAAATGATGAGGATTATGAGATAGAGCCCTGGAATTTTGTATGGGGAATGGATAATGAAAAACGATTCTATCAGCTACTAATACAGAAATCGGAAGGAAAAGCAATCTTGGTGGCTCTAGCTCCTCCAGAATTAGGGAAATTGTTTAAACAATATAAAAAGGAAGCCATTCTACGTATATTATCTCTATTAAATAATCCAAATAAAATGAAATTTTTAATGATTTTAGCACCTAAAGGAAAATCGATAGCCGAAGAACAAAAACTACTCCAAGTGAATCAGAACGATTTAGAAAAGAAAAAGTTTGAAAATATACTCAAAAAGATGCCAAATATTAAAGGACAATGGTTTCCTGAATATACACCTCGCTGTCCAAACTGCAACAAGCTGATTACAGAGATAAAAGGTTTGAATATTGGATTATTAAAATTTATTTGTCCACATTGTGGGTATAAAAAAGACTGGTAAAACTTAGTTTTTTAGGAAATCCTTTATAATGATTTTTATTAGATAATGAGATATATATCTTATAAATAATAGAAGAATATAATTCAATTATGTTTGTTGCAGCCTTAGATTTAGGAACAACAGGATGTAGAACTTTTATTTTTGATTTAACTGGTACAATTATTGCAAGTGATTATCAAGAGTGGAAAAGTTATTATCCTTCTCCATCGTTTGTCGAGCAAGACGCAAATATTTGGTGGAATTCTATAAAAATAACTATAGAAAACGCAATAAATAAAAGTGGAATTGATAAAACCGATATTGTTAGTCTTTCTGTAACTAATCAGCGAGAAACTATCGTCCCAGTGGACAAAGAGGGAAACCCTCTTCATAATGCATTAGTTTGGCAAGATAGACGGACAATCGATCAAGTAAATTATATTAAAAAAAAAATTGGGGATGATAAAATCTATGAAATCACCGGTTTGACTATAGATCCTTATTTCTCTGCCACAAAAATTCTATGGTTTAAAGACGAGAAACCAGAAATTTATAAAAAAACTCATAAATTTCTATTGGTTTCAGATTTTATTATTCATAAATTGACAAGTATCTTTTGTACAGATTTCTCAAATGCTTCAAGAACAATGTTATTTGACATTAATAAATTAAAGTATTCTGATGAAATCGCATCGGATTTAGAAATAGATTTAGATAAGATGCCAGATACATTAAAAAGCGGTGTTGATATTGGAGAAATTGAAACTGAAGATACATTATTTGATAAAAAGACTTTGGTTATAACAGGTGCTGGAGATCAGCAATCAGCAGCATTAGGTGTGGGGGTGGTATCTCCTGGTGAGATTAAATGTACAACAGGAACAGGAAGTTTTATTTTAGCTTATTTGCCTCAACCAAAATTCGATCCCATGAAGCGAGTTCTATGTAGTTGTCATGCAGTTCCAGGAACATGGGTACAAGAAGCAAGTATTTTTACTAGTGGAGCTGTATTGCGTTGGTTTAGGGATCAAGTAGGATATGCCGAATGTGTAGCAACTCAAGAAGGGCAAGACTCTTATGATTTAATCACTGCTGAAGCAAAAAAATCAAGTATAGGAGCAAATGGTTTACTTATAATTCCTCATTTTATCGGCTCAGGCGCACCGCATTGGAACCCACACGCTAAAGGCATAATTTTTGGATTAGCATTAGGTCATGAACGCAAGGATCTTTATAGAGCTGTCCTTGAGGGCGTAGCTTTTGAAATCAGAAAAAATATTGAAATTTTTAAAGAATTAGGAATTGAACCAAAAGAATTAATGTTAACAGGTGGAGGTTCCCGTTCTGACTTCTGGAATCAGATTTATGCTGATGTTCTAGGAATAATCTGTGTTAGAAATGTCATTGAAGAGTCAACATCTTTAGGTGCTGCGATATTAGCGGCTTCGGGAGCGGGAATTTTTCCAGATATAGCAAAAGCAGCTGAAAATTTATGTAAAGTTGATAAGAAATGGATTCCCAATAATGACCGGCATAATATTTATAAAAAAATTTACAACTTTTCATATGAAATGTATGAATTGATAAATAGTAAAAATTTATACAAGAACTTTGATACGCTAATACAAAATAAAGATCTTGACTAGGAAAAGAAATAAATTCATAATAATCAATTTTATATATTTTAAATGTTATTTTTTCTATAATTAAAACTACTCACAGAGTAAAAAAAAGTATTAAGTGAACGAAATGGAAATTGAATCTTCAAATTTGACCACAGAATATAGAAAAAGTCAGAAAATAGTAGCTTTAATCTTTTTTATCATAATAGTTATTGCTACTATAATTTCTCTAGGAGGAGTTGTTTGGACTGTTGCGGATTTCTTTATTGGTACAACTGGAAAATGGGAACAATTTTTACTTTTAAATTGGGGTTACCAGATAGCTATAATCGGTGGACTTTTAGCAGGGTTGTTCTTTTTATTAATATTCTTTTTTGGATTATTTAAGAAAACTTCGCGGTCATTGATAAATTTCATATATAAAAAGAGGGAGCTTGAGGAAAAATATAGAAATCGTATTGATGTTAAAATTGCAGCATGGGGCTTATTAATCAGTTTAATTGGCATTATTGGTGGAATGATTTTTGCAATTTTTTGGGATATATTTACTAGTGGCACAGGTGACCCTTCAATAATTCTTACTCTATTAGGAGGCACAGGACTCAGAGTTTTATTTATAGGAATTGGTCTTTTTTTGCTGGTGGGGATCGCTTTAGGTCTTATATATTTCTGGCGTAATGGTTATTATCTCATATTAAAATTACTTGGTGGATTAGAGAAAGAAAAGAAAAAATAATTATTCTCGAAGATTTTCATTAATTTTTTTAAATTAAATTAGAAATCTTTTGCTCTTTTACTTTTTTTATATAATTTTAGGCTCAAATAAATTCAAACGATTATTTTAATTTATTTAATAACGCCAATTCAATAAAATGGCTATAAAAGTTGGAACTGTTTTTAATTATTTACAATTGCCCAATGTATCCAAGTTCCCTTTTGTTATCAATAAAAGGCAAGATAAGATATTTATTCAAAAGGGATTATTTGTGTATACTAAATCAAATGAGGGTTTTTTAATTGGCGTCATCGAAGAAATTGCCTTATTAAATGAATACTTTACTGATGCTCTAACGATAAAGGCCTACAATAATAACAATAATCCAAACATTCTAAAAGGACTTTTTCCAAGTGAAGATTTCGAATTTGCGATTGCGATTGTAAAATGTTTGGGATTAATCAAATTTAAGGATAATAATTCAAAAGAAATTGATAAAGTAAAACGAATGACTTATCCTGCTAGTCCCGGAAAAGGAGTTTATATAGTGGAGGAGGATATTCTTTATAAATTTCTTGGACTTGACACCGAATTTGGAGTGAATATTGGAAAAATAAAAGTAACAAAATCCACTGCCAAAATCAATATGAATAGATTGTTAAATAAACATTTTGCAATCCTTTCAATCTCTGGTGGAGGTAAGAGTTATCTTACATCAGTCCTTATTGAAGAATTATTATCTAGAAAAGAAGCTTATGGTACTCCAGCTATTATATTAATTGACGTTCATGGAGAATATATATATTTAAAAAATATTCCGGAATTAAAGGATAAAATAAAAGTACAAGATATTTCATATTTTCAAATTGGAATTCCTAAGTTACCCGTTTATTCCTTTAGGAAATATCAAGAACAAATTTCACATGTTCAAGTAAGAGAACTTTCAAAGATTATAAAAAAATTGAAAAAGGATAAGAAGAATCAATATAATTTAAAAGATATTATAGAGTACATAGAAAATGAAAACGATGGAAATCGAAGTACAAAACAAGCGTTGATTGGCTGGTTATCAGAATTAGATCGATTAACACTTTTCGGATCTCAAGAAAATCCAATATTAGATAGAGTTGTCGATAAACAAAAATTAACAATTTTTAACTTTCAAAAAGAAATAAGTATCAGAAAAAAACAAATTATCGTAGATTACATTTGCAATCGGCTATTTAATCTGCGCAGGACAAATAATATACCTCCATTTTTACTGATTGTGGAAGAAGCACATCAATTTTGTCCAGAAGCTGCTCATGCGAAAGCAATTTCAAAACCAATTATCGAAATGATTGCAAGAGAGGGGAGGAAATTTATGGCTTGTCTCTGTCTAATTAGTCAAAGACCAAAAAAATTAAGCACAACAGCATTATCACAATGCAATTCAAAAATGGTTTTAAATATTAAAAATCCGTATGATTTAAAACATCTAATGGACAGTTCAGAAGCAATAACTAAAGATTACGCCAGCATGATTTCTAGTCTAGGAGTGGGAGAAATGTTATTAATGGGAAATGCTGTAAATTACCCTGTTTTTATTGATGTAAGAGAACGCAATTTTAAATCAAAAACTGAAGAGATTTCTTTAGCTCAATTTTGCTTAGAATGGCAAAATAAGGAATTAAAGTAATTCTGAAATTAGTCCATCTCTTATAGCTGAACTATTCTTATTAAGAACTATCATTTTTTTGTTCTTTGAGACTCTAAAAACATTTATGATATTCATACTTTCTAATTTCATAAAGATTTCTTCCAACATTAAAGAATTTGCAAACGGAAAATCCTTTTTAAGAAGTTCTTCAAGCCTTTTATCTAAAATTTCTCCTTTATTCTTAATTAAAATATCAATTATAGAATTTAGTATTGGTTTTTGATTCCATCGATGTACTTCGATAATATATCACCAGTAAAAATTGAAAAATAGAATTTTAATATATAATATTTCTTAAAAATAATTAATTTTATGATTTTATACAAACAATCTTTCTTCTTTTGACTCCTCTATTCTTCTACTTTTTAGTTTTTCACCAAAAGCTTCATACCACTTAATGATTTCAGGAGTTAAAGTAGGGTTAACCATGTTTCTCGCTTCTTTAAAATGTTCCATTGATACTTTTCGCGCTCTAATATTTTCTCTTAAGGCAATCATCGCAGCTTCACGGCACCAGGTTTCAATATCTGCTCCAGAAAACCCTTCAATCATAGTATTTAATTCATCTAATGTAATATTATTTGCTAAAGGCATTTCTTCTGTAAATATTTTTAAAATTTCGAGTCTTCCCTTTTTATCTGGTTCAGGGACTAATAATATCCGATCAATCCTTCCAGGTCTAATTAATGCGGGATCCAAGATATCGGGACGATTAGTAGCTGCAATCACTACAATATCTTTCATTACTTCCAACCCATCTAATTCTGTTAAAAACTGAGATAATACTTTCTCTGTCACACCTGAATCTGATGTATGTCTTCCTCTACTAGGTGCAATTGAATCAAATTCATCAAAAAAGATAATACAAGGAGATGCCATTTTAGCTTTGCGAAAAACTTCTCGTATTGCCTTCTCTGATTCTCCGACCCATTTTGATAATAGTTCAGGACCTTTTATTGAGATAAAATTTGCTTTACTCTCAGTTGCTACCGCTCTTGCTAATAAAGTCTTACCACAACCGGGGGGTCCATAAAGTAAGATGCCTTTTGGAGGTGATATTCCCATGCGACTAAATATAGCTGGATGCGATATTGGCCATTCCACAGCTTCAATTAATTGTTGTTTTAAGTTATCTAAACCCCCTACTTGATTCCATGGTACGTTTGGAACCTCTACAAAGACTTCTCTTATTCCAGAAGGTAAAATTTCTTTTAATGCATCCTCAAAATCAGCTTTTGTAACTTCTATTTGTTCTAATAATTCAGGATCAATTATTTCTGATTCAAGATCAATTTTTGGTAAATACCTTCTTAATGCCGACATTGCTGCCTCTCGACAAACTGCAGATATATCTGCTCCTACAAATCCATGAGTTATTTGAGAAAACTCCTTTAATGAAATATTTTTAACAAGAGGCATATTTCGAGTATGAATTTGAAATATTTCTCTTCTACCTTTTTCATTAGGTACTTTAATTTCAATTTCGCGATCAAATCTCCCTGGACGACGTAATGCAGAATCTAAGCTATTTGGTCTATTTGTTGCACCAATCACGATTACTTTACCTCTCCCATGTAAACCGTCCATTAAAGCTAGTAATTGCGCTACAACTCTACGTTCGACTTCACCTGTTACAGTTTCCCTTTTTGGCGCTATTGCATCTATTTCATCTATAAATATTATAGCGGGGCTTTTTTCCTCTGCTTCAATAAATATTTTTCTTAATTTCTTTTCAGATTCCCCGTAGAATTTACTCATTATTTCTGGACCGTTTATTGATATGAAATGGGCTTCACTTTCATTTGCTACCGCTCTAGCTAATAAAGTTTTTCCACAACCAGGGGGTCCTCTTAGAAGTACTCCCTTTGGAGGGTCGATCCCTAAACGTTTAAACAAAGATGGATGTCGTAAAGGTAATTCTACCATTTCTCTAACTCTTTGAATCTCTTTATCCAATCCACCTACATCTTCATAAGTTATATAACTAAGCCCTCTTTCTACCTCTTCAGTAATTCTATCACTTAAATTAAGTATGGTATCTTGTTTAATTTGACAAACTCCCTGAGGTCTCATACTAATAACTTTAAACGTAATTTCTCTACTTATACCAATAGATATAAAGATATAATCATCAATCGTAATTGGATAATTATTTAATTTTCTTTTTACAAAACTTTCAAACCGAGGATTATTCTTAATTGGAAAATTTGATGGAGCTAATACAACATTTTGGGCAGGTTCAGCTTTAACTCTTCTAATTTCAATAGTATCATCAATTCTAGTCCCAGTATTTTTCTGGAGTCTAGAATCAACACGCACAATTCCTAATCCATTATCTTGAGGATAACTTGGCCATGCAATTCCAGCACTCTCTTTCTTTCCAACAACTGCAATTACATCCCCTGTTTGAATTTTTAGCTTTTCCATAGTTTTTGGATCAATTCTTATAATATTACGTCCAATATCCCTTTTCTTAGCCTTTTGAACACGTAAAGTTACTCTAGGAGTGTCGTCGTTGTTTTTCTCCTCTTTTTCCTTACCTTCATCTCCTTTTGATGACATAATACCTCAATTTTCTCAATATTTTATTATTCTAATTTAGAGAAATTTTAATTTTGTAAAAATTTTTGCTTTTTTTTTATAAGAAAAATTCGAAATTATTTTATAAAATCGTCTAAAGAAACTTGAACCTTTAAATCATCTAATTTTCTCAGCCTTTCTAAGGCATTTTCTACTCTTTGTCGGGAAAAATTGTGTTGTTCTATTAAAAGTTCTTCCAGTCTTTCAAAATCTACTTTTTTCGGTTTTGGTATTTCATAATCCTTTTTAACATCAGGATTTAAAAATATTCCTTTAATTTGAGAAATTATTTCTGTGTCTATAGTGATTTCCTTTCCACCTACCTTAACTTGGTTTTTTATTATATTTTCTATTGAATCATATTTCCGTATCAAATCTAGCGCTGTTTTTTGACCAATTCCTTTTATTCCTGGAAAAAAATCCGTTCCAATCAGAATTCCCATCTCAATTAGTTGGTCTCTTGTTATTCCTAGATTATTTAAGAATTTATTTAGTGAAACATATTCAATATCTAAAGTAACTGTTGTATCTCTTACCTTTCTACTTCTACTTATAGCAAAGTTTCTAATCAATCTTTCTCCTCCAAATAATAATGTATCATAATCTTGGGAAGCACATGCCCATGCATCTCCTTTCTCAACTAAAAAGGCAGATTGAGCCTCTCCTTCAGAATTAGCCTGTATTATTGGCATTCCCATGAACTCTATCAATTTTTTACTCTCTTCTATCATCCCTGCATCAAGTGTAGAAGTAAATTGAGCAAACTTTTTGGCTTCTTTAAAATCCTCCTCATCTTGAGCTTTGATCATCTTTTCTTTTGCTTCATTCTTAATTTTTTTCCTTTCTTTTATCGTATCCATTTTTAATTCAGAAGGGATACCATCAAAAACATAAATAGGCTTTATATTATGTTCTAAAAAATTAATGGACCTATAAAAAAGACCAGAAAGATGCGATGTTACATTTCCTTGAAAATCCTTTAACGGAGTTCCATCTCTTTGTCGAATTATGGCTAAAAATTGATAAATTGTATTAAAAGCGTCTATAGCTATACTTTTTTTAAATAGATTTTCAAATGTGATAGTTCGTTTAACTTCATTAACTAATTCATTTATTTTAACGCCCATATTTAATAAATTCCCTATTTTGTACTTCTTCAATAAAAATTTATGATACAAATTATATAATTTCCACTAATATATTATATTATTTTTTGGTCTTCTACTTAGTTTTGCTCCACAATTTTCGCATATTCTATTCAAATCTTCAGCTTTATGAATATTTTTACAATGTGGACAATATACTTCCCAAATTATCTTAGATTCAATCCCATTTTTATATAATGAGGCAAATGGAATCTTTAATTCAACACAGACATTTTCAATAGAATAATCATTCGAGTATATTTTTACAGCTTTATCAGTGTTTTCTATCAATTCTAATGTTAATGCTATCAGTTCTTTATCTGCATCTGATAAAGCAATGAAATCTCCTGTTTTTTTAGAAATTTCTTTTACCTTGGTTAAATATTCATCTCTTGGCAGTTTCAGTTCTAATTTTTTTGATACAATGGCAGCATCAATTTTGTTTATAATATTTCTATTTTTTTCTAAGTATCTACGATCTTTTATTTCATCAATTATAGAAGGTGTTGTATAAATTATCCCTTCGATTATATTAAAATCAATTCCAGTAAGAAATATATTAGTATCAAAAATATATATTGAATCTTTTTTTTTCATATCCCTAATTTAAAGCTATGGAACTTTAGAAATAATTTCAAAAAACATTTTTTTAATCATTATTCTTCAGGAGAATCGTCAATGGGCACCCTTCTTACAGTACCGATAATTTTCTTTCTTAATCGATTATAATAACTCCCACTAAATCTAATAAACTTATTTTGAGATTTTGCTTTTCGAATTCTAATTTTAGTATTTGGCGCAATTCTCCTAATAATTTGTTGTCCATCTATTACAATTTTTGCGTCTAATCTGGGTCTTAATAATTGAATCTCAATTTCAGAATCAATCGGTACTACTATTGGTTTTAAACCTGATCCAGCGAAACTATTTAGAGGAGTTATTTGCATCATTTCGAGAGTTGGATTTACAATTGCTCCACCAGCACTTAAATTATAAGCAGTAGATCCTGTAGGAGTTGAAATTATTATACCATCTAGATAACTACGATTTAAGAAAACTCCATCAATTCTTATAGATATCTGTAACACTTTTGAACTTTTTGAAGACACAACTAAAACTTCATTTAATGCGTTACTCAACTTAATTTCACCAGAATTTTTCACAATATATGCTGTTATCTTAGAACATGCTTCTAATGAATATTCTCCATTTAATACTTTTGTTAAATCTTTAAAAATCATTCTTCCATTAGATTCATCTAAGAAACCTATAGAACCAACATTTACTCCTAAAATAGGGGGTGGATTTTGTTGAGACAAACTATTAGCAACTCTTAATATTGAACCATCCCCTCCAACAATTACTATAAATTTAATATTCTCGGCATTCATATCATTTAAATCCATACCATTATGCGGAAATATTTTTGGAGCAATTCTGGTTTCTAAATAAACTATTTCTCCTTTTTGAACTAAAAACTCAAAAATTCTCCTTGTTAATTTAATAGCTCTTTCAGAATCAAGCCTACAAGCTAAGGCTATCGGTTTTTTCTCCATAACCCTCGGGTTTTTATATAAAAAAATAATGGATAATTAAATTAATAAATGATTTGAATTACTAATTAATTGCTGAAAACCCTATTTATAAGTGTTTTTCCTGCTAATTGCCAATATTCTACTTGAGTAGTTGAGATTTTATCAGGATTACCTTGAAGAACCTTTAATTTACTCTTCAAATCCTCATCTTCAGGCCAATCGACATCCATTGATTCATAGGACTCTAGATCCATGATATTAATTGATGTATCTTCAATAAAATTAATCTGTGCATTACCTTTAACAATCTCAGGAATGTCAACCATAGAACCACTTGGAAACGTTAAAGATCTTTTATTATTGTCAAATATACCAACACAGACTACCCTAACTTTAGCATGACCATGTTTACCACTTTTAGATCGCTCAGTACTCTTAATGATACATGGTTCTTCATCAATCATAATATATTGGCCAGCTTTTAATTTTTGTATCTCTGTTCTTCTAATAGACAACTACTTTATCACCTTATTTTGTTTATTTTTATCCAAAATATTTTTAATTTTGACATTTCTTTTAATTTATGATATATTATATTTTTTCAAAAAAAAATATTAGTTTTTGAAAATTATTCAAGTTATATTTAAAAAATTCAAGACTCAAAAGATATGGTTTTAGAAAAATTAGGAAGAAGCTTAGATAATGCAATACGGAAAATTAGACGCCTGCCTAGTGTGGACAAGGATGCAATAAATGCTCTAATCCAAGAATTACAGCGTGCTTTACTTCAATCAGACGTAAAAGTGGAACTTGTATTTGAAATGACAGAAAATATCCGGAAAGAAGCAATGAATACTAAATTACAAAAAGCTCGAAGGAGAGATTTTGTAGTTAAATTAGTACATGATGAACTTATAAAGCTTTTAGGAGGAAAACCCGCTCCTATAAGAATAAAACCTGGGAAGAAAAATGTTATTCTACTTGTAGGTATCCAAGGTTCAGGAAAAACTACCACAATAGCAAAATTAGCAAAATATTATAAAAGTAAAGGTTATAAAGTTGCTGCATTAACAACTGATACTTGGCGACCTGGAGCTTATGAACAATTAGAACAATTGTCAGAACAAGTAGGTGTGAAATGTTATGGAAATCCTAATGAGAAAAATGCTATTAAAATAGCAGTACAAGAAACTAAAAGAGCTATGAATGATGGAAATGAGATTATAATTACTGATACAGCTGGTAGACATAAAGAAGAAAAAGAATTAATGAAAGAAATGGCAATTCTAGAACAAAAATTGAAACCAAACGAAGTTATTCTTGTAATTGATGGTACTCTCGGTCAACAAGCATTTAATCAGGCTAAAGCATTTGCTGAAACAACAAGTTTAGGTTCAATAATTGTAACAAAATTAGATGGAACCGCTAAAGGTGGTGGTGCTTTATCAGCTTGTGCAGCAGCTAATGTGGGTATTAGGTTTATAGGTATTGGAGAAAAAGTTGATGATTTTGAAGAATTTGAGTCATCCAAATTTGTTGGAGCCTTACTTGGAATACCAGACATTGAATCACTAGTACAGAAAGTACAAGAAGCAGAAGTAGATCTTGAACCAGAAATGGTTAAAAGAATGGTTCATGGAAAATTTACACTTGACGATCTTTATCTTCAATTGAAATCTATAAAGAAAGTTGGAAAATTTAGACAAATATTATCAATGATGGGTGGTGGAAATATTCCAGATGCTTTAAAGGAGGATGCTGAAGCAAACCTTGCGAAATGGGAAGTTGTTCTTAACTCTATGACTAAAGCTGAAAAAGAGAATCCAAAAATCATTAAAAAAACTCGAAAGAGGCGAATTGCTATTGGGAGTGGAACAGAATACTCGGTAATAAATAAAATGCTAGATCAATATAATCAGATGAAAAAATTTATGAAAAGATTCCTTCAAATGCAGAAGAAAGGAAAAGGCATGCCCGGGATGCCTGGATTTCCAGGTGGAAAATCAGCAGCAGATTTTATGAAGAAATTAGGTAAATTTTAAATTTTACTATTAACCACCATATCTGATAATATTGGTTAATTTCTTATTATTAATTGAAAAAGCTACAAATTTCTCTAAGCAAGATATTGATAGGGGACAAACTCCTCCAGAAATTTATAATCTATGTTCTAGCATAAGGGAAACTTTCTGTTTATCCTATGCTATAAGAAAATATAATAATCTATATCTATATTTTCAAGAGGAGTGTGTTTTAATTAAATTCAAAGGAAAGGATTTACGTTATTTAGGTCCTGATGAAAGATCTCAAGCATTGCTGTTGGAAAAAGCTTTAAAAAAATCAAATAAAATTATTTCTATTAAAAACAGTAAATGGGAAAAGTCTACACCTGGAATTTATGTTAGAAAGTTCAGTGATAAAGCATCAATGATTAATTTCTTTAAGACTATTATGGTTGAAAATAATTTTATAATAGAAGATAATCAACAAAATTTTGATGAAAAAGTTGGAGAGAGTATTTCAAACAATTATTTTATTGAAATTAGTGAAAGCGATTTTTTTATTATTCCAACATATTTGATATCAAGCAGAGATTCTGATATGATTAAAACTTTCGAAGAAGTGAAAAATATAAAATATATATCTCTTTCAAAGATTAAAGGTGTGGAGAATAAAATTTTATATATTAATTTTCGAAAAGATAATCAAAAAGTGCTAAAAAATCAATAATATGATATTAAAAAATGCAAGAATTTTTTCTGAAGGTTTAGTACATAAAGGAGCTATTCTAATAGATAATGGAATTATAAAAAAGGTTGTATTTAATCCTAATGAAAAAGATTTAGAAGAATTAACCAAAAAGAATTCGAACCAAATAGAACTAGATTGTAAAAACAGATTAATTTTACCTGGAATAATAGATATTCATTCTCATTTGCGAGATATGGGACAAAGCGAAAAAGAAACATTCTTGACGGGAACTAAAGCAGCTGCATTTTCAGGAATAACAACAGTGTTCAATATGCCAAATACAAAACCACCTGCGATAACTTCAGACCAGGTGGAGAAATGGATTGAAAAAGCAAAAAACAATATTTTTATAGATGTAGGGTTTATCGCAGGAGTTCCTAAAGGAATTAATTATAAGGAAATAATTAAGATTATTGAATTAGGAGTAATAGGTTTCAAAATTTATCCCCTTCATTCAATAAATGGTGTAGATTGGATGGATTCATTAAATATTCAAAAAATTCTTACAATATCGAGTAAACTCCAAATTCCGGTATTTATTCACGCTGATTGGCCTTTATCTGAAAACGAAAAAGAAAAAATATATCAAGATTTCATGTTAGAAAAGTATCCCTTTTTGAAATTTCATAATGAACTGTATCCCGCCGATAGAGAGGCAGAGTATGTAAATTTCATTTTAGAAAACTATTATAAGATAATTACAGATAATCAATTAGAGCCAAAGGATTATCCAATAGTTCATTTCTGTCACATTAGTTGTATAAACAGTTATACTCTTATTCAAAAATCCTTGAATAATTATAATAATTTAAAAATTACATTTGAAATAACTCCTCACCATCTTCTTTTATCAAATGAACTTAAACTAGATAATCCTAATCATGGCAAAGTATTACCTCCTCTACGAGATCCAGAACATCATATGTTTTTATTTGATGAATTAAAAAAGGGACATGTTAAGCTTATAGGCACAGATCATGCTCCCCATACACTAGGAGAAAAAAAAGAGGAGTTTGATGCTCCGTCTGGTTTTCCAGGATTTGAGACATACCCTTTATTATTATTAGATAAAGTAAGCAAATATGAATTACCTCTTGAAAATTTTGTAGCAGTATCTTCTCAAAATCCTGCTAATCTTTTTAATTTAACAAGTAAAGGTCATATTAGAGAAGGATATGATGCTGATTTGCTTATTGTAGATAAAGTTCCAGAATATGAGATTGATCCTCAAAATTTTAAAACTAAAGCAAAATTTACCCCTTATGAAAAATATACCTCAAACATTCAAATTTGGAAAGTCTTTTTAAGAGGAATTGAAATTAATTCAGAAAATTCTACCCCCACTGGAAAAATTATCAAAAGAATGTTATAAAGTATATATGTTTGAACGATATAATTATACATAAAATAGATAATCATAACAACTTTAAAATGCAGTATGAAGATGAATTTACCTTAGAAGATGGAAAACTATTAATTAAATTTGCTCGAGAAAACATTGAATATTTTTTAAAAAATAATAGACATATCCCCGTTCCGGATATGGTGAAAGCAAAATTCTCGGACAAATATGGTGCTTTCGTAACATTAAATAAATATGATGTCTCTGGAAATCCACTACGAGGATGTATTGGTTATATTGAACCTAAATTTTCATTATATGATGTAATTCAAAAAGTATCGATTAGTTCTGCAATTGAGGATCCAAGATTCCAATCAGTATCTCTTGAGGAAATGGATAAAATTGTGATAGAATTATCTATTTTAACCCCTCCAAAATTGCTTGAAGTAAATGATCCAAAAGAATATCTTGATAAAATAGTCATTGGAAGAGATGGACTTATTGCAGAGAAAGGTATGAGAAGAGGTTTACTGCTGCCTCAAGTACCTGTAGATCATGACAGAAATTGGGATGTCGAGACATTTCTATCTCAAACATGTTCTAAAGCATGGCTTGAAAGTAATGCATGGCAAGATAAAAGTACTAAAATATACTCTTTTCAAGCTATTCTTTTTGAGGAAGAAAAACCTCGCGGTGAGGTTGTAAGAAAGTATCTAAAATAGAACACTTATAGAACTTAAATATCTGCTGGTTTTGCAAAATGTTTCGAAATAGAAGATATGTGGAATAAGGCTAAATTAGGTATAAAAAAGATAATAAAAGAAAATAAACCTGATAATATTCTTGGTGTATCTTCATGAATATAAGCAACTTTAGAAT
>CP070831.1:1668243-1677909 GCA_020344955.1 Promethearchaeota archaeon | reverse complement strand
TCGATGATAGGGAATTTTTATAAAGTAAGCAAACTCCAAAAATTAAAAACAGATTTTTATTAATTATTTTGGAATATAAACAAAATATTTTTTTTTTTTTCTTGTTTTAAAAAATGTGTATTTAATTATTCTTAAAATATATTTGAATAAATATGGGATTATCTAAAGATCTAAATACTAAACTAGAAGCTTTAATAACTTTTTTAAAAGAGAAAAAGATAATTGTAGCATTTTCGGGGGGCGTAGACAGTTCTCTTTTAGGGTTTCTTTCTAAAAAATACGCTAAAGATACACTGCTCATCACCGAAAGATCTATTCTTTATCCCGAAGAAGAAATTGTAGAGGCATCACAATTCGCTAAAAAATATGGTATTAATCATATAATAATTGAAAGAAATCCCTTATTAAATGAAGAATTCCGATCTAATCCTTCTAATAGATGTTATATTTGTAAATCGGGATTGTATAGTGATATCATTGAAATACAAAACGCAATAAATTATGAATTAATATTAGATGGCTCAAATCTAGATGATCTTTCGGATTATAGACCTGGGCTGCAAGCATTAAAGGAACTAAGTATTTCTACTCCTTATATTGATTTTAAAATAAAAAAAGAAGAAATTAGGGAAATTTCAAAATATTTTAACTTAGACGTTCAATCTAAACCTTCTATGGCATGTTTTTCATCTCGTATTCCGTATGGTCAGAGAATAAATCAAGATAAATTAATTAAGATCAGAGAAGGAGAAAAATTTCTTAAAAATACTTTTAATCTAAAACAATTACGAGTAAGGTTGCATGAGCCTAATCTCGCCCGTATTGAACTTTTACCTGAGGATTTTACCAAAACATTAACAATTAATAATCTAAATTTAATTAAAAAGAGATTTAAAGAGCTTGGATTCACTTATATAACAATTGATATTGAAGGTTTTAGATCTGGTTCAATGAATGAAGTCTTAAATATAGACAATACAAAAAAGAAATAAATCGAAATTATTAGACTTAATTTCAAATTTTTCAATCAATTACTTATTTTATTTATTTATTATTATTTTATCGTTAGGTATTGCTGGTGTTCTTAAAGTAATTCCTTCAAATGGGTATGAATAGGATAATAATAAATGGGGCGTTTTTTCAGGTATTCTCAATAGATAACCTGGACGAATAGATATTTCTTTATTGCCTATCAGTAGTTTTTGTTGCCCTTTAATTGTCAAATACCATTCTGTAGTAACTTTATGATAATGATAAGTTTCATTATGATTATTTTCGATATAATCTTTTTCACTTCTAAAATCCATATAGGCTAAACAGAGTCGCTTAGTTTGATAAACAGCTTCTCCATATCCGAGCAACCAATTGTTTTGACATTTTTTTTCATTTAAATCTGCAAAAAAACCTATTAAACTATCAACTTCGTTTTTAAAATGACTCTCTGCCATTTTAACCTTTATAGTATCATAATTAACATTTTCATTAGACTTAATCCACTCATCTTTCTGATGTGGAACTTTAAGGACAAAATGACGTATTTTTGGCTTTCCCCCAATAATCATATGAGGAACTCCTGGTTGAACAAGTAAAAGATTATTTTTAAGCATTGTAAATGGTTTGTTATTAACCAACATCCATAATTCACCCTCTAATAGAATAAAGATTTCTTGTGATTCTGAGTGGTAATGAGAATATATATCTTCCCAAGGGTCCACAAAATTTGAACATCTTAGTTGTAAGTAAGGAGAGTAAGTCATGTCATCTACATTCCTATTACAGCCTAAATACCATTGAATTCCTACATTATTAAGGTTATAGAGGAAATAGTTAGTCTTAATCATATAGAATTTTAATAGGAACTTAACATTTTTAAAGTTGCATTCTCGATTCTTAATTTGTCTGGAAAGACAGAAAACTTTTTTTTCTTATTAGATATTATTCTTTCTTTTGATATAATCAATAATTTTTTGACGCTTTTTTAACACTTCTTCAGCTGCTTTCTCAATATTTTTTTCCATTATCTTTAGAGATCCAGGAGTTTTCTCTCCAATTTCTTGTTTTATCTTAGTATAAGCAGATTCTCTGAACTTTGGAAGAATTTCTGTTCTTTTTTTATCTTTGTATGTTAAAAAAACTTGATTTGAATCATCTACATAACCTATTTCATCACATTTTATACCAATTCTTCTAAGATCAGTTATTATATCGTTCGAAATAGTTTCCGAGCAATATATCAAAAGGGCATCTAAAGAAACTCCTAAATAATCAACTCCAACTTTATCTAACATACTTAGAACATTTGGATTAACAAGCATTCTTACTTTTTCCTCAAATATATTAACTCCACAATTGGCTTCATAGTTAATTTCATATAAATCTCCTCTTAAACCTCCATTGGTAACATCACACATAGCTCTAATGTTCTCCATGTAACCGGAGTTTAAAATAGTTTCACAAGCTTTTAGGAATTTAATGTTCATCGTTTCTTTGACAATCTCATGATTTCCAGAATAAATTGCTGTTGTGGTAATAGTTCCACCTCCGGAACCTTCAGTCATTAAAATTCTATCCCCAACTTGTATATTCCGTCTAGCCAATAATTTTCTACAAACACCAACAGCACTAATTCCACCTACTAATCTATTACCAATCACCATATCTCCTCCAATTCTTAGTGTAGAACCCGCAGTTATTGGTACTTTAGCTAAATCAGAAACAGTTGACACACCTGCTATGAAATCAAATAATTTACCAACATCCGCATCATCCCCTAGATGAACATCAATCATTATAGAAATTGGAGTTGCGCCCTTTACATATAAATCTCGTAAGGCGGCTCTTGTTACATGAAATCCACAAATAAAGGGGAAATCACTGAGACGAGAATGAATACCTTCCATTTTTGACACAATTATTAAATCCCCTAATTTGAACTTTTGATCTCTTAATCCCTTGATTTCCTGCATACGTACAGCTCCCGCATCATCTAGCGAAGTTGGAGATAAAAATGCTTTATAGTCTGTTTCTGATAATTCTGCAATTAATTTATGAACAAAAAAATCCCCAGCCCCCCTACAACCAACGCCTTGTTCTCCTATTGTAACTTCTGCTTTATTAATATCTAATAAATCTTTTACAAAAATTTCAGATACAGAACTAGGATCACTCTTTATACATTCATCTAAAATTGCCTTGGCAAGTTTAATTGCTAAGGATTCTTCAATTTCTTTAAAATCATGATATTCTTGAACTAATCTTCCTATGATTTCTTGTTCAGAATATCCTTTTTTTAACAAATTTCTTGTTAATCCTTCTAAATCGCTCATTGAAATAACCTAAGATAATTCTTTTACGTCTAATAAAAAACTATGAATAAAAGTATATAATAGATTTAAATTATTTTGAAAATTCTTATTTATAGTCTAGAGTTCTCTATATGAAAAAGATAAATATGACCACTTTAAGGATAACAACCCCTTGTAGAATTCATCTTTCTTTAATAGACGAAAATGGATACACAGGAAGAGTCGATGGCGGAATTGGTTTAATGTTAGACCGTCCTAACGTCGTATTCGAAGCATCTAATAGCGCTAAAGAATTTAAAATTGAAGCTCATAAATATTATCGAGAGTCAATTGAAGTCATCAATGAAATAGCTTCTAAGGTATTTAAAAGATATGATATTAGTAATAAGAATTTTCATTTTAATCTTAAAAGATATTTTCCATCACATGTAGGATTAGGCTCAAAAACTCAATTATCCTTAGCTATAGCCACCGCTATAACGAAATTGAAAAATTTCAATCATTTAACCCATAAAGACCTCACTAAATTAGTTGAAAGAGGTGGAACATCTGGAATAGGATGGAAAGGATTTAAAACTGGTGGTTTTATATTAGATGGTGGACACGATTTTGGTCGAGGAAAAGAAAAAGAAACTTTTTTACCATCATCTGCTTCAATTTCAGCTAATCCCGCTTTAACGATATTTAGACATGAAATCCCTGAAAATTGGAGATTTGTTCTTGTTATTCCTAATGTAAAGAAGGGTGCTTTTGGAGATGAAGAGATTAGTGTATTTCAAAATTTTGCACCGATTCCTAAAAGTGAAGTAAATGAAGTCTCACATCAGGTGATAATGAAGATTCTGCCTGGAATTATCAAAAAAGATTTGTATTGTTTTGGAGAAGGATTAAAAAGAATTCAAAATATAGGATTTAAAAAAATCGAGATTGAGTTACAGCATAAAATTGTTAAAGATCTTCTAATTTTTTTTGAGGATTATGGTTTAAAAGCTTATGGAATGTCATCCTTTGGTCCTAGTGTTGTGGCTATTGTTGAATCAGATTTAGAAGCAGAGACTTTGTTAAGAGAAGTTCAAAAGAATCAAAAAAATGGGGGAGGTCATATCTATATTTGTAAGCCAAATAATACAGGCGCAAAAATTGAAATTATAGATGGAGATTAAATGCCTAAAGCTAATGAAAAAATTTATTTTTCATCTGATCTAAGTGAAAGAGAAAGAGCTTGTTTTGAAACTGGAATCAAATTAGGTGCCTTATATCACATTCTTAGTGGAATTCCCATAAGAAAGGATGACAAAATTATAGAATCTATAGAAAGAGGAATTGAATCGGCTATTTCATGTCAACCTTATGTAAAATCTGTAAAAATATCTTTTAACCGAGAAAAAATATCCGGTAATAAAGATTCAGAATTTGATTACGATGAAATCACAGGAAAAATAATCAACGCAGAAATTCATATTGAATATGAATCTATTAATATAGTAGCAAAAGTGAAATGGGTCGATGAATTAGATTATCCCTTAATGTATATTGAGAAGATCCATCAGAAAACTTAGGACTCTAAAAAACTAATATATTTATTTACTAATTCTAAAGTTTTTAATGCTCTCTTATTTTTTCCAAATCTTTGAATATTTTCTATATTATCAATTATTTTTTCATAAATTTTAGAAAATAAAGAAGAATCTTCATTTTCTTTAGCTAATTTTAAACGAGTGGTTAAAATAATTGTTTCTAAAGCAAGATTTTCTGCTCTATTAAATAATTTATGAGATTCTCGAAATTTTTCGTTAAAAATGATGTTCAATTTGAAGATAGGGATGAGAATTTCCCCTAGATCGTCCCTCTTTGTTTTTTGAAACTCTTGTAACACCTTGCCTATTAAAATTCCCCATGCTTTCTTTATATATGGCACATCAGTCGTATAGGCTTTTATATACTTAAAATCATAATACTCAGATGGAAAATCCTTCAATCCTATGGGACTCTTTGTTTCTTTCAAAGCAGCTAGAGCGTATAAATAGACATCATCGATAAAATTAATTGTTATTATCTTATTTTTACTTAAATTTTCATAAGTTGATGTACCATAGAATGGAGAGATTTCTAATTGATTTTCATCTATTATTCTAATCCCCATACAAGAAGCATTTGGTTTAATTGTGGTTTCATCATCAATTAAGGAATATGTAGTGGCAATTATTTCATATAAATAAAAGTTTTTCAATCCAAACAGTTTAGGATTAAAAGTCATAAGAAATCCTTATTTTTATATAATTTTTACTTGTCTTTTTAATAACTATAATTTGAATTCAGTTACTTTTGGTAGAGTTTCAATTTCGGGATAAATCTTTCCTACTATTAATGGAGAACTATTATAAATTTCTTCAATTTCAATAACTCCAAATTTGATTCCTCTAAATTTTTCAAAACCTGTAAATGTGCCTTTTACTACTTGATTTGCAAAATCAAAATTCATTCCAAAAACAGCAACCTTTGAATTTGTTGGGATTTTATATAAATCACCTTTAAGGACAGAGGGAGGGAAGACTAATCTGTTATGATCTGTTGCTTGAAGTTGAATACAGGGTATAATAATTGGATATCCATCTGAAGGATCAATATAATTAATTGCACGTATACCAATAGTGGCAGTAAATAAATCATATCCTATTACATTTAGACGTTTCTCATTAAGTTTCGTTTTAGCTCCCCCCTTTCCTATTATATTTTTAATAATTCCTTTTATAATACCAAATAAAGGCAAATTTCTAATAGGAGAAACAGCTATAATATTATTGTAATATGCTGTATGAACCCGGTAATAAGTAAAATATCGGAATAAATCAGAATTGTTAAAAAACTCTAAATCTTCTCCTTCTGTTGTTGTATGTTTTAAATCTGCTTTGAGTTGAAGAAATTTGAATGGCATATTCGCAGTCATATATAATATTCCTTGTTTAGGGTTTTTCTTCACATATTTCTTGCTAGTTCCCTCAGAGAAAGCTCCCCAAACTACTTCTCTTTTATTAATTATCCGATTCATTGCAATAAATGTAATATGAGGCCACCCTCTATCATCTACTGTTCCTATTAATTTTAACATCATTCCGGGCTGAGTAAATTGAATAACTTCTTCTGAAGCTTCAGATGACCATTCATTGCTATATTTTTTCTTACTCATAATTGAATACCTATTTCCAATTTCTTAAATATATATTATAATTTTTTGTTTAACATGTTGATGGTTTTAATTTTTTTTGATCCCCTGTATTATTATTTTTCTTTTTAGTTAAACCAGACCATCTTACATTTCTAACACCAGTGGATTTAGCTATTTGTAAAAAATGCTCCATTTCTTCTTCGGACATTAATGAACGATTTTCAAGTAGCCAATCCATATCTAATCGTTCATATTTTGCAATACATAAATTATTGAAGGCTAAAAGATCCCAACGTTTAGGAATATTTCCTAACTTCTTTACAATAAAATCACCAATGCCTTTCACATTTTCATCTGTATCAGTAAAACTTGGGATAATAGGTGTTCTTATCCACATCTTTTTATTGTTTTTTTCGATATCTTTAGAAATCCAAATGGCATTTTCTAAAATCAGATCATTAGGGACTCCTGTAAACTCCTTATGTCGCTTATTGTCAATTTCTTTAATATCTAGAAGAAGTAAGTCAACATAAGGTAATAGTTTCTCATAGATTTTTCTAGATGCATACCCACATGTATCCAATGCTGTTGAAATGCCATTATCTTTACATTTCTTGAAAAATTGTAGAATAAAGTCAGTTTGAACAGTAGGCTCTCCCCCTGAGACAGTAATCCCACCATTAGATTGAGTATAATAAATTTTATCCTTATTTATTTCATAAAATAAATCTTCTAAGTTCCACCATTCTCCAAATATATGCAAAGCAGTACTAGGACATTCTTCTGAACATTTTCCGCAACCATTACATTTTTTTCTATCAATTTGCAATCCCTCTTCATTAAATGATAATGAATGTTGTTCGCAGGTTTCAATACATGTTTTGCATCCAATACACTTATGTCTGATCCATTCTAATTGTGGTTCCTTCAATATTGATTCTGGGTTATGACACCATATACATCTTAAAGGACATTGCTTGAAAAACACTGTGGTTCTAATGCCTGGACCGTCTTCCGTTGACATTTTCTGAATTTCAAAGATAAATCCTTGAACTGAATCGATCAATTAATTAAGTCACCAATTAAAAAAAATATAGATAAAATAATAAAATTTACATTCTATGAGATTCTCGAGCTATTATTTCATCTTGAAGCTCTTTCCCTATTGTTGTGAAATAAGCATTATAACCTGTTACTCTAACCAGTAAATTTGGATAATTTTCTGGATGTTTTTGAGCATCTTTTAACAGTTCCGCATCTAACATGTTAACTTGTAAACATGTTCCACCATTTTCAATATATCCCTTTAGATATGATTTAAATTTATCTTTGTGTTCTGGGTCTCTGAGAATACTTGGATTAAACGTTATTGTATGACTTGCACCATTGGGAAGATAATTTTTATATTCTCCTTGGGGTGTCTTCCCTCCAATTGCAAATCCAACTGAATTGGTAACAGCAGTAGGACCTTTTTTATCTACTCCATTAGTAGGACAAATTGCATTTGATAAAAATGTTCTGGATTTTCTGCCATCAGGAGTTGCAATTGTGAGACCCGCATCAGCTCCCGCCCAATAATTCCAAGATAACATTCCAGGCCGAAATTGAAAATTAGTAGGTGTTTTATATTTCCAAGTTTCTTCAGTCCAAACTTCCATTACTTTCTTAGCCATATCATCAGCATCGTCTTCATCATTTCCATATTTTGGTGCCTTATTCCTCAAAACTGATTGAATAATAGTATATTCTTCTCCCTCAAAATCATGGAAAAGGGCATTTTTTATCTGTGAAATGCTATACTTTTTCTCTTCATAGACAAGTTTTCTAATTGCTAATAACGAGTCTACTGTTGTTGCAAACCCAACACCTTCAATTGTAATAAAACGTAGTTCAGGACCTCCATTTCTTACATCCAAACCCTTTTCAATGCATCCTCGAACTAAAGTTGATATATATGGTGTTGGAATATATTTTGCACGAAGTTCTTCAGACATATTATACACATTTACAGTATATTCGATAATATATCTAATTTGTTCTTTCCAAGCGTTCCAGAATTCTTCCCAAGTTGTAAAATTCTCAGGATCTCCTGATTTTGGTCCAATCTGTTCTCCTTTTTTGACCCAAGGTTTTTTAATGTTCCCAGGCATGTTTTTCCCATTCCATAATGTCAGTTCAATGCTTTTGGCCAAGTTTGGATTGCAATTTACTGTACCTGAACGATCATTTCCTTGCATAGTATTTTCTAAACATCCAACACATGCATAATTCCAAGCATCTTCTTTTGGAATACCTTCTCTTAGTAATCCTGCTATGGCTCTTTCGTCAAAATTAATCAAAAATGGAGCACCTTGAGACTTTGATATCATTTCAATTATAATATTCAAAAGCTTATCAGGAGAATTTCTATGTAAACGAACATTTGGTTTAGGCTCTAAAATTGGAGACCATTCATCAATAACTTCTAAAATTGTATAAGTTAATTCATTGGTAAGGTCCTCTCCATTAGAACCACAACCGGATAAAGTCATTAACTGACCAAAACCAGAGGTAATTCCTTGCCTTCCAACCATTATTTGAGCATCATAAATAGTGTTACAATGAAACCAAAAAGATCCTAAAATATCTTTTGCAAAGTCCTTTGTGATACTTTTCTTATCGATAACATCCTTTTTGTACAATGGCCATAAATATTGATCTGTTCTACCAAAAGATGTTCCTGCACCTGGATAAGATTCTTCTGAAATAGTTAGCATGTGAATTAGCCAGAGCGATTGAACTCCTTGCCAAAAGGTCTCAGCAGGTTCCCAAGGAACACGTTCTAAATTTTGAATCATTTGTTCAAGTTCCTTAACTCTTTCCGGAGTTGAAGCTTCTCCTTTTAATCTTGTACATTCTTCAGCATATTTTTTTGCTAATTTTCTAGGGATTTCTGCTGCTCTTATCATTGCTCTAAGTTCCTGACCTGCAAGACTTTTCTTTTCTTTTGGGTTTAATTGCTCATACTTACTTTTTGCCTTTTCATAGACGAATTTAAATCCTTTTTTTATAATTGTTTCATAATCAGGAATGAGATGTCCTCCAATAGCACCTAAATTCCCGAAACCAGAGTTATGGAATTTAAAGATAGCTTTTCGATTCTTCAAATTTTCCTTCCAAAATTTCTTAGCTTCTTTTTCTGTAAAACATTTACTT
>CP070831.1:1650955-1668143 GCA_020344955.1 Promethearchaeota archaeon | reverse complement strand
CCCATTAATATTAAGAATGTTTGGTATATTGAACAAGGTTAATATGAGAAATGAAAACAGATATATTTTATGTAATTTCCTTGACCAATATAGCGATCATATCGGACTTAAGGAGGATATTTACAAAGTTAGTAATCAAGTATCGCTTAATCATTTATTTCTTTATGCAATTAATAAAGCTAAAGAAAAAAATCTAATCGAGGCACTATTTAGTGAATATATTAATTCTATTAATGCAATTAGCAAAAAAAAATCATTGTAAAATTAATTCTTAATGATTTATTAATTAAATGATATGATGATTTTTTAATAATTGGAAAGATAAAAAAATATTAAATAAATGTTATATCTTGATATTCTGAATCTCCAATATCTTTTTTAGCTACCCCTAACTCTCTTACTTGTTGATTTAATTTTAAAACAGCGTCTCTTACAATTTCTTTCTTCTTTGCCCCTGTGCATACTATTCTTCCTGTTGAAAAAATTAAAAATACTGTTTTTGGGTCCTGCATACGGTAAATTAACCCTGGGAATACTTCTGGTTCATACATAGCATATTCCATTACTATTGCTGCCATATTAAGATCAATATTCGTATGGAGATCGCCTGAAGCTACAATATTTTGAATCGTGATCTCAGGATTTGCTAATTTTATTCCTGCTTTTCGTATATTTTTAACAACCTTATCTACAACTCGTTCTGCTTCTGCTGCTTGCCTAAGACCAGTAACTACCATTTTTCCTGTAGAAAAAATCAATATGGTCGCACGCGGCTTTTCAATTCGCATTACTAAACCAGGAAATCGTTCTGGATTATATTCTACTTCTGCATGACGTCTCGCTATTTGATTAAGGTCAATTTTTTCTGTTATTTCTACAGTAACCGTCGCAACAACGTTCTCTATTTTATAATCTAAATCAGTTTCATATTTATATTCACCTTCTTCTCCTTCTTCCTCTTCTGTATCTTCTTCTTCATCAAATTCCTCATCAAATTCCTCATCAAATTCCTCATCAAATTCTTCATTTGACATGATAACAATAAGGTGATAATTGTGATTTATAATTTGTAAAATAATTATATTCTTTATTTCTAGGTTTTTTTGTTAATTTTATTTAAATAAATCTTCCTTTATAAAGGTGGTTAATTTAAAAAAGAATAAAGCTAAAATCACTAAATTTTGATAGTTATCATCTCAGTCAAAAATAATTACTATTAAAAATTAATGAAAGAAAAGAAATATGATATAACTTTTTATGATTCCGAGGAAATATGGTCTAGAATTTGTTTTGTCAATTGGATAAAAGCTTGTTCAACATTTTGACCAGTTTTAGCTGAAGTAATAATCATCCCCATATTATTCTTATCCGCATACTTTGATGATTCATTTTCATTTATTTTAATTTGATTTTTCAAATCAGATTTGTTTCCTATTAATATCATAGGAGCATTATCTCTAGCGTCTCTGAAGCTTTGTACCCATTCATCAAGTTTTTCAAAACTTTTCTGATTAGTCATATCATAGACCAAAAGTGCACCATTTGCACCTTCTAAATATAGTTTTCTAAGAGATTTAAAGGATTCTTGTCCGCCTAAATCCCAGATTTGAGCAGAAACATCACCATAACCTTCAATACTCATATCTTTTTTTAAAAGATTAACACCTAAGGTTGATTTGTAATTTTCTCTAAATTTATTCTCAATAAACCTATAAACAAGTGAAGTTTTTCCTACATTTGCTTCCCCAAGCAAAACCATTTTTAAAATATATGACATTAACTATCACACATTAAAAGACTTAGATTTTATTTTATATTCAAAGTATAGTTTATACTTATTAATAATTTTCTAATTACACCTTAAATTTGCATATAGAACTATACTAATCTTAAAATCTGTTTATTAAAAAAAGGAAGAACAAAAAAAATTAATTTTGACTTAATTTAATCTTGGGACTGAAAGACAATCATAAAATCACAAAAACTTTCCCCTGATTGTAAGCTGCATCCAAGTTCTTGAGCAAAACAATGTCTATCACTTAATTTTTCTACAATACCTGCTAAAAGACCCGCTTCAAATGAACAGAAGCTTCCTGATGTTTTAATGCCTTTTTTAATTAAATCTTTTATAGATGAATGGTCTTTTAGTCTTAATTGTATAATTTCATCGGTGCTCTCAGTAATTTCAACAGATCCAAGATTGAATTCAGAAATAATTCTTTTTAATTCTTCTGGAATTTGAGATATGTCTTTAACTTGCTTAATTTTTAAGATAGTTCCTAATTCATGTCCTAAATAGTAAAAGATTGCTTCTAGTTGATGACCTAAAGCAAGTAATGCCCCAACCTTCATATCTCCAATATCTTTGCCCTCTTTTAAATTCTTTCTCATCTGGGCTAGGATTTTAGAGAGTAATTGTCTATCCATTAATTTTCACTTTTATTTTAATTTTATTTTTTTATTTCTTCTTTTTTTATAAAATTATATTTTGACTGAAGATATAAACGCATAAAGAATGGCGTCAATAATCTCTTCTTCTTGAATATTTACTGATAATCTCTTATCTGCTACTATTAATGTGGGAACTGATGTAATTCGATACTCCTGGGTTATCTGTCGATTTTCTTCCAAATCAATAGATACCTTTTCGATTATTAATTTTTTTCCAAACAGTGAAATATTTATTCTCTTTAACATTTCTTCTACAGGTTTACAAGGTGCGCAATGATTTGAAGAGAAAAATAAAATTTTCGGATATCCTTGATTGATATCATCATACATTGTCTAATCTTCTTTATATTTGTTGTATAACTCTTTTATAATTGCTTGAAATGCTTCATATACACCATTTCCCGTCTTTGCACTAGTTTTGTAATATCCAAGGAAATTTCTTTCTTTTGTCAAATTAATTGCTTTTTCATCATCTAATTCTTTATCATCAATTAAATCAATTTTATTTCCAAATAAAACAATCGGTAGATCTCCCGTATAACTTTTAATATCTTCATGCCAATTTACGATATGATCAAAACTATCTTCATCAGTGTGCGAAAAAACTATTATTGCTGCTTTACTACCTTTATAAAACGTCGGTCGCATGAAATTAAATTCATCTTGTCCTGCTATATCCCAAAAGAATAATTTACAATTATTCCCTTCAATTTCTTCATCATATTTTGAAAACTGGGCACCCAATGTTTTGATATAATCTTTTTGAAAACTCCCTTGCGTATATTTTTTGATTAAAGAAGTTTTTCCTACAGCTCCATCCCCTATCACCGTAATTTTAAATACAAATCCTTTACTTTCTTCCTTATTTCTCATTTGGCTCACTTTGTATAGTTAATTTTGCGGAATACGTATATTAATCTAATATAATTCAAAAGTATACAATATAATTTTTTTATTTATTTTTATTTGTTATTGTTTTATATTAATAATAACAAATCATATTAAATATTTACATTGAGGTTTATGGTTCAAGATCCAAACGACATGATGTTCTGTAATCAATGTAGAATGAATGTATACCCTTCAAAACCTAAGTTTAATATTAAAGTCTTTGGATTTTTTGTGATATTATTAATGACGGTCTTTACTATACTTACCATTATCTCTCTTACAATTTTTGCAGAAATATTCCTTCTTATATTTTTTTTATGGGGTTTTATGATAATTAACCCTTATCTTGTTTATTACGGATTACAGAAAAAGCAATATTGTCCGAGATGTTATGATAAAACTATTGAAAAAAACTTATCATATAAACCATTTGGAGATAAAGAACCAGAAATTTATAAAAAACTAACTTCATCTCAAAAACCTCCAATGACTTGGCACTGTCCTTATTGTGGTACTGAGATTAATGGGAATTTTTGTAAATCTTGTGGAAGAAAGTTTGAAATTAAAAGGGCAACTGAATAATGGAATTATTAGAAAGAATTTCAAGAATATTAAGAAATTTTACAGATTTGAATCTAAAGCTTGCTGTTGCAGAATCTTGTACAGGGGGTTATGTTTCAAATATGTTTACAAATATCTCTGGATCGTCAAAAGTATTTGAAAGGGGGATTGTATGTTATAGTAATCAAGCTAAAATCGAACTTTTAAATGTAGATCCAAAAATTATTGAGAAATATGGGGCAGTATCAAAAGATGTAGTTTGGTATTTAGCTTATAACATAAGACAACTTTCAAATGTCGATATAGGAATTGGAATTAGTGGTATCGCTGGACCTACTGGAGGGACTTTAGAAAAACCCGTAGGGCTTGTTTATATTGGTATTTCAACGGTATATGAAACAAATATCAAGAAATATAATTTTGAAACAGATCGGATTAATTTTAAAAAGAAAGTTTTAGAAAAAACACTCCAATTATTAGAAGAATTATTAAACACTAAACTCTTAAAAAGGTATTAAATATCGAGTTACTCATCAACTAATTTACCATTTTCCATTATGCCTTTTTTTGAACCATCTTTGTATTCTACTGTCATATTCACTTTTGGAGCAGTCACAAAATCCCAATGCATTTGAGAGATTGATGTTCCTCCAAAGGATTTATTAAATCCAAAAGCAACATGTACACTTCCATTAATTTTTTCGTCTGTAAGAATATATCCAATTGGTTTAGTTATCAAGGGATTACAACCAATACCGAGCTCTCCAACGTTATAAGTTCTTATTTCTGGTACATTATTAGCCTTATCTATTTTTTCACGTTGTTTAAAGGCATCTATTAAGACATCTAAATTATTATCAGCACTCACTTTATCAAGTAATAATTTGCCTTCCTTAAAGACGAGTTCTACGTTTTTTATAAATTTATGAGTATATCTTTCCTTAGTTATTGGGCAAAATATTTTGCCCTCTCCTTGTTTTTCATTTGGAGGAAAAAATACTTCCCCTGCAGGTAGATTTCCTCCTAAATCTCCTAATGCAATTTGCTCGTCAGAAAGTATACCATCATCAAGAATTTTAACTCGATTCTCTACAGAAACCCAAAAATCTGTACCATATTCATCTGTCACATATATTTTTTTAGCTTCATCAAAAAATTTACCTAAATTTGAAATAATTTTTTTTAATTCTTCTGAGGGAACGCTTATACCATCCACAATGAATCTCTCATATGTGTCATAATCAATATTATAGAATTTCGCTGCTTTTTTTGAAGGCCAAGCTGCGTAACACCATTTTTTTCCCGGGGCATATTCTTCTTTGAATCCATATAATATATCTCTTAATGGAGCAATTGACTTTTGATAAGCATCGAGTTTTTCTTCTGGTGCTCTATTACGAACTGAAGGATCTTCGGGATACTCAATCACAATGTAGGCATCGATATTTTTAATCATCTCAAGATAATGAAGCGGGGGTTTTTCTATTGTTTTAGCTTTAATTTTTTCATCTTGCCATATCGATTCCTCAAAGTAATCACTTGTGGAAGTAATATGTGGAATTCCTCCTTTTCTAAGAACACTTAAACCTATTTCTTCCAAAAGATCATTACAATAAGATGCCCCCTTTATTAGGATGAGTTCACCGTCTTTTTTGATGTTAACACTTCTAGTGATGTTTTCCGCACATAAAATAATTTTTTCTTTAGTAATCATACCTATAAGAAATATTAGTTTCTTATTAAATATATAAAATAAAAACAGATCGTAAAATAATCATAGAATTTAATATAAACATTTGTATAAATAAAATTATATAGAAGAAGAAAATTTTAAAATCTCAGTACTCTTAAAATAAATCATTAAAATGGTTGTTCGAGAAGTAGGTCTATTATTCAGAGGATTTACTTTAGTAAAAAAAAGTTACCATAAGACATCAATGGGTAAAATTGATCCAGATTTAAGAAGTGGATTACTTACAGCTATTTTAAATTTTGCGCAATCTACGTTTTCAAAAGATATGGTTGAATATTTTGAGGGAAAAAAATATACTATTGCGTTCACTGAAGATCAAATCATTGCTGAAGATAGCTTTGAACCTGAACTTATTATTTCTTATGCAATTTTAGATAAAGAAAAAAAAATAGAGAAATATATACGTAAAATTATTCAGCCATTATTGAAACAGATGTCTAAAGAATTTAAATCGCTAAATTCTGGAAAAAATTTATCAGAAATTTCTCAGTTTAAAGATTTTAAACAAAATCTTGATAAAATTTTTGGTACTGATACTGAAACAATTGAACAGAAATTAAAAAGATTGTTTTAAATAATATCTCTCTTTACAGAAATAACACTTTATCTTTCTATCATTTTTTTATTTTTTTTAAATACCAAAATAATAAAGGTAAAGCTATAGTTACATCAGATATTATTGTAGAATATTTTGCCTTTTCACTTATTTTACCCCATGATATTGCCTCCCTCAAACTGGCACCGCTCAAACCTCCTGGTTCTGGACGATCCATTGTAATTTGGATTGCATAAGTAGCAGAATTTGGGCAAAATTGTAATGATTGCATTATAAAATTTTTGGGAACTCCTCCTCCAAGAATACATACACCAGCGGTTTTAGCATCCCAAGCTATATTAACCATCTTTAACATATCTTTAAAATGATTTAAATTTAAATTTTGGTAATGAAAACCTAGTTGCATCGCCAATCCAGAATCAGTAAAAGCAGGACAAAAAATCGGTATCTCTTTATCATAACATATTCTAAGAATCGAATAGGAGGTTTTGGGAAGTTGAGATCCAAGATATGATAAAAATGAACTTACAGACATTTGATTGTCTGGTATTTTGATTTTTGATATAAAATCTTCAATTCTTTCATACACTTTATTTGGCATAAAAACATCATAAATTCTATTTATTTCCTCACTATGTAAAACTTCATCGTTGATTCCATTTATATCAATACTACCTTGTAAATGATGATACCCTAAAGCTTCAGCAAGATCGTGTGTTAAGTTTGCTCCTGTAGTCACCAAAACATCAATAAAACCTTCTGCTATGAAATCATATATGATCCTTTGTAATCCTACTGGTACAAGTGCTCCAGCTAATCCAAAAAATTTTATACACTCTTCATCAATTATCATTTCCTTATAGATTTCACAAGCTAAAGCTAGTCTTTTAGCATTAAATCCCGTATTTTTTAAAGATTTTATCAATTCAACGATATTTGTATCCTCATCAATTTTGAACTGATCTACTTTTTTTAGAGTTTCTTTAAAATTTTTTTTTGACATCTAAATCATTGAATTTTTGTGATTTGAAATAAAAGAAATAAGTTCTATTATCAGTTTTGCTGCTAAATTGCATGTCATTCTGTTTTCTAAATCTAAATTAGGGGCTACTTCGACCAAATCAAATCCTAATATTTCGAAATTCTCTGAAACTTCTTTTAAAATTGTCCATAATTCTCTGTATGTAAAACCTCCTGGCATAGCAAAACCAGTACCAGGAGCAATAGAAGGATCTAATGCATCGATATCTATAGAGATATATAAATATTTAACACCTGATTGTTTAAAATAATCGATAATTCCCTCAATATAATTACTAAGTCCTTTTGCCATCTGATGGGCTCTCAAATATCTGATATCTTCAGCTTTTACTATTTCTAACTCTGGAATGTCAATATCTCTAACTCCAGCAATCAATATATTTTTCTTATTAATATATTCTAAATCATAAACTCTATGGGCTATAGTTGCATGGGAATATACACCTTTATCCCATTCTTGATAAAAATCTAGGTGAGCATCAAATAACAATACACCCATTTCCTTTTTATTATTAAAATGATCACAAACGGCTTTTATAACCGGATAGGAACAGAAGTGATCCCCTCCGATCATAATAGGAATTATAATTTCATTTTTACTATACAAATCTTGAATAAAAGATTCTATTCTCTCGAGATTTCTTTCCACATTAAATTTTTCTATTGTTATATCTCCAACATCAACGACTTTAAATTTAGTAATATTTTCTCCTAGTTCAGTTGTCCATCCAATATCATTTGTCACATTTCTAATTCTTTCAGGAGCGATTGATGAATTAGGTAACTCAATTGAAGTTAAATAATCCCAAGGTATCCCAAAAATAACGAATTGAGTATCCTCATTGATTTCTCCACCAAAATCAAAAAAATTCATACAATCTTATACCTCATTTGCAGTATAATTCACATTTTGTCAAGTGTTTCAATTCCTAAAATATTCAATCCTATTTTAATTACAATTTGTACACATTTTATAAGTAATAATCTTGCTTTCTCTAGGTTTTTATCATTTGATATCACTTGGCATGTAGAGTAAAAAGTGTTAAAAGCTTGACATAAAGTTAACAAATATTGAGCAATCAAATGAACACTATAAGTTTTTTCTGCTTGATCAACAATTTCAGGGAAATATGCTAATTGGTTAATTAAATTTGTTTCAGTTTCATGACTTAATAAATTCCAATTAATGGTTTTAGTGACTTGAATTTCTGATTTTGAAATTATGGAAGCAATTCTTGCATAACAATATTGTAGATATGGACCAGTTTCTCCTTCAAATGAAATACTTTCATCTGGTCTAAAAACAAAACCTTTCACTGCACTATATTTCAAAATAAAGAACTTTAATGCAGCTAATCCAATAATTTTTGCTCTTCTTGCCTTTTCAGATTCGGAAATATCAGAATATCTTTTATCTACTTCTATAAATGCAAGATTTTCTAATTCCTTAATAACATCATCACCATCTACAACCGTTCCCTCTCGAGATTTCATTTTACCACTAGGTAAACTTATCATACCATATGCTAAATGATAATTATCTCCCCTAAAACCTAACATATCCAAAATAGCAAATAACCATTTAAAATGTTGAATTTGAGGGTCTCCAACAACATGAATAGATCTGTCAAAATTAAAATCTTCCATCTTTTTATAAGCAAGATATATATCCTGAGTAATATAAATAGTGGTGCCATCACTACGGATTAGAAATTTATCTGGCAGATTATACTTGTCCGGAAATTTTACAAAAATGGCCCCATCTTCAGTTTTTTCAAATATTCCTTTATTTAATCCATCAATAATAATCTTTTTACCCTTAAGATATAAATCAGATTCGAAATACACTTTATCAAATGAAATCCCTAGTTTTTCGAAAGTGATTTTAAATCCTTCTATTGCCCAGTTATTCATTTTATTCCACAATTTTAAAGTATCTTCATCACCCATTTCCCATAATCTTAATAAACCATAAGCTTCTTGTTCAAGATTTTCATCTTCTTTTCCCATTTGAGTAAATTTTACGTAAAAATCTCCTACATAATGATCACTTTTCTTATTTGGTTCCTTATCACTCCCCCATTTTTTATATGCCAGCATACTTTTACAAATATGAATACCACGATTATTATATAGGTTTACTTGAAAAACTTTGTGCCCCTTATATTCAAGTAAATTAGAAAGAGATTTACCAAGTAGCATATTTCTAATATGACCAAAATGAAGAGGTTTGTTTGTGTTTGGAGAAGGATATTCAATGACAATCCTTAATTCATTTGCTTTCCTTTTATCATCAATGTCTTGAATCTTTCCATAATCGATTCCTAAATCAAAAATGTTTACAAGAATATAATTAGGCTTTACTTTAAAATTTAAATAAGGACCAGTTGCGGTAATATTATCTAAAAATTCGGTTTGCTTCAAGTTCTTCACTAAGTCTTCTGCTAATAAATTAGGTGATTTTTTTTTGTATTTTGCGACCTTAAAACAAGGAAAAGCATATGTGAAATCGATCTCTGAAGGAGGAATTTCTATTAATGCTTCAATTTCCTCTACTTTAAGTTCTGATATCTGTTCAGCTAAAAACTTCGCGATTGCTTTCTTGTCAATGAATTTCATTTTCAAAAACGGAGTTTTATTGAATAATTGAGTTATTATAAAGATTCTAATATATTTCTGTTTTGTAAAATATATCTAAAATAGCTCATAAAATTTATGATAGAAAAAGCTTCATTTTGTTAGGCAAAATTCTTGAAATTTGCCTGTAAAGAGCATTTAACGGTTAAAATAAAATTAAATAATATTAATTCTATATAGAACTCATAAAAAATCAAAAGCTTTTTAGAAAGCATTTGATTAAATTTCTTACAACCTAAATTAGGATATTATTATAACAATGACAGAAAAAAAAGATAATTTCATGCTAAAATGGAATGATGATAGCGGTCAATTTATGCCAATTGGATCTGATGCAGATATGAACGAAGGAATTTTCATAGAACTTGTTGCAGACGAAGAAAAATGGAGATATTTTTACATTAAAGGAGCATCGCTAATATCACGCCGTACAGCGCTTAGGGCCGCAAATGGGATATCAAAAACAGGATATGTTCACCCAAAGACGAATATACGATATGGAGTTGACTGTAGACTAGATGAAGAAATATCTCCATATGAAGATATGCCTGATACCCTAAGAAAATCCCAACGTTTTTGGTATAAGGGTGAATACAGGCAATATTAAATTGAATCTTTTCTTATTTCTTTTAATTTTAATCTAATTTACTCCAGAATTCATTTGGAGTATGAAATTTTTTAATTTTAGAAAAGGGACATGCTGAAATGCAGTTTCCACAGTCACTGCTGTTTTCTACCCAAAATTCAAAGCATTTTTCTACATCAACGTAATATTTCTTAACACCTGGATTGTTAGAAATTGTAGCAGGATTGAAGGTAGGATTCTCTTCTTTTGTAATTGCTTTTGGTTTACATGCTTCAGCACACTTAGAACAACTCTTGCAATAATTCTTAATCTTTTCTATGAATTTTAGATTAACTTTATCAGAAAGCAAAGGCAAATCTGTAAAGACCTTACAGATACGTACTCTTGGACCAAACTCAGCTGTAAGTAGAAGACCATTCCTACCTAAAGCACCAAGTCCAGCATCAATTGCCAAAGGAATACTTAGGGCTGTATCATTACCACATTGAACAGCCCTATATCCGAGATTTCTTATAAATTCACCTAAACAGGAGATTATGAATGCCATTTTTGAATATGCTATTGCTGAGGCTGCGGCTGCTGGTTGGTTTGGTGATGTTGAAATTGCATCATTATCCATTTCTACACCCATCACAATAACTTTATTTATTCCTTCTGGTAATTCTATGGGTTGATCGTATATTGAATCTGGAGCTTTTCCTTCACGAACTTCTTGTTTTGCTTCCGATTCACTAGTTTGATCAGGTCTTACAAAACCTGTTTTATAAATCCAATTATCATTTACATCAGCAATACCTACTAGAGAGGCTCCATAGAATTTAGCAGCTTTTTTTATTATTTTCGTGAAGCTTTCGGAATTTTCAATAATATACTTATCTTTCATCCAATTTACGCCATACCCTATATCTATCAAACCTTTCCTCTCCCATGCAAATGCATAGGGAAATCGTTCATAGACCGTCCAACCTGCGGCAACTAAAGCAAAATCTACTCTTGAATAACCCTCTTTCTTAGATGCTATATGTTTCTCGATATTTGTATCTATCATTTGGTTAAATGTGGGCAAAGATTTATCCCATAATCTTCTAAATAGCATGTTATTTTTCTGCTTAAAACGTTGGTATATTTTATCATCTAATTCGTACATATTCTAAACTCTCTTATTTATTATCGGTTATATTATAATTTTATAGCACTAAATAAAAGTTTTTGATGAGAGAAATATAAGCATAAATATCAATAATTTTGAATGACAAAAAATTTTAAACATATATTACAATCTTTTTAATATATCACTCAAAATATTTTAAATATATAGAAAAAGATATTAATTATAGAAATCTTAATAGTGATCAAATCAAATAAATAAGAAATCTCTTTAAATGAGACCAAAATACATAAAGGCATTTCCAACCATAAATCTATCTAATAAGAGTGAGGTATTTTAGCAAATGTATGATGCAACATATAAAATTGTGATTTTTGGAGATGCTGGTTGTGGTAAAACCACATTAACTCAGAGGTTCTTAACAAACTTATTTAAATCAGATTCAAAAATGACTATCGGTGTGGATTTTGAAGTTAAAAGTTTAGAAATTAACGGAAAAAGAATTAAGCTCCAAATTTGGGATTTTGGTGGGGAAGAGAGATTTCGATTTTTATTACCTACTTATGTACGAGGAGCTAATGGAGCTCTATTTATGTATGATGTTACAAATTATAGTTCATTAGCACATATTGATGATTGGTTACTAGTAATTAGAAAGGAACTTCGAGCTGAAGATCAATTCCCTATTATTGTTGTTGGTGGAAAAGCAGATCTTATAGAGGACCGTGAGGTCACTGGGGATGAAGGCATAAACATAGCAAAGTCAAGAGGTGTGGATGGATTTATAGAATGTAGCTCAAAAACTGGTGAGAATGTTGAAGAAACTTTTGAAGCCTTGTCCAGATTAATGCTGCAAAAGTCTAATTTACTTTAATAAACCAAATAGTTTTAAAAAAATTAAATTTCTTTCTATAAAGAAAATATTTTTGAATAAATCTATAATCTATGTATCTGTATCTTGTTTTTCAAGTGCTAATTTTTGTTTTAATCTAAGATCTCTTCTTCTAAGTGATACTGTAATTTGAAAATCTAAATCTTTTTTATACAAATCAGCGCATCTAAATATATCCTTGGCAATTTTATCTTCAAAATATTCGCTATTGATACTAATTCCATTAAATATCGGTATTTCCGCATATTTTTCAATAAATTCATATAATAATTCTTCCGGTAAAACATCTGATCGGTCCTTAACAGCAACTTGTATAATTTCTTCAAGTTTATTATAAATCTCTCTTTTACTAAATTGACAGAGTATGCATTTTGAACTTCGATTTTTTAAAATATTTAAAATTATTAACCCTGTAATAAATTTGAAGTTTCTAATTAAAATCTCTTTATCTTTGCTGTTATATTCATTGATATATTGCAGAATATATTTTTTAGAATCCATATATAAGTTAGCAAAAAATCTTGCTCTGTCAAAATATGATGGAACTATACAAAAGATTCGAGTAAACCAAAAAGGTTTAATACCTATAGGTGGATCTTCATAGAAGATATAGTAAACTATTCTTCCATCTCTTTCTTTATATAATGTAGATTCTTTTTTTAACATATTCAGGTAAGTAGAAATAGTAGAACGCGCAATCTCTTTAAAATATCTTTTATATTCTTGTTCGACTTCTCCTGTAGTAATTTTTTTCTTTCCTTCTAAATAAAATTTTAAAATAATACCTAATATACGATTCTCATGAAGACGTCCTGTCTTTATTTGTTGTTCTTCTGATTGATCCTCTCTAAATTGATATAAAAAGACAATTTCTGGCGAATAATCTTGAATAACTTTATCGAGGATTTCAAGTTCGGAATCTGTTATTTGCGCCCCTTCTAATCTCGAACTTTCTATTAATAATTTTTCTATCTCTGATTTTTCAGACAAATTTTAAATACTCTTTGATTTTGTACTGGTTATATTAAAAAAAATGATATTTCTTAATAAAAATTTATGTTCTATTTTACTAGAAACCTCTTATTTATTTATCTTTCTGTTGTATTTTTATATCTATTGAAATATATTGAATAGTAAAATTAACCTTTTCTTTATATAATTTGGTTATTAATTAAATAGATTAATTTGAAAAAAGGACCTTACGACGCTTAATATATATACTAATAATCTAAATCAATTTATAGCAATTTTAAAAGAAATTTATTCCTTTTTAGTATGTTTTTCTTTCCAAATTGGATCTCTCTCTTGTAGTACTCTTCTCTGGACTTTTCCAATCAGGTTTTTGGGGAGCTCTCCGATTATAGCTACTTTATGAGGTACTTTATAGTGTGCCATATTATTTTTCGCCCATTCCTTTATATTTTGCGGTGAACAATCGCAATCTTCATTAATCGAAACCCATGCTTTAATAATTTCTCCATATTCCTCATCTGGGAGTCCAGCAACAGCAGCATCCGTAATGTCTGGATGCTTTAATAATAATTCTTCAATTTCCTTCGGAAACACAGAATACCCTTTACATTTTATTAGTTGTTTTTTTCTATCTCTTATGACAATTGTACCATCTTCGTTCATGAATCCAATATCTCCTGTTAGGAGCCATAATTTATCTTCATATTCAATAATTGTATTAGCAGTTTCTTCAAGTTCATTGAGATATTCCAACATAATTTGGGGCCCAGTGATACAAATTTCACCACTAAATTCAATCCCAAAATTCTTATCATTAGGATCTCCCTTACATATTGGACCTTTATTAAAATCGTTTGCAGACCATATACCCCATTCGGTTCCAGGAAATGGCATGCCAATACATCCTACTGGACTTTCACCAAATAAGTTTCCAGCACTTACAGCAGGACTAGCTTCTGAAAGACCATATCCTTCAACTATTCGACCTCCAGTGTTATTTACAAAAGCATCTCGAACTTTTTTATGTAATGGACCCGCGCTTGAAATACATAAGGTCAATTTCCCCATAACACCAGGGAATCTTCTATTAAGATTTTTAAGCTCTGCTAAATTTTTGAATAAAATCTCTGTACCTGCATAAATTAATCCTTCTTTGCAAGGTAATCTTTCAATTTGCTCACAAAGTTCAACTTGAGAAGGTGGAGTTGGAAATAGCATTATCCATCCTCCAATAGTTAAAGTAGTATTCATTACAACAGTGTGAGCAAAACTATGAAATAATGGTAGAATCCCAATATTACCAATTCCTGGTTTTTCTCCCCCCAACCATAATTTACATTGTTTTGCATTAGATACAACATTAAAATGAGATAATACTGCTGCTTTTGGTAAGCCTGTTGTACCTCCTGTCATTATATATGTTGCGGGATGTTCTTTTACATCTATGATCACGTTTTGATCTTCTGGTTTTGTTTTTAATAATTCTTTATATTTCAAAGCCCCCGGAAAATCAACTTTCCCTGTTGGGATTTTTTTTACAAATTTTCCAATTGCCTTTTTGACTCCCGTGATTTCTATCAAATCTGTAAGATTAGTGTAGATAACTTTATCTATTTTTATTTCTTTTATTATCGGTTTTATAGAAGATTCATACAATGCATCTAAAATAATTAGCATTTTCGGTTTAGTAATATCAATTTGATGATGCACTTCTACTGGTTGATAAGTGGGATTAATACCATTTGCAATTGCTCCAATTCTTGTAATTGCATAATAAGAAACGATATATTGGGGACAATTAGGCAGAAGTAGTGCTACTACATCCCCCTTTTTAATCCCTAAATTAGTTAATGCTGATGCAATAGATTTCACATACTCCTGAAACCGCTTATAGGTGATCCAAGTATCTAAAAACCAAATAAAATTGTCTTTAGCATATTTCTCTACTTGTTCATCTAAAACTTCATTTATTGTTTTTTCTTCAAAAGTGGCATTTAGAGTGACTCCGTCTGGCCACCACTTCTTAAACCAGCGTTTATTCTCATCAACATAAAAAGGATTTTGCATTTTTAAAGTCATAATTCACTCACAATATTTGTAAATAATCTGCATCTTTATGTCACTTAGATTTTGCAAAATTTAAAACTTTGTAGAAGTTGGACATATTATATTTACTAAAATTTACTAAAATTGCAAAAAATTAAGTAAAAAAGACTAAAAAAAGAAAAAAAAAAAGAAAAAATTATATTTTAATTAAAATCTTCTATCCTTCCTTCGTTTGATTAGGATGGTAGCAACACCAACTAATCCAACTCCAGCAATCAATACAACAAATGCCCAGAAACCTTCTCCTTCGAATACCATATAAACTGAAAAGGTAGGGTCATGCCATATACCAGTTCCATTTTCAAATTTGGGATAACAAACAGCATAAATCATAACACTTAATTCAGTCTGTATTCTGATATCTGTAGCAAAATTACTCACTTCTTCTCCTCCTTCGATGAGATATGAATCATGTCTTTCATGTTCCATTAGCCAAACAAAAAGCGGAATAATACACGTACTCGCATTAGCTTCTAACGTCCCTGAATAATTTCCATAATCATATTCAGGTCCTGCAATATCTACGAATTCAAGTTCCCCTTGTGCAGAACGCCCTATATAATCGCCAACCATTAACTTATGTTCTGTACTCTTATAATGTTCTTGCTCTAATATTGTCTGAGGGACTTCAGGAATTTCACCTTGAGTAGCAACATCAAGTTCAAAATGGAGAACTGTAGAAACATATATAATTGCTAAATCTAAGTTTGGTATATTTGAATTGGCATAAGGTGTGTAAGGATCATTCCAAGGATCAAAGAATTGATTTAATTTAACTAATCCATGTGCTGCACCTAACTCGCTATCGACCAGTGGTTCAAAAGTGAAGCCAAAGTGAATTCGACCAAGATTTTCTACTGGAGCATTTAAGTAAGAATTTAAATCGACACCTAATGGAACTGCGGAGATGTCAGTATTCCACAAATTAATTCCCCATGAAACGCTTTTACTTCCGGTATCAATAGATGGTTTAACAAACTCGAAACCACCATGTACCTGTCCTAATATTAATCTGTGTGTGAGTTCAGAACTATGAGGTATATTATATGTGTCACCATTTATTAAAACAGGAGTATAATTTGCAGAGATGATGTTATTATTATCTGTATCGTTATATAAGAAAGCTCCAGCTAGATGATGAGTAAATAAGTAAAACTCAATATTACATCCTTTAAAAGCATTTGCAATAATTAATTCTGGACTTGTGCCACCTCCACCTGTTGCAGCACTAAGGATGGCTGCAATATCAATATGAATCTCAAAATTTTTTATCCATAATTGAATCAAATCAAATGAAAATTGAGTCCAAATTGTTTCTGCAACTCCTCCTGAAGTTGGTGTTAAAAGCCATTGCATATAATTATCATTTCTATCCTGAGCTGTAATATTCCAAAGATCTAATAATGCTGATCCATTTAGAACATCACTCGCAATTGAGTCATCTGTCAATGGGTTTAAGATTGCATCATTACCAGTCAAGTACCAAGTCTTGGTAATGCCAAAACCGGGTTTAGGAATAATATCAAGTTTTTGCCACATGATTGGATTCATAACAAATAACTCATCTCCCGTGAAAATATCATTAATATGGATTAAAAACCAGGTAAGTAAGGAAATTCCTTCCTGGATAAGGG
>CP070831.1:1648283-1650855 GCA_020344955.1 Promethearchaeota archaeon | reverse complement strand
TCTGATTCTGAGTGGGCTAAGGTAGATTTTCAACAATTTATAGATAAATACGGGAAAGAAATCATTCTTAATAATGCTCCAATTATATTATATTCAAAAAAAGATAAAGAACATGAAGCCTATAATTCCTTTATTGCCTTTTTTTTCATTGCCGGCTTTTTACTTATTTATATTGCACTCACATATTTCCTCGCATTCATATTTTTCAATTTAATTATGTTTATAATCATAATAATCATCTGTGTAATTGCTGATATTTTATTAATCATCAATGTTATAAAATCTAATGTATATATTAAGCCAATAGAATGTTGGGTTGAGATTCATCAAAGTAAATCTGAAACTAACTCTGCAGTCTATTGTTTTACATATTACCCTATATTTACTGGAAAGTGTCATCCAAATGAAGCTATAAATGTAATATTGAAGATATATCAAGAGCAAATATTAAAAAGTAAAATAGATATAACTCAAATTGAGGTTTATTTAAAATTAAATCAAACTGATAATCAGATAGAGGAACATTTAGGGTATTTTTTTCAATATGCTGAGGGGAGACCGTTTAGAGATGAAAATGTAAATCAAGCTTCTTGGAAATATTTCAATTATGAACAATCCGGTATTGACAATTATCTAGCAGCTGGGAACTGGGAGCATCAATATGAATGGAGGAGTGACCTAGAATTTGATTTTGATAAGTTGCATGAATATGCTCCATGGGTTATTCAGAGATGGAATGAAGTTAATTTGAAACCTTTAACTGAAGAATTTAAAGAAAGAATTAATTGGAATTTGAGATATATCGAATCCAAACCAAAATTGAAGCCTTGGCAAGAAAATTTAGAAAATCAATCATATAAAAACCCGATGGCATTTAAGGATTTAGAAATTGTAAATGAAGCAATTCAAAAAATAGTAGAACCTGATAGAAAAATTGAAAAAGTAAAAGATATTAAAGATTTTTTGCCGATGTTTAAATCCTATTTTAGAGATTTAGGTTTTTGAACATTTTTTTATTTCTTTTATAGATATTTATATATTCTTCAAAGATTTTTTCATAAAGCAATTTATTATTTTTATTTGGAGAAAACATTTTCTTTACTTTTATCAATGGAATTGCATCAGAGAACTGTTTTAAAATACCTAAACCTACCATTGAAATAATTGCTGAGCCTTTAGCTGCAGCCAATTCAGGATCCTCCATTTGAATGATTTTTCGTTCCAGTATATCTGCTAGAATTTGGCACCAAATGTCTGATTTTACTCCACCTCCAATACAATAAATTTCATCAGATTTGCCTACTAACTTTTCTACAAAAATTAAAGACCATTTAATATTATAAGCTACTCCTTCATAGACAGACCTTAAAAGATCATCTCTCGTATGCTCAAGGCTTAGATTATAAAAACCTCCTCTAACGGTGGGATCATTAATAGGGCTTCTTTCTCCGAACATCCACGGAGTAAAGATAAGATTCTTTGAACCAACTTCAACTTTTTCTGTAAGCGAATCTAAATATAAGTATAACTCATCAGAATTCCCTTTAAATCGTTCCAACTCATTTTGAAACGCTTGTTGTACAATCCAATCTAGGCAAGTAGCACCTGTTTCTTGCTTTGAAATGCATAAATAATTCTCTTGAGAAGAACTTATGCATCCAGTATAATGAGAGAGATCTTTTACTCTTTTAGATGTGTGAGCTGCAACCCAATTTGATGTTCCTAAACATATAATCATTTTATTATTTAGAATTCCACCAGAACCTAATGCAGCAGAAGTTATATCACCAGAACTCACAAAAACAGGAATTCCGGATTTCAAGTTTAGTTCTTTAGAAGATTCGATTGTTAAATCACCTGAGATCTCAGTAGATTTTTTTATTTCTGGCAATTTTTCTTTATCAATTTTAAATTTAGTCAAAATTCTATCTGACCAGTTGAATTTACCAGGATTACTATCCATCATCCAAGCTGTATTACCTAAATCTCTTGAAGTTATAGCATTTTTGGTGCATCTGTAAATAACAAAATCTTTCACACTTAAGAATTTGTGGGTTTTTTCATATATTTCTGGTTGATTTTCTTTAATCCATAAAATGTGAGAAATAGGATCTTTGCCATTAAATCCTGGAGCACCCCCTGTGATTTTGAGAAACATAAGTATCTTTTTTAAACTATAACCAGATATTTTTATTAAACCTTTTGAAAATTTTTGAGTTACTGAAGCAGCTCGAGTATCTAACCAGTGAATGGCATTTATTAATGGAGTACCTTTATTATCTACTGGAATGGTGCAATTCATTTGACAATCGAATGCTATTGCTAAAATATCATCGGGATTTATATTAGTCTGGTTAATTAACGTATTAGTACCTCGTTTTACAGCATCCCAATAATCTTCTGGATTTTGTTCTGCCCAACCTAATTTCGGATAATATAATGGATAATTTATCCTTGTTTGAGATATTAGATTTAAATTTATATCGAATAAAGCTGTTTTATTTCCAGATGTCCCTAAATCGTAAGTTAATATATACTTTCCTTCCAAAATTATCACATAATTTTTTTGTTG
>CP070831.1:1641493-1648183 GCA_020344955.1 Promethearchaeota archaeon | reverse complement strand
GATCAAGCAACATGGTTTTCCTCCTGCTCCAACATTTATTATAGCAAATTTATCTCCTTCTTTTATGTTTTCTTTTTCTCGGAGATCTTTTGGTAATAATATTTGTCCTTTTTTATCAACAGTTACAAGTGCTTCAACCTTACAGCATTGTGAATCCATAGTCGATGGGTCACAAGCACAATTTTGATTATCTTGTCCGGACATATTTATTATAAGAATTTTTTTCTTTATAAACTTTTTCCCTATTTTCTCCATTTTCCTATTTGTCCTACTTTTCGAATTTGTTTTTTGAATTATTAAAATATCAAGTAGTAGGTTGAAGAATATAAAATCCAATAATGAGAAAAGCCTGGGAGAATAAAGGATATAAGGTAAAGTTATGAATAAATGATAAAAAAATTAAGAAATTTATATTATATTTTTATTTTAATTGCTATTATTTCTCCAGATGCATATTCTATTTCTTTAACAAATAAAGAGCACGACACTATGGTCTTTCGTTCTGTCGTTTCCTTAATTCGTGCTCGAAAAACCCAAGGTTTATTCAGAGGTGTAGGTTTTAAGAATTTCACAGATAATGAACCTGTTGCATACGCAATCACAGGTTCTGTACCTTCCTCTCTACTTTCTGCTTTGTGGGCAGCTGAAGCAGCAGTATTAAGGCAATGACAATCAAGAATAGTTGCAATTATTCCTCCGCAACCTCTTCCAGGATAGGCACAATGATATCTTTTGGGCTTCCAAGTGCAAACACACTCATCACCTTCCCAATAACTCTTTATCTGTAGACCTTGTTCATTATTTCTACCACAACCCCAACAATAAGTGCCAAGTTCAGGCCATTTATCTTGAATTGCTTTATTTTGCATATTTATCTCTACTTTTTCAAGTTTTCATAAAACTGATTGAATTTAAATACTAAGTATTACTTTGACAAAAATATCAATTGTTAAAGAAATAAAAGTATTTTCACATAATTTTGTTTATTCTTGACTTCTCAAATTGCGAGTAATAAAAATTAAATTGAAATGAATTTTTATTAGATTATGTCTGAACCTAATCCTCTTAAATCAAAGGGTTTTCACCCATATGGAGATTTAATCGGTTTTGAATTCACTAAACTGAGAAAGGGATATTCTCAATGTATTTTACAGATTAATAAGAACCACTTTAATCCACATAAAACGGTGCATGGCGCGGTTATGTATTCAATGGCAGATACTGGTATGGGTGGAGCATTATATTCTTTATTAGAAAAAGATGAATCATGTGCTACAGTAGAAATAAAAATTACATATTTTAAACCTGTTAAAGAAGGAACTCTTATATGTGATACAAATGTAATTCATAGAGGAAAATCATTTGGAGTTCTTGAATCTGAGGTTATGAATAATGATATCCTTGTTTCTAAAGCATATGGAACTTTTTCAATATTTAAAATAAACAATAAAATAAAATAAGGAAGATGTATTTGAAAGAAAAAAAGTGTCGAGTAATTGAAGATTATAAATCTCCTTACACAGAACCACTCATAATTACCAAAGGAGAAATTATAACAATAGGGGAGAAAGATAGTGAATGGACTGGATGGATTTGGTGCACCAATAAATCTGGAAAGACTCGTTGGGTTCCAGAAAATTATCTTGAAATTGAGGGGAAATTAGGTAAAATGAAACAAGATTATAATGCAACTGAGTTATCTGTCAAGGTTGGAGAAGAATTAATTATTGAAAAAGAAGAAGCAGAATGGTTCTGGGTTGTAAACCAGCAAGGAAAATATGGGTGGGTTCCTATTAGAAATGTTCAAATTATAAAAAAATAACGATATTTCTTATTTCTCTATGATAATTTTATATTATTATAACCTTTATGATTAAGGATTTCCTTTAATAATACTTTAAATGTTTCTTCTATATTCTCTCCAGTTTTAGAAGAACATTCTAAATATTCATACAAGCCATTTAATTTCATTAAATCTATAGCTTCTTCTTTTGTACAAACCCTTTCTTCTTTAAGGTCGAGTTTGCTTCCAACTATTACAAAAGGTATATTTCTACATACTTTTCTAAATTCTGGAAGCCAATTTATTATATTGATTAAACTTTCATAATTTGTAAGATCAAACATGAAGATTCCCCCAGAGGATCCTTGAGCATAAGTTTTGATTAAAAACTTAAATTTCTCCTCACCACCAAAATCCCAGACTTGAAGTGTTACTTTTCCATTGCTTGATTCCAAAAGTTTAATATGAATAGCCGCTCCTAGTGTTGATTTAATATTTTCATGAAATGAGTCTGTGAGATATCGATTTACAAATGTTGTTTTTCCTACACCACTATCTCCAAAAACGCAAACTTTGTATGTTAATTTTAGATCTTTTTGATCAATTCCTTCCAAACCTACAATACCTCTGTCTAAATAGTGAAATTTGATTATACCTTATAATAAAAAGCTTGTTCTTATACCTTGTAGCTTTGATAATTTTAGTGAAATGTATCTTATTGCAAGTAATTTTTCAAATTTAAATATTTAGTTCTTATGTTTTATATCTACATTATAGTAAAAAAAAAGATAGGATTAATACTCCATTTGTCTTTTAAATTCAAAAGATATAATAGCCGTATCTTTAATACCCAACTTTCTACTAATTTTTTTGATGTAACTTATCCTTTTACTTTTCATTATATCATTGATGATAACTGTTGGAATTAAAGAGATTGTTAGATATATTGGCATTCCCAACCATAATATTAATGTAGGAATGTTAAAAGTATTTCCAGGTAAACCAAGATTAGCAACAAATCTGGTTATAAAATCGTAAACAACAAGAATATAAGTAATAATCGCCCCAATACCCGCATAACTTCTAAGGATTATTTGAAACCATTCACCAATGGAACGTAGTATAATTGGTTCGGATGAATTTTCTATTTTTTGTTTATTCGAGTATATTATCCCTGAATCATTCAAAAACCAAATTGATGAGAAAAACATCGTTGCCAATCCAAAAGTTACAATTAACAAAATTGCGTCGGCAAAAAATCTTGTTAACATAGGGATTCTTGAAACATCCTCAAAAATATTCGTTACATCTGTGGATAATATGAATTCAATGACTGTGGGGGTGAAAAGAAGAGATGAAAGATTAATCGCCATCAAAATTGGAAAGAAACTTTGAGAAAATAGCGAAATTTTTTCTGATCTTTGCCGTACTTGAATGCCATAATACATTTTTGAACCATAAAATTTTATATGCAAATATAATATAATCGGACTTATAAGATAACCTCCAATGAGTAATCCCGTAAACGCAGAAAGAGGAAGAATTATAATAAAAATAATTCCAAGTTCTAAAAGTATATCATCTAGAGGTATAAAACGAGTTAATGCTATCGGAATCTCTGGTCTAAACAATATCTCTAGAATACTTATTAAAATTATCCAAAAAACGATGTAAACAACAAATAATATTATTAATTTTTTGTACTTTGAAAAATTCATAGTATTATTAATTCACTTAAATTTTAGGTGTTTATATCCTCTATCATCAAGAATTTTACGTAATAAAACTTTAAATACTAATTCTACATTTTCTCCTGTTTTTGACGAACATTCAATATATTTATGAAATTTATATGATTTAATTATATCTAAAACTTGATTTTTTTTACAAACTCTTTTTTGTTCAAGGTCTAGTTTACTACCAACCATTATAAGAGGTATATATCTAACTGTTTTCCCAAATTCTGGAAGCCATTCATTTATAGCCATTAAACTTTCATAATTAGTAAGATCAAACATAAAAATTCCTCCAGCTGAACCCCGAGCATATGATGATATCAGGAATTTAAACCTTTTTTGACCACCAAAATCCCATATTTGAAGTGTTAATTTTCCTTTCTCTAACTCTAAGTATTTAATATGTATTGTTGCCCCAAGAGTCGCTAATGTATCTTCATGAAATTCACAGGTGATATAACGATTTACCAATGTTGTTTTTCCAACACCTCTATCCCCGAAAATACTAATCTTGTATGTTAGTTCTCTTGGTTCTTTTCTAATTCCTTCCATTTCTAAGTAACTGTTATTTTTTTGTATGAATATTAATGTTTTAGATCTTTTACTATTGATCGTATGATAATAAATAAATAAAAATTTTGATGAAATACTTTGATTTATAAACTTAAAAAAATATCCTGAAAGATTTGTCGAAGCTGAAGTCTTTTGGTGAAGTGAGAGATTTAAAGTTTCCAAAAGGTATTTAAAGAACATTTCTAAAAATCAGATAATTATTTTTCACTTAATCCCCCCAAAACTTGCTCCATTTTTCTTCGATAAACTTCAAAGGCTTCTCGACCTATATTACTAAGTTTTAGCATTGTTTGAGGTTTTTTACCCTTAAATCTTTTTTGAATATCAACATATCCAGCAGACTCGAGTTTACTTAAGTGAGAAGATAAATTTCCATCAGTAAGTCCAGTTTGGTTTCTCAAGAAAACGAAATCTGCACTCTCAACGACATACAGATATGACATAATCATCAACCTAGCAGGCTCATGAATGATTTTATCAATATCACTGAGAGGTTGAATAACATCCTCCGATTCCGTCTTCCTTTTTGCCATAAAGCACCACCTATTTTGATAAAGGATACTTCCTTAAAAAGCAAATAAAATAAACCAACCCAATTATTACAATTATTCCTCCTAAAAGGCTAAAGATAATAATTATATCAAAAGGAAAACCTATAATAGGAGTTAATAAGTCTGTTAAAAACAAGCCCAACCCTATAGATAAGGCATAATAATATAATCTTGTAAAATCTAAGAAATATGCTACAATACAAAAGGGAATTGTAAATACTCCAAATCCTAGAATTAGTGTTATAAGTAGAGGCTGGATATCTGCATAATTCAATATACCAGTAAGAGGTAAAGTAAATAAAACTACATTTAATATAAATACAATTGATAGAAATATTCTTAATTTTAGTAATTTTGATGTGCGTTTTGGTCCAAATTTAACATCTCCTATTCGAGGCACTGTAATATATTTTTTTCCTAAGTAGAATATTAAAAATGCGATAGTACAAAAAACAATCGAAAAAATAAGTGTATCCCAAAATTCAGGTAAATTGATAAACATACTAAATAATGGTCCTAATCCGATGTTCAAAACAAGCAGTCCAAGAAATATATCCCAGATACCATCTTCAAATGTTGACTTATAAGCTTTTTTCTCAAGTGATTTTAAATCTATATTTTCTGTCATATTTTAAGCCATCTCCTCTTTTGATAATGGATATTTTTTAAGAAATTTAATAAATATTGCCAATCCTATTATAAAAATAATACACCCTACAGTCCCATATGATAAAAGCCATCGAATTCTATAATCAAAAAGATCATAAAATAGCTCATTGAGAAAAATTGCGAACCAAATAAGAATTCCAATAAGATATGATCTAGGATATTTCATTAGATATGCTATTGTAGCGAAAAGAGGCATAATAAATAACCCTACAATTAAAATAAACAGAATCCCTTCAACATGTATCCCAGGACCATTTCCAACGACCAATAGTATAATAAAAATTATTTGAATTATAAATTGAGTAGAAGTAACTATTATTAATTTCCTTCTTATTGATTTAAGCGAAGGGCCTAGTTTTACAATACCCATTCTTGGTTGTATAACATATTTGAAAACAAAGAGAGCAGCTAAACATACTATAAAAACAATTATCGCCGGCCATAAGAAATATCGATATGGTGAAGGTAAACTCTCACGGAAAATAGGCCCAAAAGCCATACCTCCCACTACAAAACCAATTATTACCTCAAAAAAACCATTTTGAGCAGTTTTAAGAATATTTTTTTCAATAAGTTTTAAATCTATTTTTTTACTCATATTTTATGTTATCATCTCCTTAGGTATTTGATATTTCCGAATAAATTTTACTAAGGACAAAATCCCTAAGATAATTATAATGCTGCTTGTAATACTGAATGCTACAAGGGCATCAAAAGGTTCCTGAATAACAATAGACAATAAATCTGATAAAAAGAAACTTAAACCAACTAAAATAGCGATAAAATATAATTTAGTATATTGTAAAAAATATGCAGCAAAGCATAATGGAATTGTTATAAACAATAATCCTATAATCAATCCCTCAATATAGACTGGAAAAATTAATCTCAAATCCGGGTTTACTAAACGGATTATAAAAAGAATTAAGAGAATAATTGAATTAATTGATAATACTAAAACTGTTTTCAATTTTCGATTCTTTTGTCTAAATCCAAATTTTACTATCCCTAACCGAGGTTGGGTAATAAATTTTTTGCCAAGTAAAAAGAAAATTAACCCAATTATCATAATAATTATTGGTAATAAACTTTCAAAAGGTTCAGGTAATAGATCACCAAGAGTCATTCCTAAACCAATACTTAAAACCAATATACCAAAGTATATATCTAAGAGTCCATCTTCAAGGGTAGATCTCCACGTTTTTTTCTCAATCTCTTTTAAATCAATATTGTTTGTTATTTTTTTCACCTCGGTTTTAAATCTTAAGAGAGTTTATTTAAGTACAACATAAGAAATACTATAAAAATGGATAAAAACACATTAAATAGTATGATTCTTAAAAGTAATATCTTTTTCATTTAATTCTCCTTCTTTGAT
>CP070831.1:1633394-1641393 GCA_020344955.1 Promethearchaeota archaeon | reverse complement strand
ATTGAATAATTTTGCATGAACTATACCTGCAAAACAGCTCTAACCAATCATCATTATGAATCTTTTTAAGCTTATAGTCTTACCATCTTCTAGACTAATTTCTTCTTTTGGTATTGTCTCAGGTGTTGATGAAATTGATAAATCAACAGTCTGGTACCCAATAATTCTTCCCTCAACATCTAAAAATACAACAAATACATGATCTTGGCATACTACGCCCTGTGGTACTTGTATTTTTATATGACCATATTTTTTTTGTGAAAATAGGGTTTCTGGAACACCTATAGTTTTTTCCAAACCACAGCGTGGACAAGCTACTTCAATTAACTTAGAATGTACTTGCATATTAAACCCCACAAAAAATAGAATTGACTAAAAAATGTATACAAGACATGAAGTTTTATAAATATAAATCTATCCAATTTTAATAGATGTATGTGATACGTGTAGGATATAATAAAAACAAAAAAAAAATAAAAAAAACTTAAAAGAGTAATGTAATATTGATCTAACCTTTTATAGATTTTCCTTGTTCCAGTTTGGATATATCTTTTTCTTGCAATTCGCGTCTTTGAACTTTACCTGTCATGCTAACTGGCATTTTTCTGACAAATTCAATATATTTTGGACTTTTCCATTTTGCCATATTCTGTTGCGCCCACTCTTTTAATTGCTCACTTGTTATATCGCGATCAGCTTTAAAACCTTTTTTAAGAGTAACCCATGCTTTCACGGCTTCTCCTGTCATTTCGTCAGGTATTCCCGCAACAGCCACCTCATCCACCATCTCATTATGACCAAGGAGTTCTTCTACTTCTTTTGGAAATACAGAATGACCAGAAACTTTAATCAAAGATTTCTTTCGATCTCGGATCTCAACCCATCCATGTTCATCCATAAATCCTATATCACCAGTGAGAAGCCATCGTTTTCCACCCCAATATTTAAGATTATCTTCTTGTTCTTTTTGTACTCCTAAATAACCTAGCATAATATGCGGACCTGCACAACATATTTCTCCTGTATTTTCAATTCCAAAACCTCCTCTCTCTTTTGTTCCGTCACAAATAGGTCCTGCTTCAAAGTTATCAGAAGGGAAAATAGCCCAATCAGCTCCCGGGATTGGTAGCCCCAACTTCCCAGATTTAGTTGGTCCCCAGAATGGTGCGATACTTTGCATAGGAGATGTTTCAGTTAATCCATAACCAGAACGAATCGGACAAAATATTTCCTCGAAAGGATCTTTTACATAAGAGTGTAATGGCCCTGCTCCTTGGGATGCATATTTCAACTTTTTCCAAAAATCATATTTCCTTTTAAATTCTTCAACACCCATTTTATGTACGAAATCAGTCAATCTTTTAAATAACATTTCTACTCCAGTATAAATTATTCCCTCAGGAGCGTCAATTTTATTTATAGCTTCACATAACACTTCATCTGAAGGTGGTTTTGGGAACAAAAGCATAATCATTCCTAGCCCTAAAGCAGCATTCATGACACAAGTTAATCCAAAACTATGAAAAAATGGGATAGATCCAATAGTTATCATTCCAGCCTTAAGATTTGTCCATGGTTTTGCCATATTAAGGTTAGCACTTAAATTTGCATGTGAGAGCATAGCTACTTTTGGTAACCCTGTAGTACCGCCTGTCATGAGATACACAGCAGGATCAGTCCAAGGATCAATTTCTACCTCAATTTCAGCTGGTTCTGTTGTATCAATTATATCTTTCATCCAAATAACTTTATAATGATCAGTTTCATCAGGTATTTTATCTTTAGCATTAGGAATTGCTAATTTTTCTAAAGTATGTTCATCAGCAGTTAGAAAATCGACAAAGTTCGAGGGTATTACATATTTTACATTTGTTTTTGGAAGCACATCTTTAGGACCCGCAATATATAACATATCCATCATAATAAATACTTTAGCATTAGTCATTGTTAATGAGTGTAATAGTTCCATTGGTCTATATGTAGGATTGATCCCTTGGACAATTGCACCAATAGATTGACAACCCATATAAGCAACAACAAAATTTATGGAATTTGGAAGGTCAATCGCTACAACATCTCCTTTTTTAATACCCAATTCTTTGTAAAGATAGGTTCCAAATCGCCTAGCATAATTAAATAAAGTCCTTAATTTTACACGCTCCATATATGAACCATAGACAAAAATACAAATATTTTCATCCCATGTTTCATACCTGTCAGCTGCTTCCAAAAAATATTTCCATAATGGTAATACTTCAAGATCTTCTATATCATTCACTTGCTTTGGAACTCCATCAGGCCAATAACCTCCGTTTTCTGGTGGTATGAACCATACTTTATTCTCATCGACTAAAAATTCTGGATCATCTAAACTCGGCATAATAATTCACTTTTTTTCTATTTCTGAATTTTTAATAAAAATTAATTCAAAATCGTATTATAATAATAAGATTGATTTGTTATTATATAAGAATTTAACTTGATTAAAGGATAAGATCCTAAATTGTACAAAAAAAGCAATAAATCATAATTTAAATCTAGGAAATTTGAGTTCTTTTTTTAATTGTTTTTCTTCTTTTGTAGAAATAATAAATATTAATAGCTATTAAAACCCCATTAGAAATCCATTGGATAGGAGGGAAATCTGTCAAGAGAGATACACCAAGAATAGTAAGAAGTAAATTCGTACTGATTTCTTTAAAAAATTCACCCCTTTCTAACGTTCCTTTTTTGGAACTTTTTCACTCAAATTAGTTATCCTACTCCTTTCTGAAATAAATTATTTTATTAATATTTTAAATTTTAAATTATTATTTACTTTTTTTAGACATAGTTATCATGAAGTTTAAAAATAAACTTAGAAACAGCTTGAAAAATATTTTAAAAGAAGACGAACTCTTATTTCTTCCAAGGGGCTTTCAAACTTTAGGAGATGTAATTATAATAAAGTTGAATCAAAAACTTTTCGAAAAGGAACGTCTTATAGCTGAGGCGTACTTAAATTTACTTCCAAAGATAAGATCTGTGTACGTAAACAGAGGAAAAATAATAGGGACCTTTAGAGAACCAGAGAAAATTGAATTAATCGGAGGAGAAGATAACCCTATTATAGAGCATAAAGAACATGATGTGATATATAAATTTGATATTACCAAAATTATGTTTAGTAAGGGTAATATAAATGAGAGAAAGTATCTTGCTTCACTCGTAACGACCGAAGAAATTATTGTAGATATGTTTGCAGGTATAGGATATTTTTCTTTACCAATAGCGAAGCATTCTCCTGTAGAGAGAATATATAGCATTGAGCTTAATCCAGAATCATACAAATTTTTGGTTGAAAATATAAAGATAAATCATTTAGAAGATAAAATAATCCCAATCAATGGAAACTGCAATATAGAAGTTGTGAAACTTAGTAAATCTGGAATCAGAGCCAATAGAATTATTATGGGAGTATTTCCGGCTCCGAAAGAATATATTAAAGAGGCTTTAACATTAGTTGGTGATAATGGAACAATTATTCACTATGAAGGAGTAGTAGAGAATGAGAAATATCTTATGCTATTTGAAGAATTCAAAAAGATCGCGAAAAAAGAAAGCTATAAATGTGAATTAAAAACCTATCGGTTTGTTAAAAGTTATGGTCCTAATCTATATCATATTGTTCTAGATATATTTGTATTAAAAAATTAGATAATTTTATTTATAGAATAGAAGAAATATATCTTAAAGAGAAATAAGAAGAGTGAACCAATTTTTTCAAAATTCATAATTAAGAGGGATGAATAAATTTGAATGGAAAAGCTATGTTGGGCTTAGATTATAGCCATAATAACATTTTAACTTTAGAATCATCAAGTTTTGGCGAATTCACACAGTTTCTATTTACCTCGGGGTATAAATTGGGTAAAATAGAAACGGGGTTTAATTCATTAAATGAATTGAAGAAATACAAGATGATAATTTTATCAACACCAAAAAACATAAAATTACAACCAAACGAGATTAAAATCCTTGGAAATTATGTGAAAAATGGAGGTAATCTTCTAATTGTAAGTTCAACAGGAGGAGACTATACAAATGGGACTAATTTGAATGAGTTAACAAGAACTTTTGGATTTGAGTTTGTTTCTGATGAAATATATGACTCAGTCAATTATGTGAATCTACAAAAAAGACCTATTATAACTAGATTTAAACCTCATGTTATAACAGAACAAATTAACAAAGTTGTGTTTTCAAGTTCCTGTTCAATTAAAATCTTAGATTTTATAGAAGATGAGAAAAATATAAAAATAGATTGGGTATTACAAGCGAGTTTAAACTGTTGGCATAAAGAGTATGATGGAGAATATTGGATTGAAGAAGATTGTCCTAAAATTCCATTAATGGTTGTTGTTGAATATTTTAAGGGTAAAGTCGTAGGTTTTGGAAATTTTAGTATATTTTCCTCTCTTGCTCGTGAATATGGATTTTCTGCATTCGATAATAATATTTTAATTGCCAACATTCTTAGTTTTTTGATAGGAAGCTTAGAATCTGAAGGAAAGCCAGTGACAGTAGATTTAAATTTAGATTTATATTATTGGGCAGATAATATTGTAAAAGAAGAAAAATGGGACAGTGTATCCGATCTTATTAATGTGAGTCTAAAATATTTTAAGGATAATTATTCCGAAATTATCAAAGAGATAAAAAGATTAAGACAAGATCGATTAGAAAAGAGAAAAGCATATGATAAATCCAAAAAAGAAGTTGCCCATGAAGAAATTACTGATGATCACGTATTAGAAAAAGTCCCAGTTATTGAAAGAAAGAAAGAAGACCTCGAAGAAATTATGAGTGCTTTAGAGGATATTACAGGAGAGAAGTATGAGATTTCCATAGATTTAGAGGAAGAAGTAGAAGATGAGGGTGAAGAAGAAACTCCATTAGAATATACTGAGGAAGATGTAATTGAATTTGAAAAAGGTTTTCCAAAGAAAGGTGTTTGGCGTGGAAAGCCTACAATCGCTTTTAAGGAATGGTTAAAAAAAAAATATAAGAAGTAATCCCAAAATAGAAATTAGATCGTATATTCTTTTTCTCAGTTAGCAAAATTTTTAATTTATTTATGGAAAGATTTATTTTTGTTTTAGGCTCCAATTGGCAATTGTCCATAGCAGAATTGGATAACTATCTCAAATATTCTAAGTATAAAGGGAGAATAATTGATTATTCTGCGAATATAGCTATAGTCGAATTCAAGGATTTGCATCTAGATCCACATTATATTAATAAACTAATGGAAATTCAATTTAATCTGGGGGGATGTCAAAAAATTTCAAAGATTTTTGACTTTATTGATATTAATACAATCCAAGAAGCTTTTCCAACTCAGATGCAAAATTTCAAATCTGTAGAGAGAACGAGAAAGAAGATCAGTAATATAATTGAAAACTATATTATAGGTAAAAATGGAATATTTCCAAAAGTTTATGAAAGCATGTTCTTTGCGGTTTCAATTTACCCAAACCTTTATGATGACCCATATTATTCTGATATTTTAGTGAAGCATTTTTTACCATTTCTAAATAAAGAAATTATGGAAATTCTTAAACAAAAAGGAGCAGAAAAAGCACTTTATTATCAATATCCTGAAAAGAATATCATTTCAGGTAATTTGAATCCAATTTTTCCACATCATTTAATCAAATATGATCTTCTTAATGAGAATAGAGCAGAGATAATTTTTGGGTTTACAGAGGAAGGTGTGTATATTGCAAGGACATTTACTACAGATGATCCTAATTTTAAGAAAAAGATTGATGAAGAACGACCTTATAAAGAATTTAAAAGTTCTATTTCTCCAAAGTTAGCGTTAATAATGTTAAATTTTCTGAACATATTTGAAAACAGAGAAAGTAAGAAAATTTTAGATCCTTTTGTTGGAAATGGAACAATTGCTTTGTTTGCTATCTTACAAGATTTTCAAATTTATAGTTCAGATAATGATTTAAAAAAAGTAAATAACACTATTCGTAATATACATTGGTTATTAGATCTATTGGAAGAGGAAATACCTCCATTCACTCATCAAAGAGTAGTAAAACAAGATGCTAAACGCTTGTCTAATATATTCCAACCTTATTTTTTTGATGGTATATGTACAGAACCAGAATTTGGGCCATTTTATACAGAAAAACCATATTATCTACAGGCTAAGGAAATAATAGAAAACGAATTGACACCATTATATGATGGTTTCTTCAAGGAGGCTAATAAAATATTAAAACCTTCTTCAAGAATTTGTTTTATTTCTCCAATTATTAGTACTATAGATGGAGATGACTTACAAGTGAACATTGAAAACTTAGCAAATAAAAATAACTTTAAACTAGTACCAATGTTAGATCTTACAAGGATTAATAGTAAATATAACCAGAAACTAAAATTTCGGAAAAACCAAATAAAAAATTTAATCGATGCTAAAAAAGGGCAGATAGTAAAAAGAAAATTATACATATTAGAAAAAAAATGAACTATGAAGAAATTTTAGACAAAATTGAATTACAATTAGAAGGAGAAGCTCATTTAGATGAATTAGCTAGAAATAAGCAAGATCCTTTTAAAATATTAATCTCAACAATATTATCAGCACGAACTAAAGATGCTAATACAAGAATGGCAACAAACAAATTATTTGCTAAATATAAAACCCCTAAGGCTCTCGCGGATGCTAATATTGAGGAAATAGAACAGCTTGTGAAATGTTCGGGTTTTTTTAAAGTTAAAGCTGCTCGAATAAAAGAGGTATCAAAAGAATTAATTGAAAATTTTAATAGCAAAGTCCCTGAAAATTATGATGATTTAATTAACCTACCTGGTGTAGGAAGTAAAACTGCAAATTGTGTACTAGTGTATGCTTTCAAAATACCAGCTATTCCTGTAGACGTTCATATTAATAGAATTGTAAATAGGTTAGGTTGGGTAAAAACAAAAACTCCAGAAAAAACAGAGCAAGCATTAAAAGAAATAATTCCTAAAAATCTTTGGTTAAATTTGAATCGATTATTAGTTAGATTTGGACAACAGATATGTTTACCAATTCGCCCAAAATGTGAGATTTGCATAATAAATGATACATGCCCAAAAGATTTTGCTATGGAATTGGAAGAAAGAGAAAGAAAAAAGAAAAGGAAATAATGGGATATTTCATTAAATCATGGAGCAATTTCAATACACTGAACTGATCTTTCTTTTTCGTCGATAGAATAGATACCCAAATAGAAGTCCTCCTAATAAACCAAAAAGATGAGCCCAGTAATTAATACCTGGAGTAAAAGAGGTTAAAATAAAATAAGCAATATAAAATAGAGCAAGAAATAAAAGTGGTTGGTAATCTGTCACCACCATTATAAAGGCAACTCCTATTAAACCGAAAACTGCCCCTGATGCCCCCAAACTAATTGAATCTATTGGAAGAAGAATCAATGAGAATAGATTTCCAATTAAACCTGAACTAAAATAAATTATTAAATACTGTAAATGTGTTATATTTTTATTAGTTTCAATAGTAGCCCCAAACAATAAGAGTGCTAACATATTAGAAATAAGATGTATTGGATCTCCGTGAAAGAACATTGCAGTGAACAATCTCCAGATCTCGTAATTTTCAAATATATTTCTATTAATTTGGACAAAAAGAAGGAGAATTTCTATAGGAATAGCTACATTGAAAAGAAAAAAAATCATTACATTAACAAAAACTAGGATCAGTGTTATTCTCGCTTCTTTTAAGTTTTCAATATCTAAAACCATCATATCAATAGAGCTCTATTAAATCAGTTAATAATTATTATGGCAAAGTATAATAATTTGTTTTTATATTATTTTTTTAGCATAAAAAGATGATAAATTTGGACAGAAATGATAAGTTAAAGGAAAGGTTAAAATTAAAGAAAAAACGTCTAGTAGACACTTTAATTTTAAATGAATGGTTAAAGGATAAACGCCT
>CP070831.1:1619237-1633294 GCA_020344955.1 Promethearchaeota archaeon | reverse complement strand
TTTTTTATTTTCTTAACATAGTTAGCTAAATTGAATTCAAAAAAAATAAGATAAAATTTATCATATTGCTGGATTTTTTGTTCTAAATATGGAGCTTCCGGTGGACAAGCCCATGAATGACCATAACTAGGACAAATAAAATTAGAATTTATGCAATAAGTTTGCACCCTTGGATCAAAGATAATATCCTTTAAACTAATTTCTAGAAATGGCAATCCAATTTTGATCTAAAAATAATTCTCTAATTATAAATATTTACAATGGTTAATTAAATTTTAAGTCAAATACCTAAATCACTAAGGGGAAAACAAAATTTTTTTTAAGAAAGAATGTATTTGTATGACTATTACATCCAATATAAAACAATTTTTGATGTGAATAGAGTGAAAATAAAACTAAAAAGTGATAAAAGGACTAAAGTTCTTGATGCGGCAAGTGAATTTAATAATCATGTAGTTAATGGGTCTCTATTACTGCATGATTGCATCGATAATCTTATTAATGGAAAACTGGTTGAAAAAGATTTAGATGAAGTAATGCAATGTGAACATAAGGCAGACCGAGCTAAAGAAAAGTATATTGATTTACTTTATAAAGATAAAAGAGCTCTTCCATTCTTAGTTGAAGATCGTTATAGACTAATTAAGTATTTAGATATCATTTCAGATAATTCAGAAGAGCTAGCAATGGGACTGAAAGTATTTCCATTTGAATTATTTGATGATATAAAAAAAGATGCAAAAGTAATGAATGACTTATATCAACAGACTATTGATACTCTAGTTGATATGGTAAACCTCATGGAAACAGATTTTAAAACAGCTTATCAAAAAAGTTTTGATATTGAGCATCTAAAAAGAAGTGCTCGTGAGACTAAATTTAAAATTTTAAAAATTATCTATGGAAAACCAGAGGAAAAATCTCTCCGAGTATATCTAACCTCTAAAATTTTCATTAAGTTATTTGACATGATTATAAGGGCTGAAGAGATAAGCGACTTTCTAAGAAGTTTAATAGTAAAATATCCAAGTAAATAATAAAGGCGATTCAAATGGCTTTACCAATTATTCTAGGTACTTTTTTAGTTATAGCAATTATAATCGCGTTTGGTATTGGGGCGAATGATGAAACTTTTGCAGGAATTTATGGTTCACGTATTCTAAATATGAAGCAAATTTTAATCTTAGCTGCAATTTTTTCAATAACAGGAGCTCTTATATTAGGGGAAGCTGTAAGTAAAACTGTAGGTAAAGGTATTTTGGTAGGTCTTAATAACCCGATTGTTATCACCATCCTAATTTCTACTGCTATATGGTTAATATTATCATCAGCACTGGGACTCCCAATATCAACTACTCATGCTACAATTGGTGCTGTTATAGGTCTTGGTATAGCTCTCAATGCTAGTCTTGATTGGGGGAAGATCATCTATTTAAGTATGTGGTGGGTACTATCTCCAATAATTGGCTATGTAGTAACTTTTGGTGTCTTTAAACTTATGCATTATTTTAAAGCAAAACATCTTAATGGATTTCAAAGTTATGAAAAAACAGAAAAAATATTTTCATATATAGTCCTAATAGTAATTTGCGTAACAGCTTTCTCAAGAGCAGGAAACGATTGCTCAAATGCGGTCGGAATTGTTGTTGGAGTGGGAGACTTACAAATAAACATTCTTTTATTAATAACAGGCCTGAGTTTAGCAGGAGGTTTAATTGTATTAGGAAGAGGTGTTATTAAGAGTGTTGGAAGAATTACAGAGCTTTATCCAAGTACAACCTTTGCAGCACAAATCCCTACAGCTGCTATATTATTTGTTGGGACAACATTAGGAATTCCATTATCAGGATCACATATGCTTGTAGCATCACTGGTAGGACTATCTAAAGCAAATCGTACACCTACTAAAAGAGGTTTATGGAAAATTGTTTTAGTCTGGTTTTTAACATTTCCTATGGCTGGAGTCCTAGCAATCCTACTATATTTTCCTATAAATGCTATTATACCTATTTAGCTATTTTTTTATTATTTTTTCCAAATATTTTCAGTATTACGTGGTATAGGAATATCTTTCATAGTAAGTAACCCTGCTTTTGCTTGAATCACAATTGGGATTAAGTTTGCAACCATAGCTGAAGTACCTAAATCGCCATGAACTCCTCCAATTATTTTTTGGTGTAGATTTGGAGTTCCTTCAATTTCTATACTGTCATACTCTTCATGATCTCCAGCATATGCTACAAAATCTAGTATAATAATCTCTTTCTCCCCCTTTTTTGCAAAAGCTTTGCTTTGTAAGCCACAAACATAATCTTTCGGTACTTTTTCTCCATAGGATGTTGTAAATTCAATTTCAGTAACTATTTCTTTTGGAGGTAATTCGACAATATCGTCATAATCAATACCTAAAGCAGCAACAATCATTTGAATTGATTGTGTTAAACCTACATGACCAGTTATTTCTTTACTACTAATTTTTTTATGAAATTGATCAACAGATAGTCCAGTTCCTATCTTTTTCTGAAATGAAACTCTCCTTTTTGCAGAATTCATCATTCTAGTCACCCTTATTGAACTAACTTTTTGACATGGTGCTGTTATAATAATTGGCAATAAATCCATTAGATAACCAGGATTTATTCCTGTTCCCACAATTGTAACATTTTTTGATTTTGCAAGCTTATCCAATTCCTTTGAAAGTTCAGGATGATCTTGATATGGATAAGATAGTTCTTCACAAATAGAAATCACATTGCATCCAAATTTAACAATTTTATTAATTAGTGGGGCTACTTTCTTTAACAATGACGAGGTTGCAATTACTGCTAAATCTATTTTCTTTTTATCTAAAAATTTCTCCAAATCAGAATCGATAGTGATATCAGTCTCATAGTCAATTTCAGGCAGCTCACTTAACTTTTTACCTATAAGTTTAGGATCTATATCATTTACTCCAATCAGATTTATATTTTTCCTGGTAAGAAGCAGATTTGCTATTATTCTTCCCATAGGACCTAAACCAACTTGAATAACATTGAATTTTTTCTTCATATCTCCATTCCGTATCAAAAATAATTATAATAAAATTCAAAGTTTGAATATTTTAACAAGTTTATTTTTTGCGAATTTTAGTTAAATCTTTGTTGAGAAACAGGTTTCCCGATATCTCTTACAACATCTTGAATTTGGACTATATTTTCATGAGTGTGAGCCATAGAAATGGAACCTAATCCATGCAATCCAGAAATATTTCTATTGAAAAGAGCGAGTTGGAGTAATGCTTCTCTATTTTTATCCTTGAATTCGATTATTTCTCTTATTGATGGTTGTTCAATCCTTTTTGTCATTGCGTGAAGCATTATCATTGATTTATAACCTATTGCGATAAGTTTTAATTTTTCATCATTAAAAAATTGATTTAATTTAGTAAGAAGTCTTTCCCCTTCCTGATTTATTCGTAGATAATTCTTTTGAGAATCTTTCAATATATTTAATGTCTTTAATCCCGCTATCATACTAAGTGGAAATCCAGAGAATGTTCCTCCTCCAATTAATATTTGATTTTCAAAATTAGGACTTGATTGCTCAATAATTTCTTCTTTTCCTCCAATAGCACCAATTGGCATACCTCCTCCAATAATTTTTCCCATAGTAGTTAAATCTGGTATTACACCTATTTGATTCTGAAATAAGCCATTAATAAAACGATAACCCGTAATAACTTCATCAAATATAAGTAAAATATCAAATTTTTCAGTTTCTTCCCTTAATCTTTTTAAAAATTCATGATTTACTGGAAAACCACCACCTCCACCTAAGATTGGTTCTAAAATAATAGCTGCTAAATTTTTAGAATTTAGTTTAATAAGATCAAAAACCTTTTCATTATTAATTTCAAAAGCTAATATTCCTGCTTCTTCTGGTTTTGGAAGCCCTAGTGGGCAAATTTCTGCATCTAGACTTCCTACTGCATAATAAAGTGTATCATTAGCTCCATGCCATCCTAGTCCTGCTTTAGCTACAAGTTTCCTTTTCGTATATGCTCTAGCAAGCCGAGTTGCATACATTGTTGCTTCAGTCCCACTAGTACAAAATCTCATTTTTTCAATCCCAAGATTATCTTTTATTATTCTTTCTGCCAGTTCAACTTGATACTGTGTATTTGTGCCAAAATGCCATCCATTTTTTAAATGTTCCTTGATAGCTTCTTGAACTTGAGGGGGATTGTGTCCCAGAATCATCGCAAAATGACCATTCCAACAGTCTATATATTTATTATTGTCAATATCTATTAGATATGGTCCATTAGCAGAATTAATGAAAACAGGAAAAGCTCCAATTAATGGAAGCCCAAATGTTCGTATATTATGGGAAATTCCTCCAGGTAAAACTTTTACTGATGTTTCCCATAGCTTTTTTGATTTTGGCCTATCTTCATGAAATTTTTTTAATTCAGACGTTAAAAACATTTAGATCATCAAATTTTTTTTATTTAGCATTGCTTTAATATTTGAATCTTTAATATAAAACTTCTAGTTCATATCAACAATATTGAAAATTGTGTAAAAAGAATTATCAAAGTTTATATGTTAACTTTATTAATCTAAGTTTAAGAAAATGGAGCTAGAAAAAGACGAAGTGATTGACTTTTCAGGAGAAAAGTTCAGCAGTTTTTCAATCCCGTGTTCGATAGGTTTGTTTATAATGCTTTTTGCAGCTATAATAAATATGATTATAATGGTTGCATTTCCAGGGACTTTTCTGAGTATTTACATCAGTCTAGGAATTATCATCATATTTGTTTTATACTATTCATATCTTCTAACCCAAAATCCCGGAAAAATTAGAAAATTTGCTATTTCTTCCGAAGAAATTGAATTTACTCTCCCAAATATCCCTATTTTTATTATTAAGTGGACTGATTTTGAAAAAATAGAAATTAGAATGAAGAAATTAGAACTAAAACCGTTTATTCTTTATGAATTTCATTTTATGAAAGATAATTCTGATAAGACGTTTGATATAAGTCTGTTTCATTTTCATAGAGAAAAAATTGATCAAATCCTAATATTACTAAAGGACTATTCGAACAAAATGAAAAAAGAATTTAAGGCTGTTCAAGAAACAATTGTTTCAGGAATTGTTGAAGTAGAAGATCTTAAAATTTAAAATTGGAGTTAAATTAATCAATTTTTGCTCCACAGGTAGGACAATTTTTATCAGAAGCACCACATGTTGCTCCACAAATTTTACATAATTTTATTAATATAGTTCCTCTTTTTCTTGGTGGTTTTAAAGACGTTATAGATATAGGGTTTTCTCGTTCGCTAGATTTGGGAATTTCTGAAATTAAATCGTTTTTATTATTTTTAGTTTCGATTGTAATTTCTTTTCCAAAAAATCCACCTACCCTAATTTTTTTTGTTTCTTTTGGGGGAGCTTGTTCTGTTATTTCCACATCAATATCTTCTAATTCATTCGGAACTTGTTCAGCTTCTATTGTTTCTGAAATGGGTCTTTCTAGATCAAGTTCAGGTAATCCTTCTTCTAGATCTTCTTCATATACCATTTTAACGAATTCTTCATCCAATTTTAATAGTGTTTCACAGTTTAAACATCTGAAAATGTGTTTGAATCCAATATTTTTCGCGAGTGAATATTTTGCAGCACAACAACTATGATATTTTGTATTACAATTAAAGCATTTATGAATTTCATCTGAATGCGCTTCACATATAGGGCATAGCTCTTGCTCACAAATATTACAGATTTCATTATCTTCTGGGGATATACTAATAAGATCTACTGCTAACCGTTCATAGAAGACCTTATCTGCTTCTAAAACCTGTTCAGCGTCTTCAGATTTAATAACTTTAAATTCTTTCTTGTTCTGAATTAAGGAACCTAAAATATTAGGGAGAAGTTTTTCATTTGGACAGTAAAATGTCCCTCCATGAGTTTCACTGGAAATCACTTTTAGTTTAACATCATCATCGTAAAATTTCTCATCTCCGACACGGATTATATCGATAAATGCTGAAAACTTTTTTGCCTTAATTAATAAATCATAAAGTGCATTATAATAATCTTCAGATAAGTTACTTGGAGTGTCTGAAATTATTATAACACGATAATTTTTTCTTGTTTCACGACTTTTTCGAAAAATATATGCTAAAATTTCATATAATCCATTTTCTAAATAACTTTTTTTACTTTCTTTTGTTTCCCAAGATTCATTTATGGTATTCAAAACTGTTTCTGCATCTTTTAAATCGTAAACACTGATAGGATTATCATCTTTTTGAAATAAAACCACACCATAAGAAGTTAAAACATTATATTTATCCTTTTCTTTAATAAAAGCACTTATTGCTTTCATTAAAGGCCTTTTCTTAATAAATTCGGATACTAAGTCGATGTAGAATATAAATTCTTCTGAATTTACTGCTTCGGTTCTTGGTAACATTTTGACATCAATCGTAAAACTATAAAAAAATAATAACAGAAGTCTTATTTATTTTTATTGATTATTCTAAAAACGCTTTGATCTGTTTTGTCACTTTTTCGTTTTAAAAGCATTTAATTGACAGTATAAATATAAAAGTATCGTTAAACTAAATTTTCTTTTTGTGTTATAATTTAAATCCACAATTCGAGCATTTTAGTTGTTGGAAATCATTTTGAGTCCCACATTGCTGACATATAATAAAAGTTGGTTTCTTTCTCTCTCTTTCATTTATCGAAGAAAATGATTTTCTTGATGTCGAGTTTCCTGGGAGGTTAGTTCCCGAGTTTGGTTTAAAAGCAGTTTGTGTTACTCTTTCATAGACGATTTTATCACCAACTTTTTTAACAGTATAAGCTTTTCCAAAAAATCCACCAATTCGAATAGTTTTTATAGGTTCTCCTTCTGATGAAATTGTCAAAGATTCTGATTTTTCACTTTTTTCAGCCTCTCTATTAGAAGCAGAAATAGGTAATGGTTTTACTTTGGGAAGTTCTTTATGAAATTTTTCAGTTATTTCCTCATCTAGATATTCTTTTACTGTACTTACTTCTACTTCCCCAGATACCTCAATAATTTCATCTTCATCTATTTTTAAAAGTACATCACAGTCTTTGTTAGGACAGCGAAAAATATTAGGAATACCGATATTATTATTTATCACATAATTAGTAACACAGCATTTGTGGAAACCTGAATTACAATCTTCACAAACTAATGGGACATCATATATATCTGTACATATCGGACAAACTTCCTCGTGGCAAAAATGACATACTAATCCTTCCACATTTTTAGTTTTTTTTAGGGATTTAGCTAAGTGACTATAAAAAAAATAATCCTCTTTACTGATTTTAATAAGATCAGGTTTATCTATAAAAGTAGTCAAAAATTGTTTAGTTTTTACGAGTTTCTTAATTACATCAGAAAACTCCTTTCTATCTTTAATATAAAATATACCACCCTTCGTATCAGATGCCAACATATTCAACTTTACATCATCACTGAAGAATCTTTCATCCATGCTTGATACTCTAATTATATCAATAAAAGTCGGAAAATTTTTAATTTTTGATACAAGATTAAATAGCGCTACTTGATAATCCTCAGATAAGTCGGATGGTGTATCTGTAATAATTATAATTCTATTATATTTAGCTTTTCTTCTCACTGTTTCAGCGATATATGAAAAAATATAGAATAATCCATTTTCAAAATAGCTTTGTTCTTTTGGGCGTCCTTTCCAATTTTCTTCGATTGATTTAGTAATTATATCAGAATCTTTTTTATCGTTTATAAAGATTGGATTTCCTTCCTCTTGAAATATCAGAAGAGAATAACGCCCCTTTATATTTACTTTGTTTTTTTCCTCAATATAATACTTAATTGATTTTATTAATTCCTTTTTTTTAATCATGTCTTTTGTTAAATCTAAGTAAAAATAGATGTCTTCATTCATATAAATCACAATTATCTATTAATAATAGAAAGAATCCCCTATATTAATAATGTTAATAATGACAGAACTTCCTTAAAAATTTTTTAGAAAAAATAGATAAAATAAATATAAATAAAAATTCAAATGGTTTATAAATTTATATCAAGTAGTCCAAATTGTATGAAAAAGATAGGTGTAGAATAAATGGATGACTTTTTAAGAAAATTGCAGTTTTCCGAATATTCAATAGAAATATATCTTAAATCATTAGGCAAATTTACTCGATCTTATTATGAATTGTATAGCATTGTGCCAAAAGCATCTGAGGAAGAATTTAATAATTGTCTAAATGAGCTTAAATAAGCTGGATTATTGGTCCAAATATCATCCAAAAATCCAAATATATTAACACAATACTCCACTTTACCTCCAATTCTACCAATTCTCAATTATTATCACAATATTGACCTAAATCTAATAAATATTAAAAATTCAATTCAAGAAATAATGATTAATTCTGTATCGCAAATTTTTGAAGAGAATAAAATCATCAAGTTAGATACCATTTTAAAAGCGTTTCAAGAAATTAAGAAAGATATTGATGAAGATTCTATTATCCAGAAACAAGAGGTGGAAGATATTGTAGAGGGAATGGAAGAACTAAAAGATATAAAGGATAAAATATCTGATCTCCACAATAATATAAAAAGTATTACCCAAACTAAATTTGCAGATTTAATAAAAACTATTAACACACTTAAAGCAGATTTAGTTGGAAATATAAAAAAGAAAGAAATTATCTCCCTTGTTGATCAGCTTTTTAAAGAAAAATTTGACAATATGGTTGGAGAATTTACAAATAATTTACATGATTTGATCGAAAAAGAATTTGAAAAGATTTCTAAACCAGTAGATAATACCTCTGAAATAATCTTTCAATATAGAAACGATTTTAAAATGCTTTTATTAAATATGTTAACTAATTTCGAGACTAAAATGAATAGTATTTACGATTTACTAAAAGATAATGCTGAAAATCTATCAGCGGCAATAAAAATTGTTGAAACTAAAATTGCGAATAGTTTAAACACAATTATTCAGAATTCTATAAATGAAGTATCAAACCTTAATAAACCAATTGAAAACGTAATGAAAGAATATCTTCATGAAATAAGTATTGTTGAAAAACCTACGTTCTACAATATTTGGGTAATAAATAGTGTAACAAGGATTAATGATATAATTCAAAATCTTATAGCAAATTCTAAAGAAAATTTGACTATAATAATTCCACATATTGAAAATCATATAGCAATTGAGCAATTTGAGAAAATTGCGAGTAGTTTAAAAGTCAGAATAGCCGCATCAGAAGCCCACACTAATAGTACTGTTAAAAGTTTTAAAAAAATTACAAATATAATATATAGAACTTATCAAAATGATGATCTAATTGTTATTGAAGCTGATAAGAATCAATTCATTTTAGGAATCATTCAAGATTCTAAAAATACTTTGAAAGACTTTATTGGATTTGGATGTATCTTTAAACCATTAATCAAGATAATACAACCATTAATTAATAATATATGGGAAAATTCTTATTCAGATACTTTTCATGCTGCTCAAAAAGTCAAACCAGAAATAAGTAAAACAACCCCAATTAAAGTACTCACAACGGCTAAACCTATTGTTACTACTGTTACTCAATTTGAAAAGGTAACTAAAAAACCTAAGAAGGAAGATGAAAAAATGGGAAAGCCACCAATTTCAGTCCCAAGCCAAATACAAGAAATATCTAAAGATGATAAGAGATCTATTAAAACTTCATCTGTAAAAACTACAACTCCTATTACTCCAAAGCCTCAAATAATAGATCTAAAACAAAAGTTAAAAGAAAAAATTGATTTCTTAACGGTAGCACAACCTCAAGCAGATGATGAAGCTGGAGTAGAAATCAATAATGCCTTTACAAATCTGATCCAAAAGTTAGACAATCTTAAGGGTGATGAATTTGGGAAACAATTACAAAATATTGCTGATTTAATATTAGAAAAAAAAGGTTTCTCAGTGACCTTGCATAAGATAAGAAGTATAATAAATAAGTTCAGAGAAAAACTCATATTATTAGATGAAGGTGACAAAAAAGAAATTTTAGAGCACATTCAAACTTGGAAAAATAAGTTGTTTTAAGTAATTCATGTTTAGGTGTTGGATAAAGTCAAAGATCTGTTAATGAGAAGCAACGTCTGATTTTCTTTTTATTTTGAGGTATAAGAAAAATCCCCTTACAATTAGTATCATTATAAGAAAGAAGGATGATAGGAAAAATATTGATACTATAGTCGACGTAAGAAAATTAGGTGAACTAACACCAATTATTCCAAAAATTGGACAAAGAGGAGCAACTGTAATAAATAATATATATATTGATTTATCTTTCTCACCAAAATGAATATAAGTAGTAATATTAAACCACCCAATTAAACCCATAATAATAGGGACTAAATACGAGGAAATTTCAAGAAAGGGGTAGGTAATACCTCCCATAGCAAAAGAATAGAAATAATTTGCATAAAAAAAAGTAATCAGCATTAGAGCACTTATTGGTGTTGGAACACCTGTGTAACCTGGACTTTCTGTAATATTAAATCGTGCTAATCTAAGTAATGCCCCAAATGCAAAACAAATCGCTCCAATTATTATAATAATATCAAAAAAATTATCCAGTTTAAAAGATTGATAAGTTAAAACTGCGGGGGCTATACCAAACGTAAGACAATCACTTAATGAATCCATTTCCTTACCCATTTCATTAACAGTTTGCGTTTTTCTAGCGATATATCCATCAATCATATCTGTACCAAGCGAAATAGATATTAGAAAAAAACCTAAAGAAAGAGATTCGCGGCTACCAATACAAGCACATACTAAAGCGATAATTCCAAGAGATGTTCCTATAAGTGTAATATAATCTTTTAATTTCAATAATTTTGGAATGGATGACATTGCTCTTCTTACTACTTTTTTATAATAATATTTATTAAACCGTATATAATTAAAATATTTTCATGAATCCATAAATAGTCTTTTTATCCGAAACTTTATAAAACTACATCACCATTCACTAATCAAAGTAAAATATAATAATAATAAAAAATAGAGGTATAAAAATGCCATATTGTCCAAATTGTGGGGATTCTATTGATTCATCGCAAAATTATTGTGAAAAATGTGGTTCAGCAATACCAGAGAGTATAAGATCTCAAGAAAGCATACCAGCTCCTACAGCTACAACACAACCAAGTGAAACTCGTCAAGGTGGATTATTTGATATTAACCGCAATTACTACATTCTTAAAGAGAAATACTGGGATATTTAAAAGGTTTTCCCTTTTAAACCTGATTGGGGAAGCGGTGAAATCTTAGACGAAAATAACCAAATTATTGGTAGAATGAAACGCGTTATTCTCAGCATAAGGAGAAGAGTAGAATTACAGGAAGTCGATGGTACCATTGCGGCAACAATTCATGCAAAAATAGTATCTGCTCGCGGTGCCCAGGATTTGAAAGACCCTCAAGGGAATTTAATTGCACGTATTAAGAAAAAGATTCTATCATTTTTCAGACCAGTATTTTACTTAGAAGACCCAAACGGTGTTCAATGGTTTCGGGCTCAAGGTAAATTCATGGGTTGGAGCTATAAAGTCTATGATGTTACCACTGGAAAAGTTGTCGCAGAAATCGAAAAAGCCGACAGATGGAGGGATATATTTCTTGGTGGATTACTTGACTTTAAAGATACATATGCATTAAGAATTCTTGATAATGAAACTGATCGGAGAATCCTTGTAGGATTTGTACTATCAATTGACAATGTTCTCCATGATATGTGATTAAAATTAAAATTTTTTTTCAATTTTTTTAACTGGTTTGACTCAAATATTACTTTTTTTTTTTAAAAAAAAAAATTTTTATAAACGTAATTTATATGTTCTTTAAAATAAGTAATTTTGAAAAGAAATTTCAAATTTTTCTTAAGATTTTTTAATAACTTTCATATAAGACAAGCGACCATTAGATAAATAAATAGTTGGATAAGAATGGCAGAATATGAAACATTTATGGTTTACGAATTAGACGATTCTGGAGAAAGAATTAAATTAAACATAGAAGAAGAACAACTTCAAGAATGTCTACATCCAGAACAAGTTTTAGTAATAATTAAAGAAGATTTACGCAGGATATTCATCTGGAAAGGTGCAAAATCACCTGTTCGAAAACGATTTATCAGTTCTAGAGTAGCACAGGCTCTTCAAGAAGAGTTGATGAAGGATGCAAGGTACCATCGGTGTAAGATTGTTTCTGTAGATGCCGGAGATGAGCCAGCAGAATTCTTAAATACTTTTAAATTAGAATCAATGGAAGTCACCGAACGACTGGAAGATATGCGCTATGTAAGAAATATTGAACGAGAAAGAGGAGTTCAAGCAACCATTAAAGATGCAACTCCAAAAGCCACCGAAGCCAAAACTGAAGAAGATTATTACTCACCAGCCTTAGCGGATACCAGTAATAAAGTAGTTATGTCATCTTTTGCTAAAAGTACACCATCACCGGAAGGAAGATCTACATTGGAGAAACATTCTGCTGTTTCGAAAGCATTAGGATTATCAGAAGGACAAAAACAAAAGATAAAAGAAAAGATCCTAAAAACTGAGGTTTCTAATGGGTATAAACGAACAAATCTCATATTAGGTCATACGCTTTATGGAGCAGTATCAAAAATTGCAAAGGTTTTTGGAAAAGAAGTTGAAGAGACAGAGTGGGAACCAGTTAAAAATGTTCCAAAAGACATGATAGAATTAGACAAGCATTTATTAAGAGTTTATTTTGATGAAAATAAAGGTATTGTTGAGGCAGTTGAAGTTCTTGAGAAAGAATTTAAGACAGGAATAAAAAAGGAAGTGATATCAACCCCTATACCTAGTAAACCTGTAAAAATAACAACATCATCAAGTAAAACTACTTCTACTTCAAAAACAGTAGACTTTAAGCCAATGACAGTAAAAGATCTTAAAGCTTACGCTGAAGAAAAAAATATAGTTTTACCTTCTAATGCAAGAAAAGCTGAAATAATAGAAATTTTAGAGAAATCTCTAAATAAAAAACCAAATAATCGAAGACAATTACCAAAAATTCCTAGTAAAGACGATTAAATTCTAAGTTATTAAATTTTGAGTCTTACACTTTTTCTATTAGGTTTTTCAATAAACTTATAAGTTTGAAATATAAAATTAGAAAAAATTAAGCTTTTTAAAAAATATCAGAATTATTTTCTTTTAAATTTTCTTCTTTTTCACTTTTATCCTTGTCGTTTTCTCTACTCTCTGGTTTTCCTTCATGTAGTTTTTTCTCTTTAGTCTTTTTTTTTATCTTTTTCAATCCTTCAATAGCTTCTTTTCTTACTAAAGCACTTTCATCTTTAAGTGCTTTTGCTAATACCTCTAGACTAAAAGGATGGTGAAGATCTCCCAACTCATCTGCAGCTTCTTTTCTTACATTTTCATCTGGATCATTTAATAAAACGTATGTGAGAACACCTAAAACTGTATTATCTCCAAAATCCCCTAAAGTATCAACAGCTTCCTTCCTTACTTCTGGATCTGGATCTATAACTGCTGTTGTAGCCAATTCTCTTGATATTTCATCTTTTCCAATAGGATCTATTCCACTTAAGTCAACCCCACAATATTTGCAGAAATTGTGATCAATTTTAATATCTCGTCCACATGCCGGGCAAATTCTACGAGTACGGAAATCAATGAATGCCTTTTGAGGTGAACTAGGTGTCGGTTTTACTCTATAAGGATTAATACTTGGATCTGATCTAATTTTTCTATCCTTTGCCATAATTCTCTTAAGAAAAATTTACTTCTTTAGTATGAATAATGTTATTTTTATTTTTAATTTTAATTTAATTAAAAATTAATTGTTAAAAAAAAAAGAAGATATAAAGGTTTGTTAGGCAATAGTTATATCCTTGTTTAGATAAACATCCTGGACAGCATTAAGTATTTTAACTCCTTCCGGAGTCGGTTTTTTAAATGCTTTTCT
>CP070831.1:1601847-1619137 GCA_020344955.1 Promethearchaeota archaeon | reverse complement strand
TGTAATTGTTTAACAGTCATATTTGCATATAATAAATCTCAAATTGATGTGTATTGATTATATTAATTTTCGTTAAAATTTAGCATAAACTAGTTTAGGGAATAATAATAAATAAAAAAAAAAATAATTTTAAAAACTTTTTTTTATAATATACCAGCATCTTTTAATATTTGCTTATGATCAAAAGCCAAATCCATTAATTTAATTCTATCAATTTGTATAGCTTCAGCAACAAGAGCATCGTCTCCACCTTTCATTCTTGAAAGATCTTTTACTATACGGCATTTGAATGCTGTTGATACAACTCTCCCTCGTGGATCTCTTCCTTTTTGATCATATGTCCCAATCTTTTTTAGAATCTCCACAGCTAGATTGGTTTCTTCTCTTACTTCTCTGATTAAAGCTTGTTCTGGATCTTCATTATATTTTATAAATCCTCCAGGAAGTGCATATTTTCCCTTATAAGGAGCATATTTTCTTTTAATTAATATGATATTTTGGTTATCATCTTGGATAACTGCATCAACCGTATGTCCCAGTTCTGAAGCTTTTGAAACTATTTTGACATATATAGCATATCCAATCGTAATTAGGAAGAATGATCCTAAAATTATCGAAAGTATTGCATGTATTAGAGGTGAAGGTTGAACTGTTTCTTGTAAGCTGAAAGCAATTCTTATTGTGTTAACAAATTCCACTATAAATCCTGCACCAAATAGGACATTCAAGTAATATATAGCCTTTTTTGTTCTTTTTTGGGTTTCTTCACTTCTCTTTAAATATAACTCTTGCAAAGAATCATAAAGCATCGTGAATTTTTCATTTATTCTTCGTATAACTTCTTCAATACGGAATTTGCTTATTAAGTGGGTTAAGATCCTTTTATAATGTTGACGTGGATTCCGATCCAATTCGTTATAAATAAGGCTCATCTTAGTCTGAATCATTCCTCTTAAAAACCTTAAATTTTTAGTTTTTTCTTCAATTCTCTCTAAGCTCATAAAGACATCGGAATACCTTTTCATAAATAAAACATCAAGAGAATGATTAATTGTCATTAACGAGAATAACACTGCTCTGATTTTTGTCGTTGGTTCTAATATATGTTCTATCATATATGGAAATTCTGATTCATAGGTTCTTTCTGCCATATAAATAAACCCAGAATTTCTCTTAATATAATGCAATTCAGATAACCGATTTGATAGATTCTTTTTAACTCTTCTTTCAAAAAGATCATCACTATAATCACGCCATTGACCAGCGTAAATTTGAGTCCAATATCCAAGAACTTTTCTGTTCTTGTATACATTTTCCTTATCCCATTGAACTTCTATCGGTGTTGTTTTTGTGGATATCACGAAAAGATAAATTGGGCTTTCCGTATCAAGAAGTAGATATTGGTTTTGTCTTTCTTTGCTAAATTCCTTAAGAATATCAAGTACTATAAATGGTACTTGTTGTATTAGGTCTGGTGTAATTTTCTCTTTTTTAAATGACTCATTTTTGAAATATTCTACTTCAAATCTGAAATAACCTAAAGTATTGTAAATTAGATCTTTGTTATCTTCCGTATATGGGTTATCCTCATCGATATAGGGGAAATTTTGGAAAAATGGTTCCCAATCACATTCAATTGAAATTGATTTAGTCATTTCTTCCAATGTACCTTTCTTTTCCTCAGCATGAGGCTGTTTTTCTAAAAATTTGAATGCCTTTTCTAAATATTTGGTACTTAGATTACTTAATTTTTCTAATAAAAAAGCTTCGATTTCTTCTGCTTTATTTTCTCCAATAAATTCATTGGTATTAATAAATGCACTAATGTACCAGTATTCTTTTTTATATATAAATTGTAAATTTTCTTCCATTTTTATTCGCCTTTATTGATAAAAGATGATTAAATTCGTTAAATTATAATTAAAATGCTATTCTATTTATTAGTTATTTTTTAGACGTGATTTTTGATTAATTTCTTTTAAGTCTATGATTCTTCTTCTTTAAGAAGAAGAAAGAGAAAAAAATAATTAAAAAATAATAAATGTAATATACTTTTCTTTATTTAACATAACTTTGTTTATATGAGTTTAATTCTTCAAATTTAAAAAATAATAATACGAGATAACATGCCAATTATAATGCCTAACCCAAGAACGGGAAAAGAACCTCAAATTCACGATTCTGTTTATATTGCTCCTACAGCAGTTATTATCGGAGATGTATCAATTGGAGAAGGGAGTAATATTTGGTTTGGAGCTGTTTTAAGAGGTGATTCAGGACCAATTAAGATTGGCAAGAATACCAGTATTCAGGAAAAGGTTACCATCCATATGGAAAAGGGAACATCAGTTCAAATCGGTTCAAATTGTATAATTGGTCACCATGCGATGATTCATGGCCCAGTAGAAATAGGAGATGGATGCTTGATTGGTATCGGGAGTAATGTGCTTCATAATACAAAAATGAATAATGGTTCGATGATTGCTGCGGGAGCTGTAATTACTAATAAAGAAATACCTACTAGGCAACTATGGGCTGGGGTTCCAGCTAAATTCTTAAAAAACCTTCCAAAAGAAGAAATATTAATAGGCGAGAAAACTGCTAGCGATTATGCTAATAGAGGTAAAAATTTTAGAGAATTTTTTGAAAAGAATCCAGAATTTACTAAATTCTAATTAATTTATTTTTAATATATTATTGTGAGCAAATGCACTTCTCATTTCTCACAATATCTATAATATTGAATCTTAAATCTATTAAATTAACCATTAGAATTTTATTTTCCAAATTTGGCAGTCCTAAAGTTGTTTTTAAAACTTCTAAAGCTTCGAGTGTTCCTAAAATTCCGGGAGTAACACCAATTACGGGTAAAGGACCTTCATCTGGAGGAGTATCTATTGGAGAGAAGACACATTGGTAACACGCAGAGTTTCTTGGTTTAATAGTCATAATTTGTCCATAAAAATCTTTAATTCCTGCAATTACACACTGAATATTATGTTCTACAGCAATCTTATTTACTAAAAACTTAGTTTTAAAATTATCAGAGCAATCCACAATGAAATCATAATCAATTTCTTCCAAGTATTTAACAATAGAACCCTCATCAATATAATCTTTATAAGTGTTAATATTGACATCTGAATTAAGTTTAGTTAATACAGTTTTTGCTGATTTAACTTTATCATCACCAATTTGAGATTCGTTGTAGAGTATTTGTCTTTGCAAATTTGTGATGTCTAAAATATCATTATCAATTATAGTTAATTCATTAATTCCAGCTGCCGTAAGATATAAAGAAAATGGTGAACCTAGACCTCCTGCTCCTATTTGAAGGACCTTTATTTTTGATATTTTTTCTTGCCCTTCCTCTCCAATTAAAGGAGATATTATCTGCCTCGTATATCTTTCCTCTTGGCTTTTTGTTAATATAAAAAATCACCTTCGAATTAAACTTTTAATACTTTTAATACTTTCCTCAATTTCTATAAAAATCAAACCTAAATTCGCATCAAACTCAATTAATGAAACCAAAAGAGCATTTTGATCTATTTCCATAACTATAAATTGATAATCTTGATATTCAACAGTTAAATTTTTAATTTGATTAACTCCCAAACTTGATGCGGCTGTTTCAATTGCTTCAAACATAGTAGCTGCCAAAGCACCCAATTTTCTTTCGTCAATATCCCTTGGTAGTATTGATGAAATTAAAAGTCCGTTTCTTTTTACAATCGCAGTACCTATTATTTCGCTAAAATTCTCTAATCTCTCAAGTTCTTTATTTAAGCTTTCAACTAATAAATTATTCATATTCAAACAAAAATAGGTTTGTATTAATTTCATATAAATTATGAATAATATAAAGATATCTATTTAAAATATAAAATATCTATTCAACTTTAAAGAAAAATGTAGTTAATAAATTCAAAACAGATTAAGCACTAACTTTTCTTCTAATTCGATAAAAAGATCTTTGCCCATTAAAAGCAGGAATTCTATTTCGCCAAGAAGGAGAACGTCGTTTAGCGGTTTTTCCAAACCCACAATAAGCACAAAATCTCTTTCGACGATGGAAAGAATGTCTTCCACATCTCCTGCATGTCTTATGGCTAGCTGCTTTATTTTTTTTCCCTTTACTTGGAGTACCCTTTCCCATATTTAAACATCTCTTATTTATATATCTTCAGTTTCTTCTCTATACATAATTTTTTCTTCATCATCCATGCCAAGAACTAATTTCTCCCGATCCTGTCCTATAAATATTATACTGGCGCCACGTATCATGCAAGTACCTAAATCTTTACTTCGTTTACCGCCTCGTCCGAAATAAATCTCTTTAGCATCTTTGACAATTAAATTCATATAATTATCGAATTTAACGAGCTTTCCTGTTAGGTAAGTATTCCAGATCTTAAGCTTTATTCTTACCGATGGTTTTAAAATTGCTTTTGATAAAGTACGATGAATAGTTTGTTGAGACATTTAGATAAAAACTTCTTAAAATTAATGTTAATATATAGATTAAATTGTAGGATTAAATAAATATTTTTTTAAACATTTAAGAATTTAGAACATTAAGATTTTAGGACAAAATATTATTTCATGTTGCGTAAATATGGTAAAAATTGCTTATTTTGATGCATGTGTTGAAACACCTGAAGAGATAATTCTAGCTGCTGATATGGTTCCTGTAAGATTGTTTGGAAATCCTACTATTGGAATTGATAAAGCGAATGAACATATTCCTCCAAACCATTGTATTTGGGCTAAAAATATTTTAGAACAAGCAATTGAAGGATTTAATGATGATGTTAAGGGTGTTATTACTACTCATGGATGTGATTGCACTAATCGAGAATTCGATATATGGATAGAGTGTATTAAGCTTGAGTTTTTATACTTTTTAAATGCTCCTCTGAAGCGTAATGAGGCTGCTTTAAAATTCTTTATTGAGGATATAAAAGAACTAATCAAGCAATTAGAAGAAAAATTTAATGTAAGCATAACACCCGAGAAACTAAGTAAAGCAATAAAAAAGATGAACCAGGTTCGCAGTCTATTAAGAGAAATTTCAGATTATAGGGGAAAGATGATTTTAAAAGGCTCTGAATTTCATGACTTAGTTAAACAAGTGCAAAAAATGGATAAAAATAAAGCTTTAGAAATACTCGAGTCAAAACTAAAAGAATTAAAAACACAGAAACCACAAGTAGAAAAAGAAATTAGAAAAATCTTATTGACAGGTTCGGTTATTGACGACACAGAATTCATTAGATTTCTCGAAAGTCTTGGATTTCATATTATTATTGATGATCTATGCATAGGGACAAAATATTTTTGGAATAATGTCAATGAAAATGAAGAACCTCTGAAAGCTTTAGCAGAATATCATTTGAATAAACCAATTTATTCTACTAAATTTCCTTCCTATAAACGATTTGATATTTTAAAGAATTTAGCCCAAGAATTTAATGTTGATGGAGTTATAAATATAGCTCAGAAGTTTTGTGAACCAATTTTATATGATCATCCATACTTTAATAAAAAGTTCAAAGAATTAGGAATTCCATATTTATTCGTTGAAATAGAATATAGTAGAGAATCTTTTAAACAATTAACAACTAGATTTGAAGCATTTAAAGAAATAATTTAAAGGAGGGAAGAAAAATTGTCTCAAGTAAAGAAAAGTGGAAAGATGTTAAATGCAACAAATAAATTAAAAAATGAAATGGGAAGACATTTTTTAGCGATTGAACAAGCTCATAGAGACGATAAACCTACCGCTTGGGCAACAGCAGGGACACCAGTTGAATTATTATACACAATGGGCGTACAGCCAATGTTACCCGAAAATTCAGCTACAATTTCAGCAGCTCTTAAGAAATCTCAAAATTTTATAGAATTGGCAGAAGAAGAAGGCTTTTCTTATGATCTTTGCTCTTATTTCAAAACAAATGTAGGTGCTGTACTAAGTAATGCAGATATGAGTGTGGGAGGAACAGAAAAACCAACTTTTATGCTATCTAGTGATGTTATTTGTGATACCCATGTTAACTGGTTCCAAGTACAATCAGAAAGATTAAATGTACCTCATTTTACGATTGACGTACCTCATGTTGTAAGTAATACCACCAAGAGACAACAAGAATACTTCAAAAAATACATAAGAGAACAACTTTGGGAATTACTAGATTTTATTTCTGAAATTACAGGAAATGAATATAATTTAGAAAAAGGAAAAGAAATAGCTCTCAACTCTTATGAACTTGGTAAAGTATGGCAAGATATTTTTGAATTAAGAAAAAATATCCCTTGTCCTGTTTCTACAAGAGACACATTTGGAGGTTTATTTCCATTATTTACTATGCCTGGGTTGAAATCTCCAATTAGATTGTATAAAAAGATGTATAAGGAAGCAAAGGAGCGCGTAGATAACGGAATTGGAGCTTTAGAACAAGAAGATTATAGATTGGCTTTCATGGGAATTCCTTATTGGTATAACCTTCGCTTCTTTTCAAATTTAGAGAAATGGAATGCTATTATTGTTTATGAAACTTATGTTTATGCGTTTAGTAAATATACAAATCCAAATATTACAAAGGAAATGGTTATAAATAACCCAGTAGAATCAATGGCTGAATTAATGTTAAGTTTCTGGTATATTTACGATCTTAAAACAAGATTCGAAAAACTCAAAGAAACAGTGAAAGCGTGGAATATCGATGGTGTTTTAATGCATGATAATCTTTCATGTCGCCCAAATGCTTGCGGGATGTATGATTTAAAGCGTAAATTGATGGAAGAAGCAGATATTCCTTCGCTTGTTATAACAAGTGATATGAATGACCCACGTAAGATGAACGAGGCACAAGTTCTCAATCAAATTGAGAGTTTTATTGAAATTCTTAGAGAAAGAAAAAAGAGATAAAAATTTAATTTGCTATTTTAACATGCGCATTTGGCGTCATTATTAAATAGTGGTCTCCAAGTCTTCCCATACTACCTCCATTTTCTCGTAGGAAAGATTTCAAATCTTCTATTGTTCTCTTAAGCTCTGAAACATCAACATATTCAAGGACATTTTTTGCGTTAATAATTAGAATTTTTCTTTTCAATAATTGTTTCTTTATATCTTCAACCTGATTAAGATTAGTAAAATCATATTTTCTTATTGTAAAATTTTGAAGCAATGAAGAATATTCTTTAGAAAACCCCATTGTTTCTTGTGGTGAACCTAATAACTCATTATCATTCTTTTTTCCCCAATGTTTTCCCATAAATATAACCTTGATGTATAATTCAATTATAGATTGAACTTTGTAATATTCACCCTAATAATAATTTCTAATGAACATAAATAGAAGAAATATCGGGATCATATCTGAATAATACCTAGAAAATACTGTAGGTTGGGAAAAGGTTAAAATATAGATCTAAAATAAGGATAAAATATGGATCTAGTTAAAAATGATTTTATAGAATTCATTAAACAGAGAAAAAGCTCTAGAAACTTTATTTACCAAAAAATTGGTAAAGAAACGATATTAAATATTTTAGAATGTGCTAGATGGGCACCTTCTGGAAATAATAGCCAACCATGGAGAGTTTGTGTGGTTATTCATCCTACTGTTAAAAGAATGCTTTCTGAACTCTCGGAATATGGAGGAATTATTGAAGACGCATATGTAAATTTAGTTATTTTTTTAGATCTTGAAAGAGGGTATGACAGAGTAAAAGATATTCAAGCTATTGGAGCATTCATGGAAAATATCTTATTAGGTGTTCATGCTGAAGAAGATTTAGGAGCAGTCTGGATAGGCGAAATTATTGCCCGAAAAGAGGAAGTGAATGAAATTTTTAAATTTTCTAACGATAAATTCGAATTAATGGGAGTTATAGCAATTGGAGTAGTAGATGAGGCTCGTGAAAAAACAAGTGAGAAAGAAAGAAAGCGACGGCTATTAGACGATTTTATAGATTGGTACTAATTAATTTTTTAAAAACTCAAACTTTCTTTTCAATTCTTTTTCTTGTTTTTTATAGATTCTACTAAATATGGGTTGAGAATCCATATCCCTATTACAAAAAAAGATATCAGAGACCACTCAACAATAATTGAAATAATAAATGGCGCTTGAGCGCTAATTCCATAATACACTAATCCGCCTAAAACTGGACCAATAATCATTCCAATTGATTCAAAAACTGTAATTAAGCCGAAAATCTTTCCCCGATGTTTAACAGAAACTCGACTGAGGAAATTTATAAATACAAAACTAACTGTTAACATTATAGTCTGATCAATAACTAATAAAATGGCAAAGAACCATAAATTACCTGAATTAATTATCAACCAAGTTACGACTCCACCTAAAAAACTTGCAATTGCAATAGCCAAATATGTATTGACTTTATCTGCAATTGTTCCTAGTTTAGGCGCAATTAATGCACCTATCAATGCAGTAGGTAAATAGAAAGCAGCTACTAATTCTACATTACGATTAATATATTCAAGTACATATCGTTGAATGTAAGGACGATAAAATCCAAAATTAATAGCAGATAGAAGAAATCCACAGAATAATATTACAATTCCTAAAAAATAAATAAAACCTAGAGATTCATTTGAAGATTCTGTAGAATTTTCTGAATTAGGGTCTACTAGGGAATCATTATCATTTTCAGGATAAATAAATTTTTTTTTTTCATCTACTTTCCTTGAGAATTGAATCCCTGCATAAAAATTTGAGATACCAAATACCGGAATTGCTCCATATACAAAAAAAGGATTACCTGGTGTAACAAAATTTGCTAAACTAAATATTACGAACCCAACAATGGTTCCAATCAACATTCCCATCCCGAGAGCAAGTCTTCGCTTTCCAAAGGCAGACGATCTATAGTATTTTGAAGATTTTTCAGAAATTATAGAATCTAACGGATTCCAGAAAATATAAGCTCCTAATCCTAAAACAAAAGCACTAATATATATACCTATAAATGATTCTAATATTATAGAAATATAAAGCCCAAAGTAAGAAATCCCTCTCCCAAAGGAGCCCACCATAACTAAAATCCGTTTAGAATAACGATCAGTTAAAAAACCAATAAATATTGAACTGATTAAACCTCCAGAAGTGATAAAGGAAAAAAATAATCCCACTTGATAAGCAGGATAAAATAAAAATATATAATTTATTATGAATTCAATGAAAAAAAAGCCCAGAGAATTCCATAAAACGATAAAAATCACTGAGTTAAAATCTGAAGTAAATTTGTGGTGATATGGTACCGGTTGTTTTTTCCCATTTCTGAAACTTAACCGCATGTTAGTGATTAGGATAATAAAATAAAGAAAAAAAGATTTGTGGTTTATAAAACTATTATTAGTTGACTAGTCAATTTGAGATTTAGTGCTTAATTCTCTTTCTCGTTTGCTTAAAATTGCTGATATTCTATTTACATCTTTTTCTACCCATATTGCAGCAAGTAACCATAAAAGACCACCCATTATACCTAAGATCATGGTAATAAATACAGTCAGTTGAAAGTCTTGATTAAAAGCCATTAGTATAAACCCTGCAATTATAGGCCCCGTTCCTGATCCAATTGCTTCTAAAAATTGATTTGCAGAATTAATTTTGCCTTGAGCTTCAGGTAAATTTATTTGCTGTAGAACAGGTGGTTGATTTATATTCCAAAGACCAACTACAGCTCTTGCTATAAATGCAGCTAAACCCATTATCCAGATAATCGGAACAGATAAGACAAAAATTATGTTATTCCCCTGTTCTGGAGTCATAATAGGGAGAGGTAAATTAAAAATGACAACATATACTAATGAAAGCGTTATTGTCGAAAGTACGATCATATATATTCTATACTTAATGCTTTTCTTTCCTAACTTGTCAGAGATTTTAGCAAAAGCTAATGATCCAATTAAACCACCTGGTAATCCAAATATAATAAGAAAAATAGCAGAAATGAACGGTGAAAAATTGTAAGGAGGAGATTGTAAATATGCAATCATTAAAAAATCAGGTACACCTAGTAAAATAGTAGTAAAAACACCTTCGAAAAAAGCTATTAAGTTAGTAGGAGCAAAAATTGTAGATCTTATCGTATCTTTAGTTAGTTTATATTCATAAACAACATCTTCACTTGACAGAACTTGTTTTAATTCTTCACGCTTGGCTCCTCGTTTAGGTTCTTTTCCTCTTATTAATATTAAAAATCCAAAAACTAATGCCAATATTCCAACAAATATAAAGAATATTCTCCAGTAATTAGTTTGAAATAAAATCGCAGATATGAACATTCCAAAAATTTGAAATACCTGAAATGCTGCCTGCATAGCACCAAAAAATTGAGACCGCTCTTTAGTTTCTGTTGAATCGTCTACATGGGAAGTTATCAATGGCCAAAAACCTCCGATTGAAAAGCCTCTAACTAAACTAAATATTAAGAAGAAAAAATATGTTGTATGGCCCTGACCTGCTGGTATAAATCCATTAAAAAAGAGACCAATGCCATAAGTTATTTCCACATATGCCATTAACTTGATACGAGAGAATTTATCTGCTAAATAACCAAATAAAATTCCTGAAATTGCTATTATATAAATTGATGTCCCTGTTAATATACCTAATTCACCAGCATGAAGTTCAAAAGCGAAAGGTATGTCGCCAGGCCACATAATCCCCGCAATAATAACAATATTGATGAACAACACTGAAACTGTAAATGCATAATTAATATAGATAAGAAAATGTGGCCAAAGCCTTTTTGTTAATACCAAAAAGCCTGTTTTTGCTTCAGAAAGTTCTGAAGTTTTTTTGATACTCATAGTGACATAAAAAAAGAATGGAAAAAAAAGATACTCTTTTTATAACCAAAAATGAATTATTGGAGAAAATGTTGCTCCCAACCAATAATAAAAATTAACCCAATATATGTAAGTAACTCCAAGATATAAAAGAGCATATAGTATTGCAAAAACAAATCCAAATATAACATCAATTGGGAAATGTACACCAAGGATCAACCTTGAAATTGCCATTATAATATCCAATCCAATAAAAATAGATAGAATTACCCAAAAGTAATCTGAAAAATAGTAAGCAAAAATAAAACCGAAAAATAATAGAAAGGTCACATGACCTGAAGGGAAAGATTGTTTTTCTGATTCTTTCATTAAGTATGGGATTCTTATAAAGTCATCATGTTTTTTAACCCCTTCCTTTTGAAGTTTTATAAAAGGACGATTTCTTCTTATTAATTTATAACGAATAATACTATGGATAATAATACTCTGTTCAAAACCACCTGTAAAAAGTACTAAGAGATAATAATCTTTTGTAACGTATCCATAAATAAACCAAATTAACCATACAAGGCCCCAGAAATACAAAGACCCAAAAAAACTAAAAAAAATAGCAAATTTCTTAGATCTTCTGCTAAAATCACTCTTATAAATAATTAAAAATGCTTTATGGTCCCATTCTTCAATTTTTTCAAGATATTCAGATAATGATGACATATATATTTAGTGGCTTTAATTTGGGGTAAGGCTTGATTAAATTGCAAAACTTTATATTTATACTTTTTGCTACTAATACAATTATTGATTAATTTTATTCTTAAGAGTATAATTAGTATTATTTTAAAAGATATGGAAAGCTTTGAAGATCTAGGGAAATTTTATAACGATATATAGATCTTCCATTAAAATTCTTCCATTAATAATAGTAATAATCACAATTTTAAAGGTTTAAAGGGTGATCTGTTAATAATTCTAGTATGTAGAATCAACAAGAATATATAGTACTATTTATTTTATTAAAATATAAGAATTAAACTTTAGATTTCCCAAATATTTTGATGAAATATGAATGAAAATAATGCATTTTCTGAAGAAAGTTTGAGAAAAATTGCTGCTCAGAAAGTAAGTTTTAGGTTTTCTGTGAGAATCCATATATCAGTTTATATCTTAGTTAATATCTTACTTCTTTTAGTAAATTTATTCTTTTCACCAGAATTGTATTGGTTTTTTTTCCCCCTTTTCTCATGGTTAGTAGGACTTACAATGCACACCTTAGCATACTTATTATATGCTAGAGGTGTCTACCCAATGGCCAAACGTGGAGTAATATATCATTTAACATCATATATTTCTGTTATGTTATTCCTATTTATTATCAATTTTATAACATTTCCAGTCTATTATTGGGTTATTTTTCCTTCTATATTTTGGGGTGCTGCTGTTATTTTGCATATAATACTATATATACAATATTTTAGTGGAAGGGCTGAAGGAGGAGGGAAACTTAGATCGAGAAAAGAACGTGCTATTGAGAAAGAATTAGAAAAAATGAGGAAAAAACAAGAAAGAAAGATTAGGAAAAACTCATAATGTGGTTAGGTAAATTTTTAGATCTTGAAGAAGATCTTGAAGAATTGAGTGCTTATGTTAAAAAGGAAATTTTTGACAATCTTCTTAAGAATAAACTAACCCCACTTGAATTTACTATAATTGAGACAATTTTCAATAGTAACCAGCTATCTGGTTATGATTTAATAAAAAATCTGAACAGAAGTTTCGCAGGTACATGGGAAGCTCAATCTGGCACCATTTATCCAATTTTGAGAAAATTGGAAAAAGAGGGATTTTTAAAAGCACAAAAAGTAAAAAGTCCAATAGGGCCAATAAAAAAGGTTTATTCTTTAACTGAAGCAGGCGACAAAATATTAAAATTTAAGGTGAATAGAAATTACTACGATCAACTAAAGTTTGTTGAGAATTTCTTAGTAGAACTCTCATCTGTATTTATTCGTTCATTTCCTAGTAAAGAACAAAGTAAAAAAATTTCAGAAATTCAAAATGCTCTTACTGATACTCTTAAAAGAGTAATGCAAAATATTCCTCCAACACTTGAATATAAAACAATTTGTACTAATTGTAATACTGAAATCGGTCGAGAAGTTGCTTATTGCCCTCAATGTGGTAAATCCTTGTTTGATGATTCAGTAAAAAAATAGAATATTAGAAAAAATAATTTTTATTCTTCATTATTCAATATAAATACCATATTTTCTAAAAACTTTAATTAATTCATCACTAGCTAAATGTTTTAAAATATCTTCTAAAGGGGCTATTATCTCATCCTTCTTAGTAGTCCTATTATTACTTATCCTTCCTTCCTTCACTTCTAACGCAGTTTGTGCCCATGAAAATTCGTCATTGAATGTAAATAGTACATCCTTGTAAGCTCCTTCTGTTCCACCATCTCGTGCAAGTGGCTTTTCTTCGATTAGAACTTCTGGGTCTTGAAGATAACACCAGTCTAAGATGACCCATTCAAGTTTACGCTCAGAATCAGGTCTATCAGCAAGATAAAGACAATACGCGTGACCTCCTACCTCAGAATCAGACGGGGCAAATACAGGATCAGCTATAACTTCCGCAGCAGCCACTTTTACACGCCAACTGGGGATACCGGCATTAATTAATAAAGCCGCAATCAAAATAGCACCATCTTCACAGTCTCCTATTTCTGCTTGGATACTTTCAAATGGAAAGAGCCAGAATTCTTCACATTCTGCTGTTAAATCATCATATTTATATTTCAGAAATTTACAAACGAAATTTTGTGTTGCTAGAGCCGTTTCATTGGGTGTTTCTTTCCTTAATCCCACTTGGGTTATTACATGCCATAGTATTGCATCATCTTTCTTAATAAAAGCTTTAACATCAGCATCTATTCTTTTTTTGTATGCTTCGGCTCTTAATGCTCTTCCAGTGTATATAATTGGAGAAGTTTCCCATTTATTATTCCAGTAATTTGGCCCATATTCTCCATAATCTCCTTTAAATTCTGGGATGGGGACGTAATCAATTTTAGGAATTGGTGATGGAGTTGGTTCCTCTTTTTCTTTTGGTTTTTTCACAGGTGTTCCTGAAATTTCTTTGGCTGATTTAATCCACATTTCAACTTCCTTTTGTGAAGGAACTTTTGTAAGAACTTTAGGGTTCTCCTTTTTTAAGAGCTTTAATTTTTCTGTTGTACTTTTAGGATTTCTATGAGCAAATTCCTTTACAGAGTCTATACCTATAAGGTTTAAAGCATTGGCTATTTCGGGACTTACACCTTGAATTTGCATTAATTCTGCATGTTCAGCCCAGGTATCCAAAGTCTTGACGGCTACACCGATTTTTTTTGCAAGCTTTCCAATTTCGCTTTTAGTGAGTGGAATCAAATCTTTAACGTCTTTTATCCCTTCTTTCTCCAAAAGTTTAGCATGTTTTTCTTCCAATCCAATAATCTCTGTTAATTTAATTTCTTTTCCACCTTTTTTCTTATTAAATTGAATTTGATTAGTAAAAATATTGTATACTTAGTTTAAATTCTTTATCTAAAATTAAAATAAACAAATTGTTTAAGAATAAAGTAATTTAACCATAGCAAATACTTTTTTTAAAAATGAAAAGGAAATCCCTTTTTTGATTTCTCTTGTGAGAGGGGCAGAAAAACCTCTTTTTCCACTAAACCATAGATTAAGTCAGCAATTTGATCATTTTCAAATTTAAAAGCTTTATATACTTCATTAAATAACTTTTCTAACAGAAAATGACCTTTAGTTTTATGAGCAAGAATCTTAGCAAAATTAATTATTTTTTTTGATTTAGCAGATATTTTTTTTCCTCGAATCGAACCAATTTTAAAAGGTAAAGTTAAATATAAGTGAAAAAGATCCTCTATTATTTTATCCAAACTTTGTCTAGAATAAGGATCCTTTTTAAAAATTGAAATGTCTCCATGATAATGTGTATATAAATCATATATCTCTCGCTCATATTGATTTTCAAATAATTTACTTAAAAATTTTATAACTTCTCTTGCATATATTATAGGTTTGTGTTTAAGAATTAAAGTAATCCAGACTAGTTTTCCAGCTCGAGATATTAAATACTTTCCTTCAATAGTGCCTTGTTCAATACCCCCTTCTTCCAAAGGTAAATCCAAGATCTCATATTGAACTGAACTTCGAAACATATCAAGTATATTTGGGTCAAAATCACCAGCTGTTTTGTAGTAAATAACCTCTCTCGATTCTTTATGGGTTATAACAATATACTCAACTGATAATGCTAAAGAAAGGTACTCTGAAATTGGAATTCTTACTCATTACTGTGATTTCTATGTATATTGAATAGTACCTTTTTTATTTATAATTTTCCTCAATAAATTTAGTAGAATAAGAAAATGTTAAATATTATATCTAGATTAATTTACAATATTGTATAGAACAATGTCTATATAAATGTGAATCCAAAATTATCAATATTCAAGAGGTAAATAAAATGCTTTTCTTAACATATTGGGAATTAAATCCTGAATTTGACCCCTCAGAATTAGCTGAAATTGCTCAGAAGCTTATGAGTAAAAAACTCTATCCAATTGAAGGAGTAAAGCAAATAGGTTTTTATGTGAGTACATCAGATTATTGGGGAATTACTATTGAAGAAGCTGAGAATGAGGAACAGATGGCAAAAGGGTCAATGGTCTGGAGACTGGCTAAACCAGGTTACATTACGTTTATGAAAACTACTCCTGCCATGGATGTCATTAAAATGCTACCCTTAGTGATGAAATTAAAAAAGCAGATGGAAGGGTAAATTTAGCTCAATTTACCTATTTAAAATCTTTTTTTTTCCTTCTATAGTAATATTTAGTAATTTAAGGTGATAATAATTCTAATTCAAAATTAGACTCTATTAAATAAAAAAAAAGAATTAATATTAATTTTATAAGGCTTTACCTAATGACTTTATTGCATCTCTCATTCCAGTTAGGACTTCTATCTTCATGGAAAAACCTTCAATTTTCCAAAATGGAACTAGTATATTCGCGATATCTATCATTGCATCATCACCCTTTCCTTTTTCAACCATAATAATATTATAACCCTTTATACCTCGTTCTTCATCAACAACCGCAAATGTTTGCCATTTCTTTATGTAGGATGGAAATTTACCTCTAACCTCTTGAAATACTTTAAACCACTCGTCTGTTTTATTATATGGAGTCCACTGGGTAACCATAAAAATCATTTCTTTTTCTACCCTCTATAACTTTTTGTAAGAATTAATAATTAGCAATTTTTATAACTCCATGTATAATATTTAAGTCTTTACATTTTTGGCATAAATTGTCCTAGAGTAGGAGTGTACGTAGGGAACTTTCGGGTGACCTATTTAGCCCGCTATTCTCAATAGAAGAACTACTATTTTCTTAAGCTTAAATTTCATTTATTTTTCCTTCTTTTTTTGATAGAAAATGACCCGTCGGGATGAGACGAGAGCCCCCGTGGTCGATGTAATATGATTTAATTTGGTTTTGAATTTTTTTTTACATTCAGGACACTGATAAGTTCCAATCTTTTCTAACGATTCCAAAGTAATTTTGCAACTAGGACAAATAACCCTTTTATCTGATATTCCAGATTTTCCTTTTTGAAGTAATGAAACTATCCCAATAATTATCACTATGAATCCGACGAGAGAAATGAAAATAAGGGTAGGTGCGTCAAGTACTCCTATAACTCCTGGAACTAAAAAAACAAAGCTTAACATGAAATAAAGCAAAAAATTAAAAAACCAGGGTGAGAGCCATATAAGGCTAAAGGCTATTATACAACCAAATATTAAACATAGACAATATGAATTATTAGGTTCACGATCGAAATTAGACATCTTCACTAACATAATTTATGTGAATTCAATATTTAACTATTCTGTAAGAGAAATAATTAAAATACAGAATTTTAAGCATTTTAAACCTATGACAATGAATTTTCTCTGTTATAACAATGTGATCACAAAGAGAACATAAATATTTAACCTTTTATCGCGCATGCTTAACAGATGATCCTTTATTAGATCATATTATTAAAAACCACAATGAATTTGATCAATGAAAGTTGAGTATAATGAGTTTAACTCCTCGCTATAGAAAGAATGAGATATGAATAAACTATCTTTATCTACATAATTATTAAATATTATTTAACCTTTTTTTTCTGTGATCCAATGGTGTTTTAAATTTATATTAAATATAGTATAAATTCATAAAGTGGAGATAAAATGAATGAGAAAGAAGGAAAGAAAAAAACCAAACTTGGAGTAGAAGAGGGCTGGATAAAAATAATAACAAATATAAAAAATAATTATGATACAATTGCTAAGCAGTATGAAGACGTTAAGAACAAATATCCGCTTTTAACAGCG
>CP070831.1:1589884-1601747 GCA_020344955.1 Promethearchaeota archaeon | reverse complement strand
TCAAGATATTTTAAGGCTCTCCAAATAAAATTAATTTTAGAGCGGTCTGAAGATTTTATATTATAACATCTCCTAATTCTCTTAGTATTTACAATCGTTACATTATTATCTATTAATTTATTAATCGCTTCAATTGTATCCTTTAAATTCTTCTGAAAAAAGTCCATTCTTAAAGTAAACCCTCGAAATAGAAATTAATTTAAAATACTCTCCTCATCAAAAATATTGATTTAAAAAGTTAAATTGATTTTTTTAAGTATTATAAAATTATATTTAGAAATTTATAAACCTTTCTTACTACAAGAATTTTTTATCGGAAAGAACGAATTAAGTGAGTTATCTAACCTAATCTCTTTAAATATAAAAATTAATGTGGATAAATCAATGTCGGAAGACTCTTTTCCCACAAAAAACTAAAACGCAACCCAATTCATCTGCACGCTTAATAACAGCCTCATCTCTTATTGAACCTCCAGGATTAATTATTGCTTTTGCTCCGGCTTTAACAGCTACTTCTAAACCATCAGGAAATGGAAAGAATGAATCTGTTCCCATTACAGAATTCTTTAATTCTCTCTGATGTCCAAATTCAGCTGCTTTTTGTGCCGCTAATTTAACTACATGAACTCTACTCTGCTGTCCAGCACCTATTCCAATTGTATAAATTCCTTCATCGTCAGTTTGAGCAAAACATGCGGAATTTGATTTAGCCCATTTTGATACTTTATATGCAAAGATTAAGGCTTCTCTTTCATTGTTGGTTACCTTCTTCTTGCTTACTACATTCCATTCTTTAATAACTGGTTTACTGTCATATTCTTGAACAAGGATACCACCTAATACACTTCTAATTTCGAGATTTTTATATATATTATCTTTATTTTCAAGGAAATCTCTAAATTCTAATAAAATTAAGTTCTTTTTTGATTTCAGGATTTCATATGCTTCCTCCTCAAATGTAGGTGCCATTAAAACATCCACGTAGATTTTCTCATCATTAACAATATAATCTGCAACTTCTTTGGTAAGCTCTTTGTTTACTCCCCAAACCCCTCCGAATGCGGATAAGGGATCTGTACTGAACGCCTTCTTTATAGATAATAATTGATCTTTTTTATAAATCGCTACACCATTAGGACTTGTATGCTTTAAAATTGCTGTAACATAGTTTTGAGTACCAAAATCCAAGAGTATTTGCATACAAGAATCAATATCTAGATAGTTATTAAAAGAGATTTGCTTACCACTGAGTTGTTTAAGGTTATGAAGCCCATTTTCTATGAAAGCATCTTTATAATATGCAGCTGATTGATCCCAATTCTCCCCATATCTACAATCTTGTACTTTATCATACACTTTTATCAGTGTATTGGGTAATAAAGTATCTGGATTGTAATATTTTTGAAGATAATTCGCAATAGCAGCATTATAATCTGCCATAATCGCAAAAACATCTTGAGCTAGAATAATTCGAGTTCTTTCTGTAATTGCTCCTTTATTTTTTCGAAGTTCTTCTATTATATCATCATAATATTCTGGGCTAGGAACCACAATAACATCTGGAAAATTTTTTGCTGCTGCGCGAATCATTGTAGGACCTCCAATATCAATCATTTCTAATGCATCATCAATTGCAATTCCAGGTTTCTCAATTGCTTCTTTGAATTGATATAAGTTACATATGACCATATCAATTGGCTGTATATCATATTTGTTAGCATCATCAATATCTTTCTGAAGATTTCTACGATATAAAATACCACCTTCAATTTTTGGATGTAAAGTTTTTATTCTACCTTCAAACATCTCTGGAGATTCTGTAAATTCAGAGATTTTTGTAAATTTAATACCGTTTTTCTTCAGAAGGATTCCAGTCCCTCCAGTAGATAGAAGTTCGACTCCAAATTCGTTTACTAGAACTTTAACAAACTCAATAATCCCACTCTTATCAAAAACACTAACAATTGCTCTTTTTATCGCTTTCATAAAAATCTAAATTGAACTAATTTGCTTATATAATAAAAGTAATTTTAAAAAAGTAAAGTTTATTGTTGTTAAAATTTAATTAATAGAGCTTTAATAAGTGAAATTTATGAAAAAAATCAAAATTAATTTTAAATTAATCTACGCTAAAACTTGCCTATTAAATCATGTGGTTGAGTTTCTCTTTGTCCAACAATAGAAACTATACCAAGTGAAACTTCTTTCATATCTTGAATAGATCTTGCTCCAGCATATATCATCCCATTAGCCAAACCTTCTTTTAAAGTTGCTAAAACTCCTGCTACGTCTCCTACATATGGAACATAATTTGAGACTCCCTCTGTCAGCATTTTTGATCCCTCAATATAGCGATCTGAGATATAACCAGATGTTCTTGCCTCTTTGCTCCCCATACCACGATAAACTTTTACTTTTCTACCTGCTATGGTGTCAATAAAGCCTGGAGATTCTTCTGTACCAGCAAAGAAATGTCCTGACATTATCAAGTCTGCTCCAGCTGCAAATGCTTTTGGTAAATCTCCCGGTTTTATGAAGCCCCCATCTGCAATTAATGATAATTTAGAATTATAATCCTGGATGGCATCTGCTACTTGTGCTGTCGCAAACAAAGTTGGGGCACCTACGCCAGTTTGTATCGAGGTTGTGCAAATAGATCCTGATCCCATACCTACTTTTAATCCAATAAATCGATCCTCTACAAAATCACTTTTCGTGATTAAATATTCAGCTGCTTGATAAGTTCCAATATTACCTAAAACAAAATCAGATTCTAAAAGTTTCATTAATTTAGTGGTACCGATAATATCATCTTTTTTATAAAAATCTGCTACATCAATAAAGAAAATATCTACATATTTATCAATTTCCTTTAATAATTTTTGAGATTCAGAAGATTCTGGGAATCTAGGAGATAAAGCTAATCCGCATAATAAATGTCCTTCTTCATCTTTAGAAGCAAACGGAAATTCTGGTGCTAAATCTTTTTTTGTGATTAATCCTTTTAAGAAACCATCTTTATCTATGATTGGTAATTTCTCTTTACGAGATTCATATAAAATCTTTCTTGCTTCTTCTCTTGAAGCTCCAGGTTTTATAGAGATAACATCCATAGTCATATAATCTTTAATTGCTCCATTTTGGATATCCTGCTCTAAAAATGGAATATCACGTTTGGTAAAGATGCCACATACTTTTTTATCTTCATTTACTACGACTATACCACTGATATTATAATTTTCCATCATAAATTTCGCTTTTGCCACTTTTGCATTAGGATTAATCGTCGCTACATGCTCATCATCAATTACAAAAGATCGCGCTCTTTTTACTATACGACACATCTCCAACTGTCTTTCATATGAGCAATTACGATGCAACACTCCGAGGCCTCCATGCAAAGCCATATTAATTGCCATTACCTCTTCTGTCACTGTATCCATTGCAGAAGACATTATAGGAAGGTTAAGATGGTATTTTCCTAAATTCGAAGATATGTCGACATCTTGAGGTGCAAAATTAGTAAATCCTGGGAGAATCAGCACATCTTGAAATGTGGCAATTATCTCTTCTGAATGTATCTTTTTCCTGTATTTGTCGGACATTTCTGGTCACCACGTTAAAATTCAAAAATAAACTTGAATTGATTATACTCCTATTAAAACATATATAAATTATATCAGACTTAAAAATTTTGGTATTGAAACTCTAATTAAAAAAAAAGAAAAGAATTTTTTAGTAATTATACAGGAATATCCCTTTTATTAAATATCATAACCGCCAATATTGTTAATACGATGGAATAAATTGAAAGAATTAAAATATGTACTCCTACATTATCCCAAACATGATTCACAAGTAGATTTGACATATCTGAATAGAAAAATATGCTGATACGTTTAATTTCTTGAGCCCCTTCTGGAAATGCTTTCCAAAATTGTCCTACTGCGTAGAAGAAAATAACCAAACCAAAACCAAAAGCAAGAGCTCTTTTCGAAGTTAAGAAAGTAGAGAAAAAATACCCAGTACTTATTAATGTAATCATGAAGACAAAATTCCATAGAAAAGCAAACATGATTTCGTTCAAATAGATATCACTAACAGTTACTGTCGGAAAAATCAAAATACCTACAAGAACACTCATCATTATTCCATAGAAAATAAACATTATTTCTAGTATTAATGAAAGATATTTTCCTAAGCTAAGTTCGGTACGGGTGATAGGCTTTGATAATACCAAATCAATAGTTTTATTCTCGATCTCCTTTGGGATGTTCTGGGCAGATTTTAAGATAAAATAAATCCCAAAATAAAACCAAGATATTGAGAATAAATATATATTAATAAATCCACCAAATTCACCAAGAGAAGCAAATTCTCCAACCATTAACCGAATTGCTTCTGGATAAGCTTCAAAAGCTTCCTCCAATCCCTCAAGTAACTCTGGATTAAAAAAAGAAACAAACCACATAAAGAAAACTGACATTAAGGCAGTAAATACTAGGATACTTTTATAATCCCTTTTTAATTCCTTCCACACAATTTGAATTACTTTCACGCAACTCTACCTCCTTCTGATTTACTTTCTTCATAATATTGTAAAAATATATTTTCAAGAGTAGAATGTGTTATTGAGAAGTCTTTCACAGGAATACCTGCCCAATGCCTTTCGCTGATTTCACATAAAATCTTACGAGCTTTATTGGGAGTTAATAAAAATTCAAGCTGAGTTTGAAATTCATATTTTACTATTGATTCAGGATACTCAGATTCTAAAAATGATTTAAATTCTTTCATACTTTCTGGAGTTGTGAATAATAACTCTATATGTTTTAAATTTTTTGCCTTTAGATCACTTACATTAGATATTTCAGCAATCTTTCCTTGCTTTATAATAGCAACTTGATCACAGAATTTCTCTACTTCTGCAAGTACATGACTGCAAAGGAAAACTGTGCAGTTTGATTTTTTCTGACGCTCTGACACAATGCGATAAAATTCTGATTGCATCAAAGGGTCGAGTCCTGAAGTAGGTTCATCCATGATAAGCACATCAAATTTTCCCATAAGAGCTGATAAAACACCAACTTTTTGTTTATTACCTTTACTCAAAACTCCTACTTTTCGATTCATATCTAATTTCAGACGTTCTGTTACTTCTTTAACAAAACTCCAATCTATTTCAATATCATAGAGTTTGGCAAAATATGTAATCAAATCAGTTGCTGTCATGTTTTTATATAGTCCTAATTCACCTGGTAAATACCCAATTCGATTGCGTATTTTCACGTCTTTTTTAGGATTGATTTTTTCACCCAAAACTGTAATTTCTCCAGCATCAGCGTTAAGAAAACCAAGTATACATCGAATTGTGGTGGTTTTTCCCGCTCCATTTGGTCCTAAATAACCAAATCGCGATCCTTGGGGTACTTCAAATGAAATATCATCTACAGCTTTTACCTTACCATGATCATAATACTTTATTAAATTTTTAACTTCAATAGCATTCATTTTAATCGACCTTTGATGATTTTTTATTTTTCATGAATAATAAAAAATCTAAAAAATCTAATAGAATAATATGAAACTACATATTTAAATGTTCTTCATTTTTCATGAAAGATGAAAAATTATAAATAGTTATTTACCCATAAATAATATTAAGGAATGATAGAAAAGAAACCTTTACCTGAAGATCATATATTTGAGGGAAAGATTAAAGAATATGAACAAATTCTAATTGATTTCGTATTAGATTCAGGACGAGCGAAAAGCGTGGACCCAAATCTTCAATTAGTTCTAGGATATTTAGGAATACACAAAAGATTAACTCAAAAACAGTTAAAGGATTTAACAGGGCTCTCTACAGGAACTATCTCGAAAAAATTAAGAGATATATTAGCCTTAGGTGTTGCAAAGAAGGAAAAAATTCCAAAAACTAATGAGTATCTATATATTAATACACCTGAATCTTATGGAACTGTCGCGGATACAACCTTGGATGATTTCACGAAAATTAACGAATTTCTCAAAAATAAAATAATTGAGCTTAAGAAATTTAGTCATAAAAAAGGAGCAAAGTTTCTTTCTAAACGATTAAAAGGTTTAACTAAAACTTTTGAAACAGTCCAAAATATCTGGTCTGATATTGAGTTTATTTTTACACAACAGAAGAAAGAAAATTAATAATAAGAGAAGAAGAGATGTTTGATCCTGAAATTAAAAAGATAGAAACTGAGATAATTGGAAATTTATTAAATTACACTATTTTTTCTGTTCGGGGTGAAATAACCTCAACCATTCTTTTCTACTTTATAACTCGGAAAGATCTAACTCAATCTGAGCTCCAAAACTTAACAGGGTTTTCTGCGGGGAAAATTTCTCAAGAATTAAATAATTTTTTAGAGTTTAATTTAATAAAAATTTCTAAAAATTCAAAACCATGGGTTTATTCTATGGAATCTGTAGTAGTTGAAACATTTAGTAGAGCTATTAATCTCCTTAAGTCAAATCTCAAATGGGAACCAAAATTTCTTGAAATAAAAAAAGAACTTGAAGAAAATGAGGAAGCACTAAAAAATTTAAATGGATATATTAAAATTAAGGATTTTATTAATGTAAATCTAGGGAGATTTGTCGGATTTAAGAGGATATTAAAACTTTGGGAAGATCTCAAAAAGAAATATGAAGATGGATCCTTACCAAATCAGGGGAATTAGCTTTTTCTTAGTTTTTTGAGCATATTCTTGGTATCCATCAAGTTCCATATGGAGTTTTTTATCTTCTAAAATTGTACGGATAACTAATCCAATGACACCAAGCGTAGTAGGTATAAGTGAATAAAGAGAACCAAGTGCTAAACAATAAAATACAATAAATAATATAAATCCTAAGTACATTGGATGACGTACAATTCTATAAGGTCCAGTAGTAATTACTGTATGCCCCCGATCTTTTTGAATCTCAACTGCTTTTGATAAAAAAGTATTCTCTTTCATTACTAAAAATATAATAATTAAACCGAGAGATAGTACTACAAATCCGATAATTTCAACCCAAAACGGAACGTATGACCAATTATATTTCTTTTCAAAACCTGGAATAATAAATGTTGGAAAAAATCCAAATCCCATTAACAACATGACAATCTTATCCCACTTTTCTTTGAATTTGGGTTTAGCTCTTTTCTGAAGCATCTCAGGATCATGTTTACTAAAATACAAAACTACTGCAGTGAAAAATACAGTAAAAATGATGAGGTAAATCCAAGCTTCAAGCCAGAAAAAAGTTCCAGCAGGAAGAAATAAACCAAGACCAAGGAATATTGTAAACAGATAGACCGCTACTAATAATGATGATTTAGTAATTTTTTTAGGCATAAATAAAATTAATTCTTTTCATGTTTAATAATGTTAGTCTTTTTCTTGATGGAATGGGAGGAATTAATAATCTGGTTTTAATAGAGCTAGTACAATTTGAGTCATCATTTTAACAAAATCTTCTTCTGTTCCAAAAGTGTCATTAACAAAAGTATGACGGTGTATTAAACCATCAACTACTTTAAACACTTGGGTTTCTTTACCATTAAGTACTAACCCTTCCTCAGGAAATTTTTTGAGTAACTCCCGAAATGGTCTCAAAAAAAGTTCAGTTTGTGTTTTGAGTTGCTCCTGTGTTGCAAATTGATCTTTTATCTTTAAATAGTCATCAAGTTTAGACAAAAATTCTACTTGTAGTGCGAGAATGAAGTCTCGCTCCTCACTATGTATCTTGACAAGGGCGAGAATTAAGTTTTTCAATGCATCAGTTATGGTGTCATAGTCATATTCAAGGGAATATCCAAATTTTTTTAATTTTGCTGAATAATCTGTTATCGAAACATCACCCATTTCCCTAAGAATTGAAAATTTTCCACGTGGAAAATGATAATATAATGTTCCTATACTCACACCAGCTTTGGATGCAATCTCATTAACATACGTGTTACCAAATCCTTTTTCCTTAAATAATGTCATTGCTATTTTCATAATTTTTTCTTTAGCTGCCCCTTTCTTCATGATCAGAACTAAAATTGAGACTTTTAACTAAAATAAAATTGAACTTCTATTTAAATTTTAGGACTCGAGTCGAGTCGATTCGATAACTTTAAATAGATCTGATAATATTTTATTTGTGAAAATTTGATTCGAGTCGAATCGACTCATATTAGATGGTGATAAAAATAAGCGAACCTAAACGTTTTAGTATAACAATATTAATAAGAAAACTTATTGCAGTAGTTCTTATAATGCTGGTTTATTATAACCTGATGTTTTGGTTGATTCTTCCACAAATCTTTGCAAATCCCATTAATCTAACAGCACTTATCATATATTATATAGTAGGAGCTATAGATATTATGATACGGCCTATTCCAGAAAAGGTTAAAATTACAGTTGTAGAGAAAATGATAGCATTAATGGGGGTATTACAACCATTTCTGTTAATCCTTGCCTATATTGAAAATAGCAATATAATTATTCCATTTATTCCTATTTGGAATAATCCCATCGTTGGCTATATTGGAATTATATTTCTGATTATCGGAGGTATTATTATGGTAATAAGCAGAATTCAACTTGGAAAATATGGAACTCCAGTAGTCCATACAGGAGAAGAGCATAAATTAGTAACTATAGGATTGTATAAAATCGTGCGACATCCAATGTATTTTGGTGCGATTTTTATGATGTTGGGTCCCTATTTAGCTTTTAGATCTATAATTTTATTAATTGGGATGACAATATTATATCTTTTTTTATTGAAAATACGGATCCAATTTGAAGAAGAGACGTTAATAGGCACATTTGGAGAGGAATATGTGAATTATAAGAGAAGAACTAAAAAATTAATTCCATTTATTTACTAATTTTTTTCTTTAATTTTTAGATTCGAGAAACAATAAATTTTTAGTTCGTGAGATGCTTACGACCATTATGTAAAATATTTGTTTTATATATATTACAATTATTTATAACTACTTATATGCACTTTTTATTTACATTATCTCAATTGTTTAATTTGAAGAGTTAAGCTGAAAATGAGTTCAGAAACAGATATTTCAATAGAAAATGTAATTCCGTATCTTTTAGAAAAGAGTGAACGCAAGTTTGGATTTTTTTCAATTAATTATATTCTAATTAATTGTAAAATTAGTGAATTGTTAGATTTTATTAGAGATTACGGAATTTCGATCCCCGATAAGTCTTTTATTTCTAGATTAGAATATATAAAGCATATTGTTCTACACCTAACTAATGTATATTATGCGACTGACTGGCAAAAAAAGTTTGAGGATCCTTTGGAATATTGTGGATATGCAATAATCAATTCAAGAACGTTCAAGAAATACTTATATCATCTAGATTTTATAGCAAAACAAGATTTAATTGAAACTTTTGCAGATCATTGTGCAGATCTTGAAATTACCGTTCATAATACAACTACAGACTCTATCACTCCTAAAATGGATATGTATTTATCAATGAAAAAGTCAAAAGTGAAAACGGGAGCTGTATTTGTTATGAATGGAGTAAATTTTACTAATGGAACTTATCAGGAAACAAAAAAATCAATAGTAGACGCTTCAAATGTTGCGAGCTGGAAAATTTTTGTAACAACTCCTATTGGTGTTCTTAAAATTGGATTAAAGAATTTAATTTCTGATATGCGAAAGTTGAATTGTTGGCTTTATGTGGTTGATCCATCTCGAAAGATTGTTTATGGAGTAATTAAAGGAAGAAAAAATGAAGATCTTGATCCTAAAAAAAGGAATGAATTTATAAAAAAGCTTCCAAGAGAACCTATGAGAGCCCCCTCTCATATCATTAAATTATCAGATTATTATTATAACGAAACAGATTCATATGAATCAATGAATTTCAGACTCTTTGATATTTACAATGATGTAGATCATAATAAATTAATGCTTAAAGAAAGTGAAAAACCCAAATATTCAGAAATATTCAGAGATTTAATTATAATGGAAAAGACTTCTGGAATACCGATCATTAATTATACTAGCGAAAACTTTAAAGCCCAAGCTTTAGTTTCAGGATTCCTATCAGCAATGGATTCATTTGTTTCTCAAATTGGAGGATCAAAAATGGAAGAGATTAGTTATAAAGGATTTTATGTTCAAGCATCTTATGGAAGATATATTGAATTAATTTGCTTCCTTTTTAAACCATCAGATCCAAGTTTTAAAGAAAGACTAAACTACCTTACAAATCTTTTTGAAACGCTTTATCATGAAGAAATTGAAATTTTTAGAAAGACAGGTGATACTAATTTGTTTAATGAGGAAGAGATACTATTAATCATGAAAGAAATCCTTGATATATAATTTAGAAATTTTTAAAGTATTATATTATTATTTTTTAAATTTCAAATTTCATGAAAAAGGTTTAAATAGTTGTATAACCTATGTATAATTAAGAAATGACTGTCGAAGAAGATTCTGAGACCAAAACAAAAAGACACCTTTTTAATGAAAAACTTCGAAAATACGAGGATAAAATTGCAGAATTCCTTTTAGACATTGCTAGCACTAAGCGTGTAAACCCAAAAATCTCCACGATTTCCAGTTATTTATTAATTCATGATAAATTGACTCAAAAAGAACTAAAAGAGTTAACTGGATTCTCAATGGGTTCTATTTCTACATTATTATCAGTCATGACTGGTACTGGAACCTTTCAAAAAGAGAGAATCCCTCAGACTCACACATTTACATATTCATTTCCAGGAAAACTTGAAGATCTTACTACAAAGGGGATAGAAATCGCATTAACTACTTTTGGTCCTTTAGAAACTTATTTGAAAAATAAAAAGAAAGAATTGAAAAAATTAGCTGAAAAAAGTAAAGAAGGGGCAGAGCATCTTTTGCAAAGACTAGATGAACTAGTTGATACTTTTGAAATTTATAAGATTTTGTTTCCATTGATGAATCGAAATTCAACTAATGAAGTATTAAAGGAATTATCTACAAAATCTTTCAAATTGATAAAGCGGGAAAAAGGAGAAGTGAAGAAGATTTCTTTTGATCCAGAAGTTTATTTAATCGAGGATGATATTTTATATCAACTTATCACGAGCCCTATGTTTTCAGGTCGAGATCCAATGTTTATTAGGATTCTCGGATACTTCATTACAAGAAAATATCTTACTCAAAAAAAGCTACAAGGGATTACAGGTCTATCAGCGGGAAAGATTTCGGAAGAAGTAAATTCGCTCTTAGAAAATGGATTAATAGAGAGATCAGATATTTCACCTAAAGGGAAAATAACATATGGCGCTGAGTCTGTGGGGATAATACTCCTTAAGCTCTCTCGCTCGACTATTAATAGAATGACAAAATGGAATGACAAACTATTAGAAATAAGATCAGAACTTGAAGAAAATAGAATCAATTTGAAGCCATTAAATGGTTATGATCGGATTTATAAAATAATCGAATTCTTTTTGAGTACAATACCTAAATATACAATTTTCATTGATATGGTGGATAAAGTTCTAGAAGCTTGAAAAATATTATTTTAGTTTTATTTTCGATTATTTACATTCTTGATAGGTTTTTTCGTGGGAGATTTTGGATTCTTGGATTATTAATTAGAGTATCTAAAGTTTTGATAAACCGTTCTTTATCTACTTTAATGTTGTCACTTTCGATATCTATATAATTACTCATATGGTCATTAAAAACTTGGGATGTAACTTGTGCTCCTAAGTTTTTTATAATTTCCCTCTCCTCTTTTAAATTTTCAACAGGATTTAATAACGTAAAATCTCCATTTTTCCATTCATTCCATAATTCCGAAAAAGG
>CP070831.1:1583341-1589784 GCA_020344955.1 Promethearchaeota archaeon | reverse complement strand
CTGTTTTCTGGAGCTGGAGAAATTGAAGTTTTTAGAGTATATAATTATCTTTTATTTGATGATATGTCAGATGTTTTATGGAAATATGAATGCTTCGATGAATATACTGGTGACGGATGGACTTCAAATGCAGGTACTGATATTTATAACTTTTATTCTTATGGTGATTATCTAGCTACTTATTCCCCTGATCCGGAGCTTTTAAAAATAAAAATGCCACTATCTCCTGAAATTGGTATTAATTCAATGGTTCTACCTACTTTATTTCCAACTCCTTTCGTACTAAATGAACCCCCTTATGAAATAACTGCACTTAATTTGGATCCTGGCTCGCCCTCCCTTTATAAAGATGAATATAATTCTACTACAATAGATCTTTCTTTTTCATCTGACTCTGATGTCAATATGACATTTAATATGTTTGGTTTATATAATCATTTGCCATCTGATATTGAATTGAATTCTACTTCAGTGGAAGCATTTTGGACTCCATCATATATTGAGGATAAATATCTGCAGCTTCCACCTACAATAAATCTTTATAAGAGTAATAATCCTTATTTTAATTCTCATTATACCACGTTAAATGGAATATTAGACCCAAATGACAATGCCTTTTGGGCTGCCTGTCAGATTAGGAATTATCTTCAAACTCAATTCTCATTTCCAATGGATCCTGATCTTTATAATCCTGCACCAGAGGGCACAGATGTAGTTGAATGGTTCTGTGAAACTGAGCAAGGAGTGTGGTCTGATTTTGCTTCCGCATTTTGCGCCTTTGCTCGAGCTTTTGGAATCTCTTCTCGTTTTGTTGATGGTTTTAATAGTTTTATGATTGAAGAATTTACAGATCCTTATGAACCTCCTGGAGAAAATGTTGGATTTGCAATAAAATATAAAAACCTCTATAACTGGGCTGAAATTTATGTGCCAACAGACATCTCTGGAAATGGAAAATGGGTGCAATTTGATATTTTTGACACTTTCGGAGGTGGTGGGGGAGGACCTATATTAGGAGGTAATTATAACATTACTATTACAACTGATCAAACTTCCTATATTAGGCCAGATACAGCAACCATTACAGCTAATATTAACTCAAACACAGATCCCATAAATAATATAACAATAACTTTTAGAGATTATACTACAGGGAGAATATTTGGACAGAATATTACAGATATTAACGGGATAACATCAATTCAGGCTGATTTTAATACATCTGAAGTTATGGGCCCTCATCTAATTGAAGCACGTTATGATCTTTTTACTGCAGGCTATAATCTTACTACTATTCTTGGAGACCTTTCGATAGTATTAAATGATGTTAATCCTGGAGAAATTAATGTATCTGATTCGTTACCTAACGACACTAATGTTATGGGGGTTGTGACTGATCCACTAAATGGAAGAGGAATTGAAGGACCTGAATTAAATATTCGAGTGTTTAATAAAGGTACAAACAATGAACTTTTAAATGCATTCACCCCTCCAGCAATTAATACAACTTCTGGTGGGGATTTCAACGATATATTGAATGTTTTTAATGAAACTGCTGGGATTTATGAAGTTCGTGCGGATCTAGATGGTACATGGTGGGTAGATACCCCTATTGGTCCAAGATCTTATGCATTTTTATGTTTATTATTTCAAGTCCCTTACTTTCCATTTTTAAACTCAAGTAATCGGATGGACTTCAATATTACGAAAGCATTGGATATTTTATTTTATATTGATGGAATGCCCTCAAATTACCCAATTTCTCCTCCTAATTATCCCATTATTTCTAGATATCAAAATTTAAATCTTACTGCTAGAGTAGTCTCAGTGACAACAGGACCTATGCCCAATAGACGTGTAGATTTTTATGATTATTCTAGAAATAATTACTCTATTGGATTTGATATTACAGATGCAAATGGATATGCATCAATTAATTATCCTATTGGAGATAATTCTGCGGCAGGACCTAATTTATTATATGCCAGAATTGGTCTACAAGATAATTATTCTTATTTTATATTGAATGAAGAACCTACAATAAATATAATATCTGGACCAACTCCTCAAGTGATTAATCGTACTGGTGCTGGAGATACACAATTTAGTATTGTAGGAATAATTTATGATAGTACTAACAATTCATTACCAATTAGTTATTCTGAAATTACATTAACACTATTAAAAGATGGATCAAATTACTCATCCTATTTAGTACCAAGTGAAAGTTATCCTTATCAAACAGATTCAACAGGTTTTTTTGATCTTACTTTTGAAGTTGCTCCAAATACTCCTCCGGGGAATTATACTTTAAGATTAGATTTTAATGGTACTATTAATTTGGATAATCCTTACTCGTTTCAATTTAATTTACTATTTTTTAACACATCTTCACTTTTCAGTAACGATCTAAAAGTAGAAGCAGAATCAACTATGCTATTTTGGATAAATGGAACAGCAAATACAGATTTTGATAACCCAAGAATTAATCGCAATGATGATCTGGAGCTAACAGTTTATATACATACAGCCGGAGTTCCTATAGATAATGGAGAATTAGTGAGATTTTATGATATTACTCAAGATAATCTTTTCATTGGCTCTGATTTAACAATTGGTGGAATTGCAACAGTAGTTTATGATACAGACGTAAATACCGTTGCTGGTCCTCACTTAATCTATGCTACATGGAATAACGAATATAATTATTCATATTTCGTTTTAGATGCCCCTGTTACTTTTGATCTTGATATATGGCCTCAAAACCGGGAAATAAGTAAGTTTGGGTCTTTTGATAGGACTTTTTATATTCAGGGCTATTTAAATGATTCATTGAATTTTAAACCAATTAAATATGGTGAAATATCAATTCATTTATTCGATGCTGGTAGTGAAGTATTTAATGGTTTAGTACTTGAAAGTGGATCTTATCAGTCGAATCAATTTGGTCAGATTTATGCAGAATTTAGTGTTAATGATTTTGTTACTACAGGAAATTATACTATAGAAGTATGGTTTAATGGAACATTTTTATATTCAAGTCCAAATAATATATTCAATGAACATAATTTCGATTTATCCTATATCAATACTAGTGCTAAAGCTGATTATCAGTTAAGAGTTTATGATCCTAATAATATAGATATTCATTTATGGATTAATGGTACTGTTACATTACCCAGTTATTATGAATGGGATGGAAACTTTCCCGAACAATTTTATCGTGGACAAGACATAAATTTTACAGTCTTCATTGCTCAAAATGGAAGCGCGGTGGATATTTCCACTGTAAGAATTTATAATATCTTTAATAATTCATATCTTTTAGATAATTATACTTATGATGGTTCTGAGCTACCCCCAGGATATCATACATTTTTAATTAAAACAGACTCATGGCATGCCGGACTTCACTATATCAAGATAAATTGGTCGACATACATAACATTCAACACAACTTACGTGATAATAAATGAGCCTATCAGTATCTCTGCTTTTATAGATGATTTAGACCATAGAATTTTAAGGAATGTTGATAGTTTTTCTGTCTCAGGCACAGTTCAAGATAGTGGCTACCTTTTAAGAGGTTTACTATTAAATATAGTCTTATTAGATAATACATTAACTGATGTTTCAAGTCTATACTTAATTGGTCCACGTGTATTAACAATTGATAATGATGGATCTTATCAATTTTTCAATTCTATTGATATTGATTGCCCACAAGGTGAATATTACTTAAATATTACTTTTACGGGAGGATTGAATGATCTGGGTATCTTTCAATCAGATTATATGGTTCATAGTAATAGTTCATTAATTCCTATAGATATTACTGCAGGAACTTATATTATAGGAAATTATGATACCTTATATATAAAAAGTGGTTTTTATGAAAATGATGAGTTATATGTTTATGGTACTCTTCATTGGGATAATGGATCTATAATAGCTAATAAACAAGTTAATGTCACTATTAGAGATCAGTATGGTGCTATTTTAGCAACAAACACAGACTTAACAGATGGTTCTGGTTTCTTTAACATTTCTTTTACTGTTGGTCTATGGGACGAAGATACTACTGAAGTATCTACAAATTTCTATCCCGAGGATAGTTATCCATATCCTGAAAATACTTTTATAATTTCTACTGAACAACGGGTATATAGACAACCTTAATTTTAATAATTAGAGGTGAAAAGAAAAATAATAAAAAATTTTTTTAATCAAAATAAATCAAATCGTAGAATCATCTCAATTTTTACATTTATTTTGATTTTTTCAACTCTTACTATAAATTCAATCCTTATTTTTCATGTAAAATTTACTACCAATAATTTTAATTCTTATTCCAATAATTTAGAAAATTCTGCTCCATTATGGGCAACTCTCTCTCTTACAAATCCCGCTGAAATAAATGAGTCTAGATTTACTCTTGGTTCGACTATTTCAATACAAGGACGATTATATAACTCAATACCACCAACTGAAGGAAAAGATGGATACACTGTTGATATAGAAATTAATGATGTGGTGGATAGCAACTTTAACGATATAACTCAAGGTGGTGGTTATTTTCAAATAGATTATACTATTGATCTTTATCTTGATGTTTATTCAAGACATAAAATTAGTGTTTCAGTACGTAATCCTCCTCCTGATGTTGATATTATAAATACCGATTATTATATTATAGATGTAAACACAACATCCAATTTTGAAATTACATATTACGATACATCACCTAAATTAACAGAAGAAAAATTCAATATAATTGGATCATTAAGATATGATAATGGATTAGGAATTCCTGATAAACAGGTCGATTATGTTTGGTTGGATGGACTAACAACTGTCGATGCTGATTTTTTTATTTCAGGCGAAACAGGAGGATTATCTGATCCTCAAATTCCTATTACTTCTGCCAGTGATTTAACATTGAAACTAAACTATTCAGAACCACCATTTGTTTCTTATTCAGAACGATTTATTTACAATATAAAAGTCTTTTCTGATGTTCAGTGGGATTTGAATATAGACTATACTACTACAGAAGGAGCCACATATATTTTAACGGGAACCCTATTTTCAAGCACAGATCCCTCTCTTAGAATAAGTAATAGAGAAGTTGAAGTGTATTTTAACAATACATATGTAACATCAGCAACAACAGATACTAATGGATATTTTACATCAAGTTTTATTGTTCCCCTTAGAAATGGAACAGCTTCAATTCATGTTCAATTAGTTAATATTATAGGAAAAGACATTAGTTCAGTTCCACAGTACATATTAGTTGAAAGTGCTCCCCCCACACTTCCTGGAGGTGGAGGTTTACCTCCATTTTTACTATTTTCAATAATTTTCTTTCCTATATTAGGAGGTGTCGTTGCTGGGTTAGCTGTTTATGGATATAAATATTATAAAAAACAAGAAAAAGAATCGCGAGTAATAAATTTACCACTTGAATCAAAAATTAATAATCTTAAAATTCTTAAAGATTCAGGAAGATTAGAAGAATCAATATCATATTTATTTAATGCTATATATATGGATTTAATTAATGCTAAATATAACAGAACAAGAAACGATAACGAAACTATTAGAGACTTTGCAATTGTTTCTGTTAAAGAATTAAGATTAACACCTTCATCAATATACCCTTTCATACAAAAAGTTGAAGAAATCATCTATGCAAAACCCTTTAAAATAACAGATAAAGATTTCTATAACACATGTGAATTATTTTCACCAATATATTTTCAATTAACAGGATACAATTTTGTCTTAAATTTCTAAATTTACAAGAAATATGTGATTCAAAAATAAAAAATAAGTACAAAAAAATATAAACGCAAAAAAAATTATTAATTAAATTTATCTGAAAAATTACAGAAAAAGGTAAAAAATTATGGCAAAAAAGAAAAAGAAACAACCTGAACCTGAGATTAATATTAAACAGAGATTTGATAATGTTAAGATTCTAGTTGAAACTAATAGACCAAAAGAAGCAATAGCTTATATCTACCTTGTTTATGACGATATGCTAAATCTAAAATTTAAAAAACCTAGATTAGCTCATCAGACTATTCGTGAATACGCAATTAAATGCGTAAACGAATTAGAGAAAAAATTAAAACCTGAATCAATATATCCGTTCATAAAAAAAATAGAGGATATAATCTATGGAGGAGTTGAACCAACAACTAAAGAGTTAAACTATACAATTGATTTATTTTCAAGTTTATATAATGATATTACTGGAAAAACTTTCTCATTCAAGTTGTAATTTTATAACATAGATCGACGGAAATAAAATATTTAATTAAATAAAAGTATATCATAATGGTTAAAGCAGGAAAAACAACTCAAAAGAGTATTAATATATCCAAAGGGATAATATTTACATTTTTGACTATCTATTTAGTAATTTTTGGAATTAT
>CP070831.1:1551144-1583241 GCA_020344955.1 Promethearchaeota archaeon | reverse complement strand
TATGTTAAATTGCTATTTTGAAGTGTAAAATTATTAATTTTATCTATCATACCTGGAATCAATAAAGAAATGCTTATATTTTTAGCAATGTCGGAACCAATATTCTTAAAAGTAATAATGTAGGCATTTAAATCTCCTGGAGTCGAACTATAGTTAGTTAAGTATGATGTAGCAACTATTGATGCTCCATCATAAGTACTGAGGGGAATAGAATTAGAACGTCTTTCATATTGAACATAACTAGTAAGCGAACTATATGCGACCCTAGACCCAGAATCGTCATTATAATTAATATCTCTTGTCGAATATTCAATATCTAAATCATTTATTGAGATATTAAATTCTGCTGAATTAATTGATAAGATTTTAAAAAGAACGGTATAATTTTCAGGATCTAAAGGGTAAAATAACCAATCTAGAGTATTATTTCTATTTATAAACGAGAATGTCCAAGTGTTATTTATAACTGAATCTAAATATGGATTCATATCTTGGAACTCTTCAGTTTCAAAGTTAAAAATTCTAAAATCTAAAGAATCTAAACTATCTGGAGCGCTGAAATTTATTATGATGGAGACCATTTCTAATGTATTATTAACAAAATCAATCCGGGTATCATTTTTAAAAATAAAATTAATCTCAATCTTTTGTTCTAAAAATTTTTCAACAGACCCAATAATCCAACTTTTATTATCATTCAATAAAGCCATTTCTGGCGTTGTTCCATCAAGGCTAATACCAGATACTACTTCAGGAGTTTCTGGAGATATTTCAATAGAAATGTTATTTCTATAAAATGGAGAAAATGTATCGATATTTGAAAGAGAAACATTGTCAACTTGATAAGATATAATCTCTCCCGGATTTAATCTCCAATTTTCATCATTCCGAATACTATCTTCATTCATGAATAATTCTTTGACAATAGAGATAGGGATAAAAGGGTTAAAATATTCACTATAATCATTATATACATCATCAATTATTATATCTGAATTCTCATTATAAGGCCATAAATTAGTAAAATTAAGGAAATTGGGATAAAAAGTATCATATATCCCTGCACCATAAGTATCAAAATAAAATATTCGAGTATCCTCATCAAAATTATAAAAATCTTCTATTGAATTATATTGATTTGGATAATATCTTTGTATTGACTCCCACATAACATTTTTAAAATCTTCTAAATTTTCTTCACTGCTTATTGCAGTTAAGAAATCATCTAGTTCTAAGGGTAATTGAGTAGGTACTCCCCAAGCTGTTGTATTTCCTACATTTTCTGCAGATATATAGTAAGAAAAGTTGCGAAATGCTCCGTATGATGCATTTTCTCCAATTAATTCTTTTTTAAGTATTAAATTAGGTTCAGAATTAGAAATATTATATGTAATAGTAAGATCTTGAATAGGATTTATAATCCCTGTTGGGATAAAGGAGAACCCTTGAAACCCAAATTGCAGCAATAGATTAATAACATCAGATGGGTCTTGCTTGTTTACTGGTTTAATATACGAATGTTTTATTCCCTCTTCACTTACCCAAAATAAATCAAATGAATACTCTTTAAGAGTCTCAACGTCAAAATCTACCCCGGCATAATAAAAGAGTAAAGCTAGTTGTTCTAGAAGGTAATCATCAAATTTAAAATTCATTGGAGTAGTATCGATAATATCTGTACATAAAATATTTATTTCGATATTACTCAAGATAGCACCAGTTAATGCAATAAAAATCTTCTCACTTGGTGCCAAAGGATCTCCATAATAACCTATAGCATCCCATAGATCGAACTCATATTGATTTTTGCCAATTTTAACAATCCCTTCGGGCAAGCCTTCGTACTGAATTGATATACTTGTATAATGTGAATTATTCCTTAATGTAAAAGCACTAAATATTTCAATAAATTGTTCTAATTCATCTTCTGAAATTGTAGCATTAAATAAATCACCATAATTCTCTAGTATAGCATCAAATTGATCCAAAAGACTTTCTAATCCTAAACTTTCTAGAAACGTCAGATCAAGAAAATCCAAATTGAAATTTACTTGATCAGTTGTTATATTGAAATCTCCTTCAAAAAAATCTAATGAATTAAGTAGAATAAATGATGAAGAGAGATGATTATTTTGAGAATAACTCTGACTGGTTAATCTATTAATGTCCAATGCTTTCCAATATCCATCCATTGGAAAATTAGCTGTTAGTTCATTAAAATAACACTTCCATTCTGGGCACGAACCAATAAAAGGGAAAAAATTAGGTTCTGTACTATTTACCATAATAAGATCAATCTTAAATTTCCTTTTAATTATTTCAAGCGCTCTATCTGCCCTTAATTCAGCGTCCTCAGTTGATACATCATGATCATAATAAAGAAATCCAACAAAATTGTTAAAACCTATATTATACTGAGAAATCATTTCATTCTCAGTCATTATTCTTGGAAAAATACTAGGATTAATTCCATTTGAGACACTAAAAATTATATTACATCTAGAAAAAGCTGGATCATTTGAATCAAATTGAGAAAGAATATTTGTGTCATTTGTAAAAAGAGATTGTTTAATTATAGATTTATTACCCGCTACATATGCATTGATCTTTTCAGCGTAAAGATCTGATCCTGCAACATCTGACTCTAATGGAGAATCACTCTCATACTCTCTTAAATTGTCATTCTCAATATTTAATATGTTAATATATCTTTCAAAAATTGAGTTTAAGGACGATAGAAAGATTATAAAAATCAGAATAAAAACTAATATCAACTTTTTATTTTTAATCTTTTTCTACCTCCTTAAAGTGTTTCTCTATATATTTCAACTATTTTTTGTTTTCTTACCTTTCTCAATAAAATCTTCATTCCAAGAAAAATCATTATAATAGATAATGTATAAATAAGAATTATATTTGCTATGGGTATGTATAACACGCTAGGCATCCCCACAAGTGTGCCCATCAATTGACTGGTCACCAACCAGCTAGTTAACCATCCAACTACTATACCAATTGTTCCACTACTAATCATAATTATAAGGGATTCAAGGATAAACATTCGATTAATTTCTCTACCTTTTAAACCTAATGTTCTAACTATACCTATCTCCTTTTTTCTTTCAATAATTGTTGAATATGATGAAGATAATAATCCAAAAATACATATAAAAACAGTAGTAAGGGCTATTAGTGTAAATAATATATCCAATACAAAAAAAGCAGATTGTTGCTGTTCTATTCTTCTTACTAAATTGTTTATATAATAATTATAATCAATTTGATATAATTCATTAATAGTTTCTTCAATATATTGAGTTTGAGTTAATTTATCTTCTCTAAGTTTAATAAAAACCTTATCTAAATAAGGTATTGGAGGAATATCCATAATTTCAATATATGTTTCTTGAGAGATCAATACCCCTCCTCTTGATGCCTGCATTTGAGAAGCCCCGAATTCCCTACTAAAACCCGGCATGCTTTTGGCAGATCCAACAATCAGAAATGGATAAACTTCTAACTCATCTCCTCTATGAACCACAATCCTGACTCTATCTCCAATATACAATGCCATACTTATTGAAATAGCTTCCGAAATAATGCAAGTATAAGTTTGATTGTTATAGAAAAGATTACTGAAGGAATAATCTATATTTCCCGAAGTCATTTCTATCAATTCACTTTTAACTGTAAAAGGATATTCTTCATCAATTCCAATTAATGTTATTTCCTGCGTGGATAATCCAGCATAATCGCCGATTTCTGCCATAAATTCTTTATTTTCTTCAGCATAAATTTGAGTTAATTGATAGGGTTTTGCTAAAACTGATGAAACCTTCTCAATACCATCAATTGCTAATAAATCTTCTTCGAACTCAACAGTAAATATCTTATTAGGATTTATTGAAGGATCAGAAGTTTGTAAATTATCACTGCTAACTACAGTAGGCATGAAAGGACCTCCCCCGCCAAAAGGATCAAAATCTTGAGGTTCTTCCCATCCTGCAGTTTCAATAACTAAATCCGAGCCAATATTTAATTTAGCCATAGCAGAAGTTTGAGAAGATAATGTATTAATAAGGGAAGATGTGAAGATTACAAATGAGAAGGATAATGCGAATATAATAACCGTACTAGAATTTCTGCGTTGATATCGAAAAACAAAAATTTTTATCACATTATGTAATTTCCTAGCAATTGGTCTAAATGCTTCAATTACCAGCCTTAATATCAAAGGAATTAAACCTAATCCAGCAAGAGTTAATCCAATATTAAATATTAGTAAAATTGCAATCAAAGTTCCAGCAAACAGAGCCATATCCGCCGCAACCATAATTCTGGGTATTACATAAAACACAAAACCACCGTTAAATGCCAGTATAGCACCAACTAGTATTAATTTATAATTAATTGTAGCTTTTTTCTGAAGGTGATATAATGTATCTTCGTGGCGATATGGATGAATGGATTCAATCAATTGAAGACGCATCACCTTATATGCAGGAGAGATACTAACTATTAATCCCACACTAATTCCCATAATATAAGATATTATTATTGACCACCACGAGAAAGAAAATGGAATTGTGCCAAATCCTAATAAACTTTGAGAGACAACAACATTAGCAAAAGGGATTATTACATATCGAGAAAGAATAAATGCCATAACAATACCTGATATCGCTCCAAAATTACATAATAGAAAACCTTGCATCAAAACTATAGCTAAATTAAATCTTTTATTAGCACCTAAAGTTCTAAATATTCCAAATTCCCTTATCCGTTCTTCTACTGAAGTTTTTAAGATTCCATTTATAAGAACACCAGAAATCATCATAGCTACAATCGACACAAAGACGAAAACAATGACAATAAAAACACTTAAAAATTCAGCAAATGCTAGAACACGTAGTTTAGGTAGATCTATATTATATTCATTAATCCCTATTGCGATTTGGATATCGTTGACAATATTTTTTATTGTAATTTTAGAACTCTCAAAATTTCTAATATCATAGAGCTTGCTACTTTCTTTAAAAGTTAGGATTAATTCACTACATTTACCTTTAAATTCCTCTATACCAAAATATTGATAAACTGTATTTATATCAACAATAATTAAATTTTTATTACGATAATCTGCAGGCCATTTTAAATTGTAGTCAAAAATCCTATATATCGTCAAATTTCTTTTTCTAACTAATGTTGTATCTCCATGAGTCAATCTCATATCGATTTCAATTGTATCATTTTCAAAATATTGAGTGTTATCACTAAATTCATAATAAATAGCACAATGGTTTAAAGGCAGTTCATATAGATCAAGTAATTGACTAGTATCTGGATCTCTGAAATTTCCAAAGTTTATACTATTTTCAAAAGAAAAATTAATTGCTGAGATTGTAGTCCATTCATTCTCATCAGTTAGTAAGTTCCTTACATAACCACCAATTTCCATTCGGGGTATGTAATTATCTATTACGTTAGAGGTATTTTGAATTATATCTATAAGATTATTGTATGTGAAATAGGATGATCTATTAACAGGTTCTCCATTATAGTGTCTAACGGAGATCACAGCATCTTGATTACCAGAATCTATAGTTAGATAATCAGCATAGCCAATCGCGATAGAATCTGATAAGAATAAAACGACAGTAAGGAGTCCTATAGAAATCAATAGGCCAATAATTGCTAAAATAGTTCTAATCCTTTGCTTTCTTAAATCTTGAAATGCGTATTTAAAGATTAGTTTTATGCGTGTCATTTGAGTTAAGATATTTTAATGTTCTGATTTAACACCTAATTAAACACTTTTAATTTAATATTAAAACGTCTCCCTCAATTCTGCCAAAATGATTATTTTCTTCGATTAATTCTTGAAGAATATCATTGAAATGTTCTGGCAAATTCATTACAATAGAATTGGGAATACTATTTTTAATGTCATTTATTGGAACTTCCATTTTTCCTTGGTTTGTATATAAATACTGGAAAATCTTACTTTTGCACTTTTCCTTATTTATTTCTGTCTCTTTTTTTCTAGTTAGCTGCATAATCTCAGTTTCTTTCAGACCTCTGATTTTACCTTCATGAGTAAGTTTTCCGTCTCTCATATGAAATACTCTTGTAGCAAATTCTGAAACAGCTGCGTCATGACTCACAGCAACAAAAGTTGCTCCTCTTTGATTTAAATCTCTAAGAAGGTTTAGGACCATAACTCCTGTTTTTGAATCTAAATCGCCAGTAGGTTCATCAAGGACACAAATAGCAGGATCATTCGCAAATGCTCTGGCGATAGCAACCCTTTGCTGTTCACCTCCACTCAGTTCCGAAGGAGTATGATGTGCTCGTTCATCTAAACCTACTAACCTTAAAAGATCCATAGCTTTTTTTCTTTTTCCACGGCGACTTAATTTTCCTGAAAAATGTAAAGGAACCATGACATTTTCCATAGCAGTCATTTGAGGGAGAAGGTTGTAAAATTGAAATACAAATCCAATTCTTTCTCTTCTAATCTCTGCTAAATCATTATCGGACAACATACTGATATTACGACCTTCTAAGAAAATCTTTCCTCTTGTAGGAGTATCAAGACCTCCAATTAAATTAAGTAAAGTTGTTTTTCCAGAACCTGAAGGTCCCATTATATCAATAAAATCTCCGTTATCTATAGTTAAATCAACACCACGAAGTGCAGCAACGGCTGTTGTCCCTAAGAGGTACGTTTTATGTAAATTTTCTACTACTATTAAATGATCATAATCCTTACCAGCAATTTTTTCTTCTTTAAACTCCTTCTTCATCCTCTTCTTTTCTATACGAGATTGTGAAAGAATATCTTCTTTCATTTGCTTAATTTCATCCGCTTTTTTCTTTTTTTTCCACTTTTTAAAATTTTTAGAGATCTCACCTTTCCAAATTGCAAGTTTCCCTGTTGATTCTTCATACTCTTCCATTAATGGGGTTTTCTCTATTATTGGTGATTTAGACATTTCACTTTCGCTCTATTCTTTTTTTTCTATACAACACAGTATATACTATTTTCAATGGTAATTTATCTTTATAATATCATAATGCTAAAATAAACTTTTTCAGACTATCAAACTTGTACAAGTATGAAAATTTTTATATTTTTTTAAAAATTGAGGTTCTATCCTATTAGAAGAAATGATGTCCTATAATATTTAATCGAAATATTAAATATTATAAAAGTAAAAGATAAAGTCATCCTAATTTTCGTACTTTTCATTCTTTTTTAAATAATTTAGGATTTTAGCATAGATATCTTTTTCTGCATCTTTTTTATTTTTGAACTCGAATGATTTTAAGCTTCTTGGTATTTTTTTAAACTCCTTTTGATTCTTTTTATCAAAAATCTTTGGATTCTCAGCGATCCAAATAGAGTCATGATCAGGTCCAGATCTTCTATATTCAAGTTCAATATTAATGGAAGTTTTAAAAATATCCTGTAAATATTCTAATAATTCATTTTTAGTAGAAATAATTGATTTTTCAATCAGTTTTTCTAAATTTTCATAAAAAGGATCAATTAATTTTTGTTCTACTAATCTTAAACTATAGTTAGAATCAAGAAATAAAGCTCCACATATTGCTTCAAAAACATCTGCAAGAATTCGAGTTCCTTTTATTTTTTGTTTCTCCTTTTTTAAAATATATTTTTCTAACTCAATTCTATTTGCTACAATTCTTAAGGCTTTATCACTTTCTAAAGATGATTTAACTTTTGTAATTTTCCCCGGGTTTGTTATTCCTTGTTGATAAAGTTTTAAGATAAAAATAATTTTTATAACAGCATCTCCTAGTGTTTCTAAAAACTCATAATGCGGTTTTCCCGTTTCTTTACCTAAACTTGGAGTAGTTAAGGCTTGAATTAAGAGTTCTATTTTTTTAAATTTATATCCTATAAAATCTTGGAATTTTCTTAAATTGTCCTTATCAGTACTATACATTTTTTAATTTACTATTATTTTCAGTTAAATTTAAAAATTTATACTGAAATAATTCTTCATGGAAAGAAGAAATAAAGAAAAAGTTCTTGAAATGATAAAAGATATTGAAAGAAAAAAATCAGAAATGGAAGAATACATCACTAATTTATCAATACCTTCTAGAAATGATATGTTAAAGAAAATTTCACATAATATCATTAACAACAATTCACTCTTACAAGAATTAATAGGCTCCGAAAAAAAAATCATTTCAAGTCGAGAATTGGAGAAATCCTCTTCTGATTCTATAATTGAAGGATATATCAACAAAATTAAAAAGGATCCGTATAAAAAAATTATTTTTTTGAAAGAATTTCTTAACTTATTTGAAGAAAGAATTGCTGAAAAAGATAAAGAAGTAATCTTGAAATCATTAAAAGATGAAAAAAATATTGAGAAGTTAAAAGAAAGAATGTTATCCCTAGCAGAGATTTTTGAACTTAATTTATAATTCAAATAATTTAAGTAATATTAAAACGTGTTTTATTCCCCTTATTTTAATTTTTCCACTCAAAATTTTCCGAATGACCTTACTCATCGAAACTTTATCACTACCAAGAAGTTCCAGAAACATAGGGGTTGTAGTTTGCAATAATCCGTCCCAACCAGCAATTTTTTTTTTAATATTTTCTTTAGGTTGATTTTTAATCCCATCAACATATATTTTACCTTTATTTATAACCAATAATGCCGCCCACTTTCCATCTTTTGCATTTAAAAGGACTTTTACCTCAGTTTCCTTAAATCTTTCCTTAAATTTCTCGTTCTCATTTAAGGGTTCCACTTGCTTGGATACAATCCCTGCAAATCCACGTAATTTCTTTTTATTTTCTTCAGACATACTATTCTATACCATTATAATTTGTAGTTAAATGGAATAATTTTTTCTCTAATTATAATTTAATTACTCCTAAAACAATTTAAAACTTTAAACTTCTGAATTTAAAATAATTTTAAATCAAATATAAACAAGGAAGAGTAAGTGATTTAAATATAACTACTAAAAGATAATAATTTAGTACCCATCCGCCTCGGATATATCAAACATTTCTTCAAAGGCTTTCCGATCTTCAGCTGAAATTCTTTCCCCCCGTAAACCTTCCTTAACTACAATAGGAGCACTCTCTTTTTCATCGTGTCTAATCTTTTTTATTATCTTATAGTCGTCTTCTTTTGAAGTATCTAAGTCAAATTCCTTTTCGCAAGCTTTGCAGAAAAGCTTACCATCCTTAGGAACGAGCATATTTCCACATTCCTCACAAAAGCGCATCGTTCGAGATATCTCCTCAGATCTTTTATTTCGTATATTTAAACTTATCGGAATATTAGGTTCGCATAAAACCTATTAATACGTTTTCAGAAGTATAAAAAATATTATAACCTTATAAATTTAACTTTTTCTTTGTATTATCTGTTGCCATTTCATACATATAAATCTAATGTTTTAAGGTTAATAAAAATCTAATAGAGTCGATGATCATTTTGATTAAAAAATCCCTATAATCTGTGATCAAATATTTATTTGAGTAAATACAATTTTTTGTTAAAATTAGCTGAAAACAGCTTGAAAATACATTTATGATAATTATTATTAATATAAAGAATACTAATAATATCATTAAAATTTATTAAAGATGAATAGAACCCAATAGAAATGGTGAACGTTATTAATAATAATAGAAAAAGAAAAGATGTCTTAGTTATCGCACATAGAGGAGCTAGTAGTATTGCTCCCCCAAATACTATGAAATCTTTTCAAAAAGCAATTGAATTAGATGCAGACTATATAGAATTTGACGTTCATAGATCTAAGGATGGAGAAATTGTAATTATTCACGATGCTTATATTTCTCAAGAAAGTGGACAAACACGTTTGATTAAAGATATGACATTGCAAGAATTAAAGAATATTGATGTCGGAAACGGAGAACAAATCCCCACATTAAAAGAGCTTATTAAAATTGCCAAAGGAAATATTGGTTTGCATTGTGAAGTAAAAGCTTTAAATTTTAGTAAAGAACTTGTGCAACTCTTAATACAAGAGAATCTAAGAGAATCTACAATTATTAGTTCCTTTTTATTCAACGAATTATTAAAAATCCAAAAATTAGATACTAGCCTAAAACTAGGATTAATAATCCCGAAAGAGATACGTTCTTTACAAGCTTTAATTAAATACAGTCAAAAAGCTATTGATAATAATTTTTATGCAGTTCACCCGTACTTCAAGAGTATTAACAAGGAGTATATTGAATTTACTCATAAACATAATTTGAAAGTTAATGTTTGGACTGTTAATATGGAATCAGATATGAAAGAAGTTCTAAAATTAGGAATTGACGGAATAATATCAGATGATATTGACCTTGTTAAAAAATTATTGAATGCATGAAAGAACTGTTTAATTTAGTCCCTAATAAAATATTTTAGTCGAAATTAATTATTCTAATTAATTTAATTTTTTCTTTCTAATGGTTTTAATTATGGCAATGATGAAAAATTCACAAATGATTGATTTTGATAGGCTTTTCTTTCCAAGGGCTATTGGAATAGTTGGCGTTAGTCATGATCCTGGCAGTGGGGGGTTTTTTCTTAGATGCATGAAGAACAGATTTAAAGGATCGATATATCTTTTTAATCCTCGGTTAAGTGGAAAGGATTTATATGGTTATGAAATTTATAGTTCTATTCTTGAGATTTCTGAGCCAATAGATTATGTAATCCTAGCTGTTCCTGCTCGATTATGCCCTAAACTAATGGAAGAAATTGGCCAAAAAGGTGTTCCGTTTGTGACTGTTTTTGCTTCAGGATTTCGTGAAGTAGGGAATGAAAATTTAGAAAGAGAACTTATAACTGTTGCCAAGAAATACAACGTAAGAATTATTGGTCCAAATTGTATAGGAGTCTACAATCCAAGAGCAGGATTATATTTCGCATTTGAGCAATCAAAAAAAGCAGGAAACTTTGGTGGAATTTTTCAATCTGGTGGAATTGCCCAAAATTTATCTCAGTTAGCTGTTTCTTATGGTCTTTACATTTCCAAATTCATATCAGTTGGGAATTCTTTAGATTTATCACCAGCTGAATTTCTGGAATACTTTATCTATGATGACTATACAAAAATAATTGGATTATACATTGAAAACTTAAGATCTATACAACAAGGGAGAAAATTTATGAATATGGTAAAAGAATGCAATTTAAATAGGAAACCTGTAATCCTTTGGAGGGCTGGATATGGTGAAGCAACAAAAAAAGCAATTTTATCTCATACTGGGGGTCTCGCAGGGAATAATGCAATATGGAAAGCAGTTGGAAAGCAAACTGGAAGCTGTATTGTAAGTAACTCAAATGAAGTTGCCGCATTGGCTTCAGCATTTAATTTGACCCGTCTTCCAGAAACCCGAAATGTTGGTGTGATAGGGATTGGTGGAGGTTCTACAATAGAAGCCATTGATATTCTTGAAAAATATAATCTAAAAATACCAAACCTTAAAGAAAGAACTATAAATAAGATGAAAAGATTTTTGCCAGATGTCAACACAAATGTAACAAACCCACTGGACCTTGGTGGTGCTGGTATCCAACCAAATATATATTATCGTACGATTTTAGCTTTAGATAAAGATCCAAATATTTCTTCAATTGTATTTATTAAAGATCCTGAAAGATTTGGTGGATTTCAAGAGTTACTTGAAGAGTTGGGCTTTAAAGATATGGACCTTAATAAAGAATTTATAAGGTATATCTCTAAAGCAAAAAGAATCTGTACAAAACCAATGTATTGTGTTATGTTAAAGATAAATGAGGGTTTTGAAGAATATAAAAGCCGGTATAAGTTTAAATTAAAACTTCTAAATAGAAATGTACCTGTCTTCGAATCTCTTGAATTAACTGGTATCATACTTGATAAGATAAATTCATATAGGGAATTTTTACAGAAACATGATAAATTTCCAAAAAAATAACTATTTTTTATCATCGATTTCTATTGGGCGCCCAGGACTACCCTGATAATAAAATTTTCCCGATTTTCCCCTCCAACTTTTATGTAAAACAGTATTTGGATAGATCACATTATTATCTGTAGTGAGAGCTCCACATCCCATTATAGTTCCTGGATAAAATGTATTATTTTCACCAATTTTAATTTCAATGATTGTGATTTTACCAAAAATTGTGTTTACAGCATGGCTAGAAAGACCACTAGTGGGATAGAAAAAAGAATTATCCGCAATATCGGTGAATTCTAATCCCACATAGGCATCATTGTAAATAACATTTTTACCAATTTTGTTATGACTAATTCTTCTTAGAGTACGATTAATTAACCAAGGGAAAGGCGATTTTGAAGTTAACCACATAGGAAATTTTATTATAAATCCTCTTTTATGATAATATTTCATTAATTTTCCTTCTTCACTGTTTACGTCATCAAGGACTCTTCTAAATACTCCTTGTTTTGGAGGGGATTTTTCATTCCATTTTCGTGCCCATAATGCTGTAAATTCGATTAATATAATAAGGTAAATATAATAAAGGATAAAAAGAACTACAGGTAATGTAATTAAATGTATGAGTGGATGTATTGAAAGAAGATTAATAAATCCATATTCAAATAATAAAAAAAGACCCAAGCATATGTAAAGAGGTACCAAAAAGCTGAGAAAATTAATTTTGAAAAAATCTAAAGCAGGTAACTCAACTGTTTTTTCTAATTTTTCTTCAAAACTTGAATTTTCATGTTTCTTCTGTTTTTCAGCTTCCATAATACTATATTTGAATATCGAATATAAAAAAATTACCTTTGAATCGCATATTAATGTCTAATTCAATCCTTTATAGAATAAAATCAAAACTTTTTAAGTTGATAATTAATTTGGAACTTCAAATTAGGAGATAAATATATTATAAATAGTTATAAGAATATCATGGAACGTTCAAGTAATCGTAAAATCTTTAAATATCCAACTTTATCCCCTCTATGGATAGCAGTTTTTATCGATATAATTGGTTTCTCAATGATATTGCCCATGGCACCATTTATTGCTCAAGAATTTAATATTGATATATTTATAATGGGCATTATCCTCTCCATAAATGCGATATTTTCATTTATTTTTGGTCCAATTTTAGGAAAACTTAGTGATAAATTTGGCAGAAAACCATTACTTTTAATTTCACAGGCAGGTACGATTGCTGGATTTCTTATATTAGCATTTTCAAACTCACTACAGATGGTAATAATCTCTCGTATTGTGGATGGTATTTTTGGTGGAAATTTTCCTATTGCTAAAGCTATAATTGGTGATGAGGTTCCTCCAAAAGATAGAGGAATACAAATGGCAAATATAGGTATAGCTCATGTTTTAGCATCCCTTATTGGTCCAGCTTTAGGGGGTATTTTTTTTAGTATTGGTGGGTTACTATTACCAGGATTATTTGCAGCTGGACTTTCTGTATTTACAATAATAATTACTATTTTTATATTACAGGAAACATGGCCTAAATCTAAGCGTGAATTGAATAATAAATTAAAACACAAAATAGTTATTAAAATCCGAAAAAACAGAAATGCTATGTGGTATCTTGTTTTATTTGGCTTTCATACTGCTTCCTTTATAATAGCTATGGCATCCTTATCTTTTTTTGCTAAAATTATGTTTGGATTAGGACCATTTGAGATTGGTATATTACTTTTAATCTCGGGCATTTTTCGAGCTATTGTAAGATTCACTCTTTTTAAACCTACTATCAATAAAATAGGAGAATCCAATGCAATCAAAGTAGGTTTAGGAATCTTTCTTGTTACATTTTTTATAATCGGATTATCTATTAATTGGGTGATGTTCCTTATCTTAATATTGTTCATAAGTTTTGCAGCATCATTAACGCGTGGACCATTAAATAGTAAGATAAGTCAAACTGTAACCCCCATGGAACAAGGAAAAATTAATGGAATTGGATCTGGATTGGATAGCTTTGCTCAAATAATAGGACCATTAATAGGAACATTAATGTTGAGCCTATATGCACCTTACTTTCTGGGTTTTACTATAGCATCCATTGCTTTAGTCCCATTTTTTATGAGTTTTAAAAAAATTCAATTAAAAAAATACGATATAGCTAATCTAAGCCAAGAAAAGTCAATTCAAGAATAAAAAAATAATAAGTAATTTAATTACTTAAAAAATCTATAATAAGCTTGTTAATTTCTGGAGCCCTAGATCGCGGTGAACCATGACCTGCTTTATCTATTACCTTTAGAATACTATTTGGAATTCTTTCATGCATTTCTTCCATAACTGATACAGGCATAACTCTATCATGGGTAGAGGCGATCAATAAACTTTTATTTTTGATTTCATGCAATCTTTTTAGTGTATGATGTGTGCTTACAGCGCTTGTTTGCACTTCAATATCTTCTATAGTTGGTGGATTAATCATACTTTCTTTTATTAAATCCTCTGCTGACCACAATCCATACCATTTTTTAGTAGGTTCAGCTTCCAATTGTTTTCGGAATTTTATATAATAATCTGCTCGTATCGATTGCCAAAATGCTTTTTCTGGATCGGCTTGTTTTGCTTTCAAACTTGCTATTCGCATATTCTTATATGTCTCTGCTCCAGATTCATCAGGAGTGCCATAGTTTGTATTGATTAAAACCATCTTAGTAACTCGTTCTGGATATTTTATGACAAAATTCTGAACGATCATCCCCCCGAAACTCCACCCAATGATATGAGTTTTATCAATTTTTAAGTAGTCGATAAAACTAGCAATATCATTAGCGAAAAGTTCCATTGTATATTCTCCTTTAGGTCTATCACTTTTTCCTGCTCCACGGTTATCAAACCGAATTACTTTGAAATGCTCTGAAAGAGGTTTGAATTGAGCAATCCAACTCTCTTTTTTACTCCCAAGACCATGCACTAGTAGTACAGGATCGCCTTCTCCTAAGATCTCATAGCAAATTTTTATTCCATTAACATCAGCAAATAAATCAGTCATAGGACCTAAAAATTTATGGTTAAAAAATAAACTTACGAATTAACTTTTTAAGAAATCTACAATGATTTGATTTACTTCTGGTGCTTTTTCTAAGGGAAACCAGTGTCCTCCTGGGATAATTTCCAATTTACTATTTGGCATTTTTTCATGGACTTGAATACTTGACGATTTTGGGGTTAATCTATCCTTTTCTCCAGCAATTATTAAAGTATTATTTTTAATTTCATTAAGAACATTTAGAGTTTGGTGTTCACCCAATGCATTAGCATGGTTTATAATATCTTGAGGTGTCCAAGGATATTCTCCTTCACTTTTTATTAGATCTTCTGCTGAAAATAAATTATGGAATTTAAGTTTGGGATCTTGTTTCATTAATTTTAAAAACTCACGAGTTAATCTAGTTTTCATTTTATTGTAAAAAGTAATTATAGGATCTTTTAATCTGGCTTCATATAATGCAATATGACTATTTTTGAACATCTCAAGCCCTTCTTCGTCAGGAATCCCTGTGATAGTGGCTAACAATACCAATTTAATCACACTTTTAGGATAACTTATTGTAAAATTTTGAGCAATCATACTCCCTAAGGAATGACCAATTAGGTGAGCTTTTTCAATGTTAAGAAAATCCATAAAACCTTTTAAGTCATCCACTAGCATTTTCATAGTATATGAAATATTTGGGCGACTAGACTTACCTGCCCCTCGAAGATCAAACCAGATTACTTGGAAATGCTTTACTAATTCATCAATTTGACCATTCCAGAATTCTTTTTTAGCACCGAACCCATGAATTAAAAATATAGGATCTCCTTCACCTTTTAGTTTATAACATATTTTAATATCTCTGAAATCTGCAAAAAGGTTTTCACTCATATGAGAATATAATAGATAAAAAGTTATAATTTTTACTTATAACAAATGAGATTATATTTATATGGCCTTTTTGATAATTTTGGGAATAGTTAATTTTAAAAAGTTGAAATTCTCTAATATTTTTGCTAGATCCTCCTTAGAAATTACGTTATCAAGTTTATTATTCTTTGAATTTGCATTTAAAGCACTCTGTACAATAATCTCACCATAATAATTATCAATTAAATTCTGAATGTTGTAGGAATTATCATCAATTTGAAAAATCTCACAATTAAGAAGTTGCTTTTTTAACTCATAAATCAATTTAAGGGTCCATTTTCTAAATTTGGGGAATTTTTTCAGTATTTTTAGATCAATAGCATCAAATTCTTGATTCTTAATTAAATCACTTAGCTTTTTTGATATTTTCTTCTTGAAATCATGTTTTAACTCTTGAAGTGAAGTTCTTTTTAAGTCATCCCCACGAAAATCTTGTAGAGTAGTTTTTTTTGTAAAAATTTGTGAATATCGCTCAAATCCGATCATTTTAAGAACTTTATCTTTATAATTGGGCTTGTTAATCATTCTTAAATAAGTTTTATTGAGTTCCTTTACAATCTTACTTTGAATAAAATCATGAAAATATTTCTTAGATCCTTCTTTCTCAGGTAGAAAACTATTAGTAAATATCTCATACACTTTTTCTATCGCATCTAACTCATCAATTCTAAAATTTCTAAGATCATCAATTATTTTCAGAGGGAGATAAGAAGAAATGTATTCAATACCCTCCCACACAAGCTCAATCGCTGATTTTATATTAATTCTTCTTAACGGTTTCATTATTTTGATGTTATTACTTTTTATTGCTACGGGTTTTTTCTCACATAATATTAAATCAAATGGTTGAATATAATGCGTTAAAGGGTGTGTTTTATCTGGGATAAGATATCCATCAGAGAATTGGCATATATAACTGCCTAAAATTGGTTTTTGGGCTAAATCCCATTCAACTAATGTAAATTTCTCAATATCTTGTGTACTAACCTTAAAATCCAATTCAATAATTGAATCTTTTTTTACAATATTCATGATTTTTGGTTCGAAAGACCCCCAAAAGTTCTTAATCTCATATCTAATAGGATTATTTGCGGTAAAAATCTCTGCAAATACAGGATAATTTTCAATGAAATTATTAACTTCAGTATATTCTAAATGATGTTTCTCATACCCACACTTTTCTAAAATATAATAATGTAACGGTGATTCACTTTTAAAAGCTGAACCCCAAATTAGAGAGGGATAGTTATATCTTTGAGTAAATTTCATTTGACGTAATTTATCACTGTGAGTATTGGCTATGACTAAAAATCTAAGAAATGCATGTTTTGATTTGAGTCCTTCTATATAGATTTTCCTTAATTGATGCTTATACTCTTGAATTTTAGTATTTATTAGATTATAATTATTAAATTTACATATTGTCATCATTTTTGCATAAGAATCAATAATTTCTTCCGATTCCATATTTAATATTGATTCATCAACTAACTGTAAGGCTTTTTCTTCTATTACCGTTTTTAAATCCTTTTTTGAATCTGTTAAAATGTCTTTGAAATGATCACGAATATAAATCTTAGAATCTAGGTTATTTAATAATAAATATTTAAGAATTGGATTATCTAATTCATGAATTTTAGACTTTTGTAATGTTTCAATTAAATGATCTCTAGATAAGTTAACTAGAATTTTTTGAATATTAATCACAATCTCGACTTTTTTGGAGAAGCTGTAATTTTTTAGACAAGATAACGCTGCAATTATTATTTTAGGAAGGTTGTCTAAGTTTTTATTGGCTAATTCTTTGTATTTAACAACATAATTTAGAAATAAATCATATAGGTTATATTTTAAGGAAATTTCTCCAATCCTCAAGATATAATCAAAGTTTCTTGATTCCTGAAAAGCTTGATCTAAAAAATTGATGGCTTCATAGTATTTTGCTTCTTGAATTAAGTCTTCTGCTTTTAATAGAAAGCTTTTTGACTTACTTTCTTTAACTAAACTGAAATCTGATGAATAAATAATACTATGGTAATCACTACAAATTGATTTGCATATTCCAGGTTCAATTAACAAAAAAATCTTTACTATATGTTTACAGAATCTAAATCCTTTTCTGAAATCTGGACAATCATGGATTATTTTAAATCTTCCATTAAACTCTTGTAAAATATTAATTACATATCTGGAAGTCCCTGAACCTTGGATATCAGCAATAATTCTTATATTTGGATCACTTTCAACATTAAAGTTTATAATATTTTTGTTAGGGATATTTTTTCCCCTATTTAACCGTGCTCCCCGAACAAGTCTTTTAAAATAATCGATATTTTGAAGATTATTTTTTAAATCTAATATAAACACCTATTTAATTTAAAATATAAATGGATTATTGATTAGTGATTATTTCAGATATTAATTTTGGAAAATCTCTCCACTGATTTAATGTTAAAAGAACTCCATTTGCTTCTTCTACCATTTTTTTTGCCATAACAGGAGAGAATCCGAATTTTGGAACTACCATTACAAATTTTACATCTTTTTCACTCATTTTTTTTAATTCTCCTAAGCTATTTTTAAAATCAAACACATCGGCATCTGTAAAAAGTATATTTAATTTGTGTTTTGACCTCGCTTTCTTATCAAATTGATGATTCGCCCATTTTAAAGCAGAATTAATGCATGTTCCACCTCTCGCTGAAATGTCAAGCAGTTCATCAACTACTTTCTCTAATTCAATTTCTTGTTCTAAATCCTTTATTTTATGCGTATTTGATTCAAAAAATGTGAGAGCTAATTCTTCCGGCTTGAAAGCATAAACAAGCATGGTTGTACAAAGCGCCATTTGAGAAAGCTTTTGCCCTGTCATACTTCCACTAATATCTAACTCCATTACTAAACATCGTAAACCCTGAGTTGTTTTGGATATTAAGAAATCATCATTTGTTATTGTTTCCACAGTTTTCCCTCCCTCTAAAAGATTACTTACAGTTTCTTCTAAATCAATTAATTCAAAGTCATCTCCAGGTGTATATGGTATGACTATGTTTTCTACAATAGGACCTGAATTTGCTGAACCTATAAGTGAATTTGCGGATCTAATACCTAAATCAATCATAATTTGCTTTATTATCTCTTTTAACTTTCTTTTAACTTTAGCAGAAATATTATGCCTTGAGAAAAACCATTGTTCAAGCAGATCTAAACCACTTCCCGCCCCTAAAGATGAAAATGCCATATCTAAAGCTTGATCTCCAATCTGCTCTGCTGTGTTTAGTACTTGAGATAGATATTTCTCATTCAATGCACTGAGTGCATCTAAATTTGTGCTTTGTGGAGGATTATCTCCTAAAGCAGTTCTTACAACCTGATCGACTTGTTGAGGTGAAAGTTTTAATTGTTTTAGATAATCTCTATACCCTTGATAATTAGTACTTCTTTCTTCAACCATTTGTTTGAAGTATTTATAATCTGCTTCGATTAAGCTCAGAATCTCTGCTTCAGTCATATTCAATCTTTTCCCAGCTTTTTTTATTGAGTCTAAATGAGGTAAAAAACCCATTTCATTGAAATTCTTCACAAGATTTCTTAGATTTTCTTTGTTGACAGCTAATTCTGTCGATTGATTTACAACATCTTGAATTTTCTTATTTAATTGAGACCTACAGACAAAATCAGGACAATTATCCTTTTTATTAATCAGAGTATCAGCATAATTCTTCATTTGCGCATTAAGTACTCCCTTCTGGCTAAAATCTTTTTTGATTGATTGTACTTCTTTATCAATCACATTAGATAGTAGTTTTCGCCAAGAGGGTATCTTTATAGGATTCCCAATTAAATGATTTCTTATATTACTCAGATCAGAATTATTTGAAAAATTATCAAAACTATTATTAATTTTGTCTAAGTACTTCTCACTTAAATTTCCGCCAAAGAATTGATCATGACTCTTAACACTTTGATAAGCATCTTTAAATGGTAAATCTAAACTATTTCCAACTATTTTATCTAATTCCTGTTTCCCAAGACTCATTTTTGAACCCATTACTCTTGTTGCGTTTAATAAATCGTTTAAATTTCGATTAGATTTACATAAATTCTGTTTAAAAAGATCTTTAATAATATTATGTCTATTATCGTCCACTAATTTTCCTTTTATAGCAAATTCTGCTACATTTAAAGCATCGTAAAAGTTATCTTGAAATGTTTTTTCTAAAGCAGTTTTAAAATCGAAATTATCAACACCTTTCCCTTGTTGTTTTGCTTTAGGAGCTTTATTATTTCGTGTTGTCTGATTTTTTGCAAATTGGGATAGTATCTTTTCTCTTGCTAAATTAGAATTCTTTATAATTTCATCTAACATATCTAATTTTTCTGCAAAGTTGATATCTTCTGGCTCTAAATGATCGATTTTCTTTCTCAGAAGGTCCTTAGCATAATCTAATAAAGAATCTAAATCTTGAAATTTATCAAAATTAGCGATAGCATTCCGATCTATTACATCTAAAGCAGTTTTATAAGGATCTTCTTCGAGTTCGTCTCTAAATTTATCAAAAAAGTTATCAAAAGTAGAATCAACCAAATCATCTAAATCAAGATCTTCTATTTCATCGAAATTGTTCTTTAAAAACTCCAAATCGTCATAAATTTCATCCAAATCATCTAAATCAATTCCTAAATCATCAATAAGTTGTTTGGGTTTCATAGATCCAGAAAAGTCTGAACTATTCAAATCTCCTGAGATTTTTCTTTCTTTAGATTCCAAGTAAGTTAATAGTTCTTTAGCAATTTTTCGAGCTAAATCTTGATTCTCTAAAGGGCTTGTAACTGCTGCAATTTCTACATAATCTTCAACTTCACAAATACCTCTATTTAAAAATCTAGCTAAAATCAACTTACATATAGCTATTGCTTGTCTTATTGACGGTTTATACATGCATTTTTCATGTTTTCTTAATGTTTTAATGAGTTTTAGACTAAACCAAATTGGATCTTCAGGAAAAATATTAATAATTTATTTACCTCAAACTCTGTTTTTTGATTTATTATCTAAGTAGAACCTACTACTTGAGAGATGATGCTCTTAATTACATCATTTACATTCACACCTGGTTTTGTCTGTATTGCGCCGAATAAAACACTACCTGCAATTTCTTGGAGAATTTTATTGGGTTCCCTTTTAGACTTCTTTTGCTCCACTCCTGTAAGACGTGCTAATGCAATACCGCTCCTTAAACTTGCTGGAGTTTGAACTTGGTGATGAGTCCGTGTTCTGTTTATGATTAAATATATTTTTTCTAGTGTACTTTCATCAACTTTATAGTAAGGATTGTTGTGCTCAATAATTTTCATCTCAGTTTTTTTATCTGGGTAATCAAGTTCAATCCATACATTAAATCGATCCTTTAATGCCTCCCCTAACCGATGTGTTCCTACTAGTTCTGAAGGATTCATAGCACCAATAAAAAAAAATCCCAGTGATGCTTTAATTCGACCTATATGTGGGACCGAAATTGTTTTTTCTTCAAGTGGTTCTAGTAAAGAGTTTTGAGTATATTCAGTTGCGCGATTCACTTCATTAGCTAGAAATAAACCCCCATTTAACATAGCTTTAATTAGAGGACCAGGATTAAATGCTTCAAAAGAAAATCCTTTTTGTATTGTTGTAGCTGGATTAAAAGAACCAACTAAATGAGCTGGTTTAGTTGATTCATCAAAAGTAATCCATTCGAATGAATCATTTCCAGTTATTTCTGCCCTAGATTGAGCATAATATCTACAAAGAGTGGTTTTACCAATACCTGGAGGGCCTACTAAAATTGGATATAAATTTGATGCATCTGCTTCATAAATTAAATCTAAAGCTTCTTGATACTGCCCAGATAATACTATCTCCATTTTCTCTTCTTTATGAGATAGTTTATTCCTTTCGAATAATTCTTTCAATGTAAGATCCTTTATAGAAGCTTGAGATTTAGCTGGTTGCTTTAAATAAGGTGAATTCTTTAAAATTGCTAGATTATCCAATGGCTTTTTTGTTGTTTTTTTTTGAACCGGTTTTTTAGTTGCGGTTTTAGTTGTTGTTGTAACCCCTTGTGTTGGCTTTTTAGGAGCAGGCTTTGATGTTGCTGTCTTACTTGGTGATGGTTTTTTCGCCATTTTTTAGACCTATAAAAAATGTTTTTTGAATTTTTGCACTTCTTAAATTATTTTCAAAATAGTATTTAAAAACTACATCTTAATTGAATTAGTAAATAAAATTTTAAGAAAAAAATTTAAAAAATACAGATTGGAAATCCACAAAATCTACAATTTCCATTAGAATCTAAGAATAACTCTTCAATACCTAATATTTTTCTTTTTATAACTAATTTAGAGCATTTAGGACAATATGTATTATCAAAATTAATACTTGGTAAATTTCCGAGATATACGTATTTTAAACCAACATCTTTTGATATATTATAAGCATTATATAGAAGACTTAAAGGTGTTGGTTGATTTAATCCATATTTATCCGATTTGTAATGAGGAAAAAAGCGACTTATATGATATGGTGTTAATTCACCTAATTCATCATGAATTCTTTTAGCAATCTTCCTAACAATCTCCTCTTTAGAATTAAATTCTTGAATTAAAAGAGTGGTAATTTCAACATGGACACCTAATTCCTTAGCTACTTTAGCATTTCTCCATACATTTTCTACGTCAGTTCCACAATATTTTTGCACCATATCAGCATCTCCTTTTATATCTATATTCATCGCATCGAGACCATAATCAACTAAATCTCTCAAAACATCCTCTGTCATATAGCCATTTGTTACATAGGTATTATATAAACCATTTTTTTTTGCTAGTTTAAACACTTCTAATGAATATTCAAACAATAAAGTAGGTTCATTAAAAGATATTGAAGTTCCTTCACATTTTCTTTTTAGAGCAATCTCAATTAATTTTTTTGGGGATACAAATTCTTCTCTGGTTGTAAATTTTATAGCCTTCGAAGGATTAATCTTTGATAAATGGTGGTTTTGACACCAAAAACAGTTAAAATTACAGCCATAAGTTCCTATTGTAATAGCTACACTACCCGGATAAAAATGATATAGTGGCTTCTTTTCTATAGGGTTGAAAGATAAAGCAGGTATTAATCCATAAACAATTGTATATATTTCACCATCTTCATTAATCCGAGTTTGGCAAAAACCTGCTTTTCCTTTAGCGATTTTGCATTTTCTCTCACATGTTAGACATTGAGATATTTCTTCATCAATTTTTCTTTGATATTTAGCTTTTTTTATGAATGTTAAGTTCATCCAATATCAAGATTAACTGTGAGTAATATCTTAAAATATTCTACCATTTTAAATTCTACCAGAATCATAACTGAATCTCAATTTTTGTATCTATTTTTCTCTTGATTTTTTAATTCATCTAGACTATCTTCAATTATGAACATATCTTCACCCAACTCACTAGCAATCTCTATAATACTTTTATTCTTTTCATAATATTGTGTTTTTACCCAACTTAATTTTTCATTTTGAGAATTTACAGTTAAAAGAATTGTTTTTAATAACAATAATTCTTTAGCTTTCTCTTTTAGATTAGACAAAATTTTATCTTCCAACTCGTTCTGGTATTTTAACTTTACTGACTTTTTTTTTGAGGGAGAAATCTCTTTTTCTAAGACTTTTTTTCTTGTTTCTTCAAGAGAACCTTCCAAATCTTCAATTCTTTCTAAGATAGTATTTCTAATTGCATTTTCTGCACCACATTCATTACAATTTTTTACTTCCAATGTCATTTTTGCCCCACAATCTACACAATTATAAATTCGATTCTTTACAATAGGGAGTTCTAATTCTTTTTTCTTACGAATAACTTTATTAATATCCATATAATCAGATATAATTGCTGGAATTGTAAAAGGGATAATAATATACAATATTATCGTAATTGTTATTCTAATAGAGCTTTCTGCACTTAGAATTTCTAATAAACACCATAGCATAAAAAATGATCCAATAGAAATTAAACTAATACCACTCAACATTAATTTGTTTGAAGGTTCCATATAAATTACTCTTAATTGCCTCTTCCAATAATATATTGTAAGTCTAATCATATAAGCAAATAAACCTGCAAAGAAGAAATATTGACATAATATCGTTGCTGATACCTCTAATTCAATATAATATGAACGGAAGGGATTAAAATTAAGGGGGTAAAAAGGTTTAATATCCGAATGCATTAAAGAATCAAAAATAATATGGATATAAATTCCAAGTAGAGAAGCTAATAAGATTTTTACAAAAGATCGATCTTGTTCAAGTTTAAAGAATGACATTATGGGATTAATTATTTTTCTTAATAGAAACATTATCCCAGAAAGGATAATTCCAATAATTGTACCTCCCAAGAAGCTATGAAAAAAGCCATGGAGAGGAGGACCTAGGTTATTATAATATATCCAGAGGGGTTCAATATCAATAATAACACTAGCAATTAGAAAAGTAGGCAAATCAAGAAAACCAAGGAGAATTATTCCAAAAAATAGACCTGGACCTAAATGATATTGAGTTAAAGGCATTATAATAAGGATTTATTATTAAACTTATTGTCATATTAATTGCATACCTTCTATTTTAATTTTATTTTGTTATAACACATTTTTTCATAAATCAATGATTTTGATTTGTATTTTTAATATAAATATTATGTAAATCCATTAAAATTGCGCAATATCTTTTAATACTTTCCCATCTCGAATAATTCCATAATCACAAAATGTATTTGTTGACCATCTATCAAATACATTATCTAGTTTTCCAAGCACTTTTGCAAAATATAGATTTATAACAACTCCATGTGAAACAATTAAAATCTTCTTATTTGTATACTTTAAATCAAAATCTTGAATCTTTTTTGAAAACCGTTTGAGTGCATTATTCACAGTTTCCCAATAATTAAAAGATTTATTCCTATAGGCCAAACATAATTTTAAAATCTTTAGATATTCCTGATTCGTATTTATGTAATTCCCTTTATCTCTATTAATTTCATTTAAGCTCTCATCTCTAATGATTTCCTTATGAAGTCTTTCCGAAAAAGGAATAGCAGTCATAAATGCTTTTTCTTCATTTGAAGAAATAATTAAATCTAAATCTTTAAATAAATCTAATTTAGAAATGTGGGATGCCTCTATTTTCCCCTTTTCTGTGAGTTTCCAATGAGAAACCATTATATTTTTGTCGATTTTTGTCTCAGCATGTCTTAAAAAAATGATTGTATTATTAGACATGAAATAAAACTCTTTTTATATCTTTATGGAGCTATGATTAAAATTACCAAATAAGTAAGCATTAGGTTTCCTAAAATAATACCTATATCTTTTAATGATGTTCTTCCTAATAAATCAGTTCTAGGGGTCCTATATATATACAATATTCCTAAAGGAAAAAATAAGATAGGTAAGAATATTAAGTATTTTGTAATGATGAATGAGATTATTGTTATTATTAAAGAGATTATACATGCAATCCAAATAACAATTTGAGAGGTTCTAGGTTTTAATTTGGCTAAAGAATCTCCATCAATCATTTCATGAACCATTTGTCCAGTAAATGCCACAGCTGTTATAGCTGCTAATATTAAAGATTCATACAATTCCATTTCTGGGAATATATTCATGAAGATATCCCCAGCATTTATTTTAATCATAAAATATGGTAAAATAATATGAGAGATCCCCAAAATAATGTGGTTGATAATAACAAGCGATTTATACAAGCAATAGAATATCACCATAAAAATAATGATAGCTAAATACATTCCTAATATAGGATGAATTAAAATATCCATCATAAAACACATGGTTCCTAGCAAAAAACTTGCGATTGCTAGTACTAATACTTCTTTTCTGTTATATCCTTTTACTCTTTCTAAAGTTTCTTTTTCATTAGGATCAGTCATATCAATAGCGTCATTAAGAGTATTTCCTGTAATCGCATAAAATGCAAATCCCGCTAATATCCATATATTAGCAATAACATCATATCCGTTTAGATAAATACATAACAAACAAGGTATTAACACAGAAAAAATATATTCAATGCGAAGAAGTCGAAATCCTTTACTCATAAAAAAATCTACTCCTATAATAAATATAACAAGTTAAATTCTAATATTATTAAAAAAATATAAGATTTTTTAGATCATTATTATTGAATTTCTATTCATTAAATGTTGAATAAACACCAAAAAAAACTAAAAAAAAAGATTAAAATCTTTTGAGTTTTCTCTATTTAAAATCTCTTAATCCAAATGTGAATTTTTGTGGATTTAGGAGATAATAACTTACTGATTGCTTCCATTTTTTTTCTTCTCTCTTTTTATCTATTGGATAAAGAGGTTCCCTTTTAATAACAATTGTTTCTATTTCCTTTTCTAAATTTTCTTTTGCTTCCTCTACAATATTATCTATTTTTTCTTTTACTTCTTCTATTAGTCTATACTTAGCAAATTCTTTTAAAGTAGAGACTATTTTTTCTTCAGTTGTTGCCATTTTTACATCCCTCCATTATTTTTCTGTATATTATATAAATATAAATATTTTTTTCCTTGACCTACATAAGGAGAAATCGAAAATTTAGAATTCGAATGATTGGTTTCATCTAATACTTCTTTCAATATAATATCCATTTCTTCTCTACTTGTTTTCATTTTTCTTTCCTCCATTAATTTTTATTTTTAAATTATAAATTATTTAAACAATTAATTAATGTTATGTATAAAAAATTAAAGGTGAAGAAAAAAGTTTAAACAAACTTAAATAAAAATTAATGCAATAATAAATTATGGAGAGAATTTTTAGAAAACTACAAAAAATAAGTGGCTCATTCTTCGTCAGTTTGCCAAAGAAGTGGATTGAGAATTTTGATTTAAGTAGCAAATCACCAGTAGCTATAGATGTTCGTAGTGATGGGTCATTAACAATTTCACCAAAACATGAGCAAGAAGACTTGAATCTAAGAGAGGAACTTACACTTCATTCAAGTCCATATATTGCGAGAGAAATTGTAAAACACTGCCTATCTGGTCAAACAAATATAGTTGTAATCTCGGATAAAGAGATTGATAATGATTTGAGAAGTGAAATAAGATGGTTAGTAAATGGACTTCCAAATACAGAAATCATTGAAGATCAACGACAAAGATTGGTGATACAAAATTTTGGCTACAAAAAAATTCCCACAAAAAAACTTATTCAACGTCTATTATATTTAGTTGCTGACATGTTAGAAAATATATTAGAAGATCAATTTGATGATTTGAAATATAATTTTAGCCAGTTAAAAAAATTTTATTTTATATTAGTAACACATATAAGAACATATCTCAGAACTGGAATATATGTTTCAGAAGACACTGATTTTACGCCACTAGAAGCTATGGATTATCGTATGTTTTGCGAAAAAATTGAAGATATCGGTAAGATTCTCAGAAATATGAGAATAAATGAGAATGTAAGAGAATTCTTCATAGAGATAATTGAATATTTTAATGAAGTGATGAATGCTTATCTGAAGAATGATCTTGTTTTAGCCCACAAAGCTTGGTTAAAAAAGACTAAATTAGTTGAGAAGGCGAATTCTTTATTGAGTAAGTTAGATTATGAAGACAAAGACAAGGTAAAAGATATGATAAGAATTGCAGAGAAATGTAAAGATATGGCTGCTTTTATATAAAATTTAATTATCTTGTACTTTGGATAAAACCTTTTTCTTTTTTCTGTTTTTCTTCCCATTTTTTTCGCTCAGAACGAAGTCTAAAAAGATCCACATCTTTGTAAATTAAGCCTTCCTCTTTTGGAGGGACATTCCTTTCTACGCGCTCTTTTTCTGGGGTATATATAAGGGAGTTCCCATAATCCGCAACATTTGCGAAAAATGTGTAAGCATAAATTGATCTACGAGCATCAAAATGAACTGCCTTAAAATCAGCTGTAACCGGTGTAAAGGCAGGATTCAGAATAATATCGATAGGGGGCTCAAAGTTTTTTAGTTCAACTCTTAAATCCATGTCAAGAAAATCACGGCAAGTTGCAATAGCTATTCTTCCATATTCTGTATTACACACAATTGTTTTATGAGGTAGAGTAGATGTGTCTATTCCTTCTTTAAATCTTCCTCTCTCAAGGCTAATGATAGCAGGAATATGTTTTTCTTGTTGCCAGAGAATTCCTTCAGTTCCTATAACTAGACTTATATTACTTTTTGTATTGATGTTATGATATGATCCAGGGACAATATACATGTCATATTTTTTTGCAAGATTTAATATGTGTTCTGAAAACTGTTGATATTTGAGATCCACGGTCATTTCAGGAAAAAGTAAAATGTTAATACCTTCTTCATGAGCATTTTCAATCATTTCCTTTACTTTTGATTTAATATCATTAACTTTTTCTTCTTTTAGTGTTAGTAGACCTTTAGGCTTTTCCTCATAAAATTCATTCATTATATCACCGGAACTTGAGATACCAATTTGGGCAATACCAACACGACACTGATTCCTAGGGGACTTTGGATAATCTTTTAACAAATCCCTATATTCTATTTCATATTTTTTTATTTTACTATCTTTTTCCAAAAATGTACTGACTTCTTCAGAATACTGTTGAATTTCACCTATTCGCGGGGATTGACTTGTTTCAATTGGACATGAAGGTGTAATGATACCTTCTATACTTCTTGAAACAGAGGGTTTATTGATTGTATTTAAGGCAGAAACAAGTATTTTTTCCTCCTTCATTACTCTATCTAATCTTTCTAAAACTTCTTTTTCTTTATCAATGTATCCTGCTTCATGAAAGAGTTCTGCTGATGACTTTAAATAATTTGAGCCATAATTTAAAAATTCTTGTTTTTTATTTACATCTAATTCATTATCAGCTTGAATTAAATACCAAGCAGCATCGAAATAAGTGGATGTTGCCAGTGCCCAATCTGCACCATTTTTAAAACCACCCTTATCATATAAGTCTGCTGCTTTCCTTAGAATTGATTTAACATTCGGATACAATGTTATTTTAACTTCCATATCATGAGACTCATCAAATTTACACCCTAATTCTAAAGCTAAACAAAAATTTGAATTACCCTGAGCAAGGAACTTTAATTTGCTTTCAGTAAAGTAATTGCTAGCTTTTTCGAACAGGTTTGCGGCTTCTGCGAATTTTTCCGGATCCTCATAATTTTCCGCTAACTCCATGCTTTCCCAAGCCCTACAGAGATGATATATAGCTTCTAATTCTGCTCGTTCTCTTTTAATTTTATATAATATGCAGATGTCTCTGAATTGGGTTGCTGCATTGTTAAATTTCTCAGCAGCAGCAAGATGTTCTCCCTTTTTTCCTAAAATTCTTGCTTCTTCAAGATTTATTCTAGCCGAACAATGATTCATTCTTACTTTTGCTACTTTCTCAAGTTTTTTTAAATCTTTAGATCTTCTTACATTTTTCCGAATAAATCTAATTGTATAGATAGCATTATCAAAATGATCTCTTGTTTTTTGATAAGTCGTTATAGCCTCATCATATCTTTCCTGTTTACTAAGATCTTCTGCTTCTTCTAAAGTTATCCAGGCACTATAATAAGCTGCTTCATAATTAAAATTGGGTAAATTTTTTAAGATCTTTGCCGCTTCTTCATAGTTTTTTTTGGCTTTTAAGTGATTTTCTCTTTTATGAAACGCTTTAGCCTTTTCAATAAAATTCCAAGCTTTAGTATAATTTATTTTTTCATTAATTCTATCCTTTAACGGTTTAAATTCAACTTCTTCTAATGATATATTATGAGCTTTTTCTGCTTTCTCATAATATTCTGCAGAAACTATATGATTTCCTAATCGATCTTCTAAACGAGCAATATACTCATAGCAAGCAGCTGTATAATGATAATAATAACCCTTTTCTAAAGTTTCTTCAATTAATCGTAGAAATAATTCCCTAGCTTCCATCAGGGATTCATTTTCAGACGTTAGAATTCCTAATTCCTCATGAAGTAAACCTAAACGCATTTGAGCAGCTAAATATAAGTTATAAGATTCTATTGCATATTTAATATTATTCGTAGCAGCTTCAATCGCGATCTTTAAATGTTTAATTTTGGGCTCCTTATCTTTAGTAATATCTGCCATAGTTTTATTAGCAGCATATATTGAATCAAAACCAGCTGATCGAGCAGTTCCTCCAATATATTCTTTAGAATGATTTTTAGCCTGATCAGCATAAAAAAACATTTCTTGAATATATTCTTGTTGAGGATCATCTTCATCGGAAAGAATCACTAATTGTGAGTAGAACCTAGTTAATGCTTGAGAATCTTGGGCTATAAAAGGTCCAAATGCAAGATTCTTCAAATCCTTTTTTGCTAACTTTATTCCCGCTTTTGCAAAAGATTTCCGTGTGTCATCTTTAATAAAACTCTTGCTGGTAAAATTAAGATAATATACAAAAGAAAGGCGAGAAATGTAGAGACCATGAGGAGTATGAAAATTGTCGTAAATTTTACTGAAATTTTCGAGTTCATGTACATCACTAAAAATTCTCTTTTGATAATACTCAAACCTTCCAAAGACAACAGCTAGATAATCTAAAGCATAAATTGCATAGATTAACTTAATATAATCTTTTGTAGTCCTGAAAAAAATTATTGATTTTTCTAATAAGTTAAATCCCCTTTCTATAAGTTTCATCCGTTCTTTTCGTTCTTTAGCAAAAAGTGTTCCGAAAAAACAATAATGCGACCCAGCTACCATATAGACATTTCCAAGAATTGAAAAATCATCGCATCCTCTAACTTTATCTAACGTTTCTTCACATCTAATAAAGAATTTTCTGCGGAGTTCTTCTTCTTTTTTATCTCCATATATAAGCTCCGTATATCTGCTTCCAATGAACAAAAAGTTTTCAGCAAGTAATAATTCTGTTCTAAAATTAATATTGTCCTTTTTTTTTAGAGGAACCCAAGCTTTTTCTATTAAATTACGACTCAATTTGAAGTAATATTCAAAATCAGACGGTTCTTTAATTAAATAGATTAAAAAAAATATTGAATCTAATGCTTAAATTGATAAATTTATAAGATTATTTTTATCCTTTTTAGTTGAATAAATCTTAATTAATTCTAAACACACATTAATTGATTTTTTTAAAGCATCCCTCCCTTTTTCTATTGAAGTAATCGTATAACTCATGGCATTTAGAGCTCTAGCTTTACATTCCATACTTAGAAGCTCGTTATTTGATTGGATAAAAAAATTCTCTGCCATGTGAAAAGCTTTAATCGATTGTGAGGTCCAATTTAAATATTCTTCTTTAATTTTTGATGCTTTAACAGCTCGAATGCATATATCACCAAATTTGACATAAGTTCTTGCAGCATCTTCTAACATTTTATTCTCTGAAAATAATTTGGCAGCTTGTTCATATAACCTCGCAGCTTTCTGCCAATTATAATTCCTTTCTTCAATTTCCGCTTCTTCAATTAGAGTTGCTACTTGGGTACTTTTAACAATCATGCTTAGAATTTTCTTTAAGACCTATTAAGTTCACTAATTCAATAATTATTTTTTAGAATTTTTAAAATTTAACATAAAAAAATAGGTTATCTTGTACTTTGGATGAATTGTCTTTCTTTTTTCTGCTCTTTTTCCCATTTTTTTCGTTCTGAACGCAATTTGAAGAGATCGATATCTTTATATATCAAACCTTCTTCTTTTGCTGGAATTTTTCTTTCAGTATGATCTTTCTCAGGTGTATAAATAATTGAATCACCAAATTCAGCAACATTAGCGAAGAAACAGTAAGCATATATAGATCGACGAGCATCAAAATGCGTAGCATTAAAATCAGCAGTTACAGGTGTAAAAGCAGGATTCAGAATAATATCTATAGCTGGTTCGAAATTTTTTAACTCTACTCTTAAATCCATATCTAAAAAATCTCGGCAAATTGTTATAGTGATTCTTCCATATTCTGTATTGCAAATGATTGTTTTTCGGGGGAAACTACTAACATCAATCAACTCATTTACATATTTCTTGCCTAACCGAATTGAAGCAGGAATATGCTTTTCCTGTT
>CP070831.1:1544086-1551044 GCA_020344955.1 Promethearchaeota archaeon | reverse complement strand
AGATAGGAAAGTTCTTTTCCTGTTTCTAATAAATGCCTACGAAAAAGCGTCATACCTCCTCCTATAACAGCAACTTTTTTCATTTTTCTTCCACCTCCTTAGCCCCTCTTAAATATAGCTACTGCTCCAGTTCCACTAGGAATTCCTCGCCAAGATTGAGCAAGTCCTACCTCTGCATTTGAAACTTGACGTTTACCAGCATGACCACGAAGTTGCGTGACGATTTCTAATGCTCTCTGCATACCTGTCGCTTCAAGACAATTACCAACACCTAATGAACCACCAGAAGTGTTTGTTGGAAGTGAACCTTTAATATCCAATGCACCTTCATCAATTAAATGCCTTGCTTCACCGGGTCTGGCGAATCCTAAAGCTTCTAAATGTTGTAGTTCCTTGTATGAAAATCTATCATCAACTTCTACAACATCAATCTCTTTCTGAGGTTCAGTTATACTTGCCATTTTATAAGCCATCTTTGAAGCTATCTTAGCATAACCTGCGTCCATACCTCTTGTACTTAACCAAGGAGTTTCTGAAGCATATCCAAATCCAGCTAAATATATAGGATCTATCCCCAAATTTCTAGCTGTTTTATCATCCGCAAGCACAAAACAAATTGCGCCATCAACTAAGGGGCTAATATCTAATCTTTTTACTGGTTTGAAGAGATATTCAGATTTCATAACATCTTCTATAGATATCTTAGCTTCATAATCAGCATATGGATTAAAGAAAGCATTTTTCTTATTTTTTACAACTACAGAAGCACATTGTTCCTCTGTTGTCCCTGTTTTTCTAAGGTAATTTTGCATTTCTAATCCTGCTAAAAAATATGGATGAATTCTTTCTTTTTCATCTGATTTTCCAATTAAATGTTTAGGGTTTTCTGGTGGATATTCTGGGCTACCTGCATAATTTGGTCTCTCGACTGGTCCACTTATAGGTTTTTCAAATCGTGGATCCATGGCGTGAAGAACGATATCTCCATAAGTCAATAGATCAGAAGCCTTACTATGTACTTCAACCGCAACAACATCAATATAGCCCGTCATAATTTGCATATAGGCATTACCTAATCCCTGAATACCATCTCCGGAAACAGTACATGTAGGTCTTAGTAATGCACCCACTTGATCTGGAACAAATTCATCAAAAATTCCGAATCCTTCCCAATAATCTTCAGCACAAGTAATAAAACTACCGACATCTTTTCTGACATCTATTCCTGCATCCATATACGCCTTATCGCAAGCCTCATACATTATTTCTTTCCATTGTATATCTGGTGTCATTGAATTGAAATCTGTATGACCAATACCTATAACGCACACTCGTCTATCTGCCATTTTATTATCAATTTTATCTTGTTTTTTAATTTGAATTTTCAATCTATATTTTTTTTTTAATTAAAGTTTTGTTTAGATTTGATAATTTATTGTTATGTTTTATCTTGATTAAAAGCTTACTAATTAGATTTAAATAGAATTACTAATATAAATGGGAAAAAAATCCAATTTGATGCAGAAGAAAATTTAAAATTTCTTAAAAATTGACTTACTCATTATGGATACAAGACTCCCAGAATTTCCAAAAATAGAAATTGGCGGAAGAATACCCGAATTAGATTTAATAAATAACCCAATATTTAATACAAAAGAAAAAGCATTTTTAACCGAGTTTTATGATTATATGGAAGAAAATCTTGAAAAAGATTTGATAGCCTTAGAAGAGTTAAATTATATTGCAGAGGAACCAATTCAAGAAAAGAAAAAAGAAATTGTAACTAATTTTATGAAAAAATTAGCAGAAAAGGGCTATTATAGTACAGTAATAGATTTTGAAGACCACGATGTTGGAAATGTCACTAGAAATGCTCTTATTGCATTGGTATTATGTGGCGGTTTTTGGTCTTCAAATAGTGAAAGATATGTGAATGGTAATTGGAGTATTGAAATGGGTAGATTAGCAGGAGGAACTCTTTATTGCAATCCAGTGAATTATAAGGCTAATGAATATCAAAGAGAGAAATATCTTATTCCAGTAGTAAAATACGGACATATGGCTGCTTCTGCTATGACAGAGTTCAATGCTGGTAGTGATATTGTTAGAATTGAGTTAAGACTTGATGACAAAGGAGATAAAATAATTGCGAATGGAAAAAAATTATTTATTACAAATGGAATGTTGGCTGACTGTATTATCCTTTATGGTAGATTAAATAGTGGTAGGCTAGGAGGTATCATAGTAGATACAGAAAACCAACAATTGAAAAATTTCGAATCTTCAAGAGTAAGAACTTATGGGATGAACGATGCCTTTGTCAGTCGTTTAATATTTAATGACGTTGAACTTCCTAAAGAAAATCTTCTCGAAGGTGATGGTTTGGATATAATGTTTCATCAATTAACTGAAGAGAGATTAGTTATAAGTGCTGAAGCAATTGGTGATTGTTTTAAAAAACTGTTTTATTCTCATAGTTTTGCCCTTCAACGAGAGCAATTTGCACATAAATTACATCAATATCAAATTATTAGATTTCCGATTACACAAAACATGCGTCAAACCAATTTATTTCTTTCTGCGTTAATAAACTATACTCGAGAGATTGATAAACATCCACAATCAGCCAGTTCTAAATTAATGGCTAATCAAGCTATGGGATTAAAAATACAAACATGTGAATTAGCTTTTCAAAGTTCAATTGATTTATATAGAACAATGGGTGGTCGTGCTTTCACAGAACAATATTGTAATCAGTTTGGTTTACTGGATGCATTTTGTATGATACATGGTGGTGGAAGTCACTTCGTCCTTGGTGATGCTGAATCTAGAAGATTCTTTAAAACAAAAGGCTAAAGAAGCATCTTAAAATCCGAATTAATATATAAAAATTGACGTGATTGCCTTGAATGATAATCTAGATATAATAAAACTTAACAAAAAAGCTTGGGATAATGCCGCAGAAATTTATAATAAAGAATTTCATGGAAAAGTCTATACTCTTTTTAACTATTTTTGTGAAAATCTTCCCAAACAAGGTTATATTTTAGATTTGGGTTCAGGAACAGGGTTACCCTACTCTAAATTATTAATAGAAAAAGGATTCAGGGTTTTAGGCATTGATTTCTCGACAGAGATGATTAAACTAGCACGTAAAAATGTTCCTGAAGCAAAATTTGAGGAAATGTCGATGACAGAGCTAAATTATAAAGAAGAATTTGATGGGATATTTTCATCATACTCTATGCTCCTTCTTAATCCGCAATTATTCAAAAAAACTGCAAAAAGAATTGTCCAGGCACTAAAAAAGGGAGGAATTTTCTATCTGTGCTTAAATGGACCATGGGTAGATGGTGTTGACTTAGATAAGGATGTGATAATTAAGTTTAAAGGTGAAAATATGTATTCCAGACCATATTCTAAGGATGAAATTCTAAATATATTCTCTCCTTTAGGTATGAATCTTCTTAAATTTGAGAAAGAAATTATAACCTCTGAAATCTGGGGAAAAGAAAATATGAACACTTACATTTTTATACGAGAATAAAAAAGGATTTTTTTCACAATTTTATCATAAATCTGAAGAGATTGCATTATTAAATAAACACTCTTATTTAATTATAGATAATGGATAACTATAAATTTGAAAGCTTTGATATTACTCCTTTAGTAGAGAAATATCACGGTCAGCGATTAGAAGATTTATATCAAAACCATCGTATAATTAAAAATCATATGGGTGAGTTTATTGAATTCTTTTGGGAGGAAGAAGATATACCAAATGATATTAATTTATTTAAAACTCAGAAAAAAATGTTATACAATCTTAAAACTGTAAGTTATATTGGAGACTTTATAGAAAAAAAATTAAAACAGAGAGGAATAAGAACTCTCATAGATTTAAAATATCATTTAAATTATAGTAGTCCAGCAAAACAGATTTTAAACTTAATTAAAAAGAAGGATTATAGAACTCTAGTAACAAATAGATATGTTACTGACTTAGATTTGAGCTTTTGCTTTAAAATTGAAGAATTTTTATTTATAGACATTGAAACTTTAGGCATAATAGATAATCCTGTTATTCTTGTAGGAATTGGGTTTTTTGAAGGTAAAAAATTTAAAATCCATCTTTTTTTCGCAAGAGAACTTGAAGAAGAAATAGCTATTTATGAACATCTAAGAACTAAAATATTTCCATACTTTAGATGTTTCATTACTTATAATGGAAAGACTTTTGATATACCATATTTAGCTAATCGATTTTTATATTTTTTTGATGAAAATCCAATGATTTCAGAAAAAGATCAGCCCTATGAAATTTGTAATACAAAATTTCATCATATAGATTTGTATCATCATTGTCGTCGTATGTATAAAGGACAGTATAATAATTTCTCATTAACAACTATGGAAGAAAAACTATTAAAGTGGACAAGAGATAATACTTTGCCGAGTAATCTAGTTGGCTTATGTTATCGAAAATACAAAGAAAAGCCTAAAAGATATATTGGATTAATAAAAGAAGTAATTGAACACAATTATTATGATATATATTCAATGCCATTGATTCTGAAAATACTATTAGCTTAGATTTATAAAGAAAAGAAGTAAAATCATTTTTAAATTAAGTCTTTAGAAATCGTTCGATTGTTCTATAGACATCCTCTTCCTTGAACGGTTTTTTTATATATTCTTTTGCTCCTTTATCTAAAGCATCGGTTATTGTGAGTTCTTGTCCCATCGCACTTATTACTATAATATTAGCTTTCTTATCATAATTCATAATTTCTTCAATGGCTTTTACGCCATCAGATTCTGGCATTATAAGGTCCATAGTCACTAAATCTGGTTTTAATTCCTTATAAAGTTTTATTGCATCATCGCCATTTGAAGCTTCACCTACAACATCAGCATATTCAATCTTTTCAACGACTTTTTTAATTCTGCTTCTGATAAATGCAGCATCATCGACAATTAATACCTTCTTTTTTCCAGATTTTGGCATCTTTAAACATCCATTTTTGATTCAAAAATTAGCAGTACTTATATATGAACTTAATTTTTTATTTTAAATATTTACATTTCGTAAAGATCTGTATTATCCACACGAAAAACTAAATTTATAAAATTCTCGTAAAATGCGAGTATAATTAATTTAGAGATAATACACAAAATTAAATTATTCTTAAAAATTCTTTAAAATGATAGTTATGGAAGTTTTGGAAAAAAATTTATTTGATCAGTCATGGAACTTTAGGAATAGAGATAGAATCATTCTGAATCTCAGAGAAACTAAATATGATATAATCGTTATAGGTGCAGGAATTACTGGAGCAGGTGTTGCGAGAGAAGCAGCAATGAGAAACCTTAAAGTTGCATGCATTGACATGCAAGATTTTTCAGCAGGGACATCTTCAAGAAGTTCAAAAATGGCTCATGGAGGATTAAGATACATCACTTATGGAGAAATGGATTTAGTAAAAGAAGCTACTAGAGAACGAAATTGGATGCGAGTTCATATTCCTCATCTGGTTAGACCAATACCATTTTATTTACCATTAATAGAAGGAGAAAAATATAAAAAACGAGATTTAACAGCAGCAGTTAAAATTTATGATTTTTTAAGTGATGATAAATCTGAATTTAAAAATTTTAAGAAACATCAATGGCATTCTCCAGAAGATATCTTTGAATTAGAACCTGAATTTTTAAGGGAAGGAAATTTAGGAGGAGTAATATATTATGATAATAATATTGATGATGCTAGGTTAACAATCGAAATATTAAAAGAAGCAGTTATTAGAGGTGCTGATGTATTAAATTACTGCAAAGCAATAGGATATATCAAAAAAGCCAATAAAATAGTAGCTGTAAAATGTAGAGATATTGAAAATAAGAGAGAATTTGAGATAAAAGGAACTTTGGTTGTCAATGCAACAGGAATTTGGACAGATAAATTACTTGAAAATTATCCCGATGATAAACCAAAACCTCTAATACGCCCTACAAAGGGAGTTCATTTGCAATATAAACGTAAAAATATCCAAAACAAAATGGCAAATGCCCTTTATTCTCCTATTGATGGCCGTGTATATTTTGTTCTGCCCAGAAATAAAGATTTTACTATTATAGGTACAACTGATACTGATTTTGATGGCGATTTAGCTAATCCTTTTTGCACTAAAGAAGATGCCGACTATTTAATTAAATCGACTCAAAAATTCTACCCAAATGCGAAGTTGGGATATGAAAATATTCTTTCAACTTATGCGGGAATTAGACCATTGGTTATGCAGAAGGGTAAATCTGAAAGTGATGTATCCCGTGGTCATACAATATTTTTCTCTGAGGATGGTTTATTAACGATCACTGGAGGTAAATTAACAGAATGGCGCGCTATGGCTGAAGATTTATTTGATAAAATTGAACAAAAAGGACTATTCTCAAATATTGAAAGAAATAAACATTTTAGTAGACAACCCTTTATAATTACTCTTGAAAAAGAAATCTGGGCAGAAGAATTAAAAAAATTTGATCTTAATCTAGATAATGATATTGCAGACCACTTATATCAACAATATGGTAAGGGAACTTTTAAAATTCTTGAAATGATTAAACAAGATGAATCTTTGAGTAAAAAAATAATTGAAGAGAATAATTTTATAAAAGCAGAAATTATTTATTGTCTAAGGTACGAACCAACTCCACATCTGATTGATGTATTTTGTAGACGAACTGAAATGTCACTTTGGATTGATCATAGAAATGCTCTCGAAGCTGCGAATAATATAGCTGAAATAATGGCAAATGAGTATTCATGGGATGAAAATAAAAAAAGTCAAGAAATTGAGGTTTACATGGATTACATAAATAAATCCACTTCTTTTATTACTTAATATTCTTAAACACCAATTTTGAATTATTGGACTCCCTTTGAAATATATTTTTAAGTGTT
>CP070831.1:1526040-1543986 GCA_020344955.1 Promethearchaeota archaeon | reverse complement strand
ACTGCTGCTTGCTTGGCTTATGGTTTAGATAAAGATACTAAAGATAAATTAATGAAAATCTGCGTATTAGACTTAGGCGGTGGGACATTCGATATAACCATTATGGAATATGGCGAGGGCGTTGTTGAGGTCCTTTCCACAGCGGGTGATACCCAATTGGGTGGAACTGATATGGATAACGCGATAATTGACTGGGTAACTGAAGAATTTAAAAAGAAAGAAGGAATTGATTTAAAAGGTGATAGTAAAGCATGGATAAGGATCAAGGATGCGGGTGAAAAAGCTAAAATTGAGTTATCCACGACCTTGTCAACTACAATAAATCTACCTTATCTTGCTCAAAAAGAAGGAAATCCAGTTCATTTAACAATGGAACTCACAAGGGCAAAATTAGAATCTTTAATAGAACCAACCCTTAGACGATTAGATCCTATAATGCAAAGAGCAGTTTCTGATGCAAAATTATCAGCTATCAATATTGACAAAGTTATTTTAGTAGGCGGTCCAACAAGGATGCCTTCTGTCCAACATAGATTCAAGAAATTTTTTGGTGGAAAAGAACCTGAACATTCAGTTGATCCTATGGAATGTGTAGCTATTGGAGCAGCAATACAAGGAGGAGTAATTGCTGGAGATGTGGAAGATTTATTACTTCTCGATGTAACTCCCTTATCTTTGGGGGTTGAAACTTTAGGAGGCGTCTTCACTAAATTAATTGAGCGGAATAGCACAATTCCTACTGAGAAAAGTCAAGTATTTAGTACTGCTGCTGATAATCAACCTGCAGTCACTATTAATGTCCTTCAAGGAGAGAGAGCAATGGCTAAAGATAACATCTCATTAGGGATGTTTCATTTGACAGGTATTCCGCCAGCTCCACGCGGGATTCCACAAATAGAAGTGAAGTTCTCTATCGATGCTGATGGAATTGTACACGTAACTGCAAAGGATTTAGGAACAGGTAAAGAAACAGGTATTACTGTTACAGGTGCTCAAGGCTTAACACCAGAGGAAATAAAAGAAAAAGTTCAAACTGCTGAACAATTTGAAGAAGAAGATAAAAAAGTAAGAGAACTAGTTGAAGCCAAAAATAATGCAGATTCAATGATTTATCAAACCCGGAAATTAATGGAAGATAATAAGGATAAAATCCAAGATAATGAAAAGAAAGAAATTGAAGCTGCGATAGCATCGTTGGAAGAAGATATTAAAACTGATGATGTTAACAGAATTAAAATGGGAATAGAAAATCTACAGAAATCCATGTACAGTTTCTCTCAAAGGATTTATCAAACTCAAGCTCAAGATCAAGTGTATCAACAAGCAGCTGAGCAAGCTCAACGTGCAGCAGGTGGCATGGGAGGAGTCCCTCCTGGTGGAATGGGTGGCGTCCCTCCAGGTGGAACGGGTGGTGAGACTGGAGCCGGTGGCGCTACTTATAAAAAGGATAAAGATAAGAAGGATATTGAAAAAGATAAGAAAATTGTGGATGTTGAATGGGACGATGAGGAAAATTAGCCCCTAACTATTAATCTGAGTAGTCTAAGAAACCTATTTTTATTTTCAATCAATTTTTATTTATTTTTCACTTTAAAATGAAGAATCATAAGATTAATCTGTGATAAGAGTTTAGAAATTATATATCATAAAAATCATCTATAATAAGACCGCTGTCTAAATTAAGTACAAATTGATCCACTTCTTCTTGTGTATCACCGAATATCCTAATTATATACTCTTCTTTTATTTTCTTTTTTTCTACTCTATATCCATACTCTCTCGCAGTCATCTCATAGAGATCAGCTTTGTATTCATCTTTAGTCTTATATTCTGCAGATTTATTGCCTTTAGATATAATACGAAAACAAAAAGCAGGGGCTTCACGAATTTCTCCATCAATAGTCTTATATTTTACATCTCCATAGACATTAGATGGGTGCTCTAAAAAGATAACATCATAAATTTCAGCTGTAAAAAAGACTCTATCTCCAGACTTAACGTTATCAAGGAAAAATTTTTCCTGCTTTTGTAATTGTTTTGCTCTATAATCATGGTGAAGAACTTCATTCCTTACTTCAGGACAAACTTTTTTTAGTAAAAGATCTGTCTTTTTTGAATTATTCTTGTTATCTTCAAATAGTGAAATCCCAAAGTAAGGGATAAAATTACAATATACAACATCATTATTGAGGTCTATTTCCCTGCATGGGCAAGATTCAAAATCACTATAACATATTCTTTTTCTAACCATTCTCCAATAAAAAAAAGAAAATTTTAGATTAAAAAATTTTCTACTAAAAGAAAGTAAATCTTTTCGGAGCTATATAACTCGAACCAAATATATTTAATTTTAAGAATCTACCTCTGATTATCATTACTGCTATTCTATAATCAAAAGGTTTCTTATTAGGCACAGTTTTTCCTGTTAAAGCTTCATACTGGTCTATTATCATTTGTTGGTAATCTTTCCAATCGACTTTCTCTAGACTAAATCTAAGCAATGACATTCCTCTAAGCTGACAAGTCTTAGTCTTAATACTATCTTTATATAGAGTATATTTTAGACTTTTTTTTTTCAATTGGCTTTATTGTTCTTTGAATTTATAAAGAAATCCATTATTTATCTACTTAAAAGCAATTACCTAAAAAATTAAATTATAGAAATAATTTTAATTACTTGAATTTTAAACAAATTTCATTATACTAAGGGACTAAAGAATCATGAGCTCTAAGAAAAGAGATTACTATGAAGTTCTTGGTGTAAGTAAGGATGCCACTTTAAATGACATAAAACTTGCATACCGAAGATTAGCCAGAAAATTACATCCAGATTTAAATAAGACAGATCCACAGGCAAAAGAGAAGTTCATTGAGCTCCAAGAAGCTTATGAAGTATTGAGTGATCCTGAAAAAAGACAAAATTACGATAGATTTGGATTTAGCGGAGTACAGGTTGACATGAATGATTTCTTTAGAGGTGGTATTCCTGGAATTGATGAATTACTTAGAAGCATTTTTGGAGGGTTTAGTCCTTTTGGAGGTTTTGATGATTTTGGATTTGGGGGATTTGGCTCAAGAGCACGAAGAAGTACTGCTCCACGAAGAGAAGTTGGGCAAGATTTAGAAGACCGTGTTGAGATAACTTTTGAAGAAGCTATGTTTGGTGTTAAAAAAGACATTCCTATAGAAAGATATACTCCATGTGATGATTGTGAAGGGACAGGAGCAGAAGATCCTTCAAGTATAAAGTCTTGTCCAGAGTGTCAAGGAACTGGACGAATAAGAAAAATGTCACAATCTGGTTTTGGTACTATTATTCGTGAAACAGAATGTTATACTTGTGATGGTACAGGAAGAATAATTGAGAAAAAATGTAAGACATGTGGTGGGAGGAAGGTAGTCCCTGAAGTGAAAACAATTCATGTGAGTATTCCTCCAGGTGTTGAAGATGGTGTACACCTTAAAGTACAAGGAGCCGGTCATGTGCCCTCAATTAATGCAATTCCTGGCGATCTCTACTTAGGAATCCGAATAACTGGTGATGAAAAGTTCATACGACGAGGAAATGATCTATATACACCTGCAGATGTGGATATTGTAACTGCTACTATTGGTGGTACTATAAGTGTCCCCACTTTAGATTATAAAGAACAAAAATTAACAGAAAAAGAACTAACAATACCTCCTGGAACCCAGCCTGGAACTGAATTTCGAATAAAAAATCGTGGAGTCACCTATATGCGTGGGAGAGGAAGAGGAGATCAATATGTAATTGTAAATATTGAAATCCCTAAAAAGATATCTGATAAACAAAAAGAGTTATTAATGAAATTTAAAGAGTTAAATAAGTAAGACTCGATTGTTTAAAAATGATATTTTTTCTTTATAATTGTGTAAAGACTTTAACAGATTTGATTTATTGATATTTAAGGAGTAACTGATGAATTTGCTCTAAGAATTCTTCGCGGTGTTCTATAAATTCCTCCTTAGGACATTTAAAAGGAGGCCAATTTTTTGGAACAATTTTAATTCTATACTTTTTTAGTTTTTCACCTATTTTTAAATTTATATAATATGATAAGCTTCCAACAGTCTTTTCATAAATACTCACCATATTAGTTATAGGAAATGAATACCCCCATTCAGCTAGCGGCATATCCTTTAATATAGATTCCGTCATAGTCTTTTGTCGAGAACGAATAGCTCTTTTAATCAAATATTCCCATAAACTCACAGGGAAAGTCTTCAATTTAAATATAACCCCAATATTAATAATTCTCTTATTTGTTAGATAAATAGCGCCTAAGAAACGAATATTACCAAGAAATGTCATACCCACAATAAAATCAATTTTATCTTCATCTTCAGGAAAGCAATGTGTTTTTAAAATATACTCATACATTTGTAGAATAAGTTCAGGAAGATTCTGTTTATAATTCTTACGTAAATGCTCCAAGGATTTGCGATAAATATCAGGATAAAGTTTCATCATAAAAAATACAGGATCCTTTTTGGATAATTCCCCAAATAAATCGTAAACATCTTTTGATGGGATTTGACTGATTATATTACTTAATGTCTTAATTATCACCTTATCATTCTTGATTTCAATTAAATTAAGTAATTCCTCTTTTATATTCGCAATATCACTCAATATTTAATACAACCTTTTGATTTTTTTCAATTTTAATATTTAAATAATTATCTTAATTTAAATTTTTATGCAGGAATATTCATGAGTGTAAATTAATGTTGAATTATAACATACAGGAGTGTTAGTTAAATTCTAATTTAAAAAAAAAGGATTAGTAATTTATTACCATCTGGTATTATAAATGAGAATTCAGCCACTTAATTACATCTTGAAAGACTTCTTCTCGATTGGTTTCATTAAATATCTCGTGACGTGCATCCTGATAAAACTTAAAATCAACATCTATCATCCCGTTATTTTTATAACGTCTGATATTAGCTTGAACAAATTTTGTTTTTTTCCCTATTGGACACAAAGTTCCAGATATAAAAAATACTGGTAAGTCTTTAGGTATTTTTTGTTCATTTTCTGAATCATAAATTTTCTCAAATCCTTTCAGAAACTCTAACCAAAGGCTAGCAGGACTAACAAATCCACACCATGGATCATCAATATATTTCTGAACTTCTTCTTTATTTCTACTGAGCCATTCATATCCAGTTGCTCCTTCCTCTTTTTGCCAATCCTGATTATTGGATTTAAAATTCATATCATGCATTTTTTGACTTGGTTCAGTAGCTCCTAGTTTTTTCATTTCCCCTTTAACTATCACTTTCCCACCCTTAATAAATACAGCACTTGCTTTACCCCTAGTCCCGCTTAGAATACAACCTTTAATTTCATTACCCCAATCTTGAATATAATCTTGTGCGAGCATAGCACCCCAAGAATGTCCAATTAAGAATAATGGAAGGTTAGGATTTTCTCTCTTTATTATTTTAGACAATTCATGAACGTCATTAACTACGCCCCTCCACCCATTTGGTCCTAAAACACCAGCATTACCTTTTAATGTTGCTTCAGTTAAGTCACCAGCTGTTAGTCCATGACCACGTTGATCATTTGCATAACACATAAACCCTTCTTTACATAATGCTTCTGCAACTCGCTCGTATCTTTTTGCATGTTCTGCTAATCCATGAATGAATTGTACTACTGCTTTAGAAGCCGTTTCTGGCTCCCATATATAAACAAAAATCTCTATTCCATCTTGATCTGTAAAGTTGAATGTAGAACTTTTCATAATTTCATCTCAATTTAGTTTGTAGAAAAATTAATTATTTTATAATTTCATTTTAATTCTTACTATAATTAAAATTTGATTTATATATTGAATGGATCTAAAAATACTTATCACAGGACCACCTAGATGCGGGAAGAGTACTCTGATTTCAAAATTAATTGAATATTATCATAGTAAAAAGTATATTATCTACGGTTTTTTAACTCCTGAGATTAGAGATAGTGGTAATCGAATCGGTTTTAATATTTTGGATATTTATTCTGGAGAAGAGTCTCAATTAGCAAGAATTGGAATTTTCAAAACTAAATATAGACTGGGAAAATATAATGTTTTCATTGAGGAGTTTGATAAATATCTTGAGAATTCTTTAATTTTAGAAGAAAAAACTCCTGATATATATATAATTGACGAAATTGGGAAAATGGAACTTTTCTCTGAAATATTTCAAAATTTTATCAAATCAATATTTTCTTCTAAGATATCAATAATAGCTACAATAGGGTTGAAGTTGGAGCATCCAGTTAAAAAATATCTTATAAATCTTCCTTCTATACAGTTGTTAAATTTAAACAGACAAAATTCTCATCTAATTTTTGAAAAAGTAATTTCTTTTATCCCATAACGTAGAAATTAAACTAGAATTTAGGTTTCTTTTCCCAAAACTTTAAATTTAGATTCTATTTATTTTAATAAATAGCATTAACACATTGATTTATAAAGGGAAAAAAGCATTTTTACAATTCAGGTGATTAATTTGAAGTGGAAATGTGACAAATGCAGTAATGAGTTTGAATCAGAGGATTTTCCAGAAGAAGGTTTTAAATGTCCTGGTTGCGGAGACTCCGATTGCACTTTTAGTTTAGCAGATTAATAATTTTTCTTAATAATTATTTTATATAAAACTATCTATCTTTTACAATTTTCTTAAACATTAATTTTGCATGATTCTATGGAATTGAATTAGATTAATCTATTAATTATTCGTTAAATGGGAAGTTCGTCCGTATAACTTGTTCATTATACTTATATGTGAAAATTTATAAGTCTGAAACTAGGTTAGATTGATATGAGATTTGTTTTAAATCATAAACGGGGCATATTTTTATTATTTTTACTTCTTACAATTATATTTGGGATTACAGCTGTTCAAAACACAAATCAAAATTATTTACTGGATGAAAATACACTTTCAATCAGTGCACCAGATGATCCATATTATCCGAATAACAGTTCTTCCACAGCATTTGACCTCTCAGGATATAAAAATACATGGTTAAGTTCGATCTATGGAGTTGGTATTCAATTAGATATTGATTGGTATAATATAACTATAATGACAGGAGAGGAACGTCTTATTGTAAAACTCCTTTTCTGGCATTTTGATGATAATTTAGACTTAATAGTTTTGGATTGGACTCTAAATCCAATCGTGGATAGTACTACTTTTACTGACAATGAATATATTGATTATATACTCCCATCACCAGGTATGTATTACATTGTTGTCTATGGAAATAATCTGGGAAATAAATATGATTTATTATGGAGTAGTATTGATCCTTTTGTATCTGATGATGTTTATGATTTTAATGACTTAAATGATATCCGTGATAATGCTACTAATATCTTTTTTCTTAATAACACATGGCTTAGTTCATTCAATGGATTGGGTATACAAGCTGATGATGATTGGTATGAAATATTCATACCTACTGGTATGGGGCACCTTATTGTTGAGCTTATTTTCTGTCATGCGTTTGGGGATATTGATATAGAAATTTGGGATGATTTTTATAATATTATAGCTTCAAACACTGACGTAATTGACAATGCATTTATTGAACTTTATAATCTTCCAGGGGGAATATATTATATTCATATATACTACCATAATGCAGGTAATACCTATGATCTTCGATGGACTGCACTTCCATCTGGATATGATGATTGGATGGAACCAAATAACGATTTTTACAGTGCATACCCAGTCACCCCAAATTACTATGGAGGTTTGATGATTACTGATTATGATGAGGATTGGTGTCGTATATATTTAGAACCAGGTGATAAAATTGAGGTTTATATTTACTTTGACCATTATATTGGAGATTTAGAGTTGGAATTGTATGATCCTTCCTATGGATGGCGAGCTGGATCTTATTCAACTAATCACGATGAAACTATAGTTTTTAGTGCTGATGTTGCAGGTAACTGGCGAATTAAAATTTATCGTGTAGCAGGTAATTCTTTTGATGATGTATATTACGATCTAGATATATGGGTATTTAAGGAAGACCCTACTAAAGAGGATCCTTATGAATGGAACGATAACCCTGAGAATGCATATCCGCTTGTTGAATATGAACATACTTGGTTAAGTGAGATTCATGGTAATGCTCGTCAAGGAAGTGAAGATTGGTATGGGATCTTTGTAACCCCTGGTTTTCAGGATCTGGTAATATATGTAATATTTAATAACTCTTATGGAAATATTGATATTACTCTTCATCAGGTGTGGGATAGGCATAACTTAAATACTATTGCTGGTAATTATTCTTTCGATGATAATGAATATCTAACACTTTATGATATTGCACCAGGGCCTTATCTTATCCAAATTCATGGTGCTTTCATGGGAAATGAATATGACTTATGGTGGGATGACCTCAGAACTGATTTTAGACCTGATGATAACTATGAGGATAACGATACTCCACTAGATGCATATGATTTGTCACATGAAATTCAACATGAGGATGAGTATGGTATTAGAGGGAAATCTTTAGGACAAATTAATAATATTGGGATACAAGCAGATAGCGATTGGTACAAAATAAGTATAGGGTCAGAATTTCTACAATTGAGAGTTGTTGTCCTTTATGAATATTCAGCAGGAGCAATAGGTATAGAAATTTATGATTGGGATTTACACAGATTAATAGATAATTTTACTGCCAGTGATAATGAATACATCAATTATAAACTTCCTTCTAATGGAACATATTACATTAGGATTTTTGGAAGTAATGAGGGAAGTCCTTATGAATTATTTTGGGAGCTTCAGGAACTTTCAAAAGGTATGATACCAGGTTATGATATATATATTTTACTCGGTGTTATATTTGGAGTAGCTACAGTAATAGGATTAAAGTGGAAAAGAAGTAAAAGAAATCTTTAAATGTTTTTTTACTATTTTTTTTATTTATTTATTTATTGAATTATAATTTGCTAAACCTGAATAATCAAGATAAATTAATTCTTTACTCAATTATTTCAATTTTAAAAGTTATGGTTTATTTAAACTATTTAGTAATTATTACAAGAAAGCTTTTTTTTGATCGAATTATGACTGAATGTAAGCAAGAAGAGAGAAAAGTTAATTGTACATGTACTTATGATTGTCATAGAAGAGGCAAATGTTGTGAATGCTTAGACTATCATTTAGCCATGAGTCAATTACCTGGATGTGCATTCGCTAAAATTTCAAAAGAAGCTGAGAGATCTTATAATCGAGATTTTGACTATTTTGCCACATTAGTATTAAAAAAATAAAATTACATATATTAATCTGATAGGTTAAGAAATGACTGAATTCATGAAGATATTTAAGGAAAAAATGATAGATTATATTCAATTTCAATTTACTACGATTTTAGGTGAATTTAAAGCTGTTGAGTTTCCAGCGAAAATCTGGGAGAATTTAAAAAACGGCACAGGAATTGATGGTTCAAGTTTAGGTTTCCTCACAACTGAACAGAGTGATATGCGAATTACTCCAGACTTAAATTCTTTTAATATACTTCCATGGAATCCTAAAGTAGGACGTTTTATTTGTGACATGACTGATAACAATGGTAAAGCTTATCCTACATGCCCACGGGGAATATTGAAAAAAGTTATTTCTAAAGCTAATACTATGGGATATGAATTTCAAACAAGACCTGAAATGGAATGGTATTTTGTTACAAAAGATTTAAAACCAGGAGATAAAGCAACTTATATGGATATGCTGCCTTTAGATAAGTACCAAGATTTACGTCGTCAGATCACTGATGATATGATGAATATGAATATTGGTGTCAAAACTATCCACCATGAATTTGGTTATGGTCAACAGGAGGTTGAATTTACGACTAGTAACGCGCTACACCAAGCGGATAACGTCCAAACAGCAAAACTAATTACGAAAGTCAGGGCATTCTACAATAATTTGATTAGTACCTATATACCTAAACCTTTTGAGCAGATGGCTGGAAGCGGTTTGCATATTCATCAATATCTTACTAAAAATAATGAGAATGCATTTGTTGATAATGGAAATCACATAAGCAATATTCTAAGGTATTATATCGGAGGTATTCATTACCACATAAAAGCAATCTCAACTATTTTAAATCCTACAACTAATTCATACAAACGTTTAATTCCTCACCATGAAGCACCTGTTTATGTTTCTTGGGGTATTGGAAATCGAACAGCATTAATACGAGTACCTGGGTATGAATCCTCTGCTCGTATAGAATATAGAGCTGGTGATGCTATGATGAATATTTATTTAGGTACTGCAATTTTACTTGCAGCTGGTTTGGATGGTATTAAAAATAAAATAGAACCAAACCAACCCACTTCTAAAAATGTTGATTTAATGACTAAGGACGAACGTGCAGAATTAAAAATCGAGAAACTTCCAGGAAGTTTAGAAGAATCATTAGAAGCCTTTGAAAAAAGTCAATTTATTAAAAAAACTTTAGGTAAAGACCTCATGAAGATCTATTTGAACTTGAAATACGCTGAACTCCAAGAATTTGAAATTGCAAAATCTAATGGAAAAGAAAAAGAGTGGGAATATAACAAATATCTTTACTGGTAAGAACAAGAATTTAGAAAATTTTGTCTAATTATACATATGCACTGCATTTGGAAGCAGAATTTTTTTATATCCTAATTATCTTTTATGTCATAATAATCCAATTAACCAAAAAACTATAAACAGTTAAGAAATATAGAAAATAAATGGAGGGAATAAAATTTCAGAAATTTTTTTGATAATAGGTATTGTTCTTGGTGTTTTTTTCTTTTTTATTGCTATTTGGCTCTTAACAGGTTTTAAAACAGCAACTGAATACAATCGTTTAATAATTTTTCGATTTGGACGATATAAAAGGACTATTGGTCCAGGGATAGTATATGTAATGCCACTTATAGAGAAATCTATGGTTGTAGACATACGAATCAAAACCTTAGACATCGCTAAACAAGACATTATAACAAGAGATAATATTCCAGTCACAGTGGACACAAGCGTATTCTATAAGGTAGTAAATCCTCAATATGCAACGACTAAAATTGAAAACTATATGAGAGCAGTATTCAATTATACCCAAGGAGCTTTAAGAGATGTTATTGGAGCGATGGAATTAGATGAGGTTTTAACTCAAAGAGAGACAATTTCGAAAGAAATACGACAAGTTGTTGATGAGGAAACTAGAGAATGGGGCATAGAAATTACACAAATTAAAATACAACAGATTGAATTACCTGAGAATATGAAACGGGCAATGGCAGTACAAGCGGAGAAAGAACGTGAGAAACGTGCTACTATTATTGCATCTGAAGGAGAATTTGAAGCTGCAAAAAATATTGCAAAGGCTGCAGAGCTATTAGCTCAAAATCCTGCAGCAATCCAGTTAAGATCTTTACAGACAATTCAAGATATTTCTCATGAGCCAAGTCAAAAGATCGTAATATTTCTACCGTCAGATTTAACGGCAGTACTTAAAAAATTCTCTAATATTTAAGAAGCTACAATTAAATTTTTTTTTATTTTTCATTATTTTTGAAAAACAATATATTTTCTAATGGTTCGAAATATGGGAAAAACTGCTCGTAATCTAATGGAAGGATTTTTGAGAGAATCTCAAACGAGGATTCGGTTTGAAATATATGCTGAAGTGGCAAGAAGAGAGAATTATCTCTTAATTTCTAAGATTTTAAAAGAACTTGCTACTCAAAAAAAAGAAAATGCAATTTGGTTTTATAAATACCTGAGAAGATTGAAAAAAGGTGAGATTTTTGAAGATCTAGTAATAGAAATTAAGAGCCCAACTACTTACGGGAAAACTATAGAAAATTTAGAAGCTTTGATATTTGAAGAAGATAAGATATGGCAAAATCTATATCCAAATTTTGCAGATATTGCTAAAGCGGAAGGATACATAGATATCGCAAATAAATTTAAAGAGTTTACTCAAATTGAAAGAAATTTATCTCAAAGACTAAAAATGTTCCTTAATTTGATTAGAAGTAATTCTTTTACTGAAAAAAACACCATTAATTTTTGGAAGTGTCTAGCATGCGGTTTTGAAGTAGCAGTGGATGATTTACCTAATGATTTTGAATGTCCCTCTTGTGGTCATTTAAAGTCTTATTTTCAAAGGAAAAGTTTACACTTGATTTCAGAGGAACAATCAACAAGTCAAAGAGAAGTTTCTGGTTGGGTCTGTATGGAATGTGGATATGAAGTTGCCTTGGAAGAACTACCTGATGATTGGAAATGTGCGTCTTGTGGTCGTTCTAAAGCTTATTTTAAAAGAAAAGTTATAAAAAAAGAGCTATATGAAATTAAATCTACAGGAACAGAGAAGGCTCGTTGGGTGTGTTTAGAATGTGGGAATGAAGAAGATATTGAAATGCCACCTGGATGGAAATGTCCAAAATGTGGATTTCACAACAAATAAAATCAGTTTTATTAATCTTCTATTTTAAAAACTTTACTTGAACTATTTTTGCTGTTTTAAATCGTTCCGCCATTTTTATCATTTTAAGAGTCTTCTTATTCCATTTAGGATCAAGTGTTGTTCGAGCATACATAGTATACCAATCAATTACTTTGAGTTTATCAGACCATTTAGAAATTGTTTTAATCGGATTATTTATACCTATATACCAAAAAGGTGTTTCTGCTCCAGCTTTTCTTGCTCTTTTATGAGCTACTTTAATAGCTAAATTCGATACACAATCAAAAATTATTTCACCACTAGGATATTTTTTAGCTAAAGCACCAAACAATGCTGAAATTTCTGACTCATGAAAATAATAGATAAATCCCGCAGCAATAATAAAGATCCCCTTATCAATATTAAACTCTATATCATTAAACCATTTATAGTCAAGAGCAGATTTTGAGATATATGAACATCTGGATGCTTCTGGGATATATTTTTTTCTAAATTCAATTACATCTGGTAAATCTAAGTCATACCATTTAATTGTACCATTATCGACACGGTAAAATGTTGTATCCAGACCTGCTCCCATATTAATCACAGTAGCTTGTGGGAATTTTTCTATAAATTTATTTATAGCATTATCAAAGTTTCTTGCCCTAACTAAAAGTCCAATCCCCCGCCATTCACCGAGAAATTCTTCTATTTTTGTAAAATCATAATCTATTTTTTTAATAATTTCATGAGACTTTTTATCATCTAATATTGCAGGATATAACTTGCTATATTTTGCTCTCGCCCACAAAGGCCCTAGCATCGTTTCTTGTATAGTTCTTTTGAAAGAAAGATCATCTTGAGTCATAAAAGTCCAAATTAAACATGCTTAAAAAAAATGTTTAAAAAGACTGTTAAGGTTTATGCGTCAGCTTAAAAAGAACAAGTCAGATACTAATAATTCTTTATTGGAAGGAAAATAATACAGCTCAGTATCATTACATAGATAAAAATCATGCATTAACATGGTATTAATTATTACTAGAAATGATGTATTTAAATATAAAAAGGTTTAATCTTTATTTATACTCTCGAAATCTAAAAGTATAGTGTACAGAAATGTCAAATAGAGGTTTATTAATTGGGGCTATTTTATCTTTAATCGTTGCTGTGATCTTTAATGCAATGTGGATCCTGCTTTTTGTAATGACCATGTTATTACAAGCGCAAGATCCAGGAATTCACTTAAGCGAAGAAAGCACAGTTACATTTTATATTGCCATTGTAATAGGAATTATCGCATTAGTGCTTACTATAATTTTCTTGATACTTAGGGCAAAAAAAAAATAATTCTAATCTCTTTTTTTTTTATTTAAATTAATTAATTCCACAAAGATGTTTGTGATATAAATTCCTTCTCAGATTTCAATTTGAATTAAACAACCTTTAAAAAATTAAGTATAGAGACGCTTGAGATTTATACCCACCCTTCTGTACTGATCCCGTCACCAGGTATCAGTTGGAGCATCAAACTATGCGGCCTACCTAAAGCTAGCTCCAAGTACCTTATCGCTTTCATTTGGCCTTGCACCAAGGTTTTAGCTCGTTCCAACCATTCCTTCCTACAATTTCTCTGGCTTATTTCCAAGTCATTAATATGCGTAAGAAGGCAGTGTCGTTTCAGTTGCTAAATTACGGTTCTCACCGTAGTAGTTTTCTACACCTTGCTTGGAGTTGTGGGGTGAAGTTCCTCAGCAGGTCAAGCCTACCGTCAGCTCCAAATCCACGCGTCTCTAATTTCCTAAGGTAATGCATACATATAAATTTTTGTCTCTGAACTTTATTTGACTAGAGAATCCTAATAAATTAAAATAAATGGGATTAAATTTTATTAGATATTTACTAATGAAATGAGAAAGATTAAACTAGGTAAAACAGGAGAGTCTATTCCAGTTCTAGGGCAAGGAACATGGGGTATTAAGACGGGAAGAAATAAAAATTACTATATAAAATGGAAAGATTCATTAAGAAGGGGAATAGAATTGGGAATGACTCATATTGATACAGCAGAATTTTATGGTTTTGGCACTTCGGAGAGAGTAATTGGAGAATTAATAAAAGAATTTGACCGTGATGATCTTTTCATTACTAGTAAGATTTTTCCTATCCATTTTGGATATAAAGCAATGTTGAAAGCATGTAAAAAAAGCTTAAAAAGGTTAGATATAAAATATATTGATTTATATTTAGTCCATTTTCCTTCATTTTTATTTTCTAAGATCAAAAAGCACATGAGAGTTATGGAACAGTTATTTAGTGAGGGAAAAATAAGATATATCGGTGTGAGTAATTATTCAGTTGAAAAATTTAAAATAGCTCAAGATTATCTCAAAAAAACTGAATTAATTACTAATCAATTACATACTAATATTATGAATCAAAAGCATATTCATAAATCATTACCATATTACCAAAAAGAAGGAGTTACTTTAACAGCTTATAGTCCTTTAAGTCATAGGGGTTATACTAATTTAAAGGGAGATTTTCGATTAAAATTGGATAAATTAGCTGAAACTCATAACGCGAGTATTCAACAAATTGCTATTGCTTGGCTTATCAATCATGAAAATGTTATTGCAATTCCTAAAGCATTTCAATTAGAGCATATTGAAGAAAATGCAGCATCAGCAGAAATTGAATTATCAGATATCGAGATTAAAAGTTTGTATAGATAATCATTTATCTTCAATTATCTCATAAGAGATAATATCACAATATTTTTGAAATCCTAGTTTTTTATAGACTCTTTCGCCTAATGAAGAAGCTTGAAGTACACCAACAAGATAACCCTTATTAAACGCATCTTCTAATGCTTTTTTACTTATTGCTAAGCCAAATCCCTTGTTTCTATACTCATTTAATGTTGACACCGCGTGAAGTCCAGCAACTCCAGAAGAAAGATACAACATCAATGTTGAGACGGGAATTCCTTCAAACTTACCTAAGTAAAAATAAGCCTCTTCCTGTGAATATAAATATCTGAGAAGAAGATCAAAATCTATTTTTATCTGAAAAACTTTTGAAACAACCTCAGACCATTGATTTAAATTTTTTTCATTATCTATTCTTTCAATGATTAAATTATTTGCATCAACATTAGTCTTTACAACTCCTTGTAACTCGATTGCCATCCCTGCTTGATGATAGACATTAGAAAAATTATATCTCTCAAGGTGTATACCTAAATCCTTAGGTCTTGTTAATGGCCCTACAGTCCAACCATTGGGAGCTTTACCTTTCCGAATTAATTTTTTGATATTATTAATTTCTTTCTTAAGATTTAAGTCTTCAAAATCTGCTCTAAATATAGCGTGTGGCCAATCTGCATTCTTAGATAAAACCCAACTAATTTTTTTTTCCTTGCTAGAGGCAAAATTCGGATGTTCAGAAGATTTGATATAAAAATCATCCAGATTTTTTTCTATATGATAATTTATTGATTCTGGGATTATTTCTTTTAAGATATTACTCATTATTTTTCAATTTAGATTTTTTAATTTTATAAATGAAATTCCGTTCCTACTACTCCTATTACGTGAGAAGGATGACGATGCATAATTCGATTAAACTCAAAACCTGTACAATGCATTCCGCATGTGATTTCAGGGTTTAATTCTTCAATAAAGGATACAATTTTATCTATATTTTCGATACTTTCCAGTTCTTTGTGAAATCCACCTATAATAGCATAAATTTTTTTAACACCAGTTAATTTTTGACCGTGCTTTATTATATTTTTAATACCAGTATGACTACATCCAGTAATTACCACTAAACCCTTATCTTTAATGTTAATATATAACGCGATTTCCTCTCGATAAGTATGTTTATCATACTCTATTTTGCTTTTTCCTAAGTATAATCCCTTTGGGATTTCAGTATCGTCAAAAATTTCAATTTCTCCACTCGTTATTATCCCTTCATACAATTTTTCTGGCACAGTTGTTTCAATTAATTTCACATTGTTTTTATTTGCACGATTAAGAACCATATCTCTATCAATTCTGCGTGTTCTACTATAAAATTGGAGTTTTCCTTCCTTTTTTAGAATCTTAAATGAAGTCCCAAAATCATTAGGAGATAGATCATTTCCAGATTTAGTTTTTGCGAAATATCCTTTAGCAAGACTGATTGGACTTATATATACCTCACTTCCTCCTTTCATTTTAGGTATTATAGGTATTAGTGCCCCATAATGATCTAAATGGCCATGGCTTATAATCAACTTTTCTATTTCCTTGAATTTAATTTTAAATTGTATTAAGTTATGAATTACCGTTTGCATATAACCTGCCGTATCAAATAAAATGAGATGGGAAGAATCTCCTTCTAATATTCTAATAATCATTGCGATTCCATGTTCACCAAAGGTTCCAAAAGAGTTATGTCTGGGTTGGATTACTTTACCTTTATATTTTTTATCAGTTGATATCGTCATACTTGTTCTATTAGATGCTACAACTTTTACCAATAAGTTTCCACTTTCTATACTACCAATATTCATTTTCATTTTATTCTGAGTTTTTAGACTTAATAGTGTGAGATTTTTTAATTATATTTAAATTTTTAGGTTTACTTTTTAAATAATTTAATAATCAAGCTTATAATTAAGTAATTTTGTAAATGACTCCCATTAAATATGAATATGATATTTAAGGAAGATAAAAATTTTAAAAAAAAAGAAAAAATGATTTTTTTATTATAAACTAAAATACAAGAAGTCCCGTTCCACCACCGAAAAGCATTAGAAAACCCAGAAAGATTGATGCTGTCAATGACATTACGACTAACAACGTATTAATGCTTGGTCCTGCAGTATCTTTAAATGGATCACCCACTGTATCGCCGGTAATAGAGGCTTTATGCACTTCAGTACCTTTACCTCCAAGATTTCCATCTTCAATCCACTTCTTCGCATTATCCCAGGCTCCTCCGCTATTTGACATAAAGATAGCGAAGACGAAACCCGAGAGAATAGCACCAGCAAAGAAAGCACCTAATGCTGCAACTCCAAACAAGATTCCAACTGCGATCGGAATAATAATAGATATTATACTTGGTATAATTAACTCTCTTAAAGATCCTTTAGTAGCGATATCTATAGTTTTACTAAAATCTGCGGCTTCTTCTCCTTTTAATATTTTAGGATTAGATTCAAATTGTCTTCGAATTTCATCCACCATTTTTGCGGCATTTCGCTGAACTGCTAATATTAATAGTGCTGAAAATAAAGCAGGAACAACTACTCCAATAAAAGCACCGATTAAAACATTTAATGTTAGAAGATCCATTACATCAATAGTTCCTGGATTAATAGCATTAGCTTCAGTTGTAAATGAAAAGAGTAATGCTAGAACGGTTAGATTAGCAGCTCCTATTGCAAAACCTTT
>CP070831.1:1515254-1525940 GCA_020344955.1 Promethearchaeota archaeon | reverse complement strand
TTCAAATAAGATAAGATCTTTTCAGAAGTCTCTGGAATGAAAGGGCTAAGTAAAACTGCTAATGCATATACTGCTTGAGAACATATATTAAAAACATGCCCAGCAGATTCTTTATTTTTCTTAATTAAATGCCATGGAGCTTTATCATTTAAGTATATATTACCCTCTCTTCCAAAATTTACAATTTCTCTTAATGCTTTCCTTAACTCAAAATTATACAATAAATTCCCAATTTCTTCTGATATGCTATTTATTTTTGATATAAAATTTCTATCTATTTCGTCGTATTCTATTTTTTTCGGGATTTTATTATTAAATTGCTTATTAATGAATGTTAGAGAACGATGAATGAAATTTCCGATAACATCATTTAACGTTTTAATATTATTGTCAAATTCAGACCATAGAAATGATGCATCACTTTTTTCCATTCTGTTATAAACGAGATTAAAACGCCAATAGTCTAAAGGAGCTAATTTTAAAGCTTCATCAATCCATATGCCGATTCCTCTTGATTTGGAAAATTTACTATTTTCATACATTAAAAATTCCGTTGATGAAACGTTATATGGCAATACTAGTTTGTCTTTTTTTTCTTTATCATGATTATAAGCTAAGATTAATCCAGGAAATATGATTAAGTGGAATATGATATTATCTTTGCCAATAAAATAGACTGTTTTAGTATTAGGGTCATTCCAGAAATAATTGAATTTATCTGGTTCATTAATAATTTTTTCCGCCCATACTTTTACCGCCGTAATATAACCTAAAACCGCCTCAAACCATACATAAATAACTTTATTTTCAGCACCTTTGAAGGGGGCAGTAATACCCCATTCTAAATCGCGTGTAATAGCTCGTTCAGGTATACCTTCTGCAATGCTATTCAAACACATTTGCCGAGCATTGTTTGGTATAATTTCATTTTCTTCTATTAATTTTGCTAGCCTGTCCTGTAATATGGGGAGATCCAAATACCAATGTTTAGTTTTTTTAATTATTGGAGTTTCTCCACAAACAACACATCTAGCATTAATTAGTTCTAAAGGAGTTAATAACTTTTGACAATTATCACATTGATCTCCTCTAGCATTTTCAAAATTGCAATGGGGACATATCCCCTCTACAAATCTATCAGGTAACCATAAATCATCTTTTTCACAATATAAAGATTCAATTTCTTTTTCTTTAATATATCCATTTTTTTGGATATCTAAATACATATTCTTTACAAATTCGATATGAATTGGATTATGGGTTATCGTATAATTATCAAAAGAAATCTGCCATTTTTCATGTAAATCTTTTATAATTTTGTGATATTTAAATGCGAGATCTTCAGCAGAAACATCTAGCTTTTTTGCTTCTACGGAAACAGGGGTTCCATGAGAATCTGATCCAGAGACAAACACTATTTCTTCTCCATTGATTCTCAAAAATCTTGCGAATACATCTGCTGATAAAGTACTTCCAATTAAATTTCCAAGATGCGGGATCGCATTTACATAAGGCCATGCCGAAGTGATAATCCATTTACTTTTATTTTTATTAGCTAATTTGATCGACCTCACTACTTAAATTTATTAATAAAAAGAATCCTATACTTAAATAATTTAAATAAAATAAGCATTAATTATCGGTTATTTTAAGTTTATTTTTGCTCCACAATATCTACAAGCATTTATTTCTTTGTACATCTTTTGTAAGCAGGGCTCATGGTAATAAGCATTACAGTTTTCACATTTATATACCTTATAGTCTCCCAAAAATATACTATGACAATAAGAGCAAGATGCATCTATTTCATCAATTTTTTCCTCAGGAATTAATGAGAGTTCTGTTTCATGAAATTCATCTTCTTCCGCAATTTTTATTTCTGGAAGTTCTTCTGCTTTTTCTCTAACTAATTTCAGGGCAACTGGTGGAATCTCCAATAAAAAAAAGCAGAAGGGGCACCTAAATACATTCTCTTTGTATTCTGTTTTCTTAGCCCACATAGCAGCACAAGATAAATGCATTGCTCGATCACAACTAGGACAATATCGTCCTTCACTGAAGAAATCAGAACCAGTTACAGCAGCTTTAGCAGAATGACAAATTTGACATTTATCTTGTCCTCTAACATTACCCTTCATCATTAATCTAATATCTAGCAGAGATGGTCTTCTTAAAGGAAGAGCAATTTCACTTATCAGAGGTGCAATTTTATCTTTATTATTAGGGGAGAAATAGTCAGTAGATTCTTTTACTTCTTTTTTAGAGGCAAATTCAATTCCTGCAGTAATAATTGCTTTAGAATTATTGAAATATCCGAAATCTCCTCCCGTTGATTGTGTTATTCTTTTCAGAGAGTGTTCACCATGATCTTGTTCACCACCTAATTGGCAAGCATCGATAAATACACCTAAACCTTTCGCAATGTTAACGATCTTTTGTAACTTACTAATATCAATATCTAACTTATTATCGGTGATAATAAATATACGAGCAACTTTTCCTCCGATTTTTCTCATTTCCTCGACAATAATCTGTAAGGCAAATGCAATGCCTTCATGTAAAAAACCTCGACCAGAAATTTGAATTTCTTTTAATGATTCAATTAACTGGTTCTCTTCGAATGCAAAATCAATTAGCTTTTTGGTTACATTTCCAAAAGTTATTATTGAAATTCGATCCTTCATATCAATCGATAACTTAGAATGGATAAAATTCTTAATTGTCTGTAATTCAATAGCTAATCTACTAGGTTTGAAATCCTTTCTTAACATAGACCTAGATGTGTCTAAAAGAATAACAGTATCTTCAATTTTCTGTGTAGGCAAACTATCCAAAAAAATACCTTAATATTAAAAATTAATAAAATAATAGTAGTAGAATCTTATAAATTTCTATATCTATATAAAGTGATTTTCTTATTTTAAAAATTCATAAGCAAATAGGGTATAAACTTTAATCGCATTAATAAAATCTTCTATTTCTATATTTTCATCAGTTGAATGCGCAGTTGCTCCACTTCCAGGTCCAAACATTATTGTTTCTGGACAATACCCATCATTACGTAAATGGGAAGTGTCTGCACTAGCAGGAAATAGGAAATAATATGGTTTTTCGTTATATGCTTTTTCGACTATTCCATAAAAATTTTTTAAAGTAGAAGATTTTTTCCAATCTTTCCAAAATGATGGTTCAGAATATTGAACATTCTCTAAATAAACAAAAACTTCTTCTGGGTCTCCCACTGGTTCACTTTTTACGTTATAACCAACATCTTCTTCAATCAACTTTTTTAATCCATTAATAATAGGTTCTATTTTTTGGTCTGGTAAAAGTCTAAAATCTATATATGCTTCACATTTATCAGGTACAACATTATCTTTGATTCCTCCTTTAATAATTGTTAAACTCTTAGTAAATTGCGTTAATGCCTTCAAAACATTTTTTAGGAAAGATTGTTCATTTAGAACTCTCTCTAGAGCTTCCAAACTTGGAAAAGAAACACTCATTAACTTTTTTAATTCCTCAAATGAGAATGGGGGTTTAATCTTGGGAATATGTTTGTCTATTTTTTCTAAATTTTGAATTATCTCACTCATCATGTAAATAGCATTTTTTCCCATGAATGGCCAATTAGAATGAGTAGAAATTCCATTCGTGATGATCTTAATAACAAGTCGCCCCCTTTCACCAACACTTATACAGTGAGTTAAAGGTTTGAGTCTTGTTGGTTCTGAGACTATAGCAAAATGAGGTTTAATTGATTTTAATTCATTATCAATGCACCATTTAGTACCATAATTACCTCCTGTTTCCTCATCTGCCACTGCATTCAATATTAAATTTCCAGAAATCTCTAACTCTAACTTTTTCAATATTTTTAGGGCTATGACCATAGCTGCTAAACCTCCTTTCATATCTGTTGAACCTCTTCCATAAATATATTTCTTTCTTTTGATTGTAGCAGATAATGGTGGATATTTCCATTCTTCTTCATTACCTGGTGGTACTACATCCATATGTCCATTATATAGGAGTATTCTTCCATCGAAGCCATCCTTTAAATATGCAATTAGGTTAGCACGGTTATCACCAAAAGGAAAAATATCTGATTTTATGTTAGATTTTTTTAAATATTTTTTAATTATTAAAGCTACATTTTTCTCGTTCCCAGGAGGATTATAAGAGTCAGTTTGAATTAATTCTCTAAAAAATTCAATATATTCATCCCGATTATTCTCAATTTCATTAAAAATTAGCTCTTCGCTCATATAGATACCCTTTATTAATATTAATAGTGTTCCTATTTAAGAAAAATTTGAAAGTTTAAAATATTTTGTTATATCAAGGATCTCACCAATAAAATTAATATAATTAGGAAATTTTAATACTTTTAAATTATTTTATAAACAAAAACTAGATTTCAAGGTTATTTTATTGATTCGCCAAAAAAAAGAGATAAAACGCATACTCTTTGTGTCAATATTCATTATTACAATTTTCTTGTCTAATATAGAAATTCTCAATAATTTTATTGTTTTCCATAAAGATAAGATAAACAATCCTGCTGATGAAAATCCATTTGAAGATCTTCCTCAGATTTCTATTACTGATGTGGACGGAAATTTTACTGGTTCTGGATTAAATCAAGATGTTAGAGTATACACAAACAATAAATCTAGGAATTATTTAAATAATGAACAGTATTTTGAAATTCCTTCTCTTCCAACTGTAGATATGTATCTATCATCTGGGAATTTTAGTTTTAATTTTCAAAATAACTTTACAACCGATTACATTATAGAAGATGATGATGCGCTCTATGCAGATGATTTTATCTCTTTTGATTATGATTCAGGGTTTTCTGGTATTACTTTCACAAATGGTACTCCATCTGAGCCTTGGAGTTTCGGTAGTTTAACAGATGGTAATAATGGAACTTATATTGCTGTTGTTGCGAGTACAGGATTGTTAAATTTTACCGTAACCGCTGATTTTACTGGAACAGAATATACTTCTGGAGTTATCAACGGAAATGTTGAATTTGATCGTAGTAAGATTCTTGGTTTTATATCATCTTTAATTTTCAGAATTATGAGTGATAAAAATGCCAATTTAACTGTACGAATAAAAAATTATGAACAATCCTCCTGGAAGGATGTGATCTCTAATCTCCTCATTAATGGTAGTTTAGGACGTCAGGAGTTAAGACAACATATAATTAATGAAAATCTAAATTTCATAGATCCCGCAGAAATATGTTATATTCAGTTTATATTTGATAGATATGATCAGACTTCATTTACTACAAGATTAATTGGGTATGATATGAGAGCTACTTATGCTTTTGATTTAGTTATAACCAATCAATCATATGTAGCTTTAGAGTTTGATTTAAAAGGTGAAGAATCTGCACTTAATGGATTCTACGTATGGATAAGAACTCTTAATATAAGTGCCGCTGCTACCACACAATTGAACATAACTCTTTATCGTGCCAATAGAACAGTTGTAAGAACTGATTTTAATTTACGTAATATTTATCTAGGTCCAGATTACAATGATCAAATTGATTCTTTTATCGTAAGTAATTATGATGGGGATATTTTATCCTATTTTCCATTTGATACTAGTAAAACGGGTAAATTAAATCTTTCAAATTATTTCATTGTCATTAAATCTAATAATCCAAACGAAGTCTATAGCTTAGTTACTCTCCCTTGGTTTGATTATGGTGATGATCAAGAAACTGAACATCAACTTAAAACTACTATTGACGATGGAAACAACTGGGTTAATGCTAAAAAAGTAGTAATTTCGGACTTTCGACCATATGAATCAGGACAATTAGATGCTAGCTCCTTTAAACTTAATGTAACAAGAGGATATATGCCATCAGATTTCGCAATAAATGGTAACTATACTTTAAGGATTCAAGACATCCCTCTAGAAAATTTCGCGAATAAAACAGCCCCGTATAATGAAAGTTCATATTTAACATGGGGTTTAGGAAGGTGGAATCACAGTTTCACAACACCAATCACAGAACCAACAAATGTTTTTCGGGTAGATCTTACTTGGAACAAAGCAATTACTAAAGGATTTAAGTTTAATTTAACAACCTATTCTGTGAATGCTTATTGGATTGAAAATGCGTTAACTTCATACATCGCAACTTATGATAATGACCCTGAATGGTTTTATACTTATAATTTAGATAAAAATGATCCTTTATTTGATGACTGGAAATTTATTGAATTTTGGTTTGTATACCCTAATTATCTTTCAGCTAATAATGTAACAAATCCAAATGGAGAGAAAATTCTCCCTAGTTATCTTGGAGAAGATTCTTTAACTGAAAATCCTGCTAAAAAAAGAGTAATTATACCAAATTACCTTGCTACGCTTAGTGGAGATTATATTCTTAATCTGACTTCATTTAATTTTATCTATGATATGCATAGTTATATCAATTATTATGGAAAATTATGGGAATCAAAGGGTTTCATGAATGGTGATAATATTTCTTTTAGCGTGAGTATACAAGATCCTTTTCAAAATGCACCCAACAATGGAGATGTAAATGTAGTTCTTTTTTATCCCGATGGTACAAAATTTGATGAAGTAAACTCTTCAACTGGGTTTATAGATGGATCCAAACTTATTTATGATTTTAATAACCAGACTATTTTAAATGTTACAACAGCTCTCACAACTTTTGGTGAATATCATTTAGGATTTTTTTGGTTTAATAATTCTGCTATAGGATGTAAGAAAATAACAATTTATATTGATTTATATGATATTGAATTATACAATCTTGAATATAATACATTTTTAAATAAGAATATACTTGATGGAGAAATTATAAATAGAGTCTTTAACAACTACACTATGTTAGTAGCTTCCATAAATGAAACTACAGGTCTTTCTATCCCTAATTTCTATCCAATCAATAATAGTGATTTAAATGAATTATTTTCTTATGATGTTGATGGACAGGAGCTACAACTTATGCTAAAGTCTTTTCTTCAAAGTGAAAATATCTTAAACCCAAGTGAAACTGTCAATATAAAACTAACTCTTCAAAATTTACATTCTTATCTCCCTATAGATGTCATAGTCGATGTCAAATTGGTTTCATATATAAATGACGAATGGATTATCGCAGAAAATACCTCTAATCCTGTTGAATTATATTTTTCAGGACATCCAAATGATACTTTTGAATTTGAATTGGATCTAACAATTCCAGATTTGGATATCCTTACCAAAATTTGGCATGGTGTCAATGCCCCAATCAGATTAGGTGGAGCAAAAACAATAGTAACAATATATATCGATGACCCTATTAAAATGGCTGAATATGTAATTCCTGATTACTCTTTATTGAGTAATGTAACTTCTAATAATTTTGAAGGACACATCCTAGGAATGAGAGTAGCAGAAGAAACAGAAAGTATAACTATTATATACGATTTCAAGCGAAATGAATGCATTTATTATCCTAATATGTCAAAATTTTTAGTAAACATAATCGATCGAAATTATATAAGTAGCTATAATCAATTTATAGATGAATTTTCTTTAAACCTCAATAGTAAATTTACAGAAATTGATATTAATCCTAGCATTCCCTTTAAAGGGCAAACTTTTAATCTGAGTACTATTTTAAAAACAGAATTTGGAGTTGAATTACCCGGAAGAAATGTCACTTGTCAATATTATGATGTTGATACATGGATTAACATAAGTTCTGATATTACTGATATAAATGGTTCTGCTTCATTTCTTATTAATACTCAGACACTAGATTTTGATGAAGATTTATTATTAAAATTGCTGTGGGATGGAGATTCTATAAATGGAGTTGAAAGAAATGTTACGGTTGAAATAATACATCCCGCAAATAATCTTTCTATATCAATTTTATTGAGAGATGTATTTATCTATAGAGGAGAAGATACATCATTTTTGATTCGCCTTAATAACATTGGAAATTCTGACCTTAGAATTTTAAATATTACTCTTGAATTTAATCGTGAATTAGATTATTCTATCGTCGAAATAAATTATCTTCTTTTGAATCTGTTTCCTGCTGGAGAAGGAACTTCATTGATTGTAGTTGTTTCAGTTCCCAATATTAGAACTCTTACCGTGACAATTTCAATAACAGCACAAAATATAATTACAAATGAAAGCATCATAGTTTCTGAAGAAGTTACATACAAGACTTATGAACCTCCCATTTATCTATTCCTCATTGAATACTTTATGTTCATCATGATCTCAGCTTTTGCATTAATCTGGTTAGTTACTATATTAATGGCTAGAAGAACTAAAAAACGAATAGAAACTCCAATTACTAAGGAAGAGGCCAAGAAACCTCGAAAAGCAAAGTACGTGCCTGTAACTGAACTTAAAAAACCTACAACAGTTAAAAAAGTTGTAAAAAAGAAAGAGGAAGCTAAAAAAATAGAAGAAAAAGAAAAAACAGATTTGGATTCTCTTTTAGAGGAAAGAGGGCTCTCAGATAGAGACAAAAAATCTAAAGATTAAAATCTTTTACTATTCTAATTCTTATATTTTTTAAAAAAAAGAGAGGTTATAATTATAAATTCGATATTGATATCAAATTTCTTTTTAACAATGCAAGAGAACTTCTCCCATCTACTCCAGCTAAAGCTATTAAAAGTGTTTTTTCAGAGCCTACTAAAACTGCAAATCCTTTTTCTAATTCAATAGTAGTCGTTTTTAGACCACCTTTACCAATATCTTTACCTAAATTATTTGAATCTTTGATGATGGCGGCACAAGCTTTTGCTATTTTGGTATGATCCATATCTGTCAATGTTTGGCCAATTAAAACCTTTCCATTCACATCAGCAGCAATAAGTCCTTCTGTTTCGGGTACAATATCCATAAGCTCTGCCAATTTCTTTTCTAAAACTTTTTTATCAACCATAATATAATCCTAACAAAATAATTTGAATAGATTTAAATCCGGAAATTGGTTAAGAAATTATCTTAAATAAATATATAGATTAAATATAGATTTTAAGCAATTTAAATTTATCAAATATATAAAAAAGGAAAATTAGAAAAAATTACTTTTAAGAAATTTTATTTTAAAATGATTAATATTAGATTCTCTTCCAAAGCAACCATTGTTTCTCCTTTACTAGTCTCTAGCCTTATAAAACTGAGTTCTCCTTCCTTTAATGCCTCAACAACTTGTCGTCCTTTACCAATAAGCGATGTTACATAAGCTGCAACACTTTCTGATAACTCTATCTCTAAATTTGAATCTATTGGTAATCCTGATGAATCACAAATAATCACTCCACGAATTCCCTCTCTTTCTTCGAAGCGTCGAATTATTGCTTTAACCTCTTGTCGATTTATGATAGTTTTTCACACCTTGAGAAATTATAAAATAAATTTTAATATTATAATAGATTTAAGGTTTTTAAAAATTTATATAATCATTTGAATAAATAAATTTTTTCACGAGAGCAATTCTATGTAATATTAATTTATAAAAAGTAATTTCTAAACATATTTGATTTTCTTTCTTCTCCTACAGATGTCATGCCCATATGTCCTGGACAAATTAAGAAATCATCAGAAATTTCGGGATTATACATTATTTTTGTTTTTATACTAGTAAATAGGACTTGTGGATTTCCTCCTCTAAGATCAGATCGTCCAATGCTTCTTCGAAAGATTAAATCACCAGTAAAAATGATTCCATCAATATTCTTTCCATTATATTCTGTTGGGTCTTTTGAGTAATAGGATAGTGCTCCTGGAGAATGTCCTGGCGTCTCTAACACCACGAGAGTCATCGTTCCTACTTCAATAGAATCTCCTTCTGAAAGCCATTTATCTGCTTTTTTATGAGTAAATATACCTGAGTCAAATTCCTTTTTATTAAACATCAATGGAATGTTAAAGTGTCTTAAAATTTTTCCTACTTTTAAAGTATGATCATAATGCCCATGCGTGAGTACTACAGCAATCGGTTTTACATCTAATTTTTCTATAGTGTTTATGATAATATCAGGATCTCCACCTATATCAATTATAATTACCTTTTTATCTGAACCAAAGATATAGCTATTAGTGCCTAGTGGGCCCAAAACTAATCTTTCTAATATCAAAAATTTCACACTTCTTTGTGGAGATGGGATATATAAAAAAAAATAGAAGTATTAATTTTTGACCATATCATTGATTTCTTTTAGCTTGTTATAGACTTCCACGCCCTTCTCCGTAAGTTTAATATTTTTAAGTTTTGATGTATTTTCAATCTCTATTAATCCCTTTTTTAATAACTCTTCTTTAACACGAAAGAACGAATTATAATAGCTGAATTTGTTTAATTCGTTGTAAAATGTATGCTTATCTGTTTTATAATCCTTTTGATTGATCAAAACTGCAAGCGTGTCTTTGAATCCTTTCTTTTTCAATAATCCGATTAAATCTTCAAAAATCATAATAACTCCTATACCTAATTAAAATGTTTAGAAAATTTTACTAATTTGTAATAGGAAATTAAAATACATTAAAAAACCTTTTGATTAGAAATTATTCACTCGAAAGAATAACATTTAAGATAATATTATAATGGTTTTTTTAGAATTTTTTTGTAATGATGAACATTGTTCATTTTCGAATTTGAGGCAT
>CP070831.1:1508919-1515154 GCA_020344955.1 Promethearchaeota archaeon | reverse complement strand
CGTATGAGTTCCAATAATATAAATTTCATCTTTTAATTTTAATTTCCCTGATGTCAAAAGAATTTTTGCTGCCCTTTTTTCTGGGAAGTAGTTTAATACTTTACCAATCTCAATCTTTTTATAATTTGAGATATTTCCATCAAATTCTCTTTGAATTTCACTCCCATTTGGAAGTCCAAAATAAAAACCTGTAGAAAATCCTCGATTATATACTTTATTTAAACGATTGAGCCAACTCTTAACTTTTTCTTGCGAAAATGTATTATCATAATAAGAATTGATAGCTTCCCTATAACATAAAGTGGTTTCTTCAATATAGAGTGGATCTCTCATCCGTCCTTCAATTTTAAATGCATCAATGTTTGCTTCAATTAATTTTGGAATATGTTCAATTATGCATAGATCTTTTGTATTGATAAAAAAAACTCCATCATATAATAACTCATTATTTTGGTCATCATAAACTCGCCATTTTCTTCTACATGGTTGAATACATTTTCCTCTGTTTGCTGAGTAATCTTGAGATTGACAAATTTCCGCAGAAAAATAACATCTACCGGAAATTGAAGTACATTGCGCTCCATGAATGAAAGTTTCAATTTCTGCTTTACTTAATTTACTTTTAATTTCCCTAATTTGTTCTAAAGACAGTTCTCGAGCTAAAATTAACCTTTGAGCTCCTAAGGATTCATAAAAGAGAGCTGTATTAGAATTAGAAATGTTTGCTTGAGTTGAGATATGAAATTTTAACCCTTTTTCTTTTGCAAGTTTAATAGCACCAATGTCATGAATGATTACTGCATCAATCTCCGCTTCTACAGCTTTATCTAAAATTTTATCTAATAGAGGAAGTTCATTCTCATATATTACTATGTTTGTAGTCAGATATGCATGACAATGATTATCATGGCAAGATTTCACAATCTTACTCAATTCTTCCAATTTAAAATTATCACTATACATTCTCATATTAAATGATTCAATACCAAAATATACAGCATCTGCTTTCCCTAATACTGCGTTTAAAGACTTATAATTTTTTAACGGAGTCATTAATTCTACTCTTTTTTCAGATGTGTCTTTCATTGTACTTTTTTCACATAAATAGGTATGTTATTTAAAAATTTCTTTAAATATATTAGTTTATTTTAGATTAAAATTTATATCTTAATTGATATTAAAATGAGAATTTTTATTTAGGATGATGTTGAAGGGATAGCAAGGAATTTTAGAATTTAACAACATTTAATCCATTCTAAGCTTTTTCATCAATATTTCAAAAAATAAAAATGAATTGAGTAAGAAATATATACAAAATTAAATTCTTTAATAGAACTTTTATTTTTAATTTAAATAATCTAATTTGAAATAAACATCAGGAAATTTGACTAGAAAACATAATATTGAATAGATCTTAGAATTATAAACCACGATGCGTGTTTAATAATGAAAAAAGGGCTATTAATCGGGATCATTGTTATTATTGTGGGAGGTGCTGCAATTGGGATAAGTCTAACCTTCATCTTTTTAACACCTTCAAGTGGGCAATTGTTTACAAAAATTACATTAGATAATAATTTTCCACAAGCTGGGCGAGTATTTGGAACTGATGTTGATGGAGATGGAGATATTGATGTGATATCCGCATCATATGGTCGTGGTGATATTGTATGGTGGGAAAATAATGAATTAAGTTTTACTCAACATATTATTGAGGATAATTTTCCTCAAGTTTTCTTTATTAATGTAGGTGATGTAGACTTGGATGGAGATCCAGATGTTTTAGGGCCAAGTTGGTTGGGCGATGAGATAGCATGGTGGGAAAACAATGATTCTATTTTTATAAAGCACACAATTGCGTTGAATTACGAGGAAGCTTACAGTATTAATACATATGACGTTGATCTTGATGGTGATAATGATATTCTAAGTACTGGAACTGAAGAAGTTACATGGTGGGAGAATGATGGTAATCAAAATTTTGCCGAACACACGATCTCAATTGGGTATCCTGAGATTTTAAATGAAGGCCATGCTTCTATATTTGCTATAGATTTAGATAATGATAATGACATTGATATTATTACAGGATCAACATCTTCGGTTTATATCGGAGAAATTTGTTGTTGGGAAAATGATGGTAGTAATAATTTTACTAAAATAGAATTAACAACTAATTATGCTCGTGTACATAGTTTACAACCTATAGATATGGATGATGATGGGGATATTGATATTTGTGCCAATTCTGCAACGCTTAATACTGTTGATTGGTTTGAAAACTTAGGTAACTTAACATTTAGTCGACATGTGGTATTTTCGAGTTTTATTGAACCAAATGACGTTTTTCCAATTGATCTTGATGATGATGGAGATATTGATATCATTGGGGCAGCACTTGATCCTAATAAAATAAGTTGGTTTGAAAATAATGGTTCTCAAGTTTTTACTGAATATATACTAACTAACACATTTAATGGTGCGTCAAGTTGTTCCGCGATTGATATTGATGGCGATTCTGATATTGATGTATTAGGGACCGCTTGGGATGCTGACGAGGTTGCAATCTGGATACAGAACTAAATCTAAATTATAATCCCATTTGAACAACTTTTTTTTTAATTTTATTTTAAACTTATTAAGTCAAAATTGAGTTTTATTTTGTAGATTTTAAAATAATTTCGAGATAAAAATATGAAAGAATGGGAAGAAGAATATAAAAAGAAACAATGCTCTGCTGAAAATGCTATCAAATGTATAGAATCTGGCAACAGAATTGTAGTAGGGCATGCTGCTGGTGAACCGATAGTTTTAACAGATGAATTGGTAAATCAAAAGGATCGGCTTACTGATGTAGAAATCGTCCATATGGTTCCATTACGAGAATGTAAATATTGTTTACCTGGAATGGAAAAACATTTTCGGCACAATTCCTTGTTTGCAGGAGCTGGAACTCGAGAATCCATTCGAGAAGGTCGCTCCGATTATACACCTGTATTCTTTTCTGAAATTCCACGTCTTTTTAAAGACCAGATTTTACCAGTTGATGTTGCTCTTATCCAGCTCTCCCCTCCAAATGAGGATGGATATTTTAGTTATGGAATTTCCATTGATTACACTATGGCTGCTGCAGAATCTGCTAAAATGGTAATTGCTGAAGTAAATAAACAAATGCCTAGAACAAGAAGTTCTAAAATTCACATATCCCAACTTGATTATATTGTAGAAACAGATAGAGATTTATTGGAAATTCCTATTCCAATGATTACTGAAGTTGAAGAAAAGATTGGAAATTATATTGGCTCATTAATTCCAGATAATGCAAATCTTCAGCTAGGTATTGGAGCAATACCAGATGCTGTATTAAAATTCTTGGGTGATAAGAATGATCTAGGTATTCATTCAGAGATGTTTTCTGATGGTGTTGTTGATCTTTATGAAAAAGGAATAATTACAAATAAATATAATAATCTTAACCCCGGTAAATTTACAGCAACATTCTTAATGGGTACTAAACGTCTATATGATTTCGTAGATGATAACCCAAATGTTGAAATGCGACCAGTGGATTATACAAATAATATAACAGTTGCGGGTCGTATCAAAAATCTTATCTCAATTAATTCAGCAATACAAGTTGATTTGTATGGTCAAGTATGTGCAGATACTTTAGGATATCAACAATATTCTGGTGTTGGAGGTCAAGTTGATTTTGTGAGAGCTTCCAGCTTATCACCGGGGGGAAAATCTATAATAGCATTTCCATCAACAAATAAGAAGAAAACAATTTCTCGAATAGTTCCTAAACTCGATGAAGGTGCTTGTGTAACAACTTCTCGTTTTGATGTTCATTATATAGTCACAGAGTATGGGATAGCTGATCTACGAGGAAAAACTGTTCGTCAACGAGCTAAGAATTTAATAAATATCGCCCATCCTAACTTCCGCAACCAGCTTGAACAAAATTTTGTAAAAAGAGAAAAAAGATAATTATTTAATTTTTTTAGCTTCTTCAATCCAATCTTCAATTTCCTCAAATCTAGGAGGTTCCCTAAACACATCGGGTTTCTTTTTGTCTAAATCCATTTTTTATTTAATTATCAAATAATTTGGATTTAATACCGAAACATTTTTTTAAAAATAATTGTGATTATTTAAATATGGAATTGTACAAAACAGTGCTAAAAGAAGATCTAGAAGTCTTCAATTCGTATTAATATTATAAAAAACAGACAGAATTGTCGACGAGAATCTGCCTGAAATATTGGTCCAATAAATAGGGTATGCAACTCAAATTAAAATTCACTCTGTAAATTTAAATAATTATAATTTTTTTATTACATAAGATATTATCAATTCTTTAAGTTATTTTTCAGTTATATTGATAGATAGCAAAAGAATGGCAATTGAGAGTAAAGATCTTAAAACCCCTTTAATTTGTTTAGAATGAATAAGAAAGTAGAATTCAAAGAAAAGGAGTATATGGAAATATATGAGATTTTCCTAAGAATCACAAAGCTGGATAATATCACAAGTCTTGAAGTTTTTAAAAGAAATTTGGATAAATTTATAGAGATAACTTTTGATGCTTATATATCTAATATCGGGTCTAAAGACATCGCATTCATGAAGTGGGTTCAATTTATTGGTTCAAGGGATTTAGCCTCTGATTATTTTAAAGCGGTTGACAGCTGGAATGCATATACATAGGCAATTCACATTGAATGAATTAATTACCTGTATATTCCTTATATTAAGAAAGAAAAAATTATTAAAAAATTCCTAATTAGTTATTTTTTGACTTATTCTGCCACTTTTGATATATCGTTAATCTAATCTGCCAGAATCACTTGATCGGTCTCGAGTTAGCCTGAAAAATAGGACCAATGAATTGACTATAAAGTTTAGCATAGCCTGATTGATTAGAGACTATAGAAATCATATCTGATTCCTTCTCTGTAGCGGGGGCAAGTATTACTTCTTCAGCATCCCGAGTAACGGCAAAAAATTCGCCGGCAGTTTGCAATTGTCTAAACTGGATGTTTCCAAGTTGACGCATCTTTGCTATTATCCCGCTATATTGCTGAAGGTCCCAATGAGTGGTCAGCATAAAGCGTACCGCCTTTTTCTGGAAAGCATATTCAGAAACAACTTGTAAAATATCAGGAACGACGTATGGAGTTACAATTATGATTGAAGATTTTACGCGATAAACTGCGTCTTTAATAGCAGCAACCATCGCGTCTTTTCCAACAACAGGCCAAGTTGTAACCTTAGATATTTCTGGAATTGCACTGGCAGCATTATGAATATCAGTTAATTTACCTTCATTATTTTCGGCGAGTTCAGTTGAATCATCGATAGAATTCATAAATTGTAAAGTAAAATCGGCGATGGCATCTTTAACATTTTGAATAGTGTCTCTTGTGGTATTTGATAAACTATTTTGCAGTGTTTTTGCATTTTGTTCATATTTGGATTTATGATCTGCTAACATATCACTCAAATTAGTATCCATATCTTTTGCTTCAGCATTCCATAATCTAATTTCACTGTCAATTTTCTCTGAGCAATCCCTTTTACCATTATCGAAGTTTGCATTAACATCTCTAGTCCAATCTGCGTTTATTCTTTTAACTTCTAAGTCAAAATCAGTATAATGCTTCAATGAATTTTCTTTATGACTATTTATCGCAGTATCATATTGATTATGATGTTGATTGAGTGAGCGTTCTAGAGAGTCTTTTAATTTTACTCTTGTGTCCGAACAGTCCTTTACACCAGTTTGTAAGGTATCATCTACTTCTCCAGCTAAATCGGTTGCGAGGGTTTCAAGCTGAGCCTCTATAGTTTCTTGAGCCCTATAGTCAAGATCATTTGTTTCTGTAGCTAATCCATCATTTTCATTAGTCATTGTGTCAGTTACATCAGCCTTTATATTGTCTGTGGTTCCTCGGGTATCAGTAATATAAGTATCACATGTATTGGTAAAATCAGGTTTCATCGGTTCTGAATATTTCAGTATATTTTGTATTGTGGTTTCATGTCGAGCTTTGTACTTTTTCTTTTTACCCATCCAGAAAAATCCTTTCTTTGCCATGTCTTCTGAAAAATCTGTAAACCTATTTGCATGTTCAAGTAAATTATCGATCAAAGTGAGGGTCATACTTTTAAAATCATTTGTTTGGTCTGTTAATACGCGATGTCTTTCATCGACAATAGCTTTTAATTTTGT
>CP070831.1:1506081-1508819 GCA_020344955.1 Promethearchaeota archaeon | reverse complement strand
TAATTAGATCAAATATATCGCCTATAATTATCATAGCTTTTAAATTAGGCAATTTATTATCATTAAGCAATTTGCATACACTCGATAAAAACATATTAAAACATGATTTTTCTGTGTATAACGCTCCAAGATGCATGTCTGAGAGAACTAGAATCATCGATTTAGAGTTAATCTCTAATTCCAAATCATTAATCATCTTTATTACTCCATATTTTACTAAAATTATTAAATATCTAATTGGACTCGTAAATTAATATAATTAAAACATGCATTTTAATATTTAAACTATTGCTCCTCAATATATTCTAATATTTTTTATGGATATTATACAAAAAAGTTTAAAATTTAACTTATAAATAGGTTGTATTTTTAATTATTCATTATTTAATTTGGAAGATCTTTATCGAGACCCATTTCAAGGTATTAGTATAATTTGAATGAATAAAATAATGATTCTAGTTTTGTAGAATCCTTAATTTTTTAATAAATCATTTTTTTAGAATATTAAAATAAAGATTAAATAACCACTTTATTTTGTATTGCTTATGACAAGATTGAAAAAAAAATCAAATGTTTTAATTGCTACACTCATTTTTATAAGTCTTTTTGTCATTCCCTTTATAGGAATTAAATTAAATTATTCAAACGTTTACAATCAAATGGAAAAGGACACAATTCAGCCAAATTCATTACCTTCTTCTATAATGTCTCAATCTAGTTTAAGTAATTTACTCATAGAAGAAGACTCAGAATTAAAACTATCCAAATTTGAAAAAGAGCTTAGTATATTTTTAGATAATCTTTCTTTGAGCTATATAGAAAATTTGGATTATGTAAAAATTATTATTTTATTTAAGGATTCTGTACAAAAAGTTGAACGTATTGAAATTTTAGAGTCCATTCTTGATGATTATGAAATAATTAGTAATTATGATATTATTCCTGGAATATACATAAAAGTTAATCCTGTTGAGCTTATTAACAAAGAAGTTGAAATAAACAATATTAAATCAATAAAACAAGTACATAAGTCAAATCTATACAATTCTCCTTATTTTTTAGGAGATGATCTTCAAATAAGTGCTTTGAACCCGGGAGATTATTCTAATTGGTGGCTTTCTGCTATTGGAGCAGATAATTTATCATATGATGGTTCAGGAGTCAAAGTTGCTGTTATTGATACAGGAATTTATGACCATCCTGGTTTGAACATAATTAATTATAGTAATTTTGTAACTGGAGAAAGTCCACTTGATTATAACGATGATGTTGGACATGGTACTCATGTGGGAGGTATTATTGCCGGTGATGGTAGTGGTTCTTCTGGTGAATATCTTGGTGTTGCGCCTGGGGCACTACTAATTAATGCAAGAGCAGGAAATGCAAGTGGACTAGAAGAGGGCAATATTATTAGTGCTATTCAATGGAGTGCTAAGCCCACAAGTGAAGGTGGCGCTGGAGCGGATATTATTTCAATGAGTTTTGGTGGAGGTTATCCTGAAATTAATGATTCAATAACACAAGCAATTTCAAATGCAAAAAATGATTATGGTGTTATTTTCGTGGCGTCAGCAGGTAATTCTGGTGGCGAATATTTTACAGGGTCCACTCCAGCCTCAGGAATAGATGTTATTGCAGTAGGGGCAACGGATGAAAATGATGAATTAACCTCATTTAGTAGTTGGGGTCCTACATATGGGTATATTGGGTATCCTGATGTAGTTGCTCCAGGTATTTATATAATCTCTACTGAAGCAAGTAATTCAATTATTTCAAAAGAACAACGATTTAAAGGGGATTATTTCGATTTTCCTGGTGATGCAGATTATATTCCCTTAAGTGGGACGAGTATGGCTTGTCCTATGGTTGCTGGGGCTTTAGCAATTTTATTAGACGCATATCCTAATATGACTCCTGAAACAGCTAGGATTGCCTTGTTGGAAGGAGCCAAAAAACTTGCAAATGAAAATGATGATGATTATCTCAAGTCTGGAGCAGGAATAATAAATGTTACTGCCTCTCTCAATTATCTAGACTATATTAATAATACAAAAAATAATTACAATAATATTTCAATATTATTTCCTGATGAACTTCCTGTAGAACCATATGATTTATTACATTTTCCAGGTGATCACCAAAAATTTAATTTAACGGTAATTTCTGGAACAAGTAATACTTTTTATGTTGAAATTCCTAATGATATTCAAGGTGTTTCAATATCTCTTGATAATTCAACGTTAGTCTTTCCTGAAGCGGGAATAGGATTTGTAGAATTTGAGATTGAGATTGATGGAGAGGCTCTTTCTGGCGCAAGAATTATACAAATTAATCTAACAGATGGAATTCAGAATTTTGATACTGCGAATATTGTACTGGATATCCGCTTGCCAGAGTATAATATATTGATGGAGTCTTATCATGGATTAAATGATTGGTTTCCTCAAATTTCTTTTTACCAGATGGGTTTTTATGAAGCTATGGAAGATCTCTCTAATTTGAATATTTCAATTGATTATAGTATGGAGTATTGGACTCCCGATTATAATAAGAATACAAACAATTCAATATTAACTGAAGAAAAATTAGCTCAATATGATGCTGTATTCTTACAGGCTCCTGTCCTTCCCTATAGTCCTATGGAAATCGAAAATTTAAAAAATTATTTTGAAAATGGAGGGAACATATTATTCCTTGGTACTAGATATCAAGATATGGTGATTGAAAATATCAATTAT
>CP070831.1:1499820-1505981 GCA_020344955.1 Promethearchaeota archaeon | reverse complement strand
TATTGCTTGAATTGAAATACTATTATCAATTCCAGGAATCAACAAATTTTGCGGGAACTTTGTTAGATTTAAAGATATAATTTTTTCTGCATCTGACATAATTCAATTTTTTTTTTGCTCACCTTATTTATACTAATTCAGAATATCTCATTATTTTTTAGGTTTAATAATTAATAAAGGATTAACTACTTAAGCTTTAGTTCCATAAAAATTATGAAGATTTATTTTCCCATCCTTCGATTTCTTTTTACAAAATCTTCTAAATCCTCAATTACCATTTCTTTATTATAATCTGGCCATAAGTCATTTCTAAATTTAAATTCTGCATAAGAAGAATCCCATAAAAGAAATCCTGAGATTCTTGCTCCATCCTCCATTCCAGTTCTAATTATATAATCTAATGGAGGGAAATTTTTAGTATATAGATTTGTCTTAATTAAATCAGTAGTTACATCCTCAGGTTTAACTCCATCATTAATTATTTGTCGTACAGCATCAACAATTTCCTCATGACCATCATACATAATGCATAGATTTATAAAATTTTGATCGTGGTTATTAGTAAATTCAATTAATTCCTCAATTTTTGCTCTAGCTTTTTCCGGTAGCATTGATATCCTTCCTATAACACTGAACTTAACTTTTTCATCTTTTACGATCGATTCATTTATAACTGTATCAACTGCTTTAACCATTATCTTGTAAATATATTTTAGTTCTTCAGCGTTCCGTTTTTTCACATTTTCAAGTGATAATATATATAAACTTAAATAGTGAATACCAGCATCAAAAAAATCAAATAGCCTCTTTTTAAGATTTTCATAACCAATTAAATGACCAAAATTAATATCAAGGTTTCTCTTTTTCGCCCATCGTCTGTTTATGTTTAGAAGCGGAATCCTCCTCTAAATACCATCAACAATGAGCCCAATATGCTTTGGTAGCCTATCTTTGGCTGTATTTTTCAGTTCCTCTAAAGTAGTGACCATTTAACCAATAAAAAAGTTGTATTATTTTCAATATTAATATTAAATATTAAAAATATTAATTTTATCTAAAAATATTATAGATTTTTTTTTATTAATCTTCCTCTATTCCCCAAAAAAAGATAAAGATAATTTATATCTCTTACGTGTTATATTAATTCTATAGTTTCAGTTAATTATTTTAAATTTTTAACGTTTCTGAGATAATTTGATAAATATTCAAAATATATAACACTTATAAGAATTTGAACTATTGCGAATATTAGTCTAATGAGAATTTTTAAATAAACAATTCTTTTACTAAGAATAATATTTAATTAGATAACTTTTTGAACAAATAAATATTACATTTAAGAAAAAAAGGAAAAAAAAAAATTATACTCTAAGAGATACCGTTAATGCTTTCTAACGAATATTTATTTTCGAACATTGGAATTGATTCTCTATCATTTTTTTCTCCCAGAACTTATGTTGATTTACGCGAACTTGCGAAAGAAAGAAATGTGGATCCTAATAAATATACTAAAGGACTTTTGTCTAAGGAGATGCGAATACCTGAAGTTGATGAAGACGTTGTTTCTTTAGGTTTAAAAGCAGGATATAATACCTTACAAAGGGGTGATATCTCTCCTAAGAGTATTGATGCTTTGTTTTTTGGAAACGAAACTATTACATATAGTGTCAAGTCAATCTCTAACATTTTTGCTGAAATGTTAGAAATTTCTCCTAATTCGATTACTCAAGACATATATAATGCATGTGCAGGAGGTACTTTAGCAATTCTTAATTCTATTGGTTTAATTGAAAATGGTATTATTAAAAAAGCTCTCATTATAAGTGCTGATATTTCCTCATACAATATTGGTTCTCCTGGCGAACCAACACAAGGTTCAGGAGCTATTGGACTTGTTATATCTAAAAATCCTCGCATAGCTAAATTTAGTAAAAACTTTGGTAAAGTTTCAGGGAATGTTAATGACTTTTTTAGACCTGTTAATGATAAAAATGCAAGAGCATTCGGTAGATATTCTCAAGAAGCATATCTCAAGTTCCAACTAGGAGCATATGATGATTTGATTCGAAGTATAGGGGATTTTCACGCTGATTTCTATACATTTCATGCGCCCTATAGTAAATTACCATTGAAATGTATGCAACAAATAATTCTAAAGCGTTGGATAAAGCATATTAATGAATTACCTAAATTTGAGAAAAAAAAGATTAGATCATCCATACTTAAGAAACTTGATCATTTTTTACATGATGTAACTGTATTACCTGAATATCTTTATTTAAAATTAAAAGAACGTGGTTTTTCTTCTCCAACTTTAGAAAAATTTTCATATTGGGTGAATACAAATGTAAAAGAAAGGGTACTTCCTCAATTAAATGTTCCAATGCACTTTGGAAATATGTACAATGCAAGCTTGTGGGCTCAAGTGTGTTTCTTACTAGAAAATCATGCACGTGATAATGATACGATTTATTTTGGATCTTACGGTTCCGGAGCTACCTGTATCTCTGGTCTCCTAAAAATACAAGAAGGATTTAAAGAAATTATACAAAAAGGGCCTCATATAAATGATTTTATAAATTTAAAAGAGCGAAAAAGTGTTCAGGAATATGAATCTATTAAAAATGGTAAAACTAAACCAGAAATAATCTTAGGTTATATTGTTGAACACGATCAAAATCAAAACAGAGGCTTTACACTCCATTTTTGTGATGAGGGCTGTCTGATCCCTAACATCAAGGGATTAGACAGTTGTCCCAAAGGACATTCAGGATTTCATAAAAGATTTTTCCCACTATTTGCAAAGTTAGATAGTGATCCAATAGTTCAGACGGAGAATAATAACTTAAATTATTTGAAAGAAGGGTTGGTAAGAGTAGCAAGTAATGCTATAAAAGGGGCTTCTTTAGAATATGAAATCCGGAGGGTTGAGAATGAAAACGAGGAAAATATCAACGCAAAAGGATTATTAAATTGGAGTCCTATATACATACCGATTCCAGAAAAATATTTAACAAAAAGATATCATCAAATCCAAGACGTTCCTATTACTCCTTTGGAATGATTCTATTCTCATCAGATAATCAGAAATCCTAATTCAGTATTTAAAACAATTTTTATACTATTAAAAATGAGTGATAATATGAGTATAAATACTAAAAAGAATGAAAAATACAATCAGATTATTACTTTAAAAGATGGTCGCAAGTTAGGGTATGCTGAATTCGGGATTTCTGAAGGAAAACCAGTATTTTATTTTCATGGTCATGGTTCTTCCCGTCTTGAACCCAAAATGTATGGTTTTGATGATAATCAATTCAATGTTCGTCTCATATCAATAGACCGTCCTGGAAGGGGCTTTTCAGATTTTAAAGAAAATAGAAAAATCTTAGATTGGCCTGATGATGTTGTTGAGATAGCTGATACTCTAAATATTCAAAAATTTGCAGTTTTGGGAGGATCTGGTGGATGTCCATATGCTTTAGTATGTGCACTAAAGATTCCTGAACGCTTGACACATTGTGGTATTGTTTCTGGACTTGGTCCAACAGTATTAGGCTTAGAGGGGATGGATAAAGGGAAGCAGAAAGAACTTAACTTAGCAAAAAATAAACCTGGACTATTAACTAAGTTATACAAGATTATTCAAAAAAAAATATTGAAAATGAAAGATCAAACACTAGAGGAACTTAAAAAGACATTTCAAAAAAGATCTAAGAACTTGCCAGAACCAGATAAAAAAATCATGGTAGATCCTGATAAAATACCCTTATATGTCGAATTAATGGCGGAACCCTTTCGACAAGGAATCAGGGGGGTTATTCATGATCTCAAATTATTAAGCTTAGATTGGGGGTTTAACTTGAAAGAGATCCCATCAAGTATAAAAGTATTTCTGTGGCATGGGGAATTAGATACTAGTGTTCCTGTTAGAATGGGGAGATTAATATGTGAAGCCATTCCTAATTGCACCAGTAAATTTTATCCGAATGAAGCTCATATTTCCACAGCAATCAATCACATAGAAGAAATACTAGATGCTCTTATGTCTTAAAAAAATGAATTTATAGTAATTTTTCCCGTCTATTTATTTCCCCATCTCTTGATTTCCGATTCTATTCCTATTTGATCAAGAATCCTTCCTACAGTATGATCGATGAGTTCATCAACTGATTCTGGACCTATATAATAGGAAGGGACTGGTGGGGCAATAACAACTCCTAATCTTGCTAATTTAAGCATGTTTTCTAAATGAATCGGACTTAATGGACTTTCCCTTACAATAAGAACAAGTTTTCGTTTTTCTTTTATTGTGACATCTGCTGCTCTTGTAATTAAATTGTCCGAAAATCCATTAGCAATTGCAGCTAAAGTTTTCATAGTACAAGGAACAACGATCATTGCATTAGTTTTATGAGAACCACTAGCTGGTGGAGCAGTTAAATCATTAACATCATAATAATTTGAAGCAAGTTTTTGGAGATCAGTAATTTTTATATTAGATTCATTTAAAATTACTTGTTCTGCAGCATTAGATATAATTAATCCCGTTTCTATATTTTTTTCTTTTAAAATTTTTAACAATTTAACTGCAATTGATATACCTGAAGCACCAGTTATCGCAATAATGATCATAATTCTTGGAGATATTTGATGGCAAATTTAAATTTCTTCTTAGTATTAAATAATTAAGAAAAATAATAATTTTTGTAATAAATGTAAAATTCTATAATAAATAATACTTTCCAAGATAAAATTGGATGTTGAATATGAATAGTTATAATTCTGAAATTACTGGTTTTTATAAATTATCAATGAAAAAACGCAGAGAACTTTTATCTGAATTTATAGGTTTCAATAAAAATGATATTAAACTACTAGAGAATCTAGGTTACTTTACAGAAACTCAAATTGACACTCTTGTAGAGAATGTGATTGGGTCCTATCAATTGCCAATGGGAATAGCATGTAACTTTAAAGTAAATAAACGAGACTACTTAATTCCAATGGTTATTGAAGAACCTTCAGTTATAGCCGCAGCATCAAATGCGGCTAAAATCGCTAGAAAACATGGTGGGTTTCAATCAGAAAATGTAAAATCCATAATGTTTTCACAAATCCAAATTACTCAATTAAAAGATATTAACACCGCAAAAAAGAAGATCTTAGAAAATAAAACCCAGATTTTAAAAATCGCAAATGAACAGGATCCATTATTAGCTCAGTTAGGTGGTGGTGCTACTGATTTTGAGATACGAGAACTAGACACTCGGAAAGGCACGATGTTAATTTTACATTTATTAGTTGATGTGTTAGATGCTATGGGTGCTAATGTTGTTAATACTATGGCAGAGGCTATAAGTCCTTATGTTGAAGAACTTTGTGGTGGCAAAATATATCTTCGTATTGTATCGAATCTAGCTACTCATCGAATAGCGAGAAGTAAAGCTATTTTTGATAATGAGTTATTAGGCGGAGATGAGGTAATAGATGGTATGCTGAATGCTTACGAATTTGCAGTTGTAGATCCCTTTAGAGCAACAACACACAATAAAGGAATAATGAACGGAATTATAGCATTAACAACAGCTACAGGAAATGACACACGAGCTATTGAATCTGGAGCTCATGCTTATGCTTCGCTAAGTGGAAAATATTCGCCATTAACTAAATATCAAGTTGATTCAGATAGAAATTTAGTAGGAGAAATAGAGATACCACTTGCTCTTGGTATTATAGGAGGTATGACTAAAATACATCCGATGGCCCGAATTTCCTTGAAGATATTAAACGTTAAAAGTGCAAATGAACTTTCTCAAGTTGCTGCGGCTCTTGGCCTAGCTCAGAACGTAGCTGCTCTAAGAGCTTTAGCTTCAGAAGGAATTCAGAAGGGACATATGACTCTTCATTCGAGAAATATTGCAAAACTTGCAGGAGTACCAGATGAATTAGTAGATAATGTTGCTAAGAAATTAGTTGAAGATAAAAAAATCAGAGTAGATTATGCAAAAGAAATATTACAAAGAATAGTAAAAAATAAAAACCTTTAGTTTTATAAAATTTGTTTCTGTAACTCCTCTAAAATATATAATTTTGTAGATATTAGTGATAATAGAAATAGCTTTTTGAGATGAATGCATCTTATGGGATTCCGAGATTAT
>CP070831.1:1491209-1499720 GCA_020344955.1 Promethearchaeota archaeon | reverse complement strand
GAGAACAAAATCTATCTCAAGTCTAAGATCCATTGATGAAGCTGCTGAAACATTGAGTTATATAGATAAGGAAGATATTAACAATAAAATAGATCCAATTGAAGAATTCTAGTGTTTTTAGAGATTATTTTATTTTTTATTATTCTTTTGGTCTATTAAAGTTGTACTCCTAATTAATTTCTAAGATTTCAATTTATATAATTTAAGATTTTATTAAGATTTTAGTTTTATTTAGAAGATTATATTATTACTATAATCTTAGCTGATTAACAATTTAATTTAAAAATTATTTTAAATAGGGTTTTATTATGGGTGGTATTTTTGGAGTTGTGTCAGAGAATAAGGATTGTGTCAAGCATTTGTTTTACGGGACAGATTATCACAGCCATTTGGGAGTCGTCAGAGGTGGGTTAGCTGTAAAAAACTCTGGAGGTTTTCAAAGGTTCATCAAAAATATTACAAAAACTCAATTTAGGTCTAAATTTGAGAAGGATATCAAGAAAATGCATGGGAACAAAGGTATTGGAGTAATTAGTGATTATGATGACCAACCACTAATAATTGGCTCACATTTAGGCGTATTTGCCATATGTACAGTTGGAAAAATTAATAATATAGATGATTTAGCAAAAGAAGCTTTACAAAATGGATCCCACTTCTCAGAAATGCATGGAGGCGAAATAAATCCCACAGAATTAGTAGCTACAATAATAAGCCAAGGTAATAGCTTTGAAGAGGGAATTCAGAAGGTTCAAAATATGATCGATGGATCTTGTAGTATTCTTATATTAATAAATAAAGGAATTTATGCAGCTCGGGATAAATTTGGTAGAACCCCTCTCATAATAGGAGAAAAAACTGGATCATTTGCTGTTACAATGGAAACTTGTGCATTTCCAAATTTAGGATATAAAATAAATAAATATCTTGGACCAGGAGAAGTAGTCTTCATAAATAAGAACGGTCTTGAACAAAAAATACCCCCTGGGGAGCTATTACGAATATGTGGATTCTTATGGGTGTATTATGGATATCCGGCATCTAGTTATGAAAATATTAATGTTGAAGTTGTTCGCTACAAATGTGGTTCTTTTTTAGCAAAAAATAATGATACTAAGGTTGATCTTGTAGCAGGTATTCCTGATTCCGGTACTGCACATGGATTAGGGTATGCAAGTGAAGCTAAAATTCCTTTTTCAAGACCATTTGTAAAATATACCCCTACTTGGCCTCGTAGTTTCATGCCTCAAGATCAATCAATTAGAGACGAAGTTGCGAAAATGAAACTCATTCCGATTAAGGAACTTATTGATCAAAAGCGTTTGCTTTTCTGTGAAGATTCAATTGTCAGAGGGACACAGCTTAAGAAAACAATTCAACGATTATATGAATATGGCGCTAAAGAAGTCCATATGAGACCAGCATGCCCTCCATTAGTATATAGTTGCAAATTTTTAAATTTTTCCCGATCTCGTTCAGAATTAGATTTAGCAGGGCGTTGGGCAATAAAAGAACTAATTGGAAGTGACATTGAGGATCCAGTAGAATATACTGACCCCGATTCTGATAAATTTAGATCTATGGTGGATATAATACGAAAAAGATTGGGATTGACATCCCTAAAATACCAGAGACTTGAAAACTTGGTTAAAGCAATTGGTTTACCAAAGGAAAAAATATGTACTTATTGTTGGGATAAAAGCGGTTAAGTTCTACTTTTCACAATAGATTTCTCTAATTCCGCTAATTTTTGTACAGATTTTAACTGATAATCTCCAGTTAAACATGCTAGACATAATTGATTTCTATTCATTCCGATAGCATCAGTTAGATCATCAATCGTTTGATATAATAATGTATCTGAGCCAATTGACTTTTGAATTTCATCTAAATAGTCTTCACCATATAAATTTTGAAATCTCCCAGCAATTAATTCATCTTTAGTAGGAAAATCAATTCCCATATAACATGGACTGATAATTGGAGGGCAGCTTACTCGTAAATGAACTCGTTTGGCTCCACCTTTCTCCCTTAACAATGAAACTATTTGTTGGGTTGTTGTTCCTCTAACTACAGAATCATCTAACAAAATAATATCTTTGCCTTCAACAACACTCTTAATTGGATTTAACTTTTCTTTGACTGCAATTTTTCGCTTTAATTGACCAGGCATTATAAATGTTCTATGTACATATCTGTTTTTCATTAATCCTTCTGCATATGGGAGTTTAGCCTCCTTAGCATATCCTACAGCAACACTGCGACCAGAATCTGGAACTGGAACTACTATTGCATTTTCTCTTATTTCAAGGTCCTTTAATATGGGATCATTTTTAGCTAAATTCATCCCTAACCTTAATCTTGCTTCTGCTACTGAAACTCCATCGATAATTGAATCTGGTCGTGCAAAATAGACATATTCAAATTGACACATAGCAGTTCTATTTGTTTTAATAACTAATTCCGAATGAATGTCTTTTTGATGGCTAAGGTGAACAATTTCTCCTGGTTTTACATCTCTTAAAAAATTACCTCCAACAGTATCTATAGCACAAGATTCAGATGCGACGAAATATAGATTTCTCTGCTCTGATTTAAGCTCCCCAATACATAATGGTTTAAAACCTAATGGATCTCTCATCGCATAGATATCGCCTTCAGAAGTCATTAATATCAAAGAATAAGAACCATCTAATAGTCTACTGGTGAGTTTAAGAATTTCCGGCCAATCCTCAGTTCCTAAAGCAATTGAACCAATTAATTGTGCTAAAACCTCAGTATCAGTGTCGGTCATAAAAACACGCCCCATTTGATCCATATTCTTTTTAATTTCATCAAAATTTGCAATAGTTCCATTGAAAGCCATCGAAAACTCAATTTCATTGTTTTTAAAATGAAAAGGTTGCATATAAAGAGAGGATTTAAATCCAACCGCTCCAGTTGTAGCATATCTATTATGTCCAATACCAACGTTTCCCCAGTATTGTGATATGATCTTTTCTTCTAATACTTTTGATACCAATCCATTTTTCTTGTATGTGAAAATTTTACCTCCAGTTTTTAAAATAGATATCCCTGTAGATTCTTGACCTCGATGTTGCAAAGCAATTAGTCCATGATACAATAGATGTGAGACAGAATAACCAAGATCATTACAAGTAACTCCAAAAATAGCACAATTTTCTTGAGGTTTTTCTCTCGTTTTTTGTCCCTTTTTTTTAAGAAGCATGATTTTACGTAGATTGAGAGAAGCAAATTAATTATCTTCAAGTAATTTAAATCATATATAATTTTTAATTATTGGTTTAATAGATTATTAAATAACTTGTTTAAAAAAGTGTCAAATATAACCAAAAAATCTAAAAACTTCGCAATTGTAATACTGGTTGGGGGAAAAAGTACTCGATTTGGAAGTGATAAAGGACTTTTTCAATTCCATGGGAAACCTTTAATATCATATCAACTTGAAACACTGGCCTCACTTAATCTTGATATTTTTATAGTAGCTCATTCTAATCAGCAAGTTCAAAATTATATAGAAAAGATTGATATCACAAAAATTATGGCTTTTATTATTGATGACCAATCCCTATTATCTAGTTTAGAAGAGCAAACTCCTCTCCTGGGTCTATATTCTGCGTTTAAAGAATTAAATAAGATAGGATATGAAAAAACCTTAGTTTTAGCTTGTGATATTCCCTTAATTCAAAAAAATGTAATCGAATATTTAATATCAAATTGTAATGATTTTGATTGTTGCATTCCTCAATGGGATAACGGTTTTTTAGAACCTCTACTCGCAGTTTATCCTGTTAAAAAAGGGTTAATTTCAACAATAAAAAATTTGAAAAATGGAAACTACAAATTAATCAATTTGATTGAAAAAAATTGGAAAATAAACTTTATATCAATAGAGAAAGTGCTACAATCATTTGATAAGAAACTTCTTTCTTTTATTAACATTAATTCATTTAGAGATCTTAAAAGAATTTGAAGATTATAACTCAAATTAATTTTTATTTTAAAACAATCAAAAAATAAAAAAAAAATTAGTTAATTTAAAATTCATCAGGACCTAATATTCCACCCACTAAACCCAGTACTCCCCCTACTATTAGTGTAATTGTTCCAATAGATACTTCTCCGGGTATTAGGGGATGTAAATCATATGGTAAAGTTAGCCCGAAATCAAATGGTATAATTCCATCTACTAACGCACCATCTATCATAAACAACGAAAAACCATTGAGAAATTCTGGAAGTGCTATAAAACTCCCCAGTAGGATGATTATTCCAATAAATAACGGAAGGATTGATCCTATAATAGCTACAGCTCGACTTTTTACCCCTATTAGAATTAAAACCCCTGAAATAGAAAATATAAGCAAAATGACAGCTACTATATAAATCATAAAAGGCTCTATAGTGACTCCCGCAGCAATCGACCATGCTGTTGATATTCCATCTGCATTAGTAAACATGTCCAACATATGCACAAAGAAAGTAAGTCCATTTCCGTAAACAGTTCCCGATTCAATATATGTAAGAGGAGCAGGGAAAACTGATGAAAATAAACTAAAGAAAAAAGTAGAAATCAGTGTCACAATTCCTCCAATAATGCATAAAATTTTTCCGGCGCCCATTAATTCACACTTTTCAGTTTGATTTTATATTTAATTTTTACTTTTAATATTAAATAGATGACTTATATATATAAGATTAATCAATTTTAAGAAAAAATTGATATATGAGTAGGAAGTGCATAAAACTCCATAATTAATTACAACAATATTTATGTAATACTGAATATTTTATTGTTCAACAAATTAATCCATTCACACTTTTTCCAAAATATGGATTGGGTCATTTTTACTTTTAGCAGGGGGAGTTTTAGGATTAATAGGTGGAGTAACACTTTAATTTAATTAAAATCTAATTTTGATTTTTTTTTTATAATTATTAATGTTTCAAAATCAGTTCCTTTACAATAGATTGGATTTTATTTAGTAATTCTTGCATCTTGAAGGGTTTTTCTAAAAAAGCACATGCTCCAAGAGCTTTAGCTTTTGCTTGTACACTAATATCAGCACTCGCGAAGATAATCTTCTCATTTTTATTAACTTGTAAAATCTCAGTCATAGCATCTAAACCATTTTTTATTGGCATTCGATGATCCATTAAAATTATATTAGGTTTTTCTTTCATTTGGTGATACTTTTCAATAGCATCTTCCCCATTTATCGCTGTAGCTACTATCTCAAAACCTGCTGTCGTTAAAATTAAAGCATAAAGCCGTTGTAATGATTGGTCATCGTCGACAATAAAAATTTTTACCATAAAAAAATACCTTCTAACTGTTAGCAAACAGTTATTTACTAAATCATAGTTAGTACTAATATCCCTTTATTGAGTTTTTAAAAACAAAAATTACATAATAGAACTTCTATTTAAGTTTAAACCTTAATAAAAAAAAGTATAATATAATCGAATAGATATTAAATGCTTTAGAATTCTTTACCTTACTTTTTCATGGTAAGATTTATTATTAGAAATAATCTATAAAGTAATCCTATTTTTTTAATTAAATTTTATAATAAATCTTTATAAAAATAATTGATTCTTTAAAATATTGGATTTATTCCAAATGATATTAGTTACAAAAAAGTATCAAGCTACGACATATAACTTAGGATAATTACAATGAAAGATTTAATTATAAAAGATGGCTTAGTATATGACCCCTTAAACGATATTGATGGCGAAAAGAAAGACATTCATATTAAAGATGGTGTCATAGTAGAAAAGGTTAATGGAGAAGCTAAAATAATAGATGCAGCCGGAATGATAGTAATGCCAGGAGGAGTGGATATACATTCTCATATTGCAGGTACAAAAGTCAATGCTGGACGCTCTTTTCGACCAGATGATAAACCCGAAGAATGTAATGAAAAACGTACCAAACTAACTCGAAGTGGAACAGGTTGGGCAGTACCGTCAACTTGGACAACTGGATATCGATATGCCCGACTCGGATATACAACTGTTGTTGAACCAGCTCTCCCCTTGCTTAAGGCTCGTCATACATTTGAAGAGTTTCTGGATATCCCAATAATCGATACACTAGCAATAGCATTGCTTGGGAACAATTGGTTTGTTATGGAGTACGTTAAACAAAAGAATTATGATAAACTCGCTGCGTATATCGCTTGGATATTGAAAGCTGTGAAAAGCTATGGTGTGAAAATTGTAAATCCCGGAGGAGTTGAAAATTGGACTTGGGGGAAGAATGTCTCATCTTTAGACGACCATGTCTTCCATTTTGATGTATCTCCCAGAGAAATTCTAGAAGGATTATCAAAAGCTAACGAATCGTTACGATTACCACATACGATCCATGTCCATGCTAATAATTTGGGACATCCCGGGAATAAGAAGCATACATTAGAGACGTTTGAAGCACTTAAGAAAATACAATCGAAAAATGGTCGTGACTCCGTTATTCACCTAACACATTGCCAGTTTAATGCATATAGTGGTACAAATTGGGGTGATTTCGCTTCAGGTGCAGCTGATATTGCTGAATATCTGAATTCAAACAAGCATGTAACCGTCGATATGGGCCAAGTGATTTTTGGAAAAGCGGCTACCACGACCATGACTGCGGACGGACCGTGGGAATATAGTCTTCATCATATAGGCGGCACAAGTAGTTGGGGCGCGCGTCCTGGGATGAAATGGATAAATGGTCAAGTAGAGGGAGAATCGGGCTCAGGCATCGTACCATATCAATTTAGTCCAAAAGTTGCTGTAAATGCAGTACAATGGGCAATTGGTCTGGAGCTTGCGCTTTTAATCAAGAATCCTTGGCAAGTTTTTATGACAACCGATCATCCAAATGGTGGACCATTTACATCATATCCTCAAATCATTCGCTGGTTAATGGACAAGAAATCCAGAGATGATGTCCTTCTGAATCAATGTTCTAAGAAGGCTTCAGAGAGAACACAATTAAAGGATATCGATCGCGAACTCACTCTAAGCGAAATCTGTACCATGACACGGGCAGGCACAGCAAAATGTCTTGGAATGACGGATCGAGGGCATTTGGGAGCAGGAGCAATTGGTGATGTTGCTTTATATAATTTGGATCTTAAAAAAATGGATGGTCATGCCATAGAAAAAGCCTTTTCATTAGCTGCTTATACGATAAAAGATGGTCAAATTGTTGTAAAAGATGGTGAAATTACAGCAACGCCAATGGGTACAACTATTTGCGCAAAGGGGCAAATTAAAGATAGCCTAATGGACGCAATGTTGGAAGAAGTCAAGTCACATTGGCGTAATCATTATAGCATCAACTTCAATAACTACGCTGTTCAAGATGTGTATACGCCTAAGTTAAAAATTATTACTCCGAATTATAAAGAATAATAAGGATAGTAATAACCAAAATTTCATAAAAAAATTATTTAAAATTAATTAAGTCTTTATATTAGAAAACTTCTTAACCAAATTTTGTTGAGTCTTTAAAAGATTATCCCGTTTCTTATAAGTTTTCTCTAGGAAATCTAGAAATGGTTCAATAATACCATTTTCAAGGTCGAATTTCTTTATTTTTGAATAAATTCTTTCAGCATCCGCTAATACTTGCATAATATTATCAACCAATTCATCATTTCTCTTAATTTCCTTCTTAATTTCATTTTTCACCATAATAGTTTTCATCATGTAAAATAATTAAAAATCAAAGATTTAAATATTGTGAATAAATTTTTCTTCCGATATACATAGTATTTAAGAATAGTCGGAGATTCTCAACAGTATATTCTCTGAACTTTGAATCTCTAACTGGTATTGTCCAGCGACCTTGAAGATAATTCTTAATTATTCTTGCTGCTTGACGTCTTACTTCCTTCGAGTCATCTTCTTTACACAGACCAAATTCTGTCGCAATTTCAATATTAGGAATACCTCTTGCTACTAAATGTTCAACAATGGACCATTCTTTAATCAAAATTTCATAATCTTGACCAATAATCTGACCTTTATCATTTCGAACTATTTCTAAATTCACTATCTTCTCTGAAAGAAAATCACCAATTCCTATAGATCTAAGATATTCCACAAACGGTTGGGTAAAGTAAGCCCTTCTAACACTTTCATATGCACTTGTTGCTTCTAATTTAACATTCTTATATATTTGAGTTACATGCCTATTAAATTTGACCTTAGGATGGGATAATTTTGCATAATATTCAATTCCTTGATTCTTCAAATAGTTTAACGCCTCATCATAGAGGACATTTAGGGAAAGGAGCAATTGGAGATATCGCTATATATAAATTAGATCCAAACAAGATGGATGGACAAGCTATTGAAAAAGCTTTTTCATTAGCGGCTTATACCATAAAAGACGGTCAGATTGTTGTCAAAGACGGTGAAATTACAGCAACACCAATGGGTACTACTATTTGTGCTGAAGGACAGGTTAAAGAGAGTATTATGGAAGCG
>CP070831.1:1485529-1491109 GCA_020344955.1 Promethearchaeota archaeon | reverse complement strand
GATAGACATTTGGAAAGAATCTCAGAAGTAAAAAATAGAATATCATTTGGTAAAATGTCTGGTGCTGTTGGTACAATGGCCAGTTTTGATGAAAAAGGTATAATTATTCAAAAAGAACTAATGAAGAAACTTGATTTGAATCCTGTAGTTATTGCAAATCAAATCATTCAAAGAGATAGACATGCTGAAGTCATCATTTTAACAGCTTTAATTGGTCAAACTTTAGCTAAAATAGCACGTCAAAATCGGATACTGCAAAGGAATGAAATTGCAGAAATGTTCGAACCTTTTAAAAAAGAACAAGTAGGAAGTTCGACTATGCCTCATAAAAGAAATCCTCATAAATCAGAGAGGATCTGCAGCATCGCTAGAATCTTAAAATCTAATGTATCAGTTGCATTAGATAATATTATTTTGGAAGATGAAAGAGATATCACGAATTCTGCGGCTGAAAGAATAATATTTGGTGAAAACTTCATATTACTGGATTATATAATTAAACAGTTAACTCAAAACTTAAAAGGAATAGAATTTGATGAAAATAAAATCGAAGAAAATCTTAATCTTACTAGAGGTGCTTGTCTTACTGAAAAAGTAATGGTCCAATTAGTGAATAGGGGAATAGGAAGACAGGAAGGTCATGAAATTTTACGGCAAGCATCAATTAAAGCCCGGAAAGAAAAAATAAATATGAGTGATATTTTGATAGAACATGAATTAATTAATAACAAATTTTCAAAAAAGGAATTAAAAGAAATATTTAACCCACATAATTATATTGGTAAAGCTGTTGAACAAGTGGAAAATTTAACAAAAATCTTAACTAATAAATATAATTTTTAAATTTTGGTTTAATTGACAGAGGATAATAATTTATACAAGAAATTGGGAGTGTCTTCAAAGAAAGAGGATGTGCATAGTGCTCTTAAATCTATTGATAAGGGTCTATTTCCTGGAGCGTTTTGTAAAATAATTAGAGATATAGATAACAGAGAGAATTATTATTCCGTTTTTCATTCTGATGGAGCGGGTACAAAAGCAAGTTTAGCATATATGTATTATAAGGAAACTGGGGATATTTCAGTTTTTAGAGGCATAGTTAGGGATGCTATGGTTATGAATCTCGATGATATTTTATGTGTTGGTGCAACAGGGAATATTTTCTTTTCGAACAATCTTGGAAGAAATACCCAGTACATAAAGGGAGATATTGTAGCGACTATTATTGAGGAATATTATGATTATAGTGAAGAATTAACTTCTTTGGGTTTGAATGTTATGATGTGTGGGGGTGAAACTGCAGATATTGGCGATTTAGTAAAGACACTCATAGTAGATGCTTCTGCTTTCACAACCATTAAAAAAGAAGATGTCATCGATGCATATAATATCCGCCCTAATGATATTATAATAGGATTAGCTAGCTCTGGAAAAGCTACTTATGAAAATGAGTATAATAGTGGAATTGGAAGTAATGGCTTATCTCTAGCAAGACATGGCATGCTTTCCCATGAATATTATAAAAAGTATCCAGAATGTTATGATCAAAATCTTGACGAGAGATTTGTATTCTTTGGTAAATATAAATTAACAGATATGATTGAACAACTTAATATAAATATAGGGAAAGCTTTATTATCACCAACAAGAACATATGCTCCCGTGTTAAAAGATATAATTAAAAAGTACCGTGATGAAATCCACGGAATTATACATAATACTGGAGGAGGTCAAACTAAAATTTTAAACTATGGAAAGGGTATTAAATATATAAAAAATAACCTTTTTAAGACACCCATAATATTTAAATTGATTCAAAAGTCATCTGAAACTCAATGGAAAGAGATGTTGAGTGTTTTTAATATGGGTGATAGAATGGAACTGATATGCAATGAATCCATAGCTAAGGATATATTCAAAATTACAAAAAAATATGAAATCCCTTCCAAGATCATTGGATATTGTGAAAAATCTCCAATTAAAGGTAAAAACATTTTAGAAATCAAATCAGAGTATGGTTCTTTTACTTATAATTAAGGGTTTTTTCAAATGGTAAAAGAATTGGACGTTATCTGTATTGGTGCGGCTCTTGTTGATATTGTCGCTAAAGTTAATCGGCACCCTATAGATGATGATGAAGTTTTTGTATCAGATTTAAAACTATTTTCTGGAGGAGCCGCTGCTAATACTGCTTATGTTTGTGCTAAGTTAGGTCTAAAAGTGGCATTCATTGGGAAATTAGGGCATAATGACGAATTTGGAAAAAAAATTCTCGAAGATTTTAAAAAAGTATCTTTAAATTTATCATTAATCACATATTCAGAAAATTTTGGAACAGGATCGGCGTATGTTGCATTAACTGAAAATGGAGAGAGACGAATTTATGCATATAGTGGAGCAGCGAATACACTTTCAATAAAGGATATTAAATCTGAAGATATTTTAAAAGCTAATACATTATTTTTAAGTAGTCTAAAAAACACAGTCCCTCTCAAAAAAGCAGCTAAAATTGCGCAAAATAATAATATTCCAGTAATATTAAATCCAGGAATGTTAATAATTGAACAAGGTTTTGATAGATTAAAAAATTTTTTGATGCATATTGATATATTAATAATTTCAAGAAGAGAATTTTGTACCCTTTTTGATTTAGGCGAGAATGATTTTAACAATCAAGTTAGAGAAAAAGCTAAATCAATTTTCAAGTTAGGAATTAAAACATTGATAATTACACTAGGAAAAGAAGGAGCTATGCTGATTACTCTAGAAAGATCTGAATTAGTTAAACCAATTGAAAAAGTACAAGCTGTTGATACAACTGGAGCGGGAGATGCTTTTTCTGCAGGATTCTTATATAGTTTTATAAAAAATTTTAGCTTTAAGTTCGAAGATATTAAATGTGGTATAAAGATTGGTAATTTTGTTGCAGGAAGGTGCATACAAAAATTAGGAGCAAGAAAAGGTATTCCTAGTACTAATGACTTGATTTTAAAATCTTTAGATCGATAAATAAAAAAATTTATAATTTTTTGATTCAATAATTTTTTATTCAATTATATTAGTGATCTTGAATGGTGCAATTCGAACGAAAGAGAAAGAAATTGATTGCTCTGAAAAGGATACGATTTTTTTATCAAGAAGTGTTTTGGGGATTTATTATTGTATTTTTACTTTTATTATTACCACTATTCTTACTTCCTGTTTTTGTGGGGGAAGGAACTTTACTTTATGGTATCCTTTTTTATGTTTTAAGAGCAATTTTAGTATTTATAGGAATACCACTTTTATTCCCATTATCAAATATATTATTCGAATCTCAAAAAAGAAATGTAATTTTAGAAGAGGATGTTTCACCTGCATTTGGTCATTTAAAATTATATAAAATGAGCAAGAAAAATTATAAATATCAAATATTGTATGGATTCTTAATATTTTTTTTAGTTTTCTTGCCAATAGACTTTTTTCCATATCTTTTCATCCCTGAAACTGTTGCCTATCAAGGTTTAGTCATAGGTTTAGTAAATACTAATTATTATTTGTCGCCTTATGTAGGTTATTTTGTGTTTTTAATCTCTGCTATTATAATTCAGATTTCTGTATCAATAACAGAAGAAACTATTACAAGAGCGTTTATAGCTAAACGTGGTAGTGAAAATTTCTTTCCTATGTCAGCAGTGATTATATCATCAATTTATTTTGGATTCGGCCACTTAGCTTATCTATTCGATCTTGTTGCTTGGTACCCAGTAATGTGGTTTTTTCAAGCATTTATAATCGGGATAATTTTATCTCTAGTTGTTGTAAGAAAAAAATGGATTCTTCCTGCAATAATAGCACATGCCCTAAATAATATTGTTGCCGCGCATACAATTTGGAATTTTTGGCAAGGTAATAGTTTTTATGTAGTAGCCTTTTTCGTTTATATACCATTATTTATTATTGGTATTTTGTTCACTATCGTCTGTTTATTATTGGTGTGGCCACTTTCGAGTGTTAAAAGAGGAATTTCAAACGGATTTGCTTTTTTTAAAACATATTTTAAAAGGGATTCTGAAGAGATTACAGTAGGGGATACCGTATTTCGTATCATTTTTGATTTTTTAATAGCATTAATAATCTTCTTAATGGGTTTCATAGTTATGATATAGAGGCGTACTTTTTTAATGAAATTGGGGATTTTATCTGACACTCATATAACAATTGAGTATGAAAAAGATAAAGTTACTTATTTGATCAATCAACTTAAAAAAGTATTCAATGATGTTGATAAAATTATACATGCTGGAGATGTATGTGAAGATTTTTTTTTAGATAGACTCAAGAAGATTGCTCCTACAGAGTGTGTAAAAGGAAATCTTGATAAAATTAATAATTTAGAGGAATTCTGTAAATTCTCAATAGGACGATATAACATAGGCGTGATTCATTTACTTCCAAAAGATGTTGAAGAGTTTGCAAAAACACATAATTTACAAATTCTTATTTTTGGTCATACTCATCAACCAATGATTAAAGGGACGGATTTTAATTTGCTTCTCTTAAACCCTGGCTCTCCAACACGACCAAAAGCCCCAATAGAACGCCCAGGATTTATGAAACCCAAGGCAAGACCAACTGTAATAACTTTAAATATCGATAAGGATGATATTTTGTCAACTTTTATTATCAATATAAAAATATAGTAAATCCTTGAATTTGAAATTATAATGAGATATGAATTCCATATATTTCTTGAAGATATGAATTAGATATTATATTATGCTAACGTAATAAATCTATAATACGATATAAAATAGTCATTAAATAATTTTAAATATTAAATAACTCATATTATTTATACAAGGAAACTTTATGTAAGCGTATTAGATTCAAAATATATTTAATATAAAAACTTAAAACCCTTATTTAAGATATTATTTAAATAATCTTTTTAGAGAGTGTGTAGATTTGGTAAGTAGGCTGGAATTAGTCCTTAAAGAATTAAATGAAAGTGGAAATTTCCGTGCATCCCTTTTCGCAACTTCAACAGGATTGGTATTGGCATCCCAAAAAGAGGAGAATATCGATGAACGAGTAGTAGCCGCAATGGGATCATTATTGAGTGATTCTGCATATAAAGCAGCAGAGGAATTAAAACTTTCTGATATTCAGAGCATGAAAATTAAGTATAAAGAAGATTTCATTATGATGAGAAATATTATCATGCCTGACAACAAAAATCAATTTCTTTTAGCTATATTATCTAAATCTCCTGAAAGTGAAGATGTGGAGAGATATTTTGATCAGCTCCTTGATTGGGCTGTTGAAAACTCACAAGCAGATTTAGAAAAGCTTTCAAGTTTATAATCCTCTTTTCTCTATTTTTTCTTTTTTTGTTCTGTCCAAAAAAGTTATATTAAAGGTAAAATTCGGAATGTCAAAAGTCATTAATTAACCTAATAATCATTCTAAAGGATTTAATGAAAATTCTAAATTATTAATTTGTAAAAACTAATAACCTCATCTGAGAGCTGTTCTTCATAACCCCAATAAAAGTGATCAGCACCATCAATAATTTTACTTACTTTAGGATCATCATAT
>CP070831.1:1472479-1485429 GCA_020344955.1 Promethearchaeota archaeon | reverse complement strand
TTTTCTAATTTTAATTGTTCTTTTTTAGTTTTTGAAATGATTTGCACTAATTCAAATTCCTCTCTATTGAATTTTGATATTAAATCAATACTTTTCTCGAAATCTTTTTGAGTGGTTATTAAGAGCTCCTTCAAGTTATCAATTAAATCTTCAACAGATTTTGAATGAGTTTTTTTTAAGTAATTTATAGCATTTTCAAGTTCAGTTAAATTAATTAAAAATTGATCTATTACATCATTTTTTTGAGTTGCGTTAGTTTCTAACTCTTGCATAAGAAAATCATAATATTTTAAATCCATAATTTCTTTTTCTTCGACGTTCTCCTCTTTGACTTTTGGTTTTAGCTTTTGTTTTTTTAGAGCAGTATCTAAATTATCTAAATTTACTAACCTATTCTTTAAGTGATTTTCTTTTTTTTTAATTAGATCCAAAAACAATTTAGCACTATTTTCCTGAACGATATCAGGATACAATATTTCTGCTTTTCTTAAAAATATATATATCAATAATTCAAAACACTCATGGATATTGAACTTTGTTTTTGCGGAAACAAACATTACGTTATCATTTTTAGCTAAAAAATTTTCCAAATTTGATTTAATTTCCTGTTCATTTGTGAGAAGATCCAATTTATTTCCAATAAATAATATTAAAGCCTCCTCCGAATGATAATTAACATTATCTAAAAATTCTTTTTTTAAAAGTTCTAAAGTTTGGTTTTGCCTAGTTAAATCGAAAACTAAAAGAGCAATATCAATATTCTGATACAATGCGGGATTAAATGGGTTAAATGCTCTTTGGCCTCCTATATCCCATAATGAAAGTAAAACCCTTACAATATTACCACTTTCTTCTATTATATATTCTTTTTTTGCAGTTTTACTACCTATTGTTGGTAAATATTGTTTGGGAATTTCTTTACCTATATAAGAGTTAATAATAGATGTTTTCCCCACTTCTCCCTCTCCAAGAACAACTAGTTTTAAATTTATTGTATTATCCAAGTTATTACTCGCCTAAAAAAACTAATGGAAAATTTGAATTAAAAACTTTCTGGCTTATAGTACCTTTATTAAGAATTAATTGGTTTATTAAAACAAAAATGGAACTTATATTTAAATATATTTAGAAGATAACTTCTTTAAACTTGAAGAATTCAATAATAATCTCTTAATTAATCAATTGTGTATTTAAGTAAAATGAAAATAATAAAGTGAGTTGCTTTTAAATCGCTAAAAAATTTATATTATTTTTTAACTTCTCACTATCATTATTATCATATTATTATAATTAGTAAAAAGAGTTAAAAATGGTATAAGGAAATGGGTTTAAAGACAAATATAACAGAAATGTTCGGAATTAAACATCCGATTGTTGCTGCTCCTATGGGTCCATTTTATACAAAAGAATTAACGGTAGCGGTTTCTGAAGCAGGTGGATTGGGAGTTTTAAGTCACACAAATCTATTTGGGAAAAACAGTTTGGAAGAAATGAAATCAGATATGGAATATGTAGTTGAACATACTGATAAACCTTTTGGATTTAATATAAGGACTTCAAGATTACAGTTAGATGCTCCTGGATTATGTAGAGGGATATCAAGATTTATTATGGATAATCCAAAAATCAAAGAACAATGTATTTATGCTGTAACTAGCGCGGGTTCTCCAAAGACATTACCAAAAGCTAAAAATTACCAAAAACTTAAAGAGAGTGGATCAAATATCAAACATTTTCATGTCGCTCCAGCATTATGGCTTGCGGATAAGTGTGTGACGTCTGAAGTTGATGGTATGGTTGTTACTGGTTGGGAAGGTGGAGGTCATCAAAGTTATGAAAAAATTAGCTCGTTGGTTTTACTCCAACAAGTTGCACATAAACACCCAGATACACCTCTAATTGCATGTGGAGGGTTTGCTACTGGAGAAGGATTAGCTTCAGCTATCGCATTGGGTGCTGGAGCTATCGCAATGGGATCAAGATTTATTGCTTCGAAAGAAAGTGAATTCCATGATAACTATAAAAGTATTGTACCTCCTTCCAAAGCTGATGATACTGTATGGGTTACTGGAGTACTTGGTCCAATACGTCTTTGGAAGAATAATTATTCTTTACACCATGGTATTGTATCAAGTAAAGAAGAAAAAATGGCAATGGAGGCTCAAATTACTCCCAAAATGGCAATGGAAGATCAAAAACATTATGAAATGACTTATGCTGGCAATATTGAAGATGGTGCTGTTCTTTTAGGTCAAAGTATTGGGATGATACGTTCTATAGACAGTGTTAAAGAGATTATTAATAATATCGTAAAAGACGCTGAAACAAGACTAAAAGAAGCAATTAGTTGTATTGTATGATTTTATACAATACTTATATTATTTTTTATCTTAATCGAGATGATAAAAATGTCTAATGATAGACAAGAAATTGGACCATATGATTATATTGAATATTTTAAGAGAAATACTGCTTTATTAGTATCAATGGATAAAAATGGAAAACCAAACGTTATGGCATTAGATTGGAAGACAATTGAAGAATTCGAGGGCTTTCCAGTCATTAGAGCCCAAGTAGCTTACAGTCGATATACGTATCAATTGCTTACTGAGGGAGTGAATGAATTTACGGTAAACATTCCCTTAGAAAGAAATTACGAAGCAATAAATATTACAGGTTTTTACTCAGGTAGAAACACAGACAAATTTAAAAAAGCGGGGTTAGATATTATTCCAGGAAAAAAAACAAAAGTACCGACTATTAAGGATTGTATTTTGAGCTATGAATGTCAAATAGTTCATTCAAGTAAATCAAATATAAGTAGCCATCACTTTTTTTATGGGAAAATATTAGTCGCTTACGCTTCCACTGATTTGATAAAATAACATTTTAAAAATTTTTATCGCAAGAGCAATCCGAAGTGCTTAGAATCTCTTCACCACAAGGGCATTCTCTTGGGTGGTTATATCTTTGACAAATCTTATTAATCAAGTCACATGAAAAAAGTAGATTGAATTTTTCGCATTCCGTATGTGCAATTTCAGGAGACATATCAAGTTCATTTATTAATAGCATTTCTAAAAGCCTAGCATGTCGAATTAATTCAACTGCTAACTCTATTCCTTTATCTGACAAAAAAACTGGCTTGTAACGATCATAAATTACAAGTTCCTTTTCTTCTAATCTTTTTATACAACTTCCAACTGTAGAATGAGGAATTCCAAGTTTTTTTGCAAGTGTCCCAACTTTGAGTTCGCCTAATTGGAATAATTTTCTTAAAACTCTATAATCAATATCTAGCATTAGTTATCTTTATTAATCTCTTTTCATAATAAATTGAAAGTGGAGGATTAATGTTGATGTCCTCCTATTGACAATAATATTGTCATCAATACAATCCCAATTATTATAACAATCAATTGGCGGATAATATATTTAATATCTGTATGTTGATGAAGATCTGGTGTTAAATCTGAGAGAGCAATGTAAATAAAACTTGCAGCGGCAATTGCTAATAAAAATGGTACTACAAATTCAAAAGAATCTAAAAGGAAATAAGAAATTATCGATGCTGGTATTGTGGTTGAGCTTGAGATAATATTATAAACAAAGGCTTTCTTTTTTGAATAACCCGTATGTAAAAGAATTCCAAAATCCCCAGTTTCGTGTGCCACCTCATGAAATATGATTGTTAATCCCGCTGCAATTCCAAGACTAAATCCAGATAGAAATGCAGCAGCTATTACAATCCCATCTGTAAGATTATGTAGTGAATCACCTATAAGGATAATAGGACCAGATGCATGAGAATGAACCTCACATTCTTTATTACGACAATTTCTCCATATTATAATCTTTTCCATTATGAAGAAGAAAAGGATACCACCTAAAATAAATGGCATAATTATATGAGGTTCCCCAACATCTTCAACAGCTTCTGGGATTAAGCCCAAAAGCGCAGCAGTTAGAAGAATTCCCGTAGCAAATGCGATTAGAATAGGAATAAGTGCTTTTTGGTATCTTTCATTTAAAAACATAAAACTTCCTGCCGCAGTTATTGCTCCAACACTTCCCAAAATACTGAATAAAATTGCCCAAAGAAGAATTTTTTATCACATTAATAAGATTTTAAATTATTTTAGTTAGTATTATAATAAATATATAATTTACGATGGATCGTAAATTTAAAATGAAGTTGAATTCTTTAAACTTCTTTCAGATAAAGATATAGATTGCCTAGAGAACTTAATAATGAGAAAAACCTATTAATGATTAAATCAAATTTAATGTCTATTTTAGAGGTTATTTCATTATTAAAAAACCACTAACTCTAACTTGTATAAATTGCGAAAAGAAATTTGAATTTACCTCTATTGAACATAAATGTCCTGAATGTGAAGGAATATTATGGTATGAATCTGATTTAAATAATTTTAAACAGAAATTCTCTCAAATCAAAATTAATCACAGTTTTTGGGATTATAATTTTGCATTTCCCGAGATAGAACATGATTTTATTATTTCATTAGGAGAAGGTGGAACTCCTTGTAAAAGTTCAAAACTGGTTGGAAAAAAATTAGGAATCAATAATTTATATTTTAAAGACGAGACCCAAAATCCAACTAATTCATTTAAAGATCGTGCTGCTGCATTATTAATTTCTCATGCTAGATATTGGGATTTTGAGAAAATTGTTTGTGCTTCGAATGGTAATCAGGGTGCGTCGCTGGCAGCTTATAGTTCGCTTGAACGTATGAAATGTTTGAATGTTATACCAAGAATAATTGATGTAGGTAAAAAGGCTCAAATGATTGCTTATGATTCTGATCTTAAAATAATTGGGGATACTGTTGACGATGCAATAGATTACGTTTTAGATGAAGAGAACTTTAAGACATATTATCAGGGTACTCCTGAATTGAATCCACTTACACTTGAAGCCCAAAAAACTATTGCTTATGAAATAGTGAAGCAAATAGAAGATCCAAATTTGATAATTATTCCGATGGGAAGTGGCGAATTATTAGTAAGTTTGTGGAAAGGATTTAAAGAGCTTCAAGAATCAAATATTATTGAAAGGATTCCAAAATTAATTGGTGTTCAATCTGAATTCTCATCACCAATAGTAAAAGAATTTTTTAATGAAGATACTTTAAAAATTAAACAAAATAATGTATTTGAATCAATAGCTTTAGGGATTTTGGTTAAAAAACCAATATACAAAGATTTGGCTATAAAATATATAAAAGAGAGTGAAGGAACTGTTGTTGCTGTTCCTGAAGATTTAATATTAAGTTCAGTTGAAGAACTTATAAGAAGTGAAGGAATATTTGCAGAACCCTCTTCAGCCTTAACATTAGCCGCAATACAATTACTAGATGAAAAATTATTGTTTGAACCCAAAGATAAGATAGTATGTCTTATTACTGGAAGTGGTTTAAAAGCCCCATATATATTAGAGGCAATTTCATCACAAACTAAAACAACTGGAAAAGGGTCCATAATTATTACTAAATTAAAAATATTATCCCAAATTTCTCTTTCAAGTATTAGAGGAATAACTGGAACAGATATTAAGGAAATTATGGGAACAATAAGCTTAGCAGCTATTTATCAACATCTAAAAGAATTAGAAATAAAAGGGTTAATATCAAGAAAAAAAGAAGGAAAAAATGTGTTATACTTTATAACTGACAGTGGAAAAAAGGTTTTGGACGCTTTAGATGTTTTAATTACACTACTTTAAGATTTATTTATATTAAACCATTTTTTTCAGTTAGAATAAATCTTAAATTAAATGACTTAAAGTTTAAATTGTGTTTTTTTATTGATTTTAAGATAGTTAAGATTTTTTTTTTGTTAACATAAATAACTAATGCAATCATGTGATGCATTTATTAAATAAGGCACATTTATTGAATAAAGAATCAAAATAAGTAGAATTTTGGGTAAAATTAATGACAAATAAGCTCATTGGATTGAGATTACCTCTTGAAGATATTAAAAAATTAGAAGTTATTGCTCATCAGAATAACCAATCAGTAAACTCTGTTGCTAAAAATGCCATTATTGAATGGCTTGAAATTTTTTCTAGAACTAGACAACAGGGAATGATAATTTTAGGAAAACTTCTTGTATCAAATTTATTAGAACTAATTGATGTTGATAAACTGAAACAATTTGCTGAATTAACGGCAGATAGGAAGGTAGATTTTTTTCACTTTATTATTGGGAAACATCCGAGTGTAAATACCTTAGATGAATTTATTAAAGATGCTCCAAAAATACTAGGCAATAAAGGTTTAATGTGGTTTGATCATATTGAAATTACTAAAGAGAAAAACTCAGTGCATTTTAAAGGTGTTCATAGTTTAGGAGAAAAATGGCCACAATTTTTATTATTCTTTTTCAATCATATAATGCAACAATATTTTAATATGAAATTAAATGAAGAAAATCTTAAACATTCAGATAATTCTCTCTACTTAGAATATAACTTTTAAATATTCAAGTTAAATGAAGCTATATTTAAAATACCTCAAAATTTTTTATTAAATCTCTAAAAGTTCTTTAAACTTGTTCAGATCCATCTATTCTATTAGAATTTTATCATTCATTAATAATTCATCCAATTTGATTATTATTTCATATGTTAACAATGTTAACAGTGGGTAATGGTTCCAACAGATATTGACAATAGATAACTTTATTAATGATCGTACTATTTTGATCTTAAGAAATTATTTTAAATTTTAAAAAATAAAAGTTGGAGATGAATTGATATGAGTAAAATCGTATTTGATTTGGATGATTTCAAAAAATTTCTTAAAATATTTGATGAATTGATCGTACCTAGAGTTGCTGGTGGCGGAACATATGGTTCAGAAAAAATTCTTTACGAGATAGACGATTATGGACGGATTTACTCCAAAAGATTTATCAATAATATTTTAAATGACAGCAAGTTTGAAGAGTTTATCCAAGGACAAATTGTTAACGATTTAAATGACACTAGACTTAAAGAGTCTGCTCGAGAAAAATCATAGATATTTAAAAAGAGAATTTGAATTTTAAAAATTATATTAACTCGCTTAAATACATAGAAACATGTTACATATTCTCGAAGTTTTATATACTCTAAATAAGTTTTAACTTATTCTTTTTTTTCATTTGGTAGAAATATCTTATTAAATACTTGTGGTAAAGCTTCAATTACATTTTTTCTTGAAGTAGCTATAAGTAGAATTGAAATTATTGCAGCGAACCCGAATTGAAAAAAGTTTCCTGGCATTTCAACTAATGCTACTGCAACACCTAACTGAAGTATAAATGCTTGATAGATAAAGTACCCCAAAGGAATTAAAATTCCACCTATAAGAACTGCAATTATATCACGGTAAGATATTCGCCCTTCACAATCTTTTGGATTGGAAATTAATCCAATTACAAATCCTTCTATACCTTTGATAAATAGTGTAGCAGGAGCATAAATTATATAAGGTGAAAAAATATCCGCTAACATAGGACCTAAACCACCTGCTATACCCCCAACAATAGGTCCAAATAAAAGAGCAGTAAACATTACCGCAACATCACCAATATTGATGTATCCTCCAGTAACGGGAATTGGAATTTGCACCCAAAAAGTAATGGCGAAATTCAAAGCCGTAAAAATACCAATCATTGAAATAATTAATGCATTATTAGGTATAAAATAACCTAGCAAACTTCTAGGAATTAAGGATTCTTTTTTTTCCATTATTTTAATTCCCTCTTTAACATTTTCTCTACTTTGAATATATAAGTTCAAACTTATATTTAATTTATATTTTTTTCTATTTAAATCTTTATATTTAAGATGAAAATTAGAGAAAAAAGGGATTCCCTCCATTTAGGATTTAAAAAGCAAAGAGAAAAGACATTCAAACTTATTAAATTAAAATAGAAATTAGATATCGGATGTCATAAAGAGAAATTCTAAAAAATTAGTCTGAAGGATTATTATTCTGGAGTACAATTTTTACATTCAATTTCATCAAAATCGTCCCAGTCACCACGAAAAATCCTTATTTTTCCTTTATCTCCACAAACTTTGCAACTATATTTTAATCCAATAAAATCTTCTCTTTGAACTATACTCATAATAGGTTCAGAAATACTTTTTAGAATAGAAATTACCAAAAAATGATTAGATTCTGGTTATTTATAGATTTGTCTTTCAAAAACCTGTTTATTAAGATATCAAATCAAAACAAACTATTCAAATATATTAAAATAAAAAAGAAAATTAAAAATTGGAATAAGTCATAAATTTATCTCCAGATCCTAAACTGTAAAGCTCGAACTTGCTCCCACGTTTTGTCTCACAGAACATTTGGATCATAGGGAATAAGTAAATTTGTGTAGTTATTTGTGATTCTTTATCTTTATCATGAGTCTTATAATCACTACTCGCTGCATTTATTGTCTTTTTAATATTTTTATTCCAATATCCTAATGAGGGTTCTGCTTTTGATTCCAATTCTTTAAAATCGCTAAATCTTATACCTTCGACCTCTTCAATCATTTTGTGTAGATCTTCTCCAATTTCTTTCTCATATTTCGTCTGAGCACTTGAGTGAAGTATAGGTACACCTGTAACTACAGTTTGAAAAGGTACGGGAAGGTCTTCATATTTGTAAAGGTTTTTATGTCCTCCACATTCTTTACAAGGCTCTGATCTGTTTCCAGTGCCATAACAAGCCCCACATGGATATGAGAATACTTTTTTTTCCTTATTCTGCTCTTGGCCAACTAGTATTGTGAGATTTTCTTCAATCTTACCAGTTCCCTTACAGGTTTTACATTTATTTTCAATATATCCTTTACCTCTACAATTCTTGCATGGAACTGCTTGTAGTGTCTCATAATGAGGGACGATCTCATCTCCTTTCCAATCATCTTTATTAATCTTCGTAGCCCCCTTAAATGAATAGAATTGTACTCTTCCTACTCTAGGGGCAGTTACTGTAGTTTCTTCTTTTCCTTTTGGAGCAGCACCAAGAGATTTTTTAATAGCAAAATAAATTGCTGCTTCTTTATTAGTATCTTTTACATATTCTGCAGCACTAATTGCATCTAGAGAAAAAACAGCACCTTTAGTTCCAAATTGTTTTTCCATCTTCTTTCTATCTGTTCTAGCAGCTTTTTGCTTCCATTTTAACCATATATCATCCAGATTGGGTGTCTTAATTCTTACATCCGGCAAAATATTTCACATTGTATTTTTTTTTTTATATTTTATTAACTTTATTTAATTGATTTAGAATTATAAAAATATAAAATAGAATAATTTATAATCTTTATATAGAAGAAAATTAAATTTAAAAAGAATTTATAGGAGAAAAATCATATTAAAAATGTCTGCTGAGGAACGTCAATCGGTTGAATACTTTCTAGAATGGATAAAGAATAATGGTTTGGCTCAGTGGCTCGAACATTTTTTGAATCAAGGCGATGAAACAAAGCTTAGGCAAATAAAAGAAATTTATGATAAAATTAAAAGAGCTTTCGGGTTTTAGTTTTTAATTTCTTTTTTATTGTCTAATTTTTTATATTATATTTGTTTTTTATCATTCGAAAATTTGATTTGTTATTTTTCATTTATTCTATTATTAGTTTAACGCTTATATGGTTTCATAGTTGAGTCTTCCCTCAAGAAATTTCTTTATTGTATTTGATAGAGATCGTGTGAACAAGAAAGAATTGCTTTTTAATGTTAATTTCTTCTATTTGAAATCATTTAAGAGAAAAAAATTTACATTTTCTTATGTAAAGGAACCATTTTTTAGGGGAAAAGTTGTTTTTGGTTTAGATTTTAAAAATAGAATACGCCCTCTGAATTTTGATAAAATTGAGAAAGGAGGTACTTCACAACCTATTAATCCGCGATTATTGAGAAAGTTCATTTTGTCAGATAAAAATAAATTTATTGCTTTTTCAAGCCAAACACCAATGCAAGATATTTCACCGATTAAAGAGATGTTAAATAATTTTCAATATAGTAAAGATAAGATAATTAATATAACCTTATGTAACTCTTGTATGGCCAAAAATATATTTACTTTATTAAATCAGAATCTTCAAATTAAAACTTATAAAGACCAAATAATATGTTCTGATTGTGCTTATGATATCCTTATAAATAGAATTAAACTTACAGGGCTAATATCTCAAGAGAAAATTGGTCCTAAATTAAAGAATTTTCTGATGCATTTAATTCTCAAATTTAAGAATATCAAAAAAGTATTAGAAGCATTTAAAGTAGATTTCAATCCAGTAAATAATAGAGAAATTACACTATATGATATTGAAAAAACACCATCAATTAATAAGAAATACCTAAATAAAAAAATAGAAAACCTTGATATTCCTCCTGATTTTATCAATATATTGAAAGGATTAAATCTAACACTTTTATTACCAATACAAGCAATCTCTATTGAAGAAGGATTATTAACAGAGCGAAATAGTCAATTAATTATGGCTCCTACAAGCGGAGGTAAAACCTTAGTAGGAGAATTAGCAGGTATTTCAATGGTTTTGAATGATAGAAATGCTAAGATGCTATATTTAGTACCAATTGTAGCTTTAGCTAATATTAGAACAGAAGAATTTAAAGAAAAATATAAACCAGTTAAATTAAAGGTAATCAAGAGAGTTGGAGAATCGTTATTTGAAAAAAAGGAGGACGATAATATTGAAGATTTAGCAAATGCACATATTATTATAGCAACTTATGAAGCAATTGATTATATTTTAAGAAGCGGGAATAAAGAGCTTTTAGGGGATGTTGGTACAATAATCATTGATGAGATCCAAACATTAATTGATCCCGAACGTGGTTTCATATTAGATGGTTTAATAGCTAGGTTAAAAACACAGTTTAATTCTCAATTTCTTTATTTAAGTGCAACCTTGGGTGAACCAAAATTTTTAGCTGAAAAGTTAGACTGTAAATTAATTCAGTATAACAATAGACCAGTCCCAGTTGAGCGGCATTTATTATTATGTCTTAGTGAAACTCAAAAACAAAAATACATTTCAAAATTAATAAGAGCTGCTTTTTCTACAAAATCAGTATATGGATTTAAAGGTCAATCCATAGTTTTTACAAATACTCGAAAAAAGTGTGAATCATTATCATCATATTTACAAAATAAGGGGATCAATATAGCTGCTTATCATTCAGGTTTAACAACTGAAGAAAGGAAGATTGTCGAAAATAATTTTCAAAATCAGAGAATAGCCGGTGTCATAGCGACTGCAGCTTTAGCAGCAGGAGTTGATCTTCCAGCACGTCAAGTTATTTTCGAATCTTTAGCAATGGGTATAAATTGGTTAACAGTTGCAGAATTTGAACAGATGTTAGGACGAAGCGGTAGATTAAAAAAACATGAAAAAGGTTTGGCATACATTCTTGTTGAACCTGGTAAGATATATTCTCCGAAAATGAAAATGACTGAAGAAAATATAGCAATAAAACTTTTGAATGGGAAAATCAAAGATTATGAGCTTGTACCTGATGAGGATAAATCTCAAACCGAAATCCTAGCATTTATTTCTATGTTTAGTCAGTGGATTACCAAAAAAATAGTATTTAACTTTTATAATTATTTAATAAATGATCATTTTGAATTGGAAGAAGTTCTAAATAAGTTAATATCTCTTAATTTAATTCGGATAAAGGAAGATTTAACTATTAAAGCAACTCGTTTAGGCAGAGCAATTGCTAATTCATTTTTAAGTGTTAATGAATGTCTTGAAATTATAAAAAAATTACAAAATAAATCAGAAACACCTTTAGATATTGCTTTAGAATTAGAATTTCTCAGAAACGTATATTTATCAAAAAATATTGTTGACGATTTATCAAAAAATGTAAACATGAAATATTTTTCGAATAATTTGTTTAGTGCTAGTGTATTATCCCTTATGAATGCTGAATATGTAAGAAAGAGAAAAACATTTTCTCGTGATTTCATTGATTTTATAATGAAACTAACTAATGATATATTTAATTGTAGTTGTCAAGACAATCCATATTGCGATTGTGGTCGTTTAAATTTAGAAAAACTAATTTTAAATTTAAGAATTAAACATAATATGACTATTGAAGAAATTTCTAATTATTTGATGGAAGAATATGGAATTATGGTTTTTAAGGGAGATCTTATTGATTATTTAGAGAATTTAATCTACAGTTTGGAGAGCATTAAAAATATAGCAGAGGGAATATCAAAATTAAATGAAGATTTCCGTAGAGAAATCAGGGAAATACCCAACTTGATAGAAAACATCAAATACTAAGTCATATGTACTTCTATTATATCATAATCCTTTAAGATATAATCTGAGCCAACTTTCTTGCGTTTTTGACGCGCTCCTTCACGAATAATCACTGCATGGTCAAAATTTTCATAAAAACTTCTATGAATCTTCTCAGCAACCTCCTTTACACTGACTCCTTCTTTCATAAGAAGAGGTTCATTTGCTACTATTCCATTATTCATAGTATATATCCTGATCCTATTTAGAAATTTTATGATAGTCTCTCCAAAATCTTTTGGAAAATTCTCTTTTTGGATACTAACCCCAAATATTATTGGAAATTTTTCACAATATTTCATTTCTAAGATTTCAAAAGTTTCCTGAGTATAGGGAAGATCTCCTTTAGTTCCTATTATTATTACTCTTTTATATACAACAGAAGGCGTTAAAACATCAATAATGTTATCAATAGTTATTTTGCCATATATCTTTACAATGCCATTACGAATTCCATTTTCATTTACTATTTCTTTAATTTGTTCTGTTAATTTTTCTAATTCTTTAATTTCTTTGGCCTCTTTGGTCATATATAGGACTTGGATTTTATTTGCCCCAGTTTTCTCAATAGTGAGAGGTGGAGG
>CP070831.1:1460008-1472379 GCA_020344955.1 Promethearchaeota archaeon | reverse complement strand
ATTTAAAATAATAGCTTAGTAGTTTAATTTATTTGATCATCATTGCCAAGTCCATATCCTCAAGCGTGAGTTTCTTTCGTCCAGCATGTCGGGTCATTTCAAGAGCTTTATTGGTCATGCCTTTAGCTAACTTTTCTAGGTAGTCAATTAAGGCATCAACAGCATCTCGAGCCACCATCTCTGCTCCATTGTCTTTCATTAACTTTCTAACTGGGGACCAAGCAAAAACTTTTTTAGCCATTTTATTATTCCTCCACTATTAATTTTTAATATGAGTTACAAAAGCTCAAATTTTTCAATATGAACTTTATTATGTTATATTACTTCTTTCAAATATTTAAAAGTTGCGTAAAATTTTCGATAGAATATGTTTGGGTTAATAATATCATCCGATCGACATAATTGCGATGTCTGAGAAGAAAGCTGGTAGATATTGTTCTGAGCTTTTAGATCTGAGATTTTTTTTAATCACAGATTTCTTAGTCGGAGAGAATTAATAAATCAGATATATTTTCCCATCTTATAGTTTGAATAAACTAAAGGATAATATCATGTTTTTTTATGCACAACATAATAATCCTTAAATTCTTTGTAAATAGAAAACCCTTCAGATATATATAATGAAATAGGTCCTCGATAACTATGGGCATCCGATAAATTTTCTCCTTTTCTGGGGTATGCTTCAATTAAATCATATCCTCTATAAATAGAATTAGAACAGGCAAAATTTAAAAGTTGTTTAGCTATACCCTGTTTTCTATAAGCAGGAGCAACAACAAAACATATAATGGAAGCAATTTTAACTTTATTTTTTCTTTCATATGGGATTTTTGCATAATTATCCTTTGAATTAATATTACACCATCCTATTGGTTTGTTGTCAAAATAGGCTATAAATCCATTCATCTTTCCAGAAAGGATTAATGCTTTTGAGGCTTCCCTATTTTCTTTAGCAGTTCTTCTAAAAAACTGTTCATTAGTTCCTTGGAAATGATAAAAATGACAATAACACGTGGCCCATTCAGGATTATCAGAAAAAGCTACACTATCAAAAAAATAAAGAAAATCATCAAGAGTATCAGAAGTCAAAGTTTTGATTTTAAAATCCAATTTTAGAGCCACCTTATTTAAGGAAGTTTAATACTAAGTCAGAATTTATCGTCTATAGCAGAAAGCATAACTGTCAATTGATCGAAAACATCTAAACGAAATTCAGAACCAATTCTAAAAAATAAGAGATCTACTATTTTTTTACTAATATATTCATCGACATTCAACTGTTCAATTATATCAGACCAATTAGTCCCTTCAGATGCTCTAATACCTACTAATATAACTCCATTTTCTTTAATATTTTCTACAATTTTAATTATAATTTTTTTCCAGTCTTCTATTTCTTGTTCTTTGTTTCGTATATCGAAGATGCAAAAAACTCCTTCTGAACTTGAAATATCTTCCGCAGCAGAATATTGATGTTGTTTTAAGATAAGACCGTTGTTGTATTGATATACTTGCTCATCATCATAATCCCTAATTAAGGATTTTTCTCCCAACTTTTTGATATTTGTCATGATCTGTAATCCTGGACTCCAATGTGAACTTTCTGTAATAAAAGAGAGAGTTAAAACAATTTTTTTTTCTAATATAGAACGAATAATATCCAGTAAAGCATCACCACGTCTTTCTTCCTCGAATTCTTTACTTTTCATAACGTAATGATATGAAATTAAGTTAAACGCATCTTCCACATTGTTTCCGCTTAATGCACTTGTCTCAATGTATGATATCTTAATTTTTTCAGCCTCAGATAGATTATTCGCTAATTTCGCACCTTCTTGATAAAATACTTTTCTTTCTTCAATTAAGTCGCTTTTGTTTCCAACAATTACAATTGGAATATCCTCACCAGGTGTAAATAACTTTAGTTCTTCATACCAGTCTTTTAAGTTTTCGAATGATGTACGATTACTTAAATCAAAAACTAAAAATGCGGCTTGAGTACCTAAGTAGTAAGACTTTCGAAAGCGACGGAAGAATTTCTGAGCTCCTATGTCCCAAAGAGTAACTCCAATTTCATTTCCAAAGAATTCAAATTCATGGGACAATATATTAATTCCAATTGTTGCTCTATAATCACTAATGAATCTTTTTTCTACAAATCTCCTAATTATTGATGTTTTCCCTACTTCATGGTCACCAATAATAATGAACTTAAAGCGATACTCACCTCTGATTCCCATTTGCATTTGATAAAGTTGATTTTTTAATCTCTCAATGTTACCTGCTTCGTACTCGAAATTAGGGATTGAGACTTGAATTAAATCTTCTTCTTCTGCTGTGAGAATTTGTATTGCTTTTTCCGCAAGAAAAAGTCCATAAGGCGATATTCTCTCAATTGAAGCAACACCCTCTAAGACGATACTTAAAATTCTTTCTTCGTCAACCGATATAAATAGAAGACGATGTTCCTCTGTATCAAAAGTGGCGTTCCCAAATCTTTTAAATTCAAATTCATTTCGCATACGATTCAAAATAGGATTGATGATAGAAGTTAATACAGATACGAGTTCCATATCGATATCCTTCCGTTTCTCACCAGCAATAATCAATCCTTCTACATCTGATATGATTAAGGCTTCTACTTCTTTATTTTCTTCTAAGAAACTACTGAACAACTCTTTGAAGAGCTTATTTTTCTGTATGGGCAAAATAACCAGTTATAAATAATACTAAAATAATTAATATAATAGAGAACCTACGTATTTTTAACTCTTATGAACAATTGTAAAATTTAATTGATAAATCATAAAACTTTTCTTCCTCTTATTTTTCTTCACCATATTAATGCACTTTTATTTACGCCTTCAGCGTCATCCTCAAAACATTCCTTAAAATCTTCATAAGTCTCAATTAGCTGGTTAATTGCATATTGTATTAGTGTCTTTTGACCCCAAGAATTAACTGCTATTTGGGCTAATTTCTTCCTATTCTTATGATTGTAATAGCTTTGAGAAGGATGCTGTTTTTTTTGGTGATGAAATTTACTATCCAATGTATTATCCTCCTGTTGATGTAGAGAAAGAGAACCCAAGATTCTATTGGCTTTGTCCAGAGTGTTATAAATTACGAATTGAGAAATTAGAGTGGTGGATGAAAGAGGGTTATTATTATTTCCGTGATATTGGTACAACAGCTACACTAGAACAATTAGGATTTAAAGATCTTGATGAGTATATGAAAAGTCTAGATTAAATTTAGAATTTTTAAGATGTTTACAAGTATTTTATGGTATTTAACATTACTTTAAGTTGATCATAAATTTCTAGTCTATATTCAAGACCTAATTTGAAGAATAATAAAGATGTCATTTTTTGTTCTAGGAGTTCATTTACATTAAATTCTTCCATAATATTCGACCAATCACTTTTATCTGAAACCCGAATTCCAATTAAGACCACTCCATTTTCTTCTATGTTTGTTATTATATTATGGACTACATCTTTCCAACTAGGATCTATATGTTCTTTATCACGGGCATCAAAAATACAAAAGACAGCGTCTGACTCTTTAAGATTAAAATCTTTATATAAGAAATTATTTAATAAGACACCATTTGAATATCTGTATGTTTTTTCCTCTTTATCATCTTTAATTTTTTCAAGTTTATATTCAGAATTAATATCTGTGAGTATCTGAAACCCAGGACTCCAGAATTCATTTTCTGAGAGGGTTGTTAGAATAAGCAGCTTATCCAGACTTTGACCCTGTTTTTTTCTTTTTTCTAATATTGAGTTAAGTTCCTCTAATAAGTCTAATTTCACTCGTTGCTCCTCATCTTCTTTACTTTTTGAGATATAATGATAAGCAACCAATGTAAAAGCGTCTTCTACGTTCTCTCCCGAGAGAGCACTTGTTTCGATATATGATATTCTACCTTTTGTTTTTTGTGATAATTTATTTACTAAACCTACCCCTTCTTTATATTCAACAACTCGTTGATTATTTAAGTCTGATTTATTTCCAACAATTATCATTGGAAGGTCTCTTTGGGTGATATAGTCTTCAAGTTCTTGATACCAATTTAATACAGAATTGAATGATTCTCTATTTGTAAGATCAAAGACAATGAAACACGCTTGAGCACCCAGATAATAGGTTTGCCGGAATCGGCGGAAGAAAGTCTGCGCCCCAATGTCCCAGAGACCGTACACAATATTATTTCCAAAAAATTCAATAGAATGAGATAAGATATTCAACCCTATAGTTGCCCGATAATCATGTGAAAATCTGTTTTCTACAAATCGTCTAACAAGGCTCGTTTTTCCTACTTCATGGTTTCCTATAATAACAAATTTAAACCTATACATTCCTCCTTGATCTAATCGCATTTGATAAATCTGGTTTTTTACTCTCTCAGAATAAGCGGTTTCATCCGATTCATATTCGAAATTAGGTATCGTTAACTGAATATTATCTCCCTCAACAGCATTAAGAATTTGCACGGATTTTTCAGCAAGAAGATACGCATACGGAGATGCTTTATCTACAGATGCTAAATTATTCAATACTACACTAAGAGTCCTTTTTTCATCTAGTGAAATAAACAATAACCTATAGAATTCTGTATCGAAACTAGCAGTACCAAATTTCTTGAACATAAATTCATTACGAATTCTTTCAATGATAGGGTTTATTATGCTTGTTAAAACTGAGACTATTTCCATATCTACATCAGTTCTTTTTTCACCTGCAATTACAAACCCTTCCTGGTCACTTACTATAACTGCTTCTACATCTTTATTAAATTCTAAGAATTGGTTAAATAATTCATTAAAAAGTTCTTTTCTGTTTATTGGCATGAAATTTTCTACTCTTGAATAACTAAGTTAATGCAAAATTGTATTTACCCTTATAATAAAAATAAGTACTTTTATATATTATTTTTAAGGTAGTTTCAACATCGATATTCTTAAAAATGGTTAGTATTTTGTATTTATTATATTATATGTTTCATGTTCAAATAATTTATAAATAGTGGTAATCCATCATGCCCTCATGTATAGTATGTCATTTGAATATTGAAGAAAATACAGATGCTCATTATGAATGTGAGAATGGCCATCCTGTTCATAAATATTGTTTAGCTGAATGGTTAATGCATTCTCATAATTGTCCTTTATGTAATGACCCATATCCTCAAGGGTTAATTGATCAATTCAAGGATTTTAAAGAACAAAAAGAAAAAGAAAAGCAAGATGCTTTAGACAAGGAACTCAAGGAAGAAGCAATACAAAAAATGCAACAAGTCGCAAATAAAATTGTATTTTTGAAATTCATTGAAAATGTTGAAAATTTAATAGAAGGGGAAAACTACAATGAAGCAATCGATAAACTTTTAGATTCATATAATGAAAGCTCTGTTGATGATAATAATTTAAAGGTTCTTTTTTTATTGGGTAAAACAAATTTTCTAAAAGGTCGATATGACCTAGCTATAAACTTTTTATTTAAATTAGTTAAAATAAGATTTGATTACCCGGATGGATTTCTTTTTTTATGCAAAGCTTATGAAAAAATAGGACTTAAAGATAAGGCTCAATGGGCATATGATAGAATTAAAGAAAGTAAATGATTTTATTTTTCTTTAATCTATTTCTATTAAAGTTGTAAAAATTATAATGACGCAAAATAATAAAGAAAAACAGAATTTAATTAATCAGATTAGGGAAATATACGAGTTAATTTCTAAAGACAAGGATTATAGCAAATTAATACCAGAAGTGAGAATGAATATTTCTGGTTCACTCTCTAATGCAAAAAATAAAAGTGAAGTCGCTGGAATTGAGGGGCGTATAACAATAATCAATGGCTTCCCAAAAGCCTCAGGTGAAATTAAATTTGGAGTGTCTGATCATACTGCTAGATTAATTCTTACAGCAAAAGAATTTGATAATTCAATCAATTTTGTTATTAATTTAAAGTATATTCCAGAATTGATTGAAAAAATTAAACAAAATTCAAATCTAGAATTAAAAGAAATAAATCGAGAAGGACAACCGGAAAACGTAAAAGAGAAAGAATATTCGACTATGCAATGGTTAATAAATGAGAGTGTAAAGAAAATGGGGAAAATACCAGATATAATTTGGGATAAAGGTGCAATTGGGAAAGAACCTATGATGAGATTATTCGGTAAAAACTCTAATGATATAATAAGAAAACTCGAACAAATCATTAATTTAATTAAGAACAAAAAAATCTAGAGTTCTTTTACTCTGACTATATCAAGATTAGCTTTTATTTCACTCCCCTGTGAATGATCTGTTGGACCATGCCCTTTACCTATATGGAGATCATCCGCTCTTTGAATGGCATCTGTTAAATATGCTTTAGCGATATGTACTGCATTTTTTATACTATTTCCTTTAGCTATTTCGGCTGCAATAGCCGAGGCAAATGTGCATCCTGTTCCATGTGTGTTCTTTGTTTTAATGCGAGGAGAGCGAAATTCTATAAATTTTTTCCCATCATAAAGAATGTCTATTGATTCATTAGTATCTTGTAAATGTCCTCCTTTTACTACTATATTTTTAGCTCCCATCTCAAAGATTTTAATCGCGGATTTTTGAACTTCATCTAAATTAGTTATTTCAATCCCTGTTAAAACCTGAGCTTCATGAAGATTTGGTGTTATTATGTAAGCCAATGGAACCAGTTTTGAGATAAGAGTAGACTTGGCTTCATTTCTTAGTAATGGATCACCACTTTTCGCTACCATTACGGGATCAACTATTAGGAATTGAACCTTATAATGAGATGCTCGATCAGCTACTATTCGTATTATTTCTTCATTTGAAAGCATACCTGTTTTCCAAGCATCAGCTCCTATATCAATCATTACTGAATCGATTTGTTTGGCAACAAATTCAGGTGCAACGTCAAAAATATCCTGAACTCCAACCGTATTTTGAGCTGTAAGTGCTGTAATGGCACTCATTCCATAAACTCCGAGCGCAGAAAATGTTTTTAAATCCGCTTGAATCCCTGCACCTCCTCCTGAATCTGAACCTGCTATTGTTAATACTTTTTTCATGATTATTACTATTGAAAAATTTCTTTTTTAAAATTAATTAGATTAGAATTTACAATCTATTTCTTTGATTTCTTTTTACTTTCTAATGCTTCTTTCAAGAGCTTTATTGCACAAAATTCTCCACACATACTGCAAACCTCATCATCAATAGCATTTCCATTTCTATAATGAACTTCTCTTGCTAAATCTGGATCAATAGAATGTTTTATCATTCCTTCCCAATCTAAATTTTTACGTGCAATGTCCATTTTATAATCCCAGTTTGAAGCTCTCTTTCCATATTTAGCAATGTTTACAGCATGAGCAGCAATTTTAGATGCTATAACCCCCCTCTTTACTTCATCTTTAGTAGGAAGGCTTAGATGCTCTGAGGGAGTTACATAGCACAAATAGTCTGCTCCAGCTAATCCCGCAATAGTTCCTCCAATTGCACTGACAAGATCATCATAACCAGGAGCTATATCAGTGACTAATGGGCCTAAGACATAGAAAGGTGCTTCATCACAAAGAGATTTTTGTAATTTAACGTTTCTTTCTATTTCGTTAGCAGGAATATGTCCAGGACCCTCAACCATGACTTGGACATTAGCCTTCCATGCTCTCTTTACTAATTTAGAGATTTCTAACAATTCTTGTATTTGGGCATAATCTGTGGAGTCAAAAATACATCCAGGTCTCATTCCATCTCCTAAAGATAATGTGAAATCATATTCTTGAGCCATTTCAAGTAAATAATCATACCTACGATTATAGGGATTTTCCCTTTCATTTTCTAAAATCCAGGATGCTAAAAAAGTACCACCTCTCGAGACAACTCCCATCGTCCTGGGGTGATCAATTAAATAGTCTACTATTTCTTTTGTTACTCCCACATGGATAGTGAAGAAATCAACTCCCTCTTTTGCTTGTTCTTCTATGACATTGAACATATCATCTTCATCCATGTGGATAATTGCGCCTTTGGTTTCTATAGCTCTCAAAGCAGATTGATATATAGGAACAGTCCCTATAGGAACATTAAGTTCATCTAGTATCTGCTTTCTAATAGTTTTAATATCAGATTCAGTTATACCTGTACTTAAGTCCATTACTGTATCTGCGCCATATTTAACAGCTATTTTAGCTTTCTCTAATTCCTCTTCAATTTTACATACTGTTTTAGAAGAACCAACATTAGCATTAATTTTTACTAATAATCCCTTACCAATCCCAATAGGAGGATCTAAATTTCTTCTATTAGATTTAGGAATAATTATCCTTCCTTTTTTTATCCCTCTCCTTATGAAATTAACATCAACTTGCTCGTTTTTAGCAACAATTTCCATTTCTTTAGTAGTATTCCCGTTCTTAGCAGATCTCATTAATGTAGACAAGTTATAGAACCTTTTCTAAATAAAATTTCTATAAATCTCTAAAGTATTCTCTATTACAAAATAATTATCGTAAAATTATATTCTTTTGTTTTATCAAATAAAAGTTCTATCGGGATTAGGTTGTAAAGAGAAAGGAATAGAATTCATATCTGGTTTATTGCTTTACTCATAACCTATTTTTAATTGCTTTAGAAGTTCAATTAGAGATTCAGTCAATTTATAAGATTTAAGTTGATCAAAAGGAACAAAATGGGCCTCCAAAGCATCATCTGCAGCGTTAGGTTGCTGATTTTTATCTCCTTCTATTTGTTCTACAAAATAATTAATCAAAACATAATGGTATTCTATCTTTCCTTCATTATCATACATAATTTTGTCAATAATGCCTGCTAATCTTGAGACTTTAACCTTAAATCCAGTTTCTTCAGAAGCCTCCCTTACTGCTGCTACTTCTATTTTTTCTCCAAGATCTAAATGCCCACCTGGAATGCTCCAATATCCTGCATCTGGATTGAACTTTCTTTTTACTAATAGTAACTGGTTATTCCTTATTAATAGAATTCCTACACCTATATGTGGACGCACAGGATATTTTCTAGTATCAAAAACAGTTAAATTTTCTCTGTTTACCATAATGAATTAAAAGATTTATAGGTATTAAGACATCATTTTTATTTTAAAATGTTTCTATCAATAATTTAATGGCATAAATTAGTGAAATAATTAGAGTTTGTAATTTTTACTGATTCAGTAAAATATAAATATGTAATTATCAATATTAGACACCACCCGCAGGGATTCCTGGATATGATTTATTCATATTCCTCACCATTATCGGTGTCTTTTCATTTATAATAATTGTCCAGAAGCGTAAAAAGTTATACAAATAATATTTTTTAATATTAACTATTTTTTTTTCTTAGTTTTTCTTTTTAGAATCGATTAGAAGAATTTATTTTAAAACCTATATAACTAAATTTCAAATTGTTTGGCTTTTTTACTATAGTAATAAAATTTTATTAAAAAGGAATTTAATAAATTTACTAAGGTTAGATTAAAGTTGAACCGAATGTGGCCCAGTTATTGGCCTAAGAAAGGAATGCCAGAACGAACCGAACCGTTTACTTGGATTATAAAAGGGAAATTAGCTGCTTCTTGGTGGCCAGATGCTAACTTATTCGAGAGGTATAAAAAAGAAGGTATTAAAATTATAATAAAATGTTCAGAATTTGATAATAGGAAAGATATATCTACAGACTTCAAATACTTCCATATAAATATACCCGATTTTGGTACACCTACAGATGCTCAATTAACAAAATTTCTCGAGTACACTGATGAATTTGGAGCAAATAAAGATCCGATTGTTGTACATTGTGTGGCAGGTTGTGGAAGAACAGGCATTATGATAGTGGCGTGGGCTGCATTTAATGGATATATTCCAGAGGGATTAGATCCGGTAAAGTGGATACGTAAACTCAGACCCTGTTGTTTAGAAACAAAAGAACAAATGGATCTAGCTAGAAAAATAGCAAGAAAGTATCGAAACCAACATTAATGTAAAGTATATAAGATTAGAATTTATTAATTTATTAAGAATATTTTTTTTTAATTACTGAATTATCGATATTAATAGATGTCTATGCAAAAATCAGACTATATTTACATGATTATGGATAATATCATGGTATATCATATCAATTTACCCTCGGATCTTCAAGGAAATCAATTGCAAAGGCATCTTAATAAATATGATGAAAAATATCTCGGAATTGTTGCGGGGTTCGATAAAAATTTCTTAGAACATTTCTTAATAATCTCAAAAGGGAAAACACAGCAAGATCTTGCCGAAGTACTAAAGAAAATGGAAAAGATTTCTTTAATGATAGGACCCACTGGAAATTTAAACTATCTAACACCTAATCAAATTCAATATATCCTTACTAAGTTAGGTTCATTAAATTTAAACCAGATTAAAGAAGCAAAGATTAGTAAGATAGCAGATGAACAAATAGAAAAGGAATTTGGAACAACATCTGGTGCATCATCTACATTAGAAAATCAACTTTCTAGCGCAGCTTTTTATTTACAATCAATTGGATATTCAAATCAGGAAATAACGGAAAAATTTAATGAAGTTAGACAAGATCCTTCAAAATTAGACGCTCTATTTACTTTACAACCAAAAGAAATCTATAGTGTTCCTGCTGAAATTCAACAAAGAAGTACACCTCCATCCAGAGCACAACAACCTTCAAGAAGTCAACCAGCTTCTATTGATAGAAGTCAACAAACCCAAAATGCAATTGAACAACATGTCCGCTCTATTGAACACGAAATAACGGGAGAAAGAGCTAAAAAAGTGGAGGAAATTATACAACTTATAAGAGATCATGTTAAAGATAACATGAATGAGAGCTATGAAAGAGTATTTAGACAAATCCATCCTGATCGTTTAAACCGCGCCCTTAAAATGTTGAAAACCACAAAAAGGAAATCAAAAAGGATGAATCTTTATTTAGAATGGTTTTTTTGCTCCCATCTTATGTCTAATATTGAAGTAAAAGTGGAACATTGGCAGACTAGTAGCGCTGCTAGCCATGGAAGTACAGGTGTTTATACTGCAGGAATTAATTTTGGACGCTATGATCAAATTATAAGAGAATTTCCAGACAATAAATTAGCAAAGGTTATTAATGTAGCTAGGCATATTTTACAAAATCCCTCTAAAAAAGCGATGCAGAAGCTAGCAACAGATTTAGTTGCCGAAACGGGTTTTGATGAGCATTTATATTTCACAGATTAAGAATATTAAGAAAAAAATTAATTTTCCTTTTTATATACTGTCTTTCCTCCTATAATTGTTTCAAGAACCTTATGAAAAACTAGAAATAATAAATAATATAATATTGAATTTTATTCAAGAAAATTCCTAATCCAAGAGATTATGCTTGAATTTCATTAATTTCGTGATTATTCTGCAAAACAACTCAAAAATAATAAAACTGACACAATAGTAAATTTTAATATTTGAAAGTGTCTTTAGGTGTATTGTTTACTCATGAAATTTGATATGAATTACTAAATGTTATTCAATTAAAGCAAAATAAATTAGAAATCAAATAATCATAAAAAAGATATTTAATATGTTGAGTATGAGTTCTGAGGATCTAAGAAATCTTATAACGTCTGGGAAAAAGACGAAGTTTGCTAAAGCAATGGCTGAGGTATTAGAAGATAAAATAAATAATCTTCCCGAATTTTACGAATTTTTTGGTGAATTGATTAAAGATCATCCTAATTTTTGTTTGGGTTTTTCTTATATGATTTTTAGGAAATATGTGCAAAAATTTCTTTCACTAGAGCAATTATTGCTAATGGATAAGGTTTTAATGCAAAATTATGCATTGAGTAAGCATGAACCTATAAGATTTTGTTTTTTAGGAGCAGTTATTAGAAGAGCACCTACGGTGGGTATTTCAATTAATGGTATTATATATATCACTGATCTAAGAGTGATAGGAATAGGTTCCGTTTTTAAAAGAAGACCTGATCCGATAACGCATATTGCAAGCGTTGTAGCACCTCCTGCTTCTGGTGCATTAGATAAAACATTCAGGACTAGGATGAAAGAAACACTGGGTGAAGATTTTACTGAATCAGAATTTACTAAGTTCGATCACATCTTTCCTATTAATAATCCATACGATATTAAAAGAAAGAAGAAATATATTGGGTATACAAGTGATATTGAATTTGATAAAAAGGATAAGACAAAAAAAAAGAAATTAATTATGTTATTAGTAGCTGGAAAAGAAAAAAAGGAAGATGATAACGTTTTTGAAAAAAGAAAAAAAGAACTTTATGATAAAATTGAATCTTTCCTTATATCTTATCAGTAAACT
>CP070831.1:1439293-1459908 GCA_020344955.1 Promethearchaeota archaeon | reverse complement strand
GTACAGTGGTAGAAAATAGCGAATGCCCAGTATGTAAGCATCTATTAAGATTAGAAAGATTATCTTCAGCACAATATTATTTAGAATGTACTAATCCTAACTGCCCCGAAGCTGGGAATTCATCTCTAAAAACACCTGGTTTATTTTTTCCCTCAAAAGAGAAACTTGCAAGAGAGGCATTGAGATATAATCTACTTAAAGGAAATCGCTTAATCTTATGCAGTAAGAAATTGCGTCACATTATAGGAAAAGAAGTTTGTCCTAAATGCTTTTTAGATCTATTAAAAAGAGCTCCAATTACTAATTTTTCAACTATAATGAATTCTTTCAATATATCTGCTGATCAAATGATTAAATTCATTAGTAAATATATGGATGAAGAAAGAATTTACGGAATTATCGATCAGAAGAATCAGATGTTTTATTACATATCCTCAGATATGCGGGAAAAAATCTTAGCTAAATTTCAAGAAGAGGGTATAGTTAATGTAGCAGATTTAGGTATAATGCTTGATATGAGTTCTGAGATTGCACGACAAGTGATTTACAAGTTGATTAACCAATTCCAAATAAAAGGATCTTTCTCGTTAAATAAAGAAATATATTATACTCAGAAATATATTTTAGATAATTTAATTACAGAGATTAACAAAAGTGGTAGGGCTCCTTTAAAGAGTCTGGCTACAAAGTTTAATATTCCAAAAGAATTGATTAAGTCTTTTTGTGTTAACCTAATGAGAGCTAAAGCTATAAATGGTTTCTTTGCTGACCGTGGAAATGAAATTATTACAGCGGATCAGATTTATAAAGATATTAAAAGTTATGCTAAGGAAACTGGTTTATTTGAACTCTCGAAACTTGCTTCAAAATTGAAAATTGCCATTGAATTAGCCAGAAAAAGTCTTCATGAATTAATAAAAACAGGAAAAATTAAAGGTATTTTTACCCAAAGAAGGGAATTCATGACAAATAAATTCATGGAGAAAAAAATAAAAGAAATAGCAAGGGCTTATAGAACAATGCCTTTAAGAGAACTTGCTAATAGATTAGGAGTAACAGAATCTAGTATAGAAGAAAACTTAGCACAGATTATATCACGCGGTGATATTGATGGGTATATAGACATGGCTAAAAGAACATTTGTTGCATATAGTGTTCCTATGGAGGTAAAATCTCATGCTAAAACAAATGTTAAAGAATCTTCTGAGGAAGGTAAGATTGAAGTTGTCCGTGATTATGATTTTGTAGGTGGACAATTACATTTTAAAGTAGCTGTCCGCAATAAGAGTAATATGGCAATAAATTCAGTAAAAGTTATATTAGATGTTCCTTCTAGCTACAAAACTAAAAATCCCCTTATAAATATACCAGTTATTGAAGCGAAAAATTCTAGGGGTGTTGATTTTTATTTAGAACCAAAAGAATGCGGAATTTCTAACATAGGCGGTGATGTTATATATAAAACAGCATCTGGGGATAAAAAAACCGTACACATACGAAAAAAAGAAGTTCAGATAAAATGTCCATTAGTTGTATCATGTCTAGCAACAATTGAGGATGTTCAAATAACAATTGCTGATCTCCCAAATGACGCTCGAGCATTTTTGATTGCTGATTTAGATCCACGATTAGCTTTTCGAGCAGCAGTAAGAACAATAAAACGTTTTGAAGTAAGCACAGTGACTTCTCATGAGGGAAATGATGCGAAAGGAAAATATGAAGCCGAAAGTTGGCATTGTTCTGAAGCGAAAGTTGGAGGAGGTAGGGTGGTAACGCGAATCTATGTATCTGAAGCAAATCAGTCATTAGAAGTTAGAGTATGGACCGCACATAGTGGTCAATTAACAGGATTTCTAGCTAAAGTGATTGAGTTATTATTTGAAGAAATTAATTTAATTAGGAAAATTAGAAGTGAAGAACGAGAGAAAACTATAGATGTAATGGCAATTACTCAAAATTTAGCAGAAATCTCCGACTATTGTATGTTGCGATGGAAAGCCCAAAACATTAGAACAAAATTACACGATACGTTCATTAGAGTAAGAAAGATTTTAGGAGATAAAGAAGCAATTCTTGGCAGGATAGAATACTGGCTAACGGAACTGAATAAATTCGGTAAGGATGATAAAATTTCTGATGAACTTGCTGATAAACTTGTAAATGATATTGAAAATTTTAGAAATGTCATTGCTCGTTCTATAAAATTATAGTACTACTTGAACCAAAAAAATATTTATAAATTTTCATAACTATATTATATATTAAAAATTCACACTTTAACATAATTATGCCAATTATTTCTGTATCGCTAAGTGAAAGCTTAAAGAAATTTATAAACAAACTTGTATCAAAAAATCAGTATGAAAATAAATCTAAATTAATTAGAGATGCTCTTTTAAGACTGATGTCTACAGAGGATATTTCTTCTGCTCTTGATACTTATAGTGACTTAACACCAATATCAAAAAATATAATTGGCAACATGATTATCGTGGCTCCAAATGATTATAATGTTCAAAAGAAAATAACTAGAGTTGAAAGTGAATATAAAGATCAAATTGTGAGCAAAAATCAAAATTTTGTGAATCAACATTTCATCACTTTTATGGTTTTTGATGGTAATCTTCAAGATTTCCAAAAATTTGTTGTTGAAATAAACAGCATTGAAGAAATCAAAAATTTCAGATATCTTATCATAAATTAAGGTAGAACTTTTTTATTCTACAGAGACCTGAAATTATTTAATAAACTTTTAATCATATATATCACTTCTGGTAAAGGAAAGATGGGAAAACCTAAATATGGAAAAGGAATGCAAAAAGGAAAGGGACAGGGAAAAGATTCTGTAGGAAAAGGTGGAGCACCAATTAAAAGTGGAAAAATTAAGGCAAGTCATGTTCTAGTACCAAAACTGACTAAAGCCCAAGAGATTTATGAGGATCTACAAGCGGGAGACGATTTCTCTAAAATTGCCCAGCAATTTTCAGAATGTTCAAGTAAGAGAAGAGGCGGAAACCTCGGAGAATTTGCTAAAGGTGATATGGTGCCTGAGTTTTGGAATGCATGTACTAAATTAAAGATTGGTGAGATTTCACAACCTGTAAAAACTAAGTTTGGATACCATATTATCAAACGTACTGGATAAATTACTAAAACCAAAATATTCCCAAATCCCTTGCGAGGATAATCATCCAATAATTATTATTTTATTTATTGGAATCATTTTTCTTGGGTTAGTATTGTTTAATTCCATTGAATTTACTGGCATAATTTCAGGGTTAATAAACCTATAATTTCTTTCGAATACCAACGACAGTCACAATTATAAATGATATGAAAAGAGGTATTGCATAGATAAAACATAAAATTGCTAGAGCTCTGTCAGGACCATAATTTCTTGGCATTCCTCAAGCTACGAAAGTAGACATTTGATAGAAAGCTAATCCATAGATAGTGAATATGCCTGTGAATAATAATAATATTACCTGAAGTATACGATATTTCATATAAATCCCTTATTTTTTTGACTATTATGATATAGAAATTCCAGTTAATAATTTAATCTTTATCCTTTAAAATGACTGATGTCATAAAGACTTGTAAAATAATTATCAAAAAAGATTTAATAAAACTTATTGATAATGAAATGGAGTTAAAAAATTAGAGTGCCAGATTAAAAATCCAAATTTATAATTCTAATATTAATAACTTGAAGATAGCCCAGCACGGATTCGAACCGTGGTCCAGGGGTGTCTCCAAGATCTAAGAAAATCGAACTTTTCAGGGCCCCCGATGCTTGACCGCTACACCACTGGGCTGAATTAGAGACTTATTCAATTAATTAAGTCGGTTTAATTGATTATTAATAATTTGGAAACTCTAAAAAATCTTTCTCAATTGAATTAAATTAGATTTGAGTTGGTAGAGTGTTTGTAAATTATAAATTTTTTCATGATATAATTTTCATTTTTAAATAGGATAGATTTTTATTTATTACCCTCTATATATATACTGGATTACACACACTTGATCTGGAGGACTCAAAAAGAAATCAGTTTAAAAAAACTAGTTTTTAATAACCCCGTGACTGAAAAAAAAACCCCGTAAACTGAAATTGCTTTTTTACTATATTCCTCCATAGTGTAATCCCTTTTTTTGAGTTAAATATCAATATGATATTGTAATGATATAATTGATTTTGAATACGAATACTTTCTTCAGTTTTATTTGAGAGTTTTATTAAAAAACTTCATAAACTGATGGAATCATAAAATATTAAAGCGATTTATGTTTATTTTCTAAAAATTTCGTAAATTTCATTGAAATATTTATCACTCATCCCCGCTATGTAATCTCGGGCAATCAAGGTTAATTGATTTTTGTTTTTGAGTGATTTAAAGTACGTACTGTAGTTTTGATCGTCAATATATTCAATATGATCTTTAAAGACAGGGCTATTATAATTCTCTTCTTCTAAATCTTTTATAGTTTTTTCAAATATTAATTGAAATTTATTTTTCAACTTATCTATAAAAGTACGATCAGATGAATTTTTTCTAAATAAATCCCTTCTAATGTATATATTTTCATAATTAAATGTTTTCAATTCTTTTAAAGATTGAAAGATTTCATCACTATAACCAATAACATCATTGTTCAAACTATAATTAAGTAAATCCGTTATTAAAGTGTCTATAATTTTAGGATTTGTATCTCCTAGAACTTTTTTACAATTAATTGGAATTTCTTCTCGTTTTATTAGTTTAAGTAGAATAGCATCTTCAATGTCTCTTCCAATATATGAAATTGTATCAGCAAAACGCACAGTTATCCCTTCATATGTCATTGGTATTCTCTTAATCTTATTTAAGTTAAAACAATCTTCATATTCAATAAAATGGTCTTCCCATTTTTTTCCATTCCTTTTATTAGGTTTTAATTTTTGCTCATTTACTTCACCATCATGACAAAGAATCCCATCAAGTACTTGTAAAGTTAAATTAAGGCCTTGAGCAGGTTTATTAGGAAACCGTTTTTCGAGATGAGAAAGCCATCGAATTCCTTGAGCATTATGGCTAAAAGTACCTAATTTATATTCTTTACTTATTTCATTCAAGATATCTTCACCTAAATGCCCAAATGGAGAATGACCTAAGTCATGACCTAAAGCGATTCCTTCTATCAAATCAGTATTTAATCTTAAAACACGGCCTATTTGTCTACTAATTCTAGATACTAATGTTACGTGTAAAGACCTATGGGTAATATTAGCATTATTGATATCAAAAAATACTTGTGACTTATCAATATATCTAGCAAATGCTTTACTATGAACAATTCTGTCAACATCTCTAAAGAAAGGAGGTCTTATTTCTTCGCTTTCTTCTTTATAATAACGATTAGCTTCAGAGTCTAATATACCGTGAATTCCTACATTTACATCTCTTTTCATCCGTGTTTGTAAAAGATCTATTATCTTTTTATCCATTGTTTAAAGAATTAATTTCTATATCATTATTGATATTAGATTAGATAAATTATTATAAAGATTTTTCTAAGATAATTTCAGAATTTGATGTATTTGTGATTATCTAGATTAAAAATTATATGGTTATAATTAACCTACTTTAATATCGATTGCCTTGTATGGACACTTTTCCTTGCAGCGCAAACAGAGGTTACACTCACCTTTACCAGTAAAGAATTCAAACGGTTCATCCAACATTCTTATTTGTTTCGGACAAACTTTTTCACATATTCCACAATCTACTCGTCCAACGCATCTAACAGGGCTTCGTGATAGCTTAAGGAATGAATATTCACTCATCACAGAAGCTACTGCTGCAAAGGGACAAAAGTACCTACAATAAATTCTTGGATACCAAACTGATAATATAATGAGAATTAAATAAAAGATCGAGATGAAAAATACCAATAAATTACTAAAAATTGGTGCTAGGCTACTCGTTTGAATAATTTGCTCAATTAAATTTGGAAAAAATACAAAAATATATTCAGATAAAGAAAAAAAGGCTAAAGGTCTGGAGCCTAAATCTCCTAAATTATCTCTGTATTGTAAAAAAAATGGATAGTTAACTAATGCTGTTATACCTAATGGAACCAGAATAATTACAAGAAAAATGACTATAACATATTTGATTTTCAGTAAGGATTTATGTGTGCTGATTTTCAATGTCCTTTTATTTGTTGGAATTGCTGCACATACATCTTGAATTGTTCCAATCGGGCATATCCATCCACAAAAAAATCTATTTGTTAGTAAAATAATTACTATTAAAATTCCAACAAGAAAAATTGGAATAATCCCTCTCGTAAGAGAAAAGAAGATTATTTCTAATATTCCAGTGCCATTTGAAAGTTGATTTCTCGGAGAATTTAAAATTGGGAGTACTTTTAAAAATCCATCTAAAGCTATTAAATTAATAGAGAAGATAATTTCAAGGATTACATAATTAATGAGGATGAAAGATAAAATTTGAATGATACGCCTATATATAGTTATCAAATGATTTCTAATCTTAAAACGTTTTATCTTCAAAGAATACCACTAAATACTATAAAATTATAAAAAGATTAATTAATACTATTTAAAAAAATTATTTTTTCCTTTAATAAACAAAAGAAGAAAATAAACTGTTTATTGCAAAATTTTTTTTAGAATTCCTCATTTCATTTTGCTCGAAACATAAATTACTAAAATTTATCGAATATTTATGATCACTTAATAGAAGGTTATTATTAATTAGATATAATATAGCCACTTCCTCTGCGGGAGTCATCTTAGAAACACAGTTTCCAGATTTTTTGGGGCAGCAGTTGATTTACGTAATTTTTTATGAATCATAGTAGATAAGCTTATAGTTTTAGATTCTTCTCCATGACAGACTAGAACTTTTTTAGGTCTTGGTTGAATCCTTCTCAGAAATTGAGATATCTGACTCCTTGATGAATGCCCGGAAAATCCTTCTAAAGTAAACACTTTTAAGTTAATTTTAACAAGCTGAGTACGCCCTTTTGCATCTATATAAGTAAATTCACGGAATCCACGTTGAACTCTGGCACCTAGAGTTCCACTGACTTGATAGGATACAAAAATAAGTGAATTTTTGGGATCATTAGCTAGTTCCTTTAAATATTGTACAGACGGTCCACCAATTAACATTCCACTAGTAGCTAAAATAATGCAAGGTCCACCTTTGATTATATCAAGCCTTTCTTCCTGTGCAGATACAGTTTCAAAATAGTCACTCAGAAAGGGATTTTTGCCTTGATGTAATATCTTTTCTCTTAAATCACTACTAAGATAATCTGGATTTGCTGTATGTATTGCTGTTGCTTCACTGATTAACCCATCAATAAAAATAGGTACTTTGTCAATAAAACCTTTCGAAATATATTCTTCTAATACAATTAACAATTCTTGCGCTCGTCCAACAGCTAATACTGGAACTAATACTTTTCCACCTCTTTTAAGAGTAGAATTTAGGATCTGTTTAAGTTCTCTCTCGGATTCTTGTCTACTAGGAATACGATCTTGAGGTCCACCATAAGTAGATTCAATTAATAAACTCTCTACTCTTGGAAATTTTACAGCGGCCTTTTCTAATAATCGTGTTTTTTGATATTTAAAATCTCCCGTATAGACAAAGTTATAATCTCCTTTACCAAAGTGTAGGTGTATCATTGAAGATCCTAGAATGTGTCCAGAATTATGTAATGTTAATTTAATATCTGGTGCAATATCAGTTACCTTTCCCCAAGATAAGGGGATTGTATGAAGTACCGTAGATTTTACATCTCTCTTAGAATAAGGTAACGGCGTTCCTTCTTTTTCACAAATTTGAATGAAATCTAATTGTAGCATGGTTGAAAGATTACGTGTGGGTAATGTACAATACACAGGTCCACGATACCCATATTTATAAAGAAATGGTACAAGTCCACAATGATCTAGATGAGCATGTGAAATAATGACAGCATCAAGATCTCTTATTGAAAATTCAGGAATATCGAAGAAAGGAAATTTGTCATTAGGGTTTCCAACATTTAAACCAACATCTAATAGTACATTGCTATCTCTTGTTTGCATCAATATACAAGATCTGCCTACTTCTCTAAATCCACCTAAGGCATGTAACCTAATATTTAAATCTTTAAATAGAGAAGGTCGATGGATTCTTTTACCAATTTCTAATAAAATATCCTTTTGAGTTTGGCGTTCTTTCGTAAGCATTCCTCTAATTAGTTGGATTGTTCTTGAAGCTAAAGGAGGTGTTCTTATGGTTTTTGGTTGCCAAAATGTATTTGATCTTATTTCTTTTAAATTAATTCCCTTTTTACCAATAACGAGTCCTGGTTTTCCAGATTCTATAATAACTTCCCCTCTTGTATGATCAAATTCAATGTCAGAAATCTCAGCATCCTCATTTACTAAATTTCTAATATAGCTCTCAGTTTCAGCAGGATCTTTGCGTCTATCTACATTCCATCGAAAAACAACTCGTTTTCTCATAGTTTTTGCTAAATCTTTCAAAATAGTTGAACTTTCAATAGCATCTACGTCTGAGTTCTCAGAATACACTGCTATCTCAGGACCTTCAAATTCAATCTTCTGAACGGTAATCTCTGAAGGAAGTTGTTGAATTATTTCTTCTTTAATTCGCTTTAGTTCAGTTTCGTAACTCATAAGTTTTCATTTTTAGAGTTAATTAATTTTAATTTTTCATTTGTTTGATTAAATTTAATTCTAAAATTTAGATTCTAATTTTACGATTACTTGGCTTTCTATTAAGATAAATATCATTAAGTATAAATTGATTCAATAATAACAATTGGAGTTTCACTTGTATATAGATATGTTCTGTTAATTTGCTACTACTAATTTTTAATAAATAGAATTACATTCTCTTACAAGTAAGTTTAATTTCGAAAGAGAATAGTTTTTAGAATGAAATATTACAAAATTTCTATGTAAAATATATATTAATCAAATAAAAATTTTACTTTAATAAGTTATATTTTTTTTAAAGAAAAACATAGAATGAATTATGGGAAAATTAAGGATAGGCGCAATTGCTTCTGGGTCTGGCAGTAATTTTGAAGCCATTGTAAACGCTTGTGAAACGGGAATTTTGAAAGATAAAGCTACAGTAGAAGTCTTAATTTGTAATAAAAACGGAGCATTTTGTATGGAGAGAGCTAAAAATCATAATATACCTTATATTTTAATTGAATCAGATAAACATGAAGGCGCAAGAGAGGAATTTGACCAAAAAATGATTGATATATTGGATAAATACCATTGTGAACTTATTGTGCTCGTTGGTTACATGCGTTTTGTTAGTAAAATGTTTATAAATCATTTTAAAGGGAATATTATGAATATTCACCCAGCCCTCCTTCCCAGTTTTAAAGGTATGCATGCTCATGAAGATGCTCTTGCCTATGGGGTGAAAGTCTCCGGAGTTACGGTTCATTTTGTAGATATTCATGAAGATCATGGCCCAATTATTATTCAGCAGGCTGTACCAGTGTATGATACTGATACAAAAGATACACTTGGGCCTAGAATTTTAGAATGGGAACATAAAGCATTTCCTAAGGCGATTGAACTGTTCTGCGATGGAAGACTACATATTGATGGGAGAATAGTTCGAATTGATGGTGAAGTTAAATTATAAATACCTCTTATCTATATTAGGGAAATGATTTTTTAATGTGCTATCTGACCCAACTGATATTGAGAGCCATGCTATCAATTAAATGAAGAAGATCTTGAGTAGCGAGAAAAATCATTTCCCGCTTATTTTCTTCTGATAGAAATCCTAAAATTTTAATCCAAGTATTTATAATCCTAGATAAGGTTATATAACAAATTTTTATTATATCATGCCCCGTAGAAAAGAAATTTCGGAAATCTTAAACTTAATGAACCAAACTGAAAGAATCCGCAATTTTGGGCTGGTTGGTCATATTGACCATGGAAAAACAACGCTTTCTGATTCTTTACTGAGCGAAGCAGGATTTTTATCTCCTGACTTAGCCGGAGAGGCACGCGCTTTAGATTTTCTCGAAGAAGAACAAAGAAGGGGCATAACTATGAAATCAGCAAACATTTCTCTATATTATGAGAAATCTCTTGAAGGTCATGAACCTTTTCTAATTAATTTAGTTGATACTCCTGGTCATTTAGATTTCAGTGGAAAGGTGACTCGTGCTTTAAGGCTAGTGGATGGAGTTGTTGTAGTTGTAGATGCTGTTGAGGAAGTAATTACTCAATCCGAAACAGTTATAAAACAAGCACTGCAAGAAGGAGTTAAACCTGTATTATTCATTAATAAAGTAGATCGCTTAATAAGAGAACTAAAACTTTCTGATGAAAAAATCAAAGAAAAGTATGTAAGAATCATCAAATCATTTAATACGTTAATAGAGAGATATGCAGAACATCCATTCAATAAAAAATGGAAAGTTTCTCCTTTAGCTGGGAATGTTGCATTTGGTTCAGCACTTCATAAGTGGGGTTTTACTTTAGATATTCTAGAAAACAGCAATATAAAATTTAAAGACATTAGGATAAGATACGATAAAGATACCTATACAAAAGAAAGTTATGCAGATCTAGCTACTTATTTTCCTATTCACAGAGCAATATTAGGAATGGTAGTCGATCATTTACCAAACCCAAAAGATGCGCAAAAATATAGAATTGAGAGAATTTGGGATGGAGATATCAGTTCTGAATTAGGAAAATCTATGGTGAATTGTGATCCTGACGGCCCACTAATAGTATGTTTGAGTAAAGTTCAAGTAGATAAGCATGGTTTAATTTCAACGGGTAGGATTTTTTCAGGTAATTGTATAAATAAAAAGGAGATCTTCCTTTTAAATGAAAATAACTATGATAGAATTCAACGAATAGCTATTTTTATGGGACAAAGGAGAGAACAGGTAGAAAGAATTCCTGTTGGAAATATAGTTGCTATAGAAGGACTTAAAAAGATAAAAAGTGGAGAAACAATAATAGATAGCAATAAGATTAATGGAATGGTACCATTTGAAAGTGTAAAGTATGTTACTACTCCCGTCGTGACGGTCTCCATAGAACCTGAATATTTAAGGGATCTAGACAAAATGAAAGAATTAATAGAGAATTTATTGATTGAAGACCCAAATTTGAAATTTGAAATTAATGAAGAAAATGGAGAAAATTTATTGAGTGGTACTGGACCTCTCCACTTAGAGGTGAGTGCCAATGAGATAAGTAAAAGAGGCGTAAATGTTTCTATTTCAGAACCTAGAGCTGTTTATAAGGAATCTTGTAGATATAGTTCTTCTATTATCTCTGCTATTTCACCAAATAATCAATGTTTCTTAAAATTAAAATTAGAAAGATTAGATAGTAAAACGGTTAGATTTTTTCAGACTGTTGATTATACGACAATAAAGCCTTTTGATACGTTAAAAGATGTTTTAAAAGAAAAGACTAATTTAAACGATAATGAAATTAAAAATTTCTGGAAATGTGATGAGGATCAAAATATCCTAATTTATCAAGGAAATCTAAATTTAGAGGAATTTTATAAGCAAACTATTTTTGAAATTTTTGAGAAGATTCATCTAAATGGTCCATTATGTGGAGAAAAGTTGACAGAGATTAAAGTTATGATTTCAGATTTAAAGATCGAAAATCTAGACGAAGAAAATGCTTTTTCTGAATTATCTGCAATGTTTTATGATGCTCTTAAAAAGGGCTTATCAGAAGCAGAATTAATTTTAATGCAACCAATTTACCATACAATTATTCAACTTCCAACAGATTATATTAAAAACACTATTACTTTGCTTTCAAAATATTCAGCAAAAATTAAAACTATAGACCAGGATAAAGAATATCAAGCAGTTATTGAATTATTAATACCTGTTAGGCATTCAATCAAATTTGCTGAAGAAGTCCGGTCTACCAGTTCGGGAAGAGCATTTTGGCAGAATGAATTTTATGCATTTATGGAAGTTCCAAACTATGAATCTGAAAAATTGATTCAAGACATTAAGTATTTTAAAGGAATATCTTGGTAAAAGTCTAAGAGATATCAAAGTTAAAATGATATTAACTTTTGATAAATGTAGTCATTTTATCTTTAATTTCGTAATTTGGTATAATGAAATCTGCGTAACCTTTTTCTGCTGCGAATTTTGGCATTGCGTATAATATACACGTTTCTTCAGCTTCAGCAATAGTTTTTCCGCCTACTCGTTTGATTGCACCCAAACCGTTAACACCATCAGAACCCATACCTGTTAGAAGTATCCCCATTGTTCGATTTCTAAAGATTTTAGCTGCAGAAAAAAACAAAACATCAATAGAAGGCATACAAAAATTTACGGGTGTTCCTTTAAAAATTTTTAATAAAGGTGTTTTATTATCTAGAGTAATTTCCATGTGCATATCTCCTGGTGTGATATATACATAACCCCCTTGGAGATAATCTCCATTTTCTGCTACTTTAACTTTTAAGTCGCATTCTATATTTAAATTATCAGCAAAAGCTTCTGTAAAATGTGAAGATAAATGTTGAACAATTAAAATAGGTGTGTTAAAGCTTTTAGGGATTTCTTTCAATATAGTAGTAATTGTTCTTGGGCCTCCAACACTAGCACCCATAACTATAACCTTAGAAGTCAACGCTAGTCCAGAAATAGGAGAAAGATCAGCAATAATAATAGATTCTTTTTTTTTTTTTGAGATTTCAGCAATTGGCTTCTGTTTTTTAGTTTTAATTATTTCTAATTGTTCAGTTGATTTTGGTTCTATTTTATTCGAAAGTTCATCTACTACTATTGACTTATTTTCATTCTTTAGAATTGCTTTCACTTTCATTATTTCAAAAGTGTCAGTTTCCCGTTCTTCTTCAATTTCTTCAATGGGTTGTAGTTGATTTATGTATTGTCCAAAATCAAATATTCTGTCTACCATTTCTTGGCGTAGAGATTTATGTTTACTTAGTACATTTTTTTTTGTTTTGAAAATTTTCTTTATTTGAGATTGAGATGCTAACAATACTTTAGCGAGTAATTCTTCACGGAACCTTGGTAAATCTTTAGCTCCAAGACCCCCAGGTTTTATGATATAATCGAAAGCACCCATTAATAACGCTTGAATAGAAGAATCCAAATTTTTAGGGCTAATGGCAGATAAAATAACTGTTGGAGTTGGACGACTGTCCATAATTAACTTGAATGCATCTAAACCGTTCATTTTTGGCATTACTAAATCTAAAACTAATACATCAGGACTGTATTTTTTTACAAGACTAACAGCTTCAATTCCATCTTTTGCATAATCAACAATATTTATTAAATCATGTTGTTTAAGTATATCTGATATGCTTTTTCTTAGATATTGAGAATCGTCAGCGATCAATACATTTATTGACAAATATATCTCCTATTCAGTATTATAATCTTATCTTATAAATAGTAGTGTAATGTAATATATATCTTTCTTTAAGCTAAAATAGACTAGAAATAAGATAAGTGAACAATTCATCAATCCCTTCTCCAGTTAATGCAGAGGTTTCAAAAAATGAAATATTATATTGATTCGCTAATTTGGAAGCCTGAGATTTAATTTCTTCACGATTTTCAATTTTATCTATTTTATTTCCTATCAGAATAAGTGGAATTGTTTCATTTCTTAGAAAATGACGAGATTCTTCAATCCAACCTGATATGTTATTTAATGTATCTATATTAGAATAATCAAATAGTATCAATACTGCATTTGAGTATTTATAGTAAAACTTACGAATTTTTACAAAACTCTTCAACCCACTTAGATCAAGAAGATATAATGTTAGTTTAAAATTACTTGAGACCTGTAATTCTTTCTCATTAATAGATATACCTAATGTTGGTTTGTATAACCTATTTTCATTAAAATTCCCCCCACAATACATTTGTGCTAGTTTTGATTTTCCTACTGCTTCAGATCCAACGAGAGCAATTTTCTTTACATTATTCCTATTAAATTCTTCAGCAGGGAGAATTAATTCTCCTTCTTCTGTCAATTTAGGAATTTTCAAGGAAACATCATAATTACTTAAAATTGATGAAATTTTTTCTGCTACAATATATGCAAATGGAATAAATTTATCTATATTAGAATAATGATTTGCAACTAAAACAAAAATTGCTGGAACTTTATTTCCTAACTCCATATAAAATAATTGAAAATCATTGGTGTCAAATGTACCCGTTCCAAATGAAGTTTCTGCATATCTTTTAATTTTTGTTATGGTTTGATCAAGAATTGCCATTATTGCTCCAATTAATTCTTCATCGAACCCTTGTACTGAGGAACGCGCAATAATTAAACCATCCAAATCTACTACTAATGCGGCTGATAAATTATTTACTTGACGTAGCAGATTACCCAACAATTCATCAATTTCATTTACTCTTGGCATTTTTTAAGTCCTATAAGTTCAAATCATATTTTATGTTTAAAATCTCGAATAAACTCCTTAAAATGTTAATATTTGGAATAAGGCAGATTGTTCCATTTAATTTCAAATCTGAAACTATCAATTTTGTATTAATTAATAAAATATAATCTATCAATTGGGAATATTTTGCAATAACACTATTTAGGATCGCATTTAATGTATCAATCGCAATTCTTGGTACTTTTGGGATAAGTTTAATTGATAATAAATCTGCTAAAGCACTAGCATAATTCCCACTTAATATATTACCGATTTCGCTAATAATACTATAAGAAAATTCATCCAAATCACTAATTGTATTTATATCCTTCAACGATTTTCTATTAGAATTATTTAACAAATTTATTAAATTTAAAATTGATTCTTTAGGAAATATTTGGATAATAGCAAGATTGGAATTAACAGGAATTTCGGAGTATATACCCACTACCTCAATATTACGGTTATCAAACACATCTGGAACTTTCCAAAAGGTATATATATCCACAGAAGTTAATGATACTTCTACATTTTTATTTAATAATTCAGAAAGTGCAGTTATTGCATGTCCAGAGCCAATATTGCCCATTTCTTTTAACATATCTAATTGTGCTTCTGTCAATTCTAAATTATTAATATTATTTGTAGTATTTTCATTCATTTTTGCTTTTTCCTCCAATTTTTATAACATTCCATTTCTAAGATTAATTTTTCTATAATTATTCTCTTCTGTAAATTTAACATAAACGGAAAAATCTTGAGTATCAAATATTACTCCTCTTCCACGAGATCCTCCCGTATCTTCTCCAACGATCTTTATCTTTAATTTTTCTAATTCGTGTTTAATAGATTTAGTGTTATCAATTCCCATTATATTTTCATCAAGATCAAAAATTTTTGAACCTCCAACAATTATTGCTTTTATATATTCTTTCACAGCACCATGATCTATCAGTTCTTGAACTAATAAATTTAAAGAAAGGTCAGCGTATTTATGAGGGTAATTTATCTTTTTATTTTGATTTGCTTTAGGAAGTAAAATGTGTGACATTCCACAAACTTTATTATTGAAATCAATAAGAATTAGAGCAATACATGAACCTAATCCATAAATTGATATTTTTGGATAAATTTTTTCAGCTTTTTCTTTAAAATTCGTTAAATAATAATGCCCTATGGGTAAGAATACTTCATTATTTCTGTCGAATTCAATTACACGCCCATAGGTTTTTATATTTATCACCAGATTTACATATTTGATTTATTTATATTTCATTTAGATTTCATTACTCTTTTCAAATTTTATTATAAAATCTTTAATTTTATAATTTGGAATCACTAACTTAGCAGCATCCCTTTTTACAGCTGCTTTAGGCATACCATATACTACACATGTTTCTTCTGACTCTGCGATAGTTTTCCCTCCCTCATTTTTGATTGCTTCTAATCCAGCAGCTCCATCTTCTCCCAGACCAGTCAAAATAATGCCCATGGCTTGGCTTTTATAGACTTCTGCTACTGAAAAAAACAGTACATCAACTGAAGGCATGCAAAAGTTAACTGGTTCACCTTTAAATGTTTTTATATAGCAAGCATTATTTTTTCGAGTAATTTTCATGTGCATTCCTCCTGGACTAAGATACGCTACTCCAGGAAGTATTTTTTCTCCATTTTCAGGGATTTTGATTTTTATATCGCATACTTGATTTAGAGATTTAGATAGTTCTTTCATGAAATAGGGATCTAAATGTTGAATTATTAAAATTGGGATATTAAAATCTTTTGGAATCTCTTTTAAAATGGATTTCAAAGTTCTAGGACCACCAGTACTAGTTCCAATAGCAATTACTTTTGTTAAAGTTTGACTTTTTTTTATAGGGGTGTCTAATGGTTGTACTTTTGGTTTTATCGTTATGTGGGGTTGTTGGGTAAATTGTTTAAAAGATTTAGATATCCCAACTGATTCCTTAATTAATAAATTGCGTTTTTCGTAAGTCTTCTTAATTTTTCCAGCATACAATGTACTAAAAATTAATTTTTCTTTAAGTTTAGGGAATTCTTCTTCCCATAATCCTTTGGGTTTGACGATAAAATCAAATGCTCCCAAAAGTAAAGCTTGAATGGAATCATCGAGAGTCTCTGGACTTTTAGATGTAAAAATTATTGTAGGTATTGGATAATGTTCTGAAAGGAATTTGAAAACCGTGATACCATCTATTTCGGGCATCATCAAATCTAAAATTAAAACATCTGGATTTAATGTTTCTACTTTTTGAATTGCTTCCCTCCCATTTCTAGCAATCTCAACTCTCTTGATTTCTTCATTTGACAACAACATATCTGTAATTATCTTTCTCTGAAAACTAGAATCCTCTGCCACGAGAACCTTAATAGAAATGAAAATCACCTCGTCTTTATATAAATTCGATTATATGAATCAATTAACTTTAGCTCACTCTGAGAATTATGTAAAGTTTCAGTTTTTCCTAAGATTAACAAACCACCAAAATTTAACCTATTTCTAATAATATCTAAGAATTCTTCTCGTGTTCTTCTATTTATATAAATTAAAAGATATCGACAAAAAATAATGTCATATTTTAAAGAGAGCTTATGACCATTTGTAATATCTTCTTCAATAAATTCAACATAATTTTTAATTTTATCATCTAACGAATATAATGAACCAAAATTTTTTTTTATTTTAGTGAAATATTTTTTTTCATAATATTTAGATACATTTTTTGTGGAATCTTCATTATAAATACCCCTCTTTGCCTTTCTAATTGCATCTTTGTCAATGTCAGAGGCAATAATCCTAAAGAATGGAAACCCAGGAATTTGGTTTTTTAAATTATCCAAAATCATTGCAATTGAGTATGGTTCCTCCCCGTTCGCACAAGGACATGACCAAATATTAATATTTACTTTTTTTTCTGAATATTTCCACAGTTTTTTGTATAATGAAGAGTGAGGTAGTGATTCATTAATATTTGATTTAATTACACTTTTTATATTCCTAGTTTTATTATTTTTTGATAGATTGTTTCTATATTGTCTTTCAGGATTAGGTATAAGGTCACTTTTAATATCATTTTGAGAAATATATAAGGAATATAAAAGAATTTTCTCAAAGTTCTTAAATACTTCCCAATTTCTAAAAAAAACGGAATAATTTATATTGAAGCAATCAAGAAATTTGGCAGTTTCAGTAGAATTTTCTAAAAAATAGTTATAGTATGTTTCAATTGTTTTGCATCCAACTCGAATCATTCTAGATTTTATTCTTTTTTCTACAAAATTCCTTTGATAATAATTTAAATTCAAACCAGTTTTATCTATTAATAGGCGAATTAGAAGGTTATAGTAATCTTCCTTAATTTGAATATCATCAATACGTATCACTTCTAAACCCTTTATTTTTCCAATAATTTTTCAATTTCAGTAAAACGTTGTTGGATATGATCCATAGAATATTTTACATGCATTTGAATTTCTTTAATCTCAGATAAAATTTTCCTAATTCGGGTTTTCACCGATTTTGGTAAATCCAGATCACTTTGACTTAATTCTGATTGAAGAATCTGATCTGGTATTCCAGAACCACTCTTTATAATTAGAGCATTATTCTCTACCGTTGAATGCCTAGATTGTCCTGGATAACTTAAGTCATTTCTATTCTCTTTAATTTCCTTGTAAACTATACTAAATTCATTTGGTTCAATCCCTTGTTTAATAACTTCATATTTGAAATTATAGAATTTCTTTTTAGTTTTGAGTTTACCCGCCCAGTTTGCAGCCATATATCTATGGAATAAGCGTGACTGACTTCCTGCCCATATCCAAATTAATTTCAAATCTTTATCTACAATTAAATATACTCCTTGAGATTCAAATATCTTTTCTGGCCTGAGTTTTATTGTTTCACCATCCACTTTATAAATGTAGTCATAATAACTGCTTTTTAACATAGTGTTCTACTTTCTATTGGTTTTTGATATTTGTTAACGATGTATACTTAATTTGGATATTCTAGTTTTATTTATAAAATTTTAAAAAAAATTATAATGTAGATAACTTTTATTTGTTTTTACGAGTAAAACCTTAAAAGTGCATCTAATAACTCTTGTAATGTTTCTATGTTTGGAATAAATAAGAATGTTCCTGTAATTTTGATATCAGTGATTATAACATTAGTAGTGATAACTAATGATAATTTCTTAAGTAAACCGATTTCTTCCTTTAATATTTTGAATAATTGATTTCCTGTATCAACAGAAACATCCGGAGGCTCCGTCATTAAACGAAGTCCCAGCAAATCTCCTATTGCACTTACATAATGACTTCCCAAAATATGTCCTAATTCTGAAATTGCGCTATGATAAAGTTCAGGGAAATCTGAGGCCATATTTATTTTCTTCCGTAAATCAATTTGCTTTTTATCTGGATCGTCTACTATTATTGATGTGATATCTATAGCATCTTTTAAGTTAAACAGTGTCAGAACAGTAGCTCTCGTTTTGCCAATAACATTACTCCAAGCAACTAAGAGTTTTTCGTTTTTTGCACTGATAGTATTAGCATATTCATCTAGTTCAACCATTTCTACTGATGGAATATTAATATCAACTCGTTTATTAATCATCTGAGCTAGTGCATTTGCTGCATTTCCTGCACCAATATTTCCAACTTCTTGTAGAGCATCTCTTTGAATTTCAGTAAGTTTAATGTTTTTAAGTTTCTCTTTATCGGGTAATCTTTTAACAGTTTGATGTTTGACACTTATTTCGTGGTCTATTTCAAGTTTTTCGAAAATTACTTTTAAGCTTTCAAGATTGGGGATAAAGAAAAACATACCCTTTAGTTGTAAATCAGATACTTTTATAGAAGTTTTAATTATGATAAAAAACTCAGCAATTGATTTCAATTCTTTGGAAAGAAATTCACCTATCTCTCCAGCTTGACTCATTGCAAATTCAGGAATGTCAATCATTAATTTAAGACCTAATAAATCTGCTAATGCTGAAGCGTAGTGTCCTGCCATAATATTTCCCATTTCTACAATTGTTGAAATTGCAAAATCATCAAGATCTTTCTTAGATTTAACCTTCTTTGGATCTATTTTTGATTTTTTACCGGCTAAATCTGCTATCATTTGCATTAGAGGAGTCATTTCAAAAATATTGAGAATAGTTGCTTGAGTTGGTGTTTCTATATGACAAAAAATTCCACATACTTTTTCCTTTTGTCCACCAAATTGCGTTGGTAATTCTTCTAAGGGTACAATTCCAACATCTGTTAAAGTGACGTCAATTTTCTTTTTCACTAATCGAGATAATGCGGTTACAGCATTTCCTGTACCAATATTCCCTATTTCTTTAAGCGTATCTTGTTGTTCTGCTGTTAAACTAACCTGTCTTATAGCATCATCTTCAGGAATTGTAGTTAAATCCTTAGAAACTTGAACTTCTTGAGGGATAACAACGGTAGACTCGACAACAGTTTTAGGGGCTTGTTTAGGTTGTACTTTTGGCTTTTCAAGAGTTTTTGGTATCTGTTCTACTTTTTTAGGCATTTTCTTTCCTAATGATTTAATATAGGGTTGAATCAGAGCATCTAAGTCTAATAAGATAAGCGATTCATCTTGAAAAATACCAGTTAATTTGATTAATCTAAAATCGATATTGGTTTTTACGATTGTACCATGTTTTCTAAAAATTGATATTGGAATATCTTTTACTCCAATAACAGCATCTACTAATATAGCAATTTTTAAATCCTTATATTCTAATAAAAGAATTCGAGACCTGTTACTTAATCCATAGTCAATATCATTATCATATATGTTATGTCTTAATGAAATGATAGAATATATATCCCCTCTTATATTAATAATTCCAACAATAGATTTTTCTGCCAATGGAACTGGGATGATTTTATCTTCTGGAACAAAAATCTCTTTAACATATTCTACTTCAACAAGATATTTTTCATCTAAAATCTGAATTATTACAACATTTAAATTATCTCCAAATTCCATATTTTCTGATTCGCTTTTTAACATTTCAATTTCCTCTTTTTTTCTGATTTTACTTTTTAATTATAATT
>CP070831.1:1426471-1439193 GCA_020344955.1 Promethearchaeota archaeon | reverse complement strand
TTCCTTTAGGGAGAAAGTTAGTAAAAATACCAGCTAATTGTTTTACAATTTTTGGTTTACTTTCTGCGATTTTTACCTTTTTTGGATTTATATTTCATTTTTTGATAATAGCCGCAATTTTTTTATTTATCACAGAATTTTTTGATCAATTAGATGGAGTAGTAGCTCGCTTACAAGGTCCTACAAAATTTGGAGGTTTTTTAGACTCTACTTTAGATAGAATTGGAGACTTTTTTTTATTTATAGGACTGATTCTTGGGGGTTATACAAATTATATAATTGGACTTATAGTTCTTATTGGAGCATTCTTAACTTCATATACCAGAGCAAAGATTGAAGCTATAGGAGAAGAAAATTTATATGGTGTTGGATTATTAGAACGTACCGATCGTGTGCCGATTCTATTTATTGGGGCAATATTTCAGATATGGTTCCCTACAGCTCTATGGTGGACCATGATAATTCTCGCAATAGGGACTAATATTACAGTAATTCAAAGAATTGTTTATGCTATTCGTAATTTTCCTAAAACAAAAGAAAGAAAAGAGAATGAAGTAATTTAGATTTGATATACGTATCAATGATATCGTTCCTCTAAAATTGTTTCCTATTAAATAAGAACAAATTTAGGCTCATTATTGTAATTGTTAGACATATTCCTAAGCTTAAGGCCAATAATTTAGGATCTAAAGCTTCAATAAAGAATGCAGGTAATATTATAAGAGAAGAAAGTTGACTACCTAAATAAACAGATAAAATTGCTGCTACCGGTACAGAGGAGGTTATAACACCAAAGAGAATACCAATCGAGCATGTAATCGCCATTGAAGAAACTCCAATAATTAGAGAGTCAATAGTGCTCTCCAGATAAAATTCTGATAAATCCCCGGTAAATCCGTCAATAATTAAACCAACCACAAGAGAAATTGATACAGCAATGACTAAACAGGAATATACAGCAAGAAATTTTGCCAAGAGTAAATTACTACGACGTACTGGTCTGATTAGAAATAATTCATATACATGACGATTTTTTTCACTTACAATTGACGTACTCAGCATAATTGCAGAAAGAGTCCCTCCAATACTTGAAACAACAAGAGACACTAAAAATGAAACAGGCATCCCTTCTAATTGACCTGGATCAATGAATTGTATTAAAAATGATAATAATGGTAAACCAAACCATAGTACGATCATAACTTTTGATTTTGCATAGCCTATTAATTCATCCAAGAAGAGTAACTTTAAACTCATTCAGAATTACCTCCTACGTATTTTAAATAGACTTTTTCTAGGCTAGGCTTTAGAAGACTAAAACTTCTAATTAAGCATTTACTCTCTAATAATTTATTCAAAATTTTACTGATAATTGAATCGATATCAACTTCAGATTCTAAATGAATTAATTGTTTATTTGAGTTAATATTTTCTACAGAATCTACTCCTGATATTTCTTCTAGTCTATTATAGAGAGGGGAATTTTCAGCTAGAATAATTTCTAATGTATTACCTATATGGAAATTAGTTTGAAGTTCTTCAGGTGTGCCAATTTTCATTATTTGCCCTTTATTTAATATGCCGATTGTATCTGCAATATCTTGAACATCGCTTAGAATATGTGACGAAAATAAAATAGTAATTCCACTCTTTGCTAATTCTTTGATGATTTCTTTAAATTGAAATCTCATTTGTGGATCTAGACCAGATAAGGGTTCATCCATTACCAAAATTTCAGGCTCATGAAGAAGTGCTTGTCCAAGTCTTAATTTCTGGACCATACCTCCTGATAAGTGAGTGATTTTTTTATATCGGAAATCTTTAAGTCCAATTAATCTTAAAATTTCTTGAGTTCGATTCTCAATATAATCTGAACTAAGTCCAGATAAGCGACCAAATGTTTTAAAAGCGTGATCAACAGTGCGCCATTCTTGAAATCCTGCTTCTTGTGGATGATATCCTATAAGTTTATGTAAATCTCTAGTGTCTTTTTGAATATTTTTTCCATAAATATATACCTCTCCATTGAAATCAGTTATTAGTCCAATTAAGATCTTAATTGTAGTTGTTTTCCCAGCTCCATTTGGGCCAATATATCCAAAAACTTCTCCTTTATTTATTGTGAATGAAATGTTGTCTAAAGCGAGTAGCTCTTTATATTTTTTAGAAACTTTGTTGAATTCAATACAAATATTTTTACTCATTTTATTGAAACGTTCAAATTGGTAATATTAAGCTAAAAAATGAATGCTGTAATAATTATTTTATTATCTTAATAAATGTCATAAGTAAATGCAAAACAAATAAAAAGGCATGGAATTAATTTTACTATCTTAATCTAGGTGGAGGTATAAATACCTTTCTCTGACCCTCTAATAAAGATATAGCATTTTCAGGACAGAAGTGAGCACAAATACCACATCCTATGCACCATTCTGCCTTACGTTCAGCTTTATTGTTATCATCACCTTCAATAGCATCTACAGGACATTTCTCCATGCATGTTCCACATCCAACACATTTATCTTTATCAATATAAGATAAATAATTGGTTGAATTTATCATAGCTGTAGTTCCCTGCCTCCACCAGTCAAAGGTCCCACAACAACACTTACAACAATTACAAACACTTGTTTCTGCCTTAGAAATATCTGAATGAGGATGCCAAGTTTTATGAATTAAACCATCTTCTTCAGATTTCTTAAAAAGATTTAATGCCTCTTCTTTAGATATCATTCTTCCAAAGCCTTGTTCTACGACATATCTAGCAGATTTTCCAAAAGTAAAACAATTTTCTCTAAGAGTTGTTTGCTTACATGGATTTAATAATAAATCTTGATGTTGTCTACAAAAACAATGACCTACTGCAATTTCGTCAAACTTTTGAATTAAATTTTTTACATTTTGAGTTAATATTATTTTTTCTTCTGGAACATCTATATCGGTGTTTATATTTATTTGAATTTCTTTTCCTTCTAAATTGTCAACAAATGGAATCGTTCGATCAAATGGAGGTAGGTTTCTAAATAAAGTAAGAATTGTATCATAATTACCTTGTACAAAATTTGCTAATTCACTAAATAATTGAGCAAATAATTCTGCGATTTCTTTATTATCATCTGAAAATTGAATCTTTTTCATAAATGTATATTCGAATGCCCCAACCATGAGTAATGGCATCAATCTGTAAACCATTACACCTTTTGAATTAGGTTGATTAAATAAAAATCCTTTCTTAGCTAAATTCTTGACATGCGTTTCAATTTCATCTTCTGTCATTTTAGAACTTTTTTTTAATTCTTCCATAGTTTGAGATGTTTTCCTTCTAAAACTCATGATAAAACCTAATTGCTCTTCATCAATCAATAGCTTCAATAATCTAATCAAGGTATTATTTATAGGAAATGGAAGAAATCCTGCTTTTACTATAGTTCTTGCAGCCTGTCTATATTTATCTTCTGACATTTTTATCAAAAATCTTATAGAAGTTTATAATTATTTGGTTAATAATTAATGTTAAAATTAAATATTACTCTTATTAGTTATTATTAATTCATTTTCTTAAGTAGAGGTGGAGAGGAAATGGTAAATGTATTAATTATAGGGCATGGAGCTAGAGAACATGTAATTGGTGAAACCCTTGTAAAAGGAGGTGCTACTTTATTTTCTTTTATGAGTTTCAAAAATGCTGGATTAGAAGATTTAAGTAAGAAAATAAAAATTCATTCAGAGACAGACTTTAAACAAATCATCGAATTTTGTAATGAAAACAAAATGGATTTTGCAGCAATTGGACCTGAAGCACCTTTAGTAGTTGGGATAGTAGATGCCTTAGAAAAAGGAGGTATACCTTGTGTAGGCCCTAAAATTGAAGCTGCTCAATTAGAAGGTTCAAAAGTCTTCGCAAGGGATCTACTTGAAAAATATAAAATTAAATCCAATGTAAAAAGTAAAATGTTTGATTCCATGGAGGGTGTAAAAAGTTATCTCAAAGATATGGGAGTAGAGAATACTGTTGTAAAACCGGAAGGTTTAACTGGTGGTAAAGGAGTTAAAGTCTTTGGAGATCATCTTTTTTCAATGGAAGATACAATAAAATATTGCCAAGAATTAGTAAACAAAACTAGTAGATTTTTAATAGAAGAAAAGTGTGTTGGTGAGGAATTTACACTTCAAACTTTTGTTGATGGAAAAAATGTACTTGGCTCTCCTCTTGTTCAGGATCATAAAAGAGCTTATGAAGGAGATAAGGGACCAAATACTGGAGGTATGGGATCTTATTCTATGGAAAATCATCTTATGCCATTTATAACTCAAGATGATGTTGATATTGCTATTGAAGATATGAGAAAAACTGTTGCTGCTGTGAAAGCAGAAACAGGGGTAGAGTATAAAGGATTTTTATATGGTCAATTCATGAAAACCGCAAAAGGGTTAAAATTGATTGAATATAACTCTCGATGGGGAGACCCTGAAGCTATGAATGTCTTACCTCTCCTTGAAGGAAACCTTGTTGATATTTGTAGAGCGATCATGGACGGAAAATTATCTGAAAATTTTAGTTTTGAAAAAAAGGCAACAGTATGTAAATACCTTGCTCCAGAGGGATATCCAGTTAATCCTAAAAGTGAGGAAGTAGTTAAGATAAATTTAGATAAAATCAATAAATCTGGAGCAAAATATTATTATGCTTCAGTTTATCGAGAAGGTGGAAAAATTTTCACTACAACATCAAGAGCAATGGGGGTTTTAGGAATTGCTGACTCTTTAGAAAATGCAGAAAGAATTGCTGAAACAGGTGTTAATTGTATTGAAGGAAAATTATTCCATAGAAAAGATGTTGGCACTCGAAAATTATTACAGAAACGAATCGACCATATGAATTCGTTATTAAATAAATAAATTTGAGTTTTAACTTGATTTTTTTATATAGGTTAGAGTTTTATATTCTATAATCATCATATTATAATAATATCTTAATTTGTTTATTCTTAAATTATGAATTGGCCAGAAAAGAATGCTGAATTTAACGCTTTAATAAAACAACTTTTTCATGATAAAGACTGGCAGAAAAGAGCTGAAGCTGCTAGAAATCTTGGGTTATTAAAGGATGGACGCGCCACGAATCTATTGTGTAGAGCTCTCCGATCAGAAAAAGATCATATTGTAATAAATAAAATCATTGAAGCATTAGGAAGAATTGGAGATGGAAGAGCAACGTTGAGGATTGTAGAAAAATTTAAAGAGGAACAAGAAAAGGATGAGATAGACAAATTCAGAATAATATTTATCATAGAAAGCTTAACTAGGATTAGAGATAAAAGAGCATTAGTATATCTAGGATCCTTATTAGAATCTTCTGACGAGGAGATAAGAAATCTGACTGTTAAAGCTTTTGATGTAATAGAACCAAAATGGAAAGAAATTGTTGAAAGAGAGAGAAATAAATCTATTCAGGAGATTTTTAAAACTAAATAGTATAATTGAAAAATTTCATATCTTAGCCTTCTTTATTAATATTTTAGTAATAAATCCTTAATAAGTAGTTTTTAATGATTTTAAAATTCTTTTTATCATAAATAATATACAAATTCTAAGCAAAAAGGAGGACTTTTTGAAAAAAAAGAAATTTTGCTGTTGTTGGGACCTTGAAGGGCCAATAAGTGCCATTGATTTCGCCGCGAGACTTAGTATGAACTTAAACGAAGTTTTGGGAATAAATTTAAGAGAATATAATATGAGAGATTTTTTTACCATGCTTTCTAACTATGATGATTATATTATTGATGTCCCAGGGATAAAAGAGAAATATAGTATCTCAGAATATCAGCCGGGAGATACACTTAGACTAATAGCTCCCATATATATATCATGTTTTACAGATAGAGATTTATTATATTTAGCAAGAAGTAATTTAGGATTGCTGCCAGGATGCAAAGAATTAATGGAAATTTTGCATAGAGATTGGGATGTATTTGTCATTTCTACCAGCTATGAACATTTTGCTCTTAACGTTACAGCCAATTTAAATATACCAAGAGATCATGTATATAGCACAGATCTAAACATTAATGATTTGAAAAATGACATATTGGATATACGATCAGAAGTTAATATCCTCATAAAAGACATCTTTGAGAAATATCTTCTTAATGATAAAAATCTTGATTCTGTTCTTGAAGATTTGCATAATTTCTTTTGGAAAGCTAAAAACTCTAACTATATAAAGGTTATGAATCAAATAAAAGTTAGAGGGGGTAAAAGGAAGGAATTTGCGGTCGAACAAATATCTAAAAGAACAAATTTTCCAATTTCGGAAATGATAGCTATAGGTGACTCTATTACTGATATTAATATGCTCCAAAGAGTAAAAGATGAAGGGGGGATTGCAATATCATTTAATGGAAATAGATTCAGTTGTGAAAGAGCAAATGTGGCTATTAACACACCAAATAGTTTAGGAGCTTTACCAATTTTCCAAGCAAAACCAAATATAAGAGATTTTATTAAACAATGGGAGCTAAAAATTGATACTTTTGACTATAATCCTAAAAATATGCCTAATAATATAATATCAAAGGAATGTAGAAATTTCTTCATAAAGTATAATTTTTTACCTGAAATTATAAATTTAGAAAATAAATCAAAGGAACAATTGAAATCTATAATCTCAAAGCAAGTTAAAATGAGAAAATATATAAGAAGTTTAACAAATCAGTTAGCTTAATCTAAATACACTAATTCTGTTTCCTGTAATTCACAAAACTAGAAATCTCCTTCTGTAAATTTTAACAAGAAAAAAAATAAATTTTAATTTGCACAATTTTTATTTAAGAATATGTAAATTTTCTGTAATATTATTTAAATTTTCAAATCCTAAAATGTTAAATGGGTAAGTTGGTAGAAATGACAAGCACTTTCGAAAATTTCAGCAAAATTGGCAAGATTTTTACTGAAAATATTGATGATCTAATATTTATTATTAATGAAAAGGATCAAGTTGAATATACTAATTTTCAAGATTTTTTCCCAAAGAAAAAAATAAGCGAATTTATTCATCCAGAGGATCTTAAAAGAGTAAATGGACTAATAAAAGATATCTTTAGAATAGGTCTTGGGACCGAAGAATCTCAAATTAAATATGAGGGTAAAACATATAGATGGTATCAAATTAAGGGAAAAAGCTTCATAGACATTGAGGAAAGTAAGAAAAAAGCTCTTCTAATCTGTAGAGAAATCACTAAGTTTAAAAAATTTGAATTTGATTTAAAGAGAAGTCAAGCACGTTTTGATAATTTAGCAGATTATGTACCTGAAATACAGTTTTGGAAACTCCTTCAAACAAGAGAAGGAAAAAGTGTTGTACAGAAGACACGAGAGATGTTAGAATTAGTACTTGATAATATCCCTCAGCTTATTTATTGGAAAGATAGAAACTTAGTTTATATGGGATGTAATAAGAATTTTGCCTTTTTAAATAAATTGAAAGACCCTACAACTATTATTGGGAGAACTGATACTGATTTAATTTGGCTTAAAAATAATATAAAATCTATCCAAGATAGAGAATTTGAAGTTATGAATAGCAATAAACCAGTGTATAATGCTATAGAATCATTGACGACTCTTGAAGGCAAAGAAACCTGGTTTGAGATAAATAGAATTCCTTTATATGATTCAAAAGGTATTGTAATAGGGATATTAGTTACCTATGAAGATATTACATTACGTAAAATGGCTGAACAAAAGCTAAAAGAGTCGGAAGAGAAATATCGAGGAATCTTAGAAAATATGAAAGAAGGTTATTTTGAAGTCGATTTAAATGGTAATTTTATGTTTTTTAATGATGCACTATGTGAACTTCAAGGATCTTCAAGGGAAGAATTAATAGGTGTGAATTTTAAGAATTTTGTTGATGACATAAACAGGAAAAAAATCATTGATGTATATAAAGAAGTATATGAGACAGGAAAACCAAAAACCAACTTTCAATATCAATTCCTAACGAAAAATGGTGAAGAAATAACATGCGAATCTTCTGTTTATCTTATTTATGATTCAAATGCAAATAGAATAGGATTTAGTGGATTAGCCAGAAATATTACTGAAAAATTTTCTCTAGAACAAAAAATTAAAGAATCCGAAGAGAAATACCGTACGATTTTCAGTTCAAGCCCTGATTATATTTTTATTACCAATACTATGGGAGAGATCTTAGATATGAATCCTGCATTATTAGAAAAAATAGGTATGACTCTAGAAGAAGTAAGGAACAAAAATTTCTTAGAATTTTATGCTGGTGATAAAATTGATGATCTGAGGGCTATAGGAGAACTTATAGTTGCTGGAAACGAAGTTAAAGGAGTTGAAGTTAAAGCTAAAACTAAAACGGGAGAAATTTTTGAATATGAGGTAAACTCAGTTCCATTAAAAGAAGATGGCAAAGTGACTAAAATTCTGAATTTAGCTAGAGATATAAGTTTACGAAAACAAACTGAACGTCGATTAAAAGAATCTGAGAAAAGATATCGTCACTTATTCGAGAGTTCTCCATATGCGATCTGGCTTATGGATGAAGAGGGAATTATACTTGATTGTAATTCAACAATGACTGAATTACTCTCTGTTATAGAGATAAAGGATTTAATTGGAAAAAAATTTTCTGAAGTATTGTCAGTGCTAAAAAGATCGGACTATCTTATAAATATGCTAAAAGATCGTTTTAAAAGATTCTTAAAAGGGGAGAAACTAGGACCCTTAGAATTTCAAATCACGAGAGTTGATGAGACAAAAATTTGGTTATCAATTCAGAGTTCACTCGTTAAGATTGGAGATAAAACACTTACTCAAGCAATTATTCAAGATATTACTGGGAAAAAAAATGCTGAAAAGAAAATTAAAGATTCAGAAATAAAATATCGCCATTTATTCGAAAGTTCTCCATATTCTATTATGCTAATTGATAGAAAGGGAAAAATAATTGATTGTAACCCTGCAACTGAAAAACTCTTTAAAAGAAGAATTGTAGATTTAATAAACAAAAACTTTTTGGAAGTTAGTATTAAGCCAGAAAAGGCTTTACCTCTATTTAGAGAAAGATATCAGTCTATTATGAAAGGAATTGTTCCAGAACCGCTTGAAATTCAAATTACTAGATCAAAAGATGGAAAGTTGATGTGGATAAGCATAGATGATTCCCTTGTGGAACTTGGAGGTGAAACTATTTTTCAAGTAATAATACAAGATGTTACAGAAAAGAAACAAGCAGAACAGGAATTAAAGAAATCTCAAGAAGAGTTACAAAATCTTAACAGGGAATTGGAGCAAAAAGTGTTAGAAAGATCTAAGGATTTAATAGAATCTGAACATCAATATCGGACCACGATTGATTCATTAAATGATCCAATGCATGTTATTGATGAAGATTTGAGAATTATTCTCTCAAATTCTGGATTTGATCAGTGGCTCGCTGCTTTAGGTATTGATAAAAAAATTGTTGGTCAAACCGTTTTTGAAGCGTTTCCATTTTTAAATGATGATGTTCGCAATGAATATGAACAAGTTTTTAACAACGGTAAAACGCTTCTAACTGAAGGAAGTATTTTTGTAAATAATATGGAAATCTTTACTGAAACACGAAAAATTCCGATCTTTAGAGAAGGTAAGGTTAAACAAATAATTACTGTTATACGAGATATTAGTGACAGCAAGAAAATGGAAAATCAGTTGAAAGAATCTGAAAATAATTTTCGAAATATGATTACAAATTTAGATGAGGGGTATTATAAGGTAGAATGGGAAGGTAAAATATTATATCATAATCCTGCGTTTTCTAAGATTGCAGGATTTGTTCCCTCTGAAAATTTGATAGGAACGCCTCCGCCATTTTCTTGGCAAAAAAAGGAAGACCAAGAAAGGTATAGAGAAGAATTATTGATAAATGGAGTTATTAGAAATTATATAGTACCCGTTACCAAAAAAAATGGAGAAGAAATAGTCGTGCAGGTTAATGCCCATTTAATAAGAGATGAGAATAATAAGCCTTTTGCAATTGAAGGAACTTTTTCTGATATTACTGAAAAATTCCGATTAGAGCAAGAATTATTAGAATCAGAGAAAAAATTAAGAGAACAAAATATAGAACTGAAGAAACTTGATAAAGTAAAAAATGATTTTATCACAATGGCTGCACATGAATTAAAAACACCATTGATCTCAATTTCTGGATATACTGACTATATTTTGATGAGATATAGAAATCAACTTAATCCTGAAATTACAACAGATTTATTAACTGTGCAAAGAAATATCAATCGATTAGAAGTGCTAATGGATCAGCTTCTAGAAGTATTGAAAATTGATGAAAATGAGTTAAAATTGCAAAAAGAGTTAACTAACGTCAGTAAAATAATAAATGATTGCCTTGACGAATTAAGTTATCTAATTAATGAAAAGAATCTTGAAATAATATTGAACATGGATCTGGATATACTATTAAATGTAGATTCTACACGTATCTTCACAGTTTTTGTCAATTTAATTTCAAATGCAATAAAATTCACTCCTGATTACGGGTGGATTGAAATCACAGCTAAAAAAGAAGATGATAAGTATATTTTTAATATAAAAGATAATGGAATTGGTTTAATTGGAAATGAACTCACACGATTATTTAAGAAATTTGAAAGAATTAAGCCTCCAATAATGAATGAGCATATCAACATCAAGGATTCTGGAACGGGTTTAGGTCTTTACATTACTAAAGGGATCATCACTGCTCATGGAGGTAAGATCTGGGCAAGTTCAGAAGGAGAAAACAAAGGATCAACATTTTCATTTACTCTACCGATTTAGGTTATTAATATTATCCACATATAATTAAATGCTTTTTTTACTTAATTTTTCTTTTATATTAACAGAAATTAATTTATCTGTTAAGAAATATTATAACCCTTTCAGAATTTAAATTATATTATCCTATTTTACGAAGAAAATTCAAATGGCTACATTAATTATTGCAGAAAAAAAAAAAGCAGCAGAAGCTATTGCAAAAGCATTGGGTCCTATAAAAACCTTAAATATTACTAAAAAATTGAGTATTTTTTTAGTCACATCTAAAAATATATATGTTATTCCCTTACGTGGGCATTTGCTTGAATATAGAAATACTGATGCCTACAAAAGCTGGTCAAATCCCCCTCCTCGGGAAATAATAACAAATCCCAATTCTATTAAGAAATATCAAATAAGTGGTTTAGGATCTTATATTAAAACAATTTTAGATTATGCAAAACAGTGTAATCATTGTATCATCGGAACTGATGCTGATATTGAAGGTTGTAATATTGGCCTATTTGATGCGCTTCCTTATGTAAAACAAGTAAAACCTAATATAAAAGTATCTCAATTATGGCTTAGTTCCCTTCAAAAAAGTGAAATTATAAATAAATTTAATAACCTTATAACACCAAAGTATAGTTGGGGTGAATCTGGAGAAGCGAGAGCAATAATTGACGCATTTATTGGATTTTCCGCCACTCGAGAATTGACAAATTCATTACGTCCTTTGCTAAACAAATTTAGAGTTAGGTTTACTTCAATTGGTCGTGTTCAAACTTGTCTTCTATATTTAATATATCTCAGAGAACATGAGATTATAGATTTCGTTCCAGAACCATATTTTTTGATTGATGCTGATTTAATTCATGAAAATGGAGTATTTAGAGCTCATCATGAACTTAATCCGTTCAAAAAGGATCGAGAAGTTAAAGCACGACAAATCTTTCAAAATATTAGAAATGAGAATATTGGCAAGATCATTGACAATTCTAAGAAAGTAATTAGAAGATCCCCCCCAAGTCCATTGAATACATCAAAAGCTCTAGTTTTATTGACAAAAAATCTAAGAATTTCTGCTAATGTAGCAATGCGAACTATAAATGCTCTATATTTAAACAAGATTATTTCTTATCCCAGGACTGATAGTGATGTCTATAAACCAGATTTTAATCATAGTGAAATTTTACAAAAATTTACCCAACATCCTCAATTTAAAAACTATACACTAGACTTAATACAGAATAAAAGATTAAATCCTACAAATGGGAAAAAAGATATGGGAGATCATCCCCCCATCACTCCACTTGAAAGTTTAGATGTTAATAGTTCGAAGTTTGAAAATAATTTACAAAAAAGAGTTTATGATCTACTTGCACGTCATTACCTTGCTCTCTTTGGAGAGGATGCATTGGAATCAAAGCAGCTTTTAAAAATTTTGATTAAGACAGAGCCATTTAATGCTCAAATTGTATCCTTAGTTACACCAGGGTTTCTAGAAGTTGCTCCTTTTCTTAAACCAAAGTATGAGGAAGAGATCCAAATCATTGGTGATGAAATTCCAATAAAGGAAATATTGTTTATCCAAAAAGAGACTAAACCTCCTCCTAGATATACAGATACCTCCTTGCTTAAATTAATGGAAAAAAATCACTTAGGCACGAAATCAACCAGACCTGTCATAATAAAATTATTACAAACTCGTGAATTAATAGATAGGGTAAAATATCATTACTTTATAACTGATTTAGGAAAATTTGTTATTGAAAATCTTATTGAAGTGTGGTTACCTTTTTTGAAACCCGATTTTAGTAAAAGAGTGGAAAAAAAGCTTGAAGAAATTAAAAATAAAGAGAAGAATATGAGAGAAGGTGTAAATGAAGTAA
>CP070831.1:1406305-1426371 GCA_020344955.1 Promethearchaeota archaeon | reverse complement strand
TTCAACTTCAGCAGGATCAAATATTACGGCAAATGGATCATCTTCTTTATCTGAAAATTCTTTTTTATGGCCGATAGAGGTATTTCCTATTACCCAAAGGGGTTGATCAAGGCTGCGCATTTTTCCATTGGTAATATTACCCGTTAAGATTAACTGTCGGTCAGTTGTGTCTTCTTTAAAATCCAGTAATAGATCTCCCTTTGAGCTAGTCGTATATATAGCATTTTTACTGTTTCTATCTGCAACTCCTACTGAAGGGAGAGCAATTATTGTATTGCTCAGAATATCGATAAAAATCCAGGATATAAGACCGGTTTTTTTATCTTCCGCAACGAGATATGATTCTAACCTAGAACCCCAAAAAGTACTTGCTCGGGTATTGAAAACCCCCATTCCCAAATAGTGGTCTGGTTCTTCATCAGCAAAAATTCTGGTTTTTTTTAACTCATAGCGTTCCGGTAATAATGATTTTGCTTTTTCGATATTTTTAAGCTTAAAGAATAAAAAAAGACAATAAGGTTCAATTACAAAACCCATGTAGGGAGTCTTTCTTGAAGTCCTAATTAACAGCTTTTTAAAAAGGGAGCGAGGCAAAAACCGTTTGAATCCTTGGAAGAAATACAAAAAGCTAACTTCCTTTGGGTCAATTAAGCTTTCCACGTTTCTGATAAATTTTTCATCATCTAAAATTTTCATATTTTACAAAACCTTCAAAAATAGAAATAATTTCCTATATTAAAGCATCATTATTATTATGTATAAATTATAAACAAATCTCCAAGTAAAAGCCCAATTAATTCTGTCAAATCTTTAGAAATAAGCATTCTGATAATTGAAGTATATTTTAAACTATTCTAGATTTAGATATAAAATCTCGCTGAATTATATTCAGTATACCCATTGTTTGCGAGGATTGGTAATTCCAGCTTCTTTATATACATATTCCGCGTCTTTCATTTTCAAGAGAATTTTCATTGAATGCAGACGCTGAATTTAGCTTTCAATTTTATAATAAAAAGTCTTTTTTATTAAGAATCAAAAAGCTAGTATCATTCTAGAAAGTATGAAATTTCTTTGAAAATATTCAAATGACTAATATCAGCTTTAAACATTTTAAATTGTATACAATAACATTATTGCAAATTTCCATTGCTATATTCATTTCTTTGTTATTCCAATTTATTATCCTTGACCAGACTTATGTATGTTCGATCTTCGAATTATTTAAATATATTTATTCATAATACTATAATAATAAGTTTTATGGTGGATTTTGGTTCAAGACGTTGACTTATTTATTGGAATAGCCCATATCGCAGGGATTTTTGTAGCTTTTGGTGCGCTCATTAGTATCACTCGCAAAAACGAGGTTGAGGTTTCCCAAATCGGGCGGATTCGCAGTATCGTCACGACTGGACTCATGGTGATTGTCGCCGCCCTTATCCCGATCGGTTTTAATCGCTATGGTGTCACTGGTCACTACCTTTGGTTTTTTTGTAGTCTCATCTACTTTTGTCTCAACATGGCCGTGGCCATCTTGTCATTACGAAATCCCGAGAATAGAAAAGTCATGATTACTCAAATGCGGTCCAACCCAGTAACAACCGTGATTTTTTTACTTTTGCTTGAGATCCCGCTTCAGGTTCCATTATTTCTAGTCTTGATCGGCTTATACCCAAATCTAGAACCAGCCCTCTACACAACAGCGCTCTTCTTCAATTTATTTGAAGCCGCGGTTGTACTTACACAACTCGTTTATTTGCAAGTTGATCGATCAAGTACCTAACGCGACCAGTGCATATTTAAAGTTTCAATATTTTTAGAAATCTTTTTTCGAAGTGTAACAACAAAATGACAAATATCAGCTTTAAACATTTTAAATTACATACAATAACATTATTGCAAATTTCCATTGCTATATTCATTTCTTTGTTATTCCAATTTATTATCCCTTTTTCATGGCAGCCTTTAGATACTTTTCTTTATGGTATTAAGCAACATGGAGATCCTGGTACAAATATAACAATATTTACAATTAGTCAATGGTATTTTTCAATTTCGTTGACCTGGTTTATCTGCCGTGATAATCCATACATAAATAATTTTTTAATTTATTCTATTGTACCACTTGGAATAATTGTTGTTTATGAATTATTCTTTTTATACCTCTATTATGATTATATCCATATTTTTCCCGTAATTATTGCAATATATTTGATTTGGAAGAAAAGAGAGACATTATCACAAAAATATGCTCTTTATATTATTCCTATAAATGTATCTTGGTTACTTTTAGTCTATTTTCTAAAATTGGCTTATTATAATGAAATATTATTAATTTATGTCAGAAATGTTCTGATTTATCTAGTTCTCTGGATTTTATTATCATTTTTATTTAGTTCAAAAAAGAGAGATGTAAAAAATGAGTGATATTTAATGCAATTTTTCTCCACATCCTTCGCAAAATTCAATATTTTCTGAGCTTTTTACTTCCTTACCACAATTAGAGCAAAAATTTGGTATTTCAGGTAAAGAAGAGCCTTTTTTCATTGTTTCAAATTTAAAAGTCTCTTTTTCTTCAATAGTGTGTTCAAGTTCAATATTACATTTATCACAAAATTTAGTATTAACTCGGAGATATTTTCCACAAGAGAGACATCTGAACCATAACTTAAGACCACAATTTCTACAAAATTCACCATATTTGCTTGTTGGAGCATTACAACGAGGGCATATATTTTTTTCTAACCAGAAGTAACGAGATATCAACTGAAATATGATAAGAAAAAATAAGGATATCGGTAATAAAAACCACCAAAAGGGATTAATTAATAGAGATAAAATAAAACATAAGGAAGTAATTACAATAAAAATTAAGACCCAGATGCCTAGGTAACTCTTTTTCTTTATATTTCCGCTTTTAATGTTCACAGAAATGCCTATTTTATAATTTATATAAATGATAATCTTTCCTTTACTTTAAGATATTTGGGTAAAAATAATTACTCAAGATTAGTTTTGCAATATGGACAAATCTCTATATTTTTGTCAATCTCCTCTCCACAAGCAAAGCAGACTATCATATTATCACTGTACAAGATCTTTTCTCCATTTTTCTCAAGGTCTTTGAATTCTGACCTAAGATTTCTATTTTCAGACATAATATTCATTTGAATTAGATTGTTATTTATTTAAATAGATAATTATAAAATTTAATAAAAAATTGGAGTCCGATATTTAAGCATAGTAAATATTAAAATATATTAAAAAAAAGAAACTAAGTAATAGCTTTATAAATAATCTATAACAAAACTTAAGAGTTTAAAATAATTTATATAATCATAATTATAAAGATTATAAATTGGAGAAGATTAGAAGAAAATGCCCGGATCTCATGGTTCCTTAACAAAAGCAGGAAAAGTTAAAATGCAAACTCCAAAGATTGATCGGACAGGAGTAAATGCTCAAAGGAAAAAACCTCCAAGGATGCGATTCCGAGAGTTGTATTTAGAAAGAGTTGTAAAAGGTCGATTTGGAGGCCAAAAAGATAGCCTTGGAGCAAAAAGATCTCAATTTTCGAGATAGATAATGATTTATTTTTATAATTCAAAAACTTATTCCTATTGTTTCAAACTGGTTTTTTAACTTTTGACCTTGTTTTAAGTAATATTGAGATTTTTCACGATTTAAACCAAAAATATTATAATAATCACTAAGTAATAAGTTACAACGTATTGCTCTTTTCATATAACTAATTTCTTTTAAAGATAAATGCTTTTCTAAATTATTTAACAGATAAAATGCTTTTTTAGCATCCTTACGGTAATGAATATAAAATTCAGATAATTCAAGAATTAAGTCTGTCAAAACTTTAATAATTCTCACATTTTCAAAATCAAAACCCGCTGCATCTACTCCAGCTCTTAAATATTTCTGAGTTAGCGACAAATTATTATTCTTTTTATAATAAATACCCCGCAATAGAAAATATTTTAATTTTACGTATAAATTCTCATTGCCAATTAGAAATGCCTTCTTAAAATAAATTTTAGATTCATCAATTTCATTTTGTTCTAAATATATCAATCCTATATAGAGGTATGCCAAACCTAAATATTTTTCTTTGCTAAATGAGATGCTTTCTTTCTCAAGGAAATTTATGATGATCTTCAAGTGATTTACAGCCTCCTTGAAATATTTCCTCTCATAATATGCAATCCCTAATTTGAAATGAATTTTAATAATGATATCTATGGTGATTTCACCAGATTTAGCTACTCCTAATGCATTTTGAAGATAGTTAAGAGCTGTATCTTCATGATTTAAGAGTTTTGCAATCTTTCTTAATTTTAATAGAACTACTACCACAGTTTTTCTTTGTTGGTTTTTATTAAATACTTTTAGCGCATCGTTTAATACTTTAGCCGCTTCTTCAAATCTATAGTTCTTTATTAATTCTTCTGCTTGTTTATACTTAATGAGATATTCAATTTCTTCGAAACTACTGGGAGGTTTGTTTAAAAGATCGTTATTAAATGTAAATAATTCCTTTGTAATTGAACTTTCATAACTTAATGCTAAAAATGGAAAATTATTTTGATCTTCTACGAAATTATGAATATTGTATATTAGTTCTTTTTCTGGACGAAATTGAACAAATTCAGTTTGATTTATTTTCCCATTTTTTAAAATTTCTGTTAGAGAATTTAAAATGAAGCGTGAAAAATTAATCCATTTTTCAATATAAAATTCTAAGTTAAACTCAGGATTATCATTAAATAACTCAGTTAAGATATAGGGTGAATAACTATCAAAAAAACTTCTAAGATAAAACTTATGATATTCAAAATCTCTGAAATAGTTAAAATAACCCTTCTCTAAAATAAAAAATTCATCATAATTATCTCCATTCGAAAAAAGTAGAGTTTCAGAAGTCCTAATTTTAGGAACACCATACTTTAATTCCCACGGCACTTTAAACGTAGGCTTCAGTCCAAGATTATGCAAGCAATCGACTATGGTGTTTAGTTCCTTATCTGAAAACTCTTTTAATTTATCTCTTTTATTCAATAATGAAATTCTTATTCGATTTAACCAAGTACTTTCATTTTCATTTTTAATAAGGTCTGGAATGATTAAATTTAGTAAATCTTCTAGTTGTTGTTTTTTTCCATCTAAAGGAAAATTATGTTCTATTGTTAACGATAACGCTAAATTCCTTAGTGCTTTTATAATATATAGAATAAGAACAAAAATATCTTGATTTAAATTCCAGAACTGAAATGCTACTGATAACTTAAAATTTGTAGCCTCAACAGGAATATTAATGCGGATGGGGAAAGTTATTGGAAATTTAATAGTAAAAAGGAGTAATTTATTTTTTTTAAGACTATATCGAAAGTAGTTATCGATTGTCCCTTCAATTTTCCACCCTTTTTTTTCTATAAGTTCTCTTAAATTACTTATCTCTTTTGAAGAAAAAGGATTAATTGACATGAAACAGTACATTTTAAGTAGTTAATATTTGAAGAGAACCTAATAATTCTTATATAACTAGTAGTGAAATCAAATATTAAATTTTGCATTACTTTCCAAATAAAGATTTAATAGTCTAAATTAATTTGTTAAGATTGTATTCTGAAAAAGAAATAAGAGAATTCCATTATGGATATTACAAGATTTAACAAAGAACTCGCAAATAAGATAACAACGGCAAAAAGACATGAAAAAAGTGGAGATTTCAAATTAGCTGTAAAATTATGGCTAGAAATTTCAGAAATGGCAATTAAGTTATCAAAAAATCAAGAGTTAGAAGCATCATTCAGAAATATGCTTATGAATCGAGTTAAAGGAATTTTTGAACATATAAAAATCCTAAAATCAGGAGGAAGAGTGGATAAGCAGTATATTGAAAAAGTTCATTCTCCTCAAGAAATTGATTATATAGATTATTCAGTTGAAGATATTCAAAGTGAAAATGTAAGTTTACAAGCTCAAGAAAGTAGTGAAATAATGGCTGAAAGTTCAAATAATGGTGGTAACCTGAAAATTATTGAAAACGATAATCTTAAAAATTTACCTAAAGGATTTAAAGAAATTGAAACTTCAGAAGATTTTGAAATAATCACTCCACATGATAAAGATTTTTTAAAAAAACAACTTGATAAAGCTTTAGATAGCGATTACTTTAAAAAAGGAAAGGAGGAAGGTTCAAGAGAAAATTCTGAAACACAAGAAAAACTTGATTTTGAAAAACCTAAAGACCTTAATATTAGAATTTGTTTTGCTTGTGGTTATGACAAGAATTTAATTAAAGATAAAAGCTGTAGAAATTGTGGAACAAATTTAGATTAAAAATTTAAAAGAAATTAATTCGAAAGTTTAGATTTTTTGCTTATTTTCAAATTTATTTTATTATATTTCTCAATTGCTCTATCACGCCATATTGTATTCCATTTCTTAAATCCTGACTTAACAAATTTCACTCTATTATAAAAATCATAACAAACCCAATTAAATAAAACGAAAAAGCGTTTTGCCCCACTTTTTCTAGTTAATTGCTTAGATCTTACACCTAAATCATTTCGAAGGTGATCAATTAACTTACCCTCTACAGCATCCTGTAATTTGCCTTCAACTATGGCATCTTCATAATTTATACCTTTTTCTATAAAATATGCTCTCACTTGATCGAATATATTTCCTCTACAAAGTTTAATGATTTCACTATCTTTTTCAAAATTTAATTGTTTTAATCCATCTCTGATAAGTTCTACTGCTTTTTCTAATGGTCTTTTCTTTTTCCAATTCTCTCCTTTAAATAATGTTACAGGCAATATTCCAAAAACTATTTCTCCCGTCTCCTTTCTAAGAAGGCCAATAAATGCATCTCCTACAAGATCTCCTGTACCAGCATCATCGATTTCAATTGTCATTTTTTCTCCAAACTTAATATTTTCTAACAATAGAGAAAATTAATTAAAAAATATCAAGTTTTATAAAATTAGTATAATAAGAATTTTTGATGATTTTCTGTTGATTATTGAACTTTTAATGATTGGTAATGAAATTCTAATAGGAAAGACTCAAGACACTAATTCAAATTGGATGGCGAAAAGAATCACAAAATACGGACATCAAATAAAAAGGATTACTACAATTGGTGATGACATCGAAACAATTTCGAGTACATTACAACAGATTTTACAACGTAAACCAGATCTTCTTATAACTTCTGGGGGAATCGTTGGAATCTATATTGTAATTTTCTGATATTGCACGATTTAACAAAGAGTTGAACTTTTTTCTGTTCGATCCTTAAATATTTTAGTATGTATTAACTTTATAGCTTATAAACCAATACATAAGTCTAGCCTTATGCATGAGTATATCATAAACCAATATCTTACTCTTAGACTAGAAGATGGAAAAACAAATATCTATATTAAAGGAAAGAAGTTTCTTCAGTGTAAATACCTTCTACTAAATGTTAAGATTTTATTTGAAAATAGATTTTCTGCGCCTCACGAAGTAAATAATTGTGAGAGCTACTGCCCCTGTTATAATGACTATACTATAACCAGGGATGTTTGCTGATGTTGTTGTAGGGTTATCGGTAAAATATACTGTTAGCACAGGATCATGAATTAACCTATCACCCCCCCATACAGGATAATTCTGAGTGCTAATTCGATATAACTCATCCGAAATTGTGAAATAATTTCCTGCTTCTACGGTCTCCTCTATTGCATAGAGAAGGTCAAGTACTGGCTGATCACTATGACCTCCAGAGCCACATAGTGACTGAATAAATGGATTTAAACTTGCGCCTTGCGATTCTAGAACAATATCCTCACCGCTTCCTCTGAAGTCTGATAATGTATAATTCCGCTTATCAAAAGGATCCATTTCGAACTCAGCTACTAGTAAACCATTCGATTCAAAAGATAATTTGTCAGCAGGAACTGTAATTTCCTTCATATCGATCTCATCAATATCAAAGGAGGACAGGAAATAATTATATTGTGGAATAACAAGTCCATAATCGCTAACCGCCTCGTAACATGTACTGTTGGTAATCTTTGGGAGATCGACTGATACTGAACAATCCGCTTTTGATTCGTTGGCATCTATTGTATAATCAAACTGGTAAGCATAATCACCGGGGGATGTCTCAGCATAACTAGCATTAAGAGGGAAATAGAACCATTCTGAAGTTGAATAATCTTGATCCATTTGGGCACCATCAAGTGGGAAACCTGGATAGACTATATCCCATGTTACCTTATCTCCGATAGTGGTAGGAGCAGTAAATTGTATTGTGTCTGCGAATGAATCTACAGTTCTATCTATGGGATAAAGATTTCTCCCTTTTGATTCGTGAGAATCACCAAATATATTGTAATATATATTGTGTCCACTTTCATGAATTGCTATTGGTCTCAGAAAGCCACAGAATTCAGATGACCCCCAAAGTGAAGGATAATCACCCGAGTCTCCGACTGAATAAATAGCATTCTCATCTTTATCCTTATACATAAGAAAGTCGCAAAATAAATTTGCCCATGCGATATGGTCATGATTCTCAGTTTCAAATATCTGCATCGTGAGGAATAATGGCATTGTAAATTCCTGATAATCATATTGATACCAGTTAAAGGGGACGGCATCTTTGACATACCTGTGCGTAAAATTAATCTCGCCAAATTCGGTGTGCGTATCATTCCAAGTTGATATGAGTTCCATAGTGGTCAAATTATATTTCTCGAAGGTTGTATCTACAATCCGGCGATTATCTTCTAGATACGTATAATTAACACTCTCTATAACATTATACTGCACAGATTCAAGAATTCCTTTTTTTAAGGCCATCCAGATAAATTGGAGTCCGCCTCCGTAATCAATATTAACTTGATATAAGTCCAAGTCTAGATCAACTGTCAAATTTCCCCATAACGTCTTATTTGAGAAATACGAATAATTCGCATCAAAATTCACTGTGCTAAAGGATCTGGTCCATGTGTTTTCAGATTCATTGAGCTTGCCTTTAGTAAAGTTATATGTATCAGCGTAGGAGCCCTTGTATTTTATTACATTTGAAGTTCCGTCCCAGATAGTTACAAATGTATTGGAATAATTTACTTCTCGCCATGAGTACGATAACGTAGGTGTAGGCGCCCCAAATGAATTAAAAGCGTAGAAATTACACGTGAACAAAAATATTAACCCTACTAATATAATCCTGCTATTTTTTCGTTTTGTTTTGATTTTTGACATCTTTTATCTACTCAATTGTTATTAATTAAATTAATGCAGATAAAATGAGATGAATTAGATATAGTATAATTATTCTCATTTTTGTCTACATTTTCTAATTTGTTGTCCCTATATTTAAAACTTTTATTTTTTGCATATGCTCTTTTATCCATATCAAATCTCCCATAACTTTATTCTATAAAGCTTCTCCCTAAAATCTGTGAGAAATCCGAGACAACCTCATATTTTCATAATCTATTTTTTTGAATATGGGATAATATATCAAAGTCGTATATTTAAACTATTCGGCAAATCTGGTGATTCTCCTCTATTGAATTTTTGAGTACAAAAAATAAATGATTTCCTCTTGTGTTCAAATCGAAATTTTTCCTTTAAATAGGATAGCATGGATAAGAAGTTGAAGGTTTCTAGGTTCAGATTTCATAAAAAATGGAGAAATTCAGTTGTTATCAAAAATCAAGGGAAAAGAGATATTTTAGACACTAATGTGATAAAAAATTAACATCATTCCAAATTTATGATAAAATCCCAACTTGGGAATTTACCAAAAAAATTCTTCTTCCAGTGATAAATCACAGGACCAAATTTTTTCTTTATAAATGAATAGTGGATTTTTCCTTTAAAAATAAAATTTAGAAGGTGTATAATGAATGGACCTAAGAAAGTTTCTCTCCAGATTTACACAGCTATCGAATGTTTCCGAATATATTATATCTCAAAAGAATTTCTGTGCATTAGAGATAGAAGATCAATTCGGTATTCCCCATACGACATTATATAGGCATCTTGATCACTGGTGTGAGAAAGGATATATTGAGAAAAGAAGGAATAATACATCTAATCACAATAATGCACATAAGGAGTTCATAATTACTAACAAAGGGTTAAGATATTTTTCAGAGTTCTTGGAAGAAGTCTCAAATGTGGTAAAGATGAGTACGCTGAGATATGCAAAAGAGGATCAAGAGGAATTAACCTCCTTTGAAACAATCTAAATATAAAGAATAAAATTTCTGAGAATAGAAGAGGTCAACGAGAAATTATGAGTACAAAAAATCATCAAGCAAAAAGTCTGGTTAAATATATAGGAAAAATTGTATAATGCAAAATCACGCAAAATTTTAAATAATCAAGTCGATTAATATTTTCTCAAACTACTGAGACGACGCTTACATTTGAGACCTCGAATAATAATTATATAGCAAATAATGTGATGCTATTGGAACCCACAGAGAGTGCAATTCCTGGCTATGAACCAATTCTCATCCTCGGAAGAATAAGCGTGATTACTCTCATCATCCTGAAAAAAAGATCGAAAAAATAAATTTTAATTCTCTTTTTTATTTTTTTTTATATTTTTAATTATTGTTAATATTGTAGAATTATGAGAAAGATTTTATCACGCTCAAAGTATTTAATTATTCATATATGGAAGCTTCTTTTATTTCTTTTATTAAAAAGTAAATTAGACAAAAAATTTAAAAAAGACTTTATCATATCTATTTATTAGACAATTATCAAAGAGATTGAGCATGACAAATAGATACAAATTCTATTTTTTATTTATGATTTTTTTAAACCTTTTTACCATTTTGCCTTATTCAAATCAAGAATTTACAAACTATCAAGAATTAGCCCCTGTTAAGGAAAAGTTAGAGACCTCTACCATACCAATAAAGGATTATGAATGGTTAAAAATATGGAATATAAATGACAATGAGAATCCGAATGCAATGGCTATCGACTCTATGGATGACATTATTATTGTAGGACAAACTTACTATAAGTCGCTTGGCTTTATATTGAAGTATAATAAATATGGAGACCTCTTATGGAATTTAACGTTAGCAACTGGTACTCCTAGACCCAGAGATGTTATAGTCGATTCTGAGAATAATATATATGTCTCAGGCGTAATTTATACAGGTATATATATTCTTTTTGTCAAAAAATATAGCCCAAATGGAGCTTTAATATGGGAAATTGAAATCTCTGACGAAGAAGCTAGTCCTAGTGATAGTTTTCTTATACTGGATTCTTACGAGTATTTATACTTAGGAGGCATTTTTGATGGTTTCTATAATTATTTAGTCCTCGTAAGACTAAATAGTAATACAGGAAGCAGAATATGGACAACAACCTATATACAGCCAACAGATAATAAAATTTACGAGTTATTTGTAAATTTTAATGACAATGCTGTTGCAGGCATAAGAAGTTCAAATAAGACGACATCTATTGTCGAATTTGATAGGACAAGTGGAGATCTTATATCCAGTCATCGAATTGGTAATTTAGATATAATCTATGATATGGAATATGACTCTAAGGGCAACATTTATACAGTTACTTTGGACAATAGCATTTACCGACTTATGAAATTTAACCTTACAGGAATTTTACAATGGGAAATTGGGATGAATAACCAGATCGAGTTGTATGATGTAGCATTTGATTCTACCAACGGCTTATATGTTACAAGTGACACCTACAATATCATGAAATTTACAGAATTCGGAGAAAGTGTATGGAATTGTACCTATTCTGGAGACATAGACGAGAATATAAAAGATATTGCATTAGATTCAATGGATGATATTTATTATACTGGCAAAACTGGTCCAAATTGTTTTACTATAAAGTATAATAAAAGCCCCCCTAGACAACTTGATCCGCTTTTTGTAGAAAAAAATTTATATGCATTAGTGATCGGAATTGAAGATTACCCTGGAACTGATAACGATCTATTATATTGTGGTGAAGATGCCTCAAGAATTATCTCATACCTTAAAGGAATTTGTAATGTGAAAAGTGAGAATATAAAGACAAAGTTTGATTCCGGAGCAACTGAAACTGGTATAAATAATGCAATAAATAATATTAAATCTGTAATAAAACCTTATGACACTCTATTCTTTTACTACTCTGGACATGGTATGCTCGATGCTTTTTGTCCATATGATACCATGTTTTACCTCTATACTACTTTAGATCAAAAGTTAGATTCAATTAATTGCTCAGAGAAAGTGTTACTTTTTGATGCGTGCCATAGTGGATGTGCTGCAAATGATATTGATGGTGATAATTTATATATACTCACTGCATGTAGGCCAAATGAACTCTCAGTTGAAACTTCAGACTTTTATGGAGGAGTATTCACAAATTATTTTTTAGAGTCAAGAAGTAAAGTTGAAGATCAAGATTTAGATAATATAATTTCTTTAGAAGAACAGTTTCCTTACATTTTACAAAAAACATCCTCTTATTGCTCTAACTTCGGTATTGAACAACATCCTATGGAACGTGATTATAATGACGGTCCAACAAAGCTCAATCCTTGTCTTAGTAATTTAGATTTTGGATGGAATGGAAAAATATTAGATTTCTCATTTGAATTAAGAGGTTCGGGGGAAATATATCTCTGTAACGTTACTATAAATGATGATTTAGACGAAAAGGAATATGATTTCTCAAATTACACAAGCTCAATTACCGGATTTGGGGGATATAACGGAAAAATACCGTGGGATACGAATACAGGAGAGCTCAATTGTAAGCTTGAGGTATTGGTTAAAGGAGAAAGTGTTAAAAAACTTACATATACCTTAACTCTATTCCCTCCTTCACCAAATAATATCTCTGCGGGAATTTTATTCTTGTTTTTTATGGTAATTAGTTTAAGTTTTATTTTCATTATGACAAAAAGAAGAATCACACTTTAAATAACTCTTGATAGAATTCTTTTATTACTATCTTTATTTTTTCAAGTTGTACAGGAGTGACTAAATCTTTCAACCGGTCTAAATAATCTAAGAGCTTTTCTTGCACTTGAAGACCTTTCATATATTTCATTAATTCCTCTTTTAATCTCCCTATTCCTTTATCTGAGAACATAAATTTTTGCTTAGGTGCTCCAAGTTCTGGTGGTAACTTTTCCATCTCAACTAAGTCTTCGTCCTTCCAAGTTCTTACTTGCGTATAAAACACATCATAACTAATGTTAAAGGCTTCAGCGATTTCCGGAATTGTAAATGATGGTTTAGAGTTAAGAAATAATAGAAATTGATTATATTCGTCTATAGTATTAAATATATTTTTTGTCAAAATCATATCCCAGAGAAACCCACAACCGATCTAATTCTTAATTAATAATAGAAGTTTTATCCTTATAAATCTTGATCTAAAATTAAGATTGACCATGATCTTAGATCGAGATCGATCTTGATCTTAAAACAAAACTTTAAATATGAGAGTTACTCTTTATTTTATTGAAAAATTTGAATTTTTGGGGTTAGGTGAAATTAAATTATAGAGGAGATGGATATTTTTTATGAGAATGAGTTTTATGATAAGCTTATCTCTGATTTTGCAAAGTATGAGTATAATGAGAAACAACAATCCTTTGTATTGTATAAAAGTATCATTGAGTTCTTTAAATTATTGAAAGTTGTTAACGATCCAGACTTCTTTGTTAATGGGCTTCTATATATGAATGGATTTCTTCGTATCCTTAAAGAACACTATAAAGTTAAAAATGGGGGGTGAAGAAGAAAAATGAATAAACCTAAACTAAGTAAGTATGAAGAATTGATTCACCATGTAAACAGAATAGATGAGTATCTTCAATTTGAAGAAGTGGAAAATCCAAGTCCTTCCATATTGCAAGTGAGACATAACTTAGGCTATGATGTATCTTCTGAGTTAGGTGCGGATTATTCAAATGTTTATGAGGATTTATTTGAGGATGCATTATCTTATATGATTGAACATAAAAATATCATAGTCGAAAGAGATCTCTTTGGTGTCTTACGAATTATCAAGCTTAATGTATTAGCAGGCAAACTCTACACATTCTTAGAATCTAAATGGGAGACCGAGCAATCTCCAAGGTTTATTTTCATATATGAGGAATTTAGTGCAGAAGAATACATCTCAAAATACCATTTTGAGGCTCTTGTAAAATGGTTACAGGAATCAAATCTTGTTGATGTGTTTTATGATAATAACCACATGATTAGAATAATAAAACCATTTTTTTCAGATTAATTTTATGAAGGTAGGGAATAGTGATTAGACATCTTGTTAATTTATGGATTATATTAAGAGAAGGAATGTTTCTCATCTATAGTGATGATGATAAGGAGGAAGATTATGACTTCTTCGCGAATTTTATTGGATCCCTATATGATGTTATGACAGTACAATTCCACGAGATATTAAGACGGTTTAGTACCGATAAATATAAATATTGGTTTATTAAGAGAGAGAATGTCTTATTTCTGGGCAGATTTCCTTTACGAATTAGAGATAAAAGAATCGTAAAAGAATTAAATCATATAGCCGCAAAATTTCTCATCCGATACCCTCGAGATTATCTTGATAATTGGGGTTACAGTAGGCGTAAATTTGATGGTTTTTCTAATGAGTTAAAGACATTCAAGGAACTTTATGGAGATTTTATAGATTCCTTATGGAATCATTCAACTGTTAATTGATTAAAAAAGGAGTAGATATTCTAATAGACTCTCTGAATTAAAATCAAAAAGCTTTAAATATTGGGAATAACTATATCTCAAGTTTTAAATTTATTATACAGTTTTGTAAGCAGAAATCTAGTGTGAGAATAATTGAAAAAACATTATATATTAGGGATTTTTCTACTTGTCTCAATTTTTATCCTATTAGCAGTTCCAACAGAAGCTTATGCGACAACGATTAATCCTAGTGATGATGCTTATATAGACAGCTATTATCCATATAGTAATTATGGGGCTTCTGATTATCTTGGGGTGGGTGTAATGGTTTTTGGAGGTTATTGTGTTACGTATCTCAAATTTCAAATCCCAGCTTCTGACAGAGCCATTATATCAGCTACAGTATCAACATATTGGTATAATTATATGTGTGAGACTTGGTTGACTCTTAGAGCAGGTACTACAAGTAATGCATGGTACGAAGAGACGATTACATTTGATAATTCTCCTTACTTTTATTACTATGTTATCTCCGAGGCATATATTACCGATAGAGACCATTTTAACTTTGAGGTAAAAGATTATCTGCCCGAGAGTGGAGCGTTCTCCATTATTATTTGGGAAGAATCCACTACAGGAGAATACCTCCAGAGCGACTCAAAAGATAACACTTTATATCCAGAACCACCCACTCTAACAATTACATATGAATCCAAAATCGAAGATTTTTTACCTGCCATAATAGGCGGGACTGTAGGAGCAATATTGAGTGTGGGAGCAGTTATTGGATTTGCAGTGTATTATAGTAATAAGAAGAAAAGACAGCGAATAGAATTAAGAGAAGGAGAAGAATTAGATAAAATGGAAATGGTTTTTTGTCCGAAATGTAATCAACGGCTATATAAAGGAGCCAAATTCTGTACGGAATGTGGAAATCCGCTATAAACATTTAAAGAATCTGATTCTTGATCAGGTCATATTCAGGAGACCCACAGATTCCGCATCAGTCCAATTGTTATTGATATGAATCCTTCCAGATATCTGGGAGACCTTCAAGTTCTTAGTGCATATAAGATCATTATTTTTTTCATTATTTTCTATTTGATCATTATAAATTCTATTTGAAGACGTAAGAATTAAACTTATTCCTATTATTATGAACACTTTTTTTTTTATTGTTTCTCTCATAGTATTTTTCTAGAGTACTTAATTTATAAATAGTATGAAGATATTCAAGTAATGATATTTATCAAAATTTACATGGTAGACATATCTTTTTTAATCTTTAATAAAAATATTAATCAATTGAGAATTATCCAAATCAATAGTGAGAAAAGACTTTTTTAAGTTGGTGATTAAAAAATAAATATTGAAATTTTAGTAATTGGAAATGAGATTTTAATAGGAAAAACACAAGATACAAATTCAAATTGGATGGCAAGAAGAATTGCAAAGTATGGGCATAGATTAAATAGAATAACTACTATTGGAGATAACGTAAATGAAATTGCACGGACTCTTAATGATATATTAAAAAGAGATCCAGATATCGTCTTTGTGTCGGGCGGGTTAATTATAGGATGATATATCCATTAAGTCTATGGTCCGACATTCGATGATATAACATTGGAAGGAATTGCTAATGGTTTAGGACGCAAATTAGAATTAGATCATCATGCTTATGCAACAATTAAAAAAACTTATGAACGAGCTTATAAAAAGGGAATTTTAAAACTTGAAGGGATGACTAAAGAAAGAGAAAAAATGGCTTATCTTCCAGTTGGTGCTATTCCTTTACCAAACACAGTAGGAACGGCTCCTGGTGTTAAGATTATTGAAGAAAAGACTACAATTTTTATCTTACCTGGTGTTCCTGCTGAAATGAAAGCAATTTTTAGAAACATTATTGTACCAATTTTAAAAGAACAACAAGGAAATTTCATTGAGAAAGGTTTTCTCTTTTCAGGTATTGGAGAGAGCCAGATTGCCGCGTATACCAATGAACTAGAGAAAAAATATCCTCAACTTTGGATTAAAACTCATCCTAGGATTGGTCTTTCTGTTGAAGTAGAAATTTCAATAACTGCATTTAATGTTGAAAATGGAGAAGAGTTAGCTGATAAAGCGTTAAATGAAATTAGAGAGATTATCCATAAGTTAAATGGAAAAATTAAAGATTAAAAAATTTATTCCAGAAAATCTAATAATATAATTGTGGTTGAAAAAATAGGTATTATTCTCAGGAATGTAAAAGCTCCTGAAGTTAGTTCAAATGAATTAAAATCAATTTTATCTTCTCTTGGAACTAAATATATTGATACAATTGTCTGTGAGACTATTTCAGAAGCTAAGAAAATAATACAAGAAAAATTTGAGATAATTTCATTTATATATTTCACTTCCCCAATTCCTAAAATCGATAAAACTACTCAGAGTTTCATTGAATTTATTACAAATAATGAGGATTATAAACATATTGAATTTTTTGCACGTATGCCTAAAGAAGAAAAGAAAAAAAAATACAAATGGTATGATGATTTTATTAATTATATAAAACTTTAAGGATTTTATATCAACAAATATTTCAAATGAGATGCCACCATGCGAGTGGAACTCTCAATAAACTCCCACTATAAAGTGTTTCAGTCTATTTCATTGACATCTTTAAATCTTAATAATTTCAATATTTTGAACATTATCTGAAATTTTGACTTGTCTTGGTTGTCCTTTTTCTATTGTTCCAACAATCCAGTTAGAAATATTATTACTTGTAAGTTTTGTTGTGAAATCTTCAACCTTAGTAGGATCAACCGAAAGAAGCATACCCCCTGCAGTTTCATGACACAAACAATCATCAAAAGCATATCCTAACTCATGTGATAATTCTTCAGAAAATCTTATAGACGGAATAGTTTCAATATTTGCAGACAAATCAGAATTCTGAAGCATTTCAGCAGTGTGACCGGCTAAACCAAACCCTGTAATATCACTTAGTGCATGAATGAATGAAAAATTATCATAGGAATGTATTGTTTTTACAACAGCTTGATTTGGAGTTGTCATTATTTTTACAGCAAGATCTATTGACTTTTGAAGTTCATCTTTAGAATAATTTTCCAACATTTCTGGAAAGTCCTTAAGAATCCTATATGAAGCCATAATCGCTTGTAATCCTATTGGTTTAGTTAAAACTAATTTGTCTCCTATTTTTACGCCTTGTTTTTGAATAATTTTATTTTTATGTAAATATCCAGAAGCTTCTCCACCTATTAATGGCCATTCACTATATATCGTGTGCCCACCAACCACTTTAGAATTTATCTTCTTTTCCATGAAGTATTTTATTCCTTTTAGAATTCCTTCAGCAACTTCCATCGGAGTCCTAGTGCTTATTGCAAGAAATACAAGCATTCCAGATATCTCAGGCACATTCATTGCAAAAATGTCATTTGTTACATTACATGCGGCAATTTCACCAGCAATCTCGGGTTCGTCAATAATAGGGGTAAATATATCTATATTTTTGATAAGAACCAATTCACTGTTCGGAATTGGTATAATAGCGGCATCTTCAATATTTCCAGCTAATCCCACCTTAGTTAATAAATCATTTAAGTCGTTTTGACCGAGTTTACAACTTCATCCGTGTATCTTAACATCTGTAGTTAATCGATATTTTATATCTTTGCTCATACACCTCAACTTTTTATGATTTTCATTAAATTTTGATTTAAAATTAGTTAATAAATCAAATTTATTGTGTTTATAAAAATTATCGATATTTTTTATCAATTCTATCGATAAATAACTCTAATAAAATTAAAAGTAGGAAGTAAAAAAGGCCAATAATAATTGATGCTGTTGTGCAACAGTATTCTCAATAAGTGACCACATCAAGTGTTTTTACTTATTTCATAGACATCGTTAATATTTTGTTATTTCAATATGTTCAACGTTTTTTGAAACGCGAACATGTTTAGGTTTGCTTTTATTATCGATTGTACCTATAATCCAGTTTTTTATACCGAATTCACCATTTAATCTTTGTGAAAATTCTTCCGCATATTCATGATCCACTGATAGAAGCATCCCTCCAGCAGTTTCGGGCATTTCACAATCATCATATTTATAACCAAATTCATAAGCTAAATCGCTTGTTAGTCTAATACTAGGGATCTTCTCGATTACAGCTGAAAGACGCGAATTCTGAAGCATTTCCCTAAGATGTCCCGCGAGGCCAAACCCGCTAACATCTGTCATAGAATGGATAAATGATATATCTTGGTAAGTATAAATAGCCTTTACAACATCTTGAAGGGGTGTTATCATTAATTCCACGGCGAGGTCTATAGAATTGTCAATTTCATTCATAGAGTAATTTTCTAAGAGGTCAGGATTGTTTTTCTGAAGTCTATATGCTGCCATTATTGGTTGATTCCCAATGGGTTTAGTTAGTATAATTTTATCTCCTTGCTTTACGTAGTCTTTTTTGATAATCTTATCCTTTTCGACAAATCCACTTGCTTCACCTCCTATTAAGGGCCATTCAGAATATATGGTATGCCCTCCAATAACTTTAGAATTCAACTTGTTTTCCATGAAGTTTTTAATTCCCTTTAAGATTCCTTCTGCTATGTACATCGGCATATTCTTCTTTAATCCTAAGAATACAAGCATGCCAGATATTTCTGGAACATTTAGCGCAAAAATATCGTTTGTAACGTTAGCAGTGGCTATTTCACCCGTTAAATCAGGCTCATCAATAATAGGAGTAAATATATCTATATTTTTTGCCATGAAAAGATTCGTATTGGGAACAGGGATAAGCGCTGAATCTTCAACATCACCTTTTAATCCAGTGTTTGCCAGTAGTTTCTCTAGTTTCTCACTGGATAGCTTACAGTTTCAACCAAAAAGTTTCGTTTGCAATGTTAATCGATAACTCTCTAACTCTTGCATTGTTCACCTCAAATTTTAATTAATACTTTTAATCCTAGTAGAATTAATTAGAAGAGATTAATATATTAATTTTTTCTATATAAATTATTAAAATTTTAGATAAACAAGATAGATCTATAATCGAATTGGAAAAAAGATCTTTTTATGGAATGAAAAGATCAATGTATTTTGTTGTTTTTCTCGCAATATCGAATTGGTCTCTATAATGTAAGTCCAATTTAATCTCATCAGCGGTTGGATCAAATAGATTCTTCTTAAGCTCTTTTTGTTTATCTACTTTTAGTACATAATTAAATTGGAAGTTCTTGCCAGGTTTTAATTCATTTAGATGTAGGAATTTCGGAAAACTTTCTTTTC
>CP070831.1:1385113-1406205 GCA_020344955.1 Promethearchaeota archaeon | reverse complement strand
TGAGTTACAAAAAGCAAAAATCGATATTAAAAGAGTAAAAAGAATAGATCAATCAAAAAAAAAAGCGGCAATAGAATCAGTTTTTGATGAAAGAACTGTTTTTGCATTAAATAAACTATTAGTACATGGCCCGTTAGACCGAGTAGAAGGGATTATTTCTGCTGGAAAAGAAGCTAATATTTATTTAGGATATAATTTAGATGGAAAAGAGGTTGCTATAAAAATCTACAAGATTGATAGTAATACATCAAAATGGATGAGAAATTATATTATTGGAGATCCTAGATTTAAGCAAATTCCTCGTAACATTTCAAAGATTATTTTTTTATGGGCAAGCAAAGAGTATAAAAATCTTAAAAGAGCATATAAAGTTGGATTAAGTGTTCCAAATCCTCTATTTGTTAAGAATAATATACTAATTATGGAATATATCGGATTTGCATCTATTCCTGCACCCCTATTAAAAGATATAAAAAACCCTAAAGATCCTATAAATCTGATGAACGAAATTCTAATATTTATAAAAGATCTTTATCAGAAAGCAAAGTTAGTTCATGGAGATCTAAGTGAATTTAATATTTTATATCATAATCAAAAACCAATAGTAATTGATATTTCTCAAGCTGTATCTATTCATCATCCAAAAGCAGAAGTATTTCTAGTGAGAGATATAAAAAATATTTTTAAATATTTTGAAAAATTAGGAATAGAAACACCAGATCCTAAAATTTTCTATTATGATGTTATAAATAGAATTAATTGAAAGCGTTAAAGATTTAATTTTACAAAGGATTAAAATGAAAATTGGAAAAAATCGCATTGCAGTTTTGATAGGAAAAGATGGAGAAATAAAAAGAGAAATTGAGAGGAAATTAGGAGTTAAAATTAATTTAGATAGTAAATCAGGAAATTGTGAAATATTACCTAATCCTGAAAGTCAAGATTACATACCATTAAATATTTTCACAGCTCAGAACATAGTTAACGCAATAAATAGAGGTTTTAATCCAGTTAAAGCAATGAAATTATTAGAAGAAAATTTTGACCTTGAGATATTTAATTTAATACAAATAATAGGAAAATCTGAAAAAAGAATTAAGCGTGTAAAGGGGCGAATAATAGGAAGAAATGGAGAAATGAGGAAAGCAATCGAAAGATATGCTGAATCTTTTATCTCGGTTTATGGAAAAACCGTTTCAATTATTGCAGATTACGATAACTTACAAATAGCAAGAAAAGCAGTGAGTATGTTAATCAATGGAATACCTCATCATGTGGTTTTAAAGTTTCTAGAGGATAAATACAGTGAAAAGAAAAAAGAGCATTTTAAACAAATATATAAACCCGAATTCTAATTATTGAATACACCATTATAAATCTTTGAAGCTTCTTTCATTAAATCCTTTCCATATATGATTTCTTTTAACTCCTTTACTAAGGTATTTATATTATTAATATCTTCAATAGAATATAGTTCTTTATATTCTTCTTTTTGATAATTTTTGAAATGGATTTCGAAACTCCTAATAGAGTAATTGTTAGTATCATAAGATTTAAAAATAATAATACTGCGGGGATACATACTTTTTTCTCTTAAGGAAATTGCCCAACCATCAAAAAATAATTCAGTTTTAATTTCAAAGAATTCTTTCCATTCCTGAAGTTTGTCGATAAGAGCATTTATTTCTGTTTGAGTATTAATTGAAAACTTATTTTTCATAAATAGTACTCTAATAAGAATTATTAAAAGGAGAAGAAAAAATATATTTAATCGAAAGCAATTTCTCCAATGTTAAAGATATCATCAGATAATCCTAGTTTTGAAGTCTTTTTCATTCTATTATTATAAATAGATTGCTTGAAAGAATAACCACTACCAAAAATTTGGGGAGATTTAATACCTGTTATTAAAAGCATAACTCTTAAGAAACCATCAAATTCATCTGAAACCCTTGCACCCCAAATTACCATCGAATCATTCACATCCATCTTTTCTGAAATTTTTTTAGCGACTGAATTTGCTTCTGCTAAAGTCATATCATTTCCTCCACAAATATGAATTAAAGCACCTTTCGCTCCATCAATACTTACATCTAATAAAGGAGTATTGAGAGCATCATTTATTGCATCCTCTACTCTATTTTCATTCCCACTAGACTCACCAACACCAACAATAGCTACTCCTCCAGTACTTAAAATAGTTCTTACATCTGCAAAATCTAAATTAATTAAAGAAGGCAAAGATATGGTTTCAGTGATCCCCTTAACCATAGTAGCTAAAACTTCATCTGCTACACTAAAAGCTTCAATTATTGGTAAATTTGGAGCAATTTGCAGTAATCTATTATTATCAATCACCACTAAAGTATCAACATATCGCTTCAAAAGATTTAATCCTATTTTTGCCTTATCAATTCGACCAATTTCAGTGTCAAATGGTAAAGTTACTACACCAACAACGATTGCGCCTTCCAATTTTGCGATTTCCGCGATGATTGGAGCACTACCAGTACCTGTCCCACCCCCCTCTCCACAAGTGATAAAGACTAAGTTTGACTCCCTTAAAATTTTAGTCAAATCCTCTCGAGACTCTTCAGCTGCCGCCCTTCCGATCTCCGGGTTTCCCCCTGCTCCAAGACCTTTTGTTAAATTCTTTCCAATTAATATTTTAATATGAGATTCAATACTATCTAGATGTTGACAATCAGTATTGACTGCTACACATTTGGCGCCTCTTATTCCTATCTTCATTAATCTATTGATCGTATTATTTCCCGCACCACCACTACCGACTATTTTAATATTAGCATACCCAAAGTTTTCAATCTCAGGTCGGTTTATTTCTCTTTTACGTGCACTTTTTATAAATGATTCCATAATCACTCAAATTATAATCTAATTTGTACAAAGAATTATAATGAAAAAATTAGAATTAATGTAATATCGATATATTATTAATTTTGGTTGCCTAATTTGCTTTAGAATTTAAGTTATAGAAAAATCTCCATTGATTTGTTGATCAAAAATGGATTTGACCTTCGTTTCATTAATAAGAAGGATTTTTGGCAATGAATATGGAAATCTATTGGAAAAAGTTAAACAATAAGCACCTGTATTGGTAACAAGGACTAGATCTCCTTCTTTTAAACTTTCAGTGAAGAAATAGTCTTTTGCTAAAACATCTTGATCTGTAGGAATTATTCCTGCTATTGAAGTTTTATATTTATGTGGTTTATTGATCTGTGAAGCATTATAAAATCTTAAAGAACATCTTGCAAATTTGGGACAAATATGGTTTCCTATATTTAAAAATATCCACCGACTTTCGTCAATTTTTACTATTTTTGATACAAACAAACCAGCATCTCCGATAAAATATCTTCCTGGTTCAAAATAGATATTTTTGTAATAAATTTCAAATTCTTCTAATATATTTTTTATTTCGATGGCTATATGTTTTAATTGTTTTTCTGGCATGATAGTAGCCTCGGGGAAACCACCTCCAAGATTAATATTATCAACAATGATTCCACGTTTTGATAAAAGCTTTAAATTATCAGCTACTGAAGAGATATTTTGTTTAAATTGATTTATATCATTCATCTGAGTACTATAATGAGATAAAATAGTCTTGATTTTAATATTTTGAAAACTTTTATATGCTTTTTCTAATTCTCCAAGTTTCTTCTCATCCAATTTAACTCCCAATTTGCTATTATATTTCTGAGAATTTACTCTAATACATATATCTTGAATATAATTATAGTTCTTAGCGATTGAGTTAACCTTTTCTATATCATTTAAATTATAAATGATGATTTCTTTTATCTTGTGTTCAATACTCAATTCTATAACTTCTTTTGTAAGATAAGGTCCACCAATTATGATTTTGTTAGGAGGGAAACCTATTCTGAGGGCTAATTTCAGCTCTGGTAACCCTACAATCTCTGCTCCAATTCCCTCGGAAAGAACAATTTTACAAATTTCAGAAAGATAATTTGCTTTGAAAGAATAGTAGCACTGAAAATTATTAAATTCTGAGTTAAAGACACGTAAGAAAGTTCTAATATTGTCTCTTATTCTATTTTCCAAAAATATTAATATTGGGGTTTCATATCTATTAATAATTTCATTTAACAAGACAGAATCAAGATAAACATTGCCATTTTCTTTGTAAAGGTAAGGATTTCCAGATATATTTCTCATATTCTATTTATTTATAGTTATTTATTAAATTTTTATAAGTTTGATATGTTTCTTTAGTAACAATGTCCCATGTATACTTTTGGGAGACTTTTAGTTCTCCCGCGGAACCAAGTTTTTTTCTCAATTTCTTATTCTTTAATAATTTAATAACTTTTTGGGCAATATCCTCAGGATTGTTAAACTCAACCAATAACCCATCAATATTTTCTCGAATGACCTCTGGAGTTGCACCTATTCTTGCTCCAATCACAGGTTTCCCTGTAGACCAAGCTTCAAGAAAGGATATCCCAAATGCGTCACTCCGGCTAGGCATTAAATATATATCTGCCTCTTTAAAAGCTGTCAATTTTTTTCTATCATAATAACCTGTCAAATTTTCAGGGGTGAAATTGATAATTTTAGCATTGTTTAACTTAGATATTTTTGATAATTCTTGATTAAAAGCAATGGTTGATGGGCCTATAAAAACAAAATAGACTTTTTTTGTTTTTTTAAGAATGTAGGGTATTGATTTTAGAATTGACAAAGCTCCTTTTTCATAATTCTTGTATCCGCAAAACAGGATTAATTTATATTTTCTTTCTTTTTTATCAAAAAATTTCTGCTTAAATTTATAATGCATCAATGAAGTTTTATGGATATTTTTGAATTTTTCAAAATCTACTCCCATTGGAATAACTTTAATTTTATCTTTTGGTATAAGGAATTCGTCAGTTAAGAAATCTTTCTCTAGATTAGTACAAGCGATTATTAAATCAAATTTTTTTAATATATCTCCTAAACGGGTATCTAAATATCGAGGATTAGAAAAATGAAAAAACGGGGTACAAACTGTTGGTTTGCCAATAAAAGTTCCGATAATTAAACTTATTATACAGTTAAAATAGGGAAAAAATGTGGTGTGGATTAAATCATAATTCAAATCTGGCTTATTCAATAAAGATTCTAATAAATCCTCTAAGTAAGGGCCATTTTTTATGAATATATCTAAAGATTCTTCATTTAAACCTATTTTATTAAATGCAGGGATTGCTTTTAATTTACGCAGAATATCATTTTCAGAAATTTTATAGTTTACTGGAAATCTATCAATCTTCAAACTATTAACTTGATTATAATATTTATCATCAAGTTTTAGAGTTTTTCCAGTGGAATTTCTTAAAGCTTTAAAATCTATAGCGTTTGAGGTATAGATATCTATGTTGCAATTATATTTAGTGTTTAAAATCTCTGCTATCCGTTGAAAGTAGAACTCTGCACCAGAGATTGACGGAAAAAATCTAGTTGGGAGGAATAAAATTTTGTACAATTAGTTATCAAACCTATTTTTTTTAAAAGATACTATCTAGTGAAATAATTTAACTCTCATTAAATATACTTTCAAATCTATTAGATATAATTATGTAATTTTAATTTGAGAAAATGGTAGAAAAAGAGGAGTTGTTTAAAAAGCTAATTATATAACTAATTGCATGCCATATATAGCATTTAATCAAGAACTAGCAAAAGTCTATAATTGTATTAATGGACTACCAACAAACGCTGGAGAATACAATTGGATTTGCACTAGTTGTTTTGAATTTCTGTACCTTATTAAATATGAAGTTGAATCGAATATGAATTATTATTTTCTGCATGAGAAAGATGTAAAAACTTTTATCAATAAGCTCGAAAATAACTTTTATAGAATCTGGAAACCTAGTAAGAATATTATAACAAGTAATATTGTAGAAAATATTACTATTTAATTCTTTAATAAATAAAACATATCATTCTCAACTATGTTATAAAATTTAAAAATGAAAAAGTGATAGAATTATTAGGCGAAAGTCAATAAGTAAATATTAAAATAGTATTTAAAGAGCTTAGACTGTCTGAAATGGATTTGGATGATTTTACTAAATGTTATCTCTGCCTAGGATTAAGAATCAATCAACATATTAATGGTTATGTTGAGCATTATTATGGACCATCAGAATTTAAAGATTTAATAAAGGCAGAGGGTAAAGTCTCACCCATAAAACTTATACAAGATTGCAAAAATCTCATATGTCAGTTAAAAGAACAAGGATTTGAAGAGAAACGCCAAAGATTTTTAGAAAAAACATTGGTTGGGATTCAGACGATATTAAGGATACTGAATGGTGAAAAAATACCATATTTAGAACAAGTTGAAAAATTATTTGATTTTAAACCAAGATTACAAAATGATAATTTCTTTTTTGATCTTACATCTCAAGCTGAAAAAATATATAAAGGCGATGGAAATCTATCAAATAGGATAAAAAATTATGCTCAAAGAAGAATTGTACCTCCTAAAAATATAAAAATATTGATGTTAAAAGCTATAAATATCGCTAAAAAGCGAACAATAGAACTTTTTCCAGATTTACTACCCCTTAATGAAAAAGTAATATTAAATGAAGTAAAAGATAAAAGTTGGCCAATGTATAATTGGTATTTAGGGAATTATACTTCAAAAATCGATATTAATATTAGTACAATTTATTATTGGACAAGCTTGTTAAATTTTGCTTGTCATGAAGGATATCCTGGTCATCATATGGAGAGTGCAGTTCGGGATCTATTGTTATTTCATAATAAAGGTTATTTTGAAACCTCAATATTAATGATATATACTCCTGAAATGGTTATTCATGAAGGGTTAGGCGAACTAGCTGAAAGAATCTTATTTAATCCATCTGAAAGTAATAAAATATTATTGGATGAATTTTGCCCTAATCCCTCTATTGAAGATGATATTGAGACTTTAATTAAACAGAATAAGATAAGAGATGGATTTAGAGTTTTCAATTATAATTTGGCTTATTATAAATATGTAAAAGGCTGGAATGATGACGAGTTAACTAAATATTCAAGAGATTTCAAAGTAATTCCTGAAATTGGTATTAAAGCAATGTTAAGATTTATTTCAGATAAAATTTGGGCACCTTATATTCCTGTTTATCAAGGAGAAAGACTTATAATTGAAAAGTTTGGTAAAGAGCCTACTCCAAGGCAATTTCAGGAATTGATGGTTAACCAAACATTACCCTCAGATTTGGTATAAAAAAAGGAAATAATACTAGAATCTCACACGAGATTCTTATGGAATTACGGTACCACCTGGACCATGTGGCATTTTTAGCTCACCTATATTTTTAATTTCCTAGAAATTGATTTTATAACATTGATGTATTAGAAATTATGAATATAAACCTCAATATTTTAATATCAAAATCAATCTGAAAAATTATAAAAAGAAGAAATCTCTTTATGAGTTTAGAGGTTGGATAAATATGTCAAAAGATATACTTTTTCAAATTTTTAATAAAACCGAGAAAAAAAAGGTTATTGATGAAGAATTCATTTCTTTCTTAGAAACTATTTTTCCTGATAAATCTATTGATGCTATTGATTCATTAAAAAAGGGAATTATAAAATATATATATGAACCTTCAAACAGAATTGTTTGGGCGGCTAAAGGAGAAAATCAGGAGCATTTAATCTATCCTAAATTGTATTGTTCATGCCAAGATTTCTATAAAAGCGTTGTAGTAAAGAAAAAACGTAAATTTTGTAAGCACATTTTAGCTCAAGTAATAAGTGAAGCTTTAAATAGGTTTGAAATTATTAAATTAAAGGATGATGAATTCAAGGAGTTTGTTAAGGAATTAAAACTAAATATTTAATGAATTTTGAATGTTTTATCAAATAGAAAGATCTTCTCTTTCCCATTGTTGTAAATAAACATTAAACTCTTCCAAACTAATCTGACGGGGGATTTCTATTTTTTTTAAAGCTTCTAATTTCCTTATTTTAAATATCAATTTCTTATTTTTCTGATAAAATCTTTCTGCTTTAGGATATTCATCTTTAAATACTTCTTTCAATCTTTCTATATCTAAATCCTTTAATTCATCATAATTGCTAATAACAAAATTACATAAGGGATCAATTGAGATCTCAAAATTAAAAGCATCAATACGTTTTAATGCTAATGGATATGCTTGGCAAGCTAAAGGCTTAGAATCATGAACTGTACATCCAGATTGTTTATTATAAAATGGACACCCCTGATTTTTATTATCTAATCTTATACGATACGTAATAATCAGTATTTTTTCATTCTTAATATCTGGAAAGACTAAATCTTCAATAATTTGGAATTTTATATTGTGTTCTTTCGCTATTTCAATTAATCTATCTGCTTCGTCTGGATATATTGGAATTCTTTTAACATAATCTCCTGGAACCTCATGACAGCATGTTCCACACATTCTACAATAATACTTTAATGACATATTTAGATATAGTTTTTTTTTACATGGAGAATAAGAGTTTTTCTAAAATTTAATTTTTCGATAATATGATTATATTACTTTTACACTAAATCTTGTGTCTACTAGGATAATACATCGTTTTTAAACTGATAAAATCACCATTATATTAGGAAGGTTTTTAACGTAAAAGGTTCTATTTATGGACGGGATAAGAATTATAAAACATAGTAATTTTACTATAAAAGATTTTATTAGACCTATATGTATTTTAGGAATGCCGGGAATCGCTGATGTGGGTAAATTTGCTTTAGATTCTCTTATAGGTCAACTCAATGCTAAAAATTTGATAGATATTATTTTTGATGATTATCCAGCGGGAGCTATTGTTGATGAGAGTTTGCTCTCTGCTCCTAAAGCTGAAGTTTTATATTGGAAAGATCCAAATGAATTAAGAGATTTAATGCTAATAACTGCTGATGCTCAAAGTCTTACTCCAAAAGGAATATACAAAATATCAAATTTTCTTACGGAAATACTTCATGATTATGGTATAAAATTAATAGTCGCATTAGGGGCATATCCAGTAAGTAGCAGAAAGATCAGTTCTAAATTACCGAAAATTTATCTAAGTGCAACAAATAGGGAGTTACTAAAACATTATTTAACAGAAAGTGATTGTGAAAAAATACAAAAGGGAGTAATAATTGGAGCAAATGGATTAATTCCAACATTGGCAAAAGCAAGATTTGATATTGATGGATTGGTTTTTCTGGCAGAAACAGATAATATAGCTATGATTAATGAAGATATTACAGATTTAAAAGCGTCTATTACTTTATTAGAAATGCTCAAAAAATCCTTTACTTTACCGATTAAGAAGAAATATACTTTGGAGAATATTGAAGACATTACAAAAAATCTTCAAATTAAGAGGGATCAATTAGAAAAAGACCTAGATTCAATCCAGCTTGTAGATTCAGAGGATAAACGAAAATCATTATATATTTAAAGCAGACTTTTTATTAATTATCTTCTCCTATTTGTAAAGTATTTTTTCTTGAAGGATTTGAGGAAAAAGTATTTTAATCATGGACAATTTAGAATAAATATGAAATATGTGTGTGCTAGGAAGAGTTGTGGAAAGGAAGTTAGTAAAAAGGAATTAAGTGCTCTTCCAGGTATTAAATGTTCACACTGCGGATTTCGAATTTTATATAAGAAACGCCCAGATGTAATAAAACGAATTAAAATTCGTTAAATAAATTTCTTTTCTATACAAATAAATAATTCTCTAACATGATTGAAAAGAAGAGAATTTTATTAGACGTTTATTTGGAAATTCAAATGACTAACTAATTCTTTATATCTATTCCTGATTGTTGCTTCAGTAACTCCTGCTGCTATAGAGATTTCTTTTTGAGTACGGCGTTCTCCTTCTTGAATTGCAGCAACATATAATGCTGCTCCAGCAAGTCCTGTAGGTGCCTTTCCTGCTGTGATACGATATTTTTTTGCAAGTTTTAATATTGAAGCAGCTCGATTTTGAGTTTTACCGGAGAGTTTTAGTTCAGCACAGAATCGAGGAATAAAATTTATGGGAGAAGAAACTTTTATATTTAGTCTGAGTTCCTTTAGAATTAATCTATAGCATCGAGCAACCTTTTTTTTATCAACTGAAGCAAATTCAATGAAATCATCTAAGGTTTTTGGTACACTATTTAATCTACATGATAAATAAATTGAGCCGATTAACATTGCTTCAATTGATCTCCCCCGGATTAAATTCTTATTAGCCATTTTTCTATAGATATGAGCTGCTGATTCTTTTAAATCTTTAGAAAGATTCAACTGAGAGGAAAATCTATCCAGTTCATTCATAGCATAAGCTAAATTTCTATCTATAGATTTATTAGTTCTTGTTCTAACATGCCACTTCCTTAACCTATACACTTCTGCTTTCATTTTAGGACTAATTGTCTTTCCAAATGCATCTTTATTCTTCCAACCGATCATAGTGCTTAGTCCTTTATCATGGAGTGTAAGTGTTGTGGGTGCTCCGACTCTCACTTTTTTATTTGCCTCTTCAGATGTGAATGCTCGCCATTCTGGACCATTATCTATAAGTTTTTGACTTAAAACTAAACCACACACGTTACAAACAATCTCCCCACGAGATTCATCTGAGATTACTTCTTCATTACCACATTCTGGGCATAAATTGAAATTTTTTTGAGAGAATGAGAGATCCAATTATGCCAACCCGTTAAAAATTCTCTTCTTTAAATTTCATAATTAATCTTGCACATTTAAATGTTTGCGTTTTAAGGATTTATCCATTAATAATAAACTCAGTTTAAAATTTTTGAATTTTGAATTAAATCGTAAAATTTTAATAAGTTCTTTCTTTCTCTTAATATAATGCGACATAATTATAAGTCCCATGGAAAGCATTGTTATCTTCGTTCTTTTCCATCAGTATGCCCAAAATGTAATGCTACTGTATTGTATTGGGAATGTACTCATGGAAGTAAAGTTTTTTTTGAATATCCCCCCTACGGAAAATTGATAAGACATTATTGTCGGCATCGTACAGGTTCACTATATAAAAAAAACATTTTTCCAGTTATTGTTAAAAAACCAAAAGGTCTTTTAGAAACCAAATCTTTGAGTTGTCCAATTTGCGGGAAATTATTTAAAAGTCAAAAAGATTTACAAAATCATTTAGATAACTTAAAAAAAAATGATATTTATCACAGACTTTTTTTTGAAAATAAAATGTCTTTTGAAGTTCGTCATAAGCATATTATTCCAAATGAAACAAACCAGATCAAAGATAATAATAAACTAAAATTTGGTAAAATTAATATAAAGAAGCAGAAAAAAATTGATTAAAATTATGTTATCGATAAATTTTTAATAAATTAGTATATAATTATTTTATAGCAAAAATTAATGACATTAGATATTATTATATATTTGAAAATTACCAAAAGGAAGAGGAAAAAAGATGCCAGTAGATCCTGCAACTGCCGTATATAATTTGATGCAAGCAGATCCTAATATTATAGCGGCAGCAGTAATTAAAGGGAAAGAAATTGTTTATACTACAGATAACTGGGATATAAGTGGAGATGTTGATAGAGTAATTTCAAGTTGGGTTGGTCAAAATGCTCCATTCATTATGGTTTCTGGAGTAAAATATTCAATATTGCAGATGGAGACTGAACGTTTAGTTGCTATATCTTTAAAAGGTGAAGGAAGTATATGTGCTGCGAAAGATGAAGAACACAAACTTATCTGTTATCTTCAGCCAGATGGAGATGCCCGTGGCGCTATTATGGATGTGCAAAGAGCTGTAGGATCTATGAGTGCACAAGGACCATACATGGATTCAAGTGCTCAATTAGGTCAACAAGCAACTCAAATGGGCGGATCATCATCCGAAGGATATACTACTTCAGCAGGAGCAGGACCAAGTGTAGATCCTCAACTTAAAGGTGAAATCCAATCCTTTTTAGACTGGATTAAAGATAGTGAAGGTTTAGCGGGGTATATTAACTATTATCTACAACAAAACAATGCCCAAGTAATTTCGGAATTATCGAAAATATATAATGAGCTTAGACAAATTTTTGGCGTTTAATTGAAATACTAAGCAATAAATTCGTTCTAGATATTTTTAATTGGTAAAAATATATTTACCAAAAGGATTTTTCAGGTTTTCAATAATTAAAGAAACAAGAAGGACTTTTAAATTCATAATATACAAATTTTTTATAAGGTTAAGTTATTTTAATAAATAATATATCTCACTTGCACATTTAATGTGAACCTATTGGCTAAAAAAGTTCAAAAAAAGGGAATTAGACAATCAGCTTCTAAAGACAGTCAGAGTAAGATTAAAAGGGAAGAAAAAGAGAAAAAATCTAGTGAATCTGAAAAAAAAAAGGAAGAAAAAGAATATTTAACAAAAGAGGATCTGGATTTGGGAATCCCAGTCGTTCCCGAAGCACCTAAAAAATCAATAAAATTAGCTTTAGATACTTCAAAATTATCTTCGGATGTAATAAAAAGAATGAAAAAATTTGAATCTCCTGATGTTAAAGTAGTATTGGTAAATTGCCAGCGTTGTAAAGCAGTTATCCCGGTTCCTGTTCCAAAAAAAGCAGTCTTAGATTCAGAATTACCTGTAGTCCCCATAAGCTATGTTCATAAAAACCTTGAAGAAGAAGATCAACACTGCTTAACAGTTCACATCGATCATGATTTTGATATTCGAAGACAAAGAATATCTGATGTGGTTATATCTTCTGATTAAAGATCTTTCTTATTCAAGATTTCATAAAAATAAAATTACTAATAAATTAATTACAAACGGTACCATATATACCCAAGTTAGAAATCCATACCGGCTTTTTTTCCATTTAATATATATATTTGGATTCAAGATTGGGGGTCAATTAGGACAATATTTTTGATTTTTTCTTCAATGAGTAAGCCACAATTATAACATATAACTAATTCATTATTGAAATTCTTATTCTTTTCAACATGGATTTTTTATACTTTAATTTATTCTTAGAATTGAATCTATGATATATACCAAATCATTTTTTGGCATATAAGTTTTTAAACTTAATTAATTTATATAAGCATTATTGATAATTAAGCGATAACTTACAAGTATATAATTAAATTTTAAAAAAAGTTAATATTAATAAAAATGAATCTTTTAACTGAAGATAATATAGAAATTGATGACAAAAGAATTTATATAACTCTTTTCAAACTTCATAATAGTTTTCTATTACTAATTTCTGATCAACTTGATATGGGAATAGGAAGTGTCACTTTAGGAAGTCCTCCAACTATTGAAGGATTAAAAACCTCAACTGCATCTTATAGCCTATTTGGTGTGCACAGTAAACTCTTAAGTACTATAATAGTTGAAAGAGCAGTTAATATTCTAAAAGCGCCTGTATTACTACTATTATTCATTAAAATCCTAAAATCTGAAGAAGATTTAATCAAACCTTTAATGGACTTCCTCAATACAATTTTAAAAGAAACAATTAAAGAAATGGAATAATGCAGGGAGTGGGATTCGAACCCACGAAGAGCTATCTCACCGGATATCTCATCGGTTAATATAGTAATCAACGGATATGAAAATAAATTGATCTTGAGTCCGGTTATCAAGAATATTTTCTAAAAAAGTCCGGCACCGTTGACCAACTTGGTTATCCCTGCTTATAGTTTTGTTAGATATTATATATATCATTAAACAAAATAATTATTTTAATTTTTTTTAAAAGTCACAAATATATTATTAGAAATAATATTAAATCAATATTTTATATTGTATTTATCCAAACAATGGAAGTATAAACATCACTAACATCATTACAACTAGCATAACTATTAAAAAAATACATTGCAATCTTCCTTTTCTCTTCTGTTTCCTCTCTGATTCAAAATAATTATCTTTGCACGATTGGCTACAAAACTTTTTATCAGTGGGCATTGCTTTTCCACATATAGGGCAATGACTATGAGGGCCCCATTTCTTTTTGATTTGATCTTTCCATGAAGATTGAGACATCTTTTTACTCGGTTATAAGATGTTTAATTTAGGATAAATAAACTTGGAAGATTAAAATAATTTATTAAAAAAACTCATTCTGAAATAATAGTACAGTTTATATTTTCATCTCCTTTCCAATATTTTTCAAAATCTTTTAAATCTTTACCTGACATGACTCTAATTTTAATTTTACTTCTTTTAATGATTTGTAAAGAAACTGCATCAAATATTCGATATTCTCCTGCAGCTGCTTGTTTATCTCCAGAAGATTCAATAAAAATTTCTTGTAATTCGTTATATGTCAGAGTCTTAAATAACTTAGCATTATCAAATTTCTTGGGATCTTTATTAAAAATTCCTTTAACATCAGTCAGAATCACTAATTCTTCAGCTTGTATAAACTCTGCTACTTCGAGAGCAACAGAAGTCGTAGATTGTCCCGGCTGTAAGCCTCCCATAACAATGATCTTTCCAAAGAGTAAAGCTAAAGAAAGTTCCTCTATAGATTTTGGAACTAGAGGATATGCGAAATCTCCAAAAGAAGAAATTAATAATCTAGAATTTATTCGAGAAATATCTATACCAAATGTATCACATAATGCCTCACTTCCGTGAAAAGATCTTACTGTATTTATATATTCCCTTGCAATAAGTCCTCCGCCGCATACAATAACATGACTCCCAGAATAATTCATTTTTTTAAAGATTTGACAGAAATTTTGAATTTTTTCTACGTTTAGATCTTTATTTTCTGTAAATAATAACGATCCACCGATTTTGATTACACTTTTTCTTTTCATAATATTTTCATTCTAATTATCTTTGTAATAATATATAGTTGATTAGATAAATTAAGTTATATCAGATTTATGTCTGAAAGAGTTAAAAAAGTTATTGTAAAGTTCCCTCACAGGATATCTGGATTTTTTGAGATAGTTGATGAAATTAATGGTGTAAAAATTAATGATCCAGAAAGGATAGGTTCTCGTGGTGCAGGTTTCTGTGTTGATGCCGTAGGAAAAACAGAAGTCATGATTCAAAAATTTAAAGATAGTGATGAATCTGGATTAGAAATTTATATCAATGGTAAAAAGATGAATCAAAAAGCTGAAACTACATTCTACATCATAAACTATATTAGAAACTATATTAAAAAATCCTATAAAATAAGAGTTAATCATATTTTTGATTTACCTGTCGGATGTGGATATGGTGCTAGTGGTTCTGGAGCGCTGGGGACCATTTTTGGTTTAGATTATTTGCTAAATTTAAAGTTATCGCTCCAAGAAAAAGGTAGGATAGCCCATATTGCAGAAGTTATAAATAAGACTGGTTTAGGAACCGTTTGTGGGCAAATAAATGGAGGGATGGGTATTTTAAAAGAACCTGGATTCCCATGTGTCTATGAATGGATAAAAGTACCACATAGTTTAAAGATTATTTGCGGGTCATTCGGAATCATTCATACAAAATCAATTTTAAATGATCCTGTTCTAAGTTTAAAAATTAAGGATGCAGGTAGAAGAGCTTTAACAAAATTAATTAAGGAGCCTAATATCAAAACGTTTATTAAAGCATCTATTGAATTTGTAAAAAGTACAGAAATTCTTGATATCCTACAATTGTCAAAATTAGATGATTTAATAAATAATTTAAACAAATTAAATATTATTGGAGCAAGTATGAATCAATTAGGACGTTCAGTATATGCAATATGTCGAAAAGAGAATGAAAAGGAAGTTTTAAATGTTTTTGAATCATACAAACCTGATATTATCATTTATAATACATCAATACAAAAAAGAAGAGATCAAGTGTTTAGAGATCTATTTTGAAATTTTATTTTGGTAATTTTCTGGATTTACTTATATAATTCTGTCTTTAATGCTTCCACGAGATGTGATTTAATTGATCCATTGTCTCTATCATACCCTTCACACACAACAGTTCTTACTCCAATTATATCAGGTGAAATTTGAACAATTAATGGTATGTTTTTTCTCCTTAGATTTCCAGCTAATGCTACTTCAAGATTAAATTTTTCCGCTTGGGTTTTAAATTGTATTAATTGTTCAATTGTTAAAAAATCGAATAGCCCCATATTATCTTTAATATATGTATCAAGCATAGCAATATCAGAACCAGATTCAGATGCGATAATTGGAATACTCATAAATCCTGGAGATGAATTCATTCTAATTCTATCAGCATATCCCGCTACAACAATTTTAATAGTATTATTATAATCTTTTACAGCTTTCACAACCTTCTTCATTAATTTTATTCCTGCTTTTTCATCTTTAGGCCCTTTTAGCCCAACCTTTACAATGTCTGCTCCAGACACAGCAGCTCCTAAAGCTGCTAAAGAGGCTGATCCAGGTAAATTTGGAAAATCACCAATTGTCGCGCTTAATAGTTGAGGACTATCTTGTGGAATTAAACTCTTCATTTTTTTTATAACCCAAGGAAAATTTGCTCCAAGAGATCCTTCACTAGGATTTTTACAATCTATATAGTCAACATTACTAGCAATTACTATTTTTGCTTCTTCGATTGTTTTAGGACTGATTAAAAGTCTAATTTTATGGGACATTGTGTATCATATATAATTCAAAAATATTAAAAAATTTATTTAGGTTTAAAAATAGAAAGTAAAATCAATTTAATTAACATACGTCGTTAATTTATTTATTTTTATTTGGTTTGAATATTGTGATTATAGAGAAAAATCATTTACTTTTTAAGATTTAGATTTGGAAAAAGAAATCCAAGATAATTTTTTTTTTGTATAATTTTATATAAAAATTTAAATTTAATCATTTTTATTAAATATAAAAATAGATTATGAGTTTATTATGTCACCTAAAGAAATCACAAAAGTGGATATTACAAACGAGGTTTTTAAGGAACCAATAGAAGTGGTTAAGCAATTATCCTCAAACTTAGATTTAAAATATACTAAAGTGATTCAAACTTACGTTATGGAAGATAGAAGACTAAATTTGACATTAGAAGATCAAGGTTCAAGTTATTTCAAAGGAAAAGTTGTCTGGATTGGTAATAAGAAGGATGATACGGAAGGATCTATATTTTGTGTAGATACAAGAGATGAATTGAAACAAATAAATCCTAATGCAGAGAATACTGAAAAAATAACATTAGATATTAAGAAGGAATTAATAAAAATATCTACAGCATCAAAAACTAAATGCTCTGTATGTGGGAAAAATATAGAAATTTTTGATGAGGTTACAGGTTGTCCGATTTGTGAAGCAAAAGCCCATAAAGAACATTTAACAGATTGGGTTAGAATGAAACATACATGTCCTGTATGTAAAAAATCTTTAAACGTTTCGAGTACTGGTGTTATTTTTATAGATTAATTGTATATTTTACATAATATTTCTTAATTTTTCTATATTTATTGAGCCATCATATAAAGATGTTGCAATAAGCACTCCAGAAAAGTTATGATCTTTATATTCTAGAATATCATTGATATCTTTTATACCACCTCCTACAAGAATATCTCCATTAAAATGGGATAGAATATCCAGGTAGAGTGGGGGAATTCCTCCAATTTTCTGACCTACTCTAAATAAATCTAAAAGGATTATACTTCTAATACCTAGAGATTCGATTTTTCCTATAATGTTCATCGGACTCTGATTTTTTAAATTTTTTAGATTCGACAGAATTTTCCCTTTATACATATCAATACTAACAATTATATTGTTTTGACTTAAGATTTTAAGACTTTGACTAATAATTTTTATACTTCTAATAGTTTCTAATCCGAATATTAAATTTTTAATTCTAAAACTAGAAAAATAAAGAACATCTTCAAGATTAACAATTCCAGGGACTAAAATTATATTAATATTCGAGATATCTAAAATATCTTTTAAAATTTGAAGATTTGGTGATTTATTGATAATAGAATCTAGATCAGCTATGTAAAACTCAGGAAAATTAAATATTTTTACTACTTCTCTAATAATCTCTACAGGATTGGTAGATTGAAATAATATTGATTCCAGAGGCTTATATTTTGTTCTGTCTCCTTTTTGAGCATGTACTGCTTTAGATTTTAAAATGTCAATAACAGGTATTACTCTGAATTGTTTCATTTCTTTGTATAATACGGAATTTTACTAATATTTAAAATATACAAAATTTCTCTTAAAAATTATTAATAGTCTAAACTCATTAGATTTAAAAAATTACCTATATTTAATACTCTTCATTTTTATAAGAATAACTTTTTTTAATAGCAATTAAATAAATTTTTTTTTAAATAATCCCCACTAGAATAATTTTAGAATTTTAGTTTTTTAAAAATTGTGATTGAAATGAAAACTGAGCTTTATATTAATAAAATAATTGAGGATACCGGATTAACTAGAAAAGAAATTCAGAATTTGGTTGAAGAGAAAAAAACTGAATTAAAGGGATTAATATCTGATGAAGGTGCTTTATTTATTATTGCTAAAGAGTTAGGAGTAGATATAAAAGGTGAAAATAAAGATCTTTTGAAAGAGATTGAAATATTCATTTCAGATATTACTCAAAATATGAAAAACTTAACATTATATGGCAGAATTAAAGAAATTTATAAAGTTAATAGCTTTGAAAGAAATGATGGTACTAAAGGATATGTAGGTTCTTTTTTATTAAGCGATAAGACAGGGGATGCACGTGTTGTACTTTGGGATAATCAAGTGAATATTTTTACTGAAACAAATTTTGCAAAAAACGAATTAATTAAAGTTATTAATGGTAGCGCTAAAAAAGGTAAATATGGAAGTATGGAAATTCATGTGGGAAGTTATGGAAAAGTAATCTTATCGCCCGAAGATGTCGATTATAAAAAATATCCCAAAATCACCTTTAAATCAATAAATATAAGTGATATTAACTTAAATCTTAATTCAGTATCAATAGAAGGAAAAATTATTCAATTATTGCCAAAAAAAGAATTTACGAGAAAAGACGGTCAAATTGGAAGAGTACAATCTCTAACTTTATTAGATTCTACAGGATCAATAAGAATTACATTTTGGAATGAAGATACTGAGAAATTAAATAATATAGAAGTTAATGATAATGTATCAATCACTAATTTAAATCCTCGATTAAGTACTTTAGATTCAAAAACTATTGATTTAAATGCAAATAAAAACACATCAATTACAAAAAGATCTAAAGATCTAAATATTCAAGGAGATACTATAAAAAAGATAAAAGAGCTTCAGAATAAAAAGGGTGTTGTTTCGTTTAAGGGTATAATAACTTCAGTTGATAATATAAAAACAATAACTCTAAAATCCGGAGAAGATATTTCTTTATTGGGGTTTATTGTAAGTGATGACTCCGATGGTATTAGAGTTACAATATGGGGTGAAAATGCTGAAAAATATTCAAAAACTCTAGCTGTCGGAGAAGGTATATCTTTGAAAAATGTGTTTGTTAAATATAGTAATTTTTCAAGTAGAAATGAAATTTCTTTGATTAACGATTCAGAATTAGATTTAATTAAGCTAGACATAAAAAATTTAAAAAAGATTGAGATACCTGGAATTGATAAATTAGCTAGTTTTTCAGGTAATTATACAAAAATTAATACGATTAATGCAGCTGGTACAATTGAAATAAAAGGATTCATAGCAAAGGATTTAGATAAAATAACTATTTATGAAGGATGTAAAAATTGTTTTAAGAAAATTGAAAATTGTAAATGTGATCAAACGGAGGACACGGAATTTCGAATGATTCTTAACCTTACGATTGATGATGGAACTGGAACAATAAGAAGTACTTTTATTGGTGAGCTAGCAGAGAAAGTATTAGGTTTAAATACAGATAGCATAGTTCAGCTTAGAGAAACACCGGAATTTGAGAAATTCTTAGAAAAGAAATCTTCTGAATTTTTAGGAAAAGACATTATTATTACAGGTAGAGCAAAATATAGCGATTATACAAATCAATATGAAATATCAGTTTATGATTTTAAAGATATTAATGTTGAAGAGGAATTAGAGAGTGTTATGAAAAGGATTGAAACTTAATTTTTAATTTAGAAGTTCATTTCTCTTATTATTAAGTCAGAGTTATCCCACTAAAATTCAAGATTTAGATTAAGGAGCTGGAGTTCACCTTAAAGTGAACAATAGAAGTTAATATAAAAACGATATTCCTCAATTGAAATTCCAATAATAATTTTATTGGGATATTAAACAGATACCACTATATTTATTTGGATTTTCAATAATATCATTACAAGTATCTAAAACACTTTCTTCAATGATATCTTTAAGAATAATATTGAACGGCCAAATTCCAATAATAATATCTCCTATATTTTTCACATTACCAATTAAGAATCCTACTTTTTTTCCATCTGATTTAATTGTAAATAATACAACGATATAGTAATTATAAGAATACTTGAATATCGGGTTTCCAACAGTGATTACTTCTTCAATATTCTGAAAATTTATTATTTGATTATTGTTTTCACTAATTTTTTTTAATTCTATTATAAATTTAGCAGGAATCGATATAGGTTTTTCAAAATCTAAATTTTTAAAACTCAAAGTGAGGTTTTTATTTTCAATTTCGTCTTGTGCCCTAAAGATTACCTTATAAATAACTGAATTCATGGAAATTATTGCAATTAGGTTTTTTAATTAATCTATTTAATACTTAAGTTTCCAATCGATTTGTATATATGTTTTGAAAATGCTGTAATTCGAATTATTATTCTTGTATAAGTATATTTTCTTCAGGGAATCCCAAATCTATCAGAAATTTTTTCATTTTAAATCGATGATCTCCTTGAAGTTCAACTTCATTATCCCTAACAGTTCCTCCAGAGGCACATTTTTTTTTTGCCTTTGTTAGAATATTTTTTAAGTTTACATCAAAATTGCCAATAAACGTAATAACGGTGACAACCCTCCCCCATTTTCTTGTATCATTAGAGATTATTATTTGTTGTTCATCTGCACTCAAACTAT
>CP070831.1:1378138-1385013 GCA_020344955.1 Promethearchaeota archaeon | reverse complement strand
TGACCACTAGACTAATCGCGCTTAGAAAATTAGGAATATAGTGTAAGATTAAAAATTTATCATTTCTTTTAACTTTAGTGCTTTTAAAGGATGCCATAAGTTAGTTCATAATACGTTATAATTCTATTGGTAACAACCCATGCATCAAGTGGGTATTTAGAGATTGAAATTAAATTTTCTGAAAGGTTTAAGATATTTTTTGAGAAACTACTCTTCTGAAATCCACCAATAATAGTAACATAATTTGTAAGGATATCTTCTGTAAACAATTGTTTATAGTCATTGATTAAACTACCTTTACTTGAAAACAAATAAACTTTAGTGGTGTTAAATTTATCAATAAGATCCTTTAAGGTTCCTTTAAAAGAAGATATTAATTTTAAATTCTCCGTCACTATACTTCCATCTATTAACATTTTTGCCATTAATCCTTTGAATCGGTTATAGTTCCTTGCGATTCTGATTTCTGGATTGAATTCAAAGATTTTACCATTAATTGTATGAATATATAGCTTTAAATTTCCATTATTATTTAGTGGGGATCCCAGGGCATTAAGTAAACAACTATGGGTTATATCGGGTCTTCCTCTTTTCTCTCTATTTCTCAAATTTTTCATAGCAGAAAAGTGTAGAGTATTATCTAAAAGCTGTGAAGAATAGATCCTTGAAGAAAAGTTCTTTTTAACAGCGGGATGATCTCTTATATTTTTAGGTATTAATTCTATTCCACATTCAAAAAGAATTAAGATTAATGGCATTTTTAGAATTTTATATTTAATATTATAAATAATATTCCTTTTTCTCGTTTTTTAATTTAATGAAGTACCGTGTTGTTTTGTTGCATTCAAAACAAGTTAGAGATATATGAGACCCTTTTCTTTTTTGTGAATGCATTCTTACTCTATAATTTACTCCAGGGTATAAAAAACTTTTACATTTATGACATATACGTTTTTTCCATTTAAGGGGAATTTTAATTTTAGCTCGTTGAGCATAACGTCTTGCTAGATATGTGTATCGATTTGCTAAAGATTTATTTTGGGGAAAAACTTCATGTGCTTTCTGAAATAAATAAAGTATTCTGGAATTTGCAATTTTTTTTATAATGTATTTAGTATTTTTATTACGTTTAGGCATTTAAATTATCTTGACAACATTTTTAAATAAATTTTCTAATATCAAATAAGGAAAGTATGAAAATTCTCCCTCTAATATCTAATAAATAAGAGTTTGTTAACTTTGAGATTTTATGAGCCATTTCTTTTATATTTGATTTAGTAGCAACAGACTTTAATGCTTTTATTTTTATGATTTTATATCTCTTTAATAATTTGGTGACATGGCTGATAAACTCATTTGAGAGGCCATGTTTACCTAAAATGCAATGCGGTTGTGAGAGTAAAGCTTTTTTAAATTCTTTTTGATAACTCATTGTCCCAAAATACGGAAAATACGAAAAATTTTTAATTTATTCTGACTTTTAAGACGTATTAAATTTAATAAAGAAGGATAGAATTAAAGATTAACATGTCTATATATACCGTTCAACCAGAGAAACTTGTTGAATCAATTGCCACAAAACTAAAGGAATACCCTGAAATTTTACCTCCCGAAGGTTCAGAATTTTGGAAAACCGCATTTTTTAAAGAATTGGCGCCACAAGATACAGAAAATTTTTGGTATCTAAGGTGTGCTTCAATTCTTAGAAAAGTAAAGAAATTTGGGCCAATAGGAGTAAATAAACTTAGAAAATTTTATGGAGGGAGAAATAGAAAGGGTCCTGGACTTCATCATTCTGCCAGAGGAAGCGGTAAGATTGTAAGAGTAGCTTTACAGCAATTAGAAAATGCAAATTTAGTTGTGAAAGTAGAAAAAGAAGGTAGAGTAGTTTCTTCTGAAGGAACAAGTCTATTGGAAAGAACGGCATATACAATTTCAAGACACAAAGCCTAAATTATGTGATACTTAGGGACTAATTGTGAGTAATGACGAAGAATTAGAAAACATTAGAAGAAAAAGGTTAGAGGAATTACAGCAACAAGCAGTACAAAATCAGATAGCAGAAGCTCAGCAAAAAGAATTTGAAGCAAAAAAATACCAAATCATGCGTAAAATTTTGTCACCGGAAGGTAGGCAGAGATTAGAAAATATTCGTATGGTTAAACCCCAATTCGCAGAACAAATAGAGATACAACTAATTCAATTATTTCAGACAGGAAAATTAAGAGGTGCCACACCACTACCAGATAAAGCATTTAGAAAATTATTAGAACAAATTTCTTCATTGGATAAAAAAAAAGAATTTAATATTAAAAAATAATTATAAAAGAGTTAGACTTATGGCAAGAAATAAAGATCTCCCTTCTAAATTAAGAAGAGCAAAAAGAAGTAAGCAAAGTCAAACGATTCCAAGCTGGGTTACTATAAAAACAAATCGTAAAGTGAGAAGTAGCCCATATTCGAGAAGATCATGGAGAAATACAAGATTAAAGCGTGATTAGATAATAATAATTATTGAATTGAAATAATATGGGAAAAAAAGAAAAGGAAATAAGTTTGGATGATTTAGAAGAAGAATTAGTGGATTCTGAAGATTTAGAAGAAGAAATTGAAGAGATCGAGGAATTTAGTTTAGATGAGATCTCAGAAGAAGAGGAAATAAGCGAGATTTTTGAAGAAGAAATTGAAGAACGAGAAGAAGTAGAGGAAGAAGAAGCTCCCAAGGAAGAAATAATTGATGAGAGAATATATATTGTTCCCCTCGTTAAAGCTCGCAAAGGTCCGAGGAATAAACGTGCTAAAAAAGCAGTTGGATATCTAAGAGATTATATGAAACGTCACTTTAAACCAGAATCCATAGTTATTACTCAAGAAGTAAATGAGAAGATATGGAAACGTGGAATTCAAAAACCACCACGAAAGCTAAAAGTAAGGGCAACTAAGAATATTGAGGGTTTAGTTGTTGTCTATTTAGGTTAATACATATCAAATTTACAATGATTATAATTGATTATTAGGGCTCAAATATTTGGTCGAAATTTGATTGGAGTTTTTCTTGCTGCCAATAATTCTTATGTTCTTTATCCTACATCATTATTAAAAGCCTCACTGACAAAATTTAAAACTGTTTTTGAGGAACCATTTTATCCTCTTACAATCAATAATTCGAGTTTAGTAGGTGTTTATACAGCATCAAATAAATATGGAATTATCCTACCAGATATTATAAGAGAAGATGAGCTTGATAAGTTAAAAACATATATTAATGATTCAAGTCAAATTGGAGTTTTAAAATCAATCGATAATGCATTTGGAAATTTAATATTATGCAATGATAAAGGAGCGATAATTAGTTCATTTTTGAAACAATATAAAACTGAGATTGAAGATATTCTTAATGTAGAGACAGTTATTTATGAATTTGCTAATTATTATCTTCCTGGTTCAATATCATTAGCAAATAATCATGGGTGTTTAATTCATCCTCTATCAAGTGACCAAGATATTGATTTCATTTCTTCAATTTTGAAAGTAGATGAAGTTGATGTATCCACAGTTAATAGAGGAGTACCATATTTAAGCTCAGGGGCAATAGTTAATGATAAAAGTGGCATTTTTGGCACAGATTGTACTGGCCCAGAAATGATGCGTATTACTAGTGTATTAAACTTATAAGATATTAAATGTAATTTGTTTTAGTATGAAGGAAATAAATAGTTCTTTAAATCGCTCAAAATCTTAAAACACAAAATTTAATATTTTTTAAAATATTATGCTATTTTAATAGAATTGATAGGCAATTAGAATTTGTTATGTCAGAGATTAAAATTTTCAGAATTACTGGTAACTACAAAAAAAACCATAAAAAATATCTTTTTAGAAAAGAAATAAGAGCGTTAAAAGAAGAAGATGCTCTTGAAAAAGTTTTGTCACAAATTACGTCAATTGGAATATATAGACGTCAAATTACAATTCAAGAAGTTAATGAAATATCTCTTGAAGAATCTCAAGATTATCTTATTCGAGAATTATCTGAATAAAAATAAATACGATTAAAATGGAATCTAATCAAGATTATCAGGAAAATTTATTGAGATTTCGATATATAAAAGACCAACGAGATATGTTGCAAGGGCAATTAGAGATCATTAATGCCTCTTTAGCTAATCTGATGAATACTAAAAGAACTATCGAAAATTTAAAAGAAGGAGTAAACCAAGATGATGAAATATTAGTCCCGATTGGTGGATTAGTTAATATAAAAGCATCTATTAAAAACCCAGAGAAAGTTTTATTAGCTATTACTCAAGATGTAATAATTGAGAAGGACTTAGATGGAGCTATACAATTTCTTGATAAATTAATTGAACAACATAACAAACAAGTTCAATTCTTAGGAACACAATTACAAAATATAGATATAAACCTACAAGAAATTTCTCAACAGATTCAAAGAGGTTATACATAATAATAAGCAGTTTCTCTTAATCTCATTGAATTCTTTATTTTACACTAAATATCTATGGAGAAATAAATGCTCGAGAAATTAAAAAATGTCTTTTCATCATTTGTTAAAAAAACTCTAACAGAAAAGAAGTTAGAAGATGCTATTAATGAACTTAAGATACTTCTTTTAAGTAATGATGTAGCAATTGATACTGCTGATGAGATATGTAATAGGATAATTAATTCATTTAAGGGAGAACAAATAAGTCGATTAGCATCAACTCAAAAATTATTATTTGAAACATTAAGAGATATAATAACAGAGATCTTAACTCCTGAGAAAGAAATTGATTTAATTGCAGAAATTAAAAAAAAATCTTCTCCGTATATAATTGTCTTTCTTGGGGTTAATGGGACAGGAAAAACAACAACTATGGCAAAAATTGCTTATTTTTTAAAAAAAAAAGGTTTCTCAATTGTAGCAGCAGCAGCAGATACATTCCGAGCAGCAGCAATTGAGCAATTATCTTATCATATGGATAATGTAGGAATAAGAGTTATAAAGCACGAATACAAGTCTGATCCTGCTTCTGTTGCTTTTGATGCTATCGAACATGCTAAAGCAAAAGGCATAGATGTTGTTCTAATAGATAGCGCTGGTCGTCAGGTATCAGACAAGAATTTAATGATAGAAATTCAGAAAATATGTAGAATTTCTCAACCCGATTTAGTTATTTTTGTGGGAGATTCTCTCGCTGGTAATGATGTATTATACCAAGCTAGAGAATTTGATAAACACGTTGGAATTGACGCAAATATCTTAACTAAACTTGATGCTGATGCTAAAGGTGGAGCTGCTTTATCCATATCATTTGAGACAAAAAAACCGATCATATTTGTTGGAGTCGGCCAAGGATACGACGATTTAACACTCTTTGATAAGGAAGTGTTTATATCAAATATACTTGAGATTATTTAATTAGCAAATAACTAACACACCTAAAAGGTAACTTTTTATCTAAATCTTCTTTTTTTTTATTGTGTCTCAATACCCAAAATATGATAAGTATTCTAAAAGTGAAAAACAGAAGAAACCAGGCTTATATGAAAGGTTAGTCACATTCTTCCAAAATTCAAGAAGAATAATTAAAATAGCCAGCAAACCAAAAAGAAAAGATTATATGTTGGTTTTTAAAATATGTCTTGTTGGGATGGTGATTTTAGGAGTTCTATCATGGATAATCCAATTAATATTTAATATTGTATTGCCACCACTAGGTTAAAGTTATTTGAGAGCTTTTCACTTGAATAAATAAACTGAAAGATTATTTGGTATTTTTAGCTCTTCTTCTTTATTTTTAGTAGCAATAAATTTTATTTTCATGTTTATTGAAATTGACAGAAGTCTTTTAGTTAAAATTCCATCTATTATTAAATATTGAGTATCTTTATAGTCTCGAATTTTTTCGAATATGCCCCCAACAGGAATTTCAAATAATTTTTCGAGGCTTTTATTAAAACCAATGGCAAATCCAGGTTTAATATTCTTAATTGCTTCAGATATAACAGTTTCATCTTTAACTTTAAATTTCTTTAGAACTTTTTGAAGATCTCCTTTAATTGCCTTATTTTCTTTTACTGCTACTTCATTTATCCCTCCTTCTTTAACAACTTTAGCCGGTTTCTTGTTTTGTAAAGCTTTGATCATTTGTTTTCTGGTTAATTCTTCAACTTCGAAGCCATCAGGTGCCCTAGCTACATGATCGATGTTAGTAACTTGCAGAAGTTCATTAAGAATAATTGTTCCACCACGATCTCCATCAACAAAAGCTGTTACAGAATTTTTCTGCTTAGTTAATTTTATTACAGATTTGGGGATTTGAGTTCCTTGTACAGCTATAGTATTTTTAACTCCAATTCTTAAAAGGTTTAAAACATCAGCTCTTCCTTCTACAATAATTAAATCTGGATTATCATCTACTTCTGGACCAGCAGGAAGATTATCTTCTCCCCATGAAATTATTTCTCCAAGTTTGATATCTTTATCAATCTTTTCTTCTATTTCACTCTGTTCTAAAGATTTCTGATCCCATTCTTTTAAAAGTTCTGCTGCGCGTTCAATAATTTTTTTTCGTTTTCTTTCACGAACATCTCGAATTTCGATAAGAGAGAATTCTGCTTCGCATGGACCCACTCGAGAAACAGTCTCAACAGTTGCAGCTAATAGTGCTGTCTCTTTTCTTGTGAGACTAGAAGGAATACTAATGACTCCTTTAGAAATGCCTTCCTTTGCTTCGGTTTCAACTTCAATTCTTCCAATTCTTCCAGACTTCTGTAAATCCCTCAAATCGAGATCTAAAAGTAAACCTTCAGTTTGTCCAAAAATAGCTCCCACTACATCTGACTTCTCAACAACACCTTTAATGGTA
>CP070831.1:1367675-1378038 GCA_020344955.1 Promethearchaeota archaeon | reverse complement strand
GACTATTAATTTGTAATACTAAATGTTCATCTAAATAATTAAGCAATCAAAATTATTTTACATCTTATGTGGATTGACAGCAACTTTATTAAGATACATGTCTTATAATATTATATTGGAAAAGAGTGAATAATTAAGGGCAAAGAATATATCTTCTTTCTAATTCACTTTTATCATTAGAAATTAGAGAATTTCAGAAACAGAAAACCTTGGAGTAATTTAAATGACGGATACCGATAAGAAGAAAAAAAAGACGAAAATGGTAAATATCACTATAAATTTGCCCGATATATATGATGAAAATATTAAGAAACTTATCGGTATGAAAATTGTTGCATCACGATCAGAGGCAATTCGAACGGCTCTTAGAGATTTTCTTCACGATGAATACAATAACCTTAAATTATTAGATTATTTTAAGGTTGAAGAAGGGCTCTAAATTTCCTTTTTCTCTAAGTTGACATGCAATAAAAACTTATATCAATAATTCACTTACTTTTATTTATAATATTAAAGAATAAAAAGAACTATAATGCTTTTTTACAGTATTACTGAAAATGGAGCCTTAAGAAAGGTTTCTAAAGTAGATTTTAATGAAAATAAAGTCTTTTTAATTGACGATTTGAAAACACTGTATCTATGGTTTGGAACAAAAGCTTCCAAAAAAAAGAGGGAATTAAGTATAAAAAGAACAGAAAAATTGAAAGATGAAAAAGAAAAACCAACTGAAATTAAGCTAATAGGTCAAAATCAAGAATATGGCTCATTTTTAGCAATAATGGATATTTTAAAGAAGGGATTTGGGACAGATGATTCTTTTGAAAGAAGAGCTGAATTAGATTCTATCGATATCGAAGATACTATTGAGCTTATTGAGGCAGGAATTGATCCTGATTTTGAAGCGGAAATAACATTAGTAGCTCATAAACTTTCCCAAGAAAATCCTTCCTATGAAGATTTATGTCGAAAACTCGCAACAATACAGTTAGATTTCTTGAAAGGTAAAGGGAAAGCCTCAGAAAAAGAAATTAATAAAAAATATGAAGAAATATATAAATCTTCATCAACTCATACTGAACTCTTATGGTTAATTTCTGAATTATCTATACTCCTTGAAAAAAAACTATGAATTTATCCTGTTGCTCTGCATTTAATTGTTAAAGGAACTTTACAATTTTGAAAATTAATATGTTTATCAAAGAATTCATTTACAGCTTTTATATAGCAACCTCGTTCACCTACAGCAATATGATATATGTTTAATTCTTTTAAAAAGCAAATGGAAATTTCATACTTTCCTCTCTTATTGTTTAATTCAATGTGAATATCATGGATTGACAAATCAGGAAATAGATTGAATAGAAGATTTATTAGAATATTATCTACTCTTATTATCAAGACTTTTTTGCTACTGATTTTATTTCTAATTGAGTTTAGATAAGTTTTTGCTTGAAAGTAATCATTTTGTTTAACGAAAAAAAAGATAAAATCAATACTTTCAATATTAAAGAGGAAAATATATGATGGATCTATTCCCTTTGTCTTTTCGTGAAAGTATCTATGAAGTATAAGTTCATAATTTGAATATTTTGAAGGCTTAATAGTCAATTTTTGATAAAGAATTAAATCATCCAGTATTGTGTAAAACATATACAAATTATCTCAGAAAAAATTTATAAAGTCCTTTGAAATTTTATTCCTATATAGTAATGCTCACTCCAATAGCATTAGAAAGAACCGCAGCAAAGAATATTTGAATTATGGTAAATGAGATAAAAACAACTGGAAAAAAGGAATTTACATTTTGGAGTATTTTACCATTCTGAATAATTACTATCAAAAAAATTAAATGCATAAAGAGAACTGAGGGTAGAAAAGCTAATTTTTGGGTCAAAAGAGTCAAATTCATAATTATTACAATTGCAGTAATTACGAGTACTATATTTTTATGTTTAATGTATCTCAAATGCGGATAAATCACTTTTCTCAGCAATAATTCAACTGATAAAAATATAGGAAATATTAAATAGCCTAGACTAAAATATTCTATGAAATTTGATGGCCAAATGAAACCAAATGGATAATAGAATGAAAAGAGCATATATATAGCTATAAAATAAGCTACACAGATTACTATAAATATTAGATACTTTAATTTTAATTGCATCCTAATTGTATGCTTTAAGCTGTATTTATTTCTCAATTCTTTTGGGTTCTTCAAATGAATATAGATCCTAATAGTCGCGTAAATCATAATCATACTCAATGAGCCATAGAGTATTCCAATGGTTCCAAAAATTTTCACAAATAAAAACCAATTTAATATGAAAGCTCCAATATAAAGAAATATTTTGATTGATTCTTTTTTTTTATTCGATCTATTAACTAATAAATCATATTTTAATGAATTAAAATTCTCAGATTTATTTCTCCTAAAAAATATTTGCCCAGATATCGATATAAGGGAAATAACCATTATGAATAATATTATAATGTTTATAAAAATCAAAACGTAGTTTAAATAAAAAGAAATTAATATTGGTCCATTTAATATTGATGAACCAAAAAAATGAAATTCAAACCAATTAATCGATTTGATTATGACTTCATCAGAATATAATTGATGTCCTCCTCCAAAAATAAATCCTGATATTTTAACAACAGTACAATTAGTTAATTCCTGAGCTTTAAGGGCATTTTCAGTGAAGTCCAGTATCTCATCTTTTTCATGATGAATAATTAACAGATTTTCTGTGTTTTCTTCAGTTAGTAAGTTCACAGGGATATATTTTATAAAATCTTCATTATAAACAAAACCAAATTTAGGAGGAACAAAATTAACAAGTGGAGCTAAGGCAACCGTTACTGTAAAACGAGAATCTAAAGCTTGATTCATCAGAACAACCATTCCCCCAAGAGACTGGCCAATTAATCCAATTTGAGAAACATTAACATTTGAATAAAAAGGTAATGATTCCAAATGATCTAATAGTTTTGAACAATCTAAGGCTAATGCAGGTATACCAGTAATAGGATCAATATTATTGATATTACCTCCACTCTCACCATGACCCTGATAATCAAGCGCCACAACATAGAATCCCCTTTTAGTAAATTCTATGGGTATCCTAAGATCAAAATCTCTTTTTGATCCAATCCCATGACAATATATTATTAATGGTCTTTGTTCTTGAAAATGAAGTGTTTTTGAAGGATAATATAAATTTGCATAAAGAATTGCGCCAGATGATTCAAATTGAATCCTTTCATATTTGTAATAGCTTTGTACTTTATTAAAGTGTAAAAATGATAAAGTAAATATCAAAATAATTATGAAAATTAATAAGTTGCGTAGATGACGATGATCCTTATATGTCATCTCACCAATAATAATAAATTCAGACTCTTCCAAAACTGTTGATTGTTTTTTTGAGTTAATTTAGAACCACCTATTCAAATTTCAAACTTTGTGAAATCCAATTATAAGATGAAAAACATAATATTTAAATGTTTTTATCTTTCAAAAATTATGAAAGCATATTATGATTCTAAATTTTGTTCTCATAAACCTAACATGATCGGAAATAAGAATGCTTAAAAACAGATTTGATATTTATATTGGCTATAACTATTGGTACAAGTATAGGATTAATTCTATTAATTTCTGTCAAAGATTGTGCTAACTTTATTTGATATTAATCAAACTTTTATCTAAAAAAAGTTACAAGAATAAAAGATTTTGTAAGGATACATCCAATATAAATTATCTTCGGCCTCTAATCTTTCTCGCTTCTCGTTCGACTTCCCGTAGGATAACAATATCGTTCAGTTTTACAGGACCTTTTACATTTCGCGTTAAAATTCGATTTCTATCAGGCCCTTCAAGAATCCTTACTTTAATCTGAGTTATTTCTCCTGTAAGCCCTGTTCGTCCTATAATTTGAATTACTTGAGCGGGAATAGATAGATCTTGAACTTGGGCTCCTTTAGATTTATCTAATTTTACCAAATATTCTCACCGACTTAAATTATTTCTTTATTTGCTCCAAATTTTTTATTACATCATTCAATATTCCTTCATTCCCAGTACCAGCATTTTCTATTGCAATAGCACTTGAAGATACATTAATTCTTACAGTATTTCCTAATTCTTTCTTGGTTGAGAGATATCCATAAGGAATGTTCTTTTCTTCACAAAGTAATGGAATATGGAAAAGGATCTCAGGTGGTGAAACATCCTCTGCCATTACAACGAATTTTGCTTGAACACGTTCAATTGATTTTGTCACTTCATTCATTCCTTTCCTTATCTTTGAATCTCTCGTTTCAGCAATCGTTCCTAAAGCATTCTTAATCTGAGTTTTTAGTTTATCAGGAATTTTAAATTTTATATAGGATATTTTCAATCATCTCCTTCAAATATATTTAATTTTAGATATATTTTCATAAATCATCGAGATAGTATGAGGAGATTAATTACGGGGATTAAATAAAATTTTTCATTTGGGCAAAAAAATAAAAAAAAAAGGATTTTATTTAATTTTTTTTTGATGTGAATAGATTCCTATTAAGGAAATTATACCAATTAAGACGCAAAGAAGTATAATGTTATAACCAAAGATTATTTCGGCCGGTTCTTCTTCAAATTCTACGGTTATTTTATAACAATTCGATAATGTATCTCCAGCGTTATTATGAGCTACCGCAATGAAATAATGATCACCTTCCGTGAGTCCTGTAACTGGATATGGACTTAATGCGGTTTGATAAGCTAAGTTATCCAATGAACCATTAATTTCTGTGATAATATGATTGAAACTGTAAACAGAATAATTTACTGCACCAATAGAGGCGGTCCATGATAAGTTGCAATTCCCATCTATATCAGGGTTATCTGCATCTGATATAAGAATAAATGATCCTGGCGGAGATGGCGGTGGAATTGGTAATTCACATGGATAAAAATATACTATATTTCTTGGATCATATTGAAATCCCATTACATCGATGTGATGTGCATAATAACCATAAGATATGAAAAGCGGAGCTTGTGGGTATTTCCATTCATGCATTGGTGTATTAACCTCAAAGAGATAAGATTGAATGTGCATATAGATTTGCTGTCTTGTTGTAGCATCATGCTCTATAAGCGATTGCTCCAATAAAGATTCTAAATATGGATCATTTACATTAGCAAAGTTAGCCTCAGATGTATTGCCAAATAATGGACCAAGTATGTTATAAGCATCGAGATAATCACAACACCACCCAATATAAGAGATTTCCATATCCCATGGATGATTCTCACCAGTATCGAGATATTCTGACCAGAATCTTATTGTTTCGAGAGTATCGACTCCAATAAGTGAAAAGGTTTCATTCATATTTTCATTCATTCTCATATTGCTTGTATGACCATAATGTCTATTTAGTTGTACGGTTCTAAGAGGAGTTGTTGCCGCGAGAGTTGTCCAACCTAATTCAGTAGTTCCTGGAAAATTTGGATCCAATCCAGTAGTTTCAGTTGGGAACATTGTCATAATTAAGTTTCTCGCTTTAGTTATATTCATATCAACAATTTGAACTGAAGAGTTATAACCTGGCAACATACGAGGCACGGCTGGGGGGGCTCTACCAACAACACCTTGATAAAGATCATCAATAATATAGGAATAGTTTATTGCATGTTGAAGTGCCTTCCTCCATGTGACATTTAAACCGGGGTGTGTAGGATCTCCACAGTAAAACTCAAGATAAAAGTAACATAGCTCTTCAAACGGACCTGATAGGATGAGTTCAGGATCTGCTATAATTTGGCTGTGGTACGAGGGGAGAACAGAATCTATAAAGTCAAATTCATGTGCTAAAAGCATAATATTTCTTATATCACTATTTTCCTCAATAGCAAAGATTAATAGTTCAATGTCTGCTTCTCCTTGCCAATAGTCTGAATAAACATCAAATCTTACCTCATTATCATAATAGAAATACTCATATAGGAAAGGACCTGTCCCAACCAAATCTCCAGTCATCAAATCTAAATATGTCCATCGAGGAGTGGAAGAAGGCGAAACTATTACGCTTGATGTAGTGGTTAATAAATCTAAAAAAGGTGCAAAATGCTCTGTTAATTCAATCGTAATATTATATTGAGAATTAAGATAATAATTGCTTATAATTGGTGTTACACCATCAGGGAAGTAATATAATGAAGACGGAAAAGCTAACCAAGATGTTGCATTATCTTGAAGAGTTCCAGTATAGTTACAGAACCAAGTAATTCGGTCTAGATTCCATATCACGCTTGAAGCAGTAAAAGGCGAACCATCATGGAATAACACACCCTGTCTTAGCTTAAAAGATATTTCTGTGGGGCTATGCCAATGCCACGCTTCCGCTAACATAGGAATTATTCCATAGTTCGAATCTGATAAATTGTTGGTGACTAATCCTTCACATACCTGAAATATTACGTTTGCTGAAGGAATATCCCAACAATCTACAGGATCAATAGTAGTAGGATTAGAAGCTGCTCCATAGATAAGTGTGGGTAGTGGTGGAGGTTGATGAATTAGAAGACTCTCTTTCTCCACTTTTGTTGAGATGTTAATAATTGTAATTAAGCTAGTTGAACCAAAACTAACCAGAAATAACAATAATAGTAATAAAATTTGTTTTTTTTTCAAAAATCAACACCATAGATTTTGTTATTTATATTAATCACAAACGATTATTAAAGCCTTTTTATAATTTCAAATTTTCACGATCTTCTATTCTACATCAAAGTAAAAGCTCCATAGAATTTCTATCTAAGAAAAATTTACTTAATAAATAATTATATAGAAGAAATTCCAAAAATTCTACAGAAAAATAAAATAATAACTTTAGTTTAAATTTAAATAGAAAAACTTATTTTTTATGAATTATTTTGTAATTTGGATTTGATATATTTATAGAATTATTATAAATTCTTTAACGAAAAAATCTAATACGTAAACTAAATTAACCCGTTGGAGGAGATCAACCATCATCATACCGATCCGCTGTTTTTCATGCGGTAAATTAATTGCGCATGTTTATAAGCCCTACTTAGAAATGTTAGAAAAAGGTGAACCCTCAGAAAAGGCGTTTAAGGAACTTGGAATTGAACGCTTTTGCTGTAAAAGAATGATTGTTGGGCATGTTGATTTGATTGATGAGTTGCTTAAATTTCCTCGCTTACAATAATTAGACTTTTTTTAAAAATTTTAGAACGCTTGAAATGAAATAGAACTAATTATTGCTTTCCGTAATAAGCAGTCCATCTTGTCTTTCTTGCTTTTTTCTTATAGTCAAGCATCGATTTCCGACACTTATTAGTACAAAAATTTAAAACTGTCCCATCTCGTCTTACAAACATAATCCCCCTCCCTATCGGTATGTCATAACCACAGAAACTGCACTTTTTTACTTTAACCATTTTTATCAATCTTAGAGTTTATTTTTTTTTATTCCTTCTTGAACAATTCAGCTTCTCCGTATTTTACAACCTTCAAATTAATTAAGGTCATATCATAAGATATTTCATTCCCTCGCACAGTTTTTCTTCTTTTTTGTCCATCTCTTTGGGGTTTGTAACCTATACTTCTTTTAGAAACGAGAATTCTTTTTTTAACTGGTCCATGAACGTCCTTTCTCATAGGAAATCCACTCGAATCACTGCCTCCAGTAATTTGAAATTCATAATTGGGAAATCCTATAACTCCGCCTTTAATGATATCACCTATCTTCATCCCTTCAAATCTAAATTTCTTCTCATCAATCTCAATTAGTTTAGATAATCCTTTTCCGGGACCTTCATTCCCACCACTGATATTCAATTTGTATACAATTTTTTCTGAACTCACGATGCATCAATATTGAACTTAAAAAAGCAAGATTAACTTCTAAAATGTATATAATCATAAAAATTTTTTGATAATGAACTTTATTTTAATGAATTACCTATTAAAATTATATAAGAAATTAATGGATACTCACATATGCAAATATTTGAAGTAGTTGAATTACTAGATTTCCCTTATATGGAAACGCGAGAAGTAGTTCAAGGACAGATAGTAGGTGATATATTAAATGATGCTAGTATAGATAAAGTATATTTGCTGGTGGATCACGATACTAAGAGAATTTGGGCATATAATGGTTTAAAAAGTTCTTTCAAAATTCAAATCTATGGTGGGATTTTAGCTGGTAAGTTAAGACAGCAAATGCGGTTATTTTATAGAGTTTATCCATTAAATTTGTATTCAAAAGAAGACCCTGAATTTCAAAAATTACTAGAAAGACAAATTGGAGGAGGAAGAGCAAAACCAATTGAAAAAAAAGATTTTCCAGAGCCCACTCCGGATAAATATGCTGAAAACATATCAGTTTCAAATCCGAATATAAACAAAGCATTTGAATATATTAATCAATTTCCTCATCCTGATGAACTAATCAAAAGATTCACAATAATTGGAGGGACAATATTTACAGATGAAGAGGTTACCGAATCTTTTTTAAAAGAGGAAAAAACAGTTTTAAAACCAGTAAAATTAGGCAGACTAAACAATGGCTTTACATTTTTTCAAGATCACAATTATTCTACTCGAGTTATTATAAAGGAGCGTAATATTCAAGGTATTGAGTTATATATTAACAAGGATGATAAGTCCCCTACTTTTAAAATTGAAATACCAGTTATTCAAGAGGATAAATTTAGAAAACCAGGTTCTATGAAAGATTTAATTAAAGCTTTTCAGATCCCTAAGAAAATAATAGAAGAAAAGGATAAAGAGAAGGAAGAAGAAAACGAAAAAGACATTCAAAATGATTCTACTGATTAATCCTCGAACTTCAAAACCTTCAGAAGTTCGATCACAATTTTTTAGAGAACCAAATTTAGGATTGTTATATTTAGCAGCTATTTTAGATCTAAATGAATTACCTGTTGATATATTAGATCTCGAACAATTTATTGATTTAAATGAAGCTGAATTAGAGAGTGTAATTATAGAAAGAATTCAAGGATATAGGATTTTTGGTATAACGTCTCTAACTAATACGTTTCATTTAGCTCTCTCTATCGCAAGAATTATTAAATCTCATAGAAATGAAAATTATATAATTTTGGGAGGTCCGCATGTCTCCTTTATGTATCATCAAATACTTAAGAATGATCAAAAAACAGAAAATTTAATCGATTTTATATGTATTGGAGAAGCAGAGAACAGTTTTCTTCATCTTGTAGAAATTTTAGAATCACAGATACTAAGTGGAAAAAATTTCGATAATTATGAAAAGCAGATCAACTCTATACCAGGAATCGCATATATTAATTCAGAAAGAAAGCTTTATGTTAACCAAGCTTATGATAACATTGATATAGGAGATTTACCTCTACCTGCTCGTTATAAATTACCTCAGGAGAATTATTATTATTCCGTGGCAAATATTATTGTAAATAGAGGTTGTCCTAATCAATGTTCATTTTGTTCAAGACAAAATCTATTCAAAACAACTAGAATTCGGTCTATCGATTCAATTTTAGAAGAAATTAGAGATATTCAATCTCTACAAACCTACACTCATATCAATTTTTATGATAACATCAATATCAACAGAAAATTCTTTAGATACTTCTGTGAAATGCTAATTGAAAATAAAATTGATATTCCGTGGGGATGTGAACTTCGTGTAGATACAATCAGCTCTGAAGAAGCTCGTTTGCTGAAAGAAGCAGGATGTCAATTGGTAGCAACAGGTATTGAGTCTGCTAATGAAATAGTTCTCAAAACTAATTTTAAATATCAAGATCCAGAACAAGTAAGACAGGGAATTATAAATCTAAAAGAACAAAATATTGCTATTCAAGCGTATTTTGTTTTAGGTTTACCCGGTGAAACAGAAATTAGTTTTTATGAAACTACAGAATACATTAAATCACTACCATTTGATAAAAACGATGAATTAAATTATTTCATAGCAACACCTTACCCCGGATCACGTTTATGGGATGAGAAAGAAACTTTTGGCATTAATATATTCGAAAATGATTTTAAGAAATATGACTGTAATCACCTTATTTTTGAGACAAAAGAATTAAAGAGAGTTAAATTAGAAGAACTATACACTAAAGCAAAAAGAATTGAAAAAGAATATCAACGCAAAAAATAATTATATTTAACAACTTAAAATGGTGAAATTCAATCCCTACTGATTTTACAGAAAGAATTATTCAAATTATTAAAAATATTCCCAAAGGGAAAGTACTTACTTATGGTTTTGTCGCAAAATTAGCAGGAAATCCTAGAGCTGCAAGGCAAGTCTCATGGATTTTACATTC
>CP070831.1:1343198-1367575 GCA_020344955.1 Promethearchaeota archaeon | reverse complement strand
TCTATTATTTTTTTTATTTAGAAATAAAATAACACTACTTTAAATTTTTATTGCATCAAAAAGGAAATGGATAGGATAAAAGGTATTTCAGATTTGTTTCATAAAAAATAATAAAGGAATCCCATAATTGAAGCACATAATAATGGATTTAATATATTATCATCTACTTTGAGATTTAGAAAATCGACAACTAGAAAAACAGATGCCCCAATAAGTGATATTATTATCATATTTGATACGGTTAATGAATTTAGCTCAAATACCCATAAAGCTATGATGCTTATTCCAAATGATACTAAGAATCCCGAAATATATCCAATTAAAGTTTTATTCGAAGATTTGGGAATATGAACTCTGCCAAATCTTAGTCCAAATATAGATGCTGCCCCATCGCCTAATGTAGATATCAATGCCGCGGCGGTAAATACTCCAAAGGGTAGGAAAAGCGTGGGTACTAATGATAAAACTAATGCTACAGGTCTAGTAAATTCATATATTTCATTTTTCTTTAGAGTTTTGCCTAAAGTATTGGAAATACAGGTAGGAAGTAAGTGATATATATTTCCTTTATTGAAAACATGAGATAAACGAATATAATCTAAAGCAGCAAATATAATAATTCCTGTATAGCCAACAGTTAATATTAAAAATATCCCATATTCTGTCCCTGAGATTCCCCAAAATTGATCGGCATCCCACATCGCGTCCCAAATATGAACAGCAAAAAGCCATAAAAAAATAATAATTACAGCTGGCAATAGATGAAATAATTTTCTATGAATATCAGTCTTTAAAGCCTGTTTTCTATTGTTAAGGTTTTTTATATCCATTAAGTGGAAATGATCGAGAAACTTATCAATGGTCCTGTCTTCTCTTAAATCTGGCTTTCTCTTTAATACAAATTGATACTGATAATATAAAATGAAAAAAACCAACAAGGGTGCATATATGCAGATAATTTGAAGAGCTAATCCTTCAAACCATCTCACTTGACTTGTATCTCTTATAAAAAATAAAGGATAAACTACTCCAGCTACAATCCATAAAATAAATATCAAAAATGAATTTAAAAAATTATGATGCGGGTACTTTTTTTTAAACCTTAAAGCATAATATAAGTGAGCAAACCCATTCGTGATATAAAAAAGTGTAACTGGCAAGGTGAGACAGTTATAGACCATAGTATATCTAAACTATGATTTTAAAAATACATTATGAAAAAAATAAATCAAGAATAAGGTAAAAAATGTTTAAAAATAAATAAAATTAAAGTCCTATTAATAAGATATCATCAATTGCTTTGCGGAGTTTCTTTAAATTGTCTTCTCCTAGAGCTTTATCAACTTGGACTTTTAAATCTAAAGCGGTGCTTAAGGCTTTAAAAATTGCATTTTGAAGGGCATCGTTGAACTGAGACTTATCTTTTTCTTTCTCTTTAAATTCTTCTACTCGTCTAAGCATAGCTGTTTCATAATCTTTATCAGTTACAGTTCTTAACTCTGCCAGTTTACGAATTTTCATCCCATCTTTATCTTCAACGAATTCTTCAGGCATTTATAAATCCTCCTCCTTATTAATTCCTCCATTACGGGCAATTTCTTGTTTAATTTCTTCCATGGATTGACCTGTAGAAGTGTCAAACTCATCCCTTACTTTTGCGGTAACTTGCTTAGCAATTTGTTTTTCAATAATGGGTCTGTGAATTGAATTCATTGTACAAAAGCTAATTTCCTTTACAGTCTCATCGGGCATTGCGATACCAAAGTGTACAATACATCTCTTTGCTCTTTCAAGGTCCATATTGTAAGCATCTTGAAAGTGCATGCTAGAAAGCAATAATGCGCCATAACTAAAAGAACTCACACTCTCCCAATCTCCACGCATTAAAAGCCTTGAAAACATTTCCATGAGTTTTCCTGGCTTTTTCATATATTGTAATACGCCTAAAAGGAACCTAGCACGTAACTGAGTTTTGTCTAAAAAGTTTAAACCCTTGTCAAGAGTTTTACCAAAGTCTCCTAATAAATCTTCAAATACGCGAAGTTGATTCTTTTCTTTATGTTTAATTTTAGCCCAAAAGCGGTTTGCGAAATCAATAACTTTTAATGGGTCAAAATATTCCATTATCGGCATCATTTCTCCCGAATCAGGATCCACGACCATATAGGATGCGAAACCGCAATCTGGATGGCAGGTAAACTCTATAGGTTCGACATCAGCCAAATAAGCTATAACTCTGCCGAACTCCACAATAGTACTCAAAGGATACCATGCATTTTCCATGCTAATCTTACCTCCAGTTTGTTCTTCGATCTTTTTAAGAACATCAGCATTGGTAATCCTCAGTTCTTCACGCTCCTCGTAAGCAATACGTCCACATAAAGATACAGGCTGAAATGTTATTCCACGAACTACATCAACATTATCAATAGCATATTGAATGATATTTCCAACTTCTATATCTGTAACTCCCTTAGCAATTGTAGCAACTAATACAATAGAATCTAGTCCTGCTTTACGACAATTTTCAATAACTCGTTGTTTATAAGACATAAGATTCTTGATTCCACGAGTTTTTTCATATGTCACATCATTGATACCATCAAATTGGAAGTATAATGTGTCTAGACCGGCTTCTTTTACTTTTTTAGTCCATTCAAGACCGCCCTTTTTCTTTTGAAATCCATATCCATTTGTAGCAACAATAACTTCTTTGAATCCATTATCTTTTGCCATTTTACAAATTTCAGGAAAATCCTTCCTAACAGTTGGTTCTCCACCTGTAAACATAATTGCAACAGCGGGTATTGGTTTACTTCTGAAATGCTTCATAATTCTATCGATTTCTTCTAAAGTGGGCTCGACTAAATAACCTGATTGTAAGACATTTGCATAACAGAAATTGCAGTTAAAATTACAACGGTTTGTCAGATCTATTAAAGCTAATGAACAAGTTGATAAGTGTTGGTCACATAAACCACAATTATATGGGCATCCTCTTGGATCTTCACCAACACAATCTGGAGGATTTGCTTCACCATCTTTATCAAACTGCCATACAACATTTCCATCTTTGTCCTTTATTGCCCAATGTGTCCACTTATAATATTTAGCACTCGAGCTAAGTTTATCCTTGAATTGACCATGATCTTCACATGATTTTCTCATCCAAATTTGGTCATTTTCTTCATAAACTTCAGCATCAATCGGTTCTAAACATTCTGGGCATACACTCCGTGTTTTCCTATAATAAGGCACGTTTAAATATTCATCATCGTCTAAATGGTACATTTTTGGTTACTCCAAATTTTAGTGTTTTATTAAAATAAGTGTTTATACAAAGATCAGTATGATAATTTATAAAGAAAATCCAACAATTAATATTATTACAAATAATATTATTAAAGTTCGTAAAAAACGAAAAATGAGGCCTCTAAAGCTTTAAGGCTCTTTAATTAAGACATGTTTAACAATTTTATAAAAGAAAACAATAATAAATCTTTAAAACTAATCTTTTTGCCATTCCATTAAAAATGGAGTATCACAGTGCTCACAAATTATGAATTTTTCTTCTTTTGAAGTTATATTTAGCGTAGCACCACATTCGGAACAATCGAATGAAGTGAAGTTTAATGGAGCTCTAACTTCAAAGTATTTAGCCTTCAATTTATCAATATCTTTTCCAATAGTATTGAGCTTTGCTTGAAGAATCCGGTAATTTCCCATCGTTAAATCATCAAAATTTTTTTCATAAAATGTAGTTTGAATAACTTTTGCTACGATTTTACCTAAATTGTAATCTATCCATTGCTTTAGGTGATTACCAATCCAATTTCGTCCATAATGTATATTGGTTCTAGAAGATTTATAAAACTCATTTTTAACTCTTAATTTAACTTTTCCCTGAGAGAGATCAATGAAATCTAAGAATAGTTTCCCTATTTCTTTCACATCTGATCTTGAAAAATCATATTCATATATTATTTTTTTATTAACTTCTTTTTCAATTATTTTAAACTTTAAAAGACCAAAATGAGTTTTTATTGTATAATCGTTTTCATTTGAATTTTCCGTCTTATTCCCGGTTCCAATCCCTAATGGAAGGACTTCTGAAAAATCTAATAAAAAATCATAAAGGTTTTCTATCGGCACATCAATATTAAATTCATGTATGTCTTCAGATTCTTTTTTCAAATTCATTATCTTAAAAAGTTCATATTTTTGTCCTTATATTTTAACTAAATATTATCTATAAATAAGATTTGGTTATAGAAAACTTAAATTCTAATCTTTTTGCCATTCCATTAAAAATGGAGTATCACAGTGCTCACAAATTATGAATTTTTCTTCTTTTGAAGTTATATTTAGCGTAGCACCACATTCGGAACAATCGAATGAAGTGAGGTTTAATGGAGCTCTAACTTCAAAATATTTAGCCTTCAATTTATCAATATCTTTTCCAATAGTATTGAGTTTTGCTTGAAGAATCCTGTAATTTCCCATAGTCAGATCATCAAAAGACTTCTCGTATAAAATTGTCTGAACTTGCTTTGCAACTATTTTACCAATATTTAAATCTAGATATGTTTTTAGATAAGTCCCTAAAATATTCAGGATTGTCAAATTGTCTTTATTTGTTTTTGAAATTTCTTGTATTTCATTTTTTAGCTTAATAGAAACACTTCCAGATGCGGGTTCAACGAAATTCATAGTTACTTTTCCTTTTTCACCCCATGTCGAATTTAAAAAATCATAGTGATATACAATTTTTTCAGGAGGTTTTTTCTCTACAATTTCAAAATCAAGTTTTCCCATTTGCGTTGCTAATGAATATTTGCTTTCGCTGGAATCTTCAGTTTTAGTTAATTTGGGATCAGGAATGATTTGAGAAAAATCTAATAAAAAATTATACATATTTTCAATTGGAACATTATATGATAATTCTTTTACTTCTTCAGCAATTCTTTTCAATTCTTCACTTATTAATTCTTCATTATCAATTTTAATCAATTCTTTATACAGAGACATTAATTCATCATTATCTTTCCAATGGGATTCTAACAAACTAAAATCTGATTTTTTAAATGAATTATAAGTACTAGATAAATATTGAATATTTATTTTGAATGGATTAAATTTTAGATGTTGTTCATAAAATTTTAACGCTAAATCGGTTACTTTTTTCTTTGTATTACTATTTTTTTTAAATCTAGCATAAATTTGAAGCAATTCTGGACCAATATTATTTCTCTCACTTAAAAAGGAAGATGCTTCAGTTAAATTACTTATCTGGGAACATTTAGATAAATCAAATTCTTCAATTTTCTTTTCAAGTTCTCCAAACTTTTCTTGAAATTCTTTAAATTGCTCTGCTACTTTTTGACTCTCCTCATTTTCTTTTTGCATCATTTTAAACTTTTTTAATAATTCAGATGCATGTGATTCAATAACTTTAAATCTATACTGTTTAACTTCCTTTAAAAAATCCTCCACTTCTTCAATTTTAGTTGATAAATTATTGGTATTTATGAATTTTTCAATTTCTTCAAGCTTTTTGTCATATGAAATTTTTATTTGCTCAATTTTTTTTTCCTTAGATAATTCAAGTAAATCAATTATTTTCTTAAAATTCTCATCAGTATTATAAGCTTGGCTAGTTTTATATCTCTTTACTGCATCTGTAACGAGTGAACCAGTACCACCTATTTGATAATTATAATAATCATTTAGTATTTTCGCCAGTTTCTCAAAAGACTTGGAAAATTGTTCTCTCTCGATTAATTCTTCAGATTCACTAATTTTTTCTTTTAACGAATTTATTATAGATTCATTTTCTTTCACTATATAATATTTTAATAGATTCTGTGTTTTGTTGAAAATGTTCACAAATTCTTTATCGGCAAAAATATAGGTGTTATTCTTTCTATCAAATTCAGCAAAATAAGTAATTATTTCTTTGATTATTGTCAAAATTGTTATTAAACTTTTATAACCTTCTCCATTAACGTTAATTTCATTATGTTCAATTTGATCTAATTTATTTGCTAAATCTTTTACAAATAATTGAAATGATTTTTTATGTTTCGAAGAATTTAGATAAAATTTATAGGATTGGAGCATATGACTTGATTTTAGCATATTTTTTTGAGATTGGGTAAGTTCTTCTTTAAAATAAACTCTATAGAATCCTCTTGTATGACCAAAAGTTATGAAATTTGTAATTGCATAAAAAGCCTTGTTAAATTGGTTAGTTAGAATATAATTAATACTAAGATTATACCACACATCTTTTCTTATGTTTCCTGTGAAATCTTTGGATGGATCTTGCTTTAAAACCTCTTCTAAAGTCTCAATTGCTTTCAAAAATTTCCCTTTATTGAAAAAATCTACACTTTCATTTAAAGCAACAACCATAGGAACTTTTTTTTTAAACTCACTATCAAGCATAAAGATCATTCTACTTTTTTAATTATTTATCTTGGATTTTAAAAATAATTTATTTATTAGAAATTGACTTTTCAATCTCTTTTATTTCACTCTCTGCTTCCTCTAGAAAAATTTCGATCTGTCTTTTTTTCTTCCCAAATTCTTCTGATGTTATCTCGTCATTAAGTAATTTATCCTGCAATTCATTTCTTTTATCCTTTAATTCTTTTATTCGAATTTGTAATTCCTCTTTTTGATAAACTAATTCTTCTAAATTGCCACGAGACAACTGTGAAATTGTTTTCGTTTTTTCTTTTTCCTCATCTAAAACTTCTTGTAAATCTTCAGGAGATTTCATTCCGATTATATTAAAAGTTTCAAGTTCTAAGCCATATTTTATGAGTTCCTCTGTAATTTTTGAAGTAATAAGATTGATAACCCTTTCTCGATCTTCTAATATCACCTGTTTCACTTTATAATTTTTAAAAATGTCTCTTAATGAAGTATGCAGTAGTGATATAATCCAATTTTTAAGATCTTGGGAAACCCATTCTTTTTTACCTGCTACGATATCATTATAGAAAATTTTAACATCATTAATTCTAAGTTTTAAATCGCCGAATAGCCCAATCGTGGCTCCGTCTTTAGTTGGTATCCCATTTTTTTTTGGAATACCCCACGGTATCTCAATAATGGATGTATCCACCCATACAATTTCTGTACCCTTAATTTTAGCTTTCTTGTCGAGTTCATAAACTCCACCTCCAATTACACCAATTAGTCCGCCTTGATTGTAGAATAATGCTTTTTCATAATCTTTCACTGCGAAATATTTTTTATCCTTGATACTATCTCCTGGTTTTGGGAAAATATATAACAAAGGAGTACCAAGGGTGCCCCTATCTTCTCTCTGCCATGAAATAATTTCAGGATCTTCATCTTTGAATTTTTTATCTTTTATTTCTTTAAAATATAAATTAAATATATTTATTTTTATATCATTTACCATAATTTCTTCCTTAAATTTTAATCTTTTTTTAAATTTTTAATATTTTATTTTTTAATATTTATACTTAAGTTGTCTGTTCAGAGATTATAAACCATCTCTCACCATGAATGTATGATTTTGAATATTTCAAGATTCCAATTTCCGATAAATGATTCAAAATTTTTATTACTTGGTTGGTATCCCATCCTAATGCTCCAACCATATCTGCCAATGTAAAGCTCTCTAATTTCAATGCTTTTGAAATTAACTCGGATTCATATTTTGAAATATCCACTTCTTTAAATTGTACTATTTTAAGATAGAGATCTTCATCCCCTTGGATTAATCTTATCCCGGGGAGATAACCATTTTCAGCAAGAGAATTTATCACTTTTTCAAGTAGTTCAATAGTAAAATTAAGAGTCGGTTTTGAATCTAAAATTAATTCATAAAGTTCATATAAAGGAATGCTGTCAGTTATTTCAGTCGTGTGATTAATTATTTCTTTATCACCTTTATTTAATTTAGCAATAAAATTCAAAACTAATTCTTCAATTCCTTTTATTTTAAATTCTTCGGTTATTGGAATCTCAATTATCTTGCTGATCATTTCTGGATTAAATTTATTTTTAGCAATTAATTTCAAATCTTCTTTTGAAAGAATATGATAATCTAAATTTATTGAGGAACGTTGATTAATTAGGTTAGTAAAAATTCTAATTTCTTCTCTTATATCTTTTGATATTGAAAAGGCATTCGAATAAGATTCATTTTCAATAAAATAAACCAATTTTTCATTAAATCCTGTTATTCTACTAAGTTGATTCAAGATTAAAGAATTAAAAAAACAAGCCTCAACTAACAAAAATTTCTCTTCTTCTTTAGAAACTTTTCTTTCCTTTTCTCCCTTTCTTTTTAATCTATATTTGATTAATGGATCAAAGGATATAATCGAAATTTGATTTTTTAGAAATTTTAGTTTTTTTATAATGAAACTTAGTAAATCTTCAAAAATAGGATCATTAATGTTTAAAATTGGTCCAAGTGTTTTACTTAATTCCGCTTGTAATAAATTTATTTCGGAAATAATTAATTCTTGTTTTTCTTTGTTGGAACTTTTAATTTTATTGAAATCTTCAGGAATTTTAATATTTATTAACAATTCTTCTTCTTTACTGGTAAATTCAAGAATTTTTTCTTTCCCTCTTGCTTCCCTTATAACTTTTTTCCCAAATTTTGTAATTCTCCATTTTGGTAATATATTATTTTTCTCTGTTATTCTTTCTATTTGATTAAATTTCTCTAGTTGTAATAAAATGTTTTTAGTAACTCGCATTGAGAGATCTGTATTTTCACTTATATTTCTTATACTTGAAAGTTCTTTATTTTTCTTATCTAAATAATTTAGAATAGATTCAATTCCCTGTAGACTTTTAGGTAATTCCCTGATCTGGTGATCTTTCTTATTTGACATAATTGAAGAAATAATAAAGATTTTCACAAAAAAAAAGAATTGCTAAATATAAAAATGTTTCCATATGGGAACATTTTTTATAGAAAATTCTGAGATTGTAAAAATTATTACAATAAAAGAGAAAGATTATTCATTGATTTTTGAAATAATGTTTATAATTGAAAAAAAAAGTAAATACTTAAAGAAAAATAAGGATTTTCGAGAAAAAAATGAGTAATATAAACTCGGGGTTTATAAATGACAAAAATATGATTTTAGCTACAGATTTTTATCAACTTACAATGGGAGCAGCCTATTACCAATATAATCTTGAAAAAAGTATTGATGAGAATCAAGATATTGCTACATTTGAATTATTTATTAGAAAATTTCCCAAACATCGCAATTATTTAATTTTTGCAGGTTTAGAACAAGCAGTTCAATATATACTAAATGCTAGATTCACAGAACGCACTATTGAATTTCTAAGAAAGAAGGAGGTTTTTAAAAATATCGATCCGAGTTTCTTTGATAAATATCTACCAAATTTTAAATTCAACTTAGATGTTTGGGCGATGAAAGAAGGAAACTTTTTCTTTCCAAATGAACCAATATTAAGAGTAGAAGGCCCAATGTTCCATGCCCAAATAGTGGAAACATATTTGCTTAATGTAATTAATTATCAAACCATTGTTGCATCAAAAGCATCAAGAATCAAAAATGTAGCTCCAGATAAAGTTCTTCTTGAGTTTGGTACACGAAGATCACATAGTCCATTAGCGGGAGTATATGCTGCTAGGGCAAGTTATATTGCAGGATTTAATAGCACTAGCAATGTGGTTGCAGATCTCGAATTAGGAATTAATTCTACTGGCACTATGGCTCATAGTTTTGTACAGAAATTTGATGATGAGTTTGACAGTTTTGAATCTTATTATAAAATTTATGGAAAGAACTCTATTCTCTTGATAGACACATATGATACCGAAATAGCTGCTCAGAAGTCCTGCAAATTTGGAAATAAGATAATGGGAGTAAGATTAGATTCTGGTGATCTCATTAACCATGCTAGAAAGGTTAGAAAAATTCTTGATGATAATGGATGTGAACAAGTCTTAATTGTTGCAAGTTCAGATCTAAATGAATACAAGATAAAAGAGATTATTGAAAAGAATGCACCCATAGATGCATTTGGAGTAGGAACTGAATTAGCAACATCTAGTGATGACCCAACAATTTCAGGAGTATACAAATTAATAGAATATAATGGAGTTCCGAAGATAAAAATTAGTGAAGAAAAAGTAACTTATCCTGGAAAAAAACAAGTTTATAGAATATATGATAAAGATGGTATGTTTAAAGAAGACATATTATCTCTTGAAAATGAATCCCCTCCCTCCAATTCTGAACCATTGCTCAATCCAATTATGAAAAATGGGGCTTTACTCAAGAAATTACCAAAATTAGAGGATATTCAAAAGTTCTACATAGATAATATTAAGAAATTGCCAAATTATTTCAAACAATTAGAGGAAACTCATATCTTTGAATTAAAAATTTCAAAAAAACTAAAGCAACTCACAAAGTCTTTAAAACTCAAACATGCCTAATTTTTAAGATCTACATTTGTTAAACTAACACTAACATCCCATAGCTGCTTAGCTACGGTTTCATCATAGGAAATTTTTACAGATTTCGCTTCTTTTCTTCTTTTAAAGTATTTTCCACTTGTTCCATCTATATCCGGAGAAGAAGCTAGAAAAATTGAAGTTTTGGCCCCTCTTTTTGGAGTTAAAATAAATAATCCAATTAAATGATAGAAATATTTAACAAAAGGGCGAAAATTACGTATCATTTTTGTTTTTACATATCCTGGGTGAAGGCAATTTACTGAAACTCCTGTTCCCTTAATTTTTCGAGCAAACTCATAAGTAAAGAGGACCACTGCTAATTTTGATTGAGCATAAGCTTTTAATTGACGATAATTCTGATTTTCATTTAAATCGTCAAAATCAATAGATTTCGCTTGGACACTTGATGCGACATTAACTATCCGAGCTGATCCAGTATTTTTCAATGTACCCAACAATAGATTACATAACATAAAATAAGCTAAATAATTTACAGCAAAAGTAGCTTCTATACCATCTTCGGTTAATGTATGTTTGTTTAAGTTTACACCAGCATTATTAATTAAGACATGTAATTTATCATATTTTTCTTTAAATTCCGATACTAGGTTGCGAATTTGTTTCTGAGAAGATAAGTCTGCTATTATTAAATCAATAGATTGATTACCAGTTTTTTCCTTTATTTTTACAATAGCTTGTTCCGCACGTTCTCGATTACGGCACACTAGTACTAAATTAGCGCCTAACTTAGCTAAACTTAATGCAGTGGCTTTTCCAATACCAGAATTAGCACCTGTAATCATACAAATTTTTCCTTTCATCATTTCAGATTTATTTTTCACAGTTTTAGCCAATGTTAATATCCCATAGTAACCAATAAATTACCTAATCATAAGAATTAGAGTAAATATAGGAATAAAGTAATCTTAATAAAACTACTTTTTATTAATTAAGATTCGTGAGATCGGCACAAACATCCCATAATCCTTAAACAATAAACTTATTATATTTTTTCTAATAGAAGTTGGTTCATTATATTAGTTATTTCCTTGAAATTTTTCTAACATTTTTTACTGTATAGCCCCAAAAATTATCTTTTATAAGTTTTCCACTGAAATTGACCTTATCTCCTTTTTTGAAACTATTTTCATTTTGCAATTTTTCACTTAATCGTACTTTTAACTTTTCAATCAATTCAGTATCTTCTTCGCTATAATCAGTTGGTTTTTTTAGTTTAGGTCCTAGTTTGAGATTTTCAAGAGAGGCGATATAAAAAATAGTAATATTTCCTTGAAATTCTGATTCACGCTCTATAATTTCAGTTATATCTGCGTCATATACAGTTATCGATGAATCAAGGTATTTTAATAACTTTGCTCCTGAAGAAGATCCATCAATTAAAACTGCTGTTTTCTGTTTTTGATCTCCTTTATCCCCCACTTGAGTTTCAGCAAGCTTTATTTTACTAATTTTCTGTTTAAAATCATCAGGTAATGCGGTTAATGTCCAATCCTCAATTTTAAACCAATTTTGTTTCAAAGAAAAGATGAATCCAATCCAAAAATGACTGCAAAATCCCATATTCGCCCCTATTCTGCAATCACAGTCTCGATCAGGATTTCCTATATTTTTCGGATTGATGGATAAGTAAGATTCTGCTTCCCAATTCCACCCTTTAAATTTTAACTCAATTTCATGATTGCTTGGGTTTACAATCTTAATTTCAGCAACACTTTCTCGATCCTCACCATTGATCTTCTTTATTGCTAAGTCTATTCCTGCAGAGATAATTTCATTTTCTTTTTGTTGTAAGAGTTGTTTTAATTCTTCTTCTGCTAATGAATCAAGAATAAAATCAATTAACTCAGATTTCTTCAATTTAGAAAAACCTTTTATTTCAAAATCCCTACAAATTTGCTTCAAATCATCATTGTTTAAGTACATTAAAAGATATTTCAAATAAGTTTTATCATCAAGTTTTCTATTCATTGTATCTTATAACCAACATTTATAAATTATGAATTCTCCAAATATATTTTTATTATATTGCTTATATTTCTAACTGTTGTAAAATTCCTAGAAAAGCGTTATAATCTGTAAATAATAATTGAAATTGATGTATGTTATATTAAAAGGATTTAAACTGTCATTGTCCCTCTAACTAGAAATGCCGTTAAATTATTAACAAGTTCTTCTTCATCTAATTCAAAATTACTACGAATCCACCAAATAAATACTCCGAGTACTGTTGATGTCCAAACTCTAGCTGAGATCTTGGGATTTTGGATCCGAGCACCATATTCTAATAATTTTATAATGATTTTTTCTACTTCATCGGTAAAATTATCCATTATTTCATTTCTTTTTGTACGATATTTTTGGTCCATACCTCCCATTTGCTCAAAGAAAATTAAAAAGGTTTCTTTTTTTTCCTTAAACATCTTTGCATATCCCCGAAAAAGTTTCTTAACCGCAGAGATTGGGGGAATTCTATTATCTTTGAAATAAATGAATAACTCTCTAAATTTACTTATCATAAGTTCAGCTATACCACTCATTATCACTTCAAGCACTTCTTCTTTACTTTTAAAATAGTTGTAGAAATTACCTACAGAAGTTTTAGCTTTTTTTGTAATATCCTTTACGCGAGTATTGTTAAATCCTTTTTCCTCAAAGACAGCGAGAGCTGATATTATAAATAGGTTCTTTTTTTCCTTCTTAGTTATTTCCAACTTTTTTTGCCTTAACGACAATTATAATCAACTCAATAATCATCAATATTTTAACAAAATCCAATAAAAATATTATTACATGTTAAGAAATCATGCTCAAATTTATTACTTATTAATTTTTAAATTCTCTTGTTTTTCGTTATTATTTCGTTAAATAATAAAGATGAGAATAGAACGAATGAACGATCATTCAGTGAATGGGGATTCGGTAAAAAACAAGAAATTTTAAACGTTGCAAGTGTAGGAAAAGATTTATATAGTTAATCGTCTTTATTAATAAAAATAATTATTTAATTAAAAAAACATTTGAACAAAACATAAGATTGGTGATTACTGAAGTGAAAATTTTGAAACCAGATTTTTTAGAAAAATACTTTGGTGAAATTAAATTCGCAGAACACAATAGTATACCTATAAATGATTTCGAACTTGCTTTAAAGAAACACCTTTCAGGGAAAACTAAATTACCACGTGGAAGATACAAATTCGGGGAAATTGATAATTCTTCTGTAAAGGATTTCACAAAATCATTTATGAGTTATTTTGAATAAATGAGTTAACGTATTTTTTGATATATTTTTCTGTTTTTCTAATCTATTTTTATATTATTATCCTATTTTTAATCTAATACCGTTAAATATTAAAATAATTCTTTACAGTTCAACTATTATGGTAATCCTAAATGAAATAAAAGAGAAATATGTTGAAACTAATGGAATAAAACTACATACTGTAATTATGGGGTCAGGAAAGCCCTTAATTTTACTCCATGGGTTCCCAGAGTTTTGGTATTGTTGGGCAAAAGTTATTCCCTTACTTAAAGAAGATTTCAAATTAATAATTCCGGATATGAGGGGTTACAATTTATCTGACAAACCAAAAGCGGTTGAAAATTATAAAATAGAAATTTTAATAGAAGATATTAAAGGTTTGAGTGAAACTCTGGGATTAGGAAAATTTTTTCTTGCTGGACACGATTGGGGAGGAGCAGTTGCTTGGATTTTTGCAGAAAAATATCCAGAGCTTTTGGATAAATTAATAATATTAAATGCTCCACATCATCAAATTTTTTCACAAAAAATAAGATCAGATAAAAAACAACAAGAAGCAAGTTCCTATATTTTTGAATTTTATAAGCCTAATGGAGCGGATTTCATAATTGAAAATAATTTTGAGCAGTTGAAAAAATTTGTTTTTAATAAAAATTTTAGTGAAAATGATAGAGAGAAGTATATTGAAGCCTGGTCTCAACCTGGTGCAATCGAGGGAGGAGTAAATTATTATAGAGCAAATCGTAGTCTTGAAGATTGGAAAGGAATCATTGAAGTTCCTACTTTAGTACTTTGGGGTATGAAAGATATATTTTTAACCTCTCAATTATTAGAAGGATTATCTGAATACGTCAAGGATTTGAGAATAGAGTGCAACGATAAATCCTCTCATTGGATTACGCATGACGATCCAGAATTTGTTGCTAATAAAATACGGGAATTTATTCTAGACTAATTTTCATATATTAAAAACTTTTAAAACATTTTTCTGTATCCCTTAAGTCAGAATACTTTAAATTGGTAAATCTTTGGGAAGTTGACTTAAGATATAATTTTATAGGATAAAATCAATAAATTTATAAATCTCATTTATTGGATATATAATAAATACGAATGAAAAAAGTTTAATTCTTATATAGATTTTTATCAATTAGACAAAGAACTTTATTAAAAATGGAAGAAGATAAAAAAGAATTCTGTTGGGTAACAAAACTCGATTGGTTAAATATACTCTCTATGTTAAATCTTGAAAGGATAAATCAAATTCCAGAATTTAAAAAAGAAAAAGCAATAAGAAAGATTACTAAGATGCACAGTACCGAAGCGCTTTTAGAATTTGAGCCAAGTTATTTAGATAAACTTGTAGTAAATGAATTAAAGGAATTAATGAAAAAAGAACTAATTCAAAATGAAAGAAAACAAAGAGAAGCAGAAAAAGATCTTCGTGAAAAAATAATACCCTTCAAGCAAGGTGGTATAATAAAACTAGATCCTCGAGATCTTCCAAAAGATTTTAATGGTGATCCTAAAGAACTAATAAAATATTTTAAAAAAATATTTGGAGATGATGATGATGACAACAATGATGATGATAAAGACAGATATAAGGAAGATAACACAAGATACTATATTTAAGCTACATTTTTAGTATTATAACCTTACTCTAAATCGAATGTATTAAATTTCACTTAAAAAAGTGAAATAATTGGTAAAATTTTTTCTAAATAATTTTAATTTTACCTTTTAAAAATTTTAAATCTACATTTTTTATTTTTCGATATATTAAAAATAGGAAAGAATATCCTATAATTGACCATACGATCCAGGATAAAGCTTGATAGACGTCCAAATTTAATATATAATTTATGAACTCCTCTAAAATATAAAATCCAAAATCATCTAAATCACCTGGAAAATCCACAACTTTTGGATTAAGATCAATAGCAATAATTTCATGTGTGTTATTTTTTAAAGTTTCGAAAATATTACTAATAGTCAAATTTGTTGGATCAACAAGCTTCAATTTAACAAATGCATCTAAATCCTTATTCGATTCAATGTCTGAGCCTCCTATGCATGTTAGATTATTGGATAAACAATATTGTCGTATTTGTATATACTTTCCTCCATAACTATCACCATTCACTATTTCAAAACCATCGATTCCCCAGTTAGTTAACTGAGTTAGACTATATGGAACACCATTTCCTCCATTTGGATTTATATCAAAATTATAATGATTAACAGTAATATACCCCCCATTTGCTTTCACATAGTTAATTAATTCTGAAGCATTCATTGCCTTCGGACCTCCTAAAGTGTATGATTCTAAAGGAACTATTACTTCTTCTAATCCAAAATAGTTCATATGAATATCATTAGCATGATCAGTCCATTCTTGACCTATTAAAACAATAAAATCAAAATTATTTCTCTCAACAAAATCCCGAGCGATTAAGGCACCTCGGATATTATCATGATCAGTAAAAACGGCCCCATCAATTCCATTATCCATATACCAAACTACTCTTTCTTCAGGAGTTAACCAACCATCTGACATGGTAGTATGTATATGAAAATCAAATAAAAATTCATCATCTTCAAGTTCTATGGTAGGTATTATTTTGTGAGGTGGTAGTGGAGTAGAGATTAAAACAATATTACTACTAATCATCATAGCACCTATTCCAATATAATATATAATTTCTCGTTTCATAAACTGTCGTTTTTTTGTTTTGATTTTCTTTTGATTATGAAATTTCTTAGACAGGTCAAGCCGTAGTTTTGGATGAAATAATCTAAGCATCATATAGCCTATTTTCACCAAAATAATAATAATTCCAATATGAATTCCTAATTGTATTGGCACCATAAAATATCTATTCACAAAGAAAAACCCTTGAATAGCAAAACCGATAAGAATAAATATTCCAATTATTAAAACTGCTAGAACTAATACTTTAAAAGAAAAAGAGATGATATCAGATAAGATGTGACTAATTAGTTTATATTTTTCTGAACTAAATCTCTTTCTTTTTTTTAGAAATAGATAAATACTCCTAAGGATTGGATAAAATATTAAAAAAAGGAACATCCAAGTAAATTCTTTTCCAAATACAAATGTAATTGCAACAAGCGGTTCTATTATATATCTTATCATTGGTAATTGACTTGAAAAGTCTGAGGAAACATCAACTTGCCCGAGTGCGTCATAAAATATTACATTTCTATGCCCAATGAAAGATAATGTAATAAGGAAAGCAAGCCATATCAAGAAAGCCACAGATATTATCGAGAAAAACTTGTTGTTTTTTATTAAAGATCGTATTCTCATAATAACTAATTTCATTGAACTTATTAATAAACTTTGAAATTTCGTAAAAAAAAGGAATTAAACGAATAATTTCTAACTTAAAATATAATTGTCCAACGTCTTTAACGATTTATTGAATTTTTGATAAATTTTAACATCCACAACAGGATAAGTATCAGAAATTTTCTTTTTTAATTCTTTTTCGTTGAATTTAGATAATTTAGAGGGTTTTACACCTTTTAAAATCAAATATAAAACCGGCATCTTAGGATTTGATGCATGAATATTAGAGTTTAAATATTTTAATGAGGAGCCTAATTTATTGATTATAAATGCTACAATTTCCTTTTTATTTCGAAAATCATCATTTAAGTAAATGGTATCCCATAAATATTTTCTATTTACTAAACATAAGTTTATGACTTTTTTTTCAAAATTTTCAAATTTTTTTGAAACCTCTACCAAAAAAGTGCCTCTTTGAAAAGATGTATCCATAGAACATACTGCTTCGGAAGATCCAGGATTATATATCCAATCTTCAAGTGTAAATTGCTTATGAAAGTGGCCTAATGCTAAATAATTTATTCTATGTCTCAATGGTTGAATTTCTTCAATTTTAACACCAGGGATATTTTCCATCTGACCTTCAATGCCAAAATGTTGTAATAGGATGTTAAATAATTCTTTATCCTTAACTATTCCTTTCCTTATTTTTGAAAGATAAGCGAGTGGTTTTTCCCCAAGATATTGAGTTCCATATATCACTACATTTTTAATTTGAATTTTACCCCCCTTTTTTGTACCAAAATCATATTTTTGAAATAAATGTTCCGGAGGAGCACTTAAATCTGCATCAAGGAGGATTATTAACCCTAAACTATTTAATAATTTTAACCATGATTGTCCCCTACGTTCGAATCTAACTCCTCTTGAAAATTTACGGATATCGTGATTTCCTTCTATTGTTATAATTGAAATTGAATTATATGAAAAATCTTTGAAATTTTTTAGTAAATCTATAATTTCAGTTAATTTACCAGGAAGCATTTCCAAAGATGTAAATACATCACCACCTAAAATAATAAAATCCACTTGATATTCAATTGCTAATTCCAAAATTTCTTTAAATGCTCGAATAAAATCATTTGATCGATAAAAATTCTGATATTGATGACTTCCTAAATGAATATCACTTGCATGAATGAATTTGGTAAAATCTTGATTATCAGGATTCGTTCTATTAAAAGTACCAAATTTTTCTTTAAATAGGTTATCTGAAAGCATCTATAGAAAATAGTATGGTTTTTAAATCAAAATTATATATTAGCTATTTTATCCAAATTTTTAAATAATAAAAGCCTAAAGAAGTAGTGAATTTATTTATATTCTTATGAAATTAGTTAAAATTAAAATTTTTTGTACATACACCTACATAATAATGCCAGAGAAAAAAGTAAAATACAAAGTAGGAGTAATTCATGGTCGATTTCAAGTATTACATAACGATCATATAAGATATCTCTTAGCAGGTAAACAATTATGCAATTATCTTATAGTAGGTATAACAAATCCTGATCCTTCTTTGACAAAAGATTCAAAAGCAAATCCACATAGGAGCAAACCATTTGCGAATCCACTAACTTACTATGAGCGCTATGTAATGACACAGATGGTGTTGTTAGAACAAGGATTAAAATATTCGGAGTTTTGTATTGTACCTTTTCCTATTAATATTCCAGAACTTATTAAACATTATGTCCCTATTAATGCAATATTCTTTCTAACCATTTATGATGATTGGGGTAGAGAAAAAAAGCGTTATTTTGAATCTTTAGGATTCCAAATTCATGTTTTATGGGAAGTAACCATTGAGCATAAAGGTCTCAGCTCAAGTGATATTCGTAAAGCCATGATTCAAAATAAAGAGTGGGAACAATTTGTACCGTCAAGTGTGGCAAGGCTTATGAAAGAATGGGATATAATTACACGCCTTAAAAAATTAAGTCGTCTATAATCATAAAAATATTGCTATGATTAATCTATAGAATTTTTACCTATATGCACTTTCTGACAATTAATTTTTAATACTATTTGAACCATATTAGAATTAAAATATATGTTTTTGGTGAAAGAAAAATCACACTCCTTCAAGGTGAAATTTCAAGATTTATAATAGTTTATGTAATTCAAGGAGTTGTTGTGATTTATTTTTCAATAATGGCTTTTCAAATTATTAAAAGACGAAAGCAACGATTAAACATAATCTTTGGCACATTCTTCATAAGTGTATGTATAGGCAATATTATAAACATGATTTATGCCAGGATGCCATTGTATTTAGAACCCCTTATTAAAATTCTTCATTTTTTAACACTTTTCTTTATGTTTTTTGCAATAATCTTAATACCTATTGTGAATATGATTATATTAGAATCAACTCTTATTTTCTCAACCAAAAGGCAAAATAAATATATTTTATCATATGGGATTTTACTTTTTTTTGGTATGTTGATACTGTTATTATTTCAAGAAATATTTGGATGGCACGTAGGGTTTGAAATAGAACAAGTTCATGGATTTCCAAAATGGAGCTTTCCTTTTTTCCTATACATGATTTCAATTACCATTGGCTTTGCAATTATTCCACTAATATTAACAAACTGGAGAATATATAAGAGCTTTGAAACAAATACTCTAAAAAAGAAATGGCGTTATTATTTTATAGGATCCTTAGGAGTAATTTGTATCACTTATTCGATAATGATTGCTAATTTATTAGGTGATGAATTATTCAGGTTAATTATTAGTATTTTTGGGATTTCAATAGTACTTTGGGTTCAAATGATGTACTATGGAATTGGTTCTAAATTAGAGAAGTAAAATATTACTTACAATTCTAAATCACAAATATTGTTTTGATTTTCACTTTTTTCATGGGAAGTTTTAGAAAACCTTATAAGCTCTTACGAAAAGTATTTATTAACTATATCTATAAACTTGATTAGGGTAATATAATAGAAGTGCAAATAGTCAGTAGAAGGCAAGTACCTACAGAAAAAGAGAGTATTTACTTTCAAAAATTTGTAGATAAAAATGGAATTGAATATGGATTAAGGTTTGGAAATCCTAAGGATGCGAAAGCAATCTCTAATATTTTTAAGGAAATTTATCAGTATGATTATCTTGATCCTATAGTTTATAATATTGAAGAATTAAAAAAAGAAATTTCAAAGAATAATAAATTCTGGGTAATAGGTGAATTACTAGAAAATAAAGAAGTAGCTGGTACTGGATTAGTGGAAAAAAATAGGTATATTGCGCACGCAGCTAAAGTTGTTGTAAAAAAGAAATTTCAAGGGTTAGGAGTTACAACAAAAATAGGAGCTGCGGGATTGATTTCGATTCTTAAAATGCCTCAATTTAAAGATGTACTGAGATTAGATACAGATGTAAGAGGTGTAGGAATTGGGACACAAAAACTTGCTCAATATGCTGGAGCAATACCTTTTGGATTGATCCCTGCTTATAATAATTATGGAGATAAGAGAGGTTTTATAGTTGATGACAATGACCCTTTTCCACCAGTAAGAGAAGAACCTGCATTTCTTTATTCAATTATATTTAAAAACCTATGGAGTAAAAGAGATAAAAACGTCTTTTTATTAGATAATGAAGATTTTATCTTTTTCTACGATTATGTTAAATCTATGAATAAGAAAATGAATAATGACATTTTAATCTTAGAAAAAGGCAAAAAACATAATAATTATGAACTTTATGGTGTTTCTAAAGATTATTATAAAGGAAAAGTGACCTTTTATGGTTATATTAAAGAAAAATCTTTGAAAAATATCTTGAAGACTTATTCCAATTGGCGTTTTATTCTTTGGAAAATTCCAACTACGGAAAATGGAATCTCTTCTATGAAGCTCGCTCTAGATAAAGGTTTTAAAATAGTGGGTTATGATGTTGGATTTAATAATATAAATTGGACTTTATTCGATTCAGTTATCCTAGCTTATTATCCTAGAAATAATTGTCATGATTTAAAAATAAATTGTACTGAACTACTTAAACCACTTGAACAAAAGATAAAGGAATTATTTTCATCTTAAAAAGCTTATTCCTGTTGCTTCTTAATATATTTGATCATATAAATAGAGAAACTACTTTTTCTTCTAATGTCTGCGTACCAGTTCCAAAAATTTTATTAATTGTTGTCTTAAAAGGTTCAAACTGACCAACTTTCGTAAGATTACAACCATTAAATTGAATAATAAATTTTCTTAATAATTTTTCTAATAACGGTAAAATAGTTTTCTTTAGAAATTTTTCGAGTCTTGGATCTTTATCTATTACAATGAAGGCAACGATTTCCTGCTCATCTCTAAATAAATCCTTTATCATACCTTTCTTAAAAACTATCGAATATTTATCACTTTCAAAATATTCTACCGGCTCCATCAAGCATTCAGCAAAACTGAGAAGCCCACTCATTAAACCACTTGAACAAACCAAATTTAAATTATTTTTACTAGCCCTATGATAACTAGTGAATATAATAGGGATTCCATGGAAGAGTATACCAGCTTCTCGAATCAGCATAATGAATTATGGGGTACAGTACCTTAAATTAAACCAAATCGCTAAAACATATATTCTTATAAGAATACTCCTAATAATCGACGAAATTCTCATATTTAAATATCTAACCTTTTGAAGTAATTACGTCGCGATAGCACGACAATATTGTAAAAAAATCTTTTTGTCGTATAAAAAACTATTGAGTGTATAGAATAATTAAAAAAACAAGATAAAATAGAAAAAAAGTTATTTTAATTTTCTTTTTTGAACCCAAGTCAAGCTTATTATTCCTGCGAATAAGATCATTAGTATTAGAAGTGTGTAAGCCCCAGGGATTTCCGGGGGTGGAGTAGGAGCATTTTTATTAACAAGAATATAGGAAAAGCCAATGTTTCCAGCGTAATCAATAGCATAAAATGTAATGTTGACCTGTCCATTTGGTAATGCATTCCAAGCCGTCTCATCAATACTTCCTGATAATGTTGTAGTTGGTATAGGCGTCCCTCCTTCCAAAGTATACCAGTATGTTGCTAAATGATCATCTGTGATCGTGATATCATAGATTGGTATTGTTGTAGTAAATTCATCTCCTGAGTCTGGCTCATTTATAACAAGTACTGGATCTATTGTGTCTTTATAAATCGACACTGCAGCTGTACCAATTAAACCACTTGTTCTGTTAGCATAAAATCTAAGAGTATAAGGATTATCACCTAACCCTGCCCATAAAGTTGGATCGACTTGATCCAAGATACTACAAGTAATATTGGTAACACCATCATCTAACGTATACCATATAGTGTCATAATCTGGTGCGATTATTGTAAGAGAGAATGTTGGAGCAGTAGATGAAAACCCTTGATTATCAGTGGGCGAATTTATTATTATAGTAGGAAGCGTTTCTGGAATATAAGTGTAAGTAGGAATCCACTCACAAGAATAAAAGTCTAATTTTTGTAAGCCATTATAAGGGAAGTATGTTAAATTTACGTTATGAGCGAAAAATACCTGATCATTTGAAATAAATAAATGAGGATATAAATATGAACTCACATTTATTTGTATATCGTGGTAGATTGCATCTCTTGCACTATCGTCAAGAGTGGCCAAGGCTTCATCTAATTTTGAATTTATCCATGAGTTATTAACAAATGCATAATTCGCAGAGGAAGTATCATAAAATAACGGGCTGAGAGTATTGTAAGGGTCTAAATAATCAGCACCCCACCCTAACCAGCAGAGATTTGCGTTAGTTGACTGCGATATCCTCATAACAAAAGGTATATAATCGGCATAAGCGTCTTCCTGAATAGTGACCCCTATTTTATCTAGCTCATTTGTTAAAAATGGATATAATGTTGAACCAATTGAACTAATCGTATAATATGTGTAATCTATAGTTATAAGATCTGCTGCCTGCCATCCGGCATCATCATCAACAGCTAAACTTGTAATCCCCGCATCTATCAGAGTTTGCCTTGCTAAAGTCAGATTAAGGTATGGAGCGATATCAGAACAATTATAATAACCATCTCCAAAACCAACTGAAATTGGACTATATGCTGGTATCCCTCTATCATTTAGAATCTCTTTTATAATGTATGTATAATTTATAGCATATGAAATTGCTTTTCTCCAAGTTCGATTAATATATTCATTATTCATAACAATATACCTATAAACAAAACTAGGAGTAGGAGCTTCAGAAAATGTTATGTCCGGATCTGCTATTAAACTGGAATAATATGTTGGCGATGGACCACATAAGAAGTCAATAGCACCACCCAACATAGCATTATTTCTTGTTACAGGATCAGTTATTATGGAAAATTCCATTTTGGTAATATTTGCTACACCCCGCCAATAATTCTCAAATGCATGAAATTCTATTTCTTCGGTTGTTGTATTGAAGACATCATATTCAAAAGGACCTGTACCAATTAAATCATCAGTATTATAATCAATATAATCAGTTGGGGAATGTGAATGAGGAGAAATCATGTAAGCTGAACTATGGCTTAATAAATCTATAAAGGGAGCGTAGGGTGCTTTAAGGTGAATTGTGATATTATAAATACCAACAGTATCAATTTGATCCATAATACCAGTACCATTAGGAAATTTCCACAATATATCAGTGTAGGCAGGATTCATACCCCCCGGAAGCAATCCAGTTGCATTTGTCAAATAGTTTACTCTTTCTAAATTCCATTTCACCGCAGTGGAATTAAAAGAATATTGATCATGAAATAATATACCTTCTCTTAATTTAATATGCAAAGTTGTCTTATCTTCCCACCAATATGATTCTGCAAGCCAATTAATACGAGGATTGTTGGGATCTGATATATTATATCTAAAAAGACCCTCACAAACCTGATCTATCACGTAATACTCACCTGGACCAAAAGCATCAACAGGATCTATAGCGTTTGGATAACTATTAATCCCTACAATAAATGGATCATATACTAATTCGCTTGGTTTAAGCTGAGAATTCTTCTCGTCGATTAAATCAATAGAGTTGTTAATAATACTGGGAAAAAATAGTCTTAAATTAGCAGCGGATAATATTAGCAACCCTATCAATAGATAGGATAACCTAATTGATTTTCTATACATTTTAGTCAATTCTTTTTTTTTTTTGGATTATTTTTGTAGTTAAAAGTTATGATAAACTTGTATTTAAAAATTTCGAT
>CP070831.1:1337578-1343098 GCA_020344955.1 Promethearchaeota archaeon | reverse complement strand
TTAATTCTCCTAAATATAGTGGCTTACTTCCTAAGGTCATTGTTAATTGATGTTTTTCAGTCTTTAATCAAAAACTTATTTGCTCGTTATATAGTAATGATTATTATAAATATCATTTGGTTAATATTTCCGTTTTGGTTACTATTTGTTGTTTCACCAATTTATTTCGTAGCAATTATCTCTTTCTTAGTTATTGCTATATCTCTTACATTTCAGAATATTATTAATAATATTGCGTCAGGAGTAATGCTTTTATCATCAGAAGGCTTTGAAGCGGGGGATTTAATTGAAACAAATGGAATTGAGGGGATTGTAAAAGAGATAACATTAAATAGTTTGAAGCTTGAGGATTTTGACGGGTCAATCACTTATATTCCTAATAAAAATGCATTTAATTCAAAAGTAGTCCGCTTTACTCACAAACCTATCAAAAAAGAAAAGAAAATAGAAATTTCAGAAATGGTTAAAAAATTTAGGAAATTGATTACTGGGGAAAAAAAAATCACACGCTATATTAAAGTAGTTGAACTTTTAACTTCAGTAGATTCAGAAAAACTTGAGGAATTATTAGATCCTATCTTTAATAAGTATGAACCGATATTTGGAACAAAACCTTACTTCTATGCCAATACCACAGTTAGTGGGATAACAAATCGATTAAGTATTACAATACAAATTATTACAGAAGACCCAAAGTTAATCCTAACATATACAGACCCATTATTGAAAGATATTTTATATAAAATTTATGAAGCTGAAATAAATTATGGATGGAATTCTGGTGATAAAAGAATTTATTAGAGGGTGATTAAAAATGGCAATATTTAGTTCAGATTGGGAAGCACTTATCTATCTGTTGATTATTGGGCTTGGATTATATCTATTAAATAAGATAATTTCATTAACATTAGGGAAGAGCAAAAAAATTCCTTTAAAACAAAAAATTATTGTGAATTTTACTTTAAAAATTGGTATGGTACTTATAATTGTGTTTTTTATTATTGAAGGATTTCCCATAATTTCTCAAATTAACCCAACTTATACAGCTGTACTTACTGGTGCAATTAGTACTGCAATTGCTTTTGCTTCTAGTGGTATTTTCGCAAACTTCATATCTGGGATTGTTATAATGTTGGTAAGACCTTTTGAAGTGGGTGATTTAGTTAAAATTGAAGGAAATAAAGGGATTATTCGAGAAATTAATCTAACAAAAATTAAATTAGAGACATTTGATAATATTATCATTGAAATATCTAATAGTCAAGTTCTTTCTTCAAAGATTGTCAATTACACTATTAAACTTGGTAAAAAGAAGTCATTTGAAGATTTTAAAAAGAAGATTCTTGCCCCTCAAGATATAGGATTTAAAGATATATATAAAGAGAGCCAAGCTTCCAAGAAAGACTTTGAAAATACTTTAAGAAAAGCATTTGATACTTTCACTGCCAAATATTATCCAAAGTTATATAATTATACCTTTAGAATGGCTTTTCCTTACAAAGGATTTAAAGTAATTATTGATCAAGTAGCAAAACTTTGTGATTCCTATAGCCAAAAGAACATATTCCGAATAAAACCTCAATTTGATATCGTAAATTTTAACATCAGTATAATTGTCAAATTTCGATTATTAACCTTTAATCCACAAAAAATATTTGATTTTCAACCCAAATTTGCGAAGGATGTATATAATATAATTTATAAACATAACACTCTGTAGATATTAGAAAATTTCTCTTAAATTTTAGAAGGTTTTTCCTATAATTTATAATGCAAATGCTAAAATAATTCAATAGTTTTTCAAGCATAATGTATAATTTAATTAAATTATAGAGAGATTTAATATGATTGATATTCCAGAATTTTCGATATTAAAAGAGGGAATTAATTATAAATATTATATAAATAATAAATGGAAGAAATCTAATTCAGGAAAATTAATATCAGTATATAATCCCTATAACAATGAATTAATTGGAACTGTTCAAGCGTGCACTAAACAAGAAGTAGATGAAATCATAAAAGCAGCACATGAAAATATCAATTGCTGGGATAATATCCCATTGAATAAGCGTGCTGAGATTTTAAATAAAGCAGCAGATTTGATGTTGAAATGGTCCGAACCTTTAGGATTTTTATTAATGAAGGAAATAGGAAAACCAATTGAGAGCGCAATATCAGAAATCATACGTACAGCAGAAATATTCAAAGCCACTGCTGATTCAAGCTTACAAATATCGGGGGAAACAATTTTAGGTGATGCTTTTGAAGGTTATACAAGAGAAAAAGTATCTATGACCTATCGAGTTCCATTAGGAGTTGTATTGTGCATAGGACCTTTTAATTACCCTTTCAATTTGACTGGTTCTAAGATTGCTCCAGCACTAATTGCGGGGAATACTGTGGTCATGAAACCTCCAACTCAGGGGCCATTAACTGCACTTCATTTTGGAATTATTTTAGAAAAAGCAGGTGTACCTCCTGGTGCATTTCATATTATAACAGGACGCGGATCAGAAATTGGGGATTATTTAGTAAGTCATCCCTTAATTGATATGATTAATTTTACTGGTTCTTCAGAGATAGGGAAAAATTTAGCCAAAGTTGCTGGAATGAAACCATTATTACTGGAATTAGGAGGGAAAGATGCTGCTATAGTTTTAGATGATGCTGATCTAGAAATTACAGTGAAATCAATTGTTTCAGGTGCTTTTTCTTATAGTGGGCAAAGATGTACAGCAGTTAAGAGAGTATTACCAATGCCAGGCATAGCAGATAAACTAATTGAGAAGATAACAGAGGAAACTCTTAAATTAACAATAGGAGATCCAGCAGAAAATAAAACTATTGGACCACTCATTAGTTCAAAACAATGTGAATACGTTCAAGGCTTAATAGATGATGCCCTTAATAAGGGAGCTACATTAAAATGTGGAAATAAACGTGAAGGTAATATTATATGGCCAACAATTTTAGATAAAGTAAATAGTGATATGAGAATCGCGTGGGAAGAACCATTTGGTCCTGTTCTACCTTTCATACGAATAAATAGCGCCGAACAAGCTATTGAAATCTCCAATAAATCAGAATATGGTCTTCAAGGAATGATCTTTACTGAAGATATTGATCTAGCCTTTAATATAGCACAGGAATTAGAGGTTGGAACTGTTCAAATTAATGGTAAAAGTGCTCGTGGTCCAGATCATTTTCCATTTTTAGGCACAAAATCTTCAGGATTAGGTACTCAAGGAATAAAATATTCTATAGAGGCAATGAGTCGCCCTAAAGTTGTTGTTTTTAATCTAACTGAGAGGGGAAAATTAGTAAAAAAATGCTTTGTTTCGGAAAAATAAATTAAAACCATTAATCTATAATATCTTCTTAAAACCATTGACAACAGAAAATATTATAAAAACTTTTTCTTATAGTTTTTAATTCATTTCTTGACCATTTTTAATAGTTTTATAATCTTTTCTTCCTCAATTTCTTCAAGAGTATTGAATTTAATATGCCTAGTTGTTTTACCACTCCCTTCAAAAAAGGCAATCTCATCTTTCGTTAAATCCTTAATTGAGAATCCCAGATTTACGTGTGTTTTCAAAGCAACGATGTAATATTTATCTCCGTAATAGGGAACCCCATATTTCATTTCTTCTAAAATATTCGGGAATATTTTCAATATAATTTCCCTTAACTTTTGACAAATCTCTTTCTGAGGAGATTTCTGTTTTTTTAGATATTCATTAACTTTGTAATCCATAATCATGGCTTAAATACAATCTAATGATTAACTTTCAATCTTAAATCTTTTAATTATTAAAACTTTTTAGGTTCAAAAATTTATTTTAAATTAAATTAAAAAATAACTTTGAATAGTTAAACAAATCGAGATTTAAATAATGTTTGATAAAGAATATTTGGAAAAGATAAAATCAGAAAAAGAAAACTGGGATAAGCAATATAAAACTCAAAAAGAACGTGATGTTAAATTTTTAACTGATTCAGAAATCCCTATTAAAAACCTTTACACACCCTTAGATATAAAAGATAAAGATTATTCAAAACACATTAGTTTTCCTGGAGTAGCTCCCTATACTCGAGGCGTTTATCCCTCAATGTATAGAGGACGCTTATGGACTATGAGATTGTTTTCTGGTCACGGGACTCCCGAAGAAACTAATAAAAGATGGAAATTTCTTTATGAAAATGGTGAAACTGGATTTAGTGCTGCCGTTGATGCTTTAACATTTAATGGAATTGACCCAACAAATAAGGATGGAGCCCCAGAAGTAGGAACGTCAGGTGTCCCACTTTATTGTATTGATAGTCTTTTTGCTCTGACCGAAGATATTCCAATAGATAAAATCAGTGTAGCCTTAGTTGTTGAACCTTTTACTTCAGCTCCTGTATGCTCCATGTATTTTAACATGGCAAAAATGCGGGGTTATGATATTAAACAATTGATGGGAACAACTCAAAACGATATCTTGACAATGACAGTTGGTTATATCCCTTATAAGAATAGCCCTCCTAATCATATTCTTCGGTTAGCGTGCGATTTTATTGAATGGACAGTGGCTCAAAAAAATGTGCCTAAATGGCATCCAATAAATTTTACTGGTTATAATTACAGAGAAGGAGGAATTGATGCTGTACAAGAACTAGGTTTTGTATTCGCGAGTGCTTGTTCTCATATTGATAATTTAATTGAAAGAGGATGGAAAGCTGATGATTTTGTTGGACGTCTAGCCTTCCATTTAGCAGCACACAAAGATTTTTTTGAAGAGATCGCTAAGTTTAGAGCAGCAAGGAGAATTTGGTATAAACTAATGAAAGATAAGTATGAAGTTAAGGATCCAAGAAACCTAGGTTTTCGATTCCATGTACAAACCGCTGGGTCTTCTTTAACAGCACAATCACCTAAAATTAATATTGTACGAACGGCAATTCAAGCTTTAGAAGCAAACTTAGGGGGATGTCAATCATTACACACAAATTCTTATGATGAAGCTATTTGTTTGCCTTCCGAGGAAGCAGCTTTAGTCGCTTTAAGAACTCAACAAGTAATCTCAGATGAGTCTAGAATCCATAATACAATAGATCCACTCGCAGGTTCATACTTTATTGAATGGTTAACTGATGAAGTTGAAGAAAGAGTCTGGAAGTATATAGATAAAATCCAAAAAGTTGGCACTATTGATAAAGCTCTCTCCACAGGATTCTTATATAAGGAAATGAGGGACGCATTTCATAAACGGAGAATGAAACTTGAGAGCGGTGACGAAATAATGCTTGGTGTAAATAAATATGCTGTACCTTATGATACTGTGACAGATGTTTTTAGAACCAATGAAGAAGCAATAAATATTGAAGTTCAGCGGATTGAGAAGTTAAAAGCTCGAAGAGATAATGCAAAATTAGAGAAAATTTTCGATAAGCTAAGAAACGTCTGTGAAAAAGAAGAAAATATAATGCCGGTTGTTATGGAAGCTACTAAAGAAGGAGCAACTTGTGGTGAGG
>CP070831.1:1334277-1337478 GCA_020344955.1 Promethearchaeota archaeon | reverse complement strand
CGAATAAAGGATATGATAAAATATAAGGGTTATAAAGTTATGCCAAGTGAAGTTGAAGAAAAATTGTATGAACATCCAGCAGTTTTAGAAGCAGGAGTTGTATCTGCACCCGATCCAAACATTGGGGAGACAATTAAAGCTTATATTGCTCTTAAACCAGAATATCAAGGAAAAATTACAGAACGGGAAATTATTGATTGGTCAAAAGATAAAATGGCGGCTTATAAATATCCTCGGCAAGTTGAATTTGTTACCATACTACCTCGTACTTCTGTGGGTAAAATTTTCCGTAGAAAATTAAGAGAAAGAGCAACAAAAGAAATCTAAATTTGAAAAAAATATTGTGTTATAGATATTCACTTTTTGAACGTGTCAATACTGTAAAGAATAAAATTAACACACCAGTTATAATGAAAAAAATAAAAATATTCCATTCAACAATAAGTCCAACAAAAGGATAAGCAAGTGCTCTCAATAAACTTCCAAACATATTGATTGTACTAAGTACAGTTGCTCTATTTTCTGATTCAATCTGTAAATTTATACCATCCACAAATATCAAATATCTGGTATAACCAAATGCAATAATTATTAAAATAATAGTGAGCCCCAATGGAATAGTGTTGGTTAAACCTAAAAATACATATGCTATTCCATTTATTAAATTAATTAAAATTAAGAATTTTTTTTTATTTTTAGACGATTTTAATAAAATCGGGATTAAAATCGAAAATACAGCGTTTACAATATTCATACCTGCTAGAATAAACCCATAAGCAAGAGTAGGAATGTAAATTGCGGCGAAATAAACTTGATATGACCAAAACATGAAAAATATTAATACATTAATTGGTATCCAATCAAGGGCTAAAATCCTTAATATTTTATTTTTACGTAATTCTTTAAATCCAGATATTATTATTCGCCAGTAATTTTCTTGCTGATAATTATTGTTTATTAATCTAGGTTCTTTGAAAGTTAAAGCAACTATAAATGCCCCAATATAAATAATCGCTAAAGAAGTCATAGCAAATTGTAAAGAAATTACTACGGCAATTACAGAGCCGATTGGTGCAGATATAGTTAAAGCTATTAAATTCATTGTTCTTGATCTGCCAAGTATCTTTGCTAATTTCGCTTCATTACCATAAGACTTTAAAGAAAAATAAACAAACGCATCAGCTGTTCCCGACATTAATGCTGATCCAAAAGCCCACAGTGTTTCTGCTAATAAAAACATAAAAAAATTGGGTATAATACTATATGTAAAAGCTGCGCTAGCAATAGAAAAAGCAGATAATAATAATCCTGTTTTTCTCCCTAAAAAATCCGCAATTGCTCCTGAAGGAATTTCAAGGATAACAATCATAATAGTAAAATAACTTTGTAAAAGCATTATTTGAAAAAAAGAAAGTCCACCCCATTCCATCATAAATGGAATATACACTCCCCTAACGGTGTGAATTCCTAAAATGAATGAAAAAATATATATCTTATAAATATTGGACTTAAAATTTCTTTCCATATTTATCTCTTAAAAATTGTATAAACTCTCTAAAATTTTCAAAATTAATAAAATTAATTTCAGTGGTTATGATCAATCAAATTATTAAAAAAAAAAAAGTTAATTATCGATTTTTAAATTTTAAGAAAAATAGGATTATATTTATTATACCTGGTATTATAGCACCATAAAATCCTGTATCAGGCCACCACTCATAGGCGTCCCAATAAGTACCAAATAGTACAATCCCTATTATAGCAAAAAGTACTGTAAATCCAGCTAAAATCAATCCATATAATGCTAAATCTCTTTGAATAAATCTCTTTGGGAGAAGGTCATTTAAAGATACGACTATTTGGCATACAAAGAAGACTAAAATAAGGATTTGTGAAGTTAAATCCCCCGGTGTTGCATTTTCACAATCTAGGCAAGAATGATAATAATAAGCACCAGTCCATAGGCTGGCAAACCACTGAGTTGCTACAAGGATTATCCCTACAATACTAGTTACTAAAATTATCGCAGCAAAAGGATCAATTTTTCGTTCAGATGACATTTTCTTTTCCTTCCTAATTCAAAATGAGATAATTTTTAATAATATTTTTGGTGTATGAGACTATTTAAATGTTTATTTTATATTTCTAAAGCTAAAAAGTTTATAGATTACACGCCTCTAAAGCGTCAATAGGCATAATCTGTATCGTAGATTCAATAATCTTGTAATTTTTTGATAAATAGTCATTTATTTTTATTAGTAAATCTTCTTGATTGCCTATAGCGATATTTTTTTTTAATTTGACATGGGCAGAATAGATAAGCATATCTGGAATTATTGTCCAGAGATGAGCATCATATAATTCAAGAATTTCAGGGAATTTCTTTTTTAAATCATTAGTGATTGTATCTACATTCATTCCTTTTGGAGCCATTTCAAGAAGAATTCGAACAGATTCTTTTAATATTCCATAAGCCCAGTAGATAATAACTATAGATATCCCTAAACTTACGATAGGATCAAGAATTACTACTCCAGTGAACATTATAATAAAAGCAGCAATTACTATTCCTATTGAAGAAGCGGCATCGGCAATCATATGATAAAATACACTTTTTACATTTAAGCTAGAATTACGTTGACTTTGGAGAATTAAAATACTTGTAATATTTACAGCAAGCCCAATAAAAGCTACTATTAACATGTAGAAACCAAAAATCTCTTGTGGATTTAGAAATCTAAGAATTGCTTCATATATAATTACACCAACAATAGGTATAAGAAATAAACCGTTAATAAAAGCGGCTAAAACTTCTGCTCGATATAATCCAAATGTTTTATGATGACAAGGTGGTCTTCTTGCGATAACATTTGCCAACAGACTTATACCAATAGCGAAAGCATGAGTGAACATATGACCTGCGTCACTAATTAAAGCAATGCTGTTTGTAACAAATCCACCTATAATTTCTATAACCATAACAATAGTTGTTATTGTTAATGATAAAATCAATCTCTTCCTTTCAACTGAACGAAATTGAAATAAATGGTCCGAATAGGCATTTTTACTTGCAGTTTCGTCCATACCAATTACTCTCTTACCTTTTTCATTTTATTTTCTAATCTCCGCCTTGTAACACAATAAACAGGACCAGATTGCATCGTCATATAACAACCATTACAACTAATACATTTTGCGGGT
>CP070831.1:1329988-1334177 GCA_020344955.1 Promethearchaeota archaeon | reverse complement strand
TACCCAGTCTAGTAAGTCTTCATGCTTAATTCCCATTAAATCCATGGTCATTTGACATGGATATAATTTCAAATTACCAGCTTCAACTCCATCCTTTATCAAACCCCATGGATCTTCAATTCCAAATTTTTTCATTCTTTTTCTGAAAATTTTAGCTCCCATACCTTTCATAGGAGTAGGCATTCCAGCAACTTTAGGTTTAAACTTTTTAGTTAATAAATTCAAACCCCAAAAAGTAAAGAAAAAATTCATTTTCATATCCATAGCGTCACCTGTTGAACCAAGGATAGCCATCATCGCAAACTTCTCGAATGACTTATCCTTAACAATAAAATTTACTGTTCCGTTTTCAGCCACATATACCACCTTTTTTTTATATTTTATTTTTTTATTTTGCTTAAAGCTAATTTTTATCTGACTTTTGTCAGAATTTTTTTAAAAAATTATAAATTTTAAATTTTTGATTTAATTACATCCAAGATATTATTTTTGGCGTCATGTCCAAAATATCTATAAGATCGTCGTATCCAATAGGTCTAATTTTCTCACTGATATAATCAAGAGTTATACCACGTGCTTTTAAATCTGGTGCCATAACAAATAAGGGAATATTTAAATCCAGTAAGTCTTCGACTTGTTTAGAAATTCTTCCTTTAGTTGTAATACCAATTACACCATCATGAATCAAAACTATTCCAATTTTTGAATTCTTAATTTTTTGTGTTTTCAAAATTGGAATTAATTTCTCTAGATGTGTTCCAGTGTTGCTGCTAAATCCAAACAAATATACCATATCAAGTTTTTCTGACATCTTTTTCTCTCTCTCCTTAATATCTAAAAGATATATCCGCATTAGCAATCAGATCTGTTAATTTATCATATCCAATGAATTTCAAATTTTCATATTCAATCATATCTTCTTTTGTTAATCCTGCTTCATTTATAGCTGACTCAAGTATATATACTTCTAAATCCGATAAATCTGCCATTTCTAATACTTCAGCTAATGAATCCATTCCTACAGCCTCAGGGTCACAATTCTTATTAAATAAGTACACAGCATCTCCCATAAATATAATTTTACAATCAATATACTCTCCAAGAGCAGTGAATCCAGAACCAATTCGAATAGCCTCGACTGCAGAATTTCTACCAATTGGTGATTGATCACTAATAATAACTACAGATTCTACCATTATTCTTAACCTCCTGCTCCAAATACGATTAATTTATCAGCTCCAATTGCCCAATTTGAAAAGTCTCCTAATCCTTCTTCAGATGCACCTTCTATGAATTCTTGTTCTTTTAATCCCGTTATACTTACCCAAGTACTACAGCCCGAAACTGGAATGTTGTTTTCCTTCGAAAATTTTTCAATTTTTTCAGGAATGTTTCTGATTGACGATCCACAACTGATTTCTTTCTTAAGATTATACACACCGGTTCCAAAGAAAAATATCCCCGAAACTTCATGCCCTTTTCTTATTGCAGCTTTACCTATTTCTATTAGAGAATCTACTGCTTGATATTTATAAGGTTCCGTACTAATAAAGAAAACATATTTAGACATGTTATTCTCCTTACTCCGTATAATATGTTTTATGCCTTTTTAATAACAAAAATTAAATTTCCATTATCTTCTCGAATTTCTACTAATTCGTCACCAACTTTATTGAGAAGAGCTGGAATATCCTTCTTAGCGCCAACATCATCAGCAATAACTTCGATAACTTGTCCAGAAGTTAAGTTTCTCAACTCCTTTTTTGTTTTCAGTACTGGCATCGGACACTTTAAACCTGTGTAGTCAAGTGTTTTATCAACCATTTTTTTCACTTCTTTTAGCTTTTTTTTCTATATTTTAATTTTTTATCATCACAATAATTTACAAGTGATGACTTTATTAGATAAAAATGCAAATTCATATATAAATAATAGTTTTTTTATCTATAAAGATCTGATAAAAATAGCGAATAAATCTAATGATCAAATTTAAAATAGTGAAAAAAATTATATACTTTAAAAACTAATTATTATTTAATAATTAAAAATATAATATCACAATTTTTTAGAAAAGTGGATTTTATAGATGACAATTGAGAATATTAAGAAAATTGATAGACAAATTCTGGATCTTCTGCAAAATGATGCAAAAATAACGATAAAAGAGATATCTAATCTCGTTGGAAAAAGTCAAACAGCAGTAAGAAGTCGATTACAACGCCTTGAGAAAGATTATATTAAAAAATATGTTGCTTTAATAGATTGTCGCGAATTAGGATACCGAGAGATGGTTATGGCTTCTCTTAGAGTAAATGCATCACATCCGTTAGAAGATGTTAAAACTAAAATTGAAAAAATGGAGAAAATAAAATATGCTTATGTGGTTACTGGTGAGTATCCTTTATTTATTATGGCAAAGTGTCTCAATCATCAAGATTCTATGAAGCTTATTGAAAAACTCCGCAATCTTCCTGGAGTTGAAGAAGTTAAAACTGAAATTGTATTAGACCGTATCAAGGAAGATCATTCAATAATTATTCCTGAATAAAAAAGACAAATAAAAAAAATATTTTTTAAGAAGTTAGAACCTTTAATGTTGAGCATGTAGCTTATTCTCTATAAGAGAGTGCTTTGAAATCATTTTTCCATTTTTTAAGTAGTAATCCATCACATGGATTATGGGAGTATGTTGTTTATTATCAACCATTTTTTCAATTTCTTTATTTCCTTTTTCTGATAATGATGTTGAAATAGTTTTCCAAGTTGTTGTCGTTGTCCCATCATTATTTTGAGATAAACTTATTTTGCAATGTGTTAATATATCTTGTTGGAACCTTACAAACTCAATATACTCATTTAACTTGAATCCAGTAAATGTCCATAAAATTTCCTCTGCAGAATTCGATTTTTTTGTGCGAAATACGCACTTATCTTCGGCATATCCAGAACTAGTATAAATTAAATCCGCATCCCATCCTGGTATCCAATCAGCTTCACGAGTGGGGCATAGAAGAGGGAAAATTTTTTCTGGAGTTGTTTCAAATGTTCCAGTAAATTCTCGTATTTCTCTTTTATACTTGGATTCCCGTTGTAGAAAGTTTTGTACTAATTTTTCTGATCTTGTAGTATCCAAATTTATTACCTCTAAAGTTTTTAATATAAATTATTCTGTGTTTAGTATCTAAACACTAAGAAGAATAAGATTTCGATTGCTTATAAACCTTTCTATACTTATTGGATAATATAATATAGAAGCTACTAAATTTTTTTATACATTATTGAAACCAAAGTATCGAGAAAATCTGAAATCAATTGTTTTTCTCCACTTGTTTTCGTTTTTAAATAGCTTAAAAATTCAGTTTCAAGAAGTCCTCTAAATTCAATCACATGATCCATCAATATTTTGCCTTTATCTGTAAATTGAATATGTAATTGGTTCTTTTGAAATGGTTCAGCCTCTTTTAAAATTATACCCTTCTTAGTAAGACGTGAGAGTGTTTGAGAAATTGCTCCTTTGGTCAAGCCTAGACGATCAGCAATTTTTGTTAAATTTTTATCTTGAAAATGATAAACAAATAATAATAGATGGATTTCTGAAGGATAAAGTTCGATATCTTTATATGTAATTGTTCTCCTTTTCTCTACAAACGTTAATTTACTAATAGTTTCTAAAATTTTGTTTACAAGTTTCTGATTATTTACCATTTTATGTTTAGTAACTAAACACTTTAAAAAAGTTATTGGATTTTTGTTAATACTTTGGAGATATATTTCTTCTGATATTAAAAGAGGATCACTCTATTATAATTCCTGAACAGACTAAATAGAACACTATCCAATCTATTTTTTATAGGTATTATACTAGTTTTTATACGATTTCAACGCGATTTATAATAATATAAATTTAATTTAGGTGGTAATGTTTGGTCCAAAACCTTGAAATTTTTATTGGAATAGCTCATATCGCAGGGATATTCGTAGGGTTTGAGGCACTTATTAGTGCTACTCATCAAAAAGAAGTCGAAAGGATTAGGGGGCTCGTCACAGTGGGACTCACGACGATTATCGTCTCGCTTCTTCCTGTCGGACTTGGTAGCTATGGATTTAGTGGTCATAGCCTTTGGTTTTTGTGTAGCCTTATCTACTTTTGTCTCGACTGGAGTGTGATCATCTTGTCATTACGAAAGTC
>CP070831.1:1302992-1329888 GCA_020344955.1 Promethearchaeota archaeon | reverse complement strand
TTTTTATTCAATTCTTTTTTTTAAAATAAATCTTCGTTTGGCAATTATATTATTGGGACGTTTCATATTTAAATCTTATCATCAATATGATATCAATAAAACCATCAAAACGGAGCCTATACCATCTTGGACACTAAAGTATATAAATCAATGAAACGGCCCACCAAACCAAAAAATTAAAAAATTGTACGTTATATTATTATTATAGAAAAAAACTGAAACCAGCACATATGAAAAAAATTAATGAATTTTAGAGAGATGATACTAAAAAATGTCTGAAGAAGAATTCCGTGAAGTTGTACCGGATAAATTAAAAGTGGATAAGGAACAAAAATTCACTATAACCTTACCAAATGGAGAAGAAATTATAATAAAATTGAATGATAAAGAAATAGAGACAATTGAAAACTATATTCATCTACTTGGTAAACATAATATACGATTTGATCTTTTGAACATTTTAAGAGTATTTGATGAATTGAATATAACCCAAATTAGCCATATGGTTGAACAAAGTAAATCTACAGTAGCTAGACATCTTAAAATCATGGAACAAGACGGTTTGATTATTTCACGAAAAGCTATTAAGCATCAAAAAGGAAAAATCCCTCCAAAATTATATCAATTAAATAAAAAATTATTACAAGTACTTGAATATAATCCGGTTAATCCAGCACCACCAGCAGATCCAAAAAAAAAAGTTGAATTCTACAAAAGAGTAATTGATTGGTGCAGAGTCGCCATTCACAGTTTTAACATTCTACTAGACTTATTAAATCCATTATTGAATAGTTTTGAATTACAACTTGATAATATCACGAATGCTACAAAAATTTATGACAAATATTTTGGCATAGATTCGAAATTGGGACCTTCTTTTGGTTACACCTATTTCAGTGAAAAATATTACAACCAATTTAAGAAAATACAGCTTGATTTTATTAAAAAGAATATTGAATTAGTAACAGCACAAAATAACGATCCTGAAGTAAAGGAACGCGAATATGTAGCATTTCTTGTGACCTTACCCCTAAAAGCCTTATATACTCTTAAAAAAAGAAAATTGAGAGGTAAATAATAACTAAATTACACCTTTTTATAGATTAAACTCTTTTTATTCTTTCTGATTGGCTTAATCTAATAAAAAAAATTTTTTGAAATTTAATGAAGTCTTACCACTTTGTCTTCAATTCTTCATTCATAAGGTTTCGTATGTGGTCAATTGCCCATAAAACATACTTATAGCAGGTTTTTCCCCATACATCATTCTCAATATAATTCATCGTCGCATTAGGATCACTAAAATCATATCCAGACAAGGTTGGACAAATTACTGATCCAAATTCATTCTCAAAATCTTTAGCAAACTGGGATGATTTCATAAGGGCAACAGGAATTAAATCAGATATTATCTTCTCTTTTTTTTTTCCTCCTAATATTGCCCCCACCGCAGCACAACCTCCAATAACAGCCCCACAAGGACCAGACCACCCTTTTTGTGATTTATAACCCCCTAATCCACCAGACAACGGAAGCATAATATTATTTATAAAATCATCCTCGATTTCTAATATACTTAAGATGCACCCCAATGTCCCATCAGCACACCCTCCTTCAGTTGGATCAGCTTTAGGTAATATTTCTTCAAATTGTTTAAGCGCTTCATCAAATTTTAAATCAATTTCCCCTTTCATTACTTTTTGTTCCATTAATTTTTCACCTTTTTTTTAAAAAAATGTTTAGATTTCTTTATATACAGAATTTATATGCAAATATCAATTAAATCTAAATAAAACCAAACTATCAACCAAATTCTAGTATCTCTAATAATTTGGTTCAAATAATACATTGGTTTTTATTCGTATTTAAATACTTACTAATTTGTCAAAACTAACAAAGCCAATATATTTAAAGCAAAGAATTAAATTGCTTTTTGACAAATAATACTCTTCTTTACCATTCTAATTGGCTTATAAGACTCTTTAGCTCTTCTTAACCCTTCTAATCCTAAATCTTGTTCCCTATTAACATAAACTGCATCCATACAGCAATTTTTTAAGAAGAAATTATTGATTGCTTGATAAGAACCCTCATAATCCATATGAGCTTTCTCAATATGGATGACTAAAGTAGTTTCATTCAACATTTCACCAAATGTATAAGCAGCACATTTATCATCCACACATAACAATCCCCCACTAAATCCAAGTATGTCAAAATTGTTTAAAGCTTCATAAATTGCTTCTTGTTCTGCTTCTAAACTCTCATCTTCAGTACAAGCTCTCATTATACACCATTCTAATTGGAGTTCTTTTCATTTTTCGACAAGATTCCCTGTTAACAGTTTGAAATCATAGTTATAGTTCTCTAAGAATTTATGTAACCATCTTCTATTTTGTCTATACTTATTTCCGGTTAAATTTAGAATTTCTTCTCTATTATAAACATAATCCCAATTATTTAGATCGTCAAGACATTCCAAATTTAATTTAGAAAATCCCACGTTTGTTTTTAGGTTTACACAGATATCTTCTGGAACTCTATGAACTTCTATATTTCCAAGATTCTCAAATAGTTCAATAATGATATTTTCAGGATGAGGACCAATCGGAGGAAAGAAGTAAAAATAATCTTGAGAGTCGATATTAATTGGTTCTCTTCTATTTTTTAAATAATCATTAGAAAATAAAATTAAATGCTCCTTATATTCTAAAAATAAAAAATTATAATAATTCCTCCACATAAAAAGGTTTGTAAAAGTAAATTCTGAACTTTCTGGTGGATATTTTTGGAAATACTCATCAAATAGGCTCTTATGAGTTATTTCAATAGGTTTTCCCGTGCTTAGATCCATGGTTATTGTATTATTTAAAGAACTTTAAAAGGATTATTCTTTTAATCAATTAATTAATTTATGTCTTTAAAATTTCAAGAGTTTTAAAGTATGGATTTTTGGTTAATCTTAAGGATAATTTTTATAATTATTCTCATAATTTTCGGAATTTTCTTCTTTATTATTTTTGTGGTTCTAAGAGTAATTCGCAGATATTATAAATTCCCCGTCCCTGCTTTTATGACTCGTTTAATTGACAATCCCATCAGAAGGAAATTAATACAAAAGCCTGAAACTGTCGCTAAGCGGATGAAACTCGAACCTGGTATGACAATTATAGAGATTGGCCCTGGAAAAGGAAGTTATACAAAAGCCATTGCCGAAAATGTTTTACCAGATGGAAAAGTATATGCTTTAGACATCCAAGAATCTATAATTACTCGTTTAAAGAAACGAATTGAAAGAGAGAAAGTAACAAATATATTTCCTAAAATTGGTGATGTGTATAATCTATCCTTTGAAGATGAGAGCATAGATAGAGTTTTAATGATCACATGTCTTCCTGAAATTCCTGACCCTATAAGAGCTCTTAAGGAAATTAAAAGAATTTTAAAGCCTAATGGGCTAGTATCTTTAAGTGAAATGCTTCCTGATCCTGATTACCCTAGAAGAAAAACAGAAAAAAGATGGGCTAAAGAAGCTGGGTTTGAATTAGATGAACAATTTGGAAATTGGTTTGTTTATCAAATAAACTTTAAGAAAGAGGAAATTAAATTATGAAAATTGAAGGATTAAAAATACACAGGAAATTATCTTGGTTTGTTGCTTTTTTCTCACTTATCGTGCTTATTATTGTATCTTTACGTAAATTTCTTGATATCTACAATTTTTACCCAATTATTCACTTAACTGTTGAATGGATTCTATTAGGAAGCTTAATAATTCATTGCGTACTTTCACAGAAATATTTAAAACTCTGGTGGATTCGGATCTTTAAAGGGCTAAAAAACGAGAGAAGTCGCCCCATATATATATTAAGGCTAATACAACTCATTACAAACAGAGTAATAATTATTCTCGCTGCATTAGTTGTGTTATCTGGTTTAGGATACTATGAATGGTATGCTGAAAGTATAGGAATCGTAATACCATTTGAATTACATGTGTATTATGATTTTTTCCTATTAATTTGCATCATAATCCATGTTGGTGTTGGATTTAAATTTATGTTTATAAGAAAGAGAATAAAGAATAGATGTTCAAATCTCTTTATTATTATATTTTGCTGTTCTTTAACTTTAATAATAATATTTTTAAATATTTTATAAGTGAGTGTATTACATCTTGAAAGTCTATAAAGATTTAGGAAAGGGAATGATAATTCGTGATCTTCAAGAATCAGACATTAATAATTTACTTGATCTTGTAAAGAGAGTTTTTCCTGATATTGTTGTATCTCCTGTTGTTCATCGGCTGCTCAGTTATTATCCAAAATTTTCATTATCAGACAATCTCATAGTATTCGATACAAATAATGATAAAATAGTAGCATATCTTTGCCTTCTTAGAGGTATTTTTGTATTCAACGGAATTGAAGTTCCTTTTGGTCAAATGGAAATCGTAGGAACAGATCCTGAGTATCGTTATAGAGGTTTAATTAGAGAATTAAATCTAATTTATGAAAAACTTGCTTTGGAATATAACCTACCAATATTAATTATTCATGGCATTCCTTATTTCTATCGTCAATTTGACTATGAATTTGCTCTACCCTCAGAAAGCTGTTTAGTAATTTCACTAGAACTTATCCCTCCTTTAAAAAATGGTGAAATTGAGCTAGTTACTATAGAGAAAGTAAATAATAAAAATTCATTTGAAAACTATTTATCCTTTCGAGCGATGCGTAATTCATTTTTAGATCTTTATCGAAAGATTGATTTAGTACATTGGGAATACATTTCTCATGGAAAATTAGGAGAAGTCGGTGGTATGGAGCTATACCTTATAAAGAAAAAAAATGAATTTGTTGGATGCTTTTATATTGAGGAGTTCTTTAACAAAATACAAATTAGAGAATTATATCTTAAATCTGTCCAATACATACCATCAGTTCTTCGATTTGTTGAGAATATAGCAAGAAATTTTAGTTTTCCCCTTGGTATTTCACGACCTGCTCAAGAATCACTTGTTCCATTTTTCGAACATATCACTGAATCAAGATTTCCTCAACCTTACGCTTATTATGTCAGAATTCCATCAATTAAGAAGTTTTTAATGTTCATTAAACCAGTACTAGAAGCAAGATTAGCTGCATCAGATTACAAGGATTTTTCTGATTCAATTAGAATAAGTTCTTATATAGAAGGACTTACTCTAAATTTTAAGCTTGGAAAATTCGTTAATATAGAAATTTTGAAGAGAAATGAGCTTCAAGAAAGCCACATTAGAATTCCACCTCTTGTTATATATCAACTCCTCTTAGGTTATCGAAGCGTTGATGAGCTTGAAGAATTATACCCTGATGTATCAGTAAATGCTTTATATAAATCTTTAATTCAAGTAATATTTCCAAAAATCAAGACAAGTATTACTCCATCATTATAAATCTCACATACCAGAGTATTATTACTATTAGAAAAAAAAGAAAAAGAATAAAAAAAAAAGTTAAATCTCTATAGTTTCTTAACTATTAATTCAGCCATACGGTTAGAGAAGCCCCATTCATTATCATACCAACTCAACACAAAAATCTGATCTTCAATAACCTTAGTCCAAAGACCATTGAAGATTGAGCTGTGTGAATTCCCAATAATATCACTACTTACAATAGGGTCATCATTGTATTCTAAGATACCTTTTAAACTATTATTGGCAGCATCTTGCATTTTTGCATTTATATCTGCAGCAGTACATCGATTCTCAACTACCGCTTTTAAATCTACAACGCTTCCGTCCAATGTTGGAACTCTAACTGCAATACCGTCTAGTTTTCCTTTCAATTCAGGAAAAACCAATCCTATGGCTTTGGCAGCACCAGTTGAGGTTGGGATCATATTCGCCGCAGCAGCTCTTCCTCTAATCATTTTATCTGGAGAACCTGCTCGTGCAATATCCCCTGTAGTCTGATCATTGGTATATGAATGGATAGTTGTCATTAATCCGTATTTTATTTTAAAATTATCTTGTAACACCTTAACTACAGGTGCAAGACAATTAGTCGTACAAGAAGCATTCGAAATAATCTTATGATCGTTAGTGATTTTATCATCATTACATCCAAGTACAACCGTTATATCTGGATCTGTAGCTGGAGCACTAATTAAAACTCTTTTTGCACCAGCAGTTAAATGTTTGCTTGCCCCTTCTCTATTAACAAATCGACCAGTACATTCAGCTGCAACATCAATATTATTGTTAGCATGAGGTAAATTCGCAGGATCTCTCTCTGCAGTAATAGGTATACTTTTACCGTCAATAATCAATGAGTTGTCTGTAGAACTTACTTTTCCTTTAAATCTTCCAAAGACTGAATCATACTTTAAAGCATAAGCTAGATATTTAGGCTCAAAAAGATCGTTGATAGAGACTAAATCAATATCATTCCAGAAATTATCATATACCGCTCTAAAAAATAATCTACCGATTCTTCCAAAACCATTAATTGCGACTCTTTTTGCCATCTTTATCACTTTTTTTAAATTATATTAGAAATAACAATCTAAATATTGGTAGATAGTTTTTTAATTTTATAGTTTTATATTTTTCAACATTTAAGAATATTATATAGCTAATTTTAAGGGGATAAATATGGTTAGTTTAGAAGAGGAAATTATCAAAAGAATTGATGAGATGAAAGATGAAATCATTAAATTTCACCAACAAAGCGTTCGAATTCCTTCAGAAAATCCACCCTCAAACTATAAGGAAATTGCAAGGTTTACAGAAAGAAAAATGAAGGAAATTGGGTTAAAACCGCAAATAAAAAGAAGAAATATAATCGCTGAATGGGGGAATGATAACGGTAAGGCTTTAATTTTTAATGCTCATTATGATACTGTTCAAGCATTTAAAGGATGGACAGAAGATCCTTTTGGTGGTGAAATAGTAGATGGTAAAATTTATGGACGTGGTTCCTGTGATGACAAATCTTGTGTAACAGCAGAGATTTTTGCCGTTAAAGCGTTAATAGATGCGGGATTTAATCCCAAAGGAAAATTACTTGTCACTGTTGTAGGTGATGAAGAATTAGGGGGATTGGGAGGTGCTGAATATTTATTAAGTAAAGGTTTAATTAAAGGTGATTCTTGCTTATTAGGAGATGCTCCAGCAGGTTACCCTTATGGATATATGGGAGGAACAATGTATATTACTATTACTATAAAAGGAAAGCAAAATCATGGTCTAGGAGCCCCAGATTTACCAGTACCTTACCGTAATGAATTTTCTGGAATCAATACCATCGATAGAATGGTAAAAATTATGAACTTCTTATTAGAACTAAATAGAGAATTCATTAATTTAGAAACTAAATACACTTTACCTGAAGGTACTACTACCAAAGTAAGTCATATAAATCTAGCAGAAATTCATGGAGGGAATAAAATTACTACAGTACCTGAAAAATGCTATCTTCATTGTAGCGTTAACACAATTCCGGAACAGGACATTGCGAGTATCAAAAAGCGCCTATTAGATTATATTGAAGAATTAAAACAAAAAGACCCTTATTTAGATATAACAGTACAAATTCCTATTTCAATGGAACCTTTTGTAATAGATGGTCAATCTGATTTTGCGAAGGCAGTTAAAAAATCATTTAAGTCAATATACGATGCAGAAAGAGAATTTAAATTATTTATGCCATCATGTGATGCTCATTGGTTTCAAGAAAGAGGGATAGAAACTATTTTGATTGGTACTGGTCGTGATGACACTAATGCTCATGCTGTTGATGAATTTGTCTATATTGATGATTTAATTAAAACGACTAAAATCTACGCGCTAACAGCTTTGAATTATTTGAAGTAATTGAATAAAAAGGAATATCATAAGATATTATCAATTGATAAATCCTAAAATTTCAATTACAGTTATAATTTTAGAGATTTCATGAAAGTTTCAATTTAATATAAAAGTTTCTCAAAACAATATATAAATAATGAAATCAAATCATATACTATAGATCACAAACTTTGATAATGAACTTATGGAGAATATAAATTTCCCTCCTCAAGAAATCTTAAATCCTAGGGAATTAAATAGGAAAAATTATGAGCATATCATTCTTTGGATGTTGTATAATAATGACATTTGTGAATGGTCTTATTTTATTAATAAGCCAATTGAGATGTCTGAAGCCACACTTTCAAGGCATTTAGGTTCATTAAAAAAGAAAGGATTTCTAAAAAAAATTTCTAGAGGAAATTATAGAATAACCTCAGAGGGGAAAAAGAGATATCATGAATTATCTAAGCATAAAGGTAAAGATCGAAAATTAAGTTATCCTCCTGACATTATCCTAAAAAGTGGAAGGAATTATGACCATTGGATACTTTGGATGGCATACAATAACAGATTTTGTAAGAGATCTGATTTCATTGAAGAGCCTTTATCTATAAATCAAAATTCTCTATCAAAAAATCTTAATCTACTTATTACAAAAGGTTTTCTTCAAAAAGAGGATAACAAATATAGAATCACCCGCTCAGGTAAAATAGGATATTCCAAGATGTTATATTCATATGATTTGGATAGACAAACCATATTGGAAGAGGAAAGTAGGAGAATTGATGAAATTACAAAAAAGACTACACAATTCTTCGATGAATATAATATTACTGATGAGGATATTAAATTTAGCTATTTAAATAAGATATTAAAGCTGGATTATTCAAAAGTTAGTATGATATTGAAAAGTGAAGAGGATTTTCATAAAATTTTATTATATATTTCAATTAATCATCCAAATTTTTACCCTAATTATATTTCCCTTGAAAATTTTTCAAGACTTTATAAAATTGAAAAAAAAATTCTTGATTTTTGGATAGATGAGATTGTAGGAGGGAAATTGTATGAAGTAAAGTTTTTTAAATTAGAAGTTCCTCCAAATATGTATTATTATTTTGAATATAATGAAAAATTAGAGAAAATCCTTCGAGCAATCACCGTAGATTTTATAACTAGAAATAAATTTTTACAAAAATTCGGACGATCCGAGAGTACCGAGATTTTAATAGATAACATCTTGAATGAAATAACTGAAATTCTATTTAATAGAGATTTAAAGGAGTCGTTAAGAAAATTTTTACCTGAGTATATTAACCACTTAGCTTATAAAATAGAAACAAAAAGAAGACTTATAGATACTTATGATAAATTGGAAGGAATTATTTGGCAGAATATGGCAAATGTATTTTACTCAAAAAGTTCTGAGGTTCAAGAAAGTCAATATGAAGAAGAAATAAAAAAAATAGAAAGATCAATAACTTTAAATCCTAAAAGCTATAAGCTCTATAATTCAAAAATAAAAGTTCTGCTTTATTTTAATCAATATAACGAAGTGTTAATTACATTAGATAATATGCTTGAATTATTTCCCAAAAAAGAAATCGAGCTTTTAATGAAAAAAGCGTCAATTCTTAAGATACAAAAAGATGTTAAGGCAGGATTGAAAATTATAGAAGGATTAATTAAAAATTATCCAGACAAAAATGAACTTCAGAATTATAAAGCATATTGGTTGCGATATTTGGGTAGAAAAGAGGATGCAATAAAAATTGTCCAAGTACTTATTAAAAACGACCCTGAAAATGCTATTTATCATGACACATATGGTGAAATTTTACTTTATTTTGATGAGTTTGAAGAAGCAGCGAAAAAGTTCTTAAAAGCTATTCTCTTAGGTAAAGATAATCGTCTTATTTATCAGACCTATATTAAATTAGGGACTTGTTATATGGCACTTGAAAATTATGATTTAGCAGAAAAAAATCTTGTAGCGGGAAAAAATCTGATACATGAAAATGTAAAAGAACCTGAAACAAAACAAAATTGGCTAACAATTGCCGATCTTCTTCTCTCTGAAATCATGGAATATGCTGTTGAACTCTAAAATTCTTAATATTAAAATCAGCTCCTTTAATAACTAATCAAAAAGCTTATTATTAAATTTTGGAAGTTAATGTTTTAGATTTATGATATAATTTTTCAATAATAATATTAAAGGCATCATTAACTCCTTGTCCTGTTTTTGCAGATGTTATATAATAATTCAAAACTTTCAGTTTATTTGTAATAATTTGTATCTTCGATGTATCTAAATGACTTTCTTCTATTAAATCAATTTTATTTGCAAATATAACCACTGGAATATTTCCACAGCGCATTTTCATTTCATCATACCAATTTTCTATATGTTTAAAACTTTCACTGCCTAATTCATTTTCTTCAAGGCTATACACAATAATACAAGCTCTACTCTCCCTGTAAAATAAAGGATTAAGAAAATCAAAAGTACTTTGGCCTGCTATATCCCAAAATACTAAACTAATTTTATCTTTATTAATTTCCTTCTCTAATTTAGTAAATTGTGCTCCAATTGTTTTAATATAATCCTTTTCAAAAGTACCATGAGTAAATTTCTTAATTAATGATGTTTTTCCTACACCTCCATCACCAATGACTACAATTTTAAATTTAAAAGTTTGACTATTATTCATTTAAATCTTAATAGTTACCAAATTATTGAATTATTCTATGATATGATTAACCGATCAATTTGACTTATTTAATGATAAGATGTTAAATAATTTTTCGACAAAACGGTCTATATTCCTTTTTTTTTAACAAATGTTTCCATTATTATAGAATTAAGTTTTGGAACATCTTCAAGTTTTATAACTTGATTGGTTTTATAATATTCGTTAAATTTTTCTAATAATTCTTCACTCTTCCCTATATTTTCAACAAGACTTTGTATTCTTTTCCTAGCAAAAAATGATTGTCCTTTGAAAAGATAGCAAACCAAAAATGTTGAAATGGGCTTCATTAATACCTTAAAATCCCCAAATGAAGCGCGATCCAGTCCTTCAGAGAAAAGTTCAGCACTAAAGGTATTAAAAGCAGCCAGAAAACTACTAATAAGATCCTCTTCTATAACTAATGTTTCTGTAAATAATTTGGAGAATGTGGGTATCCCTCCCTCTGATACAATTAAAAGAAGCACAGGATCTTCATCTGAAATTTTTGGGACTTCACCTATTCGTGTTTTTATCATATATTCCATTTGCTCATTCAAACGAGCTAACTTCAAGCGTTCAGATAAAGATGCCTCGGATACTTTTAATTTCTCCCACATTTTTAACTGTTTAAGTAATTCATCGTGTTCATTCGAAACTTTCATAGCTAATCTTTTGAGTCCATATGTTTCAGCCACCTTTTGGGCTTGAGTCAAAAACTGTCGGGCTGATTTTACATCAAAATTTAGTAAAGCTAATTTAGCTTGAAGTATCAACGTTTCACATAAAACTCGGAATGAACGTGAATTTTCAGATATAGTTAATAATTTAGTAATATATTGATTAAGATCTTCGAGTACTTCATTATTATTAGTTAGACTATATTCTGAAAGATATAAGTCACAAAGATGGACATATGCATAAATAATAGTATCAAAACCTTCTGTATAATAAGTATCTGTTTCAATAACCTGCTTTAATAATTTTTCAGCTTTAGCTTTGTCCCGGATTCGAGAACTCCATTTCAACATTAAAGCTTTGCTATATTTGTAGAAAAATTCGGTACGTTTTTTCTTGGTTTGATTAAATTTCTTTTCCAAGCGATCAAAATATTTTTGAGCAAGTTCAATATCACCCTTTCTAAGGGCTACTAATACTAATATGTCAAGATTTCCTTCTATTTCTATGGGGATTTGATTAAAAAGTAGTAGACCTTCTTCTAAATATTCAAAGGCAAGATCATAATCACCTTTGTCACTATATATCTCCCCTATATTGCTTAATAAATTTGCAATATAAAAATCACATTTTATTATTTTAAATATTTCTAAACTCTTCATATTATGGTTTAAGGCAATATCCAACTCCCCTATAGCGTAATAAATCACCCCCAACTGAAGGTGACTTAGACCAATCCAGAAATGGTTAAATTTGATTTCTTTTGCTAATGACAGCGCTCCATTTGTATATTCCATAGCAAGATCATATCTACTTTCTACTCGAAGCATAACTTGTGCCAATAAAAGATGAGCCCAAACAATTTCAAATGTATTACCAAGTTCTCTTTCTGAAGCTAAGCACCATTCTAAACCCTCTTTTACTAAATCTATTTTACCTATATATAAATTAATCCATACTTTCAATATTTTGAGACGTACTTGGTTTTGGATTAATTTATTTGTAGAGATATTAGAAATGTGCTTCAATAAAGTCTCCATTTTTTCAACTAATTTAAGAGCTTCATCAAATTTGAAAGCCTGACTTAAACCAGAGATAATAAAAAACAATCCATCAAATGATTGGAGGTTGTCATTAAGATCTTGACCTTCTTTAAATATTTCTTCACCATGATTAATAACTTCTTCAGTTTTCCACTGGTATAACAGAATTAAGCCTTTAAGAAACTGAAAATATCTTTTTTGTCTAAAATCAATTCCCTCAAATTGATTCACATCTTCAAGTAGTTCAAGAGTTTCATCAAGCTTACCAACATTAAAGAGTTCTTCCACTCTTGTTGATTGTTTTAGCTTTGGAGGAGACATATTCATTAAATTTGGATTAAAACCTTATGGAAATATTAAGCTATTTACAATTTTAAATCTAATGTTAATTAAAAATCTTCTCAAGAATAATCTCTCTTAAAGATATTTTAAAACAAGAATGCTTTTATTTAAATTTCGATTTAATAAAATTCTTTAAAATAGCCTTTGAAATATTTATTGCTCTTAAATCAACCAATAAAATCAATAATCGAATAACTTTCTCAAAATTAAAAAAAAAATTATATTTAAATTTTTAAGTTCTGTATCCATAAAAGAATATATTACGTCCTGTTGCTATAGCGTAATCCTTTCGAATGAAAATGTGAATTCTTCCGACATTGGAATCCCCTTCATAAACTTCAAACCCCTCTATAACGATAGTCCAAGTGATCTCGAAAGAGATTCGAATCTCAGTTTCTACAATTTGAAAATCAATATGAGTGCTGTTAATGAAGATGATAGAGTCTCCAAAGACCCAATCAGAATCAGTCTTCATAATTCCACTTCCAACCAGCATCCTATGGTCCTCTACCCATTCAAGCAATGGCTCATCTATGAACTCGGAACTCTGCTTTCCTATAAACATATCTATATGCCCCCAACCATCGAGAATATGTCCCTGAGAGTCTGGATTCTTCGTTCCATGAATATAATATGGGACTCTATATGGACAATCAACTAATGGATTATTTGAGATGAAAGCTATCAATGGAACATCAATCTCATCAAATAATTCATCGTAATCAATCATTTGAGTAGTATCTATCCAATCTGTGAAATGGTTGTGCTCAATTAATAGACGATAAGGGAAAAATGGAGAAAGGGTGAGCATTATTCCTAATGTGTTTTTCGCATCCGAGCCATATGGAGCATGAAAAGCAGTATGACCAACACTATATAACATAAACATGCAATAATCACTCACATTATCAAATCCAGGAACGGGACTTGGGGCTTCTGGAAATTGATAGGCGTAATAAAAAAGCGAGTAATATGGCTCAAATGCTATGTCATATATGTATGCATAATTTCCTGTAATATCCATTTGTTCGAGTTCATATGCTAGATCATGAGTATTAGTTTCTGATCCAGGTCGTAATTTCCCTCCTGAGCCCCCATCATGCAATATGATTCCCTTGACATCATCTGGATGTTGTGTAGTGTAACACATCGCGAGTTCCCCCGCAAAGTGTACTCCATGAAGATAAACCCTTTTAAAACCAGAAACACATTTGATAAGTTGGACTGACTCGTGTAAGTCTGAAATGAATGCTTCCATCCCCCATTCCTTCATAAATGCCAAATCTGTTTCTGTTTTTGGAACAAACCACGAACGATAATCTAATGAATAAACATCATATCCTGCGTAAATGAATTTATATGTGAAGACTGTTTCTTCATTCATAATTAGAAACTTATTGCCTGCAAGGTCTCGTCCATGTAACATAACTTCAGCGCTTCCGGATTGACCTGAAAGAACAAAAATGGCTTCTCTTCCTCTTTCAAGAGATTTTAATTTCATCCTTCGAACTCGAATCTTGTCATATTGACTATCTCCAACCTTTTTTTCCCAGACCCACTCTGCTACCTCCGGGTTATCCGGAACATCAATCCCATCCGCAATTAAATCCCAACCATCGAGAATTGATTGTTTTTGCTGACAATTAACACAAGCAGGAGCTGATATGGAAAAGAATACGCCAATCGACATCAGAAACACTATGCCAAGAATTATTATTAATTTTTGCTTTTTCATAAAACATACCTCTTTTTTTAATTATTTCCTCTGTTTGATATAAGAGAGTCATCCATAAGGATGACTAATTAAAAAACTATCTTTCCTTTCATATATAGTTATAATTTTAAAAGTAATATGAAAGTTTGAAAGATTAATGAAATTATATTAAAACTGGTTTTTGTGGATTTACACAAAATAGGCTTTTAATTGTCTAATTTATAATCTCTGCACATTAAGGAATTATATATAAATATTGTTAGGTTAAATCAAGATGAAAAATATGAAATAAATCTTGAATTATCATAAATACGAATAATACAGTATTTATTGCTCTATTTAATGTTTTTCTCCTTCTACTTATTCAATAATTTCATTTTGTTTTCTTGTACATAAAGGTTATAAATTACATTATAATCTTATATAGATAACCAATGTTGGTTTTAAATTAATGAGATTAAAGCGAGATATATATGAAAGATTTTAAAGATAAAGTAGTTGTTATTACTGGTGGCGCAAATGGTATTGGACGTGGAATAGCTAATATAGCTGCTAAGGAAGGGATGAAGATTGTACTTGCTGATATTGAATCAGATGCATTATCTAAAGCTGAAGATGAATTGAAAGAAGCAGGAGTGGAAGTGGTATCAGTATTAACAGATGTTACAAAAGTGGATGATGTTAAGGCATTGGCACAAAAAACAATAGATACGTTTGGGGAAGTGCATTTATTATGCAATAATGCTGGGGTTTTATGCCCATATGGATATATATGGGATTTTTCTCTACTCGATTTGAAATGGATTATAGATGTAAATTTTTGGGGTGTAATTCATGGCATTCATTTTTTTGTCCCAATTATGTTTAAACAAGATAATGAGTGTCATATAGTAAATACATCGTCTCTTGCGGGACTTATATCAGCTGCGGAAACTGGGATTTATGGTGTTACAAAACATGGTATTGTTGCTATCTCTGAAGCTTTAGCTAAGGAACTTGAACTGAAAAATTCAAAAATAAAAGTTTCTGTTTTATGCCCATCAGCTGTAAATACAACGATATTGGATTGTGAAAGAAATCGTCCTGATGAATATCGTGGTCCAGATTATATGCCTTTTATGGAAAAAATGATTAAGAAATATCCAGAATCCAAAAAAAAGTTCGAGGAGTATCGTCGAACGTTTGAAGCTGGTCTTTCACCCAATCAAGCTGGTTCAGTTGTATTTCAAGCAATAAGAGATGAGGTGTTTTATATATTAACCCATACTGACTTAAGATATAAGATAAGTATTGAGAATCGAATGAATGATATTATTCAAGCATTCGAACAGAATAAATTATACAATCAAAAGAATACAAAGGAGTAAATAATAAAAATAGTATAAGTTAGTGAAGGTTTAAGCTTCCTCTTCTTCTTCGAATTCTTTACCCATTAAACGCATAACAGCATCAGCAAGTTTATTTTGACTTCTGCTCATGATGCCTTTCACTTTTCCTTCCTTTCCAAGTACTCTTAACATGATGCCGTTCCACACAGAAGAAGGTTCTCCTTTTATATTTTTAAACCTATCGCGGTGTACTTCGACGCTTATTTTATCATAGTTCTCAGCAGCTTCAGTGCATTTAAAGCATAGTATACATTTGTCTCGATCTGTCTCAATTTCCTTTCCCTTTCTTTCCATTGCACTTACAGCACACTCATCACAAAAAGCATCTAATATTTTGTTATCCTTCTCAGTACTAGTAATTGTAATAGATCCTTCTACAACTTTGCGAACTTTCTGCCCATTTTCTAATGTTCGTACTTCCTCTTCAAATTCTGGAAGTGAACCATTTTCAACTACATTTAGTTTTTTCTCGCCATTAATAAAGAGTTCTAAGGTGTATCCTGGGCAAATCCAAGAACATGAACCACACCATACGCATTTTTCAGTATCAACAACAATCTTTTTATTAGATTCAATTTTCATTTCTTTGGGTGTTCCGATAGCTGTCCTTTTTAATGGTTCGTCATAGATTGATACCGTTATTGGACAAACCCTGTGGCAGAAACCACATTCGACACATTTATCTTCATGGTATCGGAGTTGCATAACATGATTTAACATCTTGTACTCATAATCTACAGTGTTTTCATCTAATTGTATAGCTTTTTTTGAAGGTAAGCTCATTTTTTCTCTTACTCAATTAAGTTTTAAATTAATTATTTATAATTTACTCAAGATAATAAAAGTTACAATTTAAAACAATATAATTGTATTTCAAAAAAAACCAAATCTAATTGTAATTTATTGACAACAGATTTGATATTTACCATGATTAAAATAATTTTTGGGATTCTTTTAAATTCCCAAATTTCTGTATTGTTATCTTAATCCAATTGTCGATATCTCTTAAAAGTTCTATCTTTTCCTTCGAACTCAATCCTAAATTCGGTTCGGCTTTCTTATAGACATTTACATATTTACTAAGTTCCCATAAATAATTTGCATGGAGAACGTGTTTCTTGATATTATTTCTTGCTATTTCAAAAGCACTTCCAATTGTTTGGATATCATAATTTTCTTCGACTATTTTCTTTAAAGATACAAGGGATTCTAAAGGATTTTCATGAGGGATATAGGGGAGTGGTTTAGTTTCTATAAAAGGACGCTTCATCGTTCTGAGTTCGAAACTTTCTTCCTTTTTAATATGTTTTATAACAGCTGGTTTTTCAAGAGTTTCAGGCTGTTGAGCTTGATAAAGTTTAGGTTTTATTGCAATCCCAGTTCTCTCTAATTCTTCTTTTGTCTGTCTTTTAAGTTGTAAAGGCCATTCTTTGAAATCATTCATTCTATTTTCCGCAGAGATGAATATTGATTCTTTAGGCATTTTTTTGTTCATGTGATTTCCTTCAAGATTAAAAGTAAATGGTTTAGTAGAACTGAGGAAAGGTGCGGATTTCTCAATTATAGAAAATAAGAACATAGAGTCATACTCTATTGAGGAATAAACATTCTTCAATCTTACTATTATGTCTCTAATATTTTGTAATTCTGTTGGAGTAAAATTTTTATTAAGATGTTTATCCGCTCCTAAATTAATTCCAAATAATCCTGCTGTAGCTTCTAAGTATTTTGTTTTAGATTCATATTCCATATCTCCTGAAATCATGATTTTATTATAAGAATCCCAAGTAGTACTTAATATCATATGCCCATTTTTATCTATTTGATATGATTTTGGATCTCGTAAAAGTTCGATATACTCTAAAAAAATATCTTTATAAGGAATAAATAAATTCCTCATAAGAGTGCCTTGTATAAATGTTATCTTATTATCTGATTTGAATGACATGTCAATGGGTGCTTTAAATAATTTTTCACCAACAATAACATCTCTATCATTTTCTAATGTAATATTAATTGAGGTTGCTAAATGATCATATACAAAATCTGACAAAATCAACCCTGTTAATTGCCGATTATCTGTAATATATCTTCCAGAATGCAATTCAAATTTAATGTAGTAATATCCTAAACCAAATAAATAATAAAATGTTCCCATTTCATTAGATATTGCACATTCTGCTCCACCTAAAAAAATTACAAGATCTTGAGTGATTTTTGACACATTGTGATTCATAAATTTACCCAGTGTAGGATAACCAAGCAAATGTCCCCAACTGGGAATAACAAAAAAAAGATTATGAGAGAATAAACTACTCTTGATGATGTTAGTGTACATATGTCTTTTAACATATTAGTTGAATTCCTAATTTAAAATGTGAGTTCTTATTATTAAATTTTTACTTGTAATTAGGTTTAATTAACATAAAAATTAAAAGATGAAATGTATAATTTCTCTAAAAAATTGTTTTAAAATATGATTAAGAAGAATTTTTTTCTCTAAATTATGAAGCGGTTTCTTCTATTAGAGGTTTTTTTAATTTATCAGTTAACTTATCTAGCTTATTTGCTGTAGCAGAAATCTCTTCCACTGAGGCTGTTTGTTGTCCCGCAGAGGCACTTATTCCCTCCATAGAATGCGACACTCTTTGGATCATATTAATAATTTCATTAATTTCGCTATATGAGCCAGAAATAGCATTTTTTGAGTTCTCTGCTAATTTTCTAGCCTCATTGGTTATTTAAATCCTTTTTTTTACAAAAATTATTCTTATAGAAATGATGCATAACCTATAATAACAATAAACCCATTAATTATTCTGAAAGTTTATTTAGTATTTCCCTCTTTGGAAATAATACAAGTGTGATTACATTCAAAATTAATTAATAAGGGTTGTTTCTCGATATGTTGAGTATAATTAAAGAAAATAGTAATAGTCTTGAAGAGATTTTTGAGAATTCTTTTGACTATATATACCTTCATGATAAAAAGGGAAATATCATTGATGTAAATAATATCATTGTTGAAAACCTTGGGTATTCTAAACAAGAACTTCTAAATATGAAAGTTACGGATTTTCTGGTTGAAGAAGTTAAATCTGATATTATAAATGATATAAAAAAGACAATAGAAACTGGAATTGCTGATGAACCTAGCACCTATAAAATGAGAAAAAAGGATGGTTCTTTTATCTTTATTGAAGTTAGCGCCATTCCTTTAAAAAAAGATGATAAATTCTACGCAGTTCTCGGTATTGGTCATGATATTACAGCATATATAAAGGTAGAACAAAAATTGAAAGAATCTGAAGAGTATTACAGACTTATAACCGAAAATGCAAACGATTTAATACGAGTTTTAAATGAGAGATTTGAAATAGAATTTGTGAATGAAACAGCACATTTTAAGATATTAGGGTATCCAAAAGAAGAATTAATTGGAAAACCAGCTATATTCCTTAATCATCCTGAAGATTATACAACTATTCGGCGATTTTTAAGAAAAATATTTAAAAGTGGAGAAGGTACACATGAATCAAGAGTTAGACATAGTAATGGCCAATGGATTTGGTTTGAAATAAAAGTAAAAATGTTTGAGAATGAAAAAGGAAAAACGAAATATCTTTTCGTTTCAAGAGAAATTACAGAACGCAAGAAAGCAGAGCAAGAGTTACGGGAATCTGAGGAGAAGTTCCGAGTAATCACAGAACAATCATTTATGAGTATCATGGTTATTCAAGATGGAATTCTAAAATATTTCAACGAGAGATTACCAAAAAGATTAGGTTATTCTCGAGAGGAAATAAACAATTGGGCTCCTAATGAATTTGCTAAAGTGATTCATCCTGATTATAGGGATTTTGTGTTAGAACAAGCTAGAAAAAAGCAAGAAGGGAAAGAAGATGTTATAAATAACTATATTTATCGTTCAGTACGAAAAGATGGATCTCATGGATGGGTTGAGAACTTTTCGAAGACAATTAATTATGGGGGGAGATCCGCTGATTTGGTAATGTCTATAGATATTTCTGAAAAATTAGATGCAGAACAAAAATTGAAAGAATCTGAAGAAAAATTTAGAAATATAGCTGAGCAATCGTTTATGGGCGTTATAATTATTCAAGATGGGCAGGTTAAATATATGAATAAAGCACTCTCTAAAATTTCAGGGTATTCTATTGAGGAACTTACAAATTTGTCGCAAAAAGATATGTTGAAAATGATACATCCTGAAGATTTAGATCTCCTTCTAAAGCGTTTGCAAAGTAATATAGATAATACTATGGGTGAATTTTCTAACAATTTTTTTAGAATAATAAATAGAACTGGTGAGGTAAGATGGCTTGAAGATTATACTAGGAAAATAATTTATGAGGAAAAACCAGCTAATTTGATTTCCATAGTTGATATCACAGATAAAAAAAAAGCAGAACAACTCATTATCGAGGAAAACAAAAGATTACAAGAGCTTCATGAACTTCGTAAGGACATTATTACACGAGTCTCACATGAATTGAAAACTCCTATGACATCTATTTATGGAGCAACCCAAATCCTTATCAAACTCTATATGGATGATATTGGTAAAGAAGCTCAGAAATATATTGAGATTGGTCATAGAGGAAGTCTAAGAATGAAACAGTTAATTGATAATTTATTAGATGTCTCAAGATTGGATGCTAAAAGATTTGAATTACTTTTCCAAAAAGAAAATCTTATAGAACTTATTATTGATTGTGTGAATGATATGAAATACTTAGCATCAAATCGTCAATTGAAGTTGAAATTAGATCTTCCCAATGAATCCCACCTAAATATAGACAGGTTAAGATTCAGACAAGTTCTCACTAACATTATTTCAAATGCAATAAAAAATACTCAGAAAAATGGTGAAATTTTTATTAATCTAGTTGAAGAAACAGAGTATGTCGATATTCATATTAAGGATACAGGTGTAGGATTCACTAAAAAAGAAATAGTAAAATTATTCGAAAAATTTGGTAAAATAGAACGATATGGGATGGATTTGGGTGTAGATATAGAAGGTTCTGGTCTTGGTTTATTTATTTCAAAAGAAATCGTAGAATTGCATGGAGGTAAAATCTTGGTAGAATCAGAAGGAAGAAATAAAGGATCAATTTTTACAATCAGATTATTTAAAAACAAATAAAATCTGGATATTTTGAATAATTAGGTCAGATAAGTGCTACCTAAAAAAGGCTGAAAATTTATATCATTATAATAAATTCTAAACACTTCTATTCAAATAATAAAATGTGATATATTTTGGATGAAAACAATTTTAGAGAATTTCTCTCAAAGAACAATGTTGCTACAGAAAAAATAGCCAGTTTCATTTTGAGACTAAAAGAATTTGATGATTTTCTTAAATATAAAGATTATAATATTGATTCATTTCCTAAAGGAGAAATAATCAATTATACAGAATATTTAATAACAAATAGCAAAGATACAGTTTTTGATTTATTGAGAGCTTTAATAAATTATGGGAATTTCATAAAAAATTATGACTATATTGTTGAGATTATCGACATTTCAGAATCTTATAACGCTATGGATAATCTTAATCAAAGAATTGCTGAAAAGTTTGGAGAAAAATTACGAGACAAAATTTTTGATAATATTGAAATTCCCCCATTAGGAGTCGATCCTGAGAAAAAACCTGAATTTACAAAAGCAATTTTAAAAAGATTAGAAGAGAAAATTGGTAAAGAAAAATCAATAGAATTATTAAAACCTTGCTTACATGGTCGTCCTGGGGACATTAAAAAGGATAGAGAAGATTTCTTAAGATTAAATGATATAGATGAATTTCTAAAACTAAAAAAACAAGAATTAATTGGGCGCCTTCAACAACATCAAAAAGAGGGAACTCTTGAATTTGCCCAATACATAAATGAAGAAGTAATAGATTTTGTAAAGAAAAATCCCTCAATAAATCCTGGAATAAGAGAAGGTGATAAAATTATTACTACAAAACTCCCCTATCAAACTAAAAGGCATATGAAGACAAAAGATAAAAGAATGAAAGGTTTTTATAGTTGCTATTGTCCCTGGGTACGAGGTGCCATCAAAAATGGTACTGATCAAGAAATATCATCTTACTTCTGCTACTGTAGTGCTGGATATACTAAGAAATACTGGGATATTATCTTCGATCAACCCGTTGAGGTAGAACCAATAGAAACACCTCTTACAGGAGGAACATTATGCAAATTTGCTGTTCAAATTCCAAAAGAATTTCAAAAAAAGATTGAATAAATTTTGAAAATTATGATGGTTTTTTATCTAATATCTCAAATATAGGTTCAATTTCATCCAAATTGAAAGGTTTTTCAATAACACCCTCAATATTATACCTTTCCACTTCTTTTAAAACTTCTTGTTTAGGAATTGCTGTTAAAAAATAAATTAAAACATTTTTAAATACCGGATTTGACTTAATTGAGGAGATTATTTCATATCCTTTTTTATCAGGTAATAAAATATCTAGTAAAATAATAGAAGGAAGATTATCCTTCAAAACCTCTAAACCTTCTTTAACTCTTCTTGCAAATTTAATACTATAGCCTCTTGATTTAAGATATTCAATCAAAAATTTAATAGTATCTTGATTATCTTCTATAAGTAAAAAATCTATTTTTTCATTTTTTTCTTCCATAATATGAACCATCCTTATTCAATCTTATTTTAAAAATACATCCTTTATTTCTTCCTTCAGATTCAAATAAGATTTGTCCACTATGTAATTCAACGATCTCTTTTGAAATGTATAATCCTAATCCCACTCCTTCGATGTCTACATCCAAATCCATCCCATATCGTTCTATTTTGCCAAATTTTTCAAATAATAATTTACTTTCTTCTTTGGTGATACCTACACCTGTGTCTTGAAAGACAATATCAATATGATCTGTTGTATCAATTAATTTTATAAATATCTTCCCTTTAGGAGGTGTATTTTTTATGGCATTTGAGAGAATATTGAGTATTACTTGTGAAATTCGGGACCCATCGAGATCAAAATAAAAATTAGAAGGAATATCACTTACGATTATTATTTCCCTACTATCTGCTTGACTTTTTAATTCATATATACATTCTTGAATAATTAGAGTTAAATTTATATTAGATTTCTGTATCTCAAACTTTTTGCTTTCTAATCTTGCCGTATCTAGTAAATTATCAACAAGTCCCTTCAGGCGTAATGCCCCTCTATAATTGATTTCTATATAAGGCCAAATGTTTTCAATCTTTTCCGCCTTACTTGAACCTAATATTATTTGAGACGCCCCATATAATGAAGTTAAGGGAGTTCTCAATTCATGAGACACTCTAGTGATGAGATCCTTCCTTAACTCTTCGAGCTCTAATAATCTTTTATTTTCTTCAATAATAAGTTGCTCCGCTTGTTTCTTATCTGTAATATCCATAATAAAGGCTAAATTAGCATCCCTGTCTTGATATATAATTGGTCTAGTAAAAAGTTCCACCCAAATTATTTCTCCGTGTTTATTGAGTATTCGTAATTGAAAATTGGAAATCTTATCAATTTCTTCTCTAATTCTTCTTTCTATAATTTCTTTAAAGTCACTCAGATCATCTGGATGAACTATTTCATATAAATCCATAAGCGTCCAGTCTGAAAATTTATCGATATCATATCCTATTATTTTTAAAAATTGCTGATTAAAGTATTTTATATCCAAATCTTGTTCAATCACTACTCCAATAAAAGACTGTTCGGTGATTTTTCTAAATTTTTCTTCAGAATCGTGTAGTTTAATCTCTGTCTTTTTACGTTCTGTAATATCTCGAGCAATTACAATTACTTTTGGAGCTTCTTGATTGTCAATGAACACTTTACTTGTGTAATCTAACCACACATAATGCCCATCCTTATGTCTAATTCTTAATTCCTCATTATCTTCTCCGTTTAATCTGTTAAATCCGGTTGTTGAGATTGCTTTAGAGGAGGTTATTCGTTTTATATCCTCAGGATGTACTGTATTCCACGAACTTTTTCCTATTAAATCTTTTTTAGAATACCCTAAAATACTCATATATGCATGCTCATTTATATATTCATACTCATACTTATTATTTAGCATTGCAATTAAGTCGGTTGCGTTCTCTGAAATTAATTTATACCTTTCTTCTGACTCTGTTAGTTTTATTCCAACTTTGACTAACTTTTCCTCTAAGTATATAAGAATTGGAAACACAAAATAACAAGTGCTAAAAATAAACATGCCTACAAAACTAAATTCCCACATACCAGGAAGATCAAGATAAGATAAAATAGTTGCAATTCCAGTTAAGAGCGCTGAAGATAAAAAAATAATTAATGACACATTTTTTGTAGACTTTTTTATGGAATTAAGCTTAACTATTAAATAAATAGCTAATATAAGTAATAACGAAAAGATAACCTGAATAATAATGATTAAAAAAGGAATCAAACTGAATATGATTTTTCTTTTATCAGAATTAGTATCTGTATGGATTTCTTTATAATAATCATAAAAAATAGCAAGTAGAAGTGTAAGGTTACCTAATAGAAAAATGGCATTACCCATCAGTCGATAGAAATTATTAATAATTTGTAAATAGATGAATAAATAACCAATTGGTGCAAGAATATAAGTCGGAATAAAAATAATTAAATCCTTTCTTCTATAACACACCCGCATAAAAATTAGCATTCCAAAAAATAATAATATTGTAATTTGAAGATTTAGAACTGATTCATCAAGCATTTTTTAAACCTTTTTTCGATTATGAGATCAATAAAAGATGAATAACATGTGTTACTTTTCCCTTTTAAATTTTTTTTCCTTACTTATTCTTTAGAAATATTATTTTTAGTAAATCTCTCTGTTAATTCATTTTTTCACTTTTAAACTAATCTACTACGACTTTTTTATTATATCTATTCTAGATTTGTAATTATCCCAATATCCTCTCACTTTCCAATTTTTAATATCTTCGATGCAGTTACTACACATACCACTTACTTTATTAAGCTTAATCTCAGCACCACAGACTATACATCTCATTTTTTATACCTTTGATACTTATTATGTTATTTGCATTTTTTACTTACCCTAATTAGAAATACAATTTACCAAATTTTTTAATAATTGAAAATGGGGAGAATTAACCCCTTCAATGTATATTTGCTAGAAAATTTGATTTAAACCATTTCTTTTCATTATAATTCTACTCTTGGTTTTGATTTTTCTCCGTCTTGAGTTACTACAACTAATCTATTTTTTAAAAGTCCAGCTAAATTATCGAGTTTTTTAGCCGTTTCTGAAATTTCTTCCATAGAGGCAGTTTGTTGTTCTGCTGATGCATTTATGCCTTCCATAAAGCTAAATGATGAGTTAATTTTATTAACTACCTCAGAGATATCTTTGTTGGTTCTAGAAACAGCCTTTTTTGACTCCTCTGCCAATTTTCGAACCTCATTTGCTACAATCGTAAAGCCTCTTCCTTTTTCACCCACCCTACCCGCTTCAATACTAGCATTTAAAGCTAATAAATTTGTTTGATCTGCGATATTCGTAATAATCCTAATAACTTCCTTAATATTATTGGTTGCTTTAATAACTGCCTCTGTCTCATAGGTCATAATCTGTGTCGTTTTGGCAATTTGTTCCGAGGCTACGTTCACTTCACTAGCCCCTGCTGCTAATTCAGTAGCTAAATTTGAAACATTTATTGATGCATCTGAACTATCCTTTAATATCGATGAAATCTTCAAATCTTGTTTTTGAATTACTTTAAGTAAATAACAAATAGCAAAAACTACATAAGAAAAGGCACTTATTATAAATATTACTCTAGGAATTGAATCATTAAATATTCTATATGCAAACGCAGTACATGCAATTGTGATTGATGTTGATAACAGAATATGCAATAAAACCTTGAATCCTATAGTCTGTTTTGTCAATTTATACTTTTTTTTAATAAGTGTAAATATTGTGGGTATGATGATGATTATTATGATGAAAATTGTTTCACTTGACATTATATATCCTTGAAAAATAATTTTTTCTCACCTAAATCAATTTATGTTTTTTAGATAATAATTGCACATTTATTTATATTTTTGCACAAAAAAAAGTTTAAATATGCAAAAAATAATTCAATAAGATAGATAGATTCGTTTTAAATCTTAGAAAAATAGGAATAGCATATTTGAGTTAATTTTATTTTTTAAGAATTATCTTCATCCATCCATCTGATAATATCATTTGGAAGTTGTGTTTGAATTTTGTATGTTCAAGGAGCCTTTTAATTTTGGTGTTATATATTTTCCAGGGAAAGCCATGTGCTTTCTGAATTTGACTGAAAAAAAGATATTTGAAAACCCCATATTGTTGTTTTAATTTCAAAATTTCATCCTTGGGGGGATTTGAACATCCATCATAAATCCATGCCTCACAATCTGGCTTTAGAATACGATAACACTCATTGAAAACCTTGAATGGATGTTTCCAGTGATGAAATGACCCTGTACTAACGATTAGATCAACAAAATTGGTTTCAAAAGGAATATTCATTGCATTTGCAAATTTAAACTTCACATTTTTAAAACTCCTTGCATTACTTGAAGCAATTTCAACCATTTTTCTACTTAAATCAATCCCATAAATATTTAATAGGGGTGCTCTTTTCGCTATTTCTATTGATAAGAAACCAGTACCCGATCCTAAATCAATGAGAATACCCTTCTCTATCTTTTGAGAAATTTCTTGAGCAATCTTTAATTCCGGTCTGCTTAGAATTCTCTTTATAAGAGCATTATAAAGAATAGCACTAGGAGCGGGGATTGCTTCAAATTTTACCTGAATGTCTCTAATAATTTTTGTTAGACTCATTTAAAGTTTCTTTCTAATAATTATAAATATACACATTGTTTTCCTTTTTAATGTATTACATATTTCCCTTATAAAATTTACCGCAAGTCAAAAATAATATAATCTTATATTCAAAAAGATTATCAAAAATAGAGTGTGTCTTTACATGTTAATGAGTAAAACAATAAAATAAAGAATGTAAAAAAATAGAATTTATGTTTTTTCTAATTCCATCTGGGAAATTGCTTTTCCAGATCGAAATGGAATATC
>CP070831.1:1276784-1302892 GCA_020344955.1 Promethearchaeota archaeon | reverse complement strand
TAATTAAAAAAAATTACAAAAAAATCGATTTTGATAAATTAGCAACCTTTAAATTTATAGACGATAACTCAGAAATCGAAAGATTTTACAATCAAATTATTAAAGAAATTCTTTCTCCAGAATCAGAAGCTTTAGAATTACTTAAAATTTTGTCTGTTATCAATATAGAGTTAGATACTAATATTGATAAAACAATCATTGAAACATGTTGCAATTTGCCAAACGTAGAAGAATCCATACAAAGATTACTGGATACTGGAATGTTAACAAAGAAAAAAGACCAAAAGGAATTATATGAATTTTCTTCTCACGAAATCCAAGCTGTTTTAGAAAGCTTAACTGATGATAAAAACCATGAACAAGCATTACAATATTATCAGAGAAAAAGCAAAAAATTCAAGGAGAATATTCAAGATGATATTGAGGTTCTTTTTCATAAGGCAAAATTAGATCCCTCTGAGAAATTAGTAAATGAATTTTTAGCAATTGCTAATAGTATAGTACAATTTGAGTATGAACACAAAAGATTAATCGATGTTGCTCAAGAATTATTTGTACTTGATGATAAATATAAAGCACCAATATTAGTGGTGCTTGGTAATATTTTTTCAGTTTTAGGAAATTCTATGGATGCTGAGAAAATTTTCCTTAAAGCTCTAGATATTTATAAAAATTTAGCAAAGAAGTTTTACAAAATATACTTGCCATATATAGCTGCCACTCAAAAAAACCTTGGAACTTTATATCTAGATTTAAAACGTTTTGAAGAAGCAGAAAAGATATACACTGATGCTTTGACTTCATATAAAGAGTTAGAAAAACAGTATTACGATACCCATTCCCCTGATTTTCATTCAAAAGAATATTCCAGTCTAGAGAATTCGTATATAGATGATCTAAATGGCTATAGTAAATTGTTAAAGAAATATTATGATATATATCTACCCAAAGAACCCCCAATTGTAAGTGATTTTGGTAATATAGGTATTGATTTGGATTTATTAGAGGATATTCAGGATGGATCAATTGATTCAATAGAAAGTTACAGAACATTGGCAAAAATGTATTATGATATGTATTTAATTGATATTGCGAAAACCTACAGTAGTCTTGGAATAATCTATAGCGAATTAGCCAATTATGAAGAAGCAGAGCAGATGCACCTCGAAGCGTTAAAAATTAAAAAGAAAATAGCTGATCATTATCCAGATCAAGTTTTACCTGAGTTAGTTCTTACTTTAATAGATCTGGGAGATTTATATGCTAGTATAAACAAATTTGAGGACGCAGAACCCAAGTTCAATGATGCATTAAAAATTTCTAAAAGTTTAGCAGAAAAAAATCCAAATATATACTACTATAACGTTGCCCTTATCCAGAATTCTCTTGGAATGGTATACACCAGAATACAAAAGTATGATAAGGCGGAACAAATGTATCTTGATGCATTAAAACTATTTAAAATGTATGCTAAAGAAGATCCAAAAACCTACTCCTATAACGTTGCTGATGTTCAGAACAATTTAGGGAATTTATATATGATCTTAAATAATCTAGATAAAGCCGAGTTGTATCTAAATAAAGCAATTAAGGACGATCCTGCAAATATCGATATCTTATATAATCTTGCATGCCTAGAATCACTAAAGAATAACCAAGCTAAAGCTTTAGAATTTTTGACTAAAGTAATAAAACTTGATAAGAATTATATTAATAAAGTATTACAAGATCAAAAATTTACCAACGTTAAGGAATTAAAAGAATTTAAAGAATTAGTGGAGAGTTAAACCTTTAATATCAGCATTTGTTTACAATTTTTACTTTTTTCTGTATTATTGAATGTAAATCTTGTACAAATCCTTATAAGTCATTAGGTTTGAAACAAAATTAATGCATATTAATATGAGAATAGTTAAAGTTTTGATTCCAATAGAAAAGAAATAATAACAAAATGATGTGATTAAACTGTATATTGATTGTCATGCTCATATATTTTTTAGCCCTATTCCAATAGAAAGTATTGACGAAGATATCACAGGTACTATCCCTATTCCTACTATATCTTTTATAAATCAAATGCTTTCCAACGCAAGAGAGAAAGGAGTAAAATATATCATTGGTGTTATAAGTAATCCAAAAGATTTTACAAGTTATCAAAAACAACTGGAGTTTGAAGATGTTATACATATTATTGGTATTTCAAGAAATAAGGCACTTGAAAACCATTTAGAAATGCTCACACTTTTAGAAAAGGAAATTGAAAGAAAAAAGCCTCATGGGATAGGCGAGATTGGATTGGAATATTTATATGGCATTGATCAATTAAATGATAATGAGAAAAATATATTTATGAAAAAACAGCAGGAATTACTTAAAAAACAAATAAGATTAGCAAAAGAAAATGATATACCAATTGTGGTTCATGCAGGTTATGGTACAGACAAAGATATTGTAGAAATTCTAAAACAAGAAAAAGTCCAGGATGTGGGAGGTCAAATCCACGGATATATGTCTAAAAAGGAGCTGGTTTCCGAGTTACTCGATTTAGGTTTTTATTTTTCTTTTGGTTACCCCCATCCAAGAGATGATGAGATGAAAAAAATAATTGAGATAACTCCATTGGAACAGTTGCTTACTGAAACTGATTCTCCATATCATATAATGGAGAATCCTAAAAAGTTCATTCTTCCCGAAGATGTGGTTTTAGTAACTAAGGATATTGCTATTCTAAAAGAAATTAACTTTAAAGATTTCACTAATCAAGTAATTAAGAATGCTAGAGAACTTTTTAGATTTTAACTTCTCATTCACTTTTAAAAGAGTCCACTAAGGAGAAAATACATCACTATTTCAATTCCATCTTATTTTGACAGTAAGGGCAGTGGAGAGGTAATTCCTCGTCGCAAGTCTCCAATTCCTCGCTGCTTAAAATATTCTTCCAACAAATCAACTTATCGCCTTTTTGAACCATATCGCGACCATGATGTTGTGGAATGATGTCCTTAGTCTGGCAATTTTCACATATAAGCAACTTAGCCTCATTTTCTAACTCTTCAGTTGAGATCTCTTTATATAGGAATTTATATCTAAAAATTGTTAAGCTGTTAAGTAATACAAGTAAAGAAACACCCATATCTCCGATTCCTACTGCTAACCAGAGCGTCATAAAACCTATAACTGTTAAGATTGCGAAAGAAACTTTCACAATAATTGAAGTCCAAATATTTTGTTTTATTTTTTTATTTGTCTTATTGGCGATATCTACATAGGTAAGTATTTTCTTTAAATCGTCACCTATTACAATAATATCTGCTGTTTCTAAAGTAATATCTGTAGCAGAAGCTCCTATAGCAATTCCTAAGTCTGAAAGTGCTAATGCGGGAGCATCGTTAATACCATCCCCAACCATTGCTACTCCCTTATATCTTTGTTTTAAATTCTTTATTTCCTCAAGTTTTTGATCTGGTAAATGTTCCCCATAAGCTTGATCAATATCAAGACATGCCCCAATTGAATCACATACTTTTTGGTCATCACCAGAAATTAATACTGTTTCATAACCTCTCTCTTTTAAACCATTTATTAGAATTGGGGCAGATACCCTTAACACATCTCTAATTGTGATTATCCCTAACAAATGTTTTTGATTCCCTAGTAAGACTGGTATCGTTCCCGTATTCTCAATGTTATTGATATCCTCTTGAGGAAGGTCATAATTCAAATCCTCGAGGAATTTTTGACTGCCTACGTAAAACATCTCTCCATTAATTCGCCCTTTTATCCCTCTTCCTTTAACAACTTCAAAATCATTAACTGCATGAAATGGTAGGTTCATATCTTTTGCTTGTTTTACTACAGTTTTACCAATTGGATGCTCGGAAAGAGCTTCTAAACTAGCAGCAATATTAATTATATCCGTTTTATTAGCTCCATTATAGGAATATATATCAAATATTTTTAAATTTCCTTCAGTAAGGGTTCCGGTTTTGTCAAATGCAAAAACCTCGATATCTTGGAGTTTTTCAATAAACTTATTACCTTTTACAAGGATACCCTCTCTAGCTTGTTTTGTTAGAGATGCGATATTAGCTAATGGAGTAGATAAAGTCAAAGCGCAAGGACATGAGACCACTAATAACACCAAACCTCGATAGAACCAATTATAAAAGTCAAATCCTAAAAGAGACGGAATAATCATTACTAAAATCGAAGATAATAAGATAATCGGAGTGTAATATTTCGCAAACTTCTCGATAAATTTTTCATGTTGGCTTTTATTCTGTTGAGCTATCTTAACACTCTCTGCAATTTGAGCTACTATAGTGTTTGTACTTTCTCTTATAACTTCAATATCTATAAAACTATCGGAATTTAAGCTAGCAGCAAATACTTCATCACCTTCTTTTTTAAAAACTGGAACTGATTCACCTGTGATCGCACTTTCATCAAAATATGAACTTCCTTTAGCTATAACACCATCTAATGGTACTTTCATCCCTGGTTTTATTCCAACAATGTCTCCTACTTTTACTTGCTTTGATGGAACATTTACATAACCATTATCCGTTTTTAGTAACGCATTATCAGGAGCTAGTTCAAGCAATTCTTTAATGGCATTTCTCGACTTATCTGTTGTTATTTCCTCTAATCTTTCAGCAATTGCATATAATAATAAAGCTGTTGCTCCTTCCTGACCATGCAATATAAAAAATGAAGCTACTCCTGCAATTAACATCAGGAGATTTGCGGTTATTTTCTTCTTGCTCAAGTCTTCTATTGCTTCTCTGATAACTCCAGAACTAGAAAGAAGAATTGAACCAATTGCTAGAATTTGGGCAATTAACACAATTTCAAAAGCAAATTCTAGAAACATGGATATTCCAAGTAAAATAGCTGCAGGAATAATGAAATACCAAAATTTTTCTTCAAAAAAAGATTCTTCTTCAGACTCTTCTTCTTCACAGATAGATGCTGAACAGGCTATGGTTGCTATAATTTCTCACCTATGTAATGATTGGTTATACTTCAATTAGAACTTAACATTTATTGACTATAAAAGAATGAATCTATGTATAAACTCATTTAATGAATTTTCAATATTATCTTTATTTTATATAAAAATTAATTAAATGACAACTTATTAAATGGATTACTAAAGTTTTGGTGAATTTCTTATTTTATTACATATACGAGTTTTTGACCTTGTTGTTCTTCAAGGTTTAGCTCTCGCCTAATTGCATTTCGGATTAGATATCCCCCAACATGCAATATAGAATCTTTTAGGATAGAATCTTGGTCCATTGAAGCATTACAAGGATATGCATGATGGGCTTTACTTATTCTTTCGTTTAAGGATAGACCTCCGCTTTTTCCATTCTTGTAATATTTTGACTTTAATTGTTGGCAGATATAATAGCTGCTTCCACAGGGAGCACATTGCAGAACACATGCATCTTCTATAGATTCCCCGTCCTTGCTTAATAAAAATGAGACAATGGGTTCACCAATTTTATAATAATCTATAAATTCGCTAATATAATTATGTTTGTTTGTTAAATGAAATCCTACTTTATTATACTCATTTAACTCTTTACTTAAGGAGCAGAAAGGTTTGGGAAAAGCTGCCTGAATACCGTATTTTTCGAATTCTTCTAATACTTGAACTTGAAGTCCTGCAGGCACCCATTTAGGATCCTCTATTGGCACAATTACTGCCTTTACTCCACTATCCTTTAAATAATAGGGCAAACCGGAAAGTAAATCTTGATGAATTCCTACAACCATTAAAAAATCAACTGATGGGAGATTTTTAGGAAGATATTCTTCTGGTTCTTCAATAAATTCCGGAACGTTCTCTCCTACTTTTTCATAAAAATAGATTGAACTAGCAAAACTTTTAACATACTCACGACACTTATCGCATTTAACATTTTGTTCTAATACTTCACATGCTTTACAAAATTCTTCATTATTAATGAGATTACCAACAAATTTTTGAGTTAGCATCTCTGTTTCTGTTCCAATACCGTAAAGTACTCCTAGTTTATATGTTTTTTCAGGCAACATTAAACTGAAATAAATATATCTTTTTATTTGTATTTTTAATACTTTATAAAAAATATATTAATTTGGCTGAACATGTTCAATTCCATTTAATCATATTAAACTTTTTAATATTGTACCCTTGTTTATATTAGTGAGGTTTGTAACTTTTTTTTTTAGTGGTACTGGAAATACATGGTGGGCAGTTAGGGAATTTACCGAAATTGCATCCACAAATGGACATGATGCAGAAATGTGTTCCATTGAAAATGATCAAATCAAGGACTTTAGTATTTTAAGTGAGCTCTTAGAAAAATCTGATGCGATAGGATTTGCTTATCCCATATATGGGGCGAATTTGCCTCCTATTATGAGAGAATTTATAACAAAAGTAAAAAGAATTAGTGAAAATCTTAATAAGTTGAGACAAAAATATTGCTTTATTATAACAACGATCGGTTATGTTAATGGTTATGGTCCATATAAAATAAAAAAAATTTTAAGATCAATAGGGTTAAAACTCAAAGCACATATTAATCTTCGCCTTACTAATAATGTTTCTACACCTGGACTGAAAATAAATCCCATTCCACATAAAAAACTGGTAAAACGAAAAAAAAAGAGTATCAAAAAATTAGATAAATTCTACGGAAAGATCATAAAAAACAAAAAACGGATAAGGGGAATTGGTCCTTGGCTTGTCCCTGGAATGCTTATAAGAAGAATAACCGCACCAAAAATGAACTTAAATTACCAGAGGCTTTCTATTAATTTGGATACTTGTAATAATTGCGAAATTTGCATTAATAATTGCCCTACTAATAGTATTATAAGAATCGATAACAAAATAACATTTAAGGAAGGTTGTACTGGATGTTATCGATGTTATAATTTCTGTCCAACTCATTCTATATTATATAAAGGAAAATTTGCTGATCCTCTGGTTTATCATAGATATCATGGTCCTATTGATAATTTGAACTTGAATAATATAAAACAATAACTTCAACGATAATTCAAGAGAAAATAGCCTATTCTTCAAATACAGCCATAGTACTTTTACTTTCTCTGACTTTTACTAAAACCTTTTTCTTTGGATATATCTCTTTTAATTTACTATGGATATATTTTGCTAAAAGTTCGCTTGTAGTAGCAGGTAATGGTAGAAAAAACACATCTTCTCTGGGGAACACATATCTTTTGTTTGATGCCGTAATTTCTATAGAATCTTTCTCTTCTCTTATTTCTAATTCATCAGAATTTGTCGGTATTAGAATATAATGATCCATAGGTTTAACTATAGACATTATCTTTTCCTTTAGATCAGTAAAATCTACAACAAAATGATTTTTATCAAGCTTATCACTTATCTCAACAGAAACGTAATAATTATGGCCATGTAGTCTTGTACATTGAAGTGGCTCTTTTAGGAAATGACTAGCACTAAATTTAGCATCAGCAGATTCTACTCGTACTTTAAATACCATAAATAGATTGCCCCTTAAATTAATTTTTTACGTTCTCTATTTTTGTATGGTAGAAGCTCTTTGATATTTTTATATTTTATGTTTAAAAACAATAAATATGAAAGTAATTTACTTCAAAATAAAACATACTAAATTTGTAGTATAAATCTATGTTTTAAAATTATTAAGAAATTTAATGATTTTAAAAAATTGTATATGCGATTGAGATGGAAAACAAGAAATTAGCGATTACAGGAGCCAATGGATATTTAGGGAAGCACACAACAACGACAGCGATCCAAAAAGGATGGCAAGTCGTCGGTATTGTACGACGAGAGGATGCAGCTAAAGAAGTGGAATATCTTGGCGCCAAGCCAATGATAATAAAAGATTTCAATAAAGAATCCTTAAGTAATGCATTAACAGGATGTAAGGCAGTTATTCATTTCCGTGGGGCAGTTTGTGGTTCGGAAGAACTTTTTGAAAAGGTCAATATTGAAGGAATGCGTATTTTAATTGAAGCTGCAGTTGAAAAAAAAGTGTCTAGAATAATCTTTTCTTCAGGCTTAGGAGTTGATAGATATGGAATAGAAGAATGGGCTAATAATGCATATTTCTATTCAAAGCACCAAGCTGAACAATTACTTAAAAAAAGAAAAGCTCCTTTTATAATTTTTAGACCCTCCTATATTTTAGGGCCTAATGATGAATTAATTCCAGAACTGATTAATCAAATTGGTAACGGGAGTGTTCACATTGCTGGAGATGGTAAGATACCTATGCAACCTATTTACGTTAACGATGCAGTAGAAGCTTTCTTAGCTGCTGCTGATGGTGTAGGAGAAAATAATCAAATTTTTGATCTTGTTGGTCCAAAAATTATCAACATGCTTGAATTAATTGAAATGGTTGTTCAAAATATAATTGATCTAGGTTTTAATATCCCTCATCCTCGAATCAATATTATAAATTTTGAAGATGCGCCAGAACAATTAGGATTATGCAAAGAAATGATTGATGTTATGAGATGTGATATTATCTCAAATGGTGATATAGCTGCAGAAGCATTAGGATATAAATTATCTGATCTAAATAACGCTATAAAAGCAGCAGTGGAAGCAAAAATGTTTCCAAAACATACGGAAAAAGGAGAAAAAGCTATTATTTTATTATCTGGGGGGATTGACTCTGCTGTTGCCCTATATTGGGCTCATAATAAAGGTTATAATATACTAGCTCTTTCAATTGATTATAATCTACGTCCCCTGAATGAAAAAAAAGCAGCTTTAAAAATGGCAGAAAGTTTGAATATAGAACTGATTGAAATCCCTTTACCTTTTATAAAAGAATCATTTGACTTGCGTATAGATGGTTTTCCTATCCCAAGCTCTATCAATGCACCTGAAGGATTTATACCTTCACGGAATCTTGTTTTTTACTCTATCGCAGCATATTATGCTGAAAAATATGGCTGTAGAACGATAATCGGTGGTCATATAGCAGTAGATCCAAAAAATTTTCCCGATGCCGCTCCAAATTTCTTTAAATCTCTTGAAGATTTGATTAATAAAGGAAAACACAATAAGGACAAGACTACAATAGAATTATTATTTCCATTGATAAATATGACAAAAATAGATGTCATTAACCTCGCTAAAAAATTAAATGTTCCGTTAGAATGGACATGGAGTTGCTATAGTGATGGAGAACATCCTTGTAGAAAGTGCAATTCTTGTCGCAAAAGAATTAAAGCTTTTTCGCAAGTGAACCATTCTGATCGACAATTTGTTTTATAAAAAATATAAACCAATAATAATATTTTATGTTTTATTAGGAGTAAATTTATTAATAGCATTTATAATATCCTATACATACATTCTTTGTAAAAAAAAAGACTAATCGAAGCACATGATCGACACTGAAGAATTAATAATAAAGGAAGAACAACAAGAAATCCTTGTTGTTTGTCCAACCTGTAAAGCTAAGAAAGAACTTAATATACCCGTAAAAATTATTAACCAAGCTAAACATTTAACGACAATCTCAATACCTTCAGGATCTGTGTGTAAGCATGGTTTTCAAGCTTTTGTAGATAAGAATTTTCAAGTCCGAGGATATCAAACCGTTGATTTTGAATTTTCGCATATGGAATTTTTTGAAAGTACTGATGCCGAGGTTGCAGAACCAGATGATCCTACTTCGAAACTTAGTTCAATGCCTTTATTCCAAGAAATTATCAAGTTATTAAGAAGTTATATTGATGATAAAGAGATTTTAGGGTCAGGGATGTTTACTGTAGACGGCAACATTTTATATTCCTCCTTGACTAGCAATACACTTTTCTCAATAATGAAAGAATTCGAAGTACGAAGTGAGAAGAAATTAAGTAGCTTAAAGAAGATGTACCTCGAATTGGAAAATAACCAAAAAATTTGTGCTAATTATATTGAAATACATGGCATGAGATTTGCTTTAGTATTATTTTTTTCCCAACTTGTAAAGTTGGGAATGGGAAATTTGTATTTGAATGATTTAGTGAAGAAAATTAGGAAATTAGAAGGTTAAAATATTAATATTTATCCTCTTGTTTTAAGATCACTTAAATAAATAGTTATAAATATTGCTATAATTATGTGCTTTATAGGAGCATTAAACTAAAAATTCTACATTAGGAAATGGATCTTCAGAAAATAAAAACTAAATTGGTTAGGGATTTAAAAGAACTGATTCCCGGACTAGATCAAAATAATTTCAAAATTACTGAATTACCTAGTAAGAGAAATTCTGTTATTGATTTAGAGTTTGAGAAAAAACCTACTAAATTTCCTAAAGAAATAATAATAAAAATTTTCCGAACCAAAAATATTGCCCATGAAATTAATATTTTAAACAGGCTAAAAAATCAAAAATTTCATGTGCCAACTATATTATTTTTCCGAAAGCCTTATTTAATCCTCGAAAAAATAGATGGTACTAATTTATGTGATTTCATTAATGAAAAATTGAAAGGAACTCAGAGTCTTGATGATTTGGATTCTAAAATAAGAAATCAGATTGTCTTAAGCATTGAAAGGCTTGCTGAGTTTCTTGCTCAAATGCATGAAAAAAATTTTGTCAGGAAAAGATATAAAGCGAAAAAGAAATATGTGCTCTGTAAAGGTGACACAAGATTAAGAGATTTCATATATAATGATGTGAAAGACATTATATACGCAGTGGATTTCGAAGATGCGTATGAAGGTAATGCAATTAATGATGTCGCTTCAATCTGCGCTTCACTCCTGGATACAGATCCAGGACTCTTTGAAATGGATGAGCCTAAACATAAAATAGCTCTAATCAATATTTTCTTAAGGAAGTATTACCAAAAGAATCCTCGATTTCCATTTATTTTTAATTACTTGGCAGAACAAATAATAGAGAATTTAAATACCGTCATAGAAAGAAGAAATCTCCCATATGGTACAATTAGCAAAGAAAAAATTTTTGACAATATTTCAAAGGAACTTTAGTCTTATTTCATCTTTCCAAAGATCAAAATTTAATAATACTAACACTATTATTTTATAAAATTTTATAAAACTTTTTTTAAAGGAGAATCTAAAATGAGCCTTACCGATACAAAATCGTCTTTAAAAAAAATTCTTTCAATTATTGAAGAGCTTAACGGATTAAATTCAGATTCAATTCCTAAATTGCAAACTCAACCTGATAATTTACTCGAACAGATTGGGAAACTAGAAGAAACTAAAGCTAATGATTTAAGAACCATTGAAACAAATGATGATGAAATTAATTCTTTGAAAAACAAGATATCCCAAAATCAAAGAGATATTGCTTCACTAGAAGAAGGTAATGTTGAACTTAATAATCAAAGGCAAGCTCTACTTGATAAAATCCAAGATGCCCAAAATGAATTAGATGAAACTCAAACAAAAATAACCGTAAGGAGAGAGGAATTAGTAACTCGAAGCAGTCGACTAAGTGAATTAGAAAATAGAATTACTGAACTAAAAGATATTCAAGAAAAGTTCGATAATAAGATGAAAGAACTTGAAACTCAACTCCAAGAGGAATATGATAAAAAAGAGAAATTTAGTAATTCATACGCTATACGAGCTGCAGCTATGAAATCCTTAATTAAAGCGGGCTATATACAATCTGCTCAATTAAAGCTTATACAGTCATTACAGCCCAATACTACACTTGAATTAAAGGGAATTGTCCAAGCTATGGGGTTAAGGGAAGACGTGGCAAGAAATATATTAACAAAAATGGTTCAAAAAAATGGACCAATTGAATATGATGAGGGCGCAGGAACAGTAACATTAAAAGGGGAGGTTGATTTCTAATGAGTTCACAAGATATTTTAGCATTAATTGAACAATTTGAGACGGCTTATGACACATATTGGCAAGTTCTACAGAAACATAATGAGGAAGTACTCTCACAATTAAGAGAAGCCTGGCGTTTTATGCAAGCAGAACAAAAAGAGGAAGAAACTATAAAAGAAAAATTATCAGCTCAAAATTCAGAATTAACAGAATTAAGAACAAAATCTGAAGAATTAGATAGAACTATAGACGGATTAAAAGCTAAGAAAGATGAGTTGAATTCAAAGATATCGGAATTAACAAATACTTTAGAAACTAGTGTTAATGACTTGAAAAAACCAACTTTTGAACTTACTCAACTTGAGGAAAAACTTACAGCTGTTAATGAAAAGATTACTGTTAAAGAACAAGAGAAAACAGTAATGGATCAAAAGACCGTTGAAAATGAAAACCGTGAAGTAGAGCGTAAAAATACTCACCAGAAAAGGATGGATGAACTTGAAGCTCGGATTGACCAACTGAGGCAACAAAACTTCTTTACTTCCTTTTTAATCGAAAATTCAGACGAAGAAATTCATGAAGTTGACATTATTGCTACTATCATGGATAAGGGAGAAGCAAAACTAGATGATTTAAAGAAACTTCTTGATGTTCCACCAATAATGGCTGTACGCACCATTAAACAGCTTGCTGTTAAAGGAATTCTTAAACTCGACGAGAATAGTGGAAGAGTAACCCTCCCATAACCGGTTTTTATTAGTTTTTTTTTTTTAATTTACTTCTTAGAGAAAGATTTCATCAAGGCTAAAAAGCAATTTTATGCAAAATTTATCTTTAACAATTTTTAAATTTAAAAATAATCTAACTTTTAATGAGGTTATATTCCCTAAATCCTAATCTTTTTTTTTTATTTATAATGTTAATACTTAAAATTGATCTAAAAAGTACTCATTTTTATCAAAAAAAATAAGGTAAAGAAATAATGGTAAAAGTATTAGTTGTTTATTATTCGCTTACGGGTAATACTAAAATGATTGCTGAAAATATAGCGGAATCAATAGATTCAGATATTCTTGAGTTAAAACCTGTGAAAGAACTTGATGCTGAAAGTGGGATGAAATACGTCTGGGGTGGGTTTCAAGCCACAATGAAACAGAAACCAAAATTAAAAGAGTTTGATATTAATCCATTGGATTATGAATTAATTATTTTAGGAACTCCAGTTTGGGCTTGGACCATTTCTCCACCTATTCGTTCATTCTTATCAAAGTTTAAGCTATCAGGAAAAAAAGTTGCACTTTGGACATGCAGTGGTGGTGATGGAGTAAGAGCTATGAAGCAATTTAGAGAAGCTCTAAAAGATATAAATATAGTTGGGGAAATTCGTTTTAAAGAGCCAAAGCAATATGAATCAGATAAAGCAAAAGAACAAGCAAGAGTTTGGGCCAAAAAATTAATTGAAAAGCTATAACGCTAGATTAATTATAAAAATAAGGAACTCCGTAAAAAATTAATTGCCTTATTTTTTTTTTAAATTTAATTATTACGGCTTCTTTCCTCTTTTTCTATCGATATTTCCCAATATTCATAACGTTTAAATTTGAAGAAAACTTGGATATAATATCAAATTTAGCAAAAAAATAATTTTATATTATGTCAACACGAAAACCGTTAAAAATAATATTAAGTGAGCATAAAACAGCTGTTATAATAGCACTTATTATCATAGCGGGAGGTTCAGTTGGAACATATTTCATAATCGACTACTTAAATGCTCAAAATCCAGAAAAAATAACATTAGCGACTACAACATCAACGTATGATTCAGGCTTATTAGATTATTTGCTCCCAAAATTTACTGAACAAACAGGAATTCAAATTAAGGTGTTGTCTGTAGGTACAGGTACAGCGTTCCAATATGGAGAAGATGGAAATGCTGATGTAATACTTGTTCATTCAAGATCGAGGGAGGATGATTTTGTCAATGCCAGTCGTGGAGAGGATGGGATTCCTTTTGGTATTCATCGTGCATGTATTATGTACAATGATTTTATAATTGTTGGACATTCTTCAAATCCGGCTATTCTACTTGACGATGATAATATAACCACTGTAATGACGAAATTGAGAGATGCAATGGATACAGGTAATATGACTTTTTTCTCCAGAGGAGATGGTTCTGGGACTCATTCAAAAGAAGAGGAATTATGGGAAATGATTGGTGTTGTTGCTGCAATAAGATGGACTGGACAACCAGATAATTACACAGAAACAGGCCAAGGCATGGCAGTAACATTACAAATGACCTATGAAGATGTTGATCCCGTCCATGAAGGATATACGCTAGTAGATAGGGCTACGTGGTTATCTTTTAATGATACCTATACATCACTGAATATTTTAGCAGAATCAGTTGTTGGAGAAGATTTTTTACTCAATCTGTATGGTGCTATACCTGTTAATCCAGTTTTACATCCACATGTTAAATATTTATCAGCATGTAGATTTGTTGGCTTTCTAACATCACCTTATGGTCAAGCACTAATTGATTCATATACAAAAAATAATGCAGTTTTATTCCATGCTAATTTTGGTTCATGTAATATTAGTACCAGTTGTTCTACTACTGATGGTGAAATCGCAATTTGGACTCCGTATCAAGCAGAATTTGCAGGGCTGGCAGTTTAGAAGAATTTATAAAAAAATTATATTTACTTTCTTAGGTGGAAAAATGGTGAATGATATTTTAGAGGGAATTTTGGAAGCGTTAAGATTGATGTTTACATTTGATCCTGAATTATGGAGTGTAATTGGTACATCTTTTCGTGTATCATTAACTTCAACATTTTTAGCAGCTTTGGTCGCTTTACCAATTGGATCATTTATAGGTTTAAGAGAATTTAGAGGAAAAAAGGGATTGACGAATCTAATCAATACTTTTATGGGATTTCCACCAGTAGTGATGGGTTTAATTGTATATTTACTACTCTCTCGAAATGGTCCCTTTGGAGCTTTAGGTCTATTGTTCTCAACAACCGCTATGATAGTAGCTCAATTTCTTTTAGCCGTACCAATAATTATAGGTACAGCAAAAGCAGCTATCGAAAGTGTTGATCCTGCTTTAAAGGAAACAGTTCTTTCCCTAGGTGCAAATGAACGTCAATTATGGTGGGAATTAATAAAACATTCAAGAAAATCAATTATCGCAGGATATCTTGTTGCCTTTGGTCAAGCTATTTCTGAAGTGGGTGCAGTTATGATTGTAGGAGGCAATATTCGATGGGAAACAAGGACTTTTACTACTTCTATTGTACTTCAAGCACGAATGGCGGAATTTGGTATGGCAATTGCATTAGGACTTATTCTTATTTTGATAGCTCTTATTGTAAATTATGGAATGACTCGACTACAATCTAGAGTTGATTAAGATGAAACTACTCAATATAAAGAATTTGTATAAAGAGTTTTACAAAGGAGACAAATCTGTAATAAAAGTACTCTCTAACATCAACTTTTCAGTTCAAAAGGGGGAATGTTTTGTTATAATTGGCCCAAACGGGAGTGGTAAAACTACGTTATTAAGATTAATAGGTTTACTCGATTCACCGACACAAGGACAAATAATTTATAATAATCAAGATCTAGCCAAAATTGCAAGAAAAGAAATGGTGAGTTATCGAAGAAAGTTCTCATTTGTTAGGCAAAAACCTGTAGTAAGGAGTACCACTGTATTTAATAATATTGCATATGGCTTAAAGGTACGTGGCATTAAATTTGATGAATATAAAGAATCTGTAAATAATATTATTGAATTTATAGGACTAGACGGAATGGAAAATAAAAATGCAAATTCACTATCTGGTGGAGAAATGCAACGTGTTGCTATAGCAATGAATTTTATTGTTAATCCGGAGGTTTATTTATTAGACGAAGTTTCAGCAAACCTAGACTCAATGAATATTAAGCTATTAGATGATTTTATAATGAGGATTAAGGAAGACAAAGAAAAAACCATTATCATGAGTACACATGATCCTGTTGAAGCAATAAAATATGCCGATCGCATCGCAGTACTCAGTAATGGACAGATAACTCAAATTGGAACTCCAAATGAAATATTTATGGCACCAAAGGATGAATTTACAGCTCTGTTTGTTGGGTATGAAAATATTTTATATGGTGTTGCAGAATTAGATGATACAACTGGCTTATCTCAGATTAAAGTTGGGGATTTGATTGTAACCGCTTCAAGCCAAAAAGAAGGGGACGTAAAAGTTTGTATAAGGCCAGAAAGCATCGGTATCATAACGCAACCCGCTAAAAACACTAGTTATAGAAATACATTCAAAGGTATCATTGAAAATATTCGTGAACTTGGCAATATTTGCCATCTAATAGTTAGATGTAAATCTGAGAAATTTTTGATTACAATAACTGAATTATCACGTAAGAACTTACAATTACAATTAAATTCTGAAGTATTTATCAATTTTAAAGCTACAGATGTAAAAATTTTATAAATAAATTCCAAATTTGGAATTATTTAAATTCCCAAGTATACTTTTCTTATTCGAGGTTCCTTTTCTAATTGTTCTTTTGTTCCTGTTATTTTAATTTTCCCGTCTTCAAGAACATGAATAAGATCTGCAACATACATTCCAAAAAATATATCCTGTGTAACCAATAACGTGGTTGTTCCTTCTTGCCTTATTTTTTTAATTGCATCAAATATTTTTTTTTTCACAATTGGAGCCAAACCTACTGATGGTTCATCCAATAAAAGTAGTTTAGGTTTTGACATTAATGTTCGGCCTATCGCAAGCATTTGTTGTTCACCCCCGCTTAAAGTTCCTGCTCGTTGTTTTCTTCTTTCTTTGAGACGTGGGAATGTCTCATAAACAAAGTTTAATTGATCTTTAAAAATTTCCCTGCTTTTTAATAATTTCCCGCCTACTTTGAGATTATCATAAACACTCATATCATAAAATAATCTGCGACGTTCTGGACAAAGTGAAATTCCTTTTTTAGTGATCTTATAGGCTTTTAAACCATCAATTCTTTCACCTAAGAATTCTATTTTACCTCTGTTAGGTTTTTGTAAACCAATTATTAATTTAAGGAGTGTCGATTTTCCAACACCATTAGGACCAATAATAGCATTTAGAGATTCTTTATCAATTTTTAAATTGAATTCTTCAAGCACCCTCGCGCTTCCATAATAAAAATAAATACTTTTCAAATTAAGCAAATTCTTTACCTTTACCTTCTCTAGAACTCTTAATATTATTCTTTTTTATCTAGAATCACTATATATAGCTATTAAATAATAAAAGCCTTTTAAACCCTCTTAATTAACATTTTCTTTATAATTTTTTATTCTAAGGTCATTTATTTCCATTCTCCTTTAAAAATAAAGCAATATTTTACACTTTCCATTTTTTAAATATTGTTTTTAAAAGATATGGATAATCTTTTTAAAGATGGTATCGTTATTTCTTGATATACATGACGTAATTTTGAATTTAAAACTTAAATTTTGAGTTTTTAATCAAAATGATCGATATCTCTGAAAAAGATACAATTCTTAGGATTGCTACAGCATCAGGTAAAATCAAGCTCCATAAAGATACGATTAAGAAGATAAAAGAGGGTAATGTTAAAAAAGGGGATGTCTTTACGATAGCAAAAGTATCTGCTATAAATGCTGTTAAAAAAGTTCCAGATATCATTCCTCTCTGCCACCCAATCCCTATAACCAATGTAATTATAAATTTTGAATTTGAAAATGAAAATTATATTAAAGTGAATTGTACAGTGAAAAGTTTTGCGAAAACAGGAGTTGAAATGGAAGCTTTAACAGGAGTAAGTACAGCACTTTTAAACATTTGGGATGTTGTAAAGATGTATGAGAAAGATACACGGGGGCAATACCCTTCAACATTGATATCGGACATTAAAGTTGATGAAAAAATTAAAAAGGCATAGTATTTGAAATGAAAGATAAGTGTAATAGAGAGATCAAGCATTTAAGATTTTCAATTACCTCTAAATGTAATTATAACTGTATATACTGTGATCAAGAGGGATTTATTCCTAAGACTTCAGAATTGACTGTAGATGAGATAACAAAATTATGTAAAATCTTAGCCGAAATTTTACACGTAACTAGAATAAAATTCACAGGTGGAGAGCCTTTATGTAGGGAAGAAATTGTACAAATAATAAAAAACGTCTCCGATTTGCATTTATATAAAGATATCTCCATGACTACTAATGGTCTCCTTCTATATGAAAAAGCAGAAGAATTATATAAAGCAGGCTTAAATCGAATAAATGTTTCATTAAGTTCTCTTAACCCAGAATTATATAAAAAAATATACGGTTCAGACTCTCTGGAAATTGTATTAAAAGGATTGAAAAAAGCAAAAGAAGTAGGATTTAACCCGATAAAATTGAATTTTGTTTTAATGAAAGGGCTTAATGATGGAGAATTAGATAATCTCATTGAATTCTGCGGAATTAACAATTATATTCTCCAATTAATTGAATTACATGAAGTTTCAGATGCGATAGGAGGAAATGGTGATTTTTATAAAAGGCATCATTTAGATGTTAAACCTATAATTGAGGAACTAGAATCCAAAGCTAAAGAAACAATAACTAGGGGTTCTATGCAAAATCGAAAAGTTTTCAAATTAAATAATTCTGCGGTCGTTGAAACAATCACGCCTAGTCATGAATTTTGTATGGGGTGCACAAAGTTACGTGTTGGATGTGATGGAAATTTGTTTGGATGTTTATATCGATCTGATCTTGGAAAAAATATTAAAGAAGCACTCCGAAACCATCATTCTTTATCTAAATATGAACAAATTGTTAAACAAGTTGTTGATTCCAGAGAACCATATTATTAAAATTTATTAAGTGTTATAAAAAAATGATTGTAGAAGTTCTTTATTTTGCTGAATTTAAGGATATAACAGGTAAAGAAAAAGAAAAATTTGAATTACCAGATGAAAGTTTCTTAGGATTACTTAATCTATTATTTGGAAAATATAATTTAAAGAATAAAATATGGGATGATAAAAACCAAAAGATACATAATTTAATTTCAATAATAATTAATAATCAAGCAATCCATGAGAAAGATCCATCATTGATTAATTTAAATCATGGAGATACTATTGCTTTCCTATTACCAGTATCGGGAGGTTAACACTTGATGAAATCTAACAAACTAATCCAAGTTAAATCGGGTATATATAGGAAAGGAGATATAGAGCTAGAACGTATAATTAAATCAATAAAGGCAAATCCAAATATTAAGAAAGCGGGTTCAATTCATACATTCACTGGGATTGTAAGAGATTCGTCATTAAATGGGAAACCAGTAGTTAGTATGAAAATTGATTCTTATGATGAATTAGCAAATAAAAGTATTATTGATATATGTGAAAGGCTTAAAAAAGAAAAGGGAATTATTGATATTAAACTCGTTCATTTAAAAGGAGATTTTGATCTTTCTGAGGATCTTGTTTATGTTGTAGTAGCATCAGCACATAGAAAAGAGGGGTTTGGGGTAATCAGGAAAGCGGTTGAGATGTATAAAAAAGAAATAGCTGTATGGAAAAAAGAAAATTTTAGTGATGGATCTTCTGAATGGATTCATTAGAATTGGTTTACTAAATATGAAATTTCTAAAAACTATCAGTGTTAGAGAATTCAGGAATATACTTGAGTCAATTCCAAGATTAAAATTTGAAGATGAAGTAATTAATTTAGGAGAAAGTTTCAATAGAATACTTTCGCAAGATATTACTAGTGATATTAATGTTCCACATTTTCGAAAATCAAGAATGGATGGATTTGCGATCATAGCGAAAGATACTTTTGGAGCAGAAGAAGATAATTTAATCAAACTTGAATTAATTGAAACAATCCAAGCTGGAGATATTCCTCAAAAAAAGTTGAATAAAGGGCAATGTTCTTACGTAGCGACGGGAGCTGCAATCCCTGAAAATTCAAATGGAGTTGTAATGGTTGAATTCACTGATAAAAAAGAATCCGAAGTTTTTATTTCTAAAGCTGTGACTCCTGGAACTTATATTATTGAAATAGGGCATGATGTAAAGAAGGGGGATATTATAGTTAAAGAAAACACTATAATTGATTTAGCGACTATAGGAATTCTTGCTTCATGCGGTATTAAAGAAGTACCGGTATACAAGAAACCGAGAGTAAGTCTTATTAGCACTGGGAATGAACTAATATGTCCCGATATAAACAAATTAGAGATTGGTAAGATTTATGATATAAATTCAGTTGTACTAAAAAAAGCTATTGAAAATACAGGTGCGAAAGTGGATTTCCTAGGTATTGTAAAAGATGACTATAACGATTTGAAAAATGCTATTGAAAAAGCATTAAATGAGAGTGATATTTTGATTCTTTCTGGAGGTACATCAAAAGGTGAAGGAGATTTAGGTCCAAAAGTTTTAGAAGATCTTACTGGTATAGAGATTTATGTGCATGGAGTTAAAATAAAACCAGGAAAACCAATTATATTTGTAAAATTGAAGAAAAAATTAATATTTATTTTGCCAGGTTATCCTACTTCTGCTTTAAGTTGTTTCTATGTATTTATTGATAACTTCTTGAGAAAAATGTCTGGATTTCCCCTAAGAGAGAGGTATTCAAAAACGCTGGAAATTGGGGAAAGAATCTATAGTACTATCGGTCGACATGAGTTTAAAGCAGTTAAAATTCAAGAAGATGATGGAGAGAAAAAAATATTTCCTATTAAGACCGGTTCAGAAGCAATAAGTACAATGTTCTATGCTAATGGTTATATAGAAATTGATGAGTTAGAATCTATAATTGAAAAAGGAGATAAAAGAAGAGTTTATTTCTTCTAAACCTATAAAAAATGAAAAATATTATTTGATTAAAATGATAAAAAAAACAGAAGTACATAAACAACATAAAAAGAAGGCCCCAGAACTAATAAATTTAGCTTTAATTGTGGTAAGTACAAGTCGTTTCAATGAGAAAGAGTCTGGAAAAAGAAGTACTGATAAAACTATTCCAAGGGTAAAACGATTATTGAAAGAAAATAAATCAATTTCTTTAATTTTTACTGATATTATACCTGATTCAGAAGAGCATATTAGTAAAGTCTTAAATCAAGTAATGAAAGATCCTACAATTGATTCAATCATATTTAGTGGAGGTACAGGATTATCAGAAAAAGATATTACTTATGAAATATTGGAACCTCGTCTAGAAAAAAAATTTGATGGCTTTGGGGAACTCTTTAGATCACTTTCTTATAATGAAATTGGTACATCAGCTATGTTATCAAGAGCTACAGCGGGGATTTTAAGGAGTAAGAAAAAGAATAAGGTCATTTTTTTGCTTCCGGGATCTCCAAATGCTGTAAGCTTAGCTCTAAAATATATAATAATACCCGAATTAGGACATATTTTATATATAATTAATAAAGAAGAGTGATATCAGTGGAAAAGCTCCGAAAAATAGGATTTTCCAAATTGACTCGTTTAGATAACGCTTTAGAAAAATTATTTTCAAAAATCCAAGTAAGTTTAGTTGAAGAAATCAATATTAAGGATGCTTTAAATCGTGTCTTAGCAGATGATATAATTAGCGAAATGGACATCCCTCCTTTTGATCGATCAGCCATGGATGGTTATGCTATTAAAGCAGAAGATTCATTTGGTTCCTCACCTAAAAACCCTCAAAAGGTAAAACTCATTGGAACTATTGAAATTGGCGAATCTTCAAAACTTGAAATTAATAAAGGTGAAGCAATAAGAGTTTCGACAGGAGCTCCAGTTCCAAAAAGCTCTGATGCTGTTATTAAAATCGAAGATACTGAAATCGAGAATAATTTAATTAATCTATATACTTCCCTCGTTCCAGGAAAAAATGTATCTAGAAAAGGGGAAGATATCCAGAAAGGAACCCTTGTTTTAAGTAAAGGTACAGATTTGAAGGCTGAGCATATTGCAATTTTAACTTCTTTAGGATTTAATAATGCAAAAGTAAGAATTAAGCCAAAAATAAGCATTTTTTCTTCTGGAGATGAATTAATTGAACCTGGTGATATCTTAAAACCAGGGAAGATTTACAATTCAAACACTCCAATGATATCAGCATTAGTAAATCTTTATGGTGGTTTGGTTCTTCGAGGTGAATCGATAAAAGATAATAAAGATGCAATAAAAAAGAGATTATTAGAAACAGAAAAAGATTCTGATGTTATAATCTTTACTGGAGGTACTTCTGTTGGTACTAAAGATTATCTACCAGAGATAATTAATGAATCGGGTATAATTTTAACGCATGGCATTGCAATGAGACCAGGATCGCCAATATTATTAGGACTCTTAAATAATACTTTAATTTTTTGCTTGCCTGGTACACCAGTAGCTGCATACGTTTCATTTTTAAAAATTGTTGGTCCTGCTATAAGGAAAATTCTAGAGTGTTCTATCTTAGACCCTAGAATTGAAGTCAACGCAATAATTAGTAAGGATGTTCCTGTTTCAGGATTAGGTATTATGTATTATTTAAGAGTAAAAGTAGAAAAAGAAGAAAACAATTTTATAGCAAAACCAATTAAATTAAAAGGATCTGGTGTGATCAGTTCATTAACATCCTCAGATGGAATAATTGAAATATCACCAAATCAAGAAGGATTAAAAAAAGGCGAGAGAGTTATTGTCAAACTTTTTCCTAAATGAAAATCTCCCTTAATACATATTTCTTTTTTAAAAAAATAAAACTTTATCGGAATTATGCATATTCTTGACAAGTTCAATAATTGAAGCCACATTTTTTATGAAAAAACTTACTTATTAGTTATAACTAAAACTAAGAATTCCTTTCTAAATCATAACTAAAAAATGTAAATTTTATTCTTATTTTATTTCAAATAGTCAATACACTTGAGGTATCATTAATGGCTACGTTTATAGATTTGATAACACCAACTTTTTTAGCATTTAGAGAGGGATTAGAAGCAACTCTAGTAGTTGTGATTTTACTTCTATATTTAAAAAAGACAAAGCAACGCAGATATAATAAATATGTTTTTATTGGAGCTATCCTAGCAATTATTTCAAGTATACTTTTTGCAATAGTTTTTTCTATTGTATATGGTGGGTTTTCAGGGATTTTAGAAGAATTGTTTGAAGGTTACACTTTCATTATATCAGGTATTTTCATTATTACTCTAATTTTTTGGGTGAGTAAAGAAGGTCCAAAGATGAGGGCTCATCTTGAAGAGAAAGTTGAAGAATCCATTAAAACAAATAAGATTTTTTCAATTTCAATTCTAACTTATATCATTATTATTCGTGAGGGCATTGAATTGGTTCTATTATTGTCAGGCACATCTTCAATAGCATCTATAAGCCAGATTGTCAGCATAATTGGATCGGTTATTGGTTTGGGAATCGCTGTAATTATTGGAATTTTAACCTTTTATGGTATTAGAACAATTAACCTTTCAAAGTTTTTTAAAATAACGAATATAATTCTGATTTTTTTTGCTGCGGGTTTAATCACTTATGGTATTCATGAGTTAATAGAAGCTGGTGTTGTAAATCCACTCATAAATGAAGTATGGAATATCAAGCACATCTTACCTGAATCATTTCCAGATGGAAATCCTGCCACTCCAGAATGGCTTGAAATTATTGGATCCCTATTAAAAGCGTTATTTGGATATAATGCAAATCCTTCATTATTGGAAATAATTGTATATCCAAGTCTCCTTATATCAATTGGTCTAATTTCATTAAAATTGTGGAAACGAACAAATAATATAGTTTTAATGAAACTGGAAAAAGAACAGCTCGAAGTTTCCATAGATTAATTTTTTTTTTCTTTATTTTTCTTTTTGATTAATTACTTTAGTAATATATAATTATTTTAGAAATGGTAAATTCTTATAATTATGGTTGATATAACCGTAATAGTAAAAGAAATACAAGAAAAATATAAAATAATTGGTAGAACCGAAGAATTAAGACAGATTGTTTTAGCTCATGCAGTAGGCAAGAATATTCTATTAGAAGGAAATGTGGGTGTTGGTAAGACTACTCTAGCTAGAGCTATTGCTGAATTTTATGGTTCTAATGCTTCCAATTTCTATAGAGTAGATTGTAGTGAAGAATTATTACCACATAATCTAGTTGGATATTTTGAACCCCCTCTTGTAATTGCGAAAGGATACATTGAGGATTCTTATAAATATGGTCCATTAGCATTAGCTATGATAAATGGTGGATGCTTGTTCATAAATGAAATAAATAGGATGCCGGAAAGTACTCAAAATTCACTATTAACCTCACTTGATGAAGGAATTCTTAAAATTCCTAAATTAAAAACAATTAAAGCTCATAAGGATTTCTTTGTTATAGCAACTCAAAATCCAGTAGCCCATGTAGGAGTTACGGTATTAGGAGAAGCTTTAAAAGATAGATTTATATGGATCAACTTGAATTATCAAACCGCTGAAGAAGAGCGTTTAATCATCAAACAAGAGGCTAATCTAAATAAAACTAATTCCGATAAAATAACACAAATTTCTCAAAATATAATTCAAATTACGAGAGAGAGTACATCGATACGGAGAGGAAGTTCTATAAGAGGAGCAATAGATTTAGCCACTTTAATCAATCAGTATGATAATGATAAAAGTACTAAAAATTGGGTTGAAGCCGCTGTAATGGCGTTGTATAATAAAATCGAGCTTGAAGATGGACTAACTCAATCCAAAAAGGAAATTATCACTGATATTGTTCTAGCAGTATTGAATAAATCGGATTTTCAATAATCGATGATTTCTCGGAGGATGAATCTGAAGAGATTGAGAAAAGACTGCATGTTAGACTTACTGAAAGCCGACCAGATAAAGAAATTCTAGAATATGAAATTATCCGAAGGAAAAGAAAAAAACCGGATTATTATAAACATTTAGCAGATACATTAGATTATAAACAAATAAAAGAGTTTGCATATCTTGCTATACAACATAAAAACCTTGAAGCTTTAATGGGTTTACTTAAAGCAAATGTATACGCAACAACAGATGTCTTAGATTCTGAAGAAGGTGTTAAATTTTTCTCAGAGAAAGCTGCTGACTCGGGAGATTTTATGCCTGAAATCTATTTTTTTATAAGACGTCCTATTTCCGAAAAATATAAATCAATATTTCGACGTTTAGCACGTCAAAGCATTTTAAAACTCTCTTTAAAGATTACAAGTAAAGGTATTAGGGGACAATTCAAAAAGACAGTCCCCTATTATCAGATTGGTATGCCTGAATTCAGTATGGATGAAACTGTCCAGCATAATCCATTGAAAATTTATAATAAGAACCTAAATTATAAAGATATTTATGGAATTGAAAGAAAACGGCAAAAAAGAAAGGTAGTATTAGTTTTAGATACAAGTGGAAGTATGTATGGGCGGTTATTACTTAATGCTGCGCTTACTACTTCTGTTTTAGCATATCATATGGAGAAGGAAGATTATGGAATTGTATTATTTAATTCAAACGTAATGGTTATGAAAAAAATAGACCAAAAAAAAACTATTACTTCAATAATAGATGATATTTTGGATTCTGAAGCTTCTGGTTTTACAAATATATTTATAGGATTAGAAAAAGGATTAAAAGAATTAAATAAAACTAGAGAAAACAAACAAGATCGTTTTGGGATCCTTATTTCAGATGGTAATTATAATAGAGGTGAAGATCCTGTTATATTAGCAAAGAAATACCCAAAATTACATGTCATAGGAATGCCTGCTGAAAATGATGCTGATTTAGGAATATTAAAATGTCATGAAATAGCTAAAGCAGGGAGAGGTAAGTTCTATGCGGTAAATGATTATAAAGAGATTCCAAGGGCACTAATACAATTATTATCTCTGACATAATTAAAACTTAAATTATTCTTCACTTATAGTGTTATTGTGTAATAATCTAAAATAAAATAATTCTTATTGAAAACTATCTTAAAATAATCTTAATATTGAATAATGATCTCAAAACTTAATTTAGTGAGAAAATCATGAAAGAAGAACAGGAACCTCGCTATATCTTTAAAATATGCTTAATTGGAGATGGAGGTGTAGGAAAAACATGCATTGCGCAAAGATTATGCTTCAATACATTTAATGCGAATACTCAATTAACTGTCGGAATAGATTTCTATACCAATGATCTCCCTAT
>CP070831.1:1271584-1276684 GCA_020344955.1 Promethearchaeota archaeon | reverse complement strand
TATAATGATTTTCTCAAGTTGATCTTTTATTTCTGTTTGATATATGTTTATAATCTCTTCTGGTAGAAATGTAATGTCCTCATCAATAATTTTATTCTCAAAGTGATAATGGATTGCTTTTAATGAGGCTTCTGTAAAGTTGAAATCTCTTGATTCAAAAAAGTCTTCAAACTCATTAGCATAAAAAGAATCCCAAATGCCATGGATCCATAATTGGGAAATCTTATCCATATTTCCCCCTTTTAGGATATCAAAAATGATTTTTTTTTGATCTATTCCTCTTTCTCTAAGAAAGGCTTGTAAAGTAAATTTACTACGCTCCATATCAGTCCAGATTTCACTAAATCTATAAAAATGATACAATAGAATTTTAAGAAAGTTTATATTTGGATTATCTAGAAGAGAAATTACTTCTTCTTTTTTTAAATAATCAAGAATTCCTAGAGTATAAATTGGGTCATCATAATTGATGTATTTTTCACATAAATATCTAGCTATAGCCTTACTAATATGATTTGAAATTATAGGATCTTCCATTTTATCAAAATAAAATTCAATGTTATACCCCCGCCTTTTTTCTTCTTCTTCGAAAGTCTCCAAAATAAATTGAAAAATGCTGGTTTTCTCATGTTTAAAAAGATAAATTGTATCATCTAGATTTAAACCATTAATTAACTCATGGCAATAAATATTATAAAATGATTCAATATCATTTTTTTCAATACATTCTATCAATTTTTCTCTAATAAATAAGGATAGGTTTTTTCCTATTGATTTTGATAACAGTGGATCATTCCAAAAATTGGTCTTTGGAAAAAATATAGAATTTGAAGTAGAATTTAACATTTCGTTCAGAGTCACAAATACTTGATCAAAAGATTCGTTAAATAAATCTTTAAATTTACTCTCATTCATTCTACCTAATAAAACTTCTAAAATATCTAATACCACTTTTGATTCATTTAATTTTTTAAAGAAATAATCTCGAAATTGTTGTTCCCCTTTTAAAATCTGTTCAATTAGCGGGAAAATTGTATCCTTTTCTAATGTTTCATCTTTTAATTTTAATACGCTAAGAGTATAAATATCAGAATAACGTTTTACTAAATGCCATTCATAAATTCCATCGAAATTGAAAAAAGTAAGGAGATCATTAATTAAATTTAAGTCTATTTTTTTTTCTTGGAATTTTTCCTTTAATTTCTTAATTAATTTTATATGGTTTTCCATCTTGACTTAAAAAAAATTTCTATCTTCTTTGGTAATTTAGAATTTATTTTCAGAAAACATATTTAATTTAGTCTTATTTATAGTTTTTGTCTTGTGTATCTATATGATATTAGAAATGATTAATATTTCAATTTTTAGAGTCTCCAATTTTTTAAAGATCCATTTTATTACTAAGATGTTAAATCTTTAGAAATAAAATAGAAAAAAGTAATTATTTAAAATTCTTTTATTTGAGGATAATTATCTATTAGCATTGATGAATTCCATTTATCTAGGAAAGCGTTTTTTAAGCCATAATGTAGTAGAATAAAGGCAAATGCAGTGATTAGAATAAAGAAACCAGGCCAAAAGGAAGCCCATGCCGCATCATATAATTGACCCCCAGCTATGTGGATTTGATCTCCCCAATTAATAATTGATCCATAAATCATTCCTAGAAATCCTATAAATCCAAGAGATTCATATATTGGGATTATTAAACCAATTGCTAATGGGAGATAGATCAAAATTTTCTTCAAGGAAATTAAATAATTTCTTTTACGTAATGGTATAGAAGTAATTGCACGAGTGAAGATAGGGATCAACAAGCATCCCATTATAAGTGTAGGGGCATCAAGAGTAAATCCGGTTATTGAAGCTATCCAGAAATTCAATCCAGAATATATACATATTAACATTAAGAAAAGTATTACTGGAATAATAAATAATAGAATCATCAACGTTTCAATTGTTTTATTGACATATCTATGTAAGCTCGAAATAGATCCAAATACTAATCCTCCAACAATACCTATTAATACTGCTTTCAATCCAAATATTAATGCTTCACGTGTACCATATAGTACTAATGCAAATACATCTCCGCCAAGTACCGTTTGCCCCATAGGATGTCCTGGAGAGGGTGGATTCCAAGAACCAGGGTATGCCATCAATAATTCTGCACGCGTATAACCTGATATTAAATCTGGGAATATTGCGAAAACTAATAACACGGAAACAACAATTAAACCAAGAAAAACAAATGGGTATTTATAAAGGTAGATCGGGAAGTTTTTTAAATAACTTCTTAAGCTTCCTCTAAAGTTATTTCCAGGATTCTGTTCCTTCGGATTTATCTCATTATTTTGAAAAGAAGGGGAATTTATTTTGGGAACCTCCCTTTTGTCGAATTTTAAGAATCTAACGAAACTATAAACTATGCTTGAAATGAATGTCATTATAACTGAAATTATAAGAAATATAAAAACACCTCCTATTATTAAATACTCCTCACCTAAAAATATACCATCTCTAATAATATCACCAATTCCACGTAAATTAAATGTTAGATCTACTAAGATGTAAAAAGAAAAAATGAATCCAATAATCATCATAGTTTTCATTGTGTTTGAAAGGATGGATTTTTCAGTTAGTTTCTTTTCCATACTTGAACGAGTTCGCCAGGCAACAAATGCGATAATTGCGGGAGTTAATGTTAAAATTGGTAAGATAAGATGTTCTATTCTATCAATAGCCATAAGTATCTGCCCTGATAATCGTGCATCTAATATCGGAAATCCTGTTATAAAAGGAGGATCGGGATACATCATATTCTTATATCCAGATGGAGGTAACCTACCAAAGAGAAGCATTAAAACACTAGGGTTTTCAACCCCCACAACGGCATTATATCGTAGCATCATTCCAATGAAAAATACTGGAATTGATAATCCAAGAACAAAAAATAATTGAGGCATCTTGTTTGCCCATTTCCCCCTTAATTTAAATGAAGCTCTTCCAAGGCTAATGCCGATTATTATTCCTATTAGAATTGGAAACCAAAGAAATTCAATCATTCGATAAAGGCTATCAGAAAAATATTCAGTAACAGGCGTTCCTGGAATAATAATTGTTGTTGTACCCCAATTACCTGTAAAAAAATTGCATAAGTATTCCCAGAATGTTATATCGGAACCGCCTGACATCGGGATAAAGAACCCATAACAAAATAATATTCCAATGAATAAAATTGAAATTGATATTACAAAAGCAGTTATGATGTTTAGGAGAAACTGCCAATTTTTTTTATAAGAACGAAATGCCATTAATTTCATCAAATTTTCACTTAATTTTTCAAATTTTTTAATTAAGATTTCTGGTGTTATTAATTTAATATTTTAATTTGAAAATATAAAAAGATTTTTCATAATAAAAATTAAATTAACATCTTTTTAGGATGAGCAAAGTTTTAAATGTAATTAAAATAAAATAAGATAAATTATAACGAAATCAAAAAAAAACAAGGAATTAAATATGGTAGAATTTATTAAAGGAAAATTATTGATTGGTCCAATAGTAGCTATTGTTGGTTCTGTAATGTTATTGAGTGGCGGTATTCTTGGTCTCTTTATACCAGAAATCCAGATTGCTATGGCGCTTTTTCCTATTCTTTATCTAACATTTGTATTACCAATAATTTTAGGCATTGTTGGGATAGCAGGTGCTGTTCTAGTTATAGTTAATAGAAAATTGGGAAATATAATTGCAATAATAGCTGGATTAATAGCAATAATAGGAATGTTCGTACCTATTTTAGTTGTCTATCCATTGGTAATGTCCTTATTTTACATCGATCCCTTTCTGATTTTAATCGGCGGGATTATTGGAATAGTAATAAGCGAATAAAGTGTATAAATTTACAAATCAATTTAATTTTTATTTTGTTTTTTATTATATTTCATATATAGAAACATAATTCTTGTGTTCAATGATTAAAATCTTTTAAATTGGAAGTTGAGGAAAAAAAGTTTTTAAATTATCTTGATACAATAAGATTATTTTATTTATAACGTATTAATATCATTTTAACATACATATTAAATAGTGAAAATTTATGAAATTACTTGAGGGGAATAATGCTTTAGTAACTGGTGGAGGGCGTGGTATTGGGAGGGAAGTCGCCTTAGATCTTGCAAGATGTGGTGCTAATGTTGCAGTAGTTGCTCGAACTAAAACAGAATTGGATCAGACTGTCGACAATATTGAAAAATTTGGAGGTAAAGGGCTTGCAATTCCAGCTGATTTATCGACTTTAGATGGTATTAGTTATTGTGCTAAAACTTTCTTTGATAACTTTGAAACAATTGATATTTTGATTAATAATGCAGGAATGACTCATGTTGCTTCTGTTGTTGAATATCCCATTGAACTGGCACAGAAATTGTTCAATCTCAACATTATGGGTTATTATGCGATGATAAAAGAAGTTTTGCCTAAAATGATAGAACAAAAGAGAGGGAATATAGTCATGACTGCTTCCGTGCATGGTAATATTTATTTTCCTCCTAAAAAGGTTGCTTATGCTACTTCAAAAGCTGCGATTGCAGCAATGGGAAAAACTTTGAGTATAGAATTGAAACCTTATAATATAACTGTTAATGTTGTCACACCTGCTGGTATCGAAACCAAAATGGCTGAAGACTTAAGAAAATGGGGTCAACAAATGCCAATCACAATTCCACCAGAATTTATAGCACCTGCTTACATTTTTCTCGCAAGTGACTTAGCAAAGAAAAAATATAATGGGAGAGTTGTTGAATTACATGCAATTTGTGAGTTCTTACCCGTTCTTCAAGATGAATTTGGTGGAATGGAATTGGATCATAAAGAACTTGTAAAGTTGGCAAATGAAAAAATAAAAAAGGATCAATTTAAGGTTTTAAAAAATAATTCAGAATTGGTAAATTTCATGCTTCAATATAAAAGATAATTATTTTATTTTTTTGTATAAATCTTTTAAATCCTTAAAAGAAAACCAAGAATTATTGTAAAATTTATATAATAGAAAATATATTTTTGCTTGTTTAAATTCATATTTGTAAGTTTTTAACC
>CP070831.1:1256437-1271484 GCA_020344955.1 Promethearchaeota archaeon | reverse complement strand
TCCATGATATCTCATCCACTTGATAATCGTTATCATATGAAGATTCTCCATAGATTTCGTCGTTATCACTATCCCAAGTACCAGTAAGATCAGCATAATAATAGTCTGTAGGTTTGTATTCATCATCCCCAACATCCTCAACCCTATCAGCCCATCTAAGTGTATCTGGATTATATACATATCTTGTAGGAATTAGATTATCCTGAGCATCTCCAACTAATAACACCCAACGAATATTTTCAGTTTCATAGTAGGATTTGATCATTTTTCTGATTCTTTCTGCGTCATCTCCGCCCCCATATAAAGAGAAATTACTCAAGATAATCGTTTTTACACCTTTCTCATTCTTCCAATTAGCTAATGGTTCAACTGCATTAATAAAATCAGTTCTGTTTGGAGTGATAATCAACATTTCAATTTTAGGATTATACCATGTATCATTTAAACTTGCATAATCGATTTCTGGAAGAATTGATAAACCAATATCCATATAACCATTAGAAATTCCTATATTATGAGATATATTAGTCTCTTTTGAATCTCCATATCCATTAAACCATAGAAAATTGATAGAAGGGGCGAAAATAGATACTAAGATTAACAAGTAGATAAATTTTTTAGGGGAAAACCTAACCATAATATATCAGTGTTAACAAATAATTAACAATATATATATTATAGGAGATAAAAGTTTAAAAATAAGAATCTAATTGTTATAAAAATAAAATTTCAAGTTATTATGCCATTACGTTTTAATTTTTGTCCTTTTTGTAATGAAAAAATTATTTTTGAAATAGATATGAAGGATATTAATTCTAGCCATTATCCTGCTCCAGTATATATTCAATGTAAATTATGTAAAAAAACATCAACTTTTTATGTTGATAGTCTTTTGAGAGTTTCTTATATTGAGCTAGATAAAAAACCAGGCGGGATTAAAACAATCAAAACAAAATAAAAAATTATGTTTTAGCTTTAAATTTTTTATATTTTTAAATTTATTGATTAATTTAATAAAAAATCCTTTCTTAATTTTTCTTAGGAATAATATATTCAGCTGTTATACTGCCTTAAAATTTAACTATCATGTCATTAGATTTAACAGATATTAGTGGAATCGGAAAAGCTACTGCAGATAAAATAAAAGCAGCAGGGATAGATAGTATCGAAAAGTTAGCTAATGTTAAACCTGATGATTTAGTGAAGTTAAAAATAAAAGGTGTAGGAAAAGCTACCGCAGAGAAATATATTAGTAACGCTAAGATGATGCTTGAAGAAATTGGCGTTCAAGAAAAACCAAAAATCATTTCTGAAGAAAAAGAAAAACCAACACCTAAACATAAACCCAGAGGTGAAACTTCGAATATTAATAAATTAATCAAACAACAAGCTGAATGTAATATTGGGTTAGTAGGTCATGTGGATCACGGAAAAACAACATTAGTAAAATCATTAACAGGTGATTGGACAGACAGGCATTCAGAAGAGCAAGAAAGAGGGATCTCGATAAAATTAGGATATTCAAATGCGACAATTCTATATTGTGCTAGTTGTGATGAGTATTTAACATATTATTTGGCAAATAAAGCAAGAAAAAAAGGAGAATCTCGATTTTTATGCCCTCAATGCAAAGAAGAATTAGAATTTAAAAGAAATATTTCATTTGTCGATGCCCCTGGTCATGAAATTTTAATGGCGACGATGCTGAGTGGAGCATCATTAATGGATGGAGCATGTTTATTAATTGCTGCTGATGAAGAATGTCCACAGCCTCAAACAAGAGAACATTTAGAAGCATTAAATATAGCAGGAATAACAAATATTATTATCATTCAAAACAAAATTGATGCAGTTTCACGAGAACAAGCTCAGAACAATTATCAGCAAATTAAAGAATTTGTAAAAGATACAATCGCGGAAAATGCTCCAATTATTCCTATTTCTGCAGTATTTGGAGCAAATATAGGCTTAGTAATAAGAGCATTTGAAGAAATTATTCCATCACCTCAGCTTAGTGATGGGGACTTTCAATTTTTGATTGCAAGATCTTTTGATATCAATCGACCTGGCAAAGATATTAGTGATCTAAACGGTGGAGTAATAGGTGGTTCTGTTTTAAAAGGGAAAATAAAAGTTGGTGATATGATCGAAATTCGACCTGGTTTAAGAGTAAAAGATAATTATATTCCCTTAAAATCTATTGTTGTAAGTATCAGTCAAGGTAATAACCTATTGGAAGTAGCGAAACCAGGGGGACTCATAGGTTTAGGAACTAAGCTAGATCCTGCTTTAACTAAAGGCGATCACCTAATTGGTCATTTAGTTGGAAAACCAGGTACTTTACCTGACATTCTTGATGAAATTGAATTAAAAATAAGTCTTTTAGATCGAGTTATTGGCTCTGAACAGATGCTTAGAGTTCACTCACTTAAACATAATGAAAAAATATTATTAGTTGTTGGTACTGAAAAAACTGGAGGAACAGTGACAAAATTATTAAAAAATAGTGTTGTTTTAAAATTGAATCCTCCAATATGTCCTCCAGAGAATTTTATCTACGCGATATCTAGAATTATTAATAGGCGTTATCGATTAATTGGCTATGGCGAAAATGTAGATAATAATTAAAACGCAATTTATAGGATTCTTCCATTTAAATATTATGAAGAGTAACTAAGATATATTTCTCTAATTTTTCCTTTAATTAAAGATAATGATGGATCCACTCCTTGAAATATTTTCTGTAAAGCTTGTATTACTTCTTTTTCACTATTTGATTCAACTGATTTTGTTAAATCTTGTTTAGTTTCATATAGTATTAATGTTTCAGAGACTTTTGCTAGGAAATGAAGTATAATTTCTGCGTTAGCTTTGCGGGATAAACTCTCATGGTTTTTTAGTTCTTTGATTTCATAAAAGATCTCATTCATTATTCTCTTATTAAGAAAAACGATAAAATCATCAATATTATCACAAAAGATAACAATCAATTTACTTATCTCATTTTCTTATATTTCAAATAAAATCCTAAGCCTATGATTAATATGATACCATTTATAATAGCAAATATTATAATCCAAAAAGGAAAATGAGGATAATCTGTATAAATATAATTAATATTAGTATCAGGGCTTACAAGTGATTCCTTTAGGAATATTCCATTCATATAAATTCTCATTGTATAATTTCCATGTGGAACATTTTTTAATAGAATTACTCCATTTTCATTTGTGGATCCTATTGGTATAGGTTGAACTTTATCAATAGATATGTAAGTCCCATATAATTCGCTGTAATAGAATAATTCCGCAGTAGCTCCAACTAAAGGCATTCTGATATTATCTGTTACAACAACGTGTAAAGTTTGTGTCGAATAATATTTTATTATAATCGGGCAGGTTTCATTAGCAATTAAATAAGGGGCTATTATTCTTATTCCCTCTCTACCTGTTAGGGTAAAATTCATATAAATTACATTTACTCTTCTGTCAAATAAAGATGTACTACTTATAAGTTCGTTATTTGGGAGAAGGAATATGGTCGGTTCATAAAATGATAAATCTTCAAGATAAATATGTTTCGGGCCATCTATTATTGAGAGTAAATAGATTCTCTCCCTTATATTTATATTGGCTAAAAGTCTATCTATAGTCCAAGTCTTTACGATAGGATCGATGAATTTTAACGTAAAATCTGATGTAAAATTTAGATTGAAAAGGCTTTGATCTGCTGAAAAACCATCAGACAATAAGACTTCAATTGATTTATTTACGTTTAGATGTGTATTAATATTAACAGATACATTATTTAATTCAAGGTAATGTTCATTTAATGAATTTCTATCAGGTAGATTTACTAGTAAGGCGAGATCTATTTCATCAGCAAAATAATTACCCTGAGTTATATCTTCCCCAAATTTTCTTCCTTCTATGATAAAATTGTAATTAAATCTTACAGTAAAAATTTCTTCCGTTGCTGTCATAATTAAATGATCTACAGGCTGCGTCTGAAATAAATCCCACGTATCTAAAGCTATTTTATATTCCCATATAAAGTAGATTATGAAATTATTTGCAGAAAGGGATGGAAAAAAATCTTCATAATCAAATATAATAAATTTCTTATCATCAATATTATAATCAGTTTCATTGTCTAATTCAAAGAAATTACTTCCATTTTTAATGTAGAATTCCAATAAACGACAAGGATTTAAACGTGAATGATAAATTAAATATCCTGCTTGCGGATTGTCGTATTGAACTTCTAAGCTTTCATTTAATTTTACTTTTATTATATTATTATCTGATATAGTTGAATCTAAATTGTCCTGTATTGCTGGTTTTATAGTTTCAATAAATTTGAAATCTACTAGTGTAATATTTAAAGCACCTGAGCTAACATCATTCCCGACCAACGGATAATCAGTATCATAGACATCGAACCCCTTTTCTAAATCGTTTAAATATATATCATTAACAGAAATGTTACCAAGAGAATATTTTCTTTCAGAAAGAATAGGACTATAATCATCTTTTGAGAAATTACTCACTTCAGGTGGAACAATTGAAATTTCTGAATTAGGAATTAAGTGAGTTCCCCCCACTACTATCGGAATTACTAATATACAAGTAAAAATAATAACTAGAGATATCTTTATATAGAGAGCATTGCAATTCCGAATCTTATTAGATATCATAATTGAAATAATCGTAAAATGCTTAGGACAGAAAATTAAAATAGATTAAATAATTTTTCTATAGATTTTAAGATTTAACTTATTTTATTCAAGAAATCAAAATGAAATCGGAATATTTATAATTATAGAATTTATTTGGAATTTATTAGATTTTAAAATACTATAAGAATATTAAAACACTTCATTAGAATACTTCACTGATCCGTTCACTAGATTTTGTCCAATCTAAATATTTAAAAATCAATGATACAAATGACTGATTTACCAAACAAAACAAAATTTTTAGAAGTCTTTAATAATGCAGTGGATAATTTTATTGATCATTCTTTTGCATATGTAATAACCATATCGCATAACGATGCTGATGGAATAAGTTGCCTACATCTTATCCAAAATTTATTATATAAGCTGCATCTAAATTATGATTATTTTATTTATAATAGATCTTCTTCTTGGCAAAATTATTTGCAAGGAATTCTCTCAAGTCGACAGACAGATAAAAATGCCTTAATATTTACAGATTTAGGCTCTAATTTAAACGAATTAATCCCAATTATTAAAAATAGAAAAGAAATCTTTTTTATCCTTGATCATCATGAGGTAGAAGATAGTTTAGAACTTGATGATTTACCTGAAAATTTATTTTTTGTTAATCCAACTATCTATGGTTATGATGGGCTTGAACATATTGCTGGATCGACATTAACCTATATGTTTGCTAAAAAAGTAAAACCATCTATAATTAAACAAGGATGGTTGACTGCTATAGGAATTGCGGGAGATTCATTAAAACCAATGGATAAACTACAATCATTTAATCGAGACATCTATGAAGAATTAATAGATGAAGAACTCATTGAAGATAATGAAGGATTGATTTTATTTGGGAGTATGCATGATTCTATAAAAAATGCTTTAAAGTATAGTATATTGCCCTTTCTAAACCGTTTTGGAGGAGAATCAGATCAAAACATTGAAGCTTTTTTAAATTCATTGAATATTAATCCCAAAACTAAATTTACTGAGTTGAATGATTCAGAAACAGAATTAATCCAAAATGAATTAGCAATTAATAATCTTGGACATTATGCATCACTTCCTCAAAAATCGGGTTTATTGAAATTTGTCTTTGAGCATGCTCTCTTATTAAATATATTATGCTTTAAGAATATTAGTGCAGCGATTTCAACAATTCAATTAAAATCTATAACACGGTATGCAAAAGAATTGTATTCTGAATATATTCAAGATCTATCTAGAAATTTGAGAACTCTTTCAAAAGAAATTCCTCACTTCGAAACTAAAAAAGCTATATTTATGGAAGTAAAAGGGAAAATTCCACCTAGTAATTGGTCTGATATAGCTAGTTTTAGTGTAGTAAATGAATTATTTAATCCGAAGAAAATTTTATTTTTGGGGGGTCCTGAAAAGAAATCAGGCACAATTAAATTAAGTATTCGATGCTCCCGGAAGTATCTTGAGAAGAACAAGACAAAAGGAGTAAATAAAATAATAACAATTATAAAGAAAGAATTAGGCGGTGTAGGTGGCGGTCATAAGTTAGCAGGAGGTATTAGATTATCAAAACCATCCTACAACATCTTGAAAAAGAGAATAGATGAATTTATCTGATTTCCAACAATAAAAAAATTAGTTAGAACCATGAAATTCATGGAAAAGCATTCTGATACTGATTTTATTATAAATTTGATTGTAAAACCTAATTCAAAACACCAAAAAATAATTGATAGTGGAGAATTTCTGACGGTTTTAATTCGTTCTAAGGCAAAACAAAATAAGGCAAACATAGAATTAATCAAATTACTTAAAAATAAGCTAAATATCTCTTCGAATCAAATAAAAATATTGACAGGATTGAAAAGTACAAATAAAAAAGTTCAATTGAAATTCACAAAAACAACAGAAAATCAATTATTGTATGATAAGTTAGTCAAATAATTCTATGTCCTTTCTTATTAACTTCCTATTTTAATATGGCGTCCACACTTTAAACATGTAATGAAATGGGTCATCCCTTCATCTGCTCTTCGCGTTTGTCTTGTCTCTAGTGTTGCCTTATCATATCCACAACTAGGGCAAACAAAATCCTTTATTGTGCTCTTCAGATTTTCTTCTTTCCATTTTATCACATCTTTAGCATTTGTCACTTCATTTCTTATAGAATGTTCGATTTTAGTGGTTAATTTATATGCATCAGATTTTTCTTCTGTAAATGGTTTGGTTGCTCCGCACTTGCATTTGAATACCTTTTTTCCATCTAAGTCTGAAGGCAACATCATTCCTCCACATTCGTCACAGAATTCCATATATTTATAACCCCGAAAAGGATTCAATTAATAATTCTCTTATTACTTATAAATTAATACTCCCAAATAATTTTTGTGAATTCAAAATCTTAAACCAAAAAGTAAAGCACAAAATATTACTCCAGAAATAAGATCAGCAGTAGTACCAGGATTTAATTTTCCCTTTTTTATTTGAAGATCATTATCTAATTGTATTGTCAATTTTAAACCTTTTTCAGAGGAAATACCTCCAACTTCTAAGATAGATAATGCCTTTTTTGAAATATTTAAAGCAGATTCTAGTCCAGATTTTCTTATAACTAATGAATCTGGATGAGAAGCTAATAACTTTAAATAAGTGTTAACTATTGACAAATTTATATCATTATTTTGGTTAAATAATTTTAAAAAATAAGGTAATCCCTCGTCGAATATGATGGTAAATCCATTATAATATTCTGAGCTTATTAAATCCCTTTCTTTTGACAGTTCAAAAATTTTTTTTAATTTTATATTATCAGAAATAATCTCGTTCAGTGAACCTTCATTATTGATGTCATATTTTTCAATCGTTCCTAAGCCGCCAGGATTACATAGGCGTATCGCTTTAAATAAATTTATTGTGTCATCTACAGAGGCGTTATCAATCACTTTAATTAAATTCTTTCTTAAATCGGTAATATAAAATTTCTTAGTTTTTAGACATATTGCTGAAGCTGCTGCGAGGGGTGCTAAAATCAAAATATGCCCTAATAAAACATTACCCCCACGTTGCCATTTCATCATTTCTTCAGCAGCTTTTTTAAAAAACTTACCAATTCTGATTCTTTCAAAATCACCTTCATTCTTGAAGGAAGTTTGCATAATATTTTCACAAAACTCTCTAAAATTTGGCTGGATTGCAGTAATTCCTGCCAAGAAATGCTCAAATCTAGTTCTTTCAAAATCTCTGGTTCGATGTATATTTCCTGGTTTTGGCCATGCTCCAAGCTCTAATAAACTTGCTAAACTTAAGCATCTTATCAAATCATCAACAGATTTAATCGAGAAATTAGTTCCTTTTAAAGACACATTAAATAATATTTTTCAAAATTTAAAATTGTATTTGAAAAAGAATAAGATCTAATAATAGCTTAATTCAACAATTTTCTTTTCTTTCACAGTTTATCCTTCAGTTTCATCAGTCTTAAAAGAAATTGGCCTGAAATCATTGTGTAACCCATTTTTAAACAGAAATTTTTTAATTCTAAGTTTTAATGCTCTTTTAGATAATCTATTTGGGATTTCTAAATCGATTTCATTCCCATTTCGATTAAGAGTTATTTGAGGTAGTGCTTCAGATAAAAACCTAATTAAATCAAGAACATGCTGCTCATTCTTAAAGCTTAATTCCTTAACGTTAATTGTATATGCCTTTGTTTTTACTTCACTCATAGTTTTATCACTCTGTAAAATAGATAATTAAAAATATTATTAATTTTTTATGATTTTATTAGAGTAATTTAAAAATTGAATAGCTTCTATACAAATTTCTTTGCTATTTAACTTTCTAATACTTGAATTATAAAAAGGTGAATTTAATTGGTAGATTATATAAATTTGGATTATATTCCAAGTGAAGATGATTTAGTGGTAATGTATTATGTGGAAATTTCACGAAGATGCAAAAATTTACACTATGCCGCACAGGAAATTGCTAAAGAGAGTTCCATTGGCACATGGACTGAAATTGCAACATTATCTTCTGAAATAGCCCAGAAGCTTAAACCATCGACGTTCTATATTGACCAGGCAAACAAAATTATTAAGATAGCTTACACAAAAGAACTTTTTGAGGCTAATAACTTACCCCAGATACTTAGTGCTATAGCTGGAAATATATATGGAATGAAGGTTCTAAAGTCTTTACGTTTGTTAGATATAAGTTTTCCTAGAGATATTGTAAATGCTTATAGAGGACCTAAATTTGGAATTGAAGGTATCAGAAAATTAACTAAAGTGAAGAATCGACCTCTATTAGGGACTATTGTAAAACCTAAAGTTGGATTAGATGAAATTGAACATTCAAAAGTATGTGAAGATGCTTGGATAGGGGGCCTTGATATTGTAAAAGATGATGAGAATCTAACTAGCATGAAATTTAATAAGTTCGAGAAAAGAATCATAGAAACATTAAAAGCACGAGAAAATGCTGAAAATGAAACAGGAGAAAGGAAGTTTTATATGCCAAACATTACAGCACCTCTTAGTACTATGAAAGATAGAGCAGATTTTGTAATAGACAACGGTGGAGAATATGTAATGGTGGATATTTTAACAGTTGGATTTTCTGCTTTACAAGAAATTAGAGATTATTTAGATCAGAAAGAAGTTGTAATCCATGCTCACAGAGCTATGCACGCGGCTTTAACTCGGAATAAAAAACATGGAATCACAATGCAAGCATTATCTAAAATAATGAGACTAATTGGTATGGATCAACTTCACACAGGAACTATTGTGGGAAAAATGGAAGGCGGAAAAAAGGAAGTATTAGAATGCAATCAAATCCTTACAACTCAACAAATTTCTGATAATAATATCACTTTACTTAATCAAGATTGGGAAAATATTAAACCGACTTTACCTGTAGCTTCTGGAGGTTTAAGCCCACTTCACATTCCTGACCTGGTGCAAATATTAGGAAAAGATATGGTTTATCAGTTTGGAGGTGGATGTCATGGCCATCCAGGCAAAACTATAGCCGGTGCTAAAGCTATTAGACAAGCTATAGACGCTGTTCTAAGTGGCTTTACTTTGGAAGAATATGCAAAAAAGAATATTGAACTAGCAGAAGCTATTGATAAATGGGGAAAGAAATAATTTGATACAAACTAGACCATTTCTGGATAAGTTTTTGCAAAATAATTCGGAACATGACTCGAAGCAAATATCCCTGCTTCTGTGATTAGCCCATCTATATACCGTCGACTTACAGTTTCAAATGCTGGATTTAAAATTGTAATTCCCTCAGGTGGATCTTCCCATATTTCTTTAGGATCTCTCATCTCAATAGTTTCCAAAATACCAAGATTGGTTTCAGGATTATATTTTAATAAAGGAGATGCAACATAAAACGGAACATGCTCTTCATGAGCAACTAAAGCTAGTAATCTTGATCCTATTTTGTTAATAATAGTCCCTTCAGAAGTTATACTATCTGCACCAATTATTATAATATCAACCTGATAATGTTTTACAGCCCATCTCATGGCACTGTCAACGACATGAATAATTTCTATACCTGCATTCAATAACTCTTGAGAAGTTTTTCTACCTTGTAGTCGAGGCTGTGTTTCAGTGTTAATTACCTTAAAATCTTTCTCTTGCTTTTTTGCTTCTAAAAGAATGCCAGAGACTAGACTTGAATGACAATGCGTCATCACTACAAACTTCTGACCTTGAAGTGGAAAACGCCTAGCTCCAATTTCAGCGATTCTTTTCTTTGAGCTTTGAAGAATATTCAAATATACATTTTTATACTTTTCAATGATATCAGATATGTATTCAGCAATTATACTGTCTTTTTCTTGTTCTAGTTTATTCATTATAAACTTCAAACCATTTTTCATTGCAGGTTCTGTTGGTCTTGTATTTATTAATATCTCTTGTGCTTCGTAAAGTTTCTCAAAACATACTTTAACATTTTCACATTTTAATCTTGTAGCATAATTACTTAAGAAATCAATAGCGTTAATAGCAACATTACTAGCACCTTGGATTTCTAATGATCTTATTCTTTCAGCATCTATTAATAATTGTTTCATTTTTTATATCCTCTTCGATTAAATATTTACTTAATTAACTAATTTCAATATTAAAGCAAAATAACGTATTACAAGGAGTCGTCTTCTTGATCTAATTTAAAATCTTCTAAATTAAATTCAAAATCTTTATCAAAGCCATAATCTTCAGTATCAATTTCAATAAAAAAACGACCCACATATCCGCAATTAACACATTCATACATATCGGGTGCAAGCCAACCAGATACATTTACAGCATTTTTTAATTTCGGTTTCTTACATTTTGGACAGAGCCTGATATTTACCATATTTCCTAGTTAACTCCTTTTTTTTTAATATTAATAGAGTATGATTTTCTAATAAATTTACATACTAAGTATAATTATTATTTATTACATTTTTAATTAGGGAATTTTAAATTAACCTTTCACTTTGTAGCATAAGATAATATAATGACAAATTCAGTTGTTACAAGAACTTTAGGTATGGATTTTATTTATTTCGATTTGATTTTTCTCTCAATTTGGATATATTTCTTGATAAAAAAGAAATATAAGATTCCTATCTTGTGGGGGTTTCTTGGATGGCTTGCATATATTATTGCAGATTATGTTTTATGGTATTTAATTACTCAAACAAGATTATATTCTGGACCTATCGGTGCATTACCTTTTTTTTTATGGTTTTGTTTTTCACCAGGATTTGTCATGTTTTCTTATGTTATTGTTATGTTTGAGAAAAGAAATCTTAGAGAATTGATTTTTTGGACTTCCTTATTCTTTATTGGATGGATATCAGTGGCATGTGGATCCCAGTTAATTCCTTTAGATGATAGAATTATTGAAGTGTCTAGAAATATGAACATCGCGAATCAAAGATTAAATGAAATTATAATGGTTTTAATAAACATAATTGTTGCTCTAATTTTATATCTCAAAAAAAAACTAAGATTGGAAGACATTATTTATATATTTTTGATCGGAACACTTGTTGAATTTTCATTAGAATTGAGTCTATCGGTTTCAGGGATTCGTCAAGCCCAAGGAACTTGGAGTCTGTTCCTATTAATTATTAATACACTACTTGAATTTAATTTAGGTATTGTTTTAATGTATGTATTATGGGTAATCTTTAAAATAAAACGATATAAGCATTACTATTATCAGATGAGTTATAAAGATTTCAAACATATTAAAACAAATTTTGATGCAGTAGCTTCGATTTGTAAAGAAAAATCTTTAATAGAAAAACATATGAAAGAATATTCTAAATTATACAAAAATAGAGATTTCCTCTCTGATATTGAATATTATTGTAGAAAATATAATAATGAAAATATCTATAGTGATTTAGAGACTGAAATCAAAAGTTATTGGAATTAATCATTTCAATATTTAGTTGATCATAAGTATAACAGTAAAATATTAATCTCATTTATTAATAATTTATCATAAGCTTTATTTCTTAATTAAAAAGTAAAAGCTCTGATTAATCCTAATGAAAATATCTAACTTAGAATTACAGAGAAAAAGTTTACCTAATGAAACAGGCGTTTACTTATTTCTTGATAATAAGAAAACTGTTATATACATAGGGAAAGCTCTAAATCTTAGAAAACGAGTTAATCAATATTTTTCTAAATCTCATTATAATGATCCATTTTATGAAGAAAAAATCAATGAACTTGTAAAACTCATCCATTCTATTGAATATTTTGTAACTGAAAATGAGAAAGAAGCTTTGCTTTTAGAAAATATCCAGATTAAGAAGCATCTCCCTCGATTTAATATAATTATGAGGGATTCTAAAACATATCCTTGGGTTGCTATTTTTTATTCTGAAGATTTCCCGAGAATTCGAGTACTAAGAAACCCTGAAAAATATTCTCAAGATAATTTATATCTAGGACCGTATACAGACAAAAAGGAAATTATAAGAATATTGAGAGATTTAAGAAAAATTTTCCCATATTGTTCATGTACAAAGCCTGTTAAAAAAAGAAGAAGACCTTGTTTATATTACCAATTAAAACTCTGTCCTGGTCCTTGTTATACAAGCATTACTAAAGAAGAATATATAGATAATCTGAAAAAGATAGAAATGTTTTTAAAAGGAGAAACAAGTGAATTAAAAAGACAAATCGAAGAAAAAATGCAGATAGCTGCAAAAAAACAAGAATTTGAAATCGCTGCCTTCTGGAGAAACAAATTAGAAGATATTGACCATGCAACAGACAAGCAACATGTGTTTTTAAATCATGATGCAAATAAGGATATAATAGGGTATCATTCTGAGAATAACTATATGGCAATGGTTATCATCCATGTCAGAGAGGGAAGGATAATAAATAAAAATTCTTTTAATTTTGATTTAAGAGAAAAACTCGTTCATAAAGATGAATTATTTTCTTCAATTTTGGAACAATATTATCAAGACTTTAAAACTTACTTGCCAGATATGATAATCGTTACTAAAGTAAGCAAGAAATTTGATGTTTTATATAATTATTTGAAAGATTTAAAAGCTGAAATACAAATCAAAACTCCCAAAGATGATTTTGAAATAAGTCTGATTCGTATCGCAAATAAAAATGCTAAAGTTATAGTGAATCAGAGCATTCAGATGGAACAGATTACATTGGATGAAGCAGAATTTAGAAAAGAAATCTTAAAAGAAGCTAAAGTAATATTAAACTTACCAAAAGAACCAAGAATTATTGAAGGTTTTGATATTTCTAATATTGAAGGTACTGATGCAACTGGCTCAATGGTCTACTTTTTAGAAGCAAAACCATATAATAAATACTATAGACATTTTAAAATTCGTTCAAAATCGACACCTGATGATGTAGCTATGATGAAAGAACTCTTAAAAAGAAGATACAATATGTTATTAAAGAGAAATTTAGAACTTCCTGATTTAATATTAATTGATGGAGGAAAGGGGCAACTTAACGCGGGAATCTCTGTTTTGCAAGATCTAGGTCTTAATATTCCTATCATAGGATTAGCAAAAAAATATGAGGAAATTTATATACCTAACAAGAAAGAGCCGCTCATTCTAGCAAAGAATTCACCATTATTAAAATTATTTCAAAGAGTTCGTGATGAGGCTCACAGATTTGCTGTTAGACTTCATAAAAAACAAAGAACACAAAGAATAACAGGTTCATTATTAGATGGTATTGATGGAGTAGGTCCAGTTACTAGAAATAAATTATTAAATCATTTTGGGAGCATAGATAATATTAAAAAATCTACATTAGAAGAGATATCGAAAATAGTAGGAGAAAAATTAGCAAAAAAAATATTAGAGGAATTAAATTAGCACATTAACTTATTTCTGTATTCAAGAAAAAAATAAAAAAAGTATTAATTATAGATTTTCACTTTTGATCTTCGATAATAATGCAAATATTACTATAATTGTTCCTAGCACTATAAATGTAATATTCAAATTCCACATCACCAAATATCCAACAAAAGGGTAAAGAATTGCTCTCATAAGACTTGCTATCATGTTTATTGTACTTATAACTGTAGCTCTGTTCTCCGTTTCAATTTGCCGATTTATAGCTTTAACAAATATCAAACTTCTAGAAAAGCCAAAACCAATAACAACAAGAACTAAAGGAATACTCACTGGTATATAATGTATTAACGCCATTAAAATAAAAGCAATTCCTGGAATTATCGTATATATTTTAAGAAACCTTCTCTTGTTATTGATTTTGTTTTCCAGAGTTGGAAGGATATTGTTAAATAGAATTTGTATAAGTGTCATTAAAGTACTCACAAACCCAAAGAATATTAATTGAAAATTTAGCGCTTCAAGGTACACTTGATAAGTCCAAATTAAAAAAAATACTATCGCTTCTGTTAACACCATTTCAACAGCTAAAGTTCTCAAAATCTTATTGTTTGTTAGCTCTGTAAATCCAGATTTTACAATAGTGAGATAATTGTCAGTTTTCTTTCTTTCGAGGTTATGATTCGGTTCTTTTAACGTTATTGATATCAATGTTGCTATAATAAAAGGCACGAATACAAGACTCATTACAAGATTTAATGAAAAGTAAGCACCTATAATTGAACCAATTGGAGCGGAAATTGCAATACCAAGTAGACTAAAACTTCTATTCCTAGCCATTACTTTTGAAACTTCCGCTTCTCTTCCAAGTTTCCTTAATGTGTCATAGATAAATGCCATATTGGTACCTGATGTTAAAGCTGCTCCAAAAGCCCATAAAGTTTCACCAAT
>CP070831.1:1237443-1256337 GCA_020344955.1 Promethearchaeota archaeon | reverse complement strand
CATAAGAGTGGGAATATTTCTTGGATTAACGCTAATTTTTGGCAGGATTTTTTGTGGCTATGTATGCCCCCTAGGAGCAATTCAAGAGTTGACGTCTATGGTACGTTTCAAACCAAAATTGGATTATGAAAGAAAATATTGGAAAAAAAAGAATTATCTTCGTTGGGGATTTTTTATTGCTTATGCAATTTTTTCAGTAATTTTTGGGTTGCAAACAACTTTATTCATGAATCCCATTAATGGATTTCTTGTATTTTGGACTCCATTAAACGTGATAATGTTTATAGCCTTTACTATATTTTTACTGACAATTTTTATCAGTATTTTTATTTATCGTCCCTACTGTCGATTTTTCTGCCCTTTTTGTGCCTTAGCTTTTTTATTTGGTAAAATAAGTCCATTGAAAATAAGAAGAACCCCCTATTGTACTGAATGTGGAATATGTGAAAAAATATGCCCTACTTTAGAAGGATTTGATATCAGTGAGAAAGGGGAATGTTATTATTGTTATCGTTGTATAGACTTTTGTACTAATGAGATGTTTATCGACACTGGAAAAATCGCCCAAATAAATAGGCTTCTTACAACTTATTCCTTAGATTTTGATTCCACATCAAAGGAAAAATATTTTGATAAAATTGTTAAGAGTATAATTAGATTAATAATACCTTATAAGCGCGTCCGTGCGTTAGAACAACTTAATGATGCTCTTAATGGTAAAAAGGATATGTCTCAAGATGCAATTCAAAATATTATCATAAGATTAAGAACAATGTTCCCAACAGAGATAAAGCAATTCGAAATAGCAAAGTATAATAAATGGATTGAACAAAATGAGTCGAGATGGAAAGAGAAGCTTGAACCAGTACACCTCGATAAGCTATTTTATGGTTTGAAGAAGGAAACTTAAAGTGATTTGTGCTTAGATTCTTACATCATAGCCAGTTAATTACTTTTTTATACTCAACAAAATCTTCTACTCTAGAAATGATTTTCTCTTGGTTAGATAATAATGTAATAATTAAATTTTATGATTCAATTATTAATCATGAAATGTAAAAAGGTAAAAAATAATGACCGAAAACCCTGAATATATAAAAAAAGATACTATTGAAAGTATCGCATATTGTGGTCTGATCTGTAAATTTTGTCATTTATTTGACACGTGTGGTGGATGTAAATCAACAACAAACAGTTGTGGAAAATATTTAAGTGAAGAAGGTTGTTTCCAATATAATTGTAGTGTAAAAAAGGGTTTAAATGGGTGTTGGGAATGTCAAGAATTTCCTTGTGATAAAGATCAGTATAGTCCTGATCATAATCCAAAAGTTAAAGCCTTTGCTCGGTGTATAAAAGAGGATGGAGTTGAACAATTTGTCCAATATGTATTAGACAATAAAGAGCTAGGACTGGATGTCTCATGTGGCAAAGATTATGATAAAAAAACAGAAGGAGAAGTACTACGTTTATTGCGTAATGGTATCTTGAATAATAATTAAAATACTATAATGTATAGATAATATTTTAACTTAAATTAGTAATTGATTTTGCATTGTAGCTAGAATTTCATTTTTTAAAGCTTTTAGTTCTTCTAATCTTTTTCTAAAAATCTCAAATTTAGTTTGCTTATATAATTCCATATTAGAAGCAATTTGTTTATCAATTTCATGAATAAAAGACTTAATCATACTGGTGATTCTGATTCAGTATATTTAAAGAACAAGGTTTAGTAATATGATATTAAAGAACAAAGAATAAAGCGCATAATCTTTCTATTCTTAAACTTTCCGTAATCCCCACCACATTGCAATCACTCCACCTAAAGCAATAAATCTTGTGATCATACCTGTAAAAATTACTAAATATTGTCCAATGTAATTACAACTTGTCCTTTCTTCTGCCCTGATTCGACATACCTGTGAGCTTCAGCAATTTTTTCTATTGGATAACTTTTATCGATAACCGCTTTTATCTTTCCCGCTTCAATAAGGCCTTTGAGGAAAATCAAGTCTTCAGCATTTTCCTCTACGAGTCCACTTATTGCATTCTTGTTCATTGCTACTCGAAAAGCTCGTCCTAACCCGAACGTAGCGAAAATATAGAACCCTTCTTTCTTGAGCGACCTTTTACTAGCTGAAAACGGACTTTTGCCAATCGTATCAAAAATAATGTCGTATTTATCACCGCTGTTGGTAAAATCCTCTTTTGTATAATCAATTACTTTATCCGCTCCAAGAGATCTCACCAATTCTAATTTTGGGGTACTGCATACTCCAGTAACCTCTGCTCCAAAATACTTAGCAAGTTGGACTGCAAAAGTGTCTAATCCTCCAGAGGCACCAAAGATAAGGATTTTTTGTCCGCTTTGGATATTCCCTTTTCTTAGGAAATACAATGAGGTTAACCCTCCATAGGGAATGGCAGCAGCTTCTTCATACGACATATTGGTCGGTTTTATTGCCACTGCCTTATCTTCAGGCATACTTATGTACTCGGCATTAGCTCCCAGATTCGCAGTGAACCCAAACACCTGATCGCCTTTTTTGAATAGAATCACATCTTTACCAACGGATTCAACTTCACCAGCGAACTCCGTTCCAAGTATAGGCCTTTTTGGTTTTTTAAATCCCGAAGATAATCTTATTAATAGTCCAAATCCTGGAGGGCCTGTGCAAGCTCTCCCCCAACAATCGTATAAAGTCACGGTTGTTGCATATACTCTTATCAGTACTTCATTTTCCTTAGGAACTGGCTTTTTTACCTCCTTAACTTGAAGAACCTCTGGAGGTCCGTATTTAGAGTAAACCGCCGCTTTCATTAAATTTCCACTTTGAGATACTTTTTCATTTTCTACTTTCTCTTTAATTTCCATTATTTCTTAACACCTATTTTTTTTTATTTTAATATATATTAAAATCTTAAAGTGAAGTCTTAATTTTTCAACTCCATTTTTCAAAATTATCTTTTTTCATTTATGTTCTAATCCTCCCAATTAAAAAATCTAATACTAATTAGGACAAAAACCCCAATATATATCACCAATCCAATAATCATTAGAAACCCGTTAGAAGGGAATGATTGTGCATATATTGCTGAATCAATTAATTCAATAGACATCCAAGTAGGTAACCAGGGGAGTATTAATTGAATTGAAGGTGGTAACATTTCTGTTGGAAAGCTTGCTAGGAAATATAGCGGCAAAAGGCTAAAAAAGAACACATAACCTGTAATCTCACTTCTTTTAGTTATAGTTGCGATAAACGTACCATAAGCAGTAAATGCCATTCCCGTTACTATAATTACTCCGAGGAGTAGAAAAAAACTCACCAAATTGATGTTTATTTGAAGTAGAACTACACCAATAATTAGAATAGCTAATCCTTGTATAATTCCCATGATAATTTGAGTAAAAGCCATTCCTAACATTATATTAGATATATCGATGGAAGTCAATGTGAGCCTTTGGAATATATTCTGCTCTCTCCAACTATTCAATCGCGTAGCTAACATCTGACCCGTCAGCATAACACTGATAGCAACAATTGCTGGAAACATGTATTTCATTAAATCAAATTCACTAGGATCGTCCCATCGAGTACTTATCCAAAAAGTAAATAATAAAAATAATGGAAAAAATAAAGTTAATAGTAACATTCTCACATTTTTTAGATTTGCTCGTAATAATGCTATAGATAACTGCAAAGTGGGTTTTACATCTTCAAATAGATTTTTTTTAATTTTATTTCACCTCTTATTTATTCATGTTCGGATTGATCTTCCTGTTAATTTTAAAAATACATCCTCTAAATCCGGATGCTTAATATATAACTCATCTACACTAATGTCATGCTTTTTAATTAAACCTATCAATGAACTAAGAGTGTCGACTATTTTCACGGTTTCTATTTTTATAGTATTTACTTTATATTGAGAAGCTATCTCATTTGACAAGCTTTTCAACACATCTAATGAATGACTTGAAGATAGCGTTATGATAGATGATCCACTTAATTGATTAATTAAAGCTCTTGGAGCTCCAATAGAGATTAACATTCCATGATCTATAATTCCAACTCGTTGGCAAAGATTTTCTGCTTCCTCAATATAGTGAGTAGTTAAAATAATAGTACGACCTTTCTTATGATATTCAAGGATTATATCCCATAAATTATGGCGTGATTGAACATCAAGACCGACCGTTGGTTCATCTAAAAAAAGAATTTCAGGATCATTAATTATTGCAATAGCAAGAGCTAAACGTTGTCTTTGACCTCCACTCAACTTTCTAGGTAAGACATTAGCCTTCTCAATGAGCCCGACCTCCTCAAGTAATCTCACGATTTTATCTTTATCCAATCTTTTTTGATATAATTTAGAATATAATTGTAGTTGTTCAATTACTTTAAGATCAGGAATTAAGCTCGTATTTTGTAATTGGACGCCAATTTTTCTTTGTATTATTTTAGCTTTAGTTCTAGTATCCATATTTAATACAGATACAGAACCACTATCTTGTTTTCGTAAACATTCAATAATAGAAAGAATTGTGGTCTTTCCTGCACCGTTGGGTCCTAATAATCCAAATATTTCTCCTTTTTTAACATTAAATGACACATTTGTTAAAGCCTTAACATTACCATAGGATTTATATACATTTTTGACTTGAATATCAAATTCAGCAGATTCTTTCATAGTATTAATTACCTCTTTTCATTTATATAGGTTTTCACAGCAATCTCTTTAAATCCCATTGCCTGATTAAATTTGTATGATATATAATTATCTACATAAACTTCACTCCGAATCTCTTTGATATTCCTTTGCTTGAAAAGCTCCCCAGCCTTGAACCCTAGAAACCTTCCAAGACCTTTATGTTGAAAGCGTGGTAATACCGCTAAAGCTAATACACTAGCATAGTGATCTTTTGCTCCTTCGAAGTCTAAGATGATAAATCCTGCAGGAATGCCATAAAATTTTGCAATTAATATACTTATATTAGGATTGTAGTAAAGATGTTTAATATTTTCAAATGTTAACCTTCTGAAGGGTGTATTTGATGTCAACCAAGATTTATTATATAAATTAACAATTGTTTCGATGTCTTCTTCGGTTGCTTCATAAATTTTTGGCTTTATTGGGTTTAGGTTAAGCTCTTTATTGTACTTTTTTTCTTGTTCAGGAGTCAGCTCGTCAACATAAAGCCTCATCTGACGATATGTCATACTATTTAAACTTTTATGCTCAGTATTAGTTTCCATCATATTTTTCATCTCTTCTTTTTATTTAATTTGTATTTATAAGATATTCAATAAAATCATCTGAATATCTTTTAACTATTTCAGAAGTTTTATTTTCTAATGATAATTCTGTTAAATTTAGCTTTAAACAAAGTATTGGTGGATAAATTATATCAACTTTTGCATTATCGTGAATAAATTCAACCCAGAAGGGTTTAACTGTATTATCGGTTAACATAATATAAAAACCTGATATCGCTTTAAGATTGATATTAATTGTTTTTGCAATTTCCCAAAACTTAAGCAACCAGTTTTGAATTTCCAAACTTGGATTTACTTCACTTATAACATCTCCAATAATCAAGTAATCTAATCCTTCTTCAACCAAGAAAGCAGGTTCAATCTTTTTGGCATTTCCGACAGATACATCGATGGAGTCTTCCAACCGTTCTTGGAGCATCTCAGCAATTATCATTGAAAATCCAATTCCTTGATTATAAATTATCCATAGTTTCATCAGAATTTTTTTACCTCTTTCCTATTTTTTTTGTTAAGTCTCTGCAATATTCTCATATTTAAAACAAAAATTATATAAATCTCTAATATATTCCATAATTCCTGTAAACTTGTTGATACTTTATTTCCTGAACCGGTACAATGGATTCAAGATATTTTACGTTCAATTCAACCTTCTTCAATATTCTTTCCAAGTCTATCTTAACTGGTTTGTGTTCTTTGTTTAGTTTTATTAAAAATTCTTCCATTTTTACCAGAGCTTTTTCCCGTTCTAGCCGTTTATTTAAATTTTTTTGCACTTCTCCAACAAAGTCTATAATTATCAAATTTTCCTCCGCTTGTTGAACCATTTTTTTATCACTTCATTTTTCTTTTTGTCCTATAAAATTAATTATTATCAAATATTCTTGTAATAAAAAAAAAATGATTAGAAGTTCTTCCTAACCTTCTTTGATTTTAGTGTTTTCTTTATTCTTAGCGCTTATCGCATAAAGACCTCCAGATAATGTACCTAACACCATAGTAAGAGCGATAGCATAAAAGACATGGAACCCGATCATTGCAAAAGCTAACCAAACAACCGCTATTAATACACCTAAAAGAGCGCCAGTAACTTCTTTCCAATTTTCCAAATTTTTCACACTCCAAATGACTTTTTTAATTTTTTTTTTATTAACAATTTTATTTGTTAATGATAATGTAGATTGGGACTCTAATAAGAGCTTGTTCACTAATACAGAAAAAAATTAACAATGGGGGCTTATAGTCATTAAATAGGAAGAATAACAATTTATCATCTAAAATATCGCAGTTTAGAATAAGAAAATACTATGAAATATGCACTGTTTTACACTGAAAAGGATAAAAATTAATATAAAAAATTCCAATATTTTTTCTACTTAGTTGAGATTTGGGAATGTGATCTAATCTAATTTCTTCATTTTGTTCTAAGTAATTGATCCACCCAACAGTCATACCACTTTACGGATAAAAAAATATGAGGAATAACATCATTGAATCCTTCTGTTTGCAATTCTTCTTGAATTCTCTGGGTGTCTTTAGAAGTCTTTGTTAAAGTACTCAACAAGATTAAATGAGGAATATTGCTAAAAGTAAAGCAATATGCAATATTCTTGGAAAATTTCTTGTTGAGATGTTGAACCGTAGAATTAAGATCAGTGCTTTCATTTAATAATAGATAAAAAATAGTAAAATAACAATTTTCATGTGCCGGTGTCCATCGAATAGTAAAACTAACCAAATTATTCTCAATCATACGATCTAATCGTTTTCTAGCAGTTTTAGCTGAAATCCCTATATCATCTGCAATATCTGTTATCGGCTTTCTTGCGTCTCTGTTAAGAGTTTTCAATATCTTAAAATCAATCTTTGTCAGTGGTTCTGGTGTGGTGATGTAAGGTACACTGATAATTCCTATAGTTGGATCACTTATTTGAGCAGTTCTTGACACATAACTACTATAATCTTGAAGTTCTGATATATTTCTTAAATAAGCTTTAACATAGAGAAATTTTCCGCCGGTTATACATACCATACTGATATTTTCATGTTGCCCAAGCTCTTTACTAACTACGTCCAATGATTTTGCATTTGAAGAGCCAAAAATCGCGACCCATAGATATTTTAATGCAATTAAACTTGGTCGAGCAATATAATAATTAATAATCCCATCATCTTCGAGTTTACTTATTCGTTTATGAATACCGCTAACCGACATATTGGTCATATCTGCTAGTTCTCTATAGGTTAAGCGAGAATTACTTAATAGTTTTCGAATAATAAAGAGGTCAATTTCATCCATAATTCTAACAAGAAATCTAATTTATTTTCTTAAATATAGTTTCTCACTCTATATTAAGATAGTAAACTTGTTTAATAATAAATTTTGAATAAGAAGCAAAATGACTGATTGATTAGTCTATTAAAGTTAAAATTAGATGTAAGAGGAATACAAATCTAATAAATTTGAAAAGAAAATAAAAATTTTTTGTTATTTATGTAATTTTTTATAAAACTTATTGACCTGAGTACATCCAGTATTACTTCCGTCTTCTTTATTCGCAAAACATCTTTTCTCAGGACTTTTAGTGAATTTTGCACAACCCCAACACCACATTTTATTAAAGGAAATAGATTTTTTTTTGTTTAAAGCACGAACTTGCTCACAAAATTCTAAGGCTTCATCAAACTCGAGTCGAAGCTTACCCATTTTTCATATCACCTCCTATTTACTTTTATTTTAGTTAGATATTTATATTTTTTTGTAGTTCTTTCTTTCAAGCAAATGATTAGCAATATACCAGCCTAGAAAACCGCCCATAACTCCCTGAACTATTGAATATGGTATCATAAAATATTCATAGGTACGAAAACCATCAACACCAGGGACTGACAAGCCTATCTTATAGAAAGTCTCCAAAGCTAAAATACTTAATAAGATTATACTAATTGAAGAGATTAAAGAGGATACCATCACCGCTCTTCTCTCATTTTTTGCAGGTTTCAATAACCACAATGATATATCTATAGATAATCCATATGCAATATAAATTAAAGCCCAATATAATGCACTCCAAGGAGAGGCTAATGTATTCTCAATCTGCCATTCTATTACAAATTCAATTGGAATTCCAATAATTCCATTTATGCCAAAAAAGAAAGTAGCAGAAGCCTTTGTCTTCAAATAAACACAGAAAAAATAAGTTGTCATCATCAGAAAAATCATTACAAAATATAGATAAATGTACCCTATTTTTATCATTACAATATCAAAAAACACGGTGAATATAGCAGTTAAAACAGCTATCACCATAAAACCGATGATATTTAAACCCAAGGATCGTTTATCCCAAGGTTTATACCAACTGGTGTGTTTAGATTGATATAACATCACTATTTCTTTCATTTATTTTACCTCCATTAAATAATTGGTCATTTATACAAGAAAAACCGATTAAAATTAATCAGTTTTTCTCACTTATAAAGAAATAATTGAAATATTTAAAGAATATGGCGATTACAATCATCTCAATTAGACATAATTTGTTCAAAAAATGTACAGTTTCATAAAAATAAATAAGGAAATAGGACATTAATTATTATAAAAAAAATTACAACTCTCTATAAAATGCATGAAAAAGATATAAATATTCTTAAATTGCTACTTTTTGATGGACGGATGTCTTATGAATCAATTGCGAAGAAAGTTAAGTTAACTCCCTACTTGGTAAAAAAAAGGATTAATGAACTTGTAGAAATGGGAGTGATAATGAAATTTGTGACAAATCTCAACTTTTTGTTATTAAAAAGATCAGTTTGTTATACTCTTGTCGATGTCAAACCAGGTACAGATCAGCATGAATTAATTGAACGCATCGGACAACTAGATGAGGTTTCGGGAGGAGCTATTTCTCTCCAAAATAAGATGCAGATTATTCATATATATTCTGACGACTATGATTTCAAAAAAAATCTTGGAAAATTGATGGAATTTGAAGAAATAGAAAATATGGAAAATTTTATTTTACTTATTCCCCCATCTCTGGGTTTTAAAAGTGAGAGGTTAAATAAAACGGATTGGAAAATAATTAATTCCATGAAGGATAATTGTAGAAAAACCGATGTAGAAATCGCAAATGAGTTAGGAATCTCATCTAAAACAGTCAAGAGAAGGTTAGGCTATCTTAGGGAAAATAATATAATTCTTTTCATGATAGATCTCGATACAAGTGCAGCAGAATTCCTTTCTTATCTATTAATTGTTAAATTTCAGAGAATTGCATCCGAATCCTTGAGCAATGTTATGAAAATTGTTAAAAATTATTTTTATGTATGGAAGATTGCTAATCAAGAGGCTTTCATATTCACAGTTTTTATAGATAAATTGAGAGATATTGATGAACAAGTTAAAGAAATTGAAAAAAATCCATATATTAAAGAAGTAATTAGTTTTGTCCCCACAAAAATGTTTTATTTTGAGAGCTGGATTGATAAGTTAATTAAAAAAAATGCATTTGCCTGATAGTTTCTAAAAAAATCAATATTTAAGATTATTTAATATAGTCTAGTAAAGTACAACTATAATAATGTCAATAGATTACTTCTTTGTCTATTGGGAAAATTTATACCTCATTTTTTTTTATAGAAATATGTGATGATTTTATAGTAATGTGGTTAAAAAATGAAAAAAACCCTAATAATTATTTTAATATGAGTAAAGATGGCAAATATTATGTTTTTTGTTCTGAATGTAATCAAATCGCAGCCACTATTGACATTGAAAATTTAGGGTATACTGGAACACTTGAAAAAAGTCTGGATTCAAAGTCTCTAGAAATCTTGGTAGAATTATTACAAACAAAAGATATTTCTGAATTAGATATGAAGTTAAAGAATGATAAAATCATGAATTTTGGAATTGATATCTATTGTGGAGAATGTGGAAAAGTCTATTGTAAAAAGCATTGGAAAACAAGAGCTATTTTTGAGGATAGTGGGTGGTATGATTATACAAAAAGTACTTGTCCAAAAGGTCATTCAAAAATGATTGATGATTAAATATTAAATATTAGATTTATTAGAGTATGAGATTTCATTATTAACCCTTAAAAAGACTGGCAATATTTTTTGATAACGATAAATTTATACTTCAAAAGCCCATTCTCCTTTTCGCATTAAGGGTTCTATGGTTTCATCATCCAATATTCCATCAACATCCATTTCTTCCGATCCAATCATAAAATCAAGATGAACAAGACTATTATTGCCTCCAGCAGCCATGAATTCTTCGTCAGTTAAAGTTTCTCCATTTAACAATGTATCTCTGTAAGCTTCACCTAATCCGATATGGTTTGAAGCATTTTCATCTATTAGCATACTATAAAAAAGCAGACCAATCTGAGATATAGGTGAACTATGTGGGACTAATGCTATTTCTCCTAATTGACGCGCCCCCTCATCTATTTCAAGTGTTTCAAGCAAGAATTCTTCCTCTTTTTCAGCAGTAGCTTCAATTATCCGTCCTTTAGAGAACTTTAAATAACAATTTTCTATAGTACGCCCACCATAATATATCGGCTTAGTAGTACAAACAACACCTTCAACTTTATCTTTATGTGGCATTGTATAGACTTCTTCAGTAGGTATATTCCCTGTAAAAGTTATGCCATTCAAGGCTGTAGTGGCTCCGCCTTCCCATATATGGTTTTTAGGCATACCAACCGTTAAATCAGTCCCAGGAGCTGTTAATTTCAAGGCAGTATATTGCTTTTTATTTAAAAAATTGCAGCGTTTAGCAAGAGTATAATTATGCTTTTCCCACGCAGAAATTGGATCTTCTTCATTTACACGACAAATCTCAAAAATTGCCTCCCAAAGTTTATGCTTTCGCTTCTCATTAGGAACATTTGGAAATAGTTTATCTGCCCATCCATCATTAGGAACTGGGGCTCCTACCCAATTAAACACATTACCCTTTAGTAAATCATAAACACGTTTCATTTGTTGGTAGAATGATTTTTGGAATTTTGATAGTAATTCAGTTTCTATACTCCTCATTAAATCGGGATTTGGACTATCAAAGAGAATATTAGCATCTGCTGCTTTTGAAATATCATATCTTGCATCTATTCTCCATTTTGGGTATTCTTCAATTGAATCTTTAGGAGCATCCTTAAATCTCATTAGGCGTAATTGCTCATCACCCCATACTACTTCAACAAATCGAGCTCCCATTTGATATGCCTTCTTTACAATCATTCTTACTAAAGGTGCCGAATCAAGTGGAGCGCCATCCGACTCCAGCGAAGGGCCTCCTATCAAAAGACGCTGCCCAGGTTGGAGATTTATTCCAACTTTTAACAACACTTCAGCATATTTTTCTAATTTCTGTTCAAATTCAGATGACATTAAATTCTATACCATAATTTTTGCTTTATTTACTTAATTTTACATCTCAATCTATAATTACTTTATTATTTATATGATATATTCATTAAAGTCCAAAATCATTTAGAAAATGAGATTTAATGCATTATGATTTGATAATTGTTGGAGGTGGTCCTGGAGGGGCTACAGCAGTAAAGATTGCTGCAGAACATGGTTTAAATTCTACTTTATTTCTCTTTGAAAAAACAAGCTCGACACCACTATGGAATTACACAATCGGAGGGGAAATTAGTTGCATTGTCATATCAGAAAATGGAGCTTACATAGTCGCAAGTGAAAGCAACAGCGGAATTTATCTATTATATAATGAGTTTGCTTCTGGACCCTCTCAAAATATAACATTTACCGTCTTTTTTATGTTATTTGCCATAGCAACTGCTTTAAATATTATATTAATCAGAAAAAGTATTAAAAAAATAAAGATAAAAAATTAAGTTTATTATTTCTCCTTTTTTTCATTTTATTCTATATAAAGAGACTTGGCTTTATTCTTTGTAGATTTTAATTGAAGAATGATTAGTTTTAGTTGATTTTTTATAAACAAAAATGTTATAAATTTGAGTATAATTTAGATCTCTGACCATAAGAAGGTGTTAAAAAATGTTTAAGAAATTAACAGATGCTTTAGGAATTACAAGCAATAAGATTAGCGAGTTAATTAAGGAAAGCAATCAATATATTAATGCTGTAGAAAATGTTACCAAGGAAATTAAAAAAACTGTCGCTGCATTAAAGGGTTATGCTGAGACGGAAACTCCTTCCTTGGGACAAGCAATAGGCTCATTAGCTTCGACATTTGAAATTATTGATAAAGAAAGTCTGGAAAAAGTCAAAAGACTCCAGGAAGAATATATTGCCCCACTAAATGAACTTTTAATTAGCTTAGAAAAACTTCAGGCTGAACAGAAGGAGTCTCAAAAGGCAGAAAAAGAATTGGAAAAAGCTGAAAAGCATCTAAGTAAAGCTAAAAGCAAACCAAAAGAAAAATTAAAGCCAAATGAAATACAAAATGCGGAAGCAGAATTAAAAACTGCGAAAGAGAAGGCTATGAGAGAAGAAGATGATGTAAAAGCAGCAACCGAGGAATTCAACAAAACAAAATTAGAAACTATGCAAAAGATTATTAAAAATATGGTAGACATCGAAACTGTTTTCCACAAAAAAATTCTCGATTCCGTAGCAACAGTAAAAACAAAAGCTGAAGCAATTAAAGTTGAAGAAGAGTCAAAAATCTAAACAAAATTATTAAATTTTTTTTATTTTTCTTGTATCTTTTAAAGATTTAAAAATTTTAATTGGGGAATTTTATTCAGAGAACATTCTATATAATAATAGTGAAAAAGAATAATTTTTTAACTTATAACTGTTTTCTAATAAACTGTTGTATGTCTTTTCAACTAAAAATCTTTTATAAATTAATATATCGTTAATAAATAATTCTTAAATGTTATTTTGGATTAGTTATAAATAGATATAATGGAAAATCCTTCAGTAATTTATCTTCTAAATTTTTATTACTAAGAGCCTCCTCATGAATAAAAAAATTTAAATCTTATCTGATATATAGTTACTATGGTTAAAGAAATAAAATTAAATTGGTGAGTAGAATAGCTAAAGCAAGTAATATTCAAAAAATTGATGAAATATTATATGAAGAATGGGTACAAGCGGGAAGTTTTGTAAAGATTATTATCCTACTTGTTTGCTTGTTAATATTTATTCTGGGTATTATAATTTCTATTTTTATGCCGGAAGAATTGGCATTTTTATGGATAATTTCCGGTTTTGTTAGTATATTCATTTTCCTAATGTATTGGAATTTTAGAAGATTAAAAATTATCATAACCAATACTCAAATTGAGGTAAGATATGGCATTTTTAACCATAAAAGAATACCCCTAATTAATATTACTAATTGTGATATCACTAAAGCGCGTTTTAAAACCTATGGTGGATTAGGAATTCGATTGGGGCTAGATGGTTCATCGGCTTATAACACAGATTTTGGAGAAGCTGTAAAATTGTACTTTCAATCTGGAAGACCTTTTCTATTCTCTACCAGAAATCCGCAGAGAATATGTAAGCTAATAAAGGAAAAAATGAATTAAAAAGAAATTTTTTTAAATTAGGAACCCTTTAAAAATTAAAATAGCCCCTATACTCACAAAAATCAATGCTATAATCTCAATCAGCAATTGTGAGAACGCTCCTCCTGCTAGATTGATAATCATACCTAATACTGCCATAATTACTCCATATGAAAACCATTTTATTCTATTTCTAGTATCCCCCTCCATTTTTTTCGTCGTTCCAATGTATCTTGAAACTACATAAACACCTAATATAACTCGAATAACATTTACAGTAATTAACCAACCAAGTGGAGTAGAGGTATCTACAATTCCTAGGTTATACCTATCCATATCCAAAGTTGGTATAAAGATAAAATACCCTAAACTCATAATAAAAAATATAATTAACATTGTACCAAGATACTTCATACTCATAGCAATTTTAGTATATTTTTCTAACACAAACACGGTCATCGTTAGAGAAACCATAAGAAAATTGAAGAAGATGTGGGATGTGACCATAAGGGGGACTATAACAGTTGGATTATCCAAAATTAAATGGTAAATAGCATATATTAAAAATCCTGAGGCTGAAGAATATAAAAACAAAGCAAACCATCGATTTAACCAATCAGTTCTGTTCAAAATAAGAATTCGAGTTCCTACAACCAAAGAGACGCCAGAAGTAATTAAGGTTGTGATTATTTTGATTAAATTAATAACATCCATATTATCAAAACCCTCTTAAACATTTACCTAATTTTTTTATAGTTATTAAGCAAATATATAATATATAACTAACTTTTTAGATATGGCGATAATAGAAATAGGTATTAATTATGGATTGAAAAGTCTGGTTGATCTCAAATACTATAATAACTCAGATAAAGTATTAGACTCCAAAATCCGTGCAAAATTCTTAGCTGGAGTACAAGATTACATATCTGAAGTATATCACGATAAAATGAATGTAATCTCTTTTTCCAATTTCCAAATTGCATGTTATTGCAAAAAAATCCAAGTTCCTGATAATGACTCTCCCGATTCTCCATTATTAATAGCTTTTGCTATAATTGAAAAAGATACAGATCAGAACCTTGTAAAAAGTCATTTAAAGCTAATTATATCCGAGTTTCTCAAAATGTTCCACTTAGATGAAATAATATCAAAAAGCCTAAATCATTTTAAGCCATTTGAAATCCAAATCAATAAGATTTTAGGAGATCTGAGATTTAAAATAGAAGATCGCATTGGGAAACTCTTCAAATAAATAAAATTAATTCTTTATCTATAATTTTGAGAGATTAAATTTCTACTGAACTAATTCTCAAAATATACTAGTCTATAAAAAGTTATTAAACCATAATTCACAATTTGGAAGTATGAAAGTACAAATAATGACTGATACCAAGTTTGGAAATGGAAAACTGTTAGCGGAAGCGCTCAAGAACGAGTTTTCCAATGAAATTGATGTCAAGATTGATGATGTGAAGGACGTTTCTCCTAAAAGTATTGCTGAAGATGTTCCCAATGTAATTATTTTAGGAGGAGCAATTCGAATGTTTAGAGCAGGCCCGAAATCTAAGAAATGGTTAACTGAAATAAATAAAATACTGGAAAAGTCAGGTAAAAAAATACAATATGGCACTGGTTTTTTAACTCATGCCTTACCAACTGATAGAGTTCAAGGTTATGCAAAAAAATATCTAAATAAAATGGAAAAAGCATCGATGATTGAAAAAACATACTCCGAATTATTAACCGCTCGAGTTAAAACCCAAGAAGGTCCGATCTTTCCTGAAGAAATGGAAAAAGCTAGAGGCTATATTAAGGACTTTATCAACTGGATAGGAATGTAATATTAAAATCTAACAAAAATTGAGAAAGGATTAACTGTAGTTCAACAAAACTGATTTACCTTAAAATTACAAATTTCACTTTAATTTTACTATTATTCCTAAAATAAGTTTTTAAGTTTTAGTTTCTCTATTTTGATTGTAAATTATAGATTATAAGTTATATAAATGATTAATTTACAAGAAACTTAGTGATTATGAAACCTATTGATATAGGATTGTTGGAGAGGGCTATCAGAAAAATCAAATCTATAATGCGTAAACAATCTGTAAATAAGTTAACGATTCAGAGGCAATATCTTCCAGAAATCTTTGATGATAATCTTTTGGAGATCTTTGAAGGCCTTCCAGTTTTAAACCCTTCTGTAAAAAAATTTTTTATTGCTAAAGGAATCGATATTAAAAGAACCACTAAGGAAATCAAATTTAAAAAGTATGCTACTGAAAATCTTGAAGACTTGCTAAATAAGTTATATCAGTCGATCCCAGAATTAAAAGCTGCTACTATCGTCTCTGCAGAGGGTTTACCAATCGCTTCGATCCTTCCTAAAGGAATTAATGAAGAACGAATGGCAGCAATGAATGCTGTCTTACTTTCATTAGGAAAAACAGCGATAAAAGAGATGAAAAAAGGGGAATTTGAACAGTTATATATCAAAGGGAAAGATGGCTATTTATTAGTCTTACAAGCAGGACCGGATGCTGTATTGACTGTTTCGACCACTAAGGATGTGAGATTAGGTTTAATCTTCCTAGAAACTCAACGAGTCTTTAAAAAACTATATTGGGATTTGTCTGAGGATGAGAATCTATTCGAAGATAAATAAATTTAATGTAAACACTGAGGCACTATACTCCCTAAAGGGTAAGCAATTTGTCATCTATGTAGAAATAAAGTCAATTAAAGGATCATTCTAAATTATTCTGATTTTTTAAGATTTTGACAAATAAAATGTCATTATAGTCTTATAATCCAAAATTGCATTCTTTTTTTAAATTCATGCAAAATCTTTGTTATTTAAATCGTGATTTATTCGAATCTAAAATTCCTCAATTTAAGTCTTTACAACAGTTTTATTATGAAGAACTGCTTCATTGAGATGGTTGCTTAATTATAATTAAATTTTTTATTTAATCGCCATTAAAGAAAAAGATTTTATACATGCTTGTCTAGAAGTAATTTGATGAGTTTAAACCCTATTAAAAGAGAATTATCCAAGAATCAATTAAAAATTCTCAAATTATTATTTGAAAAAGATTATTTACAAAATGAATTACAAAAAGCCTTAGGTACTACAGCTCCAAACTTACATTACCATTTAAAACGCTTGGAAGGATCTAATTTAATAAAAAAAGAGACGCTTCACGAAGTAGGTAGTGCTAAAATCAATAACATCTCTATAAGGCATTCTGCTCGAGATTACGTCCAGAAATTGCTTAGATCAAAACCTAACCGTAGAAATATTTAACCATTTTGTAGATCGAATTGTAAGAAATGAGAAATCTTATCCTCCAGAAAAAAGAAAAAAAAAGAAAAAAAATAGGAAGATCATTATGACTGAAGAAGATTGGGAACATGAAGAAAAGGGAATAATTTATTTTCAAGGGTATTTAAAAATGTTACAAACGGAATTAGTAAAATTAGACGCTTTTATTCTGACAATGCCCCCATGTCCCGCAAAAAATAACCTAATTGAAAAGAAAAAACAAACAAAATTCAATATTAAAATGGCTGGAAAGGCAATACAAATTTTAGAAAATTCAATTGAAATAAAAAATCTTGAAAAAGAGTATGAAGATTTATTAACAAAAAAGAAGGAGGGTGAGTATGTTAATCTTGATGCCCTCGAATATCAACTAAAAGAAAAAAGAATTAAAGACGATGAATTAAGAATACAAATGTTAGAAAGAATTGGAGAGGAAAAAAAAGATTTTATTGAAAGAACAGGATTATCAAATTCACAAAAAATAATGAATTACCCTTTTTCATCTGAACAATTAATACGACGGCAAAGAAAATTAGCTGAAATGAGAAAAAAAAGTGAAAAAGATGAGAGAAAAATTATGGTACGTATGTACTGCATAGTTGATTTGATAGCACTCATTATTACTGTTATAGTAGCCTTATTAATTTTACAATTTATTATATTATGATGTTCTATTTTTCAGATTTGAAATTGTTGTAGTTGGAGCAAAATTTGGGGGTTTTGCTTTATTTAAAAGTTGTTAAGGACTTAAAAATTATTCCCTATGGGTTTTCATATTATTTTACTTTTAAATATTGAATAACAATCTTTCAATTTAAAATTCAAATCCCTGTTAAATAGAGAATAATAAATTGGATTAATTCAATAATACCTTGGCCTTTTTCACTTAATTCATACAAAACTTTAGGGGGTCGACCAACTTGGACGGTTCTTGTTATTAAATTAAGATTTTCAAGTTGTTTTAGACGATCTGATAATGAACGTGAAGAGATACCTTCCATATGACGCATCATTTCATTAAAATTCATTCCTGAATGAATCTCCAATTCATATAAAATTCTTACATTCCATTTTTTTCTAATAAATTCAAAGGTTTTCAAAAAGAATTTCATTTCTAAAATTTTTCGTTCTTCATCATGTTCAACATTTTCAAAATGTAAATCCATCAGTTCCTTTACTAAATTTCTTGATTCTTTTAGTAGCTTATCTAAAGGTTTAATTTTATTAATTTTAACGTCAACCAAATTAATTCACAGAATTTATTTCAATATTTTTAAATAAAGATTTGTCAATCCATGTTTTTATACACTATAATTATAATTACATTTTACCATTTATATATACTTTAAATTTGTAAAGTAGCTGAATTTCTGTTTACTGACTTCTTTAAATATTAATTACTTTTTATTCTTCATGGTAGAAAACAGTTTTTTATTTAGCATTAAAATTCAACACTAAAAATATTTATGAGTGAATAAAGAAGGAAATTTAATATGTTTAAATCATTTATTAAACGAATAATTCGGAAAGTAGCTTGGAAAAGTAAGAGAAAAACTATTCCTCAAATATTAGCATCGAGATGTAGACAAGATGGATTACCTGAATATGGCCGCTTCACTCTCAGGGATATAGAACAAATTATTTTTCAAGCAGAATTAAATATTAAAGATTTAATGCCTTATTTTGAAGATCTTGAAAATATTGGTAACTACCAAAACCAATATATTGGATTAATAGATTTGGCTATATACAGAGCTTT
>CP070831.1:1229283-1237343 GCA_020344955.1 Promethearchaeota archaeon | reverse complement strand
TTTTTGGCTATCCGTTCCATTTGAAGCGGATTTATAGAATTGGTATTAGCGGAGTGGAATAGTTTGGGATTGTCTTGTCTTCTAATATAGTCAAATACGATTCTTCTCACGAATTCCGAAATAGTTTTAAAGTTCTCTTTATTGGCAAAATGTTTAATTTGCTTCTTTTCGGATGGTGTGGCTGTAAATTGGATATACTTATAAGCATATTTATTTTGGTTTGGTTTCGATTTTTCGCTCATTTGTATTTTCCTCCGTTTTAAGAGACACAAGGTTCGAGCCTTTCTAAATTTTGTCCCAATTTTCTGTGAAATTTGAATGGAATGGTCAATTCAAGGTCCGATTCCAATGAAATTTTAGTGAAAAAATCTTCTATTGGAGATAGAATAAGGAATTTTGTTCAAAATATTGCAAATAGAATTACTAAACCACTAAGTGAAAGCTATTTTGCGGTAATAGTAAGAGGACACTCAATGAATCCCTTACTTGAACAAGGGGATATTGTATCTGCTAAGAAAATAACTCGACTCTCCCGTTATAATAAAGGTGATATTATAGTTTTTAACAGAGATGGTATGAACGTTATTCATATGGTTGAAAACATAATAAAAGGTACTGATGGTAAGAAATATTATATCACCACTGGTTTGAATCCTGATACAAACGCTAGAGTAGATAGTGTTCTTGTATCTAGAAACGATATTCTAGGTAAAGTAAGTATATCTAAGATAGATCTAATAAGTTTTCTAAATCTAATAAATCAAGGAGAGATGTCTTTTGTTGAAGCTTTTGGGATGGCTGAGCAAGTTGCGGTAGTAGTTTCTAAAGAAGAAAATGTTCTTAATTGTTTAAGGGATTTTATATCTGAGTATTCTCAATTTAATGATCTCTTAAATAATTATGTTGCTAAATTCGAGTTTAATGTAGAGAACAATCTAAAGATCGATAGCAGAGACCTAAGGTTAATTTTTAAAGAACTAAAAATCCACTTTAGAGAAATCGGAGGAACTGTGGTATACCAAAATTTAATCAAAGCTATGGCTGATAATTCACCATATTTCTGGTTAGATTTAAACCAAATCGAAGCGAATTATATTAAAGAATTTGAACCTAAATTTGAAGCCTATTATAAAGCTTATTTCATCGATAATACTATTACCAGAGCTAAACCAGGTTATTATCATGAAGATTTCAATAAAGTTGCAGATGAACAAATAAGTATTCTCAAGAAACTATGGGGTGGGAGGGATGCAAGAACAGGAAATTTAATTTCTGGTCAAATTGTTACAAGACATCATTACAAATTAGGTGATAAAAACAAAATTGATTGTCGCATTTCTGCATTAGTTCCAGTTCTCAGAAAGTTTCATCATACTCGTGGTCAACCTCATACTGATATATGGGTAGAAAGATTTTCAGACGCTGTGAATTATATTGAGCAAGGATTAGCATATATTCCGTTATGGTGGAAACAAGAATATCGTACAGCATATAAAAGATACTTAGAAGCCAATAATATACCATATATAGAAGGTCAAGTAAAATAATTATTAATTCAAATCTCCCCTAAATCTTAAATTTTTAAAAATCTAGATAATTAAAACTAATTATATGATAAATTAAGAGGGAAAATTAATGGGAAAAAAGAATAGTAATAAAGATCAAGAGAATGGAGAACAAATAATATCAAAAATAATAAAAGAAAAAATCTATGAAATTAATATTCAAGGACATGAAATGGAAGATAGTGACAAAATAACATTAGATATTGCGATGTGGGCAGATCAATGGAGTCAAGACATCACGCATAAATTGTGTAGAATTATTCAAACAGAGTTAGGATTTATTTCAAATTTCATGGGACAAAAAGATGTTTTTTCTGCTACTAGCAATCTTCTTTTTCAAAGATTTCATATCGATTTTATGGAAAATAAAGATTTGGAAAAATCTATTGAATCTGAAATTGATAACTTGGAAAACTATAATTTTCTTGCACCAAAAAACTTGTTTGGAGAATATAATTCTATAGAAGACGAATATGAAGAAATATCTTTTGATCAAGTAAAGGATTTAATTTTGTCATTAAGAGAGCGACGAATATTAATTTATAAAACACTTTTAGATGACTTCAAGGAAAAAAGAGAAAAGTATCTTAATTTTATGAAAAAACAAGATTACACATATTATTGAGTAATTTTGTGTCTATTTCAAAATCCCTTTGTATTTGGGTACCATATAATTATAATTGTATTCTCCTCAATAATTTTTACCTCCCTCCCCCGTGGTGCCCCCCTCCTGAAAATCTATACTTTATCTTTCCCTTCAGATTGCTTTATAAGAATCTACTTAAGTTTAGATAAGCAAAAATTTTTAAGTATGTAATACATACTTACATATATGAGGACTAATATTGTGATTGATGATGAGTTAAAGGAGAAGTGGTGGGAGATTAAAAGAGAAGCAGATCATCTCAACATGAAAATTGGCGATTATATTATTTTTTGTCATGATCTCAGAAAAAAAATGGCTAATAAGGAAAAGATTCTCGAAATTTTAGAAACCCCATTATCAGAAGGTTTAAAAGATATAGATGTAATAAAAGCAAGTAAGAGTATGTGGAAATCATGAGGGGGATTGACTCAAATATTCTTGTGTATGCATTGAATAAGGATCTTCCCGAGCATTTACCTTGTAAAAACCTTTTAGTTAATATTGTTAACGGAAATGAACTTGTTGGTATTCCTTCAATTGTATTTATGGAGAGTTTTCATGCGTTAGTTAAAGCATTTAACTATAAAGAGGTAGAGGTTAAGAAACGGTTAATTGCTATTATTGATTCGAAAAATATCAATGTACTAGATATTTCTACATCTTCAATATTATTTGCATTTGAGATAGCTGAAAAATACGGAACTGGAGGGAGGGATTCCCTAATTGTAGCAAGTTTACTAGAAAATAAGATTCAAGATATTTATTCTCATGATTCGGATTTTGATAAAATAAAGCTTATTAAGCGAATTGATCCAATTTAAATTATTAGATTATTTTGATTTATCTTATACCTTTATAAATTTTTACCTCCCTCCCCCGTGGTGCCCCCCCTCTTGAAAAATAAGAGCTCAGATTGGGAGATGTTGAAATTTTTTCCTGAAATTGTTAGGGAAATATTTTAAAATTATAGTTATTCTATATTATTTTCTAAATAAAAAGTTAAATTAAAAATGAGATTTAAATTGGTGGTGATACCACCAATTGAGGAATTGCTCCCCATCTACGTAGATTTTAGTTCTTCCCCCTTCTAGCTTAAGAGTTATGTGGTTATTGATTACAAAATCTTTGTTTCGATTATCCAACTCTACTTTTAGAATGGTGGTTCTATAATCTAAAATTATTCTGATTATGAGTTTACTGATACTTAAAGGAGTTGAGAACTTATACTCTTTCAAATAGAATAAACACATTAATTCTTAGACTTGCTTAAAACCATCTTTACCAATGGTGCAAATCTGAAGCTCAAAACCGCTACCCGCATCTCGTTCTTTTGAACTGGTAATTGCAGTTTTTATAAGTTCGATACCCTTGGATCTGGAAAGACCAGATCGCCACTCTGCCTCTAGCACACCTAACGAGAAAGGTGACCCACTTCCAAAAGAAAGGTATTCATTTTCTTCATATAATGTGCCTAAAAGGTCAATTCCGTAAAGTTTACCAGTTTTTTCTTTTAGTGAATATCCCCCCACAATCATCAAACTTAAAAAATAAGTTCTTCCTGAAAAAAGTATATTACGGCAAATGCTAGCTACATATTTGGGTTCTGGTATTACTCCTTCTTCAACCTCTTTTAACCTTGATAAAGCGCGTAGTTGATTGACAACATATTGACAATCTGCTACTCCACCGGCTATTGTGGCTGCAGTATATTGATTTATTTCAAATAATTTTTGAGCTTGTTTAGATACTACTACAGTTCCGCCTGTTGCCTGTGATTCTGTGCCAATTACCACTCCATCCTTTATAATTATTCCTACTGTTGTAGTACCAGTTTGAAGCATTTTCTCAATCTGTTCTCGATCTAATTGTTTCAGATTATTATTATTTTCCATCATTTTGCTGTAATCTAATATCTTTTATCAATTATAGCTAAGTAAATGTTATATGTTAAATAAAAATTTTGTCTATATTTATTTTGCCTTAATAAAACATAATTTCACCTAAGTTTTAAAAAAATTTTAAAGATATCGTTCTTTCCCAATATTATTGACTAATATTCGTTTTGGTTAGTTTTATATGGCAAGATCACACGCTAGGAGTAAAAGAAAATACACTGGGAAAAAATTTAAATACTTTAGAAAGAAACGAAAAAGAGAACTTGAACGTCCGACAATTGATACAGAAATAGGGGCAGAGAAAAAGAAAAAACAACGTGTACTGGGAGGTAATTTTAAACTTAGACTGTTCGCTACACAATATATAAACGTCACTGATCCAAATACTAATAAAACTCAGAAAGTGAGGATCTTAGGTTTTGAAGAAAATATCGCTTCAAAAGATCTGAATCGTAGGCACGTTTTAACAAAAGGAGCTGTTGTTGAGACAGAATTAGGAAATGTCAAAATTAGTTCAAGACCCGGACAACACGGAGTGTTGAACGGTGTTCTTATTTCTTAATTATATAAAAATTTACTCTTGAATTTTAATATTTTTCACATTCGCTTTTTTACCTTCAATTATTTCAGTATTATTACTTCCACAGTGAACACATTGAAATAATTGAAGTCCAGTCAATTGTGCTTCTTTAGTTATAGATACTTCTGATATTTTATTACATTCCCGGCATTTAACTTTACCAGGAAGCATTTTAATTACTAGTTTGGCACCTTCGGCTATTGATCCTTTAGTAGCTATATCAAAAGAACGTTGAAGTAATTCAGGAACAATTAGGGTTAACTCTCCAATTTCTAAGAGTACTTCGGATATTTTTTTTGCATTATATTTGAGAGCTGTAGCTTCAGCTACTTTAAAAATGTTATAAGCAAAAGAAAACTCGTGCATAGTAGGAAATCTAAGTTTTTGATTGTAATTTTTTTATTTCTTTAGCAAGTTCAACTAATACTTTGGTTTTTTTCTTACCTTTAGTATCTATTAAAACTCTTCCAGGTTCTTCCCACCATGTTCTAGGATATTTATAACTTCTTTCAATCTCAGCATTATACCCTAAATTTTTTGCAGCTTTAGCAATCTCTTCGATATTAATTTTATCTATAGCAAATTTCCTTGAAACTCGTCTACCATTACTCCGACTTCTTTTTACATCAAAGTATTGTGGCCAAAAAATCAAAAAAGGTTTTCTTGATCTCATTAAGCGGATAAATAAATCAATTTTAGATGAGAATAATAAGAATTAAAACTTTTTAAGCAATTTAAAAATTATTGGTTTAAGATATAAAGATAATTGTAAAAAAGATTTAATTACCAGTTTTCACTATTCTTTACATACCAAAAAGAAACCTCTTTTAAGTGGGAGGGTAGTCTAGATTGGTATGATACAGTAAGATACTAAATCTTATAGCTTAAAACTTGGCTGGGGGCCAAGTGGTCGGGGGTTCAAATCCCCCCTCTCCCATTTATTAATCTACTGTTTTTAATTTTGTTAAAGTTTATAAGTGGATCTAGTCTATTTTCTGATTAAACATACATAAAAAAAAATGAAGTTGAGTTAAAAGTGCCTTGGAGTAAGTTACAGGAATCTGATACATTTATGCGAGTTGTGGCAATTGCAGGAGGTATAATAGCTTTTATTGAATCTATACTGCATTTGATGAACCTTTTCGAGTTTTGGACTTTTGGATGGGTCATTGAGTTAATTGCTGTTGGTCTTGCTATACTTCCTATCTTGTTGGGATTAAAACCAATTCATTACACACCAACATTTTTGGGTATTATAGGTCTTGCTTTAATAATCTTTTCAGTTTTTGTTGGTGGTATAATCGTTTTTCTCGCATCAATTATAGGAGCTGTAAGCTAAATTTTTAATTTTATTTTCTTTTTTTTTGTGATTATTTTATAAAATTATCATAAAATATTCAGAAATACTAAGTTTTAAATTAGAAAGAATATTGGGACTGTTTTACTTTTTAAATATGAATACTTTTCTATACTAAAAAACAAATTCACTTTTTATTAAGAAACTAATATAATTTAGAATGAAATTTCGCACACTAGGAAGAACAGGATTAAAAGTTAGTGAAATTGGTTTAGGGACAGAGTATTTGTTTAGACAAGAAAGGAAAATAGTTAATTCTGTATTAAAAGAAGCTATAAATAATGGAATCAATTATTTCGATATTGTTTTCAATATATCTAATTACATTGATAATATTAGTGCTGCTCTCAAGGATTATAGAGAAGATATCATTATCACTTGTCATTTAGGATCTGTAGATGAGGATGGAAGAGTTCGAAGATCACGCAATATAGAAGAATGTGAACAAACCTTTTTAGATACATTATCTAAATTTGGGAAGGATTATATTGATATTGTAAATTTACAATTTGTTAAAGAGAGAGAATATAAATCTATAATTTCACCAGGAGGATTGTTGGGTTTAGCAAAAAAGTTACAAGAGGAAGGAAAAGTAAAATTCATAGGATTAAGTACTCATAGTGCCTCCATTGGTCAAAAAGCAGTAAGAAGCGGTAATTTTGATATAATAATGAATCAAATCAATTTTATTAATGATGGTATTAATGAAAGAGAAGAGTTATTAAAATCTTGTAAAGAAAAAAACATTGGTTTTATTGCTATTAAACCTTTTGCAGGAGGTAAATTATTACAAAGGAACCGAACTGTAATTATAGCAAAATATCAAACTGGAGGGATAAGTCTAAAAAAAAAGATGCCTAAGGATATAAGTCCAATTAAATGCTTGAATTATGTACTTTCTCAACTTGGTGTTTCAACTACTATCCCTGGAGTAAAAGATATTGAAGAGTTAAAGGACATTCTTGCTTACTTTGATGCCTCTGAAGAAGAGAAAGATTATTCAGAAATACTTACAGAATTTGAAAATAATCTTTGAAGTTAATGATATTGAAAAATAAATTTTAGGACTATTTAATTGAAGCAAGTGCTAGGACTAAAGCACCATAGATTTCAGATTGATTACCTACTCTTGATGTATCAATAATAGTTCTAGGAACTCCCATATATATAGCTCCGTATGCTTTGCCTCCTCCTAAATGAACTAAAGTACGGTATATTAAATTTCCTGAAACTCCATCAGGTGCAATAATTAAATTTGATCTATTTTGAATTGCGTTTTCAATTAATATCTCATCATTAAAAATCATTAAATTTGGATATTTTTCCTTAAAAATTTTAACAATTTCATCTGCATCCTTGATCAGTTGGTCTATTTTGGGATCCCTTCCAATATCACTTAATCTCCCTCCGCTTAAAATGCTTATTTTCGGTATAATCTCGAGTTTATTCAACTCTTTTATAGCTAAATCTAAAAATTTTGTTTTTTTGTTTAAATCATTGCATTCATCAATGCCAACTGGTCCATAGAAGAATTGTTCTCCATTAACTGTTTCCAAAATTGCTAATCTATGGATTTCATTAATCTCACGGTTTTTTTTAAGATAATCTAAAAATTTACTCGAACTCATTGATCCTCTTACAACAGAATGAATAGAGTTGTTAATTAGAAAATCTATAATTGATTTTTCTGGGATTTCACAATCTATATATTTAATTTCGGTATTTATTTTGTTTCTTGGAGTTTGATTAATTAAACTATGATTATAATCTTTTTTTCCAAAAAAGAAAATCTTAGATTTAAATTTTTTTAAAAAAGTCAAACTTGCTTTAAGAATTTTCTGATTTTGGATTTCATTATCTCCTAATCCTAGGCCAATATTCATAAAATTTTTGGCTTTTGCTGCTAATTCATATTTTTGTATTATTATCATATTAAACGTGGGTTTTTATTAGAAAACATAATAGACCAGATAAGCTAATATTATTGCCAATGCATTATAAACACCATGAGCAATGA
>CP070831.1:1222804-1229183 GCA_020344955.1 Promethearchaeota archaeon | reverse complement strand
TGCAACTCTGAGACAATATGGTCCAGATAAGGAAATTTTATCAATTCCAAAGAATAGTGAAATCAAGCGATTATTTGATAAATATAATATTCCAAAGGATGAGAGAAGAGCAATAATTTTAGTGAATGGACGTCCACATAAAAACCTTAAAACTATTCTGAAAGATGGAGATATAATCTCAATCTTTCCTCCAATAGGTGGTGGTTAAAACCAATTTAAAATAAATTTCTTTTTTTTATATTTATTTTTTTAAAAATATAACTTCTTTATATTCAGGTTCTGCTTTTTAAAGATTTTAGAAAATTAAGAGACTTTTATTTTAGCTTTCAAATAGTTTATAAATACTGAGTTTTTTATTTTCATTTGTTTTTGATGAAGGAACGTTCAATTATTATTTTTAGGACTTTTTTTAAAGTCGTATTTTATAGATATATTATAATAAACGCTATTATTCTTATTTTAAGGCAGACATTTGTATGGAAGGAAACGCAAGTTAAACTTTAAGAAAAGGGTGAAATAAATGACATCAATTGATAATTCAAAAGAAACTGAATTAATATATGGTAATTTACTTGAAACAATCGACGTAGGTTTTTATCAAGTAACATTAGATGGTCAAATGCTAAATCATAATCGGGCTCATAATATTATTTTAGGATATAATCCTTCAGAAAGGTTAGAATCTATAGATGTTAGAATTTTCTGGCAAAATCCAGAAGATCGAAAAATTTATGTAGATCATTTACTAAGAGAGGGTTTTACTAAAAATTTTGTTTGTCATGCATTAAAAAAAAATGGAGAAAAAATCATTGTAGAATTAAACTCACATTTAATCAGGGATGAAAATGGAAGGCCTTTCAGAATAGATGGAACATTTATAGATGTTACAGATAAATTCAATCTGGAAAAAAAATTAAAAGAATCAGAAGAAAAATATAGGCTTATCTCTGAAACTGCTTATGATTTAATTGGAATATTGGATAAAAATTTTAGATATGAGTATATTAATGAAACTGCGTTTCAACAAATATTAGGTTATTCCAGCATGGATCTTCTTGGAAAATCAGTACTAGATTTTACTCATCCAAATGATATTTCAACTACCGCTAAAGCATTGAAAGAAGGTTTTAAAAATGGGGAAGGTGGGGCAGAGTTAAGATTTAGACATAAAGAAGGTCACTGGATTTGGATTGAAGCAAAAGGAAAAACATTCTTTGACAAAGAAGGTGATTTTAAAGCAATAGTGATTTCGAGAAATATAACCGAACGTAAAATAGCTGAGAGGAGATTAAAAGAATCAGAAAAAAAATATCGAGAAGCCTATAATAGAGCTAATTTTTACAAAGATTTGTTTGCACACGATATAAACAATATACTCCAAATCATAAGTTCTTCCAGTGAACTCATATCTTATCATCTTGGTGATTCTGAGAAATCAAAAGTTATAGATGAAATTTCAAAGATTATTAAAAAACAGGTTGAGAGAGGAGCGAAATTAGTTTCAAGCGTACATACACTTTCTAGGCTTGAGGAGGAGGAAATAAATGCTCAGCCGACTGAAATTTGCAAATTAATGGAGAAAGCCATAGATTTTGTTAAAAAATCGCATAATGATAGAACTATTGATATTAATATTGATTGTGTCGATCAACATATATGTGTAAATGCTAACGAGCTACTTCAAGACGTTTTTGAAAATATTTTACTTAATAGTGTGAAGCATAATGAAAATTCTGAAGTTGAGATAAAGATAACAGTATCTAAAAAGCAAGTAAACGCGAAATACTATAATAAAATTGAGTTTAGCGATAATGGAATAGGTGTACAAGACGAGAGAAAAAAAATCATCTTCAAACGTGATACGGGAGAAATAAGAGGATCTAAAGGAATGGGTTTGGGGCTCTCTTTAGTAAAAAAAATTATTACATCATTTAATGGAAAAGTCTGGGTTGAAGATAGACTAAAAGGAGATTATTCTAAAGGGAGTAATTTCATAATAGTCCTTCCAGAATTAGAGTAAAAAGTAAAAAATTTATTTAAATCTTTCTATTCAATCTTTTTTAAATAAAGCAAATTGATGCATATCAACATAAACACCATCAACGAATAAATCTTCTTTGAAATGTGCTTCCTGCTTAAATCCAAGTTTCTCAGCTGCCCGAAGTGATCTTTTATTTGGATCAAAAACACCTGCATAAATTTTATGTAAATTTAATTCAGTAAAACCATAATTAATTAATAATTCTGCAGCTTCTCCGATTATTCCTTTACCCCAGTACTCAGGTTCACCAATAATTCCCATAATAAAGGCATTACGATTTACCCAATTAATACGGAACAATCCCATACTCCCAATGGGACATCTATCTTCCTTATGATAAATAGTGAAGGAAACCCCCTCTCTGGTTCCGCGTCCAGCAGGAGGTTCAAACCAACTTTTAAGATCTTCAGGAGTGCTTGGCATTACCATACGTGCATAATGGCGTACTTCTGGGGTGTTTTGCCATTTACAATATAAAGGAATCCATTTAGAATTCTGAGCAACTAGATCTATTCTTTCACCTTGAAGGAAAGGAAAAATTTCTTCATTATCTTTTTTTAATTCTTCTGTCATTTTATAATACCAAAAATATTTTGTAAATTATTGAATTCAAGATAACTAATTAATTGAAAAATCAGATTAATATTTTTATATTTATAACTTTCTTAGTCTATTCTTGTGTTTTTTTGTTTCTTTTTAACCAATCTTCTTTAAGTAGGCAATAAGTTTTAACTCCAAGATATTTTCCATCAAGATAAAAATCTTGATCTCTCATTCCTTCAAATTCAAAACCCAATTTTTCAGCAACGCTCCAAGACCCAATGTTTTCAACACATATTCCACCGTGTAATTTATTGAGATTTAACTCATTGAAAGCGTACTCAATAAGGAGTTCTGTAGCTTCAGTAGCAATATTTTTCCCCCAATATTCAGGTTCTCCTATGAAAAGAAAAGCATTTGCCCAACCATTGACCCAATCAATCCACACTAAACCAACCTGTCCTATCGGTTTTTTGTCTTTATTATGCCAAATATCAAATCCAATAAATCCTTGCCACCCTTCACGTGGTTCAAACCATCTTTTGAAATCTTCAATTCTTCTAGGCATTTCCCAACGAGCATATTTACGTACTATAGGATTGTTCATCCATTTTGCATATAAACTAATATATTCCGAGTTTTGAGGTATGAAACTTATGATTTTTCCCTCTATGAAAACAGGAACTTCACTTACTTGTTTTTCTTTCTTATCTTTCATAGGTTTCATAAATCCAAATTTTTATAATTTTATTAATATAAATCATTTAATTTACCTTTTGGAATTTACCCAATCTTTTTTAAAAATAGCAAATTTCATCTCATCAACAAATTCTCCATCTACATAGATTTGTTCTTTTAATCTTGCTTCATATTTTAATCCAATTTTCTCAGCGGTTCTCAAAGATCGTTTATTTGGAGTAAAAATTCCAGCAAAAATCTTGTGTAAATTGAGTTCTTCAAATCCATAATTTATTAATAATTTCCCTACTTCTGGTCCGATATTTTGGCTCCAATACTCTTGTTCCCCAATTGTTACAAAAAGGTTAGCATTACGATTTAGCCAATTTATATCCCCCAAACCTGCTATACCAATTGATTTTTCATCCTTACGGTGCCATACCTCAAAAACCACTTCTTTTTTTACTCTTTGTTCCTCAAGTTCAGACCATTTCTTTATTTCGTCTATACTCCATGGAAGGGTATTCCTTGAATATCTACGCACTTCTGGATCATTACTCCATTTAGTGTATAAAGTTGCGTGTTCCATTTTCAAAGGACATAAATTTATTATTTCTCCTTCTAAAAAAGGGACAGTAACATCCTTCTCTTTATTAGTCATTTTATCATAAACTTATATAATTTTTTTAAAAATTCATTTATCTTTTATTCTTCTTTTCTTTTTATCCAATCTTCTTTCAAAAGACGATAAATTTTTGTGTCAACATGTTTTCCATCAACAAAAAGCTCATCTTTATGGATGCCTTCAAGTTTGAATCCTGTTTTCTCAGCTACAGTCCAGGATCCAATATTATCAATAATTACTCCACCATGTAATTTGTGAAGATTTAATTCATTGAAAGCATATTCAATAATCATTTCTGTAGCCTCAGTAGCAATATTTTTATTCCAATAATCAGGTTCTCCAATTGTCATTGCAACATTTGCCCATCCATTGATCCAGTCGATATCTGTTAACAATGCATGTCCAATTGGTTTTTTATCTCTTTTATGCCAAATTTCAAAGACAATAAAATTTCGAATTCTTCCTTCTTGAGGTTCAAACCACTGTTTAGCATCATCAAATCTAATAGGTACTACATTTCTAGAATATTTGCGAACTTTTGGGTTATTTACCCATTTTCCTTACAATTTAACATTTTCTGAACTTTGAGGTAAAAAGGATATATTATTTCCTTCAATAAAGACAGGGATTTCATTTTTTTCCATAAGATATACTATCCTTAAGGTAATTTGATCAATAGTCTTTTATTTTTTAGATTTTAACCAATCTTCCTTTAATAATCGAAACACTTTAGTATCGACATATCTTCCATCAATATACATTTCATGTTTTCTTATACCTTCAAATTTAAATCCAATTTTTTCAGCGACAGACCATGAACCAATATTGTCAACTGCAACACCTCCATGGAGTTTATTTAAGTTTAATTCATTAAAAGCATATTCAGCAATTAAATTGGTAGTTTCTGTCCCAATATCTTTGTTCCAATAATCTGGTTCTCCAATTTGAAGAAATGCATTAGCCCATCCACTGACCCAATTAATATGTCCCAAACCAATTTGTCCAATTAGCTTTTTATCTTTTTTATGCCAGATATCTAGAGAAATATGGTCGGTTAATCCCCCAGGACTAGTTTCAAATCTTTTTTTCTGGTCTTCAATAGTTCTTGGTATAATATTTCGAGCATATTTACGAACTTTTGGGTTATTCTTCCATCTTATATATAAATTCGCGTATTTAGAGTTACGAGGACATAGATCTATGGTTGTACCTTTAATAAATGGAAAATATTCTGGTTCTTCTATTTTTGTGATTTTCTCTTTCTTTTCTGTATTAGTCATTTTAAACCTTTTGAATTATGATGTATATTGAGAAAATGTTTATTAAGAACTCATCCAATCATCTTTAAAAATAACATATTCAAGCACATCTAAATGTTCACCATCAATATAAACTTCTTTTTTCAGTGTTATTTCATGCTTAAAACCGATTTTTTTAGCTATTCGTAAAGAAGCTTTATTTGGTTCGAACATTCGAGCAGTTATTTTATGTAAATTTAATTCTTTATATGCATAATCTAGAACTAGTTTCCCTGCTTCAGTTCCAATATTTTTTCCCCAATATTCTGGATCGATTAGAATAAAAATATTTGCATTCCGAGTAAACCATTGTATCCGGAATAAATTTGCATATCCTACTGGTTTATTGTCTTTTTTATGCCAGATTTCAAAAAAAATGTCTTCCTTTACCTCTTCTTTTCTTGGTTCAAACATTTTTTTTAGTTCATCGATAGTTTGTGGCATATTAAATCGAGCATATTTTCTAGTTACTGGATTATTCATCCAACTAGCATAAAGGTTAATATGGTCTGCGTTTGCTGGACAAAGCGAGACAATATCTCCTTCAATGAAAGATAAAACTATTGGTTCTTTTGTTTCTGACATTATTCTTACGATATTAATTTTGTATTTGCTATAATTGCATAAATGAGCTATTCAATATTAAGATATTTTAAAGGCTATATCTGAGGATCTCTAAAGAGTTCTTCCAATAATATTAGCTTTAAGATATAACAAAAAGAAAATTAAAAGAAAAAAAAAATTTAAAATAATAGCTTAGTAGTTTAATTTATTTGATCATCATTGCCAAGTCCATATCCTCAAGCGTAAGTTTCTTTCTCCCAGCATGTCGGGTCATTTCAAGAGCTTTATTTGTCATGCCTTTAGCTAATTTTTCTAAATAGTCAATTAAGGCATCAACAGCATCTCGGGCGACCATTTCTGCTCCATTGTCTTTCATCAACTTTCGTACTGGACTCCAGGCAAATTTAAAGATTCAACTAGCGAAATGCTAGGAATTACCTTCTTTGCCATTTTAATATTCCTCCACTTTATAATTTTTTATAATATCTAAAGTCCAAATTTTGTAATTTGAACTTTATTATGTAATATTACTTCTTTCAAATATTTAAAAGTTGCGTAAAATTTTCGATAGAATATGTTTGGGTTAATAATATCATCCGATCGACATAATTGCGATGTCTGAGAAGAAAGCTG
>CP070831.1:1212890-1222704 GCA_020344955.1 Promethearchaeota archaeon | reverse complement strand
GCATTTGGACATGCTGTTGAAGCAGATTTAGTTTTAAACAATGAAAGTATTTTGGAGGGGAAGATTGGAGAGAAAGTTGCAACTGAGGATGTTAATATAATAGATAATCCATCAATGGGTCAAGGAAAGCAATTTAATTTACCATATGAATTGTTTGGGAGTTACTTCATAGATGATGAGGGTATACCTTCACAAAAAACCATAATAATTGAAAATGGAATTCTAAAAAATTATTTACATAATATTGAAACATCTTCAAGAATGGATGTTACCCCCAATGGACACGGTAGGGCATCTATGAGTTCTGAACGCCCTCAAGTACGTATGGGGTTTACATATTTAGAGCCGAAAGACTGGAGTTTGGAAGATATAATTGAGGACACAAAAAATGGAATTCTTTGTGAGGATTTTCAATATGGGTATACTGATCCTCCTACTGGGAATTTTCAATTTAAATGTAGATTTTCGTACAAAATCAAAGATGGGGAAAAAAAAGAAATGATGAGAGATGTCTCTCTTAGCGGTATGATTTTAGAAGTTTTAAATAAAATATCTGCAATAGGTAATGAAAAATCTTTTAATTATTCAGTAGGAATATGTGGAAAAGGTGGTCAAAGAGTCAGAGTATGTGATGGTGCACCTTATATACGAATAAAAGATATTACTGTTGGAGGTTTGAGCTAATTGGAGGACTCAGATATCTATTCTCTTGCAGAATTATGTTTGAAATTAGTTGAGAAAGAGAATTCAGAGATTAAATATACAGATATTTACTTTGAAAAAAGTAACTATATCAATATTGAAATTGAGGAAAATTCAATAAAAAATAATGAAATTGGAGAAGATCATGGGGTTTCAATCAGGATTATCAATAAGAATGGAGCTTTAGGATTTGCTTATACTAATAAATTGGATAGAATTACTATTGAGAAAATATGCAAAAACGCTATAAAAATGATGAAAATTGCCACACCTGATCCAGATTTTAAAAAAATACCAGGACCATTTAATAACTATCCCAAAGTACAAGATTTGTTTGATAAAAATTTAAAATATTTACAAGTAGAGGACTCACTGAATTTTGTCAACGATATGATTAAAGTATGCAGAGATGATGATATTGCTATTTCTCAATCAGGCAACTTTGCTTCGGGGTACTCGAAAATTTATATTTTTAATTCTAATGGTTTAAACATCTCCAAAAAGGATACAAGTTGTTTAATATCTTCAAATATAATCGTAAAGGATAAAATCAATAACGAAACCTCTTCTGGTTATGAAAGGCAAATAGAGAGAAGTTTAAATAAATTGAATGCAATAAATGTTGCAAAATCTGCCCTAGAAGATGCTAAAAGGAATCTAAATAGGAAGAAGATAAAAAATATGAAGGTACCAGTAATTTTAACTCCAAAAGGTACAATAAGTTTAATTTTGAGTCCAGTCGCTGCCGCTATTAATGCAGAAACTTTCCAATATAAGAGAAGTTTTTTAGTTGATAAAAGAGGCGAAAAAATAGGCTCAGAATTTTTAAATATAGAAGATAATGGATTGATAAATGGTGCAGCCGGTTCTCAGATATTTGATGATGAAGGAGTACCATGTAAAAATAAAAGTATCTTAAAAAATGGCGAATTTCTTAAAACTGGATTATTACATAATAGTTATACCGCTGGGAAGGAGGGTGTAGAAAGTACTGGAAATGCTGCGCGGAATTCTTATATTTCAATTCCCTCAATTGGTATTACAAATTTTATGATGAAACCTGGAGATATGACAATAGATGAAATGCTTAAAGATATTAAAACAGGAGTTATACTAAATTATACAGGAGATTCTCCCAATATTTCAACTGGTGATTTCTCTGGCTTAATACTACATGGAAATTTAATTAAAGATGGGCAAATAAAAGAATCCTTAAATGAAACTATGATAGGTATAAATTTATTAGATTTATTTCAAAAAATTGATGCCGTTTCAAAAGAGTATAAAGTTTATGGCGCGTTTCAAGCGCCCTATGTAAAAATTAACTCCGTAAACATAATTGGAGGAGCAAATTAACTAGTTATATTTAGTCGCCAGTAAATTATATTAAAATATTCTTCAATCTCGTTTTTAATTTGCCATAATTCAGCAATAAGAATCTGATCTTCTCCTACATCTGAAAAAGATATATTATATTCTCCGTAAATTTGAGATTCTTTAGGATTTAAAGAAAAATTACCAATAGTTTGATAAAGAGTTCCATTTGAACCATTAGAACTCAAGCTAGTTTCATTATTTCCCTTTAAAATGTGAAATCTAAATATAAATTCTCTGTCTAAACCATTTTTAACGGTAAGAAAAAATGTAATTGTTTCATTCACAGCAGCTTCTTTGGGATAGTTTCCTGCTTCCTGATTTTCATTTAAAATTCCAAACGTAACAAAACCAGGTTCAGGAGTTAATATAAAGTAAAGTATAAAGCCTGAGATAACAAGAATGCCAATAATCAAGCAAACCTTTAATAATTTCTCAAAGAGTTTATTACTTATTTTAAAATCTTTAGATTCGTCTTTTTTACTTATTTTGTTCATTATCTTTAAACCAGGCAATAGTTTTCTTTAATCCTTCTTCGAGTGGAGTTGTTGGTTCCCAATTTATAATTCTTTTTGCTTTTTCTATCACTGGGCATCTATATATCGGATCATCAATAGGTAAAGGTTTGAAAACTATTTTTGAATTAGAATTGGTTAAATCCTTTATAATACGGGCTAGTTCTAATATGGTGTATTCTTTGTTATTACCCAAATTAATAACCTCTCCATTAGCTTCATCCTTGTACACTATTTTTAGAATTCCTTCAATCTCATCTACTACATAAATAAAAGACCTTGTTTGAGACCCATCTCCAAATACTGTTATATCTTTATCATGAAGAGCTTGATGTATGAAGTTGGGAACGACTCTACCAAATGTAGGACCATGCCGTATTCGAGGACCCGATGTATTAAAAATTCTTACAATTTTTGTTCTCATTTTATGTTGAAGTTCATAAGCTTTTATAAAAGCCTCTCCAGCTCGTTTGGATTCATCATAACAACTTCGAGGGCCGACTGGATTTACATTTCCAAAATACTCTTCTGGTGTTGGAATCGCTTCTTTTGGGGGATTTCCATATACTTCAGAAGTACTTGTATAGAAAAAGATAGCGTTATGAAATTTTGCTATCCCTAAAGAATTCAATGTACCCAGAGTATTACTTCTAAGAATAGATATGGGTTCTTCTTTAAATTCAAATGGGGATGCTCTACTAGCCATATGCATGACGATATCAATTTTTTTAATATCACCAACACAGATTCCTAATGGGTGATAACTCATACCAAAATATATAGGATAAGAGATATCGTGATTAATAAAGCGAAAGTTGTGTTTCTCCATTAAATGTAGCACATTTATAGGTTTTCCTGAAGATAAATTATCTAAACAAATACAATGTGCCCCCTGCTCGACAAGAACATCACATACCCAAGAACCTAGAAAACCAGCCCCTCCAGTTACTAAAATTGTTTTGCCTTCAAAAGAAATGTTATCTTTTTTGATTCTTTTTATTATCTCTTGAATATCTTGGTTAATATCGTAGTTCAAATTATATTACCTTGGTACTTGTTAGTATAGTACTTCTTATTTATTGTATTAAATAAATTTTTCTTTATCAGTATAGCTTTTTTAAAGTATCTCGATTTAACCATAAATTATGATGTCAAATACTTGAAGAGGCAAATGTATAATAGAGTAATTAGGAACAAAAAAAGAAAGATAACTAAACGGTCTTAGAACCACAATACTGGCAAAATTTTAATTCTAATGGATAGTGTTTTCCACAATTAACACATTTTTTTAATGATTTTTTAAGAATTTCGCGTCCAAGCATTTCAAAAGCTTTTTCAACGTTCTCACCAGTTTTTGATGAGGTACTTAACATTTCCCCCTGAAAATTATACTTTTTAAATAGTTTCAGAGCATCCTCTCTTTTTACATATCTTTTTAAATCTGATTTTGCTTCAATAAGGATTTTCGTTTTAGGTGAATTAGGAACAGAAGATATAACATTTATCCAATCATAAAGATCATTTAAAGAATCCTTATTTGTAATGTCATATAACATTAAAGCTCCTGAAGCGCCAGATACATACGACGGGAAGAGTAGTCGAAATTTTTTCTCTCCAGCAAAATCCCAAATATTCAGCAGGATTTCTGTATCATCTACAACCACTTTTTTAGTCTCAAAATCAACACCAATTGTAGATAACGTCGATTTCTCAAACTTACCAGTAGCATATCGACGGATCAGGCTTGTTTTTCCAACATTCTTAGCCCCAGCAACGACTACTTTAAACTTTATCATACCTAGCTTAACTCATCTTTTAATAAAAATTGAATTCTTACACAAAAAAATTCAATAATATTATAAATTATTATTGAAAATATTAAAAATCTTTTTTATTGTTTTAATAAATTAACGATTTTATTATTACACGATTATTGGTCATTTTTATACTTATAACGGCTTATTTTATAGATTTCTTGAGCGATTTTTTTTCCAATATTTTCAATTTTCGTTAAATCTGGTATATCTGCTAAGAAAATATTTTGTAAAGTCTTGAGCTCCTTCAATAAATTTTTTGCTCGAAGTGTATTTACCCCAGGTATTCCTGCAGCTATATATTCTAATAAACGAGATGTTTCAATTGGAGCTTTATCAAATCTTAACTTCGGTGATGATTTATTTATCGTTTGTTCTTTTTTTGCTAGTTGATATAAGAATTGTGCTGTCTCTATAGCATTTTCTGTTTTGTAAATAGTAATCCCTAAGTTAAGAATTATTGAAGTAATAACACCATATAGAGCATTTTCATTTATATTTGAATCTTGAAATGGATCTCCTTCTAATATTAATATTGATCTTGGAAAATTTTCACCAAGCTCGCTCAATTCACTAAATAATCTTCCATCAATGATAGAATCATTAAAGTCTTTAGCAGATTTTCTTTCAATCCCAACCCTTTCTGAAATAACATAGTCAGCAACAGATAATTGTTCTAATTTAAGTGCTACCCCCATTAATGAAAGAGTTCTAACAACTGGAGATGCTGTTTCACGATTATCACATATAATCTCATAATTATTAGCACCTTCTATTTTCTTAATCAAATTTAGATCTGGATTATCTTTCCCTCTAGACTCAATTCCTTCACTTTTCTCTGAAGAAATAAAGTTTAAAAGGTTTGATTGTCCTGATTGTGATTTACTTTCAGCGTTTTTTATTTTTTCCAAGCTTAATATCATATTTTTCTCTTTACTCTTTTCAGCCCAATAATAGCCTTCGTCTCGAGTTCCTTCCGCCACTAATATAAAAACTTTTCCTTCCTTTTTTCTGCCAGTACGACCACGACGTTGAATAGAACGGATAGCACTGGGCACTACATCATAAAATATAACTAAATCGCATTCTTCAATATCTAATCCTTCTTCAGCAACACTAGTACCTACTAAAGTATTGTAAATTCCCTCTTTAAATTCTCCCAGCAGTTTTATTTGTTCCTTTTGAGTTAAACCTTTATCTGATCCCCTTGTCGATTGCCCAACAAACTTATGCATTTTGATTATATCATCTTGTTCGAAAATTTTTACAATATTATTAACAGAATCTCTGAAATGGCAAAAAACAAGTATTCTCGAATTAGGATTCTCGATTATCTGATCAGTCAAAATTACTTTTAATTTTTCTATTTTAGGATGAACTAATCCTTTAGAATAAAGTTCATATGTTAAATTTTTAGCTTGTTTAAATCCTTTATCAGCAAATAATTCTTTTATAGATTTATTCGCAGTATTATTTTTAATCTTTTCTTCATTCTTCCTGAAATAATCTCTAAGAGCACTTACACCTTGAGTTTCAATTAATTCTGTCATATGAGATAATCTAATTGCGTTAGCTGAGATCTTTTTAGCATTAAACATTTGATATTTTTCTTCATCATCTCTAGCTGTTGAAATCCTTCGATTAATTAGATTACTTAACTTTAATAGATCCTTTCTTGTGATTTTATTTATATCATAAGAACCGATCAAATCGTTCTCTTTTAAAATTTTATAACATGTCTTTAATTTTTCTTCCAATATTTTCTTTATTTCTAAAAACTCACTTGGAAGTTTAATTTTAATCCATTCATTATCGACGCTATGGATATAAGGCTTAACATCTAAATCTTTTTCTGTTCTAATTTCAATATGGTTAATAAATAAATTCTGTTTAATCTCATTAATTTTCTCTTCAGTTGAACCTGGACTTGCTGTAAGACCTAATATTTGGGGATTATTTGAGAGATCAATATATTTTTTAGCAATAAAACAATAGGCATAATCTCCTACTGCTCTATGACATTCATCAAAAATCACCAATGAAATATCTTTGATTGAATATAAATCTGAAATAAGGTCATTTTGAAGGACTTGAGGTGTCATGAATGCAACTTTTATATCCGCCCATAGATTTTCTCTTTTTTCAGGAGTAATTGCGCCCGTAAGAGATATCAACGATTCTTCAGGAAGTTTTGTTAATTCTAAAAAGGAATTATAATGTTGTTCCACTAAAGGTTTAGTGGGAGCTAAAAGTATCACTTTTGAATCTTTAATTTCCGTTAATCTCTGCACAGCAAGCATTATCGCAATGATAGTCTTCCCTAACCCTGTAGGAATAACAACTAAACAATTTCTGTTCAAACAATTAATAAATATGTTTTCTTGGTATTCCCTTCGAGAGATAGTATTTTGCTTAATTAATGGGTGTGAAATAAATTCTTCATTAGTGGTTATCAAAATCACCAGTAAATATAAGAATACTCTTGTTATTGAAGATAAAATTTAATTGAGATATTTAAACTAACAGACTTCATAAGATCATTAAAAAATACTTAAATTCTTAAATTGAATTAACAATATTTTAATAACCTAAATTTAATGAAGAGTGAAGTAATATTTAATTCGTCTTACTCATTATTTTTATATTATACCATGCGCGGGTGGTCTAGTGGTATGACGACATAGAATATGTTAATGAACATATTAAACGTTAGACGCTCACACCGTGTAAATCAGGGGTTCAATTCCCCTCCCGCGCATTATTAATTTTTATAATTAATTATAAGACTATGTAAAAACCATAAAAGTTATATGAAATTATACATTTCAAAAAGTTAAATTACTCTTTTTTAGGTTTAAAATGTCTAGTTTTTTAGAATCTCGAGAACTTAGAAAGCAATATAAGAAAGTTAGAGAATTTGTTAAGATTGGCTCAATTTTTTTAACTAGATATGAGAAAGCTAGGATTGTGGGTGCAAGAGCGCTACAAATATCATTTGGGGCTCCAATATTAGTCGAGAAACCTATAAATATGATAGATCCAATCAAAATTGCTCAATTAGAGCTAAGATCGAGAATTTTGCCATTGACTATTAGACGTGAAAATCCCAGTGAAGAATTTCAAGATATCCCTATAAATAAATTAATTCTAAAAAAGGACTAGTAAATAGTTTTTTTCATTGAACTTCTTAGTGAAAATCAATCAGGTAGAAAAGAGAATGTATCTGATATTATCTCAGATGCAGGTAGGTTTCGACCTGAAATAATAGCTTCATCAATTGAATGATTAAATTCGGCTTCAAAACGCTTGACAAACATTTCCAATCCATTTTTTAATGATTTGGATATATTTGTAGCAATTAATATATAAACAAGAGGAAATTGATTGCTTTTATGAGCTAGAACGATAGCCTTCTCCAAATTTATTTCTTGCAGATCTCCCTTTCCCAATGATTCTCTTAAAATCATAATAATACCTTGGAGCATAGCGGATAATAGATCATCACTTTTTAATTCCTTACCAGATTTCCAATTATGTGAAAATAACAGAGTTCCACTATTTAAATTAATCACGCTTAGCCTTATAACCTTAAATGGTAAAATGAAGGCTAATTTTGGGTTTTTAATAAAAACTGCAGAAACTATGATTAGCATTCCAACTGAACTGGATAGAACAAAAATTGGGCTTATTTGCCTTAAAATAATAAGTAAACTAGGTGTAATTATACCAAAAATAATTCCACCAACAAATGATATAAATGTATATTTTTTCAAACTTCTAGGAGCAACTCTGTAAATTTTAAATAAATAGTAAGGCATTAAAAAACTCCCTGTAAACATTAAAATTATAAAACTGTAATTACTAATATTTGAATTGAAAGTAAAAATTTCCTCTGGAATTGAAGCTTGAGGATATATAATATAATTAAGAAGTGAACTATATGAATACAATGTTATAAAAACAAAATACCAAATTAGTTTTTTAATACTTGGTGATTTTCTTGAAATTGATTCACCGAAAAAAACAATAAACAGTGAACCTAATATCGCAAAAAAGTTGTCTATAAACGCTAATATGGGCATATAAAATATAAAAATATGAAGATTGCGGCATATATTATTAATTAATAATGAAAACCATGCTATCATCAAATAAAGCATATGAATATGTCTATTCCCGAGATAATTAATCAATAGTAAAACGACAGCAGTCACGATTAAAATTAAAGATAGAGAAAGTAGGGCCAAATCGAGAATATAATTAAAATCAACCAACATATCTCCCTCTTTATTTTAATCAAATCAATATTAATAATCATCAACTTATGGTAAGATATTCTAAAAAGAATCGTTTATAATTTATTGAACGCGATATTTTCCACGTTCAGTTAAAAAATAAACTGGTTTATCTCCCACCATTTCGGATTCTATATAATTTTTAGAGACTAAACTCTCAATGATTTCCTCTAGTTCTGCTCGTTTAAGACCAGGAATTCCTAATGGCATTCTTGATTGGTTAGCAATTATCGCAATTCTCTCTAAAAATAATCGTTTACCCATAAACGTTTCAAGGATAGTGATTTCATCATTTGTTAGCCTTTCAAATTGGTCATGTTCTAAATAGCTTTCCTTTAGAGCCTGTGCTAGATCTCTCGCTTCTGGACTAATTTTCTGCTTTTGTGTTTCAACATGTGTTAGCGTAACTAAATCTTTCGCAACTTTTTTTTCTTTAGTCTCATTCTTTTTCTCTATATAAGTTTTAACTTTTTCTTTTTCCTCGTTTTCTTCTTCAGTAGGTAAATCATTTTTATCTTCCATAATATTACCATAAGGAATTTAATTATAAAAATTTATATTTAAGTAATGAAGAAAGTCTTAGAGTTAAAAACTGGAGAGACTATTGTTATCAGGCATCTCAATAAATTAGATGTTGATGGTGTTTGGAGTAATTTTAATGAAGTAATTGATGAAGGAGTATATTTACCGGTATTCTTTCCTGTGAGATCTCAATTAGAAAAAGATTCATGGTATCATAGTATCAAAAAAGAAAAAGAAATTTGTATTGTAGCTGAAAACCCTGATCTAAAACCTCCTCATAATGTTATTGGACAATGTGAAATATCTAACTCTACTTGGGATGCAGCAGCACACGTAGGTATCTTAGGGATAATTATTAAAAAAAAATATCGAAATTTGAGTATTGGAAGTCATCTTATCGATTTTGCAATTCGAGAATCCAAGAAATTAAATAATAAAGAAAAAATACTTCTAAGTAGTTTTTCTACTAATAAAAGAGCGATACATCTTTTTAAAAAATTAGGTTTTAAGGTTGTAGGAGTAAGAAAGAAGCAATTCTTTATGGACTCGGAATATATTGACGAGGTTCTTATGGAACTCTGGATTGATGATT
>CP070831.1:1202332-1212790 GCA_020344955.1 Promethearchaeota archaeon | reverse complement strand
AGAATTAAAAATCTAATTATTTTTTATAAATTTGTACATTTCATGAAAGGTAAATTCAACGTCTGGTTTCGATGAAAATTTATATGAACAAACAAAAGAAAAATATGAATATAAAGAAATATCTCACTCATAATTAAGAACAATAAAAAAACTTTTATTCAAAAAAAAGATATCTCTTGTTCTTAGGATTCTTTCCTTTAATTCTTTTAATTTAAATAGGTAGAGTTTAAAAATATTAGCAAATTAGACACAATATTCTTTTTATCATATCTACTTTAATTGATAATTATACGGATGAGGTACAGAGATCATGAGCAAAGCAAAAAGAAAAGGTGGTCCTTTGAGGATACCAACACCAGAAGAAGGGGCTGCTAAATTTAGTAAAAGGGATATTGTCGGTCTTCTTCCACTGATAAATATAGCTTTATCTGTTGTCTTTATCTTGTTAATCCCTAATTTTTTCATCGACCTGGTTCTTTTTTTCATGTTGGTGCTTACCATTGCTTTTTTTATAAGTATGTTTGTTGAATTATGGCAGACATTCCAGACTACTCCTACACAAAATTTCCTCTTAATTTATAATTCTATTAATGTTTCTCCCCTTGTTCTTTACGCTGGACAATTCTTCTACGGCTATTTCTTTCTTTCTTTTATATTATTAGGTTTTATTGAAGCTGTAAGCGTACTAAGCATTTTTGTTTGGGTATATTTTGGTTTCTCCACTCTTTTTATCGTAATAGTTATTTGGGCAATAGCAGTATATGTCAAAGAAGCGGGAAAAAAAAAAGAAGAGTTAAAAAAAAAAATAATGGAGGATTTAAACAAACAGGAAAACACAGAAAATTATGCTGCTCAAAGCTATTACCTTCAATTGCTCATTGAAATAAGAAAGACTCCATTAATCAAGGCTGGGTTCTTATCTAAATTAATTACTGTTATTACAATTATCCTTACGATCGTTCCATTCATTATACCCAGTTAATATTTAAATATTTTAAGGTTCTTGTTCTGTAAAATAAATGGATAGAGGGTTCCTTATTTTTTTTTAATTTTTATCCCAAATTTAATGAAAATTTGAATTAAAAGGTAAATTCAGCGTCTGATTTCAATGAAAATTCCTTTGAAAAAATTAAGTCTTCACTATGAAATCTAAAACAACAATATAACAAGATAAATAATCTTAGCATACAAAAGATATATTAATAAAATGTCATATTAGAAGAGTGAAATCACAAATATTTTAATATCATGATAAAGAGGAAAACAATCCTAATTTCTTTTCTAATTGGTGTTTTATTGTCCTTTCATGGGTATGCTTTTTTTGTAATGGGGAGTATTCCTGTTCCAACACAAGATACTTGGATTCGAGTATATCCTGAATTAATGGGAGGTTCTGATATAGAAACAGACAATAATGGTAATATTTTCGTAACTGGTACATCATATTCGCATCCAAAACTACTTAAATATAACGAATCAGGAGATCTTCTAGAAGATAAATCATGGTCAAACGAAGGGTTTGCTAGAGTAATTGCGATAAATTCCCAGAATGATATAATTGTTGCAGGTTATAGATACGTTAGTAGTGCACAAAGCCGAGATATTTTTATACTGAGATTTAATAATTATGGTATTCTGCAGTGGTCAAGAACTTGGGGGGGTGAAGAAAATGAATATATCACCTCATTAACAATAGATTCAGGAAATCATATTTATGTAACTGGTGAATCATATAGCTGCGGTTCTGATAGACCATGCCTTTTTCTCCTTAAATATAATAATGCGGGGACATTACAATGGGAAAAAATCTTCAATGTTGCTAGAATTGAAAGTGGTTTTTCATTAGCTACAGACTCTTCTAACAATATTTATCTTCCAACATACCAATTTAATACGTCATCATCAACAGGTCAAATTTTCTCTTATCTTTTGAAATATAATGCAACAGGGCATATGGTATGGAATAAAACTATTCCATGGGCTTCACAAGATATATTTATCAGTATTTCTCCATTGGATAATATAACTATAATCTCCCAAACAACATATAATCTCTATAGTATTGGGAAATTTGATGTGGAAGGCAATATAATTCGTAATAATTCTATAAATATCAACAACTTCATTGCAGGTATTGCATCTGATAAAAAGGGAGAAATTTATCTATTTGGAGCAAAGAGGGCATTTACACCTGAAGCTAGTTTATATTTTTGCAAACTTGACTCCTCAGGAAACATTGATTATTCGATTATTTGTGGAGGTCCAAGCTTTGATGAATGTGAGGGTCTAGCTTTTGATTTGAATAATAATACTTATTTGCTTGCTGGTTCATACAATCAAGATGGAGAGCCTTTTCTACTCATAATAAAAAATCCTTACAATGGTTTAAGTTATTTCAATCCATCAATTCCCTATTTTTCGAGCTTTTTTTTGTATGTTTTTGTGTTAAGTGTGATAACTAATATGATTATTATTATTTGGAGGAAAGACTCTAAACCTAGCCACTAACTTTCAAATATTGAACAATAAAATGAACAGATGCAAAAAATGATACTTTTAGAACGCTTATTAACAAAATTTAAAATGATTGATTATTAAAGAACACATATTTTTATGTTTATCTTATTTTGTCTGGTTTCAATTTTCACTCATTTGTCTTATTCACCATTTTAAAAGTCACAAAAGTTCAAGCCTTTTTAATTTTTGTCCCAATTTTCTGTGAAATTTGGATGGAAAGGTCAATTCAGCGTCTGAATTCAATGAAAATTTAGTGAAAATTTTTATTAAGAGTAAGAACAGATATATATTTATCAATTATTAGAGTGAGATGCGTTGAAGAAAAAATTTAAATTTTTTTTAATTATCTCTGCCTGTGTGTCATTATTATGCGGAATTGTAGCATCTGTCTTCTATATTCAATATCACATAAGATATGAGGACGTATTTACCTCCTGCGCTAATGATATGTCTTGTGTTTTGGAATCCTCGAATTTTAATCCATTTTTGTGGGTAATTATCCCTATCTCGTTTGGTGTGGGTTTTTTTGTACCCTTAATAGCTTATGTGTTGAATAAAGTATCTGAAGCAACAGTGGAAAAAGTGGAGGATGCACTTGACCTTTGAGGGTTATTAGTTTGTAGAGTGGAGGGGTAAGTCCTCTGATATGGCAAAAATGAGAAGTTTTTTAATAAATTTGCTTAATTTTAAGAATTTACTATCAATGATGGGAATTAAGGCATTTTATTATCCTCTACTAAGTTTATAGAATTGTCATCAGGTATGGGTTGGCTTTAATACAATAGAAGGATATCAGGATAGATATACTTTTAGTAAAGAATCGTTTTCAAATTATGAGTGGAGCTTAATTGAACTAAAGCATCCTGAAAATTCTCAATTATTATATGGAAATGATATACGGGATCAATTATCAACTCATCTTTTCTTATTATACCTTCATGGTTATATTAGTCTAGAACATGATAGTTTACTCTATTTATATTTTAGACAATCAGATATAGACACACGATCAAGAGCAATGTGGGATTATTACAAAAATATTTATCCTCATGCGAAGTCCTTAAATGATTCAATATTACAGAGATATTTCAAACTATGGGATTTTCGTATTGAGTTAATTACTGGGATGGTAGAATCAAGAAAAATCACTATTAAAGATGTGTTTAACGAGTTAAAATGGTATACAATATTATTTTCAGAATTAGAAAATCCCACTGAAGAACACCTGTTAAGAATGCAAAAAATAACTAAATTAACTCATGGTATCGGGGATTTATTTTTAGATAATATATTTAATAAACTCGTTGATTGTGTATCTATAAATTATAGATTGGTGTTGGAAATAATATTTGCCCACGTTAAAAATAGAGAGAATCCTGCTTGGTTTTTTCTATCTAAACCTGACATTATACGACAAATTCTTGAGGAAGTGTATAAATTTTTAGAAAGTGATGAGGATCAGGCTATATATAAGAGAATTTTAGATGAATTGCATGCAATAGGTTATGACATTAGTGGATTACCTACTTAATCCAGAAATTTTTATTAACTATATTTTTAAAGGAAAAACTTCTCAATCGGTACGTGTATTTTTCTTTAAATAATTTTGATATCTTCGTGTTTTAAATTTTAAAAGAATATCAGAGGCAGTTTTATGTCTATTAGGAACAAAATTTATCAACATAGGGAAGATTCCATGCGTGTTATTTCTGAGTATACGGAAGTAGTGAACCATACATTTGCGTTTTTGAGAGATTCAAAAGGTTACCTTGAATATAAGAGACAGCAAAACGAGATTGATGATAAGATATACAATATGAGGCTAAAAAGCCTAATAAATATGACTTTAGTTTACTTTTACAGCTTGTATGAGGGGTTTACGAGAGCATATTTTAAAAAGTTGGTTATGATTGATTTTGATATTACTGAAGATAAATTTGACAAGCAATATTCAAATTTTCACGACATTATTGAGAAACTAATGAGAGGAACATACAAAATTCGTTTGCCTCAAAAGACTTATTCTACTCTTATGAAACTCCGTGAAGCTCGGCATAATATCGCTCATGGAAAGAAAAATGCGAAATCAGATTTTGCAATAGTTGGGTTATGCTTTCAGACTCTTCTGGATTATTTCCAATACATGGAGAGCTATGCAGGTCTTTTTAGTAGAACCGCAAAATATCTTAAATTTCTTGAATGAATTTTATTTCAATTTTGATGGATCCACAGGTTCTACAATACGATATAGTGAATCTTCTTTGAGTTGTTTGCGTAATTCTTCCCTCTTTTGAATATATCTCCGCTTTTTTCCATCAGTTAGAGATTCATTCTTGAGAATCTTTGATATAGTAATGATTTCAGACAATATATCTCTAAAATTCTTCATGTTTTTGATGAATTCTTTATTTGCTCGAATTTTCATGGTAATTTGTTCTCTTAAAGCCTCATCCCGTGTATTTTCTAATTCTTTAATTAAACGTTGTTTTACAGACGAAGATAACATAAGATCTACTGATAATCTATGTGCCATTTTTTTTTCTTTCACTTCTTCTTTATCATCTTCCTTAGGGAATTTATGCCATAAAAGACGTTTCCTATAATCTTTTTCTTTTTTTCCCTTCTTCTTTTCTTTACGATTACGATAATTTTTTATTTCTGTAAGAATTTCATTTAGAGCTTCATCTTGTTTGATTTCCTCTTCCTTTCTTTTTGGTTTATAACAACTAGTACTTAATACTTCTGATTTCTTATAAATTACATGACGTAAAGAGAGTCCCTTTTTAAAACCATCAGGGTTTAGGCACTTTCCTAATATTCCTTCTTTTAGTTTTTTAAATCCTTTCTTTCCAGTTATTTCTCTATAATATTCACATTGATAACAACAATACCACTCCCCACCTTCCATTTCAATACTTAACATTCGCAATCCTTCTTCTCGGGCTTTATCCATTAGGATTTTTTTTCTCTCATCATCTAGTTCATCGATTGCTTTATCAATATTATTCTTTTCTTTTTCAAACATCTGTATAATAATGTTGTTTTTGTCTCGTTTTTAGTCTAATTCATTAGATGATAAGAAAATATTTATTTCTTTTTTGTTAATTAGACGTGCTAAGTGGAATTTTTAAAGGAAAAACTTCGTAATCAGCACATGCATTTTTCTTTAAATAGGCATTTAATAAGAAATTGAAAGAATCTTGTCATAAACATTCTTATCTAATTAACAAAGAGGTAAAAAAAAAGTAGCAATTATTCTTTTGAATAATTACTTTATAATTATTAAAGAGATTCTAATAAATGATTATTTAGAATACTATACATGAGGAAGCAACGTTATCAAATCCGAAGGGTGCTAAATCAGCATATGCTACCCAAGACCAGTGAAACGCACCAAGAAGATCTTTGTCGCAGTAAAGAGTTATATGCCAACTACCCCAGGTAGAAAATGAGGAAGTAATATCATTAAAATCAAACAAACTAAGATCTCGGTATTGTCTTCCTCCAAACCAGTTTCCTGGTAGGGCAATAGCCCTTCCAGCCCACCAAGGTTGATCAAAAAGATATAAAGTATGTCCAGGCGTTCCTAGTTCTGGATCATATTCATCTTCTAAAAGTTCCTGAATTTTTTCAATTTCGTTTGATTTCAAATTGTGCTTCTTTAAAAAATTCTGAAATTTTTCTGTAGCTTCTTTTATTTCCTTCATCTGTTGTTTTTTAATCTTCTCTATTTCCTCACTAGATCTTTCCTTTTTTGCTTTCTTCCTAATTTTTTTAATTTTTTCATATTCTCCAATAAGATTATTCTCTTTTAGCCACTTTTCGAATTTTTGTTCATTAGAAAAGCTATAAACTATCCCTTCGCTAATTTTTTCAGGGGGAATGATAGAAAACGGAAATTTATCAATTCTTTCTTTCTTAAATTCATCGACTTTATATGTCTTATCTTTTCCTCTAATACTTGTTTTGTCATCAGATAGAGTATATTCCTCCCCATCTAAAATAATCTTATTAAATTCTTTTTTCACTGATATCGACCTCTATATCAAATTATTGAACTTTGGATATTCCTTCTCATAATAATGAAAAGGGTATTTTACTATAAGAAAATAAAGTATTTAAAATTATTGACAAGTTTGTCTATTTAGTTTAAAATTAAAATTAATATTAATTTAAAGGAAAAACTTCGCAATCGGTACATGCATTTTTCTTTAAATAGGCAGAGTTTTTACGGTCTTTAAAATGCAATGGTGACTCAAAATACCTTCTAATTTTATGTCGCTTCTTTTTTCCATTGTGTGCAATGATAATTTTATATTTACGGTTGCTCTAGTATTAGTTAATTCAATAATTATTTCTCATTTAAGCTTTTATATGGAATATCATTGCCCGAGATGTTCTTCTGAGGATGTTCTGGATAAGGGGGAAGTAATTTATTGCCCTCAATGTAATCTACATTTTGCCAAGGATTCTCTCAATAGCGATATTGACGATAAAAATATATTATCCGTAGAAGAGATGGATGAATTTTTGGATTTATTTGAGGATCTGAAGGATAATAAAAAAGTAAGGCACTTTGGAAAATATTTGGATGATGATACTGATTCTTAAGGAAGGGAGAACCATTTAGAGATTTGTTTCTTCTTCTATTGGTACATTTAACTTTTTTAATTAACTTTTATTGTTTCTTCTCTTCTTTTTAGATTTTCTACGCTTTATTACAATACGAGTTCTTCGGGACAGCTTTCTCGTTTTTGGGTGTCTATCTATCGCTTCAGGATACTGTTCATGTACCCTTCTTTCCATACGAGACATTTTTATCTTTCTTTTTTTTTTTATTTCTATAATTTAATTCTGTATCTTTCTCATATTAATATATATCTAATTATACAAGAAGAAATTGATTATATAAATATTGTTATTTATAGGCTTCAAGAATTCTTGGTATCAAGTTCTTTTGATCGATCTCTCAATTCTCCTTCTCTTAGTTTTTCTGAATGTAACTCACATCGTATTTTTTTTAGATTTCTTTTATTATTTGGCAATAGCAGGATTTTATTTTACCTTGAAATTTTCAATCATAGGAGTTCGGAAAATGTTAGCTTCCCTTCAGGATCCCCGAAAACCTTGAAAAGTACGACTACACCTTTCTCGAAGGCGTTATAAACCAAAAAATCCTGGAAGAGAGAATGAATAAATTAGTAGTATCTGAATTTTTTATTTAAAAAGATCAAGGTAAATAACTTAATAATTATGACAAGTGAATTTTATTATTATATAAAAGATGAGTTATTTGCCTGTCCGGTGATTCATCTGTGTCATCTTCCCAAGAAAGATTTTTGTAATTACTCAGAATGTAAATTGTGTCCGGAATATACTACGATATCAAAAAAATTGAATCCTACCCATCTATTTTAATTTTAATAGTTGTTATAGATGTCAAGTAAAAGCTTAAATAAGAGATTTTCTTCTTAATTTTTTGTTTATATAAGAACACATTCTAGGCTAAGTAAAATATAAATTTTAAGGAGAGTGAAAGATATGAGCGATATTATAGCTCAATTAAAAGAACATTTAAAAGATGGAAAGGATTGGGAAAAAATGGATACTCCTGTTGCCGGAGTCTCTGTAGTAAAAGTACCAGCTACTAAGACACGACCTGCTTTATTGTTTTTAGAAGTAAATCCATTAAGAAGTGATGGGAAACCTATGAAGCGAAAAGGACTATTTATTGGAAGTAAGGAGATGTATCTTGCTTTTAAAGAAGCTTTAGATGACGATAAGATATTCACGATACTTCAAAATATAGAGAAAGTCAATCCAGAAATGAATGAGACTGGAGTTTCCAAGAAATTAGAAATGTAATTAGTTTATTTGATATTTTTAAGAGGAAACTAATAAAATTTAAAATAATATTTATAATAACTATTATTATTTAGACAAGAAGTTAGAGTGCGATGGAATTTCAGTTTAAAATTTATAATAAAGAGGTAATTGACTGTTCAACATGTCATAACACCATATATCCCCGTCCAGAATCTCGTGAAGTACTACTAGAAGTATTACTCAGAGTTAGTGAATCAGACGTTGTATCAAGAATAGCAGAATTTAATGTACAACTGGATGATATTGAGCTTCAATCCCCGAGAATATATGGAGCTGATGATAAGTATGATATGGAACGAGATAATAGTGAGTATACTTTCCAAACAGGCAGTTTAGCAACAAAAAATAAACTTTCAGGGTTATTTGTTGAGAACGAGAATGATGCAAAAGAGAGAATCAAAAATCTAAAATATTTTAGGCATCAATACACAAAAAAAGCGTTTTATATGGAACCAGGTTTAGAAGGGATACAAAAAGCGATTAATTATATAAAGTTGTTGTATGATAAAGAACAGCAGAAGCTCCCACCATATCTAAAAGATTTCGATTTAAAATATTTTTCTTTTTCAATCAATGTTATCTGGGGAATGGATGAAAGATATAGAGTTAAGGATGGAATATGTGATCGGATTGATACTGAACATGATTATCTCAATGCAGGGATATATGATTCTAAATTCGGTTTTGGATTTGGTAATTTTGGAGGGGAATCTATAGATATTTACACAAATCCATATTATTTAGAACATCTAGATAAGATTCAAGAAATATTAGATGAGATTGCCCCCGGTATTTATGAAGCTGATCCATATGAAAGAGAGGAATTACTTCAAGCAGGTTTTTTAAGACGAGAGGAAAGGAAGCATGCTATGATCCCTAGGGAAGAAGCAAGAGAGATGGAGTTAAGATATGATGAGATCATGTCAGAGAAGATTGCACAAGAGTTTAAAGAAAAGTATGGAAGAGAAATGGAGGATCCATAAATAATTATGAAACTCTCTTTTTGAAAATTAATGAATAGAGAAGGTTTTGATGAACTCAACTCGAGATAATATAATGATTATTAGATATCCCCCGAGATATCCAAAGTCCGTACATCTTTACATTACTAATGAGTGTAATTTAGATTGTGAAAAGTGTTATTATCGAAAGAGCTCAGATCCGAAAAAAGAACTCTCACTTGAGCAGATTAGAATGTTACTCGAAGAATGGAAGAGATATAAACTTACATCAATAGCAATTGGAGGAGGGGAGCCTTTACTTCATCCAGATATCAATGAAATCATTCAATTAGCGAAAGATATGGGGTTTTTTATCGCAGTAACCACAAATGGAACCGTATTAAGACCAATTAAGCCCAATCGTGTTCATATCTCTTATGATGAGCTCCATCCCACTTGGAAAGACGAGAAGCTCATTCAGAAAGCTATAGATTATTATCATAATTTAGGATGTGTTGTCGGAATAAATCATATTGTCACCAATCTTGAAAATATTGAATACATTGAGCAGTCATTACATAACTTCACCAACCTCCTTTTAATCCGACAGAAGCCCGAATCATTATTTACACAATGGGATGAAATTCCTTATCGAAAAAGCTACTGGATTGAAGGGTGTAGGGAAGGATCTATCTGTGAGCAAGGAATACTTAGCTTCCATCTAAATTATGACATGCAATCCTCAATATGTTCAAATCTGCAGAAGAAGATTCCATATACTAATTTAAATGAGACATGGGAGAAGCTTAAAGTGTTTAAATGTAGAATAAGAGACTCAAATAAGATAAAAAAAAAATAAGAATTAATAATAGTAGATAACTAACTAAAAAGATTTTACATAACTATGAATCTTCTTAATATCCTTTAGAGCTGTCTTTAAATTTTCATGTTCATTATCAGGCCAGTCCTCTGTTTCAAGCAATTCAGGTACATTGATAAGCTCATATGAATTTATCAACTCTTTACAGTATATAATTTTGTGATACAGTTCCTCACGCAGGTTTTCATCGCTTTCAATCATAGTTTCAACAACAGATAGACTGTCCCTGTAATT
>CP070831.1:1194306-1202232 GCA_020344955.1 Promethearchaeota archaeon | reverse complement strand
ATTAATTGTTAATTAAGTGAAAAAATTTGTCAAGCCCTAATGAACGATATAGAATTGATAATTTTCATGCGAAATCTTTAGAAAACAATCCATTGAACAGTCCTGTTGATAGGGATATTAATATTTATTTACCACCAGGATATTTCGAAGATAAGGATAAAAGATTTCCTGTTATATATTTTCTTCATGGTTATTCCCTTAATAATAGAATGTGGACAATAACTTGGCAAGACGATGAAAACCAATTTCTCAATTTAAAAGTTATTCCTCCTAAAATTATAGAAAAGATCGATCTAGAACAGGCATTATACTTTGAAAAACTTGATGAATTGATCAAAAGTGGTGAATTAGATCCATTTATATTTGTTCAACCGGATGCAAGTCTCCATTTGCCGCAATTAAGTGGAAGAAAAGACTTAAGAGGTAATCCTTTTACTAAAGGTAGCTTTTTTATAAATTCACCATATTCAGGGAATTATATGGATTATATTATTTATGATGTTATAGATTATATAGACAATCATTATCGAACAATTCCTGATAGAGCTCATAGAGCTATAGTAGGAGGATCTATGGGAGGGTATGGGGCATTATATCTGAGTTTAATTCATCCCAATAAATTTAATTCTGTGGTGGCATTAAGTCCAGCTAATCTTGGTGGCATGAAAAAAGTTGATTGGAAATTAAGAATCCCACTCTATGAAGAAATTTTTGGAACTAAAATGAGTAATAAAATAGGAGATATGGCATGGGCAGATATTTTGGATACTTATGATTTAATTCTATCGAGAGATTGTCCCTTAATACCTTCAATTAAAAGAGATAATAATGGGAAAATAGTAGACTATAGTAAAGAAGCAGAAAATAAATGGATAAAGTTTGACGTCAATGAAATAATTAGAAAAAATCCTGATATTCTCAAAGGACTTAATATCTTATTGAATTGTGAGATTAATGATGAGTTTGGGCTAACAGATGTTACAGAACAACTTCATGAAACGTTATTAGAACTAGATATTGATCATGATTATGAAATCTATTCTGAACCAAAGGCAGCCTTATCTCCTCATATATTTGGAATAGCATCTAAAATTTCGACTGGAATAAGATTTTGTCTTAAATATTTCTGAAAAGTAGTTTGGTTAAATAAGTATAGATTATGATTTGTTATCTCTTTTTGATAAATTGATCATAATCTTTTTTTTTAGCTATTCTTAAACTGTCTTTTACTCCACAATTTTCACAATATTCCCTATACGTATCGGTGAATGCACTACATTTATCACATATAAAAGGTTGATGTTCTAAAAAAGCTTTTCTGTCCCGAACTATGGGACGGTGATAATCTACTGATTCTTTTGGATAAATTCGCCCAATAAATGGTAATGTCAATATAAATGGGGATAAAAAAAGGAGAACAACGAAAATAACTGGTATAGAAATAACAATTATAAGTATTATTATTTGAACATCTGGTGTCACAAAAGGATAAACCGTAAGTAATACACCTATTAATAACATTAATATAACGAAAATAATGTATCCTTTTTTCATAATAAAAATTCAATTTTAAAGAATATAAAAATGCATTTAAAATATTTTCTAAAAGTGTAGGATTATTTAATTTTCTTATAATAGCATTGCTTTAAAGAATTTGGGGCTTAGGGTAATTTTCGATAAGGTAGGAAGTTTACCAAACCACTTTTCTCCAACATATCTGTCATTACTAGTATTATGCTTAGAAAGATCTTGATTTATATATGCTTCATATATATATTTTCGAGCTAATTTATTTTCATTTAATAATTCGGTATATAAACGCCATAATGACTTTACATGTGAGCCTTCATTATAAATTAGGTACTCTAGTGCATTTCCATTTTTAAAATAAGGAAAAAGAACTCTTTTAACCTCTTTATCATATTCCTTTAGTTCTAATTGGTTAAAATTGCTATCCTTCTCAAATAGTGGTTTTATTGTTTTAGTTGCTATATCAGCGCACGCTACTCCAGGTAACAAACCTTCATAAAAAAAAGCAGTGACTAATCCTGTTGCTTCACCAAGTACTAAAACTCGATCATTTGAGAATTTTTTAATAGGATGTTTGGATATTTCCCCAGCTACAGTGGCTGATAAATCATATTTCAACCCATCAACAATTGGTTGAATACGTTTATAATTTTTTAAAATTCGATCAAGTTTCTCGATGATTGCTTCCTTAGATTCATTTGTTCCGCCTAGAAATCCTGTTGCTATTCTCTCTTTACCTTTATTAAAATAAAATGGGCCGTTAGTAGAGATCTTAGGATTTATATGGAACACATAATTGTATTCTAAGTTTTCATTTATCTTGTTTTCATCCCCAAATAGATGGATTAATGCTCCCGTGTAATGATCAGGGATCTCAAATCCTAAAGAGCGTTGTAGATCAAAACCTCGTGAACCAGTAGCGAGTGCTAGTAGTCTTGTTTTATAAGATTCTCCCTTACTATTGATTAATTCCAAATAATCATGGTGTCTATTAATCTTTGAGATTCTTTCATTAGATTTAAATGTGCCTCCTTGTTCTTCAAGCTGATTAAGCAGTTTTTCTAAGAGATTCTCAGTATAACACATATTTCCTAAAGGAATTCCAAATTCTGTAGAATCTATAACACCATTAAATTCATCACTCATATAATTAGACTTAGTATGAGGGCTAGGAAAGATACCTTTATTATTCCAATCGATTTCTTCTTTGATAAAGGGTCGATTATGTTCAGGAAATACATTTGTCCGAATAGGAATCTCTTTTTTGTAATCTTGGGCTTCAATTAAAAGTGTCTTTGCATATTTTGAAATTTTGGAAGCAAAAGTTGTACCAGCAATTCCAGCACCAATGATTATAACATCGTACATAAATAAACAATTCTCTTGAATGGTTCTAAATTATTTGTTATAATCTTCCTATTGATTTTAATTTTTAGGTGGAAAGTTTTTATAAGTGTTTCTTTCTACAATAACATGAATACAAATTTTTATAAATCTAAATAAAAAAAATCTAAATAAATTTAAAGGTGGTAAATTATAGGATTAAGATTGGCTTCAGGTCTAGCTATAACTTCACTGTTTGCTTTAATTTATGCTGTTGTTTTCGTGATAGGTGTTTGGTTTTTGCCCTCAACAATATGGGGTTTAATTATCATGATTGCTATCACAGTTGGCATGGTTTTATTTCAATATGCTATATCTCCATTAATTGTGGGATGGCTTTACAGGATAGATTGGATTCCATATGAAGAATTCGCATCAAAATTTCCACATCTAGCCGATTCTCTTAACAAGGTCGTTGAATATAATGGTATAAAAATGCCAAGGCTCGGTATAATACATGATCTCAACCCAAATGCGTTCACATATGGTTGGTCAAAGAATTCAGCAAGAGTTATACTAACTGATGGAATTTTACATTACTTAAACAAAAAAGAACAAAATGCTGTATTTTCACATGAGTTAGGGCATGTGGTTCATTCAGATTTCATCCTTATGACTGTTGTATTTGCTATCCCATTGGTTCTATTAACAGTAGCAAGATGGGCATATTATGCCAGCTATTTTTCAAGAAGCAGTCGAAGTGATAGTGATGAGGCAAATTATCTAAGGCTAGCGTTAATTGCAATTGCTGTTTTATCTTACATCAGTTATTACTTGAGTTATTTAATATCGCTTATAGTCAGCAGAATTCGTGAATATTATGCCGATGAACATAGTGCAGAAGTATTGGAAGACCCAAACGCTCTGGCAACTGGACTTGTCAAAATAGCTTATGGATTGTTAGCAGATGCTCAAATTGAAGAAAGAAAGAAATCAAGAGTGCGAGCTTTAAGAGGATTTGGAATTTTTGATCCAAGTGCTGCGAAGGGATTAGGTGTTATAAGTGTTGGAACTACTCAAGTTTTATCGATGGAAGCGGTTCAAAAAGCAGCAGCATGGGATCTTTATAATCCTTGGGCTAAATATTACCAGATGTTTTCAACTCATCCATTACCGGCAAAGAGAATTATGCGCTTGAACATGTTATGTGATATCTATGGAATAAAACCTGAGATCGATTTTTCCGACGCAAAAAGATTGAAAGAAGAGCAAGCAGGGAAAACATTGTGGGATCAATTCTTAGGGGACATTTTCATGAAAATGCTTCCTACACTTGTTTTTCTAGCTTTACTTGGTTTAACCATTGTGTGGTTATTTGATCTTGCTTTCGTTGGATTTAACGTTCCATTTTTTGCTCCATTGTATGCAAATATGTGGCTTGCATGGGCTATTGGATTCTATGTCATAGGATTCATGTCAATATTAAAAACGGGATATATGTATAAGGGTGGCTTTGAGGACAAAAAAGTGTTAGACTTAGTGACTAATGTCAAAGTTTCCCCAATCAGAACTGTCCCAGCTTTTATTGAAGGGAAAATTGTAGGGAAAGGAATTCCAGGATATTATTTCAGTGAGGATATGTACTTTCAAGATGATACAGGTTTGATGTATGTAGATTACAGATTTGGAATTGGAATTGTGGATTTAATTTTTTCCCTAAGATCGGTTAATCGTTTAATAGGTCAAAATGTAAGAATTAAGGGTTGGTATCGAAGAGGTCCAATTCCTTATATTCAAGTAGATACAATATGGTCAGAATCAGGAAGAAGACACAGAAACTATTCTAAAGCATTTAGGTATCTTTGGGCAGTTTTCGCATTTATCCTAGGAATTGTTTGCATCTATTTTTGGTTTCAAGGATAAAAATCAAATTTTAAAAATTATTTTTTAATCTACTTTTTTTATTTTTCGAATTAATTAATTAGATGATATTAGTTATTTTATTAGCTAATTTCTGTAAATTCATATCGCACATTCCTAAAGGCACCGATGAATCATAGAGAACAACGACTAATAATGGATCAAGTTTCCAAGGAATATCCACAACTTTAGAAAATACTTTTTGTCCATTTTGTAAACCATAATACATTTCTGGAAGATCCAATGCACCTATCATATATCTAATCTCAAGTTCTTTCAGGGCGTTTACCAATATCTCATTTGGTAGTGATGTATAAATTGTATTTCCCTTGGTTGTTAATAACGCCGCTCCAAGAAGCTCATTTTCAAGCAGTAATCCTTCAAATACGTCAATAACCTTTTGGTAAAAACTTTGACTCATATATATCTCATCTTCTCCCCTGACTATTGAATCAACCATTTTATCTATTTTTGGATTTTCAATCGTTTCATAGTCTTTTATTTTAGAAGTATCTGGATATTCCTCCAAAAAGATATCAGCAATTCTTTCTAGACGAGTAGTAACAAATAAAAGACTTGCTGTAGAATCAGATAAAATAGAAAAAATAATATCTTGATGTACTTTAAAAACAAATCTCAACTCTCTCATTTCAAGAATCTCAGGAGTTTTTCTGGAAATAACATTCTCTGAAAATGAGAAAATTGCTGAAAAGAAAGGTGTAATCAAATTTACTTCCAGATTCTCAAAATCGTCTGTAAAATTACGACTATATATACAAACGCCAGTTCTTTTTAATATAAAAAGAGAATGAATCCTCATTGAGAATTACACCTTAATGCTCTTATAAAGTAAAATATAGAAATTCACTCTTTTAAGTATTTTTACTTTAGCTAATAAAGAAAGAAATCTATTTGTTCATTTCATTGGCATTATCGAGAATTAATTTAATTTCTTTCCATGATGCCATTCTTTTAAAAATTGGTTTACTATCTAAATATACTCCCCTAGAAATCCCTAATTCTTTAATTAATTTAGAATCATCGGTGTTGTGATATCTTAAATTTATGTTAGGATAATGTTCTACTCCTTTTTTAACAGTATTAATCATATATTTTGACCAAGGACATTGACTATTGGAAAAGATGTCTAAGGTCAATTTTTTAGTTCTAATAAATTTTCCTAATTTAGGAAAAATCAATTTTGGTGAAGAAGAACCTAAATTAAGGTGCAGAAGAATCCGACTTCCATCTCTATCAACTTCTTCGAATCCATATTTTTTAAAGAAAGAGACTGGCATATATTTTATTGAGGTTCCAAACCATCTATCTCCTTCATAGGCTAAAACACTTGCACCTCCGATTTGTTTTGCTCTTTCAATGAAACTTTCTAACAATGCTTTTCCTACTCCCTTAAGCCAAAAAGGTGGCAGAATCCACATGCAATTAATAAAGAGAGAATTATTTCCAATTACAGGTTCGAATGCATATTCGATTGGGATAAATTCCAATAAACCCATATAAACTCTTCCATGAATTGCTAAATCAGAATGAAGCATTTTTCCTACCCATTTATAATGAATCTTTTCATGACGTGGTTTTTCAGAAGCTAAGAATATTTCGAGACCCTTAGAAATCATTTCCTTAATCCAGCAAATTCTTTTTTCCATTCCATTTTCCATCAAATCTCTTGTCTCCTTATCTACACTTGGATCTAGACAAACGGAACACACTATATCCAGCTTATCCTCGGTTATAGTTTCTATCTCCATGTTTCTAAAACATGTATATAAAAATTTAAATAAATATACCTTGCGAGATTTGAAATATAAAAATTTAATTTAATCTTTTCTTATCCAATCTTGGATTGCAACTTTCACTGAACGACTCATCTCATACGAAAAATCAGCTCCAGTTTTTTGCAAGTAATAATCTTGTCCAATGTTCTCAGCGTTATTGGCAAGGGATTCTTTTTTAATATGCTTGAACATTTCAAAGAAGTCTTCTTTATTTAGGCGTTTATAATTGTCAGTAAAATGTATAAACTTCTTTGGAAATCGGGAAGTAAGTATCCTTTTTGAGAGATCTTGTTTAGGATATCCAAAACAGAGCATAGCAATAGGAAAGACCCATTTTGGTAAATTAAACATCTCTCGATGAATTTCAATATTTTCCATAATATCTGCAATATAGCAGGAGCCAATACCCATTGACTCAGCTGTGATCACCGCATTCTGAGCAGCAATTAAAGCATCACAACATGCTAGCATTAGATCAGATTCTGCTGGAGCACGATATATCTGATTTAATTCCTTACATTTCTCAGGAACCTTAGAAATTCTATAATAATCTTGCCATCGTTGTACATCTGCTAAAAATATTAGTACTAAAGGCGCTTTTGCTATATGAGATTGATTATCACAGGTTTTAACTAATTTTTCTTTCATTTCTTGATCTTTAACTTCAAGAATGGAATATTGCATCATATTACAAGCGGTAGGGGCACGTATAGCTCCATTAATTATTACATCTATTTTTTTTTGAGAGATCGGCTTAGCTTTATATGCTCTTACTGAACATCTATTTTTTATTACTTTTAATACTTCATTAATTTGTTCTAAGTTATTCAAATGATATCACCACTAATATATTGAATAAGATAAATTCTATTTAAATGTCTTAATTAAATCGAATAACTCTTCACATAATTTATTTCTTCTTTTGAATTTGGTTTTTCAAAAAATCTTTTATAAAAAAAGGGTTTAATTAATTTGTTATGAAAGAAATCAATAATGAAGAATATTTTAACGCTGCTGAGATTAGTGAAAGGTTTCACAAGAGGATAACAATCGAGGAAATAGAGGAATACTTTGAAAAAGGGAAAATTAGGGGTAAAAAAATTGATAGAGAGTGGTATGCTAACCAAGAAGCTATTGAAGAATTTGTTAATGAAGTTGTATTAAAAGAAAGGACATTAACAGTAGGTCCCTATAAAATTGATTTATCAAATATAATATTAGAAGGAAGAGTTTTAGATCTAGGTGGTGGTGGAGAAGGAATTATTGGCCAGTTAAAAGGTGAGCAGGTTGTTGCGATAGACCCTAATAAAAAAGAACTTGAAGAGGCTAAAAGTACAAAAGATTTAAAGATTGTTAT
>CP070831.1:1190417-1194206 GCA_020344955.1 Promethearchaeota archaeon | reverse complement strand
TATTAGTAAATAAGATAATTAATTAAATTTATAGGCTTCATGTTCTTTATCTTTTTTTGAATATACTATAGTTGGAGCATTATTAAGAACGATTTCTTTCCCGTATTTATCTAGAAATTGTTGAAAATCTACCTTAGTCCACTCAGAATCAGACATATTTAACTAGAAAATGAGTATTTTTATAATATTTTGATTTTATTTCATAAAAAAATTACTATATTAAGATTAAGATAGATTTTGTCTATAAATTTAATTAATTATCTTATTTACTAATATAAAAATAGATAATTCAATTCCCTTTTGAAATTTTTAATTCATATATAATATTATATATCTTGAAGCTATGTATGGTTGAATTCGAAGATTTTTTAAGTTATATTAAATCCCAAGATTATTACAACGACCAAATAGTCCATATTGAGACAATTCCAGAATCAAAAGCTGAATTTTGTGAATTGCAAAAACCAATAAGAAAGCGACTTCAACGCTGGTTAGATATTAACAGCATTAAACTTTGGCGGCATCAAGTGGAAGCTATCGATCTCATACGTGAAGGTAAAAATACTGTAATTGTAACTTCTACAGCTTCTGGAAAATCACTTTGTTACAATTTACCTGTTTTACAATCTATATTAGAAGATCCTAAATCTACAGCACTATATTTATTTCCCACTAAAGCACTGGCTCGTGATCAATATACAGTTCTATCAAAATTTCTTGAAGATACAAATATAAAACAAAATAGAATCGGAGTATATGATGGGGACGTAGAATCCGATGAGAAACGGCAGATTTTAGCTAATGCAAATATAGTAATTACAAATCCATATGGTTTACATTATTACTTGCCTTGGTTCAAACAAAAGTGGATTCGAATCTGCAAAAATCTAAAGTATATTGTGATAGATGAGATACATATTTATAGAGGTATTTTTGGTTCAAACTTTGCGCTTCTAATAAGACGATTAAAAAGAATACTTGAAAAGTATGATATAAAACCTGTATGGATATTATCAAGCGCAACAATACATAATCCTAAAAAATTTGCTGAAAGATTAATAGGGGAAGAGTTTTTTCTCGTGGATAGGGATTATTCTCCTTCAGGTGCTAAAAAAGTGATATTATGGGATTTACCTTATGATGACTTGTCTAGTAAATATCGTTCAGCTCATCAAGAAACAAAAAATTTATTTGTTAGTCATTTGAGAAAAGGAATTCAAACATTAACTTTTACTCTTTCTAGAAAAATGGCAGAACTTCAAGCTATTTGGACGAGAAATTCATTACCATCTCTAAAAAATAAAATTTTCAGTTATCGTGCTGGAATCAGTAAAAACAAAAGAAGACAAATTGAACAAAGTTTCAAAAACAAAGGAATTTTGGGAATTAGCTCTACGAACGCACTTGAGCTAGGCATCGATATTGGATCTCTAGATGCAACCATAAGTTCAGGTTTTCCAAGTACAATTTCAAGCTTTAGACAACAAATTGGCCGTTCAGGGAGAGGAACAGATCTCTCAATTTCAACTCTGATACCAATGCAAAATCCTTTAGATCTCTTCTATATTCACAATCCAGATAAATTATTTGGGGAAATTCAAGAAGAAGTTCTTATAACGTTAAATAATAAATATATAATAAAAAACCATATTTGTTGCGGTTCCAAGGAGATTCCACTTCATATTGATGATTATAAAAAATTTGGAGTGCAAGATAAAAAGTTATTTGTTGAGTGTTTAGATGAATTAATTTCAGAATCCTTACTGATAAAACGAGGAGATAAATACTTTTGGAATAGTGATTTTTTTCCTAATGAAAAATATGGATTAAATGATCTGTCAAATCGAAGTTATAAGGTTCTACTAAGAACAAATTTAGGTGAAGAACTTTTGACTATTGAAGATGAAAGTTTTGTTTTTCGTGATCTTCACGAAGGTGCTGTCTATTTATATGAAGCAGAAACTTATTTGGTAGAAGAACTCGATTTAATTAAAAGATTAATTTATTTAAAAAAAGCTAATGTTGATTTTTACACTCAATCTCTAAAACATACAGATATAACACCTCTGGAAGTAATCTCAGAAAGTGAACTTGCCTTAAATAACGATATTGACGCTTATTTTGGAAATGTGAAAGTAGAGCATGAATATTACTCCTATAAAGCTATTGATACAGTAACTCAAGAAATCAGATCAAGACATCCATTAGTAGATATTCCTATAATAGAGTTTGATAGTCAAGCATTCTGGTTCTTAATTCCGTTTGAATACCAAAAACAATTAGAAACAGAAGGGCATGATCTCGGGGGAAGCATTCATGCTATAGAGCACGCTATGATTGCTGTCGCCCCAGTTCTAGCTCAAATTTCACGCTGGGATTTGGGTGGAGTTTCAATTGACTTTGATCCTTTTAAGCAACAACCGATTATTTATATTTATGATGCATTTAGAGGAGGAATAGGAATATCAGAAACTCTCTATAATAATTTGGATGATTTATTAAAAATAACATATACATTAATTAAGTCCTGCAGTTGTAAAGGCTCTGATGGCTGCCCTGTATGCGTAATGAGTCCCAAATGTGGTAATAATAATGATCCTCTAGATAAGCAAGGAGCGTTGTTTCTATTAAAAAAAATATTAGGATTAACTTAACAAAGCGCACTAATATTATAAAAAATTTTGTTAATCCTTTTTCTTTTCTTTTTTTGGAACAATACCAAACGAAGGAGAACGTTTCGAACCTTTAACTGGCAATACGCAAGTAGCATCATCTTTATGTGAGCCTCTAGATCCAACCATTGCTGATTTCTGAATAAACCACATCTCTAATCGCCAATCTTTGATTTTATTTTTCTTTTTTTTTGACCATGAACCAGGCATATTTAGCTTGAATTTGATTTCTTTCTTTTCACCAGCTTTGATTTTGTCACCTTTTACAATATCTTCAGTTTTTAAAGTATTTTTACGATCTTCATATTTTTTAGTCTCTTCTCCTGTTTCAGGATCTTTATATATCATTTTTTCTAGATATAATTCATTTATCCTAATAAAAGCCTTTTTCAGTTTCTTTTCTTTTTTACCACGGTTTTCAATTATAAATATTCCTTCAATTTCATCGTTCGGTTCGAGAGTTTCGGGAGCTTTTTCTATTTTATAACCACAATAAATGTCTGTACCAACCATATGCTCAACCTTTTTATGATTTTTTATAAGATAATAAATTTGATATTTTTAATTATTTGTATTTTATAACAATGGAGATAAAATTACTATGAATCAAAAACGTAAAACTGTAAGCAATTATTGTATATTTGAATTTAATGTAAAATTTTTAAAGATAAAAAGTTATATTTATACTTAACACCAGATAAAAACCTTTAGAATTAGGTATAATAATCAAATTTTTTGGGTATTTGGGTTGGCATATACTTCTACATTCAAGATAGTAATCTTTGGAGATTCCCAAACGGGTAAAACTACGTTAACTCATAGATTTCTAACCAATTTATTTAAGGAAGATATCACTATGACTCTTGGAGTAGATTTTCACTTAAAAGCTCTTGAATTAGATTTGTGCTAAAAATGAATTTTTCAATATTACAAATTTCCCGTCTTTTTTGCCTCGGTAGTCAACGATCGCGCCGTTTGAGTGTTGGCAAGTTAGGGTATTTTGTGTTGCCTTCAATATCTTGATGGCTGTCCGAGAATAGGGAAATACAATTGTCATTCCCGCCCTCGGTGTTTGTATCTTCGGATGATTCCCACGAAAATAACTCTCTATTATGTC
>CP070831.1:1182352-1190317 GCA_020344955.1 Promethearchaeota archaeon | reverse complement strand
TAAGATTAGATTTAAGAGATAGAATCCGTGACATTCTAGAATATGAGATAGAGACAAAATAAAATTAGTAAGAAGTCTTTATAATATTCTACCAATAAGATGTGCTAAACGAATACATTCTGGCAATTTGGTATCTAAACATATCTTTTTCAAGAGAGATTCTACTTTAGGAATTTCAATACCTTTTGAGTGAAAAAAGATTTCAGACATTCCCCCAGCAGTTTCAATTCTAATATTATATAAATCTCCTGCATCAATAATATTGCGGATTTTTTCTTTATATGTACTTGGAAATTTATGTATGATTGTATCTTTCACAGAATCAAGATCAACCTTTCGTTCATTAACGGCAATAATTGGTTTATTTAATTCAGCGTAAATTAAGGGCAGATTAATCAAATTAAATCCTCCAAATGTAATGGTGTGAGTTAATATAAACTGTACATGTTTTTCATTTTGTTTTACTAATTCTACTAATTTTTCAGTAGCATCATCACCATCTATTTCAATTTCTATAGTTGAAACATTTACCATCCTAATTCCTTGGCAAACAACTCCAATTAATTGAGTTTTTTTAGAACTTGATTTTAATTCGAAAGCAGCATCATCAATTCCAATTATTATAGGATTATCTTTCATATTGTTATTTCTCAGGTAGAAATTTTTTAATATGATTTAAAAGATTAGTAAATGCTAAAATGGCACTTTTAATTTCTTCTTGCCTATCATACAGATTGCCTGAAAAATTTTCCACTAACAAGTCAATAATCTCTTTTGTAGATATTGTATTATTTAACCAAACATATGCTATTAATGCTTCAACAGTATCAGCAAGATCATGAGCATTGGCTCTTGTTTTTGCAAAAGTTTTCATATCAGCATTTTTTAACGCCACTTCTAAAATATTTTTCCCCACTTTTTTCCCTGTTCTCACAATTGTATTGTTAGGGTTATTTTTTGTTAAATAAATAGATTTAGCAACTGAATAGGTTAAATTTACAATTCCATCACCAATTTTAGCGAGACCTTTATCGGTACCGATATTCTTTTTTGACTTATTAAGATTTAAATCAGAAATTAAAAACTCATAATCCATTAAAATAAGTGAATTTAGGCTTCTTATAAAGTTTTATAAAAAAGAATAAGAGGGTTTACATGAGTTTTTTGAATAATTTTTGAACACTCAGAACTTCCTCTCGGAGTGATTCAATTGCTTTATGTAATACATCCTTGATTTTATATTTATCTTCAAGACGGATAAAAATTTTGGCTGGTTCTATATTAGTAAATTTATATGCTGCAATATTAACACCTTCAATTTTTAGAAGATGGTTAACAAAAATATTACAGAATCCATGTGATTGTCCTTCTACTAATAGTTCATAATCATTATCGCCTTGACCTTTATTTAATTCCAAATTAAGGTATTTGTAATCAGGGAATCTGGGTTCTTCTTCTAACTCAAATTCTTCCTCTTCAATAGCTTCATCAAATGATTCGGGTATTGCCTCTAGTTCCTTTCTTTCTTCCAACTTAGGATAAACACTCTCAATTTCCTCCTCCTCTAATAATTCCTCTAGTTCATCCTCATCAATATCTTCTGTTATGGGTGCTTTTTTTTTTGCCATTTTAAGAACTCCTAGTAAAAAGGATATGATAATCTTAATAAAGAAAATATAAAATAAAATAAATTTTTTATGGTTTTGGAGGAAAAAACTGAATTTTCACAAAAATCGATTGGCTAAATCTTTTAATCTTTCAGTTGCTAAGTTTTGAAGATCTCTTGAACCAAAAAGTGTGACCCTTATGCTTTTTCCTTCGACAGAGATATTAAGATTAAGGTAATTCACTTTTTTTTGAACATTTTCAAGAAAATTAATTATATTGTCTACTGAACCACTACTGTTATAGAAATGAATAACTTTTTTTCCGACTTTTCTCAATAATAAACACTATATTTATATTAAATTAAAAGGAGATTTAAAATCTTAAATTATCCCTCACATTTCCATAATCAATAGCAAGTTTTCTAGTCTCCACATTACCACACCGTTCACATTTGAGTTTGTTATATCCAATTTTTGTTAGATGATTTCCACAGATAACGCAATCGGCATAAATAACTCCAAGATTTTTCCCAACTGTGCTTAATTTATATTCATTATACTCTTGTTCGACAACACGAGCACGAATAATATCAGTAATTTGAAAAGCGTCATTTATCTTGTCAATATATTTATCTGAGATCTGAGATACATGGATATTTCCAAAATAACTTGAATTAAAATGAATTTTATTATTTATTGTATAAAAATTAATTCCTACAGAGTATTTACGTGAGAAAAGAATCACACCAATAACAATGTCTCTAATTTTGACGATTTTTCGATCTTTCTCTTGATGCGTACTAATCTCAATTATTCTTTCTTTGTCATTAACATTAATCAAACCTGTTTTGCTAGCATATATTTTTCCTTCTTTAGTAAATGTAGATTGCTTATCAGGAAGGAATTCCTCCACAACTCCAAGATATTGACCGGTTAATACAATATCATGATCTTTTACAGACTTTTTGCTCAATGATATCAACAATAGTTTTTTAATTTCTCAAATTCTTTCTATCTTAAATGAATATTATTAAATAATGTAATTAAATTTATTGAATTGATTTTAAAAGAGTAGACATTTTTTCAGATGAGAATTAACAAAAAGAATTTAATTTCTATTATTCAAACAACTGAATCATTTAGTAATCCTAAGATTGAATTAGAACAATATTGTATCGATGCAGCTTGTGCTGTCGATATAATTTATTATGCTGGTTTTGAATATAATGATATTAAAAATTCAATGATTATAGATTTAGGAGCTGGAACAGGAAGACTTTCGATCGGAAGCGCACTTTTAAGATCTAATTTTGTTTTAAGTGTCGATATTGACATAAATGCTTTAATTATCTTAAGAAAAAATGTACTTTCACTTGATTTAACTCATATTATATTCCCTATTTGTGCGGATATTGAATATTTTGAATTTTCCAGAAATCACTTGCCAAAGAAATTGAAAATAACAACCATAATGAATCCTCCATTTGGAGTTCAAACTCGATTTACAGATAGAATTTTTTTAGAAAAAGCATTTAGTTTTTCAGATGTAGTATATTCAATCCATCTCGCAAATCAAAAAGTCAGAAAATTCATTTCAGGTTATGTAAAAAAATTTAACTGGAAGATTGATAATATCCTTCCATTTAATATGGTTCTAGAAAATATTTTTCCATTTCACACTCAAAAAGCTAAAAATATTAATGTGAATGTATATAGATTTATTAAGAATTAATAAAAAGAATTAAAAAGTTAATTTTACACAAATTTTTTCCAAGAATCTAAGTTTTTTGGGTATCTAGCATTATCTCCTAATAATTCTTCAATTCGTAAAAGTTGATTAAACTTAGCACATCTGTCTGATCGAGATGTCGCACCTGTTTTTATTTGCCCTGTACATAACCCAACAGCTAGATCTGCTATGAAAGTATCTTCAGTTTCACCAGAACGATGCGATACCATGACATTAAATCCATTCTTAAAAGACATATTAGCAGCTTTTATAGCCTCAGTTAAAGAACCAATTTGATTTACTTTTAATAATAAAGCATTACCTGCTTTTTCTTTTATCGCTTTCTCAAGGATTTTAATATTTGTAACTGTTAGATCGTCGTCTACAATCTGAATAGATTTATCAACCTTTGCAGTCAAATTCGAGAAATTCCTAAAATCTTTTTCATCAAAAGGATCCTCAATTGATTTGAAAGGATATTCATGGATTAAATCCATATAATATTCTAATAATTCTTCTTCAGAAAGCTTTTTACCATCAATATTATATGATTCGTCTTCAAAAAATTCACTAGCAGCAGCATCCATACCTAATACAAAATCTGTGCCTATAAGAAATCCTGCTTTTTCAATTGCTTCAATAATAATATCCACTGCTTCAGATGTTAAAGACAAATTAGGAGCAAATCCTCCCTCATCACCTACATTAATCGCAGAAGGACCATATTTATCTTTTAATAATTGCTTTAATGTTTGATATACTTCAGCAACATTTTGGATAGCTTGAGAAAAAGAATTAGCACCTATGGGTAAAACCATAAATTCTTGGACTGATAAATTGTTACCCGCATGTTCCCCTCCATTTATAATGTTGCAAGAGGGAAGAGGAAGTAAATAATCATCCCTTGTTTTATTATACGCCAAATTATAGATATGTTTAAATAACGGGATTTTAGATAGCTGAGAAGCTAATTTGGCTACTGCTAATGAAACAGATAAAATTGCATTTGCACCTAAATTACTTTTATTTTCAGTTCCATCTATAGTTATCATTTCTTCATCTATTTTATTTTGGTTTCTCACATCAAATCCTATTAATTTTTTGGCTAGAATTTCATTAATATTATTCACAGCCTTCAATACATGTTTCCCCATGAAGGCTTTTCCACCATCTCGTAATTCCAATGCTTCTAAAACTCCTGTTGATGCTCCAGAAGGCACAGCAGCCCTAGAATAATGTTCTCCCGCATACACATCCGCCTCTACAGTAGGATTACCCCGTGAATCTAAAATCCATCTGGCTTTAATTTTTGTTATGTTAAAATCAGTCATACAAATCTTATTGTTTTTTATGAATATGAATATTAATAAAGAATTAAGAAAATTTAATTCTTAATATTAATAATATAAAATTTAAATCATATCTAAGAAGCATGGCTTTTGAGAATAGACCTTGGGTTGAGAAATACCGGCCAAGAGTACTAGATGAAGTAGTAAATCAGAAGGGAATTATAATACGATTAAAACAATTTGTAAAAGATAAATCTATGCCTCACCTTATTTTTGCAGGTCCTGCAGGAACAGGGAAAACTACTTCAGCCTTAGCTATGGTAAGAGAAATGTATGGTCGAAAGATGGCCGTTAATCGGACTTATTTGGAACTAAATGCAAGTGATGCACGTGGTATTGATGTTATCAGAACATATATTAAGGATTTTGCAAAAGCTCGTCCTCCGGCAGATATTGCCTTCAAGTTTTTAATTCTTGATGAAGCTGATAATATGACAGCACCAGCTCAACAAGCTTTAAGAAGAACAATGGAAAAGTATACTAAGAATTGTCGTATGGTTTTAATATGTAATTATTCCAATAAGATAATCCCTCCAATTCAATCAAGGTGCGTTGTATTTAGATTTGCATCATTAAAAGATGTTGATATAAAAAATAGAGTAATTTATATAGCAAAACAAGAAAACATTACATTAACTCCCGGAGGAATAAATGCTATAGTTGATGTTTCCCAAGGAGATTGTAGACGAGCAATAAATTACTTACAATCATGTGGTATGATTGCAAAAAAAATTGATCAAGAAGTTGTTCTTCGTGTTGCTGGAGAAGTCCCTTCAGAAAAAATAAACGAAGTTATAAATACAGCATTACAAGGTCATTTACAATTATCAATTAAACTTTTAAATGATTTAATTAAAGATTATGGGCTTTCTGGACAAAATATTATAAAGAGTATTTATAAGGAGCTTTATGACTTAGATATTCGAGAAGAATTGAAAATTGAATTGTCAAAACTGTTAGCTGAATTTGAATATAGATTAAGTCAAGGTGGAACAGAAGAAATTCAGCTTCAAGCTTTATTAGCTAAGATTGTCCTTCTGCAAGACTCTAAATAAATTATATTTCAATCTATGTTCTATTTTCTTCGATGAGAAAAATTTATCCCTTCTTTCTATAGATTTGGGATCTTTAGTAAATATAATATTATTTTCAAATTTAATATCCCATAAAATTAGTCCTTTAGGATCAGCTGGTTGATAGGATATTAATTTTGAATTATTGAATAAATTTAGAAAATCATTATAATTAATCTCACCTGTTCCTAATTCTAAAATTTTTTTAACCATCCGTCGAATCTGTTGCCTTAAAAACGATTTACTTTTAAATTCGAAAATAATAAAATCATCCTTTACGGCTAAAGTTACTGAATTCATATCTTTTATAGTATTAATAACCTCTGATTCTCTTTTTGAGAAATTAATGAAATCATGTTGACCTTCTAGTTCTTTACAAGCCGTTTCCATAATACTTAAGTTTATACCAGAGGTTTTCTGAATATAGGATAATGGAGTAGGAACGATATAGATATAATGACGTAAGACCGCATTATATCTAGAAGAAAAATCTATAGGTACTTTAGAATAAGCCCAAATGCCCATTTCTCTTGGCATATTCGCATTTATTTCCATTAATATTGGCTTCTTCTCTACAATACACGTAAAACAAGCACCTCGTGCAGAAACAAAGCGATCTGTTCTACTTGAGAATTCAAATTGAGAATTTTTAATCTCAGAAATATAACCTTTTTTTTCTAATGAATTCAAAAAGCATTGTTCAATTGTTAGTAACTCAAGTTGTCTTTGAGAACCATAATATTGATTTCCTCCAATGTAATATATTTTAAAGAGATATTTAGAGTTTATCAATATATTTATGCCATTTTTTTTTTTTAATAGACTTCTTTATAATAAATCTTTTCATCTTATTGTGAATTTTAACAAATGTCAGATTAAAGAAAAACATTTTAATCTTAAGGATTTTTTTATATTCTAAATTTAATTATGGTTACTAATTTAGTAAGTATTAAAATTTAATTTGAAAAATCATGGTTAAGATCGTAGCTTCACTTAGAAATTTCCGTGACCGTATCAGAACTTCAATATCAGTGAAAGCTAGAAATTTTCTATTTTTTTTTGCTATTATTATGCTTTTAATTTTAGCAATTGCAATCAGATGTAGCCCAATTATAAGGGATGTATATCTTATTAAAGCATTTGACCCTTGGATCCAATGGTATAATGCAGAATATCTAAATGCACATACTCTTTATGAATATTTTAATTGGGTGGATTATAAAAGTTGGTATCCTAGCGGTATTTTTCGAGGAGGGTTACGACCAGGACTCACGTTCACTGTTGTAGTTATCTACAAAATATTGAACTTTTTAGGATTTCAAATTACATTATATGAGGTATGTTTTTTCTTTCCTGCATTTATGGGGGGTATAACTGTCATAGTCATGTACTTTCTAGGAAAGGAGGTATTAAATCGTTCCACAGGATTATTTGCAGCATTCTTTTTGGCTTTTAATCCAGGATATTTGCAGCGTACTACAGCAGGTTTTTTTGATAATGAAACCATTGGTGTTTTTGCCACTTTAATGACATTTTTATTCTTTTTGAAAGCGATTAGAACTGGAAGATTTTCTCATGCTGTAATTGGTGGTATGTTTTTAGGTTATTTATCACTAAGTTGGGGGGGATATCAGTTTGTATATCTGGTAATCCCTATTATATGTATTATCTTAATCTTAACAAATAAATATACTGAAAATATATTAGTTTCTTATGCTGGTGTTCAAGGAACTGGATTACTTGTTTTTTCATTATTTAGTAAATTTAGATATGATTCATTATTTTCAAGTTTGGATGTAGGGGGGATATTTCTTTTCACAGTAATATTGATTATCTTTCATATTATCCATACAAAAAAGACTGCACATGAGAAGGTTTATATAAGTATAATAAAAATTGTAAAGTGGGTTATCATTCCAGGAGCTTTAATATTTGCTATTATAATGTGGGTTGCTCCTGAAATTTTACCCTTTGGTTTTGGTGCACGATTCTGGTCAATTTTAAATCCTTTATTCCGTGAAAATGTAAGCATAGTTGCTTCAGTAGCAGAACAAATGCCTAGTGCTTGGGGTATTTTTTACTATAATACATTGATTCCGTTAATTTTAGTACCTTTAGGAATCTACTTCTGTTTTAAAAGGTTAAATGCCGCAGATATTTTTGTTATTGCATTTGTTCTTTTAATGTATTATTTTACAGGAAGTATG
>CP070831.1:1161030-1182252 GCA_020344955.1 Promethearchaeota archaeon | reverse complement strand
TGATGTCCTCAAAATTTGTTTGATTCAAATTCTTTAAGTTGATATTTTGAGAGGATATACCGTTTATATTAGTAGATAAGAGCCATTTAATTATTCTTAACTTTGAGATATTAATAGCTGAGTTGTCGATTTCAATTCCGAATAAGTTATTTTCAATAATTTTTCTTTTTAATTCAAAGTTAGATGTTTTTGGCTCTAAAATTCTATAAAGCTTATATATTTGTTCACCTACTGATAGTAGAAATCTCCCAGAACCACAGGATGGATCCAATATCCTTAAATTTTTAACTTTTTTATCTAATTTTGCTTTAATTTTCTGATTTTTGATTATAGAACGTATTGTACCTTCTAAATCTGAATTTTCTTTAAACTTTCCCTCAGAATTTATGAAATTTTCTAAGTATTTTCGAAATATATTGGATACAATATAATCTACAATTTTATTCGGTGTATAAATAATTCCAAGACTTTGATTCTCGTTTTTCTCAAGATACTTTTCACTTTCAAAATTATCTATATGATTCTGAATACGGTGTAATAACCTTTGAGTTCTAGATTCTTCCATTGAATTGTAACTAGGTATTTTAAATTGCTTTATTTATATAAATATAAGATCTTATAATAAAAATAATAAGCCTAATAATATCACAGTTGAATAAATATTGAATTTAACAGAAAATTCATTCTTACCTGATTTAATTAACCATCCCCAGAAGATCTCTAAATTAAAGTGGGAGAATATATCAAAGATAATAGAGAAAAGCAAAGCTATTTTGAAGGAAGAAAATTTACTTCTAAAATTAAAAGTGAAAGGAAATTATGATGAAGTTTATGTAATAGGAGATATTCATGGGAATTTAAAGAGTTTAATGGATTTAATCGCATTAACTAAAAAAACTAATCCAAAATTTGTAATTTTTTTAGGAGACATTGTTGATCGTGGACCTATGCAATTTGAATGTTTATTAATTGTTTTAACTCTAAAGATTCTTTTTCCTTTAAAATATTTTATATTGAGAGGCAATCATGAAACTCTAGAAATGAATCAGTATTATGGATTTTTTCAGGATTTTATTTCAAGATTTAATGACCAAAGCAAATTTAACGAAATATTAAAAGTATATAATTTACTCCCCATAGGTGCAGTAGTCAATGAATCTATTCTATGTTTACATGGGGGAATTCCACAAGATTTTGATATTCTAAAAAAATTAGAAAGCTATAAGTGTAAGGATTTCAATAGTATAGTTGATTCAATCGCCCAAGGCGTATTTCAAATTATGTGGAATGACCCTAAACAGGGATTACAAGGTTTTTCGGACAGTTTTAGAGGGTCTGGTATTAAATTTTTTGGAAATGACGTTTTTGAGGATTTCTTAACCCATAACAATCTTAAATATCTTATAAGAGCCCATGAATGCTTTCCTGAGGGTTTTCGATGGTTTTTTAATAAAAAATTATTATCTCTATTCTCCTCAGCGAATTATAGAGGTTCTTATAGCCCTAATCCCGCATCTTATGCTATAATTAAAAATAATAAAATACATCCAAAACTTTTAGAAATGTAAAACTAGTTCCAGGAGATCTTTTCTCTTTCTTGGAAACTTAATATTAAATGAACCAGTTAAACTCCATTTATGTGTCCAAACTTAGGAAACTTGAGAAGCATCTGGCTTTATGAAAAGAAGATTATTACCGCGAATAAATATCTCGTTATATTTGGCAATTGGTTGCCCATCCATGAGTTCGGTAGCGTTTTCTAGTATCATGTTCATGTAAGCATCTATTTCCTTTAATAGGCCTCTATATTCAGTTCCATCTTTCAACCTAAGCAAAATTATTGAGTTTTGTGCGTTTTGGAGGATATTAAGTGGGTTTTTTGACCTCTGTTGATTATTATCTTTACTTGACATTTTCAACTCTTATATATCAAAAAATAATTATAATATTTATTAAAAAGATAATTTAAAGATAAAATTTTTTGAATTAAAACCTTACGACATTATAAAAGCAAGGAAAAAATTTTTAGGTTACCCTCTTGAAAGAGCACTTTAAAAATTATTATAAAAAGAAAAAGATAATCAAAAAATACAATTCCTCTTCTCCTTTTTATGATAGAAGATATAGATTAATTCAAGAAGAGAAATATAAAATTGTCTTAAAGAACTACAAAGTGAATGGGAAAAAAATTTTAGATTTGGGTTGCGGTACTGGATTATTTTATGAATATAATAGAGAATCGATGATAGGGAATCGAGAAACAAAAAGTAGATATATTGCACTAGATATTTCTTGGAATATGCTATTAGAATTTAAATCGAAAATAGCTTATTCAAATCATAATGTTCATGTTCCAGATTTAATTCTTTCTGATATAGAATATTTACCTTTTAGAGATAACATCTTTTCTTCAATATTTTCACTTACTTCTTTTCAGAATTTACCAACTATTGAGAAAGGAATTAAAGAACTGGTTAGAGTAAGTAAAAATTATTCAGATTTCAGACTTTCTATATTAAAGAAAAAACTAGAAATAGAAGCACTTTTAAAATTTTTAAAAGCAAGAATTAAAGATCCAATAATAACAAGTGATGATAAATTAGAAGATATTATAATTCAAGGTGAGATAATAAAAAATTAAAATTGATATCACATTTTATAAAAAGAGTTTATAATATCATCCACATTACTGGTAATATTAAATTTCTTTTGAAAATAATTACATATATTACTAATGTCTCTTTCCAAAAGTGATCCAGCATTTGGATGATCAGTTTTTACCCATTGTAGCCAATCTATTATTAGTATATTTCCACTTTCATCCAAAACAATGTTAAATTCTCCCAGATCTCCATGTATCATATTTACTTTATTATAGATTACTTTATATTGTTTTATGATTCTTTTGAAGATTTTAAGAGGGTTTTTTATACTCTTATAATAAACTAATTCCTTTCCTCGTAAATATGACATTATAATTATATGTCTGTTATATCCTATAGGTTTAGGAGTATTTAATTTTAATCTATAAATTTTTTTAAGGGCTTCATATTCTTTTTTAGCAGCAAGTCTATTTATATAAAGCCAAGAGAGATGTCCCCTATCTCCAATAATATCTCTAAGTTGTTTTATGTTTTTAAAACTTGTTCTCCCCATTCGATAAAATTTAGCTGCGTAAATATTTTTATCATCATCCATACAGCTATATACATCTGATTCTTTACCCTTACCTATGAGAGGCCCCAATTGACTAATTATGTTTTTCTCAACTAGTGTATGTAATGCAAGTAAATCATATGCTTTTGAATTTAGTGTGTAAGCAATTTCATACTTAGAAGCATCTCGCACTATTAAATCGAGTTTATGCACTTTTTTTAACCGAAAAAGAGCCTCCTCCATCTTATACCTTGAATAAAACTTGATATTATTTACAGTGACATATTCTGATCTCTTCATTCCAATTTCAATTGCCATAAGTATTCTGAGATCTTCCTTTTCCAGCTCAGTAAGAAGATTTGCTACTTCCAAACTTTTTTCAGCTTAAAATATGAATTTATGATATGTTTTAACAAAAGATATCAATTTATAAAAATTAGGTATTTCAAAAATAAGAATTACAGTTAAGATTAAAAATAAAAAGATGAATATATCTTTCTGAAATATCAAATAATTTGTTATAGTCCATCCATCTTGAAATAGAAATAAAAAGATACCTTGGTTTAAGTATAATATCAATCCTACTGAAATAATCAAACCATTTAAAGAAAATATAATAACCTGGTGTTCATTTTCAATTATTCCAATTATTATATTAATGGAAAATAGGATTATGGTAATAAAAGTGAGAGTTTTTGAAATATTCAGCCAATTGTTGTATATTGTGCTATTTACTTGATAGTTTCCATTATTTAGCGGCCAAAATAGAGAAGAACTTAAATTTAAAAATGATAAAATGGGCAGCAATACAGCGAAGATTATTGAAATGAGGTAAATTCGTATCGTTGTAAACCTGCTAAATTTCAGGATTTTTCTCTTATCCATTATTTGAGGTTCCAAGAATGAATCAAGTTTTTTTTTAATCTCAATAGGAAAATTCCTTTGTGCCATAACAAATTGAATATTCAACTCTGGGAACATTAACACTAATTCTTTAATTTGTTTATATGCTTTCCTAAGTTTAGTCTTATTACTTTTTGGGCCATTCCAAAGGTAAATAATTTCTTTTTCCTCATCTAAAATAGCACAAACATCATGAGAAAGTAAATGATGCTCCTCCTCTATCCATTGAGAATTCGAGTCGTTGAATATGAAAGTTCTCAGCATTTCTTATCTATTTAACTTAACTAAAAGTAGTTTTTATTTTTTTCTAAATCTTTTATATATTTAAGAAGAAGGTTATAAGACAAAAATATTTTGAGCAATCCTTTAGTATTTGAAGAATTATTGATTCTCAACTCTTCCTTTTATTTCATTCCACATTTTACTGATATACTCTTCATAAAAATGAACTATCTTCTCATCAATGGATCTGAATCGTTTTTGAGCTTCCAAATATGCTTTTATTGGTTTTCTTTTGGATTGGTCCAAGTATTTTTTACTTGGTTTTGAAATCTCAAATTTACCATTAATTACTTCATAAAGAGGCCAAAATCCAGTCTCATTTGCTAATCTTCCAATCATCATCGTATCTTTTGGCTCATATCCCCATCCAGGAGGGCAAGGGGATAAAATATGGAAATATTTAGTTCCGGATATGTCCTTAGCTCTTTTAAATTTTTCAAATAAATCAAGAGGGTAAGCAGCATTAGCTGTAGCAACATATGGGATTCCATGCGCTTCAAGTATCTTAGGCATATTCTTTTTGTTAACATCCTTTCCTTCTGGAGTTGTCGTTGTTTGAACCCCCAGTGGGGTAGATCCACTCCTCTGAACTCCTGTATTCATATATGCTTCATTATCATAACACGCATAAATGAAGTTAGTTCCCCTCTCTGCCGCACCACTTAAAGCTTGTATCCCTATATCTGTCGTTCCTCCATCTCCCGCAAATGCAAGAACATTGACTTCATCTGCTAAATCTTGATCTTCTAATGAAGCTAATATACCCGATGCTGAAGCCCCTGTTGTAGCAAAAGGTGTATGATAGACCGATATTTTTGTTGAACAGAATCCCTGCATACCATGTAATACTGTCAGACAAGAAGCTGGTACCGTTACTATTGTCTTAGCTCCTAAAGCTTTTAAAGCAATTCTATAAATCAATGCCATACCACATCCCGCACAGGCACGAGTGCCAGGATAAATGAATTCTTCCTCAGGGAGATCCATAACATTTACCATTATTTTTTACCTCCTTTAAAGTAAGTTGATTCATCATAATCACTTAATTCATCTAATCTTAAACCTAAGAAATCCGTTTTATTAGTAAAAATCCCTTGCTTAAATTCATTTAGTGCTTTATGAACACCAGTTATGATATGATCTGTTTTTACGTCTCTCCCACCTAATCCAACAATAAAGCCCTTAATGTTTGGTTTATTCTTTAATCCATAAAGTGCTGCTTTCAATTCATAAGAAAGAACACCTTCATATCCATATCCAATATCTCTATCGAATACTACAATATTCTCTTTATCTTTGAAGAATTCTCTTAAATCTTCTGCTGGAAATGGTCTAAATAGTTTTAAACTTAATAATCCAACTTTAAGCCCTTCAGATCTAAGCTTTTTAATAGCTACTCTAGATTGAGAAGCTACTGAACCCATTGCTAAAATTATTATCTCTGCATCATCAGTTTCAATTCTCTTTAATACTCCATTTCCATATGATCGACCAAATTTAACTGCAAATTCATCGTGAACTTCCTTAATTATATTTATTGAATTTTCTAAAGATCTTTGAAGGGCATATCGATATTCATAGTATCCAGGGGCAGTTCCCTCTATTCGTTTTACAATGTGAGGTGTGGTAACTGGGTCAATACCTTTTACTGTCGAAATATCAGATAAATTAATATGATGTTTAAGAGGTGGTAAAAAATCATCAATCTTATCTTGATGTTCTAACTTAACTGGTTGGGCAGTATGTGAAATAATATATCCATCATATCCACACACAACAGGCAAAAATAAACGTGGATCCTCAGCGATCTTAAACGCTTGAAGATTAGTATCATATACCTCTTGGTTGTTTTCACACATAAATTGTATCCAGCCAACATCTCGAATCGTTATGAAATCTTGATGATCAGTCCAAACACTCCAAGGTGCTCCAAGACTTCTTGTTGCTAGGTTAAGAACAATAGGTAATCTATTCCCTGATGCCCAGGGTAGCATTTCATACATCAACTCGAGACCATGAGCGGATGTTGCTGTAGCAACTCGAGAGCCTGTTGCAGATGCTGCACATAAAACAGCCATTGCGCTATGTTCAGATTCAACTTTTACAAAGCGTGCTTTTAATTTTCCTTCAAAAATGAACTCAGCAATTTTTTCAACAACAGGACTTTGAGGTGTTATGGGATAGGCAGAAACAACACCAACTCTAGCTTGACGTAGGGCATGTGCAGCAGCGTGATTTCCAGTTAAAATCATTACATTCTCATTAATTTGAGTCTTTTCTTTCTCACTTACAGTCATTCTGATTTCACGTCCTCCATTGTAATAGCTTTAACTGGACATTCTTCCATACAAATTCCACATCCCTTACAATGAATTAAGTCAATTTCGGGTGGAATTTTTCGTGTTACTACTGCTTCGGGACAATATAACCAACAATTAAAGCAACTTGGCTTCCCAGAATTAACTGGGATACATTTAGTTAGATTGATTATTGGTTTTTTTGAATTCCAAGTTCCGGTTTCTCCTGCTTCCCCAATAACAGGTTTTTGAACTGAACCTAAGATTTTTTGATAATCCTTTTTTAAGTCAGTCATTTATACATCAAAAATAGTAATAAATTAGATTCTGTATTAAATCAAACGTAGGTAAGTTTTTAATTCTTTTCATTTACTATAATAAAAGATTTAGAGAAATTTCGCTTGTTTTATTAATCAATGAGTTGAAATTAGGATGAAAATTAATGAATATTAATTAAAAGATATTATTTGCTTTTAAATAAAAAATAAATACTTAATATTTCATTAATCTCATAAAAAGAAGTAAAAAATTTTGTATGTTTTAACGTAAATTCTACAGATTGTATTTCTTTTAGAATTATTACAATGGAGCGGGTTAAGGTAAGAAGTGGAGTTCAATAAGGATAAATTTATACAAGTAATTGAAAGCATTAAAGAATGCTACTTTGAAGTGGATTTGAAGGGTAATTTTACATATGTTAATGATTCTTTGTGTAATATTACTGGATATTCAAGAGAAGAATTATTGGGTTTAAACTATAAATATATCGCAGATGAAGAAAATAAAAAAAAAGTGTATGAAGGATTTAACTCTGTTTATAGAACTGGTGAACCATTAACTAATATTGAATATGAATTTAGAAATAAATCTGAAAAGAAATTGATCGGAGAAACTTCTGTATATTTAAAATATGATTCTAACGGAAATAAAATTGGTTTTTATGGTATATTTCGGGACGTCACTGAGAGAAAAGAACGGGAAATACAATTTAAAAAAGATTTAGAACAACTAGTGAATTTAAGGACACAAGAATTAAAAGCATCTGAAGAAAAATATAGTAATCTCTTTCATCAATCAAATGATGCAATTTTTCTTCATGATTTCGAAGGTAATATCATAGATGTTAATCAAAGAGCTTTGGATCAATTTGGTTATACAAGAGCAGAGATATTAAAATTAAAAGTCCCTGAACTTCATCCTACAAGCGAAATCGAAGAATCAAAAAAGGCTTTTGAAGAAATTTCGAAAAAGGGAGTTATTAGATTTGAAATAAGTTTTAAGAAGAAGAATGGAAAAATTTTTCTTGCTGAGGTCTCTTCAAGTTTATTTGATATGGGAGGGAAGCAGGTTATTCAAGGAAATGTTCGCGATATTACCTTTCGTGTGTTAACAGAAAAAATGTTAAAGGAATCAGAAGAAAAATATAGAAATATGATAAATCATTTAGATTTAGGATTTTATCAATTGAAGTGGAATGGTTTATTGCTAAATCATAATCCTCGATTTTGTGAGATATTAGGATATAATCCATCTGAAAATTTAAAAAACAAGGATGTTCACGATTTTTGGCAAAAACCTGAGGAAAGAAATGCATATTTAAAAGAATTAGAAGAAAATGGTTATGTAAAGAATTATTTGGTTCATGCAAAAAAGAAAAATGGGGAAAACATAGTAGTACAATTAAATTCTCATATATTGGATCGCAATGAAGGAGAAACAATTATTATTCAAGGCTTAATATCAGACATTACTGAAAAGTTTGAATTAGAACAGAAATTAAAGGAATCTGAGGAAAGGTACAGGAATTTGATTGAATCTGTACCTTTTTCAATAGCTTTAATAGATCAACAGGGAACAATCGTATATTGTAATCCTCCAATTGAAAAATTACTTGGATATCGGCAAGATGAATTAATTGGATATAAATTTAAGGATCTTCCAGCCGTTCATCCAAAATATATACCCTTATTGCTTAAACGATTTCAGAAAGTCTTAAAAGGGGAAATGTTACCTCCATTAGAGATAGAGTTATATCATAAGGGAGGTTATTTGATTTGGATAATGTATCAATCTACATTAGTGAAATTAGGCAATCAAGTTTTATTGCAAACAGTTATACATGATATTACAGAGCAAAAAAAAGCAGATCTTCTTATTGAAGAAGAACTAATAAAACTAAAAGAATTAGATCAGCTTAGGAAAGATTTAATATCGAGAGTATCACATGAACTTAAAACTCCATTAGTCTCTGTTTGTGGTGCTGCTGAACTTCTGTTGGATTTATTTATAGGAGAATTTAAAGGTGAAACTAAAGAACTCCTTGAAATGATTGAAAAAGGAGGTAAAAGACTAAAATATCTTGTGGATAATCTGGTTGATATTACAAGAATAGAATACAATAAATTCAAATTAGATAAAGAAACAAGTGATTTAAGTAAAGTAATTAGAGATTGCACAAAAGAATTAATGTATCTTATAAAAATGCGAGAAATTAATTTAGAACTTAACCTTCTAGATAATTTATTTTTAAAATTTGACAAAGTAAGAATTGAACAAGTAATATTAAACCTTTTATCTAATGCTATAAAAAATACACCTCCAAATGGAAAAATTACAATAACTTCTTTAAAAATAGATAATTGTGTTGAATTAAAAATAAATGATACTGGAATTGGACTCACTAGAGAAGAGATAGAGAAATTATTTACTAGATTTGGAAAGATCGAAAGATATGGTGATGGATTAGAATATGTGGATATCCAAGGTACTGGACTTGGATTATATATTTCAAAAGAAATAATAGATTTACATAAAGGCGAAATTTGGGTAGAATCTGCTGGTAGAGATAGGGGTAGTACTTTTATAATTATATTACCAATATGATATAAAAAACTAAATTCTCAGAAAATTGAGAGTCTAATGACCTATAATAGAGAAGAAATAAGAGAAAATTATAAGGATTTGTTTGAAAATTCACTAGATTTAATTTATGTGAGTGATTTAAATGGAAATTTTCTGGATGTTAATGATCTTACTTTGTTAGCGTTGGGATATGAAAGAGAAGAAATAAAACACATTAAATTCCTAGATCTCCTTGAAAAAGATGAAATAAAAATAGCATATGATGCTTTAAAAGAAATAATAAAAACAGGAAAACAATCTAAACGTAAAGAATATAAATTGAGAGTTAAAAATGGTAATTTCATTTTTGTAGAAACCTACGCTATGGCATTAAAAAGAAATGGTAAAATTTATGCAATTTTAGGGATAGGTAGAAACATCACAGATCGTAAAAAGGCGGAAAATAGGTTAATAGATTCTAAAGAAATGTTTAGTACTTTATATAAAGAAGGTCCGATTGCAACCTACACCTGGAAAAAATTCAATGACGATTTTGTACTCATCGAGTTTAATAATGCAGCTGAAAAGATAACTCATGGGAATGTTGTAGGAGTTTTGGGTCATAAGGCTCTTGAAATGTATAAAGACAGACCTGATATCCTGGATGATTTAAATAAGTGTTTTGATGAGAAGACAAATATTACACGAGAAATGAAATATAAATTTTATTTTACTGAAGAAGAAAAATATCTTTTGGTAAACTATGGTTATGTTAAGCCAGAATTGGTAATTGTACAAACCGTCGATATAACTGAAAAAGTAATCGCAGAAGAAAAACTAAGGCAATCTGAAATAAAATATCGAAACATGATTAATAATTTGGATGTTGGTTTTTACCAAGTATGCTTAGATGGAACTTTATTAACTCATAATCCCGCTTATAATAAAATTTTGGGGTTTGAACCGTCAGAAAGTTTAGTTAATTCAAATGTGACTAATTTATGGCAATATCCTGAACTTCGAAATGAGTATTTACAACAAATTTTAAGAGATGGTTATGTTAGGGGTTATCTCTGTCATGCATTAAAAAAGAGTGGTGATAAAATTGTCTTGGAATTAAATTCACATTTAACAAGAGATATGAAAGGAACTCCAATTAGAATAGATGGAACATTCATAGATATTACTGAGAAATTCACATTAGAACGTGAATTAAAAGAATCTGAAGAAAAATATCGATTTTTTTATGAGAATACTCCATCCTCTATAGTTATTCTAAATTCAAGAGGAAAAATCATTGAGTGTAATCCTGCTACAGAAATGATGTTTGGTTATTCAAGAGATTATTTAATTGGTAAATATTTTCAAAAAATCTCAGTAATCCACCCAAATTACTTAACAAATATTATAGATCTTTTCCAAAGATTTATAAAAGGAGAGAAAATCCATCGAATTGATCTGCAAATGTATAAAAAAGATCGGAGCTTAATTTGGGTCAGTTTACAAGCATCTCTAATTCAAATGCAAAATGAATATTATGTTCAAGCTTTATTTAATGAAATTACAAAACGAAAGCAAGCAGAACTTTTAATTAATGAAGAGGTTAAAAAATTAAAGGACCTTGACCAAATTAGAAAAAATTTAATTTCTAGAGTCTCGCATGAATTAAAAACACCACTTGCTACAGTTTGTGGGGGTGCAGAACTTTTTTCGCATCTTTATAACGCAGAACTGAATGATGAACAAATAGAATTAATCAATTTAATTGAAAAAGGTGGAAAAAGATTAAAATTTTTGGTAGATAATTTAATTGATATCTCTAGGATTGAGTATAATAAATTCAAATTAAGCAAAAAGCAGAATGATTTATCTGAACTGATCAGAGAATCTACTTCTGAAATGTTACATTTTGCAAAGGAAAGGAATTTGTCTCTCAATATAGAGCTTGTCGATGAAATAAGTTTGTATATTGATAGAATTAGAATAGAGCAAGTAATTATGAATTTACTGTCAAATGCTATTAAAAATACACCTCCTTTAGGAAAAATCAAAATAAAAGTAGAAGAAACTGGCAATTGGGCGCAAATCACGATATCTGATACAGGAGTAGGTTTAACAAGAGATGAAATGGATATCTTATTTACAAGGTTTGGAAAAATTGAAAGGTATGGAGATGGTTTAGAATATATCAATATTCAAGGTTCTGGGCTTGGATTATTTATTTCAAAAGAAATTATTGATTTACACAATGGTAATATTAGAGTAGAATCTGAAGGTAGAGGTAAGGGTAGTAGTTTTATTGTTAAATTACCAATGAATTAATACTTATTTAAAAAAGAAACTCACTTAATTTTTGCTAAATTATATCCTTGTTCTATTAATTCATAATTAATTTTCCCTAATTTTTCTCCCATTCTTTTAAGAACTACTGACTTTAAATTATCCAAGTTTAGATCAGGTAATGCCTTTGAAAGTAGACCAAGAATAGGAGTATTTATTACGGGATTTCCATCAATAGTTAGATCCTTCTCTAAGGCTAGTTTACTGATATCAGCAACAACTATTTTAGTTTCTCCGCTTAAATTAAACTCATTAATAAAAAACTCTGGATCTTTTTCTGAATTAATTATAAAAATTCCATTTTTTCGTAAAGTAGAGGCAATTTCTTGGGTTAAAACTGTCTCATCAAATATTATCAGGATATTCGGATTTTCTATTTGTGCTCGATCCCAAATTGTATTTGTTCTAGATAATTTAGCATATGCTTGGACAGGAGCGCCTCTTCTTTCTGCTCCGAAAGAAGGATATGCATGTACATCAACAAAATTACCACTTAAATATGCAGCTTCTGCAATAAGCTCACAAGCGGTAACTGCACCTTGACCTCCTCGTCCATGAATGATAATTTCAATATTTTCTGGTTCACTCATAAATTACTTCCAGTAAAATTGGATAGATATTATTTATATTGAAGTTTACCGAATAATATAAAATTTTTTTAAAGCTTCTATAAAAAATATAAAAAAGTTATCAACTTGTTAAAAGAAATAATATTTATAAGACAAAGATATTATAAATTATCATTAACCCAATAAATAGCAATTCTGAATTCTATGGGATGATATTATGATAAATGAAACAGGATATTTTGAAGGAAGAGAATTGAAAAATTTATTCTATCAATCCTGGTTACCAGATAGTGGAGAAATTAAAGCATACATTATAGGTATTCATGAATGGGGAACTCATTCTGATAGATTAAAAACCCTCGCGGATTATCTTACAGAAAAAGGGTATGCTGTTTATGCATTTGATTTAAGGGGACATTGGAGGAACGCTGGTGATATGCCTGGACATATAGACAGTATGGATCATATCCAAAAGGATACACTTCTCTTTATGGATTTCATCCGTAACATTGCTAAAGATAGGAGTATATTTTTAATGGGACATTCATTTGGGGGATTAGTTAGTTTAATTTTTGCAATTAATCATCCTGCATTAGCAGGTGTACTAGTTTCATCACCCTTATTAGGAATGTATTTGAAACTATCAATGGGGAAAAAAGTAATAAAATCAATCTCAAAAACACTTGCTAAATTATCACCCAACAAAATATTAGACAATATTATTGACCAAAATCAACTAACTAGTGATTTAAAAATATTAAGGCAGCATATAGCAGATAAAAATAAAATTGAAGTTATTTCAACTAAATCAGCTACCGAAATTGATAAATCTTCAAAATGGGCAATGGAAAATGTATCTAAGCTACTCTGTCCAATACTCCTTATGCAAGCTGGTGCTGATAAAATTGTGGATAAACACAAAACGAAACAATTTTTTGAGCAAATTAGAAGTAAGGATAAGACATACAGAGAATATGATGGATTTTTGCATGAATTATGGAATGAAAAGGGTAGAGCTCAAGTATATCAAGACATGTTTGTGTGGCTTGAGAAACATCTATAAAAAAATATTAAAATTATAAATACAGTAAAAGTTCATCACTAATTACTAAATTTAATAAATTCTTTGTGATATTAATGTCAAATTTTAACAGAAAAATCTCAAAAATATTAGTAATCAGTCTATTCGCTTTAGTAGCTAGCAATATCTTTGTTTTTTTCTTAATAACTCCTACTTTCGGGCAATCAAGTAATCCAAAAAATATATTATTAGTCAGTAAGGGAAATGATAACTTATTTGTACAAAGCCTTGGAATTGACCAATGTAGTTTTAATATATCATTTCCTGAAGGTGGTTCATTAGAATCCATTGGATCATGGATTGATGTTGTTATTCTTTTTGATGCTCATTTAAATACATTAGAACAAAGTATTGTATCGAACTTTGTGGATGCAGGGGGAGGTGCGGTAGTGTTTATGGGTCAAAATTTACATGTTAATGCTACTCTGTTAGATACATTGAATTTAATTAATAATACGATATTTGAATCTGAAAAGACATTAAATGGAGAACAAATGTTATCTATTGTACATAATGTTAGTCATTCAATTAGTAATAATATAGATTGGAATTCTGCTCCTGAGATGAAAGTTGAAAATATGACAATAATTCCGTTAGCTAGCTTAAATTCTTCTATTAAAAGCATAATCGATGTCTATCCTGCTTCAAAGAATCTGCAAATTGACTTATTTCGCCAACCATTTATAATGGAAAGAACAAAAGGAAATGGAAAAGTTATTTTATTTTCAGGTTGGTTAGAAACAAGTGCGAATTTGGATTTTAAAGTATGGCCTTATTTTAATTACCTACTGTATAGTTTAATTTTTGAAAGTCTAGACTTAACTTTTCAAACATTTCAAGCGTGGCCTTATTCACCGGTTCCACACTTTTTAGATCAATTAATTATCGGAATAATTGTCATTATTCTAGCAATATTAGCAATTGCTTTATTTGTAGTTGTTAAGAAAAGATCTAGAACTGGTATTGATCAGCAAACAATCGAAGTTTTAAAAGTTAAAGCTGAAGAAGAAGAAAAAATAAGGTTAGAAGAAGCCAAAGCATTAGAAAAAAAAATGGAAGAACAAGTTGATTTAAAGGATGATTGGGAGGTTATAGGAGTTCATCGACAATTAGGCGGTTTTCTCTTTACCTTATTCCTAGGATTGATTTTAGTATTACCACAGCTCCTTGTTTCGAATTTTGTATTGCCTCAATTCATCCAACCTTATCCACAAGCTGCTGGGTGGTACAATTATGCTTTCAACTTCTTTCAAATAATATGGATATTATTTGACTTTGGAACTAGCTTCGCTTTAGCAAAATATTTTGCCCAGCATCGCGTTAAAAATCCAGAAAAGGCTATTCACTATATTCAAATTTACGTTTGGTGGCAAATATTTACTGGAATTATTCAAGTATCACTAATCGCATTTATTGGTTCCTTTATCTTTCCATATACAAATCTTGCCCATATGAGTTGGATTTTTATTGTCTATTCTTTTGTCCAATATCCTGGTGTATTTTTAGTTTTTATGTTTACTTTTCAAGGAATGCAACGTTCAGATTATTATCTAATATTGTATATAGCTTGGGAGATTGTATTTTTACTGATTGGTCAAGTTATTTTCTGTTATATTGGACGTTTGTGGGGTGCTGCTAATCCAATTTTCGGTGAAGCTTTAGGTGCAGGAATTGGATATGCCATCGCTCGGTGTTTTGATTATTGGATGACATTTATATTTTCTATATTAATCTTTAGAAAACAAGGATTTTCACCAAAAAGTTGTTTTAGAATTAATTTTTCGAAATCAGAAGTCAAAGAAACACTTATCTATGGTTCAAAATTAGGGATTGGAGAAGGCTTTGTATCTTTAGGGTGGTTTATACAAATTATAATAACATCTACATTTGTGGCTAATTATTCGAATAACCTAGGGTGGTTTAATCTAGCCTGGACATTAGGATTAATAGTTCAAATTGTATCTTTATATTCAAATACGCTTCTAGGCGCATATAGTGAATCAATTTCTCATAACAAAAAGACATTAACAAAACTATATTTATATCAAGCTTTTCGTTGGGGTAATTATTTTGCTTTTTTCTTAATATCTGTTTTATTTGCAACAGGAGAAAAATTTTTGATTGGAGCTGCTGGGTTGGATTATGGTGGTAATGCTGTCAAGTTCTTAATACCATTATTAGTTTTCCATATGGGAGGGATTTATTCTTGGCTTGTAGATCCAGTATTCCAAGGTACAGGACGTACTAGTTATGCGATGGTAGTATGGATTATTGAACAAGTTTCTCGAGCCTTGCTTATGTATATATTTGTTTTAATTTTCAGAGATATGGTTTTTGTGATTATTGCGTATATTCCTGCTGTGATTATAAAGGATATCGTCGCATGGTTGATAGTTAGAAAGAAAATTATACGGTTTAAAGTATACCCCCTCAAAACATTTATAAGCCCTGCAATCTCAGCAGTATTGAATTATATAGTACTTTTTTATATTGGTGAACTAATCTGGTCAATTCCTTTAGGAGATCCGATAATAAATACTGCAATAATATTTATTTTAGGGATTTTTGTGTTTATGTTCTTCTATGCTTTCCTAGATGGGTTTTTTGGAGGTTATGATGACAATACTTTAGAAGAATTACAAAGAGCATCTTCAATGGTTACCACCCGCGGAATAAGAGCTTTCCCAAAAATATTAGGTAAAGTAGCAAAACTAGGGTGTAAAATAAGTCCATTTCATAATAAATTTAAAATAGATATTTACGAAGAAGCGATGAAAGAAGCTTATGATTTAACTTTAGAAAAGAGAAAGTTAACAATTTAAATTCTTTTTTTTTGATTTCTTAATATTTTGGAGGAGTCTTAAGAATAATAAAAAACCCAAATATCTTCTTCATAATTGTTATTAAAAATTTAACAAATGCAGTTAATATAAATCTACGGTTATAATAGATTATATTGATAATTGTTCTCACCAACTTTTAAATGAGTAGATTATGGAGGAAATAAACCCTAAGAAGTTAACACCTATGTTAAAGCATTGGTATTCTATTCGTAAAAGGTTTCCTCAAGAGCATCTCATCGCTTATCGGATGGGTGATTTTTATGAGTTTTTCTTTGATGATGCAGAAAGGATTTCAAAACTTTTAGGAATAACTCTAACGAAAAGAGGAGACGTTCCTTTAGCTGGAATCCCACACCATTCTGGCCATAATTATTTTAACAACCTTATGACTCTTGGTGAGACTTTAGTAATAGTTGATCAATTAGAAGACCCTAATACTGTTAAGGGAAGAATTGTAAAACGAGGAGTTACTCGGATCCTCTCTCCAGGAACTATTATAGAACCTAATCTGTTAAAATCCAATGAAAACAATTATATTGCATCAATAGTAGAAGAGAGAAGTGGATTTGGCGTTGCTTTTGCTGATATTTCTACTGGTGAATTTGTTGCAACAGAATTTTCAAATAAAGAACAGGACCCGCAAGAAAAACTGCTAAGTTTATTTTCACAATATGATCCAGTGGAATTAATAATACCACCTGAACTGAAAAAAGATGAAAGACTTTTTATTCTTTTGACAGATCTAACTAAAGCGATCATTAAACCATATGAAGAATATGTATTTTTGTATTAGGAGGCTTATACTTTAATAACTCGTCATTTTAAAATTTCAAATTTAAAGAGTTTTGGGTTAGAAGATAAGAAATTAACTGTCCAAGCTTCTGGAGGGTTATTGGCTTTTTTAAAAGACACTCAACGTGATTTAATTCCAAACATATTCAAAATTAATTTAATTCAAGAAAAAAACATACTCCACTTAGATTATATTACACAAAGGAATTTAGAATTAATTCATTCTTTATGGGAAAGAGGTAAAGAAGCCACGTTATATTCTATTTTTAACCAAACTCATACCCCAATGGGAGCACGTTTATTGAAAAAGTTTATTCTCCAACCTTTAATAGATATTGAAGAAATTAATCAAAGACTTAATATTGTACAAAAATTTAAGAATAATATTTTTTTAAGATCTGACTTAAGGGAAGAATTAAAAGTTATTGGTGATCTTGAGAGATATATTAATAGGCTTAATTATAGTGGTCGTGCAAATGCTCGAGATTTAATAAACATTAAAAATTCTTTAGAAAAAATTCCTAAAATCAAGGAATTATTAGAAAAAGCAAGGATTCCTGAGATATCAGAGTTTATTAAGAAAATTAAGACTTTTAATGAGATAAGAAGCTTAATAGAAGTTTCAATCAAAGATAATCCACCAACTACAATTAGAGAAGGTAATATAATAAAAGATGGTTTTAATGATAAAGTAGATGAACTTAGAGATATAATTGACAATGGAAAGAAATATATATTAGAATATGAAAAAGAGCAAAAAAGAAGATGGAATTTAACTACAGGGTTGAAAATTGGATTTAATAATATTCTCGGCTACTATATTGAAATAACTTTGAGAACACTTAAGATCATTAAAAACATTCCTAATGAATATGTAGAACGAGCAACTCTAAAGAATGCTAAGAGATATACAACTCAAAGACTAAAAGAACTTGAAGATAAAATTATTAATGCAGAAGAAAAAATTAATGATTTAGAATATGAGATTTTTAATACAATTCGTGAGAACGTAGAGAAAGAGACAATAAATGTATTAGAAACGGCACAAAATATCGCAGTTATCGATGTTCTAGCATGTTTTGCAGAAATAGCGGAGCAATACAATTATAGTCGTCCTTTTATAAATAAAGAGAATAAAATTATTATTAAGGCGGGTAGACACCCCGTTGTTGAGCAAATAAACATAGATGAGCAATTTATTCCTAATGATTGTTATTTAGATAATGAAAAAGACCAATTGTTGATTATTACTGGTCCAAATATGGCAGGTAAAAGCACTTATTTAAGACAAGTTGCTTTAATATGTATCATTGCACAAATGGGATGTTTTGTTCCAGCTAAATCTGCCACAATTGGAATCATTGATCAAATTTTTACCAGAATAGGCGCTTCAGATGATCTTGCTAGAAAATTAAGTACTTTTATGATAGAGATGACTGAAACTGCCAAAATCTTAAACTATGCTACAAAAAAAAGCCTGGTAATTATAGATGAATTAGGGAGAGGAACAAGTACTAGTGATGGGCAGAGTATCGCGATGGCTACATTAGAAAAGCTGCATGAAATGAAAGTTAAAACTTTATTTAGTACTCATTATCATCCATTAACAGAAATAAATTTACAAAGAGTAAAAAATTATCATTTAGATATTATTGAAAATGATGATGGGAGCATTAATTTTGTCAGGACTTTAAAAACAGGGAGTACAGATAAATCTTATGGTATTCATGTAGCAAAATTAGCAGGGATCCCCGATGACGTGATAATAAGAGCATTTGAAATTCTTGAACAAATAGAAGAAAAAGATCCTTTTAGAACAGCTGTAAGAGAGAACGGTGAAAATATATCCACAACTAAACATTACGATAAAATCATTAATGGAAAAAAAGTTGAGCTTGAAAAATTATATTCTGAATTAAAAACCCTTAGAGATTCTTTAAATGAATGCAATGAAGATCTTAGCAAAACAGAAAAAAATCTTGAAATAAGAAAGAAACAAATTAAAGAATTAGAATTGAATATTGAAGCTAAAGAAGTTAAAACCCCAATAAAGAAAAAATTCGTTCAAACAAGGTTATTTGAACCTATTACTGATAAAGAAAAATTTATGGATTTACTGAATTTAATTAATAATATTGATTTAAATGGAGATCTTCCAGAAAAGTTTAAAGATCATATTACTGAACTTAAAAATAAAATAGAAAAACTTATTTAACCTAATATAACAGGAATAATAAAAACTATAGTTGTCAGATAAATATAATAAATAGTTATGATCGAAACAAAGATAATTCTATATAAATTCTTTCTATCCTCATTTTTAAGATTTTCTAAAAATATTATCAACAATAAACCAATAAACATTAAATGTGAGGGCTGCAGAGCCTTCCACATAATTGAATCGAAAATTAAAAGTCCTTGAATCTGACCATCTGGAGTAAGCCAATTATTAAACATTTGTAGAAAGTAATTAGGGAAGATAATGTAGGGAATACAAATTATAATAAAGGGAATCATGTAATAGATTAGATCTTTCCATTTAATTTTTCTAACAATAAGTAAAACGGGAAGATATAATAATGCTGTTATTTTAAACGTAGCAAAAGTAAAAAGAATACCCGAAATCCATTTATTACCTCTTTCTAAAAAGAAGTATGAATAAAATAGAAGAAATAAAATTAAAAAATTAACGTTATTATAATATGCATCAATAGTAAAGCCAACGATACTAAGGATATAAAAAATCAGTAAATCTTTTTTTTCCTTATAGACTTTTGGGGCCTCTCTAACAATTATTATTGTTAAACCTAATCTTATCAAATCCCAAATGTAAATTCCTATAATTAAATTATTAGGATCTAGGTAAATTGGTAAATATATTGGGAAAAAGAGAAAATACCAAAAATAAAGATAATAAGGTGGCCAATCAGATATACTAATAGGATCATAAAAATTGACCAAACCATTGTTCATACCCTCTATAAGGATCTTAAAATCAATATCTTTTGTTTCATTGACCCATTCAGAGATACCAGGGAAAAAAATTCTTATAAATATAAGAATGATCGTGATAATTGTAAAAAAACTAATAAAATAAATAGGGATTAAAGATTTTTGCTTTTTTAACTCTGTAGTTTGATTACTCATAATAGAATTCGTATTTAGATATTATTGTTTATTAAGAGAAATTTAAAAGACTTACTTTCAATCTAAATTTATTTAAACTTTAATAGTGTATTATTTTAAATTTGATAGTAATCAGAAATATATTAGTTATTGTAACTAACATATTTTAGAGGGAAAAGAGAAATTTGAACGAATAAAAATTTTTGATGGGGAATATCTTCTATAATTCCTCCCGAAATTTCTAATAGCTTATTTTATATGCTTTTTTAGGAAAATATCAATTTTTGAAAGTAATTTATTTCTACACTTAGGATTAGCCCATTCTTCTGAATTGAATAATCCTTCCTCTTCTGCGGTTTTATGAAGCCAAAAGAGTTTTTACAGCCGCAAAGAATTTAATTATTGATCATCAAGGACAAAAATACTCTGCATTAAATCTCATCCGAGATTTAATAGACATCGGTATTATAAGACACATTCCAGTTAGCATATTAGGCAAAAGAGACGTGGATAGATTAATTAGAAATATTTTTAACATGGAATATGAAGAGTTAAGGCAATTATCTTTAACTGGTTATCTTCCACCAATGAAGCTACCTTCGGATTATTACTCCTAGAGTTTAATAGTCAATAATTAAATACTTTTTTCATTATTTTTTTAATAATTTTTTTTTCTATTTTCTTCTTTAGAGAATTTAATTTTGTTTCTTTATAATCTCTGATTTTATTGAGAGTAGAATATCCTAAGTAGTTTATGATCCATTCATCAGTTTTACTTTGAATAAAGGTTAGTAAGAATTCTTTAATATTTAATTCTGAATTTTTCATAATTGAAGTCAAATCTTCTTTTTTCAGTTCAATTCCGACATGAAAAAGATTTTCAAACTTATTAAATTCATTATTTTCAATAATCGCTTGAATATAATCTTTAATTAAATGAGAAATTTTTGAATAAAAATTATAGATCCATCTTTCAGACTCTTCAAGTAGAT
>CP070831.1:1153964-1160930 GCA_020344955.1 Promethearchaeota archaeon | reverse complement strand
ATGATCGATTAAGGTCAATTCGAGTAACACCTGATAATGAAGCCTTTTTCTATGATTATATTAAAAACAACTTTGCTGAATACTTTTTTTTTCATGTTGACTATGCTCAATATCCAGAAAGTACTGAAATCTATATGGCGTTAGACAATGAAGAAAAAATACAAGGAATGGTTTTAATCTGGAAAAATCGTAGAATTCAATTGAGAGGAACGGCTGTGAGTCTTAAATTTTTACTAAATGGTAAAAATTATAACCCGATATCTATTACTGGATTTGAAAATCATAAAAAATTGATCTCAAAATTCTTTCCAGATTATAAAAAAGAAATTGCGTTGTATCGTATGGGTTTAAAAAAAGGAGATCAAAAGGATTTTGAGAAATACAAATTCCAAAAACTAAATAAATCTTATAGAGAAGAGATATCTTCATTAATGAGAATTGCTGATCCTATTTTCTGGGGTTTACGCAATCCAGAAGATATCTTGATTGATGAAAATAATATATGGTATGGTACAATGAAGAAGAAAGATTTGATTTGCATTGTTGGGTTATGGAAATATGAAAGTATTGGATATATAGCAGTTGTTGGGACTCATCCAGATTACTGGAACCAAGGATATGCTAGTTCGCTAATCTCATCAACCTTAAAAGAATTATTTCAAGATAAAGAACAATGTTTTATAACAGTAAGGATGGCTAATGCTCCTGCTATCCATACATATAAGAAGTTAGGATTTTCAATATGCAATACTCATTATTCTTATGAGAGATTATAAACTTTAACTAAAATTTTCACCTAAACTTCCTTGAAATCAGACTCTGAATTTACATTTCACTATTCTATTAATTTTCAACGAAAATGATAAAAATTTTATAGTTTAAATAATTCAAGTTCATATAAAGAGAATATCGTGAAGTAAATGGGAAAACGAATTTTAGCTCAAAGAAAAGGTAGAGGTGTCCTAGGGTTTAGAAGCCCAAGCCATAGACATATAGGAGCCGTCAAGTATCGTCCCTTCAAAGAAAATGAGAAATTATTCAAATTTAAAGTGATTGATCTCATCCATTCTCCTGGAAGAGGCGCACCTGTGGCAAAAATTCAATATGAAGATACAAAAGAAAAAGGTTTATGGTTACCACCAGAAGGAATTTTTATTGGACAAGAATTTGTACAATCCAAAACTGGTTATGGTCAACCTATCGAAGTTGGAAATGTTTTACCTTTAAAAAAAATGCCGTTAGGAACTCTTGTTTTTAATATTGAATCGACTCCCCAAGATGGTGGTAAATTTGCTAGAGCATCTGGCGTTGCTGCTATCACAAGAAACCGATCTGGAAACAAGGTTGAACTCCTCTTTCGATCTAAAAAAACCAAATGGATTAACGAAAATTGCTTGGCTACAGTCGGTGTGGTGGCTGGAGGGGGAAGAACCGACAAACCTTTTCTCAAGGCTGGGAATAAATTCCATTATGTTAAGTCTAAGGCTAAGAAATGGCCTGTGGTTAGAGGAGTTGCAATGGTCGCTGCAAGTCATCCTTATGGAGGAGGTGCTAAACAATCTCCGCACAAATCTACCACAACCAGCAGAAATGCTCCTCCAGGTAGGAAAGTTGGACAAATTGCTGCTCGTCGAACGGGACATCAAAATTAAATCCTTCTATTCTTACTTAATTTCTATTGATTTTGTTCAAATTTTAATGAAGGATAAAAAAAAATAAGAAAAATTTGAATTAGATTATAAGTGCTTATTTTATCCCCTTACTTGTAGAATATAGAAGTATAGTAATCCAACAAAAAATGATATTTGAAGAGCAAAATTAAACCAGCCCGCCCAATCAGTTCCATCAAGGAAAACGCCTACTAATTGAACAATAGCTCCCAAAATCATTATAAGGACATCTAAAATAATGATCAATTCAATTTTTTCAAAATCAGATTCTCTATAAACTAAAAATAATACAAAAGCAAAGCTTAGAAAAATTACACCGATGAATCTACCTGCTGTTGGATCTAAGTTTGGCCAATTGAATAATTGCACATAAAAATCAATGAAAAAAGTAAAAAATATCCCAAATATAACAAAGATTAATAGCTGAGCTAGAAGTGTGTATTTTAAACCTTTTAAAATTTCAGAACTCATTTGATATTTCCCTCTAATAATTATACTTTTTTTTAGAAAATTTACAGAAAACTATGGTGTATACTATATAAATCTTATTAATGACTGAAAGGGATGAATAATAACTCTATTATTAATGAAAAAATTGAATGATTGCACCCTCTCAACCCTTAACAGTTATAAAAATGGAAAAGAAAAATATAATTCAATTTACATTAAAATTGAATGTTACATTTTGCAAAAATTCTTTATACCTTGAACGAAGAGTAACTTCAGTAACTCCGATTACTCTCGAAATATCTTTTTGACTTACTCGTTGATTTTTTAGTTTAGATACTAAGTATATCGCTCCTGCACACAACCCTTTTGGATCTTTACCACATATAGATGTATTCTCTATGAAACTTTTTAATACTTTTATTGCTTCCTTCTCAACATTAATATGTAACCCTAAATCAGCGCAATAGCGTGGTATAAGGGATACAGGATCAATATGGGGTGATTTTAAGTTCAATTCTCTTACTAAGATCTTGTAACATTTCTTCACAATATTATCATTAATTGAAGCTTCATCTAAGATTTCTTGAAGAGTAATGGGAACCTTTTCCTGCTTACACACATAATATGCACAAGCTGCAATCATGCCATTAATAGATCTGCCCCTTAAGAGATTTTTTTTGAATACTTCTTTATAAAGTCTAACAGCTGCTTTCTTTACTCTCTCTGGAAAATTTAAATTACCACCAATTCTCTTCAGTTCTGTTATGGCAATAAGCATATTTCTTTTTTCCCAGGATAGATGAGTATTCCATTTTGCTGCCCTCCTTAAATCAGGATTTTTAATTTTTGTCCTATCAATTATTGTACTAAGGCCTATATCAGGCATCAATATTGAAATTGGACACCCTGTTCTCTCCTTTTTATCCTTCTCATGCTTTGAGTAAGCCCTTATACCACTGTGAGTGATATCTACTGCTTTTTCAGATACGACTAAACCACAATATTGACAAACAATCTCCCCTCTTTGATGAATATTAATTGTGCTACCACCACACTCAGGACAAAAACCAGTTTGAGGTGTAATTTCAACAACCATGAATCATAACCCTAATCAAAATGCTTAATACTAATTTTTGAACACACACTAGATAAAAAAATTTTATAAAAAATTTTTTTTGTGCTAAAAAATCTTTTTATTGTTATAATAATAAATCACTTATCTTTTATTTAAATGTTGTTGTGATAACAAATCCTTTAAATACGGTAAAGATATTTGTGTGCAAAAATTGTATTATATAATTTGTTAGTAAAAAGTATTAATTGGATATTATAAAAAGCAAACAATACCTAGAAGATACGTTTTTGTTATAAAATTTATCACATGTCTTTATTAAATTATTAAATTTGTCGGATAATTTGGAATGAATTAAAATTATTAATATTTTTTAGCATTAAAAACAAGGGAATAAATCATTTCAAAATAGATTTACAATATAAGTCTAAACGGTACCTAATTTTTTGGTCTAATTATTAGTTTTAGATACTTAGAACTTTAGTAATCTCATCTAATTATTATTTTCCACATAAAATTCTGTTTAAAAACATGTAAAAAAAATAGAAAAAACATTAAATAATAGTTCTTTTATTATGGGTTCAAGCAAAAAATAGTTGGAAATTTGTGGTAAAAAAATAATTTATCCTAATAAAACTAGGGATAAAACCACTTAAAAAAAGGTAAGGAGTCATCTATGAGCAAAAACGGGAACTACACAGAAAAATCAGAAGAAATGAAGAAATATGAAAAAGAAACTGGTAGATATGCGATCTGGCGCGGAGTTATAACTGAAGGTTTTAGAAAATGGCAAAAAGGCGAAAAAGTTTACCATCGAGATAAGGAACGTATATCATTGTATGTATCAGAAGGTACGAAGTCAAAATGGTTAGATTATACCAAAAATAATGGAGATCTAACAATTTCTAAATTAATAAGGGAATCTGTTTCTGCATTTATAGAAAATAAATCAAGCAATACTAAAAATAGCCTTTCTAGACTAAATCCTCAAACTATCTCAACGATTTCGCATACCTTAAAAGAGCCATTAACTTCTATTAAAGGTTATTCACAATTACTTCTTGAGAATTACAGGGAAAAGTTAAATTCTCAAGTTTTAGAGACTGTAAAAAATATTTTTGAACAGAGCGTCCTTCTGGAAAAAAAAATAATAAACATATTAGATAATATAAAAGTGGAGTCTGAATACGACGTTCTATTAATTGAAGATGATCTCGCGACTATACGATTAATAACAAGTTATTTTGACAGTAAAGGATTTAAATGTAAAGGCGTTGTAAGTGGTTCAAAAGGTTTAGAGGAACTTGGTAATACAATTCCAAAACTAATACTATTGGATATCATTTTACCCGATCTAAGTGGATATGATATATGTAAAACCATTAAATCAGACAAGGATTGGGAACATATTCCATTATTTTTCTTAACCGCAATAGCTGGGAGTGAAGTCGAAAAGAACTTAGTAGATACGAACGCAGATGGATATATATTAAAGCCATTTAACTTTTCTGATTTTGAAGTTATATTTGATATTTTGAATAACAGTTAAATATGTTATTTATAAAATTAAGTTAATTTTTTTTCTTAACAAATTATTATGTTTACATAATTGATTTTGGGCATAATCACGATTCCGCATTTGTATTATAATAAAAAACATTATAAATGGATAAAAAATTACTCAATAATAGAAATCGTTGTTATACGAAATTATAAACATAAATGGATTTTTGTATAATTAATAAGGTATGTTTACAAAATAATAGATTTATGATAAAAAAAGAGGGATCATAAAATTTCGAAAAAAAATAATGAAACTAAAAAAAGTGAGGAAAATAAGGATACAAATGATGAACCCGGACGAAAAAGTATGACCGACGAGGAAATCGCTGATCTCGACTTAGATAGTAAAGATGTTAAGAATTTAATGGATGAATATCAAGAAAAGACTGATAAATATGCTATTTGGCGTGGTTCTATTACTGAAGGATTTAAAAAGTGGCTAAAAGGGGAAAAAATCTATGATAGAGACAAAGAAAGAATCTCTTTATATGTATCAGAAGAAACAAAGGACCAATGGCAAAAATTTAAAGAAAAAAAGGAATACTCTACAATATCCGCTCTTATTAGAGAGAGTGTAGATTATTATATTGAACAAAAATCTGATCTTCTAAGTGACAAACTACAAAAAATGGATGAAAAAACAATCTCAAATATCTCTCATGCATTAAAAGAACCACTCACTACAATAAAAGGTTTTAGTCAATTACTCCTTGAAAACTATGCAGATGAATTGAATGAAGAAATTTTGGTGACTATTAAAAACATCTTTGACCAGAGTTTACTTCTTGAAAATAAAATCATTAATATTTTAGATAATATTGCTACTGAAGAACCTCATCCTCAATATGATATATTACTAATCGAAGACGATCTTGCCACAATAAGATTACTAACTAGTTACTTTGAAAGTAAAGGTTTCAAGTGTAAAGGTGTTGTTAGTGGAACAAAAGGAATAGAAGAAATAAGAGGTGGTGTTCCTAAACTTGTATTGTTAGATGTCATCCTCCCGGATATCTCAGGTTATGAGATATGCAAAATGATCAAAGAACATGAAAAATATAAGGAAATACCTGTCTATTTATTAACTGCCATCCCAGGATCGGAAGTAGAAAAGAAGATGGGGGAGACTATGGCAGATGGTTATATATTAAAACCTTTTGATTTCTCAGATTTCGAAATTGTCTTTCAATATTTATAATTATTATTAACATAAATTTAGGTTATTATTCAAATATTTTCTTGAAAATTAACGGGCTATGAGGGATTCGAACCCCCGACCTGCCGGTTAAGAGCCGGTTGCGCTACCTGCCTGCGCCAATAGCCCATAATTTATTGTTTATGGCAATCTTTCTAAAAACGCAGACGGAGGGATTCGAACCCCCGAGCGCTTACGCGCACCGGCTAGCTTGTTTTATTGCTGAAAATCTCAAGGCCGGCGTCTTACCAGCTAGGCTACGTCTGCGTAATTTAAAGATTTTTAGTTTAAATAATTAATTTACTTTAATGATATAAATAGTTTATAATCAAGAACATAAATTTTTTATTATTTTTTACCTGCTATTCTCAAGCTCCATATGAACAATGAGTAAAATATAAATTTTATGCGACATATGTGAAGATATGAGTGGGGCTAAAGACTTTCGCTATTTAATACCAGAAAGTTTATTTAAAGAAATAACTCAGAAAGCAGCTGAAGAGTATCCCAATATTATCCATGGATGGCTCTTTGCCGACCGGAAAGAGAACTTCGGAATCTGTACAAAATTTATAATGAATCCTGATTTACGTAAAAGCAAGGTTCATGTTAAACCACGAAGCTGGATGAGATATAAAAAATCTAAAATCTACAATATGCGAAAATTCAAAACAGAGCTAGGTGTGGATATTGTGTGGATGTGGCACTCTCATCCGAGTGGAAATGAAAAACTGCATACGATAGATAAGCGTATATTAAAATATCTATCAAATGGTGTTATGATTATTGTAGTTCCGCCAGCAACAGATAAAACACCTGAACAAAAAGCTCATCTTGTAGGTTGGTATTACGATAAAAGGTATACAAAGAAACCAATTATCGAAAAAATGGTTTTTGAGATAATTTCTGAATAATCTAATTTTTTCATTGAGAATAATCCTTTTTGTTTTCTTTTTTTTTAATTCTTATAATAAAATATTAAAATTTTGAATCGTTATATTGAAATTGTATCATAT
>CP070831.1:1106090-1153864 GCA_020344955.1 Promethearchaeota archaeon | reverse complement strand
TATTTTTACCATATATTGTTATTGCATCAGCGAGTGTAATTTTAATGTCTACATCTCTAATTATATCGAGATATTTTTCAAAATTTAAGAAATTTAATAAATATATCTTGGTGGCTATATTAGCTATTGCTAGTTTCACTTCTTTCTTTGTATTTACCTTCAGTATAGAAGTTGGTGAAGTAAATGAACCCTTAAAAGAAGTTCAGGATATTACTTTAATTGTTGATTATGGAAATGGAACAATAGAAACTTGGGAAAATTTTGGGTTAAGTGATTACAATACTACTGCTTTCGACGCATTAAATAAATGGTGTGAGCTTGAATACACTGATTATGGTGAAATGGGAATTATTGTAGAAAGTATTAACAATCTAAGAGGAAATTGGCTTTATTCGGTTAATGATGAATCTCCAGGTGTTTCAGCTCATAAATACAACTTGGAAAAGGGAGATATAATCAAATGGACTTTTCACTAAAAGTTAAACTTTTTTCTTTTCTTCAAAAAAAACATAAAATTAGAATAAAGGTAAGGAATTTTAATATTTTATATCTTTAGTTTCAATTTTTTTTAAAACAGGTTCCATTTCTTTGAAGGCTTTCCTAATTTTATGGAAATAATATCCTAATTTATAACCTTTTTTACAATTTGTAAATAACATGAAATTATTATCAGCAGATCCGACTAAAATAATTGTATATCCTTTAGTTCCTCGAATAACAATATCTCTTAATTCACCTTGCTCTAATCCTTGGCTAATTTTTTCACCTAATGAAATTAATGTTGCGGGGCTAGCACTATAAATATCCCACACAACATCAGCAGTTTCAGAACTCGCAATCCTTAATCCCGTTTTTGAAACTACAGCAGTTCCTTCTAGGTCAGTAGATGCTTCTAATTTTTCTAAATTACGCATTAATTCATCTAAGATCTCCTGACTAATTTCAATTTCAGTATCTTTCGCTTTTTCCAATTTTAACACCTTTATTAAGTTAATATAAATTTTTGAAAATTTAAATGTTTTTTACATAAAAGCTTCTTAATTCTTTTAGAAAAACGGGATCTCCTTTTTCAATCATTTTTTCCTTATTTTCAATCCCAATAATTACAGCTCCTTTAGTACCAAATGTATCTAAAACACTTGTGAATGGAGGTTCTAACTTTTTTCCAACAATCTTTTTAGCACCATTAACACTTTTTACTAAACCTGTACATACAATTCCTTGAGGGTGATCTGGATTTTTGATGGTTCCCTTTTTTGTTTTATGTTTATAAAACAAAGGAGATTCTTGCCATATTTTTAATAACTCTGCTGAGCCTAAAATTCTTAAACTAGTTGGAGTTAAATCTAATCGGCTTAATAACATCATATTATTCTTTTTTCTAATTAAAACTTTCTCCTTGAAAAAAATAATAGCCTTAAATCCTTGATCTTTATTTGAAACTGTTGTTTGAATTCTTTTTTCATCCAGATCATAGTAAGGATAAATCCTTCCAGTAGTAGTGAACATTCCAATGGTAATATGAATTTGAGTACCAAAACTAGTTTTTGGTTTAAATAATTTATTAATGGTTACCTTTACTTCGATTATATCACAAAATTCAAAGGCTTTTGGGTTATTGGTTGCATAACAACCTCGAAAAATTTTTTTTAATTCTACACCTTTGATATTAATGCCAACTCTATCTCCTGCTTTAGCAAAATCGACATTTTGGTGAAATATTTGAATGCCCTTAACTCTACCGGATGTTTTAACAGGTAAGATTTCTAAAATTTGATTTGTATTTAATGTTCCATTTAAAATTGTACCTGTTAATATAACTCCTACACCTTTTATTGAGAAATGGTGATCGATAGGAATTATAATATCTCCTTTAGTACTTCTTTCTATTTTTAAAGATTTTACTGTTTCTAATATTCCGTTTTTTAATTTTTCGAAACCAATTTTCTTTTTCGCACTAACAGTAAAAATCGGTACATTCTGTCCAAAGGATGTTGAATTGAAAAATTCTCTTGTTTTCTGTATCTCATTCTCAATACTTCCAAAAAAGATATCAATTTTATTGAGAATTATAATAATATTATGAATATTAAGGGACTCAATCATAATAAGATGTTCTCCTGTTTGAACTTGGGGCCCCTTATTAATATCTATGACTATTAAAGCACAATCGATAATTTCTACTGATGACGCACTTATTTTAATTAAATCAGCATGACCCGGGCCATCTACCAAAGTAATTAAATATTTATCAAGAATAAAACTGGTAAAACCTAAATCTATAGTTATTCCTCGTTCCTTACTTTGCGGATGGGCATCAATTCCTGCCGTAGAAATTATTTCGCTAAGGACTTCTGCTATTGCTGTCTTCCCAGAGTCGATATGTCCGAATAACCCAATGTGTATGGGGATTTTCTTTTCAATTTCCATCTTTAATTACTTAAAAAATGAACTAAATTTATAGATTGTTATTCAATATGAAAAAAATAATCGTATTATGTTGAATTTCAAAAATAGGACTCCTTTAGTGTTAAATAGAATTCTAATTAAATTTAACAAAAATTTAAAAACATAATATTAGATTAGAGTTTTTGATATTTCGATGAAACAATTGCAAGAAGAAATACAAGTAACAACTTTAAAAACAAGATTCCTTTATTTGGACAAATTAAGGATTCTTTTAACGATTTTAGAGATTTTACACCATGCTGCAATTGCATACGGTGGAAGTGGTGGTTGGGCAATAAGAGAAACGGCGTCAGATTCCATCAGTCCCATCATATTTACCTTATTTAATGCTATTAATCAATCGTTTTTTATGTCCGCCTTCTTTCTGCTAGCAGGGTATTTCACTCCTCGATCCTATGAAGAAAAGGGGTCACTCAAATTTCTCAAAGATAGGTTGATCCGTTTAGGGATTCCTTTGATTCTGTTAATCCTTATAATTCGACCGATTAATTTTTACATCTTACTGAATTTTGCAGTAGATAGTACGGAGAGTTGGTCTTTTCTGGAAGTCTTGCAATACCAATATACAAATTTTACTCTGAATTTCGGGCATCTTTGGTTTTTATTGGTTTTATTGATTTTTGCAGGAGTTTATGTAATATTCAGGGTGTTTACAGATCGATATTTTCCACAAAAATCTATTCATCTATTTCGAGATAAATTTCCTCCTAGTAGGGTAATAATTCTTTCTATTGGTCTTCTATCATTTCTAAATTTCTTGATTCGGCTATTTTTTCCGGTAGATGAGTGGTACTTTTTTGTTCAATTCGCCCATATTATTCATTACACATTTTCCTTTTACTGCGGCATATTAGCTTATAGGGGAGATTGGTTTAGCAGGATATCTAGTTCACATGCCCGAAAGTGGGGGATCATATCTCTTATTACGATCATCCTTGCGCCGATCATTTTATTGTTAGGAGGGGCGTTAGAAACTGGAAATTATGACGTTTTTAAAGGAGGATTTACATGGCAAGCCTTAACTTATACCATTTGGGAATCAATTCTTTTGATAGGGATTCCAATTTGGCTTATATATATGTTTAGAGAACGAGCCACCCACCATGAGCGGGTAATTAAAGCTTTAGGTGCTAATGTATATACAGTCTATATAATACACCAACCAATCCTTATAGCTTTCAATGTAGCTTTTTTATCAATAGACATCCCAACTGTATTGAAATTTATTCTTGTATCTCTAATTACTGTGTCTCTTTGTTTCATTTTAAGTCATTTCTTCTTTCGCAAAATTCCTTATGCAAAACATGTCCTCGGTTAGTATCAATTATCTCCGAAAGATTTTATTTTATTTCATTTTGTATAGCTAAAAATTTAGAATAATTTAGGAGATTTCAAAAATCGGACTCCTAAATTTTAATTAAAATTTTAATTTTAAATATCATATAATCATTATATTAATATTTTTCTAAAAGTGGAGTCTATGCCTAAGTTTTGTGTCTATTGTGGTTCGCCTGTTAAAGAATCAGATAAATTCTGCATTATATGTGGTAAACCTTTACTAACTAATATCCCAAAACCAGAGAAAAAATCTGAAATCGAACAGCCTATAAAAAAAGAAGAAATTGAAAAAGATGATAAAAAAGCTGAGAAAGTGAAACCAGAACAAGAACGAGTGGAAGAATTTTTTGATGAAGAAGAAGAAAAAGACACGAAGAAATATAAAAAATCAAAAGAAAAAAGAGAAGTAAAACCACTTCCTGAAGATGTAAAAGAACAAATGGTTTATTATATTGAGTATAGCGATATTCAACTAAATAAAGAAGTACTTCTTGAAAAATTAACTGAACTTTCAAAATCTACTAAGGATGAAAGATATGAATATGATTTAGGATTTAAAAAAGAAGTTAATATAAAATTAGAGGCAATTAAAACCTTAATAAGTGAATTGAAAGAAAGAGAAAACATAATTAAACAGAATTTAGAAGAGCCATTTATTGTTCAAAGAATACAAAATGATATTGATGAGAAAATCTTTCAGCTTAAAAATTTAACCAGAGAATATAAATTACATAAAGTAGATAAAGAGACTTTCGAAAAATTGAGAGAAAAATACAAACAAGAAAAAAGCGATTTTGAAGAAGAAAGAGAGAACCTTATAGAAGGAATGAAATTATGGATTCAAGAATTAAAGTTAGAAAAAGCAGAATTATCAGGTGAGAGAAAATTAAATAAAGGTAGATATCATGCCAAAGAACTAACGGAAGATGAGTTTAATGAAAAAGATAAAGAATTTGACTTAAAATTGAAAAAAATTGAAACTAAAATTGATACATTAGAAAAATTAACAAAATAAGATTAATTGTAAAAATATTTTTATTAGGTAATATTTAAAAATACGATATTAATGAGAAATAAATTAATTGCAGTCATAATTTTGCTTTTAGGATTATCACTTCTGACTATAGGATTGATTGAAGGCCAATTTAACTTAATCAATACTATTTATGAGAAAATGGCAATAATTCCTTAATCTTCCCATTTTCCCTTTTTAATTCCAATTGAATTATTTAAAAATCCTTTTTTCTGAAAAATCTTCTCTTGGGATTTTCTGAACTTATTAGATTGATTATAGTGTTTTTTACATAAATATATTTTATGTTGCGTATTTTCAATAAATATTAAGCCCGCTTTTTCCACATATCTTTTCCAAGAATTTTCTGATAAAGATCGAATAGCAGTTTCCCTACAATCTTTAATTGAACATTTTCTAGATTTACCCGATCCGCCTAGATCGCGACTGTCTCTAAGTTCTTTTGGAAGTTTCATAATTACACACTTGCTAAAAACTTTATTAGGATATAATATTATGATTTTTAAATAATTAATCTCTTAAAATTTTTGCTAAAACTCATGGATACCTTAGATTTAATTTTCAATGAAAATTTCATAAAAAAAAAATTGTTACCCTGCGATTCACCTTTAAGAATTTCCATAAAAGATAAATTTTTTACTAGTGCTGCAGTTCTTTTTTCAATTATTCCATATGTTAATAAACCATATGAATTAATACTAATTCATCGCTCAGAAAAAGGTTTAAGACATAGGGGTGAAATATCTTTCCCCGGAGGAAAATTTGATTCCCGATTCGATAATTCTCTTGAAGATACGGCTTTACGAGAAACACAAGAAGAAATTGGTGTACCTCGTGAAAAAATTAAAATATTTGGATGTTTAGATGATTTTCCTACGATGACTCAGTATATAATTACCCCCTTCTTAGGAATAATAGATAAAAATCAAGTTCTAGTAAAAGATGAGAGAGAAGTTCAAAGAATTCTTAAAGTATCCATCGAATTTTTTACTAGCAGAAAAAATTTTAAAGAACAAGCTATTGACATTGAAGAAAAAAAATTCCCTGTTTTCTATTTCAATTACATTGATAAAACTAATGGACAAGAATATAGCATCTGGGGAGCAACAGCTTATATGATAATCAGTTTTATAGAAAAAGTTTATGAACTTAACATGTCTCAATTGGGATTAAAACGCTTTAAACTTGAAAAAATCAAACAAATGAAAGAATATGTTAAATATAGAAATCAAATCACTAGAAAATTTTAGAAATCCAAATAATGAAATTTACAAATTTTATTTTCAGTAGAGAGTTAATAGAAAGCAAACTAATGGATTTTAATTCTCCATATAGAATTTCTATGGAACATGAAAATTTTGTAAAATCTGCAGTTTTTTTTCTTTTAATTCCATATAAAATTAAATCATATGAATTAATTTTAATACGTCGTACGAAAAGAGAAAATGATAAGCATTCCGGGGAAATTTCTTTCCCGGGAGGTAAATATGATTCTACCCTTGATTCAAGTTATTTAGATACAGCGAAAAGAGAATTAAAGGAAGAATTAGGGATAGAACTTTCTAATGAAAACATTTTAGGATGCATTGATGATCACTTAACACCAAAAGGATTTATAATAACACCATTTGTTGCTTTTATAAGTCAGGATCAAAAAATGATAAAACAAGATGCAGAAGTAAAAGAGATATTAGAAATACCTATTACATTTTTTGTAAAAAAACAGAATTATAAAGAGAGAACGTACATGCTTAAAGGCGATACTATTAGTGTTGGGAAATATAATTACAAATCACCTCAAAATGGTAAAAGATATGTTATTTTTGGAGCAACTAGTCATATAATTGTTAATTTTATTGAAAGGGTTTATAATATTCCATTAAAAACACCAGGCTGCAGAAGGATAAATTGTAGTGATATTGAAAATAAGATAATAAAATAATTTACTTTTTTATCTAATTTTAACTAATTTAGAGATATAATCTGGGCAATTTTTACAATTTGGAATTTTACATAAAAACCGTATTTTCGGAAGCATACAAGATTCTATAAAAGGGCATTCAACTATTTGAAAATCAATTTTTAATTCTATTTTACTCATCATATCATTTTCACTTAAGTTTTTCGTTTTCCTTGAAAATCAATAACAACTATGTCTTTATAAAAAAAAAAACAGTACAAATTTAGTAATTCATCCTTTAAATTACTTTTACTTAAAGAAGATGGCTTATTAATATTTATAATATCAACTCAATAGATTTACTCCTAAAATAGGATAAAAATATGTTTTTATAACTATTAATAATAAAATTCATTTATTATTCACACTTTAACTTTTTAATTAAAAAAAAAGAAAAGAGAAGATAAATTGAAGTATCGAAAAATGGGATCTCTTAATTGGGAGGTGTCTGCTCTTGGGTTTGGCGCTATGCGATTACCTGTAGATCAAAACTCAAAGATCAATGAAAAAATAGCGATAGAAATGATTAGATATGCAATAGATAATGGAGTAAATTACATAGATACAGCTTATCCTTATCATAATGGAGAAAGTGAAATTCTATTAGGAAAGGCGCTAAAAGATGGCTACAGAGAAAAAGTTCATCTAGCAACAAAATTACCAATGTGGTTAGTGAAGAAAAGGGATGATTTTGATAAATTCCTTAAAGAACAGATTGAAAGATTACAAACTAATCCTGATCTATATTTATTTCATGGACTAAACAAAGATAGATTAGAGAAAATCAAAAAGTTTAACTTGATTGAGAAAATGGAACAAGCAAAATCTAAAGGATTGTTTACATATATAGGATTCTCATTTCATGATACTTATGAGGTGTTTAAAGAGATAATTGATTACTATAATTGGGACTGTTGTCAAATCCAATTTAATTATCTTGATGTAGAATATCAAGCAGGTACAAAAGGACTAAAATATGCGGGAAGTAAGAATATTGCATTAATAATTATGGAACCAATACGCGGTGGAAAATTAGCTATTCCCGAGAAAAAACTTGATGAAAAACTTGAGTTTAAGGAAATTCTTAATAAATCAAAAATTGAAAGAACTATGGCTGATTGGGCTTTACAATTTGTTTGGGATCATCCTCAAGTATCAGTCGTATTAAGTGGAATGAGTACAATGCAGCAAGTTAAAGAAAATATAGAATCAGCAAATAATTCGAAAGCTAATAATTTAACTAAAGATGATTTAAAGATTATTTCTAAATTACGTGAAGCATATAAAACTTATGACCTTGTACCTTGTACTGATTGTAGGTATTGTCTACCATGTCCAAATGGTGTCTCTATTCCATGGGTTTTTAGATTATTAAATGAACTAGGATATTGGGGCGAAGCACGTAAAGATAGACTATTATCTTTTTATGATAGGATGGCCAAAACACAAGAAGATTTAGAGCAAAGACTTTCTGAAGGAGAAGAGGTAGATGGAGCCGCAAGTTTATGCATACAATGTGGTGAATGCCTTGAAAAGTGCCCTCAATATATAAATATCCCTGAGATTATGGAGAAAGTTAGTAGTATTTTTGAAGAAGGTAAAAATGTTTCAGATCTTTTTTAATTCATTTTCTTAATCAAATAATTATACCCTTATTTATAACCAAAAACTTATTTTAAAAAGATAAATAATTTGAATTGACGCTTAAGTTGATTTTAAAGGCTTAAAATGAAGGCTCTTGACGGTTAGAATCTCACAACATTAGAGAGTGAGATAACCAAAGTGGTCTCTGACGCTGGGCTTCAAACCCAGTTATCCTGCGGAGGGGTAGGGGTTCGATTCCCCTCGAGAGCCGCCAATTTAAAACTTATAGTGATCTTTATGGTTGATTTTAATAAAATTATTGAATTTTTCGAAAGTTCGAATATTCCTGAAAATATGTTAAATAGAGGCCAACTTGTTTTAACTGAGTTCTTAAAACCCATGAAAATTCTATTCGAACAAAGATCTGTACCTAGTGAACCTTGGACTGATGAGCAAATAGAGTTTCTACTTCAAACCCTTTCTAATATGGATACAGATAAAGATAATAATGCTGCGAGAGTAGGTGAGAGAGAGGCAAGAGTAGCTTCAAGACTCCATTTAAAAACTTCTGCTGGATTTTGTCATGGTGTTGGAAGAAGTGGTTTTTTAACAGCTCCCCAACCAAAAGCACCTGGAGGTTCAATAATGTATGAAATTACTAACTATTTAGCTCGAAACATCTTGAGGAATACAGGCCTACCCAATATAACGGATGCAATTGTAGTACCATTATGTACAGGAATGTCCTTATCCTTGAGTTTAGGAGCTTTAAAACAAGTGCAAAGTGAAACTAATTTGAATTATAAACGGACTGTTTTAATTCCTCAAATAGATCATAAATCCCTTTTAAAATCAATTGATCTAATGGGTTTTAATGCAAAAATTGTCTCAGGACAGATTTTTGGGGATGCAGTAAGAATTCCAGTTGAGGATATTAAAAAAAATTTGGATAATGATTGTTTTGCCATCATCTCAGTTACGAGTTTTTTTCCCCCCAGAGAACATGATGATATCAAAGAAATAAGTAAATTTGCAAAAGAAAACGATCTTATTCATATTGTTATAAATGCATATGGCATTCAAAGCCCAGAATGGATGAAATTAATCAGATCTGCAATTGATGCAGGAAGGGTGGATGCAATTATTCAATCTACAGATAAAAATTTCCTTACACCAGTCGGTGGTGCTGTAATTGCCTCACCATTGAAAGAAAATATAACTAAAATCAGCCAAGCATATGCAGGTCGGGCTTCAGCAACCCCCGTTGTAAATTTCTTAATTTCAATGTTATCTATGGGCATTAATGGTTATCAAAAATTAATTGAAGAACAACAAAAAAATCGGAAAATTCTTGAAACAAAACTCAGAAAAATTGCTGAAAAATTAAATGAAAGAGTTTTAGAGATATATAATCCAGTTGCTGTGGCTTTATCTTTAAAGAATATGAAAAAAGAACATTTGTATGCGCTTGGAGGAGCATTATATAATTTACGAGTAACTGGACCACGAGTATATAATCCAAAAGATAAAGCGTTTGGAACATGTTGTAGCAATTATCCAACACCATATATTGTAATGAATGCCGCAATTGGAGCGACAGAAAAAGATATCACTTCTGCTGTTGAGAGATTTGAAAAAGCATACAATCAAATAATTCGTACTTAATAGTTTTTCAAATATTTCATTATTCTATTTGAACAGAAATAAAAATAAATAAAAACTAGAAGTTCTATATTTTAATAAAAATTATTTGAACGATTCAAAATCGTCAGTAAGGGATTTTTAATGGAAAACCGACTTTTAGACCAATTTAATAATGTTATTACTTCACAATGGCTTTCTAAACAAATTGAAGAATCATATACTCCTTTAATCCCTCGAGAATTATTTGAATTAGCTTATCATACATGTAATTCAGTATCAATGAGAAATATTTATATAAAGCAATCAACAAGTGAAGATCAAGGTGGTTCTAAGGCAGTTTTTTATTCAAATAGTAAAAAATTTACTGCTATTGAAGCTTTAGATAATTCTTTAAAAATTACTAAATATTTTACCGAGGGAACTACTGGTGATAAAGTTGTGTCTGAAATTCAGCCTCTATTAAAAAAGAGAAAAGATGCTTTTGCAAAAATGGATGATGATATGAAAAGCCAGATCTTGAAAAGCATTTTAGTAGAAAGAAAACTTGATGAATGTGCTAATTTAGTAATGTTAAAAGGTATGAATCGAAGAATTTACTTTGCTATTGGAGATGCGAGAGAATCTGCTGCTGTTGTTCCTATATTTATGGAAGCAGAAGGTGCAAGTCTAGTCCAATTAGCTCTAAATAAATGGATGGAGACAGCTCAAAGGTTAGAACAAGAACATAATTTTCCGGAAAATCTTGTACCTGGGATCCTTAAAAATCTTACTCAAATTAAAAAATGGCTTCTTGATTTGATCAGTTCGAATTTAGATAAATAATTACTTATTTTTAATGTATTATCTCAATATATCTAGACATATTCGTTAGAGATATATGAAAAAACGTAAAATAGATGTTTCACGAATTTCAAATCAAGAATCAAAAGACTTTCAATTATAATTAAATTAAAATGGGCCATCGGGGATTTGAACCCCGGATTTCCTTAAACATTGAGAGATACAATGTTTACTCAGGTTTTTACTTTTTCAGACAGTTCTATTTATTGTATGTCTGATGGTCATTTATAAGACCTGCGCTTGTTGACCAAGCACCTAAACCTTGTTAACCAAGCTAAGCAAATGGCCCAATTCGACTGATAAGTATTAATATTATAAACTAATTAAATCAGAAAAAAGATAAAAATTTTTTTATTGGTGTAATCTGTTATATTTATAATTAAAGTGAAAAAAAGAGATTTTTGTCAAAAACAAAGAATTAAAGAAGAAGTTGATGATCAATGGCAGAAATGTTAACAGACCTCCTTCAAAATATCTATAAAAGAATTAGCCAACTCGGATCAGCTATTCAAGGGCTGAAATCTTCTCTAGATGATTTAAATAAAAATATAGAAGAGAAGATATCAAATTTAACTGCGAAACTGGAAGAATTTTCGAATGAGATTGATGTTACCCAAACCAAACATATTGATACTGTAAAGGAAATTGGGGAGGGAACTACAGAAGAATTGAAAGTAATTCAGGAAGGCTTAGGTTTGGAAGCTCTTAAAAATTTGATTAAAAAATTGGAAGATTTTGCTAAACTCTCCGAAGGAGTTCTCAATCAAGACACAGTAAACTTATTATTATCTGAAGCCATTGATTCAGTTAAGATTCTTAAAGAATCTGTAAAGGAAGAGGAGGTGGTAGAATAAATGGCAGAACAGCTACTTGATCAAATGATTCAAAAAATAAATCAAATTATGAGTTCGTTGGATGGAACAATCGCTCAAATTAATCAAATGAGAGGAGCAATTAATCAAATGAGTCAAAGTTTCTCTGAACAAACAGTCGCTATGACAGAAAATATTAGATTGATCGTAGAAGTCTTAAAACAGTTCAGAGTTCAATCAACAAAAAGTCTTCAGGATCTATCAGACGATTTTAATCTCAAAATAAAAGAGCTCTGGGATAAAAAGTCTATTGAAGCAATAACAGAAGAAGAGAAGAAAGCGATTGAGGTCATAAAACAAGCTTCACAAGCAGTAACAGATAATCTATATTTTGCTCAATTATTAAATATTATTCAGTCTATTCGTGAAGAAACCAATAGAATAATTAGCGCCACTCAATCATAAATCTTTTATTTTTTTATGCTTAATCATAATCTAATAATAATTATTAAAAAGTGTAAGATTTCTAATGCCGCTAGGTTGTTTTGTGATTTTACTTCCAACTGATTCTGATTATAAGATTTTGGGTTATTATTTTAAAGAAAGTAAACCCGATTTTGAAATATCAAATGATTTATTTCTTAGGTTAAATCTTGATCATTCAAAAAATGAGTATAATCTATTGAAAATTAAGACTCACAAAATTTTTTCTTATCTTTATAAATTTAAAGGAAAAATAGCTAGAAAAGCTTCGGGTACTATTATTGGGTTGCTACTAGACGAAGATGATGAAATAGAAAAATTTCGTTCATCCCTTAAAGAAGCTGCTGAAGCTCTTGAAATGCCTAGTTTAAATATTCTTAACAAATCTAAAGAAGAGTTTGAAATAATCTTAAAAGATATTTATCTTGAGCATCTTGAACCATTAATTGATATTCTTCAACCTGATGCGTTGAAAAAAAGCATTATAAACATAACGAAATTTATGTTAAGTGGTGGAAAAAAAGAAAGGAAAATAGCTCAAGATCTCTTAGAAAAAATTGAAAATGGTGAACATCTTAAAATTTCTGAATTTTATGAAGCAGCTGAGAATGCGGTAAAATCTTTAGATTATTCAAAAGCTGCAAAGTTTTATTTAAAAGCAGGGGAATTAGCAGAAAATCTTTATATTATGGATATTGCTGCTTCATTAACAGACAAAGGTGAATTTTACCAGCAAACTCCTGAATTATCAAAAGAAAGGGAAAAAATAATAGAAGAAGCACGAAATGCTTTAAAAAATGAAGATTTTCATACAGCTTATATTTCATTTAGAAAAGCGAGTGAAATTTCAAAAAAATTAGTAGAATTTGATAAAGAAGAAGAATATAGACTAAAATCTGAAGCATTAAGAAATTTCCATGAAGTAGATCAAAAATATAAAAAATAGTAATTTGATTCTATAGAATATAATTACATAAATTTTTTCTATGATAGTTATGTTCCCAAAATAGCATATAAAAAGTACTCTTAAAAAAAATTCTTACACCTTTTCAAAATAAAATGGAACGCATAATTGCATTGTTAACAGATTTTGGACCAAGAGGGCAGCATTATGTGGCTGCAATGAAAGGAGTTATTTTGAAAATAAATCCTCTTGCAAATATAATTGATATCTCTCACAAAATTTCTCCATTTTCAGTAATTGAAGCATCTTACATATTGAAAACAACATATATACATTTTCCTAAAAATACTGTCTTTATCACTGTTGTTGATCCTGGTGTTGGAAGTGCAAGAGAATTAATAGCATTAAAAACAAATTCTGATTACTATTTTATTGGTCCCAACAATGGAATTTTTCCAAATGTATTTGATAAATCAGAAATATCTGAATGTGTAAATATTCAGAATGAAGATTATTTTAATCATCCTGTATCATCCACATTTCATGGTAGAGATATAATGGCACCAATAGGTGCTTACATCACTAAATTTGAAAATTTTCCTCTAAGCGAACTAGGTTCAAATTTCAAATTTAATAATTTAATAAAATTTCCATTAGTCTACGAGATAAACTTAGAAGAAAATAGCATTAAAAGTACAATACAATATGTTGATTCTTTTGGGAATGGAACAACATCCATTCCTATGGCGGGCAATAAAATTATGAATACAGATTTAAACTTAGAAGACGATTCAAAAATATCTTTTACAATTAAGGAAAAAAATTATGAAGCAATTTTTACTTCTCATTTTGCATCTATGCCTATAGATTCACTTCTTTTTATAATTGGGTCAACTGGATATCTTGAGATCTCAATTAACCAAGGAAATGCTTCAAAAATATTAAATTTCAAGGCGGGAGACATTATAACAATAAATATAGAAGAGAGAAAAATATAATGGAAAAAGAGATATTGGCTTGTATTGATGAAGAAAACAAAATTTTTTTACAATCAGGGCAAATTTCTAAATTTATTTTTCCAATGGAGAGAAATGAAGCCCATGACAAAAAAATAAGCCATTTGATTACTCGATTTTTTATAATATCTATAACTCCTGAAGGAAAATTGCTTTATTTAGTTCAAAAACGTGGCAAAAATAAGAAGTCATTTCCAGGATATTTTACTGACTCATCTTCTGGACATGTCAATTGGGAGAGAAATTTAAATTTAAATAAAATTAAGAAGGATGCATTAAGAGAACTCGAGGAAGAATTTGGCATTCCACCAAATGCAGTTCAGAGAATCTTATTTTACGATATATATACTGAAGGTCTTGAGACAGCATACATTTTTTTTGGTATAGTCGACCAAAATATTAAAATAAATCCTAACCGGGATGAATTAGATGTTAAATTTAGTAAATTCTATACTACAGAAGAACTAGAAGACTTGCTAGAAAATGAAAAATATATTGATTATTCAAAAGAAACATGGAGAAAAATATTAAATACAGATATTTTATCTCTTTTTAAAAAACAAAAGGAGTCTTTGCATAGTAAAAAACATAATATATCATTGTTTATTGGCAGATTTCAACCTCTTCATCATGGACACATCCATGTGATTAAAAATATTTTAAAGTCTTATACTAAATTAAAAATTGGAATTGGAAGTTCTCAAATATCCCATAGCTTAAATGATCCATTTACAAAAGAAGAAAGAAAAGCATTTATCAATGCTGCCTTAAAAAAAAGAAATATCTCGCCTAATAGATACGAGATATTTTTTATCCCTGATATTTTTGATGCCAAAAAGTGGGTAAATCATGTCATTTCAATTGTAGGAGACTTTGATTCAGTTTTTTCTAATAGTGATTGGGTAAGAGCATTGTTTTTTAACAGAGGTATTAAAATCGAGAAGAAAATAACTATTTTTCAAAAAAAATTCAATGGTAATAATATTAGAAATTTAATTATTAAGAATGATAAAAAATGGAAGACTTTAGTACCAAAAGAAGTTGTTAAATTAATTCAAAAATTTAAGGGAACTAATCGTATAAAGTCTTTATATACAAAAACTGTTAAATTATGACAACTGAGGATTTCCTAGAAATTGATGGTTCTTTTGGGGAAGGTGGGGGTGCGATACTTCGTATTGCAGCTGGTTTTTCGGTGTTATTCCAACGTTCAATTCGATTAAAGAATATAAGAGCAAATAGAGCTAAACCTGGTTTAAGATTACAGCACTTAATGGGGTTAAAAACTTTAGCAGAATTAACCAGCAGTAAATTGTCTGAATGTAAAATTGGGACAACCGAAATAACTTTATGTCCAAAGAATTCAATAAAAAATAAAATTGAAGTTGAGATTGGAACAGCAGGGAGTATAGGTCTACTTCTACAACCTATTCAAATTGCCTGTTTAGGATTTAATTCACAAGAAAAGATTGAAATCATGGTTATTGGAGGGGGTACATTTGGAAAATGGGCGCCAAGCCTAAATTATCTTCAACAAGTAACATATAATATTTTTAAGAAACATGGTTTTAAAATCGATATTGATATTCTAAAACATGGTTTTTATCCTAAAGGAGGAGCGATGGTAAAATGTACTTTATTTCCTCCAAGAAATAAAATTAAACCTATTAATTTAACTAAATTGGGTAATATAGAGTTAATTCAAGGTGAAATAATCAGTACAAGTCATTTAAGATCGAGGAATGTATGTGAAAGAATAGAAAAATCTGCTCAACTGAAATTAAAAAAAAAACTGGGATTAAACGTTAAACTTAGTCTTAAATATGTAAATTCTCTAAGTCCTGGAGTTGGGCTTTCTTTATGGGCGATTTCAGATAATGGTGCCATTATTTCTTCTGGAACGATTCTTGGGGAAAAAAATATTACTTCAGAAGAACTTGGAAATATTGCTGCTGATAAACTTATAGAATATATCAAAAATGAAATTCCAGTAGACAATTATTTAAGTGACCAACTAATTCCACTTATGGCTTTCATTCAAGAACCATCAAAAATAAAGGTGCTTGAGGTTACAAGTCACACCAATACAAATTTGGAATTGATTAAATTATTTTTAAATCGAAATTATCAAATTAAAAATGAAAATAAATATTCTACAATAGAATTTCAATAAAAAAATAGATATATATTAATTAAAGAAAGAATTTATCAAGATTTTATTTTAACATTAGAAGAAATTTTTATAAGATAATTTTATTATATGTTTATTATAAAAATTATTAAAATATTCAAATAAGAATGTCTCAGACAGTTGCCGCATTTCAGCGGTGTCCTAGATGTGGAAATGAGAATACTGTTGATAGTTTTGCATGTAATTTTTGTGGTTTTAGATTAAAAATAGAAAGAATTGAAAAAATTAGATTTTTCAGAAGATATGAAGCAGAATGGACTGCTCCATATCCATGGTATATGAAAATTTTGTATCTTTTTGTGAACGCTCCAAAAGCTTTTTTTGATATTAATCATAAAAGAAGTAAAGCTCCTGGTTGGCTGATTTTATTATTTTGCTCACTATTATATGGATTAATGGGATTGGCATTCTTATCACATTTCAATTTTGACCGTGCTCCACCTTTTACAATTTTACACTTCCTTTACAATTTAAGTATTTTTGCTTCATTCTTTGTTTTTGGTTTCCTTTTTCAATTAATCTTCTTCTGGTTTCTAATATGGATATTTAGCAAGGGAGCTAATTATGCAGTGGGATTTACAGAAAGATTAGAAACGCGCTTTGCACCAACTGAAGAACAGAAAGAAAAATATAAAGAAGCAGATGTTAGTCCTTTTAGTATCTACAAAGGTGGTACAATGTTACAATTAGAAGGAGCATATAAATTTAGAATGATGTTATGTGCCTTCACACCTTTTCTATTGATAAATGCCATAAAAGTATTAATTGTATTGTTTGGGTATCCAAATGTAACTGTTGATGATAATCCTAGTCAATACTTTACTTTTGATCCAGCTATATTTGATCTTATGCTTGGTTCCAGTACGTGGATAGCGTTAGATATTATCGATGCATTAACTATAGCAATATGGGTACCTATTTTAATAACCTTAGCTATTAGGGAATTAAGTAATTCCTCAACAACTCGAGTATTAATTCCTACTATTATCATAGGTGTTATAGTTGCCATTCTATTCTACTTTCTACGCCCAACATTATTTGGTTAAATTTATTAGCTCTCCATCTAAACTTTATATAAATTATCTGATTTTTTTTATTATACAAGTATGAAATGACAGAAAACAACAGAATTAATTCTGAATTTGAATCAAAAATAGAGTCTGAGATATTTGCATTAGTTAAATCAATTACTAATTTAAACACTAAATATCAAAAAGGTATTGTTAATGAAAATTTCTTTAGAAAAACAATAAAAACTGCTATGAATAACCTATTAAAGATAAATCTCTCTCTAAAAGAAAGAAATCTTCAAATGTCGGATCTAATTAAAAAAATGGATATAGCCCAAGAATATAACTCAGTTCTAAATATGATAAATCGTTTGTCTTCACTACATTTCCCTGATAATGAAACAATCACACATAAGCGTACATTTTTAGAATTACCAGCTATTACATCTGAAATAACCACGTCTTTTATAACACTTATGGATGCGTTAACTTTGGATGGTTTAGGAAAAAAGGATATAATTTTTAATTTGTTTGATGAACTAAATCATAATTTAAGTAAGTTTCCAGGATTAAATGAAGTTTTATTTAAGGTTAAAGAATTGCAAAAAAATTCTATCAATCAGCTTGATCTGATAATGTCTGACGCAAAACTAAAGGATAAATTGATAGATAAATTGTATGAAATATTTAGAGAATTTCAAAATAAATTAAATCTGAAAACTTAAGTAAAATAATAAAATTAATATTTTTTCTCTAATTTAAAAATATATTGATTTATTAATTTTCTAAGAAATATAAAAGAAAAGGTAATTAAAATTCCCCGTCCCGGCTTACGATCTAAAGCTCAAGCAAGGAAAAACATCAGCACTCCAGGGAATCAGACTGTGACCCACTATTGGAGAAAAAAGCCCAGTAGAGCAAAGTGTGCTATATGTAAAAGACCACTTCAATCAGTTCCAAGATTAAAACCCTCAAAAATGACTAAAACTAATAAAACAACAAGGAGGGCTAATAGAATGGAAAGTGGAAGATATTGCGCAGCGTGTCTAAGCAAAATAATAAAAGAATCTATTTGGACTCAATAAAATATCTTAAACATGTAGCCTAATTATTCAGTTTTAATAATAAAAATCATAAACAAGCTCTTTTTAAATTAACTTAATATTTAAATCTAAATTTATTAAGTAAAATGATTATAACAATTTCAGGACTCCATGGAACGGGAAAATCAACCATAGGAAAGTTAATCGCTGAAAAAATGGGTATCAAGTATTATAGTACTGGACAGGCTTTTAGAGATTTGGCACAAGAAATGAAAATGACATTAGCAGAGTTTACTAAATATGTAGAAAGAAATCCTGAAATTGATAAAAAACTAGATAATAGAATTATTGAAATAGCTAAAAAAGGAAATGTAATCATTGATAGTCAATTAAGTGGATATTTATTAAAGGATTTTTCAGATTTTAATATATTATTAACTTGTCCTCTAGAAACAAGAGTTAAACGAATGATTCAAAGAGATAACAGTGATTATGAAGAAAAAATAAAAGAAACTAAGATGAGAGAAAAATCAGAATTAGAACGGTTTAAACTATTATATAACATCGATTTAAGCAATCAACAAGAACTGTACCAAATTTATGATCTTATTATAAATACAGAAAGTCTTAGCGTTGAGGAAATTTTTAAAGAAATTATTTTGAAATTAGAGAAAGTAATCAAATAATTTTTTCCAATAAAAATTCGAAAAAATTTTATTTTTAGAATGATTTTTTAAATTACTATAAATTGAGTTTGATTACTGGAGAACTTGAAACCCCAGTAAAAAAATATATTTAGAAATAATTTGGTGACAAATTATATGAGCATATATGATATAGGACGGCTTTGTGTCAAAACCACAGGAAGAGAAGCGGGATATTACTGCGTTATTGTTGATATAGTTGATAAAAACTATTTACTTATTGATGGAATGAAAGTTCGTAGAAGAAGAGTAAATTATAAACATATTGAACCCATAGATGAAACTGTTGAAATTAAAAAGGGAGCATCTCACGAGGAAGTAGAGGCTGCAATTAAAAATGCAAAATTAGGAAAAAAAATGAGTGAACCAGTTTCGATTCCAATAAAATAATTAAAATATAAAATTAACTAAATCTATTTTTTTGATAAGCAACGGTTGCCTAGCCCGGTACGGCGCCGGCTTGGAGCGGAGTGTATCCCAAAAAGCCGGTGTGTGAATGCACTCGGGGGTTCAAATCCCTCCCGTTGCGTTTTTCTAGTATATAATATCAATTGACTTATACATCTGGAAATTCTAAAGCTTTTGCTTTTTGCCCCGCGAACATTCCACCCATACCTCCTGTTGCTTGTGACTGGAGTTTTAACAATCTTTGTGTGAGTGTATTAATGCCTAATGAACATAAAAAGTACCATGCTGTAAAATTAATCCAAATAGCGTTAGCGCTTATAAATGTGCCTATTAAAGGGACATCATTGGCATGCATTGGTGATAACGCTACTGATTTACCAGCAAAAAGGGTATTCATTATTCCAAAAATAATAATCATTGGAAGAAATGTAATACATGTAGGTTTCATTCTTTGAAAAGCCATTTTTTGTTGTGTCTGTTTAAACATAGCTTCTTTCCTTTCCCATCTTTTTCGAGCTTTCCTATAACGTTCAGGATCGATTTCTGCCAATTCAATTATCTTTTCTTTTTCTTCTTGATGAGCTTTAATTTGTATTTGTTTACGATTTATTGATTCAGTATCAACTAATAGTCTTGTTAAAATTGTACTGATTAATGCAGTTGCTAAAGCTAGAAGAAATACAAATAACATGGAACCAGGTGGTGTTGTAATAAAATCTAAAAAAGCATTTTGAGAGATTAAAAATATCATCTTTATATTAATTTATATTGAAATTGTTTTAAAGTTTTCATAAAGGATCTGTTTCATGATTATATAAGAAAATATTTAATTGAAATAACCAAAAATGAAGTTATTATCCCTAATCCATACCAAGCATCGCCCTTAAACCAGGATATTGTACCGCAGCGAGCTCTTTCGCGATAGTTTCACCATAATTTTGGATGATGCCTATTGCTATCAATAATCCCGTCCCAGAACTCAGTGCCCTTAAACTATCCGCCGTAAAACTTAACACAGCAATGATAATACCGTTTAATATTACCAAAGTCGGGATATAGCGTTTCAAAATCCTTTCGATTATCTTTCCAGAACTCCGAAATCCAGGAATTTGCATTTTTGAATCAATTATTTGATTGGCAATGTCACGTGGAGCAAGTCCTGACACTTCAACCCAAACACGGCCGAGCAATATGCATAAAACCACAAATATAAGGAGATAAAAAACTGCACGAAATGGATCAGAGGCTAATTGATCAATCCCTAATGGTGGAGTAAGCAGATAAACTAAACCAGATATAGGTATTAGTTGTTTACCCGCAAGACCTCCTGCACCTGTTTCTTCTCTAAATACTCCGATTATATCAATCCAAAAATCGGGGATAAGCCCTCCATTAGTAGAGCGAAGAGCAGATCCGGGACCTGCAATTAATTGCCCAAAGAATAGGAAATTTGCATATAAAGCATTGACTAGTATTACTGGAATATTGGAGACATAAAGAAGTTTCATGGGGTATTTACCTTTAAAACCTCGATAGCCTCTGTAAGCAAGGGGAATCTCAACACGAGTTGACTCAAACCATATGACTAAAAGAAATATACCTACTGTAGTGATAATTCCAACTAGGGATGGGTATGTTCCTCGTAAGAATATTGTACCGAGAGTTGTATTAGGATCATTATCAAAAAGTGCTGTAAAGAAGGCAATTACTATTCCTCTTGGTAATCCATCTCCAGGGGGATCAGCGCTTGGGGAAGGAGTCGGAAAAAAACTGAAACTATTCCAAAAGATCTGACCAGCCACTCCTGCTGCGATAAATAATGAAACTCCACTACCTAAACCCCATCCTTTTTGAAGTAATTCATCCAATAATATTATGATTATTCCAGCAAATAACAATTGGAAAAAGATAAAAAATGCTCCTTGTATCCCTATCGCTCCTTCTCCTGTTAAAGGACCAAAAGCACCACCTAAAATATAAGCTACAGCATTGAATATAGTTAAGAATATAGCAAGCACTTTTTGAGCTCCACTGAACATAGCTCTATCATATGGATCTGCCATATTTACATTGATTATTCTTGAACCTAAAAGTAATTGCATAATAAGACCTGCCGTTACTATGGGACCAATTCCTAATTCTGTTAACATCCCTCTCTGACTTGCTAAAATTACTCTTAACCAAAAGAAATAATCAGTTGATTGCTCAAAATTTATACCGAATAATCGAATATTACTCATTATCAAATAAATTATCAATACAACTGCAGTCCAAATGAATTTTTCTTTAAAAGAAACTTCACGCTGAGGTTGTTTAATTTCTGGCATAGCTCGTACAAATGGAGAGAAGAATTTAAGAAACTTTCCAGCCATATACAATCAACAACGTGAATTTATAATAATAATTATCAATATCTTAAATTTGAAATGTAATTTAGAAAAAATTGAATTTTAAAAAAAGTTTATGATTTAAAATTGCTTTAATCTGGGATTTAGAATATAAACAAAACTTAGAAAATAAAATTCTACAGCTTCATTTAAATATTAAAATCGTTTTATATTATTCTTCTTATTAATCTATCGCTTTATTGATTTTTGTTAGCTCAATTTGTGGATTTGTCGTATTAGTTAATCAAAAAAGACTCCCAATACCTGTGGGTTCTTCTTCTTCTGGTTCCTCTTTTTTCTTCTCTTCTTCTTTTTTCTTCTCTTTCACAGCTCCAGTTGGAGCAGTAGCAACTGGTATAGCACTAGCTGATTTGATGATATCCTCTATTTTTGTACTTTTTAAACCAGAAATTAGCTTTGTGATTTCTGTTTTATCAACTTTCGCACCTGCTGCAGTTAATACCTTTTCTACGTTTGCTTCGGTAATTTTACCTCCCGCTTTATGAAGTAATAAAGCTGCATAAATACTTTCCATACTATCTAACCTCTTTTTTATTTTTTTATCATTATATTTGTGATTATATTTTAAATTTAAAAAATGTAAATTTTAGCCAAATAAACCTCCAATTCCGATTTCTTCTTCATCATCTTCTTCTTCCTCTTTTGCATCTACCTTAGGTTCTTCTTCTTCTATTGGTTCTTGGATTCCTTCCCCAAAAATAATACTATTTAATATATTTGCTTCGGATGCGGCTTTTCGAATATATTCCTCTGTCATATCATCTGAGAAAAAGGGCATTTCAAATAAAACTCCAAGTGCTTCTCGATAAGCTCTAGCAAAATCTTGATTAAATTGTTCCATATTCATATATAATATTTCTTCAGGTATGATTTCGCCATCGCTCCAAGCAAAATTAAGTCTAATCAAAGATTCTATTGGTGTAATCCCTAATTTTTTTAAGACCGCAGCTTGTTTGATGTTGACTAAATCTCCAGCTTTATGTGTTCTTGTATCCTCACGAACATGAATTGTGTCATTCATAATTCTTGTCGGTAATTTTAACGTCATGTTCAATTCACTTATAACTTGTCCGGTAGGAAGACCTGTGTCTCCAGCTGGGACCCAAATATCTACTGGTGTGATTTCATTAGGTTTAGCGGGAACCATCCACGCGTTTTCTAAAAATATTTTCTTTAATTCAAATAAATCTAGATTTGTAAATACTAGACTTGATTGCCCTGGGATATTATCTGCAAATTCATCTAAATTTTTCTTTTTGGAATTATTTTTAAATTCTTCTATAGCGCGTAACTGAAGTGATTTTTTAGACATTCTAAATACTGCTTTTCCTCTTAAAATTTTGCGCATAGCTTGAATTTGCATATCGTTAATATTTGCTACTTCAATAACAGCTACATTTTTATAATTTTTAAATAAATCAACTAAATTATTGATTTCCTTTATTTTCCGTTGTGGTATTACTTTATTTTTAATCATAATTTCACACCTCGATACTTTTTAGGAATTCTTCTGTTACTTTTACTGGTTTTCCCATTGTAGATTTTAGAAACATTGATTTAAAATTATTAAACTTATGAGGCATTTGATCAGCTATAAAATCCACAATAGTCTTCATATTTTCATATAATTTTTCTTTATCCATGGATTTTTTACCAATCTTAGCAAAGATAATGGGTTGCTTTTTCATTTGAATTCTAATTATTTTTTTATATCTTTCATAAGCAACTTTTAAATCTTCTGGACTAGAAATAATTCCATATCCCGTAGGAAAGGGTTTTGGCATTTTACCTACAGGTCCAAGAAATCTGGCTAGATATCGAGCAACGTCCCTCATCATTTTATCTTCTACTACAAAATACTCATATTTTTTAGCAAATTTCTTCTTGAATTTCTTTTCTTCATTATTTAATTTAATCAAGCCATCAGAATCAATAGTATCAATACCAAGTTTTTTTGCTTCAAGTAAGATCTCATCTGAAGCAATTACACAAACATTAGGTTTATCATCAGTAATTATTTCATTTGAAAGGATAATTTCCTTCTCTATTCTGTTTTTTGGATCATTTAAATTAACATCTTTAATATTAATAATGAGATCAATGGACTCATCAAATTTTCGTACTTTATCTTTGAAACCCTCCCTCTTCAATATTGAAAAATTGATTGCAGCATTCAATGATCTTTTTAATAATTTATCATCTACTTTCAAATTTCATCACTCCTCCTTCATTTTATCATCATATTCTCCATTATCAATTCGTTTTTGGATGATCCTTGGGTCTTCTCCTTCTACTGTTAATCCAACTGATAAAGCTGTTCCTAAGACTGTTTTTACAGCTGATTTGTATGTTTTATCCAAAAATTTCTCTCTCTTCCCCTCAACAACATTTTGAATTTGCTCTAGAGTTAAATTTCCTATTTTTTTTTCTGAAGGTTCAGAGCTCCCTTTTTCAGCACCAACCTCCTTAAGTAATAGTGAGGCTGTAGAAGGGGTCTCAATAAATATTTCAAACTGTTTTGTTTCTGGATTACATTCGATTCTAACTGGTACTGTTAAACCCTTAAATACCATTGTCTGCTTATTGATTTCATCGACAACGTCCTTAATGTATGCATCGAAAATCGATTTGATTTCCGTTTATGCCAGTAGGTCCAACAGCAGGTCCTATGGGTGGGCCACCTGACGCACTTCCTCCTGTAACCAATGCTTTAACAACTAATTTTCCTTTTCCACTCACATACTCTCACCGTTTAATTTTTTTTTACTATATTCAAAAAATATTCTTTAGAATGAGAACGCGTTATTTACGAGGTAAATTTTCAATATCTTTTATATATTGAAACCGCTTTAATATGCGTCCTAAGGTTCTTAGAAGAATATATTTTGAACTTAGTGATAATAAAAATTAAACAAAGTTAAAAAATTTTATTAAAAAAAGTCTAATTAAAATCTACAACAGAGCCTTCTTCCATAGTCAGGATTATGTTTAAAATATTCTTCAGATAAAATTTCTATAATAGTATCATATTCTAAATTAACATTATTAGCTATTTCTTCAATTGTAATCCCCGGTGTTGAAATTAATTCACATATTTTTTTCTTAATTTCATCACTAATTTCCATAGTCATTATGGTTAATTATAGCTTTTAATTAATAAATTTTAAGTGATAAATCTGATAATTTCATCTATAATTTGATAATTTGGCAGAATTAAATCTGCTACTCCACTTTCAGCAGCAGCTTTGGGCATCCCATATAATATACTTGTCTCCTCAGATTCAGCAATTGTTCTCCCTCCTTCTTGCTTGATTGCCTTCAATCCAGAAGCACCATCTACTCCCATTCCCGTTAGTAAAATTCCCAATGTTTTTTCCTTATATACTCGCGCTGTTGAATAAAACAACACATCAACAGAAGGTCTACAAAAATTCACAAGCTCTCCTTCATAAGTTCTTATGCAGGGTCTATCACCCTTAACAATGACTTGCATGTGCTTATCTCCTGGTGAAAGATAAATTGTACCCGATTTTATTTCTTCATAATTTTTACCTATTTTTACATTAACTTTACAGATATTTTTTAAAGATGTAGCAAATTGTCGCATGAAAAGATGGTTTAGATGTTGTACAACTAGAACTGGTGCGGGAAAATCTTGAGGGATGTCACTTAAGATTGTTCTTAAAGTTCTTGGACCACCCACACTTGCTCCTATTACTATAATTTTAGTAGGAACCTTTTTAATAGTAATAGGGGAAAAGTCTAAGAAGTATTCTTCTGATCTTTGCTTAACCGAGTTATCTAATATTTTATTAGATATCACGTCTGGTTTAAATTTTACTTTTTGGCTTTTTTGAATAAAAATATTTTTACTTAATAACCTTACTTTGTCATCAATTTTATTTAATTTTCTAATCTCTGCTAAAATTACTTTTGAAATTAATTTATCTTTAATAGTTGGAATAACATCCTTCCATATTCCTTCAGGTTTAACAATATAATCATAAAATCTTAGGATATGTGGAATTTCAAGAGAATCTATTTTGTTAGGATCTATGTCGGTTAAAACAATAGTAGTTATATTAAAATTCTTTATTATAAAATTAAAAGGTGAGTACCAGTCTTTATTTTTGTGCTCAATATCGAGTATTAAAACATCAGGCTTTTTCATTTCTATAATATTAATAGTTTCTTGTCCATTTCGTGCAATATCAACTATATTTATTTCATTACGAGGGGAAAGCATCTCAGATAATAAAGTTCTACGATATGATGATTCAGAAGCTATTAATACTTTTTTTGGCATTTTTTATCTTGTTTTCTACTACTGAAAATAATGAAATTTCATGTTTATATATATTCTGATAATAAAAATTAAGATTAATATTCGTTAATCGCTATCATTAATTCCTGTTATTATTCTTCCAAGACGACTTTATGGGTGATCTGTCCTATTTGTTCTATATATGCTTCAATAATATCTCCTGGTTGGATTGGACCTACTCCACTTGGTGTCCCAGTTGCTACAATATCTCCAGGAACTAATGTTACAAACTTGGATATAAATTCTAATATTTCTGGAATTTTAAAAATCATATATTTTGTATTTGAATGTTGACGTTTTTCTCCATTTATCTTTAACTGAATATCTAAATTGTGTGGATCTCCAATATTATCACGTTGAATTATTCTTGGACCTATAGGTCCAAATGTATCGAAATTTTTGCTTCTATACCATGGTAAATTAATATTTCTATCACTAATCTGCATTTTTCTTGCTGTAATATCAAGGAAAATAGTATACCCTTCTATATACTCATAAGAGTGGTCTGCTTGAATATTTTTACAAGTTTGAGAAATTATGAATGCTAATTCTACTTCATGATCAACACGATTATAATCTTGATTATCGTAAAGTAATTTTGGATAAATTATTGGATTATCGTTAGTCACTAAAGTATTTACAGTCTTTACGAAAAATACTGGACTTTTAGGTACTTCTGCTTTCATTTCCTGCGCATGGTCTAAATAATTTCGTCCTAAACAGATTATCTTTGTAGTATATATAACTCTGTCTCCGATTTTAATATTCAATTTCTATTCACCTTCCAAAACTACATTATTTGTTAATGTTCCAATTTTTTCTATTGTTGCTTCAATAATATCACCTGGTTGTATAGGTCCAATTCCACTTGGTGTTCCAGTAGCTACAATATCTCCAGATTCAAGAGTAAAAAAGGTTGTGATATACTCTAAAAGTTCTGGTAATTTAAATAATAAATTTTTAGTATTAGATGACTGTTTAATCTCACCATTTAGTTTTAATTCGATATTTAAATTATGTGGATCTTTTATTTCATCTATATTAGCAATTCTCGGGCCAATAGGTCCAAATGTATCAAAAGATTTTGAACGAAACCATGGTAATTTTGAAACAATATCTTTAGCTTGCATTTTTCGAGCGGTAATATCGTTAAATACTGTATATCCAAGTATATGATTATATGCTTCTCTTTTTGGAACATTTTTACATTTATCTTTTATCAAAAATGCTAACTCAATTTCATGATCTACTCTATTATATTTACGTTGGTTAAATAAAAATTTAGGATAAATTATAGGGTCATTATTTGAAATTAAGCAATTTAAGGTCTTCGGAAACAAAACTGGTTCTTTTGGAACATCTAATTTGGTTTCTTCTATATGATCCATGTAATTAGTGCCAACACATATAATTTTTGTAGGATTAATCGTATATTTACCAATTTTCATTGTCTATCCACAGTTCTCGTAAAAAAAGATAAACTTTACATAAATTTTTATAATTTTTATTAATTTAATAGATTAAAACTCTTTAATTTAATGGTTAACTTAACTTAGCGCTTAGCAAAATTTGAAAATTGAGAAATATAAGTATTAAAATATTAAGAAAAAAAGGAAAAAGAGATTTAAATGAACGGCCAAAATTCCGATAAAGATTTAAAAGAAAAAAGATTTTTTCAGAATCCTCTAAATAAAAAAATAGCCACTTCAGGTATTTTTATAGCAGTTGGATTAGTTTTGAGTTATCTTAACCCGTTTGGATATTTTTTAATATTTGGAACAAAAATCAATCCCTTTGCTCATTTTATTAATAGTATAACGGGCATTTTATTAGGTTTAGATTTTGCTTGCATAATAGCACTAGATATTGCTATCCTTCGATTTTCATTCTCAATTGGTACAATTCATGCATTTCATGGGGGAATCACTGGAGCTTTTGTTGTTGGAATGGTGGCTTACTTCTTACGTAAAAAATTTCCAAAATATGTGGAATTTGCTGCTTTAACAGAACCACTAGGAACTATCTTTTTAGGTGGAACCATTGGACATTTAATCTCAGGAAATATTTTTGCAATAGAAAGTCTTTATACATTTTGGGGCTTATTTGCGTTAAGTTGTATTCCTGGATCTATTATGGGATTTATAATGCTAATGATCTTAAAAAAAGCAAAAGTAACCTGGGAGGATTTTTTTTAATATTCATTATATAATAAAATATTTTTATGAGATATAATCCATCTTTAAATTTTGAAAGCTACATTGGACATTATACTATTCTATATGGAGAAATTAATACAAAAAAGACTTTTTATACTGCAAATTTTATTCAATTTCTCATAGAAGCAAAACATTTTGATCCAAAACAAATCAGCATATTAGATTTTGCTCCACCCTTAAAAGTAATTAAAGGTATCAAAATTGGTGGTAAAATCAAGGACTTTTATGAAAATAGCATTATTTGTAATTATCTATATTTTGAAGGAGAAATTATACCGCCTCGCTTTAAAGCAAGAAATAGAAAAGAACTTTATGAAAATGCATGTAAAAATTATAAAAAAACTTCTAAATTACTAAAATTCTTCAACAATAATCCAACAGAAGTATTAATTATTAACGATATTTCAATTTATCTTCATATTGGTAATAAAAATTTATTATTAAACGCAATAGAAAATTCTAAAACATTTTTTGGAAATTCTTATTATGGATCTACTATAAAAAGTGATTTCACATCTCTATTTAGTTTAAGAGAAAAAAGAATTGTAGGAAACTTGATTAAACAAATTGAATTTTCATATTTTACAGGATAAAGATATTAAATTGCTTAAGGACAAAATGATTTTAACTAATGTTCAATTTAATTATCTACAAATAAAAAAAAAATCTATGAATAATAATGAAAAAACTAATATTATTTGGTCCGCCGGGAGCAGGAAAAGGCACTTTTTCAGGACAGATAAAAAAGATAGCACCTGAAATCATCCATATAAGTACTGGAGATATATTTCGGGAAAATTTAAAAAATGAAACTCCTTTGGGATTGAAAGCAAAAAGCTATATGGATAAGGGAGAATTAGTACCTAATGATGTCACTATTGAAATGGTAAGAAATAGATTGAATAGAGAGGATGTTAAAAAACATGGTTTTATCCTTGATGGATTTCCTCGAACTATACCTCAAGCAGAAGCTTTAAATGATATAACTGAAATAGATCTACTTCTGCTATTACAAGTGTCTAGAGATATTATATTTAAAAGAATTTTAGGTAGATACGGATGTAATAATTGCGGTGAGATTTATAATAAATACACCCTTCCACCTAAAGTGGAGGGAATATGTGATAAATGTGGTACCGAGATTAAATTTGAGCAAAGAAGTGATGATAATGAAGAGACTTTAAAAAATAGATTAGATGCATATGAAAAAAATGCCAAACCACTTATTAAATATTATAAGAAAAGAGGAAAACTAAAAAAAGTCGATGCCACAGATACATTGAGTTTTACTGACGATGAAATAAAGCAAATTATAGAAATCTAATTTTTCTATCTCATTTTTATTATAAATTATGAAATTAAATCTGTGTATCCCTATCCCTATTAGATTTACAAATATTAATAAAGTTAAATCCATAATTGATAAAGCAATAAAGTCAAAACCTAATCTAATTGAATTAAGATTTGATTATATTACTGATATTCAAAATTTTTCTATAGATTTCCTAAAAGAATTATTGAAAATCATCCGACCTCATGCTGCTGTTATCTTTACTTTAAGAGATTCATCTGAAGGTGGGCATCTTAAAATAAATCCGAAGGAACGCTCTAAAATATTAAAAATATTGATAAATTCTACCCCAGATTATCTTGACATTGAAATGAATACTGATATAAGCATTCTAGAAGAAATTATAACTTTAGCTTTCCAAAATGAAATTAAAATAATATTTTCTTATCATGACTTTGAAAAAACATTGGGATTTGATGATTCAATCAGACTAATACGAAACTTTAACGAAAGATTATTTCGAGAATTAGGTTTAGATTCAAAAAAACTCAAGGAAAATATATTTAAGCTTATTTTTACTGCTCAAAACTTCGAGGATAACTTGATAGCATTAAGATTATGTAAAGATTTGTCTAAATCAAATCAAAAAATAATCTCATTTTGTATGGGATCTTTGGGGCTTTTATCAAGAATTATGTGTGTTCTAGCAGGTTCATTTTTAACATATACCTTCTTAGATGAAGAAACAGCATCAGGACAGATTAACATCAAAGAAATGCAAGAAATATACAATGTAACACAAAACAGTTCTTAAATTAATTAATCTTTTAAAATTGAAACTATGAAGATTAAAAAAAGTATGTTATTTAATATAGTATATGGTTGTTTACTTTGCTTTTTTATTCCATATTTATCAACCTCCTGTACAAATACCTCTAGTTATAAAACAGATAGTTAATGAATCCTATAAGCCAATAATCAATGCACTAAGAGATAATTCAGAAGCTAAAATTACCTTAAATATTAATGGAACCTTAACCGAACAGTTGCATGATTTTGGTTATGATGACTTATTGGAAGTAATTAAAAATCTATCGTCAAAAGGACAAATTGAATTCACGGGTTCAGGGAAATTTCATCCATTGCTTCCTTTAATTCCAGAACCCGAAATTGAACGTCAAATTAAATTAAATAATGAAACTAACAAACACTTTTTTGGAAATGCTTATAATCCACAAGGATTTTTTCCCCCAGAGATGGCAGTTTCTGAAGAAGTTTTAAAAATTGTTAAAAAAGCTGGTTTTAATTGGATTATAATGAGCGGAATTGCCAATACCTTACCTGAATTCCCAACAGACTATATATCCGTTCATCCTAGTGGACTTAGGCTGTTGTTTAGAGATGATTATATTTCAATTGATTGTGCTTTTGATAAGATAAACAATGTTGATGCATTTATTAAACGCTTATACTACAAGAACACATCTAAGGATTATTATGTAATACTAGCCATGGATGGTGAAACTTTTGGACACCATGTTAAACATGCGATAAATAACTTTTTGATCCCATTGTTTCAAGCAATTCCTCATAGAAATGATATAAAGATATGTACTGTCTCAGAAATCGTAGATAGATTTCCTAAAGGCTTCACTCAAGTTCCACGAGATTCAAGTTGGTCAACAATGCCGTATGATATAGCCGCTGATGTCCCATTCCCTTTATGGTTCGATCCTCAAAATGAAATACACATCGAACAACACAAATTCTTTATGTATGCCCTTACATTGATACATCTATCTGCTAAATATCGGGATGGGATGGATGATGAAAAGAAAAGAATCTTTGATAATGCAAGAAATCTTTTAGATCGTGGGATTCACAGCTGTCAGCAATGGTGGGCTTCACGCAGACCGTTTTACAGCCCAGATATGATTTTGCGTGGATTAAATGAAGTTTTAATGGCAAGTGTAAACGCAAAACGTAGTATTCCTGAGAACAATCCAGATATTAAAGAAGCAATGGAACTTATAATGGAGGATATGCTAAAAGCGCAAAATAAAATTGTCTTATCACTAATGTAAGTTATAAAATAGGAAAAATAAAAAAACTCAGATTTTTCTTAAGCGTTTTAATTTTTTTTGAAAAGATTTCCGCAATCTCCACATTTCATGTTTTTTGAATAAACCGGAGTGCCCTGCTTCAGCGGTAGGCTGAGATAGCTTTACCCATACTGTAGTATAGAACATTATTCCGATCTGGTTCTTCATGAAGCTTACGTGGATTCTCATTGCCACATTGGGGACATTTAATTCTTTTAAATTCTGCCATAATATCTTAACTCTGTTATAAATATTTTAAATATTTAGTAGAGTGGACAAATTTAAATTTAGGTTTTTAATTGGGTTTTTATTACAATCTCACTAACAATATCCTCAATTTTTCTATTAGTTGTTTCAATGATTACTTCTGCTGCTTTTTCATAATATGGTCTACGGAAGTTCAGGACTTTTTCTATTTCAGTTTTTAAGTCACCTTTATTAATAATAGGGCGTTTATGTTTCCCATTTTTAATTGATCTTTTATAAATTTCATCTAAAGGCGCTTTTAGTAAAACTATGTGACAATTTTTCTTCAGGTTTTCAATATTTATATTATGCAAAACTACTCCACCTCCACATGAAATTATTACCTTATGTAATTTTGAAACTTTTTCACAAATAGAACTTTCATATTCTCTGAATTTCGATTCTCCTTCTTCAGCAAAAATTTCTGGAATGGATTTTCCAATATCTTGGACGATAATTTGATCAGTTTCTATAAATGTATAATCTTCACCGAGGTATTTTACTAACTCAATTCCAATTGTTGTTTTTCCAGATGCCATAAATCCAATAAGTGCAATAGAATCTTTAGCCATAATGAATTATTATACTAATATTTATTTTTAATTAGTTATTTCTTCTGAAAATCCATGCTTTTCTAAAATTCCCTTTTTTAGTTCCAGATAATTACCTGCTATGTAAGCGGGAAAATTGAATTTCTCAGGATCTAGGACCTCATTTTTAACATAATTAGGATCAGAATGTGTCGCAACGACTCTTCCAAAAAAACATACATGTGACCCAAGTTCTATTTTTTTAATCACCTTACATTCCATATTCCATGGAAACTCTTTTATCATCGGTACTTTTACTATTGTGGCTTGTTCCTTAGTTAAATTTAAATCTTTCCATTTATTAATGTCTCTTCCTGACCTTGTACCGCAATAATCAGTTTCTTTTAATTGCTCTATTGTCGGATAGTTAATTACAAATTCCCCGTGTTTATCTATCAGCTGATAAGAATGTCGCTTAGGTTGTATAGAAACAGCAATAATAGGAGGATTGAAGCATACTTTTCCTACATAAGCTAATGTTATGAGATTAGCTTCTTCTCCTATACCTACAGAAATAACTGCTGTAGGCATCGGAAAAGTTGAAATTTTTGGGCTTAATTCTACTTTCTTCATTCTCGTATTATTTTTTTCATTAATATAAGTTGAAATTATTAATTATTTTAATTTTTAACATATTAAATAGTTTTAATTTGAATTATCTCAAATTTTTCTATAAAACTATTAAATAATAAACAATTAGTAAGTAATCAAATTTATCTGAAAAATATATAAGGTGAAAGAGAATAATAATAAAGCATCGAGGCTTTAAACCTAAATTCGATTCATCTGTATTCATAGCACCAACAGCCGCAATTATAGGTAATGTTTTAATTGGAAAAGACACACGGATAATGTATGGTTCTGTTCTTGATTCAGAAGGATCTAAGATTGAAATTGGTGAATGTTCTATAATTTGTGAAAATGCTGTTTTAAGAGCTACGGCATCTGGATCTAAAGAATATCCTGTAGTAATTGGAGATCATGTCTTTATCTCACCACAGTCAACTCTTATTGGATGCAAAGTTGAATCTTATTCATATATCGCTACAGGAGCTACAGTTTTACAAGGAGCTGTTATTCAATCTGGTGCAGCCGTAGCTGTAGGAGCTTTCGTTCATGCAAATACTGTTGTTCCCTCTAATTCTTTTATCCCTCCAAACAATATTGGAATTGGTAATCCTATTAAAATCTATAGTCCAGAGGATCAAGATGAATTAGCTAAAGCCATTAGATCAATTGAATTTGCAAAGGTGGCGTTTAATGTAGATGCTAAGTGGGAAAATAGAATTGAAAGATATAAACAAGCAACAATTGTAAGATCGCAAGAATTTGAAAATCATTTTAAAGATGAGATTTTAGATTGATATAGTTATACTCTAAATGTTTGATAATGAGTAGAAAGGAATTTATCACTGCTAACACGCAAGTATTTTGCGTTATAGGATACCCTATTGAACATTCCATGAGTTCAATAATGCATAACGTAGCAATAAATGAATTAAATCTTGATTGTGTTTATTTAGCTTTTAAAATTCACCCTAAAAATTTGAAATTTGCAGTTAAAGGATTTAGAGCATTTGACATCAAAGGAATTAATGTAACAATGCCTTTTAAACAAAAAATTATGGTGTATTTGGATGAAATAGAGCCTTTAGCTCAAAGAATTGGAGCTATAAATACTATTAAAAATGATAAGGGACATTTAATTGGCAGAAATACCGATGGAGAAGGTGCTCTGAAATCAATATTAGATGCAGGTTATTCTATTTCTGGAAAGAATATTTTGTTATTAGGAGCTGGAGGTGGGGGAAGAACTTTAGCTTTTATTTTAGCTGAATATGCTAATAAGATGGTCATAACAAATAGAACTGAGAAAAAAGCTATCAAACTAGCGAATGATATCAAAAAGTATTACAACATAAATGTTGAAGGAAAAAGTAACAGTTTTAATGTTTTAAAGGATGAATCTAAAGGAGCCGATATCTTGATTAACACAACTCCAATTGGTATGTATCCTAATATAGAAGAATCACCAATACCTGATAAATTTTTACATGATGGTTTAATTGTTTTTGATATAGTATATAATCCCCTAAAAACTAAATTAATGAAAGAAGCAGCGAAAATTGGGTGTAAAGTGTTAGGTGGATTGGATATGTTAATAAATCAAGGAGTCTTGGCTTTTGAATGGTGGACAGGAAAGACTCCAAATAATCAATTAATGAAAGCAAAAATAATGGAGTATCTAAGGTTAAAATAATGAAAGGAACTAATTTAAAAATAGTAGCTGGCTCAGGAGAGATGAGTCAAGTTTTTGCTATCTTCCAAGGAAGATAGTCATTTTCCTAGCTCATATAAAGATTTCTTTGAATTTATGAAAACTTTAATCGAAAAAAATAATAAAAATTAAAAAAAATTATTGTAATGAACTTCCACAGAGAGCACAGAATTTTGCGTTTTCGCTCCCGTCTAATTCACTTCCACAGTTATAGCAAAATTTTGGCTTTTCTTCAGAATTCTGAGACTTTATAATAAGGCTCTGATTCTGTATTTGGTTAGAATTACTTACTACTTGGTAATTTGAGACTGGTTGGTTTATTTCTTCTTTTTGTTCATAACAGACATTGTTACAATGTATACATCGAGGTTTATGTTCTCTATCTAAGTAAATAGCAACATAAATTAATAGACCAATACCTCCAGTAAATATTGCTAAAAAAATCGCCAGTCCAATATTGAAATCATTTTTTCTTGTGTATACATTCATATTACAATTAGGGCAATACATTTTTTTTTATCACTCCAAATAATTAATTTTTACTTATTTATGAGGAGATATAAATCGAATTAAAAAAATTTGGAGTCCAATTTTTAAATCTGACTATAAAAGTACTCTTGAAAAAAAAATAAGACAAAAAAATTAATTTTCAGTAATTTGGCTTCCACAATTTTGACAAAATTTTGCTCCAACATCCAATTTTTCACCACATAATGCGCAAAAATTAGGTCTAGCTCCTGTTACTTCTTCAGAGATATTTACTGGAGCAGAATATGATGATTGTTGAATTTGTGGACTTGATTGGTAAGTATATGGGCTTTGTTGTTGTGTAGTAATTATTCCTCCGCAGTGGACGCATCTATTCTCAGGACGAGAATGATAGATAGCATAGTATATTATTAAACCAATTCCCGCTGTAAAAATTAGTAGTATTATCGCAAGACAAGTATCAATCTCTTCACGTTTTAATAATACATTCTGTTGGCAACGGGGGCACCATCCAGTGGGATTAGTAGTTGTCATCTTGATCTTGTTTTTGATACAATTAATTTTAATATGTAAAAATCTATAATGATATTTATTCTTATTCTTATCTTATTTTATTCTTTAAGAGAAGCTCCACAGTTTGGGCAAATTTCCTCTTGATTATTTATTGTTTCTTTACAAAAAGGACAATTTATACCTTCTTCTTCCTTTTTTTCTTGTTCAATAGTTTGAACTATACGGGTAATTTGTGCCTTGGGGTCTGGAAAATCTTCACGTGAACCGTAAAATTCTAATCTATTTTGACAGTTGGGGCAAATATTTTTTTTTAGGATAAAATAGCGATAAATTATAAAAGGTACTAAGGCAAAACCCAATGAAGAAATAATAGTAAGAATCCATACATTAAAATACATACTATCAATGGATTTTCTTTTTGCTTTGAAAATTTCTTTGTTACAATTGGTGCAATATAAGTAATTTTTACCCATTTCTCTCATTTAATATATGATAATTTCATCATTTTAATTTTATCGATATATTGTAATAAAATGATATTAGTATTTTTTTGAAGTGTGCTTTAATTTGTTAAAAATTTAATAAATTAAGTCAATTAAAAATAAAAAAAATAAGCCCTTATTGATAATTATTGACTATATTTAAATGAAATTTCTTCTACAATGTAATTTATTTAAAGAATAGGCTGAAGTATATGGCGTTATTCATAGTATTAGATGGTGGTGATGGCGCGGGAACTACTACTCATAGTCACCTCCTTAAAGGATTTTTAGAAAATGAAGGTTACAAAGTACATTTGACATGTGAACCTTCTCAAAGTAAAATTGGATTATTATTAAGAGAATTTTTGAAAAATAAGGAAATTCCCGCTACTACAGATGCATTATTATTTGCTGCAGACAGAGATCTGCATTATCAAAATGAAATATTGAATAAACTTAAAGAAGATTATATTGTCATTTCTGATAGATATTTGGAATCTTCCATAGTATATCAATCAGTGCAATCTGATAAAATCTCAGTTGATTGGATTAAAGAAATAAATAAATTTGTAGGATTACCAGATATTACAATAATCTTAGATGTAGACCCAAAAATTGCTTTAGCTAGAAAAGATGATAAGGCTTTAGAAAAATTTGAGGATAATCAATTCTTAGATAAAGTTAGAAATCTTTATCTAACACGTGCTCAAACAGAAAACTATTATGTAATTAGTTCTGATGATATTATAGAATTTGTCCAAGAAAAAATTCAAAAGATCATTATTGATAGACTAAAAAATATGAGTTGAATTATAAAATAATATAGAAAAAAATAAATTTACAACACTTTATTTAAAATAGAGATAATTTTATAAGAATTCATTTATTTTTTATAAAAAATTGAGTACTAAACCTTCAAAAAAAGATCAACCATTTAATCTTAACAGATTAATTAAATACGTTGATAATTTTAGCTTTCCTCGTCTTGTTGGAACAAAAGGAGAAGAGAAAGCAGTTGAATTAACTATAAATACTTTTAAAGAAATAGGCTTTAGTGATACCCAAGTTCAAAAAGAACCTTTTGAGTTTTCTGATTTTTATTCTACGACACTTATAAAGTTAATTATGATTATTAACTTAACTTTTTCTTTATTTATATTAATGTTTGTCTATATTAACCTTTTTATTACGATTTTTTTTTGTGGAATAATGGCAATTGTAATCTTATTAATCTTTAGAGGGCTAAAACATCCAGAAAATCCTGGTTTTTGGGGAGAATATTACGGAAAGACAATCTCGGCAACTAATATCTTTACAAAAGTAGAATCTAAAAAAATATCAACTGAAATTGCTGGAAACATCATAATTTCAGCGCATTTAGACTCAAAATCTCAAACATTTAAAACATATTGGAGGGTTTTTTTTTATAGACTATGGCTATATAGTGGGATTATTCTAGGAGGTTTTTTTATTGCACTTTTCATCCATGTATATACTATTTTGAACATAGATTTGTTGATTGTTGGGATTGGAGTTTGGTTTTTAACCATATTAATCTCAATTTCAAATATTTTCATGATTTTTTTAAATACCCATAATAATTCACCAGGAGCATTAGATAATGCTTCAGGAATGTCAGTAGTGTTTGAGTTAAGTAAATATTTCAAAGACAATCCTCTCAATAATTTTAATATTTGGTTTTGTCAATTTTCTGCTGAAGAATTAGGAACAATGGGTTCTAGAGTTTTTGTAAATAATCATGAAAATGAATTCGTAATAGGGAGAGTATTTCAAATTAATTTAGATATGATTTCGTGCGCATGTGAATCCAGAAATCAAATTGAATATTTAAAATCATACGGTGTAATACCTCGAAAAAAAATTGCTCCTTTGCTTAGTAAATACTTAGAAAAAGCAGCTGTTGAAGAAAAGGTTAAAATTAAAGGATTTCACCTATCTACAGGAGCACATACTGACTCGGTTCCATTTCATCTAAGAAAATATGATTCTGTTGATATTGCTACTAGAGCTGGTGCTAAGTATGCTCATAGCAGGGATGATACTCCGGATAAAATTGATCCTAAAGTATTATTTGAAACATGCTTAATAATTCGGAGAGTTGCTCTTTCATTAGATAGAGATTACGAAAATTTATGTAAAAATCAGGAACTCATATGCGAAGAAAGTTAATCAGTTAAATGATAAATTTCATTACATTAAATCCTCAATTTCTTTTTGGATTTTTAATATCCTTTTTTTTGATTTTAATAATATCCGACTTCTTCCATACTTTTGGAACCATCTATTAAATCTATCCTCAATTGAGACTTCTCTAGTACCAGCCATATGTTTATCAGCTAAACAAATGATTTTTTCTTCTAAAGTTATAGGTATGTAATCTTTTTCAGGTAAACCTACTTTTTTCGCGTCTTCTCTGTCTAATCCCCCTAGAATATGAGTTTCACAAATTCTAGCAAGCTTATCTGAAAAACCTCTTTGTTTTAAGATTTTCCCCCCTATTAAAGCATGTTTAAAACTATGAGTTTTAGTTCTTCCAATATCATGTAATAAGGCTCCTATTTCAATTAAATTCAAATCAACTTTAGCTTTTGTTATTTTTAAAGCGATTTCTATCGCTTTTTGAGCAACTTTTTCTGAATGGCGCCTAACTGAAAGCTGAATTTTCAATCTCTTTAATAGGTCTAATGCAAAATCTCGTTCGGGTAAAATATCTTCTTTCTTAACCATTAATTTTTATAATTAATTAATTAACTTTAAATTTTAGATATTAGAAAATAATATTTCCCTTTTGAAAGTATAAAAAGAATTTCAAAATTTTAGATAAAGCCCTAGATTTAATCCTTTAATAGAATTCCTCATAGGGGCCACTTAATAGGCCGCCAATCGATCCTCCAATTAAGACTCCCACAAAAGCGCTTAAAATACCTCCTAAAGTCTCAAATAATTGAGTTCCTTGGAATAGAGTCATTAGATCCTCTCCAGAAATAATACTTAGTATAATCCACAATAATAAAACTATTACTACTACTAAAGAACTTACTATAACACCTCGCTTTAATCCTTTAGCTATTGTCCCGGAAATAAAACCAATAAAGATCCATGCTAAAATCTCCGGTGCAAAAAATCCTAAAACTGCGGGGGATTGGAGGGGATCTATAATGAATGAAATCATATTAAAATCAAAATTAGCCCCAACTAATAATGCAGCTATTTTTAATACATCACCCCCAGCATGCAATTCAATTTGATTTAGAATAACTCCCATATTAAAGAAAAATGCTGAGAAAAAACTAAATATGACACCAACAATAATACCAATTACCAATCGATAGGAAGTCATTGTTTAACTCACTATAGAATTGAATCTTTATTTACTTGTTATATTCTAAGAATTATAATAATAATTAAAATCATTTTGCTATATTAATACTTTAGTCCTTATTGTAGTACAAAAATCTACTCAATAAAATATTAAAGTTATTATGTATTCAATAATATATTCTTTAATCGACAGATTCTAAAATATTTTAATTTTATTTACCTGAGAAAAAAATTGTTAAGGCTACAAATTTGGCTCGAAAGAAAAAGAAAACCGAAGAACCAAAAGAATCACAAAAAATTGATGAAGAAGAGGACTTTAACGAAGACTTTGAGATCGATTTCGAAGAAGATCTAGATTTAGAAGAAGAACTTGACTTATTAGATACTGAAGATATTGATACAGAAATTGAACTAAAAGAGGAATTAATAGATAAAGATGAGGAAAGAAAACAACTGTATTTAAGTTGTGGTATCCACATTGGGACAAAGTTGTTAACCGGAGATGCTCGACGTTTTATTTATAGACAAACCAACTATGGATTATATGTTATTGATTTAACACAAACAGATGAACGGCTAAATATTGCTGCTAAATTTTTAAGTAAGTACGTAGAAGAAGGAAGTGATAGAGTTATTGTTACCTCAGTTCGCCGATATGGCAAAGAACCAGTAAAAAAATTTTGTGAAGTCTTAGGTTGTAGAGCAATAACCACGAGATTTATTCCGGGATCACTAACAAATCCTATTATTGATACATATATTAAAGATGCTAGCGTAGTAGTAATTGTGGATCCTCATGCAGATAAAGTTATTTTACGAGAAGCTAAATTAGCTCGAATCCCTGTGATATCTTTATTCGATACTGACGATACTCTTGATGGAATAGACCTTGCTGTTCCAGCAAATAATCGCGGTAAAAAGGCTTTAGGTCTAGCATTTTGGTTATTAGCAAGACAGATCATGTTAGAACTTGGTAAAATTTCAAGTGAAGAAGAATTTCCCTATACATTAGAAGAATTTACCTCTAAGATTGTACCTGTGTATAGACAAGAACAGTAATTAAGATAATTTATTAATTATTAAGCTCTTTTCTCTTTATAATCTTGTATTTTTGATTTTTTTAAGAAAAAGGAGGATTTTAAGGAGAAGATGAACTCTAAGTCCTAAACTTCTATCTAAATTTTCTTTTACATTCAGGACATTGATAAATGGATTCTTTCTCTAAGTATTCCAAAAAAATATTACAGTACGGACACTCTCTTCTTTTCCTTGATTTTTTACGTAATGTTGCTACCACCAAACACACTAGTCCAATTATCAATAGAATTATGCCAATAATCAACCAAAATAGCATATTCAACATATTCAGTGAATTCCAATTCCAATTTATTGTCCCCGCACCCCACAGGCTAAGTAGAGAGATCATGAACCCTACGATTAGAATTATTAATCCTGCTATTCTTATATTTTTCAAATTTTCATCCTCTCAATCTTTTCTTAACTTTAAACTTCTAATTCAAATTTTCTCATTACATTTTCACTAAAATAATTAAAGTTAATATATCACTGTTTAATTGTTGCCTTCCCGAATAAAAATGTTTCTCCTCAATGTAGTGGTAAATGGATCCTAATTAGTGGTAAATTCCATAATTAAGTATAAAAAGTAGATGATTCTATCTCATAATTAGTTGTAACTTTTATAATTATGCATCACAAATATAGGTTTAATAATGGTAGAGCATGCAGGAGTGGATGCTGGCGAGGGGTATTTTGATTCTATTTCTTACTACCACGGATTATTACTTATGGAATTATATACTATAACAAAGCATAATCTAAGAAAGACTAAATTCTAAATTCCTTTAATTGTAGGAATAATTTCTTCGCTTATCATTTTGGTTACGTCCCAGTATGTAAAAGGAGCATTTCTACTTGAAACACCATTGATGAGCTCAAAGAGGAAATATTCTGCACCTAATTTCATGTACTTTTGAATTTTCTTAATAACTTCTTCTTTAGTTCCGATCATCAGATTATCTCTTATGACTTCATCTGGAATGGAGTCAACAATCACAGATAACTTATTGACATCAAACTTTCCTACTTCATCCCTGTCCAATTTAAGTAAGCTAATTTCATCACATTTATATCCTGTTGCTTCACAAAATATCTCGTCAAATTCATCTTTCCAGTATCCCATATCTCGTACAAAACTAGGTTGTAAAGCTATACCAAATTTATTGGTTTTTATTTGTTCGCTAATTTTTTCCTCATCATCATTAATGAAAATACGTTGAAAGCATGCAAAAGTAAATTTTGACAAATCTCGGCTGCTATCTTTCTGAATTATCCCCTTGATTTTCTCAATATTTGATTTATAAAAATCAGTTGAAACACCTAGAGGCATCCAGCCATCAGCTATTTCTGCCGTCATCTGAATTGTCTTAGGACCATTAGCGGCAATCCAAACAGGAATTTCTGATATCGGTTTTGGCAGAAGTACTGCTTTTTTAGTTTGGAAAAACTTACCCTTAAAATTAACACGCTTACCTTTTTTCCAAAATAATTTCATCAATTCAATACTCTCTCGCATTTTAGTGAGTGCACTTGCATAAGGAATATTATAAGCTTTTAGATTCATACCCTCTCCTGCACCCATACCCAATATAAACTTTCCTCCCGAAATATGATTAATTGTAGTTGCAATTTGACCTAAAACCGCAGGATGCATTCTATGCGGGTCGGTCACGGCAGAGCCAAACCATTTTTCTTTAGCTATTTCTGAAAGCACACCATACAAAGGCCAGAGTGCTAAGAAATCATCAATTGATCCCCCTGGCATACCACTTAAATGATCAGGTAACCAGAGAGAATCCCAATTTTCCTTATTTGCGGATATTATCTTTTTCTTTAGAAGATCATAAGCCTGAGAATAAAATAACTGAATTCCAAATTTGATATCATTCATTTTTCTACACTTAGTGTTTTTAGATAAATAGAAATATTACGTTTAACTTTAAAGTTTTAAGCTAGCCAATCAATTTTTCCATCTTGATTGTAATTACCCCATTTTAGAACAGCTTCCCATTGTGCAATCACATTCTCTTTAGAGACACCTATTGCTCTCTTCCCTCCGTATTCATAGATTGCAAAACCCTGAAAACAGAACACTTACTTGGTAATTCTTAAAAAGTGAGTAGTTTTTACTTTTCATTCAAAATTCTTTTTTATGTTAATATACTTTTTATTTATTAATCTTAATGCTATTCTCTTTTTTTCTTAGCGTTAATCTATTCTATATTATGATCACATCAGAATAGTGTAATAGGGAATTAGTGGTGATTTCTTCCCAAATCGATAATAATGTTAATTTTTCTGGTAATGGAATATCTTCACTGTGGAGATGTGTATAAATATTTAATAATTCCCTCATATCATCTTTCTTAATGTATCGTACTGACATGATTTCTATAACGTTTTCTATGTATTATTAATTTCTATGCCAATTAAATTAATTTTTCATAATAGAAAGGATATTAGTCTTTTGAATTATTTATATTACATTTTTAATATAAAATCAATTATCTTTACTTGAAAAATAAACATTTTTTACAAATGAGCTTTCATGAAAAAAATTATATCGTTTTCTGGAAAGGGTGGGGTAGGAAAATCTACACTGCTCGTCTTAATGCTTAAATACCTTCTTGATAAATTCAAAGATGTTGATATCCTCGTAATTGATGCCGATCCAGACGCGAATATTGGAGACATCATCGGTAAAGAAATCCATTTTAAAGAAACTATTGGTGGAAAAATGGCTGAGTTTAAACAGAAAATCCAAAAGAGATTAATACCTCTCGATGTGTCTAAGGATCAAATCGTCGAATCTGAGGTTTTTGATTCATTAATCGAAACGGATCAATTTGATATTTTAGAAATGGGTCGATCAGAAGGAGAAGGATGCTATTGCAGTATTAATAATTATTTGAAACGCATTATTGACATATTAGCGAAAAATTATGACTTCGTACTCATTGACGCTCCTGCGGGGTTAGAATATTTTTCTCGAAAGACGGGTCAAAAGGTAACTGATTTAGTAATAGTCTCTGATCCGAGTAAAATGGGTATCCATACTATGAAACGGATATTAGAAATAACTAAAGAAGTTGATTTACAATTTGAAAACATCTGGATACTCGGCAATAGGTTCCCAGAAAACTCCATAAGAGATATTTTGGAAAAAGAGGTATTATCTATCAAAGAAGATCATGTAAAGCTCCTTGGGTTTATTGACAACAGCGATGAAATTAGTAGGATGAATATTGTGGGAGAAAACTTATTGCAACTACCTACAGAGACCAAAGCATATAAAACTGCAAAACAATTATTTGCAGAAATAATATAATTTAAAGATAATCATTAATATTTTTATTTCGAAAACGTTTTTCTACTCCTGCTCTCATACCTGGCAATTCAAAACACTTGTCAGGAATCATTTTTTTAAAGAAAGTCTGATTTTCTCGTTCAAGAATGAATTGTGATTTATATAATGTCTCAAATATCTCGGCTCCAGAAAATTGTATATCTTTAAAGTATGGAATTATTGGACGGTCTTTACTTACAAGATCAACTATTTCTTTTAGCGATAAATTAATTTCTTGAATCTTTCCCTTTTCATTAATTAAACTAGTCTTTTTATCATACTCATTAAATAGACATATTATACATCCTCGCCATCTTTCATGAAAGTAGTTTAAAACTTTATCCATGACTTTATGCTTGAGCAATACAACACCATATAATACACCACGATCATTGATATCGGTTCGAGTAAACTGTTTAGCACGGTATGCTTCTGTTCCAATTTCTCGCATCATTCGATTAATTTTCTTAGCAAATGAAGTGCCTGAATTGCGAAATACTACTTCTGGTATTTTTTTAATTTGTGAAATAAGGGTTGGAGAAAATTTATTATGACGTGGAAGATTCTGAATTAATTCTTCATGAGAATATCCCTTAGCTCGCCCAATAACTTCCATTGGATCTTTTTGACAGTTTTTATCCATTTTCATTAATCCCTGAGTTTAATTTATTTAATTGAAATTTAGAAGTGTTGTCTGCATATTTCCATTTAATTTAAGAAATGGATCTGCTCTCTTTAATACTACACCAACTGCTCTAAGATCCTTTCTTTTGTTAAACACAAATTTTTTTGTTCTCAAATTCATTATTCGTTTAGCAGAAATCGGACCAATACCTGGCACTCTTAGTAAATCTTGATAGGACGCTTCATTAGGATTTACAAGATTATGATCTTCAAAATATTTGCGAGCTAAGTGAATCTTTGGATCACCATGCGGTAAATTTCCATCATCATTTATAATTTCCTTAAGATCTTGCAATTTATAATGATAGATTCGTAATAACCAGTCACTTTGATATAATCGATGTTCTCTAGCTAATGGAGCTGCTTGTTTTCCTCCAAAGGGTGTACCTTTGATTGGTATAAATGAGGAAAAATAAGCTCTTCTTAGATCAATCTGTTTATATCCCCAGTTTATTCGTTTAAGTAGATCATAATCAGTTTCACTATCTGCAGCTCCAATTACAAATTGAGTGGTTTGACCACTATTAAGTATTGGCGCACAGTCCCAACAAAATTTTTTATATCCATTTTCTCGTCGGTCTTTAATCATTTTTTCTTGGAATTTTAATTGATTATCTTGATTTAAATCTTTCATGAGATTAAGAGTGTCTTCATTATGCCTAGTACGAATTTCTTTTAACCACCGCTGGCGAGTTATTATATCATTATTGAAATCCTTTTGATCAGCAATCTCTGCGAGATGAGTTTTCGAAGAAGCTTCCATGTTTATCGAAATACGATCAGAAAGAGTTACTGCTTCTTTAAGAAGATATTGACTTACACCTGGTAAACACTTAAAATGTATATATCCTCGGAACTTATATTTGAACCGAAGAAGTCGAATTGCTTCTAACATTTCTTCTGTTGTTGCATCAGCACTACCGCATACACCTGATGAAATGAATACTCCTTCAGCCACATTCATAGAATAAAGTTTCATAAATGTACGAGCATATTCTTCTGGTGTAAAACTCAACTTAATCTTGCAATTATGAGAAAAACAATATTTACAATTATAGATACATTTATTAGTATAAAGAGTTTTAAATAGGCTCATACAACGTCCATCAGGAGTATAACTATGACAAATTCCCCCACTAGCAGTAGCACCAATCCAATTTTTTGAATTTCCAAAAAGTTTTGGATATTTATCAGTACGACTAGATGCTGTGCTAGCACAAATATCATATTTTGAATTTTCTCCCAAAACACGTATCTTTTCTAGAACAGAAGGCATTTTACCTATCCAAAAAGTATAATAAAATACCTATAAAAGGTTTATATGATTAAAACTTGAATTTTATTTTATAAAGAGAGGGGGCATAATGAATTTTTAAAGATTTTCAGAAAATTCAAATTTAACTTCATAAAAAATAAAAATAATACTATCAATTTCTTTTTGTTCTTTAAAATAATCATATTTTTTAATTCGATTTTAGATATATAGAATATTTTTCATCTAATTTTAGTTTTAGATGCTAGGGTAAATTGAATTGTTTTTTATAGAAAGTAAAAATTATGTTGTCAATTTCTTTTTGTTCCTCATCGAAACAATAAATTTGGTTCTTTTTTTTCATTTCAATGATTTTATGAACTATTGATTCTTTTTTGTTTAACTTCATTAGAGGAAGTTATAAATGGTGGTGCATGTATCCCTGTAATTTATATACTATAAGTATTAATTATAATTCTATTCACTAAAAAACTATATAATGAACTATTTAGCAGATTGTTATTGTTTAGATTTGTGCTAGAATTTTACTAAGATCATTTGAATAGGTTCCTATATCACATTTTTTTTCTTCTTTAATTTTATGAGACATCTCAAGGAATATTTCTTTGATTTTTAAAGATTCAAAATAATTGACTCTTTTTGCAATTACAGCTAACATGAATTGTTGTTCATTACCTCGTAAATTTTCATCTTTGAAAGAATCAAAAAAAACATAACCTTGTCTCTTTATATTTTCAATATTTAAAAGTAAACCTGCTGGTTCTTTAAGCTCATTTTTTCCAGTAATGGCCACAATTGATTGAAATAATTGTTGTCCTATTGTATTTAAGGATGATGATAAATTATTATGTTCTGAATAATAAGACTTGATAACCGGTCCCATGATATCGTCCCACCATACACATATAAATGTAAAGGGATTCAATTTCTCATCAACTGGGACGAGTGTTTTGTCTATTCCTGTTTTTAATATGTATTGTTCAATTTGCTCATTGATTAGATCGATTTTTCTATAACGAGCTAATTTACCCTTAACTATAGCAAGCAGATCTTCTTCCTCAAATGGTTTAGTGATATAATCATCTGCCCCTAACATTTTTCCAAAGCGTACATCCTCGGGGGCACTACGAGCAGATATAAAAATAAAGGGTATATTATTAAGTTCTTCGTTTTTCGAAATATCTTTAAAGAAGTCGTATCCATTCATTTTTGGCATTACAATGTCGCACAAAATAATATCTGGATAATTTTCGCATGTTGAGATTATTTCAAGAGCTTCAACACCATTCTTCGCTGTTAATGTGTTATAACCATTGTATTCCATCATTAATTTCATATTATATAAAATCTTTTTATCGTCCTCTACAATGAAAATTAAGGGTTTCATTTCTCTTTTCTCTGAATTTAAGTATCAATATTTAAAAATATGATAATTATTATTATAAAGGTATCGAAAAATTTAGGAAGGTAATAATTCCCTTATAAACTTATTTGTATGGATTTTTTAAAATAGGTAAAAACACAAAAAAAGTTGATCCTTCTTGATACTCGCTTTCAACATAAATATTCCCCTGATGTAATTCAACAAGCTCTTTCGCAATTGAAAGTCCAAGTCCCGTTCCTTCAATATCATGAACATCTTCACATCTAAAGAATCTATTAAATATATGGGGT
>CP070831.1:1089397-1105990 GCA_020344955.1 Promethearchaeota archaeon | reverse complement strand
GTAAAACAGTTTAATGCGATGAAGCAATAGGTAAGAGTAAGCGTGTTGTTGATTTCTATGTCTTTATGAGGATAATGTTGCAGGGAAATATGATACCAACCCTAAAAACATCATTACCATGATAATTTTTTTATAAAACGGATCATGAACTATCATATCTCCTTTGTTAGTTCTAATCCAATTATTTTCTTTAATTACCATGATACAATCAACAAATATGTTTAATGAAACTATATTATTCTCAAATATATAAACTTTATGGGAGAATTCTCTTTATTTAGAAGAATTAAAATAAATAATGGGAAAAAGATGGGATTTTTCATTATTGTTTTGATGCAATAACTAATTTCACAAGTTCTGCTGTTGCCTCGCAATAAACTCTCGCCAATGATTCCCTCTTTGCTTCACTAATCACTCTAATTATAGGTTCTGTATTTGAGGGATGGATGAGAACAAACCAATCCTTTTCATGACCAAATCTAAGATCATTCTCTATATGTTCTACCTTTTCTCCTTCATTAATCAATTCGTTTTTTACTTTTTCAATAAGCAATTTAATATCTATATTACTAATATTGATTTTAGCTCGGTGGGAATAATATTTTGGTAATTCTGCTACTAGTTGAGATATGGTTTTTCCTGATTTTACAAGGATTTCTATAATTTTTGCTGCAGCAAAAATACCGTCCCTGGTATTATTGAAATATGGAAACATAAATCCGCCACATGAACCTTCTCCACCCAAAATTACGCGATTTTGTGATGAATTCAACATTAATTCATTCATTTTCTCTGTTAAATATCGTTCTCCTATAGGAGTCCTAATAAAATTGGCATTATACTTTTTTGCTAATGCTTCAAACCTCAAAGAAGACGCTAGATTTGTAATAAAATAAATTTCTTTACCCAAATCTCGTTGATTTTTTAAATAATGCTGAGTAATTAGTGCTAAACCAATATCCTCAGAGTAGCATAATCCATTTTCCCCAACAATCGCCAATCTATCAGCATCTGTATCATGAGCAAATCCAACGTCAAATTTTCCTTGCCATACTTCCATTATTAAATCTCTGAGATTTTCTTTGATCGGTTCAATTTCTCTTGGAAAATCTTTATTTGCTAGTAATTCATTATTGATTAATTTTACACTGCATCCCATTTCACTTAATAGTTTAGGAGTGACAGCTTTTCCAGCTCCTGCTCCTGAATCAATGACGATTCTAAGTTGATTCTTATCTTTGATTTCATGATAATCAATATAACTTAATAGATCTTTAATATAGTCTGTTATTGGATTCAGATTTTTGACTTTCTGTTTTAAATCTGGTTGAATATTTTTGTAATCATTAAGATCAATATTGTTTAAATAAATTGAAATTATTTTTAATTCTTCATCATTTAGAAATGTTTTAGTAGACAGTAATTTTAAGCCATTCCATTGTTGAGGGTTATGAGATCCTGTAATAATTATACCGGCAGGAATATTTAATCTGTGTTTTGTATGTATAATTACTGGTGTAGGACATATTCCAAGATTTATTATTTCAAAACCAGATAAAAGTAGACCCTCGGTAATTGCTCTTTCAATGAGAATTCCACTTGGCCTAGTATCTCTACCTACAATAACTTTTTTACCTTCACCATTAATTAATAATCCAAAAGCAATTGCAATTTTCTTAACGGTACTGTAGTTAAGATCTTTCTCAAACTGCCCCCTAATACCGCTTAGAGTAAATATTACATTATGTTCTTCCATTTTCTTCTTTCTGCTTCTTTTAGGAGATTATTTTATTTTTTTCTACTTTATATTTAACTAGTGCTAATGCCCCCATTAGGCCAATTTCATTTTCAAATTTAGTTGACTTTATCCTTGGAGGATGATTAACTGTAAATCTTATAGGATCTTTTTCAAATTGTTCAATTAATAATGGAATTATCTGATCTTTATCTTTCATCATCGCTCCACCAAAATAAATTGAGACACAATCATAGCAATTATTTACTACCCCAATTCCTACTTTGGTATAAAAAATACAGTCCTCAACAATTTTAGATGATAATTCATCTCCCTTCTTTGCAGCTTCAAAAACTTCTTTTGCTGTTATTTTCGACAAATTATTTTTAACAATTTGCTTTAACAGGCTACTATTTAACTTTCCTTCGTTTAAAGCATCTAATGTTCGATTTTCTACTCCAGTTCCAGAACTATAAGCTTCCCAACAACCAGAAGCTCCACAATTACACTTCTTCTTACTTTTCGGATCTACTAATACATGTCCAACTTCTGCGGCATTTCCTTCCTTTCCTAGTAATAGACGACCATTGCAAATCACGCCACCCCCTAAACCAGTTGACATTGTTATGAACACTAGATTATCTTTTTCATCAGTTTCCGCTTCAAAATAATGTATACCTAATACACCTGCATTACCATCATTTAAAATGTATAATTGGATTTCAGGAAATTTTTTTTTAATTGGTTCCATCAATGGGATTACTTTAAAACCGAGATTAATACTATTAAAAACCTCTCCTTTTTCCATATTTAAAGGTCCGGCTGTAGCGATTCCAATTCCTAAAATCTGATCTACATTAATGTTATTTTCGGAAAATATTTCTGATAAAATTTGACAAATCGAATTACTAATAGAAAATTTGTTCTCCTTTGGTGTTTTTATAATTGTTTTCTTGATATTTTTTTCATTTAAATCTGCTGTACAAATAGCAGCTCGAACCCATGTGCCTCCTATATCGACACCCGCGAGAAATTTTTCATCCACTATACTCTCCTCTTAATATTTTCTGTGTTTTCCTTAACCTCTGGATAAATTAAGATTTCGAATACTTCAAAATATTCTTTTAGAAATATAAGTTTTTCTATGAGTTAATATATATTTATTTCAATTCTATCATCATCGATTACATTTTTAAAGATAGAGGAAATTTCTCTTTTCCTATCATCATCTATGGAGAAAACAAAATACTCTGCTGGGATTCTCGCAGTTGAATAAATTTGTACAATATCAGGATTTATACTTTTTAAAGCATTAGCTAGATTAAGAATATTAATTGAATTATTATTTGGAATAAAATCTTCTTTGTAAGAATTAAAGATTAAACATTGAATAGCTAATTTGTGCTTTTTTGGCAGTTCTTTTTTCAATTTTTTTAATGATTCAATTATCATTTCAATCTTGGGAGTATCATGATGAGGACGGTTAGTTCTCTTGAAATCGACATCATTAGCCACATCTAATTTTGCTAAAATTAACTCGAAATTTCTAACTCTTTCTCTTATTTCATCAATATACAGTGTACTAGAATTAGTAAATAGGGTAATTAAGGGTTTTACATTAGTCCATTTTAAATCATCCCTTACATCTATAGCGATATCAAGGAAATCTAAGATATTCTCGTTTAAAGTTGGCTCTCCATTGTAACCAAAAGTAATTGAGTTTAAATGTGGAACATGTTTTAATATCGACATTAGTTCTTTTCTAAAATTAGAGGATGGTGGTATATTTATTTTAAATTCAGGGGATACTAGATTTTCCTTTTTAGTTAATCCAATTTCACAATAAACGCAGTTAAAAGTACATAATTTATAATTAGCTAAAACATTAACACCTAAAGAAAGTCCTAGTCTTCGAGATAAAAATGGACCATATGTGTACTCTCTTGGCATATGAAATATAAATTATAAATAATTTTTAATAAAATTCTCAATAGTTTTATTAACTTGGTGAGGTTTTTCCAACATCACACCATGACCCGCTTTATTTATTATATAAAGTTCTGAATTTTTAATTTTATCATGAAAAAACTGTGAATACTTCACAGGTGTAAGTTGATCATACTTCCCACATATTATTAAACAAGGAACATCAATTGTATGTGTCTTATCTAATGTATCAAAAGCATCGCAAATTTTAAAATCACTAAAAGTTACCTCAGGATTTATTTGAGAAGTTTCCAAAATTGTATTTTCAATAATATCTTTAGAAGTTTTTCTATAAAATAATAATACTTTCAAATTCTTTAAGTATTCATAATAGTTAGGTTTTATAGAATCAAAAACGACTTGACTCACTCGCATTCTACCTCCAGTAGCACATAAAATAAGAGAAGAGACATCATTTGGATATCTAAAGTAATATTCTTGTATAACAACACCCCCTAAAGAGTGACCTGCTAATACTAATTTTTCAGGCTTTAATGAATCAACAAAATTCTTAACAACATTAACGTATAAATCCAGAGATAATTCTGAATAATTACTAGATTTATTATGTGAGGGTAAATCAAGCGCAATTATATTATAATCAATATTTAAGTAAAATTGATTCTCCCAGACATTTGAATTACCTCCTGACCCATGTATAAGAATGAGTATTTTTTTAGAATTATTATCCTTAATCTGATAAAAAATTTGTTTTCCGGAATATTCAAAGTATGGAATTATATTACACCATTATTATTAATAGACTATATTGAGTAAAAAAAGATTATAATTTAGTTTTATTAAAAATTCTAAGTCAAATTTTAGTAGCATTTTCAATTGATTATTAAGAAAATTCCCATTAACCTTGAAGTTCAATATCTCTATGTTGCATTTCTAAAAGCCGCTTATATTTCCCATTCAAAGCAATCAATCGGTCATGATCCCCTTGTTCTATTATGCCTTTCTTTTCAGCATTTAAAACTATGATAAAATCAGCATTTTTAATTGTTGAAAGGCGATGCGCAATTATAATTGTTGTACGCCCTTCGCGTGCTTTATTCAAAGCATCCTGAATTAATGTTTCAGTATAAGGATCAACTGAAGAGGTTGCTTCATCCAAAATAAGAATTTTTGGATCAGTTATTAAAGCACGAGCAAAAGCAATTAATTGTCTTTGTCCAATTGAAATATTACTACCATTTTCTTTTAATCTAGTATCATATTTTTTATGTAGGGCATCGATAAAATTATGAAGTCCAAGAAATTTTGAGACTTGAATCATTTTTTCTTCAAGTTGAGGTGTGTAATTATCAAATGCATATAGAAGATTTTCACGAATTGTCCCTGAAAAAAGATAAGCATCTTGAGGGACAATCCCAATTAAATCTCTCAAATCTTTTTTTCTTACTTTACTGATATCAACTCCATCAATAAGGATCTTTCCTTCGATAAGATCATAGAAACGAGCAATTAATTTAATTAAAGTTGTTTTACCTGCTCCTGTCTCACCAACTATTGCTAAGGTTGTGCCTGGAGAAATTTTTAAGGATAGGTCTTTTACTACAAATCCTTTAGATTTTTTATATTGGATAAGGATTTTTTGCTCTTTGATGGCATCTTTAACTATTTTTGGAAGATTATTATTGATCTCAGGAGGAATTGATGTATTAGCAAGCATATTTAGAATATCCTCTGGTGATGATTTTCTCATGTCTTTACTAATCATATCACCTCCCTCTCCTCCTATTCCACCACTCTGCTGTAGACCTGCTTTTGATTGGAGAGATCTTTCTAAAATTTTTGCTAATTTGATTATATTTTCTGGAGGGATAGTATTTGCATATTTGTTTTGTTCCATCAATTGTATATCCATATATTCTTGTTCTTTAGCATTATTATTAAATGAGTATCCAAAACTAATATTATTAAAATCTATTGCGCCATCAATTTGTTTAAATAATTCAGGGATAATTGGATCAGGGATTTCAACTTTTTCTTCTAATAAAGAATAGATTCGATCACTCGCAGCCATTGCAGATTCTATAATCTGTTGAATCTGCATAAGTGACATAAAAGGGCGAAAAAATTGACCCAAAATTGTGATAAAGGCACTAAGAACTCCTACAGTTACAGTAAATCCAAAAATAGTGACATTTCCTAACACTACCAATCCCCCTGCTAGTAAAATACAAGCAGTAAGAACTGTAGTTGTGAGAGTAATAAATGGAAATATCGTAGCCATATATTTCCGTATTTTAACCATTACTTTATAATTAGCAATATTTGCTTGATCAAATTCAAATGCTGCTCGTTTTTCTTGACCATATGCTTGAACTACTTTAGCACCCTCAATATTCTCTTGTATTGAAGAGGTTACCTTTCCTATTGTCTTTCTTGACAGTTTAAATAGCCTTATAGCCACCTTTTTAAAAAAATGTGTGATAAGAAAAAATAGTGGGAAGATAACCAAGCTGATCAGAGCTAAAAATGGATTAAGAAAGAAAATAAAAATCACAGTCAATCCAATCGACACAGCATTGGTTATTATTTGTATAAATTGACCTCCTACTAATTGATTGAGTAGTGTAACATCATTAGTCATAATAGAAATCACCTCTCCAGATGATCGTTGATCAAAGTAACTTAAGGACATATCCTGCAATTTATCAAATAAATCGTTTCTAATGTCAAAAGTTATTTTTTGAGAAATCTTTCCCATTCCATACTGAGCCAAATAATTAGTAATCGCCATTATAAGAATTAATGAGAGATAAATTGAACTTAATAGAATAATATAATAAGTATCTTTCATAACAATACCTCTATCGATGATATTAGCAGATAAAATAGGACTAATAGAAGTAATAATTGTCCCAATTAAAAGAAAGATAAAATAGACAAAGAATTTCAATCGCATTGGCTTTAGATATGTTAGTAACCATTTCCATAATATTTTTCTTGAATGATCGAGTGGTGATTTATCCCCTTCTAACATAAATCGATGGCGAGTACTCGCACTAGGTTTTATAATCTCTTTTTCTTCTTGTTCAGAATCATCTTTATGTTCATTTTTACTAATCCATATCAGCCTCCAGTTATATTTATTCTCCTATTTTGATCTTTGATTTTTGTTTTTGATATAAAGTTTCATAGATTTGTTTATATAAGACATTTGACTCTATTAATTCATTGTGTGATCCATAACCTACAACCCTACCTCTATCTAGAATCAAAATACTGTCGGCTCCTCTAATTGTTGAAATTCTTTGAGTGATAATAATAGAAGTTATCCCTTTCATTATTTTTGCTAAGGCTTGTTGTATATTGTATTCAGTCTCCACATCTACTGAACTTGTGCTATCATCAAGAATTAAGATTTTAGGCTTAATTAAGAGAGCTCTTGCGATAGATAAACGTTGTTTTTGCCCTCCCGACAAGCGAGTTCCTCTTTCTCCTACAACTGAATCATATCCTTTTGGTAATTGAACAATAAACTCATGTAAATCGGCATTTTTTGCAGATTCAATTATCTCATCTTTTTTTGCATCTTCTTTCCCATATGCTATGTTTTCTGCAATAGTTTTATTGAAAAGAAAGGTTTCTTGCGAGACGATGCCAATATGTTTACGTAAATCCTTTATTAAATAATTTTTTATATCTTTTTGATCAATTCTAATAGCTCCTTCATTTGCTTCATAAAACCGAGGGATTAAATTAATGATTGTAGATTTTCCTGATCCTGTCGTACCCAAAATTGCCAATTTCTTCCCAGCAGGAATAGAAAATGATACATCCTTTAAAATTCGATGATCAGAAGTGTATCCAAATGAAACAGCATCAAATTCAATATCGCCTTTTATAGTCGGAACATGAATAGCATCTGGAATATCTTTAATATCTGGACTAGATTCTAATACCTCTCTTACACGAGTGAGTGCCGCATCTCCTTGAATATAAGCTAACATAATTTGACCCAAAGCCATTAATGGAAATCCAAGAGCAGCAACATAAGAGATTAAAGTAATAATTGTGTCTAAATCGATTGTTCCATTAACAAACCTAATACCTCCAATGAATAATGTAAAAATCGTCATAACCCCTATGATTACATAAATAGAAGGCATGTAATATGCATTATATTTTACAGAATCGACACTAGCACAATAAAATCGTTCATTATTTCTTTTAAATTTTTGAAGCTCTTTATTTTGAGTACTGAATATTCGTACAACTTGAGCGCCAACTATATTTTCCCTTATTGAGGTGGTTAAGTCACCAAAAGATTCTCTTGTTTCCAAGAAAATTGGTTTTAATTTTTTGGCAATATAATATGATAACATAAGGGAAATTAGAATAACTAATACCAAAATGATTGATAAATCAAAACTGAAGGTAAAAAAACCTACAATAACTCCACTAATCTGTAGAATTGATTGTAAACCTAAAACTAAGCCCATACCAAAAATTTGCTGAGTTTCTTCGATATCACTTGTTGCTCGAGAAATTAATTGACCTGTTTCTGTCTTATCGAAGTATGAAAATGATTGACGATAGATCGCATTACTAATGTCATCACGTAAAAAATATATTGCTCTGGATGAAACTTCAGCACCTTGAAGTCGAGCTGCTCTATTGAAAAAATAAGTTAATGATGCAAACAATAGGACCATGAAAAAGTAAAAAAAGAATATGATGATGTTAAAATTTAATAAAAGATTCGGATCTAACACCCCAACCATTCTTCCTATAACAATAGGAGTAATGGTGAAAAAAATTGTTGAAATTAATAGAAAAATGAATTGCAAAATGAATTCTCTCTTCGATTTTAGCCAATACTTTAAAATCATTCGAGCAGAATTCACTAAACTTTCAACCTGAAATGTTGTTAATTCTGCTATTAAAAAAAATTAATTATTGACTTATTTCCATTTTATTAAATGATCGAGATCCAATTAATATTAATATAACTCCAAACATAACCGTTACTAAAAGATCAATCCAAAATGGAAAATAAGATACCCCTAACAAAACAAACCTGAATAAATCCACACTATATGAGAACGGATTAAACATCAATATAAATTGAAATTCACTAGGGAATGCAATTAAAGCTCCAGAAAGCCACATCATTGGCATAATTATGAAAGTTTGTATTAATCCAAAAGATTGCATATCGTTTAAACGTGTACTTATGGTTAATCCAATACCTACAATCCCTAAGCTTGCTAAAAATGCTACAGGAATTATCAGCATTACGCGCCATATTAAATTTAAGTTATAACCAAAAAAACCAAGTCCAACACTTAATGCAATCATAATTAATACCTGAAGCATAGTTTGCAAAGCTATCCCAATTGTTCGCCCTAACATCAATGTTCTACGACTTACTGGTGCAACTAATAACTCTTTCATGAATCCAAACATTTTATCTCGAAAAACTGCCATTCCACCAAAAATACCTGTAAATAAAATAACCATTGCTGAAATTCCTGAAGCTGTAAATGCTCTTGAATCAATTTGAACGCCATTAATAAATATATCATATTGCGAGAACCCCATCCCAAATACAAAAAGAAATAGGATTCCTTGAACAAATGATGAAATCACTCTTGATTTATTTCTCCAAAAACCTAATAACTCTCTTTTAGCTAAAATCCACAGAGCGTTATAATTTACTTTTGTTTTTTCAATATTTAAATCAGACATTTATTATCCCTTCCTTAATTGCCTCATTTGTATCATTTTCTTAATATCCTTAGTATGGTTTGAAGTTTCCTCTCGAATTGTCTTCCCAACATAATGTAGAAACACATCTTCCAAAGTGGGTTCATGCATGTTTACAGTTTTTATCTTAAGACCATTTTCATTTATTTTTCGAATGATTAAAGGTAACTGTTGTCCCCCACTTTCGCATGAGATTGATATAGAGGGCTCTAAGACTTCTTTTTCTTCTAATTCGCCTTTCTTTATTTTAATCATTTCTTGTTTTATAGTATCAGGGACTTCTTCTAAGAGTTTATCATCAAACATGTTAGCAATTTTCTTCTTCATTGCTAATGGTGCATTTAAAAACATTCCAGTTGTCATTGGCATTCTTTTCCAAGCCTCGATCAATTTCTTAGGATCTGATAATGTTTCTCTTATTCTTGCTTGTATCATTGCAGGATCAATGTTAGGCATACCTTTAGGTAATTTTATATTGGGCATAATATCTTGTTGTGCTTCAGCTGAACCCATTGTAACATTTTTTACTCCTGGAATATCCTTGATTTGATTTATCGTAATAGGAAGTTTAAACATTTCCTCAAGATTTTCGAATTGAATATCAATTACATCACCAGATAATTGTTTTTTAAGGTTTTCTGAAGTATCCATAGCAATTATCTTACCATGGTCCATGATGCATATTCTATCAGCAAGTTCATCAGCTTCATCCATATAATGAGTTGTGATTAAGATTGTTATCTTTGTATCACTTTTATTCAACTCTTTTATCTTATCCCATATTTTTCTGCGAGTTTGAGGATCTAATCCTAAGGTAGGTTCATCTAAAAAAAGAACTTTAGGCTCATGGAGTAGGCCTCTAGCAATTTCTAATCGCCTCTTCATCCCACCAGAATAATTCTTTACAAAAGTATCAGCTCTTTCATCAAGATCCACCAACTTCAGCACTTCTTTTATTTTTTCTTGTCTCTCCTTTTTTGGCATCCCATATAGAATTCCATGTAATTCTAAATTCTCCCATGCTTTCATCTCACCGTCTAATGATGGTTCTTGAAAAACAATACCAATACTTTTTCTAACTTTATCCGGATCTTTACTAACATCATAATTATTGACAAAAGTCTCACCGTTTGTTGAAGATAATAAGGTCGCTAATACACTGATAGTCGTAGTTTTCCCAGCACCATTAGGACCTAATAAAGCAAAAATTTCACCTTTCTTGATATTAAAACTAATATCATCCACAGCCAATACATTGCCTTCTTCATAGATCTTTGTTAGATTCTTTACTTCAATTATATTATTATTCTCTGTCATATTCTTGTCATACTAAAATGTTAATTCCAAAAATATTTTTTCATTTTATTTTATAAAATCTCTTATGCGAAATATTTTATAGCTATTTTTTCCGCATTATTGAACTCTGATACTTCTCCAGCAAAATTTTTCAATTTTTCTTTAATTTTTGATTTTAAGTGATTTTAAGCCCAAATTGAGAAATCATATAATAATTGAAATATAATATTTTTACATATTCTTTTTTTCTATTTTCAATGCTATAAATCCACTTAATATGCTAATCCCTGCCTTTACAGAAGCCCGTATTCCTAATTTATCGTGCATTATCTTAAGAGTCACCGCTAAGATAACATTAAACGCCGCAACCACTAGCCAAATTGTCAAATAAGCATTTAATTGGTCGATAAATAAGATGAGTAGAACATTATGTCCAAGAAAGAGGGTAAATGAGTAATATGAATAGAAATAAAGAAACCTATAACTCTTTTTTGTTTTTATAACTTCCAATATTTCAATTACAATTAGTAGAGCTAAAATAGCTATTATGAACCCTAATGCATAAAGAACAGATGAGATGGAATTAAATACGATAAAATTGGGATAAAAGAACAATATACCAAAAACAGTGATGGATATTCCAATTAAAAGGGAATATATTATGTCTTTGTTTTTGAATAAAAATTCTTTTTTATATTGTTCTGAACCATTTTTTAAGTCATAAATATAATCACCCATTACAGAACCGATCAGTAAGATTCCGTAATAATTTAAGATAACGTATGTGTCTATAGGATTAAAGAGCAAGTGATAAGCTGCACCTAATACATTAAATTGCCCATTATAGGGTGTAAGTGTTATTAATAAGAGTTGGTTAAAAATAATGGCTAATATGGCTACACTTAACCTTAATATTTTAGATGTTTTTAACAAAGGCCATGCTAATAACAAAGATATACCAATTGTTTGTAAAGCATTCCAACTCCAAATATCTGTTAAATCACCACCACCAAATACCATAGCAACACTAAAGTTGAAAAAAATTGCTATTATTAGTATAAAAACGGCTCTCAAAAGATATGCATTCCTCATTGTTTTCATCATCACTTTTTGAGTTTGTAAATTATTTTTATATGCTAATGTTGCACTTACACCTGAAATAAAGAGGAATCCGGTGGCACCGATTGGTGCTAGAAAAGCATAAAGCCAAAATTTAAGCCAATAATCTTCTGGCCTTATCCAAAATTGAAGCATATGTCCATAAACCATAATCCAAATAGACAAACCCCTTATAACATCAACACTTTTTATCCGTTGCAATTTACTAAAAAATAATTTTTAAATTTATATCTAAAATTGTCAATGTTTTATATATTAGTATATAAAAACAGAATTGTGATCCAATTCAGTAGAAAAACAATTTTTTAATATAGATACATTGAAATATTATAATTAGAAAAAGGCGATAATATTGGCAGAAGTATATGTTGAAGATACAGATCAAGGGCTTAAATCTGCTGTGAATAAAATTTTTAATCAAATTGAGAAATCAGGTGAATCAATTCTTAAAAAATCAAAGAAAGTGTATATTAAAGTAAACGGGATTGATTTTAAAAAGCATACTCACACATCACCAGAAATCTTAGAAGCCGTTATTCTTTACTTAAAGGAAAAAGGAGCAGATGTTTATGTAATAGAAAATTCTACACAGGCTAATCTAACAAGATTAGTATTTACAATTACAGGTTATAAAGAAATTTGCGAAAAGAATAGAGTGAATATTATATATTTAGATGAAGAAGAAACTCAAATATTTGAATTCTGTGGGAAACCTTCAATAGAAGTTGACTCTGAAGGATATAATCTAGTAAACTTTAGATTACCAAAAACAATTGTAAAAATCATGGAAAACAGAGAATCACTAACATATATTAATATACCTAAACTTAAAACTCACTCGATGGCAGGAGTAACTCTTAGTATAAAGAATCAATGGGGATTTCCTCAACATGCAGATCGTGGAAAAGATCATAATTACAATTTACATTCAAAATTAATAGATCTCTATGAACTGATTCAGCCTGATATTTCTCTAATAGATGGAACTGAAGGCACTATTAATGGCCATTATCCTCCTACAGCGTGGAAAGATAAGTGTGTAATACCCTTTAAAATTTTAATAGGAGGAACCGACCCAATAGCTGTTGATGTAGTAGGGGCGAGGATATTTGGATTAACTATTGAGGAAATTCCCCATTTAAAAATAGCATATAAAAGAGGTTTAGGTGAAGGGGATTTAAACAAAATTAAAGTTATTGGGAAAGATTTGCGAGAATATAATAAAAAATATGACTGGAATCTCCTTCAAAAATTCCCTGAAGATGTTAAAATCATAAAAGGAAATGTTTTATTATGTAAGGAGGGATGTCAGAATAATTCACTTACAGTTTTACAATCTTTCGCATATGATTTTCCTAATAAATTTAATGGAGGTTGGTTTATCATAATGGGTAAAGGTCATGAAGAGAACCTTATAGAAAAATTAAAAGCTGAAGGTTATAATAAGGGACTTGTCGTAGGATATTGTGCTATTGATGAAGTAGGTAAAAAATTAAGGAAAGAGTTTGGCAGAAAGAATATTTTCTACTCAGGCGATTGTAATAATCTAGCTGAAACTGTTACTGCCGAACTGAAATTAGCAGGGATGAATGTATTTGATATAATACCTTATGAATATGATAAAATAATGCAAATTTTAGAAGAAGCACAAAAAAATGGTACCAAAGCTTTAATCGCAACAGCATTTTAAAACATCTTTTTTCTTCGATTCATAAAATAAATAAATTTTTTTAAAGATATTTAACAAATAAAATATTGTGGATTTAAGTTCAATTTATTCTGAGGTAAAACAATTCTTATCAATCCCTAATAAGAATTCCGATTTGGAAGAAAATCTTAACCATTATTATAAAACGGAACCAGATGAGAATAAACTCGAAATTTTAGGCGATATATTGAGTTTTATTAAAGAGTTTACAATGTTTAAAGATATTAAACCATTCATGAACTCATTATACACTTGTATTAATAATACTCTTGAAATTAGACCTGAGTCTATCTTTGATTTTGAAGATTTATTAATAAGAAATTCTATTATGCATTTTGTCCAAGAGTATATTAACTATTCTAAATTAAACCAAAAGGATCAGGTTTTAGAATTTTTAACAAACTCGTTAGAAAAACTTCAAAAAAAACCTTTAATCATGAATCTTGGATTATTACTAAAACCACTATACCAAGATCAAGCTTATATCAATAATATAGAGAATCTCAAAGAAATTGAGGTGACTTATAATTTAGATAATAATATTGATATCAAAATTAAACAAGAGATAGATAAGTGGCTAGAAATTCAAAAAATTAATCTAGATAACCAAGAGGAATTAAAGAAGCATTTAAATCGTAAGTTTGAGTATTTGATAAGTGCATATAATTTAGCATTAGAATCTGAAAAATCAAAGAAATTAAAAATAGAAGTTATGGAAATGCTCACTATGAAAATAACAATGCTAAGTCTCATGGAATATCTTCCAGAAGATTCTTTTGAGCCAATTCCTATAAAATAAATAGAGAATGAATTAAAAATTTTTTGTTAACCAAGATTGTTTCTCCTTTATTTTAAAATTTATAATGGTCTAAACATAAATATTATTAAATACGAGTTTTGATATTATATTTAAAAAAAATTTCAATAATTTTTTAAAAGTGATAAATTTGGGTGAAAATGAAAAACCATTATCTCCGGAAGAAATAGAACGGCAAAAGAAAATTGTTAGCGAGCTTTATAAGAAAGAAAAAGAAGAGAGAGAAGAATATCTAAAAATCACTGAGGAAGAGAGAAAAAGAATATTTGAAGAAGTAAAAGAACAAATTTCAGATTTAATTGATGAAAAAGCATTTATGATTGATCGTCATAAAGAAACTACTACTCAATTAAAAGAATTACAACCTGATATTGAAGGTACAGCAGAAAAAATAGAAAAATCAGTAGGAGAGAAAGCTTTTCATATAGAAAAACGAAGAGAATTAGATGAACAACGTATTAGTATGCATCCTGATTTCGAAGGAATTAGTGATAAAATAGAAAAATCTGTAGGTGAAAAAGCCTTTCGAGTCGAAAAATTAAGGGAAGTTGATGAACAGCGAATTAGTATCCACCCAGATCTGGAAAGCACAGCAGAAAAAATAGAGAAATCAGTAGGAGAGAAAGCCTTTCGAGTAGAAAAACTACGGGAAATCAATGAGCAACGAATTGGAATTCGCCCAGATCTGGAAAGCACAGCAGAAAAAATAGAGAAATCAATAGGAGAGAAAGCTTTTCGAGTAGAAAAATTACGTGAAACTGATCAACAACGGATTAGTACACGCCCGGATATAGAAGGTGTAAGTGATAAAATAGAGAAATTCGTGGGAGAAAAAGCTTTTATGATTGATCGTCAGAAAGAAAAAGAAGCGCAACGAAGGGAAATACGCCCTGATATTGAAGGTACAGGAGAAAAAATAGAAAAGAGCTTAGGAGAAAAAGTCTTCATGATGGAACGTCAAAAAGAAAGTGTTTTACTAAGAAAAGAATTACATCCTGATATGGAAGGAACAGCAGAAAAAATAGAAAAATCTGTGGGAGAAAAAGCTTTTATGATTGATCGTCAGAAAGAAAAAGAAGCGCAACGAAGGGAAATACGCCCTGATATTGAAGGTACAGGAGAAAAAATAGAAAAGAGCTTAGGAGAGAAAGTCTTCATAATGGAACGTCAAAAAGAAAGTGCTTTGCAAAGAAAAGAACTACATCCTGACATGGAAGGTGTTAGTCAAAAAATCATTAGTACCATTGAAGAACAAGCAAAAAAAATTGAAGAACAAAAAGAAATTGATGAAAAACGAATTGATATAAAAACTGATGCAAAAAATATTGTTGAAAAATTCAAATCTGAAGTTGAAAAACTTAAAAAAGATGAAGATTAATACAATTATTCTTAATTATCTAAATATGTATATCAAATCTAAATAAAGAGTTTAAATCCAAACTTTCTAATCGTTTTTTATAATTTAATATTGATTGATTTACTTCACCATTAAAATTATTAATAAGATTTTTAAACCGGATATAGAAATCTTCTACAATTTCTCTTAGGATACCCCTTTCCATTTGCAAATTTGTTTTTTTAGTAATTGCTATAGCTAAAAGTCTCCCCTCTCTTTCATATAATATTCTTGTTCCTTTGAAGTTAATTTCTCGAAGTTCTTCATTTCCACCTTCATTTACTTCATTGATAAATAAATCTATTGCATTTAGAAAACTACAGATTAAATCATCCTTCAAAAAGTTTAAATCATCAGTATATCTATTACTAACAAGTAAAGCACCAGTTTCATAATCAATAAAATAAATTGCATGAAATCTACAATCTTGAGAATTAAAATTTTCAAGCTTAAACCCGAAGGTATTATTAAAATTATTAGAATTGCTTTGAAAATCCATTATTAAAATTATAAAAATACGATTTTAGTGGAGATATTAACTAATGAATATTAGACTTAGATATTAAATACAAATAATATCTTAGTAATACTGAAATTATAAATAATATAAGTAGTGAATTTTTGATTAAAGAGAAATTGATTGAATCTTTGTATCTTTTTTTATCCAATAAATAGAAAACGTATAAAAAAATAAAAATAAAAAAACTTTATATATGCTTACGCAAATATAACTTTTAATTATCTATAGGTTATTGATTATTATGGAAACAGACAATAGCGCTCAAAAAAATAAAATTTCTATAGGTCTTATT
>CP070831.1:1082589-1089297 GCA_020344955.1 Promethearchaeota archaeon | reverse complement strand
CCGGTGAAGAGGAATACGCTGTCAGTTTTGGAGTCAACACCAATGAAAAAGGCATTACATTAATATATGGAAGGCAGTCTTGCGATACTAGGAAGATAGAAGAAGGAGTATTAGATATTGGGAATTTTAAATATGGTGGTCAGGAAATTTTTGTAGTATTTGATAATGTGTTTGTTCCAAATGAAAATATCTTTATGAAAGGTGAAGTAGAATTTTCAGGAGAATTGGTAAATCGTTTTGCAGGGTTTCATAGACAATCTTATGGAGGGTGTAAAGTTGGAGTTGGAGATGTGCTTATAGGAGCTACAGCATTAATTTCAGAATATAATGGCACTGAAAAAGCATCTCATATCAGAGATAAACTTGTTGAAATGACTCATTTAAACGAGACCTTATATAGCTGCGGGATAGCTTGTAGTTCATTGGGATTTCAAAGAGAAGCCGGAAATTATGAAATGGATATGCTATTAGCTAATGTATGTAAGCAAAACGTAACGCGATTTCCGTATGAAATTGGAAGACTTGCTGAAGATATTGCAGGAGGAATTATTTGTACAATGCCTTCTGAAGCAGATCTTAAATCAGAAGAAGTTGGGCCTTTAATTGAAAAATATTTAACAACTTGTGAAGGAATTTGTACTGAAGATCGATATAAAATATTACGTTTTATTGAGAATTTAACAATGGGAGTAGCATCAGTGAGTTATAGGACAGAATCTATGCATGGAGCAGGTTCTCCTCAAGCACAAAGGATTATGATTTCCAGACAAGCGAATTTAGAAGAAAAGAAGAAGCTTGTAAAAAATATTCTTGAAATTGAATAAATTATCATTAAACCTTATTTATCATTGAATATTCATACTTGATATTTCTAGCATAGATTTAACATGATTCATAAAATCTTCATTTGTATAAAGTAAGGAAAGCTCTTTTTTTGCCATTTCTGCAGCATCATTCTTTTCTCTAAGATCAAATGGGGAAATAACACCTGAAGAGCTTTTATTCTTTAACTTTTCAACAGTTTTATCTATTTCTTGAGAAAAATCATTAAAGTTCTCTATATAATCATATAAAGCAGCAGGAAGATTAGGGTGTACTTTTTTTAGAGAATTTGAATATTTTAAAAGTGTTTGTGCAAAATTTAATCTCGAATTTAGAATTTCACTTACTCTTTCTGTTTCATTAAGAAGTCTAAACATTATATCATAGAATTTAATCTCGTTTTTATCTCTGCTAAGAAATTTAGTTAAATTCCTAATCTTGTCGGTTGTATCCCACTCTTGCATCCCTTTATATTCCTGAATTTTATTCTCTGCTTCTTTAATTTCTAAATTAAGTTGTTCAAGTTTCCAATCACTGAGATAAGTATCTAATTTCATTATTTTCTTTTGATATTCTTGTTCATCAAGAATAGTCCGAGTTATTTCAAGAATTTCTGGTAAGCAATCATACAAATATTTTAGCAACGACATATAAACTGTATGTTCTGTATTTGCAATAGGTCTTTCAAAAAACTCAATAGCTTCTATATTTTCACTAAGTTCAACCAAAGATTTAAAGAATTTTCTAATAGCTAACATATTTTTTTGAGCGTCCATAGCTATTGAATACATTTCTTCAAAATACTTCTTATAAAACCTTTTTGCTAAGTCAAGCTCATTTAGAATATTGTTAACTAATTGTATTAACTCTGCTGAAACGCCTGATTTTTTATATTCTTCACCAATATCTTTTAATTTCTCCTCTTCTCTAACAGTGATCATTTTCACAATAAATTCTGGAAAGTCTTTCATAACAATATCATAAGTCTTGATGAAGTATCTTTTTTTGGTTAATATTGGAATGATTGTATTTATTGTCATCGTTCTCTTTTGGATAGCTTTCAAATCTTCTTCGAGGATTCTATTAATATGCTCATCAATTTTCTTTTTATTTTCTGGATTGGAAACTTTTCTATCCTTTATTAATTGATTGAGACGAATTCCTCTAATTTGGGCATTTCTACCACCAAAAATTTCAACAAAAATACCTCCGAGTATTCTAAGAGCTAAAGCACCTGCTAAAATTTTGTCTTTTTCTTCATCAATTAAAATTTGATTTGTTAACGTATTCATTAATCTAAACATGAATGTTTTTTCTTTCTCTCTTGGTATTTCTGCAATTTTTGATCTATATTTCTCGATAATTTGATCTTCTGGAAGTTTATTTTCCCATAATAAATCCAATATCCGATCTCCTTCAGCTTTTGGAAGAATATCTAAATAACGAGGAATTATTTCAATTAAAGCTTTTGCCCAATTTGAATGTTCAATAGCCAATGGAATTTCTTCATGGTATTCTGCTAATAATTCATGAATTAAACCTCCCTGTTCTAATACTTTTGGGCCACTGTATCTTCCTAGGGTATGAACAAGAATCTCATCGAAATTAGGTTCTAGCGAAAATGGCATTCGAATTTTAATTTTTTCTAAAAAAGCAAGGAATAACTCAAATAAACCTCTTACTTTATGGCTTGACCTATTTATAATGAATTGGTTAATCTCTGCTTTATTTAAATCACCGATATCAACCAACGAATTAGCGAACATTATCGCTCCATTAAACAATAATTCCAACTTTTCGGGTTCATGATATGAAGCTGTTTCTGAATACTTAAATAAATATTTTGCGAGATCAGAACCTAAGTACTCCCTATGCTGTTCTGGAATTTGATCTATTGCATTCAATAGCTCCTCCATGAGCATTTGAATCATATCTTGCCCAAGAATTAATGAATATTTTTTTTCAGCTCTCTTCAAAAAAGCTTCAACATCTGTAAACTGAACTCGCTCCTCTTTTTCTCCAAATAAATGAGTTAAAATGTCTTCTAATTCATTACTAGTTTCTAAAATGTTCCCTTTTTTAACTTCTTCTAATAGATCCTTGAATAAATCGACCAAAGAATGTAATTTATTATTACTTCTTAACCTTATCTCTTGACTAATTTGGTCCCATGTTTTTCCATCTAAATCTGCTATTGAATTAGAAAATAATAATATATGTGCCAATATATTGTCTAACAATTCTATAGAAAAATTATTAATATTTTCGGAGAATTTAAACAAGTACTTAGAAATTTCGGAGCTCATTTGATCTTTATGTAATTCATCAATTTGTTCAAATCCTTTCTTAAGTTTTTCTGAGTAAGATTTAAATCTATCTTCTCCTAATCTTTCAGAAAAATTTTTATCTGCTCGCTTGAGATATAATTCAACATCACTCATTTGAGTTGTTTCTTCTTTTCCACCAACCATATACGTCAATAAATCTTCAAATGTATTGATATTTTCAATAACTTCACCTTTTTTTGCTTTCTCAACAAAATCCTTGAGTAAATCTGAAAGATTACGCATAGAATTATTACTTCGGTTAATTAATATCTGATTTACTTGATTTCTATCTTTATTCATAAGATCTTTTAGAGATTCCGCAAATATGAGAAAATAATTCAAGACTCCTTCAGTAATTGCAGGAGAAACATCTTCGATCTCCTGTGAATAATTAAATATGAATTTTGGTATTTCTGAGCCAATTGTCCTTCTAAATCTGGCTGGAATCTCATTAGTAGCTTTTTTTATCCTATCCAAAATAACTAATGCCTGATCTTCTCCTAATTTATCCTTAAACGAACGCTCAGCTCTTTTTAAGAAGACTTCCATAATTAAATCACATTGAAATGAAAGAAAATGTTATAAATATAATATCTAGTTAAAAATAATTCATTAATTCAATCAGATAATTAAATAACCGAGATGATCAATTTAAATTTATGTTTAAGAATAATTGGAATTTAATTTTAAAGCGGTTATTTTAAAATCTACTAACAATATCATATTAATTGTAATTGATTTTACTAAGGCTAGAATAAAATATTTATTAACCACTATTACAAATTAAGATCATTATATTCAATATATAAACAAAAAATTAAAAAGTAAATTTCAGGTTTAAAATATGTCAAATGACATTGAAATAGAATATCGGAAAGCTGCTAATATATTAAATAATGCAGGTGGATTTCCTTATCCAATTACAGATACGATGTTAAAAATATTAAAGATTAATATTAAAGAAGAAAATTTGGATCTTGTAATGGCATTTGAGAAGAAGATCTCACAAACAATGGATCAATTGAAAGAAACTAGTGGACTATCTGAAGATCAAATTCTAAATAAAGCTGATGCTCTTGCTAAGAAAGGAGTTTTGTTTAATCAACCAAGTAGCAAAGGTATTATGGTTTATCGTTTACTTCCAATTGCTAGACAACTTGAATATATTTTTATGAAAAAACTTGAGAAGACAGAAGAAAACAATCAGTTAGCAAAATTATTCCATGAATTTAATGAAGAAATTAAGGAGCTTGTCCAAACAAACCATGATGAATTCAAATCATCATTAAATGATCTGCCAACCACCGATAGAACTGTTGCAATCTTGGAGAACCGAGAAACAGGGAAAGAACTTACTATAAGTATTAATGAAGAATTAGTACCCCCCTTAGAAAAAATATTGCCAACTCAAAAAATTGAACAATTAATTGAAAAATTTGATGATATCGCTGTAGGAAATTGTTATTGTAGACAACATAATGAGTTTTTAGGAAATCCATGTAAACAAATAGAGCTAACCCCCAGTTGTTTTACGTTAGGTAAATCTGCTAGGCATACTTCAAATCATAGTTTTTCAAAATTAGTATCTAAGGAAGAAGCATTAAAAATATTGAAAAAATGTGAAGAAGCGGGATTAGTTCATAAAGCATATCACTTACATGGAGATATCAGCAAAGAAGAAGTTGCAATTTGTAATTGTTGTAGTTGTTGTTGTTTAACTTCGAGAGAATGCTTAATTTTTCCTACGGTTAACGCAACAAATTATTTAGCTAGTATAGATCATGATTTATGCATAGGATGTGGCACTTGTGTTGAGAAATGTTATAATAAAGCAATTGAATTAAACAATAATAATAAAGCAGAAAGAATCGAAGAATTATGCGTGGGATGTGGCGTTTGTGCATATTTCTGCCCCGAAAATGCGATATCTCTAATTGAAGGTCCAAGGATTGTAAGACTTCTCCCTCAAAAAAAATAGATAATTAAAAATTATAATCTTCTTTTTAATAAGTCTATTCCACTATAGCATAAGCATTTCCAAGGACCACAGCTCTATCTGTTCGTACTTGAATGATATAACGTCCATTATCTTTCCAACCCTCTGTTGTTAAAGTCTCTCCGGGATATACTTCACTAGTAAATCGTGCTTTAAATTCTTTTAATCGTTCTACATTCCCATCGCAAGCTCCGTAAACTATAGCACGTGTTGCAAAACCATATGTACATAATCCATGGAGAATTGGGCCTTTAAATCTCCCACTTCTACTAGCAAATTCAGGATCTATATGCAAAGGATTTAGATCGCCATTCAATCTATACAATGCAGCTTGATTTTCAGTAGTTTTATATGAAATACTAAAGTCTGGTTCTACTCCTTCAGGAGGATTTATTGGTTCAGTTTTTGGACCTGGATCCCCCCCAAAACCTCCACCTTTCAAGTAAAAAAATACCCATTTAGTGTCAAATACAGGTTCACCTCCTGTGTTCTGACCAGAAACTTTCATATGAATAACAGCAGCTTTGCCTTTATCAAATATATTTTCAACTTCTGCTTGACAAATTATTTCATCTGAAGAAGAAAACGATTTGTAGAGTTTAATTGACTGTTCACCATGGACAAAGTGTGAAAAAGCAATTTTACCAAGCCTTTGAAGTTGAAGACCTGCAGCAGCAACTATACATGCATAACTTGGGAAAACCTTTATTCCTCCAGAAACCCCTTCATATAAAAACTGTAATTCGTCAACCTGAGCTCCAATCCCTAATGCATAAAGTACCACATCTTTCCATCTATAATTAAATATAACCTCTGGAAATTTTTTTCCTATAACATCAAGGTTTAATCCTGACAAGATTTTTTCACCTTTATCATAATAACTTATTTTCTTTAATAAAAATTATATTTTTTCTAAATATAGAATATTAAATAAAACCGCTTCTCTTTAATCCTTCAACAAACCATTCCATTTGTTTCTCTAAAATTCCAATATTTCCAAGCTTGATAATTTTGGATTTGGGTATGAATTTTTCATGATACTTGAGAGCGATGTAATTATATGAAGGATTTTCTTTATACCATTTAATAATTGAATCTTTTGTCGCAAAGTGTAATTCTTCCATACTATTTACTATTTGCTTGAAATCCTCATCAGTCCATACACCATAATGGGCTAAAGATATTGAATTCAATTCATTTTTCATAATTTTCAGTCTCTGAAATGTCTTTAATAATTCCACTTCATGGAAATCTGTAGGCATGAAAGTTGGTTGGAAATAATAAATACTGAGTTTATCAATAATTGCATCACCAGTAAATATATTCTTATTTTTTTTATCAAATAATGCAATAGAATCCATTGTATGACCATAAAAATTAAGGACTTTTAATTTTAAACCATTTAAGTCAATAATTTCATTATCTTTTAAAGGTGTGACTTCTTTTATTGGTTCCATTTTGCCTTCAAATACTTCATTAATCTTATGGGGGTTCGTTAAATTCTCGATTGCATTTTCCGATGCTAATACTTCAATCTTTATTTCTTTTATTAATTTCTGTAAT
>CP070831.1:1043710-1082489 GCA_020344955.1 Promethearchaeota archaeon | reverse complement strand
TTTGAGGATAATGCGTATTTAGAGATGATCCCCTTTCTATTCCAACGTGTATCCACCTCTCCCCCTTTCCACGAAGACCAGAGTTGCGCGGTTACCTGTCTCGATCATGTAAATAGAGTAATAATAAATAGCCTTCGAGACGAAGGCGTTCTTACGCAATCAGACGTAAAGATCTGGCTAAAAGACAGATATAGAGAAGGTTTTTTTGATGTGGATGCAATTTTGATGGAATTAATCAAAAAAGAAATCATAAAAGAAACATCAGTAAAAGGAATGCCTTCTGAATTAATCTTTCTTATTAACGATCTTTTTATGATAAGAAGACCCCCAATTAATTTACTTAAGAATCCCGCAGAAAGAGGACTTCCAGAAAGGTTTACTGATGAATATAATGCAGCTGTAAGAAATTTTTTCCAAAAATATCGTCCTAATGAAGAAGACAATCTAAAAATTTTAGATGAAGTGATTGCTGATCCTCAAGTTTATGAAATTTTAAAACTTTTAAGAATTTCAATAGTTACTAAAAATGTTCTCGAGAAATTAAGAAAGAAAGGTGTTGACGATATTGACGGAGGTTTAAAGAAATTATGGGAAAACCAAATGATTCATGTTTTTCAAGATACTAAAGGAAATGAGTACTACGCTTTATTAACTGACTTTTATAATTCTTTGATGTACCCTAAATATATGCTAAATACGATCATTTATCAATATGGTGTAAAATCCAAATCAAATAGTGTTCTGATAGAATATTTGAATGTTCTTGATGATAATTATCGATCTTCTAAGCTTAAAACTAAATTAGAGCAAGAAGAATAAAAAACTAATATATTTTTTTTATTTTTTTTATTTATTTTGAAACACGACTAGTATTTCATTGATTAGTTAAATATCCTTTCAGTTTCTTTGCTTTTTCATAAAATTCTTTATAAAGGTTATCATCTCCTAGTTCAAGACATAGGTCTGATATTTTTTCGAAAAATTCTGCCGTTTGGGCAATTTCTCCATTTTCTAAACTGATTTTTGCTTGATAAATTAATTGATCTCTTTCAAATAAAGGTCTTAATAATGGAGAAGCATCGGTACTAATTCCCAAGATGTCAGCAATTATTTGTATCATCTTATCCCGATTGTTTGGATCAATTGCTATCATTGAATATGTCTTTAGATTGAGTATCTCTTCAATCTTTTCAACACTTAATGCATCATCCAAATCTTGTTTATTTCCGATAACAGCAGTGTGTGCATGAGGCGCGTGTTCCTTTACTAGTTCTATAAAAAACTTACTTTTTTCCACATTTTCCAACGTAGAATCTGTAATGATAAGAACTGCATCACTCCCCAAAATAAAATCATTCCATAAGTAGCTAAATTGTTCTTGTCCTGCAAAATCCCATAGATGAAAATATAGTTTTCCGATTTTAACAGTTGAGATTTTTCCTGTTATAGTTGGAATATGCACTGATGGAATCTCAGTAGCACAAATTAATTTAGTAGTAGTCGTTTTTCCAACGCCTGAAAATCCAACTAAAGAAATCTTAGTCTTAAGATTTCTATGGATAGAATCCAATATTGGATCTAATAACTCCATAAGAGAAGGATCTATATTATCTAAATTTTGACCAAATGTATCTAAAAATTCTTTTTTGAGATTTAACAATTCATTTTTAGTCCGTCTAAGCTCATCATTTATATCAGTGATAAACATAAACATTAACTTTAAATCTTGATCCATTGTAAAAGCAATTTTATATTTAATATAATCATAACTATCACGTTCAATTCCAGTTCCTTCGGTAGTTGCTTCCAAAATCTCTTGATATAACTTATTGAAGTCCTCCGTTGATATTGCTTTGCCAAAATTTTTGTTATAGAGAACTTTTTCATCTTTTAAAATATACACTTGCCTTAGCATGTTTCCAGCCTAAATCTTATGAAACTTATAATATAAGAAGTTTATCTTTCTTTTTTTAAAGATAAAATCAAAATTTTGATATTTTTCTTTGATTCTTCAATCTAAATTTAAATATTTAAATTTTTAGAAAATAACAATTATGAGGGATAATACATAGAATTATTTTAATTATCTTTAGTAAGAAAAAAAAGAATTAAGTAAATTTTTGATACAATTATGCATATTATATATTATCTACTCAAATGATTAAACAGCTAATTATAAATATAGATATTATATGAATTTTTTGTGATAAAAAATATTAATAATAATCCGAATGGTATCAATAAAGAAAAGTTAAATACGAAAATTTGCATATTTAATGATAAAAATCTTTTTTTTTTAATTTCAAAAAAACTATTTTAGAAAAATTGTTAGTAAAAAATGATAAAAATGACTATTTATAAACGCACGCAAATAAAAGGAGTTATAGTTCTTTTCCTTATTACTTTAATTCCATTAATTTTCGGTTTACTTCCAAGCTCGTTTAAGAGTTTTGATAATTCTATTGAAAATGAGATAACTCGAGAAGATTCAGATTTGGGATTAGGTTTACCTCCAACTACTTATGATTGGTGGAATAATTCTTGGAGTTTTCGAGTTCCGGTGGGAATTACCGCAATTGGTGGTCAACAAGATGCTCCAGTTGAGTTTTTTATTAATTTTACTGAATATTTTAATGATTTGAATATTCAAAATCCTGAATTAAACACATCAACCATTCGTGTTGTTGAATATCTCTCAAGTTCTAATTATTATGAAGTTGAAAGTCAATTTGATCCATATTCGAGATCTTATGATAGCCAAACAAATGCTATAGGTGATTTAATTTGGGTATTAAATGGAACAACTTCAAATGGGCAAACTCGAGATTTCTTTATCTATTTTAATAATGGAACAGATATAAAGATTCAAGACCCAAATTATGATACAATAAGGATATGGCATGAAGGTTTCGAAGAATATCAACCTGGAGATATTTTAAGACCTACTGATGGACAAGACAATTACCATCCAACTTTCTGGGAAATAAGCAATAGTACATCAGCAAGAGGCATTTCTTCTCTCCATATTTGGGGAAATTGTTGGAAAATGTCTGCTACAGGCTCAATAACTGTTAATTCCAACACTAGAGTCACTGCAAAAATGAGATTTGATGATCCAAGTATTCAAAGAGAAATTTCCGGTATAGGATTCGACGATTCTCCCAATAATATTCCTACTAGTGGGAATAGTTATAGAATAAGGGGGTCTCAATCATGGGGAACTGCCGGAGGAAATAAATTTGTCAATCAATTTTATGCCGCAAATACTTTTTTTTGGTATACTTTTATTCCTAGCACAGAATTTTCTTTAAATCCATTCACTTATATTGTTTATATTGCTGATGATGATAGTTGGACTAACCTTGACCTATATTGGGATGATATTTCTATTTGGAATAAGCCTATTCAAACAATTCCGAATAATTCGCTTCAGACAACATTAGGGGATATCCAACCAATTGCATATACTTTGAATGTTATTTGTAAAGATGAAGATGGGAATCCAGTACCTAACGCGGCAATTTACTTAACTAATGACTTATTTCCCTCATACAATCAAAACCATGAAGCTGACGAGAACGGAGAATGGACATTCGAAGATCTGGAAAAAGATGCATTCTATAATATTACTGTCAATTATACTCAAAATGGTCTTATCACTCCAAAAACTGAAATTGTATTTTATTATGAAAATTTTCAAATAACTCAACTGAACAATCGATTAACAGCATTTCTTACCTTGAGTAAATTCACTTTTAATGTAACGGATAAAGACTATAATCCAATTCAGTATGGATTCGTTTTACTTAAAAGTGGAGCAGAAATTGTAGGAAAAACCATTCTTAGTGTTATTGGTACTGGATCTATAACATGGTTGAATAATACTGCGTATGATTATGAAATCTATTATGATTATGATTCACTTGTAGATAATTCAAATTATAGATATTCAAATTTACTTATTTATAGCGATTCTGTTCTCGGAAAAGATATTGATGTTTCAACTGAGATTACAAAAATAACTTTTAATGTTACTGATAATACAGCAGAAAAAGTACCATTTACAAATGCCAAATTAAGATTTTATAATCAATCAGATTATGATAATGAAATCGAAATTATAGCAAATGTCACTGTCGATATAAATGGATTAGCAACATTCATATCATTTAGTAATTCATATGGAAGCTGGGGGAATTATACTATGGATATATATTTTGGTGGTTTTGAACAAGATTTTCTGGTAAATCCTCCAAGTGCATCTTTTCATGAATATAATTTTATATTGATTTCTGAAGAATATGTTTCCATAGAAATTTTAACTACTAATAGGGATAAATATAACTCAACTGTAAACATAATTAATTATGATTCAAATGTATATTGGGGTAACATCGTTTCTATTAATTTTAATTTCACTTATCGAGATCCCGTCACACCGTCTCCTACATTGGTAACTCCAGATGAACTTATTATTCAAATATTTGATGGTGAACTTACACAATATAGTACAAAAATTGACATATTATTCTCTGAAATTTCCACAGGTATTTTTAATTATACTTTCAATACAGATGATTTTAACTTATTAGGAGGAACTTCATACTACTTTAAAATTACGGGTAATTATGAAAGCTATTTATTTAATGATATTGGATTCATATTACTTAATATTCAAGCTGTACCTACTGGAATAAATTACTACGACTATTCTTTAAATCCATTAATTAATAAGAGATTTTCAGTAATTTATGAGGAGTCTGAATATGTAACTGTTGATTATTTTAATGTATTTACAAGTAGTTCTTTACCAGGAGCTTACATTACATATAATTGGGATTACGGTTCTGGTGTATTATTTGATGATCCAATACATGTGAATATGTATTATTTTGAATTTGATTCTTCACTTGCACCTGATGATGCTGAATATTTAATTGATATTAGAGCCACTTTATCAAATTATAGTACTATTGATGATTCAATTATAGTAAAAATACTTCCTAGACCAACATCTATTAATGAAACTACTAGTTTATTCCAAATTTCTCCAGATATCTATGTTTTTGACTCGGTTAATTATTTATTTGAATATAAAGATACACTCCGCGATGAGATCATCGGAGATTTAGATGTTGCTAGTTATAATTGGTATAGGTTAGATGAAAATGGAAATCCTCTTAGTGGTCCTGGAAATGAAGGGTCTGATGTTTTATTACCCAATCTAAATAATCAATATATACTTGATTTTGATACAGAATTAAGAGAAGTAGGTGTATATTCGATTTTTATAACTATGCAGAAAAAAAATTATGAAGTCAGAAATGCTTTCATTTCTTTAACTATCAGCAAAAGACCTATATTAATGGATTTATATGCTAATGGAGTGTTGTCTTCTAGAATAAGTATCATTCAGGGAAGGAGTATTAATTTTAGTGCTATTCTTACTGATGGAACCAATGGAAGCGCATTAACTGGGGCAATTGTTAGATTACAACTCAATGGAATTAATTATACATTGGATCCAGTTCTGGGTTCACCAGGAACTTATCAATATATTTTTTCAACAAGCCATATAAATGCATTCTTTATGCCTCAAACTCTAACAGGTCAAATCATTATTGAATTAGAGAACTACGAGAAAGATCCAGAACCCATAACAGTTATAGTTAATATGCCAGAGATATTAGGTATTCCGGCATTTTATTTCTTAATGATAGTAGGGTCAATTGTTGCAGTGGCAGGCAGTCTACTTGCTTATCGAATGATTCAAAGAGCTAGAATTCCAACTTTTGTTAAAAAAGCAAGACAAATGAAAAAGACTATAAAAGGAATGAAATCAATTTCAGATTCGCTTTTATACCCAACAAAAGATGAATATATCGCAAAGAAACTAGGAGATAAATGGGAAGCAATTGGAATGTCCTTAGAAGATATAATGGGTGTTAAGAAAAAAAAGAGATTGCCTGAAATGAAAGAAGAGTTCAAGGGAGGTATCGAATAATGCCAATTGGATTAGTAGTAATGAGATGGGATGAGAGAGTTGGAACAGAAATTTTAGCAAAATATCCTGAAGAAATAAATGTGACTGATAAAACACTTATGCAAGTTTATAGTACTCATGAGTATAGTGGTGAATCTGGAATGATCAGTTTAATGATTGGTTCCTTAAATATAGCTTCCTACTATACTGGTCCTGATAAAGGATTCTATATATTATTACTCTTAAGCCTTGATGATGATCCAGATTCGTATGAAGGTGGATTAATTGATATTTCTCGAATTATTTTACAAAATCTAATAGATGATGCATATACATCTATGATTCCTACACTATTTAGGAGACTTTCTGTTTATCCATCGTTAAACAATGAACAGCGTCTTGCTATTACCTATCAAGATGAGATCAAAAGGATGATACTCACTCGTTTAAGAGATGAGGGTGTTGTTTCAAAGTCAGAATTGATGGTTTGGTTAAAAGATCAATACAAGCAAGGCTTTGTAGATTTGGAAGGTATTTTAATAGAACTCGTAAAACGTGAAATTGTGAAAGAGACATCAGTAAAAGGTATGCCCTCAGAACTTATCTTTTTAATTCAAGATTTTGTTGCATTGAGGATCCCTCCTGTTAAAATTTTGGATGACCCCGCTACTCGAGGGTTACCAGCTCAACTTGTGGAAGATTATAAAGTAGAAGTAAAGAAATTCTTTCAAAATTATCGTCCAACAGAAGGAGATAACCTAAGAATCATAGATATCCTTATTAATCCACAAGTTTATGAGACTTTAAGGTTATTAAGAACAGCAGTAGTTACTAAAAATGACCTTGAGAAGTTAAGAAGGAAGGGGGTTGATGATCTCGATGACGTGCTGAAAATGCTTTGGAATACTCAGATGATCCAAGTCTTCCAAGATGAAAGAAATAATGAATACTATGCACTACTTTCAGATTTTTATTTGGATTTGCTTTTTCCAAAATATCTTTTGAATATCATAAAGAATGTATATGAACAAAAATCTAAATCAAATCAAGTTTTAATTGAATATCTTACAGTTTTAGAAAATTCTTATACTGAAATTAAGGCAGCAATTAAAGCTGAAGCAAAAGCTAAAGTTTAATTTATTTTTTTATTTTTTTTTTTATCATATTTGTAGGTACTAAAATTTTTCAATTCTCAAAGATATTTTTTCGTAATACATTTATAAAAGTTTTAAAATCAAGAGTGATGATAATGGAAGAAAAAATTCCCCCTGAATTTGATGATTTTGACCTGGATAATCTTGCTAAGCCCAATGCACTTCCTGAAGATATAGATTATGAAACTCATATTATTGCGACTTATACTGCAATGCTTCACAGAAAAATGGATGCATTTTATATGATGCAAGCTGTATGTGTTGAACAATCTACAGGTACTTTCGTTCCTGTTCCCGCTGAGACCCCCGAACAAAGAAGAAAGCATGTAGCAAAAGTTATTGGATGGTGGAGGTTTCCCGATTTTGAATATGAAGGAGCTGAAGATTTTTTTGGCAATCCTAAAATGCATCAGTATGTCGTTCAAATAGCATTTCCCTTGAACTTTAGACCACAATTTCCAATGTTATTTACTACTATTTATGGAAATATTTCAATGGGTGGCCCTCTCAAAATGGTTGATGTCCGCTTTCCAAAAGCTTTCTTGAAAGAGTTTAAAGGCCCAAAATTTGGAGATGTAGGAATTCGGAAAATTCTTGGTGTGAAAGAACGCCCTCTATTAAACAACATGATCAAACCTTGTGTATATACAGATCCTAAGATTGGAGCAGATCTTGCATATAAAGCTGCTGTTGGCGGATGTGATGTTATAAAAGATGATGAATTAATAGCTGATGTTGAATTCAATCCAATAACAGAAAGAGTAACAGCTTTTATGGAAGCTTTAGACAGAGCGGATTCAGAAAAGGGTGAAAAAACACTTTATACTGTGAATATTACTGATAGGGTTGATAGAATGTTTGAGTTGGCGGATATTGTACAAGAACATGGCGCTAATGCATTAATGGTTAATCATATCTCTGTTGGTTATTCAGCTATGCGAAAATTAGCTGAAGATCCTTCAGTAAAGGTACCAATTCTAGGACATATGGATTTTGCAGGATCACTGTACCAAGATCCTGTAAGTGGTGTATCAAGTCCATTAATTCTTGGTAAATTTGGAAGGTTAGCTGGCTGCGATTTTATTGTACATCCTGCTCCGTATGGCAAAGCACCAACTACTGCAGACAGATTTAAAGAAACAGCAAGACAAATGGTAATGCCCATGCGAAATGCCCCACATATAAAAAGAACGATGCCCATGCCAAGCGGGGGTATCACACATAGTCTTGTAGAAAAATGTGTAGGAGATCTAGGAACTAATATAATGATTGGAAGTGGAGGAGGCATTCACGCCCATCCAGATGGACCTATAGCAGGTGCTAAAGCTTTTAGACAGGCTATCGATGCTGTTATGCAAGGAATTCCTGCTAGAGAATATGCTAAAGATCATAAAGAACTAGGCGTTGCATTGGGTCTATTTGGAGTAGGAAAAAAGACAGAATTCACTTCCGTTTAATTTTTTTATTATTTTTTATTCCTTTTTTTAAACTTTATTCTGACAATAATACATAGCTTTCTTCAATTTCTTCAAAGTATATTTTAAAAAATAAGTATTAGATTTGGACTGGTATCTTTATTTGACATCTTAATGAAGAAAGGAATCTTTCAGAAGCACTCTCATTCTGGAGTTAAATTCATTTAAATCAATTTTATTAACTATATTATTTCTTCTTAAATCCAAATACTCAAGGTTTGGTAATTTTCTAATATATTCTAGGTTTTTTAGTTCATTAATTTTATTGTTAGCCAAAATTAAATGAGTCAAATTCCCAAACTTAACTAATTCGTGGACATTTTCAATTTGATTATTTGAAAGGTCAATTTTTTTTAGAAAATTCAAATATTTTAAACCCTTTATTTCTGAAATTGAAATGATTCTATTCTTCCATCCAAAAGGAGTTCCTTTTACTTCATATTCCATATAATCTGATAAATCCAATTCTGTAACTACTCCAATTTGTGGATCTAATTCATAATATACATTTGGATATTGATTTATCAAATTGCTTATTACTAAATAATTAATTAAAACCTCTGCTAGTTCCTCTTGTGAAAAATTCGCAATATTTTTTGATTTAAATAGTTTTTTAAGCACTTTTCTGAATTTCTTATTTTCAATTTTTCTTTCTTTATTGAGATATTTAGTTTTAATAATTTTTTTTATTTCATTAATCAGAATCAAGTTGGATTCATTGTTATTTATTTTTGCTAATGATTGACTTATTGTAATTAAACATTCAAAATCAGTTTCGTGTTTTATGGCCCATTTCAAGGGATTAATCGCTTTTTCCAGAAATTTGTTTGTCAAAAATTTGGTTGCATTAATTCTGATTTTTCTTTCCGAATCAGAAATCAGCAAATTTTCTAAAAAACTAAATAACTCATTATTAATTATGTTTATTTCTTCCAATCTTATAATTGATTCTAATCTAATATCTTCATTTTCACTATTTTCAATCAAAGAAGTCAAGAGATTATAAGTAGTAATTTTGTTTATTTTTTTATTTTTAAAACCTTTACTTATTTCTTCAGGAGTTAAATCCATCATTACATATAACCACTTCAGTTAAATTAAATCTATATACATTAGTTATAAATAATTGAAAGTTTATTATTTTCATAATATTTTCTATGGGATATTAAAATGTTAAAGAGATCAAGAATAGTTATTATAATGTCAATAACGATATCTCTATTGTTTAGTCTAATATTTTTTGCTTTTTATCCTAGAAATCTAAAAGCAAATAAAATTTTTATAGCCGCTGGAGAGTCAGGAACATTTACTGGAGATTATGAGGGAGATCTTTCAATAATGTACATTCATGATGCTTCTAATTACAGTTCATGGAGTTATGAGAACTCTAGTACAAATATCATCCCATATAATTACACTGATTTTTATGATAATGAGTATAAATTAGAAAGTGTAGATATAAGAGCTGTCAACTTAGAAAATCCTAATGCAATAGGAAATTACACCATCGCTGAAAATACATCTAGTCCAGTAAATTTACCGAATGCATATGCTTTTGCACAAGAGTTTACTGCTCCAGAATTATTGCGTATTAATAACATTTCGATATATGTAGACTTTATCCTTCTTAGACCATGTTATTTTGATATCTTTATTTATGATGAAAATCTTGAAGATAAATATCTCATTAATGATTATATTGATTGGGGTTGGGTCTATGAAAATAGATTTATAGTTAATGAATGGCTTTCCATACCTTTAGATACACCCGTTTTAGAGCCAGGTGAAAAATATAATATAGTTCTAAAGGTATGGTTTATCCCAGGAGCTTATAATGAGACATTCAATTACTGGAAAGTAGAGGAGTATTTGAATTCTAATCCTGATAAAGGATTGACAAGATTTTTTGATGGAATAAGGTGGCATCCTATTTATTTAGATAATAGAAGGGATATGTTATGTAAATTTTCTTATACAGAATTTATTCATCCTTCAGAGATCGACCTCAAATACTCAATTAACAATCAGACGATAGTACCTAATTACCAAGAAGATGGAGCATTTCTAACATATCATCTGGAAGAAGAACCATCCCAAAATATGAATATTACCGTTTTTAGTAATCAAACTATTCCCAAACTTGATGTTGAAATAAGAATCTATTATACTTTTTTAATTGAAGCTACTGGGAGTTATCTTGTTGATGAAAATCAGATTGAATGGACTATCAAATATCCCTTTGAGGATATTTCAATGATGTGGCCCCCTCCGGTATTCTTTTTATTCGAAAAAGATTGGACTTTTGTCGAATTTAAAGATCCCGACGAGAATGTAATGAATGAAGTTTATTTTGGTTCAAAACAATTATATAATGAATCATTTTTCGGAATTACAGTGATTTTTACCCCATTGGAGAGAGGGATATATACAGGAACATTTTTTTCACCTAATTATTGCCATTCCATCTTAAGTAACATTAAAACAGAAAGTGATTATATTTTTTCACCATCTATTCAATTAGGACAAGTAATTCAACTTGAAGCAGTAATTGAAAATGTTTATAATGAACCAATTTCTGGAGGGATTGGTCAATTAACCTTAAAATCTCCCTCTGGAGTTATCATTTATAATGGAACCGGTTTAACTTCTATAAATGGAACATTGAGTAGTTCTGACATAGAAATTGGGTCTAATTTTGAAACTGGTAATTATGAAGCAGAGGTATTTTGGACAAATGGGAGAGAAATAGCGTTTTTTAAAGCAAATATTATAGTAGTAGCTCCTGTTAATATATTATTTTGGGTTCTTTTAAGTGTCGGAATTGCTATTATTTCAGTATCTTCAGCATTAGTAGCACGTAAATATATTAGACAAAGAAATTGGGAAAAGTCTTTAAAAAACTTATTTGTTTTGACTAAAGATGGATTGAGTTTATATGAATATTCCTTTGGAGTTGAGATTCAAGATCCAGCACTTATTTCTGCAATGATCTCTGCCTTGACAAACTTTGTAAGAGAAGCAACTGGGAGTAAAAAATCTCTTAGAACAATAGATCAAGAGGATAAAAAAGTTATATTATATCATGGAAATCATACAATTACTGCTTTAACATCAGAAAAGGACTTACCTATAATCCATAAGCGAATTAAAAAGTTTTCTGAAACATTTGAACAAGAATTTGGAATTCAACTAAAAAAATGGACGGGAGAAACTTCAGTATTTAAAGGAGCAGAAGTTATTGTAAATAAAAATTTCCCTATTGATGTGGAAGACCAAATTATTCGTGGTGTTAGAGGAAAACTCGTAGAATTTAGATATAAATTAGAGACCATGATAAAACCTAGAGATATTATATCATTAATGCGAGAAATCACTGAATTTATTTCAAGATATCGAGCAATAGTTAATCAATATTATATTGATTACTATTTTGAAATCATTAAAACTGCTGAGGAGAAGATTTCTTCAACATAAGTTATAACTTTCTTAAAAATGATTATTCTATATTTTATTTTCCATAATAATCTTAAGAAAGAGAAATTTAATTAAATTCAAAGGGAGGAAATTTCCTTCTTTTATTAAATTTTTGTTCCAATTCGATTTTTAGCGTATTGAAAGGTTTCAAATTTCCTGAAAATACCGTACTTGTTATTCTGCCAATATCATGATCCAACAATTTTTCGATTTGCTCAATTTTTTCCAAATTTCCTTCAGAAAGTAATGAAAGAAAGTAATCATTTTGATATTTCTTGAATGTTAAAAAGCGATATTTTTGAAAACCCAATTTTACTGCAATCCAACGAGGTGTAGCACCAGTATTACCTTGAGTGTTAGCTGCAATTGCTTCAATTTTAGCTGTTAATGTTGATTCCTTCATTTCTTTTTCTTCTTCTGGACTTTCGTATTCGCTAAGAGAGTCAAAATTTAAGTTTTGTTCCCCTATTAGGATTGAAATAACTCCTATCGACATTGATGATAATCCTAGATAATCAATTCTGATTGAATCTTCCACATATGGAATTTCTTGATCAGTAAAAACATCTTGTAATTGTACATATCTATCTAGAATGAATTTCGTACGTCTTCTAAACTCTAGTCTAATATTTCTTTTATCTAATTTATCCAATTCCTCAATATCTTTACCCTTTACTAATTCAGAGAAATAATTTGACATCTGTTCTAGAATCCATTTGCCTTTCTTGTCAGGAAATCTTCCATAAACAAGATAAATTAACCCCTCTTTTTCATAAAATTGACATTTTTCTTCTTTTTCTTTTTTCTCAGAAATAAGAAGCATTTTATCAAGGTCCCCCCCTAAAATACCTGTAGCTATGAAATCTAAATTATTTGCTAATTCTAATAAATAATTATAATTAATATTGCTACAGTAGAGTTGAGTTCTTTCTGTTGAGGTGATTCCCATTAATTTTACATATTCTCCTTTCTTTAATTTTATTTTATCACTATCTAAAGAAATTGCTAGTGGTTGTTCCTTAACTTTTACTTTTGTACCTAATTTTGAGGATAATGTAGTGATTTTTGGTTTAAACTCTTTAGGTTCAGGTTTTTCCTCCTTATCTGTAGTTAAATCAAATAGTATAGCTAAAAACTTCCTACATTTTGGACATAGTTGATTTTGAGGGAAAGGTTTTGTTATTTTGTATCCACAAAATGGACATTCTACCTCAGTCTGCTTTTTTTTAGGTGGAAAAAAAGCATTAGAAATTTTTACCAACTCACCCAATAATTAATTTGATACTAATTTAATGATATTACAAATATTTATTTGCTATTGTCCTGAATGCATTTATAAATACATCATTATCTTTTTCTGTGCTTACCGTGACTCTTATATAATTGTATAATCCTGGTTTACTAAAATGTCGGACTAAGATCTTCAATTCTTTTAAATCCCATACAAACTTTAATGTTTTAGATTTATCTTCGAATTTAATGAAAATGAAATTACTGTCTGATGGTAACACACTTATGCCGTCATATTTATTTAATTCTTCAGAAAGTCTCTCTCTTTCTTCTAAAATCTTTTTATTATTTTCAAATATTTTTTTGCTATGTTTAATACTTGATAAAGCTGCTACTTGTGCTAAATAATTGGTATTATAGGGTAATTTCACCCGATTCATTTCCTTAATAATTTCAGCTGCTGCCAGTGCATATCCTATCCTTAAAGAGGCAAGTGAAAAACCTTTTGAGAAAGAACGATATACAATTAAATTTTTTACTTTCTTTAATAATGGTAAACAAGTCTGCGTTGAGAAATCTGCATAAGTTTCATCAACAATGACTATACCTGGGAAATTACCACATATTTTTAAGATAGTAGCATTACCAAATGATTTGCCATTTGGATCATTAGGAGAATTAATAAACATTAACTTTCCTTTAACTGAATACACTTCGTCTGGTATTGAAAAATCTTCATTAAGTTGAATTTCATTAATTTTTGCATTATAGAGTGTTGCTATAATTTTATATAGACTATATGAGGGATAAAAAACAATCACCTCATCTCCAGGATCAATAAATACCTTAAAAATTACGTCTAATATCTCATCTGATCCATTTCCAATAAACACTGAATTTCGATTTGTTAGTGTTTCTTTATCCCGTAGTAAAACGTTTAAAATTTCTTTGCGGAGCTCAAAAGCAGTGGGATCAGGATATAATCTAACACTTTCATTTATAGCTTTTTTTATATCATTTAAAACTTCTGGGATTGGAGGAAATGGATTTTCATTAGTGTGTAACTTTACCCAGTCAGCGTCTGTTAGTTGTTCGCTGGTTTCAAATGCAGAATATTTTCTCAGATTTTCTCTTATCAATTTATTTAATTCCATTGTTTTATCCTTTTGTAATTTTATATGCTATGATTACTTCAACGAATTTCTCAATGAATTAATATTTAAATAATTATACAACAAAATTTATTTTTTATCTTTTAATTTCTTTTGAATTTGTGAAAACTCAATTTTTAAATTTATTAAAACTATTTAATTTATAGCAAAAAAATCTTGAGCATTAAAAGACTTGACTAGAGATGATTAATAATGACTAATTATGCTCTTATGTTCGAAGCGAGGCCTGGAGGGGAAATTATCCCAATTAAATGGAGTAAAGACAGTTTTATGCCTGAAACCTCGATTATTGTTTTAGATGAAGGAAGTGAGTCAGTGTATTTATGGCATGGAGTTCAGCAAGGATTAGTTGCTCGAAGGACAGCTCTTAGACAAGCAGAATCACTCAAAGGGCATGGATATACAGTAGGGAAAAGTATTATAGGACGAGATATTAAATATATAATCGAAATAGATGCACGCAAAGTCGGAAAAGTTCCAGAAGATACAAAAATGAATGATAATTTACAAGAAATTTTGGATAGAAAATATACGGAATTAGATAATTTTATTGTGACCTTTCAAGCAGGTGTTGCAAAGCCTGTAGCAGCTGTTAAAACTGTACCAAAAGTAGAAGCAAAACCTGCTCCTTCACCTTCGGTATCGAAGCCAGTTGAACCAGTAACAACGCCAGCAGTCTCAAAACCTGTTTCACCTGTACAAGTTAAGGAAGCAGGTTCTGAATATGATGTAGCTGAACCAATGCCTTCAATTAAAACAGAAACAAAACCAACACCATCGATAAAAGTTTCAGCATCAGATTTAGTAACTGATGCTAAAATAGCTTTTGTATTTAGTGCTATATTAGAACATTATGATGACATTTGGATTTCAAAGAAACCAGATGGAAGCTTTTCAGTTGAACAAATGGATGGACCTATTGCGACTTTCTCTATTAAAGGAAGTAAATTAAATTTTACGGCTAATTCCTTCAGTGGAGTAAATCCAGGAGTGAAAACAGCCATACAAAAAAAATTCATTGAACTAAATAAACTTTTGGAATAATTTCGCCAAGAAGAGCGAAATAATAATATATAATTTTTTTATTATAATTTTTTTATTATTATTAAGATTCTGGAAGAGTCATTCATCTTTATTTTGTAAAAATCATAATGATTAATTATGAAATTTAGTAAGTTATCAAAATTATTTTCTGAACTTGAGAGTACTACAAAAAGACTTGAAATGATAGATTTAATATCAAAATTTTTTATAGAAATAAAAGAAAATAAAGATTTTGAAGATTTAGATAAAATTATCTACCTTTTACAAGGACAGTTAACTCCCAATATTAAACAATTCCCTAAAATGGGGCTAGCTGAAAAAATGATTATAGAAGCGTTATCGATACACTCTGGAGTTGATGCGAAAAGAATTAAAGAAGTTTTAGTAAAAAAAGGGGATATTGGAGCTACCGCAGAATTAATATTATCGAAAAAAAAGAAGCAAAAGTCATTATTTGATTATAATGAAAATGATGAAAAATCTATATCTTCTCTAAACATCTCTGAATTATACTCAGAATTAAAGAAAATAGCGTTATCTGAAGGTGCTGGTTCGCATGATACAAAGCTAGGTATATTAAGAGGCTTAATGAGAAAATGTTCTCCATTAGAAACTAAATATTTATTAAGAATTATTACATCAACTTTAAGAGTTGGTGTCCAATCACCAACAATAATAGAAGGATTGGCTCTAGCTTTTACTGGAACAAAACAAAATAAGGATATTATTGAAAGAGCTTACACTTTACATCCAGATTTAGGTGAGATTGCTAAAAGTTTAGCCGAAAAAGGTTTAGAAAATATTTTTGAAATTGATATTGAATATGGAACACCTATTCTCAGTATGTTAGCTTCACGAGAAATTTATACTGAATTTATTAACAGATTAGGCTCACCCTTCATTGCTGAATATAAATTAGACGGAGAGAGACTTCAAATTCATAAAAGTGGAAAGGATATAGTATTATTTTCACGACGATTATTAGATATTTCAGAACAGTATCCAGACGTTTGTCAGGCTATTAGGGAAAGTATAAAAGCTGAAGATGTGATATTCGAAGGGGAGGTTGTTGCAATGGATCCTTTTTATGAAAAAATGCTTCCATTTCAAGTCTTAAGTCAAAGGAGAAGAAAATATGACATTGATAATATTGTTAAAGAAGTCCCAGTATGTTTATTTGTGTTTGATCTTTTAAAATTAGGTGAAGAATCTTTCGTTGATAAATCTCTTCCAATAAGAAGGAAAAAATTGGAGGAAATTGTTGAAGAAAGAGATGATTTAAGGCTAGTAGAATCTGTGATGATAAATTCGATTGAAGAATTACTTGAATTCTTTAATAATGCTAGAAAAGAAGGAACTGAAGGGATAATGGCTAAATCAATAGAGGAAGATTCTATATATCAAGCAGGAAACAGGGGTTATAAATGGCTGAAATTAAAAAGTTTGGAGGGAGGTAAGCTAAAAGATACTATTGATGTTGTTTTAGTTGGTGCATTTTATGGAAAAGGACGGAGAACTGGTGTATATGGAACATATATTGGAGCTGTTTATAACTATGAGAACGATAATTATATAGCTTTTACTCGCTTTTTTTCAGGTTTGACTGACGAGTTATCTGAATCTTTAACTAAAGATATGCAAAAATATGTTGTGGAAAAAAAACCAAAAAATGTTATTTGTGAAGATAAACCTGATGTATGGTTAAATCCAGAAGTGGTTATGGAAATTACAGGAGATGAAATAACAATTAGTGATAAATTTGCCACTTTAGGTTATTCTCTACGATTTCCTGTTTTTTTAAGATTACGTCCCGAAAAAGGTCCAAAAGATATAACCACTACCGAAGAGATTAAAGAATTATATGAAACTCAGTAAAGATATTTTATTTGTAAATTTTTAATCCTCTCTCCTGAAGAATTTTAAGAGATTCTGGAATTTTCCTTAAAAATTTATTGAAATTCAAATTAAGGATTTTTAATGATGTTAAATTACTTAGCGAAAGGGGAAGTGATTTTAAATTATTTCCCCATAAATTTAGTTCTTCTAATGAAGAAAGACTATCTATCCAATCTGGAAGTGTAGTAAGATTATTCCAGCTTAGATCTAATTTTTTAAGAAAATTTAATTTTTTAAAAGATTCTGGTAAGTATAAGAGCTTATTATTCCTTAGAATTAATGTTTTTAGAGAATTTAATGTACATATTTCGTCTGGAATAAATTTGATACTGTTATCGTAAAGATTCAATTCTTCAAGTGATCTTAGATTACTTAGAATAGAGAAATCTATGGTAATATTATTACCTCCTAAACCTAAAATCATTAAAGAATGTAGTTCTTTAGTCCAATCTGGAAGTTCTTTCAATTTATTAAGGCCTAATTCTAGTTTTTTTAAGGATTTAAGTCCTTGTATTGATCTTGGCAAACTATTTAATTTATTTCCATGCAGATCTAGAATTTCTAAAGATCCTAGCTTGTAGATTTCATCTGGGAGAGATTTTAAATTATTATGTCTTAAATCTAATGTCTTTAAATTCTTTAAATTTCCAATTGAACTCGGAATCTGATTTATGTGATTATATTTTAAAAGTAAGATTTTTAATGAATTTACTGAACCAATAGATTCAGGTAATTTTTTCAGATTATTATTACTCAAATCTAATTGTTCAAGAAATTCGAGATTTCCAATAGATTTAGGTAATTTTGCAATTCTGTTAATTTTTAAATCTAATTTTTTAATATATTTAAGAGCTCCAATAAATTCAGGCAATTTTCTTAAAATCTTCAAACCAGATACATCAGTACTAATTCCTGATAAATCTAATGAAGTTACCAAACCACTTTTTACCTTAAAATTTATGTCCTTAAAATTTTGTTTAAAATGCTTAATAACAATATAATTTTGAAATATATCTGAAAGTTTTTCATTTGTAAGGTCAGAGATTTTTCTATTTTTGATTGTTTCTTGAATACTCTTATTGAACTCATAAATATCAATTGAATTAATCCTATCTATCAAATATGATTTAACTTTTTCATTATTTATTTTACCTAATGTATTAGCTATACTGATCAAACAACTTATAGAAGTTTCATGTTGAAGAGCCCATTTCATAGGTTTAAATGCTTTCTCAATGTAATTATTTTCAATAGCTTTTATAGCTGAATTTCTAACTTCTTCATGAGAATCAGAGATCAAAAGATTTTCAAAAAGATTAAAAATTTGTTCATCCTTTGATCCAATTTTCATTAAAATTTCAATACTATCAATTCTTAAATCTACGTCATCAGAATTATTGATAAAAACTATTAATTGGTTTATCGCTGATAGCTTTTCTAAATTCCCACTTTTAAATTCTTTATAGATTTCACTTGGAGCTAATTTCATAAAATTTTATTTGCAATTTTAAGTATTTTTGTTATATCTGAGAATTTAATTAAAAATTTAAACTAATCCAGCAATATCAATGATTTTATTCACAATTTCTTTTGGTTTAGGGGCTTCAATAAAATTTATTTATTTTCTTAAAGAATTTCTTATATATTCTTATTTTTGATTATATTTTTATAATAATATCTTGCTCTCTTTCAAATTTTCTCAAAAATGGTGGTAGTTGTTCAAACCTATTGAAGCTTAAATCTAAGATTTTTAAATTAGATAATAAACTTATAGATTCAGGAAGTGTTTCAAGTTGATTACCCCAAAGATTTAATTCTTCTAATGCAGCAAGTTCACCGATCCATTCTGGTATAAAAGAAAGTTTATTCCAACTTAAATTTAGTATCTTAAGATTTTTTAAGGATTTTAAAGACTCCGGTAAAAAACTCAGATAATTATTCCTCAATATAAATTTTTCTAGTGAATTTAAATTACCTAATGAATCTGGTAATTTATTAATTTTATTATCGTATAAGTCTAATATTTTTAATGATTGAAATGAAGAAATCCATTTAGGAAGTTTCTTTAGTTCGTTTCCACTCATACCTAATCTTTCTAATGAAATAAGAGATCTTACATTGGAAGGAACGAACAAAAAATTATTCCAGCCTAATTCTAAACCTGTAATTGAATTATTAAGTTCAAAATCAATTGAACTTAATTTATTTCCATGTAAATTTAAAGTTTTAAGGATATTAAGTGATTTAATTGATTTAGGAATTTCTGTTAGGATATTATTTCTTAAATTTAATATTTGAAGTGAATGTATATTGCCAAGAGAATCAGGAAGAGTTCTTAATCTATTTGATTTTAAATTTAATTCCTTTAATGATTTTAACTTATCAATAGAATATGGAAGAGTAATAAGTTTATTATAACTTAAATCTAAAGATATAATTGAATCTGAAATATTTGAGATTTCTGAGAGTTCTATTAAATTATTAAATCTTAAATCAAGTTCTCTTAAATGCTTTAGGCTATAAATTAAGTCTAAAAAATTGGATAAATAAATACCTTGAGGATCTACATTTGTAAGGTCTAATTTCGTGACAAAACCATGCTTATCAAATTCAAATTTTATAAATCCAAATTTCACTTTTAAAAATTTGATGAAATAATAGTTAATTAGCAATTCTGCTAGATCTTGGGTACTAAAACTTTCAATTCTTTTATTTTTGAATATTTCTTTTAAATTATATTTGTTTTCCAGATATGAAAAATACTTTAATTTCTCAATCAAAATAGATTTAGATTTTTTATTATTAATTTTTGATAAAGTTGAGATTATAGTAATTAGACATATTAATTCATTTTCATGTTCAAGAGCCCATTTCATTGGTTTTAATGCTCTTTCCAAGAAATTTGTTTGTATCAACCAAGCGGCTATATTTCTTATAGATTTATTAGAATCAGAGATCATTAAATTCTCTAAAAGTTCAAATACTTTTTTCTCTTTTGCTTGGATTTTTTCTAAAATTAAAATGCTCTCTAACCTTGTTTCAGCATTATCAGTATTCTCAATTAAAGTAATAAGTAATTGTAGAGCTGAATTATAATCTAATTCTTTATTCTTTAAATCCTGATAAATAGCTTTTGGGGTTAAGGGCATATGAATGTTCTATATGAATCAAATCTTTCATTTCTTAAATTCTTTCTATTACCATTCCACCTAATCGAATAGGGCCTCCTGTAGCATTATAGACTTTCTCTGCTTTTCTTAATTTGGATTCACTATGCGAGTAAATTTTAAAGACAATTTCACCTTCTTTTATTTTGGCGCCTTGCTTTTTAATTATTTCGACACCTGATGTCTTAGAACTGGGGCATCCAGCTGTTTTGGCAATTTGATTAATTATTGAATTATTTACTTCAACTATATATCCTTCTTTGGGACTACTAAATTCCTTAACATGAGGCCCTAGTTTAATTTCTTCGGGTGTAATATTTGGATCACCACCTTGAGCACCAATAATCTTTTTCATTTTTTCATAAGCCTTTCCAGAATGTAATATATCCTTAGCCATACTTTGACCCATCCCTTTTTGAGCTTTTCCGCTCATTTCAAGAAGCATCCCTGCTAAATCAGTAGATTTTTCAATTAGAGAATTTGGTCCAACTGAATAATCACGTAATAATGTGAGGGCTTCTTTAGCTTCTAAAGCAGGACCTACAGCATGACCAATAGGTTGATGCGCCAATGTAAGTGCACATTCGGCCTCAATTCCCACATTTGCGGCAATTTCCTTAAATAAATAAGCAAATTGTTTTCCTTTTATAGGTGTTGCAAATTTTGTTCCCTCGCCTACTGGTATGTCAAGTACAAGTTTTTTTACTCCCAATGAAAGCTTTTTTGTTAAGATAGAAGGTATCATAAGACCAATTGGATCCATATGTAAAGGACGCTCAATTTCTATTAAGATATTATCTGCCGGTGCTGTTTCCAAAGCTCCACCCCAAATTATACACGCGTTTTGTTCAGCTACTATTTTATTTAGTTCTTCTGGAGTAAACGCAACAGGTGCTAAGACTTCCATAGAATCTGCTGTACCTGAAGGTGATGTTATAGCTCTTGTGGAAGATTTTGGAATAGTTAAACCAACAGCAGCAACGATTGGAACAATAATCAGAGAAACTTTGTTCCCTGGGACTCCACCGGTGCTATGCTTATCGTAAACATCCATGCCGAAATAAAAGATCTCTCCACTTCGAGTCTCTGATAGAGTTAAGGCAGTCATCTCCTCATTATCCATTCCATTAATGGACACTGCTGTTATGAATGCTGCTAAATCTATTCGTGATAGTGACCCAGAAACCGCATCTGAAATAATGCCATTTATTTCTTCACTGGATAATTTTAATCCCTTTATTTTTTTTTGAATAAATTTAAAAGAATCTGGGGGATCAGCGGATTTTACTGAAACTATTGTTTCATTTTTTAGTTCTTTTTTTTCTCTTAACATATTACGGAAAACTCCAATTTCTCCAGGTTCAACAATAGTACCTAAGTAATCGATTTGTATAATTGCCACCCAATATTTTTCTTCAAGAGATTTGGATTTCATATTTTTTACAAAAACACGTTCTCCTGCCTTTTGCCCTAATTCTTGAGCGTCATTAATATTGAGAACGATATCCTTAGCATTCCCCGTTTCAAAATTAATTTCTTTAACTTTTAATTTCATATGCTTTTCACTTTTTTTATTTTAAGATAGAGAAATGTAAAATAGTTAAGATTTATAATTTTATCGATAAAGGAAACGGTTTAATTTCACCTATTTGATTCTGGTCTGGATCTTTAAATGTTGTTTTTACTTTAATAGTATAATCTCCAGCTTCTATAGGCTTAATACTGATTTCCCATTTCATATTTTCATTTGATCTTAGTGAATATATTTGTTTTTTCAATGTCCCTCTCATTACTTTAAGATTTTCTGGAAATTCTACTTCAATATTAAGGTCTAAGGCATCACCTTCGCTTTTGTTTTCAATAAGGATTTCTAAAGGAAAGCTTTGACCAATGAGGGGAGGTCTAAGATTCTTCATAGAAACTTCCAATGTTGGAGGAGGAGATATTAGTTTTGGGTAGAGAATTTCTGAGAATTCGTAGAAAAATTTTAATTTCTCATCTAATTCAGAAGTTAACATAATGGGTCCAATAAATGGTTTTTCCATTTGAAAATGAGGTTTAATTGTTATGTTAATTTGGTGATTGAGACCAGCTTGTATAATAATTGGTAATTCTGGCTTTTTATGAAATGTGAAATTATCCGACAACTGTACACTAATTTTTGATATTTTTAATTGATTTATAGAGTAGTTATAAAATCCATTCTTTTTAATATCTAAGAGGGGTTCTGTATTGATATCCACCATTAAATTTATAGCATCGTTTGTCGTATAAATGTTTTTATCCAAAGTTAAAATAGTTTTTAAAGAAACTATGGTTTTTGCTATTACTAAAGCTTGTTTTGCAAGATTTATTTCCCCTTCAAGAAGTTTAAATTTTTCAAAATCCTTTTGAATTTTTTTCACGTAGTTTTCTTTTTTATCCTTAGTAGCAACAGTAAAATCCTTAATTAACTTGATTAAATCACTTTCTTTAAAATAAGCATCATCCACGAAGTTTTTATATTTCTTTACTAAGCTTAAACCCTCTTCTTGTCTTCCTTCTACAAATAAACAAAGGTATGAAAGACCTGAAAAGTTTATGAATAGAAAATTGCGGTCTGAAGAATTCTTTAAATTTGGTATATAATCAAATGCAGCTTTATAGAATTCATAAGCTTCCAAAAAATTATTATTTAAAAGAGAAGCATTACCAGCATTTCTTAAAAACTCCAACCCGACTAGTAATTTATCTTCATTTATAGCACATTTCGCAGCATTAAAAAAACATTCTTTTGCTAGCTCGTAATTTCCTAATTTTAAGATTTCATTTCCAACAGTATTGAATAATTTTGCGGCTCTTTTATATTGTAACGCTTTAGAAAGTTGTTCCGCTTTCTTCAATTGCTTATTAATATCTTTTCCCATCTTATATTCACGTCAATCAAAAATAATAATAAATTAAAAAATTAATTGTAAAATAAAAAGTTAAAATAAAGATTTAAAATTTGTAAATATTTTTTGTTAAATTTTTAAAAAGATAATAAACTAATTCCGATACCCTTGCAAGGGACGTCACCTTTCAACTAAGATTTATTTGAAAAGATCATTCTAATCGGTTATTTTTTAGAATTTTTTGATTCCTTACCTTCTTTTTTTGAAGCATTTGAATCTTTTAAAGGATTGCTGCCTAAATTTTTGATTGTTTCTGAAATGCGCGTGGCTTCTTCTTGAAATCTTTGTCCTTCAGCGGCACTACAATGGAACATTTGAATTCTTTCTGGTGAAAGTCCAACAGTTTTTAAAATTTCTTTTACATATGTAGCATTCCTTTCAGCAACCAAATTGCCAGTTTCATAATCACATTCACCTTGGTATCATGCTCCTATAACAATACCATCAGCACCTTTACCAATTGCGCGCATCATAAGTGATGGTGTTACACGTCCACTACAATTAATTCTAACTGGTCTGAGTGTAGCAGGATATTGAGCTCGAATTGTACCAGCCATATCACCTGCTCCATAACCTCATTTCCAGCAAAGGAATGCCAAAATCTTTATATCAGCATCTGAAATTTCTGCCATTCATTTCACCTCTCTATATTTCCTCCAAGATTGCATCAATTTGCTTTTCATATTGAGGTTCTCTATAATATCTAAGAGTTATTGCCTCTGAAGGGCAATTAGCCAAACAAGTTCCGCAACCTCTGCATAATATCTCATTTACTTCAGCACCATCATCCATTAGAGTAATCGCATCATATGGACAATTCAATTCACATAATCCACATTTTGCACATCTTTCCTTATCGACTGAAGCACGAATCAGCAGAATACGATATTTATCTTTAACCATTAGTCTAGCAAGTGCTGATGCTGCAGCTCTCCCTTGAGTAATTGATTCTACAATTGATTTTGGACCTTGACTTACCCCAGCTAGACTTATTCCCGGTATTTTAGTTTCAATAGGATTCAATCTTGCATGAAATTCTTTGAAAAATCCATCTTGGCTTAATTCAAGTTTCAATAATTTTTGAATACTATCAATTCCCCTAGCTGGTACCATTGCGGCAGAGAGTACAACTAAATCATATTCTAGTTCTTGTAAGCCAGTTGAGCCTAATGTATTTTGCATAACTATTTTTAGATTATGAGTGTCTGGGTCTTCCTTTATTCTACTTATGTTTGTTCTAATATATTTTATACCTTCTTTCCTTGAGAGTGTAAAATACTCTTCATAATCTTTCCCAGCAGCTCGCATATCCATGTAAGCAACAGTAATATCTGCCTCCGGATAATGTTGTTTGATCAATTTACTGTTTTTTATTGAAATCATACAACAGACACCGGAGCTACAATAGGTATTCATGTTCAGATCTCTTGATCCAACACATTGAATGAATAGTATTCTTTTTGGCTCCTTACCGTCTGAAGGTCTTACCAAATGTCCTATTGTTGGTCCATTTGGAGCAAGCATTCTTTCAAGCTTTAGTTGAGTAATCACATTGGGGTATTTATTAAAGCCTAGATATCCAAATGGTGGTTCAAATTCATCCCAACCTGTAGCAACTACTATTGACCCTACATTTATTTCGACAATTTCATCTTTTTGATCAAAATCAATAGCATCAACTTCACATGCTCCTTTGCACAATTCACATTTAATGCATCTTTCCATGTCAATTTGGGCTAAAGAAGGAACCGCTTGAGCGAAGGCTACATATATTGCTCTTCTTGAATCCATCCCTTCATTGAATTCATTATACCCATAAGCAGGGCAAACTTCAAAGCATGCACCACATCCATTACAATCATTATTTACATATCGTGCTCTTTTTCTTATTTTTACCACGAAATTTCCTACAAAACCAGATACTTCTTCCACATCACTATAAGTATATAAGTTGAGTCCAGGTGTTCTTGCTGCTTGTAACATGACAGGGCCCAAGATTCATATACTACAATCATCTGTAGGAAAAGTACGATCTAATTTAGCCATTTTGCCTCCGATAGTTGGGCTTTTTTCGACCAAATGAACTTCGAAACCTTCTTCAGCAAGATCTATTCCTGCTGATAATCCTGCTACGCCACCTCCAATAATGAGAGCCTTTTTTGTTATATCGACTTCTTTAATCAAAATCTTCTCAAGGACAGAAGCTCTTGCTACAGCTGATCGTATTATATCCTCAGCGACTTTTTGAGCACCTACTTTATCTTTTTTATGTACAAAACTAGAATGTTCACGGATATTAGCGAACTCTAAATAAGATGAGTCAATACCCATTGATTCCAAGACACTTTTAAATACAGGTTCGTGGGTTTTGGGTGTACAAGATCCTACAACCAGTCTATTTGCATTGCTTTCAAGCATCTTTTCTTTTATATATTCTGCTCCCGGTTCAGTTCAAAGACTTATATAATCTAAGGATTCTACAACATTTGGTAATGTTTTTGAGAATTCTACTAAAGCGTGAGTATCGATTATTTCAGCGATGTTTAAGCCTCATTGGCATATAAACACAGCAATCCTTGGTGTTTCTTCGTTATATTGACTTGTATCGATTGTCGTTTCTACCATTGCATATTACCTTTTTCTAATCTCTTTTTAATTTCCTCCAAGATAGTTATTGTATTTTAAATACAGATCTAAATGGTTCAAGCTAATTAAATAAATTTAAATTGTTTTAATAAAATGTTTCTTATAGTTAAAAATTATTTTAATTATAAAATGTTTTAATTTGAAATTAATAGGTGGGATATATGATATTTCAATTGCCCTCGATAGAGGAAATGATGCCTTTTATAATTGCCATTATATTATTAGTTGCAGATATTTTTATATTAAAATTTGGGTTAGCTATAACCAAAGCTGAAGATAAAACAAACTTCAAATGGGTTGCTGGGAGTTTTGGGATTCAACTTGGTTTGATCTTCTTCATTAGCCTTCCCATGCTTCTATCGGGTTTAATGGGCGCTTACCAAGATGAAGGACCGCATCCAGCTATAATTGCTCTTACAATAATATTCTCAGCATTTATTGATCTAAATATCGTAAATGTTCTTCATAAAATCGGGATGAAACGGTCTCTTGTTATAGTACTTTTGATATTAGGTCCTTTAAGTTATGCTATGTACCTAATTAATTCAAATATTGGTACGTTTATTTTTTAAGAATTAAACTTTAACTAAAGACCGATCACTTTATTAATATTGTTACTCATGTTTATAATTTCATTTCTAGCAGCTTTCCCAAAATCCTCTGGATTATATTTTTTAGTCTTATTGTATGCATAAATAATATTTCTTGAGGAATTTACAATACTTCCTAAACTGTTTTCATAAAAACCATGTTTTATATCTTTTGCTAGGGCTCCTTGAGCACCATAGCCAGGGATTAGAATAAAAGAATTTTTTATTATATCTCGAATTTTTTTTAATTCTTGAGGGAAAGTTGCTCCAACTACAGCACCAATATTGGTAAAATCAGAGAATTTTGGTAAGTTTTTGCTCCAATCATTTATTAATTCTGCCATTTGCAAATAATTTCTTTTAAGAATCTTTTTTTTTACTTCATATTTAGAAATTTCATTCGGAACCTTATCTAATTTTATGCTAAATAAATCTTGAAATTCTACACTACTAGGATTTGATGTTTTTGTAAGTATAAAAACACCTCTATCTTTATAATTTAGAAAAGGCTTAACACCATCAAATCCTAGATAAGCGTTAATTGTACATGCATCAGCTTTAAGGTTATTAAATATTGAATATGCATAAGCCTCGGATGTACTGCCGATATCATTTCTTTTTGCATCCAAAATTACTAAAAGATCTTTTTTATGAGCAAATTTTATAGTTTCTTTTAAAGCCTCGATAGCATCATATTTTTCATAAAAAGCTATTTGCGGTTTGATAACAGGAATTAAGTCATAAGTATTTTCGATTAAAATTTTATTAAATTCCTTTATAATATTATTTGGATTCTGTAATTCTTCTATAAGGTATTGAGGAATTTCTCCTTTTTTATCCATTCTTGGATCAAGTCCCATACAAACAACAGACTTTTTCTCATTTATTAAATAGATTAAGTCCTCAATAAAATTCATAATTGTTCCAAACTAATTGTGTTTTTTAATTAATATTAATAATTTATTTAGTAATTGTTGCCAATGAATGATCCAAATTTTAGAAATTTTTGGTAATGGACTCATTTCCAATTTTACTTTTAATCTGCTTGTTATATGAATAATTTTTTAAGAATTTGAATTTGATGTTTTCTTTTCTTTAAATTCTTTACTCTCCATATCCAATTCAATAAAGCATTTAAATTAGAAATTAAGGAAAGTTAAAATCTCGATTTGAAACCTAATTATCAAACCTTTTAAATTTTCTTTATTAAATTTCCTTTTCCATCAATTTCACTTTTACGATAACCAAAAGTCCAAAGCTAGACCCTTAGCGAGCCACGGAATCCCCTAACCCCAAAGAAAGAGGGTGCACTGTTATGATACACGAAGACATGGTCGTAACGGCGATCAGCAAAAATAGCGCCGCCGAGTTTTCTAATATCAGAAGGTGTTTTCACCCAGCTAGACGTCTTCATATCGAAATTTCCAAGTTTCTGCAACTCTCGATATTGGGTTTCTGTTAAAATCTCAATGCCCATGGCTGCTGCCATATCAATAGCATTACCTTCTGGATGCACCCCTTTCTTTTCCCTCGCCTCCTGCCCTTCACGGTCGTAACAAACATTTCTGCGACCTTTAGGACTTTCAGCTGAACAATCATAAAAGATGTATTCACCCGTCTTTTTATCATAACCAACAACATCCGGTTCACCTCCAGTTCTTTCCATTTCATTTAGTGACCACAGCTTTTCAGTATTAGCTTCCAGCTTTATTTGTACTTTAGCCCATTCAAGACCTTTATGACGGTTCATGTTTTTCTCAAAACGGGCTTTCAATGCTCTGAGTAGTTCTTTATGTTGTTCTGGTGACAATTCATTTTTGAATGCAGGAACTGATGATTTGTGCATAATCATAGTATTCATTCTGAGTTTATAAAATTACCTAGGCAGGGAAGGCCATTTTTTGTCCTATTTGCGGTGAAAAATTAGATAACAATCGACTTGATATCTGTTCTTACTGTCGTTCTAAGAAGAATTCGTTTGTCATTTTTCTTTTGTTTGTTTTCTTTAAATACTTAAGTTAGAAGAGCGTTCCAATTAATTATGACAAATTTTGTCCACTCACTATTTTTTAAAGCTCGGTACTTCCCCCATGTTCATTTTTCTCTTATTTTACGATATATACCTTATAGGTTATCTTAAAAAGAAATGGGAAATTTATTTGCTCTTAATTATAAAATCATTCACTTTTTTATTTATAGAAAGAATTAGTAATATTTTTAGATAGAAAAGCATAAGGAGAAATGAGGTAAAGAAAATTATGATAAGAAGTATAAATCCAGCAACGCTTGAATTAAATGGAGAAGTTAAAGAAACTGATTTAGAAGATCTTAACGAAATTTTTAAAAACTCAAGAAAGGCTCAAAAAATATGGGCAAAATTACCATTAAATATCAGAGCGAGAAAAATAATAAAAGTTAATGAGGTCATTTCTAAGCAATTTGATGAGATTTCATTATTAATTTCAAAAGAAGTAGGAAAACCTCCTTCAGAAGCCTTCATTAATGAAGTATATGGTGTTGTAGACTCAACATTTCAATATTATATTTCAGTAGAAGAAATATTAGGAAAAGAAGTAGAAGTTCCTTTAGGATTTTATGAATCATTGAATAAGAGGAGTATTTTATTATATAAGCCTCTTGGTGTTATATGTGTTATTGGTCCCTATAATTACCCTTTTGCTATACCTTTTCAACAAATTATTCAAAGTATTATGGCAGGTAATAGTGTAATCTTTAAACCTTCATCAGATACAGTTTTAGTTGGACAGAAGATTCAGGAAATTTTTGATAACATTGATATACCTGAAAATATTGTTCAAACAGTCTATGGTGATGGATCTAAAATAGGAAATTCTTTAATTGACAAGGCAGATAAAATAATATTCACGGGGAGCACCTCAACTGGAAAAAAAATAATGCAACGAGCAGCACAAACTTTAACGGAGGTAACACTTGAACTTGGTGGTAAATCTGCAATGATTGTATTTCCAGATGCAGATATTGAGAGAGCAGTGTTAGCAGCAAGATGGGGTGTATTCACAAATTCCGGTCAAGTCTGCGCTTCAGTAAAAAGATTATATCTTCATTCAGATATCTATGAAACCTTTTTAACTAAACTAGTTCAATTAACAAAAGAATTAAAACAAGGAATCCCGACAGAAGCAAATGTAGATATTGGAGCAATAGTAAATGAAGAACAATTAAACTATGTAGATAAAATGGTTAAGATAGGTGTAGATGAAGGTGCTAAAATTTTAACAGGTGGTCAAAGGAATCCTAATTTTACAGGGTATTTCTATGAACCAACAATTTTAGCTGATGTAACTAATGATATGAAGGTAGTTCAAGAAGAAATATTTGGACCTGTTTTAGTTGTATTAAAATTTGCTGAAGAAAACGAAGTTATTGATATGGTTAATAACAATCAATATGGCTTGACATCTTCTGTATGGACAAAAAATGTAGAGTTTGGTCAAAAAATAGCCGAAGAAATAAATACAGGCACAGTAATGATAAATGAAGTCGTTTATACTTTTGCTCTTTCACCCACACCCTGGGGAGGCACAAAAAACTCTGGAATTGGAAGATCTCATGGGAAGTTAGGATTTTATGAAGTTGTAAGGCCTCTTCATGTCAACTTTGATCAATCTGAAGGACCAGATTTATGGTGGTTACCATATGATAATGATTATCAAAATATTGTTGAGAATTTTAAAATTATAGCTAAAAGTCTAGTAATAAAGGATTTGGATGAATTATACTAGGCAGAATATATTTAAAAATTAGATATTATAAAATATCTATTGTTCGAATTTATCCTCGTTAAATTCATCAATAATACTATAGATTTCCTCGATAACAGCATCGAAATTCACAGTTTTCTGTTCTTCGGAGACCATATTTCTGATAGTTACAGTTCTTTCTGCTAGTTCTTCAGGACCTATAATTAAAACTATGAGAATACCCAATTCGTTAGCCTTTTTTATTTGATTTTTTAAGTTTTTAAATCGATAATCTATCATACATGGAAAATCGTCATCTCGGATCATTCTAGCTAGTTCAAAAGCATATGTTGACATATCCTCATTTATGGATGCTATATAGATGGTATCACTATAATCCTTCTCTTTAATATCTTCTGGAATAAGATTATATGTCTTTAGGAATAAAGAAAGAGTGTATACTCCCATGCCAAATCCTGTACCCGTAATTTTTTCTTCTGAAAAGATTGATAATAAATCATCATATCGACCCCCTCCGAAAATACTTCTAATATTTTCTGTTCCGGTGTCAAATACTTCATAAATAATTCCTGTGTAATAATCAAGCCCTCTTACCGTTCCAGAAGAGAATGTACAATAATTTCTTATATCTATTTCTTCTATTAATTGTTCAAATTTTTTCAATTCAAGATATCCTTCAGATTTATAGAATTTTTGGGGGATATTGTCAAATTTTTTCAATAAATCATTAATGCTTCTACTATCTTTTAATTTTAATATACCTTGAATAATAATTTCATCTTGAAATGTATCAATTAAGTATTTCTCAAATTCATTTTCATCGAGTTTGTCAGATTTATCTAATACTTTGAAAACTAATGGAATTATTTCTTCCTTTATTTCAAGAATAAATTTACATACCGAGTCCATAAATCGTCGACTATTATAATAAATTTGAAATTGCTCAGTAGTAGCTCCAAATTCAGTAAAAATATCGACAATTACATTAAATATTTCAAGATCAGCATAAAGACTTTCTTCTCCTAAAATATCAACATTAGGTTGAATAAAAGCACGACGACGGCCTCGTTGTGGTCTTTCATATCGAAAGCATGTAGGTACACAATACCATCGAATAGGTTTCTTAAGTTCTTGACTCTTCTTTGCAACCATGCGAGCTAAGGATGGCGTAAGTTCTGGAATTAATATTAATCTTTCTCCTTCCTTCTTCTCTACAATAAACGATTGCTCATTAACTAATTCATCAGAAGACTTAGCAGCGAAAATTTCAATAGGTTCTAATTGTGGAGTGAGATATTCTTCATAACCATATCTTTCTACAACGTCTCTTATTGTTTCAATTATCCAATTAACTTCACGTAAATCTTGAGGATAATAATCATCCATCCCTCTAATTGGTTCTTTTGAAAACTTCTTTGACATCAAATCACTGAAAATTTATATAAAAATTAAATCTTAAAAAGAAAGTTAACAAATATTTTTTTCGATTCAACAATAAGGTTTTTCTAATTTACTATATGTAAATATTTAATATTTTAACGAATTTTAATCGAAATTTAACTAGCAATTAGGAGAGATTTTAATGCCAAATGAGGATTTCTATAATGAGATTTTGAATGCTATTGTGAATCTCGAGGAAGAAAAAGCAATTGGATATGCAAATAAAGCTTTAAAGGAAAACTTGAATTTGATTGATGTTATTGAGAAGGGTTTTGCTGCAGGAATTAGGAAAGTTGGTGAATTATGGGAAGATGGTGAATTTTTCTTACCTGAGCTTATGAGAGGAGCTCAAATAATGCAAAATTGTTTGGAGCTTCTGATTCCCCACCTTAAAAGCTCATCAGAGAAAATTTCACGCGGCACAGTTGTTATTGCTACAATCGAGGGTGATATTCATTCAATTGGAAAAACAATTGTAGCTACAATGCTAAGAGCTTATGGATATGATGTATACGATTTAGGAGCAGATGTTCCAGTAGAAAAAATTATAGAAGAAGCAATTGAAAAGAAGGCCGATATAATTGGAGTTTCTGCCTTATTAACAACCACTATGATTGGTCAGAAAAAGGTTATTGGACTTTTAAAAGAAAAAAATCTATCTAATAAATTCAAAGTGATCCTAGGTGGTGCTCCTGTAACAAATTCATGGGTAGAAGAATGTAATGCTAATGGTTTTGCTGAAAATGCGATCGATGCCGTCAGATTGGTTAAATCTCTTTTAGATAAATAAATTTAATATTTTTTATAGAGGAGAATGATATGTTATTCCAGAATTGGTTAAATGATGATTCAAAGATTATACTATTCGACGGAGCTATGGGGACTGAGTTGATTAAAAGAGGATTAAAGCCTGGAAAGGTTTCAGATCTTTTAAATATTGAACAACCAGAAATAATATCTGAAATTCATAAATCATATTATGATGCTGGCTCAGATATGTGCCAAACAAATACCTTCGGCTCCACTCCTATGAATCTAAAAAGACATAATATTGAAGAATTGATTGGAAAAATTACCGATAATGCTTTGAAAAACATCAAAGATGTCTGTCCTTCTGGATGTTTAATTGTTGGAGATATTGGCCCAACAGGGGAATTTAGACCACCAGTAGGAAATGCTTCTAGTGATCAATGGTATTCTAGTTTTTCTACTCAAGCGAAATTATTAGAAAAAGGAGTTGATCTTTGGCATATTGAGACAATTTCTGATCTTGAAGAAATACTAACAGCTATTAGAGCAGTTAGGGATGTATCTAATAAACCCTTAATTGCTTCAATCACCTATAAAAAGACTAAAAGGGGATTCTTTACAATAATGGGAGATTCTTTAGAAAAATGTATTAATACTCTGAATAATGAAGATGTAGATGTTATTGGAGCAAACTGTACTCTTGGGTCTCATGACATGGTTGATTTATTAAAAGATGCTATTAGTTTTACTAATAAACCATTTTCTGTGAAACCTAATGCAGGACAACCTGTAGTAAAGGGAGATAAAACATATTATGAACAACCTATAGATGAATTTGCTAATGATGTTAAGGAAATGATAGGATTAGGAGCAAAAATAGTTGGAGGATGTTGCGGTACATCACCAGAAACTATAAGCACAATCCGAGAAATTATTAATTCACTTTAAAATATTATCTGAAGGAGATTATCGAAATGTCAATTATTAGACCAAAAATTAAAATTTTAGATGAGGATCATAAAAAAATGATTCTTGAAGAAGCTAAATCAATTCTTGAAATTCAAGGTGTTTTCATTGAAAATCAAGAAGCAATTGAAATGTTTGATCAAAATGGGATAAATCATGAGGGTTTACGGTATTATATTCCACCTGATTTAGTTAATAAGTGTTTAGGAACAGTTCCTCATGAAATTACGTTATTTGACAGAGATGGTAATGAGCATATTAGATTAAAAGAAGATAATGTTCATTTTGATCCTGGATCAGCAGCAATTTTTATCCTTGATGAGGATACTGGAGATATAAGAGAGGCAGTTTCAAAGGATTTCATTAGATTTTCAAAAGTGGTTGAGCAATTAGATTATATTGAAGCTCAAAGCACAGCTTTAATCTATCAGGATGTTCCAAAAGAAGCACAAGATTGGCATAGATTATATCTAGCATTATCTCATTGTCATAAACCTGTTGTAACCGGAACATTTCGTAAAGAAAGTTTCTCAATTATGAAAGAATTTCTTTTAGCATGCAGATCATCTGAAGAAGATTTAGCACGAAAACCTTTAGCCATATTTGATGCCTGTCCTAGCCCTCCTCTCAAATGGTCTGATCTTACTACTCAATCATTAATTGATGCCGCGAAAAGTATGATACCTTCTGAATTTGTTTCAATGCCTTTAGCAGGAGCTAGTGCTCCAATTACTTTAATCGGATCAATTACTCAACATTGTGCAGAATGTCTTGCTGGAGTTGTAATTGTTCAATTAACTAGAAGTGGAGCTCCTTTAATATGGGGGGGTTCACCTGCAGTTTTTGATATGAAACAAGGTACAACACCAATGGGAGCTATAGAGACGATGATGATCAATCTAGGAGATGTTGAGATTGGTAAATTCTTAAAAATACCTACTCATGCATATATGTCATTAAGTGACTCTAAAATCCCTGATAGTCAAGCAGGTTTTGAAGCAGGGATGGGAGCCCTCTTAGCAGGCTTAGCAGGTATAAATATGATCTCTGGACCTGGAATGCTTGATTTTGAATCAACTCAAAGTACTGAAAAACTTATAATTGATAATGAAATAGTAGGGATGGTTAAGAGATTGATTCGCGGTATTGAAGATTATGGATCTCCGTTTGCTTCAGATATCTTGAAAGATTATGCAGAAAAAGAAGAATTATTATCTCATCCAACAACTTTAAAATATTTTAGAAAGGAATTATTCCTTCCTAGCACTATTATAGATAGAATGACTCGTGAAGCTTGGAAGCAAAATGGATCAACATCTGCTAGAAAAAGAGCGAAAGAACAAGTATCTAGATTCTTAAGTAAAGCCCCTCTACGACCTCTTGATGAAAATCTAGCGAAGGAATTAGAAAAAATAACTGCCTCAAACTTATAAAAATCTCATTTATTCTAATTTTACCTTACTCAATTTTACTCAATTTTCTTAACCCCAAAATTAAAAGAGGAATAGCAGTTCCCATTGAGATTAATAATAAAGGCATTAGAAAGTGGAATTTTGCTAATATTGGAGATGCTGGTATTGGAAATACTATAATTATAATTATCAATATAAATTGAAAGGGTACTACTTGAAGTACCATAAGAAAAAGATTATTTGATGTCATTGCACTACCTTTTTCCTCAAAAGCAGGACTTAGACATTGAATCCCAACTGCTTGAGAAATCACAATTACACAATTTATTAAATAAAAACTGAAGAAAAACAAGATACTAAAAAGATCAAATTTGAATAAGAAAGTAAAGAATAAAGTAAGACCTAGTGCGATTAGTACATTAAATATAAACATCGCTAAGAAGTAAGAAAATACTAACGCAGTAGTATTTCGAGGACTTCTTTTATATACCCAAATTAAGTCCTTACTACCAACAAATATATAGCTTCCAAAAAGTAAACCATACATTATTCCACCTATGATAATTAACATTACAACTATCATTGATTGAATAATTAAATCACTTATTCCCAGACTTGAAAAAACAACTCCTAAGATTCCTACCAAAGCTATTAAATAAACGAATTTCATAATGCTTTCCCTTCTTCTTAAAAACTCTTTTAACTGAATAACTACTAATCCTTCCCATTTATGCCCCGTGAATTTCCTAATTAATTTGTAAAATTTATTTTCTCGTTTAATTACAATAGATATTTTTTCTATCCCTCCTTCTACAGTAAAAAAATTATGTGCTTTCTTATATGCTATAAAGAAAATAATCAGAGGAATAATAATAACCAATGTTGTACTTAACCAAATATTTAATATGTAAGTATTAATCAAGATGGGGTCAATAAAATATAAAACAATATTAGAAAACCATAAGGAAGGATAAATCATAACCCAATTCCTTAATTGTGGGTTTTTCATAAGAAAGTCGAATAGAAATTGCAATGTATACATCATTGCAATCATTGCGATTGACAGTAAAAATAACAAAATTCTGCCTATATCTTTTGCTCTTTCGCTTTTTGCTATTTTATGCTCTAACCATGCAGCAACAATGGATCCTAATAAAGCAGAAAATAATACTAACCCAAAAACAGATAAATAAATAATAATATACTGAATTACGTTTAAATCTATAATAGGGTTTAGCATTCCTGTTATTATTGGAGTAAATATTAAAACTCCTCCTAGGTAAATTGGTAACTTTCCTATAAATTCTCCCAAGAAAATGTCACCAGCAGTAGCAGGTGATGCTAGAACAATTTCTTTAAAACCAATTTCAATTTTTCTATAAATACTGTTTAAAGGATAAATAAAAATTGATAAAAAAACAGCCATCATCATATATTCAATAATTAAAGCAACAGCATTAGTTATTTCTGGAATTATACCACCTAATGTAGGCATAAATAAATCAAAAAGAGGTTGAGATAAAATAAAAGCCCATATTATAAGAATTGAATATAAAACAATAAAAAATAGTATTCGATGGTTCCGAAATTTATTAGTTCTGAGCTTCAACTCGTTTTTAGCTATTGTTATCCAAAGTGCCATCGTTTCGTATTAATTTCTTTTCTTTTTTTTCTTCTTTTTTTCTTTTTCCATGGTATTTGGTGTTTCTTCTCTCCAAGATAACAAATCTTCAATTTTAGAAACGCCCATTATTTTGAGATATGCATCTTCCAGATCCTTTGCTCCAACAGAAGCTATTATTTCTTTAGGGCTTCCTTCAACTTTTAATTCACCCTTATCAATAATACCAATTAAATCGCACAATTCTTCAGCAGCATCGAGAAGATGAGTACATATAAATATAGTTTTTTCAGCTTTTTTAGCAAGATCAGATATCAGATCCTTAACCATCCTTGCGGCTGCTGGATCTAAATTAGAAGTTGGTTCATCGAGAAAGATTATTTTGGGATCTTGTATTAAGGCTGCGCATAAGCATACTTTTTGTTTCATACCTCTTGAATATCCTTCTAAAAGGTCATTCTCACGTCCTTCTAGATTAAAAATCTCTAATAATTCTTCTATTCTTGAGGATATTACTTCTTTAGGTAGATAGTATAATTCACCTACAAATTCCAAAAATTCTTTTGCTGTTAATTTTTGATAAAGTCCAGGTGATTCTGGCAAGAATCCACAATTGATTTTCACTTGTTTACTTTGAGTTATAATATCATACCCTACTACTTCCGCTGTGCCATCAGTAGGAGTTATTATTGCGTTTAACATTCTTACTGTTGTAGTTTTTCCTGCTCCATTTGGTCCTAATAATCCATACGTGATTCCATAGGGAATGTTTAAATTTAAATTATTTACAGCTACAATATTACCAAAATTTTTAGTTAGCCCTTTAGTCTTAATCGCAAAATTGTTAGAAATTATTATTCACATCCTTGAGCTTTATAAGTTTGTTTTTTAAATTTTCCTAATCAATTAAATTTTTCTGAATCAAAACATATCCTTCTTAAAATTTGAGATGATAATAAGATGTTAAAATCAAAATAAACTTAATATTCGCTACACCTTTTACGTAATTGCATTGGAGAGAAATACAAAGAAAGGTCTAATAACAGGTTTTTTTGGCGTAATTTTTGTAGGGTTACAACCAATAATTGCGAGACTAAGACCAATAGCTGTGGATGCATATCTTTCAGGAGCTATGACTTGTTTGGTTGAAATGATAATTTTTTTTCCCATCATGTTAATCGAATTTAAATCAATAAATTCTAAAAGTCAAATAGTTAATAATAAGGGAAATCAGATTATAAAACTTCATTTTCTAAAAGGATGGAAAAAAAATTTTTGGTTGCTTATTTTTATTGGTTTGCTTTTTGGATTAAACCAGATTTTATTTTTCATTGGGTATGATTTGGCAGAACCAATTATTGGATCTCTAACACAAAAAACTACAGTCTTCTTTTCTTTATTTTTAGGGTACATTTTACTAAAAGAAAGAATAACAAAACGTCAGGTTGTTTTTTCAATCTTCTTATTTCTTGGTCTAGCCATTAGTATTACAGACTTTTTTACATTGATCAATATAAGTCTTAATATTTTAATGGGGGTAGGAATCATTCTAGCAATTTCACTAATGTGGATTTTTGGTCATACATTGACAAAGCCAATGTTTAGTAGAGATGAAGTTACACCAATACAGATGGTATTTATTAGAAATATGATTTCAGGTGGTATTTTAGTTATAACTTATTTAATATTTTTTACTCCTAATATCAGTATTTTTATTGAACCGGGTCATTTATTATTTTTCTTTTTGATGGGGTCTGTTTATGGAGCTGGATTAGTATGCTGGTATAAAACTCTATCATATTTAGAGGTGTCAAAAGCAACAACTGTATTTGCACCAACACCTATATCCTCTGCTGTATTTGCTATTATTATACTTGGACATCAATTTACAATCGCTCATCTAGTAGGGACGATTATTATAATAATATCTATAATAATAATTGTAAATCAAAAAAAAGAATGAAAAACCAGAAATATTATTCTTTTTGGTATTGATATATATCTATATATATTAAAACAAGATGGATTCTTTATAGAAAGAGAGCCATATCTTCTTATTAAGGTTTGACTCAAAATATTTAAA
>CP070831.1:1040778-1043610 GCA_020344955.1 Promethearchaeota archaeon | reverse complement strand
TTTTTTCAAGGAATGTTATTTTTCTTCTTCTCAATTTATCCTTATAGCTATTATGTATTTCTAAGTATCTTGTTTGGAGGAATAGGTGGATTATTGGGAAATCAAATTAAAATTAAGAAAAAATGTTAGAGATTAAGAGAATACTAAGTTCTTAATAAGGGTAATTTAAAATGAAAAACAAAATAGATGTTTTGGAATATCTTGATGGTCGGCATTATGATGCAAAAATGGGAAGTAGGAGCCGATTTGAAGATATCCCTTTTTATATAAATAAAGCAAAAGAATATGGAGAACCAGTTCTTGAACTAGCATGTGGAACTGGAAGAGTGACAATTCCACTAGCAGAAAAAGGGATATCAATAATGGGATTAGATCTTTTAAACACAATGTTAAAAGAAGCAAAAAGAAAATCAAAAGAAACTGGAGTAAACATAGAATGGATCGAAGCAGACATGACTGATTTTGATTTACACCAAAAATTCAATCTTGTTTTAATGCCGGGGTGTGCTTTTAATTGGTTATTAGATTTAGATAGTGTTGAAATGTGTCTAATCTGTGTAAAAAAGCATCTTAAACCTAATGGGGGTTTTATATTTGATGCATTTAACCCTGACCTGAATATTTTGGTAAGAGATCCATCAAAATTTTACCCTAACGCAGAATATCAAGACCCTGATGGACGTGGTTTAGTAATAGTTAGTGAAAATACTAAATATGATAAAGCTAATCAAGTCCTCCTATGGCGATTATCGTATTCTATAGCAGATAAAACTATTAGTAAAAATCATGAAATGAATTTGAGAATATTCTTCCCACAAGAGTTAGATGCTTTACTCAAATATAACGGGTTTAAAATTAAAGCAAAATATGGTGATTTTGACTCAACTCCTTATACTTCTAATTCAAGGCGTCAGATTTTTGTTTGTAATGTTAAAAATTTATAAAGAAATTTTAGCTTACTCTCAATTAATAAATCTTAGATCAATTTTAAATGGTTATTCTCTTACCATTGACCAATTAATAACATTACTTCCTGGAATTTGATATTTCTTCAAGGTTTTAAAACCAAAATATTGATATAGTGGTTCATTTTTTTCAATGTTAGTATCAAGATAACATTGTAATTGTTCTTTATCAATCCGAGAAAGCATAGGTTTAATCAATTTACTTCCATATCCTTTCCCTTGAAAATCTGGATCAACCCCTATCATCATTAAATACCAATGAGGTAAAGGTACAAGTTCATATTGTATTGAAATCATGTAATCATAAATGGAATATACCTTTTCCACCGCTTCACCTAATGCAACTTCTAATCTAAAAATAAGCCATTTCGCAAATAAACTTCTTGGTTTATCTTTTTGCTCTTCCATTGGATCTACAAATTGCCATAATGCAATTCCCTCTAATTTGGATGATGTTGTATAAACTTCGCCAAACTTCCTACAATATCGTAAACAGTATTTCATTAAATGATAAATTTGCTCAACTCTCATAGTAAGATCTGGGAAGTACGCATTAAATAAAGTATCATTTTCAAAAGCTCTTGCAAGCACTTTAGCCGCAGGATCAACTTGACTTCTTTTTAATCGAAAGAGATTATCCATTTCTCTTCACATTTAAGGTTTTTTTTTGCAAAATTATAACATTTAATCTTCTATTATTTATTTCAATAAAATTTATCTGATATTCAAATTTAAAAATTCAGAAAACAAATAACCTTTATATATCAATGAATAATTCCAGCTTCTAATTATAGTGATTTAATAATATTAAATCTAAAAATGAATTTCAGCTTATTTATAATCCCTACAGATTCTTCAATTATTTTCTTTCTACCTATATATATAGCTTCTTTGTTCTTAATTTTATATATAATTCATAGAAAGTTTCAAGACAAAAATCTTTTACTTGGTAGTTTTGTATCTGCGACTTTTTATGGGATAGTTTATATCAATTTTTCATGGTTGCTGTTCTATTTAGACTTCTTTCCATCATTAGGCTATTTCTTATTTGCTTTAATTAGTGGAATTACAGCTGGATTTTTTACCGAAGATATAAGACGAGGGGTGTTAAGTGGGACAATTGGAGTGATACTTGCTATGGCATTGATATATCCAAATATTTACTTTATAATCTTTGTATTTGGAATCTATTTCCCTTATCAGACACTCCCAAATATTTTAGGTGGAGTTATTGGTGGTGTTCTCGGGAGCCAAATTAGAAGGAGTTATAATTTCAGGAAAAAAACGATTATAAAACCTCAGTTAAACTAATATTATTCTTTATTTTTACTTTTTTCTAATAGATATCTCGAAAAAATATTCATGTAAAGACATTTTTCTGGTGCCATTTCTGGAGTTGTTTTAGGAGTTTCAGTAAATTCTATATTAGTATCTCTAATGATAACGACAGGGGTTTTTTGATCAGCCTCACTCAGTAGAAATTGTGCAGCACTCGCTAGATCATCTGCTATTGCTCTCATTGTTATCTCCATTGGTCTTTTAAATATATCGGGATGACCTCTTAAGTCTTCAATTGGCTCGAACCCTGCAGTAGCTATAGCAATTCCAATCGTGCCCTTCCTAAGAGGTTGGACCCTCGAATCTGCGATAATTACTCCAAAATTATTAATTTGAAACTGTTCTTTTAATTCTTTCCAATAATCCCATGCTACTTTTTTTAAGTCTTTTGGTAAGAGGACAACGTTACCTAAACCTGCATTAGATTGATCAATCCCTGCATTAGCTATAAGAAAATCGTTAACTTTCGCCAATATTACATGGCGCATTCCTCCCAGAATCGTCGATGATTCTTGTAATATTAATTCCA
>CP070831.1:1032005-1040678 GCA_020344955.1 Promethearchaeota archaeon | reverse complement strand
TGCACACACCGCCCGTCGCTCCATCCGAGTGTGCTAAAAATGAGGTCTGGTCAGACTGGTCATATCGAGTTTCTAGTATGCGAGGAGGGAGAAGTCGTAACAAGGTAGCCGTAGGGGAACCTGCGGCTGGATCACCTCCTATTTTATAATAAAATTATTATCTTAGGTAAGTTCTTTTTAAACTTTTACCTATATTCTTTTTTATTAAATTTCATTGAATTTGCCATTTTTATGTTTTTAACAAATTTTATCTTTTTTTTTAAAAGTAAAAGATTTTAATTATAATTGCTTTTAATACAAGTAAAAGATGTAAATATTAAGGGCCTGTAGATCAGTGGAAGATCGCTTGACACATTGCAAGCAATTTGCTTCATGCAGGTATTGCATTCAAGAGGTCACGGGTTCAATTCCCGTCAGGTCCACTATCTATGAAAAAAATTAAAAAAAATTAACTAATAATTCAATGTAAATTTTTAAATCTTATACCTATTGAAATAAATAACTGTTTTTTCAAAAACCAAAAAGGATTACATGATTTAATATTTTGACTTTAAAAATCTCTTTAAATTATTAAAAAATAAGAAATTTTATAATTATTCATTAAATATTCATCATAAGTATGAAATATTCTGGAATACTATTGCTAATTATTCTTTTTTTGTTTCAAACTGATTCAGAAATTGTTGAATTATATAGATTCTTCTTAATCTTTTTTGGAATTATCTTATTTATTATAATTCTTGTATATATTCTCTTAACTTCTAAACAAGAGTAGTTCTTTAATTTTAACTTTTAGATGTTATAATTTTGATAATATCTCTATCTTTTAATTCATAATTTTCTCCCAATCTCTTCTTGGTTCTCGCATCTATACCAAACATAAAATTGTCTGCTAATTCACTATGAATTTTTTCTCTTACAAAATCTCTCAATAACATTCCTTTTTCTACTAAAAATGCATCTGGTAAAACATTATTTTTATTATCTGTATAATTATTAAGATCTGATACAGGATAAACACAAATTTGATTTGCAATATTAAATACAGAATAATCTAAAGCATTTTGGATTCCCGTATTACCATATTGCTTTAAAATTTTAATTTTTATCTTTTCTAACATTTCTAGTTCTTGTAAGTTCAGGCTGATTTTGTTAATGATTTCAAAATCATCTGAGCCTGGTATATAATTAATCGCTTTATCTTCATGATATTTTCTTAAAAAATGTTCTGCTAATGCACTACATGGGATAATGGGATCTTTATAATTATGTTTTAATTCTTTTAAATTAGTTTCACTAATTTCTTTATCAATTTTATTCGCTATAATCAATATAGGTTTAGCTATCTTCCGTAAGATTTTTGCAAATTCTAAAAGCTCTAAATCCGTCCAAATGGAAGGATTTTTGCTTTCTAAATTTGAATCTTTTAAAGATTGGATTATTTGTTGTTTATTAATCCTTACTCCTGAAAGTCTCTCATAAAAAGCCTCAACAACTTTTCTTTTTTCTGTCAATATCCCTTTGGTAAATTTTGTCCAATCTTCCCTTTCAAGTATCTCTTTAAACCATAAGTTTATCTCATTTTCTAGAAACAATACATCTTCATAAGGATCATTTTCTCCAACAGAAACCAATTTCCCAGTTTTATCAAGAGACCCAGTTATATCAACAATATGTAGAAGCACATCAGCTCTGATTAAATCATTTAAAAACTTGTTCCCTAATCCTTTTCCCTTATGGGCATCTGGAACTAATCCGGCAACATCGATTAAGTTAATAGGTATAAAACGTGTTCCATCTATACATATAGAATTCTGGGGGTTATCTTTTACTTTTAATTCTTTACATAGACATTTAGTTTTTACATAAGCTACTCCTTTATTTGGTTCTATTGTGGTAAAGGGTATTTCACTGACTTTAGCGTGTGTTAAGCAAGCAGCATTTAAAAAGGTAGTTTTTCCACTGCTAGGTTTTCCAATGATTCCTATAGTAATAGTCATAAGTATATTGAATTTTGATATCTTAAAATTATTACTCTTTCTCTTCTTGTTTAATATAGAGTTTATTGAGATAATCTTTTAATTTATCAAATTTATTGTGGCTTGTTTCAATTTCCTTATTGTCCTTAATAAATTCATAGATATCATCATGATCTACATTTGATCCATTCTTTTTTTGTTCTTGCTTTATCCTGATTAAATTAATATCTGACTTTTTTGAATCAGAATAGTGAATTTTTGATAAGTTTTTAAAAAATTGAAGAGGTTTAAATTTTTTTTTTTTAATCTTATCATTTTTTAATGTTGTATTATTATTGAGAATAGATTCATTAATTTGATTAATTTCTATAGGTTTAAGCCATTCTCTATTAATTAAAGGAACACTAAGCACAAAAGGTCTCTTAATTGAATTTACTCTAACTATGCATTGACCTTCTTCTAAAATAGATAAGTAATCTTCATTCTCAGAATCGAGATTTAATAATTTACATAACACCTCTTTTTCCATATGAGTTTTAAAGCATACTAAAACACCACAATTTGCCAAAATCTCTTCACTGATATCTGGATGAGTAGCCAATGAAATCAAACACTCTCCAGTACCTCTTTGAAGTAATGCAATATCTTCCAAATATGTGGTTAATTTACTTTGTCTAGTAATCTCCTTAGGAGCAAAATATTGGATATCTTCAATTATAGTAATGTGTTTTATCCCCTGAAATTTATATGCTCCACAAGTAAGATTTTTGTCCCATAGATATTTTAAAATCATATTCAAAAAGAAAAGTGCATCCTCCTTTTCTCCACCTAGACGTATAATAGAGCTTAAGTCGAATAAAACATTTCTTTTAAACAAATCTTTTACTTTTAACTTATGATCTGTATCAAATATTGCCTTTAAAGACCCTAAGGAAAATCTTCTAATCCTATTCGTAATACTTATGAGAGTTTGACTCAACATCGGAATTTGATTCTGCTTATTAGTAGCATAACCCTTACAGCATTGATAAAATCCTTCCCAACTCTGAAATTTCTTATTTTTACATACCTTTGTTAATATTTCGACTAATACTTTTTCCATTTGCGGTGTAAATTCTGCGCTCTCATCTAAAAATTTGCCACTTTTTAATATATCAAATATTCTCTCTGCGTGGATTTCGGGAAGAACTCCTTCAGAATTAAATATGTTAATAGAAAAATTCTCACCAGGTCTTATTATTAATAAATTTTCGATTTTTTTCTGTAAGAAATGATATTCACCCTTAAATTCTACCAACATAAAAGGAATTTTGTATTTTTTAGTAAAATTAATTAAGAAATGCTGTAAAAAATTGGTTTTGCCAGTACCTGTGGCGCCACAGATAAACATATGCTTTTCAAGATCTTTCAAAGCCAGATAAAATTTATGCTTTTTTGCTTTTCCTTTTAAAATCCATCCAGACATAATATTTCCATTTTTATTTAATAATTTTGATGGTAAATCAAGATCAATAACATTATCATCAACTTGAAAAAAACTTAGTAGAAAAAGAATAACTGAAGCACTATAAAACATATTGGCTAAATTGAATAAAAGTGTTGGAATGAAAAAATACTGAGCTTTATCTAAAAATGAATCAGAATTATGCAAAATAAAAAAAGGTACATTTGTAATAAGTAATATTGTAATACATGTTAGAATTCCTAAAACTAATATTTTAATTCGTTTTAAGGAATATTCTCTCCTCCTATACTTATAGAATATAATATTTACACAGAGGGAAATTATTGTCATCCCTAAAAAAATTAGAATAGATATCATTTATAGTGGTTTTAACTTTTTTTTATTCTTCAGTTTTAAAAACACCAATAAATTTTAAAAAAACCCAAAAATTAAGTAGTCAAATATTTTTCGTAAACTTTTTTAATTTTATGACTTAGAGATCTATATAAATAAAAATTTTTTAATTAATAGATTGAGATGTGAATATTAGATGGCACAATTATCTGGTGTCCCAATCCTTATATTAAAAGAAGGAACTGAGAGAAAAAGAGGTAAAGATGCCCAAAAAAATAATATTGCTGCTGCAAAAGCAGTTGCTGAAGCAGTAAGAACTACTCTAGGACCTAAAGGTATGGATAAAATGCTCGTTGATTCACTAGGGGATGTGACCATAACAAATGATGGAGCAACAATATTAGATACTATAGATGTTGAACATCCTGCCGCAAAAATGATAGTAGAGGTAGCTAAAACACAAGATGATAAAGTGGGAGATGGGACTACTACAAGTGTAATCATTTCCGGTGAATTATTAAATCTCGCAGAAGAGTTAATGGAGCAATCAGTGCATCCTACTATTATCTTCAGAGGATACAGAAAAGCCCTGCTGAAAAGTAAAGATTTGCTGCAAGAATTAGCAACAAAGATAGATATTAATGATATAGACACCTTAATGAAAGTTGCAGAGACTTCAATGAACAGTAAATTAATTGCTGGAGTAAAAAATCATTTTGCGAACATTGCAGTTAAAGCAATAAGTCAGATCAAAGAAGAACGCGGAAAAAAAATAATGGCTGATTTAGATCAAATTCAAATAATTAAAAAAGAAGGAAAAAGCCTTTTAGATACAGATATTATTGATGGAATTATCGTTGATAAGGAAGTAGTTCATCCCATGATGCCTAAATCAATTAAAAATGGGAAAATTGCTTTGATCAGCTCATCTTTAGAAGTAGAAAAAACAGAATTCGATGCTGAAATAAGAGTTCAAACGCCTGATCAGATCAATAAATTTCTTGAAGAAGAAGCAAATATGCTCAGAAATCGGGTAGCAAAGTTAAAAGAAATTGGAGCTAATGTTGTTTTTTGCCAAAAAGGTGTTGATGATAAGGCACAAAATTTCCTTGCTAAAGAAAATATATTAACAGTACGAAGAGTTAAGAGATCAGATATGGAAAAATTAGCAAGAGCTACTAATGCAAAGATAATAAATAATATTTTTGAAGTTAGTGAAAAGGACTTAGGAGAAGCTGGAAAAGTTGAAGAAAAGAAAATTGGTGATGACAACATGATTTTTATCTCAGAATGTTCAGATCCGAAAGCAGTAAGCATATTAATTAGAGCTGGTATTGAACATGTAGTAGATGAAGCAGAAAGAATGTTAAATGATGCTTTATCAGTAGTTAAAGCAGCGATAGAATTACCTTATATTTTACCTGGTGGTGGTGCTGTGGAAATAGAACTAGCTAAACAACTCAGATTATATGCTAGATCGATTGGAGGAAGAGAACAACTAGCTATTGAAGTATATGCAAATGCATTAGAAATAATTCCCAAAACTTTGGTTGAAAATGCAGGATATAATCCTGTTGATTTAATTGTTGAATTAAGATCTAAACATGAATCTGAAGCAGGGCTCTCTTATGGTATTAATATTGATTCTGGGAAACCATACAATATGGTTGAATTGGGTGTTTTAGAACCTTTATCAGTTTTAACTCAAGCTATTCAGTCTGCTACTGAAGTTTCTTCTATGATCCTTAAGATTGATGATGTTATAGCCGCTTCAGGTTTGTCAAAAGGTCTTGAAGATTAACTCTTATTCGGTTTTTTTTATTTTTATTCTTTTTTTAAAAATTGTTTAATACTTTGAATTGAAAGCCCCAAGAAAACTTAAAGAGAATTTCATTCGCTAGGTCATAATATTTGGTAATATAAAGGGCTGCTGCTAATGCTTCCACAGAACTAAGTTTTTCCCATTTACCATAATTCGTTGGATTGGCTGCAATTAGTGAGGGTAATTTACGAGCATTTGTAAAATTCAAATTTTTTAATTTTATTATGTTCTTCCAAGAACAGTCAATCACAACTAATCCATATTTAAGAATAATATCTCTATCAGAAAATTTTAACTCCTTTTGAGCAAATGGATTTAAAATAATAGATTTCTTTAAAGTTCCATTAATTTTATTAATTATTCTTATCAGATTTAATTTCTTTAGTTTAAATCCAGTACATTTCTTTGGATCACATTCTCGATAATTAATACAATATAATTTAGGGATTTCTCTTGTAAAATTGGAATTTTTCATCACTAGTATTTTATAAACAGTATGTAGATTTTGCAAATAATTTTAATATAGTTTATTCATATTTAAAACTAGTAAGAACATTTATAGACTTTATGAAGTTCTCAGTTATTTGCTCTTCCCCTAATATTTGTAAAATTGAATTTATTATATTTCTGGATTCAGAAATAACAGGTATTCCACCATAACTTAATGTAAATAGGCCTATAAAAGAAATAACTTCATCATTTGACCTTTTTTCAATTCCAGAAAATTTTATCCTACCAGAAGGACACGTAATTAAACCATAAAAATCGTCAGAATTTTTACCAGAAATTGCGATATAACACAACAAATCTCCAATAGAACTTCCTCCTGATTCTTCTTTCATTTTTTGAAAGGCTACATTAGCATTAGCTGAGAATGCTTCAATTGATATTGGAAGGTCTTGACCACTTATTTCTCTTGCATCTAGAGTTAATCCTGAAGGATTAACTAGACCATATCTTATAAAAATGGGATTTTGAACAGAATCTAAAACACTACTTATAGAGGGTAATAAATTAGAAATATCAATAATTTCAGGTTTATAAGATACAAAAGGAACTTCTGAACCCATTCCGAAAAGATAAATGGCACTACGAACTTTATCACAAAAAATTTCAACTTCTCTCTCCGATTCATCTCCACTCCCAAAAAATTCGCCTAATTTCTGTTTCAAATAATACATCGCAGTAGCTAAATTATCTGCGTCTAACGGCCATTCTTTATGATAATCATGTACTATAGTCAAGAGAGTTTCATTAATTCTGATTGTTATTAAACATACTTTATCAAAAAATGAAAAAGAAATAACTTGATCTTTAATATTTAAATCTTCCCAATTTTCTTCGCTTGCGGAAAAAGCTGCCGATGCTAAACTTGTAATTTGGTTTGGATTTAAATCAATATCACTTTTTCTACCAATCTTTGCTATTGAAAGACCACTCTGATCACATAGAACTACTAAAACTGTACCTTCAGATGCACGTAGAATAGAAGTTAAATGTTTTATTAAGGATTCTCTTACGCTCATTAATGATACCAAAGTTTAATTTTGTAATAAGTCTTACCAATACATTTTTTGTATTATGTATTATAATAAATTTTTATCTTTTAATTCAATCGTATTTAGTTTTGAATTTATTGATAAAAAATTTTTTTATTTTCAAATAACTTAATTAAATAACATTATTATCTCATAATATCAAATTGCGGGAATTGCCAAGTTTGGTCAAAGGCTTAAAAGAATATAATCGAAAGCTGACTATAGGCGGTGGACTTAGAATCCATTCTCGTAGGAGTTCGGGAGTTCAAATCTCCCTTCCCGCATTATTAACACTTTTAGCCAAAAAATTTTTAATCCAAAATTAATTACAAAATTAATAATTAAATAAATTTTTCAAATCCTAGGATTTAAAAAATAAATTTAATAATATAAAGTTAAAAATATATAGCTCCTATAGTGTAGTCCGGCCAAGCAGTATTTATTATAGAAATATATACTTGAATGCTAGGCTTTCACCCTGGTGACCCGGGTTCAAATCCCGGTAGGAGCACTCAAAAGATAAAAAAAAGCCTCCGTAGCTCAGCTAGGTAGAGCACCCGGCTGTTAACCGGGCGGTCGCATGTTCGATCCATACATTGCTCGATTTCCAAGCAATGGGGAAAGCCGGGGGCGTAGTCATTTCTACTTATTACGCAATCTTATTAATTTTTAGAATAGCTGCTTTACTATCTCTAATCTGTATGGGATGCATAATAAATTAACCATTTAGCCATAGCGTGAAAAGATTCATTGATATTTAGGTTCTCTTTTGAAGAGCAAAATACACATTGATTGCATTTTGCCTTATTAGCATAATCATTAGCTATATCGAACTCAACTTCATGACCTTCAAGATCCCATTTCATTCCCATAAGAATTATTGGAATAAATCCGGCTTTTTGACGAATTATTTTTAACCAGTCAGGAATTTCCCTAAAAGTATCATAATCACTGATGTCAAAGCAAATAAATGCTCCACTTGCGCCTTTACAATAATCAGGTAAGAGTTCACGAAATCTCTTTTCTCCAGCAAAATCCCATAGTTGCATTTTAACAGCTTCTCCATTATCTAATATTTCAGATTTTGTATGAAATCCTGCTCCTATTGTCATCTTATAGCCTTCTTCGAATTTCCCTGTACAATATCTAGTAATCATCGCAGTTTTTCCGACACCCCCAGCACCCGCCACAATTACCTTAAATATCCATGAACTCTGCATTTTAATCAATCTTTTAAATATAAGAGCATAAAGAATTAGCTTTTGATAAATAATAAAAATTTTTCTTTAAATACTTTTTTCTTAAAAAATGAATATTCAAATTGATTAATCTTATACTAAAAATTGTAATATATTATTAAAGCTTCATTCTAAAATGAAAAAGATTTTTATAAGATTTTGTTCTATTATTTTTTAGATCTAAATTTTAATAAGTTTTAAAATAAAGGTTGTGATAAGAGAGCATTAAAGACGACGAAATTTGTCCTATATGTAGTTTTCCAAAAGAACTATGTATATGTGATAGTTTGAGTGCAGA
>CP070831.1:1023208-1031905 GCA_020344955.1 Promethearchaeota archaeon | reverse complement strand
GATATTCGGCTTACGAAAGAGGTCCTGCAAAAGGGAGGAATTGTGAGTCATATAGATATCGTCAGGGATGGTGTTGAAGCAATCGATTTCCTTAAGAAAAGAGGTCATTATTCTAATGCTAATACACCAAATTTAATCCTCTTGGATCTAAACTTACCAAAAAGAAATGGTTTTGAAGTTTTGGAAGAAATTAAAGGAGATGAAGAATTAAAAAGAATTCCTGTAGTAATTTTAACCGTCTCTGATGCAAATGAAGATCTAATTAAAGCCTATAATCTCCATGCTAATTGTTATGTGATCAAACCCTTAGAAATGAAGGAGTTCTATAGAATTATTAATTCCATAATGATTTTTTGGTTTAGGATTGTTAAATATTTGGATACAGACTAAAATTAAAGTAAAATAAAGAAAAATAAAAAACTTTTATTTTTCAAAATCTATATTATGTAATTTTTATAGATTGGGTTGATTTATATATATCTAAGAAACTTGATACATGAATTTGAGGTTTTATTCCATTTATTGTTTTAATTTTTATATTTATAAAATTCCAGAGTGATTTTTCATCTTTAGCAATGATCTGGGCGATTATATCGTGATCTCCTGATGATACAGCTACCAGTTGAGTTTCATCATAAGAAGCTATTTTTTCAGCAATTTCACTCATTTTAATTGGATCGACAGTTAAACCTATTAATGCTGTAGTTTTATAGCCAATTTTTTCTGGATCCACGATAGCACCAAATTGTTTTATTATTTCTTCCTCAATCATCTTTTTTACTCTATTATGAATTGTACTCGCAGCCATTTTTAATTTATCTGCTAATTCCCGATATGAAATTTTATTATTTTCCTGTAAAAAATTTAAAATTTTTTTGTCAGTATCATCTATACAAGTACAATTCCAAGGACGATCTTTACGATCATCATTAAAAATTATGCCATGCTCTATTGAATACCCTTCGCAACTATGATAAATTTTCCTACCTAATGAATATTCTTCTCCACAATTAGGACAGATAACCATAAATACCAACGCCTTTAAACAAATTAGATTTTGAATTTTTTAGTAAAATTCTATTAGAATATTGAATAATATTCATTTATTATATTTTTAATTAAATTTATAATTTCTATTTTTCTAATAATTAATATATGTTTTGTAATATTTAAATATATCGAAGATAGTTCGGATATCTTTCCTTTATCCGTATGATGTGCGGTTTGATAGGATTATAGCGAATAAGGTTCGATTAAATATAATATTGAAAAAATGCTATAATAATAATTATCTTCCAACACTTTATTAAAATTAAAATAAAAGAGAAAATAAATTTAAAATTAGAGGTCAAAAAATAAAAATTTGTAAAATCAAGTAAATTCCAATTCCAAACGCATATAATGGAATAAAATATTGCCAAATTTTATTTGGGAGCACTCTTACTAAATATGGGGCAGAAAGTGCTGCTATAAATCCTCCTGTAAATAAAGAAGGCAAAAGGATTAAATCAACATTTACACCTGCAAAACTTATTAGAAAAAAAGTAAGAATTCCTACAATAGAGACAATTGATTCTGAAAATGAGACAATTGCAGTTGCACTTTTTTCATAAACCCCGGAAAAAATTTGTCCCATCGTTATTACTGGCCCATATCCTCCTCCACCAATTCCTTTATTAAAACCTGCTAGTGCTGAAAATCCAATTAAAAGTTTAGGATGTGTTTTAGTAAATTCAATTTTTTTTAACTGGAGTCTGATAAGTCCTGAAATACCCATGATTATAACTAGTACAGCAACATATGTTTTTATTACAATGGAAGGAAATTTTATTGCAAAATATCCTAAAAGAACTGAAGCAAAAATAGCTATACATCCAAAAAAAGCTATTATTAGCCCTATTTTTGCAGCATCATTTAAGGGATGGAAAGAATAAGTAACATTCTTAAATTCATGATCAAAAAAAGTATCAACTGCACCAGTTATAGCTTCTGAAATAAGTATAGCTGGAACAACTTGAAGTGGACTATACCCTAATAGGAATAGAAGTGGTGATAGTGCTGTTCCAAAACCCATACCAGCTATCGAATCCATAGATTCAAAGATAAAAGCAACAATAATAATAATTAAGAACAATTCCATGATGTCAAAACCTATAAACAGAAGAAGAAGATTGTCATTATTAAAGAATAAAAGATTAATGCATATCCGACTCTCTTAATAGAGCGTCCTTCGATCTTCGCCCTTTCTTTAATTGATTTTTCATCCAATTCTCTAGCTTCTTTTCCAACTTCCCAACCAATTGCCATTTCTACCAACAACATTTATTATTTTTAATAATTATATTTGATTAATCATAATTACATTTAATTAAGAGTAATTAAACCATGATATATAAAGTTTTCTTATTAAATCTTTCAACTTTACAATTAAGGAAAATATTATTATCTCATCACGATAATTTATCTTTATAAAATCAATTTAAATTCATGAGACTAATTACTTAAGAAATATAATAAAGCTAAATATGATTCAGATTTTGGATAAAAAAAAGAGGATAATTGGATTTACAGAAGAGGGAAAGTTTTACGATAAAAAGCATAAATTAATAGGTTACTTAGAAGGTAGATTAGTAAAGATTTTAAAAGCAAAAACTCAACTTAGACTCGATGAACATCATAATATTTACGCTGGCAAAGATCAAGTGGGATTTATATATAGTTCAATAATATACTTCAGAGAGAAACCTGTGTGCGAATTCTCAAAAGAGAAAAGAGAGATAAAAACGATTGACGGTAAGAGAGGATTATTTTTAACAGGAAATGATGAAAAGATTGATCAATTACTCTTGTTCGCTATTGCTGTAGTTTTTCTTGAAAGTAAATGGTGGGATCTAGTATTTACTAGTTTTAGATATTAATATATTTATAGATCAATACCATTTCATTTGATATATCTGAAGTCCTATACTATTACTTAATTAAAAATCCTAAGTTTCTTTTAATAACAGGAAGTACTCTATCTGCATTAGAAGGAGTGAACATTTTAAGTTTATTAGCTATAGAGGTTACTAATTTTTCATCTTTAGTACCGTTTAGAATCATATTTGTCTCTTCTTCTGTAATATCTTCAAGTTTATTTGTTAAATTGATCACTGATCGATTAGCAGGGCATGGCTTTTGACATCTCATACACCCAATTAAAGCATTATGAGCATCAGAAGGAATCGAATCGGGAACTATACCTTGAATTTCATTATACACAGGGATACAATTACCAACATTAATAACAAAATTCTCATCAGAAATTCTTGGGATTGCTTTAGTAAGACAATTATTTATACATATTGTACAATTTTCACACTGATCCATCATTTTTAAATCAGTCCAATGGACTTCTTCAAATTCATAATCTGTGAAATAAGCATATAAGTATATCATACTACCCCACTCATCAACATAGCAAATATTATTCCTTCCATATTTACCAAGCCCACTTCGCACAGCTAATAGTTTCAAATGAAGTTTATTGGCAAATTCTATTTTGTATCCCGGCTCTTTAATTATTTTTTTCAATATTAGATTTTCAAAGTCTTCAAATGTAGTTCCATCATCATAATAATTTGGCGGTATCATAACTTCCTGTTTCTTACCATCTAGATGAAAATTTACTAAAGCTAACTTACTAAATATCGCAAGAATTATTATTGATTTAGCATTCGGAAGATTTTCAGGGATTTCAAACTTTTTACTATCAATATAACCTCGGTAAACTTCATTATTGCTTAATTTTCCCTCTCTGCGTAATTTATTGATGTCTTCTTGGAGTTCTTCTAAATGCTCCACTGAAATAGTTCGATATTTATATTTAAAATCAATATTTGTCCCACTATACATTAATAATTCCCTTTTAATTCTAAATTTCTAAATCGAATTTTAGAATTATAAATTACAATGTGCTATTTTAAATTTTACTGTAATTTTCTTTCTAGTTTTAATATTATAATTGATTTTTTCTGATCTTAATTAACCAAAAATAATCTATTGAGAGATAATAATTTGGGAGTAAGAAATTATCAAATTAGAGGAAACTAAATATTTTATGATATTATGTTGGAAATTTTATTTTATCTAAAGCAATTTCAAAATCTTTTTCCTTCTTAATTAGAACTCCCAAGAAGGGTATTGCTTTTTTAAGTTCTTCTAAACTTATACCACTTTTTAATAACACTCCAATCCAATCAAGAAGTTCGGATGTTGAGGGCATTTTTCTAAGTTTTGTAATAGCTCTTAGTGCATAAAAATGTTGCAAACACTGATTTAATAGATGTTGTTTTAAATCTGGGTAATGTAATCTGCATATTCCTCCCATAAATTCTTTAGAAGGAAATTCTATCCAATGAAATACACATCTTCTTAAGAATGCATCGGGAAGTTCTTTTTCATTATTTGAAGTGATTATTACTATTGGTCTGTTTTTGGCTTTCACGAATTCTTTAGTTTCTTTTATATAAAATTCCATAACATCTAATTCTTGTAATAAATCATTGGGAAATTCAATATCTGCTTTGTCAATTTCATCTAGTAAGAGAACAACTTGTTCTTCAGACACAAATGCTTCTCCTAATGGTCCAAGGGTTATATAATCATGAATATTATCAACATCACGATCCTCACATCCAAACCTGCTGTCATTCAATCTCTGAACTGTATCATACATATAACAGCCATCAATAGCTTCAGTTGTGCTTTTAATATTCCAAATTATCAGTCGTTTATTTAAACTCTCAGCTATAGCATGTGCAAGCATAGTCTTTCCTGTTCCTGGTTCTCCCTTAACCAATAAAGGACGGGCGAGAGCTATCGCAACATTTACAATATTTTTAAGCTGAGGATCCGCGAGATATTTCACATTCTCAGTTTTTACGTCTCCTTGGAATTTATTAAAACCCTTATTACTCATAAGTAAATGAAATTAATTTAAAATTAAATAATTTATTGATTTCTAAATAACAATATCATATATCGATTATTCTCTTATGATTTATTTTCTTTTTACCAAAATTTAAAAGTTCTTACTTGATTATCGTTTTGAAGAGACATGACTAGTTTTGAAGAATCAACTTTAATAAATATGATTTGTCCGTATTGTAAAGAAAGCTTTAGAAAGCAAGTAGATTATCAGAAGAAGCAAGGTCTCTTCACTGTTTTGATAAAAAACCATTCTGATAATGCAGAGTGCCCTCCTTTTATTGCTTTCATAGATAATAATGGGAAGCATCGAGGGTCTCAAAAAATAGATAACATAGAAGATGAGGAAGAAATCTCTCTCAATGAGCAACTACTTGAGAATGCTAGAAATAGAATTAACGAATTAAAAGATGATATACGGTTTTATCATTTAAAAGTACCACGAAGAGGAGGTAGAGGGTTTGAACATAAAGTGTCAAGTGTTTTAGATAGACCTTTCATGAGTTCGAAATTTTATCTATCTTTAGTTGATTTCTTAACTGAATATGATGAAGATAATACTTTTGGGACGATCCTTATCGATGTGAATTCTGAATTTGAAGGGGGATTATTAGTCTATGGAAAATACCTCGGGTTAATATATATCATCTTCTGGAAAGATCAAAAACCTTTATTGAGTAAATCTTTTGATGACATAAAAGCAGAAGCGAATCTTACAGTAGAGAAGCTTATTGAATTATATGATATTATGGATCTATTTTTTTAAAAACAACATCTATTTTTTAAAAACTAGAGATAAGTTTTAAATAATTTTGAAAAAAGCATAACTTACAACAATTTTATCTCTATATACTTTTTATATTGAAATAATTTTGGGGAGAATGAAAATATGTCAAAAGAAACTGAAATGGTAGAAGAATTAAAGAAAATCCGTGAACTCCTAACACCAAAACCAGAACCAAAACCTGAGAAACCTAAAAATATTGCTCAAGAGTTTTTACAGTTTATCAAAAAATATAAAATTCTTGGATTAGCTTCAGCTTTTATTCTTGGTTTAGCTGTAAATGCTTTAATTTTATCTTTAGCTCAGGATTTAATAACACCTATAATAGGATTACTCGTTCCGGGATTTACCGATATTTCAGAATGGAAACTCGGTGTATTTGGAGTAGGAAATTTCATAGCTGCTTTTCTTAACTTCTTGATTATTGCGTTAATAATATTTATTATAGTAAAATATGCAGCTAAAATAGGAATTGAATAAATTTCTATTTTTTTTTTTTTTTTTTTTGATAATTATCTAAAAAAAGAAAGATGATTAATTTATCTCTTATAATCAGTAATTCTACTCTTAAAGTTCTTTTATTTCTTGGAGTTTTCTTATGACCCATTTTTTGTCCAAAGCTGCAATAAATGGGGCGAATCGAGGACCTTTTGTATTTCCTAGGAAAATTTGATAGAGAGCTTGGAAGAATTCAGTCATTTCTTTCCGAGACAGTCCAGCTTCTTCTCTTAAATCTATCATTTTCTGTTTTATTTCTTCTTCAGTCCATTTTGTCTTCTCAAGAATCTCTCCAAGATCGAGTACAATATTTTGGATCCTCTCACTATACATATTCAAGATTTCCGGTGAGACTTGTTCCTTTAACTCAATTTTCAGATGATCAGGAGCATATTTTGAAGTTACCCAATTTCTTCCCAAGGTTAAACGAGATTGAATATGTTCGGTAATTTCTTTCGTTAATTTCCCTTTAAAAATCTCTGTTGCTTGCAATCTTTGAATAGCTTGTTGAGTTCCTTTTTGATCATGAGTTACTAATTGAGAAAGAATGATAGCATGCTGATAATCCATTTGGAATCCTCTGTATTCAGGAACATTATTATTATGAGTAATTTCATAACTTCTTTGAATTGCATGAAGTTCAGCCGAATCTTCAAATTCTTCTAGACCATAATAAATTCGCTGAGCCCTGTCATAATCTCCAATATAGCTGGGTATCTTGTCTAAACCAAGAATGATTCGTCTCTTAGGAGGTATTTTAAGATACATATATCTCAGTACTTCTGGTTCAGCATATTCTAACCATTTGGTTGGTGTGAATACTATAAAACCTGAACCTGACATATCTCCAAAATCTTTCCGACCTTCGGAGTAACCAACCCATTCATTCCAAAATCCATATGGACCTCTATGGTTTAAGACAGACTCTACAACCTCAATACAACTATCTCGAGAGCCTCCAGGAGTAGCATGATCCTTCCCATATGGTTCAAAGTGCACATTCAGAACATACCAAATTGCCAACCATTCAAGTCGCCATGTTAATTTCCCCTTACTAATATCTGACCATCCTTCACTCTTACATTCATCACAGATATAATGGACTTTGTAAGTATCAAGATTAACTTCTAAAGCCCTTGTAGTACCTATTCGATTACATTTTTCACAGAGTGGATCAATGGGAATCCATTCTTTTGGAAAAGGTTTTTCTTTACGATATTTATTTAATATTTCTCGAACTGCGTTTCTTTTATTAACCAACTCAATTACTACTTTTTTCATCCTTTCTTGTAAGTATAATTCATGAGTTTGGACTATCTGAATACCATGTCCAAAATTTGGCATCCATACAGCAATATCATTCAAATGATAATCCACCCAAGTTTCATTTAAATTATGAGGAGATGGAATATCGATATATCGCCAATTAATATATTGTTTCGCTTTCTCTGGATCTGAAAATAGATTTAATTGGCCAGATTTTCCTTTAAATCGATCTGAAGTATAAAGTATTAAGGAATGTTTAGCTTTATATCCCTTATTCTTGAGTTCGTTTACAACAGCATTTGTAAGAACTATTTCTCCTCTTACATTTCCAGCATGTATTTGGCCAGATACAGAAATTCCACAATTGCAATTAAAATCTTCTACATCTTGCCAATTTTCGATTAGATCGTTGGTTAATTTATCTATCCAATGGTTTGGTTGTTTTTTTGAGATTTAGATCATCCTCTAGGTTTAATCACTAACAATATAATAAATATATAAATGAAAAAAAATAAAAAAGTCTTTATAATTCAGTTAATCTCGCTGACTTAAAATAGTTGTAGAACATACACTAAAAGCCCCACCGAGATTATGGCATAATCCTATTTTGGCATCAGGAACTTGTCTTCCTTCTGCACGTCCTTGAAGTTGTTTTGTAATCTCTGTCAGCATCCTACAGCCTGTTGAACCTATTGGGTGGCCAAATGATTTCAAACCACCAGAGGGATTTACTGCAGTTTCACCATCCCAGTTAAAAGTCCCATTTTTTAATTCTTCAGCAGCTTGGCCACGATCACAGAATTTTAAATCTTGACAGTTAATTAATTCTGTAATTGTAAAACAGTCATGGACTTCTGCAGCATCAATTTCTTTCCGAGGATCTGTAATACCAGCCTCTTTATAGGCATATTCTGCGGCTTTTACTGTTGCTGGGAAGCTAGTAAAATCAGCTCCTGGTCCATTAGGAGGGATATACCATGGAAAATTAGTTCTACATGATATTGCATTAGCTTTAACTAAAATATAATCATCTGCATGAGCATAACTTTCCGCTAATTCTGGACTTGTTAAAATAAGAGCAGCAGCTCCATCACTCATAGCACAACAATCAAAACGTCCTAGTGGATCTGCAATCATTGGTGCTTTCATAGCTTGGTCAATTGTTATTCTACTCCTAAAAT
>CP070831.1:1001203-1023108 GCA_020344955.1 Promethearchaeota archaeon | reverse complement strand
GTAGATCAAAACTAGAAGTGGAATACCTCGAAATAATTTCTCATAACCACTTGATAGCCAAACAAGTTCTTTACCTCCATAAACTCGCATAATTGCTAAAATTATACCAATAAGAAATCCCCAAATTAAACCTAAAGCAGTAAGAACTAAGGTGTTAGGTAATCCAACCCCAATAATAAATAAAAAAATATAAGGTGGGATTGAAATAAGATAAAATATTAACCATAATAAAAGAACTATTACAAAAAGTATTGATTGGACGATAGCAACACACAGAACTGATTCTACGAATTCTTTTTTATATAGAAACATAACCAATATAGTTCCAATAAAGATATTAATTATAGAAACAACCAGATCAAAGAATATGCTTTCAGTAAATAAGAAATTTAATAGAATATGGATTAGAATACTAATTATTAGCCATATTATATTAACTTTAAACGATGTTTTGAGAGTTCTATCCCATATTTTCTCGTGAGGTTTGTGCCTTTTCCTAGCATACCATCTTAAATTGAATATACCAATTGCGAAAATGATAAATGAAATTATAATCCATTTGATATTTTCTACAACTAAAGCTATAGAAGCTAAAGGGATTTGAAAAATCATGATTATCATCTACTAAGAAAATATATTTTTTAACATTTGGGATATAACTAAAGATTTATGATGAAAAATTTGTTCATTTAAAATTAAATAATTAAATAAATTTTGTATATTCAAGATATAAGAATATTTGGAATCATACTATAATAAAAAAAAAAATTTGAAAAAGTTTGGAATTTCAATTATGTTACTGTAATATTTAACCATTTTTCGAGATTATCATACATTCTTCCATCTAAAAAGCTATCAAGAATAACATTATTGATCTCATACAGAAGTTCTGGTTCCCCATATCTGGTCCATAATGCAAAGTCTTCAGTTCCCGTTTGAAGTATCATTTTGAGAGGGTATGTTTTTGACCATGCTAGAAAAACTGGTTCGTCTATATAAGCTGCGGCAATTGATCCCCCAATTAAAGCTAACATCATTGCATCAACAGTAATAAATTCTGTATAAGTGGTTACACTAGCATTTATCAATTGTTGAAGAAGTGTGGTACCAGATTGAACTCCAACATTAGTGCCTTCGAGATCTGCTAAACTCGTAATTGTGAGTACTGAATCGTTCCTTACGATGACAGCTTGTCCCACTGTAATATAAGTAACAGAAGCGGCGAGGAAACTCGATCGATTTACTGTGTATGTCATAGCTGCTGCAACCATATCAACCTTACCTACTGCACATGCTGCGATTAATCCACCGAAATTTCTGTCACTCCACTGAATTGCCACCCCGAGTTTATCAGCAATCCAATTACACATATCCACATCGAAACCTACGATTGTGGCGGGGATAGTACTAGTATTCATATACTCAAAAGGTTCATAATCAGCACTTGTCCCAATAATTATATATCCTCGATTTTGAATAATGTCTAGTAATGATGCGCGTGGTGCCCCAGGGATCGGGGATGGGATAAACCACCCTCCTAACACCCCCACTGCTATACAAGCTACCATTCCAACCACAGCGAATTCTCTTTTCATATTACTTTCATCTCATCTATTTTAATTTTTAATAATTTGAATATAACTATTATTTTTGGATAGATTCTGATGGGATTATATTTCTTAAGTAGATATATAAACATTTCTATTTCTTAATTACCTATAGAGTAATATTTCATCCATCAAGAATTATATTCTTCAAATATAAATTTGGAATCTCTTCTCTAGTTAGTAATAAATATCGATTGTAATGAATTTATCTATAAGTGTGGATAAATTAATTACTTATGAAAAATTAGAGTTTTCAATTATTTATAAGATAAGAATAGATTGAAATCAGCTTTACAAAACCTATTAAGCGAATTTTATGAATTTAGATGTTAAAAAGTATAAGAGTTATAAAAACTGGTTTTTATACCACCTTTACAAGCAAAAATATTTGGTAATATGTGTTATAATAGGGATATCAATCCTTACATTAACGAGAACCCTTATTCCTATAGTTATCGGTAATATCATTGATAACCTGCTCACAATACAGGATCAAGTTAATTTGATAATAATGGTTTCTATAGGTCTTTCTCTTTATCTATTTCGTAATACCATGGACTATGTAACTATGATGATGGGACATTTTCTTGGTTTGAAAATAGAGCAAAATATGAGAAAAGAGTTTTTTGATACAATTCAATTAAAACCATTAAGATATTATGATGAAGCTAGAACAGGCGATTTACAAGCTTTAGCTACTAATGATTTACGTGTAATTAACACAATGGTTTCTCATGGTAGTTTTTATATTTATCCTTTTTTCCAAGTGGTAATGACAATATTCTCAATGGTTTTGCTCGTTGATTTAAGGCTAGCTTTAATTTCAATTCCCTTTATTGTTTTATATATTTATTATATTTTATATTATCGTAAAAAAATTTCTCCATACGCTTCTGCTAGATTGAGAAAACATTCAAATTTGGCGGTTGTTTTACAAGATAGTATTACGGGTGCTGCTGTTGTTAGATCTTTTTCAGCAGAAAAATTGGAAAGAAAAAAATTCAGTCGAGCCGTGTATGCTTTTAGAAATAATTGGATTGGAGAAACTAAAGTTCAATCTAAATATTATCCGATGCTAGTTCTATACGTTTTAATTGGATTTACATTTCTAATTAGTTGTGTATTTATTTTTCAGAATTCATTAACGATTGGTGATTTAGTAGCGATAAATTTAATATTAATATCGTTAATTGATCCTACTAACCTTATATTCTGGGCTACCAATGATATGATGAGTGGTTTTGCAGCATGTTCACGATTATATATTGCTCTTTCGAGAGAAGAGAGTGAACATAGTACAAATAAACTTGATGATTGGTCAAATAAATTCAATGGAAAAATTGAATTTAAAAATGTCACCTTTGCTTATGGAAATGGAAATGATATAAATTCCCCAATTCTTAAAAATTTAAGTTTTACAATTGAACCAAATCAAAGAGTTGCTCTTGTTGGTCCAACTGGTTGTGGAAAAACAACTCTAGTAAAGTTACTCTTGCGTCTTTATGAACCTCAAAATGGAACAATACTAATAGATGGAATAAATATTCGAGATTACCCTCTTCAAGCATTGAGGAGACACATAGGATATATTGAACAAGATATCTATCTATTTTCACGATCTATAAATGAAAACATTGCTTTTGGTAAACAAAATGCAACACAAAAAGATATTAATGAAGTTGCAAAGCTAGCCCAAGTTGATGAGTTTGTACAAGCATTTCCTAAAAAGTATGATACAATTGTAGGAGAGAGAGGAACCCGCCTTTCTGGAGGAGAAAAACAACGAGTCGCTATAGCTCGAGCCTTTTTAACAAATCCTGATATAATTATACTAGATGATTCTGTATCTGCTGTAGATAGTGAAACAGAAGAAAAAATTGGCCTTGCTATGGAAAATATTTTAAAGAATAGAACTACGTTGATAATCACTCATAGATTACACACAATTAGGACTTCGGATAAAATAATAGTACTTAAACATGGAGAAATTGTGACAGAGGGTAATCATTTAGAATTACTACAAAGTTCAGAAGACTATAGAAGAATTTTTGGCAAACATTTGGTCCTACCTGAATTAAAAATTAAAAAAAAAAAATCATAAGGTGCAAAAATGGGTATCTATTCTGGAATATTTAATGAACAGATTGTTAGAAAATATTCAGATCGAGAGTTATTCACTCGATATATAAAACGAGTTGCACCTTTCAGAAAAAATATTATCCGCATTTCTTTATTTGTTTTGATATCGACTATAGCTGAAATTATTATTCCTCTTTTAGTAGGATTTGCTATTGATGAGCTATCTAAAGTAAATCGAGATATTATTCTAGCTAGTAGTGCTGGATTAGGTTATCTTATATTATTTTTGGTTACATGGATAATGTTTTTTTTACAACGTAGGGAAATAGGAAGGTTTGCTCCATTCTTTCTCGATAACCTTCGTATGGATATTTTTGATAAATTACAGGAGCAGGATATGAGTTTTTTCGATAAATATGAAAGTGGTCGATTAAATTCAAGAGTTTCAAATGATGCATTGGATTTTGGGAATACCACCATCTTAATAACTGATACTGTTGCTAATTTTCTTATTAGTATATTAACCTTTGGAATTCTTATGTGGTTAAACTCAACATTAGCTCTTATAACTTTAGCGTCTGTTCCTATTATCATATTAGTTATGTTTTCTTTGAGAAGAATCGCAAGAATCGTAAGTAGAGCTTATAGAAAATCAATAGGGAATGTAAATGCTGCCATGGTAGAAGCAATTGAGGGAATCCATGTTTGTAAAAGCTATGGACAAGAAGCTACAGTCTCTGAACAGTTTGGTAAGACAAATAAAGATTATTTTAAAACAGGGTTTAGATTAACAGCTTATACTCACATGTGGAGACCATTGTTAGAAACCATTTCTAGTATTACTTTAATAATTATAATATATTTTGGTGGTCAATTTGCCCTTGTAGGAATAGCAAATCCAGGGACGATTTTTATGTTTGTGTTGTATCTTCAAAGATTTTTCCGCCCTATTATGGTAGTTGCTCTCTTTTTCCCCCAACTCAGTTCAGGTATGGCTGCTTATGAGCGGATTCTTGATATTCTTGATTCGGAACCTCTTGTGAAACAAAACTCACAAGCTTTTGAAATAGATAAATTAGAAGGAGAAATCTGCTTTCAAAATGTAGATTTTTGTTATAGAGACGGTGAATGGGTTTTTCGGGACTTAAATCTGCAAATAAAAAAAGGGGAAAAATTAGCTATTGTAGGGCATACAGGCGCAGGAAAATCAAGTTTAGCAAAACTATTATCTCGCTACTATGAATTTCAAGGTGGGACTATTAAAATTGATGGAATTGATATCAGGGATATTAGGATAGATTCCTATAGAAGAAATCTTGGTATAGTTCATCAAGATGTGTTTTTATTTTCTGGGACAATAGAGGAAAATATTCGGTATGGAAGACAAGATGCATCAGAAGAAGATCTATGGAATGCTATCAGGGCTGTCCATGCTGAAGAACTTATTGAATATTTGCCAGAAGGGTTACAGACTCAGATAGGAGAAAGGGGAAAAGGTCTTTCTGCTGGACAAAAACAACTTATTAGTTTTGCTCGAGCACTCTTGATGGATCCAAAAATTCTCATCCTTGATGAGGCTACTTCAAGTGTAGATGCTTATACAGAAGCAATAATTCAAGAAGCTCTGGATGTACTATTGGCTGATCGAACTTCAATAATCATTGCTCATAGACTATCAACAATTTTGAATGCTGACCGAATAATTGTTATGGAACATGGGAAAATAATCGAAGAAGGAACTCATAAGTCCTTACTTGAAAAAGGGGGGAAATATGGAAAGTTATATAAAAAATATTTTGAACATCAAAGTCTAGATTGGCAACCTAGTCATATGATTCAATCAATAAAAAGTTCTGAAAGATAATTAATGTGTTTTTTGTTAATCTTTAATGAAAGCATAAAAGATCTATATAATACTTAAATTATAAAAAGAATAGAAGAATTATATTTTACTTCCTTATTTGGTTTTTAAAACAATTGTTATAGCTCTTGTAAGACGAATCACATCCATTACTTTGCCTTTATCAACTGTTATTTGTTCTCGTGAAATAGCATGAGTAAAATCTCCTTTGCCTTCAGAAATTCTGATAATAGCTGCTGGATTTCCTGACATCACTATAATTGCGTCAGATTTAGTCCCATCAAATATAACAGCTTTACGATTCTTCACTATTAAATAGAAAGGATCTTCATTATCTAGGTTAAATTGAAAGGACATTTCCCAATCAACATCAATTCCCGAGATATTTGTAACAAATACGGCTTGAGCTTTTGGATTCATATTTAATTTCTCTACTATATTACTTAAACTATTTCTCGCTAGGGCCATTATTTATTCTCCTCCTTCATATTCTGGTTTTAATATCCAATTTTCGTATTCATCCTCTGGTACAAAGAAAAAATCAGTCATTTTGCCCTCCCTTTCTTTGTTAAAAACTGCTTTAACTTTTTTACCCTTCTTTATTTTTGAGGGAACTAAATTTTCAGAGAAAATACCTTGAAGTAAAGCTGTTTCTGCACCATCAAGTTTTATAAAACCTATTCCATAAGGTACTGCCTTGATAAAGGCTGAGGTGGTATACCATACTATTGTGCTTACTTCTATTGTCCCAGTTTGTTTGAGTTCCACCCATTTTGCTGGTGAATAGCAATCAGAGCAATCAATTCTTGGAGGCATCCAAGTTTTTCCACATTTAGTACATTTGGTACCCAACAGTTTTTTATTATTCATTAACTCTATAAAAAATCTAGATTGTCCTCCCATTGTGTATTTATAATTGATCTTTATTACGTCTCTTATTTGATGATCTTGAAATTCTTCATTCATGATTTAATCAACTCCTTCTTCATTTGCCATTGCAATAACAGCAGCATATGCTGCTCCAGGACCTCCTATAGAATGTGAAATTGCACGCCCTTTTTCTATTGTTACTTGATGTTTTCCTGCTTCTCCTCTTAATTGAAGAGCTGCTTCACCTGTACTCATAATCCCAGTGGCACCAACAGCATGTCCACAACCTATTAACCCCCCAGAAGGACAACATGGTAATTCCCCTTCTATCCAGGGTCCTTCTCCATACTTTTCATAAGAATTTTCAATCCAAGGACCACCTTTTCCAAATTTAACAAAACCGAGCTCTTCATAACTAATAACTTCTTGACCACTAAATGCATCATGTAACTCAGCTAAATCTATTTGTTCTTTTATTTTATTATAATCTAATCCTGCCATTTTATAAGCTGCTTTTGCAGCATAAATATTTGAATATAGTCTTCCCATATCCTCCCTATTTCCTATGAAACAATCTGTATTTGCTGCAGCTACACCAGTAATCCAGATAGGTTTTTCAATCTTTAATTCTTTTACTTTCTCCTCATTTGCTAGAATCAGAGCTGCAGATGCTTCAGAATATAGACAGCAATCCAATAGTTTGAATGGATAACATATTATTCTTGAATTCATGACATCTTCCACACTTATTTTCATGGGAGATTGTGCTTTTGGGTTATTTATCGCATTTCCATGATTTTTAACACTTACATAAGCCATCTGTTCTTCAGTAGGATTACCGAATTCTTCATAATGCGCATTTACCATTGATACATAGGAGCTAGCAGCCATCATTCCCATTGGATATTCATATGTCATATCAGCAGAATAAGCAATTGAATTAAGAACCTCAGGTGTGGTAGTTCCTGTCTGCTCATCATAACAATCATTACATTTTTCAAGACCTATACAAAGGCATAAATCAGATAAACCAGATGCTACTTCAGCATACGCCATTCTTATTGTATATCCTCCTGTAGCACCTCCTGAGGCTATTCTGGTTCCTGGCTTATTATTCATTCCTAAATAACTATTTGTAAAAATATCTGGCATGAATTGTCGTTCGAATAGCTCATTATATATTCCATAAACTGTTGATTGAAGATCTTTATGTGTTATCTCAGCTCCATTTTTTTTGGCATCTTCCAAAGCTAATTTTGTAGCATCATAAGCAAGTTCAAAATATGTTTTATCCAAGTATCTTGCTTTAAAAGGGGTGATTCCAATACCAATAATTGCTACTTTTGTCAAATATTCTCACTTTTAAAGTATTTTATATTCTATATTGATTATTTATTTGGTTAATTACTTAATTAATATTCTATTTCTCAAGAGAGTGGATAAAAAATGAAATAGAATTAGAATATCTTTTTCATAACAAAAAATTCCTAAAATAAAAGCTTAAATATAAATTCTATTATAAAATTCTTGTAAAAACTTATTTTACAATGCTAAAAATTTCAATTTAATATCCTAGGTATTATTAATATATTTTAATTAACAACATGAGATATGTATGAGGTGTTATATTTATTTCTCAAGATGATATGAAAGACTTAACAGAGAGTCTAGATGATAAAATTGTAAAAGGTTTACAACATAAAGTTGATGAATATACTGCTAAAGTTAACGACCTTGAACAGATTATAGCAAAAAAGGATGACGAATTAGAAAGTTTAACAAAATCTAACGAAGAATTAAGTAATAAGTTAGGAAATATAGATTCTGAAATATATGATTTAAAGAAAACGGTTACTATATCAGAAAATCAAGCTAAAGAATTAAAGTCAGAAGTTGAGGAATTAAGACAAAAAAATGAAGAATTAACGGATGAACTCTTGAAAAAAGAAAACAAGATAAAAGAACTTAACGAAATTTTGATTGAAAAAGAAAAAATCATTGAAGAACAAAAAAGCAAATTAGACAAAACTGAAACAGAATTGTCCTCATTAAAACCTGAAACCCCAACTGAATATACTAGTGAAGAACGTTTAATCTGTCCAAGTTGTGGGGCAAGAGGGAAAGATTTAAGAGTAGAAGAAGATAAAAGCAAAGTTCTTGGTTATGTGGGTCATTCACCTATGTATGGTAAAAAAAATGTCTGTAAAAAATGTTCATATGAGTTTTAACTCAATCAAAGTATCTTAAAAAATTATAATAAGGATTTTATCAATTTTATTTTTCTATAATTTATATTGTTTAATTTTGAAATGAACACCTTATAGCTTCATTTTAGATAACTTTTTTACTTCTAAAAAGCAAGAATTAACTATCATAATTTTAGAATATTGAGTGATATAAAAATTGATAAAAACTAGAATAACTGAAAAATTTGGTATAAAATACCCTATCATCAGTGCTCCGATGGGACCATTTTATACAACCAAATTAGCAGTTGCTGTTTCTGAAGCAGGAGGATTAGGGGTTGTTAGTCATGCTACTTTACGAGGGATAAATTCAATTAAAGATTTTAAAGAGCAATTGGACTATATGGTTGAACATACTGATAAACCATTTGGTTTGAATGTTCGTGTCGCTCGAATCCAAACTGATCATAAGGTTTTATTAAGAAAAATACCTCAGTGGCGTAAAGAAAATCCTAAACTTAGGGAACAATTAATATATGGATTAACTAGTGCTGGAGGACCTCGAGATGCAGGAAAAATGTGGAAAGAAAAAGCATCTGATATGTATCATTTTCATGTTGGACCCGCTCTATGGCTAGTTGATAAAATCGTAGAATCGGGTTGTGATGGCATTGTGGCAACAGGCACTGAAGGTGGAGGTCATCAGAGTTATGAAGGAGTCACAACGTTAGTTTTAGTTCAACAAATAGCTCAAAAATATCCTGAGAAATTATTAGTAGCGTGTGGGGGCATAGCTAGCCCAGAAGGAGTTGCTGGAGGATTAGCTATGGGAGCTGATGCTGTTGCTATGGGAACTCGATTTATTGCTTCTAATCAGAGTGAATTTAATCAAAATTATAAAGATCTTATCTCCCCTGCAACAGCTCGGGATACGATGCTTACTACTGGAGGGTTTGGACCAATTAGATTATTAAAAAACAAATATTGCTTAGAACATGGTAAAGTAATGACTAAAGATGAGAAAATATCTCAAGAATTAGCATATGATATAGATGAGTATCTTAAAGATCTTCTTGCTTATGAAATAGTTTATACAAAGGGAGATGTTGTAGATGGAGCAGTACCAGTTGGACAAACATGTGGATTAATTGATTCTATATTGGATGTTGATGATATAATTTCAGGTTATACAAAGAAAGCTGAAAGAATATTAACTAATTTATGCTCCAAAATATCATAAAGCAAAAGGTCTTCATTAAAATTTAAAAAAAAAGAAAATAATTAAATAATTATAGGTCTTTCCATCCGAAGGAGTATTTCTTGGGATGTGAAATATAATCAGAGAGGGTAGATTCCAAACCTTTCTTATTTGACATTTTTTTTACCTCTTTGGGTTCCTAATTATAATTTAGAATTAATTCTAAATATAGTTTTTAATGCGAAACTTTTAGCGAAGTTCGAATTTAAAAAAAAATATAGCATGAAACTTTAATTTATAACGATAATAAAAAAGAATAAAAATAATAAAAAAGAATATTTACTCTCCTTCTTTACGTAATTCTCGTCTTAAAATTTTACCTATTATAGATTTTGGCAATTCTGGAACAATTTCTATCATTCTAGGGTATTTATATGGACTAATATTATTTTGACACCACTCCATAAGTTCTTCTTTAGAAACTTTTTCTTTATATTCAGGTTTAAGAGAAATAAAAGCCTTGATTTCTTGTCCTGCCTCTGGATCTGGTACTCCTATTACCCCTACTTCACTTACAGCTTCATGCATATATATCAGATCCTCAACTTCTCTTGGAAAGACAGCATGACCCTTTCTTTTAATCATATCTCTTTTCCTGTCTTTAATACGTAAGTACCCATCCTTATCAATACATCCAATGTCTGAAGTAAAATACCATTCAACACCCTCAGAGTCTTTTCTTAATGCATGTTCAGTATCTTCCTTCCTTCCCAAGTATCCAACCATAATTTGTGGACCTGTACAACATATTTCTCCAATATATTGAAGCTCATCTTCACCACAATTTTCACAACTTTCATTTGGACAGTGAGAAAGCATTTTCGTTCCAGTTTCAGCATCAACTATTTTAAGTAATGTATCAGAGACTGGAAGACCAACAGTATTTACTTTTTGGAGTGATTTTTTAAAAGGATTCAAAGAGACTACAGGAGAACATTCCGACATCCCATATCCTTCTACAATACTTACACCAGTGATGTTTTCAAATTCATTTTTTACCTCCTCAGGTATTGCTGAAGCAGCACTAATGCATGCTATAAGTGAATCTAATTTACCTTTATATTTTTTTGAATCCTTATCCTCATTTATTTTTATATAAAGTGTTGGTACACCTGGCATGTAGGTAGCTTTCTCTTTCATCATTACTTTTAATATATCTGATATCTTTTCTGGAGGTCTTGGTAATAAGATCATTTTCCAACCTTCTAATACAGATACTGTCATGCCAATATTACCGAATGCATGGGCAAGTGGTACTACTAACATCATTGCGCCATTACCTTTTAAATCATTCATTTCGGGTAATTGCGTTGTCGCCCAAACATCGGTTTGTAATGCATTAACTACCATCGAATAGTGAGATGTCATTACTCCTTTTGGAACTCCAGTAGTACCTCCAGTGTATATTAAAATAGATATATCCTTTTTGAGATCTAGATTTACTTTTGGAACGTCTATTGGAAGACCATTTTTTAATACATCTTGAAATTTATGGAATGTGATATTTCCTACTTTTTCAGGCCATTCTTTCATTCTAGGTACTTTACCTAATGCTGTCCCAAGTTTTGCTTTCAATGGTGGCAAGTATTCACTCAATCCTGTTAAGATTACTTGTTTTAAAGTTGGCATTTTACTTAAGTCATTGCCTAAGATGTGTTCCTCATACAAATAATCTAATATTACCAATGTATTTGCCTTTGAATCATTTACTTGATGAACTATCTCAACAAATCGGTTTACAGGTAAGATCGGATTAGATGTCGCTCCAATTCGAACTATTGCCCAGTGGGCAATAACATATTGAGGAATATTGGGTAAATCAAGACATACTATATCACCTTTTTTTATGCCAATTTTAGATAGTGCAGTAGCAAATTGATCCACAAGAGTGTCTAGTTCCAGATATGTCATTCGAAAACCCTCAAAGAATAATGCTTCAGAATCAGGGTATTTTAACGCTGTTGTGCTTAAAATTTCTCCCAAGGGAACAGCATCATAATCGAAACGCCTTGGTGTTTCTTTAGGCCATTTCTTATTAATTCCGTAAAATTTTATTAAATCCTTTTGACTCATTTCAATATTCATTTTAAATTAAATTGTTTTATTAGAAAGATTTAACATTATTACATTTCGATTTTATTTAAAATTTATAAAAAAAATAGAAAATGTTAAAAATTCTATCAATTCCTTAAAAAAAGCTAATCCTAAATATTCATTTTGTATAAATTCGTATCAGGGATAAAACTCATCATAATTAAGTCTTCTCTGATTTCCCAGCCTAAATATTTATAAAATTCAACAACATCTTTATTATATTTTTCAATAAATAAATGAACCTTATGGACTTTCATCTCAAGTAATTTCTTCATTAATTCATCCATTAAAATTTTACCATATCCTTTCTTTTGATAATCTGGATCAACAGCTAGATGATGGACATAACCTCTTCTCCCATCGAATCCTCCCATTACTACACTGATTACTTTATTATCAATTTTTCCAATTAAGAAAAGGTCAGGATTTCGCTGAAGCATTCTCTCAAGTTCTTCCTTTGTGTCAGTAGATCCTACACTAATTCCCGCTTTTCTCCAAATTTCAATAACTTCTTCATATAAGTTCATTGAGAATTTTTCAATTATCATAATCTTGAATTAAAATTAATTTAATTTAGAAAAATCTGAAGATACTTTTTTGATTTTATTTCTAATTTCTATTTTAGATTTAATTATATTTTTTATATAATTTGATATTTCCTTCCTTTTGTTATAATCTACAGGAATTGGTAAAACTAATTCCATTATTCGATTTCCTATTGTAGCAATCGTTCCTTGAACAAATGTAATTGCTTGAATTTGTTTTTGAACGATATCTAAATTTAATAAGTATAAAATGAGATAAGAATCAATGAATTCATCATTTTTTAATGTTTTTATTTGAAATATGTGGCTTTGAATTATGATTTTTGTATCTAACGATGTAATATAAGCTGTTTTACCGATTAGATTAGGTCCTCCATCTTTCACTAAGAGGATGTCTCCTTCTTCTATATTTTGTTTAAGTTTATATTGTTCATACACTTCTCGACTAGTCTTTTTATATGAATCTAAATTTATTTCCCAATTATTTAATTCACTTGTCCGTATAAAAGGAATATCACCTAAACCATATAGATGCGATCCAATTTCATCTCCTCTGGGAAGATATCCTCCTTTATTAGTATAAATTATTTTCTTTTCGATTAAGTCTTTAAAAGTAATAAGCGTGTAATTATTGTCGTTAGCAAGCTTTTGTAATGTTTTTTCTACACCAGTATAGTAAATTGGGATAAAAATATTATTTTTAATTTTACTAAACATAATTTTAAAGATCTTTTGTTCCTTTAAATAATTAAATGCTTCTGCGTTTTTGATCTTTAAGTTTAAATCTGCTAGATCATCATTTATTAAAAAATTTCCTGCGGTATCTATTTTTTTACTTCCATCTTTATTCAGTTTATATAAAACTTTTCCATCTTTATCATGGCCGACATTTTCAATAATAGCAAAGTCAATAACATAATCTTCAGGAATATTTTCCAACTTTTCAAAAAATAAAATGCTAGTCTTATTACATGTATAGGGTTGAAATGCATTTTGATCTAATGAAACGATACCTAAAATTTTACCTTGAGAAGTTAAATATTGCCAGATATAGCGATCAGTTGGATTACCGAATATTCCCTCAGGTAAAACTATACCCAATTTCCCCCCATTTTTAAGTAACTGAACACATCTCTCTATAAATAACACCTGTGGTGCTTGTTGTTTTACTAGCCTATTTTGAATTTCCCATCTCTCAGCTTGGTTTTTCCAAACATGGCCTAGTTGATAATTAATTAATATCTTCTCATCGTTTATAGGGATTTTTACACCAAAAGGAGGATTAGTAAGGATATAATCAAAAGTATTGTTTTGAATCAACTTTTTTGCTTTAGTTCTGTAACTGTGTGGATCTAATGAGTCTTCACAGAAAATGTTTGATTTTCCGTTACTCAGTATTTCTAAATATAATTTGCTTATTTTTGCCAGAAACAAGTCTTTATCAATACCAAAAAGATTTGATATTGATTCTATTCTTTTCTGATCAGATTCTATTTTTGACCATAGAACTTCCTTTGTTTCAAGTAAAAACCCGCCATGTCCACATGCTGGATCTAAAATTTTAGAATTGATTGTTGGACCTAAATAATTTACTATAAATTTGATTATATTTTGTGGGGTGAAAAACTGCCCTGCTTCATCTTTCAAAATCTTACTTACAAAAATTTCGAATGCATCACTTAAAATATCTCTTGATGATTGAAGAAGTGAAATATTCTGCAATTCTTTCACAATTAGGGAAATAAGCCCTTTATTCAATGTGATTTGTTCATTTTCCTCCAAAATGTCCTTATATTTTTCTCGCACATTCTTAGTAAAAAAAGATTGAATTCTTGAGTATAGTTCATCAGCAGATTCACCATTCCTAATACAAAAATCTACTTCTTCTTCGAGTTCTTTATTAATTTCATCGACTAATTTACATAAGAGAAGGTTTATAATCTGTTTTGATCGTGATCTGGTGTCAGTATCAGTATATTTTAATTTTCCATATAGATGCTGATTAATGGAGATAAAAATTTGTTTCAAATTTGGAGTTTTCCTTAAATCTTTTTTCTTTATGCCACTGGATTTTTCCTCTAAATAATCAGTAATATGAATTGGCATGGGTAAATATCGAAAGAGTTTATGCTTACTATCAACTTTTACATCTATATAATTCTTTTATAATGAATCAATTTATTATTCTTTTTTATTAATTGAAAATTAATGTTAATTATGTCTTCAAATAATTTACAATTTGGAGAATTTATTGATTTCACCATAAAAAAACGATTTGGAATTATAACTCTTAATAGACTCCATAGATCAAATGCTTTTAACATTGAGCAATTTGAAAATCTAGAAAAATCTGTGAAATATTGCCAAAAAGATGATAAAATAAGAGGTTTAATTCTAACTAACAATGGCGCTTCATTTAGTACAGGAGTTGATTTAGGAGCTATTGATGGAAGTAATCACGAAGCAGTAAAATATCTTGAAGGAACTGCCGCAAATATTTGTAATTTATTATATTATGGAAAACCCGCTATTTCTGCGATAAATGGAAGAACTATGGGAGAAGGAGTTGTTTTTTCAACATGTTGCGATTACAGAATTGCTACAAAAGAAAGTTTTTTTCAAATGCCAGAAATATTTTCTGGAATCTTTACTGGCACTGGTTGTTTAGTTCTTTTTACAAGATTGTTTGGTATTCCATGGACAAAGAAATTATGTATGTTCGCTGAAAAAATTGATGCTCAAAATGCCTTAGATATTGGTTTAGTAGACCAAGTTGTAAATTCAAAAGAAGAATTAGTAAAAGCAGCATTAGATAGAGCAAGATTTCTTTCAATTAAGAATCAGACTGTGCTGAATGCTATTAAATTATGTTGTAATCACTTAGCTGATAAATCTTATAATGCAGCTTATAAATTTGAAAAGCAAGCCTCTGCTTGGTATCAGCATCAGAATAAAATGAAATTTCTAAAAAGTTTCAGAAAAAAAATTAGGGAAGAATAATTAGAAGTGAAGAAAATGTCATCTGAAAATTTGGAATTTGGAGATTTTATACAGTTTTCAATAAAAAAAAAGTTTGGAATCATAAAATTAAATAGAATTCACAGAGCAAATGCAATAACTATTGAAATGGCAAAGAATCTAAAGAAAGCTATAGAATTTTGCCAAAATTCTGAAAAAATTAGAGGAATAATATTAACTGGAAATGGAACATCATTCACTACTGGAATGGATATAAATGAAATTGACGGAAGTGATCATACAGCTGTACAAGAATATGAAGAAACAGCAGCATCCATCCAAGAATTATTCTATTATGGAAAACCACTAATCTGTGCGATAAATGGTAAAGCTATGGGTGATGGAGTTGCTTATGCTATTTGCTCTGATTATCGAATAGCTGTGAAAGACTGTTTCTTTATGATGCCAGAAATTAATTTGGGAGTGTTTCCAGGTACTGGTATTATCGTGTTAATGACAAGAATTATAGGAATCCCTTGGACAAAGAAAATACTTATGTTTGCCGAAAAAATTAGTGCTATAAAAGCATTAGAAATTGGTTTAATTGATCAGATTGTGGAAAATCAAGAAGAATTAATAAAAGTAGCTTTAGATCGAGCAAAATTTCTGTTTACAAAAAACCAGACTGTATTAAATGCTATTAAATTGTGTAGTAATCACTTATCTGATAAATCCTATAGGGATGCTTATGAACTAGAGAAATTAGGTTCAGCATGGTACCGATATGAAGACAAGGATGAATATATCAAGGATTTTAGAAAACAATTTTACTAAATATTGATTTTCTATCGTTCTAACAAGAGTATTTATTAGTCATTTTATTATGATCTATTGTTTTTATCATCTAAAAACTTATATCGGATAGTCTAAAATTAATCTTAATTTATCTTTTTATTTTAGAAGAAATCATTGAAATTAATTTTAAGTGTTAGATTTGATTAATACTTTAAGAAAAAAGTGGGTAATTTTAGTTTTCGGGATCATACTTATTTCTTCATTGGTTATTACAATAACGTTATTTCAAATCGCAAATTTAATTAATATCGATTCAGGAATATCTTATATTAAACATTCAATTTTGGGTCCTCCAGATGCTACATATATTTCTTTTTCGGATTTAGATAATGATGGTGATATAGACTTATTGGGAACATCATATCATGATAATATTTTTTGTTGGTGGGAGAATTTGGGTAATAATCAGTTCTCTTACTATATTATATCAAATAGTCTCGGAGGAGCAACGAATATTGAAGCTGCAGATATGGATCAGGATGGCGATATTGATATTGTTGGAGCCGTTGTAGATTCAAATCGCATTATTATATTTGAAAATGACGGAAATCAAACGTTTTCACCACAAATCCTAACAGATTCATTTAGTTTAGTTTCTTGTATTTCTCTTGGAGATATTGATAACGATAACGATATAGATATAGTAGCTTGTGCAAGTGGGGATGATAAAATTAGCTGGTTTGAAAACCAAAATAACTTAACATTTTCAGAAAGAGTTGTTACATCATCTATAGGACGAGCATGGGAAGCTTATCCTATAGACATGGATGGTGATACAGATATGGATTTGATTGTTGTAGGTACTATACCTGGTGAAATTAGTTGGTTCGAGAATGATGGATCCCAGAATTTCCTTAAACATCTGGTTTATTCAACGGTTGAAATGACTCACGGAGTCGGAGCTGCTGATTTTGATCTAGATGGAGATTTGGATCTTGCAGGGTGTTCAATAACAGCTGATACTGTAGATTGGTGGGAGTCAACAGGAAGTTTTCAATATACTCATCATGTTTTAGATTATAATTATGATGCAGCAAATTATGTTAGTTGTGGGGATCTTGATCAAGATGGGGATATGGAGATTCTAGTTAGTGCAGCTGGATGTGATCAGCTAGCTTATTGGGATAACTTAGGAAATAGAAACTTCAGAAAATATATCATAACTACAAATTTCGATGGATGCCGTTTATCTCCTGTTGATATTGATAATGATCTTGATATTGATATTATCGCTGTAGGGCGTAACCCAGGAGAATTTGCTTGGTTTGAAAATAATTCTTGAAAAGAATAGGATCTTGCAAAGAATGTGTAATATTTTTAACTTTTGCTATTTGGTTCTCATTAAATGAAGTAAAAAATTTAAAATGGGAAATTGCATAACTTTAAAATCTAAACTTAGTTTATAAAACTTAGTTATCTTAAATGACTTACAAAAGAATAACTGCAATTAAGGAAAACAAAAGAATCTAACAAGAAAAAAGAAAAATTTAATCTAAACAGAGTAAAGGTGATATAATTTGCCTAAAGAAGATGATTCAAAAGTTTTTATTGGTAAAAAGAAATCAATGAGTTACGTAATGGCTGCTATGGTTGTTTTGAATGAGAAACCAGTGAGATTATTGGCAAGAGGTAGATCTATTTCTCGAGCTGTAGATGTAGCTGAAATTTTGATTAATAAATTTGTATCAGGAAGCAGCTATGGTGAAATCTTGATTGGTACTGAAACGATTACAAACAGAGATGGAACTAATAGTAATGTTTCATCAATAGAGATTGAAATTCTTCCGCCAAAGAAATAAAGAAAGAAAATCTAAAAACATACAGGAGAAAATCAGGAGACTTTCTCATATATTTTTTTTATTTATTTTTTTATACTCTATTTACTCAGATATAAATTTATACTCATCAAAATCAATTACTGGTCGATAACCTATTTTTTGATAGATACTATTAGATACAGGATTCATTAAATCTGTAAATAGGAAGCAAAATTTGTTTCCGTCCTCTAAAAGATGTTTGCTAAGTTTTGCTACACATTCGGTTGCATACCCTCTTCTTCTTAAATTTGGTGGAGTGTAAACAAGATTTACTAAATTTCCATTAGGCGTTTTCCCTGCCTTTCGTGCCATAGAAACTACTTCCCTGTTTTCCATCAATAAGAAAAATCTTTTATCGTTGATATCATTCTTTAAATGCTTCATAGACCTTTTTATTTGAGCTTCTGAAGTCTCCGGTAATGCTTCAAGAATAAACTTTTTTGCCCATTTCAATATCAGAGGTTGATTTTCTACAGTAGCGATTATAAAATCACGATTCCCCAGAGTTTCTTCTGCAACTTCTTCTAATTTATAAATTCTTTCGTTTCTAATTAATTTTGGGCTTAAATTTTTATGTTCACACCATAATTGCACAAATCTTTTTGCTCCTTCTTTAAACCCTAAAACCCCAGGTAATTCTATATTTCTATAAAGTAATTCTTTAGTTAACAAATCTATAGTTTTTATATCCTCAGTATAGGAAAAAATCTGATTATAAGGTGGAGTCCTTAAAGATACAAGTTTTGTTTTATCATTTTCTTTTATAATTATCAATAAAGGATTTTCTTCTCCATATCTTTTAGGGTTTATTTTAATAGCATCTAATATTGAAAAAAGGAGATTGTTTTCAGCCTCTTTTTTCAATAAAAAATCAGACACTAGATTATAAAATTTATTAACATCTTCATAGAACTCGATTTCCATATTTAACTAAGAATAAATCTTCATTAAAAAGGTATAACATATATCTCAGTATTTAGGGAGATAATATTGTGTAGTTCTGATTTCATGTTTAAATATTTGATAATGTTCTAATTTATGAAATTCCCTCAAAAAGTTAGCAAAAATATATAAATTTAGTTGTGATAGCAATCTAATGAATTTTAGAAAATCTATTTTAATTATTCTTGTTATCTTTTTTATTGGTAATTTTGCTATTATTAGTAATCTCAATACAGTAAAGCAATCATTTGATGTAAATACTCCTGCACCTAAAATTTCTTCAACTACTAATTCTGTAGATTATTTAATTATTACTACTGAGGAATTTGAAAGCGTTCTCCAACCATTAGCGGAATGGAAAACACAAAAAGGAGTAGTTTCGAAGATTGAACTTGTTAGTGATATTACTGCTCGATACTCAGGATACGGTGTTCCAGCGAAAATAAAAAACTGCATTATAGAATATCAAAATAATTGCAATACTCAATGGGTTCTTTTAGCAGGAGATTATAATCATGTGCCTACTAGAGAAATATTATGTTATGATGGTTATCCTGGAGACGGTGATTATGTTAGTTGTGATTCCTATTATGGAGATATCGATAATGATTGGATTTCAAATGATTTTGATTACAATGCAGAAGTATATGTAGGACGATTAACAGCAAATAATCAAATCGAGATGCAACATCTGGTTCAAAATATATTAAATTATGAAAAAAATCCCCCCATTGGATCATGGATGTCTCATGCTCTATTTGCTGGTTCAATACTACAATTTGACCAAGACTGGAATAATGATAGTATTGTAGACTATGGAGAATGTGATGGCAATCGATTTAACAATTTTGTAAATGATTCATTAGTACCAAAGAATTGGACCAGAATATTTCTTGCACAAACTGAAGGTATCAAAGGCTCTAGTAATCACAGTGATCTTCAATTAAATTATAATAATCTACAGGATGAAATAAACAAAGGATGTAGTATTGGGGCAATTTTTGCCCATGGAAATCCTCAGCAAATGGGTATTGATAAATGGACTACAGATTATGATGGAGATATGTTGTTTGATTATACAGCTGATCCATTTGAGGGAGGGGGTACTGCAATCGATGAGATGGAAAGTACTTATCTAATGGATACTGGTTATATGAGTTTTCATCCTCAAGATGATAAATTAGGAATATTTTATATGGGTAGTTGTTCTGTAGGAACTTTTGATGATAGTAGTGATTGTATTGCTGAATACTTTTTAAAGAATGCTGCAATTGGAGTTATAGCTGGAGCTGATGTGGTATGGGGAGAAGATCAGTGGTATGAACGTGATCATGGAGGTTGGTTCATTGAAGGATTAGGATTTCGTTTCTTTGAACACTTATTTCAGTATAATCAGCCTGGTAAAGCATTGGCTTTGGCTAAAGCAGATTATGTATCAGATAGAAATATTTCTCTTGAACCCATTGAATATCCTGAATGGGGTAATAAGACCCTTAAACAATATAATTTACTTGGAGATCCTGAAGTTCCAATTTGGTTTTCGATTCCAAAACAACTAAATGTTAGTGAAGTCGATCCTCTTGACAATGAAATCAATACCCTTAATCTAAAAATAACTGCAAATGAAGAAACCGTTGAAAAGGCTACCGTTACATTTTCATTGAATAATCATCTTATTTGGACTGGTGAAACAAATGAAAATGGAACAATTGAAATCCCTATTTCTCAAATAGATATAAGCGGTTCTGTACTCACTGTAAGTAAGATTGGTTATTTACCATATCAAGAAGAGCTACCTCAAAATCCTAGTTCGATAGCAGGCTATGATGTATTTGTAATTTCACTTATTATACTAAGTATCATATCTATTACTTCTATCTATATTGAACAATTCATTTCAAAAAAAAAAGTTAATAGTTAATTTCTTTCTTCTTTATCTTTTAATTCTATTTTTTATATCTTCAAGTTTTTTTATTAAACTATCAACTTTAGATTTTGAAATTTTTTGTTCATCTAGTCCAAGTATGAGTTCTATAAAATCTCGAATGAGAGGATGTTGGAGGATTACACATTTTTGATTTAAGGTATTTACATCTAATATTAATGCAGAATCCAACTGTTCTCCCATCCCTAACACATCTTTAAGGATCAACTCATAATCGTCTGTATATGATAATACTAAAATATCTTCTGCTATTTGAGAACCATCACTTTTTCTATAGATTTTAAATTCACACAAAAATAAGTTTCAACTCATTTTTTAATGACATTTTTGATATTATTTAATAAAATAATGTATTAATATTAAATATTCATTCTTTACTTGGTCAATCTATAATTTAATTGAATTTAACAAAATTCAGAAGGAGGTTAATGTTAAAAATGAAAAAAGAAGACATATGCTATATGTCTGCTTATGAAATGAGAGAAAAAATAAAAAATCAAGAAATCCTCTCAGAAGAAATTACCGAAATCATCATCGAAAGGATAGAGAAGATTAATCCTAAAATTAATGCCTATTGTACGCCTACATTTGATTTAGCTAGAACCTTAGCAAAGAAAGCAGATCAAGCAGTTAAAAATGGAGTAAAATTGGGTTTGTTGAATGGTATACCAATCTCGATTAAAGACGAAACAGAAACAAAAGGGATTAGAACTACTTATGGTAGTAAATTGATGGAAAATAATATACCTGGGAATGATGCAACAATTGTTAAAAGAATGAGAGACGCCGGAGTAGTAATATTAGGTAAAACTAACACTCCTGCCTTTGGTTATAAAGGAGAAACAGATAATTTAATTTTTGGAACAACAAAAAATCCTTGGAATTTAG
>CP070831.1:993608-1001103 GCA_020344955.1 Promethearchaeota archaeon | reverse complement strand
TTGAAGAAACCGATGAATTAATTTGTATTTCAGCAAGGCCAAAGTAGTCAAGAATGAAAAAGCGTGTTGATTTTTCAATTTCAACAGTAGTATTTAATAGATCTGTACGCGCACAAAATGGTATATCAGTATTATCAGTTAATAGCCTGGTTAATACACTATGGTCTATCCAAGCCAAAAAGTACCCAACATCACAGTTCTTAGCATGTAAATTGTTTGTTGTAATATGGCGAGTGTTAATGAAGAAGCCGATTTTCTGATTTTCGCATACTATATTTTGTAAGATAGAATTTATACTATAGTCTATTATTAATCCGAAACTACAAGGATCTTTAATATGAATATTAGATAATTGCAAATTATCACACCCTGCAAAAATCAATTGTCCATACTGAGACGCCTCAATTCCTGATAGCGTCAAATCATCTTGGTTGATAAATAAACCAAGAGGTTTTCCATTAATATTGTTATTACCGATAGTGTAGGTTAAAATTGAATCAAAATCAAAATACATGCCACAATTGATAAGTTCATTATCAATAGCTGATACCCATCGACCACAATATACGCCTATTGAGCAATTTTGAATAATACAAGATTCTATAGTTGAACCACCATCTGCCCTTACCCAAATTCCATATCCACCATAAAAAACTGGATTATCAAAACGGTAAGGTGCTTTTATAGTGACCCAATTGCAATTCGAAATATTACAATTAGAGATGTTTAATACAAAAAATGGCCAACCATTATAAATCCCCAATCCACAATTGTTAATTTCTACACCTTGAATGCTATGATTATAAGTCCCAGAAATTCCAAGATCGAGATAAATTCCAACAGAAATGGATGTAATTTTACAATTCCGAATTATGAATTTTCCTGGAGCACTAATGTAAATACCCCTATCTGTATAATTCAAAATCGTCTGCGATCCTTGTGCCATTGTTTTTACCCCATTACCTTGAATTTCAATATTCTCAATTATGTATGGATCAATCTCAGAACCGCTACCATTTATAAAATTATAATTTGTCCAATCACCTGCCGAACTTATATTTATTGGATCAACAAGAGTATAAGCAGATGTTAACGGAACTTGCTCTAGACTTAATTTTTTTGATTCCTCAATTGGAAAATCATTTTGAGAACTTATGAATATAGTGTTTAGACTTAAAAGACTCACAGAAAAGACAATACAAACTGTTAAGATAGAAATTCTCATAATTTTTTTACGACTAAATTTATCTGAAATAGTGTTTATCATTTTTTTCCCACGTTTCTATTGGATTCTAAGATCATAAACTACACTGGGATTAATCAAGCTAAAATACATATTTAAAGTTTATTGAAAAAGTTGTATATTTTCATTTGATTTCAGCGTTTCTAGTATACAATCTAACATATTTTATAACTCTATAGAAAATGTTAAGTTATTTATTAAAAGATATCTTATTCGATTTTACTAAAAAGGAAATTTAATTTAAAACAATTGAGATAGGTGGTTAAAATTTTACCAAAAAGGTTTGTGCCTTTACTAATAATGCTGGGATTTTTAGCAATATTTATTATAACTCCGTTTGTAGCTGCTGTATTTGGTATTCCTATAATCGCTATGGATGACATATATATATCAATTGCATCATATGATTTTTACACTTTAGCACATCTTCTCTGGGGGGTGGCTCTATTCGTTGTTATTTTCACTATCGGCTTTATAGCAAAAAACCGTTCGGATGATCCACTAGCACCAATCAGTCCTCCTGATTTTAAGAAATTCGTTATTTATTGGGTAATTACACTCGCCATTGCGGGTATTTGGGAAATTATAGAAAACACTCTTTTAATTTTTGTAGGTATGAAAGTTGAATTTGATAGTGTTCCAAATATAATAACTGACATAACTATATGGGGGATTGGGGGATTAATGAGTTGGTATATGACAGATCTAATGTTCCTAAGCAAAAAATTTATTAGAGCATATTACATTTATGGAATACTGAATCTTCTTTCTGGAGCGCTCCTATTTATCCTTTTCAGCTTCATTACAACTAATTTCTAAATATATTTTTTTATTATTTATAAAATGAATCCTAATTGATGATCTAAACAAAAGAATTCAGTTCAGTTTCAAATTTCTTTTCTTAAATAATGTACTCAGAAATTAATTAGTAATTTTTACACAATAATTTTAATGATCTCTAAGCCATCATCCCAATCAGCAACATATGCAATATTATCGATTACTTCCACATCAATAGAATGTCCTCCATCAAAAAATTGAGCTATTTTACCTGGATTTGATGGGTTGCTAACATTAACCACAAGTAAACCAGTTTGGTAATCTGCTAGATATGCTTTTGTTCCATCCACATAAGAACTAAAAATTGAACTCTCTTCATCAAATGTTCCGATTCTGACGATATGTGAGGGATCAGTTGCATTTAGGATTCTTAATTCTCCCCCACCACTAGCATGATTACAAATATAAACATAATCTCCATAAACATATGGATTCCAATAATCTACTCCACTAGGAGCATGATTTCCAACTTGAAAGGGATTTGCCGGATTGCTTACATTAATTATTTTCAAACCACTTGATAATGTTAGATGATCAATTATATATGCAAGATGATCTACAACAGTTAAATGAATACAAGCCCCCAAAGTGCCAAAATGAGTTATTTCGCTGACATTTGATGGATCACTTACATTTAAAATTATCAAACCTATCGACCAGTCAGCTAAATATGCGATATCTCCAATAACTTGTATATCATAAGCATTACCACTTCCGGTATATTGATCTATTTTAGTTGGGTTTGATAAATCACTAATGTTAAGAATTTCTAATCCTAATTGACTATTCGCTAAATAAGCAATCTCTCCAACAACATCTACCGATCTTGGAAGCCCACTTTGATAGTATGAACCTAGTTTATAAGGATGAGTAGGATCACTCACATTAATAATTACTAGACCCCCAGGATTGTTATCTGTTATGTCCACTACATATGCGATATCACCATGAACCTCCACATCAACCGCACCACCTCCAGTGTAAATTTCTCCTAATTTTTGTGTGTTAAAAGTAATAATTCCTGATGTTAATAATGAATTAAGTATTAAAGGGATTGTAGTGCCTATAATTACAATTAGAATAAGAGATACAGCGGTAATTATTATCTTATGCTTTTTTTCCATAATAAGTCCAACTCAAATCAATTAAAATACGTGTACTTAAACAAGAATGTATAAAAATTTAATGATTCACTGATGATTAAAACTAAATATTTAGAATTATAATTCCCTACTATAAATTCTGTCTTATAGGTTGAATAGGCTTGTATTAGATGATATTAAAAATTTCAAATCTTTTCATATTTTTATTTTATCCAAAAAGTCGTCGAGATAATAGATATGTCCTATTTCGAGTTCTTCCTTTAAAGCATTCGCTAATGAATATCTAAAAGCCCATACTTCCACTTTTTTACCAAGTTTTTTTAACTTCTTTAAAACTGGCACAAAATCACCATCTCCAGATACCAATACTGCAGTATCATATGCATTTTCATAAGCAAGAGAGATAATATCGATTGCGATATTTATATCAACCTTCTTTTCAATAGCGCTATTTGATGCAATTTTATCAAAGCTCGCTTTAATCACATAACTACTTCGATTACTTAATTCCTTATACCAATTCTTCTTCTCAGGACTCATTGGGTATATAACACCCTCATACAAAAATATCCCTTCTAATTGACGGTTACCATTTATAATTTGTTTTAATTTTTCATAATCTGCCTTTATATCATACTTTTGAAAACCCTTGAAAATATTGCTATTATCCAAAAAAATTATTATTTTTTCCATATCAAAAATCTTTATTATTACTTGATTAAAGGTCTTTGCTAATAGTTTTCCGTTCAAGATTCATAGTTTCTAAGTCAATAATAACATAGTTTAAGTAATTCTCATGTTGTTCAGACTGTCCTGGTTGAATACATATTGTTTTCTCTAACTGGGAATACCATTTGCCTGAAACATCATAAGACTCGTGAATATGACCATGAAGTGAGAGTAAGGGTTGATTTTTTTTAAGAAAAGCATATTCTGCTTTCGATCCTACCTTCTTACCATCACTTGTGACATCAAGATCTAAATTAGCAGGAGGATCATGAAAAACATATATTGTATTTCTCATATCAGAAGGTTTAAATAATTTTTCAAGCTCATCTTCAATTGTAGGAAGGGTATCTATATACGAATTCCAATTATCAATTTTCTTGAATCCATTTGAAGTAGAAAGATATTGCCTTCCAATTTGTCTGGGAAGCTCAAAATCTTTATTATCTTTCCGTGCTCTATCTTTTAACCCAAAAGGTAGGTCTGTAACCCAATTCATACCTATAAACTCGTATTTAGTTCCTTCAATCTGGAATCTCGCTTGAGCTATATTAGCTACATAAGAATATTTATCACAAGTATTTTGAAATAAATCATCGAATATCTTTAAATCATCATTTCCTAAAAATCCTAAATAATATATCTTTTCTGATTCGAATCTCGAAAAATACTCATCAAGAAAACCAATAATAAACTTATCTTGATGCAGTAGATTACCTCTAAATGTGAGCATATCCCCTCCATTTATCACTAAATCAAGTTTTTGTGAAGAAGCTATTTGGAAAATACTATTGTATTTCCATTCAATCCCATGTAGATCGCTTACATATAATAATTTCATAATTCTAAATTAATGCAGTATTTACAATTAAAACTCACTATAAGTTTTTAATTTTAGGATTGTGAAAATTTCTTTTCCAATTCGAGTTTATTATAATTTATTGTCTTAAAGGGTAAAACTGTAGGAATATTTAATAATAATTAAAGTGGATTATTAGTATAAACTCATATTGAGTAAAATCATGAATATTATATTTCTTGGTACTAATGGCTGGTATTCTACAGATTTAGCAAATACTACTTCTATTCTTATTAAATCTGAAAATTTTTATATCATCTTAGATGCGGGTGATGGAATTTATAAGATTGATCAATATATTGATGATGAGAAACCAATTATAATCTTACTTAGCCATGTTCACCTAGATCATATAATAGGGCTTCATATTTTTGCTAAATTTCGTTCTAATCAAGAAGTCAAGATTTATGGTTATAAAGGAATAAAAAAGCATGTATATCAGATTATAAAGCATCCATATTCATCGCCATTCGATGAAATTCCATTAAAGGTGCAAATGCATGAACTAAGTGAAGGAGAACATAACATTGGATTCCCTCTAACTTGTAAATTTCTTGTTCATGCAGATCCATGCCTAGGATATAGATTAGAACTAGAAAATAAAATCATTACATATTGTACTGATACTGGTTTATCTCCTAATTTATATAAACTAGCTAAGGATGCTGACATATTTATTACAGAATGCTCATATAAGCCCGGTCAAGAAGAATGGAGTTGGCCACATCTAAAACCTGAAGAAGCAGCTGAAGTTGCAGTGAAATCTAGAGTAAAAAAATTAGTTTTAACTCATTTTGATGCAAGTTATTATAAAACTATGGATGATAGGAAAATAGCAGAAGAAAAAGCCAAAACTATATTTCCAGAAACAATCGTAGCATTTGATGATTTAGAACTAACTATTCATTAACGATTTATTATTATTTAATAAACTTCTAATGACCCAATTTATATTCTTTAACAGCATCTTCTTCTAGAACGAGTTAAACGAGGTTCTGATTTCACTTCTTCCTTATTTATATCATTAACGCTAATTAATTCAATTCCACAATTTTCACAATACTTTTGATCAGTATCCCTTAATTTACTGCCACAACTCGGACAAAACATATTAATTAACCTCTTTACTTTATTTTGACAATTTTTTCATATTCAAATTATCCCTACTAAATCAACATTCTTCTGAATATAATAAAGTATCTTTAATATTTAATAAGGAAATTAGTAGATTGATTTTATTTTATACTTGTTCTTTTTTATGAAAATAATATCGTTCAATTAACAAAAAAACAAACGCAAACAAACCATAAATAGCAAATGAAGTCATAAACCATATCGGAAATCCGAAAATGTTTATTGGAGGTGGATTTTGATAATAATAAATACCCAAAGCTGCTGCTGTTGGATCCATAAGGAGTTGGAATAATATTCCATATAAAGTCACGACAACAGAAATGATAAATATATCTTTCACAGATAAATCAGTTCCTTTTGTTTTTTTGAGAGAATATCGTGCTAATTCAAAAACAACGATAAATACTGTAAAAATAGTAATAGGGTCAGTAATCAAGAATGGATCTATAATAAATTGTAAATCCGAATCCAAATCTGCTACAGAATAAGTACCTGTGAAAATGAGTGTTAAAACCATAGATGATAAACTTAAATTTGTGATGATTGTTGCTCTGAATCCATAAGTCTTGATACAATAGTAGTATACTGCAATTAAAATATAAAAATTAACAACAAGACTAATACAATAATAAATAATCCCTGCCATATTCAAACCCTACTCCTTCGAATTAGTGTAATAATTAATGGGATTAGAGCTAATAAACCTGAAATTAATAATATATCAAATCTATGCACTATAATTAGAAAAACAAAATCTAAAATAAGTGTAACGGCATATCCGATTATTATCAAGTCAATTTTCTTCATAATTAAGGTGAATAATAATAGAGATTTGAGTTTATCTATATAATACTTACTAGAATCATAAAAAGAACGAAAAACAATATCACAAACACAATTGGAATAATGAAAAACCATGGCTGAAATGGAAATAATCCAACTTTTTTAAACTTTTTTTTTGATGTTTCTTTAATTGTTTGCTCTAATTTTGATATTTTTTGTTCTAATTCTTGAATTTTTATTTCCTTTTGACTTATCTCATCAGATTTATCTGTGACTTGCCCACAATAGGGACATAGGGTGGCATTTTGGTCGATTGCAGTCCCACAATTTTGACAATACATTTTGTAAAAATCACCAATCAAAAATTAAAATAATCTCTATACTCTTAGAATAAGAAGATCTTAATAAAATTTAGTTAGATAAGATCAATTATACTAGCAATCTTTTTATTTATAATAAATCTATGATATACCATTAAAAAACAAAATGAGTTTCGATAAAGTTGTTAGAATTACTAGGTTTTTTGATGATATTACTTATCAGTCTTTTGAGTTTATTAGGAATTTTTATGATCTCACTTAGAGAAAAAACGCTAGACAAGATATTATTCATTCTTGTAGCCTTTGCTACTGGTACAATTCTTGCAACCGCATTATTTGATCTGATTCCTGAATCCCTTCATCATCTTGAAGAATTAAACGCAGGTGGAGCAGGGATTGTTGAAAGTATTCTTTTTATGATTATTATTATCGGTTTTGTAGTATTTTTCATAATTGAAAGATTTATTTATTGGTTTCATGGACACGC
>CP070831.1:989251-993508 GCA_020344955.1 Promethearchaeota archaeon | reverse complement strand
AAGATGAATAACCTCTTTATCCTTTAGGAGAGCGGAAAACATATTGGCGCAGCGTTCGTTTGAAAGATGAATCCTATTTGGATATTCTGCTTGGGGCATGATGCGCTTGAAAGCAGAACCTACCATACCTGTGCCACCTGTGATGATCATCTTATTCCTTTTATCTTATAATCCAATACGCCGTTTTCCAGTCAACATGAGTAGGCTCTTTGAAAACATATTTTTGATACCCAGAAAGTAAACTATTTGTTTGTGTCCATTTAGCTAAATTGACTGTCCCTTGTTCATAATTGTCAATAATGATAACTCCTCCACTTTTGATAGATTGTAGTGCATAATATGTACATTCATCTCTCCATTCTACTGGTTCTGAATCAATAATTATACAGTCAAATTTATCATTTTTACCAGTTACTAGTTTTTTAGGGTATTCAATAAATTCTTGTCTATCAGAAATAAATTTTGCTTGCGTTTTTGTCGCCCAATTTTCATTGGTATCAATTGCTTCAACCGTCTTAGCGTTTTTTCTCCACCATTCAGTAGAATCTCCAGCGCCATATTCGAATACTTTCCAATTTCTAGTATCCCACTCTATTATTTTTTCTAAAAATGGTCTAGTGTACCATGGAAAAAATATATTATGAGCAGTGTCCCAAGTTCTCCACCCATCTTTTAGCATTATTCTATTCATCAAAAAGTTCCTTTATTAAATGATTTTTAGTAAAAATTGCTGTATGGGGATTTAGTTTATCGTATACAATTCTAATATATTTGCTAGGCTGATTTATCAAATGCCAACGATAGCCTGCTGTTTCAAAATCATGTGTTAGAATAGTATCACATTTATCAAAAAAATAATTGATAACTTCTGGTCTAGAATCGCCATGACCATCAACAAATACAAGATCATATGATTCATTTATAACTTTATTATTCATAAAATCAAAAGGACCAATATTTACATATGATCTCCATTTCTTTTCATTCTTGAGGGATTCATAAACTTTATAATACCAATCTTCTGATTGCATTTCTATTGAGGTCAAACTGTCACAATTTTTTAATAAATAAGGTGTGGAACCAAATCCAAGTCCAAATTCTAAAATTTTAGAATATGATTTTTGCTTGAAAAGTTTTTCAAAAACTGGTAAATGTGTTGTATAATTATCCATATTATCCTCTTTTTTAAATTAATATTTTTTGTTTGATGAAAGAATAAAATCAAACAAAGGCTTCAATTCATTTTTATATTTCTGTAATGGTCTTAGCATGTGAGAATCTATATAATGATTATTTAATAGTTTATGATAATCATAATTCCATTTATCTCTATCAATTCTGAAATTTGCAATACCATTATTCCACCCTCTCAGATTTTCTTTCAGGATTATTTCGTTTGATTTTATTGCATTATAAAGATTCATAGAAAAACAAATTTCATCTGTGTTCCATCCATGCTTTTCATTCCACCATTCTAACATTACAGAACTTATTTCTTTTTTACTTTTGACTTTTGAAACGACAGAAAAAGCCTCTCCAAAACCTGCTAAATAACAGATTGGATGACGCTTATACGATTTTACCCAAGAGTTATATGCATCTGAAGATAAACTTAAAATTACATTTTTGTCATTTTTATTTATTTGTTGCAAAGAACTCAAAAAATAATTTCTTGATAAAGGCAACATATCTATATCAGATGTTAGACAAATTCTATCTGGATATAACGCAGGTAATAAAACCCTGCAAATTTGAGCTTGATTACCGAAAGGTATAATATCTGGCTCAACAAAATAATTATTTTCATCAATTATACAATAATTTACTTCAAAACCAAATGATTCCCAAGCCTCTATAACATATGGAGAAAAATCGCTATAGAATGTATTTTTATCACTGGAAAAAAATACTATTGGTTTTTCATTCATTGCAAGAACTCTTTTCCAAACTTTAATAAATCTTTATTATAGTTTTCTAAAATAAACTTTTTATATTGTTTTATTTCTAATATTTTGTCAAAAACAGAAGCATCAAAATTTATGCCATCTATTATTTCAGATGGAGTTTTTGTCTCTAAAAAGTTCAAGTTGTTTACTACAACATCGTATCTTTCATTTATTTCGTGTTGTGAATGTTTATATTCTACATATTCATGATGTTTATACCATAATTGTTTTAGTGCGTAAAATTTTTTATTTATTGATTGTAAGTGTATTATGCCATACTCTTTTGTAAATTTTTTTGGAAGATCTACCATGGGCACTCTTGGTGTATGGTATTTCCACTGGTTTAGATCAAACTCTCCGGTATTTTTTAGAGGCAATACAAAGCTTCTAAAAGAATTCTGATAAAACGGATCATTTCGAATTTTTTCTAAACAATCAACAACGTTATACCAATAAAGCCAAGTATCATGAGAATCATAAGTTTCTAAAAATTGTTTGAGTTCTTTCGATAAATTAGATGATAATAATTCATCAGAGTCAATTGAAATAACAAAATCTGCTTCATCTATTCTGCTGTACTGAAGCATTCTGGCTCTATTACGAGCTTCATGAAATTTTCCTGATTTATCGCTTATTATTTTATATCTATTTTCTTCTAGATGTTTTTTTATTATTTCAACCGTATTATCTGTAGAATTATCATCTAAAAAAACAAACTTATCAATTGGATAGTTTTTCCATATTGGGAGAACGCTGTCCAACAAGATCCCTTCGTTTTTTACCATAGTATTAAAATGCACTTTCATATTTAATATTCTCGGTTTCTAATAATAAATCTTTATAATAAATTTTTCCGTATTGCTTAGTATCTAATACGGAACCATCTCCATCATATGCTTGTCCAACAAAAAAAGCATTATTCCTATTTCCAGATAATATTGGAAATGGTTTTTTCTCAACAAATTCATCATGAACAACACAGTTGTTCTTTATTGTTGGGTATACTATATCCGCTAAAAACATCTGGTCAGTAGTATAAAAATTACCTAAGTTTTTATAATTTTTTATAAGTTCTTTTATATTTTTTATTGCACAATTTTTTGCTCCCCACATTCCTGCCATTATAGGAAAGCCACTATGATAAGGATGATCTCTAATAATATGAAATTGTTTATCGCTTTTTATCCATTCGTCTACTGCCCATTTTTCTCTTTTTCCTAATCTACTATCAGTATCTCTTAGTAGTATTATTGATGCTTGAGTATCTTCTAGTGCATAAAATCTCCAGAATGAAGAAGTCCAATCCTCATCTTCTTGCATTTCTATAATTTCTACATTGGTAAATTTTGAAAGTTTATGAATAATTCCAGAACTAGTTGAATTTCCTATATAAAATCTACATGTCCAATCTGGATAATAGATTTTTGCAAGCTCTGCATTTTGAATTGCGCCACCAGTATATCTAAAATTATTTCCCCATAAGCTAAAACTTATAATTTTTTTCATTTCAGTCATCACAGTATAGATTATAAATTTCTTTTTCTTCTTTCTTTTTCCAAGAATTATTTTCTGGATTTGTAGAAATCCCTGTTGGGTTGAAATAATATAAACCAAGAGTAGAGTTTATTTTCATAAATTTACTACCTTTACTAGCGGCGCGGAGCCACATTTCCCAATCTCCTGCTGATTTATATTTATCATTGAATTTGCCATATTTTTCATGTATTGATTTTCTCCACATTGGATTATTGTGTGGCATATTCATTATTTTCAAATTGTCTAATGAGAATTCAGGAAACGTATATCTTCTTCCCATAGAAGAATTTTGTTCCATAGTTTCATTGGGTCTATCTGTTATCAAGCTATCTGAATATACTAAATCCACTTCTGGCGTTTTGTATAGTTTTTTAGCATGTATTTCTAGTGAATTTATAGCTTTTCTATCATCTAGATTGGCATTTGTAATGTATTCGCCTTCTGCCATATCAATGCCTAAATTCCACACTCCATAGATCCCAGGATCTTCTTCTAATTTTTTATATTTTATATTTTCTGGGAATTGTCGTTTATATTTTAGAATAGTTTCTTCTTCTTTTCCAGGCGAATTTGCATTTATAATAATTAATTCACACTTATCTTTGAAAATAGTTTGTCTAGTAATATCCTTCATAAAATCTTCAATATATTCATCTCCATTATAAACAGAAGTTATAATTGAAATTTTTGGAAGATCAGATACTTTAGTAGTATCGTTTTCAATTTTTTCCCCATAAACAATTTCTGCCATCTTATGAAAAAGATCTTCATCTTT
>CP070831.1:967734-989151 GCA_020344955.1 Promethearchaeota archaeon | reverse complement strand
CTCGGTATACCGAAGGAATTTTTTGGAGAAGGCGTTAATCAAGAAGTAAAGAATACTGTTAAAAAAGCTATCAACAAATTAGAGAGTTTAGGCGCGAAAACCACAGAAATTTCAATTCCACATTTAGAATTTACAGTAGCCACTTACTATTTATTATGTATGAGTGAAGCGAGCTCAAATTTAGCGAGATATGATGGTTTAAGATATGGAAATATGAGTGAAAATCTTTCTGGAGATATATATGATGTTTTTAGTAGAACGAGGGGGGAAAGATTTGGAACTGAAGTACGAAGAAGAATCTTTTTAGGAACTTATGCTTTATCCGCGGGTTATTATGATATGTTCTATATTAAAGCTCTTAAAGTTAGGTCCTTAATAAGGAAGGATTTTCTTGAAGCTTATAAAAAGTGTGACTCTATTGTTTGTCCAACTATGCCTTCCACAGCTTTTCAAGTTGGTGAATTTATAGATGATCCTTTACAAATGTATATAGCAGACATTTTAACATGTCCAGTTAACCTAGCTGGCATTCCAGCATTATCTATTCCATGTGGCTTCAATAGTAATAATTTACCTATAGGCTTTCAAATTATTGGCAATTATTTTGATGAAAAAGGAATTCTTAATATTGGTTACCAACTAGAGCAAGAACTTAACATTTATCGAAAAATTGCTCCAGTTACAAAAGGAGGTAAATGATTTGAGTAATGAAAATGATGAAGTTGTCATTGGATTGGAGGTCCATATTCAATTAACAAATCTCAAAACTAAACTCTTTTGTAGCTGTAGTAACGAGTATCGTGGTGCAGAACCAAATTCACATGTATGTCCTATTTGTATAGGTCTACCAGGTTCACTTCCAGTAATTAATAAGAAAGCTATTGAATTTGCCACAAGATTAGCAATAGTATTAAATTGCAGAATAAATGAATCTATGTATTTCTTTCGAAAAAATTATTTTTATGCAGATCTTGCTAAAGGTTTTCAAATAAGTCAATATAATAAAGCAGGAGGAAAGGCTTTTGCGGATGGGGGAAAAATTGGTATAAAAGTAAACTCATATAAAAGAGATATAATTCTTAATAGGATTCATTTAGAAGAAGACCCTGCACGACTTGTACATAAAGGAAGCATAGCTACATCTCCATATACATTAGTAGATTACAATAGATCAGGAGTTGCATTAATTGAAATTGTAACAGAACCAGTAATAAACTCTCCAGAAGAGGCACGAGAATTTTTGAAACAATTAAAGTCAATAGTACAATATTCTGGAATTTCAATTCTTGATCTTGAAGGATCCGTTAGAGTTGATGCAAATATCTCAATAAAAGGCCATGAAAGGAGTGAAATTAAAAATATAAGCAGTTTTAAAGAAGTTGAGAGAGCTTTAAGGCATGAAATTATAAGACAGAAAAATCTACTTAAAAGAGGTAAAGATTTAATACAAGAAACAAGACATTGGGACGATAAGAGGAGAGTCACCATATCCTTGCGAACTAAAGAATTTGAGGCTGACTACCGTTATTTTCCAGAGCAAGATTTAGTTCCCATTGAAATAGATAATGAATTTATAGAAAATATTAGTAATAATTTACCAGAAATGCCAAATGAGAGAGCATTACGACTTCGTAGGGATTATAATTTATCTGAATTTGATTCAGATAATTTAGTCTTAGATAAAAGTATTGCTGATTTTTATGAAGATGGTGTAAATTCCGATGCATCATTTGGACTAAGTGAATATAAGCAATACTGCAATTGGTTAATGAACGATATTTCAAGATGGTTAAACGAACACAATATGGCATTAAAAGAAACAAAACTTCATCATCATCAAATAGTTGATCTGATTAGGCATGTCAATGAGGGAAAAATAACAACAAAAATCGCTAAAACTATAATAGATGATATGATGGAGGGATTTTCCATAACTGAGATACTTGAAAAGAAAGGAAAGAAAAGAGTTTCAGATGAAAAATTTCTTGAAGAATTAAGCAAAGAAGTCATTGAAGAGAATCCAAAGATTATAGAAGATTGTCGCCGAAACTCAAAAGCAATAGAAGCTTTAATCGGGAGAATTATGGGTAAAACAAAGGGACAAGCAGATCCACATATAACTCGAAAAATAATGGTCAAACTTCTAAAAGAGAAAGGTATTATTCAATAGAAAAAAAATTTTGATTATCGAAATATTATTTCTCCTTAAAAAAAACCACTTAACTTTAAACCATTTATCATCATATCAACAAGAAATATAAATAATTTCTCATTCCAATTTTTAGAATTAGGTACAAAGGTTCTAAAATATTTACTTGTTATTATTTCAATTGATGGATTTTCATTATACCAAATTATTAAGGATTTTTTTACCTTGAAATATAGATCTTCCATTTCATTTAATATTTGTTTAAAGTGGTCACCTTTCCATATTCCAAAATGACCTAAAGAGATAGAATCTAAATCATTTTTCATATATCGTAATTTATCAAATGATTTAAGAAGTTCTTCTTCATTAAACTCAGGTGGCATAATTGGAATTAAAGATGCATCCTCATCTAATCTATCTATTATTGCATCCCCAACAAATATATTTCTATTTTTTTTGTCAAAGACTCCAATAGAATCCATTGTATGACCAAAAAGGTTAATTACTTCTAATTCCAATCCATTTACATCGATTATATCTCCTTCTTTTAAAGGTGTTATCTCTCCTTCAAAAGGATATAACTCTTCGAATCCTTTAAATCCTTTTATCATTCTCTCTGGAGATCTTAAATTCTTTACAGCGTTTTCGGAAGCTAGTACTTCAATATCTACTTCTTTCATTGAACTGATAATTTTTGATATACCTTGAGCATGATCCCAATGGCTATGAGTTAATAGGATTTTATTTACTGGATAAAGTCTTAAATCTTTGAGTTTTTTTAAAATCTTACGAACCTTTAATGTTTCTCCTACATCAATCATTAATCGCATCCCATTATGTTCAACAATATAAATTGAAAGAAATTTATGCATTCCCATTGTCATTCCATCTATTAAATAGTAATTATCACTGTATTTACCTTCAGAATTTATGAATACTATATGATTCACCTTAAAATTTTTTTATAAAGTAATTATTATGATTATGATTTAAATCTTAGGAAAAGGATTAGAAGTAGAAAATAATTCAGTAAAATCCTAGTTTCAAAAAATAAAGGATAAAAAATTTAAATCAATGTTTCAAGTGCTGAACTAGCAGCATCTAATTTTAAGTTAATAATACCTAATTTAGCTTCACGAGTGGTAATTATTGTCAGAATGTTTCCTTTAATTTCACTAAAAAGTATTTTTCCTTTTTCAGATTCAATGATTGCACTAAAAAATTGGCCTTGTTCTAACTCTTTAGTTGCCCTCTGACTAGCTTTCAAAATCAAGGTCACCATTGCGGCAACTGCTTCTGGGTCAACCCATCCCGGTAAAGCACTACCTTTTATTAATCCAAATTTCTCAATTAGTGCTGCTCCGTGAACCCCCTTTATCGCTTTTAAACTGTCAAGAATTTCAGTTATTCTTTCACTCATTTAACTCAGTTTATATTTATATTATTGAGAAAAATATTTCTTTAATTATTATGTAAGTTTTAATTATATTTAAGTATAGGATTTTTAGAAAGAAAAGCTGTTTATCAGAACTTATTGATTTAAAAACAATAAAAAAGAACAGATAACTAAATGGGTAAAATAATTTTTCGTCATTATAGAGCTGGTGATGAGAAGCAACTAGCTAATCTATTTAACCTAGCATTCCGAAGAAGTGTTATTAAGAGAACTCCTAGTAGTTGGTTATGGAGATATGTAAATTCTCCCGGATTTGAACCACAGATGTGTCAAATTGCAGAAGATATTGATAAAAAAAAGATTATTGGAGCAATATTAGTTAATTTAATAGAGAAGATAACAATTGATCAAAAGGAATATTTAGTAGCAGATATTAATGATGTTTCTACTCATCCAGATTACATTAAAAGAGGGATTGCGACAAAATTAATGGAAAATTCAATTAGATATATGAAAGAAAAGGGATGCGATTTTTCAATATTAAGTACAGGATTAAAAAATTTCGCCAGAAGTAAACTCTATCAGAAATTTGGATATTTTGATATTGAAAAAGAATATATCTATTTTCAAATCCCTGATACATTTCAACTCAGTAGAAATATCTTTGGAATCACCTTTTTCTATCCTATATTTTTTGTGCTATCTTATTTACCTCGATTTTTAAACAGATTAAGAATAAAATTTAAGAGTTTTTTTAAAGATTTTTCATATGAAATTAATCAAAATAGCAAGCATTTTGAATATATGGATGCAATAAATAAGATCAGCCCAAAAATTTATGATGGATACTCTAATTATAATAAAGCGAAAGTAATCTGGGCAAGAATAAAAGTACCCACAGAAGAACAATCACCAACGTATATAATTATTAAGAAAGATGGAAAAATAGTAGGAGGGTCTGTATTCACTCATCAAGAATCCTATGCTTATAGACATAAGTTAAAATTATGTATAGGAATAATTCATGAAATATTTCTTGATTCAGATATATTTAATAATACAAATAACCTATATTTTGGATATATTTACTTGATCGATAAAATTATAAAAGCTGCAACGCGAAGACATTTAGCAGTTCTAGTATATGAATCTAGTTTAAAAGCAGGTTATTTAAACCGAGCATTTAAAGGGATGCAATTTCTTAGGATACAAAATGATGTTGTTATGATAAAAGAGTTAAAAACCAACCTTAAATTCCCTAAATGCAAAAAACCTCTTTATCTCCCTACTTATATCTCTTTAGGAGTTCCTTAAAAAGACATAAACATAAATATCTAATTTTTGATATTTATTATAACCAAGATATAACTTATGTTATTCAATTTTAGGAGTGGGGTATATGGGTAAAGAAATAGATAAAGCTAAAAATATTTTTAAAGAAGCTTTTGAAGTACTTAGTGATTATTTTGAAGAAAAGAGATCTGACACTGTAACGGAAGAAGAAAAAAAAGCTAAGAGGGGAAAAGTTGCATTAGCCAAATTTTCAAAAGGTTTGATTGGTAAAACTGATAAAATTAATTTTAGGATTCTTATTGGGGAAAAGAAAGAAATGGGGGATTACATTTATGAAGCGGTGTATTTGAGTGATAAGAAAGAACCAAAAATTTATGTGTATAAAATTAATAATGGAAAACCGTGTAATACTATTTTATTAAATTTCAAAGAAGATGATTGGAATGGATATAAAAAAGTTGAAAAATACAAATCTTTAACAAAATTCCTAGAATCTGCATATAAAGATGGTATTTACTATAAAGGAAAAAAAGAGAAAAAAGAAGATGCTTTGAATAAATTAGTTAAGGGCCTTAAAAGATCTTTAGAAGCAGTTGAAGATGATGAAAAGGCAAAGAAAGGAGAGAAAAGCCCAATTGCTATCAAAATTGCTAAAGTTGTAGCAGTTGCAGCAGTAACTACAATTGTTTCTGCAGCATTAACTCCAGCAGCAGGAATTATCGCACAAGAAATTGCCGGTGGAGGTTCTATTACGGGGGATGTTTTAGGTTCTGCTGCTCAAGCTGCTGGAGAAGGACTAAAAAGTTTAGCTGACCCAGTAAGTTTAGCCAAAAAAGTAGTTACAAAAGCCATAACTAAAGGTAAAGATCTGCCTGGTACAACTAAATAGTAAATTTAAATAATAACTTTCTTAATTGACTAAGTTTTTATATTCTTAATTTAATATTTTTTATTCTCGTAAATTAAATTAAAAATGTGAATCTGTTTTGGATTTGATGAATTATCTAAAGCAAAAGAATATAAAATTAGGAATAATCATCTTCATTTTAGTTTCAACTATTTCTTATGCTATAACTCGTTATGTCTATACAGGATATTTTCTATATGCTGATCTTCAATTTATAGCAGGATCCGTATTAGGAGTTTTATATTCATTAAGAAATCGGAAAGAAAAGCCTTCAATTTTGACATGTGGAGCTATAGTAGGAATTACCGGAGGTTTATTTTCATCTTTATTTATTGCTTTTTATGAATGGCTTATCGCATCATTTATGTTTGGTATTGATATAATTACATTGATTTTCTTTATTGGATTCACTTGCTTGTCTGGAATACCTTGTGGTCTTATAATTGGAGCACTAATGGGTGCACTTTATATGTATAAAGAAGTGAAAGGAGAGAAGGAAGAAGAATATATCGATGATGATTTTTTTGAAGATTTAATTGAGAAATGAAATATTCTTAAGCAATTTCCAAATTTTCCTTTATATCATTAGTATAATTAAAGCAAAACGTATTTTGTGTTCTTTACTATAAATTCGGTATTACTCAATAATTGGACTCTAAAAGAAATTAATGTATCTCTATTTTATTTCTTATTAGAAAAATTATTATGTGTAGAGGTTCAAAAATGAGTAAAGCAATAATATGGCAGTATAATGATTTCATACAATCTAGAAAAGAAAAACTAGTTAAAATGCTTATTATCGAAATTATATTCTTAAAAACCAAGGTTAAAAAAATTCAGAATAGTGATGAAATTTATCATTTGCAGATAGCTTTGGAAAAATTAGATTATCTTTTAATTAGACTAAAAAAAAATAGCTCTGATATAAAGGAAGAGGATTTTGATAAAATCATTATGCTGATTTACCAAATTTTTAAAGATATTACTGATAATTTAGAAAATAAAGTTAAAGTTTAAGAACATTAAATTCTTTGAATGCTCTCAATGCACATATTGTAGCATTTACTCTATGTTCTTCACCCTCACCTTCTTCGGGATCCCAACTTCCATCTAATTTTTGTAATTTTTTTAGCGTTGATAATGATTTTATAACAAGGTTATGATTGGGATCTAGACCCCCATCTTTTAAACAGCGGATCAACCAGGCTATATAAGCCCCTTTCCAATCTGAAGAAAAATTTTCTTCGACAACCTTAACAGCTCTAATAAATGATTCGGAATCTGGACCAGGAAAAAAAGCTAACATAGGTAAAGCCAACCAAGTAGCCCGTAAGTACCCTGCTAATCTGCCTTTGGAATTACAATTTGCAAGTAAAAAATCAGTCGGACATTTTGTGCCTTTTGCTTCTGCGTAGCCAAAACGAATTAACACATGAGCACAATATGCAGTTAGCCAAACTCGTGTTTCAATTCTTCCTGGTAACATCCATTTTGGTGGATTATAATTAGAAACTTTAGGTACTTCATCCCACCCTCCATCCTCCTGTTGTCGATCTAAAAGAAATTTACATGCCCGATCCACTGCTTCTCCCTTAAAAACTTTCAAATCATCAAACCATTCTAAAATGTAACATGTATCTGTGATGTTGCTCACTTGCTTTACCCAATAAGAAAAACCACCATCAGAGTTTTGCATCAAATTTAATTTCTTTATCACATCTAAAGTTGGTTTTTCATCTCTTATAATAATTGAAAGACGAGCTTTTTCAATAAAATTTCCCTGAGTTTCTATGAATTTAAGAGATTTCTGAATATTCAAAATTATTTCACAAATTAATATTAATTTTTCAATTTGAAAAGTTTTTTCAAGTAAAAAGTATAAAAAAAAAGAAAAAATTATGAATAACTACATCTTTATTAATGAACCTATTGAATCCATTAAGGTTTCTTTTCTCGGTTTGCCTTTTAATAATTCATTTTTAACTCTTTCTGCTAAAATTTGAGGAGTGAACCTTTCTCCAGTATTATTAATATCTTTATAGGTTGTCCATCCAATTAATGAGAATACTCTGTCTCCAACAACTCTGAAAACTTCTCCCGTAATTTTTCTCGCTTCATCTGAAGCTAAAAACACAACCATGGGAGCAACATTCGCAGGATCAAAAACATCAAATCCCTTTGCATCTGTTGCACTCATTACATCCTTCATTGAAGGAGTAGCATCTGTAGTGAGTCTTGTTCTTGCTACAGGAACAATACAGTTAACTGTCGCGTATTTTTTTAATTCCATAGAAGCAATATTAGTAAATGCGGCAATACCTGCCTTAGCGGCACCATAATTTGTTTGACCCATATTTCCTAATAATCCTGCATCAGAAGCAGTATTAATAATTCTACCAAAAACACCCAGACTTGGATCCTTTTTTCCTTGTTCTCTGAAATATGCAGCAGTATGACGAGTCATGTTAAATGTACCTTTCATATGCACTGCTATAACATCGTCAAATTCTTTCTCCGTCATATTAAAAAGCATTCTATCTCGTAGAATACCTGCGTTATTTACAAGAATATCTAATTTGCCAAATTCAGAAATCGCCTGATCAACCATAGCTTTAGCTTTATTAAAATCAGTCACAGAATCGTAATTTCCTACAGCTTTTACACCCAATTTTTTACATTCTTCAGCAATTTCGTCAGCAACCTTAGTTTCAGAGCCACTACCGTCATGAAAAGCACCTAGATCATTTACAACTAAATTACATCCTTCTTTTGCCATCAATAGGGCTTCTTCACGCCCTAATCCCCGTCCCGCACCAGTAATTATTGCTACTTTACCTTCTAAAAATCCCATAATATTTTTCCCTCTTATTGAAAATATTTTTATTTTATATTCAAAATTTTATGTGCTAAATAATATGTACTAATAAAAAATTATTTCTAAAATTAAGGATTTTTATATTTATTATTTTTTTGCTAAATGTATAACAATATCTTTGATTTTAAAGGGGAGATATTTGGAGTCAATCACTCATAATCTCGCTGCAGTACTTATCCAGATTCTTTGTTTTAATATTTTCTTTTATCCATTAAATATCATATTTACAATTATTTTTGCATTTCTTTCTCATTTTCTTTCAGATGCTTTTTCTAAATTAACATATCACACTCCTGAAGCAATGAAAAATGATAAATTTTGGATTACGTGGCATATAATTATATATACTGCTTCAATAGTGACTTTTATTATATTTTTTCTACCCTTTTGGTTGGGTATGTTATTTGTAAATTTACCAGATATTATAGATTGGTTTATTTTAAGACCTATTAAAAATAAGAAGAAAAGAGAAAGTCCAGATGCCATTATAAAGAAAAATTATTCAATGCACCAAATATCTGATTGGATACGAATTAAAATATTATTTTGGCTTCCAGATTTAACGTATAAAAAATATGGAGTAATAACAGAATTAATAATGATTGGATTTTTCTCTTCTTTGATTTATTTATTTATTTAATATTTCTTTTCAAAATCCTCGATATTCTTGAAATAAAATAGATGACTGTTACACTGGCAATCTGAGGAACCAAAATCTTTTATAAATTTATCACAAATTTTAGATAATTCTAATGCAATTAAACATTCTAAAGGAAAAATTGAAGGAATAAGATATATTTTTATTACATTTGATCTCTTATTTGCCAGAAGATAATCTATATGCCAATGAAAGTTTTTTTCATTCTTATCTAAGAGATGTCTTTTAACACGGTTTAATAACGTAGAAGAACCATAACTTCCCATAGCTGAACCTATATAAACATAGAACCCTCTATTGAATGTTATTTTTCCAAGAGCACCAATTATGAGTTTAATCTCTCTTTCTAAAAAGATGACTAAAAGATAAAAGCCTTTCATTTAATTGCAATTTTTCTTATGATCGTTGTAACATCCATCACATAGATATTCTCCGCATTTTTTACAAATGTTAGCACATTCATCGCATATTTGGGTAAAACAATCAAAACATTCATATAATTCTTGTGATGTATTCTCGCCACAATTTTCACAAATAATTACATTACTCATTTCAACTGTCCTTTTTTTTATATGAAGTAATAATGCTAAAAAAATAATGAATAATAAAAAGTACTTTTATTATGAGTTAAATAAATTAATGTGTTAGCTCTATAGTTTTCGATTAATTATATTATAACTAAAACTTTTTTATTATTCTTTGATTCAATATCTATAATTATTTCAGAAAAAACTCGTGATTTATGGGAAATAATCTAAAAACAGATAAGTTGCAAATTGATTTTAAACGGGATCACAAATTTTTTGAACAAGAGGGTAGTTCGCGTGTAATTACATCAGGTTCTCTCTATATGTTTTTCTCTCTAATCAATGCTAGTTGTATTTGGATTTTTATAATTTTAGGAACAGATACTAATCTTCTAACATATTTTGGATTGACAACTGCAATAAATGGGATTATAAGTCTAATTGGAATTGGAATTTCTCGATACTTTATAGCAGAAATTAAAGCTGCTTTTGTTAGTAATGAAGAACTCGGACGATTAAAAGCTACGTCTTATTCAAAATTGTTATTTCTAATTGGAGTTGGATTAGGTGTGGTGATGATAGCTACTCCTTTTATTTTTGGCTTTTTTATTACAAATCTTTTACTAAAAGAGTGTATCTTTGCTTCTGGTTTTTCATCATTTCTAATTTATGCTACTTTTGTATTTCAAATTGGCTTAGAGATTAAAAATAGATATGATATAATTGCTTTTACTTCCATTTTTAATGGAATTTTCATCCTCTTTTTTGCTTCAATTTTTATAATTTATAGTTTAGATCCATTTTGGTTTGCGTTTTATCCGTTTTTTAATTTAATTACATTAATTCTCTTAATTTACTTCTTTAAAAAATTAGCTCCTTATTCAATTAAAGAAATAATGCTAGCAAAACTAAGACCTCGGAATATACGAAAGGTAGCATCTCCAGAAATTAAAGATTTTATTGAAAGTCATCAACTTCGGATATATATGAAAAATTCTTTATATTCTATGATGATAAATATTCAGAATTCAAAATTTTTTGAAGATATATTATATTTTATAGCCGCAATATATTTAGCTATTTTTGATGCCTCTTTTCTAAATTTTGGTTTAAGTTTATTAACTGTTTTAATGGCCTATGGTGCTGTTAAATCAGTTATTTTGTATTATTCTGCACCCTTGAATATTGAGATTGCTGAAGCATGTGTTAAGGATTGTCATGAAACAATTGAAAAATCAATTAACGCATCTACGAGAATATCAAGCATTCTAGCTCTAGGATTATTAACGGCATTGATTGCTTTATCAAAAGATTTATTATTTTTCCTACATAGAGACTTATTTATCGAAGGCTCAGATTTTAATTGGGATATGTTTTATATGGCTCAAGTCTTATTTATACTGATTATTTTAGGTCAGTTTCTTTATGGGTACTCAACCTTATTTGGTAATGCCTTAATCGGATCTGGAAATGCTGGTTTAGCAGCAGAAGGCTTTACAATTACTCTCTTAATCATATTAGCAACCTCTCCCCTTTTTATCTATTTTAATGGAATCTTAGGTATTGGAATTGTAATGCTGATTTCTTCACTATTTTTATTACCCTATATTCTAATTCAACTCAAAAAAAAGCTCCATATAAATTATAATTTCAAACTCTATAGATTAATTCCAAACTTAATAATTCTCTTCTTAATAATGTGGTTATTTCCATATAGTAGTACAATAAGTATTATTATTGGGATAATATTGGGAGCAACATTATATCTATTCTTAAATCCTTTTTTTGGTGTATCAATTCCAGAGGACCTCCAAATGATTAATGACTTATTTAACACTCTGAAATTAAGAATATTTGGGAACTTTATTGTAAATGTAATGAAAATCACTTACAATTTTAGCCCTCTAAACAAAGATAAGATTGTTCTAGAAGAGAGCAAACTTATCCTAATAAAAAAGTAAAATCCTACTTTATTTCATGAATTTTGTTTCTGACTATAATAAGTATTAAGATAATTTGAACCGCTATTAATGAATATAATACAATATCCAGAAATAAACTAGCATGTATATTAAATCCCAGCCAATTTGCAATCCAACAGAAGGATTTTCCTTCATTATACATCAAACAACTAGTAACTGATAAATATAAAAGATGAAATCCTAATGATAATATGATCACAAAGATACCTAGAAAGATTTGGAGATAAAAACTCTTTCCTATTTTGGGATATTTGACAATAGATTTTAAAGGATCTCCTTCTCTCAATGAACTTTGGAAATTATTCTTCTCGTTTTCTAAAATTACTTCCTTCAATAAGTTGTTTTCATGCTCTAACTGGTAGTTTTTTTCCTTTAATGTTTCGTATTCTTTATATAAATTACCATCACCTTTATTTAATTTGTCTATGCTGTCAGTATTAGCTTCAAGTTCCAGATTTTCCTTCTTTAATCCAGTTTCACTCATAAAATCTTTATGTATTATTATTTAGAAAAAGAGATTTTTACTTTCATAATCTCCAAATAATTATATCCTAATCTTCTAATATTACAATAACTTAATTTAAGTTATTATATTAAAAAATTAGTAAAATTCTATTTTTTCGTTATAATAATACATATTTGCTTTAGAAAATTTATTTGAAATAAATAGAATTCTAAAATTTATCAAGAATTAAATAGTAAATAAAAATAATGAATTATTAATTAATTAACTGAACTTATTTCTTCCTAAATTGGTTAAAATCAGGTTTTCGCTTCTCAAGAAAAGCATTTTTTCCTTCTACTGCTTCTTCAGTACCATAATAAAGGGATAATCCTCCAACACCCAACTGAGTTATACCTGTAACTCCATCTGTTTCAGCTAAGAAAGCGTATTTTAACATTTTAAGAGCTGTGGGACTCTTTTCTAACAATTCTTGACACCAACGATCGACTTCCTCGTCTAACTTTTCATATGGCACTATTGCATTCACAAGTCCCATTTGTAGAGCTTGTTCTGCTGTATATCGACGACATAAATACCAAATCTCTTTTGCACGTTTAATTCCAACTGATCTCATTAGATCTCCAGTACCAAAACCGGGATCAAATGATCCTACACGTGGTCCTGCTTGGCCTAATTGTGCATGTTCTGCTGCAATACTAAGATCGCAATTGACATGCCATACATGTCCTCCTCCGATCGCATATCCATTGACTCGAGCAATTACAGGTTTTGGTAACGTACGGATCAAATATGTCACTCGTTGCCATCCTACTTCTAATGGCAATAAAAGTTCTCCTTCATAACCACCTTTTTCTCGAGTAGATTGGTCTCCTCCAGTACAGAATGCCTTTTCCCCTACTCCTGTAAAAACCACAACACCAATTTCTTCATCCCAACATTGGTTAAATGCATCAATCAGTTCATGTACTGCCTCTAAATTGCATGCATTATACCGTTGAGGACGGTTAATTGTGATACGAGCAATTCTCTCCTTTTTTTCAAATAAAATTTCTTTATAATTCATTTTTCAACTTCTCACGTATAGTTAATAATTTTTTCATTTATGATTAATCATTTAAATTGATCTTAATATATATACTTCGGTTATTAAAGCTCTAAAAATAGGAATTTCACAATATTGGATTTTTGTTCGTGAAAACCTTGTTTCACGATCTATTTCAAGTAAAATTAATAATTTTTTTTGTTATTTTCTTCATGGAAAAAGGAAATAAACAGTAAATTCTGAAGAAAACTTAAAATACCATTTTTTGTTTAATTTCCTGAACTATTTTATGCCCATCATTATTTATTTCAGTCAAGATTTCCCTTAAAATCTCATTAATTTGAAGACCACGCAATTCACATGATATATATAATAGTGAGAGGATTTGTTTAGCTAAAACACGGATATTTTTTATATCAGTAATGGGAATTCTAATACCAAGAGATTTTAAATCCATATGTGTTTCTTTTTCTTGTTGTCTTATTGTAATCAAAATATCATTTTTCCTTCCCTTCCATTCTTCAGTAATTGCTCTTAAAGATAATAAGTATCTTTTAGTAGGGCTACCGATTCCCATCACATCTCTAGCAAAGTCTAAAGGTTCGGAGTTTCTTACTGTTTTAAGACCAAATGTTCTATTCATTTTATAGTTTTTATCTAATTTTGTCTTCATTTTTGAAATTTCTTCTGTTAATTGTTCTATTTTTAGCGATAATTTTTCAAATTTCTTTAAAAAAACTTCTTCAGAACTAGTCTCAAAATTGCTCATGACAAACACCATTTAGATTAAGTATGATACTTTTTGGATTATTATCTAATAAAACTATTTATTAAACTATTAATCTATGAGAAATTTGTAATTTCTATATCAATAAAACTAAAATAATTAATAAAAAAATAAGATAAAAATTACACAAAAGTCTAATTAATTATCTGCTAATCATTTTGATTATTATTCATATTCTCTGATTCTTGCTTTAGGAATTCTGTGTCATTTTCTTGATTACTTTGAGCTAGTTCACTTAGCCTACTTGCTTCTTTTATCGCTGGTAATGGTGATATTAGTTTTTCTACTTCTTCAGATACTTCTGTTTTCAATTCTTTTTGTTCTTTATTATATTTTCTAATCTCATATATTCCTATTACTAGTAAAAGTATAATAAAGAATGCCAAAACCGCGATATTTTTTGCGAGGTTGATAATATCGTTATCCAAAGCAGAAAGGGCATTAATCCAAGGAATATTTATTTGTTCAAATAAACTGTAAGGAAAGTATCGAATGAATTCATATGCTACTTTAGAAAAAATTAACCAAATTATTGCTGTATCAATTCCTAAATGTTTAGATCTTTTTGAGAGCATTTCTGCATTTGGGCCCATGAGAGTGCTAAGAGAATAAAGAATTATCAACAAATCAACGACTAACATACCGATTGTAGTCCAAATTGACGACACATTCTCAATATTTGAGGTTTCTGTATCTCCAAGACCAAGATATATCCTTACTATTAAAAAAAGTGTGTAAAAAGCAATAAAAATAAAAAATGTACCTAACCAAGCATTGAAAATTCTTTTAAACATTAGGACTATGCCGAAAATCGCCAATCCAACTATAACACCTCCAACAATAATATAAGCAATGGTTAAAAATAGAGGAACTTCTACAGTTGAAATAGTAGAGAAATCTAATAATGTTGGACCGATGATAAATAAATATAATAACATTATTGACCCTGTTAAACCCCCGAAAAAAATTAATGTTCTAATAAATGGTCTATATTTTGGATATTTATGCAATCTCTTATCTATACCTCTTCCGACTAAATAGCATGCATATATAATAAACCAGGATGTAAAGAAAAAATAAGATATTATCGAAAAAGCGAATAGAGCAATAAGAATAATCGATAGTAATAATAAAACTGGTAAAGATAAGATTAATAATAAGATTATCTTCCATGGTTTATATTCTAAAACATTTTTTCTAGACGCAAGTGAAACTAGAAAAAGGAACATCAAAAACGTAAGAAATGGTAAAAAAATGAAGATTCCTACTATTGGAAGAAACTGAATTATAGCTACACCAATAAGAAGCCATATAACAAGAATAAGTAATCTCCAATTTTCTTTTACAAATATCTTCTTTAAATTATCAATGAACATAAAAATATAGTTAAAGAAGATATATTTAAAACTATCTTAAGAGATTTCTAGTAAAAATTTGATTAATAGAGGAAATCAGTTAGAGATTTTTGGTCTCTAAAAGTCCGATAGGGTAATCCAAATTTCTGTTTTAAATTATTAGCAGATTTAGGTCCAAATCCTTGAAAGTGATTATTTACAATAATAAAGATTTCAGATATATTAGGAATATTTATTAAATTTTTAATATTTTTAATGAGGTGTTTAACAGCATAATTTTGATCTCTTTGAATATGGTTGAAAATTGTAAGCTTTCTATCTCCAATCATCCTAACATAATATTTTTTTTGATTTGGTAAATAAAATGGCGTAATTTCTGGCATATATGTGGTTCCTAGGATGAAATTTTCACCATCAATAAATTTAGAAAGAATTTGATAATCAAACCAAGAATTATCTCGTAATTCAATAATGTATTTATATTCTGAAGGGATTTTTTCAAGTAGTTGTTCCAATTTATGTAGACGACTTTCTGAATATTTAAACCAAGGCGGGAATTGTATTAAAAAACAAGCAATCTTAGGTTTTAATTCCTGTAATCTTGAAAAAAATTTGAAGATATTCATATCTAGATCTGGAGCATCTATATGATGAGAAATCTGTTGCCATGTTTTAATAATAAAACGAAATTCTTCTGGAACACTATTATTCCAATTGATTACCATATCCTTAGTCGGTAAATTATAAAAAGTTGAATTTATTTCCACTATATTGAAGAATCTGGAAAAAAATTCTAAATATTTTCCTTTTTCAAGCTGTTTTGGATAGAAAGTACCAATCCAATCTTTATAAAAGAATCCAGCAGTCCCAATTGATAGATGTACCATAGAATTTTAAATCTAAAGTAATGTTATTTTAATAATTCAATATTTTTTTAAATTGAAATAATTAATTTTTATAAAAAATTATTGTAAGTTTAAATATTTCAAAAAATCCCATGAATAGGTGATCGTATATTAGTATTGATTGGGTTAAAATTGAAGAAAAACCGTTAAAAAAAATATCGGTTGAAGGAAAACTACTTTTGGAATTTAGATCGAAAATAAAAAATCTAGAATTAGAGTTAAAAAAAAATCAAAAGAACTTAGAAAAAATATCAAATGAATTAGATATGACCAAAGAAAAGTTATCAGGGCGTGAACGAAGCTTAACAGAGCTTACTGAAAGAAAGTCTAAAGCTAGAAAATCATTTAATCAAATTAAAGAAGAAAAATTGCATGTTGATATTGAAGTAGCTAAATTAGCTACTGATAAATCAAATTTAGAAAAAAAACTTACTGAAGCCGTAGCAAAAATTACTAATCTTGAAAACCAATTAATTAAAATCGCTGCAAAGTCAAATGAGATGGAAGAAAAAATCTTAACTAGAAGTAAGGAAATTCAAAATAAAGAAGAAGAGAGGTTAGAGAAAGCAAAGGAACTTTTAAATAAAGAAAAAGAAATTCAACGACTAAAAACCGAAATGGATCATCAAGATAAAAAAATTAATGATTTAGAAGAAAAATTGGAGGAGGAAAAAGATTTCACAGATAATCAAATTAAAAAGTTTAAAGAATATGAAGCTCAAGTATCAAAAGCGGTGATATCAACAGAAATTATTGAAAAAATTAAGAAGTTAATGGAGTTGAAAGGTTTCTTGAGTGATAAAGAATTTGAATCATTAATAAGTGAAATTGAAGAATAAAATAATAGCTTAATTAATGTGATTGTATTTTAAAATACTTTAATGTAAAGTTTATAAATAATCAATTTTAAGAAAATAAATATATATGTACATAAAATAAAAAATTACAATTAAAAAATAAAGGTGAAAATATAATTTCAATCGATTGGGCAAAGGCAGAAGAAAAACCAGATAAGAAGTTATCTGTTGAAGGTAAAGTTTTATTGGATCTTAGGTCTAAAATCAACACATTAGAAAATCAATTAGCGCTAAAAACTAAAGATTTAGAGAAAACATCTACAGATTTAAGTTCAACGAAAGAAAGACTAACTGAAGTTGAGAAAAAGATGGAGGGTTTTGATAATGAACTTTCTACTGTTAATAAAAACTTTGAAAGAGCAAAAGAAGAAAAACTTTATGCTGAAGCAGAAATAATTAAGTTAAAATCAGCAAAATCTGAGATGGACAATAAACTTTCTGAATTGAATGATAAGAATTCAGAGTTAGAACACAAAATAAAAGAATTTTCTGCAAATATTGAGGAGTCTCAAAAGGAAAAAGAAGATCTTAAAGCCGATCTACAACAGAAAGATAATGAAATTGAGGGTCTTAAAAGTGATTTGCAAAAATCAAGTTCAGATAAATACATAGAAACTGAAAGTCTAAGAGAAGAAAAAGAAGCGAAAGAGAATGAAATTAAAGCATTAAATCAAAAAATTACAACGCTTGAAGAAACAATGTCAGAAGCTAAGGATGCACCAAAACTTATTGAAGCAATTAAAGATATCATGATACACAAGGGATTTTTAAGTGATCGGGAGTTCGAAACCTTATTAGAAAAATCAGAAATTTAATTAAATAAATTCTTTTTATTATTAGAATGGTTAAATTAGTCTGGGAAAATAAAAAAGATATAACTTCTAAATTAGAAGAGCTAAGAAATTATAATCCCGCCTTTTTTAAATCTTTTGAACATCATTCATTTAGAAGAAATCAAGAAAGTAATATTCACAATAACTCTAAATTTTGGGTTAATAGACTTTTTTGGGGAGATAATCTGGAAGTTTTATTATTTCTATTAAATAATTTTAAAGAAAAAATAGATTTGATTTATATAGATCCCCCATTTTTTTCTGGTACAAATTATCGAATCAAGATAGCAGAGAAAGATAAATTTTATGATTCTATTGCCTATTATGACCATTGGGATAAAGATTTAACCTCCTATTTACAGATGTTATATGATAGGTTAGTGCTTTTTAAGGAAATTTTATCAGATAAAGGTATAATATTTATTCATTCAGACTGGCATGCAAGTCATTATATTCGCCTAATTTTAGATGAAATTTTTGGAGAAAAAAGATTCATCAATAATATAATATGGTATTATTATAACAAATACTCTGCGGGAAAGAAAAATCTTCCAAGAGCTCATGATAACATCTTAGTATATTCAAATTCTAATGATTACACGTTTAATGAATATAGAATACCACGTAAAAAACCTCGAAAACAGTTAATGAGAATTAATGTTGATGGCATATTAAAGAACGTAAAAGATAAGAATGGGCATGTTAAATATCGAATTGTGAAGGATAAAAAATTAGATGATGTTTGGAAGATACCTTGCTTGCAACCTGCCTCAAGAGAATGGACAGGATTTCCTACTCAAAAACATCATAATTTACTTGAAAGAATTATTAAATTAGGATCAAATGAGGGAGATTTAATTGCTGATTTTTTTTGTGGTTCTGGAACAAGCTTATCAGTTGCAGATAAACTAAAAAGACGATGGATTGGATGTGATATTTCAGAGTATTCTATATATTTAACAAGAAATAGAATCTTAAATGATCAAAAAAAGACGCAGAATTATTATCCATTTGAAATTCTTACAAATTTGAATGAACCTAAAATTAAAATTATTGAATCAGGATTTTTTGAAAAAGAGCTTTCAATAAAAAGAAAGAAATAGTTTTATATTTCAGTGTTATGAAATTCAATTTTATAACCTAAGTATTTAGTTAGCGCTTCGTAGACAGTATCACCTACGTTATTTAAAGTTGCTGCTACATGATGAGCAAAACCTCCGTGGCATAGAGATTTCAATAAAGATTGTAGATTATGAACCTCAACAACACCATAACCCCCAAAAGTGTCTAATGGATCTTCTGTATAATTCCCTTCTACTAAGATGGCTTTCATCTCCCCATATAAATCATCAGTTTCTATTCTCAAAAGAGTACATGGCTTAGTTTTAATACGACCTTGAATCGCTCCAAAACTTACATCTCCACCTTTTTGATCTGAAATTATTGGATGAATTGTCATCTTTGTATCCTTAAAGAAAGATTTAGGAAGGTTGCTACAATGAAAAAGTACCATTTTGTTTGGATCATCACCATAATTATTGTTCCAATCCAGAATAGCCGATGGTGTTTCAGATGCAATTTGCAGTATTAACATCCCTATTAATCCCGTGATATCAACTTCACAAGCAGCAGGAACCAATCCTTCACTAAACATACTCATGATTGCACAAGGTACTATACCAAAATTATCCTGTATGCTAGGCCAGCATTGAAAAGCAAATCCATCCAATTCTTTTTCTCTAACCCAATTCTCAATTACTACAGCCAATTTTGCTAATTTAATTAGACTATCATCAGGAATAATTTTTGTAGCAGTGTAATTTTTTATAAAATTTTGTTTTTCTTTCACTTTAGGATCATCTGTAGCTAATAGATTGATGTATCCTAAAATCTCTGATAAATCAATTGGTTCTATACTTATTCCATAAAATTCTAATATTTTTTCACTGTACCTAACAGTTTCAAAAGCATTAGGTCTTGTACCAATTTGCCCTAATCTCGCTCCTCTTAGTTTTTTTACGATTCTACATATTTTTTCAAATCTCTTTAAATCCTTTTTAAATGTGTTAGATTTAATAGGGCAGGTATGATACTTAGTTAATGTAAATGGAATGCCATACTGATATAATACACTTGTAACAGATATTTTACCACAAAATGCATCTCTTCTATGATTTCGGTCCATTTTATCAACTTCGTCTGAAGAAGCCTGAATTAAAACTGGAACATTAAGATTTGATAATTTAAGTGCATTAGCGATTCCTTTTTCATCCCCAAAATTAGGGAGGATTACTATTATCCCATAAATTTGATCTTTATTAGTTTTGAATAATTCAGCACACTTTTTTGCATCTTGATACGTTTCTACAACTCCATATTGGGTATCATCTTCATTTAAAATAACATAATTATATCCTAATTCATTTAAAACTTCGATAATATCATTTCTTCCTTCTTTAGCAAGGGTATCTGGAAAAACATCTCGATTTCCAACTATTACACCATAAGTAATCGTTTCAGATTTATTTGTGAGAAAAGTCATTCTATATCCCTCAATATCAAATATTAAAAAATTTAATTTTAGTAATTTAATTTAAGAATTTAAAACTATTATAAAATTTGCTAATTGTTCAATGAATTTCAAATCAAAACTTACAAAAAGAGTAAAAGAGTTATTTGAACAGAAAATATTTCGATATGCTCTAATTCTTCATAGTCTTTACTTTATACTCTCAATCATTCTCTTTTTTTTAGTATATCGAGAAAAAAATGATTTTATCATTTTCTACAATGTAGGGAATATTTTCCTCAATGATATTGAAAATCTTTATAATCAGACATATTATTTGTGGGATTTTAGATATTTTCCACTATCAGCATTATTTTTTATTCCATTTTCTCTCTTGAATTTTGAGTCTGCATTTATAGTTTTTAATATTTTTAATGTCTTTCTTAATATTCTAATTTGCAATCTTCTCTATAAAATCGTCAGTTTAATTAAAAATACAGATCATGAAAGAGATGATAAAAGAGTTATATTATACATATGTATTTATTTAATGGGTTTACCACATATATTGAATTACATATACGGTCAAATAAACCTATATATTACATTTTTTATTATATTATCTCTTTATATTTTTCTCAAATACAATGAACTTAAATGGCAATTTATTGCGAGTTTTATTTTGGGTATAAGTATAATTATCAAACCTACAGCTTTTTTTTTAATACCTTTTCTAATTATAATCAATTTCAATTTAGAGAATCGAAAATTAAAAATCGAGTTATTAAAAAGCATAATACGATTAATAGGAGTTTTGATTCCTGTTTTGCTTAATTTTATACTCTTCTTTATTTATCCTTCCTTATGGGAGGGATT
>CP070831.1:962112-967634 GCA_020344955.1 Promethearchaeota archaeon | reverse complement strand
TCCAGGAACAGCAATAAAAATGACCGTGAGTGGAATTGCACTTGCTACTACATTCTCAAAATTCTTAGTAATCTGGTTAATATTTATTTTAATTGTCTTAATATTTATTTCAGATTCAGAAATACCGTCATTTAGATAGATTTCAAATAAGTATTGCCCAGTAATATCAGGACTATAAGAGATGCTGTATATAGTATATTCAGAAAGTTCTTGATGAGTTGCTTCAACTTGACCTAAATATTCATCATTGCGAAAAACCATTGCAAAAGCACTTCCTGAAGTTGTTGGATAATTCTTTCCATTTGTTTGTATAGAAGAATTAATTTCAAAGATTACTTCCGAAATATCTCTTTGATAATCCACTGTGTAACTAATATTATAAGTAGTGGAAAATGAAATATACCTCTCCGCCTTTATCTGAGTTCCTTCATATGCTCGTAAATACCCATCAATAGTAGGATAACAATCTGAAGTTATAGGAATTGGAATATTACAGATATATGAGTTATTTGCTAATTTAGAGAAGATATAACTTCCCAGTTGATTGCTCTCAAATTTGAAAGTAATATAAGTCCCAAAATCTCGTAATATTAGATTGTAGAGTGACACTTCCATATAGTTCTCACCACCTAATGGATTATTATTTGAATATTTTGCTTCAATTTCGATTTCACTATTTCTTGCCATATCACATATCCAAAGGAAGATCTCTTGCTCTATTTTAATTCTACTAGGAGTAAGGTAGAATTCATTAAAGTTTTCAGAAAATATTGTTTGTAGTAATCCATGAATTAAACTGGCATCAAATTCAATATCTAAATCAAGGAGCTCTGATATTTTATAGCTATAATAAACATTTTTTATATTTGAATAATTTAGATTCGTCTCAATAAAATTCTCTATTTTTTGGCTATTTTTATTATTTAATCCAATTGCTTCAAGAACGTACATCATATAGTAGGTTGTTTTTAGGATCGTCTCGATATCGTTTGCATAACGAGGATTGAAATAGAGAATTGTAGGGGTTTCAATTATATTCCTATCGATAAATGTATATAGAGCAGTTATATCAAACCCTAAATCAACTAAGCTAATAGATAGATAATCAGAAAGAATTTCAAGACTTTTGATTGCATAGAACGTAAAATCGCAGTAGATCATTTTATTGATAATTTCTGAGGAGTGCTTGCCATATTGCAGGTAAGATGAAAATGCTCCAAATGTATCATAATATGAACCATTAAGAAATTGAGTCGCCACAATATCATTCATTAAACTTATAAGATTATGATTTGAAGCGAAATCATCTAGTTTAAATATATTTTTTAATGACTCTAACGCGTAATAGGTTGATTCGTGAGAGTTTAATTGTGAAATTTCATTAATATAATTCTTTTTCCCTAATGAATAATATTCAATTGGATGAGAACGGAAAAAAATAATTTCTATGTCATTAGTAGTGTAGCCATGAAAATGACGAGAAATACCAAAATCTGCAAAATCATTATAAGAATCTTCAATTTGTGAATAAATTTGTTGGATATCAAGTTCGGCTATTCTATCATATAATGAAAATGCGGATGTAGTCGTTCTTAAAAGATTCATTGAAGTATAATCTTCTGAAAGCAGTGAAAATACTTTAAAGCTCTGATATTTTAACGTTGCATTTCCTATTTCATCTTTATCTTCAAGCGAGAGTTGGGAAATTTCTTGTGCTCCAGATAAGGATCGTAATATTTGAAATGTATCTATTAATTCATGATGAGCTACTGTGGTAGAACAATCCCAATTTCCCAAAGAATTGCGGTGTTTTACTATAAAACTTATCACTTCACTTCTATTAATAGTTAGATAATTTGAGATGTCAGACAACTCTAAACCTAGTGCTGTGGCAACAATATTAGTATAATTATAGGGTTTAACCCATTCTGACATTTGAAAATAATTGTAAGTAGAATCATACAAATTATCAAGAAACTGGTGAAAATCTGAGACTCGAATTGAGCTTTCCATTCCAAATAATTTAAGTGATTTTAAAGCGTAATAAGACGTCAATAGATTTGGTTCCAATAAAGGATTAAGGCTTATAAAGTCATCATCATTATCATTATTAAATCCTCCTGCACTCCATCCAGAACCTCCTGGTAATTGTAGATCATTAATATAATTAATAATCTCTTGCTTTTCTGTAGAATAACCTGCCCAATCGCCCATTAGCAAATCTAAAGTAAAAATAGCAAAATAGGTATTATCTAAAGTTGAAATCTTGAACTCATCTTCTAAGCCCGAATCATAAGGTTGACCAATAAATCCACTTGTAACAGGATTATAACAGCTCCATACATAATCAATCATTTCTGCTTGATCTATCAAGCTGAGAGAGTCAAGCAATTCCAAGGATAGCGTAGCATAACAATTTATTTCTAACAGTGAACTTAAAGGGATAAACTTAAAGTCAAAATCCGAATCTAAATACCTATATGCTAATTTATCCATAAATAGATTAGTACTTGGATTAAAGAAGCCCATAATATATTCGACCGTTTCAGATTGATTTATTATATCTAATTTTCCAATTGAGTCTAGGCTAAAAAGGGCATAATAGGTTGCTTGAAGAGAAGGTTCGTAAATGTCATTAAAATAGTCTTTCTCATAATAATCTGATATCTTAGCATTGAATACAGAATCGATTATTTCTTTATTAGTTCCAACTGAAACAATAGGATCTGAAACAATATGTAAATTTTTTTTATGAGTTTGTAAGTTGGGAATGTGAAGCATACAAACTACCACTATTATAAAAATAACTATACTAATCATAGACTTTTTTACATTCATCTTTTACACCAAAATATGATTATTATATCAACTTTATCTTGTATTAGGAGGGAGAGTATTTAAAAAAAAAATTATTAAAAATAAAGGAAGAAATAAAAAAAAACAACCATAGAGTCCTAGGCTATATGTTATAATAGCCTAGGAATTCTGTCAATTACCACATAAAGAAGGAGGCCCTTTACAATTATAATACTTAAATACCTCAAAATCTGGTAATGTAATATAATTTAGTTTTGATTCATTATTCGGCTTTTTTTTCGGATAAAAGTCATAATTATCCAATGTAATCAATACAGGTACATTATTATCGCTTCTTATTGCAAAGTAATAATAATCAAGCTCATCATGACAATTAAAAACACAGGGGCCATTTCCAAGCAGCAGCTCTACATGCTGATTTGAAGTGTAGAGTTCTTCTGATTGATCATCAGATTCCAGCTGGATTGTGTCCAATAGTCCTAATTTTTCCATAATTTTTATTAAGAGATCAGAAGATTTTATTAGACTAATAAAGCCTTCTACTCTAAACTTTTGAACGATCTTCTTTTTAACTTGTAACTGTATGGTAGACATCCTAATACCTAATCTGGTACAAACGGCACTTACAGATACTCCTTCTATTTTATTACAGATTAGAGAAATAGAACTCACTAATCCTGCAAGAGCATTATCTGTAGTATTTTTAATAAAGTGCCATAATTTCGTTAATATATTCTCAGCAAGATGATAAAAATCCATACTCAAATTAAAATGCTCAGAGATATCAAATACTCGTTGGAGAATATATTCCCGTCTATTTCGATCAGCATAGTGAGGTAAATATCTTCTTACTTGTAGGCAAAAATTATTAAATTCTTTTCTAGTTATATCAGAAGCTTCTATTAAATCAATTATATTGATTGAAACATTTCTAAGCTTCAAACAGAAATATGAAATGATCCCCACTAATTTTTCAGTATTTCTAAATTTTGTACCTTTTCTCAATTGAGGTCGAATTTCTTTAAACTTCTCTAATACCATATCTTTTATTGAATTAAATTCACTTAGGTTTAATTTGCTAAACACATTTGAAATCTCGGCTTTTGCTCTTTCAATCACAGTATCTTTATTGAGACTGATAATATTCTGTTTATTTAATCTACGCAATTTCTTCGAATGAGGTGAAATTACTCTCTCTCGCTCAGTTCCAATCTGAGTCTTTCCAAGACCTATAGAATATTGAATTATTTCCTCATTATAGGGTCTATCATATTGCAGAATTGGAATATCTAAAACGTTTCCACATTTTCTGCATACATAGCCTCCTGTAGTACTTACAATATCTTCTGAGCCACAAAAGTCGCACATTAAATAAGAACTATCAGGGGATAACGTACTATCTCTAAGTGTTTTATACGTTGCCATTGCTTTGATCACTATTTTTTTTTATTTCCTAAAGAATATTGGGAAGGAGTTTGCCTTTTAAACCTTTTCCTCAAAAATTGATCGATGAAAAGACGATTTCTACTCTTCGATCCTGAGGGGTGGTTTTTGTGTGGTGACAAAAATGCATATAATTTTTCGATTTTATTGATCACTTACTTTTTTGTGCCTATAAAAAGCATCGAGATAGATTTCTTTATAAGGAAGAGATATACCGGGGATGTTAGGGGAAAACCTTCCAATAAACAATCATCTAAAGGGAGGTATTATTAAGAGTAATAAATCCTATGAACAGAGGATTTATAAGTTCAAGATCAAAAAATACCTGTAGTCATATTTGAAGGCGATTAGGAGGCAAAAAAACGAATCGAAATTTTATCAATAAAAAAACTTACCTCCACTATCGCATTTGATATCTTCTTTTTTTTATTCCATCATTTTTTTTCTTTATATAGTCCAGAGGGATAGATGATTTATGCTAGATGAGTTATTACTATTTATAGGAGTATATATCATCTCCCTCGGAATGTCAGGTTTCTTAATGAGTGACAGAGCTGGAGTACTTAAACCTATTGCACTACGTATATTTTTTATAGGAGTCCTTTTTCATGAGGTTGCACATTATGGGATAAGCCTAGTATCGGGAAAAATTCCAGAAAAGATCAGTATCAAATGGCGACATGAAGAATATGGAGTTCGTTATCCACATGGTTCAGTAAAACACTTCAAGCCCCCGAGTTTCTTACAGGCAGTGCTAATCTCATTTGCTCCTCTCTATCTAAGCACATGGTTGATATTTTTCTTGTGGTTTGGAGTAATTTTTAGCCCTTTTTATGATCCTATTATAAAAACAATCTCTATATTCTTTTTGTTTTCATTACTCCTCACTGCTTCACCTTCAAGTCAAGATATTGTATTAATAGGCAATGCGTTTAAAACAGACCAAAAAAATTCATTGTATCAAATTCTTTTGATTGTTTGCTCGAGTTTAATTTTGTTGTCTTTTCTTACCATAACTCAGATTGTATTTCTTTTAGATTTCTTTTATTACATAGCAATAGCAGGGATTTACCTTTCATTGAAATTCTCTATTTTAGGTATACGTAGGTTAATCATTTCATTACAGAATCATAAAAAACCGCAGAAAATCAGTTTAAATCTTTCTCGAAAACGCTATAAACCAATAAACCCCAGAAGGGAAAATGAATAAAATAAAGGTGATAAAAAAATATGAAAGGATATTGTTATATTGCTTTGATAAT
>CP070831.1:954332-962012 GCA_020344955.1 Promethearchaeota archaeon | reverse complement strand
GAAAATTAAGTACTGAATTTTAAATTTTCTTATATCATTTTCATACAAACTCTGATTTATTCTTATAGAAATTATGTCATATTTTAGAAGTTGAAATAAAACTCTATATAAGAACTAAGAATCTTCAAATGAATGAAATCTCTTGTATCTATAATTATTATTTCTAGTATTATATAGTTATACACTCACTCATTTTAGCATTTATTATAGATTTTTGGCGTCTAATATCCTTAATTATAAATTCATGAAATAATTCATTAGTTTCATCAATAAATTCCCAAAATTCTTCATAAATTTCTTTTGAGGTCATTTTTTTCTTTTTTGAGATGATTTCTTGTTCCAAACTCCTCGCTTTAACGTTTTTAGCACCATTGAGGGGGTGATATTTAATTTCATCTCCATCGAGTATTAGACTTTTAAAAAGATCATTCTTTTTCTTTTCTGCTATGTTAAATGCTTTCACACCATTCCTTAATGTTTTAGAATTTTCTTGGTTTAATTCCAAATCCACTTTTTGATATCCTCTAATTTGAAAATTGTTATCCATGAAAAATTGAAAGTGATGAGGACAAATTAATCCTTTATGGACAGAAATCGTGGTTAATTGAGAATTTTTATTTAATCTGGAGGGGGGAATACCAACTATATCTCTTGTTTTACAAATTGGGCAGACAACTAGAATTTTATTAGTTTTGCCGAGGATAGCCATTAGAATTCTCACATTATAAAACTGAATAATAACCTTACAAAAATCTCTAAACTATTATATTTAAACTAAGCCTTTTTATTGCTTATGACCTAATCTTTAAGTTAAAGAAAACATTTTTCGAATTATTATACTAATTCTAACTCTATTCGAATAAAAGTGGATATCATGTCAGAAATGGATGTTTTTTTTCACCCAAAATCTATTGCGATAATTGGAGCATCGGACAGTTTTAAATTTGGATATGCTACAACGAAATATTTATTAGATTCAAAATTTACAACCTTCCCTGTCAATATAAAAAAGCAGGAAATTCATGGTCACAAAGCTTACAAGAATATAAAGGATATTCCTCAAGAAATAGATCTAGCAATAATTCTTGTTGGAAATGAATTTGTACTTCAAGCAGTAATAGATTGTGTAAAAAAGGGAGTTAAAGGAATAGTAATAGAATCAGCTGGTTTTGCGGAGACAGGTGAAGAAAAATATATAAAAATTCAAGAAGAAATTGAGAGAGTTTCAAAAGAATCAAAAATTAGAATTATAGGTCCAAATTGTATAGGGGTAACAGATTTTAATAACCAATTTACAACCGCAGATATGAGTTTTGATGAAGCAATTAGTGGAAAAGTGGCAGTTATAGCACAATCCGGAGTCCTTGGAAACATATTTATAGATTGGGCAACTGATAAAGGAATTGGCTTTTCTAAGACAATTACTATAGGAAATAAAGTTGATGTTGATGAGGTTGACTTACTTAAATATTTAAATACCGATCCGGAAACAAAAGTAATAGCTCTTTACCTAGAAGGTACCAAACGAGGGAAAGAATTGTTTGAAACATTTAAGAATATGAAAAAACCTGTATTGATTCTTAAAAATGGAAAAAGTGAAATAGGTTCAAAAGCAGTTAATAGTCACACGGGTTCATTAGCAGGAAATAACAAAATTTATGATGCTGTTATTAAACAAAATTCTAGTATCTTTAGAGTCAACAATTTTTACGAAATGTTTAATATAGCCCATGTATTTGCTACTCAACCTCTACCTATTGGAAAAAAAATCGCCATTATTACAGGTTCTGGAAGTTTAGGGGCTTTAGCATGCGACGAAATTGAGGAACAAAGACTAAGTCTTGCGAGTTTAAGCGAAAATACTATTTCTCTTATTAAATCAGTAATTCCTAATTGGGTTTCAATTAAAGGCACTATTGATTTAGGACCTTCCATATTTGAAACATTTGAACCAACTATTAAAGCAATTTTTGAAGATGAGAATGTAGATTGTATTTTATATATTTTTTCAGTTCCTCGATGGCCACTTCAAATGATGGGTTCAATGGCTACTAATTGGGCGAATCATCATTTTGTTCTCATTAAAGAATTAGTTCAAAAATTTAATAAACCCTGTGTCTGTGTATGCTTTGGTTCTGGATGGACTTTTGATTTTCTTAGAAAAGCAGCATCTTCAGCTAATTCAGAAGTTAAAATACCAATAATGAGCCGAATAAAACATGCTATAATAGCATTTAAGATGATGTATGAATATCAGAAAAGACTATATTGATGTTGATATGCCTTTGAATGACTAATTTTGAAATATGTCTTTGTTCTTAATTTTAAAAATTGGACTCCAAATTTTTTTAATTCAAGTAAAATCTCCTCTTAATTAAGTAAAAAATAAATATTTCGAGTGATTAAAAAATGGTTGATTTAAGTGGTATTGGTATTGCTTGGCAAGAAATTGTCAATTGGTTTTTAGCACAACCAATCTGGGCACAAGTTCTCGTTATAATCGGAGTTTTTGCTGTATTAGTCCTTGCTGTGATATTAGTATATTACATTCTTAAGGGAGTCGCTTATTTAGTTTACTATCTACTAAAGGGAGTATATTATCTTTTGAAAGGAATTGGTCTTCTGTTCTATAAACTATTTGAAGGATTATATTACGCAATTTCGGGTAAACCTAAACCTCAAAAAGCTCCTGCGAATCCTGAACAACCTAGTCCACAACAAGCACCACCTCAAGTTAAACAAGAAGAAGAACCAATTATCCCGATTCAAAAATATGAGCAAATAGTACACCCTGAAGTAGCTTATTGTAGCGAATGTGGAAATAGATTTACAGATTCTATGATTCAAACGTTAACAGAAAATGGATTCGCTTACTGTATTCATTGCGGGAATAAGAAAACTCAAGCAAACCAAATGAGTATTGAGAGTCAATAATTTCTTTTTTATTCTTTTTTTAATTATTTTTACTGAATTTAATGAAAGATTTTTTCAAATAATATTACACCAAATCGTTCTTCTTTATAATAATTAAATCCAATTTTTTTCAGTAATTCTACTGTATCAGATTTACAGAAAACCTCAAAAACTATAGATTCCTTATTTTCTAACTCTTCTTGAATTGTGTATTGAATTAATTCGAAAGCTGCTTTAGGTTTCCCATAAGTTATCATCCAAATTTCATTTTTTAAAGGAATCTCATGAGTGAAAAAACTTCGATATTCTATTTTTTGCAGAATGGCATCTTGATTATATATCCAAGTACCATGATCATCTGTTATATATTTTAATGGTATATAAGACCAACCAATACAAATCTCATCTCCAGGACCAATATCAAAATCCTTATAAAGTTCTCTCACATTATTGGCTTTAAGTTCATCAACTTTAAAAGCTTTATTCTTGGGTAATTTAATATCGTCAGAATTTACCATAACAAAATCCATACATTTTTTCTGTTTAAAGCCATAATATTTTGCTAATGCTTTTGATGCTAGATTATCAGATCCAGTATCGTATTGAGCTACTTTTACTCCTGATTTAGAAGCGTATTCTACAGCATAGCCCATTTGTAACTTTCCAATCCCTTTGCCTTGATAAGAAACTTTTATTCTTCCTCCTTCTAACCATGCAATCTCCTTATTATATAATTTCACTCTTCCAAATCCAATTAATTCTGTTTTATCTTCATCCTTGAAAGTTCCATAATTCAGACTATTTGTATCTTGAAGCCATTTATCTATAACATTTGGGATATAATCCTCGCCCTCCCAAATATCTTTACTTATATCTTTTATAGCTGGAATGTCTTCACTTGTTAACTCTCGGAAATAGACTTTCATTCTTTTTTATTCAAAACAATTAATCAGTGAATTTAATTAAATAAAAGCTTATATTTAAATAAATTTTTTACAAATTCCCTATTGAAATCATATAATTAATTTTAAATATAGATTTGACAATAAGAATACTATTAAAATTATTTATTTCTGACAAAAATAAAAATAATTGCTGATCATTTTGACAGAAAAAATGATAGAAGAAGGTAGCCCATATTCGTTAAAAATCTGGACAAAATCTTATGATGATCATGTAAAACCCGAGATTGACCTTGAGATAATCTCTTTAACTAATTCGATGAAGAGGACAGTAAAAGATTTTCCAGATAATTTATGTTGCGATCTACAAGGTACTACTTATACATTTAAAGAAATTGAAAGGAAAGTTAACAGCTTTGCGAATTTTTTTGTTCAAAATGGCTTGAAAAAGGGAGATAGAATCGCTATTCATCTACCCAACATACCTCAATACATAATAGGATTATATGGAACATTTTATGCAGGATGTGCATCTACTGGAATGAATTTTCTATTGCAACCTAATGAAATAATATATCAGTTGAAAGATAGTGGAGCAGTCGCTTTAATAACTCTGGATTCTTTCTACGAGCAGAACGTCCGAAAAGCTCTCTCAACTGGGGAAACAGACATTAGATTTGTAATAACCACTAATGTTGCAGACACATTAGATATTGATCCATCTATGAAAGAGCAATTAATAAAAATAGGAAAAATACCCTATGGAGAAGTTATTCCCTTAGCTGGAATTGAATATTTTACTTTTAAAGATATAATATCAAACTATCCAAGCGACAAATCTCCTAATGTTAAAATAGATCCATACGAAGATATCGCCTTTCTTCAATATACAGGTGGTACTACGGGCCCTCCGAAAGGTGCTATATTGACACATGCGAATGAGACGATTAACCTACAACAAGTTGTACACCAATGGGAGATTGATGTTATTAGAGGCAAAGAGATATTTATTTCCGGATTTCCCTTATTCCATTTAGCTGGTATGTTTTTCAACCTTGGAGCAATACACTATGGAGCCACCCAACTTTTAATTCCCGATCCTCGAGATGTAAGTTATATTGCTAATAAAATAATTGAATATCACCCAACTTTTATGGCTAATGTACCTACTCTTTATTTAATGTTATTGAAGAATAGGAAATTTAAAAAAGCAGACTTAAGTTCTTTTAAACTTTATGTTTCAGGCGCAGCACCCTTTCCTGCCGAAAGTATAAGAGAATTTGAGAATATTGTCGGCAAACATAAACTTTTAGAAGTATACGGCATGACAGAAGCATCTCCTATTGTAACACTTAATCCATATATAGGAACAAGAAAAATTGGTACAGTTGGCATTCCAGTATCAAACACTGAAGTTAAAATTGTAAATGTCTCAGATAAAAGTAAAGAGGTTCCATTAAATGAGCCTGGAGAGATAATTATTAAAGGACCTCAAATATTTAAAGGATATTGGAATAAACCTGAAGAGACAAACAACGCTCTTAAAGATGGGTGGTTTTATTCTGGAGATGTAGGTATAATGGACGAGGATGGTTATATAAAAATTGTAGATCGTACAAAAGATATGATAATTGTGTCAGGTTATAAAGTATTTAGTGTTGAAGTTGATAACAAAATGAATAAACATCCTGCAATTGAGCTTTGCTCATGTATCGGAATACCAGATCCAGATCGCCCAGGTTCCGAAATAGTTAAGTTATTTGTGCTGTTGAAAAAAGGGTATGAAGCAAGTGAAAATATAAAAACAGACATCTTAAAATATGCTCAAGAAAATCTAGCCAAATACAAGATACCTAAGATAATTGAAATATCAGATCAGTTGCCCCTAACTGCAGTTGGTAAAATAGATAAGAAGGCTTTAAGGAAAATTTAATGGATTATTTTTTAATTCTAAGTTTTAAAATATCTCCTATAAATACCATAGTACATGGAAAGGGCAATAACATAATGAACTAATATGCAATGTATAATCCCTAATTTCAAAAATATATATCCAGAATATAGTCCCATCAAAAATGGATATCCAAGGTTAATTAAGAGAATTTTTAAATTCTTATAACGAAACCAAATGTGAATATGAAATAAAGAAAAAGCTATACTTGAAATGAAAATAACTAAAACTGATTCTAATGTTTGAATTAAAAACCCAATAAGGTAATATCTAAAAATCAATTCTTCGATTACAATAATTATTGGAAAGAATAACCAGATGATCAATTTATTGTCTTTATTAATAAAAGCACTGATAACGTCTTGTTTTTTAATAACTTCGATATTCTTATCATTATATCCGAATACTTCAATGATTTTGCCTAAAAATAGCAGAATTAACAAACCTATTATAAAAATAAGAAATACACACCAATTCAGCTCTATTATTCTAAAATATTCGATAAAAAATCCAAAAAACATCGGGATAATTAGGGTTATCAATAGACAACTAAGAATAATATATTTTCTTACTTTTATCAAAATATAGCTAACCTAATTTTTCTCAATAAGAAATGAATTTAACTAGGATAATCCTTTTTTGATCCCATTAAAGTGGTTGTTTCTTCAATCCATTGGGATAATTCTTTATCCATTCTACAGTAAGTAACAATTTTGTCGATATCTCTTAATTTAGAAAAAGAACATTCAACTAGGACATCCCAACCTCCATAAATTGGAGTAGCATATGTAATTTTCCAATCTTCATCTGATTCAGTAGATTTTAAATTAATTAATTTTTCAACAACTTTCCATTCTGTACCAATTGCTTTCAGTCGAATTAATATGTATCCTCGATAATAGATTTCTTACACCTTTAACTTTATAGTTGTTCAGGTTTGTGGTGTTATTAAAAATTCATATCTTTACTTTAACTTGAAATATATTTAAGTACTTCAATGTTTCTATTATAAATTGTTTTAATAAAAATTTGATGAGATAATACAGAAATGTCAGATATTTATAATAAATTAGAAAAAATCGTTTCAGAAAAATACATTTCTAATGATATATATGTCCGCCATGCGTATTCTCGAAACGTAGATATTGTTTTACAGGGAGTTCCAGATATTGTTATAAGACCTAAAGATGCTCAAGAAATTTCAGAAATTCTTAAAGTAGCTAATGAAGAAAATTTAGCGGTAATTCCCCGTGGTGGTGGAGATTGCGAATTCGGTGGAAGTAAACCAGTCAAGGATGGGGGAATAGTCTTGGATCTGAAGAGAATGAACAATATTCTTAATTTAGATCAAGAAAATTTGATTGTTACAGTCGAGGCAGGCATTTCTTGGGGAAAATTAAATGAGTATTTATGCCATTATGGATTATATACAGGATGTATGGGCCCTGGATCTGGAATGACTGCATCAATCGGAGGCGGTATCTCACATCAATCAGTTGGGGGTGGAGGATGTGCTAAGTATGGTTCATGCACTAACCAATTAGTTTCTTTGGAAGTGGTTTTACCAACAGGGGAAATTATTGAAACAGGATCTCAAGCTAACAAATATTCTAAGTTTCCTTTTAATAGATTTGGAAATGGACCTGATTTATCAGGACTCTTTTGTGGAGATAATGGTATTTTTGGGGTTAAAACAAAAGTTTCTCTTAAAATATTCCCTAAACCAGAGTTTGCTGATTACAAAACTTTTTTACTGCCACGAAAATCTGCTGAAACTGCTGCGCAAATAATGATGGAGATTCGAAGAAAAGGAATTGATGTATATGATACAATCTTTATTCCTGATGTTGTGATTGAACTTGGTTCAAAACAAGGATTTTTTCCTTTATGGGAACATATAAAAAAGAAAAAAGG
>CP070831.1:933610-954232 GCA_020344955.1 Promethearchaeota archaeon | reverse complement strand
TTATATACTGAATTCATTTAATCTCATTAAAACCAACAAAATAAAAAGTTGCGAGAAAAATGCAAAAATCAAAAATTGAATTAGGTTCATGGGTTATCCTTTTTTTAGGAATATACACTACAGTAATGGCAATTCTTTGGATCTTTTTAACAGAGATAATGTTTGTTAGTGATTTTGGATATTACACAGGCCAAACTTATCAGGAATATTTGGTTAGCGATCCTCGATTTGCTGAAATGTATATAATTACGAAAAAATTAATTGGAGTTATGTTACTTATCATAGGACTTTTAATTCTTGAAATAAACCAACAAGCTTATCGTAAAGGCGAAAGATGGGCTTGGTTTGCGCTTTTATTAGCAGGGGGCTTAGCTTGGGGCACTTTTATAGTCTATAAAATCGTAATTGGATATATTGGACTCAGTATGATTACTTTTGCTATTGGGGCTACACTTGTTGTGGTTGGGATTGCACTCCCTGCTAAAGAGATACTGGGTAGAAAATCCGCCTAGATAGTTGAAATTACAGGTTAAAAAAAAAAAAAAATTTTTTTGTTTTATTTTACATTTTCATCTTCTTCCATTATACCAAGTTTGTTTCCCTCTGTATCTTTAAAAACAGCGTAATATCCTACACCTGGAATGGGAGCTTTAGGTTTGATAATCTTTCCCCCATTTTTTTTTACTTTTTTTATGGTATCATCTACAGATTCGACACCAATATAATTTGAAATGGTGTCTTCTTTATCCTCTCTTTTTTGTAACCCTCCATTAATCCCTGGTTCATCTTCATCACCAGCAGTAATTATCCAATAATCGAGAGGACCTTCCCATCTTTCAATTTTCCACTTAAATACATTCTCATAAAATCCTTTTGCCCTAAGAGGGTCGTCCGCATTTATTTCAAAGTGATTAATCTTAATTTAATTTCACCTCTAATGTATTAATGTTCTAAATTATTTCTGATAATAAAAAATCTTTCGCTAAAAGAAATCTAAAAATTAGATTTAAGATATAAAAATTCATAATCTTATTTAAGAGTCAAGACTCTCACATTTTTTAAAAAAAATTTATTTAATCTCCAGTGGGTTTTATAGTATTTTTTTCTATTACTAAAACAGAGGTACGAGAAGGAGCTCTTGTTCGGTGCAATACACCTTTTGGTACAGTAAAACCCTGCTTTGGTTTTAATTCAATTAACTTGTCTTCCAAATCGATTAAAAGATTTCCTTCGATCACATAAAAGAATTCATCTTCTCTTTCATGTTTATGCCAATGGAATTCTCCTTCAATAACAGCAAGTCTCACGAGAGAATCATTAATTTCACAGAGGGATATATTCTGCCATTTTTTAGTACATTCCATTATTAATTGCGGAATATCAATAATTTCCAAAGGATTAAATCTTATTTCAAGATCAATTGAATATTTATCATTATCATTCATTTCTCATTAGCTCTATAAATATGTGATAAAAATGTAGTTTAAATTTATTAATATAATTTAAATTGTCTAATTTCTAAATAATATAAAATAAAAGCAATATAAAAATAAGTTAGAGTTTTAGCTTACTTTTCCAGAAGATAATCTTACTTTTTAACTCCTCTTTTTCATCGTTATTTAGGAGATTCATTTTGCTTTTTAGGGGTGTAGTACCCATTCTTATTTGCCTTAAAATAGCACTGAAACCTTTTCTTTCGAGAATATCATCCTGCAATTTCTCTAAAAGTAAAGCAATTTGCTCTCCAGGTAATGTATCTATTTTTTCTAAAATATTAGTAAATTGTGTTGAAAGATATGCGTCTGAAGATATACTTGTTGTAGGTTGGACATCTGATATTGGTTTGACAGGTTCTAATTGGGGTTTTAACGGTTCTGGAGGTTTAATTGGTTCTTCATGTATATTTTTTGGAGTTTCAAATGTTTTAGGAGGAACTTCCTTAGGTATTATAGGTTCTGTTGGGGGGCTAGGTTGTTGGAACCGTGGTTGTGGGGCACTTATACTAGGAGTTTGTTTTACTGCTTGTGTGATCTCTACTTGATCATATTTTTTACTCTGGATCCAAACATCCTCTAATACAGCAGCAAATAATTTTACATGTTCTTCTAATACTGATCCCATTCCAGCGATTTCAAATTCTCCATCTTCTTTTTTCGACACCACACATACCACTACTTCTTCGAAATCTTTATTGATTGACCACAAATTTTCTCTGGTGTAATGTCTTATAGTTAAATTTGGATAACCTTCTACTTCCTTAAATCTTATTAAATCCTCTGGATTATTTAAATCAAAATTTGTTGAGACTCTAATATTGATATGTTTTTTTAGCCTTGTTAAAGCAATTAAATCAATATCTGCTAATTTTGGTGCTACGATATGTACTCGCATTTTTACTCTTGATAAAGACTCATTGATTTGAGCCATTATTCCTTCAATACTTCGCACAAACCACACATCTTTGAAGCTTAACAATGAGGCTTGTTTGGAACGCTCCCAAAATTCATTCATTGTAAGCTCTGCACTCTCCAATTGATTAATAATATTATTAATTATATCATCTTGAATTGTTTCGAAGATTTCTGTCCGGAATAACTCTTTAAGTTCTGCGATTCCAGAAAGAACATCATCATATACTCCTGATACTCTTTTTTCCAAATCTTCTAAAGTACTGACCATCCCTCCTTGTATATCTGTAAATACTGTTCCTAAATCAGTACTAATCTCCCCAGCAGTATCTGTAATACTTCCCAACTGATTAATAACTTGATCTAACATATTCTGTGTTGTCTGAACGAATTTATCTCGAAAAGTATTAGCTATCTCTGAAAATTGTTCTGAGATCACTTTAGATACAATTTTTTCTGCCATACTACTTAATGCTCCAATTCTGAATTGCTTTTCGAATTTAGAGGCTATCTCTGATTTTACTGAATCTAACCGAGCTTCCATAGCCTCAAAATCTCTAGTTATGTCTGCCGGAACAATTTCTTTTAAATTAAAGATAAATCTTCTTACATCCTGAAATCTTTTTACTTGATCAAGTTCATTCTCAAATTTATCAAATTGAGTTTTAATTTGAGCAGGTAACTTTGATTTCATTACTTGGAGATAATTCTTATAATCATCTAATTTTTTCAGTTTGGCAGAATGTTCTTCTAGGGATGTAAACTTTTCTTGAATATTTTGAGGCGCGATTGTCTGAAAAGTTTTAATTGCTTCTTTAAATTGATGTATTTGACTCACAAGTGCTGCATACGGAGGTAAAGCTTCATAAATAGGTGTCTTTCCAGGAATTTGTTTAACCAAACCTTTTTGAAATAAATTATTAGCAATTTCAGCTGCTTTATCTTCTGAAACTTGAGCGAGAAGAGCAATCTCCCCTAACATTACAGGACCTCTACCTGTTATCTTATAGTAAGTAGTAACCTCATCATGAGCTAATCCAATAAGCTCCAATACATGCTTTGTTGCAGAATCTTCTTCTCCTGACAAATTACTCACTACCTAGTTGTCATTTTTTGTATGCAGCTTCAAGAAATTCTAAATGTTTAATTGCTACATTTTTTTTTAGTTTTCCTTCCATTCTATCTTTACGAATCTTTTCTATTAAATATTCTGGATAAAATGTATGGACAACTATATCAGTTAACAAAAATACCCATAATGTATCTTTGCTATCCTTTATTACTATAAGAACTTGATCATCTTCCATCCCCTTTAAAAAACTCCCTACTTGGTCTAAACTTTCACCTGGACCTTTCGGAATTTTATTTATAGGATAAGCCCTCTCTCTAAATAAGGTGATATAATCATAATTATCTGGATTCATTAATGTCCAAGCTATTTTTAAGTTATCCTCAAAGGTAGGCTTATAATTTGTGAAAAATTTAGTGACTGCTTCAAGATATTTTTCTGCAACTTCAGGTGTAGGTAAGTTTTTCTTTGCATCTTCCACTAATTTAGATACTGGAGATCTAAAAATTGTAAAATCATTGAGAAGAAAAAGAGTTATATCAGTATCACCTCCAACCCAATCTTGCATCAATAATCCTGTTTTAATAAAGGGATCCAAAACATATTCGATGTTTGGAATTATTTTTTGGAGCTTATCTTCTATAATTCCTTGTAATTCTCGTCTAGATAATGGTCTCTCCTGTAGAGCTTCTAATATCGTTCTTGCTTTTTCACTCGTATATATTTGTGCTAATCTTTGTTCTTTTGATAAACTTTTTAATCTATCCAAGAGAATTAAGGTATTTCTCAGATAAAGTTTTATATTTTTTACAATTTCATAACTTTCTGATACATTAGTATTCATCTGTCTTAAATATTTAATTAAATCGTCATTTACTTCTTTTAGTACAGCTTCTCCGAACATCTCAGGGTCTTCACCTAATTCTAGCATTAAATTTATCATAATAGGCATATCAGATTGCATACCAGTAAAATAGCTAGACACATTTGATCGTGCTTTTTCTAATCGTACTAAGACATTACCTGCAGCTCCAGCACCAGTAATGTGAGCATAAAAAATCCGCATCATATCATCTAAATCGATGACTAGATCTTCTGGATAACTTAGTTTAACTTTTAATCCATCTTCTGTCCATTCTGTTATAATATAACCATGCGGCATTTATCTATCACTTCTTTTTTTTGATATTTTTTATTGTTTTTGTAAATCTTTAAATTGCTTAATATTCAAAACTATAATATTCTTTTTTTCATTTAAACTATCGTGAATTATATCCTCTCTTTTATTCACTAATATTAGTTTTTTAGCTTTCCCTCTTTTAACTCTCTTCTTTAGTTTTCTTATTTTTCTAACTAATGGAGGATATTTAAAATGAAATTGATACAAACTAAATGCGATGAAAATACCAATTATTCCTGCTGTTAAGCCGATAACGAGAAAACTTAAATCTACTCCAGGAGCAATAAAAATATATGAAATAAAAAGATATATATCATCAATTGAAACGGAAATTGTTCTATTTAATCTAAATGTATTGGCAAGATAAATTTCGACTCCAATGGTAATATTAACTCCTTCTCGAAATAAAGATTTGAAATCTTCTCCTTCAAATCTTATGTGCTGTAAGCTAGTAGTCATAGTACTTAATTGGATTGTCTCTTTATATGGATTATCATTAATTAAAGTCCTCATTTCTGAAAATGGGGATAAATCGTAAGGCCAAACCTCACTAATTGAATAATTAAAATAACATAAAGCATTAGTTATTCTTACATTTTCTCCGCTAACCCTATTTCCTATCTGATTCCATGAAATGGAAGTAAATCTTTCAATATTTCTTTCATAACTGAAACTCAAATTACAATTCTTTATTCTAAGTGAAGTATAGGTATCTGTGTCTGATACTACATTATCTTCAGAATAGATATCTATTCCTAATGTGATTGTAAAATTATTATGATCAATATCTTTCGCAAATGCCGAAGTTAAAGCTGTAATTATAACGTTCTCATCATATGCTTCAATTAATTTATCATTTATAGTTGTAGGTCCTGAATTTAGTCCTAAATTTCGAGTTTTATTAAATGCTATGTAGTATGGGTTTTTATATTCCATATCAGAAATTTGAACATAGAAAATGACAAAATCTCCTATTCCATACCAACTACCTTCACCAAGTACTTCAAGATTGTTACTTACACTGGCGTTGAAACTAACTTCTATTGATGCTGATGTAATTGTATATTTTGACATATCGACTGGTACACTTACATTTTTCCTCCAATGTACTCCAGGAAATTGGTTTGATTTTTCTGCCCATTCATGTGAAACCCAACATCCATATGAATCAATTCCGGTGTTATCTGGTTTATAATAGTCAGGTTTCTCAAACTCTTTCCAATTTGGTGAATCTGTAGAATTAGGAATACCATAAAGGTTAAAAGTTCTTTTTTCTCCAAGTACTCTAAAATTACCTCGTCCCCCACTAATATCAGCATCAACAGATGAATTATCACCTTGATCCCCCATCGTATAAAACCAATTCTGTTGACTTGAGAAATCATTGTTTTGTAGCCATTGATCTGGTGATGAAAGAAAGGGATTTAGTTGGATTTCCAACTCTCTTTGGTTATTTAAATGATTAGATGGAAAACATTGAAAAATGAAAATAAAACATAATACTAGTCCAATATAATATAAAAGGCTAATCTTTCTTCTCATTTTTTCGCCTCCAATCTAAATTCCTAAATTGTCCTCCTTTATTTTTTGATTAATATTATGAATTTCTTCCTCTTTTGCATCTAAAGGTTTTATCTCATTTTTTAAAGCTTCCAAATTAAGTATTTGTGTCTTACTCTGAATATTATTTTCTATAATAACATTTCTTTCACTAAAGGTTAATTCTTTTAACTTTCTTCCCTTCTTTATTTTCTTTTTTAATCTTCTTATTTTTCGTACCATTGGAGGATATTGAAATATTTTAAAATACAATCCAAAAACAGTTGTGAGTCCTATCATCGCTGCTAATAAACCAATAATAACTGGAATCCAATTACTACTAATATCTACTATAGTAATATAAATATAAACATCATCTATAGAAATTTCAATAACTTTCTCTAAATTAAAATTATCTGCTAGAAAAATTTGGATTGATAGATTAACTTCAGTATTTAGATCAATAAAATCAGTTACATCTAATCCACCAACTCTGACTTCTTGAAATGATGTATTTGCTGAACTTAATTTTATTGTTTGCCTATCATAAAAAATATTATTTAAATAAATTCTTATTTCAGAAAGAGGTGCAGAAGTTGGCCATGTATCGTTTATTTTATATTTAAAGTTTAAATTTGCATCAGCAATTCGAATGTTTGTACCACTTACTTCTTCTCCTCCTTGATTCAATGAAATTGAAGTAAAATAATCAATTTTCTTTTCATATGTGACTGTAAGATTACACGATTTAAATATTAAATAATTCCATAGATCTTGATCTCCTCCAGAACCAGCTCTATTATCCTCACAGTATATATCCAAACCTAAAGTAATGGCAAGATTTTTGTTATCCGTTTCTAAAGCACTATTTAAAGCAGCAATTAAATCTTCCTTATCAACATAGTTTAATTCCTGATCAGTAATGTTTAATATTTCTTCAAATCCACGTCCAGGATCTCCTTGTCCCAACGCAACGTCTCTAGTTTCAAAGTTGGCTACTCGAAATGGATAACTATAATTTGTATCTGATAGTTGAACATAAAAATTAGCAGAATCACCGATAAGGAATTTATCAGCATCAATATATGGAGTGTTTGAAGTGTTATCCCAGTCATTATAACTATCTACATTGATGTCTACACTTGCATTAAATACTACTTCTAAAGAAGCATCAGTAATAATGTAATCAGACATATCTACTGGCATACTAATATTAGTTCTGAAATGAATACTTGGAAAATTATGCACCTGTCCAGGTTCATCACTTTCATCTAAAAAATGATAAACCCAACATCCGTAAGATCTAATTGAATAATTATCTGGAAGCATAAAATTACTGTTATTAAAAACCTCCCAACCAAGAGAAGTTGAGCTATTAGGAACTCCATAAATTAATCTAGCAGTTGCTTTTTCTCCGAGAATCCTATAATCAACCCGATCCTGACTAGCCACTATGTCTATATCCGAATTATCTCCTTCTGTACCATATTCCCAAAACCAATTTGGTCCAATTGGAGAATCTAGCGTTGAATTTTCAAGCCATGACTGAGGTATTGGAGGTACTGGAGCCAGCAAAAGATAAGAGACATAAACTAGTGAACCTATCGCTAACATGCCAATTATACTTCCTATTACTATTTTTTTCTTAGCCAAATTTATTTACCTCAATATCTACAATTTGAGTTGGGATTATAAAATTAGAATCTGATTTAGATTTCACTTTTGTAATATCAAAATTGGGATAAGATGATGCTGTTTTTACTATTTTTATAGGATAATAGTAGAAATTTAGTATATAAAAATGTTTATCTGAAAGATAAAATTGTTTTTTTATAGAATCTTGTTAATACATTTCCATTAACATTGATTACTATTCTCTTTTAAGAAATCAAATAACTTTCTCTTTTAAATCTATTTTATCAACACTTTTTCTTTCAGATTGAGTAATTTCTAAATCCAAAATTCTTGCCTGCTCTTGGATGTTATTTTTAATAATCTCTTCTCTTTTATTCACAGGGATAGGTTTTGTTTTATTACCTTTTCTAACTTTTTTCTTTAATTTTCTTATTTTTCTTACCAATGGTGGATATTTGAAATGTGTTTGATATAGAGTAAAGACGAGGACCAAACCTAATATCGCTCCAGTTAATATATAAATAAGCCAACTCCAGTCAGGTTGAGGTTGTGGTACATAAGTTCCTACATACAAAGCTATTTCAAAATCTTCAAATTCATAATATTCACCTGCAAAAGCTGATATTGTTATAGTATAGGGTCCTTCTGGTGGATTTTCTATTGCGCCTTCATATATGCCATTGTTTTCTGTTAAAACCCTAGGAATGGGATCTAAATCCCAAGTATAGGTTACTATTGCCCCTTTTATCAATTTATTATTATCTGTATCATTTAGCATAATCTCTAATTGAGCATTTCCTCCAACATCAATATCAATTGTACTATCTCCTGATACAGTAATGATTTCTGTATGTATTTTTCTCACTATAATTGTTACGTAGATCTCTTCGGTTACGAAATTTGTTTTGGTAGCTTCAACAAATAAAGTATTAATATCCATATTCAGTTGTAGAGTCGAATTGAGTGTAATTGAATAATTATTAGTAAATTCTTTCAAATTTTTAATAAGCCCTGGTCCAGTCAATTGGACATTTGCGTTAGGTATATGCCCACCAGTTTGATTGGTATATTTTACAGTAATAGTGACATTTTGGCCAATAGGAACTTCAATAGAAGGATTGTATATAGGGGGTGTCTTATCTTCGCCGTTTAGAAAGAGTTGTAAATTTGTTTGATAATCATCAAATTCTACTGTATATGAAATATCAAGTGAGACATTATCTATCGAAACGGTAATTGCTTGACTTAATCCGAAATGATCAGCGATAAAAACTCTAATCGAAAGATTAACATCATCTGAAATTAAAGATGTAACATCAAAACCTCCTGATTTAGCATCCTTAAATACTATATCTCCTTGTTGCAATAAATTTATGGTCTCTGAATGAGGAATACCATTAACAATAATTTGAATTTCTGAGTTTGGGCTTGAGATTGGCCAAGAATCATTGAGAATGTACTTAAAATTTAGTCTAGCTTCATTGACCTCAAAACTAGTATAATTAACTATAGAAATATCTTCACTAATTTTGTATGCTTCTTGATTCCAGGATATTGATGTAAATTGATTAATCAATTTCTCAGCAGTAAAAGATAGACTAATATTTTTTATGAATAACTCATCAAAAGTATCTTTATCATATCCAAAATTATCTTCACAAAAGACTTTTATACCTAAGGTGATGATGAAATTTTGATGATCAATATCTTCTTTTAAAATTTTATTAATAGAAAATATTAATTCTTCTTCATCATCTGCAATAAAACTCGTATCCTCTAATTCACTAAAAGTACCATCACTATCTCTTCCCAAACCATAAGGTCGATGACTGGCAATAGGATATTTTTTAGTTTTATCTAAGGTTGAAATCAAAACAAAATATTCAACATAGTCACCAGTAGATATTTGTAAAGGTATTGGATCATTATCACCTTGAACCTCTATCCCCCTAGGAAAAAGATCACCTGAACTAGATTGTCCATCATTTCCATGGACAGTAGCATTAACAAAAACCTCTAAGGAAGCGGAAGTAATATTATATTTTGACATATCAACGTTTAAATTGATAGGTCTATCCCATTGTGCTGTTACACTTTGATTTTCATCTTCATGCCACTCGTGGGATACAAATAAACCATCATTAACAATAAAATAATCATCAGGCTTAGAACTATTATCAGCATTTTCAATATGGTACCAATTATAATCATTTGGAGTATTATTAACTAAATTGAATGTAAATTGATCTCCTAAAATCTCATAATTTGCCAACCCATTATTTATAGAAGCAGCAACATCATCAGGATCTCCTAATATACCTTTTGATGATGTCCAATTGTCAGTAGATGTAAAAAATGGGTTTTCAATCCACTGTTTTGTAAATGATTCTTGAGCTGAAGTTTTAAGTTTTCCATTATTATCCAACTTTTCTGAATTATATATAGGATTCAAATAGAACATTCTTAAAGAAGATATTACAACAATTAATAAAACAATAAAAATACTAATTTTTTTGCGGGTTTTTTTCATCTTTAATTCCTCAAAATGCTTAAAATTCTCGATTTTCTAACTTCTTTTTAATGATCATAATTTAAGTTTTTACTATCAAAACTAGAATTATAATAAAAATATACAATATAAAAATATAATTTCCTTAAATTTATTAAAAGTTATCTCTTGTAAAATAAAATATTTAAATATTAAAGTCATGACTAATACAAAACAATATTTTAAAAGGGGCTTTTCACAAAACCTCCATCTACTTGAATAACTGTTCCTGTAATATAACTTGCCTTATCTGAAGCTAAAAACACCACCAAATTTGCTAGTTCTTCTGGTTTTCCTAGGCGTCCTAATGGAATGGGATCTATCCACATTTGTTCAACCTCCTCATAAGATTTTCCTGTGTTTTTCATTGTTTGATTAATCAATTCTTTCATGCGATCAGTAAGAGTTGGACCAGGACATACAACATTTACTAAAATATTATACTTCCCATATTCATTTGAGAGTGTTTTGGCAAATCCAACCACACCTAACCTTGTAGTATTTGATAAAACTAAGTTATTTAACGGTTGCTTAACAGAAACAGATGTAATGGCGATAATACGCCCATTTTTTTGCTCTTTCATAATTGGTATTACTAAATTTGTTATATGAATAAAAGATTGGAGATTCAAATCTATTGAGTTTTTCCAATCATCTTTTGTAATTTTATCAATAGGACCTGATGGAGGTCCACCAGCATTATGCACTATTATATCTATTCTCCCAAATTCATCTATAGTTTTGTTTATAAGTCTTTTTATCTCATCTTCATACATTAAATCCGCTACAATAGTTAGGAGTCTGTTACTTGGATTCTTGGAATCTATATTATCTATTTTTTCTTGAGCAATTTTCAGATTTTCTTCAGAACGACTACATATAACAACATTAGCACCCTCTTCATAAAACCCTCTGGCACACGCAAATCCTAACCCTTTACTCGATGCTAATACTAACGCAACTTTATTTTCTAATCCTAAGTTCATTACTAATAATCCTCATATTATTTTGAATCTGAAATGAAATCTGTGAACTTAACACATTTTTGGTAAAATTCATTACATCTACTACTATTTTCCGAAATCAAGCACTCTTTAGCGTAGGGACAAACAATTCCTTTTTTGTCTAATTTTATCATAACTCTGTGCAATCGATTCTCTATCTTATTTCTCACAAAAATTCACCAGAAATATCCTTCCTTTGCTTCAGATTCCATTTCTTAATTAACTACCGTTTTATTAATATAAGAAGAATACCTTTCATAAAAATTATTAGCTTTTTAATATAAACTTCTTAAAACCTTCTACTACATAAAGGTTTTCCTATATTTCCTATGAAAGATTTTAAAAAGATAATTTTATAAATTCAAATAATTATAATAGTTTTAAAGATTGAAGAATATATAATTATTTAAAATACTAAAATTAGTCAAAAAGGTGTATGAGTATTAGTATTGACACTAAAAGTTTCGATAACATTCTTAGTAAAATAATAAAGAGTGAAAGTGGTATCAAAAAAGTAATTTTAGTTGACAGGACGGGATTAACAATCGCAAGTGTTTCGAAATTTTCCTACTTCCCTGCTGATGTTGATGGGATTGGTGCAATTGCTAGTGCAGTTTTTTGTGCTAGTGAAGAACAAGGTAAAAACTTGGAGCTTGGCAATCTGGAGATAGTAACCAGCGAATTCTCAGGGGGCAAAATTTTTGCATCGAGCTGTGGGCCTAAGGGTGTATTGACTTTAATATCTGATCCTGAGATCAATATAGGGTTAATTAGACTTATCCTCAAAAGATCAGGAGATGAATTAAAAGAGATACTTGATGAGTTTCTTGCAGAAGCACCAGATGTTATGGATAGTGGCTTAGATTTATCAGATCTAGATTCACTTACACCTGATTAAGATATACAAAATTATCTCTCGTTTTTTAATATTTTTTAAGAAAACTTATAGTAATTTTAAAATTATTTATACTCTCAATTAGAATTTTTCTAAACTAGCTGTTTTATTCACTAATTTAGATTTATTAAATCTTTTAGTTAAAATTAGAATCTATCAAAACTCAATTAAAAAAAAAAAAAAAAAATTGAAAATTAGGTTTTAGGTTTTCGTTTTTTCAAATAAAACCAAGCAGCTATTGCTCCAATTGCTACACTTTCAATTATGACAAAAACTAGTAGTATCACACTTACAATTCCCAGGTTAATTGACAGTCCACTAGAAGGAGCACAAATATTACCTTCAAAAATGTTACCAGTACTTCCAGTTTCATTATAGCATACCAAATTTCCTATGAAGATGTTATTAATAATTTTATTGTTATTACTGCCGTCTAGAAAGGTACCATGATTATTGTTATTCGCAGTATTTAAAATAATAGCATTTCCATTACTTGAATCCAAATGAATACCATTTTCTTTATTATTATTAACTGTGTTCTCTGTTAAGGCATTATTATTGCTCCCTGTTAAAAATATTCCGTGTTCTTCATTTTGTTCGACCGTGTTACCCATTAGTACATTATTATTGCATCCACTATCTAAGAGAATACCACTCCAATTATTATATTTTATGATATTTAGTTTTATAACATTCTGAGTACTTCCTGATATTAAAGCGATACCGTTCATGAGATTATCGTGAACGTTATTATTTTCAATATTAGAATCGTCTGTATTATCCAAAATTATACCATTTTGTAAGTTTTCATAAGCTATATTAGAAGTACATAAGAAATTGATTAGACCATCTGCCATAATTCCATTATCTGCATTTTTATAGACTGTGTTATGATCTAAAGTCACCTCATCACAGGAACCAATATCAATTCCATTTTGACCATTGAGATTAGCTTTATTACCTGATATTATATTATTATCACTATTTGAAGTCAAAGTAATTCCATTTAAATTTTCCATGTCGTTTGCGAGATTATTCGAAATTGTATTAAAAGTACTTGAGGTAATATATATCCCGTGATTTGTATTTGAAGATACATTATTATTTGAAATTGTGTTGTGATGAGAATTTGATGTACGAACACCTTCACTGTTGCCATAAATATGATTTCCATTGATTTCTGTATTATTAACTGTTATAAACTCAATTCCTCTCAAACAATTGTAGATATCATTATTAATAATCTGTCCATTTGTAACATTGTTTAAATACAATCCAGAGTCCAGAGAATCTGAATTTCTTAGAATACAATTTCTGATAATAAAGTCTACTCTTGAATTTAATATTCTTAAACAATCATCAAATGCACCTCCATTATCAAAAATATGACTTTGGATGATATATGGACTTGCAGAGGTACCTAATCCAGTACATATACCAATATCTTTTGCCCAAGTCCAATTACCAGATGTTGATGTATTTGTAGTAGCTAAGGCGTTAATCTCAATATCCAAATAAGTAGTAGACATTTTCAATGCATCATTCTCGTTGTTAAGCTCGAAATTACTGGTAGAAAAATTAACACTTGAAGTAAATCCTAGAATCGAGAGTGTTAAAATTGTAGCAAATAAAATTGAAAATTTTTGAAATTTTTTTTTAGACATAATTATAACCATTTTTGTTAAAAAAGTTATTAAAAAAAATATCAGACCTTTATAAAAAGGATTAGGGAATGATTGTCCCCAATAATATTAAAGAAAATTAATTTAAATTGTTTTTCTGAATTCTTTTGATCTCAAAGACAAGAGTTTTTATGGAAATTTAAAGAATTATGTTAAAAAAATAACAAAAGTTTTTCAAAAGTATATCCTAAAGAAATTTATGTCATTTGATTTTGTAAAAAAGTTAGATTTTGAATCAGAGTTCTTTGAACTATATAAGCTTTCAGAGAGTTCTTATGCCGCAATCTCTAAAGAAAATTCTGGCATGGGAGGGAACGCTGGTTTTATTGACATTGAGGATTATTTGATAATTGTTGACACTACTATCAATACAAAGGCAGCTGAAGATTTGAAAAAAGCAGCTTCTCAATATACTCATAAAGAACCTAACTTTATTGTTATCACTCATTATCACATGGATCATCTCATGGGAACCTCATTATTTGATATCTCGACTCAAATCATGACATCAGACCGAACACTCAAAAATATTCAGACCGAGGGCAAAAAAAGGATTGAGGAATTTAAGAAAATGGATCTTAAAGAGATGGAAGATTCACTCGCAGCAGAAAAAGACGAGGAAAAAAGAAAGGAAATTGAGAATGATCTCAAATTTATTAAAACTGTTCGCTCAGATGATTTTTTTCTTCGGGAACCTAACCTTACATTTAAGGAAGGATGTGTTATATATGGAAAGAATAAGTCTGTTCAATTGCTAACTTTTAATAAAGCCCATACTAATGGGGATGTTATAATATTTATCCCCGAAGAAAAAGTACTATTTGCTGGAGATCTTTTATTTGCACGAAGTGATCCATGGCTAGGTTCTGGAGATCCTGAGGGTTGGCTCTCTGTAATTGAAGAATTATTAACACTCGATTTCAAAGTAACGGTTCCTGGGCATGGAAAATTAGCATCTAAGGAGGAATTTTCTTTACAAAGCCAATACATTAAAGAAATAATTGAATTAGTTAAAAAGAAGATTGATGCTGGAGAAGATCCAACCCAAATTGGGAGAGAAGATTTTTCAAAAGAATTACAATCTTGGAAAAGCCCAGTTCTAGAATGGAACATTAATTTTCTTGCCGAATTCTTAAAGAAATCTTAAATTCATTTTAATTTTATTCTTAACATTAATTTAAAGAAGTTTTTTTTCTTTTATGATTTTATAATAATGATCGCGGTCTTTACGTACAAGTTTTATATCTTCTCTCAAATCTGTCAATTCTCTTTTGATATTCTCCTTTTCATTATTAATCCCTAATATTTTATCTTTTAATCGCTTTATTTCGAGTTCTAGTTTCGGAACCGATTCACTTTCTCTAGTTGCTTTTAATACTTGGAATTTTAATTTTTTATTAGTTTCATTCAATTTTGATATTTCTTGATTAAGAATCTCCTTATCATGTTTAACCTTTTTTATTTCAGCAAGTAATTTTTCAGCTCCTTTTTCGATTTCTTCTGTGTCCCCTAATTTTGCTTTTAAATTATTAATTCGCTCATCTTTTTGATCCAATGCTAATTTTTGGACATTAATTAATCTATTTAGTTCTCTATTTTTTGAAGTTAAAGTCGCATTATATTCATTCAATTCTGCCATTTGCATACTCCAATTTTCTAATTTCGAATACAAACCTGTTACTTCATTTTTTAAAGCTTCTACATTCCTTAAATGTTCAGATCTGTCTGAAACTAAAAGAGAAACTTTTTGAGCTAGATCATCGATTTTCTCCTTTTTCTCCCCAATTTCATGTTCAAATTCTTGCCTTTCCTGCCAATAGGCATCAAGCTCCCCTTTTTCTAATAAATTGTATGATTTAGTAAATAGATCTTTAAATTTCTTTTCCTTTCTTTTTGGTAACAAGTCAAAAGCAATTCTTCGTACTTGACCCTCAAAATTTCTAGGAAGAATATCATCCTCTGAAAGAAATACAGTTATTACATGATCTCCTTTCCCAATAAAATGCCTTGAAGTGTGACCAGTGAAAAAACTAGCAACGCTAAGATCTCTTTTTATTTGCATTTCTAAATAATTTGGACCTGATCTAACTCTCTTATGTTCCTCAAAAACGGTTGCTAACATTGAATTGCTAACACCTAAATCTTCACATAAATTTTCCGGATATTCAATATCTTTAGATAATTCTGACTTTTTATCTAAGTTTAGAATGACTATTCCTTTCAAAAGCTATCCCTATTAATTAATTAAAATTGTAATTCCAAATGTTGTAAATAATTTTTATTCTAATATTAATTAGTATAAAGAAGTATATTAGATATACTGTAGTCATCTATTATTATTTAGGTGTATATGTGTGAAAAAGTATCTACTATTTTTTTAACATCTGAAGCTAAATAATTCTGTTTAAATACTGTCGCAAAAAAAGCACGATCTTCTGGGGTGAAATAATTATAACCAAATTTTTTCCATTCAATACTAAAATCTAAGGGGGCAAAAAGGGCTATTTGATCTTTCACTAAATTCATTAATAATAAATTTCTCTCCTGTTTAGTATTATTTGAAACTGTTGTTAATAAGATATCTTCATTAAAAGTTTCCCAAGAATCTTTAAATTGAACACAAAACCTTTTAAAATCTACTTTATTATCTACAATCAATTTTGCTAAAGCCTTTACAGATGTATCATAAGTACTTATTTTATTTTGATGGAATAAAGGATTAGAGACGATGATACTGGGTACATTTTTTTTTTCAATCTGATTTTGAGGCGTATTATATTCTGGTAAAATTCTCAGTTGATTTAATCCAAGGATATTTCTAATATCTGCAATTGTTCCTCCTGTATCAAAGAATTGCTTATTTATAATATATTTTATTAATTTCTGAGCATGAGAATCACCAAAATATGGATAGTCTGATGCATATAGGAGATACTCTGACCATTCTCGATTATCCACATTTTTTTTGTTATTAGATTTAAACCATTTTCGAAAACTTTCGAAAAAATTACCCGCTCCAGCACCATGCAACATTGAAAGATCTCCATATGTATTTGGTTGAACAATGGCATTATAGACATCATAATCATCAATATTTCCTTGAGCAAAATGAGCAATTATAACTTTAAGATGCGGTAATAAATCAGAATAATTGGATTGAATTACATTTCTTGCAGTTCTAATCAATTTAGCTATCTCTAGAATTGATCCTCTCCCCCTAGTATCAAAAATAACAGGTAGAGAATAACTTGCTGCTTCGATAAGGACATTAATTACCTTCTCAGATGTCATTTTGTCAATATAACCTTCGGATCGAGGATGTAATTTCAAACCACGAAGTCCTAAAGTTTCTCTTATATACTTCACTTCATTTATAGCTTTTTGGCCCTCCATTGGGTCACAACGACCATAACCAATGAGTTTCATAGAAAATGGAAATCTAGTAGTAAAACGTGACACATTTATGTTACTTGCTCTAAATAATGCTTCTGGACGCTTATCTCTAAACACATCTTGAAAGGGAAAGCAAACTCCTTGATCTATAAAGGAATAAAATTTAGATTTCTCTTTTAAATCAGAGTGTTGTTTTCCTAATTTTTCAAGTTCATGATAAAGTTTATCGGTAAAAGGAAATGATGTAAAAGCCCATGATATTTTTGTGTTTTTTCCATTCATTGTTGTAGTAAAAGACTGTTCTCCAGTTTTTTCCCAATCAGCAAGTATTCTTCCTTGCACATTACCCCAAAAATCAAAAGTACCCACTCCTGGAGCTAAAGGATTCATCATCGTTGCTCCATCTACATCTTGACCTAAATGAGAATGAGCATCAATAACCAGTAAATGTTCTACTCTTTTTTTCCCATCTTGTTCTATTGTACATGTTAACATGAATAGATCAAATATGATTTTTCTTTAGAAATTAGTAATAATTACCTAATTAAAACTTATTTATTGCTAGGTAAATTAAATTAACAACATTTTAATATTCTTTTTAAAATAGAAACCATTTCATTTTATTGAATGAATTTACCTGCTATAATATTAATCTTGGTTTTATTTGCGATTTTAATGGCCTTTTTTTCTCAAGATAAGATAGATTATTTCCCTATATCTTTAGTCATTGGAGTGATCGCAGTAGTTTCAATGCTAACTTTTTATAATGTTAGTGAGCAAGATATTCTTAGTTTTATCAGTTTTAAGACTTTAATCTTCATATTTGCAATGCAGATAATCATCTATTTTGCAACTAGTGACCGAGTTTTAGAATATATCGCTATTAAATCCATCCATATTACGAGAGGGAATAATCGTTTATTCTTCTATATAATTTGCCTGTTTACAGGAATTGTAGTTGCTTTCATCGAAGATTTAACACTCTCATTAATTTTGATTCCACTCATCTACAGGACATGTCGGGTTTTAGAGATACCTGCTGGCACTTACATGATGGGAATGACAATTACTATAAACATCGGTGCCATACTAACACCTATTTCGAGTTTAAAAAATTATATAATCGGACAGGAATTTGGGTGGGGTTTTGGGGAGTATCTTGCCAATATGAGTATCTTATTTATAATTACGTTAATATCAACCATATATTTGATCGATCGATTCATCTTGAGAAAAGAAGAAAAACCTACTGAAAGGAACAAGAAAATACTATTAGAAATGCTCGCCCCTGAAATTGTGATTGAGAATAAAAAGTATTTTTTTTCGACAATTGGTATTGTTATAACCACATTTCTGTTTATGTTCATTGGATTTGAACCTGCTCTTATTGCGATCATATCTGCAGCGATTCTTCTTCTTATTCACTCTAAGAAAACTAATTTCTCGGACCTCAAGAGTGAGATTGAATGGAGAATCATTATCATTTTTGCGATTCTATTCATTCTTTCAAATTCATTATCATACTTCGGCTTCTCAGAGTTGATCTCTACGAGTTTGGTAAATTTATTGAATTATAATATTTATCTCGCCGTGTTAGTAACGCTTAGCCTTTCTTCCATCTTGTCTGCATTTTTAGCAGGTACACCTGTTACCATCATACTTCTCCCGATTATTTCGGCACTTATAAATGAAGGGTTTTTCTTTCCTAACCCCATAATCATTGCTTTTATAGGTGGTGTTAATATGGCTGGTAACTTTTTACCACAAGGTTCTGCTTGTGATCTTCTCACCTTATCATTAGCAAAGAAGTACAAAGTGGCAAATTTGGATTATAAGCGTTTACTAAAAAATGGTGCATTTTTCGCAACTATTCACTTTCTAACAATATTTGGATATACAATGCTTTACACATTAATTTTGAGTTAATAAATTAGTCTAAATATTTTAGCATTTTAACATAAAATTTTTTTATATATCTTTTAAAAAACTTATCCTCTCATCTCTTTTGGAAGAGTTAAAACCCCTGTAAGTGGATTATTTAACGGATCCTGGCAATATTGTATTGTAAAGTAAATCAAATCGTATAAAATACTAGGATCTTCTCCATTTTTTAACTTATAATCATATAGGGAAAGCTGGTATTCTGCTTCTGTAATTGGTGGTTCAGCATAAGAAACACTACCAAAAACAGATTGTAATAAAGGCTTCAAAAATGGTGAATATAAAAATCCTAACTCTTTTAATTCATCCTTCAAATAGAAAAACATTCTCTGAACTGCCTGCATCATATAACGCACAGGTTGACCTTGAGGACCTAAATATTGTTCAGCAAATTCAGGATCATACTGAGCCAACTTTTCTCTTGTTAGATCAGGAGCGGGTCGAAATAGTGATATTAAACCACGTTCGATTGCAGCCTCGCGATTAGGTGCAATCGTATTACTCCCTGCATCAGGTACCCATATTCCACGTTGAAGCAATTTTCTTGCTTTATAACACATAGTTTGTATTAGAAGTGCTACCCCAATCCTTCGGCAAATTGATATCTGTGCATCGCTAATCCTAACCTCTATAGTTCCGAAATCTGTCGCGGGAAACACATCTTGAAAGCGTCCGTCCTCAAGACTAGCTTTCTGGACAATCTGCAGGAAATAATTTATAGAATTCTCACTAAGATCGGTCAAATAGGGAATATAATGTTGCGGGTCGTTTCCACTTAACATTGTAGTGTTATATTTTAATCGTAATGATCTAACACAATTAGGTGCGGTTATTCTTCCGTTTATAATTTTTACAACATCTGTAGGCTTGTTGTTTAAAATGGGTGAATTACAAGTGAGAGCAATTATATGAGGTATAAAATTTCTAATCATACAATAGGCTTGAATCTTTTCTGTTTCTGAACTAAATGAACCTATGTGTGAATGATCGGCCTGGGAGACTCCACGCATGTATTCTTTCGTCGCAGGATTTATAGCGGAAGCGATAATATGCAGATCTTTTGGTAACGTAGACTTAGCTAATAAAAATAAGGTTGAGGCCCAATAAGCTAACTCTTCCACAAATTCCGCAGGAGGTGTAACTAATTCTAATATATATGTAATTGCGGTAACATTTCCATCCCTAGCAAATGTATCTATATCAACATAAGATCCATCAGGTAATTGATATCTCAAATCCATAGCATATCCTTTTTCAAGGTCATCTCGCCCCCAGGGTCTAGCTAATACTTTCTGTTTAATATAGTCCGGGACAGGTAGAAAATCATT
>CP070831.1:924244-933510 GCA_020344955.1 Promethearchaeota archaeon | reverse complement strand
TTTCTACGTATATTATGACCTCATCGCTTCCCACGTTTGCCTTTGTATCGGTAACCTTAACAGGAATCGTATACCAACCATCATCTACAGTATTTGAATCCCATTCATAAGGTACTGAACTGCTAATTTCACCTTCATTTATCAATACAGATACTGTATACCCCCAACTTGGATGGGAATGAAAGATCATTGCTCGTATCATTATTACACCAGAAACTGTATCACCATAATCGGGATCTAATATTCCTACCGTTATTGCGTCTTTCTCTGGAGGTGTCTGTGCAGAAGAATAAATCATAATTCCATATCCAGCAAAACTACTTGCGACTATGAAAATAATGACAGAAATACTTACCGTTGTAAATCTTCTTTTAAACATAATTTTTCCCTATTAATTCTTAATTAGATTTCTACACACAAATCTTATATATGTGCATTATACAAATAAGTCAAGCTATTATATAAATACAACTAGCACTTACTTTCTTGTAAGATAAAGCCCCTTTAATCAATGAGTGAGAATTACTGAGATCTATGGCAAAAAAAATAATCAAATGAAGTAAATAATAATAAATTGAAAACTCAAAGTATTAGGATTAAGCGAATCACAAGATACCTAAAGTTATCGTATCACTTAAGAGAGACAAAGGAAATCGCTGCTTAAGAACATACTCGCCTCGTCTCATCTCAAACTCGTTTTCCAAATACCTCACTAACCCTCACGCGCTAAGCCTGAACCTTGTGGTTCCTCTTTCAACACCACATACTCGTGCGGTTGAGAGTGGCAAGCTAAATAGGTCGCCCGAAAGCTACTTAAAGATAAAGAAATAGAAATCTTAAGTGATGTTCCAGTTGCTTTAATAGAAAGTATAAATAAACTTCATTTGTTTAAAGTAGATTTTGAGATAAGGAATAAACGAAAAATTCCACCAAATTATAATATGAATTTCAATTTACAATTACAACTACCAGCTCAAATTTCACCCCAACAAATACCTCAAATGTCTCAACAAGTATTAAATCAATTATTAAATCAAATTAAACAACAAATTCCCGTAATAGTTTAAGAAGAAATTAAAAAACAATCTCCTATTTTCGGATTTGAGTGAAAACTATTTAATAATAAATGGAATGAAATTAAATAATATAAGAGTTGTTATAAATTGGAAAATAAAGTAAATATTAAAATTGAAATTGTACCCTTTGGTCAAGTAAAAGCTAATTTTGAATACAAAATAATAAAAGAAAAGAAGAGCAAATCTTATTCTACTAATTTAGAACCCTTAATGACTAATACTGAAAGAAGTAGTATTTTCTATTCAAAAAAATAAAATAAATTTACTCTTGAGAAAAATCATAAAAATCAGTAAAAATTTTTTTTAAGTAAAACATTTCTTTACCGTTATCCTATATTATCTCAAAATAATATTTTGTATCAATTTAGAATCACTTGGCACCATACATACTTTCTAATTTTTGTCCACCAACTTGATTTTTCTTTCTAATAAACATTTAAAAAAGACGTTTAATTTGCATGTTTCAATATGAAATATAATTTTGATAGATTAATTGATCGTTCTGGTACTTTTGCAGTTAAATGGGATAAGCAATTTCTTAAAGAACACTTTAAAACTGATGATGTTTTACCTCTCTGGGTTGCGGACATGGATTTCCAATGTCCTCAACCAGTTATTGATGCTTTAAAAAAGAGAGCTGCTCAACAAATTTATGGCTATAGTTGGCATAAAACCCCGACATATTTAGATGCTGTTTCAAATTGGATGAAACGAAGGCATAGTTGGAAAATAGACAATGATTGGATAGTATTCAGTCCTGGAATTGTTCCAGCTATTAAAATGATAGTTCAAACGTTTACTAATGTTGGGGAGAAAGTTATCGTCCAACCACCAGTATATTATCCGTTTTTTAGTGCTGTAGAAAATAATGGACGAATTTTATCAAAGAATCAATTAAATTATGAGAATAAGAGGTATACTTTCGATTTCGAAGATTTTGAAGAGAAAGCTAAGGATCCGCTGACTAAGATGTTTATTCTGTGCAGTCCTCATAACCCTGTTGGGCGTGTATGGACTGAAAAAGAACTTAGAAGGCTTGGTGATATTTGCTTAGAAAATAATGTTTTAATAATTTCAGACGAAATCCATCATGATTTAATACTTTCAGGATATAAACATACTCTTTTTTCAACAATATCAGAAGAATTTGAGAGAAACACGATTATGTGTACGGCACCAAGCAAGACGTTCAACATTGCTGGTTTAAAAACATCTAATATAATTATTCCAGATGAAAAACTGAGAGAAAAATTTACTTATACAATATCTAATAGGAATAGTGTTGCGAGTCCAAATGCTTTTGGTATTGTAGCTTTAATTGCAGCATACAATGAAGGAGAAGAATGGTTAGATCAAGCCTTGAAGTATATTGAAGCAAATTTTAATTTCTTAAAAAGATATGTTTATGAACAACTCCCTGATGTTGATTTTATTGATCCAGAAGGGACTTATCTAGCTTGGTTAGATTGCACTAAATTGGGTATGAATGATGAAGAGCTTAGTGATTTTATGCTCAAAAAAGCAAAAGTTGCATTAGATGATGGAAAGATATTCGGCCCAGGTGGAGAAGGATTTGAGCGAATAAATGTAGCATGTCCTCGATCAATTCTAGAAGAATGTATGAACCGAATAGTTAATGCAATAAAATTAATGAAATAATAGGTTTTAACATCTTCTCAAGTCTTTATTTATAAAAACCCTAAATCTTTCATCATTTTCATCGATGAATTCCCAAAATTCATTATATATATCTTCAAGAGACATTTTTTTTTTATGAGAATAGCCACTTTGAATTTTTAGGATATTATTTCTATTATTCGCAATTTTTTTAGGTCTATATTCAAGATAATTACCCTCTAAGATCAAATCTTCAAAAACATCAATATCCTCTTTCTTATGGTTATTGGAATCTGAAATATTCTCTTGAGTTGATTTATTTTCAAATTCAAAATCTACTCTTTGGTATCCTCGAACTTGAAAATTTTTATCTACAAATGCTTGGAATTGATGATTACATACTAAACCTCTTGCTATAGACATTGTGGTTAATTGTTTTGCCTCAGCAATGACAGAATTAGGGACGTCCAAAGATTTCTTTGTTTTACATATTGGACATATAAATTCAACCTTAGATTTATTGATACTAACATTCCTCTTAACTTCTGTAATTGCCATTATAACACCTTCTTAAGATCATCTAAAATTAACAATAAAAACCCCATTTAAATCATAAAGAAAATGATCAGATTTAAGAAACAAGACTTTAACCATTAAGTAATTTATTATTAAGGAGGGTTAGAAATTTTCTGGATCAAATCTGACATTTATGTTAGTCTCATCCAATTCAAAATGAATTATTAAATTTGATACTAGATCGCTTTCAATTTTGAAATAATGAGCACCTTTAACAAATTTCTTTAAAGAATCTTCATCTAGTTTTATTAAGACATTAATACTATCATTTAAATTAATTGTCCTTCCACTCAATTTTCCTTCTATGATCTCATTTAAATTAAAAGATTCTCCTTTATGATAAACCAATATTCGATTTCTAATGGTATCTACATTAATAATTTCTTTAGAAAAATTTAATTGTGTATCGTCCAAGTAAAATTTACCATATTTGGACAAATCAAAGTCACTAGGATCATAATTCTTTAGATTGAAATCTCCAATTTCAATCTCTTCAGGAATAACAAAAGGTATAATCAAATTAAGTACCTTTATTCGGAGTGAATCTGGTTTACCATCCCCAGTTGTATCTACCGTAAAAACACATTCTTTTGGAGGAAAAAGCTTCCTTATAAGTACTTTAAATGATGATAAGTCATATGGTATAGACGATCAACCCTTTAATTTTTAATTAATTATAAATTAATTTACTATGTATTTGATAGTTCAGAAATCTTAACAGGACGATTTTCTTCAAGTGCTTTCTGAGCTGTTAAAGCTACTAAAACATTTTGCATTCCATCTTCCCCATTTGGTCTGGGTTCTTTATTTTCACGCAGGCATTCAAAAAAATATTCTAACTCATTTGAATATGAATCTAAATATCTTTCCATGAAAAAGTAAGGAATTTTATCTATGTTTGTGCATTCTGCTGTATAAGTGCGAACAGTATTAGTTGCTTCATTATCAGCTATAACACATCCTTTAGAACCAAATACTTCAACACGTTGATCGTATCCATATACAGCTTGACGAGTATTATCAATGATTCCCATAGCTCCATTTTTAAACTTTAAAACAGCTACAGCAGTATCTATATCTCCTGCTTTTCCAATTTCAGGATCAATAAGTACACCTCCAGTTGCATAGACTTCTTCCACATCACTCCCAACTTGAAATCTAGCCATATCCCAATCATGAATAGTCATGTCAAAAAATATTCCTCCTGAGCCTTTAATATAATCTATTGCAGGGGGAGCAGGATCTCGAGATGTGATTTTAACTATTTGAGGTTCACCTATTTGGCCTGAAACAATAACTTCATGACATCTCATAAAATTACGATCAAAACGTCGATTATATCCAAGCATAAGTTTTACACCCTCTTCTCTAACAACTGCAAGCGTCTCTTTAATCCGTTTTATATCAGTATCAATGGGCTTCTCACAAAAAATGTGTTTATTCGCCTTTGCAGAATCCTGAATAAATTTAGCATGAGTGTCTGTAGAAGAACAAATCACTATTATATCAATTTTTGGATCATTAATGATTTCACTTGCGTCTGAAGTAAGTTTAGGTATCCCTATTTCTCCCGCCCATTGTTTTAACTCATCATTGAATTTAATATCAGCTACAATTTTTAAATTGATATTAGGTATTTTTCGGACTAGATTTTCGATATGTATTTTACCAATTCTACCCGCCCCAATTACTCCAACTGTAAATATTTTTACCAAACTATATCACATAATAACTTTAATTATACTAATTACAGAGTTTATAAGAAATTTTTTAACTTTAGAATTATAGATCAAGAATTATAGATTTATATTTATTTAAATCTAGATTGAATTAATTAATTAAATTTCTATAATCAAATAATAAAAGTGTTAGCTTAATGAGTGAAAAAATTCAAGTGTATAGATTCCGTTGGATTGTTCTTTTACTATTTATGTTAGAAAATATAACAATGCAAATATTATGGATAAGTTTTGCTCCTGTAAGAAGCCTTGCTGTAACTTTTTATGGCGTTGATTTTCTTCTAATTGATTTATTAGCAATGAGTTTTATGATAGTATATATTCCAATAACTTTCCTATCCACATGGATTATTGATAAATATGGATTTAGAATAGGAGCAGGAATAGGAGCAATAATCGCTGGGATTTTTGGTTTATTAAGATTCATAGCTTTCAGTGATTATTCAATGGTATTAATATTCCAAATAGGTATTGGTATAGGACAACCTTTTATTCTTAATGCGGTTACTAAATTATCGGCGAACTGGTTTCCTGATAGTGAAAGAACAACTGCCACTGGAATAGCTTTGCTCTCACAATTTCTAGGAATTGCGTTAGGCATGTTTATCACTCCAATTCTAGTCATAGGTAACAATCTGCTCCCAATGTTACTTACTTATGGAATTATATCTATGATAACGGGAATAATTTTTATTATATTCATTAAAGATAAACCTCCTACACCTCCCAGTAAAGAGATATCCGATGAAAAAGTTTTTATGTTTGAAGGTTTGAGGACACTATTTACAAATAAATATTTTATTATTTTATTTGTGTTATTTTTCTTAGGCTTGGGGATATTCAATACAATTACAACTTATATTGAAGGAATTGTAATACCAAGGGGATATGACCAAAATTTTGCTGGGATTTTAGGTGCTTTAATGTTATTGGGTGGAATCGTTGGAAGTATTATTATGTCTACATTATCGGATAAGTTTCGAAAACGTAAAATATTGTTACTCATATCTCTTATGATCGCAACTATATCTTTATTCATAATAACATTTGCCTATGATGCTGTATTGCTGAATCTTTTTGGATTTCTTTTAGGATTTGGCATACTTTCAGCAGGACCAGTTGGTCTTGAATATGCTGTCGATTTAACTAAGCCTGTGCCAGAAGCAAGTTCTAATGGAATGTTAATGATGATTGGACAATTAGGAGGCATCTTATTTATACTTAGTTTAGAAGATGTAACAATAAATGGTGACTATTGGCCTGCTTTATTAATTCAAGCAATACTACTCCTTGTAGCTTTTGTAATAACTTTCTTCTTAAAAGAAAAAAGAAATGAATAACCAAATTCTTTATTTTTTAATTTTTTTTTACCTATAATTGAATTAGATCACATAATCAAGTTTAATTAAGAGATTCAGATTTTAAACAATCATAACTTTTTTATATCATTTTCATCTATTTTTGTTATTCAAAAATTATAATAAAGGAAGAGATCTGTTAAAATGAATGAAAATCATGATGTGAAAGAGGACGTAGAATTTGAAAAAGAAGTAGATAGTGAAAAGAAAATTCTTGAAGAAAAAAAGAAACAAGAAGAGATTACTTTAAAAAGAAAGCAAGTCTGTCATTTTAAAACTGATCATCCAGATACTTTAGAAATTAAACAGGATGAACCCTATTATAGAACTCCATTGACTAATATTCTAGAAAGTGAAGTGTTATATTACATTCTTGTAGAATTACCTGGATTAGATAAGAAGCATGTGAAAATTTCCTTACAAGAAGGAATACTAGAATTACGAGGAGAAAAAGAGATAAAGAAAAAAGAAAAAAAAGACGATAAGAAGGATAAAGATAAAAAAGACGAGAAAAAAGATAAAGAAAAGAAGAAAGAAAAAGATAAAGAAATAAAAGGTACATTTTTAAGGAGAGATATTCGAAGTACTAACTTTTATACTTGTTTTCATTTACCAGACGATATATCTACTGAAGAAATCGATGCAAGTTTTAAAAATGGTATTCTTAGATTAAAACTTCCAAAAAAAGGCGCTGATATTTCTGAAAAGAAAATTATTGAAATCAAATAATTTCCAACAACAAATTTATTATAAAAATCTAATTTCTCCTTTTTTTAAATTTTAGTTATGATATTCAATTTTTGACATAGATCTCTCAAATGGTGATTGGATGTTTTTTCCTGGACATTTAGGACACATAAATTTTGTTAAAATCTTATATAAAGATTTAAAATGCTGTTCTTACATTTGGGTTATCCCAACATTAGGAAAAAAAAATCGAATTGAATCAATTACTTTAAGAATTTAGCCATACAGTCTTATTAGTTTTTAATAATAAATTAAAAAAAAAAGTAAGTTGATTATATTTGAGCACCACAATATGCACAATATTGCGCTGCCTCTTTTATAGGTGTTCCACAATTAGAACAAAATTTTGCTCGTTCTTCAGAAATTATTTCTTTTTCTGGTATTGACATATGTTTTATTTGACCAGTTTCGGAGTTAAATTTCCCGATAAGTTGATTTGATGCTTTGAGATCTAAGACTATTGCATTTATATCTTTTCGTGAAATACCTGTACTTCTACTTACGTCTTCTACAGTAGCTTCTGGATTCTGTGTAAATTCTGCTAATACTACATTTCTTAACTTACTTCTATTTGCTATTGCATATATTTGACTTGCTAAAATAGCTGCTCCGATTCCAATACTAATGAAACCCCACCAAGACCATGCATCCAATGGAATAAATGATTCAATTCCCCAATAAAGGAAGGCACCGGCGATTATCAAAGCACAAATAGAGAACCCTTCAGAATATTGATTTCTTTTATATTGCATTATAATCAATAATATTTTTTATAATAAATTTGGTATGATGAAATTGTATAGTTATTAAACGAGTAATTTTATAAATTTTTAGGTTTTATTTTATATTTTTTAATTTGTTAACCCTGATGTATAATCATAATGCAATAAAGAGATTTAATTGGTAATTATACATTTATTTATTACATCAAAAACAGTGGAAAATTCTAGTTGATCCTCAGTAAGGAGAATAACTATCTTTCCAAGTAATTTTATTGACAGGATATAAAAATTATCAGAATGAATCACATTAAAATCTGGAGTGTGAATCCCGATTTCTGAAGTGATTTCTTCTGCTAGTTCATAAAGCTGAGAGATGTTCAAAGCGATCGAAGATTTATTAAATTCCTGATTTATGTAAGATTTGATTACAGCGCCATTCTCAGAACTAATCAAGATAAAATATAATCCAGATTCGCCAAATTCTTTGATTAAAGAATCAAAAACACGATCAACTTCTAGAGTTGCTGTCATTATGATTTAATTTAATGATTTGCTTATATATAATTTAAGGTAAAATTTAATATTTCTATTCAGAATCTTTCAAAGATTCTTCGTTAATAAAAATATATCTCTTTAAAAATATTTTATCATATTTTATATCTCAAAATATTGATCTATTACTGATTCAAAATCATGGAACGGACTTAAATCACCTTTAAATCCCACTACATGAGAAGAATAATATGAATCTAAGAATTCTTCCACAATAAGTTGCATATATCTTTTAATATTTTCAGTACGAATATTATTATCAACAACATATGCGAATATAACATTATTCTTAGTCTTTAAGAACAAGTGATAACCTCCAAGATTCACATCTTCAAGTTTTAATCCATATTCTTCTCCAGCAATAAAATCTTGCGAATATATTAATATTGCTGAAATAAAACCTGCAATTTGGAAGTCATTATTCGCCATTTTAGGTTTATTTTCATTCACTTTTGAGAAATATAAAAAACCTGCTTTATCTATAATAAATATACCAATTAATCCTTTTGCTTTAGGAATATTTATAATGCGTTCACAAATTATTCTTATCTCTGATATTGAAGTTTCAGAACCTATATTATTATAAATTACTTTGGACAAATGGTATAGATTAGTATAGTTCATTAGATTCTCTGTTTTATCAATATACATAACTAATAATTTATGTTCTTGTTTTCTTTCAAAGAAATTAATATATACAGTTAGATTTCCTACATTATCTTTTACATATCCTTGTCTTTTTTTAAGTAAATCAATTTTATATAAATCAATAATTTTTCTTGTTAGAGTAATACCAATCCCTTTTTGAAAAATGATCTCAATATTACCATTTAAATTCAATTCTGAGATGCTAAATCCCCGTAATTGGAAAACCTGTGA
>CP070831.1:917564-924144 GCA_020344955.1 Promethearchaeota archaeon | reverse complement strand
AGAAATTTGTATTGTAGCTGAAAACCTTGATCTAAAACCTCCTCATAATGTTATTGGACAATGTGAAATATCTAACTCTACTTGGGATGCAGCAGCACACGTAGGTATCTTAGGGATAATTATTAAAAAAAAATATCGAAATTTGAGTATTGGAAGACATCTTATCGATTTTGCCATTCGAGAATCCAAGAAATTAAATAATAAAGAAAAAATACTTCTAAGTAGTTTTTCTACTAATGAAAGAGCGATACATCTTTTTAAAAAATTAGGTTTTAAGGTTGTAGGAGTAAGAAAGAAGCAATTCTTTATGGACTCGGAATATATTGACGAGGTTCTTATGGAACTCTGGATTGATGATTATATCGATCTAGGGGAATTTTAGCCTTTTGTGATATTCCTCTGAACTCTTTTGATCTAACGGATTCTCGTTTAAGAAAATGAAATTTAGACTTTTTAAATTCTCAATACTCTCTCGACTAAATTCTGAAATGTTATTTCTTCCAAGATGCAACATGATAAGGTTTTGTAGACACTCTAAATTTCGTACTTTATTCAATTTATTATTATCCAAATATAGCTCTTGTAGTTCTTTTAGATTCTGAAGACCTTCTATTTTTTTTATTCGATTATTCGAGAGTTCTAACTTTTTTAAATTTAACAAGTTCTCACAGCCTTCAATCTTTTCAATTAGATTATTTGAAAGATATAATCCATTCAATTTCTCAAGAAATATTAAACCCTCAATTTTAGAAATTTTATTATTATTAAGAGATAACCATGTTAAATTTTTTAAATTTTGAAGTCCAGTTATTTTTTCAATTCTGTTGAAAGATAGATTTAATCTTTTTAACCCGATTAATAAATCTAGATTATTTATTTTCTTAATCTTATTATGAGTCAATTCTAAAGACTCCAAATTTCTTAAATTACATAAATTTTCGATTTCTCCTATAGAATTTTGATTTAAAGATAATTTCTTCAAATTACTTAATGTATCAATACCTTCAACTTTTTGAATTCTATTATTTGATAAATTCAATTCTTCTAATTGCAGCAATCCATCTATATTCTCAATTTTCTCCAATTTATTATGAGAAACATCTAGAGTTCGTAAATTATTCAGAATTTGAATACCATCCAGAGAAACAAGATAGTTTCGATGTAAATGAAGATGCTCTAACTCTATTAACCAATCCAATGAGTTAATATCAGTTATTTTAGTTAAATTTGAACTCTCACAATTCAAATAACTAATTTTCCCTTTTTTCAAGCTAACATGGTAACCACATTTTATTGTATAATATTTATATAAAATGATATTTACGCATAGATCTAGAAACAATTTAGGGATTGCTTCAATGTCATTATAATCGAATATTTCTTTAGGGAAATCTTTTATTTTCGATTCAAAATCTTTTTTGATCGACTCTTTAAGATACTCTACTAATATCTTTCGAGCTTTTGGGTCTGCTATTGAATTTAAAGTTATAATAGCAAATATTTGCAACTCTACATTATCTAATCTGTTTAATGTATATTTTAATAAATGTATAAATTTTTTGTTATTCAAATGCTTCTCTTTTAATACATTCCCTGCAATTAGTCTTAGCTTTATATCCTCATCAGATAAATATAAATGTTCGAAAAATTTGAAATTCTTTCCCTCATCAATTAAACCATAATTAATTAGAGCTTTTTGACGTTGTTCCGGTTCAGATGAGCTGTCAATCCATTCTCTTAAAAGAGCTAATCCTTCTTTCTTTCCAATTTGGTCTAAATTTTCTTTGATGTAATCGGGATGTAATTCCATATCGAGAAGTTATAAATTTAAAATTTTTCAACGTTTTCTTAATTAAACACATATGATAGAATAAGTATAAATCTAATCTGTATGACAACAATAAAAAAAAAGAAAAATAAAAAAACTTAAAATATTAATTCCTGTTCAATTTAGAAGCATCGATGAATGACTTGTGGTCCCATCTCTTTATATTCGCGCCTAGTTACCCACATGCGATGAAACGTCTTAAGTGAGCTTAAAATGCTTCCACCAATCCAAACTGAATACATACGTTCAGGTGGGGCAATTATCTTGACGTCTACACTTTCTGGGATTTGCTCCTTTATCTCTTTAGTAAGACGTTCCTTTATACCAGGAAACATTGTACTACCGCCAGATAGGACGATGTTTGAATAAAGATCTCTTCGGAGATCGACGTCACACTCTGAAATAGCGCCTACAATTACGTCATCTAAAGGTTCAAGCTCTTTCCCGATGACTGAAGGATTGAAAAAGCATTCAGGGGCTAAAAATCGTTCTACGCCGACATTGATAGTCTCTCCGTCAGGGAGCATGTAGGATTTCTCCATTCCAGCGACCTTCTTCGAGAGCATCATCTCTTTTTCGGGATCGATGGCTACATAGCACAACTTCTCCTTTATATCCCTAACGATCTCCTTCTCGGCTGATGTTGTGAAAGAATATCCCTTTTGTCGAAGAAGTCTCTGTAAGTATGTTGTAATGTCACGACCAGCGAGATCAATTCTCTGAATAGCATGGCTTAAGGCGAAGCCCTCAAAAATAGGTACGACGTGGGAAACACCATCACCAATATCTATAACGCATCCAGTTGTACGACCAGAAGCATAAAGACTTAATACTGCTTGCATTGCTACATAAAGAGCAGGTGTATTAAATGTCTCAAACATAATTTCAGCCATTTTCTCACGATTTGGTCGTGGGTTTAATGGTGCTTCTGTTAAAAGTACAGGATGTTCACTAGGATCAATACGTAGGTCAGTGTAAAAGGTATAATGCCAGATTTTCTCCATAGCAGTCCAGTCTTCAATGATACCATGTTCAACAGGGAACATTAACTTTAAAACGCCTTTTAATTGCATAGCTTCCTCACCAATATAGTATTCCCGAGTATAATGCTCAACATCAGTCATGATGCTTTCATATTTAGGATAACCAATTAGTGTAGGGAAGACTGACCTTGGTTGATCCTCACCAGCAAATCCATTTTTGGAGATTCCGGTACCATTGTCAACAACCAGGGCTTTTGCGTTTAAAAAGCTTTCTTCCTCTGCCATATTTCTAATTCAGCTCTTAATTTTAATTTTAAATATTTTGGATTATATTTTTAGATGTATATTTTATATTACTTGTGTTAATTCTAATTTTTATATTTTTATCAAAATTGTTTTTTTAAAGAACAATTAATGTGTAAAATACAAAATTTAATAATCTAATAAATTATGTATTTATAAATTTTTTTAAACAAGAAACAAAAACTACCCTAATATTAAAGGATTTATAAATAAATTAAGAAATATCGTAGCGGATATGATTAATAAAATGGTGTATTACATTTTAATCAAATATCTGTTATATTATAATTTTTATAACAAATTGTGTGTAAATTTTAGGAAGTAGATTTTATCATCTTAAAATTGAATGCTAAATTAGAAAAATCCTAAAAATTTTCACTTGAAAATTCAATGCTAAAACTTATTTAAATGATAATCTAATTAGTAACTTGAAAAGAAAGAGGGTTTTTCCCATGTCTGATAAAAAATTACCAAAGATGATATAATAATATGCCAGAAAGCGGTACCATATTATATGATTTAAATAAGGTTTTTATTCCATGTCGAACGGTTTTGGAAATGGAAGCATTAACATCATTGTTTCTTGAATATTATAATTATGATGATATTAAGGAATTGCCTCAAAGTCAACCAACAAGCCAAAAATTGATAGAAAAATTCCACGTATTGGATTGTCACCCCCTTGAACGTATCATTGAATATTTTATCGATGTAGTAGTGAGTAAATTGAAGCCTGTTGTGATGTATGCAAGGGAACATCATGATCGATTCAGAATGGGAAATGTAGAAGCATATACTAAGACAAGATTATGCTTATTTTTCGCTTTACATCGATTAAAATTGAAATTTCTAATCATTAAGAACTTTATGGATAAATTCAAACGGTTAAATTATAAATTAGTACTCTCTGAAGACCGAATGAATCTGGGAGGTCATACATTTCTTTCTGCTTTTTATGAGGATTATTATAAAAAAAATGAAATGAATCTTAAATTGATGTTATCTTCAAAGAGAATGTCAGATAGAGTAAGTGAATTAATGGATACCTCAGATACTATAACTAACGAAGATATCATAAATGCTATCACATTTAAGAAATTTCTTGATGATAAAAATAGAATTAAATTTATCATGAAAGAGATAAAGGCATCACTATTTGTTTGTAGAGTAATGTTTGCACAAATGGATGTATATAATCCATTTACATTAGCAAAAGAAACTAATATTGATACAGAAGAGTTGATGATAAGCCAAGATTTCATACCAGAGTTAATTCCAGCAATCTCAAAATGTTATGTTGAAAACCATATGCCCCAACTTGAAGATTGCTTTACTGCGTATGAATTTATGATGAATAGGGTTTTGGAAGCTATAAATCATGCTGTAGAATTAGCTTCAGGTGGACAGATTATACTTGATTTAGATAGTACTATCTATAATACAGGAAACATTTTTGAGTTATAATGCGCAATAATCGTCATAAAAACTGGACTCATTAAATGTTAAATACAGTGTTCATTTTTTTTTATTCAAAAGTAGTGATATAAGGACTCTATAATTATGAAGAAAGAAAAATTAGAAATCAAACGTGAAGTTTGGGAGTATTTTCGACAATATAGGCAAGCACATATCCAAAAAAGATATTTGGAGTTGTTAAGTAATAAGGAAATAAACAAAACTGTTAAACACTATAAATAAATTGTGTTTAATTAATAATGAAACTAGTAATTATAAAATAAGATAAAAATAAAAAAGAACTAGAAAAAAATAGCTATTAACTTAGTATTCATTTGGCATTTTTTTAAGTTCCGCTAGTGAAAACACAGGACCATCAGTACACACAAATTTGTTGCCAATATTACACCGACCACACTTTCCAATGCCACATTTCATTCGCATTTCAAGTGAATTTAAAATTTGTTCATCTTTCCAGTTTAGTTCTTCCATAACCGCAATTGTAGTTTTAATCATGATTGGTGGCCCACAGATAACCGCAATAGCATTATTTGAACTTGGAGCTACTTTCTTAACAATGGGAGCTACAAATCCTACTTCTTCAGTCCATCCCTCAGCTTCGCGATCTATAGTTAAGACAACTTTAATATCATCTCGTTTTTTCCATTCCTCTAAAACATCTGTATACAATACTTCTCCAGGATCACGATTTCCATAAATTACTGTTATATCACCATAGTCTTTTCTATGTTTCTCATCAAGTAAATAGATCACAAGAGATCTCAAAGTTGAGAATGCAAATCCTCCACCAATGACCACTATATTTTTTCCCTTCATTTCTTCGACTGGCCAACCGTTTCCACAGGGTCCTCTTACACCAACAATATCTCCTACCTCACTTGCATGGAATGCTGAAGTTACCGTACCCATTCTTTTGATTGTGAATTTAATCGTTCCTTCTTCAGTTGGAGAAGAAGCGATCCCAATTGGGCATTCACCTTTACCTATTATGCTAATTTCTGCGAACTGACCAGGAAAATAATCAAATTTCTTGTATTCTTCTTCATTTTTAAATTCCAATTCAATAGTTTTTATATCATTAACTTTATTTTCCGTAACTATCGATTTAACTCTTGTTAAACTAGGAATATATGGATTAGACAACTGCTTTCTCCTCCTCCTTCTCTTTTCTTATTTTTTCAATTTTTGCTAAATGGTCTCTAAGATCATTATTTGCAGGACATACCATAATACACCTACCACATCCAACACACCCAAGTAACTCATAATTTGCAGGATAATAACTAAATTTATGCATTATCCTATTACGACATCTTTGGATTTTTGTATCGCGAGGATTGTGTCCACTTGTTTCAAGAGTATATAAACATGATTGGCAGGTATCCCATATTCTGACTCTTCTCCCCTTATTATTATACTGATCTGTTTCATCAATGACATCAAAACAAGTACATGTTGGGCAAAGATAACTACAAGAACCACATCCAATACATACTTCGCTAATTTCATCCCATACTGGATGATCAAAAGATGTTTCTAGGTTCTTTACGATTGTATCTACATTAATCTTTGTAACAAATGATTCTTCAGCTTGTTTTGCTAATTCTCGAGATTTTTTCAAATCTTTATCAGTCGCATCAGAGAGCCATGACAATTTCTTTACAATCTCCTTTCCCTTATCACTAATTCCTTCAACTAAATAGGTTTCTCCTAAATCCGTTAAAAATATGTCCATATTTTCCTTATTAAAAGGATTTCCTCCTACTGATGTGCAAAAGCATGTAGTTCTTGGAGTATTACATCCAATTCCAATAAGGATTGTATTTTCTTTCTTTTTTAAATAGATTTCATCTTTCCAATTTCCATGAAATGAGAAGAAATTAGCAAATAACACATAGCTATACGCATCACACGGTCGGATCCCTAAAATCATGAATTTTTCATCTAAATCCTGTCTGTCGGTAATTTCAACATCCTTTTCATCTAACTT
>CP070831.1:910808-917464 GCA_020344955.1 Promethearchaeota archaeon | reverse complement strand
CAAATATTGGACGTCCACAATTACCTTGGACGTCACTATCTACAATGGACACTATCATATTTAAATCTTTGGATTTAACACACTATGAGCTAAAACAATTGTTTTTTCCATATTCATCCCAAAAAGAATTAGATTTTAGTAAGTATTAATATGAAAAACTAATAATAATAGAAATTAAAGAACTATTTTCATCTGATATTCAATCTTGTTTTGCATAACTCAATAGCTTTTGGATTATTATCTACCCCGATCCAATTTCTGTTTAATTTAGCAGCTACAGTTAAAGTTGTTCCTGTTCCACAAAAAAAGTCTGCTATAAGATCCCCTTCGTTTGATGAAGCTAATATAATACGTTCTAATAATTTTTCAGGTTTTTGAGTAGGATAACCAAGATATTCCTTTGATCTTGTAGTAGTTTGAAAAGAATAGATATCATTCCACACATCACCAATTGCATTACCAGGTTTTTCATCTAAATATTGTTTCCCTCCTCTCCTTTTTCTATAAAGACGTCCATCTTCATCTTTATAACGAAACATTTTCTTAATGTACTCTTTTTTATATGGCGAAAATAACTTGTTAAACGTAAAATTATCTGATTTTGTATAATATAATATAGTATCATGTTGACGAACCCAGCCTTTAACTTGACTTTTAAATCCGGATACGCTTCCTACATTCCAAATAATTTCTCTTCTAAAATTTTTTCTTCCAAATATGTCGTCGCATAAAACCTTTAATTCAAATGCAGCATTAGGATCACAGTGACAATAAAAACTTCCAGTACTTTTAAGATTTCTATGAATTTCCTTAATTCTTTCCTTCATGAAATTTAAATATTCTTCGAGGTCACTCCATAAATCAGAAAACTCTTTATAATCCACTCCACTAAAAAAAGGAGGATCTATGTAAATTAAATCAATGAAATCAGATTCAATTTGTTTCAATAATTCTAAATTCTCTGCTAAATAGACCGTATTAATTTTCATGTAAAATTTAATAATAAAATATCCAAATTAATATATTATGGAAAAAGAACGATTAAATAAGAATTTCTTGCATGAATTCAAGGATTTTGATTTTTCTAAGATTAAAGAATCTAAAATTTATTTAGTAGGATCAGCAAAATTTAAAGATAGTTTTATAAAAATTGAGTCTATTTTACAAATTATCCACAATAAATTAGTTTCTATATGTTCCATAGACGGGCTTTTAAACAAAAGCAGCTTCTCTTTTAAAGAATGGGAGAAATTACAAGAGATTGCTTTAAGAAAATTACACTTTCAAGAAGTTATCTTAGTTATAGACATTGATGGTTATATTGGAGAACATACAAAAGAAGAAATTGATTATTTTAAAAAAAATATTCAAAAACCTATTTATTATTTATCCAAATTGAAAAAACCAAAATGACATAATATTGATTTTTATTCATAGGATATTTGTCGTATAGTTGAGAGAAATTAGTAAATTGATTATGTCGCTATATTTTAAATTTAGGATTGAATTTATGATAAAGATACAATATATTGTAAGAAAAAAGAAAATAATCTAAAGGTTTAGAATATAAATGGAATTGTTCCAGATCTTTTGGGACGACCAGAATAAGTTGTTTTTAGAATTCAAAAAAAATAATGAAGAACAACTTCTGTTTCTTCCAGAACAAATCAAAAGATTAACAATACGATTTGAAATTTCAAAACAAGATCTTCATCATAAAGAACCTCCTTATTTAATTTCAATAAAGAAAATCTATCATTCTTCTGAATCATTATCCTTTACAATAGAACTAGATGAATTGTTAGGAATAGATGGACTCCAACTTAAGATTTTACGTTTGACAATCTTTCTTTATTCAGGACAACAATTTGAATATTTATTTGCTGAAAGCTTTAAGATATCAGATATATCCGTTAATGAAGAATGTTATAATGGGTTCGAATTTGAAGAATTACGCCCTAAACGTAGTTATAAAGGGAGAATTACCCAAGAAAAATTATTTCAAGAGATTAAAACTAATTTCCAAGAAAATAAAGAACAGAGAACCTTAATATATCAAAAAAGCAATTTTGAAGAATCTTCTCAAGATAATTCACTTGTATCTCTAATAACTGAAGGTAACAAAACATTAAAAAGAATTGAACAAGCACTAAACAACTTATCGTTCTCATTTCAAAACGCTCCAAGTAATACAATTCAGTATATTCCTTCAGTTCCATTAAGAAGCGGATCAGAACCGGTGATTGAGAGGATAAAAGGCCCAACAAAACCTGCTTTGATACAAGGGCAGATGTCTTCTGGTAAGCTAATGGTTATTAGAGAGATGAAATCAATTTTTAAAGAAAATATAGAAAAAAATTCAATTTTTAACATAAAAGACGTTTTAAAGCCATTAACTGAAGAAGAATTGAAATCAATGGTACTTGATGAGGAGGAATTAATAAAAAGAGAACAAAAAGCTATAGATAATCAAATTAAAAGACTTAAAAAGCATCAAAAAGATGAAATAAAATTAGAAGAGTTGAAACCACCAAAAAAATAAATAAAATTTTAATTAATCACTAAGATTATATCTAATATCAAGTCTTTAAGAATTGAAGGCTATTAAAAAAACAAACATTTGATTGTCTGCAAATAATCATAAACAAAAAAATTTGTTTTTAAATTGAGGTAACCAAAAATTTTATTAAATTATTTTATTGGGACTGCAGGAAGCGGTAAAAGTACTCTAACTGGACAGATGAAAGATTATGTGATTAATAGAGATCCAGAAATTTCTGCCATTACACTAAATTTAGATCCTGGTGTACGAGGAATGCTTTATGAACCAGATATTGACATAAGGGATTACATAGTACTTGAGGACGTTATGGAGGAATACAATTTAGGTCCTAACGGTGCAATGATTTTAGCATCTGATTTAATGGTGAATTTTCTTGATGAATTAAAAGATGAAATTGATGAGTATAATCCTGATTGGATATTTGTAGACACAGCTGGACAACTCGAGCTTTTTGCTTTTAGAGAAACTGGGCCATTAATTGCTAGCACATTAGGATTTGGTGCTATTGAGAGGGCAGTCACTTTTCTTTTTGATTCTAATTTTGTGCTTAGACCAAATGGTTTCATTTCAACTTTATTACTAGCAGCTTCTGTTCAATTCAGATTTAAGAATATTTCTCAAGTTAATGTCCTTTCAAAAGTAGACTTGTTAGATGAAGATCAAATAGAAATGATTGTAGATTGGAGTCAAGATTTTCAAGCATTAGAGGATTCTACTAATGAACGAGAGAAGGGTTTGATTAGAGAATTATCAATGTTAATTTCTGAAGTATTTATTCAACTAGGATCTACTGCAGAATTAATTCCTTGTTCAGCAAATGAAGAAAATGGTTTAGATTTGTTATTTGGTTATTTACAAAGAATTTTTGATTCAGACAAATCAAAATTCTATTAGAATTATTAATATGAATAAAATTTGAGTTGACAACAAAAATTGAAAATCATAGGACCCATAGCTGGAACAGGACCAAGATTAAGACCTTTTACGTTTAATAAACCAAAAGCGTTCCTAACAATTGCGGGAAAAACAGTTTTAGATCATATACTTAGTAAATTTTCAAATACTTTTGAATCAAATACAGAATTGATTCTAATAGTTGGTTATAAAAAAAGACAAATGATGGAACATATCAAGGCACATTATAGTGATAAATTTAAACTGACTTTTATTGAGCAAATTCCAAGAGGATATGAAGAAGGACAACCTTATTACTGGGGATTAGGAGAAGCCATATATCTAGCACATTCACGATTTAAAAAAACAGAACCAAAAAGTAAAGAAGAAGATAAAAGAAATGGGTCTCTTATATTCTTAGGAGATATGTTACCTCTCGATGAATATTCATATCTAATGTATAAATATTGGGAATCAGATGTAGATGGAATAATTACTGTAATGAAAGTAGCTAAAGAAGATGCTAGCTCTTATGGAGTTGTTTTAGTAGATAATAATAATATAATTAAAAAATTGGTAGAAAAACCGAAAGATTTTTTATCTGATTTAGCTATAGCCGGACCCTATGCATTTTCAAATACAGCTACACGTGCTCTTTTTGATAATCTTAAAAAATATCTTGATAATAGAACACCTGAATCTAAAGAAGTTTATATGACAGAAAGTTTGCAGGATCTTGTGGATCACGGATTTAAAATTGCAGCAGTTGAATTAAAACAAGGAATATTAGACTTTGGGCGACCTTCTGAAATCTTAAATGGCATAAAATACCTTTTAGATCAAAATTCTAGTAGGAGTAATGATTTTCAAAATCAATCCATAACTGTTGAAAGGTCATACATAAAAAATCCGGTATTTATAGGGAAAAATACAAGAGTAATCAACTCTGTAATTGGTCCTTATCTCTCTATAGGAGATGATTGCTATATTGAGAATTCTATTATCGGTAATAGTATAATCGAAACGAGAGCTCACCTTAATAATATAATATCACAAAATTCTATCATAGGTAATCACGTAAAAGTTGAAAATATAAGTAAAGATAATTTAATTATCGGAGATAAAAGTATTTATTGAAGAAAGTAATGATGGTGTTGTGGCTAAGTGTGAAAAATATGAAAAACAGCTTTTATAAAATATAGAAATTTTGATTAGTTTTTGTAAATTATAATATCCTTGATACAAAAATCGTATAACTTCTATATATTATATTTAATTATTAAATATAGAAATATTAAAATACTACATAATAATAACAACAAATTGAATAATTAAAAAAAACCACTATAAAAGATCAATAATGTCATATCATATCGCTTTTGATATATCCCATAAACCAAGGGGTAAAATTGATGAAAATCTTACTGAATTGCGAGATTATTTAAATGTAAATGATTTTACTTGCTACAATTTCCTAGAGGTGCCAATAACGGAAGAATCTTTAAATCCTTATGATATTCTCGTTTTTGTATGTCCCGATTTTTCAAGAATCTCTACTATTGAAATCACAGCAATAGTAAACTGGGTTCAAAATTCTGGAGGCGGATTATTATTATTATCGCATGCAGGAGGAGATAAAGGTCGTGGAAGTAATTTATCAGAAATTTCTGAGCAATTTGGTATTGCTTTTGAAAATGATCAAGTTTTAGATGATAAAATTAATTTAGGTTTAGAAAACATACCATTAATTTCTACTTTTAATATACCTCATCCAATTACAGCAGAAATTGGTACTTTATGTTATAGATCAGGTTCATCACTTACTATTATAGGAAGTGGTGCCTTCTCGATAGCAGATTCGAATGAAACATCAGAACCATTTTCTTGTCCTCTTATATGTGTTTCAGAGCCAGATAAAGGAAGAGTTTGTTGCATTGGAAGTTATGAGTTGTTTAGGGATAAAATAGGAGGAGGTTTTCAATGTAACGATAATCCTCAACTTGCATTAAACATCTTTAAATGGCTTATTTCAGATTTCCGTATGGAATTAAGAGCCGATGCTGAATTACCTATACCAATTCCTCACACTTCTATTGATGCTCCTCAAGTATTTCAAGAATCAAATACTTCCTCCTCTTATGTGCCTACTGAGAGAAGATCATTAGATATTGATTTTTCAATGAAGATTTCTAAAAAAAGTGAATTGGTAGAGTTATTAAAAATATTTCAAAATCAAATCAACAGAATAAAAACAACTATCGATAAATTAATAGAGAAAGCAATCGGATCTGAAAATGCCATTAATGAAATAGAAAATTCAAATATATCAGAGGGTTCAAATGAATCTCAAGAAGATAAATTAATTCAAAAAGCTGACACTGTTCTTCCTCAAGGAGTTGAAGAACTCAAAGAAGATATAATTAATAAAGATGACACTACTTTAACAGCATTACCTCCAAAGCCTGAAAGCCTGAAAAAAGAAGAAATTGATTTAGAGAATTCAATAAAACCACCACCTAAGATTACAACAAAATCGAAAACCAAGAAAGAACTAAAAAACGAAAAAGAAGGATTAGAAACAAAACTAAGTTCTGTTCAGGATTTGCTAAACTTTATTGATAAGAAACACTCAAAGGGAAAATTGGATGATGCAGATTATATAAAACGTTCAAAAAAACTTCAAAGTGATTTAAAGAAGACAAAAAAAAGAATAGATATTATCAATAAACTGTTAGAAAAATAGACGAATATTAAGCTTCTTAAAATATTTAATTATTTGTTATTTGATTAAAACGATTTAGGATTGAAAAATCAGAAGTGCATTATTTTATAACATCAGTTATGAAACAAGTTTCTACTATTTTTACTCCTCTAATTTGAGAAATCTTTTCTTCAATCAATGGATTGAATTTTTCAATTGATTCAATTTCAACTTTCATAAACAACCCACAATCTCCTGATAATCTCCAAATATTAGTTATTTCTTCAATTTCCAATAATTCTTTTAGAATTCTTTTTATTTCTTTAAAATCAGGTTCAACTTTCACTGTAGCTCTAGTACGCGGTTTATTATCAATAGTATAATCAATAGTAAACTTTTTAATAATACCATCTTCTGTTAATCTTTTAACTCTTCTTCGTATAGTTGCTTCTGTCTTACCCACATTTTGAGAAATTTCATTAAACGACATTCTACTAT
>CP070831.1:902622-910708 GCA_020344955.1 Promethearchaeota archaeon | reverse complement strand
CTAGAGCTTTATGCGTTTATTACCTTGAAAATTTCGACCGCGTTTATCACCATAATGTTGATAAGGCTGCTCTTGTTGGAGGTACGGCAAAGCCAGAATATGGTGGTGGCCAAATCATCCAGCCACAATATTTCCTTATTGTTGGAAGGGCAATAAATCAAATTCTTAAAGAATGTGAGGATGGTACAAATAAACTTGAATATATTCCTATTCCAACGATTTGTATAGAAACCCAACGTGAAGTACTTTCTAAAATTTTTAGAAACCTTAATCTAAATAGAGATATTCAGTTTGATTATGCGGTTCGGCCAGGATCAATAGATTTAACTGGAGTATTTGATGAATCCCATCATACAGAGGAAGTTCCACTGGCAAATGATACAAGTTTTGGTGTTGGTTATGCACCATATTCTGATGTTGAAAGAATTACTCTTGAGGCTGAAAGGTTAATCAATTCGGATAAATTTAAAGATAAATGCCCTGCTTCTGGAGAGGATGTGAAGGTCATGACTCAAAGAATAGGTAACGAAATTGGAATTACAGTTGCAGCAGCCATGATAAGTAAATATATTAAAGATGCAAGTGAATATGTAAATTATACAAACCAGATTAAAGAAACTGTCTTAGATTTAGCCGCAGATATCATCCCAGAACGCGACGTGTCATGTCAAGTAAATGTAGCAGATAATATCGAAAAAGGTATTATGTATTTGACAATTACTGGTACTTCTGCAGAAGCTGGTGATGATGGAGAAGTGGGGCGCGGCAACCGATCTAATGGTCTTATAACTCCGTGTAGAACAATGAGTTTAGAAGCAGTTTGTGGAAAGAACCCAATTAATCACGTTGGAAAGCTTTATAATGTTCTTGGAACCGAAATTGCAAGAGAAATTGTAAAGAGAGGACAAGGAGATATTTTAGAAGCACATGTTAAATTACTTTCCCAGATTGGAAGACCTATAACTGATCCTTGGGTAAATTCAATTGAACTAATTCCGGCTGACAATGTCAACTTTAACTCTGTAAAGAAAATTGCTGAGGAAGTATCAAATGAAAAACTCAGTAAGGAAAGCTTTATTGACTTAAGAAGAAGACTTATTGCTGGTAAAGTTCAAGTATACTAGTAATTTATTGTTGATAAACAAATTTTTATTTTTTATTCTTTTTTTATTTAATAGACTTTAATTTAAGGAAAAGCTATTCAATTTTATAACTTAAATCACCCTTATTATAAAAAAGATTTCAAAGTGAAATTCATGGGTTTAGACAAGTGGCTGAAGACAGAAGATATTGAAAAAAAATCAAAAAAAGAAAAAGATCTAATAGTTAAAAAAAAAAAAGAAAAAAGTGAAAATGCAAAAGGAAAGGATCTCGAAAAATCCCTTCTCAATTTATCAAAATACTCGCTTATTTGTACAAACAAGAAATGTAAATTTCAAAAAGTAATTGTAAAGAGGCAACTCTCCGAAAATGACAAAATTTGTCCAAGATGTAATCATCAAATGAAAATTAAGGAAGTATAAATTTAGTTTTAGACTTAATAGTATGATTAAGATTAATATTTTGTTTGGAGAGGTTATTTAAATCAAAAATAGATTCACAATTAGGACATGTGTTTGGTTTTTTAGAATATTTTAGAATAAAATAAATTATAAAGCCCAATCCTAAAGTTAAGATTACCATAAAACAAAGTATCTCATGATATACATGATCAAAATTTTTTCTTCTTAATGTTACAATTTCTTCACAAGTAGGACAATATACTTTAAGACCCAATTCTTCGTCTTACCTGATTCTTCTGTATTTATATTTATTTAATAATTTGAATAATAATTATTTTTTGTTACATATAAAACTATTATCAGTTTTTTTCCATCTCTTTGCAGGTCTACCATAGTATATAGAATTTTTTTCAAGTCGTTGATTTATATTTGTAAAGCTTCCCATTCCCAAAATTGCTCTTTCTTCTACGATAGTTCCAGGAGCAATCACACTAAATGCACCGATTGTGCTTCCATCGTGTAAAACAACTCTTTTCACTAGCAATAAATCTCCTATTACAATTGAACTCATCACAATCGACCCTTCACCTAGAATTGTATTATTACCTATTTCTATAAAATCTGAATCAATAAAACTGTCTAATACACTTGTATTATATGGAATTTTAATATTAAAGGTTTTTAAAGCCAATATTTTTGCCCAGGGTAGTGGAAAGTAGTTATATATTTTTAAAACGAACCATTTTATCCTTCTTCTTAACATAAAAAACCAAAAATCTTTATCATGTAAATTTATGTGAAAAATTCCCTCTTTTGGAATATGTATCAAATTAATGATAATTAAAATTAATTTAGCAAAAAGTAGAAGGAATAAAATAAAAATTGAATAATAAATGACAATGGAAATTGGTAAAAAACATATAATTATTAGCGGCTTAATCCAATAAGAAAATAGAATAAAGAAGAATACAAAAATATAACATGTTGGAAAAAAAGCAAGCCAAAGTAAGATTGGATATAACCAAAAGAATTTCTTTTGTCCTAACACATTGTTGGTAATCTTCAAAGATTCTTGATCTATTATTCAAATCAACCTCGTTTCCTATTGCTTCCTAAAATAATTTATATTAAGCATTAAATCTTCTTTATTTATATTGAAAGCTTGAATTAATACTTCTTTTGAAATTTTTGTTAAAGAGGTGTTAAAATATATTGAATTAGCTAGTAGTATACTATTTTTAGTGGTTACTGATAATGGCAATAGCAACACATTGTCGTTGATTTCTGTGCCGGGAGCAATACAACAATTATCAAGGATTGTAACATTATTTCCTAGTTTAATTTTTTTAATAATCAAATTTTTGTCCCATAAATGATTTGCTAGTAGTACTTTTCCTATGTATGTATTATTTCCTGCTACGAATAACTCTTTTGCTAAATAAGAATCCTCAAGAACCGTATTATTACCAATTTGACAATTCCCTATAAAATTAAAAGCAAATTTTATTAACCATGGAAAGGGGCTTTTCTGTATTTTCCATTTGATATATCTCAATATAAATGAGCGCTTAAAGTAGTATTTATAATCAGTAGTTTTTTTCTCCCATTCAATTATTCCTTCTTTAACAGGATTTAAATGCGTGATCCACTTATAAAAGAGTTTAGTAAAAAAAATTACAAATAACAAATTCAAAAAATAAAAGAAGATAATAAATAAAGGAGTTATTAGGAAAATTAAGATAGAGTTACAATTTTTGAAAATGGTAAAATAGCTAGGGCTTTGTAAAAAAAATGGAAAGAAAAGGATAAGTACAAAATAAATAGAACCCATAACTGGAATAAAATTTGATAGAAAGTATAAAATCCCAAAGATAGTAATATCGAAAGCGAAATTCTTAACAAATTTCTTTGTTTGCTTTTTGTTCTGCATTGTATTGCTATTGTCTTGAGTTTGTTTTGTACTACTTTCATTTGTAGATAAAATTTTTTTTAACAATTGAATCAAATTATCAGAATCTGTATTCAAATAAGAATTAGATTTTACTCTTTGGTTATATCTGGTTTCTGACATCGTTGCTATAACAGAATTTTTGTAAATATGCGTTCCTGGAGCAATAAAACAATTCGAGCCAATAGTGACATTATCATCTATTTTCACTTTCTTAATAATTAGAAATTCTCCGAAAATCAAACTAGCTTTTATAGAACTCCCTTCACCTATACAAACATTTTTCCCATATTCAATAAATTCTGAGTCATTGTGAAACCATCTTAGATTTAATTTGTCCACTAGAGGTAGGGGTATAAATTTAGAAACCCATATTGGCCATTTTTTTATTACGGCTCTTAAACTCCAGAAGTAGAAATTTTTATCAGATTTTTTTCTTTTAAAGACACCTTCTTTAGGTTTGTGGATAAGATTGATTATTGATAAAGAGATTTTTGCCAGTAAAATAGAACTAAACACAAGAATTAGATATCCAACATAAATTTCAATTGGTAATAATAGAATAAAGAAGAATAGATGATTTTCAACCAGTTTCCAGAATAAATAAAATTCTAGCATTAGTGGTAATACTGACCACCATATGATTATAACATAGAAAATAAGAAATTTTTTTGATGCTAATGTATTTGTAGTGAATGGACCATCATGAATTGAAACAGGTGTAGACAATAATCTATCAAATTGAAATTCAAGTTAAATTGTAAAATTAGTATATTCTTTAGCAATTAAACTTTTTGCTGAGAAAAGTAAATCGAGGTTTATGGAATAAATTTAATATTTGAAGAAATTCTAAGTGAATTTGGGAGTAATTAGTTAAAGCCTCTAAATGGTTTTTTTTCTTCTGGTTCTTTCTTTTTCTTTTCACCAGATGTTAGGATATTCCATGTACTATTGACTCCCATTTCTTTTAATTTTTTACGCTCTTCATCCATTGACATTTCATCTTCATTTTCATCTTCACTCATAAAACCCACTCAATAAATCTTTAAGATTAATTAACTAGTAGATTTTGGCTTAATATATTTTCCTAACTTTACATTAATAAGCTTTAAAAATTAAAATTCAGAATTTTGGAGAAAAAAAATAAAATGGATTCTCATTAAAATTTTAAGTAGTTAATTTTATAATTTAATAAAACAGTATATCATTACAATTTTTATCAAATCATATTAGGTATTAATTATGGCAAATTGTGCTCATTGTGGTGAAGAAATACTCGGAGAACCATTTCATTGTAATAGTTGTGGATATAATTATTGTTTAAGACATAAGGAACCTATAAACCATGATTGCAATATTATAAGAGATAGTCTACAACAAACACCACCACCAACTCAAACATACTTCCAGACACCGCAAATACCAGCAATTTCTCAAGATCAAACTTACCAACAGCCAACTAGTCCCGGAATTATTAGAGGAACTACAGATGGGACATATACATGGTATCGTCAAGAAAACCAAATACCGGTAGATGCATTTAATCCAGATTCTGGAATTAAATTTAAAGGAATTTTATTACCTCATAAATCAGAATTTTTTCATTTTATTATTGGTGTATCTTTAATTTTTATAATAGGTATTTTAACTTTCTTCAACCAACAATTAATTGATATGGGATATGGATGGGCTATTATTATGTTGGCAGGGTTTTATGCTACAGCTTTTCTGTTTCACGAATTTGGGCATCGACAAGTAGCTATACATTTTGGACTTCAAACAAAGTTTAGATTGCTAACTTTTGGAATGCTACTAACAGTTACAGGTGTGGTTTTTGGTTTGTATTCATTATTCTCAAACGGACAAAGTTTTCCTTCATTAGCATTACCAGGAGCAGTGGTAGTATTAGGTTTAAGTAAAATAGACAGAACCACTGGCTTATGCAAAGCAGCTGGACCTACAGTTAATCTTATATATGGTACAATTCTTTTCATAATCTCATTTATAATTCCAGTTTATCCCTTGAATATGTTAATCGGGCTAGCAGCGAATTTAAATTTTATGTTAGGTACTTTTAATATGATACCTATTGGTATCTTGGATGGACAGAACATCTGGAAATGGAATAAGAAAATATATATTGCACTGGCCGGCTCGTTGATAATTTTATTGATAATAACTTACATGCTGATTTATTCTCCTACTAGTCTATATATAACATGAATTTGAAATAGAATTGGAATTTTATTCTAATTTTTTTTGATTGAATTCAAATCTTTCACAACTTTATGAAATAACGAAAAATAAAAAGAAAAAATTATGAATGATGTTAATTTTAAATTATTATACCTTAGAATTCTTTAATCTAGGGATTAAATTAATTTATTGATTTCTTGGTGAAATGATCTGACATATTGCGAATTTTGTGGGGAACAAATTAGTTATCTACCCTTTACATGTAAATATTGTGGAGGCACTTATTGTAAAAAACATCGGTTACCCGAAAATCATGAATGTACGTTTGAGTTAAAACATGTGCCTGTTATTCCTGCCACTCCGAAGCAATCTAGAGGACAATACCAAGAAGTAATACCAAAAAGGACAACTTCAAAAGTGTATTTAGATAGAGGTCCTAGAACTTTAAAGAGATATTTAAGAAGACAAGAAAAGCAAAGGATAAAATCATTAAGAGACATAAGGGAATATTCAGATAGAGCCCGCAGATACAAAGGAACAGATTTAATTTTTCTCTTATTAATTTCTATAACTATTATGTCAATGATATTTGTATATTTTGGGATTGGGGAATATTTATATTTAAGTTTAAACGCACTCGCTTACAAATTTACTTTTCATACATTATTTACATCTCTTTTTATCGATCCAATAGATCCAAATAATCTCTTTTTCTTCTTCTCTATCTTCTTTCTCTTTATAATGTTATTTTTTACTTATAGAATAATGAAATTAATTGAAATGGCGAACGGGATGAAATTTGTAATTAAATTATTCCTATTCTCAGGATTATTTGCAATTATTTTTTATTTTCTTCTGAGGTTTGCTTTAATCCCTTTCTACCCTATTTACAATAATGAATTTTTTGATAGTGTTGGATTACTCTGGGGAGGGATATATGGATTAATTTCTTTTGTGATTTTTCCTGCAATTGATCGAAAAAATACTGCCTTATTAGCATTTGCTCGCGTTAGAATGACTGGAAAAACATTTTTGTATATGATCATTTTAATAAGATTATTATTCGGGTTAGTATATGGAGTAACTATTGATCCTTTATATTTTCTCTACTATTTTCCTGAATTAGGAGGAATTATAGGTTCATATTTGGTTTATAAATATAGACTTTTCACTAGATAATTATTAAAACCTAGTAATTATAGGATTGATATTAGTAAAAAATATCAAGGAATAAATCCTTAATTTTATAATTTAATCCCTAAAGTTAATTAACTTTTCAATAACATAAATGTCAGAAAAAAAAATTTCACGCATAATTGAATTAAATGAGGATTTAATCAATAATAATGACAGATTAGCTGCTGAAAATAACAAATTTCTTAATAATAAAGGTATAAGAGCTTTTGATTTTGTTGGAGCTATTGGAGCAGGAAAAACAGCGATTTTAGAAAGTATAGTAAAAAGAATAATAGACGATCACAAAATTCTAGTTGTCAATGGAGATGTTACTACAAGAATAGACGCTAATAGATTAGAAAAACACGGTGTTCAAACAATTCAGATTAATACAGGTAATGAATGCGCCTTAAATTCATATCATGTTTCCCAAGTTTTAAAAAATTATGAATTAAATGATATTGATATGCTTTTCATTGAAAATGTAGGGAATTTGATTTGTCCATCTGATTTTATTCTTGGTACGGAAAAAAGGATTGTTATAGTGTCAATAACAGAAGGTCCATGGGTAATTCGTAAACACCCTTTATTATTTAAATATTCTGATATCGCGGTTATTAATAAAATAGATTTAAAAGATGTAGTGGATGTAAACATCAAGGAAATGATAAATGATGCAAAAAATATCAACCCCAAACTGAAAATTATTACAACCAGTGCTCTAACTGGTGAAAAAATACCCGAGCTTATAAAAGAAATATTAGATTAATAAAATTAAGAATAAATGTAAAAGAAAATAATAATATTATTAACTATAAAAGTTCTGATGATTATGTCAGTTAGGCAATATAATACAGAGTTAGGAACTTTAATTGATAAGATCGTTAAGGTGTATCTAGATAAAGACAAATTCTTCGTGGGGCAATTAAAGGGAATTTCAGAGGATTCAAACCTTATTATTATCAATGCTAAAAATGAGAAGAATAAGTCATTCCCTAAATTGTTTATAAGGAACAATTTTTATAATTTTGTGAGTTTAGAAGAAGAACCGTTCCCAATGGTTGCACTTGCTGACCGTATTGCCACTATTTTTTCAAAAGGTCATGTTAACTATATAGAAGATCAAAATATTATATCAATATTAAGTGGTAAAATTATTGTTGATGAAAATGGAGTAAGGGGAGAAGGTCCTTCAGCAGATAGAGTAAGAAAAATTTATGAACAATTTAAAATGGACTTAGAAAGTCCACCAGAAGAATAATTT
>CP070831.1:896825-902522 GCA_020344955.1 Promethearchaeota archaeon | reverse complement strand
CACAACAAATTTCTGTATTTAAAATTGTAAAATCAATTTCTTGCTGAAGTAAGTATTGAAGTGCATGATTCGTGTATTGAGGAATTCTTATCGTAGAAAGACAACCCATGAAAAATAGATTATCTGAATTTTTCGGTATTTCTTGAAATCGTTTTATTCGCATTTTATTTGTAGGATAAGGTGATCTGTATTTCTCAAAATATTCCCGTATTTCATTTACTCCTTCAAAAGTATTACCATCTTCAATAAACTTTTGCTTAAGTGACATACGCTCGTTTTCAGTCTCACACTCACCACAATGTACACAATTGTAGAGTCTATAATAATCATCTGATGTAAAATTAATTTTCTCTTTATTATTAATGAGATCATGTACTTCTTCATCACTCAGAAAATTTTCTGGGTCAACTTCATCGGTAGGAAAGTTTTTCCTTCCTTTAATCCTCTCATTTACCATAAGATCACTCTCAATTAATTGATATGAAAAGAACATCTTTTATAAGTTATTAAAAAATTAAAAAAAAAGAAAATTTCTATTCCTTTTTGAGTTTTACATCAGTTCGTTGTATTCCAACTTCTTTATTACTTGGTAAAGGGCTACCACAATGATCCCTTACTCTTTCACTTTCTTTAAATGCTTTGTCAAGTTCTTCTTCTAATTCGTCATCCGTTATTTCATTATCAGTCATAATTTATAAAGAGAAACTGTGTTATTTAAGGATTTTATTTATAGTTAAAAAATTAGTTTTGTATTCAGATTGAATTTAACTAAAAAAAGGAGAATTAAAAATTGTTATAATTTATTTTTCAAAAAAATCTAAAACTGCTTTTTCTTTTTCTGCAGGTCTACGCTCAGGAACAAGAATATAATCCTTTTTTATTGTTTCATAAAAGTCTTCACGCAAATACAAATTACAATAACATGCTCCAAATTCATTTACATCTAGGGGAGCATAATCACAGGGACAAATTAAATCTCTATCTAAATCTCGGTTTCCCGAAGCTAAACGGCAAGGGCATGATTGGTATCCTAAATTTCTTTTATTATCAACTAATCCATCAATCAAATTTTTAAAAGTATTGCTATCCATATTTAAAATCCAATTGTTTTTTTTGGAGACTTGTTCAACATACTCCATCATTCCTTCTTTAGTTTCCATATCCATTTTAGTTCCCTCCAGACTTCATTAATTCTTCATATTTACCTGGATTATAGCCCACAACATGCTCATCATCACATATCATAAATGGATATGAAATTCTCGATTGGTACTTATCTCTTAAATATGCAAGTATTTTCGACTTTTCTTCAAACTCAATCTTATCAACATCTACATATCGGTATTGTATATCACGGTCTTTTAACCAAGCTTTACATTTCTTGCACCACATACATGTAGATAAGGTTAAAATAGTAATATCTCTACCTTTATTGGATCCCTCAACAGTTTGTGCCAAGTTTTCAATTATTTCTGACATATTTTTATTTCTTCCTCATTATTTTAATATCTTTTTAATTTATATTGATTTAATATTTAGTTTCCAATCAGGATCGATACACTCAAATGCTTCTTCTGTTAATTTTCTAATATCACTATGACAAGAATCTAATAATATGCCTAAATGCTCAAGCGCTCTCTTATCAGCAATTTTCATAAGACTTTCAATAATTATAAAAAGTCTTGTCTTATCTTGCTCTTCCTCAGGTTTTTCTAATTCTTTCTTTAAAAAATCTATGATTAACATTGTAGCTTTTGGGTCTCGAATTTCACCCATTGCTTCAATTATTCTATTGATGACTACATCATCCTTTTCGGATTTTAAAGCTCTGGCTAACATATTAATTGATCTTCCTTCTTTCAAATTACCAAGGTTTTGCGCAGCAATTGCTCGTTCTTTAAAGCTAGGACTGTTAAATAGAGTTTTAATATACTTATTAAAAGCTTCATCTCGAGTTTTTTGATCCATACTAAGAATTAAATAAGAATAAGAAATATGAATCTGATCATAATAAATTATTATAAAATACTGAGTTACAAATAAGAAATAAATTGAATTTGAATATATTTTTTTTAAATTTTTATATATAAATCATAAGAATTTTCTATGCAAGATTTATATCACTATCATTTATTATAGTAAAATTAATAGTATAGAAGGTAAAGCTTTTTTACCACTTATATTTATAATTTTAATATGGAATCAAAAACACCAATATTAATAACCAAAGAAGATTGTCATCGTTGCCATGAATTAAAAGAATGGCTAAATGAACGAAATGTGAGATATATTGAACGAGATATAAATGATGAGGAATTTGTACATGAGTTATTACACGATGATAATTTCCTAAAGACATTCTGTGATGCCGATGGTTGTATAGTAAACACACCAGTTGTAATACATAAAGGAAAATACTGGTTTAAGGAGTTATGGGGAATTTCTGGTCTTAGAGAAAAAGAAGCAAAAGAATTATTCGAAATACAATAAAAAATTTTTATTTAAAAATTTTTTTGGTATCAAGATCTTCCTGTTTCACCCAAAATTTACTTATCATGAACTAATCTTAAATATTGAAAAAATAACAAGAAATCTTTAGAAATTTAGAAATATTATTTTATTTATAGTATGCTAAGTCCCTTTTTGCTTCTTGGTATTTTTTTATAGAATAACCTATGAAGAATACTGTTAAGATAATTGAAATTACTAATACTACAGTTTCTGCTGTATATGGATAGGTATCCTCAGCAAAAAACCAATTGAAAAGCCCATGAGTTGTAATCAAATAAGCAAATCTATTATCAACATTAGACCAGGTTATATTATATATACCGGGTATAATTACTACTGATCTAGCATCAGTTTTCACATTATCCCCTATCCAATATCCATTAATTCTATATTCAAAAAAATATGGGTCTCCTCCATTGATAGGAGTCAATGTAATATTTCCAACAACATCGGGCATACTATAATAAGGAAATTTTCCAATGATAATAACAAGATATCTATCGGGAAGCAAATAGCTTTGAGGAATATTTACAACATCGTCCCCTTCTATACCCGAATTTCCATCATATGTCCATATTAACCATGAACGTCCAGCAATAACTACTATTAATTGACCAATACCAACACTTAAAATTAATAATGATATAAGGATTGCTTTTCTAAACTGTCTATGCGGATCTTTCATTGTTTTTAAATAAATTATTTATTATCTATTGGGCATTATAAAATTTACTATATCTTAATTATTATGATTTTTTACAAAATACGTTTCAATTTTTTGACAGTATATTATTTGAAATCAGCTAATCGTCGTATTATTTTTCTGATTGATCTTAATCCTTCTTCATCTTTTTCTATCCCCTGTTTTCCCAAATCCCTACTCCATAAACAAGCACCTAAATTTGCTCCAAATGCGCCCCCAGAGATAGTTAAAATATGATTCTGTAGAAAAAAGTCTAGGATTGTTCTGATCGCTATCTCTTGTCCTCCACTACGATCTCCACCGACAGCTAATGCGAGTCCTATTTTGCTTTTAAAAACATTAGGATCTTTGGCAATCAATGCACGACAGCGATCCATTACCGTTTTAAGCTGACCTGATATGTTACCTTGGAATATTGGAGTACCAAAAAGAAGATATTTTGCCTCCTCCAACTTAATATAGAGATCTTCCATATCATCTTTATTCATACAACCCTTTTTTTCTCGAATACAATAATCACAGTGAAGGCAAAAATTAATTGATTTATTTCTTACAGTCCAAAACTCTATATCAAAGCCATATTTATCGGCAGCATAGTTTAAAGCGTACTGGACTGCAAATTCTGTTCCCTGTTTTCTTGGACTTCCACAAATTCCAAGTAATATATTCTTTTTTTCTACCATAATAATGCATTTTACTTGGTTTTATTAATAATTAATCATTAATGTATAAAAAAAAGGTTTTTAAATCTTAATCATTAATATTTCAAGATGGCTTCAAGTAAACCAAGTTTAGCAAGAATTAAAATTAAATTTCCAAAAGAGTTATGGATCTCTGAAATTTTTAAAAACTTTCCTGATGTAAAAATGGAAATTTCACATTTTCTTCCATATGATCTTGAAAATTCTATCGGTAATAGTGTAATTGAGATAATGCACTATAATTTAGATTCTATTATAGAACAGATCAGTAGTCATCCATCTGTTTTTGAACTAACAATTATAGAACAGGAAGAAAATAATGTCAAATTTAATATTAAGACCAAAGATCCTTATTTGTTATATGCTATAATAAAATGTGGTGTCCTTGTAGACTTTCCAGTAAGAGTCGAAGATGGATTTGCTTACTGGAGGTTGATTTCAAGTAGGGAACGTATAGATCAACTATTATCTCTTTTTGAACAAAAAAAAATAAAATTTGAATTACTCAGGATTGGAAGATCTCCTTATAGTATTGAAGATGAAAAATATAAATTAACTTTAGATGAATTAAATGTCCTTGAAAGAGCTATATCCTCCGGTTTTTTTGAAATTCCTAGAAAAATCTCTCTAGAAGAATTAGCTAACGAATTAGGTAAATCTAAATCAGCATTATCAGTAATGCTTAGAAAAATTATTAAAAAGAAAGTTTTATTTGAAAAATAAAAATTGAAAAAAAATTATATCCATTCTTCTTTTAATATATTTCCTTGAATCCCTACAACAACGTATTTGATTGGTACTTTCCGATTTGCTCGCTTGGCACCCTCTTGAGCTAATGCCAATAATCCTCCGCAACATGGTACTTCCATAATGGCAACTGTAAGTGTGTTGATCTTAGCATCATCAATTAGTGATTTAATTTTCTCAATATAAACTTCTTTTCCTTGATCAAGTTTAGGACAGGCAATAGCTATTGATTTCTGTTTCATAAAGTCTCTATGAAAATCACCATAAGAAAATCCAACACAATCTGCTGCAAGTAGAACATCTGCACCTTGGTAGTAAGGAGCTCTAGGATTAATTAAGTGCATTTGAACAGGCCACTGCCGTAAAGCAGAAGAAATTTTACCAGAAACTTCTATATGTTCTTCTGGTGCATCAAATACCATTGCTTGAGCTGAGGGGCATCCACACTGATGAGCATGTTCATTAACAGTTTGTTGTATTTGACTCAACTCAACGTGTTTAGAATTTTTCATTGATTCTAAATGTTTCTCAACAGCTTCTTCATTGAACTCTAAAGCTTCTCTTTCAATTATCTCAAGTGCCCCCTCAGGGCAACCAGAAATACATGCACCAAGACCATCGCAGAATATTTCATTTATAACCTTCGCCTTTCCATCGATTACCTGTAAAGCACCCTCCGCGCAATCTACCACGCAGTTTCCACATCCTGTACAAAGATCTTCATCGATCTTTATTATTTTTCTTTTTACTGTTTTCTGTTGTTTTGCTTCAGTCATGATTAATTGAAATGAAAGTCATTATATATTTTTGATTTCGAACATGTTCAATAAGAATCTTAGAATAATCCTAGATGAATTCTTATATAAAAATTAAAAATCTAATATATTCTATTGCTTAAAGTCAATATATTTTATAAAAAAAATGAAAAATTTATTAAATGCCTAATTTTTTTCGATTTGATTCAATGTATTCCATTATTGCATTTACAGCTTCTTTTGTATCTGTTTCTACATGCAAAATGCCACCAGTTAAATT
>CP070831.1:893897-896725 GCA_020344955.1 Promethearchaeota archaeon | reverse complement strand
TATTTTTTTCATTTTTATTCTCCATAATTCTAATTACTTAGACGAAAAGTAATTAAATTTATTCCAGATAGAGTAATAATTTATGACCATTTTTTTTGAAATAAAATTAAACTAATTCTTGCTATATGGGATTTTATGTATAAACTTTCGTACAACGAAAGGTATTAAGATGCATATAAATGACTTAAAAATCGGCTATCAAAATACTACCAAAGGTATTATTAAAGTAGCTGAAGAGATTTTACGAAATAAAAAGTTTCGTAAATCAAGTATAAAAAGAAAAGAAGTAAGATCGTACTTACTTGGTGCTATGTTTACACTTAGAGGAATTGCTAATAGTAGTAATATATCTGACATAGCAAGAAATAAACTATTTAAAGAGATTGAAGCAATAAACTTCGATAAAATCTTTAAAGAAACAGGAAAGGTAGAATAATAGAATGAAAAAACTAACAATAGCCCAAGCCAAAGACAAAGGCTTAAACTATAAGAAGCTTCTTGATTTGTTGTTAAAAGAAAAACAGATCAAGTTAATGCAAGAAGAAGCTAAGATCTTGCGTGAAGATAGTGGACTTGATGCGTTCATGTCTACTAAAGAACTGAATGAAGAAATCAGAATTAATAATATTAGCTTAAAAGCTTTTATCAGAACTAATTTTGATATTACTTCATTTCAAAAGGAAGAGCCAAAGTTATACGACAAGTATAAAACTAGGGCTGATTATGTGATAAATAGAAAGATCGTAGCATAATGAAAGCTAAACAATTCGATTTATTTATCACTAAATACACTTACTCCCATGTAAATGGGGGTAAGTCTTATTCCTTCGACCACCTACCAAAGCCAAGATATGACCGATATAAAGGCTATCACAGGTGGACACTAGAAAAGGATAAGCATTACGATATGAATAATCCAACTTATTTAGATATGAGTAAGGGCTACTAATGTTAGCCCTTAACATTTTATATATAATTATAATCATACTGTTAGTATGGTTAGCTTTTCTTCCATTTCTTTGGAAGTAATTCTCAAGGGGGCTATTTTTAGCCCCCTTTTTTAACGAAAGGTTTCTATTGACTATATGGGTATTATCCTATATGTTTTCAAGTATGAGATATCAAAATACTTTAGCTTGGTGGCTGAAACAGGAAGCTATTCTCTTGAACTCTGTTCAGCCTTTTATTTCATGTATGGTTAGGGTACACCTAGAGTTCAACGTCCACGACACCGAACAACAAGTACCCACATTGAGCGAGGTGCAGGCATGAAAAGAAACACCAACCGAGTTTCAGTACGGGCTAAATGCTTAATAATATACCCGTCCCAAGGAATTAACCTTGTGGGAATAAAATATGCCTCGCTCAAAAATAAACTATCAATCTGGGAAAAAGCTCCGGACTGATCTAATCGAAAGGGAAAAATAACAATGGCTCAACCAAGGCAATACCAAATAGATAGATTAAGACAATCTATCTATGATGCGTTTTCAGAAAGTTCAAAAGTTCTGGAAGCAAATAAACGATCTGAGGAATTAGAGTTCCTCAAAGAAAAAAGAGATGATATAGCCAGAAGAATGGGGGCTGAAGATCTCAAAAAGAAATTGCGTGATCTTCAAGAATATGAAAAGAAAGTGCAAACCGATATCAAAGATTTTATTTATAGATATGCGGGCAAGCACAAGCTAAAGGACGAAATCGCTCATAGCATTGATTACGATATTAAAAACTTAAATGAAAGCCATATTGATAATCAAGTTGATAAGTTTGCTAGAACTCATGCTGAAAGATACATGAAAAAAAGTAAAACTTTGAAACAGTTGCAAGCGCTTAACCAACTACAAAAAAAATGTATCGATATTGCGTATTATTCAAATGATATTGAAAAGGCGCAAGCGGACATAATTAAAACTATGGGAAGTAAAGCCCCATTCGTTTTAGAAAAATATGCTCCCGAACTCAAGCTTTTAGAACCACCGCAACCACAAGCGGACGAAGAATAAAAATAAAAAAGGGGGCGAAAGCCCCCTTTAAAAAATCTTTTTTTAAAAATTAATCCATAACAGACCAAGTAAAACCTAGGCCACATTCATACAAAGTAATCCCGTTAATTATAGTTGGGATTATTATATATGGGGCTTCTTCGTCATACTTGTTCATATATTCAACAGTCTTCCCGCTTTCCTCATCATACAATCTAAATAATAAATTATCCTCATCGCATAGATTGTTTATTTCTTTTAAAGCTTCAAAAGTAAAATATGGAATTGTCCAACCATTCCATTTAATGAGTGGGTTATGATAGCCATAAACAAATTTATTTTCCCAACCCTCAATGGTTATTTTACTGTAAACATAGGTTTGAGGGATTTCATTAGTAAATGAAATTTTGCCCTCTTCATATTCTTTTATCCTATCCTCTGTAAAGACAATAGATTTTTGAAATCCGCCCCCTACATTATGAAAATGAATTTTTCTTCCATAAAAATCAAAATGCAAATTTTTATAATATGTATTATCAATACAAATATAATTTTTTCTAGCATCACCGATCAATTTTAATGGAAGTTTTAAATATTCGTTTTGAACTTCTTGCTCATCTGAAAAAGAGCTTACATAAAACGCCATTGCTTTTGTCCTTTCGTTAAATTAATACTTGATTAATGTTATAGGATTTTATAAGATAATGCAAGGGCTAGGATATAACGCTAGAAAATTTAATCTTGGCTGACGACTAGCCCTAAAAAAGAAAGGTTTTAACAATGGACTTTAAACTAAATAAAACTAGCAAAATGAATTGCTTTTCATTTTCATTGGATGCTAGGAAT
>CP070831.1:888373-893797 GCA_020344955.1 Promethearchaeota archaeon | reverse complement strand
AGTTAATTAAATAAATAAGTTTTTAAGCAAAATTAAAAACAAAGAACAATTGTTTATTCTTGTTTTTAATATTTTCTAATAAAAATTCATAAAACTAAAAGGAAAGATATTTCAATGGAAGTTGAACAAGTCTTTTTGAAACTTTTTGGGAGAAATCTCATAAGTTATAAAAAGCTTGAAAATGGTCAAGTCGTTGGTTCAGGGATTCTCAATCCAATTCTTGATAAGCTGAGCATTTATCGACTAATTTTCATGATGCTCTTACAAGCTAATTTCTATAAAAATATGGAAGTTGGAAGATGGAAAGGAAAATTAGTCGCAAATACTTTTGCTCCTCCTGTTGGCAGTCGACCTATGATACGCGCTTTAAAAGGTTTAGTAAGATCCCAATTATTGCCGTATCCATATCCAATTGCGATGACTTTTGCGGTGACTTATAATTGTCAATGTAAATGCGTTCATTGTAGTGCTGGAAGGCATTTGAGAAAAGATAAGAAAGAATTATCCACAGAAGAGGCAAAAAAGTTAATTGATGATGCTCAGAAATTAGGAGTTACTATTATTGCTTTCACTGGAGGAGAACCCTTACTACGAGAAGATCTTTTCGAGCTAATTTCTTATGTAAATAAGAAAAAAGCAATGCCTGTTATGTTCACAAATGGACAATTCCTCACTGAGGAAAATGTGAACAAACTATCTGAAGCTGGTCTTTATTCGGTATTTTTGAGTATTGATTCACCTTATGCAGAAGAACATGACAACTTAAGAGGAATGCCAGGTCTTTTTGAGACTGCTATCGAAGGAGTTAAGAGAGCACAGGAAAATGGGATCTTTGGAGGATTTTCTGGTTATGCTACTCGTTCTGGAACAGAGAAAGGCTATTATAAAAAGCTCCATAAATTAGCTAGTGATCTTGGTTTAAGAAATATAATCTATTTCGATTGTGTACCTACTGGACACTTGCTGCATGATACGAGTGAGATGTTAACATTTGAATTACGAGAAAAACTTCATAAATATTCTGCTGAAATGTTTAAGAAAAAAGTTGTACCTCCTCTTTCATCCCAATCGTGGCAGAATTCTGTAGAAGCTTACTTGTCAGGAATAGGATGTCTTGCTGCAAATATTCAATATTATGCTTCTGCTTATGGGGATATTTCTCCCTGCGATTTTTCACCGATATCCTTTGGCAATATCCGAAAAGAATCCTTAAAGAAGATATGGATCAGAATGGTAAAGCATCCTGCTTATTCTCACCGAAGCCCATTTTGTCGCATGCAGGACAAAAACTTCCGGAAGTATTATATTGACCCCATTCCTGATGATGCATATCTACCTTATCCAATAAGTAAACTTCCAAGTGTAGATTATCGGGAATAAAACATTTTAAATTATTCCCTTTTTAAAACTCTATTTTATTAAATAAATTGATTGAATAATCTACAATTTTTTTTGCTTCGTTAGCATTCTTCCATTCTTTATATTTAACCCATTTATGTGGTTCCAGTCTTTTATAAGTCTCGTAAAATTCCTGAATTTCCTTAAGTTTATGCTTATGAACATCTTCAATATCGTTATATCCACTAAATCTTGCATCATTGATTAAAACAGAGAGAATTTTAGGATCATCTCCATGCTCATCTTCAATAATTAAAGCCCCAATTACTCTAACTTTTACGATGCAGCCTACTTCGAGTGGCTCATAACTTAACACCAATATATCTAAAGGATCATTATCATCTGACCATGTTTGAGGGATAAAACCATATTCTACCGGAAAAATAACAGATGATGGTATAACCCGATCTAAAACAAATGCCTCCCATTCTCTTTTATATTCATATTTATCTCTAGAACCACTAATAACTTCAATTACTGCATTTAAAATTTTTGGGGGATCATCACCAGACGGAATATCTTTCCACAGATTCATAGTTATGATAAATTTAAATCTATAATAAACATTTCTTGAAGTATGAGTATTGATAATCAACATTTTGAAGTTTCAAAACATAAAGATTATCTCTATGTAATCAAAGAAAATATCTCCCTTGTTCATCCAGTTTATACCAATGATCCTCTTAATATATATTTACTTTTAGGATCGCATACCGCTCTTCTACTTGATACGGGATGTGGACTTTCCCCCCTAAAACCAATAGTAGATAAGTTGATAGGAGAACGAAAACTTTTAGTTTTTAATACTCATTATCATTGGGATCATCCATTAGGAAATGAAGAATTTAATGAAGTTTATATTCATGAAAACGAGGTCGATCTTGTTTCAAAACCTTATGATGTTTCTTATTTCAAGGATTCTCCAAATGAAATTGTAAAGATATATGCGGAAAAAGATTTTTTAATCCCTCCAGCAAAAACTATTAAACCTTTAAAAGATGGAGATAAATTTGATTTAGGAGATATCGATATAAAAGTTATACATTGCCCAGGACATTCCCCAGGTTCGATATGTTTATTGACATCCAACGGGGAACTTTTTACAAGTGATGTGGCTTATTATGGAGATCAGTTCCTGCCTAAAAAAGAAGAATTTCCTGAAGTTCTCAATACACTTTCTAAATTGATAAAACTATGTGAAACGCAAGAAAATCTTGAACTTTATCCATCGCATAGAAATTATCCATGTGATATTACACTTTTAAAAGATCTCTATGAAGGAATTAAAAATATAGATAATCTTTGGGTCACAAAAAAATCATTTGACTTTTTTGAAGCTTGGCAAATTGATGATAAAAAATTCAGGTACTTTGTCTCTAGAACATAAAGATATTTTTTTCAATAAAAAATCATATTACTCTTATAGAGTGTAAATCTTAAAAGGCAATTCTACCTACTTTATTATATTCAGGGTGATGTGAGCGATTTCCAAATTAAGATTATTATCTTCTGAAAATATTAAAAAAGGATTTTCATATGGATATCATTATTTAAAACATAGAGTAAAAAGAATCCCTTTAGGAGTAAATTATGATTTAACATGGCACTGCAATTTAAAATGTAAACACTGTTATTTTAATTCCTCTGTTGAAGAATTAAGTAAAAATCTAGCTACAATTAGAGACGAATTAACTAATGAGGAATGGCTAAAAGTATTTAAATATCACAGTGATATGGGGATTAGAAGTGCTTCATTAACAGGAGGAGAACCAACTCTTAGAATGAGTTTGATATATAAAGCTATAAAAATCTTTCCCTCTGTGCAAATTGCTTCAAATGGTATTATAAAATTACCTTGGTTTCAACATCATAAACAACCTATTTATTGGGTTAGTTTGGATGGGGGGGAAGAAAAACACAATGAAATCCGAGGTGCAAAGATTTTTCAAAAAGTTATTGAAAACATTAAAAATGATAAGAGAGTGTTGATATCAACTACTATAACTGCAATGAATTATAGAGAAATTGAAAATGTTGTAAGTATAGTGTATAAGACAGGTGTTTCAGGTATCTTTTTTTTGATGTATACTGGTTACCCAAATGATCCATTATTGTTAAAAGGAGAAAAATTAAAATATGTGGTAGAGAGTATATTAAAAGTCATGAAGGACTATGGTGACTTCATTTTAATATCGAAAAAAATGCTTGAATTCTACATAACAAAAGAGTTTATATCACATTGTATTTTTAAAAGGGGAGGGATAAAAAGCTATTATCCAAATGGCCAACGAAAATTTTGTGTTATGGGTAATTCTGCTTTATTATGTGAAAATTGTGGGTGTATTGTACCTGTAGCTTCTTATGCACTTTCTAAATTGGATTCAGAAACCATTGATAAATTGAAAAAATTCCCTTTTTAAAGTGTGTAAGAACAGATTAAGCATATTAATATCTTTTTAAATTAGTTTTGAAATTAAAAATTGTTTTAAAATATATAGGTAATCATTAACAACTTTTAATGAAACTTAATGAAAAAGAAAAAATTAGACACCCTAGAGTTATATTAAATGGTTTTTCTATATCCATTTTTTTTTTCTAAATAACAAAAACATTGAAGAGCTAATAATTACCATAATTATAATAAGTATAATAAACAAATCGAGTTGGAAATTCTGGTATATAATAAAATTCATTCCGTAAAATCCAGCTAGAAATGATAATGGAATAAAAATCGTTGAGATCATAGTTAAAACTTTCATAATATCATTCATTTTATTACTAACACTAGAAAGATACAAATCTAACATTCCAAATATTATATCTCGATAATTCTCAATAGAATCACTAATTCTAAAAATATGATCATATACATCTCTCAAGTAAATATGTAAGTCATCACTGATTAAGTTAGATTGCTCTCTTTGCAGTCTATTTATTAGTTCTCTTAATGGCCAAATAGATCTCCGTAAATCAATGCTATTTCTTTTTAATTGATAAATTGATTGTAAAACATCTGGTTCAGGATTTTTAACTAAATTTTCCTCTATATTATCAATAATCTCTCCAATAATATCTAAAATTATAAAATAATTGTCCACGATAACATCCATTAATGTATACGCTAAATAATCAGCCTCCATTGCTCTTACTCTGCCCTTTGCTTTAATAATTCTTTCTAATATTGGATTAAAAATATTACTCTCTAATTCTGAAAATGATATAACAAAGTTTGGACCTAGAATTAAGCTTAATTGTTCATTTTCAAACTCTTTTTTTTCTTCGTTCCAAATGATTCTTTTTAGTACTATAAAAATGTAATTAGTGTAGTCTTCAAATTTAGGACGTTGATTAGTATTTAAAATATCTTCTAATACCAAAGGATGAAGATTAAAGAATTTTCCGATATCTTCAATAACACCTACCTCTGTTAATCCTGTAATGTAAACCCATCTTATTGTATTCTTTTCTATGTCTAATAAATCTTTATTAGGCGTTACATCTCTTTTAATTGAATAATTTTCTTTATTATAATCAATCACTCTTATCTTAGTTTGAATTTTAGGTTTTTCTCCAATATATACTAATGTTCCGGGGGGTTCTCCTACTTTTTTTGTTTTCTTTTTATTTCGAATTTTTCTTTTTGATATTGCCTTATTTCCCTTCATAATCTTAAAATCATTTTCATTTTTTAAAAGAATATTTAAAAATTTACAAGTTGAAATTATAAAAATAAATTTTAAATAATCCAATATCTAGAGTTTCATATGAAAAAGATTTTTAAAATATTGATATGGTTAGGCTTTATAACCGTTTTTCTATTGATCTATTTTTATTTTGGATTTAATCTATTACTAATGAATTTAATTCTCTTAAATATAGTGGCTTATTTCTTAAGATCAATATTAATTGACATTTTCCAGTCATTAATTAAAAACTTATTTGCTCGTTATATAGTTATGATTATTATAAATATCATTTGGTTAATATTTACGTTTTGGTTACTATTTGTTGTTTCACCAATTTATT
>CP070831.1:878671-888273 GCA_020344955.1 Promethearchaeota archaeon | reverse complement strand
ATCATTTGTAACCAAGATTCTTCTCCGGGATACCAAGCGTAAGCTCCTGACATGGATAATACATTACCAAAGATCTCTGGATGTTTAAATGCTATAAATGCAGAAGCAATCCCTCCATAACTAGCTCCAGCAATAACAGAATTAGATGGATTTGTAGTAATATTATAATTTTTATGTACCCATGGCAGTAATTCTTTAATGACATAATCTAAAAATTTCGGATTAGGAGGTAATTCACTAGCTCTTAAAGCCGTATTTGTAGGTATGAAATTTTCCACCATAATGGCTACTAAAAGCGGAATTTTTTCCTCTGCAATTAGATTATCCAAAGAAGAAGATACTTTTGAGGTTTCTTCGAATAGTATTCCATCAAATAATAAAAGAAAATGATAAGGAGAATGATCTTTAGAATAATCAGGGGGTGTGTATACTAAGATTTTTCTTTTATTATTTAGAATTTCACTGAAGGATGTAAATTCCTCTACTTTACCATGATCGATATTAGTTCTTTCCCCATACCAAGGTTGGGGTGGAGCATCAGGAGATTCAAATTCATTAATTAAAAAATTAATTCCATTAACCTTAAAGATTGAGTTATTTGGGTTAAGTGGATCAGGGATTATCAAATCTTTATGTTCAAAAATATTTTCAGAAGGATCTTTTGGCTTAAGTGGATTATTTTTAGTATAACAATACGTTTCTCTTACCCCTTTAGGTATTTTATATGATTTGAAATAAATATTTGTATCTTCTATTTTTTCAAGCAATCCTTCTTGAACATCTTCATTTACAAAGATATTGAATATTACAATATTTTCTGTATCTTCATCTCCCTGAACCAAGAAAGTAATGAGATTATTTTCATCATCTCCTTCAATATTCTCAAAGATAGGAGTTCCTTTTTTCTTGATTTCTTTCCAGAATTCTGAAATTGCTTCTTTCTTATTGTTTTTAATTTTTTCTTGAAGCTTCGTCATCATAGGGCTTCTTGTTTTTGATAGAATTTTACTAATTGGCATATTTTCTCTTTTTTTAAAACTTTTTAATCCTTAAAAAGCTTACTTCTATAATTCCCTTTAGTCAAAACATTTATTCCAAAAATACATGAAAAATAGAATTATAGATTTTATAATTTAAAATGAATGATTTATTTAAGATATTTTAAAATTATATCTAAATCAGCTAATCTATCAATAGGTTTTATAATTATATGATCTGCTCCAGTTATTGCTAATATCTCCTTTTTTTCTTTATCTGAGACAACAGCAGATATCAATATGATTGGGATGGTTTTGTATTGCTCTTTAGATTTTAACATTTGGCACAATTTGGCTCCATTAATATTGCTTGTTTTTAAATCAATATCTAGCAATATAACTTGAGGTGTAGATACATTCAAAATATCAAGACCCTCTTCAGAAGTTTCTTTGGAGGTAATATCTATATTCTTTCTCTTAAAGTAAGTATCAACTGTTTTTCGTTCTAATTCATTATCTTCAATATATAAAATATCAAATCTTTGTATGTGCCGAATCAGTTTTGGTTCTTCAAAATGTCGTTTTATTGAATTTTCTAATTCGAGCAAGGCACTTTTAATATTTTCAATGTTTTCAATTAATCTATTTGGTTCATTTATAAAGTTATTTAACATAAGAATTGATACTTTAAGAGGGGAAAGCTTTTGTTTTAGCTCTTCATTAAAAGTTGCATGAAACTCAAAAGTTTCTATAGCTTTTCTAATACTATCATTAATAGCTTTTTCATTATATTCTTTTCTTTCAATATCTTTTTGCACTATTTGATATACATAATCGATATAATTATTAACAGAATCTCTAATTATTTTTGCTTGATTTTTAATATCATATTTATCCATGAATTTCTTGAGTTTACTATCGAGTGTTGAATCTACATAAGTGTACCATTTTATTTCCTTTTTATTTTTCTCTGGATTATTATTTTGATTGAGATTATTGATTGCTATACACCATTTGAACATATTTTTATTTTTAATACAAATTTGATATTAAAATGCTGCAGGAATTTGAATTATGAAATTACTTCCCTTAGAAAAATCACCCTTTATTCGATCCTCAACCCATATCTTACCATCGCATAGATCAATTAATTTTGCAACCATAGAAAGACCAAGCCCCATACGTTTAGATAATTTGATTTGTTGAGTAATTTCTTGAAAGATTTTATCCTTTTTATTGTCCTCTATTCCAATTCCATTGTCTTTAAACTCCATCCTTACAAATTTAGTACCATTTTCAATAAATTCCGATATTAAAACTTCAATCTGGATCTTTTCATTTTTATTATATATTATTGAGTTCATGAAAATGTTTTCAAATACATCAAGTAACAATTCATTGGCTAATACATAGATTACTTCATCATTTGGTTCAATTTTTGTTTTAATCTCTCTTTTTGGAAAATTTGCGAGAGTAAAACGAATAGCATTTTGCAAATTTTCAAATATTTCTGTGGGTACTAAGCGCATTTCTGATTCTTCCATTTCAGAAAGATTTCTAATATTATTTATTAATTTTTTACCTCGATTTATTTGTTGTTCAATTAAATCAAAATATTCTAAAAATTCATCAGGTTTTATTCCATCTTCTAATAAAGGTGAACAGAGTTCTAAAGAATTACTGATTGTTTGAAACATATTAGAAATATCATGTGTAAATAAACCTTTAAAACATTTAGCTCTATTATAAGCCATGCGATACTTATTTTCTGAATCTTCCAGTTTGATAGTTCTTTCTTTTATTCTAACTTCTAGAGCTTTCCTTAATTTTTCTAATTCAATTTCTGCCAATTTTCTTTCTGTAATATCTTTAATAAATGTTTGAATGCGTCTTTCTTTACCAATATTGACAAAGGAGGATTCTAAAGTAATCCAGAACGTTTTACCATCACCTCTAGAGATTTCGAATTCTATAGGCTTTAAATACCCTTGTTTTAGTAATATTTTGAACCTCTCTTTAAGAACCTTCTCTAAATTTTCAAATCTGGGATCTCCTTCACGTAAAAACATTTTAAGTACATCTCTGAAAGGTTTACCAATTAAATCAGTATGTTTAAATACTGACATAAAGTTATTCATTGTTTCATTGCAATCAAGGATATTCCCTCTTAAATCTACAAGCCAGATTGCATAAGGCGTACTATTAAATAAATTTCGATACATTTCTTCGGATTCTTTTAATTTCTGTTCAGAATTTTTACGATTTGTAATATCACGATTGATGCCACGATAACCTAATGGATTCCCTTTATCATCAAAAATTGGCACTCCGCTTGTTTCAACAACTACTAAACTCCCATCTTTATGAAAATTAGTATTCTCAAAAATTTTAAAAGATTTATCGGATTCTAGTATAGATTGAAATAAATTTTCCACTCGTTTTGCTTCATTTAACGGCATTAATTCAAGCGGACTTTTACCAATGATTTCTTCGGGCTCATAGCCTAATAAATCTCTAATGTTTGGACTTGAGTAAGTAAAAACGTTATTTGCATCTACTTCCCATATCCAATCGCTAGTTGTTTCAACTAGAGAGCGAAATCTTTCTTCACTCTCGCGTAGTTTTTTCTCAGCTAACCTGCGATCTGTAATATCTTCATGCATAAATACATAGTTCTTTATTTTACCTTCACTGTCAAATATTGGAAACGCTACAGCTTTATGGCATATTGGTGAGCTCGGATAATCCTCTAAATTAAGACCGGCTTCTCTTGCGGAATCACTAACATCATACCAATGCTCTCCCATCTTTACAACCTTACCTTCCTTTAATTTTAGAATTTTATCTATTAGTCCTCTCTTTTTTAAATGAGGATCTGTAAAGATAGAGTATTCAGGTGGAGCAACAGACTTAAACATATCTATAAAAGCTTTATTTGCGCTAACATGACGTCCTTCAGCATCTTTTATTTCAATAGCATAAGGATTTAATTCGATTATATTTTTTAATGTATTTTTTTCTTCAGCTAGCTCAAATTCAATTTTCTTTTGTTTGTTGACATTCCGAAAGTTAATGAGCATTTGGTCATTAGCTAAAATTAAAATAAATATATTGTAAAAACTAATTTGGTTGTTTACTATTATACTATATTCAAATATTTGAGGTTTCTTTTCTAAAATTTTTTGCTTCAATTATTTGTTATGTTCTTGTTGAATTTGAGATCTGATTAACTCCAAAAAATCTTCTCCTTGAAGATTTTCCTTATCAAATTGCAAATTAAGAAGTTTGTCTTTAATTCTATAGTCCAAGATTAAATGTTCTTTTGATAGTAAAAAATATGCATCGAATATTGAATCAATACTATTTATACATTCTTCTTCAAATTCATTTAATGTATTATTTAAGGAAGTCAAAATCACCTACCCTTTAAAAAAAATTAATTTTCTTCTTTACTGGAAAAATTTATATAACTATTATAATACATTATCAAAATTCTTTATATATATATGCTTTTCTTCTATATTAATTAACAGTATTTTAAAATGAAAAGAAAATAGTGAATTATGTTTATTTAAAGTGCTAAGTACTAATCAGTACTTCTTATAAATCGATTAGGGCTAAAGTAATTATCTCTTTTAGTTTTGCTAGTAATTCGTAAAATTTATCACTAAAATATTTGTTTTACCACTATTTTTTTAATTTTTACTAGTTATATTCGAAATAATCTTTATATTAAAGATTCTTTAAAACAGAAATTGAACATAAATTTATGGTGTTGTATTTTGAAAAAAAAAAATCTATTTCTAATAGCTCTAAGTCTATTTAGTTTTGTATCAATTAGCTCTCTTACATTTAATAACACTTCCTCAAAAATAAATGATGAAAGTTTGTTAATTCATCAACCAGCATCACCACCCACACTTATCTACGGTGTTGCAAGAAATCCTGTTACAATTGATCCTGTGGATTGTTGGGATATTCCTTCAACAAAAATAATATTTCAGGTATGTGAAGGATTAGTTACCTATAATTTATCAGATCCGAACTATGGGATAATTCCCATGTTAGCGGAAGCATGGCATTGGCATAGCCCTACAGAAATATCTTTTAAGCTAAGAGAGGGTGTAACTTTCCACGATGGATCACAATTCAATGCTTCAAGCGTGATATGGAATCTGGAAAGAATTACTTGGTTCTGTAATTATACTGGTACTCTTCAATATAATGCTACGTCTTGGTTAGCTTTTCCGTCTTCATTATATTACTTCCCTGATGGTGTAACACCAATTATAAGCAATTTCTATTCAAACTCTCAATATAATATAACAATTGAATTAACAGATTATTATGCACCATTTTTAGATTTGTTAACCTATGTATCAAGTTTTATACTTTCTCCTACTTCTACTCCTCGATGGACATATTTAGATTTAACCACGGACGAATTGGTTGGAACAGGCCCTTTCGAATATGAATATTATATTTTTGATGTCGAGACAAGATTTCATGCTTATTCGGATTATTGGCAAGGAGAAGCAAACATTGAAGTTTTAATTTTTGCTATTGAACAAGATGATGTATCGCGAAACATGGGTTTTTTAGCAGGTGATTATGACTTTATAGATTCTATTCTCTCCTTTCTTTTCGATACGATTATAGCAGATCCTGACTTGTTACTTTCAGGTCCATATGAAAACTTATGTTATTTCTATTTAGAGTTCTTTTGTGGAGATGAAACCCACCCTGGTTTAAATGTCACATGGAGAAAAGCACTTCAATATGCTATTAACTACAGCTACATTATCGATGGAATTTATCAGGGTGTTGTTGTAAGAGCACCTCCTGCCGTTCCTCGTATGATGCCTGCATATAACTCTTCAGTTCAAATTATCGATACTGATATAACTAAAGCAAGACAATTAATAATGTCAATGTTTCCAGTCGAAACTTCTGGATTGGATGCGACTTACCCAGGTACTACTGAAGCAGGTTGGGTAGCATTAGCTACTGGGGCTCCACTTAAAACAGTGGAACTAAATAGACACTATGGTAATACAGGTAATATGCTTATGAACCAAAATATGGATGAAATGTTCCTACTTATTGGAGTTGATACTTTTGAAACAGTAAGAATGTGGGGAGAATATCTTGAAACTGGCGAGAATAATCCATGGGATATGGAGATCTCCTATATTGGTTGGTGTGCTGATTATCTTGATGCTTATAATATCCTTGGCTCCAAATTTAGTAATTCATCTAAATCTAACTTTGCTCGCCTAAATGATCCATATCTTCAATCATTATTTGAGCAATCGCTTACAGAACCAAATGCTACAGAAAGAGAGCTCATATATAAACATATTCAATCTTACCTTTTTGAAATATCTACTCCTTCTCATGATTGGAAATATCCACATGCACCTCTATTTGCATCTCAAGGTTATTATGCGCATCACATCGATGTAACAGGATATCAATATGATCCAAGAAGAATTGTCTATTTTTACCCTTGTGAATTACCTCCACCCCCTCCACCCCCTCCACCAGGAACTTTTTACCTCCTTTCAGATGATGCAGGTACACCAGATTTAGATGGAAATTGCAATTTAACATGGACCATTTCTTCTAACGCGGTAAATTATTCTTTATATAGCTACCATAATAATATAATTACTATAAATGGTTCATTAACCAATCTCAGATATCAAAACGCAGTAGCTCCATATCCTGTCACTGGACTCACAGAAGGGTATCATTATTTCATTGCTGTTGCTCATAACAACCACGGAGATACACTATCAAATTGTCTCAGAATAACTGTGGAATTTGAAGAAGAACCACCTGAAGTAATCCTTGGTTACAATATAATAATACTCTGTGTCTTAACTGGTGTAATTTCACTAGTAGGAATCTATTCACGAAAAAAAAAAATTAAGTAAAATCCTTTTTTTTTTATTTTTTTTTACCCAAATAAAAAATTTTATTTAATCCCAGTAACTCCACTTAGAATCTTATTAAATAAGTCTTTTTATTTTAATAGAGATTGGATTGCATTTTTAACTTTTTGAAAACCCACCATGATGAAATTCAATCTCGTACTTTATTTTCTTATTTTCACAATGATTTCGAATCTCATCTTCAAGTATATCCCAATAACTCTTGTCTTTTTGAATTTCTTTATATTTTAGAAGCAAACCAGGGTAATATTCTTTAATAATTTTCATAATTCTTGGAACATTATGTGGTCTGAAATTTAAATTTTCAAAGCTAAATTCATGAGAATAATCTACAGCTTCTTCAATAATAGCCTTGAAATCAGTAATTTCAGGAAAAAAAGGTGAAATGAAAACATAAGTTTGAATTCCCGCTTCAGAGACTTTCTTTATAGCTTCTAAACGCTCTGAAGGTTTTGAAGCTGATCTTTCAATTATTCTAGCAAAATCATCATTTAATGTATTAATTGAAATACCAACATCAATATTTTCGAATTTTTTAAATAAATCAATATCTCTTACAACCAGCTTGGATTTTGTAAGAATTGAGATTTCAGCCTGAGTACCTACCAATTTTTCTAATATTTTTCTAGTATTTTGATACTTTCTTTCCAGGGGTAAATAAGGATCTGTAACTGAGCTCAGTAGAATTCTCTTGCCTTTATACCTCTCAGGTTTAATCTTATCAAAATCAAATGTTTTTATATCTAAAAATTGACCCCACTTATCTCCTTTGTGGTTTGTAAACCTAATCATAAATTCAGCATAACAATAAATGCAACCATGTTGACAACCAATATAAGGATTGATTACATAATCAATAGAAGGAATATTACTTCTCGTTATAATACTTTTAGCTTCTCGAAAGTCAATCTTCACTGTTTAAATCTCCAAAAAAAGGAATTATTTAAGGTATTGTAGTTAAATTTAGCAACTTAAGAAATTGTTTCATAAATTCAGGTAATGCGTCCCAAGATGGTGCAGTTACTAAATTATCTTGTGTATAAGCAATATCCGCAGGATATTCATCTTCAATTATTGCTCCTTGTAATGAACAAGAGAGTGATACAGAGGGATAGGGATATATTTTCTTATCTTTTAAAAAATCTAAATTTTTAAAAGCTGCATCAACATGGGCTAGTATTTGAGGTCCATGGCAAATTGCACCTATAGGTTTATTTTTTTCCATAAAATGAAAGACCAGTTTTTGGACTTCAGGTACCAAGGATAAGTATTCTGGAGCTCTTCCACCAGGAATAATTATTCCATCATAATCCACAACTTCTTTCTCTATATTTTCCCAATCAAAATCATCATTCAGTCTATAAGGATGTCCTAGTGATTCTGAATATGTAATAGGCTTTCTCTGTAGAGCTAACTCCCAATCTTCTCTAGAAATATAATGAATTGCAGTTTTAATGAATTCACCTTTTCCCCTGCCAGGACAAATGATTTTAACTTCACAACCAAACATCGTAAGAATGGAATAAGGCACCATTAATTCGTAATCGTCAACATAATCTCCAGTTAAAATTAGAATTTTTTGAGTCATAATATCATTTCATATGTTAAATATAAAAAATTTGTTAATTTAATCAAGATCTATTCACATTATTTCAATTAATTCTTAGGATAATCCTATGTCACATATTTTTTCTTTCCTTGATAATAGAAAAACAGTACAAAAAGATTTGTAATTAAATGAAATAACCAAGGATATAATAGACCTAAAGTAATTAAAGCAAATGAATAAATAATGGATGATACAAATGTTGATAGCATATGACTCCAATTCTGTGATGATGAATAATGAGCCAGACCAAAAATAATTGAGATAAAAATTATGCTTAAAATTGAATTCCAATTAAGAAAATCTATTAGAATTGTAAGTAAAAAGCTTCTATATATCAATTCTTCAACAAAGGCTACGAGTGAAAATAAAATTATTAAAAATAAGATTTTTTTGTAGTTTAGATCACTCGCGAAATAATGAAAAATTCTATCTCCTCTTACTTCTTCAAAAACTTTTACGTTTTTAGTAAAGTAAATTTTAATTCCTATTAATTTCAACATGATAAATGAAAAAAAAATCAGAAAAAGTAAAAAATTATGTTGATGTTTTATACCAATTAGACTATAGAATGAAATGAAAAATGCGGGTGAATAAGCATGATAAAAGAGTATTACATTTATAAAAAGAAAAAATGGGATTAAAAACAGTAAGAGATATAAAAATTTTTCTTTTAATTCCATATAATATTTCTTATCTCTAAGATATTCTATAAAAACTAATAAAAAATTAATTAAACAGATTAAAACTAATAACAAAACGTTATCGTAAGTAGAATAAAAAAACCAAAATAAAAATATTAAAAAAACAAATGAGTTGTAAAATAGAATTTTCTCAATTCTGCTTTTAATATAAGTATCATTATCTTCCATTACGCAATACTCAAATAATCATAAATAATTTGAAATTACATATATTAATATTATCTATAGACTTAATAACGTAATTCTTATAGTTTAACCGAATTTTATGGATCTTCCTTATCAAATAAATACAATAAGGCTAATCGTCTGATTTTTAAATCAAGATGATTTTTTTATTTTTTCTGAAATAGTGATAGCT
>CP070831.1:870009-878571 GCA_020344955.1 Promethearchaeota archaeon | reverse complement strand
GTTATATTAGTTTAATTTTATAAAATTATAGATTAATATATTAAAAATTTTTCATAACAAAATTATTTTTCTGTTTTTAGGAGTACAAATTTTGATTTTAAATTTTGAATTTCTTCTTTTGAAGATATACTAAAATTGATGCAAATAATGCAATTAACAATACAATGTTATATCCAGATATCGTGGTCTCAGAAGTCTCTGAGATCAATGTTACAATAAGGGATTTTTCATTTTCAATATGATTTACTTCATCTATCGCTTGATAAAATATTCTATAATCTCCATAGTTATATGCAGATAAATTAAATACTCCAGTATAATTAATCCAGCTAGAGTCATTTATTTTATATCTTATTAGTGATACTCCAGAACCCAAACCGTCATTTGCAGTTAGAGTAAAAATGGTTGATTTGATAACAATATTTGGATCTCTATATGGTGTATAAGAAATCATTGAAGTGGGTGCATGAAAATCAATTGAGAAATACTTGATATCAGAGGAATAATTATTTCCTAATGAATCTTTTCCAAAAATTTTTATTGAATTTACTCCGTCATCAGGGAAGTTGATGATAGTTGTTCCAGGTATAGTTACATTTTGTTGATTATTGAGAGAATAAGCTTTCCAATCTAGATCTATTTCAGTTGTGTAATTTAGTAATAAACCTTCATTCAGATTGTTTCCAATACTGTAGTACGGATCCCAAGAATATCCAATTGCATCTAATTTAATATCAGCTGTGCTTGAACCTTCAATCCAATAATACTGGATATAGGAAGGTGAACCATAATAAGAAAATCCTGAGATATCCTTTTTGTTATTATCTATCCACAAATGCCAATCATTAGATATATTAAACTCGATTTTTACATGATACCAATTATTTAATGTATAAGGCTCAATATCATTCCAAGTTCCATCATAGTATGAAAGATATCCGTTATTTCGCCAACTAAGTTGTATTGCACCATCTGATGGATCCATAGATTCATATAGCCCGATAGTATGGTCTTCATTTATTTCATCAAAATTTACATAAAATTCTACTATACCAGCTGTTTGAGAGGATAAGTAATGAAAAGCATATTGTGAATCACCTGTACTTTGAAATTCTAAAATTTTAGTATGATTGGAATAATTTGGATAAATTATACAATATGAAGATGCACTCATCCCAGTAATGAATTTAATAGAAGTTCCCCGATCTCCATCAGGTTCGTCCTCAAATCCGTATGTGCCGGGAAAATAACCGCTAAGTGGTTCCGTATAGGTTATATTTTCAGGACTTGTAATTATTATCGGATAAGTGCTCAATTTCAGCATTTTTTGGGAGAAATTATTGTTTTCATTGTTATTATAAAATTTGATATTAATTACCGAATAGAGGTTTAAAATTCCTACCAAAATAAAAAAAAATCCAATTAATAATATAGACTTAAAAGTATAATTCCTATATTGGAAATTTGATTTAATCATGATAAGATAGATTTCTGTTGATTCATATCTTCAAAAATGGTTTGATATGAATCTTAATTTTTAATTGATTAATAAAGATTGTTATTCACATTTCACATCAAATGGTCTATTTTTGTGTTATTGGATAATCTGAATCTAAAAATCGTAAAAAATATATAAATTCTATAATTATTTAATTTAAAAAACACTCCCTCCCTAACTCAGTGGTCAGAGTGCTCGGCTGTAGATAATATCGCGTACTAAAGCTTGTAGCTGATGAAGTTACGTCAGCCGAAACCGAGAATATAAATAAACTCAAAAAATATCGGGAACGGTCCCCGGCTCAAATCCGGGGGGAGGGACCACTTTTTCTAATTATAAAAAAAAAATTAATTTTTAGAATAATTTTTCTTTTTGGTTAAAAATCCATAAATTAGATATACCATCGATAATAAGCAAACAACTAATATGATATGGATTGTATATCCCGAAATAGGAGTATATCTAGGGGTTCTAGTTACTGCAGTTTCTATATATGTAACGGAGGGGGATGTTAATTGAACAATCACATCATTACCATATTCAAGTCTTACTAATATTGGATCTATTAATCCTAAAGAGAAGGTAGTTGTACTATTTATCCATACTAATTGATTGTATATTAATGAATAAGAAGAATCATAAACTTGAAGTATTACTTGTTGCATATATGGATAATAATCGTATAAAATCTCATTTTGATCTTGTATAATAACTGTTAAATTATATTCTATTTCATCATAACTACATGTTAGAAAACTATAATTAGGAATAAAATCGTTATCAAACCAGGGAAAGAACAACCAGTCTAAGGACTCGCTTAATAGATTCTCTAATACCTGTTGAAAATCAGATAATTCTGCAATTTTGTATAAATATTGTTCAAAGAAAGTACTAAGACCTAATAAAAAATTAGATTGCCCTATAGTCCTATAAATTTTCTCAAAGATTAGTGGAGATTTATAATAAGAAATATATACCCAATTTAAATTATTTTCAATGAGTTCATACGCAGACTGGTTTATCTTTGAAGTGAGGTGTTCTGTAGCATAATAAGTTCTCACTATATCAAAATATCTCGTCCATTGAAATCGTGTCCAATCGTTATAATAAAAGCGAGCATAATAGTCCGTAGACCAACAAGTTAATCCTTCATCTAAGAAGCCCCAATCAACTTCATCAAAGCCTACTAAATTGTACCACCATTGATGTGCAATTTCATGTACAATAACCTTCTCTAGAATCTGTTTTCTGACTTCTACTGGATAATTATAACGATCAATTATTTCTGAAGCATAAACTTGAGTTGGATATTCCATACCTAAATATAAAGCATATTCTTCTACAATATTAAGAGTAGAATACGGATAAAAACCAAATGTATCATTAAAGAGATCAAAAGCAAGCATAGCATAATTTAAAGCATCATTTTCCCATAGAAAACTTGATTTTGGTAAGTAATAAGTAGAGATATTAACCCCATTTACTATGCTAGATTGTACTTCATACCATCGCGAAGCAGCAAATGTAATTTCTCTAACTGGAAAGAGAGGATCAAAATGATAGACTGTTGTCGCTCCTTTATTTATTCGATTTATTAAGTCACCTGTTGCGGTTACTACTACACCATTTGGAGCTTCAATTATAAGATTATAATAAGCCATATCATGATAAAATGGATCACCCACATCCAGATACGGATCAGTATTCCATTCATCATACTTATCATAAACACAGGGCATAGGATAAAAACTTGTGAATTTGAATATTCGAGAATAATCATCATCAGATCCATTAGAATTTGCTCTATCAAAACCTCCATCTGGGATAATTGAATTAAATTCAATTTGAAAAAATGCTCTATTGTTGGGCTCTAATTTTGATGTTAAATTGACCCATAAAAGTTGAGATGGTTCATTTACGGAGAAATTTAAGATTTTTTTAGGTTCGCTTAATGTTGATACATTCAAAATATCAATTTGCCCCATCCTTGTTTCATAATGCATACCTGATAAAAATAGATGGAACGGAATTCTAGTAATATTAATAGGATCATTATTATAATAATTTACGCTCAAATTTCCAGTAACACTTGATGTTGTTTCATTAAAAATTACTGAAATATTATATTGAGAGAATTGATCTCCATTAGAAGATAATTGGGGAAATGTATAGAACTCACGTTTTATGTTATTTGGAAATTCAAATTTCTCATTTGAAGATTTAAGATTTGGTTTCAAAGAAGAAGGGTTATTAAAACATAGAAATACAAAAAATAATATAAGAGATAGTTTTAAATGGGATTTCATATTAGGTAATAAAAATTGTGAGAATTGAATTAAATTACTTTTAATTTTCTTGTATTTAAAGTTTAATTTGAAAACCCAATATTGTTTGATTATTCCTACAATATTAAAGTAAGAGATCTAAATATTGAAAATCCTTTTTGGGAGAACTTCATAAAATTCTTATTTAGAACCTCATTATTTAAAATAATAAAAAAAGGTTAATTTGCTTGAGCTATGAGATAACAAAACAATCACGGTGAAAAAATTATTTATGAGTGAAGAGAATCATAATCCTGACCAACATGAATTAGAAAAAATCCGTATGAGAAAAATGAAAGCAATTATGGAGGCAAAAAAGAGAAAGGAGGCAGCTCAAGAAAGATTTGTGTCTATTTCTGAAAAATTAGATTTTATATTGAAAGTTGTTTTGGATCCAGAAGCATATAATCATTTAAATCATCTAAGAACCAATGAACCATATATTTATCAAGCGATATATAACGAGTTAATAAGTCCTGATGTTATACAGAACGTTGATTATTTATTAGCAATAATCAGAGGTCAAGGAGGCGTTCCAAGGAGAATTCCTCTTGACGCAATAATATATTTAGAACGAAAGATTAAAGGAATAAAGAGTAAAATTCAAGTAAAACGAGGCGATGATATGATGGATTTGAGTTCTTTTCTTACTAAGGAAAAATAATAAATCTGATTGAAAATATTTTTAGTAGAAAAGAATTTTACTGTTCTCTTCCAGAAATTATTGCAACCACTTCCCATTCATTATCAGGAAGGGAATTTGCCGATATATCAAAAAACTGGAATGCAAAAGGCCTGCCAAATATCTGTTCTACCATAAAACCGAAGGAACTTATTGTAAATATAAATATTCTTTTCAAAATAGATTCAGTAGTAGTGTTGATTTTTAATTGGTGCAAAACATCTTCTACGACTTCAATTTCTTTATCATTATAATGATATTTAAATATTAATTTAAAATCAACAGGAGTTGGTGCCTCCGGTGCCTCGAATGTTAACCCTCTTTTTCGAAAATGAAAGAATGTGTTTAAATAGAAAGAAAAAATTTCTTCATAATGGTCTTTTAAGAGGTGAGAAATGCGGGAACGCTCTTTATATTCAGGCCAATAATTATTCATTAATTCCAAAAGCTTGGGGTAATTTTTATACTTATTTTCGCTTTCTTTTTTTAAATAATTGAGTAACAGATTTTTAAGTGGTTTAAATTCAGATTCTCGACCAACACGCTTTATAAAATTTCGAAATTTAACACTCATTCTCAATAAAGGGAAAACAATTTTATTTAAACAATTTTATATAAGAACTATTTTATTTTTTCCTATGATATTTTGATAATATAAGTTCTTTTATTTATTACTACTTTTTTTTTGAATTTATCTATTATAACCTAGAATAATAAAAGAAAACACTTTTTATTTACATTAATAAAGTTAAAAGGAATTCTATTTTTAATTGCACTCATGGTTGATAAAGTTGGTTTAATTTATGCTGATGATTATCAGAAATATAATTTTGGTCAGGATCATCCTTTAAGACCGTTAAGACTTAAACTAACATATAGTCTTATGGAAAAATTAAAACTCTTGGAGCATGAAAGACTGAGTATTCTAAAACCTCGTTTAGCAACGCAACAAGAAATTGAAAGAGTGCATTCATCAAATTATGTTGAAATCGTTAAAAAATTAAGTAAAAACCCTAATGATAAAACTATAATCCCTTATCGGTACGGATTGGGTCCTGGAGATAATCCTATTTTTAAAGGAATGTATGAAGCATCTGCTTTAATATGTGGAGCATCTATTATAGCTGCTGAAACTGTTTGGTCTGATGATGATTTTAAGATTGCTTTTAATCCTGCAGGTGGATTGCATCATGCAATGAAAGATAGAGCATCTGGATTCTGCATCTTTAATGATATAGGAATTGCAATAAAACATCTTAAAAAATTGAAAAATGATATGAAAATTGCATATTTAGACATTGATTGTCATCATGGTGATGGTGTTCAATGGTTATTTTACAATGATCCTAAAGTTTTAACAATATCCTATCATCAAGATGGAAGATTTCTTTTTCCAGGAACAGGAAATGTAAGTGAAAATGGGGAGGGTGAAGGGAAAGGTTTTTCAATTAATTTTCCTTTATTGCCAGGGACAAATAATAAGTCTTTTATTAATTTATTCAGAAGAACAACACCAAAAATATTGGAAGCATATAATCCAGATCTTTTAGTGACCCAACTTGGTGTTGATACCTATTTTGATGACCCCTTAACTCAAATGGGATTTTCTTTAGCGGTTTATAGAGACATTGCTCAAACTATAAAAACTTCTGCTCGTGAATATTGCCAAGATAAATGGCTAGCCCTAGGTGGAGGAGGTTATTTGATGACCGTCGTTCCCAGAGCATGGACTATTTTTTTAGCTAAAATGCTTGATATAGAATTAAAAAATGAACTACCTGATAGTTGGATCAAGGAAGTGAAAAAAAGTGTTCCCTTTGAAGACACACCTTATTTATTATGGGATAGAGGAGAAAAAGTGGAAATCCAATGGTTATCCCAACCTGAAATTGCCAGAACAATTATGAATTATACAAAATCCTTAATAGACCTCTCAAATGAGAAATATATCCCTAAATTAAGTAAAATTTAGTTAATTAAATCAAACTTAGAATAAAATGAGAAAATTTATGATAAAATAATCTTGATATTTTATAATTTTCCTGCTCGTTTACCTGCTAATATTGCTATGACGCCTGAAATTACAGGACATATGAAACCGATGAAAGGAATGAAAACTATATAATACTCAAAGTAAGTATCTGTTCGCATTATTAGGTAAAAGATAAGTATAATTGGTGTTACAAGTATAAGTTTTCCACTAGTCTTCCAATACACCTCAAATTTAGGTAACTCTTTTGTTTTTGCCATAACCGCTGTTACTGTTAACATAACAGATCCAAATGTTAGAAAAATCGTACAAAAAATCCCTACCGCAACAAGTGGAAACCAAGCCCATGCAAGTCCTAGCGGTTGAAACACAAGACTTATTCCAAATGCCCAAATTAGATTAATACCACCAACTTCTGTTGTAGCAAATGAATAGGGGATGACAATTGATACAATTGCTATTATTCCCGCGATTAAAGCCATTTTCCTTGTCTTAATATTTCTTTTTTGTTTTTTTAGTACTGCTGGATCAATTTCTTCTTCTACTTCTGTTTTTTCTATTTCTTCTTGCTCTGTAATTTCCATCTTTAATTACTCTTACTTTTTGATTTGATATAAAAAATATATGCTATAAAATTAATTTTGTATCATTACTTAAATATTTAATTTCTCATTTCATCTTAATTTTGACTTCATTGATAAAATATTATTTTAAAAAACCTAAAATTAATACTATTTATTAATAATTCCCAAAAATGTATGTTTATGGAAGGATGGAAAAATTTGCTGAAATACTAATAACCATTTTTCTTGATTTGTTTATAAATATGTGAATTTTCTTAAAAATTTATTAATTTTTTTACCCGTTTTAATTTATTTTTAAAGGTTTTATATTTTTTATGTAAATAAAGGGAAATTTCTTCTAAATATATGTCTAATCCTTTGGCGCCTTATCATACGAAATCAGAATCTTTTTGCCATAAAGCAATTAAGAGATTAATGTACGGATATATATCAGAAAATAACAAAAAAAGTATCATAGAAAAATCTCTTGAAAAATATATAGCTACAAGAAGAGCAGATGTTTATTTTCGATTTACTTCTGGATATGAAATTGTTGTAGAAGTCCAGAATTCAAAAATTTCAGTAAAAGAAATAATCAATCGAACTGAATTTTACAACAAAGCTGGAATATTTATCATGTGGATTCTTTATGGAAATGGCCCTTGCGTTGCTTCACCTAAATTTCCTGAAGATAATAAGAATATAAAAATAAGTATAATGGAAAATTTTCTCCATAGAATGTATGGTGGACGAGTTTACTATGTCAATATCAACTTCTATGAAGATAAAACAACCATTTCAATCCCTTTTGCATTACATTTCTCTCCTTCTTCGAAAAAAAAGAACCATAAGCTTTTTCAAACAAGATATGAGAATTATTACATCAAAAATGTGAATTTCACGAAAATTCCAAGCTGGAATATCCTGTGTGTTAATTTTAATGGATATAAACTCGCTCGCTTCTATGATAAGAATATTAAACGTGTGTTAAAATCTCTTATATTGGATTACTATTATACAAATTTAAAATCAGTAAGGTCAAACAAAAAATTGATAAATTTAATTATTAATCAATTCATTCAGAAATATGGAAAATTTCTAATTCTAAAGGCAATTCTCGAATTAAGTAAAGAAAAAAAGATAGAGTTTTCTCAAATAATTATCTCTAAAATTAAAAAGAAGCTTTATAAATAGAATTTCTACTTATATTCGAATATCATTTAAATATACAAATATCAAAAATCTCACAAAAAATGGATGAAAATAGTTTTAAACACCTTATCATATAATTTTCAATTTTGTCATGTGAAAAAATAGAAATTTTTAAATACTAGGTTTTGATGAACATTAAATGTAAAACGAAAAAGATCGGAATATCATGATAGTAAAATATATTCTTATACCTAATGCCGTTGAATCGGCTAAATACCTCAACCCTTAACCCTGTTATTAGATAAATACGTCTCCTCTTTTTGAAATTTAGAATATCATGTTTTCCGATTTTT
>CP070831.1:864440-869909 GCA_020344955.1 Promethearchaeota archaeon | reverse complement strand
ATTAAAGGTGTTAGATATTTTTGTTTGTCCTCAGGTATTTTTATTTTTTTAAATATTGATTTTAAAATATCTAAATTACCTATCTTTAGTTCTATGTTTTTAAGACCAATGTTTTGCATTATCCTAAAAGCCATTGAGATGAGTTCTGCGTAAGACTCGGGTGTATCTACTCCTATTATTTCACAACCAGCTTGTTTAAACTCACGATATCTACCTTTCTGTGGTCGATCATATCTGAAACAGTTTCCAATATAAAAGAGTTTCAAAGGTTTTGGCTCCATTTGGAGCTTATCGACATACATACGTATAACCGGCGCAGTTAGCTCTGGTCTTAAAGCAAGATGTCTGCCTCCTTTATCTTGAAATGAATAAAGTTCATCAATTATTTGATCTCCTGATTTAGCAGTAAAAAGTTCAAGTGTTTCAAAAATTGGTGTTTGTATTTCCTTATATCCAAATTTTTGAAAAGTACTTTTAATTCTTTCTTCAACTATTCTTCGTTTTTGCATATCTGTCGATGTAAAATCCCTTGTTCCTCTTGGAATCTGAAACATAATTTCTGTTTGGAATAATCATTATGCTTAATATTCTTTCGACAAAAGATTGATAATTTTTATTTTATAATACTTTAAGCTTTTCATTGATAAACTCTTCAAGTTTATCAAAAGCCTCCTCTAACATTTCAAGTGTTGGTAGTATTACTGCTCTAAAATGATTCTTTCCATAGTTTGAGCAAAAACCAGAACCATGTACTACTAGTACATGCTTTGTATAAAGGAAATCTAAAACAAAATCTTTATCGGTTTTCCAAATACCCGAATCCATTGCCTCTATTTTTGGGAATATGTAGAATGCACCTTCAGGTTTTGCTGTAGAAATACCATCTATCTCGTTTAAACGTTTATAGGAAAAATCACGTCTCTGTTTAAGCTTGTTATTAACTTCTTTTATATGATTTTGAGGTCCTTTTAAAGCAGCGATACATGCTCGTTGACACACCGAACTTGCACAGAGTCTGGAACGGGCAATTCTCATAAAAGCATTCTGAACATCATTTAAATCTCCATTATGATGAAATAATGCATAACCTACACGCCAACCAGGTACAAGATAGACCTTTGAAAAACCATTGAAGGTGACAACAGGTACATCTTTTACAAGACTAGCAGTTGCATACTGTTTAGAATCAAAAACCATATCATCATAGATTTCATCAGAAATAATCAGAATTTTATGCTCACCTGCAATGTCAATTATTTGTTTAATAACTTTTTTTGAATAAAGTGCACCAGTTGGATTATTAGGATTAATAAGAACAATCCCCTTTGTTTTCTTTGAAATTTTCTTACGAATATCTTCTACATCAGGTTGCCAATCTTCTTTTTCAATACATCTATAAGATATAGGTACTGAATTATTAAAATTTGTTAAAAGACTATACTGTGGATAAGTCGGTCCAGGAATTAAAAGTTCGTCATTAGGATTCAAACAGGCATTTAAAAGTATTTGAAGCGATTCAGTAACACCAGTTGTAATGCAAATATTATCTATTGTATAATCAACCTTATTTCTTTTTTTCTCACGTTTTATTATCTCTTCTCTTAACTCAAAATCTCCCTCAGAGGGAGCATAACCGTTATAACCTTCTTTTGCAGCATCATATAGTGCTTTTTTCATATGCTCAGGGGTGTCAAAATCATATTTGTTAGGATCACCAATATTAATACGGAGAACCTTAACACCTTTCTGTTCTAGTTTTCTAGCTGGTACAACTACTTCTCTTATCGCATAATTTATACAATCTGATCTTTTTGAAGCCTGAATCATAAATTAACCACTAGGGGCATGATATCTTAAAGGATAATATATATTTAACTAGCAGAAATTTTTTAATCTGATGATTTTTTAAGAGTTAAATCTTCACGAATAATTCCTTTAAAAAGCCCTTTGTCTTTGTCAAATTGTAAATTTTCATATACTGGAATTGAAATCCCGTCTTTTGTTTTATGAAAAGTTTTGAAGGTAAGAACTCCATCTTCTTTAACTTTCTTAATTTTAACAATAAGGTCTTTTTTTGATTCAAGAGCATCAATATCTGCAAGATTTAATTTAAGAAACTCATCTTTTGAATAACCAAATCTTTTCAACATATTAACATTACAATCTAAAATATTTGCATTTTCATCAAATATAAATACACAGTCAAACTCATGTTCAGACCAGCTTTTATCAAGTTTATTCTTAATCATTTGTGCATGCCTCATATTTGCTTTATTTTCAAGTATTTCTTCTTTTTTTAATCCGGCTTTAAAAACTGCAAGTTTTAAACTAGCCATAACTCGATCTAAAGAATCTGTGAGATTGTTTAATTCCTTAATTTCACTATATTCAAGGTTAATGTCAAATTTACCCCTAGATATTTGATCAATATTTTTTGTGAGCTTTTCAATTGGACGTGTAATAAAGTACGATATTACAAAACTAACACATAAAGTTACAATAAAAATAATCCCAATAAGCATATAAGATTCAGATTGAAAGCCCTGTATTCCCCAAATTATACCAATTGGAATTGAACATATTGTCAGACACATTAATACAAGTAAAATTCTTAATTTCGTTTTATCCCACCTCATCTAGTCCTTTAATTTCAAAAGATGTATCTTTTTCCTCATTAATAAGTGCTTTTTCTTCTCCAAATATCTCATTTATACGATCTTTAAAAGATTCACTACGCTCAGGAGATAAAATAAATTGTTTTTCCAAAGAGTTAATATATTGAATAAGATCTTGTTTTGTAATTGCATTTTTATTTTTTAGTTCTTCAAATTCACCAGCACCAAGAGGTCCTAAAATAGTCTTAAACTCTTCTTTAACTTTCTTATTGATTTTTCCTTTGGGAGAGAACAAAACCTTAATTGGTTCAATCTCATAAACAGGGTTCATAGGAAATGTAAAGTAAAATTTACTTCCACTCTCAGGTTTACTATCTACCCATATTTTTCCCTTTTGTGATTCTACAATTCCACGACAAATAGCAAGACCAAGTCCTGTACCACCATGGGACCTGCGATTGGCATATTCAACTTGATAAAATGGTTCGAAAATTTTTATTTGATTCTCAGGTGATAATCCTATACCATAATCTCTAACGCTGAACAAAATTTCATTGTTTTTTCTATAAGCAGAAATCTCAACTGTACTGTCCTTCTTAGAAAATTTTATTGCATTATTAATGAGATTACGAAGAACCTGAGTTATCCTATCAGGATCTGCTTCGATAATTGGTATTTCGCCTGTTTCTGCTTTTAATTTGATATTTTTTTCTGTTGCGAAACCATTCATAAATTGAACAGTTTCATCAATAAGTTTAGTAATATCAGTTTCTATAAAATTAAATTTTAAATGAGCAGCTTCAATCCTTGAAATTTCGAGAAAATCACAAATAATACTATCGAGCCTATCTGCATTACGAGTTATAATATGAATGCTTTCTTTCTGTTTTTTATTTAACTTACCAAAATAACCTTCAGTCATCATTTGAAGTTGCGCTTTCATTGGTGTCATTGGACTTCTTAACTCATGGCTTGTTATGCTTAAAAACTCTGATTTAGCGTTATCAATCTCTTTTCTTTCTTCTTCTAGTTTTCCTAATGCTTTCGTTGTTCGATTAAAAGCTTGGACTAACATTTCAATTTCATCACCAGTTTTAACATCGAGTTCAATATCATAGTTACCTTTTTCTACTTCTTTTGTAGCCTTAAAAAGTTCAACAATAGGTTTTGAAATAGATCTTGAAACATAAAATCCAACTATTGCAGCATCAATAGCTATTAAAGATATTATACCTATAGCAACTGTTTTAATAAGAGCAGAAGTTTCTGGAGCAATTGTTTCAGTAAGTGATTCAACAGTCATTGTGTAAAGGTAATAAACTGAAAGTGATGGTGCTACTAATGCCACCAATAAAAAGATAATTGTTAATTTACGGTTTAACTTTGAAAATAACAATTTTTTAAATTTAAAACCTTCTTTTATTTCTAATCCCATCAGCCCCTCCAGCTATTTGATATATTTTTAATCTCTTAACAATAGATTAACTCTATCTAATAAATCAGTTACATTAAATGGTTTTTGAAAGAAATCTACAATATTTTTTTGCGATGTTAATCCTTTTTTTCTAGCATCTGAGATTCTAACTACACTCATAAATGCAATTTTAATGTCTGTTATTTGTTTTAAAACTTCATTAACAGGTGTTCCTGGCATCATTATATCTAATAAAATTAAATCTGGCGTTTTTTCTTTTAATTTGAATAAACAATCGTCTCCATTTTCAGCAGTTAATACTGTGTAACCATTTTTCTCAAGGATCATTTTAACACTTTGGCGAATATCTGGTTCGTCATCTACTACAAGTATGGTTTTTGTCATTTTTCATTCCTCAATAGAATTAATTCTTTAAAGTAATTTTGGTCTTCCCATCTCTTATATTATTTAGTTGAATTGATTATATATGTATAAAGTTTTTCAATTTTATTTATTAATATATTCCGATTTTTTTCCTAATTGATATTTAGTCATTTTGTTGTTTTACATAGATGTATTTAAATATTACTAATGACAAGTGTTAACAAGATACTAAATAACATGAAGAGGTGTATGAATATAAAAATAAAAAAAGAATTTATAGAAATTACGAAAATCCTTGTTTTTATATTACTTTTATCTATGCCTTTTATAACTATTATTAATATAACAGGAGTAGATATATTTCTTGACTCTTTTAAAAATCCAGAATCTTATTGCTATTTTAAAAGCTCAAATGAAATAAAAGGGATTAAAAATCAAGATAAAAGTTATCTTATAATTCAAAATATAGTTCATCCAGATTTTGACATTCAAAAAAACGATGTGATATTATACTGTAACTTAAAAGGCGAAATAATCTATAGTCAAATGATACAAATTAATGGAGTTGATTATTTTAAAAAATACTACATTGATGAAGAGAATGCAATAAATAACTCGATACTAAATTGTCAGATAGTTGGAAAGATAATAAAAAAAGTCGAAAGTAATATTTGGAATTATTTATCATTAAGTTTGTGGGAAATATCAACCGATTATCTAAATATTGAGAGAGTGATAATTTAAAAAATTAAATTTTTTCAGAGGAACCACTTGCTATTAACAAATCCTGTAAATATTTATGATATTTATCCGGTTTTGAATCGAGAAGCTTTTTCACATTATCTTTTAAAAATTCACCATACTCTATTTCAACCTGTGAAAACTGCCATTTTTTATCTTGACCTTTACCAAAAGCAAGTAGAAAAGCATAAGCAATAGATTTGCCCTTTGGATTATCGGGCCTTTTTTTTATTTCTGCAAGGGCGTTTTTCTCTCCAAAAGTCTTGTATACTCTTACAACTGTATCTGCAAATTTTGCTAGCGGTGGTAGAGACT
>CP070831.1:856496-864340 GCA_020344955.1 Promethearchaeota archaeon | reverse complement strand
TCATAGCTGCATGATCCTAAAGTATCTGGCCAATATGTATCAAGTTGAGCTAATGTGTTAATACCACATAACAAATAATTCGGCTGAAGATCGCCATATACAATACTCATCATAACTCCAAGCTGAGAAGAAATTAATGGAATTACTATTTGAGCACCACTGACTTCGAGCATATTTAAATATGTTGTCATATCTGTTCCAGTTGTGGTTAATGGAAAAGCTATATCCTGAACAACAGTTATGTTAGGATTTAATGCTGGTAAAAGAATTTTTAAAAGTGTTGCTATGCCTACATTCCAGTTTAAATCTTCACGAAGAATTGCCACATCAAGCGTAGAAGCGCCATAAGTTGTGTTTAAATAGTCAGCAAGATGTAAAATATAGGTTATTAATTGCATTGTTAACATTGTAACATTTATTGGACTCACCCTGAAAAAATATTTGTACCTAAAATAAGCATCATGTACATTTTGAGTAAAAGTATCATCTGCAGCACCGGTAGAAAGAAATGGGATTTCAGCATCCATTATAACCTCCTGATAAGCCAATAGCGCTTCAGATCGAAACCCGCCAGTAATAAAATGAGGGTCATTATTATTTATCATATTATTGGCAGCATTAACTGCTGCACTAACATCTAATAGAGGATCCATTTCCTCAGTATCCTCAGATACTAGCCCAAAATAGTATCTAGTACCATTTATAACAACTCCTCCTGCTTCATTTATTTCTCTTGATGCTAATTCAGCACCTTTCCATGAATGCTCCCCCGTGATATCTCCCATATCGTTTAAAATGCCTAGCTTAATTACACGATCTAAAGGTAATGACCAAGTTACTCCAGGAACGAAATAATTTCCAACAATTATATCCGATGATATAGTGTCAAAATTGAAACTATTATTCGAATCTTTATTAGTAAAATAATTATTGAATAGAAGTGAACTAAAAGGCATCAAAATAATTAAGATTATTACTAAAATAGAGTTTTTTTTCATTGTATTTCATTAAGATTTTTGGTTACTAATAATACCTAAATAGATTTTTTAGAATTTAAAGATTATATTAAAAAATAATGGTAAAATCCAAAATTTACCAGTAAATTTGGTATATTTAAGGTAAAAATTGATTAATGAAGCTCTTTTTTAAAGACATAAAAAATTCTTTTTTTCTAATTGATTTCTTAGTAGATTCGTTACAATATTCAACAGTTCTTTGTAAAAAGAAAAAGATAATGATATAGTTCAAATATATAATTTTTTGGGCTTCTTTTAAAAGAAGATTTTTGAAGGAAATTTGATTATTTTCAATCTATGCACTTGTCAATTTTAGGAGCTCAATTTCCAATATCTTTCAATATTGATGAAAATGTAAATGAAATTCTGAAGATTTTACAAAGAGTTAAAGAAAATGATCTTGTTGTTTTTCCAGAAGGGAGTATATCGGGATATGATATAAACCTCTCGTTTTTGGATAATATTGAGATGCCCAAAATTCAAAATGCTTTAGAAACGTTGAGAAATGAAGCAATTAATCGAAAAATCCACCTCTGGGTCGGATCTTGCTTATTTGAAAATAACCAATGGTATAATGTTGCCTTAGGATTTACACCCAAAGGTGAAACTCACCGATATAATAAAGTAAATTTAGCTACACATGAAAGAAGCGTTTTTACTTTTGGAACGGAATTAAAAATTTTCCCTTTAGACTTTAACGATGAAAAAATTAATATCGGGGTACAAATGTGCAGAGATTTAAAATATCCTGAGCAATGGCGTTGGCTTGCTATAAATAAAACACAAATATTCCTCCATTTAAATAATGCAAAAAATAATTCCTCAGCACAATCAGTATGGAAAAGTCAATTAATAAGTCGAGCTTCTGAAAATCAACGATTTGTCATAAGTATAAATACAGCAGCCAAATTTCAAGAATGTCCTACTTTAGTAATTAATCCAAAAGGTGAAATATTAAAAGAAATTGTTTCACATGAAACCCAATATTTTCGATTAGAAATTGATCTTAGTTTAGTATCTGATTGGTATATAAAACAATCGAGAAATGACCTAATAGATATTTTATATCATAAAAAAAAAATTAAATTCAATAAATAAACTTAAATAATCTTTTTAAAATCGAACTTCACAGCGATCAGAATCACAGAATTTCTCTCCAATTGCTCTATCTCTTGTTCCATTAAGATTAAAAGGTTTAAGTTGGGATATAGTGTTTTCATATTGTTCTTTAGTAATCTCCTCATATGGTGCTTGTTTATATCCGTGTTCCTTTATTGGTAAAAAGCTAACACTTTTAAGTTTATCTTCACAAAACTGAAGCACATATTTTATTTGATCTGCTTCTTCTTCTGTAAATGTAATAGTAATGCTAACTTGATTATCACTCCATCTCGCTTGGTAATCAATTGCATTAGCTGCTTGTTCCCAAATGGAAACCTCATTTTTTGATCTATCAAAATACTTTTCATGAATAGGAAATTCAGCTACTACCGTATTCGGTGAATATAAATCATCTTCAATCTTATATCCAGCATTTTTAATAGACACGATAAGATCTGAGTTTTTAGATAGTCGGATTCTCCTTATGTAATATTCAGAATGTGGATAATGAATTCCAGGAGGCACTCCCGGAAGAAGACTCACAGTTCCACTAGGTTTTACCGTTGTTATCTTAATGGAACGAGGGATACAAAGCCATCCAGAATATTGCTCATCTAATTCTTGTAAATAATTATATGCTCTACTACACCATTCTAACATTTTTCTTCTTCCATGTCTTACAAATGCTTCGATAATTCCAGTCTGTGATATCCCCATTCGTCGATTTTTTAACATCACCGCATTAGTTTCTTGCCAATGAGTGTTTACAAGAGTAACTGATTTGGAATATAAATAAGCGTATTTCAATGTATTTTGATATTCCTCATAAGTTTCATGCCTAGAAGGAAAAGTTTCAACAAGACAACATAATTCAAAAGATTCTAAAGTTTGTTCTCCACACGGATTAACTCCTGCTGCTTTATTATCCTTAAAATTTGGTGGATCTCCCATTCTTCCATAGTTTTTAGCATTTTCAAGCCAAAAAATTCCTGGTTCTCCGTTTACGGCAATTTGATTTGCTATAAATGAATAGTCCAATCCCCTAACTGCGAAAACAGAATTATTACTTGCCCATCTATGAGAATATAATGCTTCTTCATCTTGTTTACAAGTTACAAATTCGAGATCAGTAGGATCACCTAATGCAATCTCGGCACTTCTACGTACATTTCCGGCAACTACACATTTTCCAATGTGATTCATAATGTCTACAATATCAACAGAAGTTATTTTTTGTCCTATCCTTGATTCCAAAATCTTCTGGATTTCTTCTAGCATTTCTTTTAAAGGTCCTGGGCCACTAGCGACTCCACCAAAACCTCTTATAGGTTCACCAGCAGGTCTTATTAAGCTAAAATTAAATATTGGGACTTGTTTACCCATAAAATAAGCTTCTAAAATTAATTTAAGAGATTCTACCCATCCCTCTCTACTGTCAGGAATTTGAAAGTCGAAGTTACCTTCTTTGGGCTTTTTAATTGTTATTTTCCCAGCACCTTTAGTATCAAAACCTACTCCTACACCAAGCATTAAGGCATCCATTACGAACTCAAAAGCTTTTGAATGTTTAAGACTAATATCTTCTGTAGAAGCAAAACCACAATTATTCAAAGACATTGAACCGTGACGAGCAATGAACTCAGTTCCCATCATCCATAAACCTCGTCCAGGAGGTAGAAACTTAAAGTTCCATATTTTTTCAAACATTATCTGAGCAGATTTTTGAGCTTTCTCATCATCCCAAGGTAAGCTCAATTTAATGCAATGTTCTTTCTGTATGGAATAACAACCTTCAACTACTCTCTGAATTGTTTCCCAAAATTCTTCCTTTCTATTTTCCTTTTCAATAATTCTAGCATATGTTCGCTTATAGGTAATATATCCAAGTGGACCCCAATCTGGTTGCTTACCACTATAGTTATTCACGAATTCTTCGTCAAGTTTAAAAGATATATTTTCTAAATTAATAGCTCGAGCGAAAAGATTTCGATATTTATTCATTCCTCGTTGAGTCAATTCAACACACACTAATTCTCTTATGTAATTAGTGGTTATCTCTTTTACACCTAGACCTATGATCTTTCTAATAACATCTTCAGCCACTTTCTCTGCAATATGCATATCCAGACCAGTTTCTTTATTCAAAACCTTTGCGATGCTATTCTCATCAAAACTCTTCTTTTCTCCCTTAGAATTAATAACATATTTAGGATATAAATCTATTAACGAGAAGGAATTATTGGGCATTTTCTTCATCAAAAATTATGCAATGTATTGTTATTATAATTTTATCGGCTAAATTAATTACTTAATTATTTTTTTTGCCTTAACCGTCCTATAAATTTATGATTTCTTTTAATTTAAAATTAACGTTTACTTTATATTAAGCTATTGATTAATCTCTCTAATGTTTGATTATTTATGGTTTGATAAATCTATGGAATATACACAAATTTGTAAATTTATTTTTATTGGTTTTAATTAAAAAGGAATTTGTTATTTTTTCGTCGAAATTTTGTCGCTTCTTTATTATTATTAATAATCGACTACATTTAAAGAAAAATCCAGATTTGAATTACTAATTTTTTTAAAATCAATGAAAATCAATAAGCTCAATAAACCTCATAAAGATTCTTTATTTTATTAGATGAAACAATAAAAAGATAATTCAATTATTCCCTAATATAACTAAAAAAAATTAAATTTTAATTCTATAGTGAGATAAAAAAAAATGGCAATTTTAGATATGTTGGTTATCATAGGTTATTCTGCATTATTTCTTTTAGGATATCTTATTATTGCTTTTATAATAGGAACAATAAAGAAAAATAATGGGCTTATGGATGTATTTTACGGCCCAGGATACTTTGTAGTAGCTTTAACTAGTCTAGTTCTTTATTTTATGTTAAATGGTTTTTTAAATATTCGTCAAATCATCGTAACTAGCCTTGTATTCATATGGGCTTTAAGACTAGGGACATATGTATTTATTAGAAATCGAGGAAAACCTGAAGATTATCGGTATCAAGCTATGAGGAAAAGATGGAAAACTAATATAGTTTTAAAAAGTCTAATTAGAGTTTACATATTTCAAGGTGTTGTTATCTTTATTGTTGCATTTCCAGTTTGGTTTGTAAACATGAGTAATAATTCTCCCCTAATAAGTTTAATAGACTTTAGTGGAATTACATTGTGGTTGGGCGCAATTATATGGATAATTGGATTCTTATTTGAAACATTTGGCGATTATCAACTTTATAAGTTCAAGAAAGATCCTAATAATAAAGGACAAGTAATGGATCAGGGATTATGGAAATATACTCAGCATCCTAACTACTTTGGAGAAGTAACTCAATGGTGGGGAATATTTATAATTGCTCTCGCAGTACCATTTGGCTTTATTTCAGTTGTCGGACCAATCTTTATTACCTATATGATTATTAAAGTTTCAGGAATAAGACTATTAAACTACCGATATAAGGATGATGACAAATATGCTGATTATAAAAGGAGAACAAGCCAATTTTTCCCATGGTTTCCAAAAAAAAAGAAATAATTTTGCTTTTTCTTTATTCTATTCTTTATTGAATTTGATGGAATTATCCTCTGATTCTGGCTTAGAAGGAACAAATTACTTGTTTAATGTATCAAAAAGTGTCATTACTTTCTCTTTCACACTTAAAAATGAGGGAAATTTCCAAGACATCATTTTTGGGTAAACGGAATTCATAAAAAATCCTGGATCTAATTGATAAATCGCTTTTACAATATCTAAGCAATCTGAATTAGAAAGTTGCTTATACTCTTCACTTTTCCATAATTGGCGTAATCTATATAAAAACTGTTTCCGTTTTAGTTTTTCATTTAATCCTATTTCATGTAATTCTATAAATGAATCTAAAATTTCATTCGTATCCTTACATAATACTTGAAAGAGTTCGTCTAGTTTATCTTTTGATGGAGAAGGTAGGGTTATTCTGATAGGTCTCATCGCATTTTTTAAATCCATCTTGGAGATGATTTTATTAATTTCACCTTGGAGGCTTTTTTGTAGTCGCTTTGACAAGCTTATATTTTCAATTTTTTTTGTAATTGATTCTAAATCAATTACACTATATCTTATCCATCTATCGCCGCTTTTCTTCAAATTTATATGATTTTTAATCTGAAATTGATACCCATAACATGATAATTCTTGATCTATTGAACTTTCAATAAGGTCAGTTTTGCCTCGAGCCCTTTTGGAGATCCCCGAGAAGGTTGCCCAAACCAAAGGCAAAATTATTGTGCCAGGTCCTAAAATGTCATGACCCCCGCTCACTTTGATTGTACCTTGAGCAATGATTCTATGAGTAGTAACAAATAAAAATCCCTTCGACACTGATACAGCCACATCAGATTCTCCAGTGCTCTGCTTTATACTCCCATGGCATTCATAAAGTATTTCTTCTCCATCATATAGGCAATATTTTTCAATAATATATTTTTCCATATCCATTAGATCTCTAACTCCAATGATTTTAGCCATTTTATTCCTAAAAGTTTGATAAAGTTCTTTCATAAAGAAATCAGGACTCAATTTGAAAGTCTCTCCAACAACATCATAGAATTCAGAATCAGTCATTTGATGAGATTTCTCTTTAGTCCTTAAATCATATAAAGATTTTAAAATACTATTAGAATTTGGCCTTTCATTTTGAAGTTCCTCTTTAATTTCATTTATTAATTGATTTTTGTCAGTCATTTATTTTTTCATCTCTTTTATTGGAACTTTTAAAAATATATGATTATTTTTATGTTTTTCAACTCTTTTTTATTCAAATCTTTAATAAATTTGATGGAATTATAAGATATCAAGAATTTTATTAAGATGTTCTTCTCTTTTTAAGGGATTAGGTTTTATAGAAATTTTATATTTGCGATCATTGATTTCAACAAAATACTCTATTCTGTGTAGGAGATTTTTCTTACTTAATTCAGTACGATTTTCAATTGGAAACTGGTATCCATAACAAGGTAATTCTTGAAATATCGAATCCTCAATAATCTTTTTTTTACTTTCAGCTCGTTTGGTTCCGCCCGAAAATACAGACAGAGATGGAGTTAATATCAATAAAGCCGAGCCTTCACCACCACTCACTTCAAGCTTACCGTGAGCAATTATTCTATAATTCGTAAAAAAGAGATTCCCAGAGCTTACTGAAATTTTGAGTGGAACAATGTCTACGAATAATTCTTTTTGCTTTATTTCCCCTTCACATTCATAAAGAATTTGTTCTTCCTCATATAAACAAAATTTTTTTATAATATACTTTTCCATTTCCTTTAGTTTTTCAGTACCGATGATTTTAACCATTTTATTCCTGAAAGCTTGATAAAGTTCTTTCATAAAAAAATCAGTATTCATCTTGAAAATTTCTCCTATAATATCAAAAAATTCAGAATCAGAAAGTTGCTTAAATTTCTCTTTAGTCCGTAACTCATATAAAGATTTTATAACTTTCTTCGCGGGTATTTTTGGATTACGAACTAAATCTTTAATGTCATTTATCACTTGATTTTTATCAGTCATTTATTATTTCATCACCTTCCTTTGAATTTATGGGAATCTTATATTTAATTGTTATGTTTACCAGTAAATTTGCCAAAAATAGGGTAAAAATGTATTAAGTAATTTCTATTTTTTAATAAATTTGATAGAGTTGTCATCTTGTTCTGATTTAGAAG
>CP070831.1:852438-856396 GCA_020344955.1 Promethearchaeota archaeon | reverse complement strand
CATTAATCACTTCATTTAAGAAAACATGGAAACATAAAATAAAAATAAATATTATTGGAGGAGCTATATTTTTTGCTTGTCAATTACCAGCGATATTTGCTCCTACAGGGAACTTTATCATTATAATAATCTCTCTGTTTCCTGGATGGGTACTCTTTCCGATAACAGTTTCCACGTATTTAGCAATCCTACAAACAGTTGTTTCGAAAGATAAAATAGGAAGGATTATGTCAATTGATCACATGATTTCAATGGCTATCGCTCCAATTGGAGCTCTCATAGCCGGACCATTAGCTTTAGTCTTGGGAATACATACATTATTCCTAATTGCTGCGATTCTCGGAGTAATTCATCCATTTGTTCTTTGGTTTTTCACAAAAATAAGACAACTTGAGGTTATTGAAAGAGAAATCATGATGAAATCAGAAGAAGAGAAAGAAGTGGAAGAAATCGTAGAGCCTGCTGAAGTCATTCAGGTAATCGAACCAGTAGAATAAAATAGAATTTTTTTTTCTTTTCTTATTAATTTTTTTTATAATTCACTTCATCATATAGTTTGGCCTTTCATTGAATTATATCTTTAACTTTGAAAAATTAGAAATTTGTACATTTCAGGAAAAGTAAATTCAGCATCAGATTTCAATGAAAATTCCTTTGAAAAAACAAATCAAAAATTTTGAATTGATTTTAGGATATCCATAGTTTTTTACTTATAAGAATTGTTAAAATAGAGAGAATACCAAGTAGAAATAATCAGTAGACTTTTTTTCAGCGCTATTAAGTTGTGGAATCTTTATATATTTCTTTTGTGTTATTTAAACCAAGCTATAAAATATTTAAACTGAAAGGTTATGAGTGAAACTAACAAGGTTAAGGACGGCGAGGGAGAAGAAACTGTCGAGGATTATTTTAGCGATGATGAACTGCAAAGAATGGAACAGCAACAGGCGAGAAGCGCGAGAGATTTTCAAATGCGTAGGGAGATTAGGACGTTGGAAATTTATAGTATAATCTGTATCCTGAGTATCGTATTGATTATTATTTTTTTATTTCTGTGGGTTTTTTGAAAAAATATGGTTTTATTTCAAGATTGATGAATAACTTTTTTAGCTTCTTCACCCAATTTCCTTTGAAATTGGAATGGAAAGGTAAATTCAGCGTCTGATTTCAATGAAAATTCATTTGAAAAAGTCACTTAAAAAAAAAGAAAAAAAAAATAATTATTCTATAACTTCAATTATTTCAGATGGTTCTTCTTCTACTACCTCTTCCACTTCTCCTACTTCTTCCGCTGACATTAGCATGTTGTTTTATCAATAATTTCCAGCTGTTTGATCTTTGTGAAAAATCATACCAAGTAGGGAAAAATTATACCGGTTATAGCACACGTTAGGTATAAGGGAATGATGCCCATTAATTCTGCTAATGGACCTGTCATTAATGCTCCTATAGGCGCGATTGCCATTGATATCATATGGTCAAGTGACATTATTCGTCCAATTTTATCCTTGGGAACGACTGATAACTAAAGTGTCTCTATAATGACTATAAGAAAATGTATAGGCAAATTTGAAAAGCGGTAAGATTTTAAAAACTATACAAAAGCTTAAAGAATAAATATTATAACGATAACAACAGTTATTATTATTAGTGTAAGCAGAAAATCAAACAGATAAAAATGATCTTTTTTAAGTCCTTTCTTCATTCTTGCTCTTGATTCCATTACAGCATCTTTAAATGTTTGTTTCTTTTTTTTACTCGGTTCTTTATCTATCTCTATATCTTCTTTCTCAAAAATTTTTTTCTCCTCTTCTACCAACTTCTCTACAGCTTCTATATCTTCCAAGAATTTCTCCATATCTTTACTCATTATCTTTCACCATCAAAATTAATTTTCTACTATTCTAAATATCTTTAAAGGCATAACATTGGAAAATTTTTAAATTTTATCCCAAATTTCTGTGAAAATTGGATGGAAAGGTAAATTCAGCATCAGATTTCAATGAAAATCCCTTTGATATTAGTCTGGAAATAATTCTAGAATGCTTTTCCCCTTCCAGCCAAACATTGATTTTACTGCATTGGCAAATTCAATGTATACTCTTTCTTTTTTAACATTCAAATGTTGTTCTGCAAAATCACATAATGATTCAGATAAACCACTTGTTTTTGACTCAGGTAATCCAACACTCTTCAGTTCCATAAATAATGTAGGTTCATTTGTCCCTCCAAACACCATCTTTGTAGCAGTTTCAAGTGCGACCATAATCATACTTTCAGGTTTACCTAATTCTTTTGCTACTAGTATTGAGATTTTATCCATTATTTCTGCTTTTTTTTCTTCATCAAAATCTTGATTTATTTGTATTTTTAGGTATGGTATGCTTATAACACCTCTTATCTTTATATATTGATGATTTTATCAAATTAAATCGGATTCTAGAATGCATTATTTCTATTCTTTTAAAGTTTTTACATATTAAATTTTCTATGAATTTGATTTGGAAAGGTAAATTCAGAGTTTGATTTCAATGAAAAATCATTTGAAAAGACAAAAAAATCTTAAATTGAAATTATTCTTCTAGCTTTGAAATTGTCTCCCACAGTTTTACAGGGAGTTCAAAATTTTGATTTATATACATTTAAATAATGTTATAATCAATTACTAGATATGTTTAACTTATCTAAAACAGAATTTTACAGGAGTGTGAAATTAGGATGAAATTAGTGTGTAGAGATTGCACCTCGACCATCATGGTAACTGATAAACGCTTAAAATCATGTCCCCAATGCGGGTCAGCTAATGTAGATTTCGTTTTAAGAAATGGTTCAATATATCATGGAAAAACTCAACAAAGTTCAATGGATACATTGGCAAAAGTGAAAATTATATTTTGGATCATGGGAATAAGTGGACTTATATTGATAATTATAGCAGGTTCTTTAGATCCTCTTACATTTACTGCAGATCAATTAGGCACCAATATTTTAATAGTAGGAGCATTACTTCTTGCTATACCAATAGTCTTTGCTGTTCGTAAAGGGCTCCCCGATTGCAGCTGCTAATCCTAATGCTGGAAAGGTAAATTCAGCTTCTGATTTCAATGAAAAATCCTTTGAAAAATTTTAAATTCAATAAATTTTATAAAAAATAACCCAATTTAATTATAAAAAACTTACAACTATTACATATTTAAGCGAAAGATGAGAATTACAATTTATGGCTTATCCTGATAATTGGACCAAAAACTATTTTGAGCCCCAAGGAGGTCATATTCGGTATTTTCGCACTGGGGGTGATAAACCTTCAATGATATTACTCCATGGGGCAATGAATAATGGTTTATGTTGGTTAAGAGTTGCAAAATCATTAGAAAGTGAATTTGATATAATCATGTCAGATGCACGAGGACATGGGAAATCTATTTCTTATCAAAAAGAATTTACTTATATAGAAATGATTAATGATACAGTAGAATTAATTAAGTATCTCAAATTAGCTCCTATAGTCGTGATTGGGCATTCAATGGGTGCACATATAGCTACCGAACTCGGTGCTCGATACCATCATCTGGTAAGTAAACTTGTATTAGAAGATCCTGGGTATTATTTTAAAAATCCTACATTTCTAGATTTGTTGTATTATAAGCGGATGAGCAAAAAGTTTAAGAAGTACTCTTTAACTCAAATTCGAGAATTTTGTGATAAAAAATATAAGACATGGAATGAGGATGATAAAATCTTATGGTCTATTGCTCGCAAAGAATGGGCTGAAAATAAATCGAAATCAAAATCTTTTGATCCAAAAAGAAATTGGCATGAAATTTTTCCAAAAGTGAAAGCACCTACCTTGCTTCTTATTTCTGAAAAGGGGATAGTCAAAAGATCAGTAGCAGAACAATATATTACAGAATTTGGTAATGCTAAATATGAATTTATCGAAAATGCAGGGCATCAT
>CP070831.1:841835-852338 GCA_020344955.1 Promethearchaeota archaeon | reverse complement strand
TAATGCATTTTCTATCAAATATCGATACTTTTCTTCAGCTTCCTTCTGAATTGTAATATCTCTTAAAATTGTTATTATTTGGTTAACTACCCCTTTACTTTTAATTGGAATTTTTGAAGTTTCAGTAAATACTTCTCGATCGAATAGTCTGGTAACATCTGTAGTTATTAGGAGTTCACCACTTTCAAAGACTTTATCATACTCATTATAGACTTTATCATACTACAAAAACGGAAATGCCTCAAAAATCGTTTTACCTATAATGTCAGAATTTACTTTTAATTTTTGAAGCCAACGATTCATAGCTGGATTTTGATATATGATTCTTAAATCTCTATCTATTACATGCATAGCATCGCTTAGAGAATTAAGAATTGTAAGATATTGTTGTTCTGATTCACTTAGAGCATCCTCAGCTTTTTTACGATCATTGATGTCCGTAATGACATGAACAGCTCCAATAATTTCTCTCTCATTATTAAAAACTGGTTCTACAGAAATCTCAACCCATTTATCATTTAATAATTGAACAGTAATCTCTCTTTGCCTAGTTTGTTTCATTTTTTCCACCGGACACCAATCCACCGGTCCCAAAGTACCATGCACTAGTTCCCAACAGGAATGACCTAAGATTTCATCGTAACTAGATTTTCCTAAAATATCTAAGGTTGCTTTATTACATTGCAGGATTTTATGATCTGAATCAATGAGAAAAAAAGACTCACTCATTGCATCCAGAGTTATTTGCAGTAGTTTGTTGTTATTTTCAAATTCACTTTCAAACTTATTCTGTTTAGAGGCATTTTTCACAATATACCAATCCCCAATTTCTTTCATATAACGGTTTAAAAAATGATATAAGAAGATATATTTAACGATTTGCACTATTTTCTAAAAGAAAGTTAACTTAATAGAATTAAATACTATACTCATTTTCACATAATCTCGATTGCTAAATTATGATTTCAGAACCTAAAAATATTTTAATATAAAAACATATATACTCTATATAAGAATGAGTTCAAATATTACTGCTTTAAAGATGAATTTAAGGAAAAAAGAATCCTTAGTTGATTTACTTGCAGTTTTATTATTATCTTGAGCAAAACAAATCCCTATACTCTTTTTCTTTTATTTTTCCCACGGATTTGTTCGCTTGCTTGGTGAATTTAATTGAAAGAGATCATAGGTGATTGATGGCTCAGAAAGGAATTTGAATTAAATAAAATAAATTACAAAAAAAAAAGTCTAAAAACATGTATAATCCTCAAAAAATCGAAAAGAAATGGCAGGATAAATGGGAAGAAGCAAAAATATTTGAAGCAAACCCGGATAGAAAAAGAGAAAAGATTTTCATTACTTCACCTTATCCATATGCTTCGGGTCCTACGCATATAGGTCATGGGAGGAGTTTTGTTAATGGAGATATATTTGCTAGATATTATCGGGCAAAAGGTTATAATGTGTTATATCCTATGGCCTTTCACATTACTGGAACTCCCGTTTTAGCGATTTCATCTTCTTTAAAAAGGGGGGATCAAATGCAAATAGCTATGATGAAAGAATATGTATCATTGCACACTGAAGATCTGGAAAAAGTGGAGCAAATTGTAGATAATTTTGTAGATCCTTGGAATATTGTGAATTATTTTTCTAACACAATTAAATTAGATTATAAATCAATAGGAATGAGTTTAGATTGGCGAAGAGAATTCACTACTGGAGATAAAATTTATAACAAATTCATTGAATGGCAATACTTCCATCTGAAAGACATAGGTTATATTGAAAAAGGGGAATATCCAATCTTGTATTGTCCCAGAGATAAAAATGCAGTTGGAGAAGACGATATAGCCAGTGGAGATGAACTCGATCTCAATATTAATGAATATAATTGTATAAAATTTCCTTTTGAGAATGGATTTCTCGTAGCTTCCACTTTAAGACCTGAAACGATATATGGTGTTACAAATTTATGGATAAAACCGACTGGAAATTATGTTAAGGCTAAAATAAATAATGAAATATGGTTTATCTCCGATGATGCAACTCACTTGCTAGAAAATCAAAATAAGGAGATTAAAATATTAGCAAATTTCAAAGGAAGTAAAATTATTGGGAAAAAGGCTAGAGATGTATATGGAATTAAAGAAATCCCGATTCTACCTGGAGATTTTGTTGACACATCCACAGCGACGGGAGTAGTTTATTCAGTTCCAGCGCATGCACCATATGATTATATGGCATTACTCGATTTACAAAAAGATACTGGATTAATTGAGAAATTTAACCTAAATAAACGAGAAATTGAATTTATTTACCCAATTCAAATTATTGAATTAATGGGCTTTAAGGATTTTCCAGCAAAAATATATTGTGATAAATTTAAAGTTCAATCTCAAAAAGATGAAAAAGAACTAGATAATGCAACAAGTGAGAATTATAAATATGAATTTTACAATGGTGTTCTTAACGATAAATGTGGTAAATATCAAGGAATGAAAGTGAGTGAAGCTGCAAGACATGTTTCAGTAGATCTAATTAAAGAAAATAAAGCTGAAATCTTATATCTTCCTATTACTAAAAACCTTAGATGTAGGTGCGGAGCCGAAATCATTGTTTCTATTCTTAAGGATCAGTGGTTTCTCAATTTCAATGCTGGTGATTGGAAAAATAAGGCGTTTAAATGTCTTAATACCATGAAAATTACACCTAACAAGTATAGATTAAATTTTGAAAATATTTTCAATTGGCTTGAAAAAAGACCTTGTGCAAGAAAAAGGGGTTTAGGGACAAAGTTACCTTTCAATACGAAGTGGATCATTGAATCTTTAAGCGATTCAACAATATATATGGCATTTTATACAATCTCACATAAAATACGTGAATATGAAATTAAACCAGACCAACTAACTCCAGAATTTTTTGATTTCATATATTTAAATAATGGAGATATAAAGAAACTCTCAAAACAGACGAATTTAGATGAAGATATACTTAAAGAACTTCGAAAAGAATTTTTATATTGGTATCCCGTGGATCATCGTCATACTGCAATAATGCATATCTCTAATCATTTGAGTTTTTACATTTTTCATCATGTTGCTATTTTCCCAGAGAAACACTGGCCAAAACTTATTTCTTTGATTGAACCAGTCATCGTAGAAGGACAGAAAATGGGAAAATCGAAGGGAAATTTGATCCCTATAGCAGACATCCTAAAGAGTTATTCTGCTGATTTATTTAGATTTTACATCACTCATAGTGCTGATTTTGGTGTTTCTATGGATTTCAGAGAGAAAGAAATAAATACAGTGAGAAATCATATATTTAAATTCTATTCCTTTATTTATGAAAAAATTAGGCAAACGAAGAATTTTGAGGCTAATATAGACAATATTAATTCTAAATATTCAAGAGTAATGCTTTCAAAAGTAATAAAGAAATTTATTGAAGCAAATGAGGCATTAGAAGATTATAATTTAAGGAGATATCTTCAAAGTTCATTTTATGAGGTTTTTAATCTGGTGCAGGAATTTTCAAGGAATTCAGATGATTTAGATGACTTTCTTATAGTTTTTAAATCGATTTACTGTGATTGGTTGAAATTGCTTTCACTGACAATGCCACATCTGTGCGAAGAATTATGGGAATTCGCTGGAAATGAAGGATTTATATCAAAAGAAGTTTGGGGTGACTTAAATAAACAGTTTATTAATTCTGATCTTGAACTTGAATTTAATTACATCTCAAATGTAATTGATGACATTTTGAACATACTGAAAATCGTAAAATCTCATAAATCAGAAAAAATCTATCTATATTTAGCATCAGAATGGAAATACAAAGTTGATAATTTAATTTTTTCAAAGAAGGATGATTTCAATGAGATTATAAATGAGATCAAAAAGGAAAAGGACTTAATCAATAATAAAGAGGTTATTCCTTATCTAAAAAATCAATTGAAAGATAGGATTTGGGAGATGAATTTTCCACAGATAAATGAACGAGATTTATTAGAACAATATAAAACCTATATAGAGAAAAGGCTAAATTCCTCAATTATAATAAATTCTGAGTTCGATCCTAAAAACAGATCCAAAAGAGCAAGGCCATTTAAACCAGCTCTTTATGTAGACATGTAATTAAAATATAAAATCTATATTTTTTTTTTTTCTATAGCTTTTAAAATGTCTAGATACTTTACTATTTCTTTTGTATCCTTCTTTCCTATACAATAGTCCAGTTGTTTTGCAAAATATTGATTTAAAATCTTCAATTGAGGGCTTGAAATTATAAATTTTGAACCTTCTTCAATTTGCTTATCGAATAAATTCTCATTTATTTCTTCGATATTTGTATTAATTATTTGGATTGCGACCCATTCAAACACATCTTCAACATTTTCACTTGTTTTAGCAGATGTTTCCATGTAATAAAGCCCTAACTGTCTAGCTAACTCCATACCTTCCTCTGTAGATACAACTCTTGAAGAAATTAAATCTACTTTATTCCCTACAAGAATTAAAACGATATTTGGTAATGCTACTTTTGTTATAATATCGTACCATTTCTTTACGTTCTCAAATGTTTCTCTGTTTGTTATATCAAACACTAATATTCCCGCACGTGAATCTGTTAAATAATCCGGCCATAGACGTTCGAATTGGGTTTGCCCTGCTAAATCCCATATCATAAATCTTACTGATGTGCCTAATTCCTTAAATTTACATTCCTTTTTAGAGATGTAAGTTCCAATTGTCGCTTTATAATCTGCTTTAAAAACTCCATGAACATATCTATGAGCCATGCTTGTTTTCCCAACTCCCCCATCTCCGATTAAAGACAATTTATAAACATACTCGGGTGAATGAGGTTTACTTTGGTAATATTCCATCTTTCGTTTTATTTTTTCTAATTCAGTATCCCTTTTTACTTTAGGAATTACAGGACTAACTGGTAGTTCTCCATCTATAATTCTTGCGACTTTATCAGCAGTTAAATAAGTATATGGAAATACATCATCAACTAAAGCAGTATGATTGAGTATTGAAACTAAAACATGATCTGATCCAGATTCACAAAAAATAAATCGGTATTTATCTGTATCAAAAGTTCCGGCACCAAATATACCAAGATCAAAGTCTTTAGTTAATTTTTTTAATACTAATTCTACTAATGAACTGAAAGCTCCAATAAATTTTTTCTCATCTGTCTTTTCTGAATCTCTTGTTAAAATATCAACGATTAATCCTTCACGATCTACAACAAGCACAGATACTAAACTATCTCCCACTTCTTGCATGTACCATTTAAATAGGATTTTTAATTTTTCTTTATCTATATATATCATTAAATATCAGCTATATATGATTCTTGAGGGAATATAACGATTTTATTATTATAACAAATTAATAGAGTTTGAATATTTGAATTCTTTTATATAGAAAATAAAGTAAAAAATGAAAATGACATTTATTTTTTTAATATCGGTAGTGAGAAGTAAAATGTAGAACCTCTATCTCTTCCTTCTGATTCAACCCAAATTTCTCCATCGTGAAGTTCAATTATTTTTTTTGAAATATAAAGACCTAAACCTGAGCCTTCTGAAACAATATCCATCCCCTTACCATATCGCTCAATTTTTCCGAATTTTCTGAAGATTTTTTTTCTCTCATCTTCAGTTAAACCAATCCCATTATCTTCTACAGAGATAATAAAATTATTTTCTCGTATTTCAGATTTAATTGATATTAATCCATTTGAAGGTGTATATTTTATCGCATTGCTAATTAAATTCAATATTACTTCATAAATCCGTTCTTTTTCAAATATAGTAATCATTTTTTCATGAATATCTACCACTAACTTGTGTTTTCGTGTTTCTAATAGCCCTTTTAAATCCCTCACACAAAATCTAACTAAAAAAGCCAGATCATCCTCTAGTTTATTTAATACAATTTCTTCTGATTCCAATTTTGAGGTTTCTAGAAGATCCTTTATTAAGGATTCAAGGCGATAACATCCTTGCTTTATTTCATGTAAAACCGAAACTGTATAGATATCGAGTTCTTCATAATGCTGACTTAATAATAAATCTGCATAACCTTTTATCGCAACCAATGGAGTTTTCAATTCATGTGAGGTCCTGCTAAGAAGTTCGGATTTTAGTCTACTAATCTCCTTTAACTCGTCTTCTACTTTCTTTTTAGCAGTAATATCAATGAGGGTTGCAAATACTGCTTTCTTCCCCAAATAAATTATTGGTTTGATAATAATCTCAATCCATTTCATAGTTCCCGATTTTGTAATTATTCTACATTCGAATTGTTCAGAAGAGACAAAATTACCACTCTGTACAATAGTTAATTTATCATTTATAAGTGGTGCATCTTCTTCATGAATTATTTTTATCATATCCTCTACAGACCAATTATTAATTTCTTGCATAGAATACTCACTCATATCTGTTACTGCTGAATTCACAAATTTAATAAATCCATCTTGGTGAATTATCAAACCCAAGGAAGTCTGTTCGGCGATATTTCTAAATTTTTCTTCTGATTCCATTAATTTTTCTTCAGCTATTTTTTTTTCAGTAATATCTCGAAAAACTCCCACGATTTTAATATTATTATCAACTTTTACTACATTTCCTTGCATAGCTAAAATGACATAATGACCCTTTTTATGTTTTACTCTATGTTCCGTAAACAATGGGTTGCCAGTTTGTAATGCATTTGTGATCTCATCTTTTTGGAATAGTTTTTCATCTGAATGTATAAACTCGAAAGCTGAAAGACCAATTATTTCTTCGGGCTCATATCCAAGAATCTCTTTTACTTGAGGGCTAACATATGTAATATTTCTGTTTAAATCAACTTCTATTAGAAGATCATTGATATTTTTTATAAGATTCCTATATTTTTCTTCTGATTCTTTTAATTCTTGTTCAGCCTTAACTCTCTCATTAATATCTATAACGGAACCAATAGTACTTACAGGATTTCCAGACTCGTCTCTAACTAACATTACTTCATCCCGCATCCAATGATATGTTTTATCATTTAATAGGAGACGATATTGATATATGGTATGATCGGTTTCAAATAATTTTGAGAGTTCTGATATAACAAATTCTTTGTCATCTGGATGAATATGATCCAACCAAAATTCTGAGTCGCTAATAAAAACTACTGGTTCATAACCCCATTTTTCCCTAATATTATCACTTACAAATGTCGCACCGTAATCTCCTGAAGTTTTAGAAGTGTAGATTATTGAAGGGCTCGAAGAAACAAGATATTTAAATCGTTCTTCAGATTTTTTTAATTTCTGTTCTGCTATTTTTTGATCATTAACGTCAATCCAAAAACCAATAATTTCTAGAGGATTTCCATTTTCATCTCTTACTAACTTTAACTCATCCCTCATCCACCGATAATTACCATCTCTAAATTTAAAACGATATGTATGAGAATAGTATCCCCTTTCATACAATTCAGAAAGCTGAGATAAGACTCGGTCTTTATCATCAGGATGGATGTGATCTAGCCAAAAATTGGGGTTATTAATATAATTTTCTGGTTTATAACCAGTTAAATCTTTCACATTTTCACTTACAAATGTAGCAGAATAATCACCCGAAGTTTTAGATGTATAAATTATTGCTGGATTTGAAGAAATAAGATACTTGAATCTTCCCTCAGATTCTTTTAGTTTTCTTTCGGTTTCTTTTTCTTCGGTTACATCCTTCCCTATACAAAGTATTCCTTCCTTTATGGGATATACGCTTACTTCATAATGTCCTAAATGTCCATCTGGATGTGTGAAAGAGTTAATTACGCGATCAGCCTTCCCTGTGTTCATAACATTTTCGTAGGTTTTAAAGAAGGGAGTATTTTCAATATCAGGAAAAATTTCAAAAATTGTATGTCCTATTAAATCCCCAACAGGCATGTTAATAATTTTCTCAGCATTTTTATTAACCAGAATGTATTCCCACTCTCTATTTAAGGCATATACAGCATCAGTAATAGATTCTAGCAGCATTTTATATTGATTCGACAAAGTTCGATACTTGATTTCCGATTCTTTTAATTCTTCTTCAGCTTTCATTCTCTCAGTAATGTCAATTAAACTGATGAGAACTAGATTTTCTCCACCAAACTTCAATGGAACAGTTGAAATAAGTAAATGAAGTTTATTAAGATCGCCACCAGGTAAGAGATTGAGTGTAGCTTCTACATTTATATATGGGATTTTGGTCTTAAATGTGTTCAGAACAGTATTGCGAATAGTACATTTTTGGCAGTTATCACTAAAGCCACATCCTCTAGGATCTTTGATTGAATACAAACAACGAAGAGCCTCTCCACCATGAATACCTAATACTTCCTCTTCCTTACGATCTGTGAATTTTAATGCGAACTTATTAATTTTTCTAATCCGACGTTCACTATCTACCAGAATTATTGCTATTGGTGTAAAATTATATATTGCAGTTAATTCTGCTTCACTTTGTTGAATTTTAATTTCTGCTCTCTTGCGTTCTGTAATATCTTGAAATGAGTTGATATATGTCCTCTGGTCTCCAACATTATGGGCAACAGAAGTAAGAGATCCCCAAAAAATGGTCCCATTTTTGCGTTTAAACTCTGCTTCAAAGTCTTTTACTAATCCAAGTTTATGCAGTTCTATAAATCTATCTCTGTCTCTTGGAGTATTGTACAAATCTATAACAGGAGTTTCTAAGAATTCTTCCTTTGAATCATAACCAAAAACTTGATAAGCATTTGAATTACATTCAATAACTTTTCCATTAAGAGTAGTAATAGAAATTCCTACAGGAACAGATTCTATTAAATCCATTAACTTTCTCTCTGATTCTCGGATCTTTTCTTCAATTTTTTTACGCTCAGTTATATCTCTTACTAGACTAACAATTCCAATAGTTTCTCTGTTTTCATTTTTAAGATTACTAATTGCATGTTCTGTTGGAAAGATAGTTCCATCTTTCCGTTTCATTTTAAATTCAAAATTGTGAAAATTGCCATGTTGTTGAAGTTTGGGGAGGACAATTTTTTGAAAAGTTTTAAGATTATTATTATCAACATGTAGGAACGCAGTTGTACTATCAATTAATTCATCTCGTGAATATCCAAAAATCTTTTCTGAAGCTGGATTACAATCTATAACTTTAGGAGGAATTTGGTTGTCTAAAATAAATATAGCATCTTCAAGATTATATAGAGTAGTTTCTAATAATTGTTTACTTTCTCGCAACTTATTTTCGGCTTTTTTACGTTCAGTAATATCTCTTGAAATTATTATCCCCTTAGTATTTCCCTCCTTATCAATAAATGCTTTACCTTTAATTTCAAGCCAAATATAATCTCCGTTCTTGTTTCTAATTCTTACTACTCCCACTCCTTCACCTTCATTAAAACCCTTAATTAAAGCCTTAGAAGCTTCCTCAAGATCATCCGAGTGGATAAAGTCCAGTGATGACTTTCCCATTAAATCTTCTTTTGAATATCCCATCAACTTTTGATGTACTTGTTCGTTAATATATTCATATTTGAAGTTTTTATCAAGAATGACAATTAAATCACTAGCATTTTCAGTGATAAGTCTATATTTCTTTTCCGATTCTTTTAATTTTTCTTCGGTTTTTATTTTTGTAATAAATGTTCCAATCTCTCTTCCAATAGATATAAGAATATCTTTTTCAAAATCTTTAAAATAATGGCGACTCTTTGACGCAATATTTAGTGCTCCGATTACTTTATCTTTATCAAAAAACGGTATACTTGCAAGTGATAAGATCCCCCATTTTAATGAATTTTCAGGATCAATTTTGGGATAATTTTCAGTAAATATGGATTTTCCCTTATAAAAGATAGATTCTCTAGGAGATACATCAATTCTAATTTTTTTAATATTTTTTATAAAATCAGGAGGAAGACCTTTATGATAAATAAGTTCCGCTATATTTGGAGTTTCACTTAATAAATAAATGCCCCCCCCTTCAAAATTCATTAACTTTAAGGTGGAATTTAGGATATTTTCAACTAACATTATGATATCTTTAGCCTTATTACTCTCTTTAAAAATGTGGTTTAAAATCTCCATTTTTATAGCATTTTCTTTTAATAATTCTTCCATTGCTTGACGTTCAGTAATATCAATTGCAGTAGCGGCCATAAATAATGGTTTTCCTTTATCATTTTTGATAATTGTTCCATTCATGAGCATTGGAAATATAGATCCATCCTTATGTTTATGCCATACTTCTTCAATACTAAAGCTTCCCTCATTTTGTAATTTTCGCCTTAAATCATTTACTTGTTTTAATTGCTCCTCGTTATGAAATATAGCAAAATTTTTGCCAATAAGTTCATCAGGATTATATCCATGTAAATTAGCAAAATAATCATTAGAATAAACAAAATTCCCATCAAGATCTATAATACCAATACCATAATTAGCATTATCTGAGAT
>CP070831.1:836536-841735 GCA_020344955.1 Promethearchaeota archaeon | reverse complement strand
TTATTTATTGCTTTATTTTTAATTCTTTTAGTAGTTAAATCATAATGTGTATGTTTAGATTTATTTTGGTACCATATTTTTTTTAATCCTAATTTCTTTATTGCAAAATTATGTAATTCTTCAAGTGAAAAAGTACTTGTTAAATGTACTCCGTCAGTAATAATCATTTTTCTTCCTTAATAATATAGTTTTTCCTATCTTCATACTCTTTTTGTTTACCAAGGTTAAATTGAGATATTGGTCTATAGTATCCCATAACCCTCGTCCATATTTCACACTTGGTACGCTCTGAATCTTTAAGATTTATTTCTTTTTTCATTTTCTTTTTCCTCTTCTAATAATTTTAACATATACTTAAGAATATTTATTTCATTATTCTTATGCTGTTGTAATAATTTTAACACAGCTATATTAACTACCATTACAAGTGATATATTAGCAGAACTTAAAAAATATATAGCATAAAGTAAATTTTTATTTATTGTAGCATAATACATACTAATTATCAACTCTATACTAAATATTATTAATAATATTATTATAAATATAGTTTCTCTTAATTCTTTTTTAAACATAATTTATTACTCCTTTTCTTTTTTATTTTTACACCTATATTTTTTTTACAACAGGTGCAATTTATATCAAGAAAATCTTCTTTAAAATCTTTATTCATTAAACATTTGCATATAACTGTTTCATTAAAACAATTTGCACAAAGTATCTTGTATTTATTGCTTTTCATAGTTTGTATTTCTCCTTTCCTAAATTTTTTCTATAATTAAATCATTACCACTGTTTACTTTTACTAAAGATATTTCTTCTCTTGTTTCTAATGATATTAATATTTTGGTCAGGTCTTCCATACTAATATCGAAAAAGTATTGTTTATAAATATCTTTTAGAGTTGTTTTTCTTTCTGTCTTTATCTTGTCAAGTATAATAGTTTGCATATAAGCAGTAGGATCTTTTCCTACTTGTGAATATGCTCCTATCATTAGTGCTTCTGTTTTTCTAAGTAGATCTATAGCAATATTAAATATATTCGCATCTATAATCATATCATCTCTTAAAGAAGCACTTATTGACATACATAATTTACGTAAGTGTAAGCTTCTTCTCTCTCTGTATTTATCTAACCTGCTATCTTTGGTGAAATCTTTATGATTTGCTTGATACCACTTATCATATAAAGCAAAAAAATCATCTGTTATTTTAAACTCTCCACTAAGCTGATGAATTTCTCCAAGATCATGTGCTAAAAGTTCTTCCATATTTTCCTCATAAGAAGGTCTTGTTATAATTTTTTCCTTTCTACTTGAGAAAACGAAAACAATTCTTGATGAAAGACCTCCACCAAGCACTGATTTAGGTAAACTTTCCTGTAAAAGATCAGGTGTAGTAGCTCCTATTATATTGAGCCATACACCTTTTATAGAAGCATTCCCAGCATGCTCAGTTTTATAATCCCATTGGTCATGCCCATCATACCAGTCAATAAGTAATTGCATTAGTTGAATATCCTTTGCTCCAAAAAAAACTGTAATTTCTTCACTAAAAACTGTTAGAGCACAGCTTTGATTAGTTGTATTGTCTTTGTTGATAGTAATAGAATTTGCTGATTCAAGTTCACTCATAATTGATCTTCTTGTAACTGCATTAGGAGCTATAGTTATTCCTAGTGATTGTAATAATGATGAAGCTGGCCTCATTGCTGTTCCTTTCCTACATCCTGAAGGACCTATTAAAACTATATATTCGTTAGTATAAACTTTTTCACTATGAACATGATAACATTTACGCTGTAAAACAGCATTGATAATACCAACAGCAACCCAAGTTCTATAGAGTGTCGATGGCTCAGTATTATCGGTATATTTCAAATATGCTTCTATAAAATTTTTATAATGTCTCATTGAATTTCCATGATAGTTTCAAGATCTTTGCTAAAACTATCGTTGTTTAATAAAATTTCTTTTTTCTCTTTCATATTTTTGCAGACATGAAAACCTGCAGGTATAATAAATTCTTTATCTTTCCATATACATGGCTGCTCTAACGATTTCTTTATTTCTTTTAACCATTCTATGTGTTGCTTGAATTCAAATTTATTATTTATTTGAATTATAATACTATCATGAACTTGATTTAATAGTTCTACATTTGGTAAGTTTTTACTAATATAATAAAGGCCTCTGCTGTCGATTAGGTCTCCTACTGAGCTTTGTGGAATTTGGTTCACTGCTTTTCGTAAAATTTCATTGTGTCTTCCAGCAAATTTTCTACTTCTACCCAGCAAATTTATAATTGGTTTACCTACTTTGATTTTGTACGAAATCCAATTATGGTATTCAACTATTCCAGGTCTTGCCTTATAGAAGTTATTAACTATCATTGTAGCATCTGCTATACTACATTCATAGTTGCGTGCAAAGCCTTGTGGAGACATAATGTATATTAGGCCAAAATTTGCAGTTTTTGACCAATCTCTTTGTGATTTAGTTCCGTCTCCAAGACTACATGAACCAGGTTCTCTGGACACCTGGTCATATGGAATACCAAAAATCAGGGATCCTGTGTCAATATGAATATCTCTGCCACTTTCCAATGCTTCTATCATTGACCATTCTGGAGCTACATATGCAACTATTCTTAACTCAGCTTGTGAATAGTCACATATATACATAGTATAATTGTTGTCAGCTTTTACTACTAATTGAAATGTTGGTGGTAAATTTTGAAGATTAGCTCCTATTCCTGTTATACATTTACTGGAAGATAGTCTTCCAGTGACAGCTCCTACAGGATTAAAGGAGCTGTGAATTCTATTATCAAATGATAGTTTCATATTGAAATAAGTATTGAATAATTTTTCTTTACCTCTATATTCTAATAATATTGAAGCTTCTTTGCTTCCTTTTTTTGCTAGCTTTTTTAAAGCCTTAATATCTACAGAATAGCTTCCTTTATTTTTTGGATTCATAATTGGCTTATACTTTTTATCAAAGTAGAAAAATCTTACAAGCTGTTCAAAGCTATTTATATTAATAGCTGGAGCAAGTTTCTTAAAATCTATTTTAAGTTCTTCTATTTTTTCTTTTAATTCTTTTTTAATACCATTAAGCTTATGAATATCTATAGAAATTCCTCTTAGTTGCATATAACTTAATGCTTTTATTATGTTTAACTTCGATTCATAAGTTTTTACGTTATTTTCGTTTTCTATTATTTCCGTAAGTTTTGGGTACATTTCTAAACAAACAGCAGCATCTTTTGCATTATATACCCAAAATTTATCAGCTTCTTCTTTTCCTAATCCATTATTGAAAATTGTAGATGATTTCCATAATTTTCCCTCATCTTTGAAGTATGGTTCTTTCGTGAAGATAGAGCTTCCAAACGGAAGCTTTAGTGGAAAACCAGGAAGAGCTATTGCCATAGCTATTAAAGTACATCCTATATTATTTATTTCTATTCCGTACTTTTCTAATAAATACGTGCTATCGAAAATAATATTATGAGCTATTTTTTTATATTCATATGATTCAAATTTTTCTTTTATAGCTGTCCATATTGCTAATTCCTCATTCTCAGTAAAATAGTTTTCTGTGTTTAATATATTTCCTTTTATAAAAGGAATGCACATAATATCACCAGGTGACTTTGCTATAGCTATTGAAGCTACAGCATTATTTATAACTTCAATATCATATGAAATAATTTTTGGAATTGTCTCGATATAATTTATTGCTTCCTTAGCTGTTGGATAAACTTTTATATTTCTTTTTGGTAGGGAATATTCAGTTTCAATTTCTTCTTTGATTCTTTTGAAATCTTGGCACATGATGTAGCTGTAATTAAACATTTTTATGGCCTGTCTTGGATGATATGTTGGTATAATTTTTTTATTTAATTCCTTGTTAAATAAAATTGATCCTCTCCACTTATCCACTGATAGTTCATTTGATAAGGCATACAGAACAATATTATCTAATGGAACTATTACTTTTGTTTCTCCATTTATATGTAACTCTTTTATTAATTCTTCTTTATCTTCTAGAAATTTTTTACTTTCTAATACTTTTTTGATAGGCTTTAAAAAGCTTGGTTCATAGGTTTTTGACAAATACGTAATGTAAACATCTTTTCTATTTATTTCTGCATTAAGCAATACTTGGTTTAATAAATTACCTATATATCCTACAAAAGGTTTACCTTTCCGTTCTTCTTCTGACGACGGGCAAGCTGCTATTATAGCTATTTTTGCTGTTTTTAAACCAGAACTTCTTATCATTTTATTTTCCTACTTATTTAAATTTTACAGTACAATCATAGTAATCTTTAAATGGTTTTCCTTCTTTTATGCTTTCAATATAAAAATCTCTATATAATTCTTCTATCTCTACACCAATTGCTTCCATATCTAAATTAAAAGCAGCTTTTAAAGTTGCACCACTTCCACAACAAGGTACAAAAATTTTTTCTCCTGGGTCAAGAAATGTTGATAATAGTTCTTCATATAAAACTATTGGTTTTTGTGTAGGATGATAACGTGGTTCTTTTGTAGATCCTGGAATAGTATTGAAGAAAAAAGCATTACTTCTTCCTGGTCTTTTTATATTTGGATTTCCTTTTTTAGCATAAACAAATGGCTCGACACTTGAAGCTAAATACATATTTGGTTGCAAAGTTACACCTGACTTTGGTTTTACCCAAAAGCCGAAATTAATACTTTTAAAATTATGTAATATTAAAGAATCTTTTATTCTTTTTAGCATACAGTGTTGACTCCATATAATAATCCATGAATCTTTTTTTAATATTCTTTGTGATTCTTTTATTATTTTATCTATTAATATATTGAATTCTTTAATATTAAGTTCCTTGTAATTTTTTGTGGATAAACTATTTCTCGATTTTGCAAATTTATTATAATTTATAGCATAAGGTGGATCAAATTCTACCATATCAAAATAATTTGATGCTGTTTTTTCTATTTCTTCTATTATGTTGCCTATTTTATAGGCATTCATAAAATAATTTAGATTAAATTTGTTAGATTTTTGTATTCGATTTCTTATTTCTTTTACTTGTACAAATTTTGCTGCTTCTTTAATTTTTTTAATTGCTTCTGCTTTGTTTTTTGACTTTTTTAAATCAGGAATTAGCTCTATCATTTTTGCTAGTTCTAAATCTCGACTA
>CP070831.1:831018-836436 GCA_020344955.1 Promethearchaeota archaeon | reverse complement strand
GGTGATTGGTTGGGTCTGACCACAAGAAATAGGTCAAGGCAATTACGCGGGCGTCACTCAGGCACTGCTCGGCATAATAGATATGTTGATCGGTAAAATCGGGGTCGGCGGGCCCAAAACTGCCCGCTCTATCAATAATTACTCTGGCCTTCAGGTTGTAACGGACTTCGAACAGTTTCAAGACTCGCTGCCAACGAAATGCATACCACGACGAAAGTTCGGCTTCATAGAGCAAGAGACGAAATGATATTCCTAAAGCCAGAAAAATTAATAATGCAAACAATTAGTTCAAATCTTACTGTAGCTTATGATAATCAAAATTATTATCCTTTAAGTACATGTATTGTCATAATTCCAAAAGACATGAGTTCTAAAAAGGTCAGTATTAAGTATCTTATGCTCTTACTAAATTCAAAACTTATTAACTTTTATTATGATTTTGTTTTCAACTTAGGCGCAAATCTTACTACAGAGATTTCGGTGAAAAATCTTAATAGATTACCACTTAATTTACAGAAGAATCATGAAATTTTCAATAAACTCTCTGATATTATGGTGAATATGAATAAAAACAAAAGATTAAGAGAGAAAAATAAAGAATTTATTTTATTTTATGAGAATTTGATAAATCTTTTAATCTATGAACTAGTGTTTTCTCGAGAATTTCAAAGGGAATGTTTAAATATCAACCTAATGGAGCTAATCTCCCAATATATCATTAATGTAAATATAGACTCTATAGAAAAGATTCAAGAATGTATTATAAAAATACAAAATGACAAAGATATATCTTATGAATCTCAGAAAATTAAAAGTCACCCTTGGGTTAAAATTATAGAGGAATTTTTTTTAAAAAAAAGTTAATATTTTATAAGATATTATTCGGTTCTGGGATGAAATTGCACAAGTATAATTAATTGGATTAGTTTTGAGAAGTCTGCAGTTTCTGGATCATCTAATTTTGGATTCCAACCAAAGATTAGTTTTGCGATCCTTTTATGCTTAACGACATACCATTTAATAAGTTTTAAAATTTCTTGTTCATCTGTAACGAATTCTACTCTCGCTTGAAAGGAGTGAAATCCATATTTAACCCATACTTCATTAGGATTGGCTCGCATATTCTTCAACCAGTCAGCTTCTTCCCCTCTTGCTGACACAACTGTGATTGTTCCTTCAATTCGGTGGTACTCCAATGGAGTTCTCTTTTTTTTTCCAGAAATCCTTCCTTTGGTTATTAAAAGCAGAAAAATTTTTCCAAAGCCTAAAAGAGGTAAAAATTTTATTCGATATAGTGGAATAATTAAATATTTGTTAAGTTTTTTGAATCTTCTTAATAACCTGTCCTTTGTTTCCTCATTAGCAAAAAGAAGATTATATAACATCGAATCAGGTCTGGGAAATTCTTCTTGTTTATGGTCATTTATCATTTCAACCAACAGGAAAATTTGTTTATTTTATAGAAGTGATAATCTTTCTTCTCGAATTTGTTTCCTAACAATATTTATATCTGCAATTAATTTAATTCTTTTTTGATGCCATTGGTTGAGATAATTAGTTAATGTATTTCGACTATTATTAAGTTGATATAGAGCATCTTCGACTCGTTGCCTTGTACGGGTAATTTTAGTATTTCCGAACATATCAAAGAAAAAGTTATCGAAGAACATATCAAAAAATAAATTAGGTGCTTCAAAATCAATGTAGATATCATCAATTACATCAACTAAATCTTTTGCTCGCCTCACAATTGCTTGAGCTTGATTAATATCATGTCGTGCTTCATCAAGATTCCCATGCTTCATCCCATCTACAAAAAACCCCCCTCCAAAAAATGTATCCCATGTGCCCAATCCTTCAGCAGATCGTAGTTTACTTACAGAACGGTTTAGATAATTCCCCGCTTCAATAAGGAGTGAGTCTGCTTGCTTAAATTTATATTCTATATCTTGTGCTTTGGTTATTTCTTTTTGGATTTGCATATACCGTTGTTCCAAGTTTTTAAGTCGATCTGTTGTTTTACCCGCAGTTAATTGGCTAAGAATTTTTTCCATTTCATTTTCAATAGCAGGAAGACGTAGTTTTAGTGCTTGAATACGTTCAATTTCAGTCTGAGCTACTTCTATTTCACTTTCGAGATTTTTATATTCTTTTTCTACATATTCAAAATTAGCCAAAGCTTCAAAATATTCTATTTCCTCTTTCCGCTTTCTATCATCTAAATCTCCACTTAAACGGGCTTTTATTGAAGAGAAACTTACTTTAAGTAAGGAATCATAATCCTTTTTTTCTTTTAACATAACGTTCTGGACCATTTGAAGTTGTCTATATTTTTGATCTCTTGATTGTATCAAGCGGTTTAAATATACTTTTTTTGAAGTTAATGTATCTATTTCATTATTTATATCTTCTAATTCATACTCTAACTCGTGATAACGATTCAATAGTTCAGATTGACTAATCCATTTAGTCGCATTTTCTTTTTTGACTTTTACTCCGCATTGTTCACAATATATTGCATTATCGTCAAGTTTTTGACCACAATTATGACAAAACATAAAAATCGCTAATAAATTATATTTATTTATCAAAAAGGTTTATTTATGGAAAATATTACTAATGGAATAAGTAGCAATACAATTAAAGTTTATTTTAATACAATTTATCATAAATTTGATTTATTAAAGAGCGTCCTCTATTATTGTTACCATCTTTGAAACCATTTCCATAACAACAGTGGCATGAGCACTTCCAAAAGATAAGAAATTTTGTGTAATAGTATTTTTGCGCTAAATTACAAATCTCTTTTGCTCTATCTTTAGGAATAGGCTTCGTTAATGATTCCACGTATAATGAATATAAATACGTCATATTCTAATCTTATAAATTAGATATAATAAATCCAAATTAGTCCAATTTTTATCAATTATAAAAGTATTATAGCTGTAAATAATTAGATTACATGATTTTATGTTAAACAAAAAAAATTCATCGATTTTAGTCAAACTAAAAATTCAAATCAATAATTTAATTTCAATTTATGAACAAAAAGCAGAATGTGGAATCTTTTTCAAGCTTCATCCTGAAAAGTCACCTCTGGAGATCCTAGGTGTGCTAGATTTCTTAAAAGAAAAAATAAAAAAATGGGATAATACGAATCTCTTTAGTTATCACGGAAACTTATTCAAAAAAGGAGCAGTTCTAGTGGTAGGAGCGAGAAATTTAGAAGAAGCTATAAGCATTATAATTTATATGTATCTATCCAACATTGTAGACAATGAGAGTGGATTTAACTATTTAATCGAAAAATTAGGATCATCGAATGATGTTGAAAGTTATTTAAGGTGTCATATTTCAGAAAATATAGAAAATGGATATCCTGATAATCCTGATCTGGAATTAGAATTAAGAAATCATATAGATGATATAATTTATAATCAAAATAATCATACTCTAGGAAATTTCTGAATTTTTTATTCCTTGTCTAATATTTTTAGAAATAAATATTAGAGATATAAAAACAATGGGTCCTAGGAAAGTTAAAAACCAGTGAATTCCAAATAGATATAGTTCGAATACATACCCCGCGATAATTGGAGTCAATCCGAAACCAAGTCCGACTAATACTTCATTAATTGTAGAATATTTTGATGTGTTTTCAGCTGTTCCGTATTCAAGCATAATTTTCATGCCAACACCATGAATTAAACCTAAAAATAAACCAGTAATCGCGGTTATAATTGATATATACCATATATCTCCTATAAGAATTATTGTTAATGCAACTATAGCTATTACTATAATACTTATCAATGAAGATATTTTTCTACTATATAATTTCATTGAATTTATCCATGTTAAGCCAATCAATTGCATTGCTTGTAACCCACATTGGACAAGATAAGTTAAATAAGAAAATTCTTCAGATAATAGAGCTTTTACTAATATAGGATAACCAAAAATGAAAATTGATTTTGATATTGTTAAGAACATTATACTTAACCAAGAAAAAAAGATGGGATATGCAATCATAGGGGTTTGATTATTAATTGCTAGATCTTCTTTAATATCTAAGTGAGAAAGCGGATCTTCTGATTGGTAGATAATAATTTTTTTCGAAATTTCAGGTTTTACTTCCTTTTGAATGAATAAAGCTGCTGGGATTAATAGAAATGACAATCCCCATGAAATTATCATCGCAAGAAAATCACTCCAAGAAAAAGCCCAGACAAAACCAATTAGAAGGCCACTAATAAACCCTGAGTTCCAAGAGAGATTAAATAGTGCAAAATTCTTTTTAGATTGCTTAAGACTACTTACTTTTTGCCATTTACTTAATAGATTAAGACAATTTGGCCAATAGAATCCTAAGGTTAGCCCCAGTAAAACTCTACATATAATTAAAAACCATGCTTCAGGATAAGCTATTTGAAGTCCAGTTAAAAGAGGAGTCAATATAGAAGTCATAAGTAGAGCATTTCTCGTTCCTAAATATTTGTTTGTAATTATTTGTCCAATCATAGGAGCAAAAATATAAGTAATAGCTCCAGTTGATGATATAAAACCCAAAATGCTTTCACTAATTCCTATATCATAATATAGGTAATTTTGTAGTGCTCTTTCAAAAATAGAAACATAGAATAACCTAATAAAGCTAAGTAGAAAAAGTGGCCAAGCTCGATAATTGTTTGAATCTTGATTGTTCAACATATTCATTTATAAAAATATCCCAGATATTTATAGAATGATATAATTTTCTCAAAAGAATTAAAAATTAAAATAATATTTCCCTCAAATACTTTTTTAAACAAAAACCTTACTTGTATAAGATTGTTTTTAACTATTTTTTCAATTTTGGGAAGAACATCGGAACTTTTTTCTTATAGTCCTCATAGTCTTTGCCAAATTCTTTAATTAATTCTTTTTCTTCTTTCCAAGAAATAAGTAGGTTTAATAGAATAATAACAGGAGTAGTAATTAGGGAAAAGTAGGAAGATAAGAGAATTGTAATTCCAATATGTGATATAATTCCACCAAAATACTGAGGATGTCGAATTCTGGAATAAAGTCCTGAAGATACAACTTTTTCAGCCCTATGGGTTTCAGCTACTTTTAAAGTCGTTACTTTTACACTTCCAATCCCAAACCAAGCACCAATTATGATAAAAGGAATTGAAATAAACATATGGAAGAGTGACATTGATAAGTTTAGAATTGGAATAATAAGAATGAAATTCTGTAATAATGGGATAAAAAATTTAGGTTGAGGTGAGAGCCAGACTCCAAACCAAAACATAAAGAAACCCCACCCTGAAATAAGACCAAGGATATCTCCAATTTTTGTACCTTTATTCTTTCCATATTTTTTTTGAAGTTTTAAATGTTCGACTGATAAAAAATGAATTGGTACCATAAGGC
>CP070831.1:824161-830918 GCA_020344955.1 Promethearchaeota archaeon | reverse complement strand
TCACGCAATGATATAATCTTTCCATAATTTTTTAACCTTTACAAAATCTAAGATTCTGTGCTACTATAACGGAAATATAAATTTTGACAACAAAAATGATTACAGGACGATTATATGTGAATTAATAGAAATTCTATCAATATAGAAAATAAAAAAAAATAAATTAAATTTAGATTTCATATCTTTGGTTAATAATGGTTTGAAACTGTATATTTGAGTGAGGTTTTTCTTGATAACCTCCTCTTTTAGAAACTAAGTAAAATTGTACCATATTTCTCTGGTGCACTAAAGTTATTCCACGCCATCTATTATCCTCTGAATTAAATTCTACAACATTTCCAAGAGCAACTCCGTCTCTAGTTGAGAAATATAAATTCAACTTCTTAAAGATTTTTATTAGTTCCTCATGATATTCAGTTGTTTTATGATGAGGTTTATTTTCAAATCTTATTGCTTCAATTGAAAATGCATTGAGTATATCCTTGCTCATAGCCTTCCAAACTTTTGGATTTGCATAAAACTCAATACCTATAAATTCACCATTAACAAATACTGCAATTCCGCATTGGTTCTCTACGTTTTTGAAATGGTTTATAAAATCTTTGGTCTGCTTTTCAGATTCTTTTGTCATTTCGAGGTAGCTCTGAGTAGGAGCTATTGCATGGGCAAAATTCATTTCAGCTCTATGTGATTGAATCTCATTCCATACACTTCCTTGACCTGATGCTGAAATTGCCTCATAAGCAATATTTGGGTGAAGTCGTGTATTTGAAGTTTTAAATCCTCTGCCCTTGGTGTAATTCCATCTTGATTGTTCTACGCATTTTGCAGGTATCGAATATTTTTGTTTAATAGAACTAGGATTTTTACTGATTATACTTTGTTTTTCTCCTGCTGGGAGTAATATTGGTTCCCATATTGTTCTATCCTGCTTTCCGCCATGAACTGTCATTCCGAATGGAATTAAGATTTGTTTATTACTTTTATTTATAACTTCTAATTGACTAACAGTATCAGTTTCTATAATTTCTATTAATTCCAATTCTTCAGCTTCTTTAATACTAATAAAATCAATAAATTTATTATCTTGTACAATGATAGGGATTACTGTCATATTTTTATAAACTTGAGGTTTGTCTAATTTAAGAAAATTAAAGGGATTCTCAAACATAGATTTTACAATTTGGATATTTTCATTTTTCAAACTTATTCATCCTCCTTTTTATTATTTTTATTTTTATCCTCTTCATAAAGAGGATCTATAAAATTATTAACTATATTTTTACCATTTTTGGTAAGTTCAACCCCATAAGAAACTTGGAGTTTTCCAGTTTCACTCCTTCCATCAAATCTAATACCTCTTTGCGATTGCATTTCTGGTTCTTCTATCTCTTCGGTATGAGTTTTTATTAAACCTCCTTTTTTTAAAGCATTTAAGTGATAATTTAGATTTTGCTTAGAAATATCAAATTTAGTCGATATTTCTTGAGGTCTTTGCACATTCTGAGAAAGTTCTCTCATAATATCAGCTCTTATAGGACTTCTAAATACTAGTCCAACTTTCTCAAATATTGGTTTCTTCTTTTTTTTCTTATTATTTTTCTTTGCCATAATTATCAATCTTAGGATTTATTTCATTTCTATATGAAATATTTATATTCTTTCATAGTAACTCTTACCAAAAACATTATATAAATATTTTTATAGTAAAAATTATTTTTTACTGTAAAATTAAATATAAAAGAGCATATATAAATGTTTGTTTTTTCAAGATGATTTTCGTTTAAATCAAATTTATATAGAGTATGATCTAGATTATCATAGATTCAAAGCGTAAAAAGGAAAGGTAAAAAATGAAAAAAACAAACAATATTGGGCATTATGAAATTTCAGAATTCCCTAAAGAAAGAATTCCTACGTTAGATTTCCTTTCATTAGGAGATTATAAACATTACGTAAAGGGTTTATTTGAGTTTGATGTAACTGATGCTCGGAACAAAATTCGAGAGCATGAGAAAAATACTTATAAGAAAATATCTTTTACAGCGTGGCTTCTGAAATGTATTGGACAAGCAGCCAGTGAATTTAAGGAAGTCCATTCTATGATGTTGGGAAAGAAAAAAATAATAAAATTTGATGATGTTGATATCTCAATAGTAGTTGAGAAGAATATTGGTGGAATAAAAACACCTATACCGCTTGTTATCAGGCAAACTAATAATAAGACCGTTATACAGATCAGTGATGAAATTAGAGAAGCCCAATCTAAAGAAGTAAGTGAAGCAACAGTATTAGGCAATCACGATTTAAAAAATGATGTTAAAACTTATGTTTCTCTACCAAAATTCTTGAGAAAATTTATACTGAGGAGAAAATTTAAAGATCCAATCAAGGTTAAGCAGATTATGGGAACGATTATTGTCACCTCTGTAGGTATGTATAGTAAATTTCATGGATGGCCAATTCCAACAACCTATCATCCTCTAGCTTTTGGAGTAGGAAGTATTATCAAGAAACCAGGAATTGTTAATGATAAGGTTGAAATTCGAGAATATTTAGCAATGTCAATTTTGATTAATCATGATGTTGTTGATGGGGCTCCAGCAACTCGATTTATTTCTCGATTGGGTGAATTAATTGAAAGTGAATTTGGATTACTCAATTTGGAATCTTTTATCTTCTTTTAATCTTTTTAATTAAACTAACTAGTCCACAATCATCTATAAAATTATAAATTCATTCTTTTAGAAGTCAATATCTTTTCCTATACCTTCCTTTATTGCTCTATCATACACAAGTTTCCCAACAGCAACATCTTGAGCACTTATTCCAACAGATTTAAATATAGTAATCTCTGAATCAGAGCTACGTCCTGCTTTATTTCCAGTAATAATTTCACCAATAGAAAAAACATCATCTTGAGTAATTATTCCTTCCCTAATGGGAATTATATAATCACCTGCTTCAGCTAAACATGCTTCCTTTAATCCAGCTGTGAGTAGAGATGCTCTTTTGATTGTCATAGAGTCTAGCTCTCGTGCATCTGGAGCATGAGCTCCGATAGAGGATATATGAGATCCTTCAATTATTTGTTCTCCTGCAAAGAGAGGAGTTGTACTGGTAGTAGCTGTCACAATAATATCAGTGTTATTAAGTAGATCGTCTCCAGATTCAACAATTTCAATTTCAATCCCTATTTCTCTTTCTATTTCATTTTTAAAGTCTTTAGCAGTATCTTTTTTTAAATCATAAACTTTGCATTTCTCTAATTTTTTATTTAATCCCCAATATACAGCAGATACCTGTTTTCTTGCTTGAATTCCTCCACTAAATATGCTTAAAGTTTTACTATCTTTTCTTGCAAGATATTTCACCGAAACTCCCGTAGCAGCTCCAGTTCTCATAGCAGTAATAAGGCTTCCATCCATAATACATACAATATCACCATTATTTATGTCTTGAACCATAATTTTTGCTAAAACTGTCGGCATCTTATATTTTTCAGGATTTTGCTTATAAACAGATACAATTTTAGTAGCAAGCGCATTCATTTTACCTCCAATGATACCAGGCATTATTAATGTTAATCCTGGTGCAGGTTCTGTAATAGCTATTCTTTGAGGGACAATTGCATTTCCTAAAATTAATTGTTTATAAGCTTCTTCTACATAAGCTAAAGCATCTGGCATTTTTAATAGTTGAGCAACATTTTCTCTTGTTAGTAATCGTACCATCTTTATTTTTTCATCTCAAATTTATAAATTTTAGAATATTATGTCTAAAATTATAAGATTCAAATGAAGTAAAAAATATATATATTGTAAGTAATAAAAACTGTGAATTCTAAAATTTTGCCCGATTTTGAAAAAATTATGGAAAATTTTGAACCCCCTGAAATAACTGCCAATTTTTTTGTTTTGTATAAAGATGAAGAAGCTTGGCTTGATGGTTGGATCTCGATGGAACCGTCTTTAGAAGAATTTCTTTCTCTTATTTATGAAGAAATTGAATATTCCTGGGGTTTAGAAAATGCAGATATGAAAGATTATACAGTATTTCATATAGACCTTGAGGATAAAAACAATTTAAAAGAAATCAAAGATAATGAATATTACCTATATGTAAGACAGCATCAAGAGATTTTTATTGTTGTATTACATAAAGATATAAAATATCGTATAATTGAAAACATCCCACCCGTATTTGAGTGGTTTATGGGAACATTATAAAGAATGGATTAAAAATTCAAATTTCTTATATATCATTATTAGTTGAAAAATCATAACAATATCCTATAGATTAGCTGATTTGTACATTTGGATTACTAATTTTAAAAAGAATTCCTCCACTCCATGACCTGATTTTGCACTAGTTTCAAAATATCCACATGCTCCTAAAAAATTTTTGAGGTCATCACATTCTTCTTTATTTATTTTTATGTTTTCAGGATTTAGTAAATCTGACTTATTTCCAATAAGTACACTTGAATATTCTTCAATAGATTTTTCTATCTCATTTTTCCATTTTTTCAGATCATCAAATGTTCTTCTGTTTATTAAATCAAAAACATATACAATTCCTTTTGCCCCTTTATAAAATTCGTGTCTAATCCACTTAAAGTGTTCTTGTCCTGCTAAATCCCATATCTGTAAAGTAATTGGGTTTTTAACATTAGGAATTTTGAGATATTTTACAAAGAAGTTGGACCCAATAGTTGTTGTTACATTTGAGATAAACCTTCTTTCCAGATATTGATGGAGTAACGTAGTTTTTCCTACTGCAAAATTACCAACAATACAGATTTTAAAAAATGGAATTTTTGAGCCCATTTTAATTATAAAAAAATATCTTTTCTAAATATTAATGCGAAATTAATTTTATAAATTTATTTCAGCCAACTTAACAAGAAAATAAAGCAGAAAATAGTGAATTAAACTCTTTTTTTCATCAACATCACATATTGTATTCTTGTGAATAATAAAATACCTGCTAATAATAAAGCTATACTAATAGACAATAATATTGGAGATACATTCTCTGAAGAAGTTAAATGAAGCAAAACTGAAATTGTTAATAATAAAACAGAAATAATTATTATAATTACAGCAATATTCCTAAATCGCTTATCTAATTTATCTAATTCTTCCATCTGTGTAAAAATAAGAATTCAATATTTTTACTTAATATTCATATTAAACTTAATATAATTATTAAAAGGAGTAATTTAAAATTAAATAAGATATATCCCAAAAAAGATTTTAGAGAATATGAATTTTCAGAAGGAAGGAGTTGTATATACCCCTGAGAGGATAGCATATTATATTGCTAAAACTGCTATTGATAAATTTCTTATAAAAAAAATAAACAATAGATTCGCTTCTAAAATCTTAAATCTAGATAAATTTTTTGATAAATATATTTTAAAGTCTGATATCACTAAATTTGAGTATTTTCTTGATAAATTGAAAAACTTAACAGTCTTAGATCCGGCTGTTGGGAATGGTCACTTTCTAATCGCTACCTTAAAGATAATAGAAAAGTATTATCTTAGATTAAGAGACTTAGGAATAATAAATTGGTCAAATTATGAAATCAGGAATTATGTCATTTCCAAGACATTACATGGTGTTGATATTGAGAATGAAGCAATTGAGAATACTAAGAAACGATTATTATTAGCACTTGAAGATACGATAAAAGATTCCAATGATAATAGAGGTTTAGTAAATATTGAATCTAATTATAGAGTAGGTAATGCAATAATTGGTTTTATAAGATCCTCAGAAGTTTCTCATCCGGACGGTAAAGACTATGAAGAGTGTTTTTATAATAAAATAAACAACGTATTTAAAACACATAAAGCCCTAAGGAAGCTCAAATTACCGGAAAGTGAAAAAAAGGTAATGTTATCTAATTTAAAGCCTTTTCATTGGTTTTCTGAGTTTCCAATAATGATGGAAAAGGGAGGTTTTGATATCATAATCGGAAATCCCCCATATATTTCTAATAAACAATTAAGTTCCCTCGAGAAAGCGATATTTCAAAAAATTTATGAAACACCAAAAGGATTATTGAATACATTTGGAATTTTCCTTGAATGTTCTATTAAGTTAAGTCACTCTAGTTCGATAATTAGCTTTATTGTTCACAAAAACTTAATCCGCTCAAATAATTACGATTTATTAAGAAAACATCTTCTAAAACACACTACTATTGAGGAAATCATTGATTTGGGAGCTGGAGCCTTTCATTTTATAACAGCTGAAACAGTAATTATAATAATTACAACAAAACCTCCTACAAAGAATCATAAGATCCTGATAAAAACCAAATTACTTAATCAAAAAGACTTTAACCCTCAAGATGTATTTATAAAACATATATCCCAAAAAACCTTTTTAGAACAAGAAAATTACAATATCAATTTAAATCTGCAATATGATGAACTAGAAATCATAACTTATATTAAAGAAAATAAAAATTGTGATTTGAATGAGTTTTTTGAAGCTAAAACATGCATAGCTACTGGAGATGACGAAAAATTCCTTACAGATCATAAGATGAGTGATCAATATAAAAAAACTCTTAAAGGCAAGAATATTGGAAGATTTTTTATTGATTTCGATGATCTATATGTACACTATAATTCTAAACTCCTGCATAGAGCAAGAGACGAAATGATATTCCTAAAGCCAGAAAAATTAATAATGCAAACAATTAGTTCAAATCTTACTGTAGCTTATGATAATCAAAATTA
>CP070831.1:809477-824061 GCA_020344955.1 Promethearchaeota archaeon | reverse complement strand
TAGGGACTAAATTTTATAAATCGTACATCAGAAAAAAGATGAACAAAACCTTTGGTTTCATAAATAAAATTTTTATCTATGAGCTCATCAAAGAGTTCAGTAGAATTATTTAAAATATTTAGACTTTCATTTACAGTCAAACACTTTTCTCTAAGCGTTTTTATTAGAGAAAAAACTTCCTTATTAAAAAGTACTGTCTGAATGATTGTCTTATCCTCAAAATCTGATAAATTATAGTGCTCAAAATAATATTTTTTTAATGCTTTCTTTATTTTTTTTTTGGAATCTTCTTCCATTTGTTCTTTGGATAAAAAATTTGGAGGAATTCTATTACAAGAAAGATCCTTTACTAGAAAATAACATTCTTTACTTCCTGCCACATTTTTTTTAATTATTAAATTCTCATGAAGGAATGATATAAGGATTAAATCAATATTTACTGTTGAAAATCCATAATCATGCTTTAAAATATTAGTAAGCTCGAGTTTAGAGATCACTCCATTTCTAAGAATTTGTAAAATAGTATACTTGATTCTGTCTTGAAAGAAATTTATTAAATTTTCTTCCTCATCGAGTTTAGAATAATTTCTAATCGTATTATACGCTTCAGAAATTGTTCGAGTAATTTTATTGGTATTAATTAGTTCTACTAGATTTTTACTTATAAGAGCTAAAATTTCAGGAGATTCTTTGACAATATCTTCAATATTTTCGCTCTGTTTATATACTAATATTAGAAAGTAATCTTCCCCTTCTGTTCTTTGGATTATTGAAACATATACGTTATCTTCATCTTCAGGAGTGAATTCAATCATGGATTTCTCTTTATTTGTCTCATGTTTCGCCCATATCTTTAGTAGAAGTTCTTTTGAAGGAAATGTTTTTTCTGGAGGATATTGTATTATTGGTTCTGGACCAGTTGAGATATTCCAGTGAACTAAGATTATTCTCTCCATAATTAAGTCTTATTTCATTTATATAATAAAGTATTGATGAATTTTTATCCATTTAATCAATATCTTTATTATTTGTTAATTATATTTATCTTTTTTATTAATGGTTTTTGTCTTATAATAATTTAAGCTTTTAAGAGAGAAGATAGTTTTAAAAATTATTTGCTTAGAAATTACTCAAAATTAAAGAATCTTAATTAATGAAGCATAAAAAAGTACTGAATAAATAGAGAGTAAATAATCATTAAGAATTGTTATTAATAATTAAGAATCATGAGACTTTTTATATTTCTCATCTTTGAGGAGATTAATGCAATTAGAAAAACTCTGGAAATTCGTTTTCAATCCTAGCTAAGGTTATTGCTAATAAATTGAGGCTTTCTTCACTATTATTGTTTTTAATGTTATCAACAAATTGTTCTAATATCTGATTTCCCAATTGGATATCTTCTTTAGTTTTTGGGTTTTTATACTTGAATATTAAGGTAAATTCTCTCACGAGCCATTCTAAATCTTGCTTTAACGTATCTTCTAAAATTCTTTCATAATCTTGTGGGCTTAAAGTCATAATAAATCCTCCTTAAATTAATAATAATTAATATTAAATACCTCAAATTAAACATAGTTTATGTTTATATAAAATTACTTAAACCGAAGAATTTATATATCATTGTTACGTACAAACGTTTTTTTGTACACAAAAAAGATTTAATTTATACAAAAAAAAAGTTGGTCTAAAATGTATGTGCTAAAATCAACTATTCTAAAAGAGGTTAAACTTAAAGAGTATTGGTTCAATTGATTAAACTCTTAATTATCTAGCTTTTTAAAGCAATACCTTGTAAATATTTTAGAAAGACCGTAGATAGATTGAGCATTATTATTTTTTATTGCTTTATTAAGTGCTTTATAAAATTCTGGCAAATCTAACTCATAATTTTCTTTGAAGGACACTTCTAGGAAATCCTTTTCTTCTTCATTCATAATCTACTTAATATCAAGATATATTAAAAAAAAGAATAATATCATTGTAATATCACAGTAATACATTTAGAAAATGAGAAGAAATGTAAAAAAAGTATTTCTCTTAAATAATTATTCAGATTGATTTCCAGATTTTTTTTTTACATACCGTTTAGTTAATAAGTAATATACTAAAAACATAACCACTAAAACTGCTAGAATAATTAAAAGTATATTATTAAAAAATGCAGATTGAGCATCTATTACATCTATAGGCAAGCTAGCGAAATCAATTGGAGGAACAATTCCTAAAGAAGCACCTAACCATGAAAAGAAAAATGCTCTTGGAAATGACCCGATCAATGTTCCTAAGGAATATCTTTTTATATCCATATCAACCAATCCAGAAGCATAACTTATAGGATCAAATGCAATAAATGGTAAAAATCGAGCGACTAATATTGCTCCTGTTCCATATTTATGGATAAAGTCATCTGCTAAATTTATAGCTTTTTCTCCTACAAATTTTTGTGCTAAAGGTCGTCCTCCTCGCTTGCTTATATAAAAACATAGTAATGCTGCTGCCATTGAACCAATAACTCCCATAAATCCTCCTAGGATAAGCCCCCAAATCATTCCAGTTGCTAGTAAGACAATTTCTGAGGGTAGAGGGACAATTAGCCCTTGCAGACCCATTATAATAATAAAAACAGCTACTCCGAAGAAACCCAGTGCATATATAGGATTTACAAACCATTCAACAACAATTCTATATAAAAAGGTTTGATTAAAGAAATATACATAAATGAGCAAGGAAACAGAAAATACGATTAAAAATGCAAAGATAACGATATATATAATGGTTTTAGTATCATATTGAGAAAAATCAATTAAATTTTTAAAGTATTTCTTTACTTTTTTTGTAGATGGTTGATCTTTATCTATATTCTCATTTCTATTGTCTTCCGTCATATAAATCAAAATCTTGAGAAAATATTAAGTAATATAAGTAATTTAGATTTCTATAAAAAGTATTTTTTTAAATAAAAAATTAAATAATAAAGAGTATTAAAGAAATTTCAATACTTCTAATTATTAAACAGAATTATAGATAGGGGATAAAATTGTTTGAAAATCTTAAAAACTCATTTATCGCAAAAGCATTGTTATTTACCATAATTCTATGGATTATACTAGCCATAATCTTTGGATTTACTGATTTGGAGATATCCATTGCTGTAGTTGATGAAAGTTCCGAATGGGGTATTTTCGGAAGAGTTTATGGGGAAGCTACAGGATATGGATTAATCGCTATTGCATTATCTGCTTTAATTGGAGGTTCTAATAATAACATAGAGAAACAGAAAATTCCCGCTTATGTAATAATTGGTATAGGAGTTATCCTATTTGTATTAGGGTTTATTTTTAATGTTGAACCATTAATTATTGATGGGGCTGGTGTCTTTATTTTTGTGATTATATTCCTTGCTATAACATATAATAAAGATTGGAAACAATATAGAAAGATTTCAGCAATTATTATCATTTTAGCTGTTCTTAATTCTTTGTTATTTGTACAACTTACTAAATTTTTGTGCGGGAGAATAAGATTTAAAGATTTAGCATCTAGTTTTACAGATTATACCCCATGGTTCTTGCCCCCAGGACCACTATCGGGAGGAGATTCATTTCCATCAGGGCATACAAGTGTATCTTTTATGTTCTTACCATTATTAATAATTTTTAGAGACCGTAAATTGAAAGATCCAATTAGAATAATAAGTGCATTCTTAATACTTGGGTGGGCTGTATTTATAGCTGTATCTCGAGTTGTAGTTGGTGATCATTATGCTTCAGACGTATTATTTTCAGCTATGATGGCTTGTATAATTACAATTCTACTTTATAAATGGTTCTATTTAAAAGGAACATAATCATATAAATTCATGATGATAAAATGAAAGAAATTGTTAAAGATATTTATCATTTAGGTGATAGTGGATGTTCTGTTTACCTTATCAATACAAATAGTTCGGATGGACTAGTTCTGATAGACTGCGGAATGAGTCTTCAATTGATTAAAAAGATAAATAAGATTAATTTAAATCCTATGGACATACGACATTGTATAATCACCCATTTCCATATAGATCATATTGGTGCGTGTTATGATCTTAAGCAATTTAATAAAAATGTTAAGTTTTATGCTCACGAATTGGATGCAATTGCAATAGAAGAGGAAGGACATAATAAAGAAACTGCAGCGATGTGGTATGGAGTGAATTATAAACCTGTTAAACTTGCTAGAAGGATTAAAGGAGAACTTGAAATTTTAAAATTTGGAGATTATGGGTTTCAATGCATCCACACTCCAGGGCATACTCCCGGATCGATATCAATCCTAATTGAAACTGAAGAACATGCTAAAATTTTATTTGGACAAGATTTACATGGTCCTATTATTCCTGGTGTTAGTGATTTTAATGATTATCAAAAGTCTTTAGAAAAATTATTAGATTTAAACGCCGATATTCTATGTGAGGGGCATTTTGGGATTTTTCAACCTGCAAGTGAAGTCCAGCGATATATCAAAAAATATATAGAATGAATTTATTCTAATCATTATTTTTGTTTAAATCTGAATTAAATTTGAATAGGCAGAGATTTCAATATATTTATCTTAAAGAATTAAATATTACTATCTAAGACACCTTTATATCGATATTTATGGATGATCACGAAAAAAAGAAAGTACTTTCAAAATTTCACCACATTTTTGAAAGTGAAGAAAACTATTATAGTAAGAAGATTTTAGGTCCAGAAAAAGCGTTAGATTTAGAAGATGAGAATTTTTTTAGACAAATTAATTTGAAACTAAAAAAGGCATTGGGGAATGTTAAAGGGAAGAAGGTGTTAGACGTTGGGTGTGGTCGAGGAAGACTTTCTTTTTATTTAGCTCAAAATGGGGCAAATGTTGTAGGGATTGATCTTTCTAAAAATTTTATTGATTTCTGCAATAAGAAATTAAAAAAATCTAATCTCCAAATAGATTTTAAAGTAATGAATGCCCAGATTCCGGATTTTGAAGATAATATGTTTGATATTATCGTAGGATCTAGAATTATACACCATTTACCCGATATTGAATTATTTTTTCGGGAATGTAAACGATTACTCAAAAAGAAAGGATTTATTACATTTATAGAGCCTTTAAAAAGAAACCCTATTGTAGAGATGAATAGAAGGCATTTAAATCCAAAAGGAAGAACGATACACGAACATCCTTTATTAATATCAGATATTATGAAAGTAAAAAAGATGTTTGGAAATATTAAGCATTCTGAATATTATATCATATCTCCAATGGCTATGATATTTAAAAATCTATTTAGAAGTCCAAGGTTATTCAGAATCCTATATAAAATTCTTCAATTATTAGAGGGTCCTTTATATAAAATTAAATTTCTAAGGCAATATTGTTGGCAGACTATTTTTAGATCAACTAAAGTTTAAAAAATAATATATTTTATTGTGATTCTGCTTTTTCTTCTTTACCTGTTATATCTATTATATCTACTCTTAACATCCCTGAATTTTCATAAGTCTCATCTTTCTTAAGGAATTTATTTTTAATAGTATTAGGATTTTCCTCTAATTGATTTAATAGTACATCAAATCCATATTTTTTTTCTTGAATATCTCGCACAACTTCCATTTTTCCTCTAAATACAACCGAACGATAAGTTTGACCACATTCTTCTTTATATCCATTATCTTCTATAACAATACCACATACATGGGGATTTGCTGTTATGAAATCAATTTTTTGTCCTTCTTTAGCACAATGAATATAAAGAGCATGTTTAGATTCATCATATCCGTAACTTAATGCCACAATATAAGGTTCATTCTCTTTACACAGTGAAATTATTGTGTATTTCCCATCCTTTAAAATCTTTTTTAAGTCTTGTTTATCCTTTAGTTCTTTCTCAATTCTTCTCATATGGTATTTTGCCAAATTAAACCAACTCAAATATCATTAATTTTAACTAATTTCTATTATTTAATAAATATAAGATGGTTTTAGAAGATTAGTCTAAATTATTATTCTTTCGATACTAAAGGTTTTTGCTTGTTAAATAAAAAAAGAGACGATCATATAAGATTGGAGGACTGGCATACCCATAATCGCTTTTGTCGGCATGCAGAGGGTACAATTGAGGATTATATTAAGAAAGCTATCAAATTTAATCTAGATCTTATCGGAATTAGCGACCATTTCCCTTATGAATATTTAAGGAATAGTAACCTCCGAATAGAACAAGTTCCTTTTCAGGAGTATGCAATGAGGTTAAATGAAGTTGACTCTTACCTTTCTTCTATTGAAGAATTAAAGCTAAAATATAAGGATAAAATTCAAATACGAACAGCTTTTGAAATTGACTATTTTCGGAGCCATGAGGTAGATTTAGAAAAAGAATTTTATAGTAGAGTTGAAAAATTAGATTATATTTTAGGATCAGTACATATACTTCACGGAAGATCAAAGTTATTTGCTTTTGATGATAAAAGATTCTTAAAAATGTACAAGGAATACGATAGTATTGACAATATCTATTTAGAATATTATCAAAAAATACAAAATATGATACATTCAGATAAATTTGATTTTGATGTTTTGAGTCATTTTGATTTACCAAAAAAATATAATAAAAGAGCGATCAATAAAGATTTAGTTATGAATGAAGCAATTAAGACACTTGATTTAGCAAAGAAAGCAGATTTAACAATCGAAATTAATACTGGTGGCCTAAGAAAAGAAATAAATGAACAGTATCCTAGTTATGAAATTATTGAAAAAATGCATGAATTAGATATCCCAATTCTCTTCGGTTCAGATGCCCACCATCCCAATGATTTAGGCTATAAATTTGATAAAATGCTGAAAATAGTAAAGAAGATAGGATATTCTAATTTAGCCCATTTTAATAAAAGAAAAAGAAAGTTTATAGAAATATAGTAATTTACAATTTTAATCTATGATGAAGGAAAATAAAAGCGATAAATGTGAGATATGTGGGAAGAAGTTAATTTATGGTACTAAAACGGAAGATTATAAAGAATTAAATTGCCAGTTTTGTGGTAAAAGATTTAATTCTAATATTTTTTGTGAAGCTGGGCATTATATTTGTGATTCTTGTCATTCTAAAGGACCGATTGAAATTATTGAACGGATATGTGAAGAAACAAACATTAAAGATCCCTTTAAATTAGCAGATGTGATTATGAAACATCCCAATTTCAAGGTTTATGGTCCCGAACATCATGTATTAACCCCAGCAGTTATATTAACATCTCTCAAGAATAATAATATTAAAAAACCTGATGGTAATGATATCACTATATTTGATATCAAAGAAGCAATACGTAGAGCATCTAAAATTCCTGGTGGATGGTGTGGTTTTTATGGATCATGTGGAGCTGGAATTGGTTCAGGAGTAGCAATAAGTATTTTTACAGGAGCAACACCATCTACAGATTATCCAAGGACACTCGCAAATCAAATGACCTCAAGATCATTAAGTAAAATTGCTGATAATTTAGAACATTGCTGCAAAAGATCTGTAAGATTATCAATACTTGAGGCTCTAAATTTCTTAAAAGAAAAATTTAATATAAAATTGCCTTATATATGTAAGAAATGTTATTTTTCAAGTATTAACGATAAATGTGAAAAAGAAGAATGTCCTATATTCTAAATTAGACTTTTCTACTCTGGATCCAGCCTTCCATAGTAATACTGTTCAAGAGTTGGATATGTTTCCGGTCTTTAGTATAAAATACCAAATGATTATCTACTGAATTTCCTATAATAGCCAACATTAGTTCCTCTCCATCTCTGGTTAAGACATATCTATCTTCTCTTTCATAGTTTCTAAGAGAGATATTATCTAAACTTTCAAATTCTTCTAAAAGTTCAGAGTGATCATCTTTTCCAGGATCTATAGAGCAAGCAATCTTCATACTAACGGATGATCTAAGTTCATATAGATATAACTCCTGTAAATCTAAAATACTAGGAACCACTATCACCACATTAGAAATCGCATTTTCTAAGATCTCTCTCATTTTTCCAAGAATCTCAGATTTGGTGATTTTAATGTCTGTAAAATCGGTAATTTTTACATCCTTGGAGTCATCTTGAGCTTTTCTTAGTTTTTCATTTTCTAATTCTAAGCTTTCAAGATCTTCATCTGCTTTAGCTAATTCCTCATTTAATATTTCAATTTCTTTTTGAAGCTGAGTAATAGTTTCATTTTTCTCTTTTAGCGTATTTGTATCGATAGCTGAAGAATTTAATTTTTTAATTTCTTCGTTCTTCAGTGCGATGGTTTTTTCAAGCGTTTTTGTCTCCCCATCTTTGGTTTTAAGGGTCATTTCAAGTGTTTTAATTTGCTCATCTTTTAATAATAGAGAATTTTCGAGTGTCTTGATGGTATCATCTTTTAATTTGATGAGATTGTCTTTAGTTTCCAATTGTTTTCTAAAATCATAATCATCCATTAACAAGATCACATTATTTTGATAATTTATATTTTTTCAATTTTTAATATTAATTCAATAAAATTATTCTTGGTTATCATTTTTATATCTGATTTAATTTAAGCCATTTAAAACCCTTAAATTGTATTCATATACATTTTCTTATAATTATTACTGAATTATTAGAATATCTTTTTATGCATATCTATCCAATATTCATCCATGGATGAGCAAGAAAAAATACTAGAAGAATTAAAATCAGATGTATCTGATCGAATAGAAAAAGAGCTTGAATCCGCTCCAGCAATATTGGGTATAAATGTTGGAACACCTGAGGGTACTAAAATTGCAAGTAGTTTCAAAAAAGATATTAAGATGACGACAAGTGAAGTTACGGCAGCAAATAGTAGCTTGGTATTTCTATCATCTAAAATGTTAAGAGATTCACTAAATCAAGAAGTTTCTTATAATCTAATCTTTGGTAAGGAAAAAATTGTCCTTTCAATTTTAACTAAAAAAATTACTATGATCATTTATTTAAACCGAGAATTAGCTGAACTAGAAGGATTAGACTCTTATATTGAGAAATTGCAAAAATTAAGTATGCAAATATCAGCTATTACTGAAACTTCGGATATTCTTAAAGAAGAAATATTTAAAGGCCTTAAGAGGGCAATACCTAATACTCTCGTTTTAGCAATTATCACAAAAGATGGATTGCCAATTAAGATTCAATCTACTATGCCTGAACCAATTCTTTCAGCTATTGTTGCAGCATTATACAACTTATCTGGAGTCTTGTTAGAAAGTCATATGGAGTATTCTATTATAGGAGGAGACAATGGTTCTGTAATATTACATGACTTAGATGAAAAGAGAGTTTTAGCAATTGCGGTTCCAGAGTCAGATGGGAGGAAATTAGGAACCTACATTGCAAAGATAAAGGCATTAATCCAGTAAGTTAATATATGAAATGGCTTCTAAAAAATAAAGAAATTTCAAAAAGTTAAATGTGATTTTCTATATACCATTATTCGATAATTCTATTTATCTTATTCACAACCTCTATTGCTCCATTATAAGATTCAGAAATATTTTTTCCTTCATATAATATAGTACATAGTGGTTCACCTTTTAGAATTCTGTTTCTTGGTTCAGATTTATCATGGATATATTTCAGTGAATTAATTTTTGGTATAAACTTTTTATCAATCTCTTTTGGAGTGAAATAAATCAGTTTAGTTATGAAATTATTGGATTCTGCTGATTTAAGTAAACTTTTGATATTTTCCCATTCAAAAGGATTGAAACTCTTGATATGAAGATCTAGTAGATTTAAATTTAAAGCAGTTTCTGAAGCTCTAATTGAGCCTGGAATTCTTGGATTACATTCCATAAAATATGGATAATGATCTTTTAATACGAAATCAAATCCGTTAATACCTTTTAAACCTAATTCTTTTGTTAAACTTATAGATATATCTGTAACCAATGCTTCTTCTTCTTTCAATAATTGAGCTGGTACAATATTACCACAATACATAAATTCTTTTGGAGAATTGAGAAATTTCTTACCAATAATTTGACGATTTATGGTAATAACTTCACATTCTTTACCATTTGAAATTATTGTAGAACTGATGGGAATTCCTTTGATGTATTCTTGAATGATCCACTCTGATGGTAAAAATTCGTTCTTTTCAAAACTCTTCACCAAAGAGATCAGCTGGTTCTCGCTTTCAATTTTAAAAACATTTATCCCACCTGCACTTTTCTTTTTTTTTAAGATAAAAGGATAATTTAATTTTTCCCCTCTGGAGTTAAAATTTTTATAAGGAAGATAAATAGGAATTTTGTAACCTTTGGATTTAATAAGTTCAAAAAGTTTTTCAATATTTCTCGACTTTTTGATGACTTCCAAATCATTGTTAATATTTATCATTTCTGAATTTTTCAAATCATCTAAAATAAGTTTTCTACCCTCATATTCGTCATCTAATCCACTTCCAATTATCAAAAATTTTATATTTTGATGTTTACTATATAATTTCCTTGCATATTGTACTAAAAATTTACTATAGTTACCTTTTAAATAATTGTAATCTTTGTTTAGTTCTTTCATTACTATAATAAAATCGTTTACAAAGGGAAAAAGGTCTAAATCTCCGAAGAAATCCACAGCATAAACAACATAACCAGCTTTATTTAGAGAATAGGCTAATGGGCGAGTATTAAATCCTACCACAAGTACTGAATTTAACTTATTATCCATTATAAAAAGAATAGAATTAATGTTAAAGAAATTTTATCATCTACAATATTTTCTTTAATTCTAAAACTAAAGAATTAGGATTATATTTGTCAAATTTATAAATCGTTGCATTACCATATTTTTTGAAGTTCTTCTTTATTTGGTCTGCAGAATAAGTGTGCACCCCAAGTGCATGTGTAGCATAAGACTTTTTTGGTTCGAGCACTACTAAATGTATATTTTGTTTAGATAACTTTTTTGTTAATTCTTTTAACTCTTTTGTGATCACAGTGTAATCTGTTTCTACTTGAGCGATTAAGTCTGGATATTTAACAGAGATATTTGCTCCGCAATCGGAGCAGATAAAAACAACAGGAATGATATTTCTATCCTTCATTTTTTCAGTTTTTATAAGTTCTGATACCTTTTTCAATGCCGCTGCCATAGGTGTATAGCTTTTTCCTTCTAGCTTCTTTAATTTACTTACAGCCATCTTAAAGTTGACCGTTGGCTTTTGAAGAACAATTGCTTCTTTCCCTCGAAAAACAATCAAAGAAATTTTATCTCTTTTTCTATATCCTTCTCGATTTAATGATATTATTACATCTGTCATTTGTTTGATAACATAAAACATTGATGCTGAACTGTCTAAAACAAAAAAGAAAGCTAATGGTGCACGATACTCATATATTTTATCCATTAAGTCGTATTTATTAAAATGAATAGGGAAATCAATTTCAGTTTGGTTATATACTGTATTTTTAAGATAATTTCGAATTGTAGCATCTAAAGCAATGCTTTTCGGTTCATCACGAATTGGTGTTCTGTATGAAATATATCTTCCTTTTTGAGATGAAGATATTTTAATTCTTCGACCTATTCCTCTTCCCCCATAATCAGATATTGTCCTTTCTTTTCTGATATTGTCTAAAATGGATGTCATTCTTTTTTCCATTTTATAAATAAATGGCATAGTTTTATCTTTAGCTTCAAAAAATTTAAAATCTTCATTAAATGGTATATTTTTAACTTTCCAACCCCCAGCTGGTCTTGGATTTCTCTTCTGATTGTCAGGATATTTGGGAGAGGGCAACTTTTGCTCATTCGATTCTGGAATATCAACCTTATCTGGATCAACAGACTGACGTTTGAATTCTTTTTGAGGTTCATCTGTATGTTTTAAAGGTCCTTCTGTATCTTTATTTGGTAGTAAAATCTGGGTATTTTCATATGCTTCCTTAATCTTTCCGTAGACTTCAGCAATTTTAGCTTTAATTTCTTTCGGTGTCATTTCATAATGAAGAGATTGAATTCTATGTTCAAAAACCAAATCCATAGCAACATTTAGATCTTCCTCAATAATAGTTCTTCTATTATTTAAAGCAGCGTGTGCTCTGGCACATCTTATAAAGGTAATATCAGCTCTTTGAGAAAAGATCTCTAATTCGTTTACAATTTTTGATACAAATTCGTATACAGAACTAGGAATTTGAACTTCTTTTAAGATTTTTCGGGCGTTTAATATTTTATCTCTCAATTTTTTCTGATCATCTTCAAAATTTTTAATGAATTCTTTAGGATGATCATCAAATTCTATTACTCTTTTAGTTATTTCTGCTCTTAATTCTGAATTTCGAGGTGCTTTTATTGTAACCTCTAGTCCAAGACGATCCGCAATTTGTGGTCTTAGATCTCCCTCTTCAGGATTCATAGAACCCACTAATACAAATCTTGAAGGATGCGATACAGAGATTCCTTCTCTTTCTATAATGTTGACACCTGAGGCCGCTGAATCTAATAAAACATCAACAATATGATCTTGAAGTAGATTAATTTCATCTACATATAGAATACCTCGATTTGCTTTAGCAAGCAACCCAGGATGTAGTGCTCTTATCCCTTCAGTTAACACTTTATCGATAGATAAGCTTCCGCACACCATATCTTCGGTCACTCCAAGTGGCAGATTTACAAGCCACATATCCCTCCATTCCGTTTTAATTTGCTTTGTCTCTTTCTTTTCTATACAATCTTGACATAAGTCGTCGATATCTGAATGTGGGTCACAAGAAAACTCACAGTTCTTAATTACTTCAATTTGGGGCATTAATTCTACAAGAGATCTCACCGCAGTACTTTTCCCAGTGCCTTGATGACCTGTTAAAAGGACTCCTCCAATTTGAGAATCTATTACATTAAGAATTAATCCCATTTTCATTTTGTCTTGACCAAGAATCGCTGTAAATGGAAAGTTTATTTTTTTCATCTTTTTTATCCTATATTTAAAATTCTAAATTTTCTCAATTTTTAATAATCGCTTAATTAAGCAAAGAAAAGCGTAATCAAATAAAAATTTATCAAAAATAAAAATAAGATGAAAATTATTATAAACGTTAAAATTTCTTCGATAATGCTTTTAATTTTTTATCCAAACCAGTAATAACTTCGTCCCATTTGTGTATTATATTCTCAACTTTAGGAATAATAGTTTCCTTTTCTTTGTACTCCAAATAATCCATAAATTCTTTAATACTTTCAATTCTAACATAAGTTTGTGCCACAAATTTACGGATCTCTTCAGTTTGAGCCTTTAAAACTTCAGGGATCCTTTTTTTTTCACCACGATGAGTCAATGTAGTTAGATATTCTTCAGTACCCATTAGTAATGAATTAAATTCATTGATTTTATCGTTAACAAATTGTTCATAAGTCTCTGGAACATTACTTTTTGGGAAAAAGCTTGTGATATCAATAATGAATTTCTGTGTTAGAGTAATTAATTCTTCCACACTATCATATCCTTCAATTCTATAATCTACTGTATGGTAGGATGCTTCAAGACCACGATTGACATCATCTAATCTAAATATTTTAAAACCAGGATCATTTTTAAGTTGTTTATCGGGATCTCCTTTTTTATCGGCCACTTCAATCTGACGTATTAATCTTGTTGGGTTAAAAACAAGTGAAATAGCTAGAGGGTTATTCTGTTGGTAAGAAAGAGTTGTACGTATGTCAATATGGCTCATCATCACCTTGAAACCAGGATGTGAATGCCACCACCCAACTACAAACTCAGGTGGATCTTTCGAGAAAGCTAGATCATCAATAATATACAAAGCTTCATAATCTTCATCTGCCCATTTGTATTGATCGATAACCGCGTCTTTATCTAATTCTTGGTGCATGATGGGAAAAGCTTCAGAAATGATTACATCCTCTCCTTCATTTCGACCAGTAAAGATTCCACTTACTTCTAACCAATCATCTTTAGGAATCCGGGCATTAGCAAATCTAACAGATGCGGCTACTACTGTCAAATATACTTTTTTACTTAGAATAACTGTCATATTAAAAACTCTAATTGTTTTAAAAATAGCTTTTTACAAATTAATACAATTTTTTCTATTTATGTGTTTTTAATCACAAAACCTAAACAAAAGAATTCAATAAATTAATAATATCTTAAGTCATTTTCACTAAAAAGATTTTTAACTTTAAAACCAATTTTTACAATAAATAAGAAATAATTTAAATTCGAAATTTATCATAATAATATTACTGAAATCATATAAAATAAAGAAAAAAAGTGATTTAAATTGACTGAAATTGGTTTCTCTCCACTTTCTTCACAACTTGGCGTACCTGGTACGTCTTATAGACTTCAATTAGGCCTAATTAATGAGAAGTGGGCTGTACGGATGTTAAAAGGAAAAGATGTTATAGATTCTTATGTATTCAAGGATGAAGATGTCCAAGGTGACTTTCCAAATCAAAATATAATCGTTGGGTGGGTTCTAAGAACTGTTGCAATTCCCAATATTAATCCACATCAAGTTATGAAAACCACTCAGGCTCTTGTTAAACAAGCAAT
>CP070831.1:783159-809377 GCA_020344955.1 Promethearchaeota archaeon | reverse complement strand
GGGTAGGAGGGGCATGGTCTTTTGATGCTATACCTGCTGGTTTAGGAGATGATGTTTATTCTTTAACAGGTGAACCATATGGAGCAACTGTCGCATTTAATGATAAATTTGCTCTGGAATGTCATGAAGCCGCTGAAGCAAAGGGATTTGCCCGGGATTTATGCTCTTACATGCGCAATTATTGGGGTTCTATACTTATTAACAAGTATGCATGGCCACAATTTTCAGAAGAATTTCCAAAACCTGATTTCATATGGCAAGATCATATTTGCTGTTCACATGCTAAATGGTACCAAGTAGCAAGTGATCTTGAAGGGGGAATTCCTATGTTCGATATTGATGTATCTGTTGGGCCATATGAAGAGCTAACAGATCATAAAATTAACTATGTTGTAGGACAGATGCATGACGGGATAAAGTGGCTAGAAAAAATTACAGGAAGAGATTATGATGATGAATTATTGATAAAAGCAGTTAAAAATGAATTTCGTTCTTGTCATTACTGGGCAGCTATATGTGAGCTTAACAAAGCAATCCCAGCACCATTAGATGAAAAATCAATGTATTCTTTATATGTTCTTGGGACTTTAAAAAAATCAGCTCAATGGACGGCAGATTTTTATGAAAAAGAGTTATATCCAGAGGTAAAAGATCGTGTAGAACGAGGGATTGCTGCTGTTGGAAATGAAAAATGTCGAATTATGACAGATACTCAGCCCCCTTGGGCATTTTTAAGAATATTTCGTTATTTGGAACAATATGGTTGCGTTTCTGTAGGAAGTCTTTATACTTTCGGTCTTATTGGACTATGGGAAATAAAAGAGGATGGAACGTGGGGACCTCGATCCATTCCAGAGATTGAATTAACTAACAGAGATGAAGCTTTACGAGCTCTTGCTGAATGGAATTTAAGTAAGCCAGAATGGCAACATTTTTACCATCCACAACTTAAATCAGATATGATGATAAGGATCGCTAAAGAATGGAAATTAGATGGAGTTTTTCTGCATTTTAATAGAGGGTGTGAAGGATTAAGCCTTGGAATTGCAGAAAATCGTTTGGCTATACAAAAAGCAGGAATTCCTACCATGCCTTTTGAAGGAAACATGGGAGATGAAAGAGAGTTCGATCTTGAGCGAACCATGAAACGTGTAGATGCTTTTATGGAATCTATTGGAATTGAAAAACAGAATTTAAAATAATTAGTGTTAAAATAATGAAAAAAGGATTCATGAAACCAAGCTTGACAATTTTTATTGCAATTTCAGCGATATTAATAGTTTTTATTCTTCCGTTTGGTATTCATTTAGATTTGGGTCCTGGACCAAACAGTCTTGTTTCAATGATATGGGAAACTCCCCTTGAACCTGCTTGGTATACAATAAGATATTTAAGTGCATTTCAGTTTTATTTCGAATTTATTCTCTTTAGACTAATTTTTTTCGCTGAGATTTGTCTTCTACTTGTTGGAAAATTCAATAAAATAAGTTTTATTTTAGTGGGTGTTATAAGTGAATTGATTCCCTTACTTATTTCAATACCAGCATTATTTATACTTAATGCAGATGGTGATAATTTAATAACTATCATCTTTCCTATTCCATTTTTGCTAATTTTTGATTTGATATTAGTCCAATTAGCAAATAAATTAAAATTTAATAACATTAATGATAAAATTTAAAAAAATATAATAATAGAAACAAAATTGAACAAATATGATAACAGCTGGAATTGATTGTGGCAGTAAGAACACAAAAGTATGTATATATAATTCAGAAAATTCTTCTATTCTATCAACCGCTTCGGTATTAAGTGGATTTGATCAAGAAGAATCAGCAGAGCAAGCTCTAAATAGTGCGCTTGAAAAAGCAGGGATAAAACGTGAAGATATTAAACATATTACTGCAACTGGAGCTGGAATGGAAGCAATTTCATTTGCAAATGATAATGTTACTACAATAACCAGTGATGGGCGTGGAACTTTTTTTCTTTTCCCTTCAGCACGTACCGTAATTGATATTGGTGCAGAAGAGGGATTAGTAGTAAAACTCGGTGACGATGGAAAGGTTAAAGATTTTGGAATAAATGAGAAATGTGCTGCAGGCGCAGGAGCATTTATTGAAGCAATGTCAAGAGCATTAGAGGTGGAAATAGAAAAAATGGGAGATCTTTCCTTAAAATCAACCAAACAAATACCTATGAATGCGCAGTGTACTATTTTTGCTGAATCCGAAGTAGTTTCGTTAATACATCAAAAAACATCTAAAGAAGATATAATCCGCGCAGTTCATGATGCAATTGCAGATAGAAATACAAGTATGGTACGTCAAATAGGCATTGAAAAAGAAGTGGCATTGATAGGTGGAGTTGCGAATAATATAGGCTTTGTAGATGCTATGAATAGAAACTTAGGGTTTGAACTCTTAGTACCTAAGGATGGAATTGCTCCAGAATATATAAGTGCTTTAGGAGCAGCGCTTATAGCACAAGATAAAGTTGGAGGTTAAAAAAATGTCAAATTCAGAATCAGAAAAGGAATATTGGAGATGGACCGAATCCAGATATACTAATCCAGATCTAAAATGGGAAGATGGAGATATAATCTCAGCAGGAGTGGATGTTGGATCGGTTAGTACTCAAGCTGTAATTATGGTTGATGATGAGATATATTGCTATTCAAGCATGCGGACTGGAAGTAATAGTCCAGATAGTGCTAATAATGCCATGGATTGGGCTCTTGAAGGTACTGGATTGTCTCTTGATAAGATTCAATATGTCGTTGGAACGGGTTACGGTCGTGTTAATGTTCCATTCGCAAAACGTGCGATTACGGAGATTGCTTGTCACGCGAGAGGAGCTAACTTTATTTACGGACCTGAGATAAGAACTGTTTTAGACATGGGTGGTCAAGATTGTAAAGCAATTCGGTGTGATCAACGTGGAAAGGTTACAGCTTTTCTTATGAATGATAAATGTGCAGCGGGTACAGGTCGGGGTATGGAAGTATTTGCTGATTTACTTCAAGTACACATAAATGATGTAGGAAAAATGTCATTAGAAGTTGATAAAGAACCTGAGCCGGTTAGTAGTACTTGTGTAGTATTTGCAAAGTCAGAAGCCGTTGGATTACTGAGAAAGGGATGGCCAAAGGAAAAAGTATTAGCAGCTTATTGTGCAGCTATGGCACATCGAGTGGTTACTCTTTTATTACGACTTGGAATAGAAGAAAAATTTGTGATAACTGGTGGAATCGCTAAAAATATTGGAGTCGTCAAGAGAATCGAAGATGAATTAAAACTTAAAGCCCCTGAGCCTAATATTGATCCTCAACTTGCAGGTGCTATTGGTGCTGCGTTATTTGCTAAAGCATTAGTAGAAAAGGAACGAAAAAAAGCATAAATTTATTTTAAAAAAATCAAAAATAAAGGGAAGTTTATGACAAAGGCTAATTATGGCTATAAGGATGGTTCAGGAGAATATTTTATCACCATCGATACAGATTTGTGTAATTCATGTGGGAAATGTGTAGAAGTATGTCCTGCTGGTGTTCTTGAAATGGCAGAAAATGAATTGGATCCATTAGGAGACGAAATAATAGCAATTGTTTCTGAAGAACATCGTAAAAAAATTAAATATTCTTGTGCGCCTTGTAAAGGTGGTGAAAAAAAAGATCTCCCTTGTTTAAAAGTCTGTGAACCTGGTGCCCTGTCCCATTCATGGTAGATTATAATTTAATTTAGATTTTTCATAAATTTCAAGCCTAGATGCTTATTATATTTATCCTTATTATGAGTAATTTTTAAAAGTAAAAGAAATCTTAATTTTATTTGGTTTTTAATCCATTTTAAAATAAAATTAGTGATAAATTAAATTATGAGTGTGAAAGTTATAAAAGATTATTATATTAAAAAAAAAGCGAAATTAATGAAAGATTTTGATTTAATTTTACCTATTTTACAGCAGATTTTCGTTAAAAAGCTTAGTGATGAAAAGATTAATGAACTTTTTAATCTGATGAAACAAGAATATGAAGATTTAATTCCTGAAATACCCTACATTGGAGGCAAGAAAAATTTCTTTACCAATTACCTTATTGGAGGTGCTTCTGTTCTAGCAATTATTCATATTTTAGAAAAAGAGGGATTTACATTATGGGATATTGGGGAATTTTTCTATAATCTTAGTGACATTAATAACAAATTTAGAAAAAAAATAATGGAAGATACTGGCAAGGATCCATCCCAATATCCTTTTGAAAAAGAGTATATGGATTATATGAAAGCTATAACAGAAATATCACATAAAAGAGAATATCCAGAGAATTGGGTAGCGGATTATGTAGAAGGAGATGACGAAACTTTCGAATGGGGTTTTAATGTTTATGAATGTGGGATTTATAAATTTTTTAAAAAGTATAATGCTGAAAAATATGTACCTCTCATCTGTTTATCTGATTTTTCTGAGGCAAATATATTTGGTTTTGGATTTTCTCGAACTCAAACTCTTTCAAATGGAGCCCCTCTATGTGATCATAGGTATATCAAAAATGTTGAGACTCCTCGAGCATGGCCACCAGATAATATAAAGGAATTTAAAATTAAACTTTAGGAAAAAAATACCAAATACAGGAAGTTAATTTAAGACTTTACTGTTAAATATTATATGAAACAATCCAAAAATACTTTAAGAATTGAATTTTAAGATTTTTAACTTTTTTTCCTAAAGTTTCACGTATTTCTTTCTTGGTTGGAAAATTTTTCAATATTTCATATTCTCGTCCATCTTCTAATTTCCTTATTTGAAAAGTATTTCCATGAATATCTATTCCGCTAATTGGAGTAGAGCTTCTCTTAACACGCCGATTATCAATAAAAACAACCAGAGCATTTAATCGAAGCTTTGAATGAAATAATGTAATAAACGGTTTTAATTTAGATTTTGATATATGAGACCACCAAGAACCAGCAAACCCGGCTGAAAAGTCGTTCTGAATTTTGGATAATAGATACACATCATCTTTAACAAAATTTACTTTATTTGAAGGAATTCCACGGCTTTTCGCTATTTGTAGTACTTCATCGTTTATGTCAACAGCAGTAATAAATTTTGAAACAGATGCAATAGTATTAGTCCAATATCCAGTTCCACATGCAACTTCAAGCACATTTTGATCTTTAAATAAAGTTTTTAGCAGTCTATGAAGTTCCTTAATGTCTTTTTGACGTTCAGGTCTTAAATATGTTTTATCATACTCGTAAGCTCTATCTGAATAATACTGCTTGATATCGTTATCAATTCTTCTAGCCATATATATGCTATTTAAGTCCAACTGCTTTTATATATTTATTATATAGTTTTGCCTTAAATTGAAATAAAAAATTCTTAGATTTATATATGCAAATCTTAGTTTTCAAATAACAAACATCGAAGCATACCATAATTTTTTTTAAGATTATTTCTAGATTTAATTAATTTTGAGAGTGTAAAAAATGGAAACAATTTCAATAACTATTAATGGTACTAAGCTTGATGAGAAGAAAGGAATTAGTATTTTAGAAGCTTCACAAAATGCTGGTATTTATATTCCTAATCTCTGTTCACACCCAGATTTACCACCATTAGTTGGATTAAAGCCAACCAAAGAAGTTTTCCAAGGAAATTCTAAGTTCAAAAATTTTGATTCTCAAGAGCATCAGGGATGTCAACTTTGTGTAGTAAAAATAGAAGGAAAAGAAGGATTGGCTACATCTTGCAGTACTCTTATAGAAGAAGGTATGATAATCTCAACTGATTCTCCTGAAATTCAGACTTTACGACGTAAAAAGCTGATGAATATACTATCAAAGCATCCTCATGCATGCTTAATGTGTGCACAACGTGAAGGTTGTCCTCGGGAACCATGCTCACCTAATGTTCCAGTTGAAGAACGTTGTTGTCCAATCTTAGGGAGATGTGAACTACAAAAAGTTGCTGAGTATATTGGAATTCGAGAAGATACTCCGCGTTATAAACCTCAAGGTCGTGCTATTATAGAAGATGAACCACTTTTTATTCGGAATTATGAACTATGTATCGGTTGTACAAGGTGTGTAAGAGTATGTCGAGATGTTCGTGGAATTGAAGCTTTAGGGTTTGTTTATTCTAATGGAGAAACTGTTGTTGGAAGCCTTGCTCCTTCTCTCAAGGAATCTGGGTGTAAATTTTGTGGAGCATGTGTTGAGGTATGTCCTACAGGAGCGCTTACAGATAAAGATATCCTTTGGGCTGAACGTGAAAAATTACTTGTTCCTTGTAAAGATGCTTGTCCATTAGGGATCGATGTACCACGTTATATCCGATTAATGTCAGAGAAAAAGTATGCTGAAGCAGCAGCAGTTATTAGAGAAAAAACACCTTTTCCTTCAGTTCTTGGGAGAGTATGTTTTCATGATTGTGAACTTGAATGCCGTCGAGGCCAACTTAATGAGCCTATTGCTATATGTGCTTTAAAACGTTTTGCATTGGAACATGATAGCGAATTATGGAAATCAAAAATAAAGATTAAACCTCCAACAGGGAAAAAAGTAGCGGTTGTAGGTTCAGGTCCCTCTGGATTAACGGCAGCTTATTATTTAAAGAGGTTAGGACATTCAATAACATTGTTTGAGGCTAATTCTTACTTGGGAGGTATGCTAAGGCAGGGAATTCCTGAATATCGATTACCACGAGCAGTCCTTAAAAAAGATTTAGACCATATTTTAAGTATAGGAATTGATGTTCAAACAGATAAGGTAGTTGGAGAGCATTTATCACTTGATAATTTGAAAGAGCAGGGTTTCAATGCAACTTTTTTAGCAATTGGTGCTCAAAATACTAAAAAGCTTAATATTGAAGGATTAAATTTACCAAATATTCTATGGGGTCTTGATTTCCTTAAAAAAGTTAATCTTGGTGAAGAAGTTAAGGTAACAGACAACATCATCGTTATTGGTGGTGGTAATGTAGCAGTAGATGTAGCTTTAACAGCTCGACGACTAGGTGCTAAAGAAGTTCAACTAACATGTCTAGAATGTCGAGAAGAAATGCCTGCTCATGAATGGGAAATTCAAAAAGCAATAGATGAGAGCATAATACTTGATTGTTCATGGGGACCAAAAAAGATTATTGACGAAGATGGTGAAATATCTGAAGTTGAGTTAATCCACTGTGATTCTGTTTATGATGATAATAATCTTTTTAATCCAATTTTTGATGATGCCAATATTAAATCAATTAAGACTGAAATGATAATCCTAGCTATAGGACAAATTCCCGATCTATCTCTATTGGGGAGTGAAAGTAAAATTAATATATCAAAATCAGGTTTAATTCAAGCAAAAGAAGGAACTTTAGAAACGAATATTCCAGGGATTTTTGCAGGGGGTGAAGTTATAAATAGTCCTAGCTCTGTAGTTGATGCTATTGAAATGGGACGAAAGGCAGCTTCTTCAATTGATAAATATCTGGGAGGGAATGGTGAAATTGAAGAAACTCTTATTAAACCAGATGTTCCTAATCCTAATTTAGGACGTGATGAAAGTTTTTATGATAAATTACGCGTTCAAATGCCTCTTTTATCATTAGAACAACGTCAAAACACTTTTAATGAGATTGAACTCGGTTTTGATGAGAAATTAGCATTAGCAGAAGCAAATCGATGTCTAAGATGCGATTTACGTTTTGAAATCTCATCTGTTGTCCTACCACCTCAAAAATGGTTAGATTTAACTAGTGAGAATATTCAAAATTTACCTGATACGGAAGGTGTGATTCGAATTTTAAATGAGAATCAAGAAATAATCTTAATTCAAGGAACTCAGAATATTTATTTGACATTAGAAGAGCAACTAAAAGCAAACCCAAAAGCTTGCTATTTTGACTACGAAGAAGATCCGATGTATACAAAAAGAGAAAGTGAGTTACTCCAGCAATTTATGCAAGAATTCGGAAGATTTCCTGAAGGGAATGAAGATCTTGATGATGATTTATTTTAAAATGTTTTATATTTAGTTTTCACTTAACTTTTTTTCTAAAGTTTTAGTCAATAAAGGTAAAATTTCACATAAATCACCTACAATTCCATAGTTAGCAAATTGAAAAATTGCAGCATTAGGATCTTTATTAATAGCTATTATGATATCACTACTTTTCATTCCGACTAAGTGTTGGATTGTACCTGATATTCCACATGCGATGTAAATCTTCGGAGAAACCGTGTTTCCACTCTGTCCTACTTGTTGTGATTTCGGAATCCATCCTAAATCAACTGCTGCTCTACTTGCTCCCACAGCAGCGTTTAAAACGTTAGCTAAGTCCTCAATTAATTTAAAATTCTCCTTATTACCAACACCCCTTCCACCAGATACAATAGTATCTGCCTCACAAACAGGAATGCCGCATTCTGCAGCAGTTCCCCTTATTACTTCTTTCGTTTTTACTTTTAAACTTTGAAGATCTACCTTTACTGGCACTTCAATGATTTCTGCATTATTACCATCTTGGATTGGTGCCATTTCCATGACATTGGGTCTAACTGTTGCCATTTGAGGGCGTGTAGCGGGGCATATAATATCAGCCATGATATTTCCTCCGAATGCAGGTCTTGTTTGCAATAATAATCCATCTCGTATAGACAACCCCGTACAATCAGCAGTAAGACCTAATTCTAGAGTTGCTGCTACTCTTGGTGCTAGATCTCTTCCATTTATGGTTGCAGGATACAAAACAATATTTGGATTATATTTAGATATTATGCCTGTGATTACAGAGGAATATGTTTCAGTATAATAATCTTTAAGAGCTCCATGTTCAGCAATATATATTTTGTTGGCACCTCGACTTGAAAATTCTTGTGTGAATTTTTTTACATTATCACCCAAAAGGAGGACGCAAGCCTTTTGCTGTAATTCACTCGCAAGTTCTTTCGCTTTACCTAACAATTCAAATGATACATTCCTAATATTACCATCTTTTATTTCAGCAACAATCCACACATCTTGATACTTTGATAAGTCAACCTCTTCTCTTTTTTTCCGTTGGATTGTAATTGCCCCCACATTACATTGATCAACACAAGCGCCACAAAGAGTACACTCATCTCCTATTACAGCGATTTTATCTACAAGTGTTATTGCTCCAAATGGGCATCCCTTTTCACATAGCCCACATCCCGTACATTTTTCCTTATCTACATTTATCAGATTAAATCACCTTATCTTTAGATAGTAATTCAATTAATTTTTGAACCGCGGTTTCAGAGGTTTCCTCTTTAATAATAACTCCTTGTTGTCTTACTGGTGGTGAATATACTTTAATCACTTCAGTTAATGAACCATTTAACCCATAATCTTCCTTACTACCTCCAAGTTCCTCAGCATCCCATGTTGAAAATGGTTTTTTATTTGCTTTCATTATATTCATCATGGGAGGATTAGTTGGTTCAAATGAGGATGGAGTTGTTCCAGCTATGAGTACTGGGAGTCTAGTTTCTACAATTTTATAGCCATCATCTGTCTGAACTTTTGCTGTTAACTTTTTTCCTTCCAGTTTTTCAACGCTTTCACTATATGTTATCTGCGGAATGCCTAATTGAGCAGCAATTTCAGGCCCTACTTGAGCTGTATCTCCATCAATGGCTTGTAATCCACAAAAAATAATATCAAAATTTCCAATCTTATTGATACATCGAGTAAGAGTAAAAGATGTTGCCCATGTATCGGCACCAGCAAATGCTTTATCACTTAGCAAAATTGCCTTATCTGCTCCTAATGCGAGACATTTTAATAAAGCTTTTTTAGCCTGGGGTGGTCCCATCGAAATTACAATTATCTCGTCGTCTTCTTGTCTAATTTTAATTGCTTCTTCAAGTGCGAACTGATCGAATGGATTCAGGATACTAGGAACACCCTCTCTAATCAAAGTATTAGTTTTAGGGTCAATTTTAACCTCAGTTGTATCGGGAACTTGTTTTACACATACAATAAATCTCATAATTTCATCAAAAGTAAATTAAGATTCAATATTTAATCTCCATCTTTTAAGAATTAATTAGAGATATTAAAAATATAAAAAAAAGTTAATTAATATTGTTTCTTACCAAGTAGCTCTCTTGCTACAATCATCTTCATAACCTCAGAACTGCCTTCTGCAAGTGAAAATGACCTAACAGCACGCCACGCAGCTTGATCTGGACATTCTCGAGAATAACCAAACGCCCCCTGCCACTGCATTACTGTATTTATAGCATCACAAGCCCATTCAGAACAGAACATTTTTCCCATAGCAACTATCTTGCTAGTTTCAAATCTAGTCGCTTTCCCTTCTTGTTCTAAGTCAATAGTTTTTAATGCTCTATAGCCCCAATCTCGTAACATATTTAATTTAGTGTAATGTTCAGAGAGTTTAAAATTGATCCCTTGATATTGTGATAAAGATTTTCCAAAAGATTTTCTTTCTTTGATATAGTTCATCCCATTTTCTAACGACTTTAAACCAGCAGAGGCGCATATCACTGTGATTAATGCTCTTGCATATTCATAACCTTCATGTAAAATATAGAAACCTCTGTTTTCTTCTCCAATTATATAATGTTTGGGAATTTTTACATTATCAATCGAAAAACCTCCGCATGAAATTCCTTCTCGTCCTAAATCATCTACATACGTAGGTGTGATCCCTTCCGCTGTTAAAGGTAAATAGAAACATGTCATTCCTCTGGTTCCACGTTCTGGAGTTTGATGAGCAATTGTAACATGGCCACCACCATGTGTTACTGCTTCTCTTACTCCACTGATATACATTTTTTCACCATTTACAACAAATCCATCTCCATCTGGCTTTATTGTTGTTTTAGTACCACCAACATCGGACCCAGCATCGCTTTCAGTCGTAGCAATTCCTAAAAACCATTCTCCTGAGAGAGTCTTTGGAAAAATTTCATGCTTTGCTTGTTCTGTTCCGTATTTATTTAAAAGAAATCCCCATGATGCTGGAACCAAGTAATATACACAAGTAGATCCAGTACAATCTGCTCTCGCTAGTTCTTCTGCGATAACGCCAGCACTGACCGCGCTTAATCCAGGACCACCAAACTTTTCATCTGCAGTACATGTCATTAAACCTAATTCAGCCATTCCTTTAATGACGTCTCTTGGAATTTCCTTGGCTTCTTCCATTTGCAGTGCTATTGGTGCAATCTTACTTTGAGCAAATTCTCTGACTGATTCACGAATCATATCTTGTTCTTCTGTAAACTTAAAACTCATAACTCTTACCTATTTGTTAATAATTTAACTGTATACCTTTAAATTACCTAAAATTCTTAAGGTTTATTATTCCATTAGAACATCAAATTAATTGGGAATAAAATGGGACTATATAATTAAGAACGAGAAATTAATTTTAACGTTCTACTATAGTAAAACCTGCTTTTTGTAAAACATTTACTGCTTCCTCCATTATCGTCTCTTCGACACGTAATATAAGCAATGATTCATCTTTTACAAGAGTACTGTAAAAATAGTTGATGTTTATTGAATTATCGCCAAGGGTTTTTGGTATCTCGTATAATGCATTGGGATGGTCATTCAATCTTACAGCAATGACTTCAGTAGTTGATACTGTAAAATCATTCTCATCCAGAAGGTCAATGCATTTTTCAGGATTATCAACGAGTGTTAAAATTAATCCATATTCACTTGTTTTTGCTACTGTTAAAGCTCGAATAAAGATCTTATTCTCCATGAGCAATTTTATGAAGTTTGCAAGCTCACCTGGTCGATCTTCAAGATATACACTTAGCTGAATCATTTTTTACAAATTTTTTTATCAAGAGAGATGTTAATTTCTAATAATCCTTTTGTTTTAAATTTAGTAATAAAATATTATAGTAATCTCCAATTTAATACCTCATTAAAAAATTTTTTGGATTATTATAAAAAATGTGATTTTGATTGGCACTTGGAATATTAGGTTTTCTTGATGGTATAACTGCTCTAATAGTCGTTTTGACAGGGAGTACTTTTGGCTTATTTAGTCTTTATAAAGCTGTTAAATTAAAAGCAAAACTTCTTGGTATATCTGGATTATGCCTCTTTTGTATTGGTTTTTTATTGTTAGGTCCTACTGTGGATTTTATTACTATTCTTATTACTAATAATAATATAGAGTTATTAGTTTTGTATGGATTGCTAAGCTATTCATGGGCAGCCCCTTTAACTATTTTTGGACTTTATATTGGTGGGGAATTATTGTTACCAACAAAAAAGTGGATAATAGTTACTTTTTATCTTGTCTTAGCTGTTATTTACGAAGTGATCATATTTTACTTTGCTTTTACGACTCCTGAAGCTATCTTCAGTTTTCCTAATCCATTACCAAATGGTACAGCTTTATTAAATACAGGTGTTAAATTAGGAAGTATAACCTTTATCTTAATGATCTTTTTTTTGGTTTCAGGCCTAATTTTTAATGGGGTTGGTTTTTTAAATAAAGGTATTAAAGCTTCAGGGGATCTAAGGAAACGTTTTTTATATCTTTCTTTAGGTTGGATTATTTTTATTATTTGCGGAGCTTTTGATGGACTCTTTGATCCAGGAATTATCACTGTTTTTGTTAGAATAGCGTGGGCAGTAAGTATAGTCTTTATGCATTTAGGTATTCGTTTATAATTAATTTTTTATTTTTTTAATTATATTTATCAAAAAGAATTAACTTAAAACAAAATTTTATAAACTAATTTTACTGATTTAAACAAAGTAAGATATCTAAACTATTAGATGTATCAAATGCTCAAATCTTTTTACGATAAGCATAAAAACTTTTCTTGTAGGACTCTATCTGAATATTATATATCTCCAGGTATTAAATGCAAATTTGATTTATTGAAAGAAATTGTTTACTCCAGAAAGTATTTTCTATGTGGTATTGATCTTGGCTCATCTGGGAATTCTATTCTTTTCTTTTTAGATAACATCAAACAGAAATCTTTTTTTGATATTGCTAGCTTTCCATTAAGACAATATATAAATGATACTAGTTGGCATCCTTTATGTGGAGACTTGATAAGATTACCATATAGAAATGAATCTTTTGATTTTGTGAGTGCCCTTGATGTTTTAGAACATATTAAAAATGATGATTTAGCGATATCAGAAATAAGTAGGATTCTTAAAAAAAATGGAATTGCAGTAATAACCGTACCTCATAAAATGAAATATTATTCAAATCAAGATAGAATAATAGGACATTTTAGAAGGTATGAAATAGATCAAATTATCTCACATTTCAAGAAATTTGATTTAAGGAAGCTACTAACTTTTGGTGTATATGGTAGATTGATGATAATAGCAGACATTCAATCAAGAAATCCGAAAAAAATAGAAGCGAATCTTATAAAATTGAGAAATAAGTATGAATCAAATGGAATTTTCCAAAAAGTCTGGAAAATAATAGTTAAATTCCTTTCTAAACTTATGAAAATAGATGCCAAGTATTGTTCTAAAAATAGAATTAGAAATATAGGTTTAATATTTATGAAGAAATAAGGCTTTTTTAAAATTCAAACAAAATTTTCTTTTTTTAATTTCTCAAAAAGTTGTTTGTATTCTTCGATATACTTCTCATCTTTAGTTTCCTCAATTTTTTTGAGTAGATCTATTGATCTTGATAGAATTTCAGATTTTTTTTTAATTTTTTCATAGAATAATTTCTTTTTTTCTTGTGATTCTTCCAATTCTAGTTGATTTTCATATTCTTTAATAGATGTTTTGAGATCTTGCTGAGATTTAATAACAGATGATGCTAATTGCTTTTTTCTTTGTTCTAATCTAATGCAGTTTTCACATATTATTTCGCCCGACTTTGGTTGATCCTTTTTAACCATAAAAGGATTTCCACAACGCACACAAGGTACCAATTTTAAAACAAAATTATCGTTGTTAGAATCTGGCATATTCGGGTGAAAGGTGTTTTTTAATTTATATTAAATATATTATAATTATAATTTTGTTTTAATAAAATATTATTATTCAATTTAACCTCAAAATTTTAGAAAACTAATAATACCTTAAGATATTTCACATTATATGGATATTGTTGCAGTTATTTTATTATTAATTGCTGGATATCTTTTTGGATTTATAAGTGCTATAGCTGGAATAGGCGGGGGAGTTTTTTTTGTTAGCTTTATGGTCCTAATATTTCTAATTCCCATTAATATCGCAGTAGATACTTCTGCTTTCATAATATTAATTTCATCTGGAGCAGGATTCTTCACTTATTTTAAAGAAGAAAGACTTCATATTAAACAGGTTATTATTTTTGCTTCATTTTCAATTTTGGGAAGTATTACGAGCACACTAATATTTATCTCTTTCATTTTAGATAGTACAATTTTAAAGATTTTATTTGCATCAACAATTATGATCGGCGGAATAAATATGATATATAAGGCACTTAAGTCAATAAAACCTAATCCAGATTTAGAGGAATATGAGAATAATTTTAAGCTCCAGACTCATGACTACAAAACTAATTTGAAAAAATCCATACCATTATTTTTTCTAGCAGGTTTTAGTGCGAATTTATTAGGTATTGGAGGAGGTATTATCAATACTCCTGCACTTCATATGATTCTCGAATATCCAATTCATAACGCTACAGCAATTTCTACGGGAATCATATTTTTTACTGCAATTTATAACACTATTGTTAAGAGCATTTTTGGACAAATAAATTATTTAATAGGAATATTAATTGGATTAGGAGCCGTTATGGGATCCATAACGGGAGCAAAAGTTTCAGGAAAAATGCCAAAGAGCTACTTACAATTTTTTGTGGCATTAATATTAATAATTTTGGCAATTAGGATGTATTTTTAGAATTTGAGTGTTATAACATTTATAAATTTTAAATCTTAAATTTTAATTGAAAACTATATAAAAATATGAGTTCTACTCCAAATTATAGCAAAAAATAGGTAATAAAAATGGTGCAAGTTAAAGACATTGAAAAACTTATGGATGATTTCATGATAGAACTAGATGATAAATTTATCGATATAAAACGTTATCTTCTTACCGAATTTGAATGGAAAGTAGATCCTTTAAAAAAATCTCAATTTGTAATAAGAGGTATTCCAATACAAGATGATAGAAAATTAAGCGATATTCTGAAATCATTTTTACCAGATGAAGTTATAACTCTTAAAGAAATTTAAAAATGAAAAGCTAACTTAATCTGATTTTTGATTAAAAATTGTATAATTATCATTAAAGAAAGAAATTGTGGTGTAATTAATTAAAACTGAAGAGAATGGTAAATCTGAAACATCTATTAGAAACCAAATAAAGAAATTTGCTATAGATGGTCTCTATGGTTTCAATACCATTATATTAATTGGCATGGGGCGACGTTTAGGGATTTTTGATTACTTGTATCAAAAAGCAAAATCAAAGTTTAGTTCTGGCAAAAATGTTGAGGTAAATTTTACTCCAAATGAACTTTCTGAAAATCTTAATTTGGATTTTAAGTATCTAGATGGTTGGATTCATTTGGCACTTGAATGTGGTATTTTAGAGATTTTAGATTCTAATCAAAAGCTTTTAAAAACAGCTCCTTTCGTATATGACTTACTTATTGACCGGAATAATGATTCTTATATTGGAGGGACTCTTGGTGCATTTTATTATATAGCTCCGGCTCAAGACATCTTAATAGAGAGTTTTAAAACAGGTAAAAATTGGAGTATATTAGATTTACCTGTAGAAATTATGATAGATTTACAAGAAAGAGGAGCAAGGTTTGGAACTCTAGTAGAAAGACTGTTTTCTAAGAAGTATGAAGATTTTTGTAATAATCTACAGAAACATGGTAAAATCCTAGAACTTGGATGTGGTTATGGTTTCAATCTTGAAACTTGGGCAAAAAAATATAAAAATGTAAGCTTTGTGGGAATCGATATCGACCCGATGGCATTAAAACACGCTAAAAAATTAATAGAGAAACATAATTGGAAAGAAAGGATTGAGATCTTTGAAACAGAAATTGAAGAATTTACTAGATCCTTCAAAAAAAAATTCGATTTGATTATATTAAATCAGGTTCTCCACGAAATGAATACAGATGAGAATTACCGAAAAGGTGTATTTAGCAATCTATATTGCTTGTTAAAAGATGATGGAATTTTACTTATCGGAGAGAATATGATTCCTGATACTTTTGCTGCTAAAAAGACATTTCAACTTTTTGATATTACACATAAATTTACTGAAGTAAAGACTTCCTTGTTTTATGATGAAAAAACATTTCGAGAGTTTATCGCCTCAACACCCTTTAAAAGAGTAGAATTTATCAGAGAGAGCGGGAGTAGTATATGGGTAATTAGAAAGTGAAGAATAACTCAGAAATCTCATCAGTTCAACCCATATTTATTGGAATTAGCATTAGTGGAAGAAAATTCTTATAATTGGAAAGAACCATGAAAAAATCAGCTAATATCAATAAAGAAATTGGAATTTTAAATATTATAACACATCTAGACCTGTTTTTTCTTCAGTAGGAATTAATAGAACAAAAGCACTACCTTTTGAATAATCTCCTGAGACTCTATTTTCAACCCAGATATGTCCGTTATAGCTATTTACTATCTTTTTTACAAGAGATAATCCTAAGCCCAATCCTTTAACACTTCTTCCTTCATTGTTTGATCTATCGAATATTTTATCTTTCGAACCGTTTTCAATTCCGATTCCATTATCTATAAATTTTACTTTTAAATACTTGTTTCCATTCTTTAATATATTTTTAGTTTTAATTGTAATTTCAATTTCTGAATTAATGTTATATTCAACTGCATTATTGAGAATGTTTTCAACAACATCATCCAAGAGCTCATTAGCAAATACATACTGTTTACTATTATTGAAATCTAAATGGATATTAATTTTTTTTTTAGGATGAGATTGTTTTAATGACTTTGCACATTTTCTCAGAATTCCATTAATATCTATTCTAATGATAGATTTGTTAGATTTCTCAAGCTTTGAAATTGTATTTATATTTGAAATCAATCTAGAACCTCGGTCAACTTGATTTTGAATTATAGAAAGAAATTCTAATATCTCTTTCTTAGTATTCGGCTTATCTATATAAATAGTAGATAATTCTGTTGATGATAAGATATTTAGGAGAATATTATTAATATCATGTGCAAATAAGTCTTTATAGAATTCTGCTCGATTGTACGCATCTTTAAAATTTTTTTCAGCTTTTTTCAATTCTGTGATATTCTTAAGATATTCAATTACACCTATAACATTGTTTTTTTCGTCTCTCATAGGAAAAGCAGATACATAAATCCAACCTTTTTCTCCATCTTCTGAAGAGTAAGGTACAACTTCTGTATGCATTCTACCTGTATCTAAAGTTTTAACGCTTGGACACCAAGGACATACAGATGTTCTATTTTGATGAACTAGATAACATTTCTTCCCTATTAACGGAACATGATTTCTATACATTTTTTCCATCCAATGATTAGTTTGAATAATATTTAATTCTGTGTCAAGAATGCTTATCCCGTCTTGAATACTATCAAAAATATTATTGATAAATTTATTCTTCTCTGCCAATTCTTTATTTAATTTTTCCGTGTAACGACTATAAAAGTGAGCAAATATACTAAAAAACGCAAGAAAAGAAATTCCAATTGATCGCATCCATACCTCATGGTTACAATCTGTAAATACACTCTGTAAAAATGAGGTTTCACAACCAAAAGTAAACATATGCAGCGAGCTTTCTGCTAACCAAAAAGCTATACTCATAAAAAAACCTAAAATTAAGTATTTATGTGAACTTAAGAATTTTCTTCTAGTATAATCTTTCAAAATTTATTGATTACTGATAATAATTTGTATTAAAATAAGGTTTAAAATATTTAAATTTATTTTTATCATTGTCTTTTATGTTAAAAATTAATTAATATGAAAGAATTGTATTCAAAGTCTAATTTAATTAAAGTACTAGGTAATAATCTTCAATTATTTGATATCACACATAAGTTTATAGAAATAAAAACTTCCTTGTTTTATGATGAAAGAACATTTCGAGAGTTTATCGCCTCAACATCCTTTAAAAGAGCAGAATTTATCAGAGAGGGTGGGAGTAGTATATGGGTAATTAGAAAGTGAAATTTAACCCTGAACTCTCATCAGTTTAACCTTTATTTACATTTTATGCTTTTATGAATAAATTTATTAAGTATAAAATGAAAAATTTGATCAATAAATAAATAAATAATATATAGGGCAAATTAATTAGATCCTACTTTAAATGAATAAATTCACTCCTTGAGCTCTCAAATGACAGAATTAACAAAAGAAGATTTATTGGAAAGGGCATTATTGGAAGAAAGTGCTTATAATTGGAAAGAAGCGGCTAAAATATATGAACAAATTGCAAAATCTTATTTAGATAAAGGAAACAAGAAAAACGCTGTCAAATTTTATTCTAAATCTGGTTATTCGTTTTCTGATGCTGCTTGGGCTTCAGAAAATACGGAGGAATTGAAAGAAAATTCTGAAAACTTACTCAGAACCATGAAAAAAGCAGCTAATATCAATAAAGAAATTGGAAATTTATCTGATGAATTAGAATGTAAAGGAATGATATCATTAACGCAAGCACAATATTTTATGAAAACCAAGCAAGAAGTCTTAAATTCAGCTAAAAAATCTTTAGAGAATCTTAATAGAGCAATCAAACTCCATGATAAAGAAAAAGCAAGTAAAGATGATCTAGCGAGAAAACTATACAATTACTCAGTAGCTACGGCTTTCCTAGTATATTATAGTAATGATATAAGAGATGTAAATGAACCCTTACAAAAAGGTCTTGATTTTGCATATGAAGCATGGAAAATATCAAAAGATGTTAAAAATCTCAGATATCTGACTGATTCACTATATTGGGGAATAATTTTATGGAATCAACTGACCATGCTAAAAGACTTCAAACAAGATAATAGATGGAAAGAATATTTAAAAAATTTCCTTCAGAGATGTGATGATAGTCAAAAAATTTTAGGAGAATGTAAAAGTGCTCAAATTCTTGGATCATTATATTTTGCGAGTGGTTTAGCCTATTTCTTGTTTGGGTTTCATTATATCGAGGAAGAAATAGAGCAGAGAAAATATCTTGAGAATGGTATAAATTTAATTGAGAAAGGTATAGAATTTGCACGAAATAGTGGAAATAAATTTGTCCTCATTGTATACTTATATAATCTTAACTACTGCGCTCTAATGGCTGGTAGAATAAATTATTTACAAAAAAGAATTATTAGGGATATCAACGAGGCAATTAAGAAAGGAGTGGGATTTAAGACGGCAAATTTACCTACCTACTTGGTTGCAAATTATTTACCTGCATTGTATTATTCGAATGTTGCCCAGATGAGCTTTTTCCCAGCAACTCAAAGGATTTCTTATGCTAAGAAAGGTATAGAGTATGCTCAAAAAGCTTTAGATAATTCGGAAAGCACTGCTTTGAGTTGTTATTTAAATCAGGCCGCATCATGGTCATATTCTCAATTAATAAATCTAACAACAGTAAAAGAAGACCGTAAGATATTTATAGAGAAAATGATAAAACATGCCAATCAAGCTAAAGAAAAAACTGAAAAATTTGAAGGTGGAACAGCCCGAGCTATAGGTTTTTCTTCTCTGTATCGGGCTTATAAAACATTAGCTGATATTGCTGATAATAAACAAGAAAAAATCAGAATGCTAAACATTGCTATTGACGCTAGTAAAAACTACGTAAAACATGCATTGGAATCCCGAACTGGCAAGATATCAGCTAGAATACGATTGGGGCTTTTATATGAAGAATTGGGGATTTTATCATTAAATAACGATATTCTTATTCAAGCTAAAGAGTTGTTTGATAAATTGATAGATGAATGCATTGAAAGGAAATATTACTCATACGCTGCTGCTGCATGTGAATACATTGCTAGGATCGAAGATAGATTGGGTAATCATAATGTCTCCGCAAGTTATTATGAAAAAGCTAAAATTACACATTTGGAATCATTGAAAAATGTTGAGTATAAATTGCTTAAAAATAGAATTAATGAAAAAATAAACTATGTGAATGCTTGGAGCTTTATAGAAAACGCAAAAACATATCACAAAAAAGAGAATCACCTTAAAGCTAAAGAAAGTTATGAAAAAGCTTTCGAAATTCTAAAAATTCTGCCAAATTTTAGGTATGAATCTATTTATCACGCTGCTTGGGCAGTACAGGAAGAAGCTGAACAACTCAGTAAACTTGAGAAACATCATGAAGCTACAGAAAAGTATGAAAAAACTAAAACTTTGTTTGATGATTCTATAAAAGTTATGGAGGAATTTAGTGATAAAACTAAAGATAAATTCACAATTGAACGAATTAAAAAACTTGAAAAAGTAGCACGATTAAGAATTAAATATTGTTCTGCCAGAGGGAACATAGAAAAAGCTAGAATTCTAGGAAAAAAAGGTGAATATTGTGCATCTGCTGAGTTATTTGCTTTAGCTGCATCAGAGTTTAGAGATGTTTGTAATCTCTTTAAAACTAAACGCGAGCGAGGAGAACTTGAGGCTGTTTATTATCTTTGTAGGGCTTGGGAAAGTATGGAACTTGCTGAGAAATATTCTGACCCAGAAAGATTTGCAGAGGCAGCGAATCTGTTCATTAAAGCAAGTCGACTTTTTAGTGATAGTAAATTAAAATTACTCACGACTGGAAATTCTGCTTTTTGTCAAGCGCTTGAATTAGGATGTGAATTTGATGAAACTCTTGAATACAATATAAAAGCTGAATTGTATCCAAAGATAAAGTCTATATTAAGAAAAGCAGCTTCTTCCTATGAAAGGGGTGGTTTTGAAAATGGAGGAAACTGGGCTTTAGCAACATCAACTTATTTTGACGCTGCTTGGTCTCTGATTCAAGCGGATGAAGAATTAGAATTTGGAGAAAGGAAGAAACTCTTAGGAATTGGATCTGAATATCTAAAATCTGCAGCTGAACTTTTTAGCAAAACTGGTTACCATGATAAGGAAAAAGAGGTATTAAAACGTTTAAGCATGGTTGAAAAGGAAGAAAAGATTATATTTTCAGCCCTAAATTCAATTAAAAAACCAAACATATCAGGTAGTACTTTTGGAATTATTGCTCCTGCTTGTTCATTAGAAACTAGTCAATCCCCAAGATTGGGTGAAGTCTCTCAATTTACTCAAGAAGAAAGAAGAGTAATTGTAGAAAGATCGGCAAAAAAAAAGTATGAAATAATCTATAGAGATTTATTTAAAGAATACCCTAGAACCCAAAAAAGGGAATTTCGAGTTGGTATAGCTCAAATCGGCATATCTGACACTGATGATATCTTAAGCGAATTCTACGAGATGGAACCTTCAGGTTTAATAAGCCTTCGAGAAGAAAAAGTCGAAACTGTAAGATCTACAGTTAAAAACATAATTGAAAACGCACATAAAGAGGGGATCAATGTTCTACTTTTCCCAGAAATGATAATTGACCTCAATTATGGTGAATTTTTAGAGGATATTTCTGATCTTGCTAAATTATATGAGATGTACATAATTCCAGGTTCATTTCATGATAAAGAAACAAAGAGAAATATTGCCAAGGTTTTTGGCTCAGATGGGATTCTGTGGGAACAAGAGAAACATATACCTGCAATAATTACACATAGAGAAAGAAGATTTAAGGAAGGTATAGATGTAGGAGATATTCCTCGAAATGTTATTGTTTGTAATACAGAATATGGTAGAATCGTAATTGCTATTTGTCGTGATTTCCTTGATATGGATCTAAGAGTAGAATTGAAAAATTTTGAACCTGCTGTTGATATTATTTTAAATCCTGCTTTTACTCCTGTGACTGCTGATTTTAAAGCAATACACTTTGATGCTCGGAGATCTATCTATGCATACTCCTTTTTTGCTAATGTGGCTGATTTCGGTGATTCATTAATCTATACCCCAGAAAAGGATCGCACTGAAAGAACCATTCCAGCAAAAGAAGAAGGTTTGATATATAAAGACATTGATCTTTTCAAATTACGTTCAGAACGTAAAAAATGGGAAAAGGAGCAGAAAAAAGATAAGCAATTTATCCAAAGTACAAGATAACATATTTTCGGATGCTAAATTTTAAAAATTCCAAAAAATAATTATTGAATTAGTGAAATCAATAGGTTTTCAAGAAAATCTTAAGCATGATTTTAAAGAGTAACCAAGAAGAAGCTTTGATTAAAGAAGCGGAAATTGAAGAAGAGAATTTTAATTGGACAGAAGCTGCTATTATATATGAAAAACTAATAAAAGAATACATAAATGAAAATGTGTTAGATAAAGCAGCAATCTTTTATAAAAAACTTGGCTTTGTTAATTCACAAGCTGCTGATACAGTAGGAACAACAGAGAAGTATATCTCACTTAAAAAAAAAGCAATAATGAATTATAGGGAAGCCAGTAAACTGTTTAAAAATCTTGGAATTAAAGTTGAGGAATTAGAATGCTATGCTGAGTCTCTCTTCGAAAAAGGATGTATTAGTTCTTCAATTAATACTGGTGAAAAAGAGTTTAATGAAGCTTTAGATTTCTTTATTCAGGCAAGTGAATTGTTCTTAAATAAGGGAAATGATGAAGGTTACGTTAGAAATCTTATAAGAGCTGCTCTGTGTATGCATAATTTAATGAAATATGCTCGAATGCCTGAAGAACTAGAGAAAATAGTAAGTGACGTAACAATCTATATAGATAAAGCATGGAAAATTTCAAAAAAATTAAAGAATTTCGGTTATTTAATTGATTGTCTTTACGTTTTTGTGAATATAAGCATCCATAATTGCCTTATAGCAGAAATGCCAACTTTTTATAATTTGGATCAAGGAAAAACATTAGCTTTTGATTTTAAAAAGTGGTTTGGTAGAGCAAAGATAGCATCTGAGCTCACTAAAGATAAAAGTAATTCAAAGGTTCAAGGAATAGTTAATTTTGTCCTAGGCTTTCTTTATTTCTATTATGGTTTTTTTCTCCCTGAAAATATAAGTGAGCAGAATCACTACATTGAGGAAGGTTTAATTTTATGTGAAAAAGGATTAGATTTTATAAGAAAAACAAAGGATAATAGCATTATTACGATAATTATATTCTATTTGGATTGGTGTGCGTTTTTTGGTGGAAAAATTAATTATATCCAGAAAAGGATTATTCAAGACATTAAAGAAATAAGAGAAGCTGGAAAGGTTTATTCTAAATTATTTAGCTTTTGGAATTTTTATAGTAATTTCTTACCTGCTCTTTACTACTCAAATATTGCTCAGAGAAGCTTTTTCGCTCTTAGGCAAAGGAAGTCTTACGCTAAAGAGGCGTTAGAATATGCCAAGGCTTCAAATAGTAATTTAGCTTTTAAACCTTTTAGTGCTTGGGTGTATGAAATATTAACTTGGTCTTATTCACAGTTAATTTATCTTACTAAAAATGAGGAAGAGAGGAGTAAATATGCAAAAAATATGCTTGAGAATTCAAAGAATGCATATAAAATTGGATCTGAGTATAAAAATGGGTTTAGTAAAACTTCTGGATATTCTGCTCTTTATAGATCATATAAAACTCTAGCTGACATTGCTCATAAAGAAGAAAACAAAATAGAAATGTTAAGATCTGCTGTTGATGCTGCTGATAATTATTTAGACCATCCTGTAGAATCTCGTACAGGATTCATAGCTGCGAATATACGTTTGGGTCTCCTTTATGAAGAATTGGGGATTATTTCTACAGAAAAATCCGATTTAATAAGAGCAGAAGAAGCATTTCTGAAAGTAATAGAGGAGAGTTTAAATAAGGGATATATCTCCTATGCAGCAGCTAGTCACGAATATATTGCTCGTATCGAGGACCGATTAGGCAATTATAGAGCTTCAGCAGAACATTATGATAAAGCACAAAAAGGGTATCAAAAATCATTGAGTTTTATAGAATATAAATTATTGAAAGATAGAATTTATGAGAAAAAAAATTATTCATTAGCTTGGAAATTAATTGAGAATGCTAAGGCATATCATAAAAAGGAAGATCATTCGGAAGCAAAGAAATTTTATGAAGAGGCAAATAAAATATTAAGTAGTTTATCAAAATATAACTATGAAGCACATTATTATTTTGCTTGGATGTTATTGGAAGAAGCTGAATTACTAAGCAAACAAGAGAACCATAATAAAGCAATAGAACAATATAAACAAACCAAAATGAATTTTTATGAAGCAATTACAATATTAGAATCAACACTTAATAAGACTAAAGAGAAATTAGAAACTAAAAGGATTAAAAAACTAACTAAAGTAGCTAGAGTGAGAATGAACTATTGCTCCGCAAGAATTAATCTTGAAAAAGCAAGAATATTAGAAAAACAAGGAGATAACCTAGCAGCTGCTGAAAATTTTGCGACAGCTGCTTCTATATTTAAAAATCTATGTGAAGTATTTAAAATAGAAAGTGAGAGAGATGAGCTTAAGGCAATTTATTTCCTTTGTCAAGCATGGGAAACTATGGCACTAGCAGAAAAATATGAAGATGTATTAAGATTTGCACAAGCCTCAGACCTATTCAAAGATGCTAGTGGGATTTTTATTGATAGTAAATTAAAACTACTCGCATCAGGTAATTCCTCTTTTTGTAAGGCTTTAGAATTAGGATGCAAATTTGATAAATTTCTTGAAATGGAATCCAAAGAAGAATTATACCCAAAAGTTAAGATACTCCTTAGAGACGCGGCATCTTCTTATAGAAAAGGAAGTTTTGTAAGTGGAGCAGATTGGGCATTAGCAACTTCAACTTACTTTGATGCGACTTGGCACATTATTAAATCTGATATGGAAATGAGTCTTGAAGAAAAAAAGAATCTATTAGAACTTGCATCTGAACTTTTAAAATCGGCATCAGAGCTTTTTGAGAAGGCTGGTTATGAACATAAGCAGAAGGAAGTTTTAGAACGACTTGAATCTTTAAAAACAGAAGATAAAATTATTGTTTCAGCCTTAAATACAATAAAAAAACCGTCTATATCTAGCAGTACATTAGGTATCATAGCACCAGCATGTTCATTAGAAACTAGTTCATCTTCAAAATTAAGTGAAATTCGTCAATTTACAGAAGAAGAAACTAGATTAGCTGATAAAAAAGTAGGAAAAAAAAAGTACGAATTAATTTATAGAGATTTATTCAAAGAGTATGCTAAAATTCAAAAAAGTAAATGTAGAGTAGCAATTGCTCAGATCGGTTTAAGTGAATCAGAGAATTTTGTTACCGAATTTTTTGAAATTAAACCCACTGGTTTAATTAGCCTTAAGAAAGAAAAGATTGGAGAAACAGCTCTTAAAGTCAAAAAAATGATTGAATTTGCTAATGAAAATAAAGTTAATATTTTATTATTTCCAGAAATGACAATTGATCTAAATTACCCTGAAATGTTAGAGTTAATTTCTAAATATGCAAAATTGTATAAAATGTATATTGTGCCTGGATCTTTTCATGATCAAGAAACAAAGAGAAATGTTTCTATAGTCTTTAGTCCGGATGGTATTCTTTGGGAACAGGAAAAGCATATTCCTGCTTCAATTCGGTTAGGCAAGAAATATGTAAATGAGATGATTGATGTTAGTAGTTTCCCCCGAAAAACAATCATTTGCAATACAGAATATGGAAGAATCGCTATAACAATTTGCCGAGATTTTTTAGATATGGATTTAAGAGTAGAGTTAAAAAATTTCGAACCAGCTGTAGATATTATATTAAATCCTGCTTTTACACCTGTAACTGCTGATTTTAATGCTACTCATTTTGATGCTCGTCGATCTATATATGCTTACTGTTTCTTCGCTAATGTTGCTGAATTTGGTGATTCATTAATTTATACACCTGAGAAAGATCATACTGAAAGAACAATTCCAGCAAAAGAAGAAGGTTTGATTTATAAAGATGTAGATTTATTTAAATTACGCTCAGAACGTAAAAAATGGGAAAAAGAACAGAATAAAAAGAGATCATTCATTCAAAGTACAAGATCATAACGCTTTACTTATTCTGATTCTGTGACTATTTTATATAAAATATTTTATACTGGTATAACTAAT
>CP070831.1:778391-783059 GCA_020344955.1 Promethearchaeota archaeon | reverse complement strand
TTTATAATTTCTAAGGAATTCTTTTTGAAAATCGGTTTTATAAGAGAGAAATTTAAAAATACTGGTTTTATTTTTAATTACCCAGGGACTCTTGAGAAATTTCAGGAAATATTAACTAAGAATATTAAAGTATTCTCTAAAGATAATATAATATCAATTATTCCTTTTAATGTTCCAACTACGAGTATTCATAAAGATTTTGCTATAAAAGAAATAAATAATTACCTCTTTAACCTAGAGAAAATACTGACTAACAACCCAGATCTAAATTTTGGTTTGACTCTGAAAATTTTTGATTATACTGAACTTATAGATCTTTATAGCCAATTTATTAAGAAATTTGAAAATATAAAAATTATTAATATAGCTGATATCTTTGATAACTTCAGCAACTTTAGAAATATTTTAAAATGTATTATACAAATAAAACAAGAATTGGATAATAATATACTTATTATGGCTTCTGGAAGATTAATTCCAAAATATTATCCAATGTTAATTTATTTAGGAATTGATCTGATTGATTGTTCATATTCGTTATTCTTATCAGCAGAACACTTCTATGATTCAATAGAATATCTTTTACCTATATATAAAATAAAATATTTCCCGTGTTCCTGTGTTGCATGTAAAGGAAATTTAAAATATGTATTGGAAAATAAATATTCTGCTGAAAAAATTGATTTATTGAGTTTACATAATCTAATCATTGCTAATAATTATATGAAAAAGATCAAACAATATTTAAATTATGAAGATTTTCGGGCATTTGTGGAAAAATCTTCGTTTGACGATACTAATCTAATCTCGATGTTAAAGATTTTAGATAGAGAGTATTTTGATTTTATTCAATATGAAACACCGATAATACAAAAGAGTAAAAAAATAAGATCTCTTGGTCCTTCATCATATAACAGGCCAGATTTCCAGCAGTTTAGAGAAAGAACAATTAAAAACTTTAATCCTGAAGCATGGACAAGTCTAATTATTTTATTACCGTGTTCAGCAAAAAAACCTTATTCAGAATCTAAATCCCATAAAAAGTTTCACAATATCCTTAGAAAATTTGCTGAATTTCCAACATTTCAAGAATTGATTTTAACTTCCCCCCTTGGGTGTGTTCCTAGACAATTAGAAAATATCTACCCTGTTAATTCTTACAATATTTCAGTTACAGGTGAATGGGATAATGAAGAAATCAATATCACTTCAGAAATGCTAATTAGACTAATAGAAAAGTATGATCCTAATATTCCCATTCTTTGTCATCTAAAAGAGGAATATCACGAAATTGTTAAAAGAGCAATCTCTAAATTACCACATAATTTCATTTTCACTGATATTTATGATAAAACAACTTCAATGAGATCTCTCCAATCTTTAGAGCGTTTCATTATCAATTATAAAGATAAATATAATACTGAAAAAAATTTATTAAAATCTAAGATATTCTCGAAAACATGGATTAGGAAATTTATTAAAATACTAGATTATCAATTTGGAGCTGATAGCGGTACTAATATTATTTCTAATGGCCTAAAACCAATTAGAATAAGATATAAAGACCAAATTGATTTAATTGATTTAAAAACTCAAGAAAAATTAGGTGTTTTCAAATATTCAACAGGGCAGATTGGGTTAACTATTACAGGATTTAAAAGATTAAATCAATCTCCAGCTTCCATTAATACAAATTTTGTCATTTTTGATGGAGAGAAAATTCATGGAAATACATTATTTCGAACTGGTGTGTTAGATTATAGTCGGGATCTTATTCCTAATAATCAGGTAATAATATTAGATAAAAAAAAGAAGAATATTATAGGAAGTGGATGGTTAATTGTGGGTTCTAATTTTATAAAAAATTCAAGAAGTGGGAGAATTGTAAAAATAAATGAGCAGAAATAACTATCTTTTGGAAAACAATAAAATCCTTGTTGAGAAGATTAACTCAATCAAACAAGATGCTTTAAAAAGAAAGATTAGATATGATGAAGAGCAATTAAATCATCCAATTAGTTATTGGATAAAAAAAGATAGGCTTAGAGATGAGATTGGAAAAGAATTAACTATTATTTTACGATCTAAGGGATGTAGTTGGGCATTAAGCGATAATGGAGGATGTTCTATGTGTGGGTATTATCTGGATGCTGTTGCTGGAAATGTTTCAACTAATCAACTTATTAATCAATTTGATAAAGTTTATAATGATAATATAAATGAGATTAACCAAGATTCTTATAATTATGTTCTTAAAATCTTCAATTCTGGAAGTTTTTTAGATGATAATGAGATCTCTAAAGAAGTTAGAAATTACATCTACAAAAAAATCTTAAATGTAGAAAAAATTAAGGAAATCGTTGTTGAATCACGATTAGAATACATAACTTTGGAAAAATTAGAAGAAATAAGAGAATTTTTTGATAAAAAATATTTTGAAATTGCTATTGGACTTGAAACGGTGAATGACTACATCAGAAATAATTACATTAATAAACGAGTTTTATTTAAAGATTTCAAACTGGCTTTAAAAAAATGCAAGGAATATGGAATCGGTGTAAAAGTATATTTATTATTAAAACCACCTTTCTTGAATGAGCAAGCTGCTATTGATGATTGTACTAATTCTATAAAGACATTAATAAATCTAGGAGTAAATTCAATTTCAATTAATCCTATGAATATTCAGAGAGGTACTCTTGTTGAATATTTATGGTTTCAGAATAGATACAGACCTCCTTGGTTCTATTCGCTTTTCAAATGTTTAAGAAAATCACTTAATCAAGATAATTTAAAAAATATACGTATTTTATCTGATCCTTCTGGAGCGTCGACAAAAAGAGGAATACATAATTGTTTAAAGAAAGAATGCGAAAGTTCAGCGAGAGACACTCTTAAGAAGTTTGTTCTTTCTCAAAATTTAAATGATTTAGAAAAAATCTCCTTATGTGAATGCAAAAAGAAATATCAATTACAAAAGAATTTTTACTAAATCTATTTTTCCTAGTTTTTTCAAATAAATTCTATTTACGACATTATTCTATTAATTTCCATTTTTGTATGAAATCCCAGTAAAAACCATTATGTTTAAATATTACCAACCATCTTTTATTTTAATTTTAAATTTCATCCACTAAGTAAGGGGATCTCTTGAAAAAGAACTGGGTTAAATTGAATCTATTCTATATTGGACAATCAGCTAAAAAGCATCAAATATTTAGAGCAAAACAATGGAATGAAAATTTAGAAAAAATCTTTAAACAACCAGTTTTTAATGAAAATTATCATAAAATTGGATTTATTAAAGATATATTTGGCCCTATAGACTTTCCTTTCATCTCTATTAAGACTTTACCAAATCAACCATTTACTCCTGATAATAAATTTTTTATTAAGATATCTTAGGTTTTCAATGAGTATTTTAAAATAAAATATTATTTTTAAAAAAAGGTGTAATTTATTTCAAATTGGAAAGATATGAATTCCGCATCAGAAGAATACCCAAATATTGAGATTAATTCATGTTCAGAATGTGGAAAAGACATTTTCTTTGATGAAAATAGAGGATTATTAGTTTGTGAAGAATGTGGTTTAGTTCATTCAGAAAAACATATTGATCGAGGACCAGAATGGAGAGCCTTCGATGCGGATCAGAAAAAGAAAAGAACAAGAACAGGAGCGCCAATGACTTATATGATACATGACAAAGGGCTTAGTACTATGATTGATTGGAAGAATCGAGATATTTTTGGAAAGGAGATTCCAGCTAAATTGAGAGGACAGATATATAGACTTAGAAAGTGGCAAAGTCGTATCAGAGTATCTGATGCAACTGAACGAAACCTTACCTTTGCTCTTAGTGAACTTGATCGGATGGCTTCAAACTTAGATCTTCAAAAAAATTTAAGAGAATGTTCAGCTAAGATCTATCGAGATGCGGTCGAAGCACATTTAATTCGTGGAAGGAGTATAGAAGGAGTAGCTGCTGCTAGTTTATATGCAGCATGCAGAATGTATAAAGTTCCACGTACATTGAACGAGATAGCTGAGATTGCTCGAGTAGATAAGAAAGAAATTGGTCGATCATTTAGGTTTATTTCTAAAGAATTGGGATTAAATTTAAATCCAACAAAACCATTAGATTTTCTAACTAGATTTGTATCAGAGTTAGAATTACCCTCAAAATGTCAAAAAATGGCAAAAACAATAATTAGAATGGCAGAAGAACGAGGTTTAACTTCTGGGAGGGGTCCCACGGGAGTATGTGCTGCTGCTATTTATGCTGCATGTATCTTGACGAAAGAAAGAAGAACACAGAGAAAAATTGCTCGCGTAAGTTGTGTAACAGAGGTTACTGTTCGAAATCGCTTCAGTGAACTTGTAGAAAATTTAAAACTAGGGATATCTTTAAAGAAAAACAATAAATTATGAAAACTTTTTTTTTTATAGATTTTACTTATATTATTCCAATAACATCGATGTAATGTCAGAATTTTTTCATAATTTGACTTCTTCTAAATAAAAATCCGTAATATCTTCATATTATAACATTTAATGTTATAAAATTTTCAATTAGATCATATTGATGGATTAGGTGAAATAAAAATGGTTAATCTAATAAACGAAAGTGAGGTTAATTATTTCTTATATAGAATAGAAAGAAATTTC
>CP070831.1:743539-778291 GCA_020344955.1 Promethearchaeota archaeon | reverse complement strand
AAATGTAATTTTGAAGCGATACGGGCTTCTCTTTCACCAACCCTTGCAGCTTGATCATCTTTATCAGTGTCCATATTAGAAAGGGTTTGTAATAAGAATTCTATTTGTTCATCACTCCAAGGCTCCTTAGGAACATTTTTCTGTTCAAATAATATTTTAAGAGGTTTTAAAAAGTTATTTAAAACGAGTTGTCCTCTATTTAGCATGTTTTCGGGAATGGTTGAATGCTCAAAAAAATCGATAATTTTATTAAAATCAACCATTTAAAACACATCATTTTAATTTCAATGATAAATTGGCGGCCCTCGAGGGGAATCGAACCCCTATCCCTCCACAGGATAACTGGGTTTGAAGCCCAGCGTCAGAGACCACTGTGGTTATCTATATCTTTAGTGATATAAGATTCTAACCGTCAAGAGCCAATTATTTAAGTTTTTTAAATCAATTCAAACTTCAATTCAAATTATTTATCTTTTTAAAAGAAGTTTTTGGTTATATTTAATGGTATAGTCAGTAAATATTGTATTCAATTAGTATAAAAAACTAAAAAAACTCTGAAACCTCTTTATCATCTTCAAAGATGCCATTAACTTTCTCCATAACGTCAGGAATATCGATATTTTGAGGACATTTTTCAATACACTCACCGCATTGAATACATAGACTTGCTGCTCCTTCTACCTCTTCTTCCTCAGCTAATCTTTTTTCTAAGTCTTCAGCTGATTTTGCCATCCTATCATAGAAAAATTTAATTCTGGGTTTACGTTTTTCTCCCCAATATCCCAATTCATTCAAGTACATAAAAACCCATGGGATAGAAACTCCATTAGGACACGGCATACAGTATCTGCAACTAGTACAAGACACGAGATCATATTTTTTATATGCTTGGCGTAATTCAGAAATAGTTTTTAAATCATTTCCACTTAAATTATTACTATCTGATTTATTAGCAGATTCTATATTTTCTTTTACATGTTGCATGGAACTCATACCACTTAATGCAACTGAAACTTCAGGGTAGTTCCAAACAAATTGTAAAGCCCAATCTGCCATCGTTCTTTTAACTTTTGATTCATTTAACACAGCTTTAATTTCTGGCTTTTCATCCAACTTGTTTTCTGGAATCGCTAACTTGCCACCTCGAATTGGTTCCATAATTATTAAAGCAATATTTTTTGAACCTGCATATTCAACTCCTTTAGTCCCTGCTTGATAGTTAACATCCAAATAATTATATTGAATTTGACAGCAATCCCAGTTATAATAATCAATTATCTCCTTAAAAACACTATAATCGTCATGAAATGAAAAACCAATATGTTTTATCAATCCATTTGCTTTGGCTTCTTCCATTTTATCGATTAATTTAAGTTTTTTCACTTTTTCTAATCTATCCTTGTTTAAACCATGAAAAAAATAAATATCAGGAGTGGTTTGTAATCTTTCGATTTGTTCACTAAGGAATCTATCAAAATCCTCACTTTTCTTTACTAACCACATAGGTAATTTTGTAGTGAGATGAACTTTTTCGCGATAACCATTTTTGAGCGCTTTTCCCACTATTACCTCACTTTCTCCGTTATGATAAGTATATGCAGTATCAATATAATTTACTCCATTATCAATCGCATAACGAATCATTTTAATAGCTTCCACTTCATTAACAGTTGTTTGATCAATCATAGGAAGCCGCATGGCACCAAATCCTAGAACAGACACATCCCAATCAAGAGAGCCCATTTTTCTATATTTCATTGTACATACTCAATTTTTTTAGAATATTTATAATATTCAATTTCAGATTATAATTGAAGTTTACCATAACTATTATTATTAATTTTTTATAAATTTGGATATAGTTATATCACGTAGATATTATTAACTTTTTAAAAATAACTTATTCAAAATAAAAATAATTTACAAAGAGAATTACTAAATTAGGACTGTTTTTTTCTTTATAAACATGTAACTGTTAGTTTTCTTAAAAGAATTTTATAAAAGATATTGATTATATATGAGTGGTGAAGTAGAATTATCTATTAGCTTGAATTTAATAGAATGCCCTTTTTTTCCATCATGTACGATACCAAAAATACAATTTTTATGTAAAATTCCAAATTGTAAAAACTGCCCTGACTATATTTCTAAATCAGAAAAGATAAGAAAATAACCATCTAGAATTTGCTGGTAATCTTATCTCTGTATTTAATGTATTCTTTTAAATGCTTGATCTTCTCGAGTTTAAAACGTTTTAATCCTAATGCTGACATTGTAAATCCATAGATCTTCTCAATAAATGTCACTATTAAGAAAGCTGTAGCGCCCCAAATTGTATAGTTTTGTTTACTTATGTCATCTATATAGTTAAAATAAAAGATAGGAAATTTTCTATCTTCGATATCAACGGCTTGTTCTCTAAAATTAATCTTGCTTGTAAAAAAACTAATAGGTATTTTCAATATTCTTTGAACCTCTCGAGCATCTTTTACTAAGGTTTGATTTTTATTTATAATTCCTAAAAAAGGTGTGATAATATATCGTGTCATAGTTGGAAAGTCATCTAAACATCCCAAAATGTTAATATTCTCTCGAGGTACACCTATTTCTTCTTCTGTTTCTCTTAATGCTGTATCTTTAATGGATTTGTCTAAAGAAGGGTCAAATTTTCCTCCTGGAAACGACATTTCCCCTCTATGTCTGGTTCCCTTATTTGATCTATGGATCAATATTAATTCATATGGTTTTTCTTCATATGGAATGATTGAAAAAAGAACAGCTGCCTTAGTAAAAAAATCATCTTTAATAGTAATACGTAATGGTGAATCACAAGGATATAAACTCTCTTTAATCAAATTGATATTAAATACCCAGTTTCTTGTATCCATTTGTTTTAGCAAAAATTTTAAGATATAGATTATTTAAAAAACATAATATTTTATTCTAATAAAGTTTTTAGCAAGTGTTTAGCATTGAAACTTCCAAAGGAACTTAGAGATAAAAAAGATTTAATCAGAGTAGGAAAAGAAAAACGATGTTCTATAATAGATTGTAATGAAATTGCTATTCGTTCGCTTTCAGAAAATTCTTGGAAAAAATTTGTTGAAAAGGCGGGTTTAAAATATAACAAAAATTCCCTTCATAAGATTTATTTATGTAAAATCCACTATAATCAATCCAATAAATACAAAAAGTCACAAGAAAAGATATTTCAGAAGAAAGGATTTTTAGATGATTCAATTGGAGCAAAAAAAGGAAAATGGGAATATTAAGGTAATGCAATCATTTGTTCATAAATTGAAACTAAATCAAGATGTTGCCCATGGATAATTCCAATTGCTATAAGGGATAACCCTATTAACAAAATTATAATTGCAATCATTTTATTTCTCATAATTAATCAATTGTTTTAATTTTTCTTTATAAAAATATTTTTTTAAATAGGCTTATTTTGTCAATTTTTCTAATGTTTCGATTTTTATCTTAATCTTTTTAAGTTTCAAATCAAAATCTTTATCATTTGCCTTAAACTCCTCTTCTGAAATCTCTTTTGCATGGAATCTACCCTTGTTGAGCTTTCGATCTCCTGATAATTCTGCTTTTTCTAATTTCAAATCTTGAATCCATAATTTCATTCCTTCTGTCAGATCATCTCTCTGATTTTCTAAATCCAATTTTTCCTGCTTATATTTGTCTCTTAATTTTTCAAAAGATTCTCTGTCAACTTTATGTAATTTATGTTCTCTCGCTAAATTTTCAAGTTGAAAAATTTTTGTATCGATATCATTTGTTATCCTTTGAACAATAAAGGGTTCCTCTAAATTCTGCTTAATAACACTTTCTTTTTGCTTCAATTCCCCTATTAAGGTTTTGATTGCTTCTAATTTTATAGTTATTTCCTTCTTAAAAGCAATATCATATTCATATCGTGGATCCTTCGTGGATTTTGAAATTTCATTTAATCGATCTGATAAAACTTTTTTATTAAGTTGAATGTCATTATATTCAATGTAATAAACCATTTGTTCTTTTACATCTTCAGGAAGAGATTTTATTTCTCTTTTTTCCTTAGATTTTTTAGATTTTTTTTCCACCTTTAGTTCAATATCTAAAATTTCTTCTTTCTTTTCTTCTTTTAATTCTTCAGCTTCTTCAATTTTTCCTTCATCTCTTATCTCTTCTCTTATTTTAGATTCTTTTCTATCAGATTTTTTTTCTGTTTTAGAGATATCGGTGAGCATTGGTTTACCGCATATAATACAGTATTTATCAGTTTGTTTTACCGGATTTCCACAATAGGGACAAAATTTAGCCATAAATTCCACGTTTAAGATATTATAGTTAATTACTTATATGATCTACTAAATTAAAATTATAATTAAAATTAATTGAGTCCGATTTTTGAAATTTTTAACTTTATATAAATTTATAATTCATGTCCTATAACAAGATATAAATTATTTTTATATTTTAAGTAATTAAATATGGAATTTGAAAAGCTAATCCCAGTTCATTTAGGATTATTCTATCATATTGATTCTAGAGAAATGGTGATTATAACATAATATACACTGATGAAATGAAAAGAAAAATAGCTATATTAAATAAATTAAGTTTCATTCACCACCAATGGAAAAATAAAATTGGGGGTGACTATTACTTTCAAATTAAAATACTTGAAACACAAACACCTCTAGCACCTGAATGGTGTACTGATGACGAGGCATTCCTTAAAATAATAAGAGAATGGGAGAGATCTTTCAAACCAGGTTCAAGTGTTGATTATTTGTATAAACAACGGGAAGAACATAATGCGAGAATAGTTGAATTAGAACGATTGAAAAAAAAAAGTGAAAAGTTAAAATCACGATTAAGAAAATTAGGCATGTTTATTCGTGAAGAATTTAAAAAAATCCATCAAGAAAGAAATGATCACTTAATTAATTTATTAAAAAACATGAAAAAGAAATAAATTGTTAAAAAAAAAAGTATAAGAAATGATGGCAATAAGAGATAAAATTCCTATACATTTAGGATTATTCGGTCATATTGATTCTGGTAAAACTGCTATAGCGGATGTACTTAGTGAAATAATATCTACAGCAGGTATTGATGCACATCCGCAAAGTAAAGAACGAGGTATTACCATAGATTTAGGTTTTACTAGTTTTCTAATTGACAAATATCTAATTACATTAGTAGATGGTCCTGGCCATGCTGATTTAATTAAAATTAGCGCATCATCAGTAGAAATCATTGATTGTGCCTTAATTGTTATTGATATTAATAAAGGTCCGCAAGTTCAAACTGGGGAACATCTCATCATGATAGAATCTCTAAAGATCGATAAAATTATTGTTGTTCTTAATAAGATTGATCTTTTCTCGGGAAATGTTAAAGACGAGATTGAAAAAACAAGAGAATTTTTTCGATCAACCTCTTTTGGCTCTGATATACCGATTTTTGCCATTTCTGCAAAAGATAAGAAAGGTTTTGAAGAATTAAAAGAAGGAATATTAAAAATTATAAAGAGTTTAAAAATTAACAGGAATGTAAAAGGAGATATAATAATTCCTATCGATCATCATTTTCCTATAAAAGGTATGGGTGCAATTTTAACTGGTACTGTATTGAAAGGAATGCTAAAATTAAATCAAGTCTTAGAAATCTTACCTATTAAGACTTCCGGTAGAGTTAAAAATATTCAAATATTTCACCAAAATGTTGATTCAGCTAAAGCTGGTGATAGAGTCGGTATTAATATAAAAGGTATTGATTTGAAAAAAGTTTATCGTGGTTGCTATGCTACGTCCAATCCTAATGCTTTCGAACAATGTAAAGTTATTGAAGTGAAAGTGAATAATAATAAACTCTTTAAACCTAAAACTAGTTTTGGTACCCAAATTCATGTTACTATAGGAATGTTTACTACTACTGGTCAAATTTATCCTTACAATGAAATGGATGGAAAAAGAATTCAAGCAGAAGTTTCAAGTAAAGATCGAGGATTTAACGCAGTAATATTATTTAAAGAAAAAGTTTTGATTAGAAAGGAAAATTTAATCATATTATTAAGTCGATTAGATTTACCTCCAACCACTTTAAGAATACTAGGATCAGCAGAGTTATTAAAAATCCATAACGAGCCACCAACATTTTATAAATATAAGATAAAACAAGGAATTATTAAGAATCCAAATCATCCCGAGGGTATTATATGTACAGGATTAGCTCAAAGCGCAGTTGGGGCAAAAAAGATAATTGGAAAGGTGCTAGAACCTCCCTTCACCAAGATATTAAATCCATTTGGCACTAAAGGCGCTGTAATAGTAGGGATTAAAGATAAAAATAGGCTGGCAAAGAAAGGAGATTCAGTATTTCTTAAAGAATTAAGAAGTTTTCAACTAAAAAACATTTAAATTTTTGAAAATTAATATTAACTTAATATAGGTGTTTGAATTGGAAAAAGCTAAAGAGTCTGAAATTAATATCAGCCAAGAAATATTAGATGAGTTAATGCGTAATTTAGAAAATTTAGAAGCATCAACAGATTTAGAGGGAACAGCTGTCGTTTCAAAAACTGGATTAAGGATTGCAAGTTCTGAAACTGCTGACGTTGTATGGGACATTTATAGTGCAAGCCCGGCCACATTAATCTCTTTAGGAGAAAAGATTAGCCAAGGATTAGAACAAGGAGAATTAAGAGATATTGTAATTAGGGGCACTAAAGGATATACAATTATTCTTGTTGGATCTGCTGATAATAATTTCATGTTATTTACTAATTGTAAAAAAGGGTATAAATTAGGGTATTATTTTCATAAGATTCGGAAAGCTTTTAGGGAAATGGAACCTGTCCTAAAGAAAATAGAGACGAAAGATATGAAATATTAACCATCCTAAAATATTAAAGTGTCAATTACTAAGATCATGATCCAACATATTTCCAATTAACTGTTTCATTATCTATCAAATAGAAATGATTAGAGGCTATACCTGGTAAAGGATCATTATTTATCCAATAAATCCACCCTATTCCTACCTCATTTATCTCTTGAACATATACGTCCGAGCCAGAATATTTAATTTTAATTTCACAACAATTCGATAAAGCATGAAACGCGGTTGTTTCATAATTATTTAAGGTTATATTTTTAAAAAGTTCGTTCTCTTTAACTCCAGAATAATCTATATATACAGAGATATTTGTTACTGTGTATTGTTTTTCTCTATTATTATATATTGATTGATTTAAATTAGGGAGAATAACAAAATTAAATATTACTAATACTGTAATGCTTGAAATTCCTATGATTCCTATAAAAAGATATTTGATACTTTTCTTCATCGCTTAAAAAAAATTAAAAAATTTTAATTTATGATTTTTCTCTAAATATAAATTTCCCTTTTTGTAGTTTGATAATGAATATTATTGATATAAATACAAGTATTCCACAGATTATGTATATATAAAACGAACTTATGGATTCTATTTCAGAGGGAAGATTAGGAAGATTTGTCAGTGTCATTTCAAGAGTATAATTGCCAAAACTAGTATTAGTATATACTAATAGTCCTGAAATTTTATCATAGGTAGAATTAGTTCTTTGCTGTAGAGATGTTAGTTGATGAAAAATGAACGATATTCGTGTAGAGGTTTCTTGAATAGTAATACTAGCATTCATCCAAGGTGGTTCATCTTGAAGATAAGCTTGTTGCTTTAACCAAGTAAAATCTTTATTTGGAATTAAGAAACCGGATTTAAAGTTATTATAACCAAATAATAGATTGAGATCAGCTTCTCCGTTTGAAACATTATAGAATGTGTTGTTGTGAACTAAATTTCCAAATCTATTTTCATAGAATTCAACATTCATATAAGGCATTGGACTACTAAAAATATTAAAAATATCACTAGGATGCTTATCATAGAATCCTGTAAAGTTAATTTTTATCTGTCCCCCAGGAGTAGTATTAGCAAAACCTCTAAGTGGAGCTGTAAAATTCACATCTCTCCATTCAAGAGGTTTTGTAGTATTAAATGCTGTTACATTATATATATAAATTTCTCCTAAATCCAGATTTTGATTGAAGTTATTAGGAATATTTGTTTCGGCTTTAGCGATTGGAATTGAAAAAATCAGGAATAATTGTATAAAAATTAATAAAAAAGTAATAGATGTATTTTTCTTTAGATTTATACTCATTCTTTATCAGTTTTGATTATTTAATGTATCTTTTACATTTTTGTATGGAAAGCTAGCCTAGGTGAACTTTCCTATAATAAGTAAAAATATAATTTTATTTTTTAATGTTTCTATTTATAAATAATTCAAAAAATTAAAAAGAAAATTATCTAAAACTCAAAAATTCATAATTAATATAAGAATAATTTAATTAGGTTATTTTTTAATAGAACGTAGCCCAGAATCATCCGATAAGAAAAGTTGGGCATGTGACATAAGTAAAATGTTAAGTACATAAGTTATGTCTATTAAAAAGTAAATATCTATATGATACATCCCGTATCTTGAGTTTCCTATCAAAAGATCAGAAAAAACAAAAAGTCCTGATGCGATAACAATAAAATATCGAAAAACTCTAGATCTTTGATTATATCCAAGCCCAAACCAAGAGATGCATGCCATTACTCCAATAGCTATAACATAGGGTATTACTATAAGTGATTCTGTGCCATTCCAAACAAATATGAAGAATAATGTTGGTATAGATATTGCCCAAAATATTATAGATATTAGAAAGACGCGATAAAGTTTTGGATTACCTTTTTGAACTGATGGACGAATAAAGACTATTCCGGAAAAGGCAATGATTAATGAGAACTGCATTAAGAGATATATCAACACTCCAATGATAAAATCATAAGCAATAACAATTGTAGCAGTAAGACCAACGACCATTGCAATAACAATCCAATTTAAAAAGCGTTTTGGATTTAATTTATGATTTTCTACAGGATTTGATTTCTGGATTAACTCTTCAAAATTCTCTGGATCAATAGAGTAGAACCTTATTATCAAAGTTGATATTGTTATTAGTATACTGGCAAGCCAAGTAATAATCAGAATCTTCGAGCCTTGGATCTGGTTAATTAGTTCTGAAATTAATATCGATATAAAGCCTAATAACCCTATAATTATGGGTATGAGAATCTTCTTTGATTGATTATATTTCAAAATATTATCTCCTTAATTTAAAATTCAAAAACATTAAAATTATTCAAGTATAATATTCAAGAAATTAATCAAACATTTATAAATTTTATTGGAGTAAATTGGGTGCGGAAAACAGATGTAAGATTGTAATAAAATTACATTCTGAACTATAAAGATCTTCCTCTTTTTTAATACATTAAGCATGTTTAACAAACATTTTTTAAAATGATCCAGATTTTTAAATAATAGTATCAATAATTCATATAAATTTAGAAATTAAAATTTTAGAGGGAAAATTTAATTTATGTCAGCAAATGATATTAAAGAGAAATTTGGAAAAGAACGTATCACTGAAGAAATTAAAGAAAGTTACGAGCATAAACTTGTCCAAAGACTTGAAGCACCTCTTATAGGACTAATTGCTTTTAGCATTGCTCTATGGGGTTCTAAATTGTTTACAGCCTTATCTCCAGGTACAAGTTTAATTTTTCAAATCGGTGGTTATGATATTCATTTTCACCATTTTCATTACGGAATAATTGCTTTAGCAATTGGATTAGTTCTTACATTTTTTGAAGGACCATGGTTTGTAAGAATAGAACATATATTATTTGGTGCGGGTCTAGGATTTGTTATAGATGAATATTGGCTACTCTTAACATTTGATGCAACAACTTATTTCGGTCCAGAATCGCAATTTATATCTATGATTATTGGTTTAGTAATTACAATAATTTATGTTATAATAATAGTGGGAGTATATTACAAATCAAAGGGAGAACGAAAACTTTGGAAAGAACTATACGATGCAGTAAAGTCAGGCAAAGTAAAAATAGATATATAGAATAGTGTAAAAAAAAATCTTATTTTTTATTTTTTTAAACTAATAGTTTATTTTCTAATTTTTCTTTTAAATTTCTTAATGCTTTTGACCATGCATTTTCAAAATAGTCACGAGCTTTTTGCCAATCTGTGTCATTTCTCCAACCTGTATGAAATAAATGTATAATAGTCATATTTGGATCTTTATTATTATTTGAAAAGAATACAATAACATGTGTCAATGGATCGGCAAAATTCATAAAAGATTGAAAATCAATCGGTCCTTTCCAATCAAAAGAGATATATTTATTCTTTTCAATTCCAGTAATTTTACACCCTAGAGTACTATTGATTTCTTTATTCTTTAAGTCCCAAAAAAGCTCATACTTACCTCCTTTTTTAGGATTTATATCAGCTTTTTCAGTTAACCAATTCTCTAATAGTTCATTAATAGTGAAGCATCTAAATGCAACATCTATACTACAATCTATTACCTCTTTAATCAAAACAATATTTTCCAATTATAATTACCTTTTTTTTTAATTATTTATTTTATATAGAAATGTTATAAAGTGTAACAAAAGTAACAAATTTTTAATATTATTTAAACTAAATAGTAACCATTAAGTAATCTTGTGGTAAAAATGGAAGTATGGGAAGATATAGGCAATATGAAAAATTGCCCCATTGAAATAGCACTTAATTATTTGGGAAAGAAATGGACATTACAAATAATTAGGGATTTATTTAAGGGGAAAAGAAGATTTTCGGAATTTTTGAAGACAAATCCTCAAATAAGTACGAAGATGCTTTCATTACGATTATCAAAATTACAAGAAATGGATTTAATTCAGAAGAAAGTTATCTCAACCACACCAATAAAAATTGAATATACATTAACAAAAAAAGGGAAGGCTCTTAATGAAATACTTTTTCAATTAGCAGAATTTTCCATAAAAAATTATCCAAATGAAGTATATCATGAAGTCCCAGAATCAACTGAATTAGATATAATGAATCTGAAAAAATTTTTTAAATAGGACTATGTTGGTTTGATAAATAGACAATCAACTAGCGCTCCTTTCTATAAATCTGTCTTATGTTCTGAGAATGCATTTCGAATTTTGAACCTCTTAGAAGTAAAGGCATGGATCTCTTTAAGGTATTTATACATGGCCTCAAAGAAGTGTTGAAATTTATGTACAGTATTTGTGGTAGTTATATGATTAGATAGAAACTTAATTATTTTCCCAGTCTCATTTACTCTATAAGAGGTTCTTTCTGATGGAATAGACTTTCTATCTACTTCTGGAATATCTTTTATTGAAATATTTCGCATATTCTCTATAATATACCTATCTTGTATCAAATTCCCATATATATCAGTGTCAGTATTAGCTACATCAAATGCTTCCTTTGTTTGAGCTTCATAAAATTGAATTAAAGCAGACTGAGAAGCCCATTTGCTTCCTCCCTCCCAGAATGGGAATGAGGATATTAAATTTTCAATTGTTCTCCAAAACTCTTTTGATGGATTAAAACTATGATTTGTCTTATGTGAATAAGTCAATTCTCAATAGTCCCTATTATTTAATTGTTCGATGATTATGGACCCGAGTTACATTTATGTCATAACAAGCGATTAAACTATTTAATCTTTTAGTATATTTCCCGAAGAAATATATTTCTTGAAGATGGAAATAAGGAATAGAGAAATTTTTTGTTATCAAAGCCCTATTTTTTACACATCTTTTGAGATAAAATTTCAAATCACGAATAAATGACACATCCGTAATTTAAAATTTCTGACTCTCTTTTTCTTTATGAACGATATATCCATTTCATGAGTGAAATGTATGAAAAAAGTGAAGCTGTGATACGAGCAAGAAAAGAGCTAATTCAACAAGCTTATGACGAGATTTGCGAAGAAAAGGAATTTGACAGATTAAAAAGTAAGGTCTATTGTGTGTTAGGAAAATTTTGGCTTCATATCATAGCACAAAAGGAAGGATTATTCAATTCAGAGGAATGGAACAGCCCAAATTGTAGAGATTCTATACTAAAGATGATTAAACGCTTCTTAACTAAGCATATTAAGTAGTTATTTCTTACTTTTCTCATCGATTTCTTTTTTTATTTGGACTGCTTTTTCCTGTAAGGTGAATAGAATAAATTGCGAGACTTTAGTGAAGCCTAGACCAGGATTCTTATCGATATATGCTTGGAATAAGTCTTTCAATTTTTTGGGGATTTTCATGGAATATTTTTCAGTTATATCTGACATCGTATCTCAATTTACTACAAAATGGGTTTAATTATATTATAATTATCTGTTCAACTTTTTAAGTATACTTTTATCCGATGTTTTGCATATATTTAGATCTTAATCATACGATAAATAGACGAATATTTATAAATGATCATGTTATCAAAAATTATAAGACAGAATTAAGAGGATTTTTTTCCTTTAAATATCCCCAGTATAAAAATATAGTATGAAATCATTAATGACAAATTATAAGAATCACTTACCCAAAAATAGAGATTTTGAAATTGCTAAATATCGAAATTTAAGGGAGAAACTCAATTCCTTAACTCAAATTGAATCTTTATTACCAAGCCATAGATATTCGTTTGAAAATTTATATCATTTTGTTAATAAATTACCTGATCTGGATAAAATCTTATTTATCATTGCAAAGGAATCTTTAAATAACACTACAGTATATAGTAAAATAATTGAACAGCAATTACTGCTCTTTAAACCAAATAACCATGGGAGAGAGAATAATTCGAAAAATAATTATGTGGATCAAAAAATTAAGCAATTAAAGAAGAAGGATCTCATTGAGATACACAGAAAATGTCCCTATTGTAATTATGATTATGGGACAAGAAGACAGCGTCTACAAAAGCTATGCTTTCAATGCAAACGTCCAATTTTTTCGCAACCTGTAAATTTTGAGAAGAAGACAAATGGACCTTTTTATACAATTGAACTAACTGAAAAGGGATGGGAACATCTTTGTAGTGTAATAGATTCCATTTTTAAAGCCTGCTATTTCTGTATAGAGTGGCTTAAATTCTTTAATTCTAAAGCTAAGAAATAATTTGAATTTCTTCCTAATATTTTCTCTTTTCTTTTTCACTTAACTAATTCAATATTAAAAACTTAATATACAAAATCCTTATTTAGACAGTCTCAGAACGCAATAGAAGGGGGGCTGGTAACTTGACCTACATATTTAAAAGAATTAATGAATTATAGAACATAATATATAAAAATTTTATATAGAGAGAATAAAGTTGGAATTAAAATCTGAAACTAAAGAGGCCAGTGAAACAGTTGATACGATAGAGGTTGAACAAGAATTTATGCGTCATTCAGGTTGGTTAGAAAGACCTTCTTTTCGAATTACGTTAATCAGCATTTTTACTGCTCTAGCTATAGTTTTAGGTTATTTGCTACACCAATTTATTAATATTGAGTTATTTACTCTTACTATTTTCTTATCAGGATTTATATTAGGTAAAAGAGACGGAATGATAGTAGGATTTTTTAGTTCATTTATTTTCTGTTTTTTTAATCCTTTAAGCCCCTCTCCGTTTCCGCTTCTGATTTTTCAACTAGTCCATTATACTTTAACAGGGTTAATAGGGGCTTTGTTGAGTGGTTTTTTATCAAAGAAGGGAATATTAAATAAAGATAAAGATTTATATCAATTTTCTTTGATGGCGATATTTGGATGTATTGGTGCATTAATTACAACAAGTTTTCAAATTTTTGCTTCGTTAGTTTATACATTATCATTTTATAATTCTTTTAGTCAATTTATAACTCATTTTCTTACAGGAGCGGTATTTACGGCTATACATATTATCGGAAACACACTTGGATTTATTTTTATATTACCAGGATTAATCCAATTGATAAATAAGATGCTTTATTAAGAAGAATTAAAAACTTAAAAAATACTTAATAACGCTAATGAAGCTGGGAGCATCATAATTAATATAATAATAATACAAATCAAAAAACACTTACTTTTTTTTTTCTGCTCTTCAGAATTTTCATTATTGTTTAAATCTTCTATTTCCATCTTATCATCTCTAGAATATTCTCTACTAAAATTGATAATATAGAATTAGAAACAATTTATGATTTATTTTGCTTGAGCTGATAAAGTAATTTTACCACCAGCAGCTTCAATTTTCTCAATTGCTTTTTGAGAAGCTTTATTAACAGTTATATTAATTAATTTGTTAATCTCTCCTCTTCCTAATACTTTCTGAATATTAATTGTCGATAGGTTGATATTGTATGTATTTCCAGATTTTGTTGCTTTCTTTTCTAAAACTAAGCTGTCTATTTTTTGATCCAAATCTTTTACATTAATTGTATTGATTTTATAAATTCTGACAATATCTTGAGGTCGTTTAAACCCTTTTTTTCCTATATCCCAATCTGGGTCTGGAAATCCAAGTTCTTTTTGTTTTAAATAATAACTTTTTTTGCTCTTCTTCCATTGAGTGGTTTTTCCTCTTCCTGCTCGCTGTCCAGTTTTTCTATGCTGTCCTACTCTCCCATAGCCATGGGTACGTCTACCTCTCATTTTCTGGACTTTTTTAGGAAACTTTCTTGAAATAATTACTCACCATAATATTATAGCATTTTATGAATTAATTCATTAATATAAATCCCAACATTACCAAGAGTTCCTCCTTCCTTGTAATGTTTCTTGATAGTTCCTCTATGACCCTTTTTAGGGGGGTGTAATCGGAACACCGGTTTAATTTTATAAATATCTTTTTCTTTATATTGAATTTCTCCATTTAGCAACGCTTTTGCCAAATCTTTAAAAGTTTTGTAATTTGTTAGATTTTTAATATGTTCCTCTGTTAATGGGTGATTACCCTCAACTCTTCCTCGAACTCTCAAGAGTCTAACCAATGTTTTTTCGTCAATTTCTCCAAAAGAAATATAGTCTTTACACTTCACAAGCATTCCTTTATATGAAGGAGTACCCCAGATAAGAACACCATGGTTGATTTTATGCATTTTAAGCATTTTCAATGTATCCATTATTTTTCTTCTCATCCCTGGAGCACCTCTAATACGTACTGCAAAATACAATTTAGTTGTAACCCCAGTTTCGTTTAATCTTGTTTTCTTTTTTGCCATAGACATCTATACACCACTTTCTCTTATAAGTTAAAGTTAAATTTATGAGCATTTTTTAGAGCATCAAATGTAGCCTTCACTAAATTTTCACTTGTTCTTGTATCACCAAAAGTTTTACTCCAAATATCTTCAATACCACATAATTTTAATACTTGTTTGACTTTATCTGCACATGCTAATCCAACTCCTACCGGTGAAGGAATAAGTCGTATCTTGACAGAACCACATTTTCCTTCTACTTTAAATGGGACACTATGAGTTCCTCCGCATCCACATTCCCCACTCCCACACCCTCTTAAAACAGGAATTACGGAGAGTTTTGCTTTATCAATTGCTTTTCGTATTGCTGGACCAACCTCTCTGCTTTTTGCTGAACCAACTCCAATAAATCCATCAGCTCCTACAATTACTACTGCTTTAAATTTAGATCTTTGACCACTAGCAGTCATCTGTTGGACCATTTTTATAGTGATTACATCTTCTCGTAATTGTGGTAAGAGTATATTGATAATTTCTTTTTCTTTGACAACTAAATTATTTTGATATATTTTATCTAATGTGATTAACCCTTGTTGGACAAGTTCACCCAAACGAGTCTTGGGTATCCATTCTTCGTCAATATTTCTTAAACGGCTCATTTATCATCCTTTGTTTATATTTTATTTTCAATTGATTTTAATGAATTTGAAAAAAGTTGGCTAATTTTAAGAGGATCAACTTTTTTCTTATTTAAATAGCCAGAAAACATTTGATCATATCTTTCTGGTTCCTTTGTTTTCAGAGTTTTTGCATATGTTTCAATATGAGTGCCTTTAATTCTATCTTCAAAATTTTCAGGAAAAAATTCTTTACGATGAGGAATATTAATTCCTGCGTCAACTATTCCTTTACAAGCAGCTAGTGCTCGATTTCTATGATAAAATACACCCAAATCAAAAATAGCTTCTTTTATATTTTTAGTTTTTGCTCTCATTCCTGCTAAATATCCAGTGAGATATGCTGCTGGAATGTTTCCACAATTAGCATTCCACCCATATTTTAATGTTAGTTCTTTAGAAAAGGCAGATACTAGTACTTTATCTCCTCCGAGTTTTGATTGAATTAGTTGTACTCTCAAATGATTATTTGAAGCTCGAATAGTTATTCTTAATTTTCTAGATTTTAACAATTTTTGCCTTCTATGGTAATCAGTTTTACCCTCAAAGCGGCGTCGGAATGATCTTTTATACCTTGGACCTTTACCCAATTTTATCACCTTCTTCCTCTTCTAATTAAATCTTTTTCTTTAATATACCTATTTAACTGAGCTACACTAGTGAACATACCACCTTTAGCATTTTTATATAATTTCCGGTAGTTAGTTGTCGTAATTAATTTGCGATCTCTTAATTTCTTCAATTCTCTTCGAAGTGGGCGAATTCTTTTAATCCATGCTCTTTTTTTAGGAGTTCTTGCATGTTTTGTTCCCTTTCTCTTACCTAATCCTCTTCCTCTTCCTTTTTTCTTTCTTTCATGATTAACATTTTTACGATATTTTGAGACTCCCTTTTTATATCTTTTTTGAATTACTCCTTGCTTTATTAAATTACGGATGTCTTCACGAGTTATAGCTAATGATATATCTTCAATTAAATAAGGATCAAAATAGACTCGATTCTCGCCACATTTGAGAATCTCAGCAGCCATTCTTTTTTGTGGTTTTAAATTCATCTTAATCTCCCTCTAAAGAATCTTCTAATTCATCAATATCTATGAAATCTTGGTCTTCTATCTCTGAAATTGGAGCTTCTGCCATTGCTTCTAGACTTTCAATTTCCTTTTGTGATATACCAAGGTTTAATATTTTAAAACCCCTTTTTTGACAATAATCAATTAGAGTAATGCGTTTTTTTGCCCCTAATTTGCCAGAAATTTTAATAGCATGACGATTTTTATTTAAATCATTTATTTCTTGTATGTTAACAACTCTGACTTCTTCATAGCCAGATGGATGTAAACCTCTTATTTTTTTTGGGGTCCTATAACCTACAGAAGGAGATTTTACACCTGTTTTCGTTTTTTTTCTAGTTTGTGAATCAATGCCCCTTGCCTTCCTCCAAGGATCTTTTACCCTTTTATATCTCCAAGATTCAACCCTCCTAAATGAAGGCTTTTTTTTGTGCATTTTTTTCCTGAGTTCTAATAAACGTTTATCATGTACCATTTTAAATACCTCGATCTAAAGAATTTCCCAGATAATTTCTTCTCCTATCATTTTTTTATATAAATACACTCCATCTTGAAAGACTCGTGGGTCTTTTTTCCTAATACGACAAGCTCTTTTAACATTGGCAGCTGCTTGTCCTAAGGACTCTTTATCAGGTCCTATAAAATAAACATCATCTCCTTTTACTTCCACAATGACATTTTCAGGATATTTTGCTTTTCTAGGTGCTCTTTCACCTAAGAAATTAACTATATGAATCTCTTGCACTTCTTTTTTAACCTCACAATTACAGGGAAAATGTGAATAACATATTTTGGAGATATATTTATAATTTGTTTGAACGCCAATAATTAAATTATTAATTATACTCACTACAGTTTTGATCAAAGCGAGAGTGCCACTTTTTGGAAAGTTAGTGGAAAATATTACTTTATTACCTTTAATAGAGACTTTTATACCTCTCACATGTGAGAAGTCTTTTGTTATATCTCCATTTGGTCCTTTTACTCGGATATGATGACCACCTTCTAGAGTAACTTTTACTTCTTTAGGAATTTCCAATTCTTCTTTAAAAAACGCTATTTTTACCATTTGTTATTTACCTCAGTGATTTAATAGATATAACATAAAGTATGACCACCAATATTCATCTCTTCTGCTTCACTCAATGTTAATATCCCTTTATTTGTTGTCAAGACTATTATGCCTAAACCAGGAGCAGGTAATAATTTCCTTTCCAACATTTCAAATTGAGAAGTTTTATAATTTAACCTCATTAACCCTGAACATTCATTTATTTTACCTAATAAAGCAATTTTGAATTTACCCTGCCTTCCATCATCATATCTTTCAAATTCTCCAATATAGGCATTTCTCTGAAATATACGAAGAATTTGTTGTAGCAGTTTAGAAGCTGGACTTATTATAACTTCTTTCTTACGTGCTCTTTCAGCGTTTTTAAGAGCACAACATGCATCTGCTATTGTATTTGGCATTATTTTTCACTCCTTTCTATTCTTTTTCATACATTTCTTATTCAAATCTTTTAAATCCAATCTCCTTTCCAATTTCATAAAAACATCTTCTGCAAATATACAATCCATAACGTCTTATAATTCCTCTATGTGTATGGCAGCGTCTGCATTCACGTACACCTTTACCATAGTGTTTTCCCTGTGGAATATCTTTTCACCTTACTTATTTATATAAATTCTAAATCTAATTTCTTTACAATTTCAACCCCAAAATTTTTTTTTAAAAAATATTGGGTCTCATCACGGGACACATAATGATGGTTAGGAACTTTAGTTCGAGCTTTTCTTCTAACTCTTACTCTCATCCCAGGTCTTACTACCCTCCCTACGCAATCTAATCCCCATATACCAATTGTATTATCATATTCGATGCCTGGGATAGATATATGCTCAGTTATTCCAAAACCAAAATTACCATAATCATCAAAACTTCTTCTCAAAATTTTATTGTTATTGACAATTAATAATCTTTTTAACAACTTTTCTGATTTAGAACCTCTAATAGTTACCTTTGTACCAATCGGACGCCCTTTTCTTAGATTAAATTCTTTTACATTTGTTTTTGAAAGCGTTTTAACAGCTTTTTGACCTGATATTGTTTCTAAAACATTTATTGCTTTTTCTAGCTCTTCTCCGCCAACTCCAACACCGATATTTAAAACAATCTTCTCTAAATAAGGCTTTTTCATTGGGTTTTTCCATTTCTCTTCAAATTCTTTAGAGAGAACTTCTTGGGTTTTTTTCCTTGTTTTACTCGACATTATTCATTCATCTATTATATTTCAAAAGACTATTAATTTTCAAATTTTGGTAAATCTATTTCAGGATTTTCCTCTCCTATAATAAAAGTATAATCATATAGGGTTTCAGTATGCTCACCATTATGCTGAATTGATACTGTACTTGCTTTTGGACCAAATCTTTTCAATATATTAACAATCTTTCCAACTTGCCCAATATTTTTTCCAGACATAATAATGGCAATATTATTTTCTTTAAATCTCAAAATTTTATTGATTTCTTGTTCAGGAATGGAAATTTTCAAAACATCCATTCTTTTGTATATATCTTCCTTTGGTGTTCTTGGATCTTGAATTTTAATTAAAAAATTTCTCCCATCGTGAAGATTTAACTGAAGATGGCCTCCCTTTACAGTTGTTTTATTATTTATCCTACATAATTTGAAATTACTCTCTGCTTCAGAGATTTCATGTAGAATCAAACCATGATGAGAATCAGGTAATATTCTATAATATTTATTTATTTTATCTATAGAAATTACATCCATTAAACCTACGGGATATGATTTTTTTCTAATAATTTTTCCATCGATCTTAATATACCCTAAGCCAATTAACTTCTTTGCTTCTTTGTGATTATCAACTATAGTAAGTAAATCTCTTATAATATGAAGGAGGGGCAAACAAAATCTGTTAGGATGAGGTCCTGGAGTTGACTTTACAAAGAAAGTTCCATGTTTTCTTTTTATTTGTAAATGTGCAGGAGTATTAAGTCTTTTTAAGACTTTTTGGCCCCCATGTCTAGTCACTGTTATTTCTCCACCTCCTTTTCTTTCTTTGGAGCCATTAATTCTTCATCATAAAATCCATATAAAGCTTTTCTTTCAATCATATTTGCACGCCAAGGATCCATTTTTTTTTCTTTTGCAAACTTGGTTATAATTAATTTTGATATATGAATTGGAGGATGGAATTGTGTACCATCTGTTTTTTCGAGTTGAGCTTCTTTAATTTTCGCTCGCTGATTTTTTGTAATTTCAAGCACCTCACCTTCGAAATCAGCAAATTCACCACGTGTTATCCTTACATGGTCTCCAACTCTAAGAGGGAGTCTCTTAATGCCATATTCATCACGAAGAAAATCGGCCACCCGAGTACTAAGTAATTTTGATCGTTGATGATTACTATAGTTATATAAAGCTTTTCTTTGCTTTCTTGGTTTTTCTGATTTAACTTTCATTTTTATACCTCTTCTAAATTATTAGTGATGAAATTGATGCTAATCTTGGAAACATTTCAGCTGCTTCGCGGGCGATTGGACCTCTGATCTCACTGGCTTTGGGATCACCTTCTTTTGTTACGATAACACCAGCATTATCTTCAAAACAAAGTCTTGTTCCGTCTAATCTTCTATATATCATTTTCTGTCTAACAATCACCGCTTTTACAATGTTCCCTCGCAGTTCAGGTTTTCCTTTTTTTATAGTTACTGTGCATACACTACCAACTGAGGCTTTTGGTAATCTTCTTAATCGAGTTTTAAATCCGTCAACATTAATGATTTGAGCTATTTTAGCCCCTGAATTATCAGTAATAACAATTCTTGATCCATTACATAATCCATAACTGGTACGTGGCTTAGCATATGTTTTTCTTCCTAATTTTCTTCTTGTTCCCATCTACGCTGCCCCCCCTGAAATTTTTCCCAATACAATAAAAGCTTTTGTTTTCGAAATTTTTCGAGATTCCCCTACTTTTACTAAATCTCCAATTTGAATCTCAGGAACTAAACAATCGGGTAAATGACAGGCAAGTCTCGTATTTCGACGCTCGTATCTTTGGAATTTTTTAATAAATTGAACATAATCACGTCTAATAATTATTGTATTTTTAGATTTTTTACTAACAATAACCCCTTGTGTTATTTTTCCCCTAATTCGTGTAGTACCATGAAATGGACATGATTGATCTTGACATTCTTCTTCTTTGACCTTAGGAGGTATTACTCCAGGAATACCAATATTTCTACTCATTTTTTTAACCATCTCTTCTTTTTTAAACTTCTTAATCTATTTATGGGAGAACCGATAATCTTATTGCCTTGTACTTCTAAAAAACAATCTACTCTATCATTCATGTAATTTGGAATTTTAAACCTTAATATATAATCTTTTTTAATATATTTCTTAACTTTAGTATTGTATTCGGTTATTAACATATTTCTTGTTTCATCGATAACAACGCCTATTGGGGAGAAATTATCATTATTACATTTTGATAAGGGTTTAGCATATGCAAAAATCCCTATCAAGTCATGGTATATCAGAAATTTTGGATTTATCATTGCTTCTCTTCATTAATTATGGTAAGTATTCTTGCTATTTGCTTTCTTAATAATTTTGCTTTGGCTGGATTATCAGCAAGTCCTCCACCAGTTTGCATAGAGTAAAGCATCATTAATTCCTCTCGCAAACTTAGTAAAGCTCTTTCTCTTTCTCTATCATCCATTTCACGTATTTTCTCTGCTGTTAAAATATCCATATACCATCACTAATTTATTTCATTAAATTATTTTTTTTTTGAGTCCTTTTTCTTACTTTCTTTGCTAGGCGTTAAAGATATCTCAGAAATTTCTTCCTCATCAACTTCATCAAGTAATTTTTGATCTTCCTCGCTTAAAACACTCTCTTCGGCTTCAATCACGTAATCTGCTCGAGTTTTTGCTAATTTTGCCTCTTTTTCTAGTTGTTTTTTAGCTAAAAGATCGTCCTTGATTTTAATATCATCCCCCATTTTTGTATTTGCTCGCATTATTTTCACTATTACTCCTAAAACCCCTGATTTCTGTATACATTGAGCAACACCTTTATCAACACCTTCTTGTGCTGGTTGACCACTTTTAGACATAGTACCTGCACGAAAGATTTGTGTTCTTGCTCTTTGAGAAGTAACTTTTCCTGAAATAATAATCTCAACTCCACGTGCACCTGCGTCCATCACTTTTCTTAGAATGTAATATCCCGCTCTACGATAATGCCTCCCTCGGTCTAATGAATAAGCTAACCTTTCTGCCATGATTTGTGCATCCAAATCTGGCTCAGAGACCTCTTCTACCTCAATTTGAGGCATTTCCAATCCGAATTGTTCTTGAAGTACATCAGTTATCTCTTGAATCCTTTTGCCTCCCTTACCAATTACCAAACCTGGGCGTGAGGTTTTTAAAGTTATCCTCACTCCGAGTGGAGTACGTTGTAATTCAACACCAGCGAATCCAGCCCGAATTAACTCTGAACGCAGATATTCGTTTATTTGCATTAGTTTAATCCCTTGTTCAATGAAATTTTTTACTAGTGGACTCATTTTTTATATCTTTTTTATATTATTAATATCATTAATTGTATTTAACTTGGGAATTCATATATAACAATTTCAACGTGGGAAAGATGTTTATATCTAGCAGTACTACGCCCTCTGGCTCTTGGGATATAGCGTTTTATTATTCTACCTCTATGAGTTGCAGCATGAATAATTCTACATAAATCAATATCTAATCCTTTATATTCTGCATTTGATTCTACGGATGCCAGAATTTCATATATTCGAGCAGCTGCTTTTCGAGGGTACCTTCCAGCATACCATTTAAATTGCTTTAAATCATGTCTATGAGCAACTTTTTTCTTATGCCTTCGAAAAGGTACTGATTGTTCTAGGCGAATAACCCTTTCCAAAAACGTTTTTGCTTGATCTACTTTCATTCCTTTTATTACTGCGCAAATTTCTCTTGCACTTTTTGGCTTAATCCTAATATCCCGTCCTGATGCTTTCGCTAATCTATCTGCATCATATTTCTGTTCTGTAAATGAATAACCCCAAGTTGGCATTAATTATCAACTCACTTTATTAACATTATTTTAATGGAACATATTTTGAGCTTCTTGTGGCTCCAATTCCAGGAGATCCATGCTGGACTCTTTTCCTAGTCAATGAAAATTCACCTAAATAATGACCAATCATCTCTGGTTTTATGTCAACAATTTCAAAGATTCTACCATTATATACACCGATCTTAAGCCCAACCATTTCAGGAAATATGAGCATATCTCGTACATGCGTTCGAGTGAGTAAATCTTTACCTCTTTTTTTTGCTCTATATGCTCTTCGTAACCTTTCAAGTAATTTTTTCTGTCTTGGAGGTAGTCCTCGTTTTAAAGATCGTCTCGCTCTTGCTGGTAATAATTGAATGAATTGATCCATATTCATTCTCTTCAATTCTTCCAGTGTATAACCTCTATATTTGAACCTTAGCCTATCTAACTCTGCTTCTGTATCTAATTCTCCTTCTTCTTCTAGATTTTCTTCCAGATCTTCCTCAGTCTCAATCTCAGTCTCTTTATCTGAATCTAAATCTTTTTCTAAATCATCTTTGATTTCTTCTTCCATTTCTTCTGATTCTTTATCATCAGATTGTTCATCCGGAGCCATTTTTTAACCAATCTACTTATTCCATTTATTATATTCTTTCAATTTTTTCTTAAATAATTTATTACCGTAAGGTTTGTAGTATTATATTAAATTTTAACTTTTAGGTAATACTTGTAAAAATCATAAAACTTATAAGTCTTAGATGTAATTTTGAGGAGAATCTTACCTACATTTATCCTTTAAAGAAGAAATAGCTTTTTGTTTACTTTTTACATAACAAAAATATTATTATTCATAATGATTTGGATTAAAAACACGTGTAATATCATTCTCATCAAAAAAGCCATCCCAGCGTTCTTTTATTAGAATAAATTGACCTTTTTCTTTATTGGGGTTAATAACTGAATGGAATGTATTTTTGACATTTTGGAATTTCGTTCCATTTTTAGCAAAATAATATAAATTATTCCCATTAAGAACTATTGGTTTACCATCTAATATTTCCCAGTATTCGTTTCTATGATTATGGATTTGAATCGAAAGACCAAACTCTGGCCTAAGGAAAATCAAATTAAAATTAGCGTAGGAAAATTTAAAGCTATACCATTTTGGAAGTGTATCTATATATCCATCAGGGATATTATACTTTTCTATAAAATAATTTGCTGTAAGATTTATTCTCATTGAAGATTCAAACTTATAAGGATCATAAATTATTTTATGGCTTGATATGTTTTGGTTATAATAGATTTCAAGTGGAGTTTTACCATTATTTATGATCATGTAATAGGATTCAGGTTGAATTATTAAATCTGAATTTGAGATTCCTTTAGTGAGAAAAAAATTTCCATTAATTAGAAAAATATCATTAAATTTATTTTCATTTATATCTAAATGTAATTTCTGAGATTTATTCTGTCTTAATGTTGTACCTCTTTTCACATTAACTATTTCACTTTCCAAATTTATTGCTCCTTTAATTTTTATAAATATTTAGGGTATTCATTTGATTCGTAATTTCATCCAAAAAAGGCATCGATTCTTGAGCACCTTTTCGGGTAACAGCTATAGAAGCAGCTACAGTCGCAAATTCAGCAGCACTTAATATTGGTATGCCTTGACTTAACATACTCGCCAATACTCCAATAAAACAGTCTCCTGCACCTACAGTATCTATTGCATTAACCACGGGTGCGGATATTTGTTTAAGACTATTATTTTTGCCATTGAAAATTAAGCAACCTTTATTTCCTAGGGTTGTAATTATATATTCTATTCCTAAAGTGGCAATATCTTTTGATGCATCAATAATCTTCTGATGATCATTTTTATTCAAATTCTTGAAACCTAAAAGTGAATATAATCGAAAAAGTTCTCCTTTATTAGGGATTATAACATCTATCTTTTCTAGAATATCAATTGGAATAGGTTTTAATGGTGCGGGATTTAAAATCTTAATAGCATCGCCTTTTACTGCGATATTGAATATTTCTCGAATAGTATCGATTGGAATTTCCATCTGAACAACAATTACCCTGGCATTTCTTATAACTTCGGCTTTAATGTTTATATCTTCTGATTTTAGTTTTGAATTAGCACCAGGAGCTACACTTATCATATTCTCTCCATTCTCATCAATCAATATGAATGCAACACCACTTGAATTTTGTGCATCCCTGACTACAAAATCCATAATTATACCCTCTTTTGTCAAGCTAGAGATCATTTGATCTCCAAATAAATCAGTTCCAATTTTTCCAATAAAAACAGTTTTAGCTCCTGATCTCACTGACGCAACTGCTTGATTTGCTCCTTTACCTCCTAGAAATTGTCTGAAAATGCCCCCAGTAACAGTTTCTCCTGGATTAGGAAATCGTTTAGAATAAATATTCAAGTCCATATTACTAGAACCGATAATTAGTACATAATCATCTTCCTTTGACATAAAAAAGGCACTTAATTTTCATTTATTTTAAAATATTATTAATTTCTATATTGTTTATTTATGGTTCATCAGCATATTTTATTTACGATCCAATATTGTTAATCGAATTGTTTTAATTAATCTAGAAATAAAAAAATTAGTTCAAATATAAAGTCTAAAAAAAATATTAAAAAAAAATATTAATTTAAATATATTTTAGTCTTCTTCAGCAGCCAATTCCTCTTCCAATTCTTCCAATGGAACAGGTGCGGGCGTGGTTAACATGCTGTAGCCAATCCATATCGCAATAATACAAATTAATAATACTAATAGCCAGATAGGAGCAACGACAAACAACTCCCAACTAAGCCAATCAATACCAAAGATCCTAGCCCAATTATCCCAACCAGGTGTATTAAAGATTCCTTCCATTATAAGATCAACTAGAGAACCCATTGTATAAACAACAGCGATTAGAATGCCCACGATCATCACTATAGCCCCAATGACCTTATCTTTTGCTATTGTGAGTCAACTCCTTAATTTATTTTAATTTTTGATTTATTAAATTTTGATTAAATATTTACAAAAGTTATGTTAATATTTTTTGTTGATATAAATTTTAAAAAATTATTAAATTAAAACCATTCTATTGAAAGCAAAATAAAAAGTCTAAAACTTGAACAAATTACTCATTCTTTATAGATCTTTTAATTGAACTAATAATCTATCTCATGACAAATAATTCTCCCATCATCATGGCAACTATAAAGAATTCTCTTTTCCATAAAAATTTGAATGTCGTTTATACAAGAATTATAATTTTTATTAAATAAAATTCTTCCTGATTTTTCTTCAATTATTAAAAGCTTCCCTTTAGTAGTCCCAGCAATAATGAGAGTTCTTTTATCAAATTCTTTTATCTTGAAACTTTCAATATTGAATCCTGTTAATTCCCAATTTATGTTGAGAAATTCATTTAAACTAATCAATTTTGATGTAAATTCAATATTTTGAATTGGTATTGCTTTATCAAAATAAGAAAAGGAATATGAACTAACAATAGCATTATTCCTATATGTAAAAGGATATGTTTTACATTTCCATAAATAATCATTGAATTTAATAGTTTTAATTTCATTTTGAGAATTTATATCAATAAAATGCAGTTTTTTGTCATCTCCACCAAATAGTAACAACGAACCTTTATTGGAATTTAATATATTTACACACCGTAACTTATTAGAGTATTTCTTAAACCATAATAGCTTACCTGTTGTCCCCTCAAAGATTCTTATAGTTCCATCATTTCCGCATGCAGCTATTTCTTTATTGTTTGCATTTTGTTTATTTGTATAAACCATAGCGTCACCTATGCCATCTTCAAAAATTTGTCCCCATATTAATTTTCCATCTATTATATCTAATACTCTTAAAGTTCTATCTAAAGAAAATACTATTATCTCATCTAAATTGTTTTTATTTATATCTTCAATGAAAAATCCACTTATTGAAGAACCTAATTTATGAGACCAAATTAACTCCAAATGATATATTATATTACATTTATATATTTTTAAAACACCATCCATTCCACCTAAAATTAGTTCCTTATGACCATCAGCATTGATGTCATATATTTTTAAATGCCAAATGGGGGATTCCTTAAGGATTAGTTCTTGATGTAATATTTTACCACTTTGAGATATGAATAATAAAGTACCAGTTTTAGTATGTGCTATGATTTCTACTTGCCCATTATGATTGATATCAGCTATTTCAATTCCAAGAATCGGTTCACTATATTTGAAATTCCAAAGTTCTTTAATTTTCAAGGTGAAATGATAAAATTTGATATTAATAGATATAGTTTTAATTTTAAAAATAATAATTCTCTGATAACTTTTCTCAATAAAAACGAAATTTATATTTTTTATATTATTATCTAAGTTAGGATTATAAAATTAATAATTAAAAATATAGAATAAAGATATAAGAACTTTTAGGAGTCAAGAAATAATGTCTTTTGATATAAAACTAGATATGGATGCTTGTACTGGATGTGGTACATGCTATGAAGTATGCCCTTCTGAATGCTTTGGTGAACCTGAAGGTGGGAAAGTGAATGTGCTTGAGGAAAATAGAGAAGACTGTGTAGGTTGCAGAGCTTGTGAAACTCAATGTCCCGAAGAGGCAATAGAAATAATTGAAAACTAATTTTTAAAATGGTTAAATCAATTTTCTTTTTTTTATTTTTATTGGATATTTGCATTTCATATTAATTTATTATTTTAGAAATCATAACATAGGAAAACTATAATTTCTTTGATAAGAGTCTTAATATCTCTTAATCGAACAAATTCATTTATCCCATGTGTATTCGAAATTGCAGATTCTACTCCAGTAATTATAATATCATCTATATTTAAGTTTTGAGCTATAAAGCCCATATCTGTTGATTCAGAACTTCCAATTACTTGGATGTTATCTTCATCTATATTTTCTACTAAAGCTATAGTTTTTTTCCATCGTTTTATCGCTGGGGCATGAGGGTTTACTTTTAAAGGTGGAGTATCGTAATTAAATGTTGTATTAACTTGTAGAGCCTTACTTAAAGATTTTCCTTTTTCAATAGCTTCTAATATTTCTTGCTTAACATGTTCATAATTCTCATCGGGAATAATACGACGATTTATGATAAGTTGGCAATGTCCAGGAATAATATTTTCCTTTTCCCCCGATTTTATAATAACAAGACTGAACATTGGTCTTAAATTTTTACCAGTTACATCTCTAGGATCGCCCGGTATATCTTTACTTCTCCGTTTTTCAACTTTTTTTTTCAATTTTATTAGTTCATTTAAGATTGGAATCAATTCTTCTAAGGCATTGATGCCAAGGAAATTCCTTCCAGAATGACAACTTTTTCCTATTGTTTCAATAACAATATTTAAATCACCTGCAGTACCAATAGGAATTAAAGGAATTATTACACCATCCATACAAAACATAGTTCCCTTAATATATCCTTTTTCCGCTAGGTAACGAACTCCTGGGTTCATTCCAACTTCTTCATCAGTGCAATTTAATATTCGGATATTGTATTTCGGTATAAAATTTAATTTATTTATCAATTGCATTGCCAATATTAAACATACCATGCTCCCTTTCATATCAGCGGTACCTCTTCCATAAATTCTTCCATTTTTTGTCAAAGTTGCTTCAAAAGGAGGAAATCGCCATTTTTTCTTCCCATTATTTATTGCTGGAACAACATCCATATGTCCATAGAAAGTGATATATTTATTCCTATCATAGTCTTTAGTAGCAACAAGATTTATTCGAGGGCCTTCTAGAGGATAAGGCATATTTTTAATTATTTCTTCTGGAATTATTACTTGCTCGATTGAAAACCCCAATTCTCCGAAATATGGAGAAATTGTATCAACATATTCTCGATATGAACTGCCTGGAGGAACAGATGTATCAATTCTTATAAGACTTCTCATTAAATTCATGATATGCTCTATATCTAAATTTTCAACCGCTTTATTAATATTATCAAAATTAGACATTTTTCTTACTAGGTTTTCTAATTTATTATTAAATTCAAGCTTGATTTAATAAAATTTTCTTTAATATTAAGCCTTAAGAGGATATTTTATGGAGTTTACATTGGAATTTGGATTATATTTACCATAATAATATTCTACTGCACTTTTTACAAATACCCTCATTGATTTGATTATTAATACAGTTTTCATGATATGGTGCATTGCAGGCTTTACAAAGATATATTTTACCTTTATATTCTGTAAAATCATAATCACAATAAATACATTTGCTAGTATAGGAAAAATCTGAGCTATTTATATTTGCTTCAACTATTTGAGAAGTTTCCGTTAGCTCACTTCCCCCTGTGGAAGGAGTTAAGTATTCGGTTTGTTGAGGTGGTGTTACCCACTGTTCTTCTAAGGGAGGTTGAGAGTAATGTTGATGAGGTGAAACTTGATTACTTTGGTACTCAGAAATATATTGAGACGTTGGAGTTTTCGAAATCCCCATTTTTTGAGACACTTTCTCATCTAAGATATTAGTTAGAATTAAAGCCGATGCATATTTACCTTTAGCTCCACCTTTTTGTAAATGAGTGTGACTAATCATGTGGATAACTCGCCCACCTAATTTACCAATATCAAATTCTACTAGTACCGGTGATTCACCCCATTTATTTTGAATTTCCCATGAACTAATAAGGACTCTAACTGCTTGATGGTTTAAAATTTGTATTGGAAATGAACGTGTCTCTAACCACCAACGAAATTCACTTTTTTTTGTATTTTTGGCAGTTTGCTTTTGCCATTTACTCTGTTTGATTTCACTTAGAACTCCATCCAAAAACGGATGATTAGGATCATTAATTTGACATGCAACTACAGCATCAGCCGTTTTTGCCCTGTTCCATCGAATAAATCCAGGAAAAATATTTTCAATAATACTTTTTAATGCCCAATCGGTTGTAATTAACCACCCACCACTCATCACAAAATCTCTCACTTTAGGATGAGAAGCATAAGGAACATCACTACCTGGACATCCAATGAGTAATACATCGAAATGAGATAAATCTTCTTTCATAATTTCTTTTTCTTTTATTACTTTCTTTAAAGATGCATACATATACTCAATAACTTTTTTTGGTTTTTCATATCGTCCACTAATTGCTAAAATTTTTCCATGCTTTTCTACAGCTTGAACAATATCTTTTTTATTCAATGCTTCCATTTTACGTTTCTTTACCTCTGAATAAAGATCTTTCCAACTCATTTAATCCGCCTTTAAATAAAGTTATAAGGAATTTAGTGTTATTTTATAATTATTATAAATGAATTAATATATATATCTTGATTAAATGGGATAATATTGCTAAATTTAAAAGATTTAGGAGAGCCTTCTGAATTTTGGGAATATTTTGAAAAAGTTTCTAAAATTCCTCGATGCTCTGAGCATGAAGAGAAAATTAGAGCTTATATAAAAGAAGAATCAGAGAGATTGGGTTTTGAGAGTAGGACTGATGCTACAGGGAATCTAGTAATAAGAATTCCTGCCAAAGGAGGACAAAAATCAAAATGTGTTTTACAGTGTCATATGGATATGGTTTGTGAAAAGAATGAGTCTACGATTCATGATTTTTCAAAGGATCCATTAAAATTAAAAATTGAGGAGATCAATAATGAAAAATGGCTTACAGCTGAAGGAACAACTTTAGGTGCAGATAATGGTGTTGGAATATGTTATATTTTAACTATAATGAAAAAAATACAGCAAGGAGAATTAAATTTTGATTCATTAGGTTTGGATTTATTATTTACTATTGATGAGGAACAAGGTTTAAGAGGTGCCTTTAAAATTGAAAATGATTTTATAGAAGGGAACTATCTGATAAACCTTGATTCAGAAGAAGATGATGCTGTTACAATAGGTTGTGCTGGTGGCCTCGTTCATTTCATAGAAATAAATAAAGATACAGAAAGTTTAAATTTAGATAAAAAAGAATTCATACCAATAAAAGTTTTTATATCTGGATTAATGGGAGGTCATTCTGGAGTAGATATTCATCTAGGACGAGGAAATGCGATAAAAATAATTGGAGAACTCCTATGGAAATTGAAAAATAAATATTCAATTAATATCATTTCAATAGATGGGGGCGGAGATAGAACTAATGTAATCCCCAGAGAAGCGACAACAACATTTTATATTGAAGAAATGAAAGAATCTGAGATTTTTGATTTCATTAATTCAACATTTAAAGATATAAGGACAATATTTGATGGAATAGAGCCTAATTTGAATTTATCAATAAAAAAATTAGAGGATTATAGTGATACAAGTGTATTAGAAAGCCATCTTCAGGAGAAGTTATTAGATATAATATACTTGATGCCTTGTGGTCCAATATCAATGCATCCTAGAATTAAGGGTTTAGTATTTACATCATCTAATTTTGCAGCAATATTTACTAGAGAAAATAATATTGAAATCAAAATTAGTCAAAGAAGTTTAAGTAAATACTTTAAATATGTAATCTGGGAACAAACTAAATCTTTAGTAGAATTATGTGGTTTAGAAGTAAAAATAAAAAAAGATTCTGATTATCCTGGATGGACTCCAAATTTTCAATCTAAACTTTTAACAAATTGTAAAGACACGTATAATGAAATATTTAATGATAATATTAAGATTAAGGCTATTCATGCTGGTTTGGAGTGCGGTATTTTAAAAGAAAAGTTCCCTAAGATGGAAATGATTTCAATTGGTCCTACTAACGATGGGGCTCATTCACCAGATGAAAAATTGAAAGTTAAATCCGTTGAAAAGGTTTGGAAATTATTAATTAACTTACTAAAAAAATTAAGTTAGAAAATTAGATTTAGTCAAAAATGAATTGAAAAACTTAATAAATTTAATTTAATAATTATTCTATAGTTTATGCAGAAAGATACCACAAAAAAAGAGGAAATTATTGGTTCTGAAACGATTTTAGAAAAAATCAAAACCAAAACACCTTGGATTTTTGGTAAGAAGTTGAGGAAACCCAAAATTAATTTTCCTAAATTAAGACGGATGAGAATTTCTCTTCCGATGCCATCAAGATCTTTAAGTGTTATAATCATTTTAATTGTATTGTTTGTTCTTCAAACCGGAGTTGTCTATCTAATAGTTAGAGATCCTCCAGCTTTAGGTGCTGATGCTAATCAAAATCCTATATTTATTTATCTTGATATTAATGAAAGTTTTATTATTGAAGGCATTGTTGCATCTGTATTAATTATTTTTTGTTCGACTGGTTTTGTTTTATTGTATCAAGCATCTAAATATGTTTATAATAAAAAGATGGCTGTCTCAATTTTAACAATTGGAGCTTTGATGATTATTATTACATTTCTACTACTTCAGTATATGATAGCGGTGAAAATGCGTACCATTTAAATTCAATTAGATTTTCATATCCTACTCTATTTTTTTATTAAATCCATTATGAGAATTCTAGTTATAAGATAATTCTTAAGATAAAAAAAAGAAAAAAAAGTTAAAAACTAATATAATTGTTCTCAGTCAATAAAATATTTATTACGCAACAAATGCATTATATGCTCCTTCATCTATTAAGTTGCCTTTCTCAGCTTCCCAATTTGAAGGTTCAATTTTAAATAACCAAGCTTTAAATGCATCTTCATTAATTTTTTCTGGTTCATCCATTAAATCAGAATTAATTTCAATTACATTACCGCTTACTGGTGAATATATATCACCTACTGCTTTACTTGACTCAACTGTGCAATCTATTGGATCACTTGAAGGCTCATCTCCATCCATTTTTACTTGCTCTAGTGTAGCGCCTTCAAGACCTTCTACATCCACAAAGCTAATTTCTCCAAGTTGATCTGCTGCATAAGGGGTAATCCCAACCATTTTTGTTTCATCATCAAACCATTGATGAGTTTTAGTAAACCATTTAGTCATTTTTATCAATTACTCTATATTTGATTTATGAATTATAATAATATTGAATTAAATATTATGTTTTTATTAATTAAGAAAATAATTTAAAATTTTATTATTAAGATTTTCAATTAGATTTAAAAAAATGGATTCGAATATAAAGGATCAATTAAATTTTTTTAAGCCATTTAAGGTATGGTATTCTCAAATAAGAGATGATTTTAAATTTAACAGTAAGAAAGAAAAGAACGCTCGTAATTATTTGTCAAAGATATTTTCAAAGAAAGGTCAACATTGGAATTTAGAAAATGTATTAATTTTATTTAAAGAAACAATTCTATCAAAAGAGAAGCTTATTGTATATGGTTGTGGACCATCCTTAGAAAAAACAATTGAAATCATTTTGAAGAAAGAGGAAGTAAATTTTTTCAAAAATTTTATTAATCTAACAGCAGATGGTGCTTCAATCTTATTGAAGAAAAAGGGTATTCCGATAGACGCAATTTTTACTGATTTAGATGGTATTACTAAGAATGAATTTCATTATGCAAGTTTTAATATAGTTCATGCACATGGAGATAATATTAAAAAGCTAAAAGAATTTAAAGATGATATTATAAAGTTTAAAAATGTTATAGGAACAACTCAAGTTGAACCCAATGCCAGATTGATAAATCCAGGAGGGTTCACAGATGGAGATCGAATACTTTACTTTTTAAAAAACATATTATCGCCATTACAAGATATATATCTTATTGGAATGGATTTTGGGAATAAGATAGGTAAATATTCAAAACTAAATATGAAAAATAATAGAGAAGCAAATCCAATCAAACGAAAAAAACTCGATTATGCATTCAAATTGATTAAGTGGTTAAAAGATAAGATTACAAATAAAATATACTTTGTTAATTCTAATTTCGTTAGTAGAGATTTTATAAATCTTTCAATTGAGGAATTTTTGGTTTTATAAAAAACAAAAATCAAATTTTATAATCTTGAATTCCTGAAGGAGTTATTTTGTATAGTATTCTTTTTTCAGGAAAACTCATCGAGTTAATTAGGTGAACATATCTCCTATCTTGTTCCTTATAATCCAAATATACATATTCTGAAAAGTATTGATTCAATAAGTGATTACCAACGGGGAGTACTCGAAGTGTAGTATCTCGAACTCTATTAGTGATTACTTGAGCAGTTGTTACAGTAATTAGATTATACTTTTTCGTAAGTTTATTAATCTTATCTAATATCTTTAAGAATTTACCTTTAGTTTTGATTAGAGAAATGTTTTTATTAGCTAACTCAGAATTATAATGATTATTTAAAGTATCGATAATAAGGACATTTATATAATTCTTTTCTAAAAGGTCTTCAAGTTCCTGTAAAGACATAAAAAGAGCAGAATTACTCATGATTTTTGATACTAAAATACTTTTAAGAAGTTCAGAATATTCAAGTTTGTGATTTATCAATAATTCCTTTAAGCGCTCAGGGCGGAAAGTATTTTCTGTATCAAAATAAAATATAAATTGGTTTTTCATTATTCCATGTTTTTTAATAATATTTGAGAATTGAATATAAGCTTGAACACACAATTGATGACATAATTGAGTTTTACCTGTTTTATTCGCTCCAAAAATTAAATATTTTTTTCTGTTATAAAACCCACCACCTAAGGTTTCATCGAAATTTTTCGCTCCTGTTTTTAAAACATATGGATGATTTTTTAAAACTTTT
>CP070831.1:736114-743439 GCA_020344955.1 Promethearchaeota archaeon | reverse complement strand
CAAGTTATGGGACATATTGGATTAACTCCACAAGCAATTTATCAGTTTGGAGGTTTCTTAGTTCAAGGGAAAACTATTGAAGCAGCAAAAAAATTGATATTAGATGCGAAAAATTTAGAAGAAACTGGGGTTTTTTCTATTGTCTTAGAAAGTATACCTTGGCAAATAGCTAAATTAATTACACAGAGTGTTGAAATCCCTACGATTGGTATTGGTGCTGGGCCTCATTGTGATGGTCAAATATTAGTTATTCATGATATGTTAGGTATCTTTACCGATATTAAACCCAAATTTCTTAAATACTTTGGCAACATCGGTGAATCCATTCGTCGTGCCTTGAATGATTATAAGGATGAAGTAATAAATGGGATTTACCCTGATCAAGAACATTCATATGAGTTCCCTCAACAAGAGTTAAGTAAAATCAACAAATGGTTTGAAAATGTTGATATATGTGAGGAAGCTCATAAATTAATTTAGTTTTTATTTTTATCTTCTTAAAATTAAATATATGTTACAACGATATCTTACTTAGTTATTAGTAAGATAACGGAATTTCAATTATATAAATAAAATTATAAATTCGTATTTATAGTTATAATATATAATAGCTTGAACATTTTAGAAAATTACTCGATATATATTAATTTGAAACCTTAAGTGGGAACATGTAATGGCTGAAGAATATGATTATCTCTTTAAATCGATTGTTGTAGGCGACGGTGGGGTTGGAAAAACTGCTCTTACTCTCAGATTCAGTAAAGGGTTTTTCACAGAAGATTATAAAATGACCATTGGTGTAGATTTTCATGTAAAAACAATTAATATAGACTCTATGGAAGGACCTATACGTGCAAAGCTTCAAATATGGGATACAGGAGGCCAAGAGCGATTTAGTTCAATTAGACCAATGTACTATAGAGGTTCTTTAGGAGCATTATTAATTTTTGATCTAACAAATTCTGCCAGTTTCGAACATTTACCCCAATGGATAGAAGAAGTACGAGCGAATGTAAAAACAGAAATTCCTTTACTACTAGTAGGCAATAAAAGCGATTTAGTTGATCAGAGAGCTGTTTCATTAGAAGAAATCAATAACTTCACACACAATTTTAATTTATTTTATATGGAAACATCTGCAAAAACAGGTGAAGGAGTAGGTGATTGTTTTTATATCCTAGCTTGTTTAATGATTGGTTCAGGTGTTCCTGATCAACTAATTTCTAAAGGTATTGTATTTAGCCCTGGACAAGTACCAATTACTGCTACAAGCATATCTCCTACACCTATGGAAAGATTAGAACCAGAATTTGATTTTGCGGCCCCTCCTGTTCCAGAACCGGTGACACAAGAAACTAGTCCAAAATTCGAACCGGAACCTGAATATGAATTTGAAGCTCCAGCTGTACCAGAACCAGTATTTGAACCTGAATTTGAGCCAGAAATGCCGCTACCAGACTCTCCAACTATTAAATCCCTTAGTCAACCAATAGAATTTGAATTTAAAACTCCAGACGAAATATTATCTAAAGAAATTTCAGAAGAACAACAGATTACTTCTGCTGAACCAACTCTTTTTACTAGTAAAGAAGATACCTACAAACCAAAAGCAGTCCCATTTACTAGTAATGTTCCCGTACCCGCTCCACCACCTAAAGAATTTCAATCTACACAGATGACTTCCTCTACTGGAGGTTTATCTACAAGCACTGCTCCTTTTATTGCACCTCAAGACACTAAACAACCTAAATCAGAATCTTTGATGGATTACTTACCTGAACCAATATATACCAAAAAAGATAAAAAGAAACTTGAAAAACAGAAAAAAAAAGAAGAGAAGGAGAAGAAACTTCAAGAAGAAAAAGAAAAACAAGAGAAATTATTAGAACAAATGAAAAAAACAAAGAAAGAAAAGAAAGAAAAACCTAAAAAAGAAAAGAAAGAAAAGGCTGAAAAGATAGAAGGTAAACCCACTCCATCTAAAGAAGCACCAGATGTTATTACAACTCCCTCCCTTTTTCAAACTTTATCTCAAAAAACTGATGATACAGAAAAAATAGCAGTTTCATCTTTTATGCCATTTATAGCAAAAAAAGAATCGGAAACTCAAGAAGCAAGCAAATTAAGGATTATACCAAATGTGTCAGATATCCAAAGCAAACCTGATTCATTCACACCAGCTCAATCAACACAACCATTTCAACCAGAAATACAAAAAACGTCGAGCAAAGAAATTATTGTTTGTAAACAGTGTGGAGCGATATTATCAAATGACTATCAATTTTGTAATAAATGTGGAACTCAACTTTAATCAATCTATTAATTCTTAATCTTATTGATTTTAAACTTACTCTTTTAAAAATTATTTTAAGTTAATTTCAGAGATCTTTTCCACAAATGGGACAAGTACTCCACATTTTTTTAATTTTAGAATTACAATGAACACAGACTTTTAATTCTGGATCAATTTGTGTTTGAGGCTTCCCGAAGATTGTAGTATCATCTGTAGTGTATTCTTGAGAAACAGCTACTTCTGGAATTTTAATCTGCTCTTGAGGTAGTAAAGTTGATTTTTCTACCATTTCTCGTGTAACATGGGCTTTTAGTGGCGGTGCCTCAGTCGGAGGTCTTTGATATTTTTGAGGTGCAATTATCGGCTCATTAATTTTCTTGGTAATTGCTTCACTTTCTCTCGATGATTCTAAAGATTCAGCTTCTCCAATCGGAACTCCAACTTTATAAAAGAAATATTTTCCTTCATTATTTTCTATGACTTTCTCTCCATCCTCTAAAAAAACTTCTACATAATATATTATAATTGAACCAATTGGAACTTCGGCAATTTCTGCTATGTAATAATCCATCTTGGAGTCCATTTCAATTTGATACCACGATTTTCCTTGATCAGCGCTAAAAATTAGATTTACTGTGGCAATAGTTTTATTGAAAGTTTCCTCAGTAATTTTTACGACAATTTTAATTGTTTTTTTCGCTTCTTTTGATATGGAGATTGCTTCTGTATCATCCCAAGCGGCTCCACATTTAGGACAATTAGTGAACCAATTAGGGTATTCAAATCCACATTTAGTGCAATTTTTTGTAAAATAACGTGTTGTCTTAATTCCAAGTTTTTTTTTTTCTTTACCCATCCTTCTGATTGAAGATTTTTGAAATTTAACTCCCAAAATAACTTTCTAATAAATAAATAATACCTATACCTAAATATATTTTTTTTCTTGCTTTACTATTTAAATTTCAAATCTTACAAAGAGCTTTATCAAGAGAAATTAGTTAACCATAAAAAGGTAATTCTTAGGAAATATTTAATTCCTTTACAATCTTCTCTAAGTCATTAATAAAATTCTGTAAATGGATTTTTTGAACATGTGGCATAACAACTATTCTAATTAAGTTGAAATCTTCAAACTTTCCTACCATCCAATTTTTTTTTCGTAATTTCTCATCAATTTTGCAAATACTATCATTATTTTCTGTTGTAATTCCAACAACATTCATTACAGGATTAGTTGCTAATTTTAGGCCGTTTATTTCGTTGATGCATGCCGCTAAATATTGTGTATTTTCCATACACTCTCTTACAATTTCAATAAATCCATTTATCCCTAATGATTTTAAGATCGCCCAAAAGGCTATTACTGTTCCTCCTGGTCTAGTTCCTACAATGTGGAAATGTTTAAAATTCCCTCCGGCTAAATATGGAATTTCAAATCCAAGTTTTTGCAAAATTGATGAATCTCTTAGAAAAAAACCTCCAGATGGTATTATACCTAATCCCATTTTATGAGGATCTGCTGTTATTGAATCAACAGCCTTTACAGAAAAATCCCACGCCGGTATTTTATAATTCAAATATCTCATAAAAGGTAAAACAAAACCCCCAAATGCAGCATCAACATGAAAAAAAATATTTTCATCTTCTACAATTTTACCAATATCTTCTATTGGATCAATCAATCCCAAAGATGTAGTTCCTGCAATACCTACAACACCACAAGTATTCTTATTTATAAGCGATTCAAAATGATTAAGGTCTAATTCAAAATTATCATCTAAATTCGCTTTTTTAAGCTTAATTCCTAGTAAATTAGCTGCTTTATCAAAAGAAACATGGGCAGAGCAAGGTACTACTACTTCAGGATTAGAGATGTCTGGTCTTAATTCTTTAGCAATTCTCATGGCTATTAAATTTGCTTCTGAACCACCGGTAGTGAATGTACCAATAATATTTTTGTCATTTAAAAGTCCAGCAATTTCAGCAACTAATTCTTCCTCTAATTCAGCTGTTCCTAAAAATAATCCAGGATCTCCAAGATTTTTTGAGATATAATTCATATAGACTTCAACCCCAAAGTCAAAAGGCTCAGTACACATGGATCCTAATATAGAACCTGATTTGTATGAGTAATCTTTTTTTAATTTTTCACTGAGAATCTTAAGTATTTCTTGTTTTTCTAATCCTTCTCTTAGCATTATTATATCTATATTATAAATATTCTTAACTCTTTCTTTATAAATTGAAAATTTTTAAAGAATTAAAATTTTACAAATTAAAAAAGCATCTTTGAGATATAATATAGTTTCTGTTTGAACATGTCCTAAATTAAGAAAATCTGTTTGCATCCCTATTAGAATATTTGATTATAATATTATTAAATTCTTTCCCTAAATCAATTTTATAATAATTTCCTAGACAGATTATTGAAAAAAGAAGGTCAGCTAATTCTTCCCCTAGATTAGAGTCTGAGATTTTCAACTTTTTTGGTTTGTATGATTCAATGGAATTGATTTCCCTAGCTACTTCTCCTAATTCTTCCATAATTGCGCAAATCATTGATAAAGGAGGCCAATATCCACCATGTTCACTGATCCACTTATCAACTTGTTCTTGAACTTCAATAAACAAATCCTTAATAACCATATATATAATATTATATGGTATTATTTAAAAAATAGAAAAATACAAGTTAATTAAAAATATATTCTCTTTTCCGAGCTTCCCATTCTGCTCTTTTCCCAGGATTGTATCTATTTACTTCACTGTAATATCCTGTAACTCTTGAATATACTTTAACATCATCAGTATGACATTTTGGACACCTAAATTTAGAACCTCTAAACATTTTTCGACATGAAGGGCAATAAATAAAATCTATTGTATAAGCAAAATATGCTGTATTTGTGTTTAGACAAATATTTTTTGTAAGTTCCCATAAACCATTTATATCAGGTTTTTGTTCTCCTAACCAAATATGAGTAATAACTCCACCATTGACAATAGGATGTAGATCACCCTGTTTTTTTATTCGTTCAGATAATGGGATTTCAGCATCATATCTAAAATGATCAGAATTAGTATAATATGCAGACATACCTTTTGATTGGACAATGGCTTGTTTTGGAAAATGCTTTAGGTCTAATCTAGCCAAGCGATTGCTTGTTGATTCTGCTGGTTGTTGCCATAGGGAATAATATTTTTTATCTCTTTCTGTCATCATATTACACTTAGCAACCATGTAACTTAATATCTTCTTTCCTAATTCATATGCAGTATCATCTTCATGTAATTCATAATTAGTCAAGCTTTTCACAGCTTCATTCAATCCTGTAAATCCAATCGAGAGGTTTTGATCATTTATATTAAAAATTGCATTACCATTTATTTTACCACTACATAAGGGTAAATGTCCAGATTTTAATCTTTTTTCCATTAAATCCCATTTCTTTCTCAGTATTCTAGCAGAAAGCTCCATTTTCTCATCCAAAATTGTATAATAGGCATCTTCATTTTCAGATAAATAAGCGTAACGTGGAAGATTTAGACTAACACTTTGTAATGAGCCTATAGTAACATAATTTTCCCAAACATTAGCAATTTTCCTCTTCTCGGGGTCAAGGATACATTGTTCAATAATTTGATTTCCACTTAAAAACTTACGACAACATTGGCTATGAATTTCATCTGGCATCCAATCTGGACACATATTTAGAAAATATGGGGTTCCCATTGTAGCAACTTCTTCCATTATTTTTAAGTATGATGGTTCAAATTCATGTAACCATTCTTTTTTAATTTTTATCTCATGTTTAGGAAATGCAAAAAGTTTTCCATTATGATCCCCCTGAATATATACATCAGTTAAAGAATCAAAAAGTTTAAGACATTCATCTTTAAAATCCCCATATTTACCGACTATTCTCCCATGAGGCCCTATAGCTGGAATATTTAACAATCCCTCAGGTATAGTAGGAGTACAAGATATTGAAGTAAATGGTACTTGTCCTCCTCTCGCTGCAAATATTTGATTAGTCTCAAAAATTAAGCACTGCATTGATTGCTCAATTTCTCTAGCATTTAAATAACGTGCATATGGAGCCAAAAACGTAGTTATGTAATCATATCCTTGTCCTCCACTGAATTCACCTTGAATAATTCCAAGCCACTTTGCAAGATGGGTCACAGCAACACGTAGACTCCCCGCCGGTCCTGATTTGCTACAATGTGCCCAACTTTCTACAGGAGGTAACCCATGCTCTAAAATCATGCGTGGATCCCATTCTTGGCAGAATGGTCTTAGATCAAAATATCTTAACATATGGACATGAATATCTCCATATAAATGAGCATGGGCTTCTTCAGAATCTAAAATTCTTAATAATGCATATTCGTCTGATATTCTATTTGCAGCCCAATGATGAATACTTTCAGGATTCATATCTTGATTAGCATTTTCATCTACTCCATGCTCTAAAATAGCTTCATAATCCATTAATGGCATTCCTATTCTTGTATATAATTTACGCTCATCTTCAAAATGCTGTTCTGATAATATTGAGCACACTATTTCTCTAATATGAGGGCCGGATAAAAATCGAATTCCAGAAGAAATTATTCTCCTAACTACTAATTCAGTGATCTTATCCGCTGATTTCTGGTCTAGACCTGTCTCACTTATAATGCTTTGGGCAATCTTTAGTGGATCAAATGGTACGACATCACCTTCAGTTCGAAAAACGCGTGGTAATAATTTTGTTAAATATTTACGTCTTATCTTTTCAACTTCTTTTTCTTTTAATGGGTTTGAATCTGATATTAAGACCAATAGATATCTTCCTCTTTTTCAAATTTAAAATATTCTATTATTATGTAGTGGAATTATACAATATTTTGAATCATTAAATTTTGTCGGTAATATGAAGTGAAATAAAAGAATTATTAACTGTTTATTATCGTTAATATTTTACCTCTTTTGATATAAAAATTTATTTATTTTTCCAATTTAAACTTATTTTATTAACAGTTTATT
>CP070831.1:728833-736014 GCA_020344955.1 Promethearchaeota archaeon | reverse complement strand
CTATAATACCAATACCATAATTAGCATTATCTGAGATTTTTTTAAACTTTTTTAACTCTTCAGCTTTCTTTAATATTCTGCTTTCTAATTCATCATTTAAATCAATTAATTTAACTTCTGCGATTTTTTTAGATGAAATATCTTGAACTTGAACTAAGTAATTGCTAATAGCTTTCTTTTTTCCAAGAAATATAGGTGTAATTAATACATCGAGATAAATTTTTCCTGATTTTGAAGTTTTATATAACTTTTTTTTCTTAACTAAATCAAAATCAAATATACTTTCAAATTTAACAGTCTCTCTATGTTTTAACTTAGTTAGATACTCCTTAGGTATATTTGGATCATTCATTAAATCAAATCCTTTAACGTGGTCTTTACTAGATACTCCAAATAATTCCATGCATGATTGGTTCACATCAATGAGCTTTCCTTTTGAATCATAAAGCTCAATTCCTATTGGAGAATCGTCATAAATAGCTTTAAATAAATCCTCATGAATATTTAGAGGTTTTTCTCCCATTTCAATCAAAATAAATCCTCTCAGAAATATTGATTACAATTATGTTATCGGCAATTTCTTATACCAATATCATACAAAAGAAATTGTATTTAACACTTTGGTTAAATAGATATCTAGCTAAAAGATTAAATACAAGTTTTTCTACACAATTGTAGAATAAATTTTGAAGAGGATCAAAAATCTTATTCTAATCCATATACTTGCTTAGGAGCTAGATATTGTGGAAATTTATCTAAAAGCTTTAATCGTGCTATATAACAAAGATGACATTCATCTACATATTCTTCTTGATGTTCAACTTTATAATCTCTTACTAATTGAGCAGGACCTCCTTTGATTAAAGATCCACAAATAGGATGAACATTGGCGTCATAATTTTTAATCAAATCAGATAAAGGAGTCTCCCAAAAATTACCAATACTTATTCGAATTATAAATAAAATTAATTAGTAAAATTGCATTTGGTTTTATAAAAAATCTGAAAAAATGATAAAATATGCCAGAACCAGTAAGTATGTACAAAAAATATTTTAAAGACCCGAAACGGGAGCCAGTGTTAGTTGATTATGTAAGAACACCTATAGGCAAAAGAAGAGGGACTATAGGACGCCATCGAGGAGATGATTTGGTTGTACATTGTTATCAAGCAATTTTGAAACGAAATGATTTTGATCCTAGTATAATTGGTGATTCGATGGTATCGTGTAATAGTCAAATTGGAGATTGCGCATTAGATATTGGAAGAACTGCTGCTTTAGCGGCTCATTTACCTATGACTGTACCAGGAATGTCTATAAATCGTCAATGTGCTAGTGGTGCCCAATCAGTAATATCTGCTTGGCAGGCAGTTGCCTCAGGGATACATGATTGTGTAATTTGTGGAGGAGTTGAAGTACAAAATCGATATGAAATCATGGCGGATTGTAATATCTTTGATAAAGAACAGAATAAAATGGTAATGATACCTCCAAATGGAAAAATTATGACACATCCATTTGTTGCTGAGCAATTGAAAGCTCACAAAACGTCATTTGCAGGTCAAATTAATTCTGCTCATGTTATGGGGCAACATTGGATGAAAAAAGCTGAAATAAGTTTAGAAGATTTTAGAAATGAAATGGATAGTTTATCTTTACATTCACATGAAAAAGCGTGCTCAACCTGGGACGAGAGAGGGACAGAAATTGAACCAATTTGGTGTCCTAAACTTGATGAGAATGGAAAACCACTTCTGGATGAAAAAAATCAAGTTGCTAAAGAACCAAGTTTATCAGAATTAACAGAAAAAGATGAAACACCAAGACCAGGAACTTCAATGGAAAAATTGGCAACTTTAAGGACCATAATTGGAAGAAAAAGTCAAGCATTTCTCACTGCTGGAAATAGTTGTCCAGTCAGTGATGGAGCTGCAGCACAATTATGGATGACACGAGGTTTAGCAGAAGAATTAGGACTTAAACCGAGGGCTACAATCGTTAATTTTGCTGTAGTGGGAACTGATCCCGTTTTAATGCTTACAGGGCCAATAGAAGCAATACCAGAAGCATTAAAGAGAGCTAATATGACATTAGATGATATGAATTTTATAGAAATTAATGAAGCATTTAGTCCTGTAGTCTATGCTTCTTGTTATGAATTGGGATTGGATCGGAAAGACGACAGATTAAATCCTTGGGGCGGAGCAATAGCATTAGGACATCCAACTGGAATGACAGGATGTAGACTTATTGGATCTAATATTCACCAACTAGAAAAATCTGGTAAAGAATTTGCGATTTCATCTATGTGTGTTGGTTTAGGGATGGGTGCTGCGACAATTGTGAGAAATGAAAATCCCAAATAATTTTTTCTTTTTTTTTTAATATAATTAAATTTGTAGTTATAATGAATAAAGTAGCAATAGTAGGAATTGGACATACTAAGTTCGGGAGATTAGAAGATAAAGGATTATTGGATTTATTATGTGAAGCCTCTTTAGAAGCAATTGAAGATTCAAATACAAATGATAAAGATTTTGATTCTGTTTATGTTGGAGCAATGAGCCCAGGAATTTTCAATCAGCTTTCAGGTATTGCTAGTGCTCTTGTTGATAAGATAAGTTTAATTCCTGCAGCAGCGGATCATATAAAGAATGGACCGGCTTCTGGGGGATCAGCAGTTAAGGCGGGTTTTCAAGCAATAGCGTCAGGGATGAGTGAATTAGTATTAGTAGTGGGAGGCGAAAAAATGACACATATCACCACTCCTGGATATATAACCTCGAATGTTGCTACTTTAACACATCCAGAAGCAGAAAGACGTCATGGTGTCTCTCTTCCTTCATTTGCAGGGATGTTGACAAGAACTTACCTTGAGAAGTATAATGCAGAACTTGATTGGATTTCAGATATAGCAATAAAAAATCACAGAAATGGAGCTTTGAATCCAAAAGCACATTTTCAAAGAACAATCGAAGATTTTATGAAAAGTGCCATTCAAAAAGGAAAAGGGAATTGGCAAGAAGTACATGATTTCCTTAAAGACGAAACCACTAATCCCATAATAGCAGACCCCTTAAGGCTTTTTCATATTTGTCCTATCTCAGATGGAGCAGCAGCCTTAGTTTTATGCAACGCTGATAACGCAAAACAATACTGTGATACTCCTATCATTATTTCAGGTATTGGCCAAGCCACTGATACTCATATAATTTTCGAACGGGAGGATATTACCACGCTTAAAGCTTTAAGAATCTGTTCAGATCAAGCGTATAAAATGGCTAAAAAAGCACCAGCAGATATAGATGTGGCTGAATTACATGATGCTTTTGAGATTCTTGAAGCAGTTCAATCAGAGGATATTGGCTTTTTCAAAAAAGGAGAGGGTGCTAAAGCTGCTCATGAAGGCTTAACAGATATTGGAGGTAAAATTCCAATTAATCCTTCCGGTGGATTGAAAGCAAGAGGTCATCCTTTGGGTGCTACTGGAGTTGCTCAGGTTGTTGAATTAGTATGGCAATTAAGAGGAGAAGCGGGTAAGAGACAAATCAACGGGGCAAAAACGGGAATTACGTGTAATTTTGGAGGCTTTGGAAATAATATTATTTCAATATTAGTTGAAAAAATGTAATTTGGATTAGAAATTAATCAGATTTATTTGTTTTATTCTTTACAATAATTGCTCTGATATTGGTTTTTATAAAACCAAACTTTTAAGTTCGAAACTGTTCAATTTCAGCAAGAAAGAGATCTACTATAGCAAGCCATTTTTTCTTAGTCTCAGGGTCGATTAATCCTTTACTTGCTAAATCTTTACCCTTTTTAAGGTTTTTAAGTGCTAAATCATATTTTTCAAGCGCTTTATAACATATCCCTAATTTAATATAAGTTTGATAAAGATACCAAGCATCACCACTAATCACAATTGCCTTAAGGAATTTTTTCGTTGCTTCTTGGTAATCTTCAAAGTTCATCAAAATTTCTCCAAAAGTATCTTGATAAATTCCATTTTCTGGGTCTTTCTTTATGAGTTCTTGAATGATATCTAGTGCTTCCTCTTTTCTATCTAAATATTGCATCCAATAAGCTTTGTAACAAATAAGATCATTATCTTCTGGAAATTTTTGAATTAATTCATCAACTATATCTAATCCTGGTTCTAAGTTTTGCATTCTTTTAAGAACCGCGGCTTTTAATATTTTAATATCTTTTTCGGTTTCAGGAAAATTTTCTAGCAATTTGTCTAATAATTTTAATGTTTCATGGTATTGGTTAAAATATATCATAATTTTAATCTTAAGATAATATAAATCAAGATTTTCAGGATCTAATTCGATTTGTTTGTCAATTGCTTTTATTTGATCTTCATATTGGTCTTCCAAATTTACAGAAACCTGAGACTCAAAAATCTCTGTTATATTCTGCCATATAATGCCCTCCAATTTATCATATGTTTCTTTTAATTCCCTTTTGGTCTCAATTTTATAAGCTAGATATTTAATATATTCTGGTAAAAACTCTCTTAATGGGATTTTCAAATCTCTATTAAATAAAAATTCACAACTCTTGTCAACAATATCATTAATAATGGACTTTATATCTATTATAGGAGTTCTTGTTGTCGATTTTGAAAAAAGTTTACTCAAATAAGTGGCCTTATTGATATAGTTTTCTGTAATTACTTGAAGGTGTTTTTCTATTTTTCCATCTGATTGAAAATAATATTGCTCACCTGATGGTTGCGTTAGCTTGAAAAATCTTAATGGATATATCTTGCCTTCTGAAATTTCATCAATATAATAATCAAGTGTAGTTTTTTTGATTTTATAAATTTTAGAAAAATCTTCTGAAGAAATAAAATTTGGATATTTATCTGGGTGATTAATAGAAAGAAAAAGTAAGATTTTATGGAATATTTCCTCATCTTTTAATATTGGTTTTACTTTATCATAATCTAATCTTAGAATATTGTTAAGAAATCTAAATTGTGTACCTTCATCTTTAATATTATATTTCTCAAAAAATTTGATGGTTTTTTTAGTAATGTCTTCAATTCGTTTACCTTCCTCCTCCAAAATAGTTTGTCTATCCAAATCATAATTTTTGAGCATCCTAGAATACTCTGATTTACCAACTCGGGTAATTATATATTTTCCCTCCTCCTTTACTATAAATCCTTTATCGATTAAAAAACTCAAATTCTTTGATAATGAAGATTGATTGATTGATAAAGGTTCTTCAAGAAAATCAGACCTTTTGCAGAAGCTATTATTGTAAACCATCCAGAGAATCCAATGCTCATAATTTCTACTGCTTTTCAAGATTATTTTAGGAGGATAATTTAATTTACGTGTTTTTTTCTCTACTCTTGATAATTCATGGAATTTTTTTTTTCCCTCTGATGTAATTCTATAATATCCTCTCGTGTAATTTTCAACAAAACCCTTACGTTTTAACTTATCGAGATGTCTAGATAATGTTCCTGTAGGGATTTCAATTGGTTCTTGATGAAAATCAGACCACTTACATATTTCATTATTATTTAACATCCAGAGTATAATATGGTCATAATCCGGCTTTTTTAATTTGGATGGGCTATAGATCTTTTTTGGAGGATAATTGATTAGTTCCATAATTTGAGAAAACAAAATTTTATTTTCTAAATTAAAAATTATATTTTTTTCTATTTATATATATTTCATAGAACTTCAATAAATGAATGATACTACCATAGAACTATCGGAAGCTCAATTATAAATGGAACTGAACTTCAATCTTTAATTAATCATCATAAAGATGAGAAATGCGAATAATTAACAAAATAGAGTTGAATAAAAAAAATGACTGAAATTAAAAAACTTACAAAAATCTCCCTTATAGTGGTTGCTATTATTCCTTTCATATTCGGGGTTATTCTAGTATTCCTATTTGATTTGACCCTGAATTATGAGGGCTGGACTAATCCCTTACATCCAAGAGCTTTTGGAGGAATGTGCTTTCTCGGGTCCATTTTTGCAATTGTAATGCTTCGCAAAAAAGAATGGGAAGAGATTAAATTGACGTTTATGTTTTTATATAGTTGGTTTATACCGGTAATACTCGTTGAACTTGTATTGGTAATTATACTTGGTCCAACACTTCTCCCTCAAACTATATCTCAAATGATCATCGATCAAATCTTAATGTGGATAATGTTATTACTTGGTATTGTTTCTTATATCAAACAGAGAAGCTAAATGCATTAAATAAAAAAATTTCTAATTAAATTTCTTTTTCTTTTTTTTTTATTTTGCCTTTTTATTTCCTATTTATAGAAACTTTTCTAATTCTTCAACTCAATAATTAGGAAATGGAAAATCTTTTTTTTTATAGCTTTTAACACTAGATTTAAAATTATAGTTGGCTTATTTATTCATAAAGTTTTATCCAAATTAATTACAATTATGTCTTATTCAGAGCTAAATCAATTAGTAAAAGCGGAAGAGCTTTTTGATGCCGGTAAGCTTGATGAGGCTTTTGAGATATTAAACAATAGTGTTCATTTTGAAGAGCTTAATTCTCAACAAAAAGATTATTTCCAGTTTCTTAAGGGGTTGATCCTACTTTATCAATGGAAATCTGATGAACTTATCGAGTTTGGGGAACAAATATTTCAAGAAGGGCAAATCTCTAATAATAATCTCCAATCGCTTGATGGACTATTTTTTATAATCGCTGGATTAATTGCAGCTGAAAAATTTGAGGAAGCTCTGTCAAAAATAGAAACTGCTGAAGAATACTTAGGACTTATTTTTAATACACCAAAAAATAAATATATACAAAGAAAAGCTCGGATAAGACTTTTAAAAGGAGTAATTAATCTGGATTTAAATAAGCAAGATGTAGCAGAAGAGTGTTTAAGGTCGGTCTTAGATTTTCAAAATCAACTTGGTAATACGTTTGAAATTGTTTGGGCTACTTTTATGATAGCAAGACTTTTGTATCAAGGAAAAAGAAGGTGCAATCTTGCTATGGAATACGCTAATAAAGCATGTTCAATAGCAGACCAGATTAAATTTAATCATTTCTGGATTGCTTACGGTCAACTGTCTTTAGGTGTGATACATTCAACTTTAGGGGAGATAGATATTGGTTTGAAATATTACATGAAAAGTCTAGCGATTTATAGAGAGATTAAAAAT
>CP070831.1:704298-728733 GCA_020344955.1 Promethearchaeota archaeon | reverse complement strand
TTTGAGCTATTGGTGACACATGGAGGCCATATGATGTGGATAGGAGAAGATATGGATAAAATAAAATCAAAAAGAATCGAATTTTTAAAATCAATAAACTTTGAGTAAAACTAGAATTCTAAAGTCATTGAATACAACTTTCTTCTCAAAACAATGCTTTTTAAAGGATTTATATCTTAGATTTCTTGATAAATTTAAAAATTCCTCGTGCTTGTATATACTATTCTGTTTTTTCAAAGGAATTTTCAGTGAAATCAGACTCTGAATTTACTTTTCATGAAAAATAGAAAAAGATTTATAAAAATAATACTCAAGAACATACTCCAACATCCCTTCTCATCTCAAATCACTCCAATTAACTCTCCAAACCCCCACACCCTAAGCCTGAACCTTGTGGTTCCTCTTTCGAATGCCACACACTCGTGCTATTGAGAGTGGCAGGCTAAATAGGTCGCCCGAAAGCTCCCTACGTACACCCCTTAAAACTTGAAAAACATATAAATTATGTTTAGATTCTTGCTCTAGGTGACTATTGAAGAACTTTAACTTATTCCTTAAATTTTAGAAACGTATCGTTTATTTTTTTTTCCGTTCGTTTTCTTTTAATTCTCCTAAATATAACAGCAATGATTAAAGGAACTCCAATGTAGAGAGACAAAATAATAAAAAACCTTAACATCCGAATAAATCTATGATGAGGGAAGGAATAAGATATATAAACGGTATTAATATTAATCGTTTCATCTATCCATTCCCAGGTATAACTTCGACTATCTGAAAAGTTCATTAGAGTAAAGTCATAATCATCAAAGTATGGTGGTTCACTTGAAAATGAATTAGGAAGCTTTCCATGTGTATTGAGTTCAACGCGTTCAGTTATTGATCCATTCCATGCACGAGAAGTACCAACATTATACGAAATTCTTATTTGATCATCATCAATAGATGGAATCATATACGCATTGAAGCTGTATTCTATTTGAACAGATGAGTTTTCAACGATAGTTATATTGGTCAAAACAAAACTATATAGACTTCCAAATTCTACTGTATCTAAATACTCTGCCCATGGATCTGACCAGTGGTACTGATAGAAAGTGAATGGTTTTTGATCATTTTCTACTTTTATTATACAGGTTGATTCCAGATTTTTAAATTCCGATGAAAAAGGAGCAGCAACCGTTATATTCTGAGAGACATTCGGGTTATAAATAGTATAATTACCTTCGAAACTGATATCTATTATGTTGGAAGGCTCATTGTAATTAATGTCAAATAAAACACTTGCGTTCGTCATAATTAAAGGGCAGTTTTCCGCAGGAAAAAAGCTCCCCGTTCCAGAATACTTTACTGATGCTACATCTGCTTTAGAATCAAGAATAGAGTTTGTAAGGGAGATCAAAACTATTAAAAAAAGATAAAAAGAAACCCTAGCCCTATTTCTCTGCAATTATGTCCCTCATGTTAAAATATTCTATTATTCTTGTGGATAATCTAAATTAAATTACAATAAGTTAAAATAACATTTTGGAAGTTTAGTTTTTATACTTTAGTGGTCAATTTACCACCATTTATACTCAATTTACTACTATTTAGAATACATTTACCACTATATTGGAGAGAAACATTTTTATTTTTGGAGTCTAACAATTAAACAATAATATACTAACTATTATTTTAGCAAAGATAAAATGAGCAAAAATAGAGAACTAGGAATATTAATAATGCTAATTTTAGGAATACTTTTCACTTTTTCTCCTGTTATTTTTATCAACAATCTAAGGATTACTGCCAGAAATCGTAATATAATTTCGAATTACAACGATGATTTTGATCATGATGATTTTAAAATTTCTGCTGTATCGGGAAAAATTCATATAGATAATAATTGGACTGCTGCGAAATCTGCGGGGATATGCACGGGAGAAGGCACTTTATCGAATCCATATATAATACAAAATTTTGAAATTGATGCGGGAGGATCGGGAGATTGCATCCTAATTGAAAACTCCCTTGTATATTTTATCATTAGGAATTGTATTTTATCTAATTCTGGGAGTGAATCGGGAATTAAGTTGTATAATGTTAAAAATGGGGAAATAACCTATAATGAAGCAACCTATTGTGGGGCTGGAATAGAATTATCAACTAATTTCCCGGGAGTGACTAGTGATATTGTGATTTCAAGAAATAATTTACATAATAGTGGTTGTGGGATTCAGTTATATGGGGCTTCCAATAGTGAAGTTATAGGAAACACAATTAATAACAATGATTATGGGATTTATTTAAGCTATGGGGATTATAATAATATTTCGGAAAATGTAATTACTGATAATAGTTATGGAATATCCAGTTATGCAAATTGGGATTTTGAAAGTGAATATAACACAATTAGTAGTAATCTTATACAAGATAATTCTAATTTTGGCGTTTTTTTAAATGATTACGTTGATTTGAATTATGTCTTTCTGAATTGTTTTATCGATAATGGCTTAAATGCGTATGATGAAGGATCAAATAATCAATGGGATAATGGAGTTAAGGGGAATTATTGGAGTAATTATACTGGTTCGGATACAAATGGTGATGGAATTGGAGATGTTCCGTATGATATTTCGGGGTCTGTAGGAAGTCAAGATAACTTTCCATTAATGACATGTCCAATCTCAACATCTCACGGGATTCCCAGTTATAACCTATTCTTATTATTTGGCATTCTATCTATTGCTGCAATCCTTATAACCAAAAAAGTAAAGAAACCCTAAATTCTGAATATTTTTTTAATTTAGTTTTTTCGAAGGAATTTTCATTGAAATCAGACGCTGAATTTACCTTTCCATTCATAGGAGTATTAAAATTATTTGAGTAAAAAAGTTGATAATTTCAAACTCTTAATAATTTTAAAAATTGGATCTTAAAAGCAAAAGATATTCTTCTCTAATTAGATCTTTTGTCTATAAATTCGGTTTTAACAACATATACTTAACTTTAAAACAATCATACTTTTTCGCATATTAGTCTAACCGTTATCTTTTTATTTTAATAAATAATTATTTGACTAAACACATAGACTTTGGAAGCAAGTTTATATTAAAATTTAACGCTTTTTTTAATAAAATCGATTGTGATTGTTATGGAACTCGAAAGACCAGAAAAAAAAGGGTACGAAATTGCGCAAGAAATGGAAAGAAGGAAATCAACTGAAGAAAAAATGCAAGATGAGCTAAAGTACGAAAAACGCCATCAAGATTGGACTTATAAATTAATGAAATACAACCCTATTGATCCATTAAATGACTTATATCGATATATCATAAAACGATTGGATCTAAAGCCAATAGAGGGGCGTTTACAATGGTGGGCAGCATATATTTACATAAAATGGGCTGTCCGTACTTTCTGGAATTTTAAAACGGAATATCCCAAAGGAAATATGTTCCCTGAATATGGCCCAGGTATTCTTGTGGGCAATCATGAGTCACATATTGACCCATTCTTTTATGGAGCTGCATGTCATCGAAGAATTCGCTATATGAGTAAATTAGACAATTTTAAAACCCCCATAGTTAAAACTCTCTTCAATAACCTTGGAGCTTTTAAAGTGGACCGTGAAAATCCTGAAAGAGGCTGGGAAAAGGCTAAAGAAATTATCCAAGGGGGAGAATGGGTTGGAATATTTCCCGAAGGAACCCGTTCTAAAGATGGAGAATTAGGAGAATTTAAGACTGGAGCCGTCAGACTAGCAATTGAGATGAATGTGCCAATTGTTCCTATGGCAGTAGTAGGTTCAATAAATGCGCTTCCGAAGGGCAAATTGGTAATGAAACCAACCCAGGTAATAGTCCGTGTTGGTGATCCAATCTATTATAATGATTACGATATTAATACAATCTCTTATGAAGATATCAGAAGGTTAACCGATGAATTAAGGAATAATGTTTGGGAATTACGTGAAGGTCTTTATGGAAAAGAAGAAGAGGAAGAACTTTCTATTGGTTCACCGGAAGAAGTAGAAAAGAAACCTAAATTTAATTTTTTGTCCTATTTGAAAGATCAAGCAAAAGGGGTTCTTAGGCTAATTGATGATTCATGGTATGCCTTCTTAAAGAGTTTGGAAGAATTTGGAGTACGAAAACAATTTCAACACCATGTACAGGCATTTTCAGGAGATTTAGTCTGTGGATGGTCAGATCTCATGATGCCATATAGAGTAATCGATTTTGATAAATATATCCCAGCAGAGGGTGCTGCACTCATATGTCCAAGTCATAATTCTGAATGGGATGTACTGATACTAGCAGCAAGCATGATGCATCATGAACCAAGACGTGTAATGTATCAGATGGCAAAACAATCATTGTTTAAAATTCCACTCGTCAATGCTTGGGTTAGAGACCATCATGCTTTTCCATTGAAACGAGGAATGCATGATGTAGATGCTTTTAATTATGCAAAAGAACTTCTTAATGAAGGTGAAATCGTTTGTACATATCCAGAAGGGACTACTAATCTCGGAAATGGTCATCTTTTAGAAGGTCATACTGGTCCAATGCGGTTAGCAATAGAAACACAGGTTCCGATAATCCCGATCGGGATCACAGGCACCGAAGCGACCTATCCCAAGCATGCAAAAATGTTAAAATTTTATAAAGGTCAAATATTAAAAGCGGGACCACCTTTTCTGGAACATCAGAAGCACTGGGGTAAACCCATGCCTGATTATGATGAACTTAAGAGATTAACTGCTAATATGATGGATCAAATCAGAGATCTACTTTTCTATGATACTCCTGATGTTTGATTTATTGAGGAAACACATTAATGGAACCTATTGAGAAAAAGGGTACAAAAAAAATAAGAGTCGGAATTCCACGTGCCCTTCATTTTTATAGATATTTTCCTTTTTGGAAAAAATTTCTTGAAGAATTAGATGTTGAGATTATTTTAAGTCCTCCAACTAATAAAAAAATTGTTGAAGAGGGAGTCACACACGGTTTTGGAGAGCTTTGCATCCCTGTAAAGATATATTATGGGCAAGTATTAAAATTAGTACGAGAGTATCCTAATTTGGATTATATTTTTGTTCCAAGGTATGTAGCAGAAGTAAAAGAAGCTTATTTTTGTCCTAAGTTTTTATCACTTCCTGATGTCATTAAAATTCTACCAAAAGTTCCTAAAATTTTAAACTTCGAAGTAAATGTGAAAGAATTCCCTATAGCTACTTCCGCAATCGAGCTTGGAAAAGAGTTAGGTAAAAATCAAAATCAGGCATTAAATGCATACAGAGAGGCTCAAAAATATTTTGATGAATATCATAAATTCTTACGAGAAGGAGCTTCTGTAAATCATGCCTTACGATTAGTAGAAAGAAATCGACCTTTTACTTTACCTAAGAAAAAACATAAGGGGGACCTTAAAATCTTACTTTTAGGGCATTCTTACAATATTTTTGATACTTTTATCAATTTGGATTTTCAGAAAAAGTTGAGAGATCAAGGTGTCGAAGTAATAACAATTGAGAATTTACCCGAATCACTATTTAAAGAACCTGTGATAATAAATAAGCGACTCCGTAATTATTGGCGACATGAAGAGGAAATAATGCAAGCAATAAGATATTTCTTAACAAAAGGAAGGGGAGAAATTGATGGAGTAATTTTTCTTATAAGTTTTGCTTGTGGACCCGATAGCCTTATCTCTGAATTGATTATGAGAGATATGAAGGTTGTGGGATTACCCTTCCTAGAAATTACGATGGACGAGCATAGTGGATCAGCGGGGCTTTTGACAAGAGTAGAATCATTTGTAGAGATGGTTCGGAGGAAGAAAAAGAAATTGGGGTTAGACTCAAAGAAAAAAGAAACAATAAAAATATGATTTAAGATTAAATTCAAAGATTTCAAAAATGCTTATTTTCTCATTTTAACAAAATCGCCTGTTTTCATCAGTTTACAAGGTATGAAGTATTTTTTTCCTGTCTTTTTATAGAGTTCTTTTAACTTTAAAGACCATTTTTCGTAATTTTTTCTTCCAGAAGAAAATGGGCCGGGCATATTCATTCCTGCTAGCATGATATCATCAATTATTTTATAACCTGAGACAATTCCTTTTTCTAAAAGCTTACAACCCTCATTTAATTGAATTGCAAGGAATAACTCAACTTCTAATAATCCTGCTTTTTTTATTTTTTTATCAATAATTGGTTTGCCGTGTTTAGTCCATTCATAGAAACCTCTTCCCGTTTTTCTCCCTAAATTACCTTCTTTATAGAGTTTTGTAAGTATTTTACTGGGAGCAAAATCAGGAGAAATAGTTTTTTCAAAATATTTTGTCGCGTAATAAACAGTATCTAACCCAATATAATCAAATAATAAATATGGGGGCGTATTCATCAAATGGATAACATCGGCATCTAGTTGTTGCCATTGGATACCTTTATCATAAGCATAATCTACGATCCAATATAAATAGGGCATTGGAGAAGCGTTAATTCTATTAAAAATGTGTCCAGGACATTCCTTCTCGATTCTAGCAGTAAATCTTCTCCCTCCTAGTGAAGGTATTATGTTACTGATTGAGATTCCAATCTCAAAAACTTCTTTTGAGGTTTTTACTCCTTTAATAACTTCAACTACTCTATTGTAAAGTGGTGGTAGGTTAAAATGCATTCCAATTGCTTTTTCAGGTCTTCCCGAATATTTGCTGATCTCTGTAATATTCATAGTAGAAGAATTACTAGCTAAAATCGCGTGTTTAGGGGCATATTGGCCCAATTTTTTAAAGAGTTCTTGTTTAAGCTCCAAAATTTCTGGTATGACTTCTATAATAAAATCCACATTTGCAACTGCTTTTTCTAGAATGGGTTCCTTGACCAGTCTTCCCATTAAAATTTGAGTATTAATTCCCTCGTTTAATCTACCTTTTTCCTCGCTCATTATAAGATTGTTTTCAATTTTTTTAGCAGCATCTTCAATTAATTCCCATTTAAGATCGTTTAATATGACCTTACTAAAGTCAGCCATTAAAAATAATTGGGCAATACCACGGCCCATTATTCCAGTACCAATTACAGCTATATTATTAATTTTACCAATATCTACCATTTTATTATCACTTATCTAACTTTATTCAAATTTATCTATAATTGTTTTCAAATGAAGTTTTTTATAAACTTTAATAAAATTTAACAAATACTACTAATGATTTTTTTTGGTAATTATTGATATTTTTTTATTTTTTGTTATCTATTTTATTTATTTCTTATTTCTTTAATTGAACGAACATTCATTCACTTTTTTTAATAAAAATTAATCAATTTTTTAATATCTAATTTTATTTAAAGATAATTTACGGATAAAAAAACCCAATTTATCTAATAGTTGATATTTACTGATTATTTAATGAGCTTAATGGAATAATATCAATAATCGTATTTTTTGTGGTGTAATATTTAAATATTCATCTATAATTCTCTTTCTTTATTTATTTAAATCAATCAATATCTAAGCAAAATAATCATTTTTGAAATTATACTGGTGATGTCGAATATTAAATGAAACACTTTCTGGGATAAATCAACAAAAAATCCAATATTTTGAAGGTTTAGAAATTGGTGCAGTTTCAGTAAAATGGGTTCGTAGAACAGAAAATGGACAGATATTTAGTGAAGTTGTACGACATGAGGGTTCTCCAAGAGAAAAGATAAAGAAAATATTTGATCGTTATAATATTGATAATGATTCAAAAATTGTAATAACTGGTCAAGCTACAAGCAGTTTTCTAAATTTACCATACATTTCAGAGGTAGAATGCTTAGAAAAGGCATTATCCTATTATAATCTAAAGCCAGATATTCTCCTCTCTCTTGGAGGGGAAACTTTCAGTGTTTATCCAATGAAGGATGGAATAATAAAAAATATTATCTCTAGTACTAAGTGTGCTGCAGGGACAGGTGAATTTATAATCCAACAACTTCAAAGGATGGGAATGACTATTGAAGAAGGTATTATGGCAAGTTTACATGGAGAAATTACTCAGCTAGCTACACGATGTTCTGTACATTGTAAATCTGATGCAACTCATAAGCTTAATAAGGGTGAATGTAGACCTGAGGATATCGCAAAGACATTGATCCGGGATTTAGCAAGTAAGGTTAGTAAAATGATTGATTCAGCTCAGTGGTCAACAGACTTAATTGTTATAGCTGGAGGAGTTACTTTAAATAAAGTATTCATTGAAAATCTACAAGATTTCCTTATTTCATCAGAAATTAGAGTCCTTCCGGAAAGTCATTTCCTTGAGGTTTTTGGAGCTTCTTTATATGCGTCAGAGATTCAAGAAGAAATTCCTCACCAGGAAAGATGGTTCAAAGAATCATCAATTGAATTTGAGAGACATGATCCTCTTAAAAATGCTGAATCCCTTTTAGATTATCGAGTAAGAAAGCATATGCAGGGAAGAATAATTGAAGGTGATTCTTATATCCTAGGTATTGATGCTGGATCAACTACAACCAAGGCTGTTTTATTTAACGTTTCAGACTGTTCAGTGGGTGCTAGTGTTTATTTAAGAACCTTAGGTAACCCCGTATTGGCTACAAAACAATGTATCAAAGGAATATTAGATCAATTAGGTAATAAAAATGTTAAGGTGGTTCAATGTGGAGTGACTGGTTCAGCAAGAGAAATGGTTTCAGTCTACTTAGATAATTGTCGGAGCTTTAATGAGATACTAGCACATGCTAGATCCGCGGTTGAAGAAGTCCCAGATGTAGACACTGTCTTTGAGATTGGTGGTCAGGATTCAAAATTCATCTCATTTTTAAAAGGCGTTCCTATTGATTATGCGATGAATGAAGGTTGTTCAGCGGGAACAGGGAGTTTTCTTGAGGAATCTGCTTCAGTTGATATGGGTATAAGTGTTGAAGAAATTAGTAATATATCTATGAAGAGCATGAATCCTATTGCATTTGGTGAAAGATGCGCAGCGTTCATCAATACGGATTTAAGGAATGCTCTTCAACAGGGTGCAAAACAAGAAGATGTTGTAGCAGGCCTTGTTTATTCGATTGCGGAAAATTATATTTGTCGAATTATAGGACCTCGTCAAGTAGGAAAAAATCTTCTTTTTCTTGGGGGAGTTGCTCTAAATAGATCTGTTGCTTTAGCAATAGCCTCTCATCTGCAAAAAAAAGTGATTGTACCAGCGCATCCTGAACTAATGGGTAGTATTGGCACTGCTCTCATGGCACGCGATCTTTTACAGCAAGGTGTGACCTCTGAACGAGATTTTGATCTTAAGAAGCTTGAAACAGGTGAAATAGAATTGAGAAAAAAATTTAGATGTCAGGCTTGTGAGAATAATTGTGAAATACAAAATATTTCTATAAGAGGAAAAATCTACCCATTCGGTGGTGTATGTTCTAAATATAGATTACTACGTCAAAAAGGGAAGAAAATAAAGGAAGGTCAAGATCTAGTAGCATTCCGAAATAAGATGATGTTTGAAGAATTTGGAGCCCGAAATCATGATAATCCGTTAGGAACTATTGGACTCCCAATGACACTAACAGTATATACGTTATTTCCTTTGTATGCAAAATTTATTAATGAGCTTGGATTTAATGTAGAAATTTCTCATGGATCAACATCAGACGCTTTGAAAGCCATAGCATCTATATGTTATCCATGTGAATTGGTTCATAGGGAGGTCGATAACCTTATAAAACGCAATGTAGATTATATTTTTATCCCGCGTGAAATTGAATTTGAAATTCCAAATGGTTTCTTACATGGCTATACTTGTCCATCTACAACAACAATCTCAGATGTTATAAGTGCACAGTTTGAGCATATAAGTGATAAAATTCTATCCCCACATATAGGAACTTCTTCTCATTTGATAGAAATGACTCTTAAGGAATTCGGTCGAATCGCAGTAGAGTTAGGTTTAAAATTTGAAGAGGGTATAAAGGCCGGACAAAAAGCACTAACTCATAATAATAATTTCTGGGAAAAATATAGAGAAGTAGGTATGAAAAAATTGAAACAATTGTTAAAAGAGCCAAGTATCATTATTGCCGGCAGACCTTATGTAGTTTATCCACCAGAAGTGAATATTGCTCTTCCTCGAAAGATTGTAAGTAGAGGTTACAACGCAATACCTGCCGATATGTTACCTATATTTCAGGAAGAGGGCTATATATATGAAAGAAATGTATGGAATTATACACAACAAATTGATAATGCTGTACAATATGTAAAAAATTACCCCAACTTATATATTTGTCTTGTTTCGTGTTTTTCCTGTGGTCCAGACGGTACCATGTACCATAAATTTAGGCACGATCTTGCAGGAAATACGTTTTGTTATCTTGAAATCGATTCCCATACTGCTCATGCCGGTTTTGAGACTCGTGTGGGTGCATTTCTCGATATTATTGAAGAACGCCGCCAAAAAAAAGTAGAAAAATTAGTATTGGTTTTAGAGTAAGGTATAAAATTATGACTGAAGCAACCCAAGCATTAAAAGAGAGAGGAAAAATTCAGTTTTCAGAAAATTATGAATTCATCATTGATAATAAAGGCAATAAAGTAGCCATGGATGATCCACGGATTGTATTTGTTGAACCTGCGACTCGTAATCCATATGGGAAGCGACTTGTAATAGATCTATATAAACAATACAATAGAAATATTAGAATAGCCGAAGAAACTGATGATAATATTTTACAGTATGCAAAACAAGTATGTTCTGGCAGAGAATGTATTCCGAGTCTTGCAATTGCGGGGGCGATCTTGAAAGACATTAATGAATTTCGAGGAAATGACGAAATAACGATTTATCGTGATCCTTTGAACCAACACGGTCCATGTCAAAACGGTGCATGGCCTGTTCTTTGGGATATTTTATTTAAGAAAAGATTAAATGTAGAAAATGCTTTTTTCTGTATTGCACCCAGTTTTAGAAATAATTACTTGGGATTACAACCTCAATTTATTTTATTGGAAAATGTTAATTTTATCTTAGGTCATTATCTCGATGAAGTAAGAAATGCACTTCAATGTATAGCTGAAAATAAAGATTCTGCTCTTGAACGATTTGAGACTATTACAAGTGATTTTATTCAAAGTGTTGGGAAAGGAGAAAAAACATTGAGAACTGGTTTAGTGAGATGGGGACGAGAGATATCAAAAATTCCATTAAAAACCACAGTAGAAGAGACTCCCAAAGTGTTGATCTTCGGAGGTTTGAATTTATTATTTAATCATTATCCTGTAGAAGAATTTTTTCTTGAAAGGGGCATAATTGTAAAAGTCGTTGATATTCTTGAATCACTAAATTTGTTAATATCAGAACCTGTGATGCGATATGGACTCAGGAAAGGGATTCTTACACCAAAAAAGCAATTTGAAGAAGCATCATTAGATATCAATCTTATAGAAGAAAAATATGAAAGAGATGCATTGAAAGCAAAGCGAGGATTAAATAAGATGGAATTTTTAGAATCCCAATGTAACTCATACAGGAAAATAATGAGTAAGACAGGTTTGTTATTTGATCCATACGTTAATTATGTAGAAATGTTAGAAATGGGTAATGAATATGTTTCCTCAAACAGTTTTACAGAAACTCCTGTGATTACAGGGAGATTCATACACTCAGTTAACTCGGGAGTATATGATGGATTAATAAATATGGGTGCTTTCAACTGTCAACCAGCTATGAACTCACAAGCTATTATACGTCCTTTAGCTAATAAGACTGATATTCCATACGCAGCAATAGATTGTGAAGGTCCGTGGATATCAACAAATCAACGAAGGCTTCTTGAAACTATTGCTATTCAAGCTAAAAGAGTACGAGAAAAGAAGAATAAATCATTAACATAATAAAAAACCCTTTAAGAAATCATAATAACAACTAAAAATAGTTTTTTCAGATAATTTAACTAACTTTTCTTTTAATTTTTCCTTTCAACCAACCATTCTCTTTAGTTTTTATATTATCAAATTTGGAGACATATGGTTTTATATCCAATATTGGTGTTTTATCTAAGAGATCGACATTTTTTACATATATTTTATTTTCTTCTATTTTTAAAATTTCTAATATTGAGAGTCCAATGGGATTTGGACGGAAGGGTGTTCGAATGGAAAAGACACCTCTCTTTTCATTATCCAAAAAAGGTTTTGACTGGAGTGGAACAGGTAATTTTACCATATCAAAGAAATATAGACAATAAATATGTGAGAAGCCAGATAAATCTTTTAAACCAGATGCATATTCTGGAAAAATTTCAATAATACCTTTAGAATCTGACATTGATGATTGAATAGGGATACCTTTAAGGATTTTAAATGGAGTATGAATAATACCAATGGGTTTGAAGCATATATTTTGAGGAAATTTTCTTTTTTTAAAATTATTTAATTCACGATTTATGATTTCCATATTGAAATAGAGAGTCTCAACCATAGAAATACTTAATGATTCAAGTTTTTAAATAAATTTCAAAACTTTTATATACAAATTCATCGTAATATTAATTCAATCCAATTACATAATAGAAAAATTATATTTTAATCAAAAACAAGAAATCATAATTTATATGAATTCTTAAATCGATTTAATGTCGTTAATTATTTATATTCTCTATTTGGAGCGCCGAGGAGGGGCGTAATGATATAAATACCCAAAATAAAGAAGAGAAAAAAAAATATGAGAAAAGAAACAAAACTTTTATCTCTTGCACTTTTTTTATTCATTGGTAGTTTTGCATTCATTACAATACCTATTGTTAGAGCGAATCCAAGTGGACCAGAACTCCATGAGTATATGGTAGAAATGAGGGATGGTGTTAATTTATATACTAGAGTATATCTACCAGATCCAGCAGTCTGGGGTCCTGGACCTTATCCAGCAATTCTTACTAGAACTCCCTATGGAATTGGGGATCCTGGTGTCCCACCCGATCCAGAAGATTGGCCACATCAAAATTTCTTTGGGTATGCATATGTTGCGCAAGACACCAGAGGTAGATATAACTCGGAGGGCGTAGATCGCCTTTTTTATGATGATGGTCCGGATGGGTATGATACAATAGAATGGATTGCATCAGAACCTTGGTGTAATGGAAAAGTCGGCATGTATGGAGGTTCAGCTTCAGGTAATACAGCTTATTTAGCAGCAGGGGAAAATCCACCTCACCTTGAGACCGTTCTTTCATATGTCGCAAGTGCAAATCTTTATAACGATCTGACATTCGACGGAGGAGCTTATCGTTTTGATTCTGTGATTTGGACATATTTTCAAACACTAGCAGGTCTTTCTCAATCACACTTGTTTACCGTTGTGCCTATGGCAGAATGGGGAAATATTCCATTCTATATGTATAATCTCTATCAGAATATCACAGATTTAACTAGCCATATCTTCCCATTTTATCCAGATCGTGCTGTGGATTCAAAAGCATGGATGAATCTCCCTATAGTTGGTGGAAACCCTTTTTTTGGTAAGTTACAACCATTTGGGGATGAAATTATGAGTCATCCTAATGAAGATGATTTTAGAAATAAACTTGATGTTCATGATACAATTGATATTCCAATTCTTCATGTCGCGGGATGGTTTGACTTTTTTTCAAGATGTACCATTGATGCGTTTGTAGACTTACAATACTTGGGAAATCAGAAGCTTTTCGTATTACCTGGTACTCATGGAGGTTTAGGTACATTACCCTATGAACCTTACTATGATTGGTTTGATTATTGGTTGAAGGGTATAGATACTGGAATAATGGATGAGCCTCCAGTCTGGTATATCGGTCTTGGAGATGATGAATGGCGATACGCTGACCAATGGCCTCCAGGAGGAGTTGACTACACCGCTTATTATATGCATAGCAACGGTGATCTCGATACTACTATACCTATTGAATTCGATGGGTCCCTAAGTTTTACTTATGATCCAATGAATCCTGTCTTGACTTGGGGTGGTCGGAATCTTGGATTGCCAGCTGGATCTTTTGATCAGACTCCTGTCGTATTTGGACGAAGCGATATTTTAAGTTATACAACTGAACCATTAGAAGAGGATATTGAAATTGCGGGTCCAATCAAGGTTTACCTTAGTGGTTCTTCTGATTGTCTTGATACTGATTTCACTGCTAAATTAATTGATGTGTGGCCTACAGGAGAATTGATGCTTGTAGCAGATGGTATTATAAGAGCAAGATATAGGAATTCAATGGCAGACCCCGAATTAATGTCTGGAAATCCAGAGAATGTTTATGAATTCACAATCAGCATGGGAGATATTTGCCAAGTTTTTAAAGAAGGGCATTCAATTCGAATAGACATCTCTAGTAGTAATTTTCCAAAACATGACCGTAATCTTAATAGTGGCGGAGATTTATATACTGAAACTGAGGATGCAATTCAAATTGCTGAAAATACAATTCACCACGCTGCTGCTACTCCATCTTATATAGTACTACCAATAATGCCTCCAAAACCTAAAGTTTTTGAGGGTTGTGCTAAAATAAAGATTCCTGATATGAAATACAAAGGAACAGCAGAGCTACACATATATGAGAAAGCGATTTATTTGCATTTTGAAGATCAATGGATTAAATGGAATATTTATTGTCATCACGATTTATATAAGGTAGACATCTATAAATGCATCGGGAATTTCGGAAGATTAAATGTAGTTGTTATTAACGCTAGAGGGGATTATCTAGTAGTAGGAGGAAGTCGTAAAATATCATTTATTTCTATGTTTACGAGATAATTATAAAATAGAAAATAATATTTTTTTTTTTTAATTTTTCAAGAAGTAATGAGAAAAATCAATAATTATGATCTAGTTTTCTTAAAAGCCTAGTTAAAAAATTCCAAGTTCTTTCTACAGATTTTATTTCTAAACGTTCGTCTGGAGAATGAAGTTGTTCAGTATTAGCTCCAAATGCTATTGCATCAACTCCAGGAATTTTATTTATTAATAGAGTAGCTTCCAATCCCCCATGAATTATTACTATTTTTGGTTCCTCTTTATATAATTCTTTATAAGTTTCTTGAGCGATTTTTAAGAGGTTAGAATTAAAATTAGCTTCCCAAGGAGGATAACTTCCACGGAACTTATCTTCTTTCTCTAAACATGATAGATTTAATAATGCGATCATTTTATCATAGATATCATATAAATAATATCTGCTGAGGCTTCGATGTAACCATCTAATTTTGATATGATCATCTTTAGTTCTTATCTTGCCTAAATTTGTCGATGTAAACATTAAATCATTTACTTTAGGATGAAAAGTAATAGGTCCATTAGGAAATGTATACAACAAATCCAGTAGTTTATTTTGAATATTTTTAGGTAATACTTCATTGCTTGATACATCTGACATTTCATTTACAGAGATATTCATGTAGCTTTCAATTCCATCAAATTGCTTTTTAATCTCATCAAAAATATTTAAAATGTTTGATTTTATTTCTGTAAATTGGCTATCCTTAATGTAAAATATTGAATTTGCCTCTCTAGGAATAGCATTAGCAGCACCACCTCCATGTATCACATTAATATGAATATTGTACTTTTTATTTATTTTCCAAAGAATTTGACTTAAAATTTTGATGGCGTGTGCCTGCCCTTTATTGCATCTTCCAGAATGACCTCCTTTTAGTCCGAAAATCGAAAGTCTAATTGGGAGAAGATTTAATTCAGCTCGATCTATAAAAATGGATTTTTTTTTAATTCTTGTATGAAATCCAATTCCTCCTGTGCATCCTATTGTAATTGATTTTTCCCCAGAATCAAGATTTATTAAATGTTTACCATCCACTAATTTTGAATCCATATTTTTCGCTCCTCCCATATCATATTCTTCACGGACAGTGAATAATAAATCAAGTCCAATAGAATCAAACTTTATTTCTTTTTCATGTATTTTTTTCATCAGAGTTAATAAATAACATACTCCCACCCCATTATCCGCTCCTAAGGTTGTTCCTACTGCTGTAACCCATTTTTCATTATCGATATCGATGATTTTTAGTTTTAGAGGATCTTTTGAAAAATCATGAATTACTTCCTCATTTTTTTCACAAACCATATCCATATGACATTGTAAAACACATTTTAATTTCTGATTAACAGCGGGAATGCTAACAGCAATATTTCCTATATCATCATTTCTATATTCGAATCCATATTTTTCTGCTTCATTTTTGATAAAATTTCTAATTTGATCCTCATACCTAGATTGTCTAGGAATTATTGAGATTTGATTAAAATAGTCCCAAAAATCAGAAGGTTGTCCCAAATCTTTTAAGTCTAGCATTAACATAACTATAAGGAGAAAATTTTAATAACTTATAATAATGAATTGTAAAATATCTCTAAAAATAATTATACTTTGGTATATATAAAAATAATTTACAAAACGGTATTAAATTTGCCAAAAGTAGGATATAGAATTGTTGGAACTATTAAAGATATAAAAGGTAATTGTAGTGCAGGTCACAAGGTAGGAGATAAGTTTGAGTTGGATGGTCACTCCTCAGATGGATTATGCGGATTTTTTTATCATGATATTTTTCCCTATATTATTATGCTTCAATTTGGAGGTTCTTTTCCAGATTCTTGGGGTGAAAATCCTGATATTGTTGAATGGGAGTGTCCAGATCGGACCAATGCTGTTAAAATTGAAATAAGACGAATTAGCGATTAAATTTGTAATTGGTGATATTTTTACAGGTTAGAGGACTTTTGAAATTTCACCTAATTATTTGGGAAAACAATAATACAAATATTTACTATTTTTTTCTATTTTTTTATGAAAAGTATTTATTTGATAAAAGCGAAATTTTCTATTATGATGAATTAATAGTAAAAAATATACTAATCTCTTTTAATTTATAATTTTAAATAAATGAATGATATGATAAGTGAAGATCAAAAAACAAATCAAGAAGATTTGTTTAAAGAAGTATTAATCGTATGTCCTGAATGTAAAACACAAAAAAAATTAAATGTTCCTTCAAAAATAATAGAACAAAGTGAACACATAACTACAATTAGCATACCTACTGGGTTAGTCTGCAATCACCACTTTCAAGCTTTCGTAGATAAGAATTGTGCTTTAAGAGGATATCAATTAGGAGATTTTGAATTTTCAAAAATAGAATATATAGAAAGTCGAGATTTTGATGATCAACAAAAAAAAGTCGATGATATCAGTGAATTTACTTCACTACCATTATTTCAAGAGATACTTAAACTTTTAAGAAACAGTGTAGATGATAGAGAAATATTAGGTTGTGCTATTTTTACAACTGATGGAAAAGTCATATATTCATCCATTCCTCATAATACGTTACTTAATACAATTAAAGAATTTGAAGTAAGGAACGAGAAAAAGCTTCATAGTATAACAAAAATGTTCCTTGAATTAAAAAATCAACAAAAAGTGTGTTCTGAATATATCGTAATTCACAATAGTGAGTTCATTTTGGTTATATTGTTTTCTGAACTCGTAAACTTTGCAATCGGCCATATGTTCTTAAGAAATATTGTAAAAAAAATTATTAAATTAACTTAAATTGTTGAAAGTGGAGATATATAAATATCTCCCTCTATTAGATATGAAACTAAATTATTAAATTCATTAGCATAATCCTCTGATTTTTGCAGATATTGTAATATTGATTGATTTTTATCAACATATTTTTTTGTTAATTGGGGAGTATGTGGGAGTATTCTTACGATAGAAGGAAACAGAAAAAGTATTAAGATTTCCAGAGAATAGAAAAAAGAATTTTCTAAGTAAATCTTTATTGTTGAGATAATCTCATTAAAATTTTCAATTGTTCTATCCGTTTTAAATACTAAATAAGCATTCTTGAATTGAATAATATTTAGTTTAAAATAAAAATGATGAGGAATCATTTGGTTTTCTACAATTTTCTTATAAATTTCTACCATCTCTGAATTTGAAACATTTCTTTCTCCTATCTTAAGTGGACAAGATTTATATTCATTAGTTCCCGTTATAATGAAGATTTCTGGAATCTCTTTAATTTCTACTGTGTCAAGAATGTTCACTAATTCGTAATATCTTTGAAGTTCATTCAAAAAAAGATTTTTTATTGTTTCATTATCTTGTTTATTTGAAGCTAAATTTATATTTCGCATTAAAAATAAATCCAAATTACTATATGGTTCACTATCCTCAAAAATGACTCCTAAAATACCCTCCTTTTGACTTCTTCGATCAAGATTTCCTGTAAAACATGAAACACTTTTATAGCGATCAAATTTAATTTCTATTAAATGAGAGGATTCAAATCCAGCATGGGACATATATAATTTTGAAATAAATTCTTTAGGCAAAGTTATGGGACTGCTAAAATAAGAGCATTTAATTTTTGGCCCTTTTATTTCATCATGAATTAAATAAAATATACCCAATGGCATTTATTCTTCATCCCTCACTCAATCCATAATTTTCTAAGTTCTAAAATAACTTCTTTAGCTACTTCTTCAATTTCCTCTATTAAATTGTTATTTGAAAAATCATTTTTTAGAATAATTCCAAGTAATAAATCCTGATTAATATCAGTCATTAAGATGCTATTTGTATCGGTTTTTAATTTAAACTCTCTAAAATTATCCATTTCCATATTGTTTGTAACTTTGTCTATAGTTACAATCAATAACGATATCATACCAATGATAAGATCTTCTTCATTTAAATCTATTGTTGAACCACATGCAAGTCCAGAAGTTTTTTCAATTACTAGTGCATCTTTAACCCCATTTTGATGTTTCAATTGATTTAAAATCGAATTAATGAATATACTTTTTGGAGAGAGCTCACGAATTATATCACTCCAAGCTTTGAATAATGATTCATCAAAAATTGAAGTTAAGTGAAAAATGATTTCCTGAGAAATATTTTCAGAAAAAGCTTTCTTTATATGTGAAACGACTGAGTCTTTATCATGAATAAGATCAGATTTATGTAAGAAAACATTCAATTTTGCATTAGGATTGAAGGAGAGTATTTGATTAGCACTCCATTCAAATTCATCCTTTGCATTGTCAAAGCGATCATAATCAGTAATATCAACTACATATAATAATATAGAAGCCTTTCGAAAGATATTTTTCCTTAAAGGTCCATGATATTCATCAAGGTATTGTTGTTGCCCCCCGAGGTCCCAAATCATTGGTTTTGTCAGTTCTCCAATTTCATAGTCTCTATAGGAAATTCCTTTGGTCGCTGTTTGATGTATTAATTCCCAAGGTTTTTTTCCTTCAAAAACTCGTTCATAAATACATGTTTTTCCTGCATTTGAGAGCCCCATTAAAACAATTTTTTTTATATTGTTATTAGTGGTATCCTGAAATTCTTCAAGCATTTCTGAAACCGTACTTTCAACAAAAGAGATATCAGCAGTAGGAGTTAAATCTTTTAATTCTTCTTTAATTATCCATTCGATCCTATTACGGGGTATATCTAAATTTTTTGTTTGAAACATGTTTTGAATGCATTCTATAATCTGTTCTTCTGACATTTTTGATTTTTCCAAAACAATCTGATTTCTATACCAAATCTGTAAATTTAGTGTAGTATCACTTGAACTGGTAATTCCTATATGATATAGAGTGCCTGGAATTTTTTTCATAATTTATTTCCTCTTTTTTTATTTAATTTTACTTAATATTTCCTTGATTTTGTTTCTAAATTTGTCGATATTATAATTTTCTTCTACTCTATCAAACTGGAGTAGTACACGCGAAATTTCTTTGCAGTACTCATAATTTTTCAAAGCTCCTTCAAAAAGATTTTGATCTAAATAACTATTAGCCTGTTCTTCAAAATAATTTCTTTTTTCTTCTAAATCAGTGATATTTAGATTTCCATCTTTTACCAATTGGATAAGCTCTGATTGATACATCTCCGCCATGTCTATGTCTTTTAATTTATTAGAGATGTGAATTACATTAATATATAAATTCATTACATTTACAAAATTATTATTTTCTCTTTCCTTTTCTAAATAGTTTAAATTTTCTTCTCGATTTTTATTTAAACTTTTAATATTAGTAATTAAATTAGAATAAAAGAGTGCTTCTTCTTCTCTTTCTAATTTTAACAATAATTTCTCTGCAATTTCATATTGTTTTAGGGCTTCTAGATAAGCGCCTTCATTAAATAAATTTTCTGCTAATAATTTAATTTCATTTATTTTATCTTCAACATCTTCTTCTTCAATTATTTCTTTTTTTTGTGACAAATGCTCACCTAATATCATACTTGCTTTTTCAGTTTTTAATGTGGATTCTGAACTTGCAATTTTATTGATATGTGAAAAAATAAGTTTAAGTGGTATCTTTTTTCTTGGTGGATGTATCTTCTTTTGAATTCTTTTTCTAAGCACAATTATTACCGTAATTGAAGCCACTATACTTGCTAAAATATATGGTAATAAATCTAGAAAAGTTATTCCAGCTCCACCATTGCTAACTTTAATTATTTCAAAAGAATCTGTTGTATAATTACTTCTCAATCCGACTCCATCTATTTGATATAAAAAATAATAATAAATTCCAGGGCTAAGGTCAATAGATAACTCATAATAGCTGCTATTTGTTCCTGTATTTGTAATATTAATATTTACCAAAAATCCTGGAGTTGTGTATGGATTTGATTCATTATCAATAATTAAGTTATAAATAGAAATACCAGAATGATCAAACCCATCTGCCCAATCAAAAATTAAAGTACTATAATCCCCACTGCTAGGAGCACTGATCATTATGGGTGTTGGTGGTGTAGTAGTATCAATCACCATAATTGAATCACTAACAGAGTTCCAAGTATTAACATTATCTTCCATAAATATAGTATAAGTATAATTACCTATTTGAGATGGAATCCAAGTATCATATTGCCAAAGATCTCCTCCGATATATGTCATTGAATGATTTATACCCTCAAATTCAATTAGAACTTGTCTAATCCCAGAAATATCAGTGACATTAATAGTTATAATCTCATTGGTTCCTAATTCTATTATATTAGAATTTTCAGTCAAATTTGAAAAAACTGGAGGTTCAATATTAAATTGTACCTCTGAACTGATATTGTAGAATGACTTAGGATCATTTTGATTGTAATATGAAGTGTTAAATAACTCAGGGTTTCTTACAGTATCTGAAATACGCAATTCATCTATAACACCGTCAAAATAATCTGTTGAGATTCTTCCCACTTCCATTGCCGAAATATTAATCCCTTCGGTGATTGTTATAGCTATATGATGCCAATTTGTAGTTAAGGAAGATTCAATGTTGCCATCTATATAGATCATTGAAGAATCAGGAATATTAGTTGTGATTAAATCACCTTCCACAATTTCTATCCTAGCTGTGCCGTTCAAATCAATTATTTTCATAAAAACATAAGAAAAGTAAACCTTGATTTTTATACAATCAATATAGAGAATTGTACCAGCGCTTTGTGCATTTCTCCTCAGTCTTACTCTTAGGTTTTTATTTTTAAAATCATCTGATGACCATGTTCTGCCCCAATCTTCAGAGGAACCCCCATAAGTTTGATTTTGTTCAGTGAATCCCCATGATCTTGATATTTCACTCGTATAATCTATTCCACCATTCCACGATATCGCAACATCTGCGCCTACGTTTGTAGAAGCTACACCTTCAATCTCTAAATGAATGCCATTAATTGTAGCACCATTTGGTACATTGAGATTAAAATTATACCAATCTTGCATATCATTTGGAGTGCCTTCACTCGTATATGAATCATTACTTGAATATGCCCTTGCGGGGGTACTCCAATCATTATAATCCTCTCCAGTTGCTGATGCAGTTCTCCAATTTGTTTCTGAAGGACCAGCACTCCCGAGATGACTTGGGTTCATCCAAAACTCAATGGTTTTTATTTCAGAACTTATGTTGTCAATAGTTATAAATTCATCTATACCATCAAAATAATTGGCATGATAAATTTTTCCATCGATATTAATTACTCCACCACTTTGAGTTCCATTATTTTCATTAGATGTTGAATCAATAGGATTAATTTCTTTCATATGCCAAACACCTTTATAATTCTTATCCCAGACTCCTGTTGGATTTTCTTGAGAAGATAAATAGGGATTGCCATAAAACATTGTGATATTTGTGTTCTCATAGACATTTAATATTGGAACTCGAACCCAAGCTATAAGTTGAGCATGGGTTGAATTATATTCTTGATTAAAAAGCTCTATCTCATGATCTAGCCAAGATGTATCATTGGCAAAAGCAATATCATTACCATCAGATTGAACATCATCATGTAGATCTATATCAAAAATTGAGATTAACACAGGAAAATTAGTATAATTACTTGATCCAACCACCTTTGTATGGTCAAAGGTGATTATTTTGAAATATTTGAAATTGTATTTATCAATCGGACCACTTGCAGACATATAAATCTCTTGAAGATCAACTGAATCATCTTCAAAATAATAGTCCTCTTTTAAGTTAAATTTATTATTTTGACATATAATTCCTGGGTAGATTAGTAGTGGTGTGAAAGTTAATAAAATTAAAGAAAAAATTAGAAAAAATTTTCCGATAAACCTCATAAATTAAGAACAGTCCTTTAAAATATTATATAATATTAACTTTTTTAATGAATTAAACAACCATTATTAAATACAACTCCAATATTAATGGGAGTAATATATTCATATACTAAATAGACATAGTACTGTTACTATTTAAATAATATTTATACAAATATTAGTTTATACTGATAACACAGAAATAAGTATCAAATAAATCTAAAGATTTTATAGTCTATTTCTATCTTAACCTATACGACTTTTCAAATTTCCTATACTATTTAAAAAGTTACAACCTTCCTATTAACATTGCTATGACAAATAACGAACCTAATATCGCTAAAGATAATACATTTGCGATTCTTGCTGTTTTTGGAGTGGGATGAAAAAAGTATAATAAATTTAATGGAATCCCAATAGCTATAATTATAATCATACAGATTAAATATCCAATACCTAATAACCCTAATAAGTAAATCATTATTCCAATTATATAAGCAAGGAATTCATTAAATAAAAGAAACCAGCTGCCCCATTTGAGTCCATATTTTTTTGGGATTGTACTTGTATCTGTTTTCTGATCATAAGGTAAATCTCTTGTGTCTCCTAATACTCTTGCACCTGTCATTGCGAAAAACAGAAATAGTGATAGTAGAATTACACTTAGTTCAAATTTATAGGCAAAAAGAGCTCCAATTAAAACATAAAAACCTTGAAGCGCCCCTAAACTGATTGAACGCAAGAGAGCTGTGTCAAGTATCCCATAAACAAGCCCGCCAATAACACCAATTAAGCAAAATAGAGGAATTAAAGCCCAAAAATTTATTATAATACAAATTGTAATACTAATGGCAAAACATAAAACAACAAATATTAAACCTGCTCGTGGAGATAATGTCCCTCTCGCAATTGGATTCTTTAAATTTCCAGATTCGCGATCTTTCTTGTAATCGCCAAGATAATCAAAAAAAAAGCCTCCCGCAGATAAAGTTGCTCCGATTATCCCCGCAAGGATAATATTTATTAAATTTCCTCCTAATCCAAAAGAAACGGAGCTAGTGATAAAAAAAAACATTAAAATCCTTCCTAATCGCCAATCACCAAATATCAACTGCATTTTAGACGACATTGATGTCAATTCACACAATATTATTAATATAAAATTACAATACTATAATTTGCCATTATTTTTAAAATTGTACGAGATTTAGTAATGAAAAATAACAAAAAATCTTGAAGTGGGTATATCATTTTTGATGAAGGAAGTAATGATTATTGGTATGATAACGTAACTAATCAAGGGAATTTTTGGTCAGATTACCAAGGAATCGGAATTAATTCTATAGATGGACTAGCAGGCACGGAAGATATATATCCTTTTGAGATTACTTAATTTGTCTGTCATTTTCAATATATTTTATCTCTATTTTTTTAAATTTTGTTGTGAGAAATACTCGTTTAGAAATTATTATATTTGAATGATAAATAGGTGTAAAAATTGATTTTTGGTCTTGAAATAATGAAAGTTATTAATCAAAACTGAGATTTTTAATAAGAGAATTCATACTCTTGATATTTTGTTTATAATGGGTAATTTTTTATTGTTTGCTTTGTTATTTAAACAAAAGCTTATTTCAATAAACAACAATCAATAATATTCATTATCTTAACCTGAATCAACAAGAAGATTAATGGAATTCAAAAAAGCATATGCAATAATCCCAAATCTGTGTTTGACATGAGCGAAGAAAAACTAGCAATACATAAAAGAAAAATA
>CP070831.1:701278-704198 GCA_020344955.1 Promethearchaeota archaeon | reverse complement strand
GAAAGTATTGTTCTTTTGGTCCTGGTTCATGTTTATTGGAATCGGAACAAGCATGGTTTTGACCTATGTCTATGCTTTAGAAGGAAATCGGCATATTTGGCCTCTTTATCCTTCACTGGGTACATTCGGCTTAGCACTACTGTCTACACTCATAATGATAATGTCACGCAGAAAGAATAGTAAATCATCATGAGGGAAGAAATCCCTTAAAGATTGAATTAATAGTTAATTACTTATTAAGATGCCAATGGATAAAAATGAATTAACTCATATTCCCCATATTAAACTCAAAAATCGCTTAACAAGATCACCCTAAGTTGTTATTATATAACAAGATAGAGTGTAATAATGGCGCAAAAAATGAAGCACACAATGGGCGAAAGACTAAACATTCGTTTCAACAGAAAAATTAAGCTTGAATTTCATGGCGCAAGATTGAAATCTGATGGTGGTTTTCTTACTTGCCGAGAGCTTGATGAGGCATTGGGATTATTTAATTCAGCTTCCTATGTTATGAATGATAAACGGAAGGGGCGCAATATTCAGCATGCTGGATTATAAAGCAGCGGAATCCTGGCTGTTCTGTTTTATAAAGTTGATATGGGGAATATTTATTCAAGTGATTTAGCATGTTCAGATAAGCCTTTGAATATTAGATATGGAACAAAAGCATTATTTTTAAAAATACTACTTTTATCCGATGAAAAAATTATTTTTTTCATAAATAATAAATAAGCGGTAATAAACGATTTAAAGTATCAGCTTATTTAGAGAGGTATAATGCGAACTATATTTTGGAATAATAAAGAAAAAGGATTAATAGCAATAGTTGATGCAGAAGCACGGAAATTGGATAAAGTTGAAGTCAAATCAGAGCAAGCCCAAAAACCAAATTCCTATGTTTTTATTCCTTTTTAAAAAAGTTATAGGTGCTCATGATAAGGCAAGATATTATGAAAAATCCTGGAGAAAGCAATTAGAATTGAGGTCAGATATTTATGGAGCTCATCCAAAATAAAAAAAATATGAACCACATTAATGGTGAAGAGAATGGCTAAAAAACATTGTTTGATTATTATTTTAATTTTGTTTTTTTTGTTCAATCTAGAAGGTATTGAAATCAATAAAGATCAAGAATACACTAGCATTCCTGACAAATTCAAAAAGTCCCTTTACGGCTTTATTGATAAAAAAGGTAATATAATAATCAAGCCTAAATTTAATGCTGCATACGATTTCTCAGAAGGTCTGGCAGGTGTTGATATTTATGCTGAAAGAAAAAAAATTTATATCGATTGTTATGGAAAAACTTCAATTGAAAAAAATTTCGACTATAACTCTAAGTTTTCAGAAGGATTGGCACGGGTGGGAATAGAAAGGAATCAATATTATATGAATAAAGACGGTAAATTGGTTTTAGGACCTTTTGATTGGGAAAATTTTAGACTTTATGATTTTAAAGAAGGTCTTGCGAACGTTTATATTATAAATAGTCATTATTGCAATAATTTTATAAATAAAAAGGGAGTCACAATAATTAAATCTGCTTATGAGGAAGTTTATAGTTTTTCAGAGGGTTTTGCTGCTGTAATGGTTGGAAGAAATTCGTACTATGACGAAAAAAGACAGGCATATATTTCAAGAGAAAAATGGGGATATATAGATAAAAAAGGTAATTTGTTAATAAAAGGAAAATTTAGAAGCGCCAGTTCATTCTTCGAGGGATTAGCTATGGTTGATGTTAAAAGTATAGTTCAGCACGGAGGCATTCAAGAACGTATTGGTTGCAAGTATGGGTATATTAATAAAAAAGGAAAAATGGTAATAAAAGCTAAATATGATTGGGCATATGCTTTTTCAGAAGGCTTGGCAGCAGTAAGGAAATACAATAAAAAATATTTTGGGTATATCAATAAAAAGGGAAAATATGTAATAAAGCCAAAGTTTAATTTAGCAATGTCCTTTTCAGAAGGATTGGCTGCAGTAATGATTAAAGATAAGTGGGGTTATATAAACAAAGAAGGAAAGGTTGTAATAGAACCAAAATTTGATACAGGTTATTATGTTCATCTCTATTATTTTTCAGAAGGATTGGCTGCAATGCAATTTAATGGAAAGTGGGGATATATTAATAAAGAAGGCAATTGGATTGTGAAACCTCAATTTATTGAAGCCTATCCATTTTCGGAAGGATTAGCGAGAGTTAAGGTCGAGAAAGAAACTTCTGCTCAATGTCCCTCACCGTCAGGTGGTCTTAACTGTCCCTAAGATGCTTCGGCTATTGTTCCGCTACAAGAGAGCACTCCTCTCTTCACTATCTCTGACAGCCGTTCAGACACTCTTGAAATATCTCCGATAATTTTTTTAAGAGATTGCCACGCTTCGCTCGCAATGACAATCTTCTGTGAAGAGGCGTGTTATTTTACGCACGGATCGGCGTATAGTTTTACGCACTCGCGCCAATGGAATCTCTTTTTATAATTCTATTTCAGATACAGGGAAAAACTCTGATATTTTTTAGGTGGATGCAAGAATAATAGAAGATCTTAAACCAAAAAAGCTGAAGTAAAGGAGGAAATCATGAATAAAGTACTGCCCGAGAATTTTACTTACGGAGGAGTTATATGAATAAGAAGCATAGCATTCTTTTTTACAGTATGATTGTCAATTGGATATTAGTCATTTTTTGTAAAGATGATATGAGGAGTATTGGGTGAATAATCATAGGCTAAAAATGATGAATCTTATGAGAAGACTCTCAATTATTATCATATTTATTAATACTCTCACTCTTTTTTCTCAAATAAAAATGGATGAAGTGCAGTTTAAAAAAGGGAAAACGAGCTCAAGAATAAACGTTACAATATTCGATAATGTAATTTATATCCCAATATCTATAAATAATAATTCTCCTGTAAAT
>CP070831.1:698146-701178 GCA_020344955.1 Promethearchaeota archaeon | reverse complement strand
TTTGATAACACTATTTTCAGAGTTTTCTTTTTGAACTGAGTTTGATAATACCACTTTGCTTCCACAAAAGTTATTAATTCCTTTATAAAATGCTTTTCTTTTCTGTTTTTTTTGTATATACTCGTGACTATTTAAAAATTATCAGATTAAAAACCTTAGGATAAGTGGAAAATAAATAGCTTATTTTATTTAATCAAAAAGATCACAACGGTTTTAATCAAGAAATTCCTTAATGGATTTTCACCATAATTATACTAAATTTACTGGTAAATTTTAGATTTTGCCGGTATTTTTCAATATAACTTTTATATTCTAAATTATCTATTTAAATTTTGACCAATCCATTTTGGAGAATTTAATGTTAGGATTAAAATTAAGAGGAAAAGAAAAATGAATGAACTAAACCAAATGGTTGATGTAAATCAAATTCTGAATAATATTAAGGAAGTAATGACAAGTGCAAACCCATCTAGCTATCGTATTATATCCTATTTGCATGATTTACGGATTAAAGAAGAATATCAATCTCTTTCTGATTCTGATTATTATGATATTGTAGGAGAGACTTTCAAATTAAATCCTGAGTATTTTATGGCATCCATTTATGGAGCAAGGAAGCTTTATAAACATGTGGATAGAAAAGAAATGGCAAAACATATTATTAAAAAATATTGCCTATATGATGGAGAAGAAATCCTTTATGAATGCCATGGGAGTATAAAGCAGAGCACTGGAGAATCTGATGTCAAAGTATCGAAGGGATTTTTTTTTGTTACTACTCATAGAATCATTGCTCAAGGTACACTTAAAGTGAGTGGGGGGTTTGACCCCACCACTCTTTTGGATTTGGTTATAACATCCTTCTCGGGGATCTCCAAAAAGGTTCGAGGCAAAAAGAAGCTTATTGAAAGTTCATTAGATCAAGAATTACCATGTTATGGGTATCAATTTCAGATTAAAAATCATGTAAATTTGAAGAAAAAGGGCGATAGAGGGATAGGATATATTGTAATTGATTTAGAATCAATTACAAAAAAAATTGAGAATATAAGCTTGTCAAAGCGACTACAAAAAAGCCTCCAAGATGAAATTAATAAAATCATCTCCAGGATGGATTTAATAAATGCGAGGAGACCTATCAGAATAACCCTACCTTCTCCATCAAAAGATAAAACAAACAAACTCTTTCAAGTATTATGTAAGGATGCGAATCAAATTGTAGATTCATTTATAGAATTACATGAAATGGGATTAAATGAAAAATTAAAACGGAAACGGTTTATATATAGATTACACCAATTATGGAAAAGTGAAGAGTATAAGCAACTTTCTGATTCAGATTACTTAGATATTGTAAAAGAGATTTATAAATTAGATCCTGAGTTTTTTATGACTTCAATTTACCCCGAAATGGTATCTTGGAACTTTCCCTCATTCTTAAGTATGAAGGAGGAAGTAATAACACTTGTTGATAAGTTAAACAAGGAATTTGTTCCTTCTAAATCAGAGTAAGATAATAACTCAAAAACCTTAGGATAAGCGGAAAAAACATAAAAATTAAATAATAGATTGTCATAAGTTCAAAAAAAAGAGATGAAAAAATAAATGAGTGATATAAATCAAGTAATGAATAGTATTAAAGAGGAGCTTGAAAAGGGATTGCCATCCCAAAGAAAAATCTTATCTTACTTATTCGATTTGCTTAATAAGGGTAAATATCCCTCTCTCTCTGATTATGAATTTTATGATATCATAGGAGAGACTTATAAACTAAATCTCGATTATAAATTAAATCTTAAGATGTTATTTAATCCCATCTACAAAGCTGTGAGGAAGAGAATAAAGAAATTTTATGGCAAGGGAAAAATACGCGAAATGGAGCAATATCTTGAGAAGAATTATGAATTTAAATCTCCAGAAAAACAAAAGATAATTGATCAAAGCCAGGCATCTCGTACCCCATTATCCCCATGGCGAAAATTTACTATTTTTGTTTTTATCATTCTACTTAGTGTACTATTAATTATAACAGGATTGATAATCGCATCTGGGATAAATCCTATTGTTTTAATAGGTGTTATTGTTATAATATGTATTATTGCCAGTATAGACTACTACTGTAGGTAAATTTAATAAAAAAGAATTGAGAGAATATTATTTCTTCTTTGGGAACCAAGGAAAAAACACGCTGGTTCTTTTTTTATATTCAGCATATTTATCATCAGCTCTATAGCGCTGATTCAAAAGTCTTATTCCAGAGACTTTGATAATCATATAAGTGATAAAAATTGGCCCAATAACAGAAATAAATCCAAAAGGTACTGCCAAAGCGATTATAAAGATTCCCCACCATTGGGTGACTTCTCCAAAATAATTAGGATGTTGAGTGTATTTCCATAATCCTTGATCCATTACTTTTCCTTTATTATCAGGATTTTGTTTAAATTTGTAGAGCTGGTAATCTCCAAAAGTTTCAAACAGAAATCCAATTAACCATATGATTGTGCCAAGCCACAGAGTTATTCCTGAAAATCCTAGTATTTCTATAGAAGGATTTTCACTGATATTCACAAACCATACAGGGAATGCGACAATAAATATAACAATACCTTGGAATATATAGATTCGATAAAAGCTTTTCAAAACGACCTTATTACCCCATCGTTTCCTCATAGCTTGATATCGATAATCTTCTGGTTTCCCGCGGTTTCTTATGAACACATATGTTGCTAATCTCATTGCCCACATAAAAACCAGAATTGTTATGATAATTTGCCGAATATCCACTTGATTAGTGAAGATAATAGAGAGTATGATGCTTGTTAAAGCTACCACGAAAAAACCAGGACCATAAAAAATATCCATAAGTCCATTATTTTTCTTTGCTGTCCCAACTATGAAGGCTATTAAAAGGTAAAAAAGAAGAAATAAAGCAGAATACCCAATAATGATTAACATATTTTCTACTAGTGCCATATACAATTCCTCATAACTAAAATAATTTTAAAATTAGATTATTTAATACCAATAAT
>CP070831.1:691033-698046 GCA_020344955.1 Promethearchaeota archaeon | reverse complement strand
ACTTGCACATATTGATCTTTTAATAGGTAGAAGAGATGGACCAGTCGGAAATGCATATGCTCAAGCTTTAACTAATCCAGAAGAGGGACGTGAAGGTCTTCAAGTCATACTTGAACCCAATATGCAAATAAAACCACCCACAATTATGATTCCTACAGTACGTCCAACTTCTCTTCGTCATGCTAGTTTGACATATGGACCTGCTCAAGCAGCAATAGCTAAAGCAGTAATGCAATGCGTTGAAGATGGAATTCTTCCAAAAGAATTAGCTGATGAAATAGTATTGATAGTAAATGTTTTTGTCCATCCTAGTGCTAGTGCAAGAAAAAGAATTTTTATCAATAATTATAAAGCAACTCGTAATGCTATTCGAAAAGCAATGGAGGGTTTACCCACAGTAGATGATGGTATTGAAAATGCTGAGAGTGCTAGGCACCCTTTCAGGAATGATCCTTAAATTCACATTTTAATTTCTTTATTTTTTGAATTGGATTTTAACAATTCTTGCTTCAGATCATCTGAGATATTCACTTTTTTTTGATGTTTATAATCATACCAGATTATATGTGCTTCTCCTTCTGCTACAATACGTCCTAATTTTTTACTTACTAAAACATGTTTTATTATAATCTTAGCCCCTTCTATGTTTGTTATTTTTGCTCCTACATAAATTGTATCAGGATAAGTCAATGGTGCTTTATAATAACAATCTTGATAAGATAATATAGGTCCTATACGAACTTTAGTAGGCTCTTCATAAATGTTTAAAAACCGAAATAATGCTATTCTTGAGCTCTCAAAATATCGATAATATATAGTATTGTTTACATGTCCTCTAGCATCCATATCGCCCCATCGAACAGGCATTTCTTCTACCACTGTAAAATCATTTAAAATCTCATCCATCTTATGATCTCTGCCCTTTTTCAATTTTTATTTGTTTCGGTTCTTTCAATCCAATATATCCTCTTATAAATGCTTTTAAAACTTGTATTAAATACCAGAGACCACTCTCTTTAAAGGGTATTGTCATGAAGTGAGTAAGTCTATACGTTAACATATCCTTCTTTTCAATTCCTAAGTACTCACCAAGAATCGTAACCCAATTTTTCACCAGAATCCTCTTATTTGTTAATCCTAAAGCAGAAGGAAATCCATCGCCAAAAATTGACAACACGGCATGGCAATTAGGACATAAAGAACATAAATAATCTGCTTTTGATTCGACAGCCTCATCGATTATTGGTAAGATATCTTTTTTTACTAGTAATTTTAAAGGGTTTTTTAATTCTTTAATTATACAATAGAGATCACAAATTGAGTTCTCTTTATTATGTTTCATTTCTGATATTGTTATATTCGAAAGGACTGAAAAAAGGTTTCTAATGCTTGAGACGTCCCCACTATGTGCAAGATGGCAAGAATCATGAATTGTTATCAATTGAGATTTTGCTTTAGGATTATTCAGGAGTTTTTTATTTTCTTCTTTTTGTAAAATTTCTGCAATATAATCTGTTGCATGGATAATTTCTAAATCATAATCTTCAATCAACTGTGGAGCAAGTTTTTTGAGTCCATAATAACAAGTTGCACAGTATACCATTACCTTATTTACATTGAACTTCTTAATTTCATCCACTAGATTCTTTAAAAGAATCTTTCCATACTCAAATTTTCCAAGACCAAATAGAACTGCCCCACAACACACAAGCTTGTTATATAATCCTTCAATTAATCCAAAATTAAGGCTTAGCTTATTGAATATATCTAGTAATGTATAGTATTGATTTTCTAACATTTGAATACCACACCCAGAGAAGAAAACTATATCTCGTGTTTTCGGTAAGCGATATTCCCTAAACATCTCTCTATTTCTCTTTGGGATCAAATAATTATTCAAATTCATTATTGTATATGCAATTCTCTTTCCATTAATGAATTTTGCAAAGATTGAAGGGATATTATACGGAAGCCATGTAAATTTTCTATTTAACTTAAATAGTTCAAATTTGATAGTGGTTAGTCGTTCTGTTAAATCTATATGATTTATGCAAGATATCTGGCAAGATTTACAATAAATACATGATTTCATAAATTTCTTAATCTTTCTAACATTTTTTTTATCTAATTTCCTCTGGAAAAGTTTCTTTATATACTTATAAATAGGATATTGTGAATGACTATAAACGTAACAGTTTTTATAGCAGATACCACATTCATTACATTTATTAATATAATAGTCTTTAAATTTTGAGAATTCAGTACCCATATTCGATGAAAATTTCATATTCTTCATTAAATTATTGAGTTCAATTAAATTATTACATTATAATAAAATTAGATTATAGTTTGATACTTTAAATTAATAGACATAATAATATTTGCTTATTTATATTAAAAAATAACTAATGAAAATTATTCTAATCCTTATTTTATTTCTCTTTTTTTAATCCAGTGGTTATAAAAAGCAAGGAAACCAATTATTGTGACTAAAAGAATTAAAATTAACCCAAAATTGCTAATTAAAGGGATATAAATAGTTGTAGTATAATAAATTATTTGAGGAGGCTCATACTCACTATAACACTTCCTTGAAGCTAAAAGCATCCAGTTTGAATCATTTAAAGCGAGGCATATTGACCAATATCCTGCATTTTCTTCGACAATACTTTTCACATCAAAAGAATAAACATTCTCCTCATAAACATAACTTTCAGCCAGTAAATCCTCATTTGAAGGAGCATTGTTCCAAGTAATTGCATATTCACTCCAAAGACTACTTGTTTCATAAATTTCTAATAACTCAGCAGCTTCAACAAATAAAAATTCCAATTTTAGTTCAGCATTAACAAAATTAGTAGGCGCATCAGATAAGTCAAATTTTATGTAAGATATCCAAAAACTTTCTTCTGGTAATTGACTTCCACCATATTTATCTAAAATCCAATAACCAATTTTCAAATCAGTATCTGCACTAAAATTGGAGTCTGGATTATATTCATCGATAGTTGCATTTTCGATTGCTGTTATAGATATTTGTTCTTCAATAGGTATTTGAGGAAGAAAAAGGAGAATTATCAGAATTACTGAATAATTTGAAAAAGCATACATATAAGATCTACTTATCATCAAATTATACCCTTATAATTTTAGATTAATAATTTCTGATGAATAACATAATTATCAGAATAGTTTTAAATTTGATGAAAAGAATATGATTAAATTATGATATCAATATGCATAATAGTGATTTCTATTTGTTAATAATTTATTAATTTAAATATCTAAGATATTTAAAATATTAATTCAAATTTGCTGGATTTTAATACATTATAAAGCGTACATTGATAATTTCAAAAAGATATCCCTTTACTAATAATAACACAAATTTCTAAAATACTTAAATAAAATAAGCTGAATTATAAAATGACACATCAAATATTAGATTTAGAAGTTGGAAATGATGCTCCTGAATTTACTTTACTAGATAAAGATAAAAAGAAAGTATCATTGAAAGACTTTAGCGGAAAATATATTATACTTTATTTTTATCCTAAAGATAATTCACCTGCATGCACAACTGAAGCAATCGGCTTCACAGGTATTCTACCTGCGCTTCAGAAATTAGATGCTATTGTTATTGGAATAAGCCCTGATTCCCCTGAATCTCATGCTAAATTCATTGAAAAAAAAAATTTGAAAGTTATACTACTGAGTGATATTGATAAGAAAGTAGTAAAATCTTATGGAAAATGGGGTTTGAAAAAATTTCGGGGGAAAGAATACATGGGAGTTATTCGAAGTACATTTTTAATAGATCCTGAAGGAAAAATTGCTTATATATGGCCAAAAGTATCTGTAAAAGGGCATCCGGAAGAAGTACAACAAATATTAACTAAGTTAAATAAATAATTTTATTTTTTATCTTTTTAAATTTTAAAATGAATTAACTTATGAACGTAAAAGAAGCAATAATAAAAAGAAGGGCATACAGATCTTTAGATCCAATAGATATTTCTAAAGATTTAATAAAAAGTCTTGCTAAAATGGCGCAAATATCTCCATCTTGTGCGAATAAACAACCATGGAGATTTATTTTTATTTATGAGAAAGAAAGGTTACAAAAGCTATTTACAACCTTATCTGAAGGAAATAAATGGGTTGAAAAAGCATCAATGGTAATTGCGGTATTTAGTAAACCTGAAAACGACTGCATAATTGGAGAACGCCAGTATTACTTGTTTGACACTGGATTAGCCACTGCATTTATTATTCTACGAGCCACTGAATTGGGGTTAATTGCTCATCCAATTGCCGGTTTTAATGAAAATAAAGCGAAAAATTTACTTGAAATACCTGAAGAGATGAGATTAATCACTCTTGTTATTATTGGAAAACATTCAAAAGAAATAAACCCAGTTCTCTCGGATTCAATGAAATTAGGAGAAAAACAGCGTCCACCTAGAATGAACTTAGAAGATTTTATTTTTCTAAATAATTACAATACCAAATATATTGAATAAGGAATTTTTTAATGACTAGTAGACTAACTAAACATTTTAGAAATCATTTATCTGGTGAAAAAAGCCCATATCTACTCCAACATGCTGAAAATCCCGTGGATTGGTACCCATGGGGAGAAAAGGCATTTAAAAAAGCAAAACAAGAAAATAAACCTATATTTCTATCAATTGGGTATTCAACATGCCATTGGTGCCATGTAATGGCCCATGAATCTTTTGAAAATGAACAAGTAGCAGAATTAATGAATAATTTTTTTATTTCAATAAAAGTGGACAGAGAAGAACGACCTGACATTGATCAAATATATATGACGGCATGTCAAATGATGACAGGTTCAGGAGGTTGGCCTCTTACCATTATTATGACTCCTGATAAAAAACCTTTCTTTGCCGGTACGTACTTTCCTAAAGAAACTCGATTTGGACGAATTGGATTAATTGATTTAATTAAACGTATTAAAGAGTTGTGGAATAATCAAAGAGAAGAATTATTAAATTCTGCAGATCAGATTACTTTTAGTTTACAGAATATTGATCAGGAATCTCCGGGTGAAAAATTTACTAATAACGTTCTTAAGAAGGCTTATCGGCAACTATCAATACAATTTGATGAGGTTAATGGTGGTTTTGGAAGTCGACCAAAATTCCCAACGCCACATAATCTAATTTTTCTTTTACGGTATTGGAAACGTACTGAAGACGAAAAAGCATTAGAAATGGTCGAAAAGACACTCCAATCAATGAGGAAAGGAGGAATTTATGACCATATTGGTTTTGGTTTCCATAGATATTCAACTGATTCGATCTGGCTTGTCCCTCATTTTGAGAAAATGCTCTATGATCAAGCATTGATAGCAATGGCATATACGGAGGCTTATCAAGCTACTAAAAAAGAGATTTATAAAAAAACAGCTGAAGAAATTTTTTCTTACGTGCTTAGAGATATGACTTCATCGGAGGGAGGATTTTATTCTGCTGAAGATGCTGATAGTGAAGGAGAAGAAGGAAAATTTTATGTTTGGACTAAAGATGAATTAGAGCGTATTCTAGAGGACAAAGAGGTAGATCTAGTAGTTAAGACTTTCAATATCGGGCAAAATGGCAATTATTTAGAGGAATCCACTGGAAAAAAGACTGGAAAGAATATTTTTCATCTAACAATTTTTCCTGAAATGGAAATCCATGATCAAATTGAAATAATTCGTATAAAATTATTTAATGAACGAAAGAAGCGAATTTTTCCTCATAAAGATGATAAAATTTTAACAGATTGGAATGGTCTAATGATAGCTGCATTAGCCAGAGGCGCTTTAGTCTTTAATAAAAAAGAATATCTAAAAGCCGCTGAAAATGCAGTTAAATTTATACTCTCTAATCTTCTAGAATCAAATAAAAAGCTTCTACATAGATACAAAGATGGAGCCTCAGAAATTCAAGGCTATTTAACTGATTATGCTTTCTTTATATGGGGTTTAATCGAAATGTATGAAGCTAGTTTTGATATTTTCTATTTGAAAACTGCAATTGAAATAAATAAGGCTCAAATCGAAGATTTCTGGGATAAAAAAATTGGAGGCTTTTATTTCACTTCGAATGAATCTGAAGAATTATTAACCAGACAGAAAGAAATATATGATGGAGCTATTCCATCAGGAAATTCAATTGCTATGTTAAATTTATTGAGATTAAGCTATATTACTGGTGATCATGAATTAGAAATAAAAGCGGAGATCCTTAATCGGGTATTTTCTGAAAAAATTAAAGCAAATCCGTTAGCATATACTCAATTTTTAATTGCAATTGATTTTGCTATAGGTCCAACTTATTCATTAGTTATATCAGGTGACTCTGAAGCGGAGGATACGAAAAATTTAATTCAATCCATTTTAAATGAATATGTTCCTAATAAAGTATTCATATTAAGAAATATGGAAAAAGACAATCCTGATATCGATAAATATTCAAACTTTGTTGAATTTTTCTATAAATTAGAAGGTAAAGCAACTGCTTATGTTTGTATTAATAAAACTTGTAAACCTCCAACTCATGATACTAATAAAGCAATAGAATACTTAAAATCTAACTGGATGTAAAGCTGAGTAAAATTTTAAGAATTAAAAAAGGTTTTAGGATTTACAAACCAAATTTTTCAAGTTTTTTATTTACTAAGTCCTTCAATTCATCAATTGTTTTTACTGCATTCATTTCAGCTTGAGAGATAAACAGATCTAGTCCGGATTCATCTAAAAGATATGCCGAGGGAAACTTTGCATCTGTTACATTATACTTATCACTAAACTCATCTTTATGCAAGAATTCAAATTGAAACTTGTCTTTTTTCTTAAATTCAACTGGAACATCAAGATCATTTACAAAATTTTTCCAATCTTTTTTCATGCCAAATGCTCCGAAAGTGACAGCACATACCCAGACTAAGCAGATTGCTTAATTTTATAGGTTGCAACTATAAGTGCTTTTCCTAAAAGTTTT
>CP070831.1:672300-690933 GCA_020344955.1 Promethearchaeota archaeon | reverse complement strand
ATGTTTAAAATATCTAATACTAAAAATATTGAAAGTATTCCATTAGCAAAACTCATAGTTATCATTGGTATGATAATCGTAATGGGAGGTTTTGTAAAAATGGATTTCTTAGTAAATTTAGGAAAAACTAATATTTCAACAGGAATTACTACAATCTCTTTTCAATCAGCTCTTTATGATCCTTTAACTACAGGAATTATGCCAGCAATCTTTTGGATTTACTATCTTTCGGTAAACACCTTTTATCTCTTAGCTGGATTAACTGTTACAGCAATTGGTATCAAATACACTTTATTGCAAGAACAAGCTGAAAAAAAATAATAAAAAACTCAAAAAGAGAAAAAATTTATTTAAATTAGTTTGCTTTTTATTTGTTTAGCGCGACTTCTTAAAGTAACTTCAGTAATTTTAGCAATATCAGCCACTTTGGATTGTGTTTTGCGAATTGATCCATCTTTAGCAGCAATATAGATACATGCAGCGGCTAAACCTTTTGGATCCTTTCCAGTTCGTTTTAATCCATTCTTAGAAGCACATTTTAACATATTAATAGCATTTTTTTGAATTTTAATTGGTAAGTCTAACTCATTTCCAAACCGAAATACTAAACTTTCTGCTGTAATTGGTTGATATCGCAAATTAAGTTCTGGTAATACCTCACGAATAATCATCGCTAAACTTCTATGAACTGTTCTTCTTGGTGTTAAAGAAGCTTCACATACTTCATCTAAAAGACGCGGAAAATCATGAACTCTTATTGCAGCATATAGTGATCCTGAAATAAAACCATTAATTGATCTACCCATAGTTAGTTTCTTTTTTGCCACTAGACTATAAATTTTCCATGCTGTTTCAGCGATATATTCTGGAACATTTAATTTTGACGTAAGCATCTTTAATTTTGGTTTAGCTTCCCAAAAATTTCTTTCAATACTTGATATTAATGAATTTTGAATTTTTGATAGACGAGAGAAGAGAGCTTGTTCTTTAGCACCTATGCTCTTACCTTTGCTATCAGTTTTGGTTGTAGGCAACATTGTACGAGGTCCAAAGTCCCTCCAGCGAGGTTCGGTTCTTCGACGGTTCTGTATCTCCTCAATTGTGTATGCGCGCCTTTCATTTCCAACAAATGTCCTTTCAAAGATTACACCGCAATTTAAACATACTTTATTGCCATCTCTTGATTCAATAAAAGCATTATCGCAACAATTCTTTTGAGGAATATTGTTTTCATCGATCTTATTATTTACGAGACGAGAACGATACTGTTCATTCATGATAAAACACGGAAACAAATTATTGAAAAAGCGCTAGTTACTTCATATCACGGCTATTAATTATTTAATAATAGGTGATATGCTTATTATTGATCAGTCGTATATATAAATATTTTGATAAACATTCTGAATTTCTTTTTGATATTTTAAATATTGGTGGGTGTTTTTTCCCAATTTTTAAAAAATTATGTGAACAAATTTGTATGTTTGGTTAATTTATTCTTAAAAAAAAATATGAATATAATTAATAAAAAAGAGGCAAACATCTCTCCAAGAAAAGTAGATAGTAATTATGGGAGAATCAAAAGGATTAGAAAAAAAAAAATTTTAATGGTTTAATTTTTTTTTCGACTTATTTATCATCAATAACGATATAAGGGTCATAATAAGAACTATTCCTATTATAGGATAACTAGGGATTATAGTCGGTTCAAGTTCTACTAATCCTTTAATAACAACGTCATCTATGAGCCACCCTATATAGTTATTAAAATTATCATCAACGGTATCAAACATAAATCTAATTTGAACTGTAGAATTCCCACAGTAAGCTGAAATATTAAAACTTAATTTTTGCCAGGCTGGAACATTACTATAATTTAGATATAACGTATGCCAGATAATACTGTCATTTGATATCAATATAACTGTCTGGTCAAAAGGAACCATTTCTTCTGTCTCCTTCAAATGATATAATTCTAAAGATGCATTTTGCGCTTTTGATAAATCGATTGGGATCGAAGTTAAACTTCCATTTACATCACCCATATCATAATTACCAGTTGATTCATTTCCAAACCATATAGAATGTGTAGGAGAATTAGATATATATGTAGTTAAATGCCATAAACCTGTTACCGATTCCCATTTAGAAGTTCCATGTTCGAAATCATCAGAGAAAATATTAATTGTTACGGCAGCATAAGAATTTGAAGAAAAAAATACTAAAAAAATGGATAAATATGTTAAAAAAGTTGTGTTTAACAAAAGTGTTTTTTTTAATAACGATCTTTTCACAATTTTACCCTCTAATTTAAGTGTTATTAATATGAAGAATTATGTTATATAATTTAAAAAATGTTTCCCTTAAAAATTGGCTTTATTTATATCTTAAACAATGCTCTGTCTAAAAGCAATGCATTAATAGCATAAGGTTTCAATCTTGCGGTAAATTTTTCTATAGCCCTTATGTCTATGAGTGTTTGCACTCTTTTATATACAGCATTGACAGATAAATCCAAAAAGTCTGAAATCTCTCTGTATGTTAATCTTGAAATGTTCATTAAAAGTAGAATAATATTAAGATCAATTTCATCCATACATAAAAGATATAAAAGAAAAAATAAAATATTTTCAGCTATTTTTTTAAATTATGAAAATTGTAAGAATTAATCTAGAGAACGAACATATTCTATTTGATGAAATCACTTCAGATTCAAAATATTTCCTGCGTGGTGGTAGGGGTTTAAGTTCTCAGGTTATTCACGATGAAGTGCCTCCCTTATGTGATCCTTTAGGAGGAGGAAATAAATTAATTATTGCCAATGGTGTTCTCGCTGGCAGTCCATTTCCGTGTTCTGCTCGTACTTCGGTAGGAGCGAAAAGTCCCTTAACAAAAGGGATAAAAGAGGCGAATGTAGGGGGAAGACCTGCCATAATATTAGCTAGACATGGTATTAGAGCAATAATTTTAGAAGATGTATCATCAGATTTGAAAATTATTTTAATTGATGAGGATGGTATTAAGATTTTACCAGCAGGAGAATATAAAGGTTTAGGAAATTATGAGCTTCATTCGAGATTAAAACAAAAATATGGAAAAAATATTGGAATTTACTCTATTGGGCCTGCAGGTGAATATTTAATGAAATCAGCTACAGTAGGAGCAAATGATTTAGAGGGATATCCAAGTAGGCATGCTGCGAGGGGGGGATTAGGAGCTGTAATGGGCTCCAAAAGAGTTAAAGCAATAGTAATAATACCACCAAAAACTTCAAAAGTAGAAATGCAAGACATTAAAAAATTCCGTGAAATTTCAAAACCATTTGCTAAAAATTTGGTTTCAACGAAAAAAGTTTTTTCTATTTATGGTACTCCAAATATGATGGTTCCCATGAATAGCTATGGAGGAATACCAACAAAAAATTTCCGAATGGGTTCATATGATAAAATAGATAACATTTCAGGAGAAAAACTTCATGAACTCGTCATTGCGAGAGGAGGGAAAAAGAGTTTAGCTTGTTCTCCCACTTGTGTAATCAAATGCTCAAATTTAGTAGTTGATGAGAAAGGAAACCATATTACTTCTAGTTTAGAATATGAAACAATGGCGTTAAATGGTACAAACCTACTTATTGATAATTTAGATAGTTTAGCAAGAATCGATCACTTATGTGATGATGTAGGTATTGACACAATTGAATTTGGTGGAACTGTGGGTGTAGCTATGGATTGTGGAAAAATTGAGTGGGGAAATGCTGAAAAAACTTTCGAAATTTTAGATACTGAAATTCGAAATAACACTGAAGAAGGGCAATTATATGGAAATGGAGTCCAAAATATTGGAATAGTACTTAAGGCTAAGCGAATTCCTCAAGTAAAAGGGCAAGGAATTTCCGCGTATGATAGCCGAGTCTTCAAAGCCATGGGTGTTACTTATGCGACATCTCCTATGGGTGCGGATCATACAGCAGGAGCAGCTATCGCTAACCGAGTTCCAAGTTTGCATAAAGATTATGGAGAATTAACAAAAAATGAGAATAAACTTGATTTATCTTTCGAATTACAGATTTATACAGCAGTAATGGATTCGATGGGTTGTTGTTATTTCATTGGGCCGAGTTATGAAAACATGGAAATTTTAGCAAATGCTATCAACGCTATGTATGATTTAACTCTGACACGAGAGGATGTAATTAACATTGGAATTAATATTATAAGGACTGAACTTGAATTTAATGAGAAAGCAGGAATCACTCAAAAAATGAATAATGTGCCGAAATTTTTTAGAGAAGAACCCTCTAAACCTACAGAATTAAAATATTCGTTTGATAATGAAGAATTAAGTAATTTTTGGAAAAGATTGGATGAACATAATTTTTAATATTATTTTTTCTTTTTTCGAAGCATTCCATAATAATAATTATTAGAATTCGGAATCTGTCTTTTACCGACAAGTTTGAATCCGAAATGTTCATATAAGGGTAGATTTTCTTTATTTTGTGTATTTAAGTAACACGGTAGATTTTGCTTATCAAGTTCATTAAGCTTTGCTCTTATTAGCATACTAGCATATCCCTTTCCTTGATGTACTGGATCTACTCCAATAAAAGTTAAATACCAATGAGGAAAGTTTGCATACTCATCTTTAAGCGAATTAAAAATTTGCATAGAGGTGCTAGTTCTAATTGCATACTCACGATCTGAATATATCTCTCTTCTGACCTTTCTTGATTCTCTGAGAATCTCTTTAGACTGTTTCCCTATTGTCCAATCTTTTATTTCATGAGGATTCCAAACAGAAATGCCTTCAATGTTATTCGATGTTATATAGACTTCTCCGGATAAAATCCCTACTAAAATCATATTTTTACACCTAATAAAATTTTTATGAGCTCTTTCTATAGGATCAGGATAAAATTTAACGAATATGGGATCATCTTGCATCGCACGAGCAGCTACTTTACATGCTGCTTCAATTTTATTTTCTGGTAAGTACTTAAGATGATATAATTCAGTCATAATTTTTTGAAATTCTCATATTTTGTATAAATTGGATTAATTAAGCAATATTGATAAATAAAAAAGAAAATATAGTATAAAAAATATAATATCAAAAAACACTTAATAGGGAGATTTTATTGCGAATAGGCGCACATATGAGTGTTTCTGGCGGTAAATATATGGCGTTTGAGAGCGGTAAAGAATTGGGATGTGAAGCAATTCAAGTTTTCGTCAGAAATGTGCGTGGATGGACCTCTGGACCTTTAAAACAAAAAGAAATTGATGAGTTTATCCAGAAAAAGCAAGAATTAAAAGAAGAAATTTGGCCCGTCATTTCTCATAATAGTTATTTGGTAAATCTGGCAAGTTTAGATAAGGAGAAATTAGAAAAATCATATAATGCTATGCTTGATGAGTTGACAAAAGTAGACCAATTACAAATTGAATATGAGAACATGCACCCTGGAGTAATCCCTATCAGTGATAAAAAAGAAATTACAAAATTAGAAGCATTTACGCAAATTACAGAACAATTGAATAAACTAATGGAAGCAACGAAATCATCAAAATCTATAATATTACTTGAAACCACTGCGGGACAAGGGAAGGGTTTAGGGAACAAATTCCACCATTTTAAAACAATAATTGATCAAATACAGAATAAGAATAGGATTGGAATTTGTTTTGATACTGCACATTCCTTCGCCGCAGGATATGATTATCGGACTAAAAAAGGATATGAAGAGATGTGGAATGAATTCGATGATATTATTGGCTTAAAATATTTATATGCATTCCATTTGAATGATACAGATAAGGATTGTGGTTCAAGAGTTGACAGGCATACTCATATTGGTCAGGGAAAAATAGGAAAAGACCCATTTAGTTTTTTCATTAATGATGAGCGATTTAAAGATATGCCAGGGATTCTAGAAACACCAAAAGGAAAAGACATGAAAGAAGATGTCATGAATTTAAAAACACTTAAATCATTAAGAAAGAAATAATCATTCTCCTACCTCAAACCACATTGGACTTTTATCATCAACAAGTCCATTATAATTTACTGTCAATTCCTCTCCCTCAGTAATATCTCGAATTGTAATATATTCAATCAACTTGTTTTTATAATCATAGACATATTTAACATTCGGTTTATAAGAATTATTTATGAATTGGCTAATACTTAATGAGATTGCTGATTCAAATTCTCCTTTACATTTGGGATCATCCCATTCAAAAGAATAATTAGATAAAACTGTATCCTCGATTAATTCCCAGTCACTATTAGAAATGAGAACGATAGGAGCAATATCTATTACCTCATCTTTTATTATTTTCTCTTTAGCAAAAACACCTCTTCCTTTCTTTAATGATATGTACTTAATTTCTAATAAACTATTCATGGATTCCACATTATTGATTAATTATTGATTATATCAATAACTATATAAATTGATAGGTTAATTTCATTCTCAAGAAGAGGGATAAAAGAAGATTTAGTGAGTTGTCAAAAAAAATTGAATCATTTATTCTACTTCAAACCACATTGGACTTTGATCCTCCACAAGTCCATTATAATTTACTGTCAATTCCTCTCCTTCGCTAATATCTTTAATAGCTGAAAATTCTATTGCTTTATTTTCATAATCATAAAGGTACTTTAAATTAGGCTCATAAGAGTGATTGATAAATTGACTTACACTGAGAGTAATTGCATTTCTAAATGCGGGCATATGTTCTGGATCTTCCCAAATGTAGCAGTAATTATACAGAATTGTTTTGTAAATTTTTTTATATTCCTTGTTAGGGATAGGAACCACATAAGCAACATCTACAATAGTATCTTTTTTGATTGATTTTTTTGCAAAAGCTCCTCTCCCCTTTTTCTCAGAAATAAGTTTAACTTCAATATATTCGTGCATAAATATCCCATTATTCTTGATATTTTTCTGGATTCACACATCTCCGCCATTCCATAACTGTTTCAAGAGGTCCCAATCCTATAAGTAAATCACTCTCTTCAAAGATAAAATCTGGTTTAAATCTATAAATCCATTTATCTTCGCGCTTTAAAGCAATGATATGAAACCCTCTTTTATATCTTTTATCTTGTAGTTCATTATATGTTTTACCCTTAAAATATGAATCCTCAGATAATGTTTCTCTCACTACAATTTCTGATGTTTCTCGAATAGCTTGTTGTAGTATCCTATGGGGTTCAAAACCTTTAAGAATATTTTCTGCAATATGAGCGGCAGCATCTGATATTAATTCACAGCTGAAAACAATTCTCATTATTCCTGTAAGATCTCTAGGTGCTTCTACCAATTGTGCTAAATCAAGAAGATCTTTTTCTAAAGCTATATTTAAACCATCAGTTAATTCTTCCATCTCTAAAACATCTTCGGCAACTTCGTTATTTTTAAAGAATAATGCTGCTAATGCTAATTCGATCATAGTTTCTGAAATATCTGTTATTGCTACATAATTTCTCTGGATTTCCTCGATTTTCTCACATATATCGGGATTTTCAAGATCAATATTTAGTTCTCCTTTATGTTTTTCAATATTAAATGAAAATAACTCTTGATCGTTACAGATAACTTTCAAGTCCATAATCGGCTGTATTTCCCCTTTAACAATCAGGATATCTCCTTTCTCAACTTTTTCATCCTTTCTAAAGAGCCAATTGTCGCCTCTATGTATTACAATCAAATCAACTCCATGTTTAGACCTAAAATGTACATCTTTCCGATATTGACCTATAAAACTACATCCTTTATTAACGGTTATTTTAACAATAGGTTCAGGTACATAACTAATATCACTGATTAATTGAATAAGGTAAGGAATATCCTTATTGATATATATAACCCTTGCAATATCTGATAAAGCATCAGAAATCTTGTCAATAGCATATCCCATAACAACAATAGGTTCTAATTTTTTGGCGCCCTCCAATCCTCTTGGATGTGCTTGAATGATTTGGAAGTTCAGTAGAAATGTAAGCTCATGAATTCTTTGTTCCATTTTATAGGCTTCATCGGCAAGTTCCTTACTTCCAAATTTAATTGCACTATAAGCCAAATCAATCATTAAATCGATATTCTGTTTCATTTCTCGGATTATATCTTTTAGGGAAAGTGGTTTATATTTGAACTTTTTACTTGGTTTGGTCATATTGTTGTATTCACTCATTTTTCATATAAATTTGATTTTATATAAATATTATTATAAATAGAATTAAGAAAAAAGGTGTTAGAAAATCCGCTAAAGAGGTAACAAAAGGAATCAAAAAATTATTTGGATCTTTACCTCGTTTAAACAAGAATATAGCCCCAAAAAATAATGAAATAAACATCAAAATAAAAATTAACAGAATTGTAATTGTTATAATCACAACCATAAATAATGGATTTACAATTTCAACACCAGAAATTACTCCAAAAAAATAACCTAAAAATAAAAGAGCGACTAAACTTAATAAAAGGGTAGCAAGTAGTCCAAAAAAATCTTCTTTTAATCTATCTGATTTCTGTATTTTTGGAGGGATGGTTCCAATATAAAGGTGTGTAGTTAATCTAGATACTAAAACAGTAGAGATGTCACCTATTAATGAATTCAAAGCTGGAATTATTAAAAGCATTATAGGGATAGCAGATAAAAGCTCTTCATTTGAAGATAGTAAAGTACCAGAAATTAATCCAATTAATGAAGATAAAATTACGATGATTATGGATTCTTTCAATATTTTTACAAAATATTTAATTTAAGGCACCCCCAGCATTATAATTGTTAATAAAAAACAAAAAACCGTAGAAAAATCATCAATTGCCGTCATTATAGGATTAACAACATTATTTGGGTTAAGCCCTTTTTTAAAAGCTATGTAATTTAACCCTGTGGAACATGGAATAGAAATAGTTAAGGTTAAAACAATTGAAATGATAGGTATTATAATAAGATAAGAAATCGGGAGAATATAGATTCTAAAAAAAGCAAAATTCAAAATTATAGAGAAAATACCTATGAAGATTGCTGTTATTATAGAAAGTGTATAGGTTGCTAAAACATTTTGACTCCAAGTCTCCTTGGAAAAATCTCCAATTACTAAATCACGAGAAGTTCGGGCTATAAAGGGCCCACTTAAATTACCTCTAAGAGATAATAGAGCAGGAATCATTAATATTAAAATAGGAAAACTGGAAAAAGGTAAAATTAAAAGAGATAGAATTATTCCAGCAATGAGATCTCCCAAAATCGAAATAACTTCTGATGGGAATGTTTCTTTAATAATTTTTCCTTTAGAATCGTAAATCTCCATATGCCATCCTCATCAGAATCCTTTGATTCAATTATATTACCTTGAAACATGATTTATATTAAATTTAGTTATTTTGCTTCTATTAATTTTATTATCTAAAATTTTAATTTAATTTAGTTATGCCTAATTTATTAAATTTATTTTAAAAATTTAAAAAGTTCCTATACCATTTAGATTAAAATTTTTATAATTCTTATTATTTTTATTTAAAATTTTATCTTATGAAGTTAATAGGAGGGGGTAATTATATAAATTGTTCATTAGAGAGATCATGTTAATAATCAAAATACAAAGGAAATTTATTAAATCTAGTAATTCATTAGATAAACTAAGATTTTTTTATTAATTTTAATTTATAGTTAAAAGTCACCTTTTTGCATAGTAAACAACGTATTTAGATGAATTATGATCAAAAAAGTTAATAAAAAATTGTTTTATGTAATCCTAATATCTTTTTTCTTAGTTAATATCTTTTATAATAACTTATACTCCTATTCTTATAATAATTCCATAAATTTAGGAAAAAAAACAGAGTATAAATCGATAAAAGGATTATCGACTAATCAAGGATTTATCTCTGAAGATAATTATAACTTATTTTGGTTTATTCAAATAACTGATACTCATTTTTCATATCCAGATGTTGATAAGATTGCTAGTTTTTACCAATTATTAAATGAGACCTATAATCAGATTGATCCACTTTTTATTTATCATACTGGAGATTTAGTAGAAGCATATCTCGGTTTACAACAAGATAGTTGGGAATGGAGTGTTTATCAAAAGGCATTAGAAGATAATATAATGAATGCATCAAATTATATGGATGTAATCGGTAATCATGATGCGTCACAGGATCCAAATTTCACTTATTTTCTCAATTATTCTATGATGGGAAGAATATTTAATACAACACAATATTCATTTAATAAATCATTTGATTTCGGAAATTACGCTTTTATTGGCCTTAATACCGCCAAAGAATCATATAATTTGATTGAATTTGGATTTCAAGGATCACTGAATTCAGATGAAATGAATTGGTATGAATATGAATTAGAAAAATATAAGAATTCCACAAAAATTTTTGTATTTGGACATCATCCTCCTAATTTTCCTCCATATTACACAATAAATTCTGAAGAAAATGTAAATGGAAAAGATTTCTATGAATTAAATGAAGAATATAATGTTTCCTATTATATTTCAGGTCATGTTCATGAGAATTCATTTTATTACAGTGATGATTTGATAACCATTACAACGGATAATTTCGAATGCAGAGGTGGAACTTATAAGATAATTTGTTTGGATAATAATAGTTTATCTACTTCAATTGAAGATGTAGGAGATTGGCCTCAAGCAATAATAACTTGTCCAGCGAATGAAAAATATCTATTTGAAGATTTAAATAATCACCATAATAAAATAAGAATTCTAGCTTGGGATCCTAAAGGAATAAAATCTGTAAACTGGAGCTTATTTGATAGCCAGGGTGAATTTCAATTGACAAATTGGAAAATACTTAATAATATATCCAAAAACAGTATATTGTGGGAAGGCAAGATAAATTTTGAATTTGGAGGAGATATAATATTAAAGATTCGGGTTGAGGGCGGCTCAGGAATAACAATAAAAGAACTCAGATATAATTTGGGTAATCAAATTAGCTTTAATTCTTTAGTTGTAGCTGTTTTAATGACTATAGGATTAGTTTCTATATCAATTATAATAAATTATTATTTGTTTAAACGTTTTAAGACAAGTGAAATTATAGCAAGAGAAAGATCATGATAAATTATATTTATTTTAAATTATTTGAAAATTCAAATAGATTTAATCAATTCTATATTTAGTTATGTCTCTGTGGAAAAAAATCTTCAAAAATGAAATTAGGCAAAAAACCTATCGTTTTCGAGAAAATCGTAAATTATTTTTTATTCTAATCTATACTATTTTTTTATTCTGGGCAATTTATCTAGGTCCTGTCCTATTCGATGCGATACTACCTGAAATTATAAAAAACTTTTCTAGCCAAATTATACCAATTTTCTCGAATCTTATTGAATACTCATTTATGATAATGTTTTTATTATATATTATGTATCCAATTTTTATGCTTTATAGAAAATCAGAAATTGGGTATAAGGAAATATTGTTAGCATCTCCTGTTAAATCTGGTGATATATTTATCGGAGAATTTCTAGGGCAAATGCCGTTTTACTTCCTTTTTATCCTCGCTATAGGTCCTTTAGTTAATAGTTTGTTAATCCAGCTTAATCCTAATTTAACCTTTATTCATTATATTATTTTTTATATTGTAATTTTTGTATTACTAATTTTAGGTTTATTAATAGGATCTTTTATTGCCAATTGGCTTGAAAATAGAATAGTTGTCAAAGAAAAATCAAGTAATTCGAAATTCTCTTTAGTAATCTTACTTTCACTTGTACTCATTACTTTTTTTTATCTTTTTCACTTTTTATTTGATTTTATTTCTGATTATCCTGAATTAAAGAATTGGATAACAATTTACCCTTCTTACTGGTATTCAAATATAATATTGTATATAATTGACCCTATTTTAGTAGAATCTTATGTTGTGAATATTTGGGTAAGTATTATTTTAGTCATTATTATACCACTTATAGTTTTTTATCTGTCTTATAAAAGGGCTAACATTTTTTATGGGATTGAGCATAATAATTTTTCCAATCAAATTCTTGTAAGAAGAGAAAGAAAAATTTATCAGGTTATAAGAAAATTCTCTCCACATGGATATAAAACACAAATAAGTACTCAATTCAAAGAGTTTTTTAGAAAAAAAGAAAATTTTCCGAAATTAATTTATGTTAGCGCGTTTACAGCATTATTAGGTCTTTTTGTTTTCTTTTCTTTAGAAACTCCATTTTTAGAAATTGGAGATACTTGGATAATCTCGTCATACATAGTCCAAATCTTTTATTTTCGACCACTTTTAATGATAGTCTTATCTTGGATGGGAGGATTGATTTTTGGAATGTTCATTGGAATTTATATATTGTTCAGCTCAAAAGATTTAGTATTTCTTTATAAAAAATCAATTAGAGGTATTAAAACACTTATTTATTCATTTTTTTATGAAATGTTTTATATTATCATGTTTTTAGATATAGGTTTGACAATTTTCTTTAGTATCTTATTTCCTTTAGATTTTTTATCTGCATTTACTTTTTTTTTATTTTATCCATTAATTACGTTAATAATCCTCATGCAAGCAATAGGAATTCAATGTTTTAGAACAATGTTTGATGAAAAAGGGAAAAATGTTTATTTCAATATTTATTTAATAATTATGTTTCAAATTATTTCTTTACTTATAGCAACATTTTTTATCACACCAAGCGCAGATAACTTTATAGATCACTCTCTTGGTCTTTTGTATATACTTTTTACTAGTCTGGGCTTATCTTTTGGAATTGCTCTTTTATCAATTACTCTCGGAATTAGAAGACTTAATCAATTAGAGTAGAATCAATTGAAATTCTTTTAAGAATTATCTTTCTTCTTTAACCCTAGATTTAAAGCATATATTATTAAAGGAACAAATAGAATTAAAAGACCAATAGGATTTAATAAGAAAAATCTGCCAATTGAAAAGAAAATCTCTATAGGATCCATAAAAAATAATTGAATAATAAAATATAATAACACAACCGTTCCAAAAACCATAAAAAACAAATCTAGCTTAATTACCCATAATAAAGCTAATAATAATAGAAGGAAAAATAAAGAATTTACAAAATTCATATCAATCATCTAATAATAATTAAAAATAAAAAAAAGAATTAGTTAATACTTAAATTATTTTTTTCTTCTTTCTGATGATAACAATTATCCCTACTGCCGCAATTGCACTTAATCCTATCGTAATTGGTATAAAGAATCCCGGGATTGCTTCTTCAGAGGATAATGATGCAGTTACTAGAGTTAAACCACCCATTGATAGGGAACCATAACTGAAAACTCCATTTGCATTCCATCTAGCAACGCCAATCGCATCTGGTATCGTGGGTATTAATGGTAAAGGCACTCCACTCATATTAATCATTAATTCCATAAATTCACCCAAAACTGTAAACTCGAGACCATCTGTTAAACCTGACATTGTAATATTATTATATACTGGGGGTGTTACTGCTAACATAGCATTGTACCATGTTGCTATATTATTCCAAGGGAGCCCCTTAGGAACGATCGCTGGCATACCAAAGCCCAAAAAATACATGAAATTGGATGCATTAATATTTGTAGGATCCAGTATATATAGTGAAGGATAGGCTGAAGTCATCATAGGCATCCACACGCCAGGTTCAATAGACATAAACCCATCAATATATAAACCTACTCCATTTACTCCAGGTGGAAACCCCATCGGAACTTCTGGAGTCATATTTGCAATATCCATTTTCATTGCTCCACCAAAAAATGAATCAATATGCATACCTGTCATATTCCATATCATATAATCTAGCATACCATAGATCAGAGTCCAATTGGCTTCTCCAAATAAATTAATTCCTGTAGCATTAATATTAGCTACATTTGCAGAAGCAGTCCAAGTAAAACTATTACCTATATTTACCCCTACATAACTTGGTGGAACAGCATTCGATACATTAACAAACGAAAAGAATAAGAGGAATCCCAGTAGAGATAATCCACCGATTTTTGCTTTTTTCATTTAATAATCTCAACCTTTTGTTTTTCTGAATTTCTTTAGATAAAAGTTAATAAAAAAATAGTTTTGCTATTATTTAAATATATCATTGGAATAATTAGTTTAATTTAAAATTGGACAAAACAGAATAAAAATCTAAACAGAAAAATCTCCCTCAGAATCCCAATGCAATTAAATTTATTATAAAGGCTCTGCATTATTATTAATTAGAAATGCAATTCCATAAATACAAATCAAGGTTTCAAGCAGGTGAAATACTCACAGAATTTATTAAAAATGTAAATTCAGCCCTAGAGAGTCATATAAAATCTAATCCTAATCAATATTTCTGTTTTGCAATCCCTAATGGAGGTGTTCCAGTTACAGAAGGATTCTGTACAAGATTTAAACTGAACTATGATATCCTAATAGTTCGGAAAATCAAAATACCATATAATACAGAAGCAGGATTTGGATCAGTAACAACAGATGGAACTATTTTGATAAATGAACCCCTTTTATCTCAACTAAATTTATCAGAACAAACGGTAAATAATTCTATAGGTTTAACTAACAAAGAGATTAAGGAAAGACTAAAATTTTATAATAAAGAGATTGATTTAGAGAGATTCTACCTACGTTATATAAAAGATAGAAATATTTTCATTTTAGACGATGGATTAGCTTCAGGATTTACAATGCTAGCAGCAATAAATATGATTCGCAAATATGACGCTAAAAAAATTTTTGTTGCTATACCCACAGCCCCTTTACGATCTGTAAGTTTAGTCAAAAGTAAAATTGATGAGCTTTTTTGCCCCAATATTAGAAAAGTAATGTGGTTTGCTGTTGCTGACGCATATAGTAATTGGTATGATGTGCCAGAATCAGAAGTATTAGAAATAATTAATAACTCAGAGTATTATTGTTCTAAAAATGACGAATAAGACTTAATTATAGGGATTAAAAGAAAAGTAAAAAAAAATTTAAATTTATGCGCTAATCAAACGGAACAATATAGAAGCATGAGGAATATAGAACTCATCTCTTTTCTTTATAACCACAGTATGGAAATACTCCGCAAGCCCTAGAAATCCGCGAATTACTGATTCATCTTCCTCAAATTTAAAATTAACTACAGCGACAGCAGCCCCATTATTGAACTTGACACTGTCATATACGCGTTCATCGATTAAAGGAATTTTTAATTCATTCACAATTTCATAGACCCGTTTAATGAAGAGTTCTCGCTTAGGCATTTTTTACAAACCTTCTTAATATTATATTAGAATTTAGAAATTTGAATTTTTAATAATTTTTAAACTTACTAATGAAATATGTTATATAATATTATTAGTTTAGGTTTTTTAATAATTAACGTTTTTTCTAGATGTACGTAATATTGGGATTTATAGACTTGAAAAAGAATGGAATAAAATTATAAATATTAATTTTATATAATTATTAATATAATTAAAATAAAGATTATAACTAGTAATTTTAATTTAAATCGATTTATCAATTATAATAGAGGAATTGATTAGAACGTGGTTTCAAAAGAACAGAAAAAAATTGAACGAGTAATAAATTTTATGAAAAAAGGTTTAACTTCCTTATCTGATGATCTAGAAGAGACTGTAAAAGGAATCAATGATTTTATTAAATCACTGGCAAAAGCTCAGAAAGATTTGAAAGAAGTAACGATTACAGAAGAAGTTCAAACGGTCAGTACTTCCTCTAAAAAAATAGTAGCTCCAACTAGTGGTGCTGCGAAAACTGCTGCTGCAAGTACATTATTTTCCTTATTAAGCAGTGGATCTCCAGCGGAGGCTCCAATTCCTGTTGCAGCTGCAGGTGCTAGCGTACCAGCTGCTCCAGCACCTCCTAGCGGTGGCGGACCTCCTAAAGCTCCCCCTAGTGGTGGCGGACCTCCTAAAGCTCCTCCTAGTGGTGGCGGACCTCCTAAAGCTCCTCCTAGCGGCGGTGGACCTCCTAAACGCCCAGGATTACCACCAGCTCCAAAATTACCTCCTAGTGGTGGACCTCCTAGCACACCTCCTGCCACACCTCCTACTAGTGAACCTCCTGCTGCACCAACATTTGCCAAAAGACCTGGCCCTCCAGCGACTCCAGCGACTCCAGTAGTAGCTCCTCAAGCAGGTGGAGGATTAAGTTCTCTTCGGGATGAAATGTTAGATGAATTAAATCGTCTAAAGAAAATTATGAGAGGAGAATAGAGAGTCTAAGAATCTTATTATTTTTCTTGAAGAATAATTAAAAATTATTTTTAAGAGTATACATACACGGGACAGACTAGACTATTTTGAAAATTCTAATAGTTTAGAGGTGGGGAGATTTTTTTAATAAATAAAATAATATATTAGATATAGTTATCAAAGCTAAATATCTCACAATTAAATCTAGAAATATTAAGGTATGGGAAATTTAACAGTTGTTCTTGATATTGGTCAATTTTCTACTAAAATTGGATTCGCTGGAGAAGATACGCCCTCTCAAGTGTTTCTTACAATGGTTGGGAAACCTAAATATCAAGATGTTGGTGTAAATTATGGTGGCAAAGAGTCTCGTGAAGATGAAATATATGTAGGGGATGAAATTCAATCAATTGGATTATATAAAATTTTTCATCCAATCGAAAAAGGTATTGTGGTAGATTGGAACCATTTATCGAATATCATTGACTATATATTTTATAACTTGAGAGTTGACGCTACACTTGTTAATGTATTATATGCAGTACATCCACTTTTTCCATATAAAGATTTAGAGAAAATGTTTGAATTATTTTTGGAACGATATCAGTGTATGGCTTTTTATCCTGTCTTGGACTCAATGTTAACTCTCTATTCGGGAGGATTTCAAACAGGTTTAATTGTAGAGATTGGAGATAGTAATACTAGAATAGTTCCAATTTATGAAGGTTACAAATTAGAGCATGCTGTAAGGATTTTGGATATTGGTGGTAGAGTTTTAACTCGTTATATGGAACAGACATTGGAAGCCATTGGATGGTCGGTTGATTCTTCGATACGTAGAGAATTAGTGAGAGTTTTAAAAGAAAAGGCATGTTTTGTATCATTAGACTATAATGAAGACCTAAAACGAAGTGAACAATATGAAAAAGAATATTCTCTTCCTGATGGGTCAACAATCTCACTCAATAGAGAACGTTTTATTGTACCAGAATTATTATTTAAACCAGCTTCAGAGTTAGAAGAAGAATCATTACATATTGCTATTATGGATGTAATAGATGCATGTGATTTAGATATCCGTCCAGATTTATTAAATAATATCTTTCTTTCAGGAGGATCCTCCATGTTTCCAAATTTAAAATCACGTATATATAAAGAATTAGAATTAGAACTAGCTCGAAGGAAGAAGAAAAACCTGGGAATCAGAATTATTGCTCCTATGGAGCGAACATTTTCTGTATGGATTGGCGGATCAATATTAGCAATGATTCCAGAATTCTCTCAAAATTGGATTACTCGTGCAAAATATTTTAATGAGGGAATACCACCAAATTTACTTTAGGTAATTTTATTATTTGGAAATATCCTCATAATACAGAGATCATACATTTTGTTATATAAAAAATTTCAATATTAAATCATATTGTAATTACTACTTCTTAGGTAGAAATAAAAATGGAAGATTTTGAAGAGAATCCTTATTATAAACCAAACTATTCTAATTTATTTAACAAAATTAAAGATATCAAAACACCTATAAAAAATGAGATCTTAATTGCTCTACTTGATGGACAATGGCATTCTGAATTAGAATTGATACGAGTCACGAAAAAGCAACACGGGTTTGTTGGCGCTGTAACTTTGGGTACTATGATTCATGCCTTAAACCATACTATCAAAAATAATTATTTACAGAAAAAAATTGTAAATGAAAAAATGTTCTACAAGATATCAGATAATTATGTCGGTTTAACCCGTGCAGCTTATCGTTTTGATACAAAAAATTTCTTTTAACTCCAATAATAAAAATTTAATTTACTTTCTTATACATTCTCCTTTAATAATTTTATATTCACTACATTTAGAACAGAAGTGAGAACGATCTTCATTCCAACATTTAGGACATATATAATATGTAAGATTTTTATTATTCTTTTTTAGATTAACTTTAAAGATATTAAAATTACAGATTGAACAAATTGAATTTAGTAATTCTAATTTTCCATTTTTAGGTAAGGATAAATATTGTTTACATTTATCATCAGAACAAACTAAAAATCTTTTATTTTTAATATTAATAAATTTCATTGGATTTTTATTACAAAAGGGGCAATTTGAAGATGTAAGCGGAATAGTATAATCAATTTTATAGTTATTAATTTTAGAAACTAATTTATGTTTATTTATTAGGAATTTGTCAAATAGTAGTAAAAATTCTTGCCTTACTTCATTTACAACTTCTCCCATATTCTTCTTTTTATTTTTAATTTCTTCAAGCTTTTCTTCCACTATTTTAGTAAAATCGGGTTTCAAAAAAGGTAACCATACTTCAATAAGATTTTCAATAATAAATTTTCCTAAATCAGTTATAAAGTAATGATATTTTACCCT
>CP070831.1:659618-672200 GCA_020344955.1 Promethearchaeota archaeon | reverse complement strand
TTTAGATTCTCCTATTTTTGCTCCTGTAAAAAGAACTTGTCGGTTTAAATTTGAATGTTCAATAATATCTAAATCTATAAGATCTAAATTGCCGACTCCTAACATAGCTAAATTTTTTGCAATTTCACAGCCTAATCCTCCAATACCAACTATCAACACTCTTGAGTTCTTTACTAATTTCTGAGACCAACCTTCCAAACGAAATTGGCGATCGTATAGGTCTCTCTCTTCTGCTGATAGATCTTCTGCAAAAAAATCTGAATCCTTATCCAATATTGCCACCTTTAAAATTAATAAAAAAAAATAAAAAAAATTGAAGGGCTTAAAGCCCTTATATTATAATTCATGAAGAAAGTTTTATAAGTTTACCCAGCAGTACTTGCGGGGATTAATAGAATATCGTCCCCATCGTTTACATCATATTCTCTTAAGTCGCTATTTTCATCCATGGTAACTCCACCTGAAGATAAATGAAAATCATTAGGATCAAGTCCATATAAATTTCCTAATGTCTGTTTAATATCTCTTACTCGGTTGCTGTCGTTTACAGTCAATTTTTCCTTTTTTTCACCAGGACCAATTGTAGACATAAAGTATAAAGTCAATTTCTTCCCTCCTGCAGGAGTTTTTGCAGCAGGAGTTTTGGATTTCATTGGTTCTTCTTCGCCTAAATTTTCATCAAATTCATCAAAACTCATTCATATCACTTCTAATTTTTTTTTTATTTTATTAAACTTAATAGAACCATGTAAAAAAGATATTATAAAAGCCATTGGAATGATTTTGAAGTTTTTCAAGTTTTTTCTAAAATCAAATAGGGGATAATTAGGATTCTTAAGAAATTATATTATAAATTGTATGATTCCCTATCAATATATATCAAGTATAAATTATTGTTTTAGACAGAATACAATTTAATAAAAACCAAATAATTTAACGAAATATAAGTATAGGCTTATGAGTTCTCTGGATAATGCAGAAAGGGCTGTTCTTGAATTAGTAAAAGAGTATTTAACGAAGAAGACTTTTTTTTCCATAAAAGAAATCATATCATATATAAATAATAGAGTAAGATACAATCCTAATATAAATGAAAATAGAATAGAGATAATTTTGAAGGATTTAATTAAAAAGCGTATAATTATCCCTGGAACAAGATTAATGAAAAATAATATTATTGAACATCCAAAAAGGAATGAAATCTTTAATTTTATAAAAAAAAATCCTTCAAATATTAATGAAATAATGAGAGCTCTTAATATAGGTAGTAATCAAGCTTTATGGCATTTATCATGTTTAGAGAAATTCCAATTTATACGCTCAAGGCAAATCAATAATCATAAAATCTTCTTTAAATTTGACTCTAATCCAAAGCTAGACCCTCTATACTATTATTTAAAAAAAGACATTGTTCAAAAAATAATCAATTTTATGAAACAAGAAAATAAAGCATTTAAAATTACAGAAATTGCAACTAGTTTAAAAAAAAATCATAGTACCATAAAGAAATATTTGGATATTCTAAGAGATCTGGAATTAATAAAAATTGAAAAAGAAAAAAATAGAAATATATTTAAGTTAAATTTTGAGATATATTCTAAAGCTAAAAAATCAATAAAAGGTGCTTGAATTAAAAACTCCAATTTTATTCCAATCCCATTTAAATTTTAAAATAAATATTTTAAATTCAGAAAATAATCTAATCAAAAAATCATGAGGAAAAATTATAGAATCTTTAGTGTTATCGCACTTTATACTGTTTGTATTTTGTTATATGTATTTTTCTTTATATTTCGAATAGAAAATACTCCCTTATTTCTTGCTTTAACTATTGGAAGTGTAGCAGTACTATCGACTAGTACCATTTATACAATAATCCAATCAAAAAGCAGTCAACAGAAGATTATAAAAGAAAAAAAATATCCTATAAAAATAAAGTCCGTTCATAAAGAGGATATCGATATTGTTGAGGATTATATTGATGCAATGCCTTCAATAGAAGATTATATTGAATCTGATGTGTCTTATAAAGACATGCCCATACTTGATAAATATATCTTTTCATCCTTTAGTAGGGAAGAACTATTAAAAATAGATCTTTTAGAATTATCAAAAATGGATAAGATATTGTTTATAAGAGAAATGTGTTATTTTAGCCCAAATGAGAGAAAACAATTAATTGAAAATATGTTGAATAGTAGAAATGAAACTGAAGAAAAATTAACTTATACACCTCCTATAAATCCCATTGAAATAGAAGACAAGATTCGTATTTATGTAAGATCTTTAGTAGAGCCAGGTGAGAAAACAAAGATAATTATTGTAGATACATTTGAACTAATAAGTATAATTAAGGAAAGAATAGCGACTAAATTTGATTACAAATTAGAGGATTTTCTGTTGTCTTCAGGAGGCATATTACTTGATGAGAATTCCATAATAAATGATTATGATATTATTGATGATGATGAAATAGCTCTAATTCCGTTAAGAAAAGTAAGAAATTAAAAAAAAAGAAACTCTAAGTTAAAAATATTCAATTTAATTTTAAATACTTAACCAGCAATACTTGCTGGAATTAAAAGTATATCTTCTCCGTCAGAGACATTATAATCATTTAAACGGTTGGTCTCATCCATTGTTACTCCACCAGATGATAAATGAAAATCAGCAGGATCTAAACCAAATAGATTTGCTACAGTTTCCTTTATGTCACCAACAAGATTCCCATCATTAACAGTTAACTTTTGTTTCTTCTCACCCGGACCAATAGTAGACATAAAGTATACGGAAATCTTTTTTCCAACTGAAACAGTTTTAGTAGTAGGTGTTTTTGATTCAACTGCTCCCTCAGGAATCTTTTCAAAAGGTGGTTCTATATCATCAACTATTTCATCTTTAAATTCTTCATCTAAATCCTCTAAATCTTCATCAAATTCTTGTTCGTCAAACTCTTCATCAAATTCTTCATCAAATTCATTATCAAAGCCCATAAAATAGACCCCTATAATTTTATTTTTATACTTAGATCAATATTATTTTTGCTATGATTATATGAAAATAATAGAAATTAGGCTTTATAAATAGACTTAATGAAAATACAATTTTAAATAATTCAATTTTGATATGCAAACACTTTAGAGTCAATATTCATATGAATTTATTAATTGAGGAAGTAAAAAATTGATGCATAATGAATGACAAACCAATTCCAAAGTATCAAATTCGGGAAAAAACACCAGATGAAGAACTTGACACAATAGCAGATAAGAAGTTAATTAAAAAGTTAAAAAAGGAAAGAATTAGATTAGATAAAGAAAAAACTGAATGGGAAAAAGTTATTAATCAAATTGAAGATTACAAAGAAAATATTGCAGATCTTGAAAGGAAAAGGAAAGATAAAGAAATAAAAATTAAGCATCTTGTTGAACAACGAGAAAATTTGCGGGATGAGTTAGAAAGAACCAAAAATGAAATCGAACAACAAAAAAATGACTTGCTTAATAAAAAACGACAATTTAATGATGTTATAAGAAGAAAAAATGAAGAATTAGATCAAAAAAATGCTGAATTGGAGAAATTTCAAGAAAATTTAGATAGATTAAGGGAAGATATATCAAATCAAAAAAAGAATTTACAATGGGAAAAAGAAAGAACAGAAAAACGAATAAAAGAAATTAAAACAAAAATTCCAGGTATGGAAAACAGAGAAAAGGCTTTAGAAAGAACAATTAATGATTTGGAAAATAAATTAATGGATTTAAGAAATGAAATAAAAAATTTAACTAGAGAAAGGGATACTCTAAATAGAGAAATTAATAACTTAAGTAGAGAGATTTCTGATGAAAAAAATCGAATTTCTGATGAAAAGCAAAAACTTAAAGATGAAAGAGAAAAAACTCGGTATAAAAAACAAGAACTAGATTTAAAATCTCGTGAGATTGATAAAAAAAGAGCAGATTTAAGAAAATCAAGGGATAAAGCAAACAGAGATATTAGCGATTTGGATAAAAGAAGAAGGCAACAAGAAGCAAGAATTAAGGAATTAGAAAGAAAAATTCCTGCTGCAGAAAATAGGTATCACTCATTAAATCGTAAAATTCCAAATTTGGAGGAAAAATTTAAAAAATTAAATAATGAATATAGACAATTAGAAAAACAAAAAGCAAACTTAGAAAGTGAAAAAAGTCTCATCAAACGTGAAAGAGCAAAGTTAGAAAAAGATAAACAACGATTTCTTAATGAAAAGAGAGAATTTGAAAGAGAATTAAGAAGGATTAAAACTAAAACACCCCCAATTAAAACAAAAACTCCCTCAAAAATTAAAACAAAAACTCCTTCAAAATATTAATTATTAATATTGTGAATTTAATGAAACTAATTGAAGGGATTGAAGGAGACTATATAGAAACAAAATCAAATAATTTATTTTTTGATGTAAAAGGACTTCTCCATCCAAATGATTATTTTATATGCTTTTTACGATTTTTTCCACAATCAGATGGAGATCGTACAAAAAATGGTTTAAATTTTAAGAAAGTTTACAAATTAAACGAAAGATATACAATTTTGAGAAGTAAATATCCAAAATATCTTTTCTATTCAAAAGAACTCGATCTAGAGGTTCAAGGAGTCAAGAAAAAAGGAGTCAAAAAAATATATACTCCAAGGGCTTTCTACCGTAAATTAAAAGGAAGAAATCAGTTAACAAATAGCGAAAAACGTTCAATTGATTTATGTAGATTATTAATTAGTGAATCAAATCTTTCTGAGAATTCCATTGGGATTACGGGATCAATGATGGTTGGATTAAATACTGATCATTCCGATATCGATTTAATAATATACGGTACAGAAACCAGTTTGAAATTCCAAGACAAAATTGCAGAAATATTTGAAAAATCCATGAAATGTCGGAAATATAACTTGAATGAATTTAGGACTCATTATGAATGGAGAGCAGGTGGTTCTAATATTCAATTTGAAGATTTTCTGAAGATTGAACAACGGAAACAACATCAAGGTAAGTTCATGAACCATGATTTTTTTATTAGATACATTAAAAGTCCTAATGATTGGGGCGGAAATTTTTATGATTATCAATTTAAAAATATAGGGAGGATTAAACTTAAAGCAGAAGTCCTAGATTCTAAAGATTCAATTTTTACTCCCTGTTCATACAAAATAAATCCTCTTAAAATTCTTGACAGTAGTTTTGAATTAAAGAATATTACTATTAGAGATATAAATGAAGTTTATTCATATAGAGGCCGCTTTTGTGAACAAACTAAGGATGGCGAGGCGATATTCGTCGAAGGTAAATTGGAAAGAGTTAATTACAAAAATCAATTTAAGCATTATCGAATATTATTAACTGATCAGACAAAAGACAAGATGCTGATTTTAAATTAACCTAAATTAATTAACCTATTATTAAAATCTTTTTATTGAAGAAAGATTTTTAATATCTGATGGACATATTTAACGCTGATCTTCACATTCATAGTCCTCATTCGATCGCAGTATCGAAAACATTAAATTTAGATTCAATGTTAGATACTTGTAAGAAAAAAGGGTTAAATATTCTTGGTACTGGCGATATCTTACAACCAGAATGGCTTAAATACATGGAAAGTAATTTGAAAAGACAAAAAGATGGCTCATTTGCTTATAAAGATGTTTTTTTTATCCTTCAAACAGAGATTGAAGATCTAGAAAGTATTCATCATTTAATATTATTTCCTGATTTCGATTCAGTCAAAGAAATTCAGGATAAATTAAAACCACACTCAAAAAATATATTAGATGAGTGGGGTGGAAGACCTCGGATAAATTTATCACCTCCTGCCTTGGTTGATATAATATCAGACTCTGGGGCTATTATTGGTCCAGCACATGCATTTACACCTTTTAAAGCAATATTCCGTCAAGGAAAATTTAAATCTTTAGCTGAATGTTATGAAGGAGCCACCAAAAAACTAACCTTTATAGAATTAGGGCTTTCCGCGAATACAGATTTAGCAGATCGGTTAGAGTCTTTAAAGAATGTTTCATTTCTAAGTAATAGTGATGCTCATTCACAAGACCCACGTTCACTTGGGCGTGAATTTAATAGATTTGACATTGATAACCCATCTTTTGAAGAAATATTGTTAGCTTTAAAGAGAAAAGATAATAGAAAAATAATTCTTAATGTTGGATTACATCCCAAACTTGGTAAATATTATAATATGTTCTGTAATAAATGTAGGAGAAGGATTTTATTTAAAAACTTGAAAAAGAAAGTAGATTCAATATTTAATCAATATTCATTAACTGATAATTTTGTAATATATTACTCTAATGATCCGATTTCTTCAAGATTAAATTATTTAGATCAAGTCTCTAAAAATAAAATGAATTGTCCAGCATGTAAAGAAGAACTAAATAAAAATTTTAAGGTTAAATTAGGTGTGAGTGAAAGAATTGAAAAAATTTCTACATCTATAGATCCTAAACATCCAAACCATAGACCTCCATATTTTAATGCTATACCATTGATTGATATTATTCGTAGTGTGAAAAATATCAAAAGTACAACAAGTAAAACAGTTTTAAATGATTATAATAATATGATTAAAGAATTTGGAACAGAATTTGAAATACTAATTGATGTTCCTATTACTAAAATTGAACATTTTAATCAAAAAGTTTCTATACTTATAAAAGCCCTTAGGAATAATGAAATCAAGTATACTCCTGGTGGAGGAGGTACATATGGGCAAATAAATCTTGATATTTAGATTAGAAAGGTTAAAATGCAAGTTCTATACTTGAAACTCTAAATCCAATTTCAACAGATCTCCGCATTTATCACAGACCATCCATTCAAAAACCTTTACTGCAACTGTTAGTAATTCAAGATCTTTTCGAGGAAATTGATTTCTGAATTTCTTTTTATATCCGCAGTTTGAACAGCTTATTATTGCTCTCACTTGAATTAAGTCGCTGTCACCTGAAGCACTGACGGTCTTATCGCTGCTATTTTTTGTATTATCAATTTCCATATTTTATACCCCCGAGCATGATGATCATGTAAATTTAGGCTTATAAATTTATTCTCTACAACGATTTGTCTTCTTTTTCAAACGAAAAAAATGATTTAGAATGAAAACCAATAGTTGATAAATATAGGAAATAAATCTTAATTATGAAAAGTAGATATTTGTGCCGTATTATCTTCATATTACTTTCATATATTATTCCGATATCGTTCTCGTATTATAAATACCTTACTTTTCTTGATGAAATATCATGAGTGATGATATTTTTGATTTAGTTGAATTAGCTAAAAAAAGATCCTCTGTTAGAGAAAGGTTTAGCGAAATTGCTCAACATAACAGAAGTCCAAATTCAAATCCAAATTGTGACGATGATAAATTTTTAGCAGATTTGCTAAAAGTTTTAAAAATAAAAACGTTTGTAGTCGGAGTAGGAGGCGCAGGTAATAATACTGTCTCCCGATTAGAAGATATGGGTATTAATCATGCAGAAACGGTTAATATTAATACTGATGCTCATGATTTATATTATTCAAGTTCAAAGAATAAGATTCTAATTGGAAAAGAACAATGTAACGGACTTGGTTCAGGAAATGACCCAAAAATAGGAGCTCAAGCGGCTGAAGAAGACCGTGAAAGATTAAATCAAACTTTGAATGCGGATATTATTTTTTTGACCTGTGGTTTAGGTGGTGGAACAGGTACTGGAGCAGCTCCTATTATTGCTGAAGAAGCAAAGAAGAATAATGCGATTGTTGTTACTTTTTGTTCACTTCCATTTACATCTGAAGGTAAACAGAGGTCAGCAAGAGCTCAATTAGGTTTAAAAAATCTTGCTAAATATTCTGATTTTCTAATTCCAATTCCAAATGATAATTTGCTAGGAATTGTTGGAAAAATCCCTATGATAACAGGCTTCAAAATTATGGATGAGATTTTAATTAGAAATATAGGTGAAGTTGTTAATTTGATTAATAACTGCGGTTTAGTTAATATAGATTTCGCTGATGTGAAAAAAACTTTGTTAGAAAATCCAAATGGAAAATATCCATCAGGATTGGTTGGGATCGCTGAATGTCTAGGGGATGAATCAGATTTAATAGAAAAATCAAAATTAGCTTTAAACAATCCTCTTTTAAAACCAGATCCAAAGCAAGTCAATAGATGTCTCGTATCAGTTACAGGAGATCACACTTTAACACTAGCTAAAGTTGATAAGGTAGTCTCTACCATTTCAAATGAGATTCCTGAAAAAGCACAATTGAAATTTGGGGTTCAAAATAAACCAGATATGGGATCGAAAATTAAAATAATGGTCTTGGCGAATGGTCCCGTATCTCCATATGTAAGAGCTGCTGTAGATTCTGATATTGATTTTAGTCCTACAAATATAGTTGGCTTTTAAGACATAATCTAGATCATTAATTATTTATTTGAAATATTTGGTTTTATTTGCTCAAATTCAATTAAATTTAAATCAATTGAAAATGATGTTTGGTTCATGAAGATTAAAGAAAAAATGGATGATATCAACCTTAAAATTTTTGGAAAACAAAGAGATATTATTATAGATAAAATAGAAAGTATCGAAAATGGCTTACCTCGTGTTAAATTTGAAAACAATCAAATTAGTTTTAATTTCGAAGAAAAAGAAAATATAATAAACCAAATGGAAGAATATAAAGTTCCCGGTATCAGTATTGCTGCGATCTCAAATTTTGAAATAGAATGGGTTAAGAGTTATGGTATAAAGGATGTTAGAAGCAAACAAGAGGTTTCAATAAATACAATTTTTGAAGCAGGATCAATCTCTAAATCTCTTACTTCAGTGGCAGTTTTACATTTCTTTGAGAAAAAAATGCTTAATTTAGATGAAAATATAAACGACATATTAAAATCTTGGAAACTTCCGGAAAATGAATTTACCAAAAAAAGTAAAGTTACTCTAATGCATCTTTTAACACATACTTCAGGAATTAATCTACCGGAAAGTATGTTTAGTTATGATGACAAATTTATTCCTACTCTTGAACAAGTTTTAAATGGTGAATATCCAGCATTAAATGATCCAGTAGAGGTCCTTTTTACTCCTGGAACTAATCATCAATACTCAAATCATGGTTTTATTATTATACAGAAAATACTTGAAGAAATTTCAGGAAAAAAGTTTCCTGAAATGATGAGAGATGTTATATTAGAACCATTAGAAATGAATAATAGTACTTTTTATTATCCATCTAAAGAAATGAAAAATATATTAGCAACTCATCATGATCATAATGCTGAAGCTAAAGAAACCGGATTACATCATACGGCGTTAGCTCAAGGGGGACTCTTATCTACACCCTTAGATCTTGCAAAGTTCACAGTTGAATTAATGAAAGCATACCAAGGAAAATCAAATCGAATTCTATCCTCCACGTTGGTTAAAAAAATGTTAACCCCTTCTGTTGTTTTAGATCCTGTTCAATTTTTTGGATTGACGGGTCAAGGATTAGGAATATTTCTTATACAACAAGAAGGAGAACTCAATTTTATTAGTACTGGACAAAATTTACCAGGAATGAATAGTGTGATAAAAGGTAACCCTTTAACAGGGCAAGGTGTTGCTATTATGTCGAATGGTAGAAAAGGAGATATATTAAATTTAGAAGTAAATATCAGTATTGATCAGAAATATCAAGAATCTTCTTTTGAATAATAGAAATAATAAAACAAATAATTAATAAAAATATGAATTTAACTATATATTCATAATTACATTTTTAAACGATCTAAAAGATGAATTTAAAAAAAATGCCTAAAGAAGACCTTAAGAAGGAAATTCGTAAATTCTTGGATATAAGAAAGGTTTTAGTTCTCTGTACATGTAGTAATAACATTCCTCGTGCAACTCCAATGGATTTTTATACAGAGAAAGATAACTTCAATATTTATGTAGGCCCAGCTCCAGGAAGGAAAGTAAAAAATATGGAAGAAAATCCAATTGTTAGTATTGGTATATATACTCCTATGTCCGAAGGAAAAATACAAGGTATGCAAATTACTGCTACCGGCAAAGAAAGATTAATATTTTTACAGCAAGGAGATGAAGAATTCGAAAAAGCTCAAAAAATAGTACGAGGAAAAAGAAAGGTGATTCTAAAAATAATACCTGAAAAAATAGAACTTCTTGATTATGACTTTATAAAAAACGGTTATTCAAGACTTCAGGTTTTAGATTTATGATGTTGTCTTCCAGTATCATTTATTTGTTATAACATTAAATGAAGTGTATTTCTTAAATCCGAAGCTTTCATATAATTTTTGAGCAGGATTTCCATCTGTAACTGTGAGTATTGCTTTTTTATAACCCCTATCACGAGTAATATTTAATACTCTAGAAATTAGTGCTTTCCCAATTCCTCTACCCCGATTTAATTCATTTACAGCGATATCTTGAATAATAAACTCATTCTCTTGATCCCCTTTTTCTACTAAACAAAATCCAATAATATTTTTCCTCTCATCATTAACAAGAAGGGAACATTCCGGCAAAAAATATGTTTCCATGGATTTTTCTAGATATTCTAAATAAAGAGAAACTGAATTGGTCTCTTCCCAAAAAGAGGCATCAGGATGATTTTTATAAATTTGAACACTCAGCTCTGCAATTTTAAGCATGTCCTCTTCATTAAAGGGAACAAGGGAAAATTCGGGGGGCAATTCATAAGTTTTTTTATAAGATTTTAAATTTAGAGTCATGTTATGTCTTTTTAAGATATTAAAACCAATTCTTTTTAATGGGTTCGCCAAATAATCGTCAGGAAAAGTAAAAGCAACGTTTTTAAACTTATTAATCTTATACTTTTGCTTTAATCTCTCAATAGTTTCCTTCAATAAGATGTTCGCAGCTTCTTCCTTATTATCTATATCTATAATAAAAAAATGCCTTATTAGAAAAAATTGCTCATTTATAAGGCTGGTCGTCATGATTCCTATCACCTCTTCATCGCTTCTGATTTCAAAACATATAATATCATTCCTATTTGATTTTATTACCCTCTCAATCCGTTCATACCAAAAATCAGCTTCTTTCAAATCCTCATGTATCGTTTCTACAAAATATCTTTGCAAAGATTTCTTAAGATTTCCAAGAATTTTGTTATAATTACTTTGTGAATATTTAAGTTCTCTAACTTCAAACAATTTAAATCACCGATTAAAGAATAAAATAAAAAAAAAAGGAATTAGAAAATAGCTTTGATCATTTCTTCAGCATCCATTAAAAATTCAGGATAATATCTGTAACCTTCTACTGTGGCATATAAAGAATATCTTTTACCTAAGGCTTTCATAGTTTCCTTCATTTTATCATCTGGAAACTCATAAATGGCATATGTTTTATAATGACCATCTGAAGCCACTACAGTCCAATGATGAATTTTTTTGACAAAATCGGGGTATGCTGGTTTATCTTTTGACATATAAACTTTCAGTAATTCTTGAGCTTTGTTGGGGGGGTACCATCCTGTAACTAAAATATGAGCCATTTGATTTCTACCTCTTTTATAATTCAAAATTATATAATTATGCATGTTAAAATTAATTCAATAGTTTAAAAGCTTTATCAGATGAATAGTATAGAATCTATTACTATTTATTTATTAAAATCCTTCTTTAGAAAGTGTATAATAAAATTGTTAAGAAATAAAATATTAAAGAAATTATTATTGAAGAATCATAATTCTTATAATTATTATATAAAATAGTCTAGATTATCATAATTTGATTAAAGTGCTCACAGATAAAGAAAAGTTGGAATTAAAAAATGCTTATACTGATAAAAAACTGAAAGAAGTATTTAAGAAAATTGCCTCTAGAGATCCAGATTCATATTTTCCTACAAAGGAACTTGAAGAATTAGGATATATGAGAAAGAATTGTGAAAGTTGTGGAAAATATTTCTGGACTACTCTTAAGGATAGGGAAGTTTGTGGAGATGCTGTTTGTTCAGGAGGATTTCAAGTAGTTGTAGATAATCCCTCTAAAGTTCAATTATCTTTTACAGGAGTTTGGGAGAAAATTGTTGAAATTTTAGAACCAAGAGGATATGTGGCAATTAAAAGATATCCTTGTGTTGCACGTTGGAATCCAACTTTAGAATTTACTGTTGCATCAATATCAGCATTCCAACCTTATGTTATCACAGGAGAAGTAGAACCACCAGCTAAAAAGTTAGTAATTCCGCAATTTTGTCTAAGGTTTAATGATATTGAAAATGTTGGTATAACTGGTTCCCATAACACTGGATTTGTTATGATAGGACAGCATGCATTTGTACATCCAGAAGAATGGAATCAGGGAGAACTCTTTATTGATATTCATGATTTCATTCATAAGGGTGTAGGTTTACCAAAAGAAGAAATAACTATACATGAAGACTCATGGTCAGGTGGGGGCTCATTTGGGTGTAGTCTTGAATTCTTTAGTAGAGGTGTAGAGCTTTTTAATCAAGTTTATACTATGTTTGAACAAACTCCTGAAGGCCCCCGTGAACTCA
>CP070831.1:652868-659518 GCA_020344955.1 Promethearchaeota archaeon | reverse complement strand
TGCAAGATTTGAGGGTGCTTGTGCTAGTAGTGGTGTTGCGTTTCGACAAGGAATATTGGCTATTGCTTCAGGTGTACATGATATTGTAGCTATAAGTGGTGTTGAGTGTATGACAGAAGTATCAACAACTCTGGTAACTGATACTTTAGCAACTGCTTCAGATAATTTATTTGAATATCCTGCAGGTGCAACCTTTCCTGGATTATATGCCGCAGCCGCTTCTGCTCATTTCTATAAATATGGTACCACTCACGATGATTTGAAACGAATTGCAATAAAAAACCATGAAAATGGAAAAGAAAATCCTTATGCTCAAATGCAACAATCTTTAAAAGAAATTATGGCAAGTAAAATCAAGAAGCTTGAATCTCAAGGAAGGGATATACCTGGATGGAAGGATGAAATGGATTTCCTTAATAGTTCATCAAATCCTATGATAGCTTCTCCTTTAAGGTTATTTGATTGTTCTTTGGTTACTGATGGTGCTGCTTGTGTATTTATAGCAGCGGAAGATGTTGCTAAGAAATATACAGATACACCGATTTGGATAACAGGAACTGGACAAGGTAGCGCTGCGCTTTCTTTACATGATAGAGGTGAAATAACGGGCTTCATAGCAGCTCGAGAAGCAGCTAGACAAGCTTATGAGATGTCTGGTCTTAAACCTAAGGAAATACAAATTGCTGAAGTTCATGATTGCTTTACAATTGCCGAGTTAATTGCTTTGGAAGATTTAGGTTTCTATGAAAAGGGTAAGGCTGCAGAAGCAATTAAAAATGGAGAAACAAAGAGGGATGGAGTTAGACCAATTAATACTTCTGGAGGACTTAAATCGAAAGGACATCCTGTTGGTGCCACTGGAGCTGCAATGGCAGTTGAAATCTTTAAACAGATGCGTGGTATAGCTGAGAGAAACCGACAAGTAAAATTCGATGTTGAAAGAGCCTTAACACATAATTTAGGAGGATCTGGAGCAACGTGCGTTGTTACAACTTATGAAAAATAAGAAAAAGGTGAAATTAAAAAATGTCAGAAGAAAAAGAAATTACAATTCAAAATTATCTAGAATATATTAATAATAAGAAATTAATGGGTTCTAAATGTAAAGATTGTGGTACTTTTGATGTTCCTCCTAGAAAATTATGTATAAAATGCAACTCAACTAATTTAGAATGGATTGAAATGTCAGGTAAAGGTAAGATTGCCGCGTATTCTTGCATCGGTGTGGGGACTACATTTATGGTAAATAAAGGCTATTCAATGAAAAAACCCTATTGTTTTTCTGTTATCCAACTTGATGAAGGACCAATGATTTCAGGACAGTTGGTTGGTGTCGATGAAACTAAACCTGATAGTATTAAAATTGATACACCAGTTCAAGTGACCTTTTTAGAAACAGAATTGCAGGGAGGAGAAACAAGAGTAGATCTTGGCTTTGAACCAATATAAAATCTAAAAATTATTTATTCTTTTATTTTTAATTAAATTTAAGTAAAAATGATATCTTTACTATTATCTTAATGATTTGGTGAATTTTTATTCAAAAAAGATATAGTATATTAATTTTAATTATATTTCTATCATTGGTAATGTCTTCTATAGTTTATATGTACCTTCCCTCTAATAATCTAAATATTGAAAATTATGATATAGAATTACAATTTAATAGTGATAATGCCTATTCTTATATAGAAGATCAGCTAGATATTGGTTATCGAATTCCTGGAACGCAAGAACGGGTGAACTGTGCTAATTATTTTATAAATAAATTTTTAGAAATTGATAGTAATTTTACATATGTTCTTCATAATTTTACTGTATATTCTACTGAATGTCAGAATGTTTTATTTAAATTAAATGAAAATAGATCTAATATAGTGATATTAGGTGCACATTATGATTCAAGAGCGAGAGCGACTAAAGATTTGGTTAATAAATCTGCTCAAGTTCCGGGAGCTAACGATGGAGCTAGTGGATGTGCTGTTTTGATTGAGATTGCTACTATTCTCTATATGATAAAACAAAATCTGTCATGTCAAATATGGTTTTTATTTTTCGATGCTGAAGATCAAGGTTATGATGAGGGACCTGGTATACTAGGATGGGATTGGTGTGAGGGGTCTCAGGCTTTTGTGTCTGATATCCACTATTTTTATGATTCAGAAACAGAAAATTTCGATTGTATGATTTTATTGGATATGGTGGGGGGAGAAAATTTACAGTTTATTAATGAGCAACATTCTACTTCATCATTATTAGATGAACTATTCGCGATTGGAAGAGAATTAGGTTATATTAGTGAATTTCCAATAAATGCAATACGTGAAGATATTATTGATGACCACTTAGCTTTTATTAATTTTGGTATTCCTTCCGCCGATTTAATCATAAAATTTTGGGATAGAAATCCAGATTGGCCTCATCATCATACAACACAAGATAATATTTCTTATATCTCAAAAGAAAGTCTAAAAGCAACAGGAGATACTGTTGAACAATTTATCTACAATAATTACTTCGCGGATGTTAATGATACTTATACCGGGAATTATCCCTGGAGTGTAGATAAAAACATGCTTAATTTAGATTTATTGATAAGCATAATAATAATTGTTGCTGTTGTAGGTATTTCAACTATATTGTATTTATACAAACACCAAAATTCAGAAAAAGAAGTGGAATTGCTGAAAGGATGAGTATTTGAGGATTTTACTAATTTTTAATTGAGAAATCTATATATTGGTTTACTTTTTAACACCCAAAATTGCTTTATGCTTTGATCTATCGTCATAAATTTCTAATAAGTTAAAAGAACCAAATACATCATGAATTTCTTCTATTGTAAAAAAGTGATGTGGGAGGCCTTTTTCTTGTCCTGCATGTGGGATGTATGTACCTTTTTCAATTTCTTCTAATTGCCAATCTTCTGATTCTGATATACGTTCAAATTTTGGGAAAGTTATAAAGATCATCCCGCCTGTTTTTAAAACTCTTTCAATTTCACTAACAGTTACTAAAATATCTTTAATTTTATTGTGATGCATAGCTTGTATTGATATTATTGCATCAAAGAACTTATCTTGATAAGGAAATTTTTTCTCCATTCTATGTAATTTCAAGCTTCCAATTAGGTTTTCTTCTTCTAACCATTTTTTAGCGATTGTTATGCCTTTAGGAGAGGAATCAAAACCATATACTTGGAAACCCTTTTTTGAGAAAAAAACTAAATGACGCCCGGTTCCAGAGCCAACATCTAATATCTTCTGTACTCCTCTTTCTCGAAATAATTCTGCAATTCTTTCCATGTCTTGGTGGGGGTCTGTAAAAACTTTCCCTTTTTCTGAAAAAATATCATCCCAATCAGGCATTTTAATCTTTAGTTTTTCTTGCGCTTTTCTAACTCATCCCAACATTCCCACATATAATGACCATATTTCTGTTTGAATTCTTCAGCAAATTCATTGATTTTCGGACGAATAAATTCATATCCATTTTGAATGCATTCATAGGTAACAGGAAGCCTTCCTAATACTTCACCATCGACTTGGCAAAAATATGATTCATCTTCGGGGATTCTCATTTCAACTCTTACTTTCTTACTCCGGTATTCGCTAATATCTGGATGTGGTAATAGCGTAGCGTTGTACATTCTTCGGAATTGCTTAGCTAATTTAACCTTATCAATATTAACGATGCTTATATCAAAAAGACCATCTTCAATATTAGCTCTTTGGCAAATAAACATACCTCCACCATAAGCTCCAGAAAGCCCTACTGCCGCAAGATTAGCCTCACCTTCAAAAGTATCATTATCCATTTTAACGATAATTTCCTTGTTTTCCCATTCCCTTAATGCAGTTAGAATTATCATATTATAATCCTTTTCTTTTTCTTCATTTGATCTTCTTGCGACTTCTGCATCAAATCCTTGACTCCCAATACCAAGGAAGTACCGTTCGACATCACTATCGGTTTTTGCATATCCAATATCACATTTGCTTGAAAATCCTTCAGCAATAATCTCACAGGCGCGTTTAACATCTGCTCTATATCCTAAAGCAGCAGGAATATCATTTCCTGAACCCATAGGAATAAATCCACAAAGCGCCCCCGAATTGGAAATTATTGTTCCATGAAGCACTTGATTAGCAGTACCATCGCCTCCAGCTGCAATTACTCTGTATCCATCTTTCGCTAGCTGGCTTGCTAATTCGATAGCATGACCATCATATTCAGTTTCTACTGCCTTGTATGATATTTCTAATTCATTTAAACATTTAAAGGCATATTCAAGATCTTCCTTAGCTTCTCCGCTCTTAGCAGTTGGATTGTAAATAATTGCATAATCCTCCATAATTTTCAACTCAAACTATTTAGATTTTATTAAAAATATAAATATGATATCCCTTTAAATACCAAACTATTTAAAACTATTTTTAGTTAATTTCTAGATAAAGGGTTGTGATAAAAGAAAAGAGAAAAACAAGAACTAAAACTTTCCTAAACTACTTCCATTCAAATCCACACAAACCACAATATTTCTTCTTACCGTAAATACGTGGATAATCCATTAATACTATAGTTTTATCAGTCATTTCATGAATTGAGGTTTCATCTCCACAACTTGGACATTTTCTACGTCCAATGGAATCTTCGATAATTACGACCCTATTATTATATGAGTTTAAGGGTTTATTATCTTCTACAATATCCAAAACTGAGTCCGTGCTAGCTGCTGATAATTCATTTTTAATTGGTATCTTAACCTTCTTTAATAAATGATCTTCATTAGTCATTATGATATAACCTTTTACTATTGAATCGAATTCATCCTTTTTTGGTAATCTATTGAATTTTTCTGTAAAATTCTCAATAAATGTTTTAACTTCTTCATTTTTAACAATATACCCTTTTAATTTAATTAATCGTGTGATTTCTTGAATTACATCCTCTTTTATGGGTTCAAGTTTTTGATTTTTAACAAGATTAGTTGAATTTTTTAATTTTTTATCTAATGCACTCCACAACTGTCTAACTTGTGCATCTGTTAATTTTCCCTTAATTTGAATATATACTCGTTTTTCTTGTTCTTGTAATATAGTTATTCTATTATCTTTTTGCTTTTCAGCTTCAACATTATCATCAAAATAATTTATTCTGAGTAAGGACTTTCCCAACCTTTTTGTCTTCGTTGAAAGAGATAAATTATTTTTTAATATATTTTCCATAATGTTTTGAATTTCATCGTAACTTTTATTTTGAAGGTCAAATGATTGACTTCTATCAGACATTTTAAAGTTCTTAACCCTATTAACAGTGCAATTATTCAATCAAATTGGATAATTTTATTCTAGATAGTTTAATTTAAAATGTTACCGTTGTAAGATAATTTATTAACATATTTGATGAATTCAAAATATCAATATTCTAAATTTCTTTCATTATTTTAAGAAAATTTATATTCATATTTTGATTAGATTTGAACATAGAACAACTGATTTATTAGTTATGGAGAAACATTATCTAAAAATGGGTTCTGATAAGAAGCATTTGAAGAAAAAACAATCATCTTCAAAGAGAAAGATCATTATAGGTATTATATTAATAGCTTTAGCATTTTCAGGATCATTTCTGATATATTTCATTATGCAGGTAACTTTAAATACCCAAGTACCAATGGTGGTGGTAGTTTCTGGTTCAATGGAACCAACCCTGTTAAAAGGCGATCTATTATTTTTACAAGGCAAAGATCCCTCTTTAATAAAAAATGGTACTATTGAGGGAAAGGAGGGAGATATAATTGTTTTTAATGCTGTGGGTTTACCCGGATGGCCAAATGCTCCTGCTGATCCAATCGTACATCGTGTTATAAATAAAAAATATGACAATGGTTGGTTTTTCCAAACCAAAGGTGATGCAAATCCTTTGCCTGATGATGATTGGGTTCCAGCTAATAGAATCTTTGGGATCGTAATAGGACGGATTCCTTATATCGGATGGGTAAAGATCCTACTTACTGATTCGGGATTATTACTTCCACTGTTAATTATTGTCTCAGCTTTACTTATAATTAGCATTATCTGGGATATCGTCAAAAAAGAACATGGGATTATAGATAAAAAGCAAGGAGAAAAAGAATTAATCTACAATCCAAAAGCTAAAACAAAAGAAGAAGTTAGAGAAATTGAAATTAACTTTACTGAAAGTAATTAGTTGAATTCATAGATTATCTAAATGATTTTTATTCCTCTTATAAAAAATTGATATAAAATTTATAAAACACTAAATCAAATATTTACTTACTAAATTTTACCTTAATATAATAAAAAAAAACAAGGATTGGTGAATATAAAATTTCATGGACACCACCCACTAAAGTTACTGTTATTATAACTTTTCTGTTTATGGCTTTTGGAGTGTTTATATTAGTTGATCTTAAAAGCTTAATATGGCCTAGTTTTCTTCCTGTTTTTCAAATTGGTGTAAAAAACGGATGGATCTATATTTCTTTAGTACTACTTTTTCTTTCTTGGTTTCTCTTATTTCTAGGTGTAAAATTAAAAGGACTATAATTATAAATAAATTAAAAATTTAAAGTTGAATAAATTATGTCATGGAGTCCTCCGAGCAAATTTATTGTCATAATAACC
>CP070831.1:624767-652768 GCA_020344955.1 Promethearchaeota archaeon | reverse complement strand
ATTTCAATAAGGTGTTATTATTTCTTTCAATGAATCATCCAAACCAATATCCCTTCTACATTTCACCAGAAGATTTTTCCAAGAAATATGATATTAATTTACTAGAATTAAAGTTTAATATTCGTCAAATCGTAGAGAAGAACATTTATTCAACGAAATTTTTTAATTTAGAATATGAAGAGGACAAATTCTATTATTTTCAAGCAAATGAGAAGATAGAGAAAGTTTTAAGTGCAATAACTGAAGATCATATTACAAAATTTACATATTTAAACAAGCTCTACGAGAGTAATCATATTGATATGCCTTCATTGAGTTTAAATTCAACTGTTAATGGGATATTAGAAGAAATTTGCGATAATTTATTTAATAACGATTTGAAGAACGCATTAAGAGAGTTCCTCCCAAGTTATATTAATCATTTAGCTTATAGAATAGAAACCGAAAGGAAATTAGTAGACACTCTTGATAAATTAGAAGGAGTTGCTTGGAGAGATATTCCTGAAGTATTTCAATCATATAACTCTAGATATGCTTTAGCAGAACAAGCAGAATTCAAGTATTATGTTGATTATACAATATTGATGGTATTGCCGCTTTTTTCTTTACCAGGTATCAAAAAATTGTTTGAAGAAGCTAAAAATTCAATGAAAAAAAAGGATTCAGAAAAAGCTTTAACGAAGATAAATTCTCGCATAGAATCAGATCCTGATAATGCAGATCTATTGTTCTTAAAGGCAATAGTGCTAAGCGTATCAAATAGGCATAAAAGTGCTATTCGATTTTTGAAAAACACTTTTAGAAATTATCCAAATAAATTTGATGAAGAATTTTTTGTTCCATATAGTTTAATCAAATTGTATTGTCATATAACACTCGCTGAATTCGATAAAGCTCTTGATGTCAGTAATAAATTAAGTGATTATTATCCTGATCATCCCTTATCATACATGACAAGAGCCTTAACACATGGATATAAAATTGTTTACCAATTAGATTTGGACAATATAAGAGTAGATGAGGTTTTACAAGATATAGACAAAGCGATCGAATTAGAGGATATCAATAGTAATAAAGGAAAATATTATCATTTTAAGAGTCTTATTTTGAAGGAATTAAATAAGTATGAAGATGCTCTCGAAACAATTGATATTGCTATTGACCTAAGTCCAAAGGAACTCAATCTCCATTTCATGAAAATAAATATTATGTATGACGATGAAAAGATTGATGAGGCACTGGAGATAGTAGATGAAGCAATTAAATTATTTCCAAAATATCGAACAAAACTAATGACGCATAAAGCTTATCTTTATAAGAAAAAGAACAATTATGATAAGGGATTAGAAATTGCTAATGAGTTATGGGAGCAAGATCCTAAAAATCTTGATACTTTAAATAATAAATTATATTGGCATTTATATCGTGGAGAAAAGGAAGAAGCTATTGAAGCGGGAAAATTGTTAATTAAACTTGGTCCGGATGATGGTAATGGGCATGATTCTTATGGAGAAGCCTTAACTGAATTTGGAGAATATGAAGAAGCTATCAAAATGCTTCAGAAGGCATTAGAAATTGATCCTTTAGGACATTTTACGTATAATTCTTACATGTTGTTGGCAAAATGTTATAAAGAAACTGGGAAATTTGATTTAGCTAAAGATAGCCTGCAAAAAGGAGAAAGGGCAATACACACCTGTTTCTGTGATGTAAAAAGGCGAAGAGAATGGAAGGAGAAAAAACTAAATTTACTTGCAGAAATTGATGAATTAGAAAACCAAGCCTAATAGCTTTAAAGTTTTTCTTAATTCCATTAATTTATTTCTTTAATAATTAATTAACTAAAAGATATTGATAATAAATGATGGTAAAAACTTCAAGGAAAGAGGAAAAAGGCAAAGTTAAGAAAGCTATGAAAATCCAGAAGCTTAAAAGAGAAAGTGATATATTACAAAAAGTTGAGAATTTTCGAACTACTCCTTGTGGTTTTCAATATTCTGATATGATTAAACGAAGGTTTAAGAAATCATATTAGATCATAAGATGTATAAAATAATGAGATAAGAACAGCTATGAATGAAATACTATGTTTTTTATATGATGGATTTGCTGATTTTGAAACTGTACTTACTTGTTCAGCGTTAAATGAAGCAGAAGATTACAAGGTAACGTATATTGCATATGAGAAAACACCCGTTTATAGTTCTGGAGGATTAAAAATTAATCCAGATAAAACAGTTTCAGAAATAGATGGATTGAAAGAAATTGTAGGTTTAATAATTCCTGGAGGGGGTACTAGAATATTTAAACCAGAACTTGAAAAATTAATTAAAAAGGTAAATGATGAAAAGAAATTAGTAGCTGCAATTTGTGCGGGACCTGAATATCTTGCTAAAAGTGGAATCTTAAATGGTAAAAAATATACAACATCTGCAGATCCCCAATCATATAAAGAAGAAAAATTAGAAGATCCTTTTCCACGAGACACTTATATAGAGACAAGAATAGTTCAAGATGGAAACATAATCACTGCTCAGGGTTATGCATTCACGGATTTTGCTCTTAAAATATGGGAATACTTTGATTTGTATGAAAATGAGCAAGAAAAAGAAGAATTGAGAAAACAATTGACTCCAAGTTAAAAATAAAATATATAAATCTTTTTAATATTAATTTTTTATTTTTTATATCCAATTTTTATTATCATTGATATTGATTCATCAAATGGTTGGCCTTCAACTTGGCATTTAAAAGGCATTTCTTCTGAAGTAAATAATTCTGTGAAGTATCCCAACCAATAAGCGCTATATCGCTTATTTTGCCTATGTCGGAATAATACATGAAATTCATCTTCACTTTCTTTTACGACATCAATCGTATGGAAGTAATTCGCTACTACCCACATTTTTTGGACAGTTTTAATTATTTCTTCTATTGATAGGTTTTTTAGAGGCTTTGCATCATTATACCATAAGATTAAATCAATCGCTACATTCTTACGCCACGGTTTTTGCAAACTTTCTTCTGGCATTTCAGCAGCATGAATAAGTTGATTAAAGGTTGTTTTACCAATAAGCATCATTTTCATTTCATCTCTAGCACGAACCCATAAATCTCTGTTCAATTCTTTCTGGTCACCGTAATACTTTATAGCTCGTTCGATAAATTTAATATCAGATTCACCTGGCTCTTTAAATTTGTCTATAATACCATCTATTTCATGTGAGATTGAGTCAAAATCGTCATAGTATTTAACAGCATTTTTTACTAGATCTGAAATTGTTGTTCCTTTCTCTTTATATTTATCTATAAGGGCTCTTGTGTCGTCACTCACTTTAACATAAATTGGTTTATCTTTAAATTCTGGCTCTTTCATATCATTTTTTGGTTTATCATTTGTTTTGTCGTCATTCTTAGCCATTCGAATCAACTCCAATATTTTTAGCCATTTTTTTTATTATTTGTCAATTATATATAAGAATATATATTTTTAAAGTTTAATTCTATACCTTATAAGAAAAAATAGCTTTTTAAATGGTTGTAATGCATATATAGAGTTATATACGCTAAAGATACTTTACTATTTGTATTCTTCTATTTATTTATATATATTAATATATATCTCTCAATACTCATATTTAAAGGTTTATTAGATTTTATTCTGAAATTAAGTGAAACCATAACATTTAAATATACACTTATATAAAGATATATTGGAAATAAAAAAAAATATAATTAAATATAAATAAATATAATAAGGCGTGTAAAAAAAATTGGCTTGGGTTCCTATTGTAGTCAATAATAGGCGTAACAGGTATTATAGATCAAGAGGAGCAGGTGCATTAGTAGCTGTTGTGATTTTCTTTTTAATTTTTGGAGTGTTCTTTTTCATGTTCTTTAATCGTATGAATGGATTTGTTATACCAATATGGTTGATTTTAGGAGGATTTGGTGTATTTTTAATAATTCTTGCAGTAATAGTTACTTCTGCTGTATCAATGAGTCAAACTGTTAAGAAATCAAAGGAAGCACCCTTCAATTCATATAATTATTCCCCTCAAGTGCAAACTCAGCAAAAAAATCCGTATATTATCCAAGATTCAAATCAGAACCAACAAAATAAGATCCCTTATGTAGAGATCAAAAAAGAGATACCTGTAGTTTCTGATACAAATTATTGTAGGTACTGCGGCGCTAAAGTTGAGAGAGACGCTGTGTTTTGTCATCAGTGTGGTACTAAACTGTAATTCTTATTTTTATTAATTAAAAATTAGGTTGGAGAGAATTTCATAATTTAATTATGATAAAAACAAGGGCGATTTCTAAATTTCCCAAAATTCATTGGAAAAAAAAAGATAGCATTACTCTTATTCTAATCATATTTGGAGGTTCAATGCTATCAATTTTAGGATATTTTAATAATGAATTTTATTCAATTTTTTATAGCGTTTGTTTAGGATTATTTATTGGAGGGATTGTTCTATCATTAGTTTCAACATTTTTAGCTCAAATGGAGTCAAATATTACAGGTGTTGGTGAGATAGATGCAGAAATTGACGTTGATATTGATGCTGAAGTTGATGTAGATGTTGATGCTGATGTTGATATAGATGTTGATGCTGATGTTGATATAGATGTTGATGCAGATGTTGACGTAGATATTGATACAGATGTTGATATTGATATTGATGGAGAAGTTGATGTAGATATCGATACGGACGTTGATGTGGACTCAGATATAGATATTGAAACTGAGGCGGAGATTGACACACCAATTGTTTCTACAATCACTCCTGCTCCAATAATGCTGTTATTCTCTTCTGCTTTCTTAATTTTTGGGATTTCAGGAGTGCTTTTATATCATTTAATTTTAGGAGTATTTAGGTTTACAATTCTTTTTATTTCCCCTACGACAGCATACTTAACGACGAAAATTATCAACTATATATGGAAGATTATAGCAAAATCCAGGTTTTATACAATATCATCGACACAAAATTTAATTGGGGTTGAGGGTGAAGTATTGCTCCCAGTTGATGAACGAGGGGGTGTTATTAGAATTCCCTCTTCTACGCCTATGAGGTTTGAAAAAGTACACGTTAAACCTTTTATTGAAGAATCTCATTTTGAGAGAGGTAATAAAGTGTATATTTGTGATGTAAAAAATGGTATTTTATTGGTTGATAACAATAAAAAATCAATAAAAAGAAGGTGATGAAGAAGTTATGAGTGTCAAGGAAGAAATTATTAAGAAAGTTGTTGTCATGGAAAATCTAGAAGAAAAAAGAGATGACGATGTATGTAAAGATAACAAAAGAATTCTGAGTACATTAAAGCGTAAGTATCGTTTGATAATCATCTATTTGTTTCTTCTATTGTTAATCATAGCTTTCATGGTCTTACCTATGTTATTCTCAATATATTGTCAAAATTTATGATGATAATTTCTTGTAACTCATAAAGAAATTTATTTAATTGAAAAATCTATAAAAAAAATTTGAAAAAAAATATAAAAATTAAAATAAGGAGGGTTAGATAAAAGGAGTGATATTTCAGGTGTTAAACCCTTGGTTTGTAGGTCTTGGAGTTACAATTGGTATTGTAATTTTTCTTTTTGTGATATTTCTTGCTGCTCGTTATAGAAAATTCAAAACAAACCAATTTGTTATACATTTAAGGAATGGAAAGGTCAAACACGCAGGATTAGGAGGGAGTTTATTTTTACTTCCTTTAATAGATGAATATATAGTTATCCCAACTACTAGTATTCAAACATTAGTAGAAGCACATGAACAAGTTGTTTCAAGTGAGTACCAAAATATTGAAATTGAAGGTTTATTGATTTGGAAAGTTGTTGACCCTGAAAAAGCTTTTAGTGCTGTTTCTTGGAATATGAAGGATGAAAATTACGTTGAAAAAATATTAAAAGGCGCTTCAGAAGCGATTATTCGAACAACCTGTGCTAATATGCCATTGGAAAAGATCATTCGAGAAAGAAGAGAGATAATTGATCACGTTGAGAAAGATCTGCATGAATTAACATCAGAGTGGGGTATTGTAATAGAATCTTTAGAAATTATAGAAGTAATTATTGTTGAACCAGATTTGAAAAAGAATATGGAAGCAACAAAACAAGCCATAGAATTCAGAAAAGCTAGAATTGCTAAAGCTGAAGCTGAGAGAGAGTCTAAATTGAGAGAATTAGAAGTAAAAAATGAACTTGGTATTCAGGAACAATTAGTAGAAAGAGAAATTGAAATAAGACGAAAAGATAAAGAAATTGCGATAGCAGAACAGGAAAGAGAGCGCAAGAAAATTGAAGCAGATGGTGATAGGCAGAAAAAAGTTATTGAAGCTGATGCTGATGCTCAACAAATTAGACGAAAATTGATCGCGCAAGCAGAAGGTGAAGCTGAAAACATTAAACAGCAAATGCTTGCTCAAGCGGAAGGTTTTAAGAAGCAAGTAGAAGCAATGGGTAGCGCTGATGAAAGATTCTTAGCAGTTCAATTAACTAATATTCTTCCAGAAATATTTAAACACCTAAATCCAGATAAAATGTTTATCATGGGAGATGGAAATGAAGCCTTCAGTTCGCTTTCAAGAGCTATAATGCCATTCTTGCAATTACTACCAGAATACTCAGACAAGATCAAGGAGTTTTTTAACAATGGAGGAGCTGAAAAAATAAAGGAAATTTTAGTCAAAAAGTAATTCTAAATTTTTATTTTTTTTTTAAAATCATCTGTAAAAATCAAAGGAGGGATTAAATTGTCAAGTTTTATACCACCACCATATTTACCTTTAATTATCATCCTGATAATTATTAATGTAGGTTTAGCAATATTATGTCTATACAAAATCATTAAAAATATAAAATTGTCAAAAATACAGAAATATAGTTGGAGTCTTGTTATTTTCTTCTTTTGCTTTATAGGACCTATTGCTTATATGATTTCAAATAGAAAAAAAGAGGTGTAAATTAGTTCTGAATAAGAATATAGAATTTGAAGAGATTAAAAATATTTTAATTGAAGGAAATCTAAGATATAAATCCAAAATCCTCCAAAAATTTGAAGAACTAACAAATGAAAGCAAAATTCCAAAATATCCTGTATTAATTCTTACATGTATGGATCCAAGAATCGATATCTATCGTATCTTTCATCTTAATCCGGGAGATGTATTCGTCTTAAGAAATGCGGGAAATTTATATACCTCAGATGTGATGAGGTCGATTCTATTATCGATTATTAAATTTAAAGTTAAATTTATTATTATTTTGGGACATTTAGATTGTGGGATGACAAAGATAAACCTGAAAGAGTTAAGAGAAAAACTTCCTAATGATTTTCTCAAAAAACTTTCACGTAATTATTCAGAAATTTTATTGGAATTACAGAACTTTTTTAAACCTTTTGATAATGAGATACGCAATGTAATAGAGCAGGTAAATGAATTAAATAAAATCACAAACTTTTTTCCTAATTTAGAGATCACTGGAATGTTATATGACACTAAGACGGGTTGGATTTTTACAAGTGAAGATTTTAAAAATTTATTAATTACTCAAAATCATTTAAAGATTTATAAAGGATTATTATACGAAAAAGACCAAAAGCTATCAAAATTTCTTCAATCAACCATCAATCATGAGTCTAAAGGGGCAATTGATGAAATCCAAGTTAATGAATTACCTATTGAAGAAGAAACTGAATTTCCTAAAATAGAAGAAAAAAATGTTGCAGTAAAGGAAAATCTTGGATTTGAAATAAAAATGCCAAAAATTCAAGTTCCAAAAATTTTTACTCCAAAAATATACATATTTAAACCAAAAATTAAGGAAACCATAAAAAAGTAAAAATAATTTAAAAAATAAGTTCTTTTTTTATTAATTATTTTTTTCATAATAGCTTGTAAGACTTTCTAAAAGTCGTCTTAAATAGTTCTCAAATTCATCTATCTCTTTTTCTGAAAAATCTTTATAAAAAATATCTGCCATTTCTTTCGATACTTGGTAATATTTTTCTTGTAATTCTTTATTTTTTTTTGTCAATTTTATATAAATTGTTCTTTTATCCTTTTCAGAGCGTATTCTCTTAATATGCCCAGCTTCTTCAAGCTTATCTAACATATACGATAGAGTCGCTTTACTCAGCAAGGCCTTTTTTTTAAGATCTTGGAAGGAAATATTATCTTTTTGCCAAAGTGGAAACATTACTCTGCCTTGAGCAGCACTAATCTCATCAAGCTTATTATCTTCTAATAATTTGTTGAAAATTCTTTGCGAAAGCTGACGAATCTTTGTGATTAAAAAACCTCCTTCCCTTAACTTTTCCATTTAATTTTCACCTTGGTTAACATTTTTCACATTTAAAAATTATAAAAATATCTATAACTCCATTAGAAAATTATTTACTGAAGCTTTATATAATTCAGGTTGATCATCGTGTACTACATGACCCGCATTTGGAATTTCAATAAACTGGCATTTTTCTATTACTTTTGACATTTTTTCAGCATGTTCACGTTGAAACTGACTGGAACCCCCTTTAATAATCAGGGTGGGACATTTAATTTTCTTTAATTCATCCCATTTTGATTGTTCAAAACTTAAACTGAGTATTTTAAGTAGATGTTGAAATTTAAAAATAGGATAATATCCCAATTCTTTCTCTTCGAATGATTCTATAAAGTGATCCGCATATGTGGGATGTAAATTTCCAAAGAATATACTTGCTTCTTTTAAACAACTAAATGGTAAAGGCCATGATTCAAAGAACTTTTCCCATTCCTTAAGAGCGTCATTAGATGGTGCTTGAGCACTTTTATCTTCAATAATAAGAGCTTTAACTAATTGCGGGTGTGATATTGCTAAACCCCAAGCTATCGAACCCCCCATAGAATGTCCGATCACAATAGAATTATGAATCCCTAACTCATTCATAGCTATTGCAATATCTTCAATCATTACATTTCGCGAGTAGTCAACTTCAGGTTTTTCACTTCTTCCATGTCCTCTTTGATCAAATCCTATAACATGGTAATTTTCTCTTAACCACAGCGCCGTTTCATACCATGTGGTCGCTCTAGACATAAGACCATGCAAGAGAATAACATAATCTCCTGATCCTCCAAAATCAATATATGCTAATCGTATATTCTTTCCCTTAACATATCCTCTTTTCAGGTTATTCATTTTAAAAACCATTAAATTGATTAAATTTTCCTCAGAATAATTTTTTTAGAGTTTAAATTCGACTTGATTTACTTTATAATAAAACCTTGCGTCTTTAGGTTTGAATTGAAGTATTGTGTAATCAGGATCATTCAAACCTTTTGGATAATACCTTATAGAGGTCTCTAACCAGAATTCTCGCTTTGTATTCATATCTTCAATTATTTCTGCTTCCCCACCAAATAAAAGTCCTTCAAAATTTTCCGGATTGCAGAAATACACAGAAACTTTAGAATTCTCTTTAATGTGGTCAATTTTAGATGATGATGTATTAGTCGAGAAATACATTACGAATTTATCTCCTAGTTTTTTGAAGAATTTGGAGAATTCAGGATATCGCTCTTTGCATCTCGTGTTAAGTAATGCTCTTGTTATAGGAAAACCATTATGGTCTATTGTTGAGAAATAAGCTACAAGAGAGTTTTCTATCAACCTTTTACTTAATTTTTTTGCTTCATCTAATTCCATATGTCATCTATCTTTTTTCAGTTTAAATTAATCCTTATAAATTAATCTTTTCTTGGTTTGAATTGAACTTTTTGTAACCGATAATAGAATTCGGCCGTTTTTGGGTCTAGTCGGAGTAATAAATAATCAGGATCTTCTAAGCCTTCTGGATAGTATCTTGTCCACCAATCTAACCAAATTTTTCGCTTTATATCCATATCATCAATAACCTCAACTTCTCCACCAAACATAACACCTTTAAAGTCTTCAGGATCACAGTAATACACACAGATTTTTGGATTCTTCTGAATATGCTTATGCTTAGTTGATGAAGTATTTGTTGAGATAAAAATGTCAAATTCATTATCTAAACCAGCGAAAAACTTTGAAAATTCTGGAAATTGCTCCTTGTTTCTTAGGTTAAACATGGCTCTTGTTATGGGATATCCATCAGAGTCAACAGTTGTTAAATAAGCAGCTTTAGAAGTCTCCATTAATTCCAAACTTAATTTTTTTGCTTCTTTTAGTTCCATTTTATTCAGCTCCTTTTTTATTTATACTAAAGATTTTTTCTTATCTCATCTAATCTCTCCTTTGCAGAAGGAGTCTTATCGAAAGTCATCTTTAAGTTATCACAGAAATAGTCATCACAATAAGCACAATTTTCAAATCCTTTCTTTTGGCAACAAATCCTTATTGGACATTCACTACACCACCCAAAATGCTTTCCTTCTGAAGTACATCCATCACAATAAATATCTTCAGGCTTAAATGGCATTTCTTTGGTTGACCATTCCTTAGCGACTTTTTTAATTTCTTTTAAATCATCTTTTTGAGTAGCTATATATGCAGGGCATTCGGAACAATTAATTCCGCAATAAGCTATTATTTTTTCCATATTTTTATTCCTCTTTTTTATTATTTTTTAAATTGTTTTTTATTTTTAAAAAAAATCTTTAATTTTTAGGTTTATAGGTTGTTCCTACTTCGTAGGCTTCAGCTAAATATTCCCCTATTTTCCAATATGGTCCATTTGGCATTAAGCAAATAAAAGTGTCAAATTTTTCAACATATGGCTTATCATCTTTTATATATTTTTCATCGGAATAAATTTCAACAATTTCTCCAATGAAAAGTTCTGTTTTTTTGAATTCTACGGTATTAATTAGCGTACACTCTATATTTTCACCACACTCCATAATCATTGGAGCTGTTTTAAGATCACCATAAAAGATTTCAAATTCTTTAGATTTATCAACTTTCGATCCAGAATGGAGACCACAATAATCAGTTACAACAGCCATATCACTTGTAGGTATATTAAGACTGAACGACCTATTTTGCTTAACTCCTTGATTAGTATAATGCTTCTTTGACATTACTACACCAATTAAAGGGGGAGTACCGTGTATCATGTTAAACCAAATTATTGTATTGAAATTAGGTTTACCGTTAACATGAGCACCTAATAAGCATACTGGGAGAGGTAATATTGGTAAATTCCATCCCGTTTTAACTTTACCTATCTTTTTCACCTTCAATACAGTTTTTTGAATAATATATCTCACTAGAGGCTATATCTTTACATTTGCCATTGTTTCTTCGAATTGGGTTATCATAATACTCATAATCATCAATTCCGAGACCAAATGACATTGTTTCCATATTTTATTCCTCTATTCTTAATAGTTCGAGATCGAATGTTCGAGATCGAATTGTTCGATATAGAACAAATATGTTTTTTTATATATAAATCTTTCGATCTAAACCAACAAAAAAAATAGATGGTATATTTAGTTTCATTAAATTGTAATTATATCACTTTGATGTAATTACAAATCGTTATATTTACTACTTTTTTGTACAATATACTTGATAAATATTAAATTCTCAATTACCCATATTACTAACTATCCAATTTTATTTGAAAGACGGAAAAAAAGGAGTGAAGTAGAGAAACCAAAATGGGAGAAATTAAGAAATCAGAGCTAATTATAGCTATAATTGTTATTATCTTAGGATTGATGATCCTGCTATTTGAGTTACTATGGTGGCGTACTTATCAGACTGGATTTGTTATCGTTGGTGCTGTCTCTGTGTTCGTCATGATAGGTGGTTTTTTTCTTATTTGGAGACAGTATAGAAATAAAAGTGGGGATTTTGAGGATATTGTAGCAGATTCAGAGATCCAGAGAAAAACTATTGATTTTGAGCAACCACAAGAAGTTAAAGTAAATAAATTATGGGTTGGAATTCCCTTGATTGTTATTGGATGTATTCCCATAGTATGGGGTATAATTGCATATTATCTGGAAGAAGTAAATTGCCCTGTGTGTGATTATACTTGTCCTTGCCCCTTCCATTCCGCAGGAGGGATGGGTCTTTTTGCAGTTAACCTTTTGGGCTTACCTCTTATTATAATAGGTATAATTTATCCATATAGGAAACATATAAGAAGCTTAAGGGGTTTTGGGTGTATCTTGTTTTTTCTTTTTATTGGTATAATTGCATTGGCTATGCTTCTTGGATTTTTGACTGCATCTTTGATTGGATTTTGATTTTATTATAAAAATTGAGGAAAAAGCCATTTTTTTGTAGTCATATATTCACTAATCTGTAAATCTTAATTCTAAAATTATTTAAATTTGTTTTAATTTTTAGAATATCATTAAATTCCACATCTCTTTAGTGAAAAATCATGATTGAATACATATTTTTGATACTATTTTTTATTATTGTTATTATTGAATTATATGGTGAATCAAAAGATAATACGAAGATATTCTATGCTAGTAAACCTCTTGCAATGCCTCTATTAATATTATTTTATATTTTTGGAGTAATTAACGGAGTTGGAGTTGAAAGGATCGATTGGCTAATCGTAGTTGCATTAATAGGGGGAATGACAGGAGATATATTATTAATGCTTAAAAACCAAGAGAAATGGTTTTTATTTGGCATGATTGGTTTTTTAATAAACCAGATCTTCTATATAATTTCTTTCTTCATAGGTGTTGGTGATATAACTACTTTTAATATTTGGGCACTTTTTCTTTTTAGTCCTGTAATATTAATTATAGCATTTACGGTACCAAGATTCATAAAAAAAACAGAAGATTTGAAGATACCTGTGTTAGTATATATGGGCGCTATTTTATTAATGCATGTGGCTACTGTTGTACGAATAGCGGCGATTCAAGAAATTTCAACTATCTTTATATATTTCGGCTCCATCTTGTTCGTCTTTTCAGATTCTATCCTTGCCATGATTAAATGGGAAGGAGAATTTAAACATGGTAGATTAATTAATTTGACAACTTACTTTTTAGCTCAATTCTACATCACATTAGGCGCTCTTTTTATGGCATTATTATAATTATAAACTTCATTTCTTTTTTTTAATTTTTAAATTCATTTTGTAAAAAAATTTTTAATTTAATAATAATTACTTAGATTGTTAGAATTTTATTTACGCCTCCGTTGCTTAGGTGGTAGAGCGTTGCCTTGGTAAGGCAATTCAGAAAGGAAATATCCTTTTGAGCTTAAAGGTCGCGGGTTCAAATCCCGCCGGGGGCTTCAATGGAAAAATTCTGCCGGTGTGGCTTAGCTGGTTATAGCGCCAGACTCATAATCCTACTGAAAAAATGGGTCAGACTGGATGTATTCTGGAGGTCGAGGGCTCGAATCCCTCCACCGGCATTCTCTTTTTTAAAATTGTATTATATAAATAAAAAAATTAAAAAAAAAAAATGAGATTCTAAGTTTATAAAATAAAATATAAACTTTATTTCCTTTGGATCACGCAACCTTACGACTATTAATCCATTTTTATTAATAAAAAAAAAAAAAAAAAAGTTAATTTTTAGTTTGTTTCAATTACTTAATACAAAATTTATCTAGAAATGCATCGCGTAGCATTCAAGCAGATTCAAACTGTTGTACAACACTCCTTGTAAGTCCGCAGAATGGACGAAGTTTTGTAAAGTAGCAAATAGAACAGCGTGAGGCCATTTATACTCATGAGCAGGTGTTCTTGCCTCAAAAAGATAGGATTGTATGTGCATATAAATCTCTTGTCTTAATAGGGCGTCTGGTTGTTGTGAAGCTTGGTCAAATAATGATTGAAGGTATGGATCATTTACGTGAGCAAAGTTAGAGGAAGAAACGTTGTTGAATAATGGATCAAGCATGTTAAATGCATCAAGATAATCAGGACACCAACCAATAAAGGAGATTTCCATATCCCATGGATGATTTTCACCAGTATCAAGATAATCTCCCCAAGTCCTTATTACTTCATAGGTATCAACTCCAATAAGGCCAAAGGTTTCATCCAGATTCTGATTCATTCTCAAATTGTTTACAGATCCATAGTGTCTGTTTAGCTGTACTGTTCTTAGAGATAAGGCTGCCCAACCTCCTTCAGTTGTTCCTGGGTAAGTTGCATCTAATCCAGTAGTTTCAGCAGGGAACATAGACATCATTAATGTTCTTGCTCTGGTAATATCAGTATCAATAACTTGAACTGAAGCGTTATGACCAGGCATTAAGCGTGGAACTGCAGGAGGACCTCTCACAACAGAGCCTTGATATATCTCATCAATAATATAAGTGTAGTTTATAGCATAATTAAGTGCTTCTCTCCATGTAACATTCAATCCTCCAGCATAATTAGGATTCTCACAGTACATCTCCATATAGAAGTAGCATAAACCTTCTCCAAATCGGTTTAATGTATGATAAATACTATCATTGTATGTGTCAAGTAATTCTGGTAAAGCACCTTGTAAATAATCAATTTTCAAGGCTAGCATATCCATATTTCTTGATGTATCATCTTCATTAACATCAAAGATTAACAATTCTGCCCATGGTTCTTCTCCCCAGTAATCTTCGAATTGATGAAATCTAACGTCAACATCAACTTCATAACTATCGTACACATAAGGGCCGGTACCTACTAAATCACCGGTTGTTAAATCTATATAGGTCCATCTAGGAGATGAATCAGGAGAAATAATATGCCCTGCGACGAAAGTTAATAGATCTAAGAAAGGTGCAAAAGAACGAGATAATTCAAAGGTTACATTATATTGACTATTTTTGTAATAGTCAGCTATAATTGGTGTTTCTCCATCAGAGAACCAATATAAGGAGCTTGGAAAGCCTAACCAAGAGGTTGCATTATCTTCAAGAGTTCCAGAATAGTTGCAGAACCAGGTTAACCTATCAAAATTCCAAATTACGTCATCAGCATCAAATGTTGTACCATCATGGAAGAGTACATTTTGTCTTAATTCAAATGAGATTTCATCATAGTTTGAGCCATGCCAATGCCAGTCTGTAGCGAGTTTGGGTATAATTCCATAAACAGGGTGATCAGATGTATTATAACCAACTAATCCTTCAATAACTTGGTGTTCTACATTATGAGATGGGACATCCCAAGTATCAATTGGATCAATTGTATCTGGATTACTAGCATAACCTATGATAACTGTATTCACTGATGGTGGTGGTGCTACCTGGACAAAACCAGCCATTATAGCAAGGATAACGTTACCCACACCAGAGGCTGCGAGTACAACAGCTAGGATAATGATAGCTAAGTTTTTTTTTCCATTTCCATATAACATTCACTAATTATTGTTAATTTTTTTTCTAATTTTTATGAAATTTGTTGTTAAATATGTTTTTGAAATCGAATCCTTATAAGTATAATCTTTACTTTTCTATCGAGTTCTGAAATTATTTAATGACAAAATATTATTTAATGACAAGAAATCATGTAGTGACAAGAAATCATGTAGTGACAAAATATTCTAATAAGACCTGTCTAACAACTGGTGCAACACTTCAGTGAAGGCTAGCACTAAATTAGAAAATATTTTGGTCCATTCACTGAAAATTCCATATTAAATGGGCTAAAATATATCAGCGAACTGGAGTGAGTTGCACAAAACCTTGTGATGTACGATAAGCTTCATTGAAAACAAATTTAATTCTTATAGCATATACAAATAAAATAGAAATTTTAGGACGAGAAGGGATAAAGCATATATCAGATTTTGAGTATTTGTAATCATGGGAAAAAAAAGTGTGAGAAAAATAGAAAAATTCTCACTCTTTAATATGGAATAGAAAAGAAATTTTTGCTTTTACAAATAAATTTCTAATTTTTTTGATTTTTTTTATGAGATTTGCTGTTAAATATCCTTTGTAAATCTTATCCTTATAAATCTAATCTTCACTCTTATATCGAGTTCTGAAATTATTTAATGACAAAATATTATTTAATGACAAGAAATCATGTAGTGACAAGAAATCATGTAGTGACAAAATATTCTAATACTAACATAACAGAAAAATTAAAAAAAATTGTTTTTATTTCTTATCATTCTAGAATTCATTTTATAAGGCATTTAAGCTGTTTTATAATACATTGTTCATATTGTTATACTATTTAACACGTTATACGATGAAATTTAATTCTGAGTTCAAAAATAGCAGTTTATTTTTTATTAATTAGAAAAAAAATAGATGGTTTTATAAAAATATAGATTCAATTAAAATAGAAATATTAAATTGATATTCAATTTTTCATTGATTTTCACGATCAGTCTTCTTTTACAATTGTGCCTCCTGCTCTAGCTTTTGCTTTTTGTTCAAAGGATGCTTGGAATCCAGGGTTATAATTCATGTATTTTGGTATGGGATATCTTAAGCCTGCTTTATGAGTTGCTTCTAATCCATGTATTACAGATTCTAATTTACTTTGTGGAATTGAAAACATAACTTCTGAATCTTCCACCCCGCCCCATACTCTATCTCCATTTCCTAAAACGACTAACTGAGGATCATCAGTTTGTATAGTTTTGATCACTCCTTCATGGCAAGAACCTGCTCTTCCAGCAGACGTGAAATTGAATGTTCCACCCTTATTGTATAGATAACTTTGAATCAATCTCGTTGCTTGAGCAGGATTGCAATAAATCTGAACTACATCAGGTTCAATTTTAGTTCTTGTTAAAGGCGAAATTACAAGACCTATATATTTTTCTTTAAGGATATAAAGATGCTCTTGAAATTTTTCCGAAGTCTCAAGATCTCTTGAGTAAAGCCCTATGCTGAATTGATTAGCAAAGTTTTTTGCTTGTTCTGTCATGGGGTCCCATCCGTATAATCCTCTTGCTAACCTACAAACGCAATCTTCTTCCGTTATAGCGATAGTCCACCCATAACTACGAACCATCTTAAAAGTTTGACATAAGAAAGTCTGAACATGTAAATCAGATTTCGGTCTTTTAAGATTAGGAAGTATCTCGGATTCTTCTTTTATAAGTTTGATTGCTATAGGAAACGTTTGTGGTCTTAGAAGTTCTTCGAGTTTTTTCCCAAATTCTTGATATTTTTTTAAATTTTCACTCATTTTCTTAATGTCCTATTATTTTTTATTTATTATTTACATCAATAAGATTCGAATAATGAAATATTTTTTCACTTAAAACTTAGATTAAACCTAAAAGGTTTTTTATCTCTAACTCTTAAATAAAATTGTTATGAAACCATTTAATTCAAAAAAGATTACTTCAGAAGAAATGGCGATTTTGGATAATAATAGTGAATGGTTAGGAATCCCAAAGAGTCATTTAATGGAATGTGCAGGTTATTCTTTCGCAACTGAAATTATGAATCGAGGATATTTCAAACCAAATTCCAAAGCAGTTATTTTCTGTGGAACGGGGAATAATGGGGGTGATGGATTCGTTGTTGCTAGACACTTATCTTCCTATGGAGTGAAGTCTCTATTGATTTTAATTGGAGACCCTGATAAAATTAGAACAGATGAGGGCGATTTAAACTGGAAAATAATTGCTAATAATCTACATTATTCAATAGAGATTGAAAAGATTAAAGATTCAACGGAATTAACCAAAATAGAAGATTTTATTAAGAAAGATAAAGCTTATCATATAATTATAGATGGGTTACTCGGGACGGGAATAGAAGGTAAAATTCGTGAGCCCATAGCTTCTGCTATTGCTCTAATAAATAGTCTTAAAGAAAATGATTCAAATAGATTTACAGTCGTTTGTATTGATGTTCCTTCGGGACTTAATCCCAATTCAGGAAAAGTTTCAGATACTGCCGTAAAAGCAGATCTTTTAATTACATTCCATAGATTGAAAAAAGGGATGACTAGTAGTAATGAATATATGAAAGAAATTGTAGAAAAATCTATTGGGATACCTCCAGAGGCTAGTATGTTTGTAGGTAGAGGAAATTTAATACCAACTTTAAAAAAAAGAAAGAAAGATGCTCACAAAGGTGAATTTGGTAAAATATTAATAATAGGGGGCTCTAAAAATTATTCTGGTGCCCCAGCCTACGCTTCTTTAGCCGGAATCAACTTCGGCATTGATTTAGTGATCACGTATGTACCAGAAGTTATAGCAGATGCTCTCAGAAGCTATTCTCCAAATATGATCATAAGAGCTCAGACCGGGGATTATTTGAATATGAAAGCTTTAGAAGAATTAACGGAGCTAATAAAGTGGTCAGATTCAGTCTTAATTGGTCCTGGTTTAGGAAAACAAGGTGAGACTGAGGTATTATTTGTTGAATTGCTAAAAAGGTTAAAAGAATATAAAAAACCGTTTGTTCTAGATGCAGATGCTTTAAAATTAGTAAAAAATCATCTTGAAATGATTAAAGGATTACCTGCTCTTTTAACTCCTCATGAAGGTGAGTTAAAAATAATGTCTAATTTAAATTTACCACCATATGATAACCTAATTGAGCGTAGTAATACAATTAACGAATTGGCAAAAAAATTAAATTTAACGTTATTAGTCAAAGGTCCATATGATTACATATCTGATGGGAAACAATTAAAAATAAATAAAACCGGCTGTCCTGAAATGAGTATAGGAGGAACGGGTGATGTATTAGCAGGGTTATGTAGTTCTTTTATATCAATAAAGAATAAGCCTTTCGATTCTGCATGCTCAGCAGCTTTTCTTAATGGCATAATAGGCGAGTTTTGTAAAAAAAATTTAGGAAATTATTTTACAGCATTAGATATGGTTAAAAATATTGGTAAAACAATTAGAGATGTTATGAATTTTTAAGCTTTTGCAAATCAACAAGTGTCTATTTAAGGATTTCAGAACGTGAATAAGTAACAAAATAAAGATTTATTAATTTCTAATATTATTATATTATTAACTCAGTTATTGTGATAACTTAAGTTGAGGTTGTAGATTTTTAATTTAAACTAAATTTCAACAAAAAATAAAAGGAGATTGATTAAAATTCCACAAGTATTTCTAATAAATCCAGATGGGACAACTACTGAAATTACTACAGCAGGACCGATTAAAGATTTATTAAAAACTGATGAATGTTATGTCCTAGTTGCAGATGATGTGAGAAAAGTATATCTTTGGAAGGGCCTTAAAAGTAGTGTGAGATCAAAATTCATCGGAGCCAAAAGATCTCAAGAAATTCGTGGTCAGGTGGGAATGCATTATGCTGTTGTTCCTGTTGATGAAGGTGAAGAAGAATCCGACTTTATAAAATTAATTGGAGGTCAAACGGAGGCAGGGATTGCAAAAGAGATAAAAGCTGAAGATATTTCTCAACCAACAGTACACCCATTACGAGAAAAGAATGTATTTGGAAGCCCTAAACCTGCTGAAGGAATGAATATAGCTGGAAGCAGAGATCGTGGTGCACAAAACACAGGACCTTTATATAGAGGAGAAGGTACTACGCTGGATTTTATACAAGATCAAGTTCAGATAGATTTTCAACAAGTCATGCAGAAATTAGAAGAAATTCAAATGCCTCCTGGTTTTGAGCGAGAACTGATTATTATTGGCAATCATGCTTATTCAATTGTTGAAAAAGTACAACAATTTCTAGGAGAAAAACAAGTGACTAAGGAAATATCGAAAGTTGGAGCCATCCCTGAAGGAATCTTCTTTGCAGAAGATTATAGTCCTAGAATTTTAAGTGAAAATGGCAAGATTATAGCAATTGAATTTCTAAAACGTACTGGTGCTGTAAGTAAACCAATAGAATCTAAAAGTAAAAGAGAACTATTAAAGGAGCAAATCAAGGAACAATTAGGAGGAAATTGAAACTCTCTTAATTATTTTAACTTTATTCTTAGTTAGAATGTAAAATTAATTGCTGAAATATCTTAATGTTTTAAACCTCCAATCAATAATACTCGTGTTTATATTTATAAATATAAATTTTTAAGGTTAAATTTGTTAATTATTATTAAATGGAAAAAAATTAGCATTAAATAAGAATGTCAGATTTAACCCCAGATGAAGCACATGCGCTTTCAAACTTCCTTGGAAGTATAACAGAATATAGTGAATTAGAAGCACTTGCATTAATTACGAGAGAGGGATTAAGATTGGCTTTCAGTGCCATCCCCGGATATAATTTGGATCCGGATCTCTTCTCTAGCTTGAGCGCAGTTGTTGTTCAGTCAGGAACCGATGCTATCGCTACTCTAGGATTCACTAATATGCTGGAGGTTGTTTTACGCGGCGATAATGGATTTATAATTCTGAGTGCTGCTGGTCGATTTTTTTTAATGGGAGCATCAAGACAAACTGCAGATTTGGGGAAAATTGTTAAAATTTTCAGATATTATGCAGGAGAAATTAATAAACGTTATCCTTTGACATGATATAGGCAGATTAGAGAAAACCAACCATAAATGATTAATTATTTCTTTGATAAAATTCTTTTATTCATTAAATTTTAAATATTCTTCTCTGAAGTGTTTCTATTCCAATAATTCATTCACAAAGTTTTTTACCTAAATCAATTATTATTGTTAAATTTTAATATTAAGATATTTATGTTTATAATAATATCAATTCTAAATCAATATTACATACTGATATTAGGTTGTTATTTATTAGTAAAGTAAATAAGTGTTGATAGAAATTTTAAGGTTTATACCTTATAATATATTAAAAAACTCTAAAAAATTGTAGTTAATAATTATGATAGAAATCAAGTTATTTGTCGATGCCAGTGATGAAATAACAGACAAAGTAATTATTTGCCAATCAAATGCAGATAAATTAGGAATAAAAGAGGGAGATACTGTAGAAATATTAAATATTGATAACAATTTGAAAAAAATTGCCATTATAGAAATTTCTGATTCAATACTAGATTTTGCTGGTCAATTTTCGAAAAATCTATTAGATGATTTACAATTTTCAGGAGTTGAATTAACTGTTCGTCCTGCTAGTTCAGCGGCATCACTTACACCCACTCTAAAAATTCCAAAAGTTCCTGATACACAACCAACACCCACCCCAACATTACAGCCAGCACCCTCAAAAGAGTCTTCATTATCTCCACTACCATCACCTCCCCCCGCATCTGCGCCCCAACCTTCATTAACACCCCCTCCTCCACCTATAACCCAACCCACTCCTGCACCTCACCCATCTCTGATGCCTTCTCCGACTCCTGCACCTCAACCTTCATTATCTCCTTTACCTTCACGTCCTCCTCCACCAATGGAGATCCCACAACCAGGCATAAGTCAATATGGTGTAGAAACCGTGGCACCAGTAGAGCCATATCCAAATAAAATTGATGTAAAAATGCTCCAAAGTCAAAAAAATGGAATCATTCTCACTCCTAAAATTGATGATAGTATAGAAGGTGGAAGAGTACAACTAAATCCAAGCATTATTCAACAGCTTGGACTTGGACAAGGAATGTTAATAGGATGGGAGGATCCTTTAACAAGATCTTCGGGTTCCGCAAGAATAGATCAAGTCAATATTGGAATGGATGAGATTAACATGAGTATGGACACCTATGAAGATACAAACATTCAAGCTCAACAAATTGTTATATATTCTACTGAACCTCCAATTCAAAAAGCTTCTGAATTAATATTAGAAGTTCAATCTCAACCAAATTTAATGGGATATGCTTTGGTTAGCCCTAGAACGCAATATTCTCTTTCACTTCAAACAGATGATATTCTTGCTTTTGAAGATGAGCTCACTGGGGCAATGGGCGCTGGAAAGGTAGAAGTTTCAGAGGCTACTCCTGATAATGCAATTATTATTGATAGTGAAATTTTAGAAGCTTCAGGTATCGGGAGTTTTGAAGTTAAAGTATATAAAAATCAAAGAACCATTATACCATTACAAAGCATTTCGTTAGGTATTTCACCCATCTCTGGTGAAAATATGTGGGAGATAATCAGTACTGCTCGAGAAAATGTTGATTCTATGAAAGGCTGGATAGCAAATTATATTATATTTAAAGGTATAAAACTTCGATGGTCTGCAGTAAATATAGCTTGTTCTATTCTTGATACAGTTCCTGATTTAACAGGTGATATTTTTGCTAGAGTTTCCCCAAATACAACTTTGTCCTTAAGTCCAATAGGATTAATTCCCTTTAACGCTATTCTCATTATTGATATTAGCCGGAGCATGATGGCTAGGGATGTGTTCGTGACTAACATAGCTCCTGCTATAGAGGGAATAAAAGCAGCTATGGAATCTCGAGAAATCCAGGAATTCTTAAAACATTTCAAAGATGGAATTAATATACCCCGAAGGATATCAGCTGCATTTGCTGCAGTTCTCTTCTTAAGTGAAAAAGTTGGAAGAGGATTTGGTGAAAAAGTATCTGTAATTAGGTTTGCTGATGAAGCCCAAATACTACCTTTTGGAGGTAGTTATTATATGGACTCTGCAAGCGGTAAGAAGGGTGTTCTTGAAGATGCTGCTCGGATGATAGTTGATCGAATAGGAAATTCGTACGGTCAAGCTACTAATATGGGTTCTGCGATGATACAAGCTCATAATGTTTTGAATGAATTCCAAAAGATGAATCCAGACCAACCAACTATGATAGTAATTCTTACAGATGGTGTACCGACTGATGGTGATGCTTTCTTCAATGAGGTTAAAAAGTTAGCAGACAATCCGAATGTTGTGGCGTATATCGTCGGATTGGGGAATCCAGACGATGCGTTGATGGCACGCGCAGCAGCTTTATGTGGTGGGGAATACTTTAAACCTGAAGATGCTGGTGAACTTTTAATTTGGTACTCCAAACGAGCCAGAGATTTAACAGTTAAGCTAAAAGCTCATAATGAATAAGAATTTGACAATCTGAAAAATCTTCTTTTATTTACTTCTTATTATATTTTCATTGATGATACCTTACTTTGAATTAATAGATGAGTCGTTATACTTGATTTAATTCTTGGTTTAAGTATTGTTTTCTAGTTCATTAGGATTACATTAAAGTTATTAATAATAATTTAGATAATAATAATAAGAAAAATATAACCATGAATTATAGTTAGAAATTTATAGCAGTAAAACGAAGATAATTATAATTAAAATTATAATAATTCCAATGATTAATTTTGAAAGACGTTAAGATTATTTCAATCGACAACCGTGGACGAATAGTATTGCCACTTGTCACAAGGAAAAATCTAGGATTAACCACCAATTCTCAGCTTATGTTAGTGAGCGATTCAGAAACTAAAGAGATTCGAATTACTCCTATTGGATTAAGAGATGAGAGTAACCTCATTAAAGTTAGAGTAATTATGAGAGATGTTTCTGGAGCATTAGCAAAAATCCTTGAGATTTTTGCAGAAGAAGATCTCAGTTTAGTATATAGTGAAGCTGTGATTGTAGAAAAAGATAAAACTGCAGTTTGGACAGCAATATCAGAAACTCCTCGTGACGTAGATCAGCTAACAAGAATTTTAAAAGAAAAGGGGGATGCATTAGAAGTTACTCTTTCTCCAATTGACTAAGATTTTGATCACTCTTAAAAAAAAATTAAAACAAGGTATTTTTAGTGGCAAAAAAGAAGAAAAAGGAAAAAAAGAAAAAACTACAAGACTCAGAAGCAGAAGCTGACCAGATCCCCGAATATTCGTTAAATTCAGCCTTACACTCTGCTAAATCTACAGAAACAACATTACAAACACTACTAAAAGGTGTATCCGAAGGACAAGGATTCCTAAAACCTCAAAAAGAAGGAGATATGAAGATTACACCGCAATTATCACATGAATCACGTAGTAAGATTGCTGAAGCATACGTTTTAGAAGATGTTCCATTAGTTCAACAAACTAAAGATGAAAAAAAGGAGAGAACAAAATTAGTTACAGAAGCTAATGAAAAAACAAAGCCCGTTGAACCAATAGATAAACCAGAAGTCAGTTTGACATCAGAGGTTCAACCTGCTCCTCCTTCAACTATAAAAGAACCTTCATTTATCAAGCAAAAGAATATATATTTAAAATTAACTGAGTTTTTCGAAGGTTTACTTACGAGTTATAATGAAAATTACGACCGATGGGAAATGTCTATCTCCAATATTTTGAGTATATTACGAAAGATGCGGAAAATTACAAAGAAAAATACTGAAGATTTAGTTGGTAATATCTCTGGAGTATATGATAAAATTCAAGCAAATTTAGAGCAATTTAAAGTTAAACGTGATGAAATCGAAACAGTTGCTGAAGTTGATATTGAATCTATGTCTGGTGAATTCAAAAGAGTTTTAGGTTTGCTTGAATTACAAGTTAAAGAATATCAACTAAAACGAATTACAGATGAATTTATTCACAAATGGAAGTATAACGAATAGCTGGTTTATTTTCAACATTGAAAAGATAATATAAAAGTATATTTTTAATAATTTACTATGTCGTCTGAAGAAAAAAATCAGTTACGTCCACTAATTATTGATATTGGAAGTAGAAATTTTCGATTAGGATGGGCTGGAGATGATTTTCCAGATATCATTACTCCAAGTGTTTATGTTGATAAAACTGATTATATATTTACCTCAGATGTAATTGATGGTCTTGAAGATATCTATATTATTGAGAAAGAGGAGGATAGTCAGCTATTTGGAGATGATGCTCTAAAATACTCAAACATATTAAAACTTCATGAATTCAAAAAGGAATCTAACTATACAATTTTTATGAAATTTTTTTATCATTATTATAAACAATTAAACATTTCTGAGGAAAATCAATTTAAACAACTAATTATAATAATAACTCCATTTTTTATATCAGAATTAGAAAAAACAAAATTAACAGATATATTTTTCAATGTTTTTGATTTTCCTTCTATACTCTTTTTATCAGAAAATCAAGGCATATTAAGCACCTTGCGAAAATCTAGTGGTGTTGTTGTGAATATTGGTGAAGTAAATACCAATATCACTACATTTTTACATGGATTTTCGAATACTATGGCAAGAGATACTTATCCTATATCTGGTAAGGAATTAACAGCTTACTTTTTGAATTTAGTTTTAACAAGAAAAGGGTCTGGAGGATCAGTTTATCTTGATAAAATGATTGCTAAAGAGATTAAAGATAAATTATCTTTATGTGTTTTAGACCCAGATGGAGAAATAAAAAGAATTAAAGACGGTTTAACTAAGTATAATAAAACAATTGATTTACCAGATGGTACATCTTTAGATATTAACTTAGAAAGATTTATGCTTGTTGAACCTTTATTTAATCCTTCATTAATTCATATTGATTATGTTGGATTAGCTGAGGCAATATCAAAGGTTGTGCGATTCTGGGATCGTGAAAATTGGGAGGATTTGTTACCAAATATTATTCTTGCTGGAGGAACTAGCTTAATCCCTGGCTTAGATCAAAGATTAAAAGTTGAAATCTCAAAATATTTTTCTGAGAAATTAAAAGACAAAATTAATGTAATTGCTGTTTCTGGGAGAGAAAATATTGGTTGGATTGGATCCTCAGTTTTATGGGCTCAAAATAAGTTACAAAAAGGTTGGATTCAAAATCCTAATCAAGAAATAGCCCAGCAAGAACATGATCACAAATTCAAAAATCAAAATAATATGAATGAATAAGAAAGGGAATTTTCTCATGTCAATTAACGTTGATTTAAAGCAAGAATTTTTAGCAATTTTTCAAAATAAGATTATAACAGCAAGAAAATTATTATTTGCTGCAAATCATAAATGGGCTTCGAAATTGCTTGATAATCTAGGTTTTGAACTAGAGAAATGTGATTGGTTAGATGTTCAGAAAAAGCATCAGCTAATTATGATTATTTCTAATTCTTGGTGGATGTATTTAAATTCTCTAGTGAAACATAAAGAAGGCAAGGTTGAGATTGATTTAATTAGATATATTGACGCTTATAAGAGATTCTTTTCATTTTTATCCAAATTAGATGATTTTTATTTATTTAATAATTTTGGGACAAATCTCCTTCAGAAATTTGTAAAAATGGAGGATTTATCCCAAAAGGGAATAACAAAATTCATTAATTCATTTTCAGCAAAATTGCATGAGAGAAATGATTTCCAGAGATTATTTGAAATTCAAGTATTACAAACTTATTTAAGAAAATCAGTAGCTCCATCTGAATTTTTTAATTTAAGCTTAGAAAGATTTGGAAAGACTATATTTAGTATAGAACCATCCAAAAGAGCATTATTTATTTACATGATTTTAGAAAATGTATGCTTAAAATATAAATTAATGGAGGATTCTGCAGAATTTGTAAGGATGATCAATAAGATTTTAATAAATAGACTTCCTAGTTATTTAAAAAATGAGTTTAGTAGTATAAGCAGAATTGCTATTAATGAAAGAAGTTTTAATACTATTTTAGTTGATCTTGAAGAGCTAATTTATTATTTATATGATATTGGTGAATATTCATGGATTATTATTATGATTCGCGATACTTTTTTTAAAATCCAAGAATATCAGTCATTTGGTGATGCTGTTACATATATAAGGAAATATATAGACTTTTCAATTAATAGAAATCGCTTTGAAATCGCATTTGAGATATATGATTTCTTGGAGGATTTATTCATGTACCAATCAGATTTATCTTATGATAATATTCTAATTGAACTATGGGTTGAAGCTTGTAAAAAATTTGTAGATATGAAAGAGAAGAAATATCTACTCCAATCAATAGAAAAACTAAACAATCACTTAAAATTACCTCAAACTGAATCTCAGATCTTTCATTATTTTTACACATGCGATATATTATGGAAATTTAAATCAATGTTCTTTTCTTTAGAACAAAGAGAATTTTGGAGAATGATGTTTTATCGTGCTCTTTTTGAAGAAAAGAATTATAATATTGCTCAAAAAATACTTCCTTATTTAGATAAAGATTTAAGTAAAAAATTAACAGACCTTAGAAAACTTTTCACCGAAACAGAATCAATCAGGAAAAGTATTTATACTCTTGATGAAAAAAATAATAAAGTGAGTATATTTCATGAAGGCTTGAGTATTAAACAAGTAGTTTTAAGAATTAATTCCTATGGGATGATCTCATTCAGAATAATTTCTAGTGACAATAAAGTAATCGAAGGGAATATTTCTGATGAATTCTGGAACGATACTCAATTAATTGAAATATATAATGAACTTTTCTATGAATCTGAATATCGAAAATACTTATTTGATCTAAAGGACTTTGGTGAATTACTGTATATTTACCTCCCAAAATTAATTAGAGAAGTCTTTAAATCATTCAAGATTGAAAGTTTGAACGTAATACATCAGATTTATTTTATTTTAGATAATATGACAATTCCTTTTGATCTTATATATGATAATAATTTTTTCTTGTTAAAATATTCAAGTGGATATAAAATAGGTGAAATTCCACTTGGAGGTGTTGCTTTTAAAGAAGATTTTTTAAATGATGCTTCAGTGGAGGCATCTAATAAAGCAATTAATGTTTTAGTTATTGATTCAATTAACTCTAAAAGTCCTCTTAAGTGGAATGAAAAAACCAAGCAAAAAGAATTGATTTTTCCATTTCAAGCTGGTGCTGAAGAATTAGACTTTATAATTAATTTCTTTAATCAAACTCCTGAAATTAACCAGATGGCTACATTGATAGGATTAAATTCTACAAAAGATAATATATTATCTAATTTATCAAGGAACATATATCAAATTATTATATTCGTAGGTAACATTTTTTACTCAAAATGGAGCCCGAAAAATAGTTTTTTCCTAACAAATGATAATCAAGTTTTAACTTTCAACGAAATTAATCAAATCTTAAGCCAGAATAATTCAAAAACACAACCCTTAATATTTTTTAATTCACAAGTTTATGATATCGAAGGTAAGAAATTAAGAAATACTTTAAAGAATTTTGGGGAAATTGTTACCCAATTTGATTATAATAAAATAATTGGAGTCATTTCAAAAAATTATCCAATTTTTAAT
>CP070831.1:608422-624667 GCA_020344955.1 Promethearchaeota archaeon | reverse complement strand
GGAATCAAAGTTTACTCCTATAGAAAATAAAAATATTGATGATTATGTGGAAGAAGTCGAATTTCTTAAAAAGTATAGTAAGAAAGGAATAGATCAATATGGTAGAGAGAATTTAATTATTAAGCCAGATTGTGGCTTTTATCCATTAAAAATTTTTGGAGAAGAAATAGGCTATAAAATTGCAATAAGGAAAGTTGAAAACATGATCCATGCCTTGAAGGAATTGAAATAGATTTTAAAGCAATTAAAATTAAAATGAAATTTAAGTGTAAAAAGTAAAAACAGACTTACAATAACAGTTTATCCTTCCAATTCTTTCCTTAATTTATCTATTTCGTCTTTTAACTTTTCTTTTGATTTAAGTTCTGTTTCTTCTTCAAGTTCATCATATTCTGGAATGTATTGCAAATCATCTGAAGGAATTTCAGGCATTGCTCCTCCTTGCTCGAGAAGCATTTCAGTCTCAAGTTGATTCAATTCTTCTGTAACATCAATTGCAAGGTCAATTTCAGGGTCTCCTGCTAATATATCTGCTGCTTCTTCAATTTCAGAGACATAAGCTTCAGAATCTTCTGCTATTTCAGCAACTTTAGTTGGAGATGCTTTTGTAGCAATTTCCTCTAATGTATCTCTAATACCACCAAAAACATCACCTGTTTGTGATATAAGCATTCCCTCTTCTATTGCTTGAATTTGTCTTTCAATTTTTAACCTGATATTATTAGCTCGATCAACCTTCGCTTGATATGCTTTATATTGTACTAAATAAGACTTCGCACGATCTTTTTCTCCACGTCTTAAAGCGATTTTTGCATTTTTCCGGCTGATTTCAGAACGACGGTTATAGTTTTTATTCATTAAATTTAGTTTGTGAATATGACTTTTAGCCTTGGCTACTAAATCGTCTTTCTCTTTTCCCTTCCGTGGAAATAGTTTCTTTTTTAGACCCATTTTAATAACACTCCTTTTAGAAGTTTGAATTTAATATATCAGAATTATGAAATATATGATTTTTCTTATTTAAAAATTTAATATTATTTAATATAATATTATAAAATAATTCTTATCAAAAAAGTTTTGGAGACCAATAAATATGAAAAAAATAATACTAAACTTTGAAAATAGGATTAATAATTTTAAAGAATTAGTTCAAGAGGCTTTGAATAGAAATTTATTAAATTTTTTAATTTCTCAAGAAACTTTTAATGATTTTGAGAAAATTGAAAGGATAAATCTTTATTCAAAAAATCCTAAAATTCATGCTAAAAATTTGGTATTCAGTAATAAGGATAAACTAAAAGAATATTTATCTACTAAGAAATTTACTAATAATATTTTTGGTTTTTTTTTTGAATTGAAAAACAAGCAAGATGAAAGAGAAATAATTGAAATCTCAAAAGCTAGGTATGTAGATTTTGTTATAGTTTCAGCAAAAGATTGGAAAATTGTTCCATTTGAAAACCTAATTGCTGAAATGCATTCAAACGATACAGAATTAATTGCTTCAGTTAAAACAATACAAGAAGCAGAGATATTGTTAAAAACTTTAGAAATTGGAGTTGATGGTATTTTATTTAAACCTAATAGTATTAAAGAGATTATTGAATTGAAAAAACTACTACATATAGGATACAATTTAAAATTAACAAAAGCCAGAGTTAAACGCATTCAAAATATTCCTGAGAGTGAAAGAGTTTGTGTAGATACTACCTCGCTTTTGAACATGGGAGAAGGTTTTTTAGTTGGTTCAACAGCAGCAGGTTTTTGCTTAATCCATTCTGAAACTTTTGAAACTCAATTTGTTCCATCAAGACCTTTTAGAGTTAATGCTGGAGATGTATCTGCCTACATTTTAATACCTAGTGATGATCCTCAAATAATTTACCGAACCAAGTATCTTAGTGAATTGAAAGGAGGGGATAAGGTGATAGCCATAAATACTGAGGGAGAAGTGAGAATTGTATCTGTTGGAAGAGTAAAAATTGAAACCCGTCCTATGCTTAGATTTGAATTAGAAGCTATGAAAAATAATAAAAAAATTCAATTAAGTTGTGTCTGTCAAAATGCCGAAACTGTTAGATTGGTTGAAGCTAATGGTACAGCAAAATCTGTTGTTGAGATTAAGGTCGGTGATGAGTTGCTTGTTCATATTGGTCCTTTTGCTTTGCATTTAGGGACTATAATAAGAGAAACTATAATAGAAAAATAAAATAGAATTATTTGAATATATGTTTATATCATCCAATACTTATGATCTCATAGAAATTATATAAAGCTTATAATTGTATTTTTTATCTGATTATAAAAATACTCAAATAAAAATCAATGATAACCTAGAATGATTGAATTGATTACATATTGGGCTCCATTTTTGCATATATATCAACCTCCCACTCAAGATCTTGAAGTTTTAAGAAAAATAGATAAGGAGTGCTATAAACCATTATTTTCTTTACTTGAGGGATATGAAAATAATAAATTTTGTTTAAATATTAATGGCGTTCTTATTGAGCTATTTTATGAATTTGGTCTATCTGATACAATGGATTTATTGCAGAATTTAGTGTCTGAAAATAAAATTGAGATTGTAGGAACAGCCAAATATCACCCCATTCTCCCTTTAATTCCAAAAAAAGAAGCTCAACATCAAATCCAAATAAATGAAGAATTAAACAGGAGAGAATTCGGTCGTTGGGAAAGAAAAGGCTTTTTTCCACCAGAAATGGCAATCTCTGGAAGTGTTGCTAAATATATTCGTCAATTAGGGTACAAATGGGTAATTATGAGTGGCATTGCTTGTCCAGTTGATTGGCCCTATGATAAAATCTATTGTTCTCCTAATGGACTTCAATTATTTTTCAGAGATGACATTCTTAGCAATAAAATATCTTTTAAAGATATTTCTGCTAAAGATTTTGTAAAAGCATTAAAGGAGATTTTTCAACTACAAAAGAATCCAAAGATAAAATCCGAAAAAAATTTTAATAGATATGTTATTACTGCTATGGATGGTGAAACATTTGGGCATCATATTAGAAATTATGAAAAAACCTTCTTAAAAAAAGTATTAGATCTCATATCTGCAGATGATAACATTAAAACTATATCTATTTCTGATTTGGATCAATATTTTCCAATAAATAATAAAAAAATTATCCCCAGGGAATCCAGTTGGAGTACGACTTATGAAGATATTCAAAAAGAGATTCCATATCCATTATGGAAGCATCCTAAAAATAATGTACATAGATATTACTGGAAACTAATGACAAGCCTTAATAATCTAATGAATTTAGTTGATAACTTAGATTTATCGACAGATTGGGAGGTTCAAAATTATCACAATACCAGTAGATACTATTATGATCGTGGAATATACTCTTGTCCAGTTTGGTGGTCTAATCCCCAACATGGGATGTGGAGTCCGAATTTAATATATAAAGGAATTGAACTTTTAATGAGAGCAGCTCTTAATGCTCAAATGGCTTTAATTCATGCTAACAAATCCGACTTAGGGGAGGGTTATTTTGATTCCATATCTTATTATCAAGGATTATTACTAATGGAATTAAGCACTATGACTAAAGATCATTTAAAAAAATTAAAAAATATGTGATTTCTAGCTATTTTTTAAAATTAAATTATTAAAAATCTCACTCTACTTATCTAATTCTCTAATATACAATGCATTATAGTCAATTTCGCCATTTTCATTTCTAAAAGTCTCCATTAAAAGCAGTCTAAAAATAGATCTAAGCATGTGTGATTTCGGAATAGTGATCTCAAGAATGGAGCTGGTTAGTAATGATATCCTTTCTTTGGTTTCTATATTTAAAAAAAAAGTTCTTCTTCTATGAGTTATAAAACAATATTTCCATGAACTTTCCAAATTTCTGAAGATTCTAATCCAAATAAGTTAGATATATCATCTACAATTAGAATAATTTTTATCCATATATCTCTCGTGGCCCTCATTAATTCTTTTTTAGAGTAACTTTTTAAACATTAGATTATCAATAGATTATGATATCAAATTAATTGTATATTTTGTAAACAAAAATTATATAATTTTTAATTTATATATTTTACAAAATTAACTTATATTATGATTTTTATCTAACTCACAGCAATGTCAAAAGAAAACGAGAGAAAAATAAAATATTGTGTATATTGTGGAACTCAAGTTCAAAAGAATAAAACTTATTGTCCAAATTGTGGAAAATTAATTATTAAGATTAAACCAGAACAAAAAATTTCTAAATCTATATCTCATCAAAAAATAGACATTTCAAGAAAATGCAAGAATTGTGGTTCTATTATAACATCTACTATTTTAGACCAATGCCCAATATGTAATACTGCCTTGGAAAAAATATCCGAAGCTAAAAGAACAATGGTCCAAAAGAAACCAGGATTAATTTTTACAAGTAAAAAACTTGAACCTGAACATAAATTTATTTTAAAAAAAGATACTTGGAACTTAAAAGAGGGAATTAATGTTTTTGGTACTTGTATTTATATATTGGTTATAGTTTTCTTCCTACTCTATTTTCTCACAACTATACTTCAACTTGACTTAGCTAATATTAGCATAGAATTAATATTATGGAATCAAATTCCTGGAATATTATTTGGCTTGTATCCAATATGGTATATTTATAATAAGAAACATAGCTATATTAAATTAGGATTTTACTCGGATTCAAAAAAGTTTGTCATTGCAATCTTTATCGGGATTCTTGGCACTATTTTACTATTACTAATTGAATTTTTCTCTAGTTCCTTAATTAACTTCTTTTCAGACATTGGTTTAGATTTTTTTGATATTAAATCATCTATTGAAGCGCAAAATCTTGTTATTAGGAATACTGATTTATTATGGATAATTTTTTTAACATTAATGTTATGTGTAAGAGCAATTTCTACAGAAATTGTATTTCGTGGTGTTTTTCATAATACTCTAAAGCAAAGATTTAGAAATGATTATTACGTTGTTATGTTAGTAGCTTTAGCTTATTCTTTAATGATGTTGCTATTCACGTTTCCAATAGGAATTGGGTTTTTTCTACTTGATTTTCTTGTCTTTATTATGCTTGGTCTTCTTTATTCGATAAATGGAAACATTCTAAACACTATTATAGCAAATATTTCTTTCAATATTATACTAATTATTCTTATTGTTCTTTAATTATCACTATTCATTATCACCCAAATATAAAATTTTAATAATAAGAAAACCAATAATGTCTACAGTTATAATTTTAAAATCATAGTTTTATTACTAGATTTTAATCTCATTCGTTTGGAGTCAAAAATTTTGAGTAAGTTTATTTATAGAAATAAAGGTTCTAAAGATAACATTGTCATCTCTATTGCTGGTGCACATGGTGTAGGAAAGACAACGGTTTTCAATCTTTTCAAATTATATGTTAAAGATAATAATAAATTTAAATTTTATCCTGAAAGATATGTAAAAAAGCCTCCTTTCCCTTTCGGTTCTTTAAACAAACAGATTAGTTTCAGAAGTGAACTCCACTTTCTTCAGCAATTTATTAGACGTAACCAAAACATTGTGAATTTTGATAATAGATACAATGGAAGGATCATAATTTTAGATAGAACTCCTTTATGTGTTCTAGTGTATTCAAAGAGTCTGAATTTAAAAGAAAAAGATTTTGAACTGATATTAGATACATATAATTCAATTATTTGGAAAGAGGATTATATAATCTATTTATCAGCCAAACCCGATACTATCATGAAGAGAATTATTCAGAGAGGTTCGTTAGAAAAAATAAGAAAGGAGTGGAATGAAGAAGATAAAGACTACTTATTAACAATTATCTCGTATTATAACCAGTTTTTATCAAATAAAGAAGGTGTTTTTATGATTGATACAGATAAATTAAATCCAGAAGATGTAATTGAAAAACTAAAGGAAATAATTACCCAGATTTCAGGATATTCATTTATGAAACACGAAAAATCCATCTCAACACAGATGAATTTGCTAAAATTTTTAAAATGAGGTAGTGATAAAATATATTAAAATAGTCTTTCTATTTATACATAAATTTAAGCTAAAAAAATCGTGTTAAATCTAATTTAGTTTATAGGGGGAAAATATATGTCTACAATTGCAGAAGACATCCGAAAAAAAATGATGCTTGTTTTAAAAGAAGAAGAAGATAAGACCGATTTAGAAAATCTTGCAGTTTTATCACGAGTAGGAATGAAAGTAGCCAGCTCTAGTTCTGCAGAATTAGATGCTGATGCAACTTCTGCATCAAGTACTGCTTTGATAGATTTAGGTTTAAGATTGAACCAAGCTACAGTTCATGGAGCATTAACAGAAATCATTTTACACAATACATCAGGATACAGTATTTTAATGGCAATTAATGAGGAGTATATTGTATTTGGAGGTTTAAGAGCAGTCTATCGTATCGGTTATTATTTAGGATATTTAAGAGCTCTAGCACGAAAATTAAATAGATTTATCTCTGGTGATCAAGAAACAGAAATGATGCTTTCTCTTGATGAATCAGAAATTGAGAAGATTGAAAAACAAAAATTGGAAGAAGAAGCTAAATTAATAGTTAAACCTACACTTGCACAAGATAAAGCAGCTTTAGATGATCTCTTGGGATTTTTAGATGATTGGGAACAAGGGGATGAGGAGTTTGAAGAACTTGAACCTACTACTGAGAGTGGTATTGTTTCAATTCCAAAATCAGTAGGACAAGGATTCGAAAAAGAGATTGAAGCATCTTTCAAAACTACTCCTCCTCAGGTCGCAGAAAGTTCAACTCCTGACACTAAATTTAAAGTATATGACGATGAAGTTCCACCTGTTCCCCTTGATGATTACACCCCTATGGAAATTGATGAGGAACCTACTCCTACAGAAGTTGCTTCTGTTTCAGAAGAACAAATACAAACTGAAGAATTAACACCTCTCGATGATTTACCTTCCTTTGAACAATTAGGTCCTCCCGATTTTGACACTGAAACGTCTGCTTCTGAATATGATACAGAATTTGTCCTAGAAGAAGAATCAGAAGCTTTAGGCTCTGTTTTACGTGATCTTGGATGGGAAGAAGAAGATTAGACTAAAATCCATTGATTAATTATAAATCAAACTAATTTATCATACATTATTTTGATTTTATTATACTTTTAAATAGACTTGTCTCTAATCTATATTTAAAATTAACATTGATCCTATTTAATTTTGAATAAGTATGACAGATATTAAATTAGATCAAACAAAAAAAAGTCTTTTAAAAAGATATCTTCTTCTTGGGACTCCCAGATTTGGCACAAATATTGTATTAACTATCGTAGATTTTGCCTTATTAACACTTTATAGTACAGGTTTTAAATTGCCCGCTTGGCAAACTTTTTTAGCTACTAGTTTAGGAAAAATTAGCATAGCTCTTTCTGAGTTTCTATTAGGTTGGTTAAGTGATGCTAAGTATACTAAATGGGGAAGAAGAAAACCATATCTTATAATATTAAGCCCTTTACTAGGAATTTCATTTATATTTTTACTTCTCCCTAATCGCTTCTTACCAATTTCAAATACAAATGCTCTTTTTATTTGGTTGTTAGTATGGGATATAATTTTTCAAGCTAGTTTTGGAGTAGCTACTGTACATAATGCATGGATGGCTGAACAGTTTGAAGTTAAAGACCGGCCTAAAGCTTCACAGTTCATAAACCTCTTTATTTATGCAGGTGCAGGTGTTGGTCAAATATTTACTCTCGTAATATTGACAGATTTTGCTTTAAAGGTGAAATTTAATCCCTCGCTAGTTCCTAATGAATTCTTACTTTGTGTTTTAATTTTTGGAATATTAACTGTCCAACTATTTTATATAGTCGCAATACTTATGCCAACAGAACCTCATTATAAAATTGATTCCGATTTAATTACAAATTTAAAATCGATTGTAAAGAATAAAAATTATTTGTCTTTCAATTTAATGCAAGGATTTGCTAGTATTGCTTGGGCTATTGTAACACCAACAATGCTGGCTTTTTTAACCGCTGTATTAGGTTTTAGTGGATGGGTCTTTTATATTGGAGGCGGAATTATTATTATAGGTGTATTAATATTTCTTTATCTTTGGAGATTGTTTATTGAGAAGTTAGGCAAAAAGAAGAGTTTATTAATACTTTTTCTTTTTGCCATAGTCGTGCTGCCTTTTACATTGATAAGCCTTATACCGATGGAATCATATATATTATATGGAATTATTTTCATAATAGGAGTTGTTGCTGCTATTGGAGGGTGGAATTTATTTCCTTATATAGTTTATGCTGATCTTGCTGAAGATAACGAAAAATCTACTGGAGAATTAAAAGCAGGACTATATAGAGGTTTTTCAAGTATTATATTAAATATTTTTCAGGCTATTGGGTTAGCTTTTTCATCAGTTATAAGCTTTCTCTTAGGAGATTATCTATTTTACATTTGGTGGGGACCTATATGTTCAATAATACTAATTGGTGCCTATTTCTATTCTAAAAAGTTTATAAAAATAGATTTTACCTGGGAAAAAAATAAGAAAACTGTAATTTAAATTTCTTTTTTGTTTCTATTCAGTTAATACGATTAAATCCTTTTATTAGTCTTAATATTTAGAATCGTAAATTGAAACTAAATAATATAAAAATAAAAGTAATAATAATAGAAGGATAAACTGCATATTAAAAATAATAATTTTTAAATTAGGGTAAAATGTCACTTCAAGAATTAGGAATCTCTCACAAAAAAATAAAAAAGAAATTTGTTATGTATTTTAATTTTAGAGGAGAGATAAAAGATATTCCCCCAAAAATTGATGAAATATCCCATAAATATAAAGATTTTATTTATAAACCCTGTATTGCTGTTATTGATTATGGCGTGTATAGCGAGGGAGGCAAAGATATAGATCTTTGCTTTCAAATTGAAGAACAAAAGAAATCGAATAATAATAAGACTAAATTTCTTGAAAGCATTGAAGTATTATCTCTAATGCACCAAGGTGAGTTAGATACTTTAAATAAAACTTTCCAAAAAATATCTGAATATTTACAAGAACATCTAATTTCTGGTACTAGTTGGTTAAGGCTTGTCTTCCATAAATATGATGAAAAAGGTGGTGAAGAAAATCTAATAGAAGTTCAATACCAATTACATAAGTGGGATGATCGATTAGAAAAAAGTTTAGACAAGGTCTTAGGTGAAGAAACTAGACTTGAGATCATGAAAAATAGAGATAAGTTGTTTACATTAGAATCCTCTAAAGAGGATCGAATAAAATGGCTTAAAGATACTTTAATTAGAATTGATAAAATAGCCAATGAAAATGAGAAATATGAAATTTTATCTTTTTGTGCTCATGAGTTCTCTCAAAAACGCATAGAATTTTTGAAGAACATTTATGAAAAGAATAGAAATATAGATGATGTTCTAAATGAAATGAGAAAAGATTATGCATGGTATGAAAATCCTATCCGGAAGAATAATAAGATATATGTTAGTAAAATACCTGTTAATCCAGAAGCATACGATAAAGCTAAAACACCCCAAGAAAAGAAAGAAAATTATTGCCACTGTAGATTTATTAATAGCAATTTAGATAAGGATATATCCCCTACTTTTTGTAATTGTAGTGCTGGCTGGTATCGTCAGTACTGGGAAAAAATTTTAGGAAAACCAATTCAAATCAATATCTTGAAATCTCTTTTAAAAAATGACGATAGTTGTCAATTTGAAATAATTATTCCTGAAAATCCTTGATTTTTTTTAAGGAATTAAGAATTAATAAAAAGAGATTAAAAATATATGTAAAAAATTTATATTAGAATTAATATCTTCTATCTTTTGAAACGACTTTTACATTTAATGCTTCAGGACCTTTTCCATTATTAGAATCTTTGATTTCAAACTCAACTTCATCACCTATATCGAGTTTTTTAAAGCCATCCATTTCAATATTTGAAAAATGGACAAAAATATCTTCTCGATCCCCAACACTGATGAAGCCATAGCCTTTTTTCGCATCAAACCATTTAACAAATCCTTGGTTCTTCTTCTTTTTTGCCATATGAAACTCTCTTTTTTTTAAATAAAAAATAAATACAACACAGATACTCTTGTTAAATTAACTGTAAAATGTATTGAAATTATATAACAAAATAAATTTTTATTTTAAAATTTTTTTAAACACACTTTCTTCTTGGATAAAATCAATATATAATAATATACTTAATTTATCTAGTTATGATTTTCGATAAAGTTTTAGAAATTTATCAGAAATACTATATATGTGTTCATTGTTTAGGTAGGATGTTCTCTCTTTTAAGTACCAATACAACAAACTATGATAGAGGGAATTCTTTATTACTTTCGATAACAATGGAGAATCATAGGAATTATATCTCTGGGAATGAAATAATTCAGAAAGAATCAATTGCTAATTTAAAATTATTAGCAAACAAAGCGTATTATAATCCGGCTCAAAAAGTCTTGGAAAATGAGGGGTTAAAAGATAAGAAGAATGATTCGAATCAAATATGCTATTTATGTCATAACATTTTTTCTAATGTTAAGAAATATATTGAGAAAGCAAATAAACTGCTTGAACAAATCGAATTTAACAGCTTTTTAATTGGATCAAAACCTGAAGCTCATATCATTAATCGTGAAGATAAATTCAAGTCAGAATTTAATCTTCTAGAAGCAGAATCTTTTAAAAGTCATTTTAATCGTATAGTAGGAAAACAATTAATGTTATCTTTAGAAAAAGTTCCCGAATTTATCAATCCTGATGTATTATTAATATATTCATTGGATTTTGATAGCTTTAATATTGAAGTGATATTAAAATCTCTTTTTATTTATGGAAGGTATAACAAATTAATTAGGGGAATCCCCCAAACTCACTGGTTTTGTAAGAATTGTATGGGCAATGGTTGTGAATTATGCAATTATACGGGAAAGCAATATTTAACTAGTGTTGAAGATTTGATAATTCCAGAGTTTATTAAGGAATCAAAAGCAAAAGATTCTAAATTCCATGGAGCTGGGAGAGAAGATATTGACGTGAGGATGTTAGGGACAGGAAGACCCTTTATTCTTGAATTAAGAAATCCAAAAATTAGAAGTTTAAATTTAGGTAAAATCCTAAAAGAAATTAATAAAAACAATAAGAAAAAAGTAAGGATATTTGATTTAAAATATAGTAGTAAGAATGAAGTAATCAAACTTAAAACAGAAGCTAAAAATACAAAAAAAGTATATAGAGCAATTGTGAAATCTAAAACTAAATTAAATAAAAATTACTTCAACCATTTAGTAATCTTATTGAAGAAAACTTTTGAGAATCAGGAAATAAATCAAAGAACTCCTCATAGAGTATCTCACAGACGGTCTGACAAAGTAAGAAAAAAACTGATTTATAAAATAGAAGGAACAATGATTAAACCGAATTTATTTGAATTTTTAATAGAGACTCAAGGTGGAACTTACATAAAAGAACTTATTAATGGTGATAAAAATAGAACTACTCCTTCCTTCTCAGAGATTTTCAAAATTCCTTTAGAATGTAAAGAGTTAGATGTTTTACAAATTGATGTTTAAAGTTGATTTTATCTAATTTTATTTAGCTAAAATCACAAAATAAATAAATTATAATACATAAATCTACTAAATCAATTTATTGATTTTTTAATTTACTATCTGTAAAGGTGTATTGCAATCGTAAAACACAGGGGCTATAGAACTAAAACCCGTCATAAGCATAAGAAAAATGTCCGTAGAAGAGGTTTAGGTTCTGTTGAAAAATATTTAATAGATTACAATATTAACGATAAAGTAGATATAATTACAGATTCTTCCCAACATAAGCGTGGGATGCCTCATTCTAGGTATCATGGGCGCACAGGTACAGTTATTGGTCAAAGAGGACGCTGCTATTTAGTTGAAGTAAAATTGGGAAGTTCTATAAAGACACTAATAATAGGCAAAGAACACCTTAGATTGAATCCTATTTCTGTGAAATAAAATCGTAATTCTCGAAGGTTTAATTATGTCTGGAAGAAAAAAAGACGAAAAAACGGTTTCTATACCTGAAGTAAAAGAAATAATGGAAAATTTAAAAGATCGACTTGAAGAAATTGAAGCTGAGGATGGAATGTCTCATTTTCAAGAAATTACTTATAATTATGTAAACAAATTTGCAAAATGTGATGCTAAAACTGCTAAAAAAATAATAAAATTATTAGTAGACAAATATGAAATTGAAGAAATTTATGCTATTAACATTGTCAATATTTTTCCTCAGTCAGTTCTAGAATTACGGATGATTTTGGAGAAGAGTTTTACAGGTAAAACTTTGACTGACGACCAACTTTTAGAACTCCTCTCTCAAATTGAAGAAGTAAAATCATCATGAAGTAAATTTTCTTAAATTATGAAATTTTAATAGTTGGTTATTAGATCCGTTAAACTTATAAATTTAAATTGTTTTAAATTCAATGAACAATCCCATCTAATCATGTAGTTTATTACAATATAAATTTACAAATGGCAAACGGAAAAGTAAAAAACAAAAAAATTAGTAATGATGGAAAGAAGAGAGAGATACAGAGGTCCTCCTCGCAGAAGAAATTATCGAAGTGGCCCAAAGCAGAAAAGGCAATTTATAAAGAAATTTCGGGAAATTATTATCTTAGATCTTTTATTACATGGACATCCCGAAGAAGATAAACCTAGTTGGGCGAAAACACCAATAGCTCAGGTTCTTACTTTTCCGGATTTTGTACTTTACGAAGTTAAAGTGAATAAGGCTTCTAATGTCGAAGTCCAAGAACATAAAACATATGAAGATTTCTTAAATGAAGAAAAATTAAGGGAAGTCCTTAAGAAAATTGATTATAAGGAATTAACAAATACGTCAAAGGCATTAATCCAACCAATCTTAGAAAAAGAAGTCTTAAAATATGAGGAGGAATTTATTAATTTCTTTAATAATTCCACTTCGATTACTCCTAGAATGCATGCTTTGAAATTATTACCGGGAATTGGACAAAAGCATATGTGGGAACTTCTCGAGGCTAGAGAAAGGCAAAAATTCGGAACATTTCAAGATATCGCAGATAGAACTAGTATTTCTAATCCTGGTAAGTTGATAGCACAGAGAATTATAAAGGAACTTCAAAGAGATGTAAAATATTACCTTTTCAGTAAGACTCAAAAATATGAATGAACCTTATGAATAAAAAAGATTTACAACTCATTTTAAAACAACTGAAATTTACACCTAACAAAAAACTTGGGCAGAATTTTATAGTCGATGAAAATGCATTAAATAAGATTATTTCTATTTCTAATATCTCCCAAAATGATATTATCTTAGAAATAGGACCAGGATTAGGTGCGTTAACGCAAAAATTAGTAGAATCAGGTAATAAAGTCTATGCTATTGAGATAGATTATAGATTATACTCATACTTAGAAAATATATTTTCCATATATGAAAATGTAGAAATTATTCGTGGAGATATACTCAAAATTGACATTCCACATCACAACAAAGTAATATCAAATATTCCATACACAATAACAGGACCATTATTAGATAAGCTATTCTATAGGATAAACTCACCAACTGGAATCTTGACAATTGAAAAAAAAATTGCTGATCGAATATTCTCATCAAATGATTACAAAAATTTCTCAAGAATTAGTATTAGCCTTAATAGCTTTATGATTCCAGTTTTAAGATTTAATATATCAAGGAAAAGCTTTTATCCTATTCCAGATATTATGCTTTCCCTAATAAAGATTATACCCAAAGACAATATTAATCCCTTCTTGTCGGATAGAAATACTATAGAGTTTTTTTTAAAATTTGTTGGTGGCATAATGCCCTATAAAAATAAAAATATTGTCAATGCAATAGATCTATATTTTAAGAATCAAGAAGATGGTTTATTTAATAAAGAAGAAATTCTCAATATTTTACAAAAGAATGACTATGAAAATAATAAAGTATTCACATTTAAAATTGAAGAATTTATTGAAATTAGTAAACTATTCTATAGCTAAAAACATAAAAACCAGTGGTGTCCATATTTCCATTCCCTGATCCAATTATCAATTGTAATTTTGAGAACGTTTATGCTCCTTCTGATGATACTTATCTAATATTAGATTATTTTAAAAATAAAATTGATAATTCTTATTTTGATGACATTAAAATAAATAAGATTAAAAATCTTCTTGATTTAGGTACTGGAACAGGGATCATTGCTATTTTTTTTCAATTAATCAAGAAGGAAATTATTAATTTTGATCCCAAAATTTATGCTTCTGATATATCTGAAAATGCTATAAAATGTGTTAAATCAAATATGAAAGCAAATGAAATCTATGAGGAAATAAACTTATTATGTTCCGATTTGTTCAATTCGTTTCCAGATAACTTAAAAAATTCATTTAATATTATTATATTTAATCCCCCATATCTACCTTCATCTCGATTAATAAAAAAAGATCAAAAAAAAGATATAGACTATAGTTGGAATGGAGGAGAAAAGGGTCATGAAGTTTTAATTAATTTTCTTGAAAAAGCAAATTATTTCTTAAATTTACAAGAAAAACATTACATTTATTGTATAACATCTAGTAGAACGGACATAGTTGAGACAAATAGGTTAATTACTAATTTAGGCTATAAGAACCAAATCGTTAAAAAAACACACCTATTTTTTGAGGATATTTATTTGAATAGACTAACATATAATAGACTTTAAAAAGGTCTTCTATTTCTCCTTTTTTCTAATAATGTAATACCGTGAGTATTTAAAGTTCTAGTTAAATTATTAAATAATATATCAATTTCAGCTGGTTTAAAAACAGCTCGTCTATGAGCTTCTATTTGAGGGATCGGCAAGCCATAATGCTCATTCAAGCTTGAAATCGGTAATAAAATCGATGTAATTAAGTCTGCTTTTTCTGAAGCCTTTTTAAAAAGGTGTTTCTCATCCATAAAGAATTCTATTCTGCATGGTGTGTCATATCTAGCAGTTTTTAAATAAAAAGCATAAAATGAAAGAGGAAAATAATATGGTATCTCCTTTTTAATTCCTGTATCTCGTATTTTATCAATTTCTCTTTTACAATTGAAGATACAACTTCTCTCCGACTTTTTCAAGATTCTATTAAACAAATCAAGATCTGAAAAGTACTCAATTACTTTGCGATAATTTATTTTAATGAAATCAGACAATTTAGAATGATTAGGTTTTAACAGTTGAATAGAATCTCTTAAAAGATGAGAAAGAGCAGAGGTTCTCGTATCCTTAATTGAACCAATTAATAAAATTCCATTTTCTTTACAATTTAAATATAGCTTATGATATTCTCTTAATAATTTATCATATTTTATTGATATCTCAGGATCTTTTGAAAATACCAGATTTATTGGCATAATAACTATAGATCCATCGATTATTATCATATCAATATCAGAATATTTATTGATCATATTATTTAACAAATTGATCTCCATGAAATTCATATCAATAGAGATTTTTGTTTCTACTGTTGTTTCATCTTGATTAAAAATATTTCCTTGAACCAAGTAATTATTAAACCCATTAACATCAGGATAATATGCAATCGTAGCAGCATGATTTTTTTGAAAATAATATTTAACAGCAATCGCCTTTAAGAATGAGAAATCTACATTTACAAATTTCTTAGTTACAGAACTTCCATCAACACTAATTACATTTAATCCTCTTATATTTGCTGATTTAACTTTCTTTTTTATACTTTCTTCTTTTATATGAAATTTAGGGAAATCAATTAAATCTGAGAAATTTAAATCATCAAAATTTTTAGCAATAATATTAATGAATGAATTCTTTAATTTTTCAAGCTCTAAGTATTCTGTTGCGATTGTTTTGAGGTCCTTTAATAGAATTTGTTCTTTTGTTAACCCGAGAGTGTTTTTAATCTCTTTTTTATTTGAGAATAAGTGAGAATTTCGATCCTCAGAGTTATAGAATTTTTCCCTAATTGTCATTTAAAAGTACAAATAATAAGATTCATATTAATAATAATGAGATATTCAATTTTTTAATTTATAAGCATTAAATAAACATTTAAACTGATAGAGTAATAATGCAACTAGGAGAAAACCCGTGGGTTTTGATAGGATTAATATTTTTGGAAATTTTTTT
>CP070831.1:598488-608322 GCA_020344955.1 Promethearchaeota archaeon | reverse complement strand
GTGGGATTCTATAAATCCTGGAAGAAGAGTATTTCCTTTTAAATCTATTAATTCGAAGTCTTCATTCATTTCCTTCTTAATATTATCCAGTTTGCCTACAGCAATTATCTTTTCTCCTTTAATGCTTACAGCATCAACAAAAGGTTGATTTTCATTCATAGTAATAATCGGTCCACCATAAAAAATAATCATCTAACATTAACTCTTAATTTTTCTTGAAATTTATTTTTCTAAGACTTCTATAAAAATAAAACTTATTCATTTTTCATAATTCTTACTAATATAAACTTCTCTATTCATACGAATTTACTAAACATAAACAATATGATTTAGTAAGAATATTAATATATGTATGGCATGACCATCCAAGAAAAAACTAATGCTACTAACGCAACACCTGAAGCAATGACCATCCCTTTTTTAATACTGTTTGAAAGTGTTCTGTCTACCATCGCACCTATGAAGGAAGATAAAGAAAATAGAACTATACCCGTTTGTATGAAAAGGCGCAAGAGGGATGAAAGAAATCTCATCAAATATAAATAATCATCATAACCTGGATCTGTATAGTAAACTCTTGGGATAATATTTGATATAAATGAAAATATAAATCCAATTATCAATAAACTAATACCAATGATAAAGATCTTCATAAATCCTTTCTTGAAAATAGATTCTCGAGAAATATCATTTGAATTTGATTCAGACATAGATTTCACCTTTTTTCAATCTTATTTCAATTTGATTCTTTATAAATTTTTTTTTACTTTTTTAAGTAATTTGGATATTCAGTAAAAAAAGGAGAATTTTCTATGACTTAATTTTCACAAACGCAGATTAATTTCTACTTTTTTCTAAGTTTTAGTTCGATAGGTTTATGGCTAGCTAGTTCATTGAGATTTTCTCTTAGGAGTCTGGCTTTAGTTTTTAGATCATTTGCATTGATTTCTCCATTGATAATCTGGTTATTGCTAATTTCTAATGCTTTTTCTAAATCTTCGATTGGAAGTAGAGCAGTGGCAATACAATAAAAACTTTTAGATCTACCTTCATTAAAGTTTTCCAACATTTCCTCAAGAATTTCAATTCTTTTTTGCTGTTGTTTTAAGAAATCATCTAACCCTTTTTCCCTAATTAATCTCAGATTTGAAAGTGAAACTTTATGAGATATAAAAGAATCGGCTTTATCCCACATATTAATCTTTAAGCATGGAAATTTACTACACTCTGCACATGTTTCAAAATTATGCTTTTTAACACAACATGTAATTATTGAACAGGAGGGATGTTTATTTCTAAAGTCATGACCATAACAACCAGGACATCTTGAAGGTCCTTTAGTATAATAAACTGGACATAACCCGCAATCCAATCCACAACAAGCTATTGTGGGATATGTTTTTTCTGGTTGATTTCCTTCCATTTTTATATTTCCTATTATCAAATTTTGATACTTATAACTCACCTCCCAAGAAATAAAAATTTTATAAGAAAAATATTAAAAATATGAAATAATTCTTAGGATTAATCATTAGGGAAAAACTTGAAATTTTAAAATGAAAGCATCAATTTTGAAAAAATTAAATTTAATAATAGAAGAAGCTAATGCCTTTAAAGATAAAAATAATTTTCAAAAAGCACTTAAAAAATTCCAAGAAGCATTAGACTTTATCAGTAATAATGTAAAAGAAGAAGAAGAAAAAAACACTGAGGTAGAAAATATAAAAAATGCTATAAATCAAACATATTCTGTTCAAGTCGATAATGTGGTTCAAGGAGCGATACGTTTAACAGCACAAAAAAAATTTGATAAAGCAAAGGAGGAGTTTCAGAATGCTCTTAAACTTGTTGAAAATATTGACGAACCTAATCTAAAACTAGCTGAAACTGAAGAAATTAATAAATTAATTAGTGAAAATGAAATTGAATATCTTTTAACTAACGGACTCATTCTAAAGAGCAAAAACCAATTAACTGAAGCTGTGGAAATGTTTAAGGAGGGATTAAGGATCGCCGAGGAAATTTATGAATCAGATTTTAGAAATGAAGCACTAATAAGAATTAAAAATGAAATTGCAATGATTTACGAATCCCAAATCGACGAAATTGTAGAGAAAGGTAAAGATTTAAAAAAGAGTGGACAAATTGAGAGTGCAATTAACACATTTGAAGAGGCATTATCCACTATTGAAAAGTATTTTGATCCAAAATCAAAAAGTACGCAAATTAAAGCCATTAAAAACTTATCTAATGAAATCTATTCAAATCAAATTAAACCCTTAACAGATAAGGGAAAGGAGTTGTTGAAACAAAATTCAACTGAACAAGCTATTTCCAAGCTTAAAGAAGCATTGTCTTTAGCAAATAAAATGTATGATTCTGACCTAAAAAATCTCGAAATAAGTCTTATTGCTGAAGTTTTAAATCCCATTTATATCGAAAGGATTAATCCATTAGTAGAAAAAGGAAAAGAAATCACAAAACAGGAAAAATTTGAAGAATCAATAACTTCTGTTAATGAAGCCGTTGATAATTTCAACCAAGCTTTTGATATCATCAAGAATATGGCTCAATCAAAAAAAAAAGAAATAAAATTCAAAGAAGTTAGTGATTTAATCAATAGTACATGTACTGCGGGAATAAATGTGATTAAAGAAAATTCAATTCAATATATAGTTCAAAAGAAATATGAACAAGCTATAAGCGATTTATATATTGCTTTAAGTTTAGCAAAAAGAATGGTATATCCCGAGGAAGAAAATCCCGAGTTAGATAATCTTAAAAACCTTGTCAATAAAGTCTATTTTGCTGAAGTTTCAGAAGTTGTAATTAAAGCAGATAAATTAGTTGAACAAAAAAAATATGAAAAAGCTATAGAAACGTATAATAAAGCTTTAGTTATGACAAATAAAATGTATTTGACTGATGAAATGGAAAAAGAAGTAGGTAAGATTAAAAGTCAAATATATGAAACTGAAATAAAACAACTAGTGGGAAAAGGAGATTTAGCAGAAGAACAGAAATTAAAAGAAAGAGAAATTGAGAAACTCAAAAAAAGACTAGATTACGCTCAATCTATAGATGATCCTGAACGTAGAGTAGCAGAAATGACGAAAATTAAAAAATTAATCGATGAAGTGCATTCAGAAGAAATTAAATTATTAATTGAACAAGGAAATCAATTAGCTGATTTAAAGAAATACGATGATGCCTTTAAATTCTATGAAAACGCTTTAAAAGTAAATGAAATGATGGAATCACCAGACGTTAAAAACAAAGATTTAATAAAAACTTCCTATAAGAATGAACTTATCAATCGGGCAAATTTTGAACTTGAAAATAAAAATTACGATAATGCTATCCAACATTGTAGAAGAGCTTTAGACTTAGATGATATATTTGTAGAAGCTTATTATCACCTTGGTCTCGCTTACCATTTAAAGAAAAAATATGACGCAGCGATCGAAAATTTTCAAAGAGCTGTTGATTTTAATGAAAAACATATTAATTCCTGGAAATGTATGGGTTTATCATATGAAGCAAAAGAAGACTATGATAAAGCTCTCAATAATCTAAACAAATCAGTAGAGATTGACTCAAATTTTGCTGATGGATGGTATAATTTGGGAAATGTGTACAAATTAAGAAAAGAATTTGATAAGGCTATTGAAAGTTATAATAAAGCAACAGAAATAAACCCTGAATTTGCAAAAGCATGGTTCTTTATGGGCAGTGCCTATTTTGACAAGAAAGACTATAATAATACAATTAAAAATCTTGAAAAAGCAATCAAAATTGATCCAAATTTAGGAAAAGATGTTAACCCACTTATAAAGGATATTAAAAGTAAAATAGAAAAACTTCAAGAAACTCTTTCCATGTCTTTTATTAATAGATAATATTCAAAATAATTAGAGATTCTTACTCGTGTCTTTTCAATATAAGAGAGATTATTATGGGACATATGCAGACTTAGCAATTAATCCCGAAAATCTAAAAGAAGCAGACGTGGTAATTCAAGGAGTCCCTTTTGAGAGTGCTACTAGTGGAAAAAAAGGAACATCCTTTGCAATTAATTCATTGAGACAGATATGTGGAGATCTTCTACTTATATCAAGAAGAGGAGTTTCAATAACAGATATGAAAATATGCGATGTTGGAAATGTCCCAGTATTTCCTTTGGATGCTGAAGCTACAAGAGATAGTGTTGAAAATTCTATTAAATACTTACTCTCAAAAAGTTCAGCACCAATCATAACTATCGGAGGTGATCATTCAATTACTTATCCTGAAATTAAAGGTTTATCATCTTTAGGAACTGTTGGGATCATTTGGTTTGATGCGCATAGGGATCTCCTAGATTACATGCTTTCTTCACGATATTCTCATGGGTCAGCTTTAAGGAGATCAATTGAATTAAATGCTGTCGATCCAAAGAATATTCTCTTAATAGGAACGAGATTTATGGAACCAGAAGAACAATTATTTGTTGAGACACATAACATTAACGAATTAAGCCAACCAATGTTGGAAGACGCTGAAAATCCTCGAGAATTAGTAAAGGAAAAAATAAAAGAAATATCTAATAACGTGGATTATTTATTCATCTCAATTGATATTGATTGTTTAGATCCTGCTCATGCCCCAGGGACAGGTACTCCAGTAGGCGGAGGAATGACTACAAGTCAATTAATGAATTATATTTGGGATATTCCTGCTCCTTTTCGTGCTCTAGATATTGTAGAGGCATCTCCTCCATTAGATGTATCAGGTATAACCATTAAGGTGGTGCTGGCTTTACTCACTGAAATAATAGCTAAGATTAAACTTCACAAGAAATAAATCCCATCTAGAGATCTTATTACCTAAAAATTAAAAAAAAGAATAATAAGATTATTCGAGCTTTTTTAAGTGTCTTAAACCAGTAAAGAATATGGGAAGAGAGATCATAAGATGCATGGAAATGAAGATTATTGTAGGATTTAATTCCCAAACAATAATGTTAGGGAAAATATCCCCCATCCATACCATTAAGAAAATAAAGCCCATGAACACACCCATTTGGATAGTTACAAGCTTAAATATATTCATTCCCATATGTTTTCCTTTCTCTTCAAATGCGGGGTTAAATCCTTGTAATCCAATCGCTTCAATCAGTACCATTATTCCATACATTAAATAGGATATGAAGAAGACCACAATAGAAAATATATTAAAATTAAATAGGATTGTAAAAAAGATAGTTATTCCCACATTTAATATGAGATTAATAATAAACATCGCAATAATATAGGAATAGACTAAAGCATTCACATTTCTTGGACTTCGTTTATATACCCATAACAAATCTTTACTCCCCACAAAGATGAAACTCCCAATCATTATGCCATAAAGCATCCCTCCCATGAATACTACCATTAGCTTTGGAAACCCACCAGTTAGAAACTCACTTGGAGCTTCACTCATAGAGAATGAGAAGATTAAGCCATAAACACAAGTAATACCAATCAAATAAATTAACTTGGCGATATTTTGTTTCTTTCGGAAAAACTCCTTGAACTGAATAATTACTAATCCCTCCCATTTTGTACCAATAATCCTTCTATTGAATTTATAAAAAATGTTCTCTTTTTCTATAATTGAACCCACCTTTTCAACACTCCCTTCAATTGTGTAAAAATTGTCTGCTTTTTTATAAGAAACATATAAAATCAATAAAGGTAGAAAAATTACAAGAGCTAAACTTGTCCATATATTTAAGATATAGGCATTTAATAGTGTAGCATCGAATGTATAGAGAATAATATTAGAGAACCATAGAGGTGGATACCAAATAAGATAATTTTTAAGTTCTGGATGTACCATGATGAATTGAAAACCAAATTGTAAAGCATAGATAAGTAAAACCATTCCAATTGAAAGGAATATCAATAATGCCTTAGCTATATCTCGTGCTTTTTCACTCTTAGCAATCTTGTGTTCCAACCAACTCATTATTATGGTACCAATTAAAGTCGCAAAAAATACAAGACCAAAAACACAACCGTAAATTACAAGGGTTTGTACAAAACTCAAGTTAAAAATTGGATTCAACATATTTACTAAGACTGGTGTGAGAGCAAAAACATAAGAGAAAAGTACTGGTATCTTTCCTAAAAATTCTCCCAAAAAGATATCTGCTGCGGTGGTTGGGGATGCTAATAGGATTTCTTTAAATTCTACCTCGCTCTGACGATATATGTTACTTAGAGGATAAAGCATAATCATAATAAAAAAGATCATCATCAACTGTTCAATAATCATCGCAATAGCGGGAATTAAAAACGGAGAAATCTCCTCCATACCAGCTAAAGTTGGCATAAATTGGTCAAAAATCAACGGACATAGAAAAAACGCCCAGAAAAGTAGGAAAGAATATAAAATCAAGAAAAATGCTAACCGATTTTTGCGAAATTTGGATGTTCTAATCCTCACTTCATTCTTAGCAATTTTCATCCATAAAGCCATATTATATCACTTCAATTTCTTTTTTTCTTTCTTATTGAGGTTATCAACATTTGGACCATTTTCACGCCAGGATAATAAGTCCTCTATACGAGTTGCACCCATAATTTTAAGATATGCATCTTCTAAGTCTCTAGCATCTTGAGATCTTACAATTTCTTTCGGACTACCCTGCAATTTCAGAGTTCCTTTATCAATTATTCCTATAATATCGCATAATTCTTCGGCGGCATCAAGGAGATGAGTACATATAAAGATAGTCTTATCTGCTTTCTTCGCTAAATCTGAGATAAGATCTTTTACCATTCTCGCTGCTGCAGGATCTAGATTAGAAGTAGGCTCATCTAAAAAAATAATCTTTGGATCCTGAATTAAAGCTGCACACAGACAAACCTTTTGCTTCATCCCACGCGAATATCCTTCAAGTAAGTCGTTTTCTCGCCCCTCAAGATTGAAAATATCAAGAAGTTCATCAATACGAGCGGATATAGTGTCCTTGGGCAAATAATATAACTCTCCAATAAACTCTAAGAACTCTTTCGCAGTTAATTTTGAATATAATCCGGGAGATTCTGGTAGAAATCCACAGATCGTTTTCACATCATTTGCTTGGTTGAGAATATTATAACCACCCACTAAAGCTGTACCATTTGAAGGGGAAATAATTGCATTTAGCATCCTAACTGTAGTAGTTTTTCCTGCTCCATTTGGACCTAATAGACCATATGTAGTACCATATGTGATATCAATATTTAAGTCTGTTACAGCAGTAATATCACCAAATTTCTTTGTGAGATCTTTGGTTATTATTGCGAATTCTGTCAAATTACTTTTATCACATCCATTTTTTAATTTATTTTTTTATATATTTCTAATTTTCAGCCTCTTTCTCGAATAGATCCTCGAACTTCATTCCTAATCCTCTCGCGATCTTAACTAGTAAATTATAATTAAAACTTGAGGTTAGCATTTCGTCATCTATTTCGGATAAAGAAGCTAGTTTTTCGAGGTTAATACCAGCTACTTTAGCAACCTCTCTTAAATCTGCTAATGATTTACCCTCTAAGATATCTTTAATTATTGGATCTTGATAAAAAATTAATTCCAATGGTTTTTCAAGAATTTCCGTTAGTTTAAAGGATAATGTCAAAGAAGGGTTGTAATCACCTTTTTCTAAATAATAAATTGTTTGGCGGGAAACACCTACTTTATCGGCCAACTCTTGCTGAGTAAGGCCAAGTGCTTCTCTATACTCTTTCACATTTGATTTAATCCTTTTTACGAATTTCAGATGCTTCTCACCATAATTCATTTTTAAAACTAAAATAGTTAAAAAAAATTTTATTCAGATAATTTAAAAAGATCCTCAATCTTACACTTTAAAACTTCTGAGATTTTTAATGCTAATGCTAAACTTGGATTATATCGACCTTCTTCTAAGTAATTTATAGTTTGAATTGGTACACCTACTTTTTCTGCTAAAACAACAGCAGTCATATTAGCATTTTCTCTTTTTTCTTTAATGGTTGTCTTTAAATATTCACCTTCGCGCATTTTCGAAAGAATGTAACTAATAAAATTGTCGAAAGCAAGTTCTTCAGGTTTAAAAATTTTATCCTCTAAACCGCTTGGAATTTGAGAATATTTTGTCATCATTTCTTTTATTTTGTTCTCTATTATGTAAGGGTCTTCAAGTCCCGGAATTAGGCCTTCCGGTCGAACATAACCCCCTCCGCCTCCTCCACCCGTACCACTGGCTCCAGCAGTCTCTACTTTTACAGTATAGATTTTAAATAGTCTATCAAAAATCCCATTTGCGATATTAATATTTTGAACCCGAGTATAAGGAATTGTTACTCTTTTTTTCGTAAAAACTCCATGACGAATAATAATGTTATTTTCTGACACTTCAAATGAATACTGTTTTACATATTTATACAGATACCAGATTGAAAAAATTAAAACGATACCATAAGGCAACAATACAGAGTAAATTGTCAACCATAGAAACAAATCGAATGTAAAAGATGGTGATTCGAAATAGTAAATTAACCAATATGTTAAGATTGACGGTAATGCATAAAATATAATATAGCCGAGAGTAATTTTAAGAATTGTTTTTTTCGCATAATTTCGAGAAATTCCTCCTGCGTATGTAAAGTCTTTTTGACTCATTTTATTTTTCCTCCATTTTTATTTTAATTATTTTTTTATGTAAACTATAATTGTACTAGAATTTTAGCTTTTCAAATCTCAAAACGTAATATTTTGAAATTTTACTTGCTTATGTAATATTTGTTTACGATCATATTTAAACTTATTGATCAAGATTCGTTATTATCAGATAGGGGCGTTTTTTCCTGGTTCTAATGAATGTTAAGTAAGCTTTACATTATTATAATTATAAATATCTTTATGAAAGTAGGATATAAAATCTTAAAATGGTTTATTTTCTAAATATTGTTCAGCTTCAAGAGAAATAACAAGCTTATCGAATATTTATCTATCAGAGTTTTTTAGGCGATCTAAATACCATATAATCTTTTGTCTCTCTTTAAAAAATCCTCTAATCCTATAATCTCTTACAGAATCTCCAAATACTTTCACAACAGTAGTTAATAAAGAATCTTTTCAAAATTTTCAATCTTTTTATCCTGTACTGTCTCCAAAATAACTAAAATTATCAACTCAATAACTCTAAATTTTGTCTTTCTAAAGTAATCACGTTGTCCAGTTAAATGACTAATAATGTAAGTGGAAAGGCTTGGGACTATTATCTGATTCAAGTAATCTATATAAAAGGTATCTAAATATTCCAAAACCTCTTCTGGAGTAAATATTTTTAATAGAACGTTTATTATATATAAAAATTCTCTCTGTGGACTTTTCTCTGACAGAAAAGCCAACTGATGAGTGGAATCCCTTAAAATATTCTTGATTTCTTCTAAATCGGTAATATTAATATATGATCTTACTATATAACAATGTCACATCTCTGACATCTATAATCCGCAGTAGAAACTCGAAAATATATATATTTATAACTATTACAGTTCCAACATGTGGGTACTTCTCTTCGAATAATTACATTTCCATCCTCAAGAAAAATTGAACCACATTTAGTACAACGATAATTCTTCTGAGTGAATCTAAAAAGAATCTCTGATCTTGAAGGGCAAACAGGACAATCGATCTGTGCTCTCTTCACAATAAATTGTAAATTAAGGTCGAAAATTGACCCACAATTCTTACATTTGTAAATTTTCTTACGAAAATTATACCTTAAATTCAATCCAGAACAGCTTGGACAATTAGGAATATATCCTTGAT
>CP070831.1:594756-598388 GCA_020344955.1 Promethearchaeota archaeon | reverse complement strand
AATTTGTTAGAGAAAAAAATCAAGATAAAGCTTAGTATTTGGGTCAACGGAGTATTTTTCAAATTTAGTTATACCATGTTCAATTAGAATTTCCTCATCAATAAAAAAGTTGCCTGTGCATTCTCTACTCGATTTAGTTAAGATTAAATATGCAGCATCTGCGACAATTTCTGGTTTTCTTGAATGCTTGACTGTTGATTCTCCACCTAATAAATTTCTTACAGCTGCAGTAGCTATAGGGGTTTTTGGCCATAATGCATTAACAGCAATTCCATCTTTTCGAAATTCTTCTGCCATTCCTAAGACACACATACTCATTCCATATTTAGCCATAGTATATGATAAATTATTCTTAAACCATTTTGGGTCCATATTTAGTGGAGGAGACATATTTAAAATGTGAGGATTCTCTGCTTCTCTTAAATATGGAATACATAATTTTGAACATAAAAATGTTCCTCGTACATTAACAGAAAACATGAGATCGTATCTCTTCATTTCAATTTCTAAAGTGGGGGATAAATTAATTGCACTAGCATTATTTATAAGAATATCTATACCTCCAAATTTGTCAACTGTAGCTCTAACAGCTGCTTGAACTTGTTCTTGAAATCTTATATCTGTAATACATGGAATTGCATTACCTCCAGTAGATTTAATATCTTCTACAGCAGAATATACTGTTCCTGGTAATTTAGGATGAGGATCTTTAGTTTTAGCAACTACAGCAATGTTAGCACCATCCGCAGCTGCTCGCAATGCTATAGCTTTTCCTATACCCCTACTCGCACCTGTAATGAAAATTGTTTTTCCTTTTAGAGTACCCAATTATAGCAACTCCTTTAATAAATTCATATTTAGAATTTATTGTTATTATTAATTTAAACCAATTTTAAATAGTTTACAATAATATTTCATAAAAAGAACCTTTAAACATCATTCTTCAATATTTTAAACCTAATAATGGTGGATTTAAATCCCAGAAAAGTACATGTAGTTTTTAATGCTTCAGTAGATTCTAAAGAATTGAAATTGCCTCGTAAATATACTTTAACTCATTCTGATTCAACGGGAGATCTATTCTTAACTATAAGTAGTGATTATGACTTTAATCAAATATCACATCTTTACACTCGTTTTATGAGAGATGAGGTTTTGGCGGAATGGGAAAAAAAAAATGAACACTTTGAATTACATATCTACCTTCATGTGAGTGGTGGGTTTGTGTTTGGATGGGCAAGTTTACGTGATAGAATATTTCGCAATCATTTACCGCTTGTATTTCAAACGATTGTATATGGAGAGAAAAAACTATTTGAAAACTTTCCACAGCTTAAGGACTCACAGATCTATGTCCATTTTAAGTCAAAGAATAAGAAATATAATAAGATTGAAAATTTTGGGCAATTAAAAGATATTCATTATTAATAAATATAAATTTTGTTCTTCATTGAATTAATTTCTATAATATTTTTCAATTATATGAATAATGAAATATTACCAAAACTTAGAAAAATGATAAAATTCATAATTTAATAATATGAATGAAATAAGTAATTTAGTAGAACAAGGATATGACAAAATTGCAGGAGAATACTATACATCTCGCGATATAAATAAATTTAATAGCGAATTAGAAAAATTCTCATCACTTCTTCCTATTAAAGCACATGTATTAGATGTCGGTTGTGGAGCAGGTATACCTACAGCGAAGTTTTTAACAAAAAAAGGTTTCAACGTAATTGGCATTGATTTATCCGAAAAAATGCTTAGTATGGCAAAAGAGAACGAACCAAATGCTAATTTCATCAAGATGGATATAAATGAAATTAAATTTGATGAAAATACATTTGATGGTGTTATAAGTGTTTATACTTTATTTCATATTCCTAAAAAAAACCACCTATCTATATTTAACAAGCTTTTTGAAATACTTAAACCCGGAGGAATTTTATTACTAAATACTGGAATATCAGAATCAGAAGGAATAAGTAATTTCTTTGGTGTTCCAATGTTTTGGAGTAATTATAATCCAAAAACTACTTTAGAACTCGTAAAAAAAGTAGGATTTTCAATTCTCTTTGAGGGCGTATTAGAAAGAGGTGGAGAATATCAATATTGGATTTATGCTAAAAAAGATTAAATAAAATAATAATAAGAATGATTGAAAAAAAAATAAAAAGATTTATACCAACTGAAAGGGTAATATTGATTACTGGAATCTTATTGATAATTATATCATTTATCAGTGAGTTTCATTTTCATTATATACAAGGATTTAGTCCCGAATTAGTAGAAGCAGATATTTTTTGGAGAGCTGAAGCTGCTGAAGTTTTCAATTCAATGATTTTTCTAGTTTTTGGTATAATTTTAATTATTATCGCTTTCAGATTTTCAAAAAAAAGATTATCAGAAAGAAAATAAGATTTCCATTTCTTTTTTTCAAAATTTATGCTCCAAAAACATTTATATACTAAACCAAACTAAAATCAATAGAACCTAACGACATTTTAATAAGTAGAGAGGTGCAATAATTTTGATGTATACCAACCCAGACGATTCTATCTCTGAATATGAAGAAGCAATTAATAAATTAACAGATCAAATCACGGAATTATTTTCTAAAATTCATTTCTATCAAGCACTTCTTGCTGAAAAGGATCACGAAATATCTCAACTTTCTAATGAGAATCATAAACTAAAGGCACAAATTCAAAATTTAACACATGATGTTGCTCCACCATCGTTTCCTAGTCAAAAATCATATAGACCTCCACCTATACCCGAGCCACTTCCACCATCTGAAGCCACTCTCATAGAACAATCTACTCCTAAATTTACAGTTAGTACTGATCCAAGAATCAATAAAAGGGTATGCCCTAATTGTGGTGCTATGGGTTTTGCAATACGAGAAATTGACGATAAATCCAATGTTATTAGTTATGTACCAAGACGTATCTATGCAAAAAAGAAATCATGTACTAAATGCCGATATGAATGGTAAAATAGGTAAAAATATTTACTTATTAAAAAATGGAGTCAAATTCCGCGGAAGAACTTCAAAATAGTTGGTTAAGTCATACTTTTCTATTTTTTCCTTGAAATCTTTATGCAGATCATCAAAGCTTATTCCATTCAATATGATTTCTGTTTCTTCTTCATTAAATTCAGGCCCCTTTTCAGTCCAATTTTTAACTTTTTTATTTGCAGGGCATACTTTCTGACAATGAAGACAACCTACTAGACAATTATGCCACGCGGGATCAATCCATTCTGGAAAAGGAATCTCTGGGGGTTGCTCATTATGATAAGTAAGACAACGCATAACTCGTAAAAGAATACGATCAGTTGGAATTGCACCTGTAGGGCATTTATGTGTGCATGCTGAACAGTCTTTACACACATCCATCAATTTTAATTCTTGCCAATTATCTTCCTCTATAGGAAAATCAGAATAAAATGTCGTTAAGCGATGGAAACTTCCCATTCCTTTTACATAAATAATATTATTTCTACCATATTGTGCTAATCCGGAGCGAACTGCTAATGTTTTTTGAGGAAGACGAGCATAGGCTACCTTATACCCACTTGAATCCAAAATTTTATTTACAAACTCTTTCAATTCGTTAATT
>CP070831.1:568906-594656 GCA_020344955.1 Promethearchaeota archaeon | reverse complement strand
ATCCAAATATACATATTCTGAAAAATATTGATTCAGTAAATGGTTACCAACAGGAAGTACTCGAATCATGGTTTCTCGAACTCTATTAGAGATTACTTGAGCGTTTGTTACAGTAATTAGATTGTGTTTTTTTGTAAGCTTGTTAATTTTATCTAAAATCTTTAAAAAATTATCTTTGGTTTTGATTAGAGAAATACTCTTATTTGCTAACTCAGAATTATAATGATTATTTAAAGTATCGATAATAAGGACATTTATATAATTCTTTTCTAAAAGATTCTCAAGTTCTTGCAAAGATAAAAAGAGAGCAGAATTACTCATGATTTTTGATACTAAAATACTTTTAAGTAGTTTAGTATATTCAAGTCTGTGATTTATTATTAATTCCTTTAAACGTTCAGGGCGGAACGTATTTTCCGTATCAAAATAAAATATAAATTGGTTTTTCATCATTCCATGCTTTTTATTAATTTTTGAGAATTGAATATAAGCCTGAACACATAATTGATGACATAATTGAGTTTTACCAGTTTTATTTGCTCCAAAAATCAAATATTTCTTTTGTTTATAGAACCCACCACCTAAAGTTTCATCAAAATTTCTTGCTCCAGTATGCAAAACATATTGAGAATATTTCAAAACTTTATAGTTGTCAATTATTTTCTGTTTTTTAATAATTTGTTGTGGATCAATTTCTAATATTTCACCAACACTCATTATTATTTATTAATGAGATCTTCATTATAAATACACTTCGATATTACTAGGATAAAAATAATTAATAATTTATTATAGTTTAACCAAAATCGAAAAATTAATTTTAAAATATTCATAAAGATTATATCATAGTGTTTTAATCATTTGAATTTTTAAAAAATAATTAGAAAATCAGAAAATATATTTAAATATGGCAAAAAAGAAAAAAGAGACTTGTCCTTATTGTGGAAAAAGTTTTGCTTATCTATCTCGTCACAAATGTAAGATTAAAGAACGTGTGGAAGGACCATTAGATGAAAAGTCCGATGTTGAGCGGAGAATCGAAAGAATAGAAGAAAAGAAAAAAGAATTTAACCGAACATTGCGAAAAGATGAAAAATTGGTACTTAATATAATAAATCGCGAGAAAGATATATTTTTTAATCGACTTATGGAACTGAGTAATAAAAAACGAAATGATCTAGAAGAAATATTAGAATTACTTGAATTACAATCAAAAATCAAAATGAAAAGAGAATTAGTTGATGCTTCATGGACTAAACATGTATATGCAATTGAGGAAATTGAGGTAAAAGCAAAAGATCTAAAAATTAACAAAAGTAGAAAGGAATTTATTTGGAATATGTTTTCAAACCAACCTTGCTTTATATGTCCATTTCGGAATAAATGTAATGAAACCAATTTAGATCAATTCAATCCTCATCATTGCCCTTGGCTTACTGAATGGATTGAAACTGCTTCTAAAGGAGAAGACTATAATATAAATTTTGATGAGATTGAAGCACGTTTGCAAGATGTCTAATTAAATTTTCTGTAAACCAATAAGAAAAATTTCATTGCTTTGCTTTTTAGAAGATTTTGGCTTAAATGATTTTAAATTTCTAAATAGTATATTCATATCTCTGGTGAACTTATTAAAATCAGAGCCTTGGAATACTTTAATAACCGTATTACCTTTATTTTTTAGATTTTTTTGTATAATTTCAAGTATTTTATAACAAAGATTTAATTGTCTAATTTGATCGGTGAATTTATTACCTGTTTTATTTACAGAAGCGTCTGATAGAATTAAATCTATTTTATTTAGAAAGAAAATATCAATTTTCTTTTGAAATTCTGGAGTAGTAATATCAGATTTAATTATATTAATATCATCAATTGGTGTGACATTCTTTAGATCAACGCCCATTATCTTGAAATGATCTCTGTGATAAAACTGATCTTTATATTTCTCTATATTTTCTTCGGCATATTTTTTAGCTACCTGTAACCATGAACCAGGTGCGGATCCTATATCTAATATATAAAATGCTCTTTTAAATATGTTAAATCTTTTTTGAATATCTAATAATTTAAATGCGGATCTTGCCCGATAACCTTCTAGTTTAGCTTTTTTATAAAATTCATCTTTTTTGTGTAATTCTCGATTATTTACCATTTTAAATCAAATAATTATTTTTATAATTCAACTAAAACTTTTTTTATATGGGATAACTCTAAATCGCTTTTAATAGATAAAAAGTCAAAATGAGTCCTCGAGCATTTGTGTCCCAATTCTTTAATTACATTAATTATATCTTCAATTTTCGGAATTGAATCAAGTTTTAATTTTTGACATAACATATGGATATTATAATATGAAATTGGCATATCATTCTCTTCGATGGCATAAGTTAGGAGCTTTTCTATTCTTTTCTTATTTGGAGATTTAGAATTTTTATTTGAGATAAGCATAGTGTTTATAAAATTTATATCATGAATTTTACCAATCCATAAAGGTCCAGCATAATCAAGATCCTTTATACTGTCACAAACAGGGCAATTTTTTGGAAAATTTAAAATATTACTCCCTATTGTTGATCGATATCCACAGTTATTACAATGTAGGATATAACCAAATTTTTTAAAATTTTTTGAAATATCTTTTTTATTTTTAAATGTTAAACAGAAAAATCTGATAAAATGACCCGAATAAAAGGTTAAGAGCGGTATAATCCCCATTTTATTTATATTTGCTACTCGAGAAACAAATGATATTAAAATACGTGCTCCAATTTCTTTGCAATACTCAGTATGGAGTGGTTTAGATAAGTATTTCATAATGCACGCATTTTTTCTCACCCCAAATAAGACAGCTGTATCTGTAGCTGTAATACACATTAATCCATTTAGTTTCTGAATAGCTTTAAAAGCAGAATCGATATATATATTTGGTGTTCCAAATGGATCGATTGATATTATATTTGGGTTTTTTTGTCTTTCAGTTGAGTCACTCGCAATACCTAAAAATAAGAGATTTGCGTCCTTATTTGTTATTTCAATTTGAACATTTTCTTTATCTAAATCATTTAAACCGATATTTTTCTTAATTAATTTGACGGCTTCAGGATTTTTATCATTAATAAAAATCTTTTTTACATTGGAACACTCTTTTAACATTCTAATAGCACTTACACCTGACGCTGCCATAGAATCTACAATAACTAATTCATTTTGGTCAAAGAGATCTCGATAAGTATTAATACATAAATTTGAGATATCACGATTAATCTCCATTCTTTTATTATAAAAAACATTCATCTTCTTTGATGGGATCAATTTCTTATCAACATTGTAGATATAAAAAGCGGCTAAACCTTCTTCCATTAAGGTTAAATCTTTTTTTTCCATTATACTATATAAAATAAACAGAAAAATAAGATTAATTTTTGTAATCTTATAAGTACAACTTATTTTTAGATATATGAAAGATAAAGGGGATCCTGGCTTGAATTATCTGAAAAAAAGTTAAAATAAGTATTATTCAAATCCTTTTTCTTTTAAATCTGACATAAATTCAATAGTTTTATTTTCAATAATATTAGTAAAAACCAATTTTCTCTCATTCAATTTACTCGTCTTCATTATCTTTAAATTATAATTTACCCAAAATTCCATGACTTTTCCACCACTCTGAACTTCAATTATTTGGTCATTAACATCTTTTCTACTAATTTCATTTACTAATATAATACCAATACCATAATTTTCATTCAAATAAGTTAAATTAGCTAAAATTTGATTTAATTGATAATTAAGATTATAATTTTTTTCTTTTTTTTCCATATTTAATTCGAGACGATACAAATTTGTAATTGAATCTATAATAATTAAATTATAATTTTTTTGATGCTGTTTTAAAAACTTTAAGACTAAAAATTCAAAATTAAAAACGATTCTGTTTAATTCATCAAAATTAGTTGTCTGAATAAATAAAATATTATCTAAAATATCCTTAGAATCATTACTCATCAATAAAATCTTTTCAGAGGGAAAATTCGGTTTAGTATAGACATATATAACCTTTCTCCCTATTTTTGCAGAATTTATAGCAGCTTGAAGGGCAAATGTAGTTTTTCCAACCCCAAAATCCCCAAATACAGAAAAAATTCCTTGAATTGTGTCAATAAAATTAAAGTACTTATTTGAACCATTTGATTGAATTTTCATTTAATTAAAAATTATTAATTTTATTTAATATTATTATTTATAATTTGAAAACTAATATATTTGTATTAACAGAGGATCTAAATTTCTTCTATCAACTGAATAAGGAATTAAAACACCTTCAAATTGAATTTAAGGTATTGAATATAGGAAATAAAATTCCTGATATCCCTAATTCGATAATTTTATCAACTATGAAAGAGATGTATAAATTTAAAAATTTTGATAATATAGAAAAAAAGATCCTCCCTTATGCAAAAGAAGATGACTTTGAGAAATATATAATAAAGCTATTAGCTTTAATAAGAATTAGCAAGAAAAGTTATTCAGAAATAGTTTTTTCAATTGACCCAGGTACCAAACATATAGGTTTAGTTGTTTTTTTAGATGATTATTATCTAAGATCCCATACTTTTTACGAAACTGACAACTTGATAAAAAAAATCCATGTATACATCAATACTTTTCAAGAAAGTATTACAAATCCATTAAATTTAATTTTTAAATTTGGAGGAGGTATAATGCCTATAACTTTGAAGTTGATTGAAAAAATATTTAACGATTTTAATGAAGAAAGGCTTAGAGTTTTGTTAATTGATGAAGCTAGAACTTCAAAATATAGAATTCGAGATGATAAAGAAAAGAAATTACCAAAAGATGAAGCTGCTGCTCTGTTCATTTCTCTACGAGAGGGTATTGAAATTACACAAGATCATTTTAAAACATTTATAGAACAAAAAAGGATAAATAAGCTGAAAGCTAAAGAATTTCAAGTAAATCCAAGAGAAAATAATGAAGATATTGATCATAAATTAATTGAGATAGCTGAAGATGTCTTAAAAGGTAATCTATCTCTTAGTAAATCCATCGAATTAATTAAATCTTCGAAAAACAATAATTAAATTTAATTACAAGTAAAGATGAACTTGATGAAGAGAATAAAAGCTATTGATATTTTCCGCGGATTATGCATGACATGGATGGTTATAACCCACTTACTTGATTGGTGGTTAATTCGAGAACATTCTTGGCTCCAGGATGTAGCTATAATGGTTTTAGACCCGATTGGGGCTTCAGGGTTTTTATTTATATCTGGAGTTAGTATTACTTTGTCCTATAGGAAGAGGCTTATTAAAGCAAGGAATTCAGAAGATTTTTCTACTCAAATAGTAAAAAATTCATATTTTTTTCGAACTCTATTTATTTTTACAATCGCTATATTTTATAATATTCCTATTTCAGTAGTATTAACTAATCCTTCTTATATTTGGACATGGTTTGTGTTATTAACAGCAGCAGTATCCATGTTTATGGTATGGCCTCTTTTGTATACTTCAATAATATTAAGAATATTTATTGGAATATTCATAATTATTGCCAATCAAATACTTATGGTTATTTTAATACCTTTTAATGGAGAGATGAATATTTTAGGAGTTTTATATCATTTTCTTTATCATGATATTAGTCAAGATCCGATATTAGGCTTTTTTCCTTTTTTTCTTTTTGGAACGGTTATAGGAGATGTTTTATTCGATTCATATATGAAGAATGATTCTATTAATAAAAAACAAGATTTAGAGAAGAAATTAATAATTCCTTCCATAATAACAGGGAGTTTTTTAATTATTTTGGGTATTTCAATTAATTTCCCTAATTTTATAATTAGACAAAGTCTTTCATGGATGATATATTCTTTAGGAATAGATATATTATTCTTTTCAATTTTATTGTTTTTTGAAAAATTTGTGATGGTTAATACAAAGAGAAGCTACAGATTATTATTTTATTATTCCTTCTATTCACTTACAGTCTATTTAGGCCATAATTTGCTATATTTTATATTTTTAAAACAACTAAATGCTTTTAATATTTGGTTTTTTATTTTAGCAACTTTTATCCTAATTGGATTATTACTTAGAACTGTTTATAAAAAGTGGGAAGCTAAAGCATCAATAAAAACACAAATTGGGAGATTAAGTTTAGCAATAGCATTTAGAATTGAAGAGAAAAAAAAATTAAAAAAATAGAAAATAGATGAAAGAAAGAATTGATATCCTATTAGTAGAGAAAAGACTGGTTGAAAGTAGAAGTAAGGCAAAATGGCTTATAAAAAATGGTTATGTACTTGCAAATAAGAAGCAAATAATAAAACCTAGTAAAAGAATTGATAAAGAACTAGAAATCCAATTGATAGAAGAATTTCCATATGTTAGCCGTGGGGGATTGAAACTAGAAGCTGCATTAAAACAATTTGCGATTTCAGTTAAAGAAAAGATATGTGCAGATATTGGAGTATCAGTAGGGGGATTTACAGATTGCTTATTGAAACATGGAGCGTTGAAGGTATATGCAATAGATACTGCAACTGAAATACTTCATCCCTCATTAATCTGTAAAAAAAAGCAGAATAAAATAGTTCCTATTTTGGGAGTCGACGCTCGAAATTTAATCCCTGTTAAAGAAGAAGTTGATATCTGTACTATAGATGTAACCTTTGCATCATTGAAGTCAATATTACCAAATGTTAAAAAAATTCTTAATAAAAATGGTGAGATTTTAGCCTTAGTTAAACCTACTTTTGAAATAGAATTTCATGAATGTAAAAAATTTAGGATTATACAAGATCCTAAGCAACTTTTTCAAATACTTATCAAACTAATTCAATGGAGTATCAAAAATCAATTTTTTCCTTATAATATTATTAAATCACCATTATTAGCTAAAGAAGGTTCATCAGAATTTTTTATTCATTTAGGTGTAAAAAAAAAAGGTGAAAATCTCAATTTTGAAAACTTGATTAAAGAAATGTTAAAGCAAAATTAAATCATATATTTGTATTAAAAGCTTTTAATATAAAAATCTTTAATTTTTTGGATATTTCAAGAAACTCCTACCCCACTCTGTTTGGAAGAATTTCTTAATTTTACGCTTTCCAACCGTAGGGTACCATAACATATCATGATAGATCATGGAAGCATAAGTAGGACCTAGAAAGAAGAGTTCACTTTTAAACAAGGGATAAAGAAATTGTAAGGGACCTTTCCGTACCATTTGATCTCCCCAAATAACAATACTGCGTTTAACCTTAAAATTCCAATTTATTTGAGAGACATCTTCTCCTATAAATTCAATCTGATCAAAATCTCCACATCCTAAGCCTTCATCATGAGCTAATTTTATCGCAGGTAATTTCAAAGGTTCAAATCCCATCATTTTGGAAATAACCGTATCTACCGCTACTTGATCATACCCTGCTATTATATAATTTTTAATACGAGGGATCATAGTTCTAGGTCCTGCTCCATCACCACATACAGTTCCGTCTACTATTGCCATAATACTTGGATGAATTTGCTTTTGGATAATAAGCAAATCTACTAATACTTCAGACATATATTGATGTGAAAAATGCCTTCTTTTTGTTAAGAGCCCCCCAAAAGCGTTTTTCATAGCGCAAGTTATACCACCATGTTTCATTTTTTCAGTGGTTTTTTTTAATGACCCCCCTACAGCTCCAGTATGTCCATGAGTTTTAATGGTAGGTAGATGTATTATTGGTTTCCCTACATAAAACTTCGGAATTGAAAAGCCCTCTGGAAAAATTTTAGAATCTAAAGCGTGCAGTTTAGTATTTCTCAGAGTAAGAAATTTTGATCTTAAAGATTCGTAAGGAACAAAGGGGATTCGAGTTAAGGGAACGAACCATACTCCATATTTCTTAATAATCGGTTCCCACCGGTTTCCCTTTAGTCCTTTTTCAATATTTGTAACTACTGTTCTGTTTTCTGCTGTGAATAATTTTCTTGGATCATAGCTATCGTTAATCATTGCTTTTAATACTCCTTCCACTTGCCAAGGAGGACTGGAACATGCAGGAAAGAACTTAGACCAACTAAGATTTAATTTGATTATAATTTTTTTATTTTTATCAAAATGCTTTTCATACTCTGCTAAATGTATCAGTCTTTTATAATCATCTAATATTGTTTTAGGTTTTGTTTTGATTATAAAAATTTTAGAATTTTTTAACGACATTACCTATTAGAAACTATAATGATTTAACTTAATTTCGAAATATTGGTATTAACTACAATAAATGTAAAATGAATTTTAAATAATAAAAAATAAAAAGAGTTAATCGGAAATATACTCCATACCTTCATATGATTTGCTTTCTTTCTTAAAAGGTAAACACATCATAAAGTGTGTTCCACCTAAAGAAATTCTTCTTGGATTATCGATACCACAACCAACATGTTCGTCCTTTTCTTGGCATCTTGGGTGAAAAGCACATCCTTCTGGAGGATTTATAGGACTTGGAACATCTCCTTCTAAAATAATTCTGTTTTGTTTTGAGCTAGGATCAAATGTAGGTCGAGCTGATAGTAATGCTCTGGAATATGGATGTGTTGGATTATAAAACACTTCATCAATTGAACCTCCCTCAACAAACTTACCCAGATACATAACTCGAACATCGTTAGCAATATGCTGTATAACACTTAAATCATGAGTTATAAATAAATAAGATAATCCAAATTTTTGTTGTAATTCTTTCAATAAATTCAATATTTGGGCTTGGACTGATACATCTAAAGCAGAAGTAGGCTCATCCAAAATAATTATTTCTGGATTGCATGCCAGAGCTCTCGCAATAACTATTCTCTGTTTTTGCCCACCGGAGAATTCATGAGGAAACCGATCTAGATGTTCAGCTTTCATGGAGACTGTTTCTAAAAGTTCAAGCACACGTCTTCGAATATGTGTTCTTTTTCTCATTCCTTCTAAGATACGTAGAGGTTCACCTATTATATTAACAATTTTCCATCGTGGATTCAATGAGGCATCAGGATCTTGAAAAACCATTTGGATCTTTTTTCTCAAGACTTTACCAACTGTAAAATCCTCGAAAATTTCTTTGGCTTTAGATCTTGTTTTAACATATTGTTTTCTCATCCATAATGGCAATTTAGATATAAAATTTTCAATTTCTCTAGTTTTTTGTTTATAAATATTTTGTACTGCTGCAAGATATATTTTTTTTATTTTCTTTACAAATTTTTCCCATAATCCTTCAATTCTACCTTGATCTATACGCCTATCTCTATAATAAATCTCACCCTCTGTATTTGGAACAAGATTCAGTATTGTATTACCGATAGTTGTTTTACCACATCCACTTTCACCAACTAATCCTAAAGTCTGTTTCTTGTAAAGTTTAAAAGAAACACCATCTACTGCTTTTACTTCTCCTATTTTGCGTTTAAATAACCCTCCTAAAATTGGATAATATGTTTTAAGATCTTTAACAGTTAGGATAGGTTCTCTTTCTTTTTTAACAGCTTTAGTTTTGGTTATTTTTATATCTTCAATTTCTTCTTTTCCAAGTGTCATTTTTATACCTTCTATTTATTATTCAATTTCTATTAAATTTTGAAAGCGCCAGTATCCTCAATTTTATCCCAATCATATTTTGGGGAATCTTTAAATTCTGAATCAAAGAGATGGCACGCAACAAAATATTTATCACCGATTTCTATTAACTTGGGTTTAACTTTATCACAAACTTCTAGTCTATAGTCACATCTAGGATGAAATCTACACCCAGAAGGAGGATATATTAAATTCGGGACCATTCCCCTAATTGTTTGCAATTCCTGATTTCTTTTTTCTATACTTGGAATAGCTCCAATTAATCCCTGTGTATATGGATGGCGTGGATTTTTAAATAAATCTACAGCTGTAGCATATTCTACAATATTTCCACTGTACATAACAGCAATCCTATCGCACAGCTCTGCAATAATTCCTAAGTCATGAGTTATTAATAAAATTGATGTTTTAAATCTTACTTTCAAATCCTTCATTAAATCAAGAATCTGTGCTTGAATAGTAACATCCAATGCAGTAGTTGGTTCATCAGCAATTAAAAGGGCTGGATTGCATGAGAGTGCCATAGCGATCATTACACGTTGTCTCATTCCTCCGCTTAATTCATGTGGATATCTTTTTAATATTCCTTTAGCATCTGGTATTCCTACTTCGTTAATAATTTCTTCTGATTTCTCTAGTGCTATTTGATCTATATAAGGAAAAGAAATTTTAACCTGCTTAAGAGATTCAAGTTTAGATTTAAGTTCTTTTTTTTCCTCTTTTGATAGTGATTTATCTTTATCTTTTAATGCCTCTTCTAATTCTTTTATCTTATCTAAATGCTTTTTCCTTTCTAATTTGCGATTATCAAGAGCTTCACGAAGTTCTGATTGTTGGTGTAAAAGAAATACTTCTGAAATTTGTCTACCAACTGACATTACAGGATTAAGAGAATTTAAAGGATCTTGAAAGATCATTGTGATATCTTTACCACGTCTTTCCCTCATTTGGCTTTCTTTAATGTTTAGAAGATCTTCACCTTTAAATATAATTTCTCCATCAATGATTTTCCCAGGTGCACGAACAAGCTGTAGGATTGAAAGAGCAGTTACTGATTTGCCACATCCAGTTTCACCTACAAGTCCTAAAACTTCATCTTCATATATATCAAAAGATACTCCATCAACGGCTTTAACAATCCCTTCCTCAGTATAAAAATAGGTTTTTAAATTCCTTACTGATACTAATTTTTTTAAAGAATCATCTTGTCCCTTTAATTCAATTTCTGGGATCTCTTTTTCCACTACATTCATTCGACTCTTTTATTCTATGTGTTTTTAATTGAAAAAATAAATGTTGAAGAGTATTATAAGTTTTTCATTCTTGGATCTAAAGCATCGCGTAGCCCATCACCAAATAACATAAACCCTAATACTGTTATGAAGATCATAAAACCTGGCCATAATGCTGCCCAAGGGGCTTCAATTAGTTGTGATCTAGCTATATTAACATCATTTCCCCATTCAATCATTACAGATTGATTAAACCCTAAAAATGAAAGCCCTGCTAGACCTAAAATAACGCCCCCTATGTCAAAAGTGAATGAGATGATTATTGGCTGAATACAGTTAGGAAGTATATGCCTAAACATAATCCTCCAGTTTCCTGCTCCTGCAACTCTTGCAGCTTCTACGTATGGTAGGGTTCGAGTCTGTAGCACATTTCCTCTGATTAATCGCGCGTAGTATGGAATTCCTAAGAATCCCCAAACTAGTAGAATAATTTCGATATAAGGACCATAAATCGCGATAAAGACGAGAGAGAGAATTAGACTTGGAAATGCTAAGAAGATATCACAAATTCTCATTATTAATGAGTCAACCCACCCTCCGTAATAGGCTGCAATCACTCCAAATATAATTCCTCCAACCACACTAATTGTAATTGATGGTAAAGCAATAGTTAACGATGTTCTAGCACCATATATTAATCTTGATAAAACATCTCCGCCCAATACTGTTTGCCCTAAAGGATGCTCCGGCGATGGAGGATCCCATGACCCAGGGTGTGTTGCCATTGCGTCTGCAAAAGTTTGAGGTGCAATCCAAGGACCAAACACAGCTAAAGTAATGATGAAAAAGATAATACAAATCCCAATTATAGTTAGAACATTCTTCATTCTAGGCATAAATTTTCTCTTGCTTATACTGCGCTCATATTCGAATTCTCTAAGTGATAATTCTTCGAATCTTGAACCAGGTACAAGAAGAAATTTAGCGTTTTTAAAAGTCCATGAAATTACTCTTTGAGGAATGCTAACTTTTTCTTCTTCTAATTCTTTTATTTCAATTAATTCTAATTCTTCCATTTTTTTCAAATCCGGTTTTTAAATTATTTTAAAAGAAATTTATGTATATCTTATTCTTGGATCTAGCATCGCATAGACAATATCAGTTAATAAATTCGCTACAATAAATATTATTGTTATGAGAAAGACTAGTGCGTTTAGTAACCAATATTCTCCTAGTAAGATCGCATCTATAAATAGTGTGCCAATTCCATCTAGATTAAAGGTTGTTTCAGTTAATACAGCACCTCCTAATAATCCTGCAATACTCAATCCTATTATAGTTACAGTCGGTATTAAAGCATTTTTTAAAGTATGCTGATGTATAACAACCTTCTCTTTACATCCCTTAGCTCTTGCTGTTCTTACATAATCTTGTTCTAGAACTTCCAACATGCTTGAGCGTGTTTGTCTTGTAAAGGATGCGAGGTATATGAAAGACAAGCAAGATACAGGTAATACTAAGTGCCAGACGTAATCACCGATTTTATACCATTCACCAGATATCAGAGAATCTATAATGTAAAATCCAGTAACAAAATTAGGTTCATCATATACTGGTGTTTTATAGCCACTTGGTTCAAAGATCGGAATTTTCCAAGCAATAGCATACTGTAATAGCATTCCAAGAAAAAATACTGGAAATGAGACTCCTACAAGTGAAAGCCCTCTAACAATTGTATCTGTAGCTTTATTTCTATGAGTTGCTGAAATTACTCCTGCCTTAACTCCTACATATGATGCAATTATTATAGAGAAAATGGTGAGATCTATAGTTCTGGGTAATCTATTTAGGATAAGGTCCCAAACTGGTTGACCTCTAGCTTTATTGACAGATATACCCCAATTTCCTGTGAATAATTCTCCTATATATCGGAAGTATTGTACAATAATAGGATCACACAATCCAAGACGACACATCATTTGTTCATACATTGCTTCCGAAGGATTATGTATTCCGGCGGCAGCTAGACGAGCTTCAACAGGATCTATTGGCATCATTCTAGAAAGAATAAAAGTCAGTGTTAAAACTCCAATTAACACAGGAATCATAATGATTAGTCTTCTTATCATATATTTAAGTAGGCTCATAAGATCTTTTACCTCATGGTTTTAAATACAATTTTTTTAATTCTTTACGTTTTTCTTTTATGACAGATGCTAAAATGGCAGCAAAGAGATTAGTACTAACCAAAGTTAAAATTGTTAAATATCCTTCAATAGTAATAAAATAAATGTAAATAACACTAATATCAAAACCAAAAAGAAACCAGTACCAAAACCAAGAGAGAATCATGATTCCTGGAATAAGCCAAAGACTGTTTCTAATCGCATATTCAAAGAAACTCTCTCTTGATGCCATTATAAAAACAATTGTGAATAGAATTATAAAGGAAAAGAAACTCCTTGGATGAAATAATACTTGATACAAAAATAGTAATTCTAGCCTAATTTGCATTACCGCCCCAGCTTGACTATCAATCTTTGGGAATACATTACAAATATATCCAAAGAATACAAAAAAAAGTAAAATAAGCGCTAAAATAAAATTTCCTTGTCTGCCAATTTCAATTTTAGAAACTTTCATAAAATCGACTTTAAATCAATATTAATTGTAAAACTCAATTAAAATTAAACATATCAATAAATGATCCTTTATATAATTATTCCAATATAATTGCAAATTATCATGTTATTAAGATTTATTTAACATGGTAAGATTACATTTATATTATTAAAAAATAATGTAAGGATATTTTTATTTATCCAAACAACATTTAGATCAATCTTAAAGCATACTTTCTTAATCTTGAATGAGATAAATAAATATTTTATTTTGAATTTTAATTTATTTTGTTTGATTAATAATTGATGCAAAATTTAATTATATTCCACCTAATCTTTTTTTTTTTAACTTCAGCTTAAAAAGATACTATTTAGACTAAATCCAATAAGCTTGAATAACTTTGTTTTAGTGGATATAGTATTTTAAAAACTAATTTAGATTAGAAGAAATATAATTAAGTATAACTAAATTCTGAATTACTATCGAATTCAAGATTAATTTCAACTTAATAATTCCATAAAGAAAGAAGAAAAAAAAAAAAGTTAATTTTTTAGTTTATTCCAATTACTCATTTTAAAATTTAACTAAAGAAACATTGAATAGCATTCAAGCAGATTCAAACTGTTGTACAACACTCCTTGTAAGTCCGCAGAATGTACGTAGGTTTGTAAGCTAGCAAATAGAGGAGCATGTGGATATTTCCATTCATGCATTGGTGTAGTTACTTCATAGAGATAAGATTGAATGTGCATATAAATCTCTTGTCTTAATAGGGCGTCTGGTTGTTGTGAAGCTTGGTCAAATAATGATTGAAGGTATGGATCATTTACGTGAGCAAAGTTAGAGTGAGAAGCATTATTGAATAATGGATCAAGCATGTTGAATGCATCAAGATAATCAGGACACCATCCAATATATGATATTTCCATATCCCATGGATGATTTTCACCTGTATCGAGATATTCTCCCCAAGTCCTTATTACTTCATATGTATCAACCCCAACAAGTGCAAACATTTCATCCATATTCTGATTCATTCTCATATTTGTTGTAGAACCATAGTGTCTATTTAGTTGTACTGTTCTTAGACTTAAAGCTGCCCAGCCTGCTTCAGTAGTTCCTGGATAATTAAGATCTAATCCAGCAGTTTCGGTAGGGAACATTGAGGCAATCAATGTTCTTGCGGCAGTAATATCAGTATCGATAATTTGAACTGAAGCGTTATGACCAGGCATTAAGCGTGGTACAGCAGGAGGACCTCTTACAACTGCACCTTGATATATTTCATCAATAATGTAGGTGTAGTTAGCTGCATATTGAAGTGCTTTTCTCCATGTGACATTCAATCCTGCATAACCAGCACTACCACAGTAAAACTCAAAATAGAAGTAGCATAAACCTTCTCCAAATCGGTTTACTGTATGGTAAATACTTTCATTGTATGTATCAAGTAATTCTGGTAAAGCACCTTGTAAATAATCGACTTTCAAGGCTAACATATCCATATTTCTTGATGGATCATCTTCATTAACATCAAAGATTAACAATTCTGCCCATGGAGCTTCTCCCCAATAGTCATCATTTCTGTGAAATCTTACATCAACATCGACTTCATAACTATCGTACACAAAAGGCCCGGTACCTACTAAATCACCGGTTGTTAAATCTATATAGGTCCATCTAGGAGATGAATCGGGAGAAATAATATGCCCTGCGACGAAAGTTAATAAATCTAAGAAAGGTGCAAAAGAACGAGATAATTCAAAAGTTACGTTATATTGACCATTCTTATAATAGTCAGCAATTATTGGGGTTACAGCATCAGAGAACCAATATAAGGAGCTTGGAAAACCTAACCAAGATGTTGCATTATCTTGAAGAGTCCCTGAGTAATTACAGAACCAGGTCAACCTATCAAAATTCCAAATTACGTCATCAGCATCAAATGTTGTACCATCATGGAAGAGTACATTTTGTCTTAATTCAAATGAGATTTCATCATAGTTTGCACCATGCCAATGCCAGTCTGTAGCGAGTTTGGGTATAATCCCATAATTAGGGTGATCAGATGTATTATAACCAACTAATCCTTCAATAACTTGGTGTTCTACATTATGAGATGGAACATCCCAAGTATCAATTGGATCAATTGTATCTGGATTAGTAGCATAACCTATGATAATCGTATTCACTGCTGCTGGTGGTGCTACCTGGACAAAACCAGCCATTATAGCAAGTATAACGTTACCCACACCAGAGGCTGCAAGTACAACAGCTAAGATGATTATAGCTAAATTTTTCTTTTCCATTTCCATATTAAATTCACTAAAAATTTGTATTTTATTTTTTATTTTTATTAGATTTGTTGTTAAATATGTTTTTAAATTCGTAAACTTATAAGTTTTATCTTTTTTTTTTCATTGTTTTATAAAATCCTATTATATATTTTTCCTATACATCTCACTTTAAAATCCGATATTTCTAAAATCTATTTCTTATAATTGCTGAAAGTTTAATTTACTCTATTAATTTTTTAAATATTACTTATGTGCTTTTATTTAACGCTTCTTATTCCAAAATTTTGAAATTTAAAAAAAATGGGAATAAAATGGGATAGAAAATCAAAATGTGAGTATTTCGACGATTTTATCGAAATAGAATGAAAAGAATAGAATTATAAATAAAACTATTGCAGCGATAATAATCCCCTTATCAAAAAAAGCACGTTCTGCACTTCGTGCTATTTCAGGTTTAGATGAAGTCAAATACATATATCTCATGATTATATAAAGTGAAATTGGAATTGTGAAAATTACTATATATTCATAAAGAGCAACAGGGGTATCTAATTCAAAATTTATTATTAGGTAAAGTGCATAAGTCATGAATAAAGCTCCAGCAATTAAAATGTGAAATCGATCTAATAATGTAAGGGAATATTGATCATATACTTTTTTATGATCGATTGCTTTGTTTTCTCCAAGTAACATTAAGTCTCCTTTTCTTTTAGCAATACTTAAGAATAGAGCTATTTCAAATATTGCTAAAAATAACCAAGCGGATACATATTGTTCTATGATTACACATCCCGCTAGAGCTCTCCATAAATAACCTGTAGATAAAACTAATATATCGACAAATGCATAATTTTTAAAGATGTGATTATATAATTGACCTGTAACAATTATTAATATAATCATTATAATTAAACCTAAATTTGGTAGAATAAAGATTAACAAGAAAATAGATATCGTTGTTAATAACACTAATAATAAAATAGCAAAGAAGATTGATATTTCTCCAGATGCAAGAGGTTTTTTTCTTATTTTCTCTGGATGCGATTTGTCATATTCAATATCTTTTAAATCATTAATAATATAATTAAATGATGATGCACAACATAAGAGTATAAATCCAATAATTAAATCTAAATAAAGAGATGCCTCAAACATCATCCGACTAAAGAAAATCCCAACAAATATCATAACGTTCTTATAATATTGCCTTACTCTTAAAAGATGAAGAATATTTTTAATTTTACTTGCCATAATTAACCTCTTGAAAGCCTCATTAATATTAAATTTTATTAAGTAATAATAATTCTTTCAGGTTTAATTTTTCTTAGTATTTTATAACCTAAACGACTGGTTAAGCTTGTCTCTGATTTTATTTGTACGATAGCGCTATCATATTCAAAACTTATTGTCTCTATTTCCTTAAAAGGGATTGACTTTTCCTTATCAAAAATATTTACTACATTTACTGTCATGTTATCATTTTGAGAAATATTAGTCTTATTTTTCTCTTGTATTATTTCTTTAATATATCCAATTTCTATATTATTCACAGGTTTTTTAAGAAAGATATAAGTTAAAAGCTTTTTCTTAATGATCCATGTTATGACATCAATTTCAGATTTCCGAAAAATTGAACTTCTACTCAAATTTAAATAAATTTTTTTTGGTCGAATTATTAAGTTATTGAGAAAATAATTTGTAGATTTCTCACCTAATGTTTCAAAAGCAGAGAGTTTTATTTGAAAATCATCTAATTTATCATTCGGGATGATGGCAGTGCATTTAACAACTTTTAATTCTCCTTTAGTTTTTAAGAAAATATCCTTGTTTTTAAGATCTTTGATAACCGAAACTGAATTTGGCAATTTAGTTTTTGAAATTACCTTTTGAATCTTTTTATTATTTTTATCAGAAAAAACATAATGTCCATCTTTATTATTATTATTCAGTTTAATCTCATCTAATGTTAATTTATCATCCTTACTGAAGAAATATGAAACATGCAATTGAAACTGTTTACGTGAGTATAGTGTAGAATTTAAGATTTCTTTTTGATTTGTTTTTAAATCTTGTATAATAAGTTGATCTGAATCAGTAATGTCGTCGATAAATTGAACATCTTCTAATTTACCAATACTAATTTCATCCGTAATGAGATTTCTAAAAATATAATCTTTTTGAATATCAAATGTATATAATTCCTTTCTTTTAAGATGCATCATCAAAGAAGGAATGTCATTTATTTTAAACAATTCTTTAAATTTTTGATTTGCTATGATTTTAAAATTATCTCTCGCCTCTTTAAATTTTTGGCCATATTTTTTTTGTTTTGATTTTTTCAAACAAATAAAAGGAAGAACTGCTTCTTTACTTGGTTTTAAATCATTACTCAATATAGCAGCAATTCTATAAAAACTAGGAGGATGTGAATTAATTAGATTTGCGAGAAGTGATACTCGTGATGATTTAATCATTGAGGAATATAAGTATTTTGCTGTATTCATATAATCTAAGAGTTTGTTGTCATTTGTTATTTTCTCTTCACATAATAACATAGTGTTAAATCCAACTTCACGCCCAGTTGAATAGAAACTTTCTAAGTTGTAAAGAGCTTTAACAAGTTCATTTGCATATCCAGATTTCTTTGTTATTAAATCTGCTTTACCTTCTAATATTCTAACAAATATAAAAAGAATTGCATATATGCCTAAGTTTAAAAAAATAAAATAAATCATTGGAATTTGTGGATTCCCAAATGTATAATCGTAAAGTGTGGCGGGAATACCAAAAAACATTCTTATGATTAAGTCGGTTGAAGTTATTAATGTTAAAATTAATGTATGTTTTCCTTTAGTATGTGCTAATTCATGAGCTAAAATACCTTTCAATTCATCTTTAGGAATTTCTTTAATATCCGGGGCAATTATTGTGATTCTTTTGTCAAATATAGAACCATAAGCCATTGCATTCAAAATGGGGTATTTTCCATATCCAACCTTCACTTTACTTTTAATGCCAATATCTATTTTTATTTTATCAACAATTTTTAATAGTTTTTCATCTTTTACTTTATGAATTCCTAATAACTTATCTAAGATGAAGCCAGATAAGAAATATATTACCCAATTCACTACAATTAAAAGGACATAAATATTCATAAAAAAATTGATAAAATTAAATTCATCAGAACCAAAAGGACTAGTTAAAATAAAAGTTATAGGCGTATATTGGTTAATGAATACAACTGCCAACCAAGCTATGATATAAAGAAAAAGAGTTAAGTATTCTGGACTCATGAATCGCCAAACAACAATATATTTCCTGCCAAATAATAGAAATCCGAGAATAAGGATAATCCAAAATGAAAACGCAAAACTAGTATTAATATAAAATGGATTTCCCAGATAATAAGAAAACAATCCAGCAATAAAAATTACATTATAAGTAACGAGAGAAATAATTAATATCTTGTTAATTACTGGATAATCTCTTAACTCAAATATCCCTATCCATAAATATATTGAGAAAGCACCCATAATTGAAGTTAAAAATTCTTTTGAAAAGAAAAATATGATAAAAAAGAAGAAGAATATTGCCACAATATCACTCAATTCACTTCTTTTACCATTTTTTGCCCAATGATAGAATTCTTCAATACTTAACAAATATAATAAGAGAGTTATTAGGAATGTCCAATCAGTAAGTAGTGCTAACAAACTGAATTTGAATATAAGTAGATTTAATAATAAAAAAATTCCCATTGAACAAAGGAAATAAATGATTAAAAGAAAATATCTAATTCTTTTCTTCAAGGAGATTACCTTTTTATTTATTGAGTTCTTTTTTTTTCATTTTTTCAATTTCGCTCCAAAAATATTTTATAGTTATTAGGTACCATATCAATAATATTGGAATCACCAAGATTAAGGAGATTAACACATCAATTGGAATTCTAATTATTCCAAGATCAATATCATCAAAAGGAAGTGGCATAATTACTGTTTCAACGAATATTAGAAACAGAATAAGAGAAATTAAAAGAATTATCATTAAAACAATCACTCCCCTTATTCTAGGGAATTTATATAAAATTAATATGGTAGGTGCTAAAAGAATGACTATAGTTATAATCATAATGACTATATTGAAGTTACCTTCAGTAAATTGCATTAATAATACAGAAATAATAGAAAAAAAACCACATATTAATGAAATTGAATAAAAATTTTTAACTAATTCCGGTTCTGATAACGGCCCCTTTGCTAATATTAAACGAGGTAAAGTTAATACAGCATCTTTTTGATCTGAGGCTTTAATTTTGTCATCTTCGAGTAGAATAATGTCTTCCTTGCTCTCTCTAATATCACTACTCTCAAAAAAACCACGAACGGAATAGATATAATAAAAACTATTGAATATATGTAATAAAAGAGCACAAAATGTAGCAACTTCTAATGAGCCAAACAACATTATACAAGCGATCATTGCTCCCATACTTAATGTACCTATATCTCCAGGAAAAACTTTCGCAGGATATTTATTATATATGAAGAAAGGAATTAGAACCGCCATAACAGGGATTGTAAAAATCACTGCTTCAGCAGAATTCCAGATTAATCCACAGATAAATAAAAAACTAACAGCAATTAAACATGTCCCTGAACCTTCACCATTATATCCTTCCAGCATATTTACTGTATTGGTAAAAACCGCTACTATAAAAGGGACTAAGAAAGGATAAATAATTGTTAATCTAGTTCTATCAAGGAAGGGAATAGCTGGGGAAGAAATGGTTATAAACCCAAAAATATTTGCAAAAAAAATAATAATTCCTGAAAGTAATGATAAAATTATCTTATATCTTGACCTCAATTTTTTTATATCATCGATTATACCTACTACTCCCGCTAAGAGTACTGTGAGAAGAAAAATTAAAGTTTCCTTAATAAAAGCTGGAAAGAAAAAAAATATTAAAATAGAACAAAGAGTGAAACCAAGGACAATACTAAGACCTCCAGATTCAGCAACTTCTGGGTTAGCATTTTTATGAATGTCATATCCTACATGCTTTTTCTTTTTCATAAATTCTATAATATAAGGTATTAAAAAATAAGTAAATAAGAAACCCGCGATAAATATAATAGCTAAATAAATTATTTCTACAAAACTCCAGTTCAAATCAGATAAGAGATTCATAATTATCTTTTTTTATTTTTTCTTTAAAATCCTACGTTTTAGGGTGAAAAAATAAAATATTTGATATATTAAATTCTTTTTTTTCCAACCAATGATATGGAATTATTATTCCATAGAGACATTTAGCTTAGCTAAAATTCAATCTAAAATTTCTAATTTGTATATTTCAAACTTAGATTTAAGGTACCTATAAATATTTATTTATCAGAATATTAAATTATTGAATATGGATGAATTAACTTTTGCGCTAGCATTTTTTGCGGGATTATCTTTGGGAGCTACCCCATGTATTTTATTAATGCTAAGTGTATTTGGTGGTTCATTTTTTTTAACTGAAGAAAAGAAAAAATACTATAGTATGTCGATAGGGTTGATTCTAGGAATAATAATCCCATACATATTAATCTCTATTATAATTTACAATTTCTTACAAATATTTCAGGCAGTTCATAATATCATAAAATATTTCTTTGCAGGAGTTTTGATTTTTATTGGGACTTGGCAAATTGTGGAATCAAGAAAAGAACAGAGTAAAATCTTTAAAACACCAGATAAGGTAAAAAGCTTATTAAAAGAGTTCATAGAAAAAAATTCGGGATTATATGCATTTCTAGTTGGGATCATCTTTGTTTTAATCAAGATTCCATGCTATGGCGGAATTTTCTTTGATATAATAATATTAACTTCTCAAAATCCATTATTTTATGTATTTATAGTAGTGTATTTGATAGGAATGATTATTCCAATTGTTCTAATATTAGTTTTATTTAGATTAGGGTTAGAATCATCAAAAATTAATGATTTTAGATTGAAATATCGTACTCATTTAAGAATTTTTAGTGGTGCGCTTTTAATTTTTTTATCAATTTATCTTTTATTTTTTTAAAATTATTGATTTGATCACAAATCATTTAGTTAAATCCTTGAAGTTTTTTTATGAATAAATCTCCTCTATAATTAATTAATCCGCCCTAAAATACCAAATTTTTTCTTTCAAATATTTTGATCTCTATGTATATTTAAGGAAAATTACTTAATTAAAAAGAGAGAAAATAAATTTAATATATTATAAAAATATCAAAACCTTAGCAGGGTTGTCCTCTTGCAACTAAAATTTTTTTACAAGACTCATCCGATTGATATTGTTGGTATTGGCCTATTTTTTAAATCAAGTATTTCTATTTTTTCTTCTATAATTTGATTATATTTTCATATAGGAAGATCACAGTCACCAGGATCACTGCCGCCTCCATCATCGCCGCCTCCATCATCGCCACCCCCATCATCACCACCGTCACCAATTAATATAACGGGGTTTGTAATTGCAATAGCGACAGATAAAGCAACAGTAACTAGTGCAGCGGTACTAAGTATAATGAAACCAGCTTTTCTAATCGTAGTTTTCCTTTTAGATTTTAACATTAAGATCCTCACTTTTAGATTAGGATATATTTTATTTTATCGATAGGTAACTTAATAAATTTAACTTTCAATTCTTCATTTCGTTTAAAAATAACGAATAATTCGTAATATCCTTAATATATATAAAAAAGAGTGAAAATGGTAGCCCGGCACGGATTCGAACCGTGGTCACGGGGTTCAAGGCCCCAGATGCTTGGCCATTTTGTTTGGTATATTAAACATATACTGAGCTACACCACCGGGCTTTCTGGTTATAAGATCAAAGAAAAACTATATTTTAAAAGGTTTTAGATCTTGTTTTAAAAATTCTTCATCTAATAAATGTTTGTTTGTTGATAAAAATTCAAGATCTTTTTCTTCATTTCGATATTCATCTGGTAACATTTGAGGGATAGTATCTATTATTGGATACCAACGATTACATTTTTGACAGTATAATAGTCCAGATTCAATTTCGATTTCTAGTTTTATTTTATTTATCAAATATAATTCAGGATATATATTTTCAATTTGATTCAATTTATTATTTTTAGAGAAATCTTGGAGTCTACTCTTAATAGTTGTTTTTATTATTTTAAGGCATTTTTTACTTAATTTATTGGTAGTTCTATCAAATATATTATCCATTTCCTTTATGCTCAATAAAATTTGTTTTATATAATTTCCTATAGGTTCTCTTTCTATGATGATATTATCATTTATAAATAGTCTTCCATTTTCGTGATACTGTTCAATTATGTTCTCCTTTTTAATAAATCCAATATTTCTATTCTCAAAAGTCTCTATTAATTTAGTAAAATCTTCCACTTTAGTTTCAAAAGAAAAAATATATAAATTGAGGGGGAAGAATTTATCAATAGGACACGCTAATATGTCAAATAACCAAGGTTTCATAAATTCTTAAATCACATATAAGAATAATAATTTTTCTATAAAAGATAACTTCTTAGTTGTTGGAGTAATTTATCAATAGTTCTATCAATTTTACGTTCTCGTTTCTTGAAATCATCTGATAACTTTAAATAAGCTGCTCTAGATGGTAATCTACCTCTTTTATAGCGCGATTCCAAAAGATTCAGGCTATCTTTGATACTTATTCTCTCAGCTTCTAATACATCTAATTTTTTAACAATATTTTCAAAAGTTTCACCTGTTTCTATTAATGCTCTTTTAAAAGGAAGTATTTCCTTTTGAATTTCTTCTATTTTTAGAGTATTTTTGTTCAAAATATTTTTATAAAGCTTCTTTGCCATTTTTTTTCTTTTTGCATCTTCTTCAGATTGTCTAATCTCTAGAATTAAAGCATTTTTTTCTTCATACAAGGAGTAATATTCTCGAATTTCATTAAAAGGTATAAGATCTCTAGTTAAAACATCGCCATCTTGCTCTTTTTTTGTTAATTTAACAATTAATACAAATAAAGATGCTATCAAAGATATAATTATAGTAAAGACAATAGGCCTTAACATCATATTAAATATATCAATAGTAAATGTAAATTGTATTATTTTACTGTCTTCAGGAGTAATAAATTCAGAATTATACATAAGTATAGTAGTTCCTTTAGTATTTTCAATAGAAATAGGAGTTTCAGTTATTGAATTTATTGCATAACATCCATCAATGATTAATCTAACTGTTTGTTCCCTTATTAAATAATCAAATTGAGTTATTAGCAAATCAATTTGGATTGATTCTTGTAACCAATTTGCTGAGAAATAGTTTTCGAAGGGTAAATAATATTCTAAGTTAAATCTAAATGAAGTATTTGGGAATAATTTTATGCGATTCGATTCAATATGCCAAAATAAATCAATAGTTAATCTAATCTCAGTGGTTCTCTTATATAATATCACTTTGCTTATTTCTCCCAGATCATCTGAGACATATATTGATTTGGCAGCACGAGGGAGAACTATTTCTATAGTACTATGTTCGATAACCCCTAAATTTTGAATTAAAATATCGTCATTAACTCTTATAATACCCCATGGTGAAATAAATATATCACGGTTTAATTCAATTATTTCCATTTTAGTGAAATCTCTATTAGCAAAACTAACATCTACTATTTTTTTATCACCTAAATTTTCTAAGAATGGTGATATGAAATCATCTCCAATTTCAAGTTTGATATAATCATATTGATACCTAATAAATAGAAATTCTGAGTTCTCAAAACCCCATCCTCCCTCTAAATCAAAGGCACCATCAGGTAATAAAAAAATACTTTCTATATCCCCTTCAGCCTTATATGGTAAAATTGGATAAACAAAACCAAAATAAGAAATACTGTTAGTTGAAGCATCCAATGGTATATATGTCAGAAATTCTTTATATTGCTGGATGAATTTAATTGTTTTTGACTCCTGTGGTAAAAGGGGAGAATTGAAATATATAGTAATCATTTCATAATTATTCAATATCATATTCGAACGTTCTGCTAATATTGTACTTTGGTCATTTATAATGGCGTTATAATAAACTAATTCATCTGATAAATATAATGGAATTCCGATTAAAATAGATGTAAGAGGATTATTATTTAGATTTTTAACTGTTAATGTATCTTCAAACCTAATTAAACCATAACCACTTATATTTACTACTCTATAAATCCTGGTTATTAAAACGTTATCAGCACCTTCCAAACCAGTTGAGTATTTAGGGGCATCAATATCTTCATTTATATAATTTATTGGAGAAATCTTTGGAATAAATGATATATTGATGAAAAGAATGAAAAACAATATGAAAATTATCAAAACTCGATTTGTTTTCGACATCGTTAAATTATCTTTATGAAATTATCTATGAAAAATGAAAACAATTTATAAAGATTTATTAAAACTTAATTTTTAAATTTTAAGTAAAAAATTTTATATTTTTTTGGTTATTTAGATATTAATATACTCTATATTTTAGTTTAAAATCGATCATGTCATCTCGTCGAACACAGTCAAGACGTAAGAAAAGGAGAAGTGGAAGTGCTCCTATGCCCCTTGGAGGGGCAGGACTGATGAGATTTTTTGAAGATAGCTCAATTGGTATTAAGGTAGGACCTATAAGTACGATCATATTATCTGTCTCATTAATTATAATAGTATTATTAGCCCATTTAGGTGTATTTAATTGGCTATTCACTCCAGGTGGGGGTTAATACTAAATATATATGTAAATCAACATTAATCAACGTTAAACATTTTAATTATTATGAAAATTTCAGAATTTCAAAAATTAATTAAGGATATTTATATAATTCGAGATAAAGAGAGAGGTGTTAAATCTACTTTCATTTGGCTAATAGAGGAAATTGGAGAGCTAGCGCAGATTTTAAAAAGT
>CP070831.1:563078-568806 GCA_020344955.1 Promethearchaeota archaeon | reverse complement strand
TAAAAAAACTTCAAATTCATTCCAATGGGTTTTATAATATCGTTTTAATGCGATTTTATTAAACTTAAAAAATAAAAAATTACAAAATAAAAAAAGAGTCGTGAAATAAATGAGTTTTGAAGAAGATTTTGATGAGGAATTAGAACCTGTAAAATCTAAAACACCATCTACTAAAACTCCTTCAGCAGGAAAGAAATTGACTTTATACTTTACGTCAACCATTGGACCTGGTGAAAAGAAGGAAAAATTAACTGTAAATGATGCTAATCATGTAAGTGATATTAAGCAAACATTAGGGAATTTATTTGGACTTGACCCTAATGATTTTCATATATCATCTGGCGGAGTTACAATGGATGAAAATAGTCAATTAAAAGACTATAATGTAAGTGATGGAGACGATATTCTTTTGATCCCTGCGAGTACTGCTGGGTAAAATTATATAATTTTGTTCATAAAATTTAATTTAAGGGGTTAAATCCCCTTTTTTTTTTTTTTTTTTTAATATATATATTAATGGTGATTATATTGGATAAGGATTCAGAATTTTTTACGAAAGGATTATCAGAGGAAGAGAGAGACTTATATGATCGTCAATTTCGTCTTGAAGGATGGTCTCAGAAATTAGTAAAAGCCTCCAGAGTCTTAATAGTAGGAGTTGGAGGTTTAGGATGTGAAATTGCTAAAAATTTAACTATGCTTGGTGTTGGTCGGTTAGATCTCGTTGATTTAGACACTATTGAACATTCTAATTTAAATCGTCAAATACTTTTTACAGGAGCAAAAATGGGAGAGCCTAAAGCAGTTGTGGCCGCTAAAAAACTAACAGAAATCAATCCTAATGTTATGATTAAGGGATATTATACTTCATTAGAAAGGTTAAACCCCATTTTATATCAAACTGCTGATGTAGTTATAGGTGGTCTTGATTCTATGAATGCCCGACTTAACCTAAATGCACAATGTATAAGATTTAAAAAGCCATTAATAGATGGAGGCGTATCTGGTTACCATGGTCATGTATACACCATTTTCCCTTATCAAAATGCCTGTTATGAGTGCAATCCATTACCAGAAGTAGAGGGAGATGAGATGGCTGCTTGTACAGTTGTTGGAGTCCCCCGAAAAAGGATCCATTGCCTTTTTAAAGGAGATATGGCATTTAAAGAAAAATTTGACAGAGATCCTAATCCAAAAGATATAAATGATATTAAATTTATTCAAAAGGTTGCAAATGAACTAGTAAATACACACAATTTCTTACCTGAATATACTGAAGATGATGTTGTAAAGATTATTGATAGGCATGATCCGGGGATAATAACTATAAACGCAGTTATTTCTGCTTTGCAATCACATGAGGCAATTAAAATACTTCATTGGAAGAAGGGCCATAAAGGAATAGGCAAGCCTATAAGAAATTATGTGATCTATAATGCAATTACAATGAAATTTTATCATATAGATAAACCAAGAAATCCAGAGTGTTCTCAATGTAGTAAAAAAGTACGCCGTGTATCAATAAAATTGAGAGAAGAATCACCTTGTATAAACATAATTAAAATATTAAGGAAAAATGGATATAAATTAGATCCAGATTCTGAGCCAATTTTAACCTTACTAGATTTCAATGATGTTAAGATAGTCAATTTAGAGAAGAATCCAATTGAAAATGGATTAAGGAATTATGAACTTATGACAGCTGCGGGATTTAAAGGTGGTGAAATTTTTGTAACCTTAAAGTTAAAAACAAATATGAATCAAAAATAATACAAAATTAAATTTATAAGAAAAGGACAAATATTTATAGAAAAATTTTTAATATAAAATTAAAGATAATAAAAAGGGTTGAGAAAATGAGTATAAGAAGTAGTCGCATTTCCCGAGATTTTGCGGGATTAAAAAAAATGATTAAGGATGGTAGTATTGTACAATTAAAACCATTTAATCCTAAAAGGAAGAGTATTGATCATTTAGCAATCTCATTTAAAGGACCTAAAGGTACTGCTTATGCAGGTGGTCTTTTTAGATTAGAAATGAAATTCCCTGCTCAATATCCTAAACAACCTCCATTTGTAAGGTTCCATACACCAATTTGGCATCCAAATTTCTGGCCAAAACCATCAGAATATAAAGGTCAGAGAAATATATGTCTAGCATTAGTAGATCCCTCATTAGTAGGTAAAAAAGGAGGATGGAGTCCTTCAAAAACAGCAGTTACGGTTGTTCAAGCGATAATTGCTATGTTAAATACTCGTGGCAAATATGTGAATCCAACAGATGTTTTTAATAAAAAAGCCGCAATAGAAATGATGAAAAATCAGAAATTTTTTGAGAAAAAAGTAAAAAACCTTGTTAAGAAATATGCAAATAAAAAATGGTGATTCTATTAATGGAAAATGATAAAGATTTAACTAATAATTCAATAAAAGATGTTATTAAGAGGAAGATAAAAGAAAAAATAAAACAAGAGTTATTAGATGAAATCTGTGAAGAACTTAAATTGGAAGAAGATGAATTAACTGAAGAAATTTCTTCAATGCTTACAAGAAAACCATCTGAAAAACCAATTATAAAACTTACTAAGATCCCTACAGCTAAAATTGTAGAAAATAAAAAGGCTGAAACTGAAAAAGAAGAGGAACTCCAAAAAGAGATTTATATTTCAGTAAAAGCAATCCTTAAAATTGCGAGTCATGCACTTAAATACGCAAATTCTAAAATTCCTAAAGACAGATGGGTAGAAGTGATAGGGCTTCTAGCAGGAAAAATAGATAAAGATCACATTATTCATATAGAAGATTCTTATCCAATGGGACATGGTACAGCTGTTTATGCAGAAATTAAAGATTATAAAAATTATGTAAGAGCTTTTAAAGATATTAAAAAGCAGAGATATTTTATATGTGGATGGTATCATTCACATCCATCTTATGGGTGTTTTATGTCGAATGAAGATATGGGGACTCAAGCAAGGTATCAAAAATTATGGGATAAAGCTGTTGCTCTTGTTATCGATCCTTATCAAATTGATGGCAAATCTGCTGGATTTGAAATATATAAAGCCGATGTTAAATCTAACTCATGGTATCCTTTGATATATGGAATTAAAGGATCATTAGATGTAAAAATGTTACCAGAAGTATTAAAATTTATAAATCCTATAACTGAAGGAAAAGCAGTATATCTCGAATATGACGAAGATTAATAGAAGAGTGTGGTGATTAATAAACTGTGTTCAAATTTAAATCTGTTGCGATCACTTTAGCAATATTTTCGTTAATAGGAATAATTCATGGTGCGATTTTAGTTTCTTTTAATATATTTGTAAGTTGGCTTTTGATTGGAATCTGGTTAATATTTTCTTTCGAAGTATTAAAAAACATTAAAAAACATCGAGAATATCGAAGTCCTCACAATACAGCATTCTTTACCATTGGCCCCGTTTTTTTTGGGATATTTTATTCTATTTGGGGAAATTTTACAGCATTATTAGGAGAAAATCTTATTGTAGGTTCAGATTTATATTTAAGTCTATGGAGTTTTCTATTTGGATTACCTTATGTAATTTATGGCTCTTTTTCTCTATTTCGATGTTTTAAAAAATATAATGTTATTTATTTTGGAACAAAATCAGTAAACGCACGCAAATTTGCTTATTTTTTAGGGATATCAATTCTGTTTTTTATAATTATTTATTGGATAAGTTTTTACTCATATGCAGAATTTTATGGATCTTCATTAATAATTGATCTTAACCTTTTGATATTACTTATTGGAACCATTTTAATATTGATTATTCCAGGTTTATTAGGGTCTCGTTCACATTTACCTCAATTGACTAGAGATTATGTAATAAGACGTACAAATAGAATAAACAATTTAACATCACCAAACAACCATAGAGAAAGTATTCGTACTACATCAAGATCATCTCCAACACCCTCTACCAGATCTATTACTCAAACTTCGAGATCAGTTTCCCATTCTTCAAGATCAACACCAAGAGGAAATACTCAATCTAGGACTTCTAGAGTTAAGACCTCTACTCGTACAACAACAAGTAAAACAGGAAAACCAACAAGAAGAAGTCAAACTGCTATAAAACAAGTGAATTATAAACATTATAGACCAAAAGCAGCAAATTTATCAATAGAAGATTTTAAATGTATATTTTGTTTTAAATTACCAGAATTACCAAAAGATAATGGTAGAGGTATAATTATATGCCCAAATTGTAGATATCCTGCTCACGCAGATGAATTCAAGGATTGGCTTAGAACCTCCGGACTTTGTTCACGATGCAATGCTCCTATTCCATTGAATTATAGGAGGAATCCTAAAATTATTAGTGTAAAAAGCTATTCCATAATCTATAAAGATTTTCTAAGGAAAAGATAATTAATTCTAATATTCTTGTAAGATTCTATTTAATCTTATTTCCTATTCGTTAGATTTTTTTTTAATTCTCCAACTGTAGTTTTTAATTCAGCATATACATTATGAGGATGAATAGATTCAAAACTTTCAATTTTGAATTTTACTATAAAAGTGTCTTCTAGATTTGGAAAATCTCTTATTATAAAATTTTTTGCCATCTCTCTTATAACATCTTCAGAAAAGAGTGGTTTTAGATGAGCACTTCTTACTAATTCCGCTTCTTCTGGTCTTTTTAAAACAGATTGAATTTTACCACTCATAGACTGCTCAATAACATCTATAATATCTAAAACGTCTAATTTATGATTAGTTAAATCCTTAATTTGAATTATAATAGTGCCAACTGATCTTTGATTATGTGATGAAAATGGAAGTATATTTAATAACTTCTTTAGGTCTTCTTCTGAAACATCAATATCTTGTCTAGATTTAACAACTTCTTCTGCATATTCCAAAGAAAGTTCTTTAGCACAAGGACAAACTGTCATTCCAACAGCGCTTGCTCCAATAAAATAAGTATAATCAATATTACCCATATTATCTCGAATAGCTTTTACAAATGAACTAATATCATATGATTTCTGAATAATTCTCTCATCATTTTCTCTAACTTGGACTACTATTTTACCTTCTAATTTAACTTCTGCTTTTGAAGTATAAGGATGGCGTTCTAGTAATTTTTTAACAATTCTATCTCCAACAAGTTCAATTGTTGGTGTAGGTTTGAAAATTACTTCATTAATGACTTCTTCTATAGTCTCTGAAGTTCGAGACATATGTATCCCACGTTGTTCTGCAGGAAGATTAATTAATGCAGAAATTTTAGGATAAAAAGAATATCTTTTATTCTCTTGAACTATCTCGACTTTTTTTTCCAATTCTACAATGCCAACTTTATCTATTGGAATATCTATTCTTGAATCAGAGTCTTGTAAATCCATTTTGAATTTGGTAATTTTGAGTCACCAGAAAGAAAAATTAATTTTTTTATGTTCTATTCTTTAAAAGATTATATAAAATATAAAATATATTTCAATAAAATTTACATTTACTAAGATTTAATGGAAAATAAATATATATTCAGTAGGTATGCTTTAATAGGGGAAAATTTAGATTTAAGACAAAATGTAAATTTAGAAATTAATCAAAATGGAAAAATTATAGATCTCTCTTATGAAATTGTTAATAAAAATTTAGATCTTCTACTAAATGACTCATCTACCTTATTAATTCCAGGATTTATTAATTCTCATGTCCATATTGGAGATAGTTTTGCTAAAGAATTAGG
>CP070831.1:558358-562978 GCA_020344955.1 Promethearchaeota archaeon | reverse complement strand
CTTTTTTTGCTTTGACTTTGCTCAGTTTCAGAAAATTCCATCACCACATATATACCCAATTTTTGACAAAATTGGTTTAGTTACCCATTGCTTGATAAATATATAAAGGTTCTTTTTTTAGCAATATTTGATTTATATCTGTCATTTCGTGCCATCAGGGAGTAGGGCATAAAAATGTGGTCTCAATTTTTAATTATCATTATGTCTTACTTAAAGGTTTACCAACAAACCCAAAAAATTTAAGACTGTTAAATAAGTATAACTATCAGAGCTGACAGAACTCCTGCCAATAAAAGACCTCTTTTTGAAGGTTTTAACAAAAATTTCTTTCTTTCATTGCTAATGAATAAACCTGAACAAATGAAGAATACAAAAAAAACAGTCAATTATTCTATTCTTTTCCTTTTACGTCTGATTAACAGTAGAGTTGTTACAACCATAACAGCTCCTCCACTACTAATCGAAATTATAATAATTAGTTCGATTGGAAAATCATCTTCTTTAGGACAAGGCCCATTGTTGTCGCTAAATACATTTCCATCACAGTCACCAATTTCTGCCCAACATGCATCATTCCCAGAAACGATATTATAATCACTATCTTGTAAAATTATCCTATAACTTGCAGTATTTCCTGAAATGATGTTATAATCACTATCAAGCAAGGCTATTCCAGCTCCAGTATTTTCCGAAATATTGTTATAATCGCTTAAAAATAATTGTATAGCTGCGGTATTTCCCGAAACATTGTTGTAATTACTACTCAATAACATTATCCCAATACTTGCCCAACTATTATTCATTGCAACATTACCTGAAACCATGGAATTAGATCCACCTAAAAATATTCCAGTAAGATCATTATTATTTGCGTTATTTCCCTCAACATTGTTTTTAAAACCAGCTACAAATATTCCAGAACCATTAATATTGTTATTTGCAGTATTTCCAGAGATGGAGTTATTAAAACCATGTACGTGTATTCCATCATTGTTAGAGGAACAATCATTATCAAATAATAAAGAATTGTTTACATTCAATAATCGGATTCCTGCAAAATGATTCCAATAATGGGATGGGTCAAAGGGATAAATCGCGGAATTGTAGACTGTACAATTTTCAATTCTAAAATATACATCAGAATTTTCTATTAAAATACAATCCCCCGACCCTCCCCCATTTATTATCAAATCCTCAATAACATAAGGGTCGGAATAAGTGCCATTACCCGTACAGATTCCCATATCTCTAGCAACAGACCAATTCATACTTGGATTGGTATCGTCAATATGAATTTTTCCTGATACTTTTGAACTTTTCAAATCTTCATTATCTAAGCTATTATCATCGCTAAATTCTGAACTTTTAAAATTGAAATAAGTAGGAATTATAGGTGAAAAAGAAAAAAGGATTCCCAGAAATATTAAGATTATTATTTTCGCTTTTCGATTTGATTTCATTCTGATTTTATCAAAATTAGATTATGATTTAAGATTTGTTAAATTGGGTTGTTTGTAATTAAAATTAAACGCTTGGTAATTTAAATTTATATAGAATTAAGTGGACAAAAAAGAATAAACAAAATCAATGTACCGATTTTAAAAAGACTATGCTTGGTTCTTACAGATGCTTTAAAAGAGCATGATGCAAAATTTTTTTAATAAAGATTACATTAATGTAAATGATTTAAAGAGAAAATATTCCAATTCAATAAAGAACCTAAATCTGCAATAAATTAAAAAAAGCAAATGCCCTTATGAAACGCAAGGATAAATTTATCTGCCTTTCTCTTGTGATTATTTACGTAATTATTGTAGTAGGGATTATTTTATCTCCAGTAATTTACTATGCTGTATCTAAGCCTATAATCTATTACATAATAGAATATGATATAAATCTGTCAAATCGAGAGGAAATCATAGATAAAGTCGAAAATCTAAATTATACAGCATATTTGAATCATATTTATAAATATCCAGACCCATATCCAGAGACTCAAAAATATATTGATAGGGATTTAATAAACTTGCTGAAGAGCCGAATTGAAAATGATACTGGATTTTATTCATGGCCGCCCTATTCGCATTATTTACGTTATTATTTTTTGGGTGAAAATCATTCTAAATTGTATTTAACTTATAGCAACAATACAATATTTAGCTTAAAGGATCAAAATAATCAGTCACTTTTATTGGTGGTAGATCATGTTTGGGGTGGGATTGAATGGTATTTGAATTTCACACAAATCCCCTACGTGTACAACGATAATTCTACATTAGTATTGAGTGAATCAATTTTTATCGATATAAATATGGTGTATGTGTACCCTTTCAGATATTACTCTTTTGACCAATATCTTGTATTAAACAAGAACTTAGATGTTATATTAATATTTATTTACCACATTATTTCTATAGATTAGAAACCGATTATAAATATTCAGTTAAGAATTGCTAATAAAATCTGAAAATTAAACTCAAAAATTAGCTAAAAATAAAATATGAAAAATTATATAGGAAAGACTTTCTTGGTTTCTTTCTCGTCAAATTCGAACTCTCGTAAGCGTATCCGAATTTCTCGAGGTCTAAATGAAGCCTTTAAAACTTCCACCACATTATCATGCAGCGCTTTTAAATTATCAACGGCAGCATGGTGGTAAAAGAACATGATTCAAAATATTTTTAATAATTACTACATTATTGTAAATGATTTAAAGGGAAAATATTCCAATTCAATAAAGAACCTAAATCTACAATAAATTAAAAAAAGCAAATGCCCTTATGAAACGCAAGGATAAATTTATCTGCCTTTCTCTTGTGATTATTTACGTAATTATCGTAGTGGGGATTATTTTATTTCCAGTTTTGTACCAATTAATTGTAATTAGGCCTAGAATTTATTACATAATAGAATACGATATAAATTTGCCAAATCGAGAGGAAATCATAGATAAAGTCGAAAATCTAAATTATACAGCATATTTGAATAATTATAATCCAGATCCTTGGGAGCCTCAAAGGTATGTTGATAAGGATTTAATAGACTATCTGAAGAGCCTAATTGAAAATGATACTGGATTTCATTGGTGGCCGTCTTATACGCATTATTTGCGTTATTATTTCTTGGGTGAGAATCATTCTAAATTATATTTAATTTATAACAACAATACGATATTTAACTTAAAGGATCAAAATAATCAGTCGCTTTTATTGAGGGAAGATGGTTTTTGGATGGGGACTGAATGGTATTTGAATTTCACACAAATCCCCTACGTGTACAACGATAATTCTACATTGGTATTGAGTGAATCAATTTTTATCGATATAAATATGGTGTATTTGGGATTCGAATATTACTCATTTAATCAATACCTTGTACTAAACAAGAACTTAGATGTTATACTAATTTTTATTTACCATGATATTTACATAGATTAAAAACCGATTATAAATATTCAGTTAAGAATTGCTGATAAAATCTGAAAAGTAAATTCAAAAAATTAGTTAAAAATAAAATTAGACATTTTTTTAATCAATTAAAATTATGAAACTCAAAATCTCACTTTTAATCCTTTTAGCTATCTAATTTTGAAAATAGTCATTTTTTTTCTTTATATTAAAGTATCTATTTATGCATTAGAAAATTTTATATTAAAATCTTAAATTAGATCTATTAAATTTACTTAAATCCATTTATTAAATTTTCAGAGTTGTTAAAATGAAAAAATATTGGTGGTTTTTTCCTTTTATTGGAGGTATTTTAACAACAATTGGCGTTTTAACTCCAATTGCTTCTTTCGATACTTACTTTAGTATTTGGATGTGGGGATTGGTTATTTCAAGATCTATTGGTTATCATATTGAATTCATTGATGATGAAACAATTTTTATCACAGGAATTAGTGCAGCCCTACTAATTGTAGTTTGTTCATTTGTGCTTATCATAACAGGCTTCTTATATAAACGCGCATACTTCGATAACAGAAAAATAGGAAAACTATGGATAGGATGTGGTATTCTTATATTAAGCGGAACCATAGTTTCTCTAGTATCATTGGATTTTTATACATATTATGGGTTTTTCCCATATGGTATTTGGGATTATCTAAACCCTGGGTTTGGGGCAATAGGACCGATTATGGGTAGTATTATAGCAATAGGAATAGGGGCTTATATCGCTTTCTCAGAAACAGGAAAGAGAGACAGACAACGAAAAGTCATTCCGATCTCAAAAATAGCCCCCAAGAGTACTTGTCCATTCTGCGGAAAACCAATTTCCCTTAATGCCAGCTTTTGTAGCAAATGTGGTAATAAAATTGAAACCTAACTCTTAAATAAGCAAATATAAAAACTAATCTGCTATAACAGAAATCTGATTAAATCTTAAATTTTTAAAAGATTATTGAAAAATAAGAATTAAAAATTATTGCTATAAAGGAAATACTTTCTCGGCTTCCTTCTCGTCAAACTCTTTGAAGTTGCTAACTTCAAAAGAAGTTCAATTATTTCATCTGTTTATATTAGCAAGTACTAGTGAAACTATAAATTAATATTGGTAATCTTTATTTAATTAAAAGTTAATATAAGAAATGTCAAAAGATATTGAATTGAAATAGGCGAT
>CP070831.1:541773-558258 GCA_020344955.1 Promethearchaeota archaeon | reverse complement strand
TTTATCATTCCAATAGTATTTTTATCTTTTACTACTCCATTTGTATTTAGGATTTTTTCAAATTCAGATTGTAATATCACATTTTCATTCTTACCATAAAGAAATTCTTTTGGTTTTCATTCATTTGCCGCAGTCGCTACAATAACAACACCATGATCAAATTCTACTCTATCCTTATTTTTACCATATGCTACTGTAGTTTTAAAATTACCTATATATCCGTCTAAACTTTCGATTTCAGCTTCTGTATAAACATGAATAAATTTATTTGATTTTACGTTATCAATTAAGTCTGCAACATAAGCTTGAACATCTCCTCCTTCAAGAGTGTGATATATATGGTTGGCAAAACCTCCTAACTTTGCTTCTCTTTCAACTAAATAAGTCTCAATCTCTTGACTTGCAAAATTCAGAGCGGCAACCATACCAGTTATACCCCCGCCTATAACCATTGCCTTTTTTGTTACTCCTAATTTTATTCTATCTATTGGAGCAATTCTACGAGCTTTATTTACAGCCATCCTCACAAGATCTTTTGCTTTCTCTGTAGCTTCCTCTGGTTGCTTCATATGGACCCAGGAACATTGATCTCTTATGTTAGCCATCTGAAACAAGTACCTGTTTAATCCAGCTTCTCGAATTGTTTCTTGAAATAAAGGTTCATGAGTCCTTGGAGTGCATGATGCAACTATTACCCGGTTTAAATGATATTCTTCAATTTTTTCTTTTATTATCCCTTGAGTATCAGCTGAACACGTATATAAATTTCTATCGGCCATAACTACATTTGGGAGTGTACTCGCATATCGAGTTACTTCTGGTACATCTACATATCCACCAATGTTAATTCCACAATGACAAATGAATACTCCAATTCTTGGGGGTTGACCTGCTACAAAAATTTCTGGTGGTAATGTTTTTTCAGTGATTAATGTGCCTCTCTCAGAATATAATAGTTGATCAACACATCCTGCAGCCGCACTTGCTTGAGTGACAGTTTCAGGGATGTCTTTAGGTTGAGAAAAGGCTCCACAAGCAAAAATGCCAGATCTAGTAGTCTGAACAGGATTAAAAATATCGGTTTCAGCAAAACCATATTGGTTTAATTTAATTCCAAACTTGTCAGCAAGATGTTTTGCATCGTTTGGAGGATTTAATCCAACTCCCAATACGACCATATTATAGACTTCCTCTACAATTTTCCCATCTTCAGTTTCATATCTTAAGATTAAGTCCTTTGTTTTAGGATCTTCATCTAGAGAAGAAATTCGACTTCTAATATATCTAATACCATATTCTTCCTGAGCTCTAATTATATATTTATCGAAATCTTTTCCATAAGCTCTAATGTCCATACTGAAGATAGTTGGTTTTACTTCATGCTGATGTTCATGAGCTATTACAGCCTCTTTGGCTGTATACATGCAACAGACAGAGGAACAATATGGTTGTCCCTCTCCTGTGTAATCTCTTGATCCTACACATTGAAGGAAAGCCACTTTTTCTGGAATATCTCCATCAGAAGATCTCAAAACTCTTCCAGCATAAGGACCACTAGCACTTAATATCCGTTCGAACTCAATACTTGTTACAACATTCTTATATTTTCCATATCCATATTTATTAACTTCTGGAGGAAGATATTCATCAAAACCGGGAGCTAAAATTATCGCTCCAACATTGATATCAACAATTTCGTCCTCTCGATCATATTCTACGGCTTTAGCTTTGCAAACACCAGCACAAACTCCACAGCCAATACAAGAATTTTTATCAATGGCATAAACTAATGGAACTGCTTGAGGATACTTCACTGAGGTTGCTGCATATTTTGCAAGACCTTCATTAAATATATCTATCGCCTCAACTGGACAATTTCGGCCACAAACACCACAACCAGTACATATTTCTGGATTAATAAATAAAGATTTCTTTTTTACTTTTACTGTAAAATTCCCAGGATCTCCTGAGACATCTAAAATTTCACAATTAATATTTAAATTAATATTTTGGTGACGGCCTGTTTCTACTAACTTTGGACTTACGATACACATGGCACAATCATTAGTTGGAAAAGTTTTATCCAATTGTGCCATTACACCACCAATACTTGTAGTAGATTCGATTAAAAAGACTTTAAAACCAGAATCACCTAAATCTAGTGCTGCTTGGGATCCTCCAATTCCAGCACCTACAACCATTACAGCTCCTACTTTTTCCATATTTTAACCTCCTTACATTTTATGGAACATTGGTGTAATTCCAATAAATTCTCCAAAATCAACTTGACCTCGACTTTTTAATTTAACCATATGTTCTAAAACAACACTTGGATCTATTTCTAATTCAGTTGCTAAATCCTTTATGGATCTAGAATCTTTTTCTAATGAAATTAAAATTCTATGCCGTTCATATTCTTCAATAATAGCTGAATCAAATATCTCATTAAATTCTTCAAGTGATACTTGTTCTCCATACACATTTTCTTGCTCTATGATCTTTCTCTCCCTGCCAACTAATGCTCTCATGCGATCACTTCCAGCAGCTTCTTCCATAGCTCTCAATTTATCAAGTAATTCCTTATCTGGGTTATCTCCCCCAGCGGGAGATGGTCCTAATGATTTTATATGTTCTGTAAATTCGGTAATAACAGAAGCGTATCTAGCACCTTCTGAAGCAGATACCCACTCTAGTTTTACTCTATTATCTAAATTTATAAGTTTAAGAAATTTTTGTACCATTTCAAATTTTTTCACAGCTTCATAATTACCCTCAAGATAATGACAATCTCCTAAATGACAACCACCAATAAAGACTCCATCAGCTCCAACTCGAAGGGATTCGAAAATAAATTTCGGATCTATTCTTCCAGAACACATAACACGAATAACCCGTATATTCGGGGGATATTGCATTCTACTTACTCCTGCTAAATCCGCTCCTGCATAACAACACCAATTACATAAAAATCCCAGAATTTTTGGGTCAAAACTCATTTTTATTTACCTCCAAATGCATAAATCTCAGATAAGATCTGCTCATCTGTAAAATGCCTAATTATTATTGCATGATTTGTGCATGTCGCACCACAAACACCACATCCCTTACAAAGTACTTGAGTTATTTCAATTTCGTCATCTTCATTCTTCCGTATTGCTTTATAAGGACACACAGTTATACATACTTCACAACCACTACAAAGGTTCTTATTATATTCAGGTAAGAATGATGTTGCACCTTCAACCTCTATAGTGTCGTGAGAAATTATCGTGCTTGCTCTTGATGCTGCTGCGTATCCTTGGGTAATGGATTCTGTGATATCTACTGGCCATTTTGCTGATCCACAGATAAAAACACCATCTGTAGCAAAATCCATTGGGCGAAGCTTTACATGAGCTTCCAAAAAGAACTGGTTTTCTTCTAATGGCACTTTTAACAATTGGGCGAGTGCTTTATTATCATTATTTGCAACTAAGGGTGTTGATAACACAAGAAGATCATAAGGAACAACCATTTCTTCTCCTAAGTATTCATTATAAAATTTTATTTGATTTTCTTCTACTTTTGGTTCTTTCTCAAGATTATATTCCATAAAAATAATTCCTTCTTCCCGTGCTCTTCTGTAATAATCTTCATAATTAGTACCTGGTGTATATAAATCTCTAAAAAGTATAGTTACATTTGCCTCAGGATTAGTCTCTTTTATGATTAATGCATTTTTCAGAGCAGTCATACAGCATACATTTGAACAGTAAGCTCTTTCTTCATTACGAGATCCTACACACTGAATCATCACAATATCTTTTGCCTTAACTTCCCCATTTTTTAATTTTCCTTCTAGTTCATGTTGAGTAATTCTTATTTTACCATCATAACCAAAAAACCCTATAGGTGTGAAAAGAGAGGATCCAACGGCTACAAGTATAACACCAATAGCTAACTCAATGTTTTTACCATTTTCCTCTACTATTACCTCATAATTACCAATAAAACCATCGATATTTTTAACTTGACTTGAAGTATGAATAGTTAAATTTGATTTATTTTCCACATTTTTCTTGAGATTGTCCAATAGTACTTGTGCTTCCTGATCATTAGGAAATAATTTGTAAAGTGTTCTTAGTCTTCCACCTAACTCATTTTCTCTTTCAACTAAATGTGTTTCAAATCCTTGATTTGCTAAACTAAGCGCAGCAGTCATCCCTGAAACACCACCCCCAATTACTAATGCAGTGGGAGTAGCATCAACAGTAATATTTTCAAGTGCTTCAAGTTTAGTCGCTTTTGCTACACCCATCCGAATTAAGTCTTTAGCCTTATCAAATGCTTCTTCTGGGTATTTCTGATGACACCAGGTATTTTGGTCCCGAATATTTACAAAATTAAACAAATACTCATTTACTCCTTCTTCCTCGACACAATCCCTGAATAAAGGTTCGTGAGTCCTTGGAGTGCATGAAGCAACTATAACCCGATTTAGATTATATTCTTTGATTCCATTTTTGATCTGTGCTAATCCTGTCTCTGAGCAAGTATATAAATTATCCTCAGTAAATACAACATTCGGTAAAGTTTTAGCATATTCAGCAAGAGCTTTTACATCTATAAGCCCTCCAATATTTGAGCCACAACTACATACAAAAACGCCAATGCGGGGTTCTTCTTCCTTCTCTATCATAATTTCTTTAACCTCCTTTAATTACTTCTGCAGCTCTCGCTGCTGCCCCACTTGCTTCAGCAACAGACCGAGGAATATCCATTGGTTCCCGAGCACAACCACAAGTATAAATTCCCTCTATACTTGTTTCCACAGGTAAAAATGGATTTGTTTTTACAAAATCATAATGATCTAAATCAATACCTAAAACATCTGCTAATTTATTAATTCCCCTCGAAGGGATAATACAGGTTGCTAAAACAACCAAATCTACCATTAATTGTTTTATTTCAGATGTTTCATAATCTTCATAGGTAATGATTGGATTTTCATTCTCATCAACTTCTATATGAGAAATTTTACTTTTTATATATTTAATATTATACTCCTGAGCACCACGTTTAAGAAACTTTTGAAATCCTTTCCCCCCTGCTCTCATATCAATATAAAAAACATAAGATTCTAGTTCATTATCATGTTCATAAGCGATCATAGCCTCTTTTGTCGTATACATACAACAAACTGAGGAACAATACATTTGTCCTTTTTGAGAACGTGAATCAATACATTGCAGAAAAGCAATTTTTTTTGGATGCTTTCCATCCGTTAATCTCGCTAAATGCCCCGCTTGTGGCCCGGAAGCACAAATTAATCTTTCAAGTTCCATTGCCGTGACTACATTATCATATTTTTGATATCCATAGATACTTAAAGTATGTATATCTTCTGCTAAATCTAACCCAGTAGCAACTATAATTGCACCAACTTTATCTAAGCTAAGTACTGAATCTTTCTGTGTGAAATCAATTGCTTCTGCACCACAGTTTTGATAACATAATCCACAAATTTCATAATTTAAATATAAACATTTGCTTGGGTCAATACTGTAAACAGCAGGAACTGCTGCAGGGAATGCTATTTGCGCAGCTGATTGAGTAGCTAGGTTAGCATCAAAAAAGTTCGTAATCCCTCTAACGGGGCAAATAGAACCACAATCTCCGCAATTGGTACATACATCTTCTTTAACATATCTTGCATGTTTTAAAATATCTACATTAAAATTACCAATTGATCCTTCTACTTTTTGAACCTCTGAAAGAGTATGTAGAGTAATATTAGGATGTCTATAACATTCTGAGAGTTTTGGAGCAAGGATACATATTGAACAATCAAGAGTAGGGAAGGTCTTATCCAATTGAGCCATTCTCCCTCCAATACAAGTCTGTTTCTCAACTAAGTGTACTTGTATTCCCATATCCCCTAAATCCAAAGCTGCTTGAATACCAGCAATTCCTGCTCCAATAATAACAACTGATTTTGAATTTTCTCCCAAATTTTTCACCTATTTAGATTTTTTAATTTTATTATTTGTCATTCTTCTAAACAAATCAATTTTACTAGCTTTCCAATCATCAATTGAAGATTTTTTGGGTGTAAATTTATTAATATATCCAGCGATAATTGCATCTCTAACTAATTTTTGACCTTTATCTGTACGGATTACCACCATTGAATTTTGCTGAACTGCCCCGGAACCCCCAAAACTTATATCAGCAAATCTACTAGTGAATTCATCACATTCATGACAATGATTTCTTACCGCATCATCAAACTTCTTGAGTTCAATTTCATATACTTTATTGTCTTTATTTGTTATGAAAAAATTCTTCTTAATATTCATCTTACTTATATTGGAAGGTTCTTCATTTGTCTCCTTTTTAACAAGTTCGAATAACTTCTCATAATCAAAATTTTCCATACAAAATAATCCAAAAACATATTTAATAACGTGAGTAGGGCTAATATTTAAAAGCTGCATTTTACGTATAGCTCTACATTGACAAGGAGTACCCACAAAAGCCATACGAATTTGATTAATATCATAGATTTGATGATGTTTTTCTACAATTTCTTCTGCGATACTATAAAGATCTTTTAATGGCAAAATATTTGATGAAATAGAATAACGAGTTCCAGAAGATTTTAACAGATCTTCTTTGTTATAAATAATTTTTGGAGTTGGTTGTAATTTCTCATCATATTCAGATACTATTGCAGCATCAATTTTATTTTTATCAAATAGATACGTTAAAAGGGTTGTTACCAAACCTCCATCTTGGCCTATTTCTTTAATTTTTTCATCCGTTGTTTTTGCAGCAATGATATTTTGAATATAACCAATTTCATCCTTAATTCGATATACATCATTAATTTGCTTCATTAAAGGTTCGGTTTGTGGACAAATATAATAACATAGACCACATTCCTTACAATTATCCACATTCTCATCTGAAATGAACTGAGGGGTATAACCCTCCATTTTAATAACATCAAAACCTTGTGAACTACAATAAGATACACATGCACCACAAGCACAACATTTATTGGTTTTGATAATTTCATCTTCAAGATCTTTGAAGATTTTAACATCTTTTAGAATTGTTCTTTTGGGCTTAACTTCTGTCATGTTTTTTCAAATTATATTCTAATTTTTGATTAAATTAAAAATTATGGAGTAAAGTCTATACTCTCAAATAATTTAGTTGGTCTAATTCTATGAAAATTGAATCCTAATTCTTCAGGCTTAAAGCCAAACGCTAGAGCAACTAATTCGGATAAATAAAATATTGGAAATTCATAGGTTGATTCATTTTTCTTATTGAGTTCTCTTTGATTAAATTCATATTGTTGATAGCATGCTGGACAAACTACAACGACGCAATTTGCCCCAGCTTCTTGAATTGCATTGAGTTTGTGATCAATCATTAAAAGAGATAAATCCTTGTCAGATTTCTCAACAGGGTTCCCACAACATTCCATTTTCATTTCATAATCTACAGATTCGGCTCCAAGTGCTCTAACTATTTCATCTACTGTTTTTGGTTCAAATGGATCATCCCAATTTATTACTTCTGATGGTCTTAAATAATGGCATCCATAATGAACAGCTACTTTAAACCCTTCTAATGGTTTTTCTACATATGCCTTGACTTTGTCTAAATACTCATAAAGCAACTCAGCAAAGTGCTTTACTTGAACTTTTCCATCATAAGACTTTCCAACCTTCTTTAAAACTTTATTTACTTCTTCTTTTGCATGAGAATCTTTGTTTAAAGCATAGTTAACACCCTTCAATGTTTCTACACACCCAGAACAAAAAGACACTACACCATCATTAGTATTACAAAGGCTTAAGTTCCTCGCTCCTAATGCTAACCAAGTTTTATGATCCATTAATTCAATTCCTGTTGGATCAGGACAACAACTAAATCCTTCAACATCATTTAGTTTAATTCCTAATTTTTCAAACACCTTTCTAGATGAGGTTTCTAAATATGGTAACCTCGCAGGAATTACACACCCTAAAAATAAATCATAACCCATTTTTTATTCAACCTCCTTTGGGATATGTTTTTCAAAATTAGTTTCAATTAGTATTTTCTTTATTTCGTCGACTGACGCCGTTTTAATTGTAGGAAGACCTAATTTCTCTCGACGTGTCAAAATTGCTTTAGAGTATGGGATCGCAACTCCATTTTCTAATACTGCTTGTCCTTGCGCAATGAACGCATCAGGTATTTTTCCATTTTCAAAACATAAATTCTTAATTAAAGTAAAAATTTCTGTAAGTTCAACTTTTTGAGGACATAATTCAACACATTTTTGACAAGTTGAACATAACCATGAATTGGGTTCTTGTTTCTCCACCAATTTCTCTTTTAAACCCAGGATTGCTTGTTCAATAATCTTTCTTGGATTATATTCACCATTTGTTATTAATGCTACAGGACAACCACCACTACAGGTGCTACATTGATAACAATAGCTTAGAGAAGCATTATGCTTGAGAACTTCATTTCTAAAATCAAAATTAATGACGCTCATCTGACACTCGTGTCAATTAATAATTCTTGATATACTTATTTAGATGGTTATACAAATTATAGAACGTTAAAAAATTTTTTAGAAAATTCCTAAAACAAAGATGTGATTAATAATTATTTTTTATAACAGATTCTTTCAATGTTTAATTAAATATGATTTTCTCACGTTTTTGATTAATTTTAATAACTATTTTTCTTGAGAAGATCATCAACTTATAATTTTTACTGCTTATGATATTTAAAATATATGTTATTAGTCAAATTATGGTAATTATTGATCAAATCAATTAATAAAGATCGCATTATGACGTTAAACGACATAGTTTAAATAATTAAAATTCTAATAATAATATTGATGTGTAAAAATTGTAATTGTGAATATTTCGAAAAGTGTTCAATTGTAGGTTTTATGCCTGTAGGTTTTTGCTGTGAAAACTGTTTTCTATATGATGAATATACGACATGTTTAAAATCTAAAACTAGAACAAAAGAAGAAAAAGAATCTGATTATGAAAAGATGGGATTAATCAAACTTATTAGCGCGTCAATTGAGGGTGAGCTATTGAAGGTAGTAATTGAACATGAAGAAAAAAAAGAAAAAACGCTTGTTATTGATCTTAATAAATATTTAGAATCAAGTTGATTAACAGTTATCCAATAAATAAGTATCTCTTATTCTTTAAATTAAACTATTCAAATTGAATTTAAAACAGGATAGGTCTTCCCTTTTTGTGAATTGCCTTTCCAACAGTCGCTTCACATGTCTCTAATACCATTTCTGATATTGTTGGATGGCTATGAATAGTCTTTGCAATATCCTCAACAGTTAAATTATGTTTAATAGCTAAAGATATTTCTGCAATAAGTTCAGGAGCCTCTATACCAATGCAAGAGGCACCAATTATCCGATGATCTTTTTCATCAGCTAATGTCATCAGAAATCCCTCTCTTTCTCCTAGTGTCTTAGCTTTCGCTAGAGATTGGTATGGAAACTGACCCATTAGAACATCCATTCCACGATCTTTAGCAGCTTTCCTTCTAAATCCTACAGAAGCAATATTAGGTAATGTAAAAATAGTTGCTGGAACCACTTTATAATCTGCTTTAATCTCTTTAACTGGAAAACCTCCTATACTAGCTAATGCATTAGCTACAGACACATCTGCTTCATAATATGCAACATGGGCTAACATTAAACCTCCTGTAACATCACCAATTGCATAAATTCCCTTAACATTTGTTTCTAAGGTTTCATTATTGCATTTTATTGCACCACGGTCAGTTGTAATACCTAATTCTTCTAATCCAATATCATTTGAATTTTTAACTCTACCTATTGAAATTAAACAATAATCTCCTTCGAATATAACCTTTTGAGCAATATCAATTTTATCACTTGGGGTAGAGGAAGAACATGTCATGACTTTTACTCCCGATCCGGTATTTTCAATTGATAATACGTTCTGAGAAGTTCTTAATTTAATTCCCTTGGTTTCGAATTTTTTTAATAATTCCTTTACAATCATGGGTTCTTCTGTGGCAATTGGTGAAGGCAAGAATTCTATCAAGGTTATTTTACTGCCAAATGCCGCAAAAATGTTTGCAAACTCACAGCCAATTACACCTGCACCAATTATTATCAATTTTTTAGGAACTATACTAAAATTAGGATCAAGAATGTCATCACTCGTCAATATTCTCTTATGATCTATATGAAAACTAGGGATTAATGCAGGAGAAGAACCAGTTGCGATAATAACTCGTTTAGCTTTGATTCTAGTATTATTTTCACCTTCAATTGAGATTTCAAATCCGGAATTAACATTCCCTCTAATAATTCTACCATGTCCAATATATATATCATTCTTCCAAGCTTTTTCTAAAGTAGCAATACCATCAACTAAGTTTTGAACAACAATGTTTTTACGTTCAACAGCTTTTTTAAAATTGAGTGTATATTCTTTAATCTCAAGACCAAACTTATCAAAATCCTTAACTTTTTCAATTAGTTGCGCAGAAGCATATAATGCTTTTGTAGGTATACACCCTCTATTAAGACATGTTCCCCCAAGTTTATCTTTTTCAATCAAAGCGACTTTTGCTCCATATTGAGCAGCTCTAATTGCCGCGTGATAGCCCCCAGGCCCAGCTCCAATAATAGCTAATTCATATTGGTTTTTGATCATTTTTTCATCAATACTTTCTGTAAATTATCTACCAAATTCTTTCCACAAATTAAATTTTAAACAAATTTGTATCAAGCTGATATAATTAATATTCTTTGGATTTTAATTTATTTATTTTTTATACTAAACTTTTTTAAAAAAAAACCTTAAGATTTTAATTTAAAGTGCTTAATCAGTAATGATTTAAGAAATCTATTTAGCTTAAAAATATAATATCATAATATCTTCTCCCTCTTTTTTGGGAATGAATTAATAAATGAATTATCATTTTTTAGTAGTAGAAGCACGAGAAATTATTAACTACAAAATTTCAAATAAATCTTGAGTCAAATATTGAAAATGGATATTATTGATCTAAAAATTTTAGAATTACTTAAAGAGAATAGTAGAACCTCTTTTAATGAGATTTCTCAAAGCATAAATAAAACAGAAGCAACCATTAGAAGGCGCGTGAAAAAACTTATTGATGAAGGAATAATAAAGAAGTTCACGATTGATTACGATATCGATTCAAAACAAAAAATATCAGCAACAATAAAAATTGAACCTGATTTTAAGGATATTAAAAGGATCGTGAATGAAATATCTATGATTGATGAGGTCTCTAATATTTGGCGCTTATCTGGAGATTGTGGGCTTCTTTTAAAAGTAGATATCGATTCAATAGATAAATTCAATCCATTGATAGAAGACAAGATCTCTCAAATTACTGGATTAAAAATAATTGAAACTTGTTTTATAACTGATATCATCAAATAATTCTTATTGATTTTTATTCAAAATCAATTTTTTTCTGTTTTTAAGAATAATCTTAATTTTTAACTAGAACAAAATAAAAATATGAGATAAGAAATAAAACATAAATTACTTTACATAATAATATTTTTAAAGATTAAAATAGATTATTTAGAAAAAGAAAAATTTTTCTATTTCAAACAAGGTGTGAAAGATCGATCAAAAGCTTGCCTTTAAGGTCTGTGTCTTTGGTGATGGTGGAGTAGGGAAAACAACACTAATCAAAAGATTTCTCACAAGAATATTTGAAGAGGATATTAAAATGACAATTGGAGCAGATTTTAGTGTTAAAAATGTAGATATAGATGATAAACAGATAACACTCCGCATATGGGATTTTGCTGGTGAAGAACGTTTTAGAGTGCTGCTACCAAGCTTTGCTAAAGGAGCTGATGGAGGTATTTTCATGTTTGATATAACAAGATATTCAAGTATTAATGATATTAATGATTGGCTTTCAATTTTTGAGTATTTTGGCTCTAAATCTGAAAATAGAATACCTATCATTATGGTTGGAGGAAAATCAGATCTTGAAGAAAAACGATCGGTTGATTCTGATGTAGCTTTAAGATTATCGGAAAAACTCAATTTACACGGCTATTTTGAATGTTCTTCAAAAACAGGATATAATGTAGAAGAGATTTTTGAATTTATAGCCAAAAAAATTTTAAAAAATACAAGTTAATTTCTCACATTAGGAAATTATAGCTTTAGTTTTCATTTTCTGTTTGAATTTTTATATCCTTTTTATTACTTGTACCAAACCTTTCTTTCTGAGCTCTTCCATCATTTTTTCAATTTCTTCTAGACTTATTTGAGCAATTTCTGCGACTTGTTCAAGAGTATTCATTCCATCACAAATTTTTAAGACTTTAAATTGCTCCTTAGTTAACATACCAAATTGTACAGCCATTGGAGGGATATCTTTTACCACAACTGGAATTCTAATTTCACCTCCTACTTCAATTGTTTCTGCACCAATTTCCTCTGTAGTTGGTGATTCACCAAAGAACGATTTTACTCCAGTAACATCATAATTATCATTTATATAAATATAAATTGTATGTTCATTTCCAGAAATATCATCGGGATCCTCAGGATTAGGAGCTGGATTTGAATGTTTAAATTCTTTTGCATAAATTCCCATTTTTAAACCATCGATAATCTCTTTTTTGCCTATATTTAAAGCAACCATCTCCTCGCATATATCACACCAAGCCCATGCTTCTATTAATGAAAAATATTTTTTCACTTTATTTTCTGGCATTATAATTCTCTCGAAATATGAAATAATATCTTAATAAATACCTTATATGAAAATTAAGGTGTTTATCAATTTAAAATTTAATTTAGTTGTTTTTTCTATAATGATTAGATCAATTTAAATCATCCAGTTAATCTTTCAAATGGGATAAATTTATTGGTACTTAGTTCAATATTAAAAACCAAAAATAATTAAAGATATTCTATATTTTAAGATCTAAGTATAACTTTTGATTATGTATTGATGATATTTCGATGAGTACGTTTAAAAAGAATATCTGTTTTGGATGTGGTCGTCCTATAGCACCTTATGAAGCTGCAGTCCATTTTCCTTGCCCTTCGTGTGGAGATGTAACAATATGGAGATGCGAACGTTGTAGAGAAATGGGAAAGGAATACAGATGTTTAAAATGTGATTTTTCTGGTCCTTAAGTAAAATATGCTGGAGGTATTTAAATTTGTTTGTTGCCTTATTAGATATTGTTCCTGAAGATACAGACATAAATTTTGAAGAATTTGTAGGAAAGTTAAAAGAAGTGTTGCCTGAGACATGTGTGTTAGAACATTACGATATATTACCTGTTGCTTTTGGTTTGAAAAAAGCTAGAGTTAGAGTAAGATACCCTGAAGACTGGGGTGGAACAGATAAACTAGAAGAATTGTTCAGCCAAGTTGAGGGCATACAAGGTATTGAAGGCATTGCTTTCTCAAAGGCTTAAAAGAGAAATTCTAGTTTCTAATTTAAATTAAAATTTATAATTGCTATTTTTATACTATTCTTTTAAATAATTTATCTAATTCTTTATAAGAGAAAAATCTTATAGTAGGTCTACCATGGGCACAATGATAAGAATCTTTGCAATTCGCCAATGCAATTAATAAATTTCTGATATCTTGCAACGAGAGGTCATCACCCCCTCTAATACTTCTATGACATGACAAATAATTGACAATTTCTTCTTTAATCTCTGAAAAGCTTCTATCCTTACCAATCTTTGTTACATCACTTATTATTTCTTTTATAATGTTTATATCTGGTACTTTTCCCATTATAGTAGGAATTTCTCTCAAAATAAAGGTATTTCCACCAAAATGTTCAAAATTAAAACCCAACTTTTTAATCTCATGCAAATTTGCTTCTAAAAATATTCTTTCACTTGGAGAAACATCTACTTTTAAACCTGAAATTAATTTTTGCTTACTTATTTTTGATAATTCATATGCTTCTAAGAATTTTTCCTTGTTTATCCTTTCTGAGGCAGCATGTTGATCTAAAATAAATAAACCCTCTTCATTATTTTCATTGATTCCTTCTAAAACTACGTAAATTTTATTACTCAATTGACCTGTATAAGAGATTAAACGTAATTTAGGAAAATTTTTAGATATAATATATTTCCCTCGTAAAAATATGTCAGAGCTTAATTTTTTTGCTGTAACTTCGCTAACTTCTTGATCTCTCAAATCCAATTGGACACTTTCTTCAGGTATTAATAGATCTTCTTGATTAATTTTTTTAATTTCCTTTTGAATAAGAGGTAATTTACTTTCTTCTTTTGGTATAAAATCTTGTAATTCAGTGGATATGTATTTTGCTTCTTTGACTATAAATCTATCTACTACAAAATTATGGATAATGTTATAAACTTTATTATAAATCGCTTCTTCTCTTTCAAATCTGACATGTAGTTTCTTAGGGTGAACATTAAAATCAATTACAGAAGGATCAAGTTCTAGAAAGATAACAACAAAGGGATATTTACTCACCATTAATGTTTCTTCATAAGCTTCATTTATCGCTCTAAATAATACATCACTTACGATATAACGATTATTAATAAAGATGCTTGAATAGGTTCTGTTTTTTTTGGCTGTTTGAGGATGCCCTAGTAAACCGCTTATTCGGAATTTCAGATCCGCTTCGTTATAATCAAAAGGTTCCATAAATTTAGCAATTTTTTTTCCATATATATGAAATACCGTAGTTTTTAAATCGTTCATTGCAGGGCAATTGAGTATATCTAATTCATTATGACGATATATAAAGTGAAGTTCAGGGTAAGCTAAAGAATATCTTTGCACAATATCTGTTATATGACTTAATTCCGTGGCATCTGCCTTAAGAAATTTCTGTCTTGCTGGGATGTTGTAAAACAAGTTTTTAATTTGGATACTAGTTCCAACAGGACAAGAAATAAACTTCTTACTTTTGATTTTTCCTCCTTCAATATTAAGTTGTACTCCTTTTTCTTCAGAATTTACACGAGAAATTATCTCAACTTTACTTACAGCAGCAATACTTGCAAGAGCTTCCCCTCTAAATCCTAAAGTAGAAAGGTATTCTAAGTCTTCGATACTTCTAATTTTACTACTTGTATGCCTCTCAAAAGCTAGTTCAATATCGTCAGAGGGAATCCCTAAACCGTCATCAATCACATGAATCAACGATTTTCCTGCTTTTTTAACGATGATTCGTATTTCTGAAGCCTCTGCATCAATACTGTTCTCAATAAGTTCTTTTACTACATTAGCAGGGCGATCGACCACTTCTCCCGCAGATATCTGTTCAGCTCGTAAAATATGTCTAATTCTTTTATATTTCAATAGAAATCCAATCTGGCTCTTTAAAATTTAAAGCAATATAATAATCCATATTACCATCAAATTTAAAATTATACAGTCCAAAAGATTAAAAATAATTTTGCATAATTAATATGCTTTAAGAACATAACATAAATTTAAATCTTTGAATTGAGTAATAAAACTTAGAGGCATGAGTGAGTTTAAGGTTAATGAGTTTATTACATTGAAACTAGTAAAAGATAAAACCATTATTTATGTTAAAAATAAAGAGTTTAAGCAATGTAAATATATTTTATTAATTAACCCTCATAAAAATGAAAATCAAATACTTATTCACTCTATCGATGCAGCTAAAGAGAAATTAAGTTCAGATTTAGAAGAAACTATTTCCCAAGAGACTATAACTCCTGAAGTTTTAGGTATTACTCCTGAAGAGGAATTTTGGGCTCATAGTTCTAATCTTCAAACTTGGTACGAGAATAAATATGATTCGGATCTACTTCATAGTAATTTATCTTTCCCTTTGTTAAAAAAATTGATGGAAGTAGGAGATAAAGATGCTGAAAAAGTATTTAAAAAGGAAATTATTAGAAAATTTGAAGAAAGTGAAAAAAATCTTTTTGTCAAGACGATAGATTATTTAATTATACAGAAATATTTAGAGTATTTAAAGGAAGAAGAAAAAGACGCAATTTCATTCATTCTAAGAAATCTTTTACAAAAATTAACCAAGGATAAAGAGTATGAAAAAATTTTATACTTATTAGAAATCTCTATATTGAACTACTTAAAAAAAGAGGATCTTAAATTCTTATTTGAGAGTACAGAAATTAACTTTTTTAATGCAATCATAGAATCAGTTAAAGATGTAGATGCAAATACTTCTGTTTTTGCGAATGAATCGTTTTTTGAAGAAAGAGTTGTTAATTGTATCTATGAATTATTAAAAGGAGAAATATACCATATACTAAAAAGCAATAATGAAGAATATATTGCAACATTGATTCGCCTACAACTACTTGTAAAATTAAAAAAGAAAGATCTATTAATTTTATGCGAAAATTTAAATTTTAACCTTTTAGAATATGTCTTAAAACTTCGCACATCTAATTATTAT
>CP070831.1:532733-541673 GCA_020344955.1 Promethearchaeota archaeon | reverse complement strand
TCATACAATATAGGACGTTGAGATAAATAGAAAATATTTTTAAGATCTACACCTCCCATAGGATATACCCAAATTTCTCGATCAATGCCAAGCTTCCTTGCAATATTTTCAGTTGTCATTACTAACGCCGCAGCTTGATCTACATAAAGATTAGAAACCATTCGCTTAGTGTAAGGATGACATATGATGCGATTTTCTAAATTGGCGTTAACAATTTCTTCAGAACTAAACTGATTCTTTTCCCAAGCATAAGGATTTTCAGAAGCAATGCGAGAGAAACGTTCATAGCGCTTACCTATATAATCTACGTGTTCATTCAAATTTTTCCCCGAGGAAGCTCTTAAAGCGGTCTCGATTAAAGCGTATGTGTATGAGGGATTGTTAAACTTATATTGATTTTCAAATCTGCTTAAGTAATAAATAATCGCTTTCCGAGCCTTATTCACGGCCTCTGGAGGTGGTTTTGGCCAATTTAATGTAATTTCATCCTTATTAGCACGATATCTAGAATAAGATGCTTCTCCTCCGGCAATAAGTATTGCTTGACTTTCACCTAAATATATTGCTTTAGCAGCTTTATTAACTAATAGTTGAGGTGTGTTACCACTAATAGGGGCGATATATCTTTGAGATGGTTTTATACCTAAAAGATTACTAAGTTTAATTGGAGGATCCTCATAAATCCAGCTTGAAATAGTTGACATATATATAGTATCAATGACATTTCGCAACCCCTCGCTTCCTGCATTTGAAAGTGCATTTCGGCACGCTTCTGCTATTAAATTAAGAGGATCAAGAGGAACAAACACATCTTTTTGTTGAGTTATTTGAGCAGCCCCTACGATAACTGGATTATTTTTTTGGTACATATTTAGATTTGGTTTCTAGTTCTAATAAATTAAGGTTGAGTTAATAGATAAAAGTTTTAATTTGGGAAATTAACTGTTAGATCCTTCCATTAAACTCCTTCTTATTTTCCTTAATCTATTAATACCTTTATTACTTAATAAAATTCCATTCTCATTGATATGAATATATTTGTCAACCTTAAGTTTCCCTATCAATTTCTTGAAGTAAGATTTATTCTTATAATTTAATTTTTCATATAATATCTCTAGTGATATTCTTCCTGAATTATATGCTTCACCTAAATGAAATAATATTATTTCTTCTAAAGTAAGATCTTTATAAAAATACAAATCTCCATTTTCAAATCTTTCAAGATTTTTATTGTCTTCATAAGTAAGATTTTCTAAGAAGTTAATTACATCGTTATCATTATAATTTCCATATTGTAGTAGTAACTGAGCAATTATCCATTCAATAGAATTAAGAATATATTTTAAATCAATTTTCACAGGTACTGCTTTTTTATAATGGGCAACTTTCTTTTTATTTCTAATGGTATATACTGCTCTTAAAACTTGGGGTATTAATAATCGAAATATCTCTTCTCTTGAAGTTTTTTTGGAACTTTTAATAAGTTTATTGATATTATCATTAAAAGAGATTTTATTGAGATCCTCCGTTAAACCTAATTCAATATTACATAATAAAGATGAGGTTAATTCACAAAAGTGTGCCGCATGCATACCTACTCTTATATCATCATTGATAAAGTAATATTTTTTTAAATTTTCAAATTCATTTGTCAATTCTTTTATATACTCTTTAGGAATAATCCCCTTCAATTTATTAAATATTGAATCACTTAATTTAACTTGATTCACCTTTTTTAGCAAAATTCTCTGCATTTTCGATATTATCTTTATAAATTGTGTAAACCGCTTCAGAGCCTTTAGTTGATACTACTGAGATTAGTTGTTTATTTCTTAACCGATTAATATGAGTTGTAATTGATACTATTGGTGTTAATTTGTTAGCTTTAAGTATATTGTTTATATCTCTCGCTCTGAACTCATCCTTTTTCAATACTCTCATCATATATAAAGCAATACTAATTACTTTTTTTTGATTATGATCAACATCATAATCTTTAAGAAAGACATCTAATGGTTTTTTTTCCATATCCTTTTGAACTTCTTCATCATAAATAATTGAATCTTCATCTATTATTTCCAGATCTTCTTCTAAATCAAATTCTTCGAAGATGTTCTGCTGGTCAATGAAATCCATCAACCACGAAAATGCATTTTTGATATAATCTTGACTTCCCTTTAATTCAAACTCTAAATCTCGAAACTTGAATCTTAAATTATTATCTTTATTTATATCTTGATTTTCATCACTCATTTTAATAAACACTCAGTTTATCTTTTAGATTTTAATATCCTTATATTAATAAAAATGTTCGCTAAATTTCATTGATTATAACTATTGATTATTATTCTATTTTTTAAAAAGTCAATCAATAGTCCAGTCTAGCAAAAGATAATAAAAAATAAGAGGGATTACAAGATTAACAATAAAATTATTGACATCAGCACTTCTTTCCATAAGTTGCTGCAAATTATTTTCATAGAGATGATAACCATGTACAGAATTTCGTAGTGCTCTCATATAATTAGGATTTAGGTTATCATCTTGAATGATGATTATAATTTCATTCAATAAATTCCTTATAAAATCCCCTATATCATCAGGAATTTCTTTTAGCTTCTGAAGTACTACATTTTCTAGAAAATCAATGTTGAAAAACTGTTTAAATGATTGGGCCTCATCTATTCCATTTTCAATGGCAGTATTAAAATTTGCCAGTTTATCTAGACAATTAAAAAACAATATTTTTGACAAGTATGGTAACATATGAATTATGCAGAGTTGAGCCTCACACATTGCCCTGTTTATAGTCATTACTAACTGTTCCCTCTTGAAAATGTCTTGGATTTTAAGAAAATCTTTCACTCTTAAATTTACGATATTAATAAACCATTTATAATATTCCATTTGAACATGAGGTTTGGGAAAATCTTTTTTTAGTAAAATTGTTCCTTGCATGGGCATATGTTGTGATAAATCATCACTGAAGATATGTGTAAAAGAATTTAACACATGTTGATTTCTAAAAGAGGAGTCTAGGATCTGAGAATATGAAATAGTAATATCAGGTACATAGTAAAGTAAAACGCCATATTGAAAGTCAGGAGTACCAAGTATTCTTGTAGGAATCCCATTTGCCATGAGATTGAACGCGATATATGGGAATTCGGTACTCAAACACCCTGAAAATTCATGAGGATAAGATTTAATAAAATCATCATCACTATCATCTTCAAATTCAGAAATTCTGTAGGGATCCAATTCATCTAATAGGATATTATAATAATCACTGGGAAAATTGACCAAAATGATTCTTCCATTTGGAAATTTTTTGAAAAACAATTTCCAACTATATTTAAATACCACATAAGGTCTCAAATTAAGTTGTGGAAATGAAGTAGCATGTCTACTTATGTGAATAAAAGCATCTTGAAGATCTATAGGACATGTGGTAAGAAACTTTTTCCCCCATACTCTAATTTCTTTAGTATGTTCTTTTTTAAGTTCTATGAATGATTTATCTAAATTTGATGTGTCTAATCCAAGTTTTTTAAATTCACTGTACTGAGGATTAAAGTAATGTATTACATCTTCAAATATTTTAAACTGATTGATTGATTTGGCATCTATAATACGTAGAATTTCGAATAAATTATTGTTAGGTTCCATCATTAAAAAATCTCCTTATAACTCTAGAGAATATTTATGAATAAAAATAAAATTGATTCCTTTGGTTCTGAATTATTCTATTTTGAGCAAAAATTATAATTATAAGAAGTAAAAATTGGTGGCAATTTATATCCATCACTTCTTAACACCCCATAGATTTAAATATGAACAATTCAATTTTATTGAATATGACAGAAAATCCTAATAAAGAATTTGTAGAATATAAAGAAGAAAAATATTTTGTGGAAAATGACTCCTTAAGCCTCTACGGTTGTGATGTAGAAAAGATTTCTGACATAGAAAGACTTGATAAGCTAAAGGATTTAAAAAAATTAGATCTTAGAAACAATGAAATCATGGAAATTGAGGGGCTTGAAACTTTACAAAATTTAGAAGTACTAGATCTTAGTGGGAATAAGATTACTGAAATAAAAGGCCTTGAAGGATTAGACAATTTAAAAGAATTAAACCTAAGTTTTAATAATATTTCTAAAATCTCTAATTTAGATAGGTTAAAAAATCTAAAGATTTTGATCCTAGGACCAAATTATATAAAAGAAATTGAAGGCCTTGATAATCTAATAAACCTTGAACGGTTAATGCTTGGTGATTCTTTTGGTGATGGAGTTGGGAATGACATTACAGAAATTAAAGGTCTTGGAAAATTAAAGAGTCTGAAACGGTTAGATTTAAGCTGTAATAAAATTTCAGAAATAAAAGGACTTAATAATCTTGAAAATTTAAAGTTTCTAAATCTAAGCGGGAATAAAATCTCAGAAATAAACGGACTTAATAATCTTGAAAATTTAGAATTTCTAAATCTAAACGAGAATAAAATCTTAGAAATAAACGGACTTAAAAGTCTTAAAAATTTGAAAGAATTGATTCTCTATCAAAATAGCATTACTAATATAAAAGGTCTTGAAAATCTTGTGAATTTGAAAACACTTATTCTGGATTCTAATAATATCTCAGAGTTTAAAGGATTAGAAAATCTTGGGAAGTTAGAACTTCTAGAGATTATGGATAATAATCTTAATAATATTAGGGGGATTGAGAATCTAAAGTTTTTGAAATATCTTCGATTAGATGGAAATAAAATCACAGAAATACCTGATTTAAAATCGCTTATTTTATTAAAAGAAATTAGCCTAAAAGACAATCCGATTTCAGAAAAAGAACTGGATAAAATAGGTGGTCGTAGAAGTGGTAAGACTGTTTTTATTTTTACTCCTTACTATTAAAAATAAAGAAACAACAATAAAAAGAAAAAAAATTTTAAATCCATTTATTTATTTTCATTTGCTTCAAATTCTTAAATATTAGCAAATATACCTTCTCTGAAAGCTTCTCAACTACAGTAAACATTGTTGCCAAAGGACCCGCAACAGCCAACAACATATAAAATGCCGTTTGAATGGTCAGTTCATTGTAATGCTCTTGAAGCTTTTCTCCAATAAATAGACATGAAGTATATTTATCTACAACGTGATTTATAGCAGCAGCACAGTAATATACAGCGATATTTAAATTATGATGGACGGTTTTTAAAAAATCTTCATTCTCACCTTCCAAGTAAATCGAATTCCAATCGTCATATCTCCAGTTCGTCATTGGTCTTGTTGTTATAATTGCATCCTCTGGGAAAGTTCTCGCTTGCATCCAATATGCATCTTTATGAACCTGCCCTTTGAAGGCCATACCACCATCTAATGTAAATGTAGATTCGGCTTTCCCATTCACAGTATCATAAGCAGCATAAAAAACAGCATTATCTGGTCTAATCTTGGGTTTATAACTACTGAATTCGGTTCTCGCATCTAAAATTTGAAAAAAAGGACCTCCTCTATCAGTAGGCCACGAAGAGTATCTTATATTTGTGATTTTTTGAACTGAACTTCTAATACTATGCAGTGTAGCTATATTTGGACCCGATATCAAATGATGATAATACGTAGCATCAGCTATGTAATGAGCTAAGCAACCAAGAAAAAAGGCTGCTGCTTTACAATCGTATTCTCGAAACATTTGCTCAATATTTTTCACCATTAACAGTGCATGCTTCTCTAAATTATTTCTTGTTGTTCTGAGGGATCCTAAAGGAAGGTGCTCTTGATGTGAGAGTTTTTGATAGAAATTTGCAGTAGTAATCGTGTGAAGTCCTGTATTGACACTTACAAATTTATTAACCCACACGGTATCTGGTGCTTCTGTCCCAAAAAGATACCATAGTTTTAAATCATATGTATTTAATTTTAGCATCTGGATAAATAAATTTCCAGGATAAAACTCATATAATAATTCTACAGCACATTCCGCAATCCAGTCATGCGTTCCATAACACACTCCTTTTCTAGAAGCAGCAGATTGATACCAGTCTATTCTATAAGCATTAAAGGTGTAAGCATTATAAGCTCCATTTAACCACGCTTCCCCATTATCAACCCATGTCATATTTACGAGATAAGCAACTGCTAATAAAATTAATCCATATTTTATTCTTCTTTTATTATAAACTTTCATAAGATTTTACCTAATTTTTAAATTTTTTCTCAAAAATTTTTAGATGTTTATGTCTATTAATATATATAAAATTAATTGATACACCTAAAAGGAAAAGAAAGATTATCGTAAATATGAAATCTGAAAATTTTCTATTTATTTTGCAGAGTTCCTAATGATAGGAGATTTCTTAATAGACTTCGATAATTTCCAACTAGACCAAAAAAATCGCAAACTAAAAGTTAATAAGAATCCAGAAAGGGTTAATGTATAAATTAAAAAATGAGGAACCATAATATTTAGGATAAAAAATAGAAATAGAGAAGCAGAAAGCAGTGATAGACTAACATAAAAAATAGTATTTCTCTGAACCTTAAATGCTTTAAGAACATCTTGCTGACAAAGATTAATAATACAATCACAACATAATAATGGCACTTTTACTCCCTGTTTATTCTCTAGCTTTTTTTTATAAATTATATTAAACATTCTTTCAATATTTCCTCCACAAATCTCACATCTATACATATGAAACTTAACAGCTAATAATAATCTCTTTACTTGTTTAGATGAGAATTGACAATCATTGAATTTATAATGATTACAAGTCCTACACGTATATAATCGTTTCGATTCATACTCGGGTAGAGGTCTATGACTACTCTCTATAAATAAATGATAATCCTGATGAAACTGACAATAAACACGACCAAAATCATCAAATTCAAATTTAGGATTTATCTTACACATAACTATCAACAATAATGTTTATTTCTTATAGATAGTTCATCTAAAAGGTAAATATTTTCAATTCGAGAACAAATCAAAATCAATTTATTTAGTTATAGATATTCCAAATATTCTATTTTTTGTTTTATTTAAAGTTTAAACCAATACTTCATAAAAAATGGTAAACTTTAAATACTATGTATAATATAGTATTCATAAAATACTATTCTATAAAAATAGGAATAAATAAAGAAATGAAGGCTGGAAACTTGAAAAAATTGATTGAAAGATATCAGGTATTAATCTTCTTTCTAATGGGACTTGCTATTAGCTGGTCTATATGGATACCTATGGCATTAGATCAATTGAACATAATTCAGTTTAAAATTCCTATTATAGTAGGACAGTCAATTGGAGCATTCGGACCGCTAATTTCACTCTTCATACTTGATAAAATATCAAAGGGGGCTATAGGCTTAAAAGAAATATTTGATAGTATTCGAATAAAGGGAGAAAGAATTATTTGGTTAATTCCCGCAGCATTAATACTACCATTATTGACCATTTTAGGTAATATTATCAATTTTTTTATTGGTAATGAAAGTCAGCTTAATATTTTAAAATCAGAACCTTTGGTGTTGCTTGGTTATGGATTATTTGGAGTGATTCCATTGCTTCTTTTTGCAGGTTTATTTTCAAGTCCCCTTTTTGAAGAACCATGTTGGAGGGGATATGGATTAAGGAAACTACAAGGGAGATTTGGCAGACATATAGGTAGTTTGTTGTTAGGGACTTATTGGTGGCTGTGGCACCAACCTATTAATATCGCGAACGGATTAGAAGTTAATCTCTATTCATATCTCCTGATGCTCAGTTATTCTTTTATCTTTGATTCCATCTATAACTTATCTAACAAGAATTTACTGAGTGCTATGTTTGCTCATAGTTCAGCAATAGTAACATATACTTTTATCTATCAATCGGATAATTTATATGTTCTTTTGATGTTTCTTATAGTAATTATTACCTTGCGAATACTCGAATGGAAAAGGAGAGAAAGCATTTCAGCTTTTAAGGAAGAACAAGTTGTGATTCAGCCTGAAAAATCTTTATAGAATAGTTTTAAATCAAATTTAAAAAAAAAAGGAGTTGAAAAATTTGATAAAACGTGTTAGAGAATTAGATTCAAATGCGTTAATAGCTTCAAAAGATTTCAGAGATTACGTTGAAAAGCAAGAAACTGAGATTAATAGGGGTATAAGTTCACTTTGCATATTATCTATCCTTATACAAGTAGGTGAGGATGGTTCACATGGGTATAAAATACTTAAAGATTTAACAGATCAAACGAATGAGATGTTAGTCATTGAAGAAGGAACACTTTATCCTATCTTAAGAAAACTAGAGGAAGATAATATAATAGAATCTGACAGGGAAGAATCTGGAAGAAGAAGAAAATTTTATAAGGTTACTGAGTATGGTAAAAAAATTTTTAATCATCTTGCGGGATTTTATAGTAAATTAACTGAAGCTATTGCACCATTATTTGATATAAGCATTAATTTAAAATCGGAAAAATATTTATTCTGCCCTATGTGTGCTAACAAAATCGAACTTACAAGTTTAGAACTTCGTTTTTGTGATGTATGTGGGCATAACATAGAAAAAGAAATAAAAGAAAGAGGTTTAAGAAATGAGTGAAAAAGAAATGCAAAATATAATAAAAGAATACTTAAAGGAAGTTAAATCAAAGCTACCTGAATGGCTCAAAGATAAAAAAGAGCATAAAGAAATCTTGGCTGAACTTGAAGAACACATTTGGAGTAAGGCAGAGGAATTATCAGGAATGGGACAACCAACATTAGAATCTGTGCAAACGGCAATTTCTCATATGGGAACACCCGAGAGTATTGCAAAAGAATACAAGCGACGTGGAACTCCAAAAGTATATATAACTAAAGAAATGTGGCCACTTTATCTTAGAGTGTTAGGAATTGTGTTTGGTGTGATAATAGGGCTTTCTATTCTTATACAGGTTAT
>CP070831.1:521667-532633 GCA_020344955.1 Promethearchaeota archaeon | reverse complement strand
ATATTATAATGTCTATTATAAATAATTAGTATAATATTTATTTTAATACCGACTAGTCCTTTTTTAATAATTTATGTAAACCTCCTAAATCGAAAAATTTTGAAAAAAGAGTTAGAAATAATTAGAAATTATTTACAGAAGGAAGCAATTTATAGTACTTTCTCTTTCTTGAATTTGCGTTTTAATCTTATAACTTCAAAAACTAAAGGAAGTGCTAGCTTTGGAAGGAAAAAATTCAGTTTTCTTTTCGAACCTGTCATAATTTTTCCCCATTCAACCATGAATTTATCTCCCTTTTTTTGACTGAGGGAAGCAAAAGCATCAAAAAAAATTGGATGTTTTGCGCAGAACCGCGCCATGCGAGTAGACCACTTAAAGTCTTTCCCAAAACTTTTCATCCATCTTTTTTGATATTGTTTAAGAAATTTCATTGTAAAGTTATTCTTTCGAAAGGCATCTACAATTATATCTGCAGCGATTTCAGCGGCATCCATCGCATATTGTAATCCTTCTCCAGTTAGAGGATCTATCATACCCGCAGCATCCCCAACAATGAGTAATTGATTGTCATAACTTTGTAATGTTCCACCAAAGCGAATGGGTGCTGCTTTCATCTCTTCAATTTCAGCACTAGGACCTAAAGCTTTACTAATGAAAGGATCACTCTCAATTAAATCATGATGAATTTTATACAAATTTTCAGTACGAGTTTTCCCAAAGGGAATAATATAGCAACAAAAGACAAGATCATCATCTGCTTCTTTCATAAGTGCACAGTAACCAGGAACAAGTTTCATTGACATTACAACAATTCCTTCTTGGTTGAATTCATAGGTTCCTGCTTTCACGTAAGATCGACTGCATACAGCTTGTGGTGGTCCTTTTATAATTCCCAATGATTGAGCAATGCGAGAAGAAGCACCATCAGCTATGATTAAGATTTTAGCATGGTTTGGTTGATTTTCTCCTTCTTTAGGATGAATAGTCCAATAACCACTATTCTTATTGAAAGTTACTTCTTTAACTGAATAATTCTCCATCAAGATTGAACCTGCTTCAACCGCAGTTTTAACAAGCATTTCATCGATAATTTTTCTTTTTATTGATATTACTAAATGGGATTTTGTTTCTGCATATGAATCTCCAGTATACACAATTCCCCTAGGACTAACTATTCCTCCTTGAGACGTCCATCGTCCTTTATTCTCTCCAATTAACTTTTGTAAAAGTCCCATCTTCTCTAGATGAGCTTGAGCACGTAGTGTAAATGCATCACCACATATTTTATCTCTTGGAAATTCCTTTTTTTCAAGAACTAATGGGATAATCCCTTTTTGCGCTAAATAATAAGCACATGTTGATCCTGCTGGCCCAGCGCCAACAATACATACATCATGAATTGTTTTTTCCGACATTCTTAATACAACTTCAAAAATATATCGCTTATTCTTTAATATTTTAGATTTAATTATGATAATTTTATTTTAAATCAAAGTAAGGTTTTCTGAATTAATGAGCTTTTCTAGATAATGAGATAATTACTCTACAAAGAAGTATTAAAAATTTAAATTGAAAATTGATCTTACTTATTATTATTAATAATTTTTTTTAATTCTTCTAAAAGAAGCTGTTTCTCAGCTATATACCAATCTAGCTCACTTTTTGACGGACCTTCGTTGAATATAATTTTAGCGACTTCCCTAATTTCATCTTCAGAAGGAGGAATTAATTCACCATTAACATCCTCACGTATTAATAGAATTAAATTATCTGTCTCTAAGGGTTTAATGTCATATCCATTTTTAATGTTTCTATTTATCGTTACGCATAATTCCGCAAGTCTCCAAATAGACTTTTCAATAGGTTGATTTTCCTTATATATTTTGAATGCCAATTTAGTAATTTCTTCTTTATTTAGAGTCAATTTTTTTTCCTCGTAGTTATAATTTTCTAAATACTATATTTTAGCAACTCTCCACGGTTATAGAGGTTGCTTCACGTATCCAATTAACTATAAAATCAATAATAAGGTAATTGATTATCAAAAAGATAAATAAACTTTTAACTATTTGTGTTGTTTTTTAAAGCTTTTAAAACCACAAAATTAAAAATTTATAATGGTTTCATATAAATATATAAAAAAAATTATGCCTCCGTAGCTTAAAAATAATGATAAGCGCTTTATTTGGCAAAGCGGTATAGCAGCAGACTTGTAATCTGCAGGTCGCGGGTTCAAATCCCGTCGGGGGCTCCATTACCACTAATATTAAATAAAATTCTTTAGTTTTGACGTTTTAGATATTGGTAAATTAATTCTGCAGCTTCTTCAATACCGTTTAAAGTGCTTATTTCAGGAACATTATGAGCAAACATAGTAGGAATCCCAACTAGAGCTGATGGGATACCAAGCCATTTCTGAGCCTTTCCTGCATCAGAACCGTAATATTCTAAGACAGAATCTTGGAATTTAATATTATTAAGTTCAGCTACTTCAACTAAGGTTTTACATAATTGATAATCAAAAACACCGCTGCCACTCGCTTCTTGCCATACTATTATAGGTCCATCATTCAACTTAATGTCTGAGCTTACAGTTCCAGGAAAATCTTCAACTAATCCAATATCCAAGGCAATAATTTCATCAATAGAGTTATTTCTGGCAAAAAACAATGAACCTTCAGTTCCAATTTCCTCACGTGCAGTTGCAACAATATACAAATTATAATTTTTGGTGAATTTTCCTGACCCATCTAAAAGATTTGAATGAATCTTTTTTACTAATAGGATTAATCCCGTTAATGCAACTAAGTTATCCATTGAGTACCCCGAAATAATATCGTCGTTAAATTCTTCGTTTAATATTTCAAATTCCCCTGAAAATACAAATGGTGCACCTACATGAATCTTAAAGGTATTTATTACTTCTTCTTTATTTTTTGCTCCAATAAATATTTCCATTTCATGGGGCTCAATTTTTTCTTCTTTTCTTAACTTTTGAGGTGTAGCATGAGGGGACCTTCCACCAATCACACCATTTATCCATTTCCCTTCCTTATTTAAAATTGCTATTTTTCTTGAAACAAGCCATCTACCTTCATAACCACCCCGTTTAGAGAACTCTAAACTGCCATTTTTTTTGATTTTTCTAATAGTTCCTCCAATTTCATCCATATGAGCCAAAATAGCAATAGTTTTTTCATTTAATTCCCCATCAAATTTAACAAAGTAGTTATTCAATGAATCAGTGTTAACTTTTATGTTCTTTTCTTTTAATATCTTCTCTAATTCTGATTTAAATAGCTCACCTCGCGGTTTTTCTAATCCTGATGGTGCCCGAGCAGATGAAAGTGTTTTAATTATATGAAAGATCTCATTTTTGTTCACAATATATCACTAATTTTATTTTTGACCTAAATAGTATTAAGATGTATAATTCAATAAAACTAATTTAATTGTAGGATTTTATAATATTAATTATTAATTTATTAGAATGTATTGAAATCAACAGAATTTGTTAAAACTATTTCCAAATTGGAACACCTCTTTGTTAGAATTTTGGAGGAAAATTAATGAATAACGTAAATCGATTAATATATATCATCATTGATAACCTAAGAGCTGAGCATTTTTTTGATTTCATTAAAAAGGGGTTATTACCAAATTTTAAGAAATTAATGGAAAATGGAATATATTCAGAGAACTGTATAACTGATTTTCCACCTATAACCTATCCTACCCAAGTATCTTTAATCACAGGAACATACACAGGGGATTATAGGAAAGAGTTATGTCATGGTATACCCCTATTAAATTGGATGGGTCGGGATGTTGCTCCACCAATATTAAGAGAATATGCCTCTTTAGACCTTCAAATTTATAAAATCAACAAAGAGATGGGTACGAATTGTAAAACAATCCTAGAAATGCTAGATGATGGAAATACAGCAAGTATAGCACAGTTCATTAACAGAGGGGCAGCATATATATTTCCAGAGAGAAAATCTAAATTAGCGATGTATTACTTACTCTTAAAATATTATCCTGGTGTAAAAAGGAGGTTGATTAGAGCAAATTCAGTTATTACGCATAAATTAATCAAGGTTTTCGAAAAACCATATAGGTTTTTTGAGAATTCAGAGCCTCCTATATGTTCTTTATTGTGGTTTCCAACACCTGATTTACTTCTACATAGATTTGGTTATGATTCAGAATTTTATAAATTAAGCATTTTGCATATAGATAAGGTTATAGGAGTTTTGATTGATGCTTTAAAAAGGATGGGATATTTCAATGAAACTGCTATTGCAATTATTTCTGATCATGGAAATTATAAAGCAGATAAGGTTGGTAATTTAGGCGAATTCTTTAAGTATAATAGACTTAGCAATTATCATCCGAAAAGAAACTTGAGTGGAAATATGGATCTTGCTTATTATGCGGGTGCAGGATTTTTCTATTTTAAGGGTTTTAATAATTCAAATTTAAAGAATGGCTGGTATCGTCCCTCTCTTAAAGAACTTGAGCATTATGGTCCAAAAAGAATTAATCTATTAGAAGATTTATTTAAAATCAATGGTAGCCGTTTAATGTTTTATTGTGATGATCAGAATGAAAACAGTAAAGGTATAATTCATCTAAAAAGAAAAATAAAAGATACAGGAAAAATAATAACAGGAAGAATTGAGTATGAAGGAAGCGGTATGGAATATAAGACACGTTATATTTCAGATAATGACAATATTGACATTTTCGGTTTTATTAATGATAATTTAGCAAGTAGGTTATTAGATAATCGGTTTCACTCGACTCAGGAATGGCTGGAAGCAACTTATCATCTAGATTATCCGTTGCATCCAGATCTAATACCACGTCATTTTAAAAATCCGAGAAGTGCAGATATTATTATAACAAACGATGAATCCATAAAGTTTGGTATACATCATGGAAAACAAAAAAGTAAAAACCTTTATGATCATGATATAGGATTTCGATCATGTATGACAGTTCCAATAATTATAGGTGGTTCTTCAGAGATTCCCCAAAAGAAAGTTAATGTATGTAAAATCACTGATATAGTTCCAACATTACTAAAACTTTTAGGAAAAAAACCGCATCAGAGTGTCATTGGAGAATGTCTATTTTAGCTCTTTATTCTACGCTATATATCTCTATATAGCTTATATAGGATATATAGTAAAACTATTCAAATAACTTATAACTATTTAATATCAAATTTAATCATGAATATGAAGGTATTTTTTATTTAAAGATTGATAAATCAATAATAAAATTAATCTATATATAGAAAATTAAATGAAAATATATTAGACTATATAGAATATAAAATAGAATTTTAAAGAAAATGAAGAAGGTTGAGGATACAGAATTAAAAAAGCTTAGTATTGATGAATTAACTCAATTGTTTATGGATAACATAAATGAACAGAATCTAAAGCTTATAGAAGGCATTGAATTTTTAATTCAAGAAAATTTTGAGAATTTTAAAACTAATATGAATTATGTGATAGAAACTCATACTGAAGTCCAAATTAAAAAAAAATTTGAATCTAAAATATTCAAATCAAAATTAATGTTCTCTAAAGCCGATCGATTAAAATTATTTACCAAAATAAATGATATCAAAAATATTGGTGAATTCTTAGCAAATAAAATGCTTCTTTATAAAGCTGTATTCCCTGATGAGGAATTTAAAACTCAAATTTTAAGTATCCTAGGATATTTAAAAAATATTTCTAACAAATTATCGGAAGCAGTAAAAAATATTGGTACTGATCTTAGTAAAGCTCAGGATATATGTGAAGATGTTAAAGATGAACGACGAAGGATGAGAAATGAGGAATGGAAGCTATTAAATCGTCTCTATAATTATGATATGGACTATTTATCTCGTACATTCATATATCTGAAGGAATTAATTGAAGATATAATGATGTTAGCTGATCATATTAAAAATTTCTCTGAGTATATCCAGTTTCTTGCAACTAAATATCTAATTTTTGATTAAATAATAATAAGTCAAGAATAAATATGGCTGAAGAACTAACAATAATATTAGTCATAGTGTTAGTAGCTATGGCTGTTGGTTTAGCTTTTAGCATTGGTGCAAACGATGAGACTCTTGCTTCTTTAGTTGGTGCAGGTGTGCTTAAATTTAAAATAGCCCTCATAATAGGAGGCATTGCAATAGGTTCTGGTATGGTTCTCTTTAGTGGAGGTTTTGTACCTGAAACAATAGGTAAAAGTCTTTTAGGTGAAGGTTTATCAGAACAATATACTAATATTATGCTCTTAACTGTTTTAATTAGTAGTATTATTTGGTTGGTAGTGGGAAGTTTTGCCGGCATTCCATTGAGTAGCACCCACTCTTTAATTGGTAGTATTGTTGGAGTAGTCATCGTATTTGCTTTTTTCAATCCTTCTATGGTTAATCTGGGTAACGCATTTAATTATGATAAGTTAAGAGATGTGGTGTTAAGCTGGTTTATATCCCCCATATCTGGCTTATTAGTAACATACATTCTCTTTAAAATAAGTTCTAAGCTGTTTTTATCTCGTCTCAGAGGTTTAAATCAGATCGAAAAATCAGAGAAATCATTTAAATGGATGTTGTTAATTGCTGTTTTATTCGCTGAAATTTGGGTAGGGGCTAATTCTGGGGAAGCATTAGGTATTCTTTTAGGACTTAGAGAAAATGGCTCTATAAACAATGTCCAATATCTTACATTTGCAATTTTTTGCGCAATTTTTGCCTTTCTCGGGATTTATTTCGCGGCAAGATATGTTATCAGAAATCTCGCTTCTCATATGATTGATACACGTCCTAGTGAAGGTTTTATTATTCAAATAAGTTCTGCAATTGTTTTAATGATTGCTACACTATGGGCGCTTCCGATCAGTCATTCACACGTAATTGTGTTTTGTATTATTGGATTAAGTATTGCTCAAAAAAAGGAAATAGATTATAGAGGGCTGGGTAAAATGGCGATCTATTGGGTTATAACATTTCCAGTTGCAGCTTTATTAGCAGGATTTTTATATTTCATTTTAAGTTCATTTGGATTATCATGATAAATTATTAAAAATAAATGTAAAATATATATAATTATAAAGAGGTTATAATGAATGAAAATATTGGTGATATAAATGGGTTCTTTAATTGAATATTTGAAACGTGAAACTGCTTTAAATGCTTTAGAAAAAACTATAAAACATGCCCAAAAAGTGCAAGAGTGTGTCATTGAGTTGGATAGAGGATTACATATGCTTCTAAAAGAAAGGGATCTTGATAAGACTCATGATATTTTTCATAATGTTGATCTGTTAGAGGGTGAGGCTGATAGTTTAAGAAGAGAACTTCAAAAAGATATTTCAAGAGGAGAATTAGATCCTAATGTAAGGCAAAATTTATCACATTTAATTAAAAGAATAGATGATGTTGCTAATTGTTGTAATGGAGTTGCTCGCAGGATAGCTACTGTACCAATAAGATTTTGGGAGCAGAGTAGTGAGGAAACCATAAATTTAATCAGTGAAATTATGAAAACTACTGTAGATTGTGCTCAATTCTTAGATAAAATTGTAATTGATTTAGTAGAACAAAGGAAGAATGTTAAGGATTTTGCTAGACAAATAAATCATTATGAGCATCAGGTTGATCTTTTAAATATTAAGTTGAGGAGAAGTCTTCAAGAAACTCACTATGAGGTCAATTTCTTTACTATTTTTACAGTAGGAAATATTTTTGATATTTTAGAAGCGATCTCTGATTCTATAGAAGGCGTAGCAGATTACATTATGGTTTTACTAACTGGAGTGGAATAAATTATTTAATAATTAGGTTTTATTCTATTCAATACTAAAATTGGTTGAAAAATTCGAGATTGAAGATTCAAACTTAGATTTTTATTAAGTTTTGACTAAATCGGTTTTTATCCACTTTAGAATTTCATCTCTCACTTCTCTGAATATTTTTAATTTTTCGTCCTCTCTACCCACTGCCGTTGATGGATCCCTAAAAGATTTATGAATCATCTTTTTAGCACCAGGGAAAACTGGACAAACTTTTTTCGCAATATCACATACAGTTATCACAAGATCAAATTGAATTCCATAATATTCCCGTAAATGTTTCGATCTATGATTCGAGATATCTATTCCTATCTCTTGCATTACTGCAATAGCTTCTGGTTTAACAATAGAAATTTCTGTACCTGCACTATAAGCTTCGAATTTATCAGAAAATAGATAGTTTATTAAGCCCTCAGCCATTTGGGAACGAGCAGAGTTATGAGTACATATAAATAATAGATTTTTCTTTTTCAAAATCTATGCCTTAATTAAATTTCTTTATTTCAAGATTATTAGAAACATTAATCTTTGAATATGAAAATAACTTTATTCATTAAAATATGATCTATATAATTAATATAGACATTTTTTTAGGAAATTAAAAGAATTTTAAGCAAAAATACATTAAAATATATAGAATATATAGATTAGAATTTAAATATATTGATTACTATTTTTATTCAACTAGGAAAAAAAGAGGATAAAATATGTCATTTCATATAGAAACAAGAAAAGTTCAGAAAACTGGAGGTTCAAGTTATATTATTTCTTTACCTAAAGTATGGATTGATAAGCATCACGTTGAAATAAATGACACATTAGGAATTCTTTCACAGCCAGATGGAAATTTACTAATAACTCCTCAAATTGATACTGAGAAAATGATAAAAGTAAAGGAGATAATAGTTGATGATTTCAAGGATGATAATTATTTATACCGTATTTTAATTGGAACATATATTATGGGTTTTTCTAAAATCGTTATTAAATCCAGTAAAAAATTTGAACCTTTTATAAGAGAATGCATTACCAATTTTACTCAAATTGCTATAGGCCCAGAGGTTGTGGAAGAATCTAGTAATTTTATAATTATTAAAGATTTACTTAACCCAACAGAAATGCCTTTTGAGAAAACGATAAAACGAATGTATATTCTTGTACATGATATGCATGAAGATGCAATTAAAGCTTTTGAAACGGGAGATAAGAACTTTGCTGAAGAAGTTATAAAACGAGATAATGATGTTGATAGATTACTTTGGTTAATTGGTCGTCAGTCTCATATTGTATTAAGGGATATCATTTTATGCCAAAAAATGGGGATAACTTTGGAACAAGCGAGTCATTATCATTCAATGAGTAAATTTTTAGAACGTATAGGAGATCATGCTGTTAGGATCGCTAAGAATGTATTACTATTAGACTACAATAAAATTGATAAAGATTTAATTAAAAACATTTTGAATTCAAGCAAAATATCATTAACTTTATTAGATAAAAGCTTAGATGCCTGGCTTCAAAAAAGTATAATACTTGCCAATGAAAATATAGAAGCGATAAAGGAATTAATACAAAGTACTGAAAAAATTACTTTTAATACTACAAATATAGCAGAATTTTCAATAGCTATTGGTTATATTATCGAAAGTATTAGAAGAACGGGAGAATATGCTGGAGATATATCTGAAATTATTATAAATAATTTAGTGTAGGAAGAAAATCTATTTCTTGAGATAAAAGTTCCAAGACAGTTATAGATATAAATTAATTATCATTTTTTTCCCATTTAAGTAATGAAATAATTAAATTCTCCCGCGAAAGGTCTCCTTGAGTTAACTGCCCCAGAATGCTTTCTCTAGCAAATAAGTTTTTTACTATTTTTTTCATTATTTTTTTTCCAGAAAATCCCTCTTTTTGGAATTTGTCATTATAATCATGAACCTTTACCCACAAATCTTCAATTTCTTCCATTTTTTTTATTAAAATTTCTCGTCCTTGCAGTACTCCATTTCCAGCAGAGAAGATTAATAATTGATCCATACCCTCTGTAAAATCATATAAATTAGACAGAGATTGATAAATAATTGATATATCTTCTTGAATGTCACTATTCTTTCCAAATATCATCTTATATTTAGGTTGTACGGCATCAGCTACAAAAGCCCATTGCTGTCTCTTTTCAATTAGTGCCACTAATTCTGGAGCATGTCCCCTCATTGGGAATAATTCAAACTTATACTTTTTTGAGTTTGTTATTATAGGTTTATCTATCATTATTGCATTTACAGGTAATAATTCTGGTCCCCAAGCAGCTTGACGATATTCAGGATATGTTTTACCTTTTTTTAAGATTGCAATTGCTTTTTTACTAGTGTATATAGGTATGTCAAATTCATTACTTAACATATGGGCACCTCCCGCATGATCCTCGTGTGTATGTGTAATAAAACATTTTTCTATTATTTGATCATGATTGAGAGATTTGACGAATTCTCTAAGATCACTTTCTCCACCTGGAGCTCCAGAGTCAATAAGAAGCCCATCTACTAAATAGCACGATGTATAATAGGGATAAGGCATCAATTCGTTATCAGAAGCCCATTCCCATTCCAAAATTTGATTATTACAATGATAAGTTTTGTGAACTACCATATATTATATCTCCACTTGAAAAAAGGTATTTTTAAAAGTAAATTATTCTGTTTCTATTCTTTTTGGAGGGATAAGCACATGTCTAGGCCCAATTCTTTTTAAGTGCATTGCTTCTTCAGGACAATGGTGAGCACAAACACCACATCCTATACATCTATCTTCATTAACAATGGCAATGCTATCTTCTAATTCAATTGTTTCCATAGGACATTTTTCGGCGCATGTTCCGCAACCGATACATAATTCTTCATCAACATTCGCTAAATAAGAAGATACAGTATGTATTGGTGCTGCTCCACGATAATACATATTGATCATTCCACAACAACACTTGCAACAATTACAAATAGCTTCAATTCCTTTATTCGTATCTGAATGAACATGAAATACTTTATGAACTAATCCTTCATTTTCAGCTTCGCTTAATATTTTAATTGCCTCTTCT
>CP070831.1:512966-521567 GCA_020344955.1 Promethearchaeota archaeon | reverse complement strand
TTAACCCTTCCTCCTGATATTTATGAAATTGGTATAAGGTGTCTATTCATTATTTTCTTAATTATCTTTTTAGGTTTCATAATTGAAAAATTGTCATTATCTTCTATAGGTTCTTTTATCTTATTTCTACCCACTTTTGCTCATTTTTTGATAGGGATGTTCTTACTTATAGGTATTCAATTACTTCAAGTTATTTTAATACCTTTAGATTCAAATGGATATAACCTATTATCTTTAGGATCTATTATTAAATTACCCTATAATATTATTGAATATTTTGCATCGTTTTCTTCAGATTCAGAATTATTTATAACTTATTTTTGCTATGGGATCGTTATAATTGGACTTGTAATATTTTCCTATGGAGTAATTGCATGGCTTCAAGGAGTTCTTAAAAGAAAAAAAATTTTTGATTTTTCTATCTATAAATATTCACGTCATCCTCAGTATTTAGGATATCTTATCTGGAGTTATGGCATATATCTTTTAACATTAAGACCGCTTGGAGGTTTGGTACACGGTGCGAGAATTTTTGAATATACATTTATCTGGTTTCTCTCAGCATTGATAATAATAGGGGTTGCATTATATGAGGAAGTTTTGATGAATAATAAATATCATGAGTTTTATACTGAATATCAAAAAAAAGTATCTTTTTTAATTCCATTGCCTAAAAAAGTAAGATCAGCATTTACTTTTCCAATGAGAATTGTATTTAAAAAAGATTTACCACAAAATCTATTAGAAATCCTTTTTCTACTATGTTCTTATGGTACCTTAATTATTCTTATATCTTATTAGTAAAAAATTATAAATTAGAAAACTAAATTGTTTTAGATTAAATATTTGTACTAAAATAAAATATTCCAAATAAAAATAATATAAAAAAAAAAAAATTTGAGTTAGACCCTCTGTACTTCGAAAGCATAATCAGCAGGACCTATAAGAGGACTTATTATTAATAAGACATAACCATCAGGGGTCATATAAGGTGCTAGAGGAGTAGAAAATTCATTAATTCCATCTAGATTAACTGTTGTGAAACGATCATCTGAGTAAGCACCAGCAGAATCCACTCCGATAATAGTTACCATGAACTCAGTTGGTGGAGGTGGTGGCAAAGCGAATGCTGAAATATCATCTGCATTATCAATAACGATTCCGTTAATAGCTACATTATCAATCCACCATCCTGGTTCCTGAAATGCCCAGTCCGTCATATATCTAAATCTTAACCATATATTCGATCCTGCATAATCATCTAGATCGAAACTCATGGATATCCAATCACCGCTAACCCCTGTTATCCCTGGTAGGTTATCTATTATCTCTGGATAAGCTTGTGGGTCATGTAATACTGTGGTATATTCATTGGCAAGAGAAACCCAATTGATTCCATCCACACTTACTTGTACGAAACCATAATCCCACAGTTCTTCAATATTATAAAAAGTATCGAATGATAGGGTTGCTGTAGAATAGGATGTAAGATCTAAAGTTGTTTCCAGAATTACATCGGATTCAGTTAATGCAGGGGTAGAATACCATTCCAAATCGTTATCCCCATCCATATCTTCCTTTATCCAGGTAATTGGTGTAGCATAGTCATCTCCATTGAATACAAAGATTGGATTAAAATCGTCTTTCAATCCTCCCAGACGAATATAATCGGAACCATAAGAGCTAACCATAGAGATTCCAGTATCATCTTTAATATAGCTTTTTGTTGTTCCAAAATCAATACCTAATCGCTCTGGAAACCAAGGACGATTAATTTTATATACTCGAGTTGGATCCGTATCTGCAAGATCAAGGGATATATAATTATATTTTCCATCTCCATACAGATCAGTGTGAAGCAGATTAGCAAGTCTCCAATCATGATATACATCATCGAATGTTTCAGTTTTACCATATAAGTCTAAAACAGCATTTATACCTTCAATCCCGGGGGTTGTTGAGGCTACGAAATCACTAAGAAACGTATCACCATAATGATCACTCAAATACATTGCCCATAATAGTGAGCATCCATAATCAGCTAAAATATTAAGATCTCCTTGATCAGCCCATTCAGTTAATGAGTTATCTGGTGTTGCTAAATAAGCCTCGATATCTCCCCATGATAGAGGATAACCGCATAATGGTTCAGAATACATTGAACATCCTTCATTCATGAAGTCATCATCCTCAGGATTATAATCATCATGAATAAGATGTTGATACTCATGAGCAGTAGTAGCTTCGTAAATCTGTCTCGTACCCTCACCCGTTCGTCTGTCCCATCCCATGCTATCAATTGTAATGATATTCCTGTCTAAATCCAATTCGTAAGAAGGTGAGAAGAAGCCTACAATATAATATGGATAAGTTCTATCGTAAAACATTTCATCTCGAATATTTGAGATTAATAATACATTTCTTCCGTCTGCGTTATAATAATCTCCTCCAGGGTCTCCATAATGCTCATGAGGGATCCCAAAATATGTGGTTACTGTCGGATAAATAATATCATCGAATTGTTCCATCATGTAGTTAACTTGTTCATCAGTAATAACATCCGCGGAGCGAGTATCTCCTTCAGGATAACTCAAGTTGCATTGAACCCAAACTTCAACGTTAGAACTTGCAGCTCTAAGTTCAAATGGTTCCCAAGTATCCTCATAAGTCACCCAGTCAGCTACGGGCCATTCTAAAATATCATTAAGCTCATAATAAGTTCCCGTAAGGGGATCATAAGATTCTGAAGTACTTTCAAAAGTTCCCTTATTTATGAGGGGATGATGAGTGGAGCGAATTTTATAGCCTAAATCAATTGGCTGGTATATAGGAAGCATTTCTTCTGAGGGAGCAGCGGATACAGAGATTAATCCAATTGTTCCCATCGTTAAAAACATAACGATGACAGATAGAGTTATAGTTTTTTTTCGTATATTTTTCATTATTTGCACTTAGATTAAATTTTGAATTTCTTTAAAGTTGGAATAATAAAAAGAACTCGGGAATAATTTTTCCCAATAGACATTTGTGTCAATAAGAATAATCTTAGTATTAACACAATTATTATGACCTTAAAGCCAAATAGAATAAAAGAACTAAAAGTTTATTTTTTTTAAATAAGGATTTATTTAAATTGTAAAATTTGAATTTTATACTTGATTATTTACTAAAGATCCTGAAATTATAAAAGATAATTTTAATATAGTAAGAAGAATATAAGCCTTAAAAGAATTTTAAGCTGAGAATTTAACATGCTAAAAGCAATTATAATATATCATACATGTTCAGGAAATACAAAATTATTAGCTGAAAAAATTAAAGAAAGATTAGAAAGTCTGAATATTGAAATAAAGATTTTTCAAGATACAAATTTCCAAGAAATCGACTCAATTAAAAAATTTGATATTATAGGTTTAGGGTCTCCTACTCATTATTATCATATTGCAAAAATTTTTAAAGAATTTCTACAAAAAATTAATAATTTTAACTTGAGAGATAAAAAACTGATTGCTTTTGCCACTGGTAGTGCTAAAAGTAGTCCTCCAAAAATTTGTAATGATATTGTTAAAGTAATGAAGCAAACTGGGATCCAAACGATTGCAAAAATAGGATGTGTCAAAAAACCAACTAAAGATATAAATTCAGAGATTGAAGGGTGTATATCAAAAGAAATCTTTAAAATTTGAAATCTAATTTAAAAATTATATAAATTTTGATTTAGGATTATTTTAAAAATATACATATAATAATGGAGAATTACAAATTAAGATAATTCTACTTTAACAAACCTACCAATATCTTTGGAGAGAGTTTTCAAGACTTTATCTTCTAATTCTTCTGGAATATGTCTAAATGAGAAATCTTCCATTTCAGGTAAAAGATTTTGAATTGTTAATCTAGTTAAATAATCTAATTGATCACAAAGGGCAAATAATTGAAAATGATCAGAATTTTCTATTAAAACAGCACCTCTACTTACTGTAAAGTAATTAACTTGTTGCTGCAACATTTTTTTCTTTATGTTATTCCATAGATCATGAAATCCTAAGAGATAATTAATATCTTTAGGAGAACCGCTCTTTTCATTTTGTAAGATTAATTCCCAAGCAGAATCTTGAGTTCCTATAAATATTGAATAGATAACACTTTTCTTTTTTGCTTTTGATTCTTCAGATTTTCTGAATGTTAATCTTTGAAACATTCTTCTTAACACTGATCCAGCAGATTTTTCAATCATTCCAGTATTTAGTTGCTCTAAATTTAGAGTTATATCCTTTTCTAAACTTGATAAATTAAAGTCACGTGCCGTTTTTAGCGCTTCTTCAAAATAGAGTTTTGCTTGTTGTGCCAATTTACTTTCTGCAGCTAATAATCCTTTAAGAATAACAAGTCTACAAAGATCTAAATAACTCTGATTTTCAATAGCAATTGTTTTTGCCAGATCCAAATGGTTGTATGCGTGATTTAAATATTCAAGATTACCCGTCTCTTGAAAATATTTAAAGTACCCTTCAGCAAGCCTAATTTCAATATCACTAGCATCCTCAACAGATTGATTATTAAACATTATTTCTCTTTCTTCTTTCAAATTCTCTATTAATTTTAACCAATCACTACGCAATTCTCCTTCAATTGCTTGTAGATCATGCATAAAAATATGACCTACAGGGGATTCGAGAAAATCTGGATCATCAGGTAAGTTATTTCGTACAAAATCGATAAGTCCAAGTGAATCTGTTTTACCTGCTATTCTTTTTAGAGTAGAAAGAAGATCGAGTTTATAATATGTAGGCAGATTTTCTTCTAAAAGAACTTTTTTACAAAGTTCTTCTGATTCTTCATACCGTTCAGAAATAAAAAGAGTTTCAGCGATTATGCTCATTAAAGAACTCCGTATAAAAAACTCTTCTTGCACTATAGGCAAGTCTAAAATCGCTTGTTGGCGTTTCAAGGCTTGATCATATAATCCCTGCTTAGATTCAATAACAGACATATTAGATGAAATAACTGCATTTGTTCTTTGATCACCCATCTCTTTACTAACTTTTAGCACGATTTCAAAGATTTTTAAAGCTTTTTCTAAATCACCACTAGATTGATTGACAGCAGCATAAAAATTGCCAACTACCATTATGATCTCTCGATTCCCTAATAGTTGTCCAAAATTGAATACTGGTTCTATAACTTCTAGAGCTTCATTTATTTTCCCAAGAAAATATAATCTGAATCCATAATATCCTTGTAAAAGCATTAACCCTGTTTTTACTTCAATAGAAGTCTGATCTCCCCATTCTTTTTGACATTGATTATATAATTCCTCTAAAAGATCATAATTGCTTAAACGAAGAAAAACTTCAGCTTTAGCTACAGCTGTTTCTATTTGAATAATTAACGGAGCAGATGTAAAGTCAATTCTTTTAGATATTTGAATTAATTCTGATGAAGGTGCAAACCTAGCTTGTAATCGTAAATACATTGGATAAGTCCAAGAGGTAGGTTCATAAGTAAAATTTAATAATTGTTTACCTTTCCCAATAATGAAACCCCATTTTACAGCCATAAACGAAATTAATTGGCTTTTTGGATTATTGAGCTTTAATTCTGTTAAAGAGTCATACCATTGCTGTGGTGTTTTATTTAATGGTTCTGATATTGAAGATAAAATAATTTTTTCGTCATCACTTGATAAAGGTAGGTATAACCGAAGTTCTAATGGGATAGATCGCTGGAGTTTATTCCATTGATCTGGAACTCCTTTTATCTCTTGTTTCTCTTCATAGTAATCTTTATGAGCACGATATTCTCCATTTTCATCAATTACAACAACATTTATATGAGATGATCCTGAATCAGCTTGATGACTTAATCGAATTGTAAATAATTTCCCAATCATCAAATTACCTGATTCAATTTTATGAAGATATGAATTAGGATTTTGAAGATCAAATCTTATTACTTTATTACATATTTTACAATTAACTTCAGTCATTTCTACACCTCATCTTAATTTCTATTAGAAGATGAGAGTATATTAATACTTATAATATCTTCTTAATCGTTAAAATTAAGAAGTTTTCTACCCATAATAACTATTTTATCCAAAACTTCACTTACTCCCACTCCATAGATCGAACTAGTCTCTATATAAGTATGGAAATACCTATCTTCGCCTACTAAAGTCATTACCAAATCTTTTGACACGTTTCTTTCTAAATCAACCTTATTACCCACTAAAATAAACCCTGTGTTGTTTTCTTTCAAATTATATTCCATATTCATCAATTGGAGCCAACTATTTAGATTTTTAAATGATTCATATCTATCTAATGCAAATACGAACATAAAGATATCAATATATTTAAGAACTTGATTTTTCAGGAGATCAAGAGGATGCAAACCGGGCTCTCTTTGCCCAGCTAAATCGTAACATTGAAAAACTAAGTCTTTATAAGTCCAAGATTCGATCTCCATAAATGGAGTACGAGTTATTTTTTCTTCTAAAAATGTACCGTTTGAATTATTATGATTATTTTGTTTTGTTTTTTTGAGCAGAGCTTGAACTAATGTAGTTTTTCCTACAGCTCCATCTCCCACAACTGTCATACGTATTAATCGGTGGGCTGTTTTAAGATTTGATAAAAAATCTGTTATTTTCACCAGTCAAGATACACCTAATGTATGATAAATTTAATTGTTATAAAGTAATCCCTAATTAAGGAAGTAGCTATGAAAGATTAATTAATTTTATCTAATTAATAAATTTATTTTTAATGAATGAACGTGATATCCACATACACAAATGATATAAAATACAGAAAAATTTCCCATGGGAGTATATTATCAGCAATCTTCATCACATAAGCTTTATCAATTTTATTAAATATATTTAGATATTCTTATCTTAAGTATGCAAACAATGATAATTAAAAGTCCTTTCAATGGAACAATCCCTAAAATTCATCCAACCACTTTCATTGCTTCTGATGTTGTAATAATTGGAGATGTAGAAATTGGAGCTTATACTAATATATGGTTTGGAGTAAAATTACGTGGAGATTGGGGAAAAATTGTTATTGGAGAAAACACAAGTATTCAAGAAAACGTTGTAGTACATTCAAGACCTAATGAACTTTGTAAAATTGGGAATAATGTCAGATTAGCTCATTTATGTATGTGTCACGGACCTTGTATAATTGAAGATTATTCATTAGTAGGAATAAATGCTTCTGTTTTGCAGGGAGGAAAATTAGGTAAAGGTAGTACTTTAGCTGCTGGTTCTGTCTTACGAGAAGAAACAGAAGATTTTTGTCTTTATGCAGGAGTTCCAGCAATTAAGAAGAAAGAATATTCGAAAAATAGGTTGAATGAATTCAGTACTAATTTATATGTTGAAAATGGTCAGAAATTTAAAAAAGCGGGTTATAGCCAGAAAGTACCATCAGAATATTTGATCTCGTAGTAGCAAGCTTTCTGTTTGGATGAAAGTCTCATAATATTTCTTCATAATCAAGTTCATGAAAATCCATTATTCTTTTTACAATCCTTTTAAAACTGTCCCTAATATTAGTATTGTCTTTTGAGGATGTTTCAATATAATCTTGCTCATCGTGTTTTTGAAGAAACTTTTCAACAATTAATTTATCAACTTTATATTGTTTTTCTTCTTGAGCTAAATCGAGTTTAGTACCAACAAGAATTTTTGGACTTTCATCAAGACGGTGCTCTATAATCTTATCATACCACCAATCAAGCTTAATAAGGCTTTCCATTCTTAATAAATCAAAAACTAGAAAAATTCCATTTGCACCATTAATATAGTATTTAAACAATGATTTAAATTGTTCTTGGCCCCCAAAATCCCATACTGAAAGTCTTACAAATTTTTTCTCACCATTAATAATCATAGGGAGATCATTGGTATAGAAATCTATTCCGACAGTTAATTGAGTATTCGCATTAAATGTATTGAAGCATAATCTTTGCGCAATGCATGTTTTTCCTACACCTCCATCTCCGATGAGGCAAATCTTGAAAATGTAGCGGGGCTCATGGTCTTCTAGATTACTCACTTTCATGATTGGGCGAGTCTCCTAATTCTGTATTCATACAAAGTCTTATTTTTATTATATTTCTTTATAGAATATGAATTATTAGTGAACCTAATATTAAAATAATTAATTCTGAGCATATAAATTTTTAAGTGATAATTATATTTGAAAAAAATTTAATATGTTCTAGAAATTATTAGAGTACTTAAAACGGTATTAATTACTCTTTTACATTCCTACCTCAAGAGATAAAAGAATCTATAATATTCATTGGGAAAAATTTTCCCTTTATTCTCTCCATTTCTAAATATCTTTATAAGATTATGTTGCTATAATGTTCTTCTTTCATGATTTTCTCACTAAATTAAGTTTTGAGATCATTATTCAATATTAAGATTATTTTAAGATAGTTTTCAATAAGAATTATTTTATTTTGGATTATTACACAATAACACTATAAGTGAAGAATAATTTAAGTTTTAATTATGTCAGAGATAATAATTGTATTAGTGCCCTTGGAATCTCTTTATAATCATTTACCGCATAGAACTTA
>CP070831.1:490487-512866 GCA_020344955.1 Promethearchaeota archaeon | reverse complement strand
TAATATTTTAAACCTTAAATAATTAATAATTCGGTAAAAATAAATAATTAAACAAATTTATAATTTAACTGACTATTATTTAGCCATTTTCTATTATTCTCAAAATCATTTTATTGAAAAGCTGTGATAATCCTTTTATACATGAAGGTATAATTTAATCTAATTAATAACATAAAATTGGTTAATTTTTCGTTAATTCAAGGCAAATGTTTAATTAGGAGGAATTCAATTTGTTAATGCTTTCTGATGTAGTTTTTTACGATGCACTTATTGATAGTGTTTTTTATTTTTTTCTGCCGTGTATACTAGGATTATTTTTTATGATCCAAGGAAGAAGGGCAAAAACTAAGCTTCTCTTTTATTATGGGTTAGCTCTTATTGGAATTGGTTTAACTCTTGGAGGTCCAACCTTCTTCGATTTAACAACTATCCTTATAACAGGAAATAACATGGACGGTCTATTAAAAATTTATATAATGTGGGTACCTACTGCTGTTTTAGCAGGACCCCTTATGGCTTATGTGTGGTCTGAAATAATAATACCCAAGAAGAAGTGGTATTTTTTATCTATAGTTTTAATTTTGAATATGCTCATTTTATTGGATCTATTTATCTTTCATTGGATGACTCCAATTATTATACCTCCCGCAATACCCGGAGAAGGACTAGTAGAAGTCTATTATGGTTTGCTAATACCAACACAAAGGCTTCCTGCTAGGTGGAGCTTATTTGTAAATTCTTATGGCTTAGTCTTCGGAGCTGGAGTTCTATATAAAGCTTTTAAGGTGAAAGGTATATTTAGAAAGAAATATATCTATTTATCTATTAATATTGTATTTCATTGTCTCTCACGAATACTTATGTTTCAAATGATACAAGCTTTTGGGGGAGGAGTTAAATTTATTTTCATAATAATTGACACGGCAACCTTAGTATTTGCTTATTTGGGTTTAAGAGCAGAGCCTGAGGAGCGTAAAAAGAAAGTTAAAAAGAAGATTATAGCTAAAGATTCATTTTTTCGAATAGTTGAGAGGCCTGAACATATTAGTGAAGAAGAAGTCGCATACTATCGAGAGCAGAAAATCTGCTTGGTATGTAAAGGAAAAGTAGAGGGATTTAATATTTTTCTGTGTCCTAATTGTGAAGCTTTATACCATGAAGACTGTGCGCGTGCTTTAACTGAAATGGAAAATTCTTGTTGGGTTTGTATTGACCCAATTGACGAGTCAAAACCAACAAAACCTTTTAAAAAGGTTGAAGGAAAAAAAAAAAATAATAAAAAATCTTCTCATTTAAAGAGGTAAATAGAAAAATGGCTAAAAAAATATTGAAAGGGCTAAAATGGACATTTTTTTTGAATTTTATTGTTTTTGTAATCGTTGGAGCAATTTTATTCTTCCTTGTGGAAGACTTTACGGACTGGTTCGGTAAAGCCCTTTTAGGCTTTGCGAGTGCTTCCTTCATAGCGTGGCAACAGACAGAATGGGAGAAAGTAAAAATCCTCGTAATAATGCAGATCGTTTGGCATATGCTAGGAGTATACACTTTTTTTTGGTGGGAGATTTTTTATTGGCAAAATATCTTTATATTATTGCCTGTAAAAATAATGAACTTGATATATCTCTTTGTTTTTTCTGGATTCCTTGCAGCATTCATCGTTTTCTATATAAAACAGGAAAAGGAACACACTACACTTAGAGATGAGAGCGAAACAGTACCAAGTGTACAAGAAAACACCAATTAAATTCATTTTTTTTATAAAACCGATCGTTTATAATTAAATCCTTATAGTTACTAAGTTACTAATCATTATCTATAACACAATCAGCTTCAATTTCAATTAACCAGTTAGGATCTATGAAACTACTAACTCCTATAAATGAAGTTGCTGGTTTAATCTCAGAGAAAAATTCCCCATGTGCTTGAGCAGCTTCCTGCCAATTCGAAATTTCAATTAACATTATTCTTGTACGAATAACGTCTCTTAGATTGCCACCTGCTTCCTCAATGGCTTTTTTAATAATTTCTAAACAGTGTTTTGCTTGACCATATAAATCATTAGGACATACAGTTGACCCATCTGAAGCTATTGGTGCAGTTCCTGATACAGAAATAAAATTTTTAATTCTTACTGCTCTTGAAAAGCCAATCGGTTTTTCATATTGGGATCCAGAGGATATATTCTTTCTTACCATAAATATTTAAAAAACTTTAAACCTTAAAAAATTAGATTTGTAATTAATTGTTAACTTCTTTATCATAACTTGAAGGAAAATTAATATAAAGCAGCTTTTTTATGAATTTAACAAAATCCAGCATTATATCATGTAGTAGAAGGACTGATATACCCGCTTTTTTGATGGATTGGGTAGTTGATAAGATTCATTTGGGATATGTTGATGTTGTGAATCCTTTTAATCGAAAACAAATACATCGTGTTTCTCTAACTCCAGAAGATGTTAAGTGTTGGGTTTGGTGGTCCAAAAACTTCGCTAATTGGATAAAAACCTATAATCAAAATAGGGAACTGTTCGAAATATATAAAGGACATTATTTTCAATTTACAATTAATTCACCATCTGAATTAGAAAACGGTATTATAATTTCTTTAGAAGATAGGTTCAAACAACTAGAATGGCTAATTAAAGAATTCAGTTCTCAGGTTGTTAATTTCAGATTTGATCCAATAATTTTGTATAAGACACACACTTCTAATAAAGTAAAAAGTAACTTAGATAGGTTTGAATACATCATAGAGAATGTGTCTAATATAGGATTAAAAGAAATGATTTTCTCTTTTGCTACAATTTATCCAAAAGTAAAAAATCGATTGGATGCTAGGGGTTATACTTCAGTTGATCCATCTTTAAAAAAGAAAACAGAAATTCTTGATAAATTAATCAAGATTTGTAATAAGCATCAGATTAAAATGAAAGCTTGTTGTCAATCAGACTTACTAAAAATAGAGGGGATAGAGCAAGCACATTGTATAGATGCCTATAAAATTGAGAAGATCACAGGTGAATCTATCCCAAAAATAAGGGACTCAGGACAAAGAAATGACTGTGGATGTTATAAAGCGAAAGATATTGGTGGATATTCAGGGATTTTTCGATGTAAACATAATTGTGCTTATTGTTATGCATCTCCAGCAAAAAGGTAAGAGATAAAACTACTTCTTAGCATCAGAGACATATTTATTTAATTCCCAAAAAGGAGGAACAAGTCCAAGTTCATAAAATATATCATAGAAACAAAAAGCACCCCATTGATCTATTATTTTACCATCTGAATTCAAGTATAAAATTGTTGCTCCTTCAAATGATACTTCTTTCTTAGTGGGTTCAAAACCCCATCCTTTTCCAAGGTGCGTTCCATGTCCTTTATAGCGAACCCAGACTTTTTCCTCTTCACCCTTTATCTCTACAATTTCATATTTTAAATCAGGAAACATAGAACGAAAATGTGTTATCTCATGTTTTATTTGAGCTGGACCGACTTTATCAATTTGAATCCAACTTGGATTATATTTAGGATCAATAATTTCATCAGCAATACTAAGATCTGGCTTACTCCACATCACTTCAAAAAATGATCTGGCAATTTTTTCAGTTTCTTCAATCTTCATTTTATTATACATAATTTAACTTTTTAAATAAAAAATATAATTATAAATTTTAATAGAATCTAATATATTGAATATTAAAGAAAAACCAAAATAAATACATATTAAAAACTATTCAGTTTTTATATTAGATATAATATTAATGTTGAGGTTTTAACCATATTGGGGTTTAATCATGCCAAAATGTAAATTTTATATAGTAGATGTATTTGCTGAGAGAAAATTTGAGGGAAATCAACTAGCTGTTTTTATTTGCGAAGAAGCGCTTTTTGAAGCCGAAATGCAAAAGATTGCTAAAGAAATGAACTATTCTGAAACAACTTTTATTACATCAAAAGAAAACTATGATGTTCGTATTTTTACTCCAGAAGTTGAATTACCATTTGCCGGACATCCAACCATTGGAACTGCATTTGTTATTCAACAAGAGTTAATCAAAGGAAATGTTAAAACAATCCTTCTTAATCTTAAGATTGGTCCTATTCCGGTTCTATTCAAATATAAATCTGGAAAACCTGATTTAATATGGATGGAGCAAAATCCTCCTACATTCGGAAAATTTTTTGATACAGAATCAATTTCAGAAATATTAAATTTGAATGAGTATGATATTGATGATAGATTTCCAATTCAAGAAGTATCCACTGGAGGTCCCTTTATTATTGTACCTTTAAAGAATTTAAATGCTTTAAAGGCAGCCAAAGTAGATGTAGAAAAATGTATGGATCTAATGGAAAAAATTGAAGCAAAATCTATCTTAATTTTTTGTCCAGAAACTCGCAATAAGGGAAATGAACTAAGCGTCCGTGTTTTTGCTCATTATCATGGTATTCCTGAGGATCCTGCAACAGGTTCAGGAAATGGTTGCTTAGCTGCATATTTGGTGAAACATGATTATTTCAATAAAAATAGTATTGATATTAAAGTTGAACAAGGTTATGAAGTAGGACGTCCATCACTACTGCATTTGAGAGCAGAACGTAATGATGGTGGAACAATTAGGGTTTCAGTTGGAGGAAAAGTTATACTTACTGCAATTGGAGAGTTAGCAAATAGTTGAAATCTTTATTATTTATCAACTGAAAAAACAAGATTTAATCTATTTTTAATAAAATATCTAATTTTTTCTTCAGTTACTGTCCTTGGTAAGAATAGAGTTCCATTATTAGATAACCCAAGTAATTTATCCAATATAGATCTATGTTTATAATTGAGTTTTTCAATAGTATTTAGTAAATGATATACATCAGTCTCATTGTTTTCAATTCCAAAGCTTACTCTTAGCGTCCCAGGAAGACACATTTCCGTTTTTTTTGGAATTATTATTGAAGTCATTCTAGCTCCAATGATTCTTATTTTTTGTATTTTAAGTATATGTTGAACTAGCATATGAGCACAAAAACATCCATTGCGAATACCAATTCCTCCTTGTTCTGCTAACTCTTTTGCTGCTAAATTATGTGGAACCGTTTTCAAATTAAATGAGATAATTGCTCCTCGATTTTTAACATTCATTGCTCTTGAATCTTTAATTCCAAATATTTCTAAGTTTTTAATCTTGTTCAGACCATCTAAAGCAAGTTTGGTTAATCTCCCTTCATAATCTTCAATCACTTCCATACCGATTCTTCCTAGAAGTAAGATTGCTTTACCTAGTGTAGCAATTCCTACTACGTTTTCTTCTCCAGACGACTTGATTTTAATTATTTCATTTTTATCAAGTTCCATTAATTCCTTTTTAATGATAAGAACTCCACTCCCAAATGGTGCATATATTTTATGGCCTGAAAAAGCAAAATAGTCGATATTGATTCTAGAAAAATCGATCTTATGATGAGCTACTATTTGAGCACCATCAACAAGTAATTTAGCATTATATTTATGAACAATATGACTTATTGATCGAAGATCATTATAAGTTCCAATTACATTGGATACACCACTTACTGAAACAAGTTCAATCTTTTCATTGTTATGTTTATGATCTTTATTATATTCACAAAGTACTTGTTCTAATTCATGTAAATCTATAAAACCTTTATCATCTACAGAAACTCTAATTAATTTAGCAGAGGGAACATAGCGGAAAGGTAGTTCATTGGAGTGGTGTTCTAACATTGTATTGACTATAACAGACTTAAGATCCTTTCTAACGAATTTTGTAAAATTACGAGCTAAAATATTTATGGATTCAGTTGTATTGGACGTAAAAATAATGTCATATTTTTCTAATGGAGTATTAAAGAATTTTGCGATGATTATTTTAACATTATTTATAATCTCTTGATACATTTCCTCTGGTTGGCGCAATGTTTTACAGTATGTATTCCATATTGGCAAAAATGAAGGTGTACTTGCTGCATTATCTAGATTTATAAATTTATTTCGCCCTCCATTTGTTGGAACTTTAATCTTATAACCAATTAGAGATTTTTGAAGTTTAGTTAATAATTCTAAACCTGAAAATTTAGTGAAATCATCATGAAATAGTATTTCTTTTGAAGATAAACTCCAATGATTTAATCTTCTTTTAAAAATAGTATTAAGATTTTTAAAAGAATGAATTGCAGCTGTAAAAACTATCACATTTATTATATTTGGTGTGCCTGCCTCAAATCTATCTGGAATATCTGCCCATATTACATAGTTTGAGGTTACATGTTTGATCATTCCACCACCAGTATAAATTACAGAGCATTTTTTCAATTTCTTTTTTTTAACAGCAATTGCCTTGACACCTAATGGTAATCCAAAAGCTTTACTTGATAAAATGCGATAATCTGTTTGATTAAGCTGTGTTTTAAATAGATCTAATCTTAGAGGACTACAAAAAATAACATTGAATTTCTTTTTACTTAATTGTAAATAATCTAAAATGAGTTCTCTTGCTTTTTCATATAAAGCAGTAGTTACCTGTGAATTATGGCCAGTGCCCCTGTGAACATTAGAATAGGTTTCTAATGAGTCATGTACTATCTTATCTAGAACATTAAAGGCACTAGAAACTTCTTTATCTGAATTTTCCATATTTAAAGGATAGTTCATTCAATTCATTTCAGATTTTTTATTTCAAACATACAAGTTGGATCAGATTTAATATTACTACCAGATGATATAAAAGCTTTTGCTCTGCATCCACCACAAATTGTTTTAAAATTACATTTTCCACATTGGCCTTCGTATTTTAATCCACGATATTGATTGAGAATTGGAGAAGCTTGCCAAATTTTTTGAAGGTGATGTTTTTTGACGTTACCAAGAGATACAGGGTTTAGCGGACATGGAGTAACATCTCCATTTGATTTAATATGCATAGTAAAAACTCCACATTCACAACCCGTAATAAAGGGGGAAAAAGGACTTTGTTTGCTAAATACCCCACTACTAAGTCTTTCAGAGAAATTAAAGTAAGAAATTGCTTCTTTAGAAAAGATACTTTTAAAAAAAGGTGCTGTTATCACTTTTGGAAATCTTTGAGCTAATATCCTTGCGAATATAGGGTTTTTATATGAAAGTGTCAATGGATATCCTTCTTTCATTAATTTTTGCCATATATCACATATAATCAAACTAAATTTCTCGATTTGAAGTGGTGTAAGAGTTATGTAAGCTTTTGAAGATGCTTTACCTGAGGGTACAAAATCTACGATTTCAAATTTTTGAACATTTAAAGACTTGGCTAGATCAACTAAATCATAAATTTGATGTATATTCTGTTTGGTAATTGTAGTCCCAATACATGTATATAATCCTTCATTTAAACAGTTCTTTATTGCTGCAATTGCTTTTTCAAACGTACCATTACCACGTATTTGCTCATGTATGTCTTTTAATCCATCAATACTTACTTGAACATACCCAACACCGATATCTTTCAATTTTTTAGCCATTCTGGGGGTGATTAAAGTACCATTTGAGGCGAGTGCAACATTTATGTTTTTTTCAGTGGCATATCTCATAAGATCAAATATATCATCACGAAGTAAAGCTTCTCCACCGAAAAATATCAAAATAAAGGTTTTTGCTTCTGATAATTGATCAATAATGGTACAAGCTTGATTAAATGGTATTTCATTTGAATCCTGGTCGACATAACAATGGGTGCAATTTAAATTACATCTATGAGTAACTGACCAAAATACAACTGGAGGTCCAATAGGGATAGTTGGCATTTTAAAGCCATACATTCCAATCCCTTCTATATAAGATAATGCTAGTCGTTTTAATGGCTCGTTTTCTCTCAAAATTTCTGCAAATCTTCTTTTAGGTATATTTAAACTGCGACTTATGGCATTTAAAACGAATGAAATCAGAGTAGTAGAAAAAATAGTTTTATATTTACATTTACTACAATTAATCTTTTTATTTATATAATAATCTAAAAAAATTTCAGAAAAATTTCGCCCACAAATAGGACAGTGCTTATTAAATAGATGGAAAATTTTTGTTATATTAAATTTATTTATAAAATTCCAAATTAAAAGGTCAAACTTTATTGATTTTGTTTTATCAATTTCATCTAATATTACATCCGGAAATTTTTGCCTTTCTGCTTCTGAAAAAGGTCTATGGTCTTTTTCTAAATATACTTTAACCAATTTTGATCAAAAAAAATTTTATTATATAATTCGTTATTTCTCTTATTTAATATTCCACTTATTAAAAATAAGAGAGTTGTATTTTACATTTATGTAATACCATTAAGAATGTGATATAAATCTAAGAAATATCTTATAGCAGAAATTTTTTTATATAACTAAATCAAAATTTAAGATATAATTTATAAAAAGTTGAAAAAAAATGACAGTTAAAATAGCTTTTATGCAATTAAGTAGTTGTTGGGGATGTCATCAGAGCCTTTTAAATGCACACATGGGGTTACTGCCCATATTACCTGAGTTGGAGATCGTATATTGGCCAGCAGTAGTAGATTTTAAACTCAATTCTTTAAAAGCAAGGGAAGATGGTGAAATTGATATAGGTATAATTGAAGGTGCTGTAAGAACTTCACAAGATCTAGAAAATCTGAGATTAATGAGAGAAAAATGCAAATTTCTTTCTACTTTTGGAACTTGTGCATGTCAAGGTGGTGTAATTGCTATGGCAAATAATTTTCCATTAGAGGATTTAATAAAAAGAAAATTTATGGAAGTAGAATCAATAACAACTGAAAATCCAAAAGAACCTTCTGTTAATCTTCCTGGTTTTGAAGTATCTGCTAAGGGCATCGATGATTGTATTAAAATCGATTCATATTTTGTCGGTTGTCCACCTCGAACGGAAGCAATAGTGAGTAATATACTTTCATTATTAGGGAAAACACCATTCCCATTGACAGATAATACTTACTGTGATGATTGTATATTAAATGAGTCTGGTTGTCTATTAGATTCAGGTATTCTTTGCTTCGGAGCTATAACTAGTTCTGGTTGTATTCTAAAATGCACAAGTAAGGGAACTCCATGTGTGGGTTGCCGAGGTCCATCAAACACTTTATCCTCAAAAGCAGAAAAATTGAAAGAGTTTACTGACAATCTACAGGATCTGAATGAAGAAAATAAAAAAACTTTACATGAGTTTTATCCACTATTCAATAATCTGCCGATGCTTGCAAATTTTCTCTTAATAGGACCTAAATTACCTCAAATGCCTTCAGAGACTGAAGAATTGATTGTAAAAATTAACGAATTTCTACGAGAAAAACGATTTCCAAAAAATCTTAAACTATCATCAGATTTCATATCAATATCTACAGTATGTGATACTTGTGATAGGATAAGGGGGAGAATGAAAATGACGAAAGTTAAAAGAGACTATGAAGGAATACCAAATGAAAAAGATTGTTTCATAGAGCAAGGTTATGTTTGTCTGGGCCCAAGAACTAATGCAGGATGTGGCGCACAATGTATAAAAGTTAATGCTCCTTGTACTGGATGTTATGCTCCCAAAGATTATGGCTTTCACCATGGAAGATATCGTGAGAAAGATTGGGCTGAAATTGTGGTTAGAGAGTTTAATGTAGGACTAACTAAAGAAGAATTATTAACTCAAATAAAGGATCATATAGGAACGTTTGAGAAATTTTCAATGGCCAAAAATCCGCAATATAAAGAGGGATATAGGGGTAAATTGACTGGTCAATGGTGGCTTGAAAAGAAGGAAGAATAATGAAAAATCAATCTGAAGGGAACTCTAAAGAAAATTTCCCATTATTAGGAATTGGTCCTAAAGTTTTATTATGTATTTGTCCCTTTTTCATTTTATTTGGGATTTTAAATTCAATATATTATCCATTTTTCCAAATTCCGATTAATTATTATGTATTGGTTATTATAGGATCTATTTTAATAACAATTGGTATTTTTGTATTCATCTATTCGGAAAGAATTATAAGCTCTGCACATAGCTCATCAGAATTAATCACTAAGAAAACATATGCATATGTAAGACATCCTATGTACGCCTCATGGGGTTTAGGGACACTTCCAGGTATATTTTGCCTATTCAATAGTTGGTTTCTCTTTTTAATCCTCATTTTCTATTATTTATTATTTAGAATTTTTGTGAGAAAGGAAGAAAGATTTTTGATCGAAAAGTATGGTGAAAAATATGAACATTATAAAAAAAATGTAAATGCCTTCTTTCCAAAACTGAAAAAATATAAACCAGATTAAATTTAATAAATACTTAATGGATATCAAAGTAAAGTATGCGATTTATACATTATGGATAATTTTACTCCAGTCAGTTTTGAAGTTGATTGGGGTTTTACTCACTGGAAGTCTGAGCTTTTTATCTGAAACTGCGGATACTTTTACAGATATTCTATTTGTTTCAATAACTTTGTATTCAATGTATTATAGTCAAAAACCGGCGGATTATGATCATATGTATGGTCATGGTAAAATTGATTCAATTTCAGGAGTGATTCAAGGTATTATTTTGATGAATATCTATGTTTTATTGGTTTATAATGCGATTCAAGCGATCTTATCGAATAGATATGATGTAATAAATCCTGAAATTGGATTAATCATATTAATTTCGTCATTTATTGTAAATATTATTTTTTCTAGAAGACTCATTTCTAAAGGAAAGCAACAAAAAAGTTTGACCCTGAGAATTCAAGGGCTGAATCTGTTCCAAGATTCTATGAGAGCGATAATAGTTTTAGTAAGTTTTATTTTTGCTTATTTTAATGTTATTTTTCTTGATCCAATATTAAGTATTGTTCTTTCTGTCTGGATTATAATAGGTGCTCTCAAATTAGTTAAAGGCGGCGTTAAAGAACTTACAGATACGAATCCTATAAGTACAATTATAATTGAAGATTTAAGAAAAAAAATTTTCGCTTTAGAACATGTAATTGGGGTACACAGTATAAAACTGCGAACCAGTGGTAAAACATTATATCTAGAGGTACAATTGTCAGTTGAGGATCATATTTCAATTGTTCATGCAAATGAAATCATTACTTCCATTAGAAGCATGAGTGAAAAGATATTTAGGTTATATGAAGTAGAATGTATTGTTGAAATGAATCCCTTTGCAAGTGAAAAATCAATTGGTGAAGGGTTAATAAATTTAATTTTTTCAATGAAATCTGAATATCCTAAAATCGAAAATTTTAAAGATCTTAACATTTTTAGGATTGAAAACGAATATTTTATATCTTTAGTCGTAATAGTTGATGAGACTCTTTCTTTAGTGGATGCTCATGAAGTATGTTCTCATTTTGAGAAAGAGATAAAAAAGCAAGCTCCCCTTATATCCCGAGTTATTACGCATATCGAAAGTCAGCCTCATCGAGAACTTTTAAGGCCAAACCAAATAAAATGTGCTGATGTTGGACCTGAAATGATTGAACAAATGAGTGAGTCTGTTGAAAAAGTTCTAAGATTACATCCGCAGGTTAAGGGATTCCATGGTGTAGAGTTCTGGGCAACGATAGATTATTGTATCTTAGAAGCTCATGTATTTTTTGAAGGATCATTAAATATCTCACAAATACATAAATATATATCTGAATTAGAAAACAATATTAGAGAAGAACTCGGGATTGATAATTTAGAATCAATTTTCCTTCATTCTGAGCCAATAGAAGGTCAAAAAGAAGGTATAATCTTTTAATTATAATTTATTAAAATGGAAAGTTATAATTTTTTAATCCAAGTTCTTTTTGCATTATTTTAATATCTTTCTGTATACTTTTATTTAAAGGGATTCCAATCTTTCTTCTGTCCATTTCGTTATAGTATTCTTTTTCTCCTGCTGTATAGATATTATCTTTTCCTGGTGCCTTCTTTGAAGTCCTTAGTCCTCGCATAATATTTCCTGTGATTTCTTTAAATCTCTCTAAAGGAATGAAATTCTGGATATTTATAACTAAAAAAAAGTGCCCTACTTTTAATCTTTTTTGACCATTTTCTGTGATACCTGCAGTATCCTTAAGATAAGTACCATCTTGCAAGGCTGAAGATAAAATCTCAGAAAAAGTCGCATAACCATACCCTTTATGACCAGATGTATCCTCACCTTCACCTCCTAAAGGTAATAACGCTGCTGATCTGTTAAGTAACTTATTCAATATTATATCTGGATCTGTTTTTGAATTGCCATTATTTGAAACAATTAATCCTTTTGGAAGTTGTTTATGTAAACGATTATATACCTCAACTTTTCCTCGTTGAATAATTGAAGTGGCACAATCTATTAAAAAGGGGAAATCTTCATCTGTAGGTGCTCCATACGTTAAAGGATTAGTGCCTAACATGGGTTCGATACCAAAAGTTGGGGGAACTGCAGGGCGTGTGTTTGTTGTTACAAACCCAATCATTCCCTCATTTATTGCCATTAAACTATAGTATCCCGCGATTCCGAAATGCGAACTATTCCTAACTGCAACTGCTCCTAAACCGTATTTTTTGGCTTTTTCAATTGCTAATCTCATAGCCAGATAAGCAATTACATGCCCCATCCCATTATTTCCATCAAGTACCGCTGTAGTCAGATGATCTTTAATGATAGTAATATTGGTTTTTGGATTATAAATACCTTCTCTAATTCTATCATAATACATTTTACATCTCTGAATTCCATGTGAATCTATCCCTCTTAGGTCGGAAGTGATAAGAACATCGGCAATTATCTCTGCGTGACCTTCTGGAACTTCTAAATTAATGAAGACATGCTTTATAAAATCTTTTAAAGTATTGACATCTACATAAATAATATCATCTGAGTGAGTTAACCTTGTTTCCTCAAGTACTTTTTGCACCATTTTCTTAAAGTATTAAAAAAATTATAGTACGAATTATTTAGGATACTTTCTATTTAATTAAATTCCTATTTAATATAATTTGAAAGTTAGTGAAGTCAATAAGAACAAATTTCTCTAGTTGATTTTTTTATAAGGTGTTAAGATTTTTATATGACTTAGCAAATTTATTAATTAAGGGCAAAATTTTTTAAAAAGCCTTGAGTAAAAAAAATGGCTCCTGTCAATCCCCTGGATTTTTGTCTTTTGGTTGTGTAATTTATTACACATAGAAATAACCTACTCTGCCTTTTGAAAATTTTTGCCTTGTACTGAGGCTTATTGGCAGGAGCCGCCTTTTACTGAAGCCTCGTATATTTATTGATTTGATTCCTTATTAATTGAAATATATTTAAAATTATCAATACCCTATAGAAGCAGAATTGAATCTATAAAAGCAGAAATGCTTCTAATAAAAACATATCTAATTTCAAGTCTTTTAGTAATTTCATATTATTATAAAGATATCTGTATATCCCTTCTTCGCTAAAATATTTAAAACAAGCGTTTTTACCTTTAACTTCTTTAAAGATTTTGATAATCCCAAAAAGAATCGATCTCAAATTTTTAATAACTAAATCTTTATCACTCTTTATTAGATTAATGTCGATAAGGTTGAACCAGGATTCCTTACTGAAAGCTATATTCTTGAGTGCTGGTGTGTTTTGAAAATCATCTTGATTAACAAAATTGTTGTACATTACTTCTATTTTATTGAGAATTGATGTTTTTGATTTGGTATACATTTTATTATCTACTACATTTCTTAGGATTATTAGAATTTTTTGAAAAACACCCAAAATATCAAAAAAATCAGCAACTTTGGCTAGATCTTCCACTTCTCCCCATTGTTCATAATAATCTTCTATTTCATTAAGAAATGGTAAAAAAATATTGATATTTCCATCCCAACTATGCCCTTTTTTTTCCCAAGCAGACTCATATTTCTTTATAAATGAATTTCTGATAACATTTAGTCTACCTAAAAGAGGCTCAGTCTTAATATGTTTTGTATCAGCTGCTACAAAAAGTAATTTAAACTTTTCTTCTAATATATAAACCCATCTTAATCCGCCCATTTCTATAGAATCTAATGATTCTTTAAATTCCACCATTGAAAAATGGTGAAATGCGGTTAAAAATCCAGAAACGATATCTTCATCAGCATCAGTTTTCAAAAAGGATTTATATAATAATTTAACACCTGATTCAGCGTCGAGTATCCAAATAATCATTTTAAGATAAAATAAATTCGAGTCTATTTAAGAGTAAATAAATATATAACTCTATTAAATTATTTCTAAAAAGCAATTATGGTTTTATCACAATTGAATACCTCATAGAAATTAAAATTGGAAACTAGAATTTAAAATATTAAAGATAGTAAAAAATAATAATTGTTACTTACAGCTTTAGCTCTATATGAATTATATCATCAATCTGATAAATCTTTAAAAACGGGGATATAATTATATATAAGATTCAAAATTAAATTTTGTTTTTTCATATTTTTCTATATGGAAATGCTTGAAAAAATCTTTTTAGAATTAAAAAAAATCCTACAAAATCAATCAAGTAGCTTTCTAGCAAAAGATCAATATATAGGATCTAAAGCTAAAGAACAGAAACCAGCCTATCATCTTTATGGAAATAAGGAGGTTAGCTTGTTTGGAAAAAAACCACAACCTACGTATATTGCTGGTGTTATACGGCAAAAAAATTATGTAAGTTTCTATTTTTCACCCATTTATTCACACCCTGATATCTTCGAAAATATAAGCCCAGAACTTAGGAAATTTTTAAAAGGAAAATCTTGCTTTAACATAAATAAAACTACACCTCAACTTCTTAAAGAAATTGAACATATTCTAAAAACAGGGATAAAAAAATATAAAGAAATTGAATGGATATGAAACTTAAGTTTATTTAATTTTATAGCGAACTATGAGATAAGATAATATAATTCCTCATTTTGAACAGTATATTCTATTTTTTCACTATCTAACAGACTATCCAATACATCTTTCATATGTTCTTTAATATATTCTTTTTCTTCAGATTTTAAACTTAGTTCTCCAATTCTTTTCTTCAAAGCATTAATTGAAAATGCTTTCCCTTGATTTTGTTTAAAATATCTGAATAGAGCATTTTTACATATTTTCTTATAAGTATCGGCCATTTCTTTTTGATATCTTGGAGGTATCGCCCGCATCCCTGCGTAAAAATTTACTATTGAACTCAAGCCCCATAGTACGATTACAGGAACTTCAGAAAGAGTAATCTCAAGATATGGTAAAAAACCAAGAGAAATCCGAATTAAAATTCCAAATATTCCAATAACGCTATTCACAGTGTAAGCTAAACGGGCGTTAAAATGTCTACCACCTAATAAAACTCCTAATAAGCCTGCTTCAAGGATATCTTTACTATACTTTTCATAATTAATAGAATCTCGGTAAATCCCAATAAACTGGGTTAGAAAATAAAAAATACCATAAGCCACCATGTAAAAAATAAAATAGTAAAAAGATAGAATAAAAAGTGAGATTGTCAGTGAGATTGCCATTGAAATTATACTAATTAAAGCTATCTTGATTGATGTTTTAATTTAATTTCACCTTTAATTGTAAATTAAACCAATTAGTTAAATATGTATTTTATAACGTTCTTATTTTATTTAAACATTTATCTTAAATGCTGGAAAGAAGTAGCCTTATCATTATAATTTTTACATGATTTCAATTAAAAGAATTTGAAATTTAATTCTTCTTATTTGACATTCCACTGCATTGCGCACTCGCCAACTCCACCCTTCTGAACCCCCTCAAATCTAAGATTTCTAAATCCAAATTTATTTTTTACCTTTGATAAAATTCCCATCATTACCTGTGGAAACATGCAAGTTGGGCTCCCAAAATCGTGATATCTGTAATATGTGTTAGCAAAGCACATTTTACAACTGTCTTGGTAGGCAAGAATCTTTATTACATTTCCTTCTCCATCATATCTGGCATTTACTTTCGCATTATCAGTGATGGCCCATTCCTGTTCTAAAAATTCCCGTAACTGTCGTAAAAAATCATCAACCGTCTCAATACCTTCTTCATTGAATTCTTTACCAATTGTCCGCCCGATCTTCGTCAATATTTCATCTTTTTTATCAACAGGAAGTGCTTTCTGTAAAGCATACCATAACTTGAAAAATGTCGCATAAGAAACTGTATCAAATCGCGTTGTTAAGGCATTAATTTCATCCTTCGTTAAAGTTCCCATACTATATAATCACTTTAAATTTTTAATTTACCTTATTTCAACGCTATTAAAACCAAATCTTAAGGGTTCTGATTATTTAATATTAAGAATCAAGACAAAACGATTAAAAATAATATGTTTATCCAATTGAAAATTAATGATTTGAAAATCTACAAAAAATTAAGAAAAAAAAAAATAAAAACGTATTAGTTAGGAATTTTTTACTCTTTGATTAAAAAATATCCAGTTCCTCCTTGAGCTGATGTTACATTGAGAACTTTAAAACCAGTCGAGTCTATATATTGTTCAATATATTGCAGTGCTTCTTGGAAAAAATCTTTCTTTTTAATTTTAAGCTCCTTAGTTTCCATTGAACTATGGTGGAGTAATTGTTCTGTCATTCTAGATAAAAAGATTATTTCAGTTTTCAATCTAATCACATCCTCATTATAAGATTTTTATCTAAAGGTTGTTCAAACATCTATTTATGTCTATCTCTAAATTATTAAATAAGGGATAAAACCTTCAATTTTATTCCAATGGATTTTATATTAAAATATTTAATTTCTAATTATAGATAAAATTAATAATTTTTAAAAAGGTATTAATCATGAGTTCTCAAACAGTAGGAAAAAAAATACATATTTTCCCAGTTTATTATACTTTTCTTGAGGACTCCATAAATTTTAACCAAATAGTTATTCCTTTTACTAAATTTGGCAAATCCAAGAGGCTTTCATATATTTATGAAGGAATAGAAAAAATAAATTTCAAGAAAAGCCATCCTTCATTCCAAAAAATTTTCTTGGATGAGTTTTCTGATTAAAATTAATTAACTTTTCTTAAAGAAACAAAATAAATCATTAAACTTCAAATGACTCCTTATTTTTCTTTATATATTTTTGATACTATCCTATCTTAAAAGGTGAAAATTAGATGAGTTCTAAATCATTAGACAAAAAACAGAAAGAAATCCAAATTATAAATTTAGAAGAACCATTAAGACTAAGAAATTTCATAATTCCTTTCTCTAAGTTTTCTAATCCTGAGAAATATATCTATTATGGTTATGAAAAAATCCCTTTTCATGAAAGGCACCCTATTTACCAAGTCATTCTAAGAAATGAGTTTGTTAAAAATTTAGAGCCATGAAATTGCCTATTTTAAGCAAAATTATTTTCCTTAAGTAATTTTTGTATATTAGAGATTTCCTTCCATAAATATGATTTTAATTGGGATTGAGAAGTATTGTTAAAATGTGTAGAATCTGAACTTTTCATTTCATAGATGAATTCCTCAAGATAATCTAGACTTTGTAAAAGCCAGTGTCTATATCGATCCCATTCCTTTTGGAGGGAAGGGATATTTTCATTCTGAGGTCTTAGCTTGGATAGCTGAACATTATTCTCAGATTGAATAGTTTTAGAAGGAGAAAATAATGCATTGTTGTACTCAATTTCCAATTTATTCATTATTTTCATAAAATCTGATTGATCTGCTTCTGTTAATTGATAGGTAGAAATATTCATTTGGCTCCATTTTTCAATAAAATCGTTAGGGACTCCCTCTTTCCAATGACGATTTCGCAAATAATTATAAAGTCTCTGAGGGTTATAGAGTTCATCTAACTCCAAATTAGCAGGATTGACTCTTTTACTTCTATATTCGTGTAATAATTGAATGAATTCTTTCCCAAGTGCTCGATTTGTGGATATAAGCACTTCATATTCATCTGAATAATCAATATATGATTTTTTTGGCTTAAATTTTATTTTAGAAATGTCTGGAATGTTGATATCATAATAGTGGCTGGTAAATTCTAAGATTGATTCCCAATACTTTTTATCATACTCTTTCAAGATGTCAGGAAGAGTTACTAATGTCCCTGTTTCATTTAATTCCTTAAAAATTCTAGTAGCAGCAATTTTAATCTTCTGTATATTTTCCTGTAAAATATTTTCATCCTTTGAATTTGAGATAAGTGAATGTTCAAATTCTAATTCTTTATCATTAAGTTCGTAATTTAGAAATTGATTATTTTTTTTGTTAAAAAAAATAAACTTATTACCATTTGCCAGATTACTAATGTTTTCATTTGAATTTATAATGCACCGTATCCCTTCTAATTTCATCAGTTCTTTTAAATTCTCTCGATCTACATTATATATGAAATAGATGGTAGGATTTTGAGAATAAGAATTGTTACTTTCGAATTCCAAAATTTCCTTAAGGTTATGTAAAGCTGTAGATTCAAGATCGACTATATTATAACCCACAGTAAATATTTCTAACCCATGGAGATGTTTTAAATCGACATATGGGAATATCACTAAGTTCTTCTGCTGGAAGAATACAATGTTGAGAAACTCCGGGCGTATAAAATCAGAGCCTATGTCCACATTATCACCTGAAAATTTTTAAAAAAAAAGTTGGTAATTATTCCTTAAAATAATTAAAAATAACTAAAAGCATTAAATCCTTAAAACATTCAATCACATTTTTCCCCTGAATCGCCTCAGCAGGATATACAACTGATGTTCCATCAGGATATGTTTCTTGTAGTGGAAGTCCTAAAGACACTTTGAATTCTTTTACTGAAATTACATCCTTTAAATCTCGCTTGTTTAACTGAATTAAATAGGGAATGTGTTTAGGTTTCGCAAAACTTACCAACTCTCGAAAACTTCGCTTATTCTGTTCAATCTTATCTGGATCAGAATCAGCTATGAATATAATCCCATCAGCACCATCAAGCACATATTCACGAGTAGAAAGAAACCGTTCTTGGCCTGTACAAGTTACTACATGACAAATAATATTAAATCGGACATCATGAAGGGCAAATTTGAAAAGTAAATATAAAGAATCTTCCCAAAGTGTTCTCCCTTCAGTAGTTTCTATTGAATATCCCCGAGTGAGTTTCAATAAATCAAATTTTTCTCGCAATCTAAAAAAATTGGTAGTTTTTCCGCTTTCTCCTGGACCCCAGTATACGATCTTGAACTGAATCATGTTTTGTGAATCATTGAAATCAAAATCCTCGCTGACTTCAACCTTTAACTTATCTGAATTTTCTAAATCTTCTTGTTCTAATTCCATTACATCACCTGTACTATAGAATTTTATTAAATTGTGCCTATTTTATCTTTAAATATCTGCTTCTTTAATTCTCTAATATGTTCTTTTATTTCGTTTTCTGGCATTTTCAGAACATTTTTCATGTGTTCGTTCTTTTCGATTTCTTCTTTGATTTTCTGAGCGAATTTACTCATCTGAAGGATCATTACCCCCAAATTTACCTCATTATCTGTGAGAAGAACAATAAGAATGTCTCGCTTGCCTTTCTTCTGGAGTTCAACATTTCCGATGGACTTCACAAATAATTGCATATCACTGTAAATAATAGTAGCACGTTCTAACGATTCAGTCTCAAAAAAGTCCTGTCCTTGTCTTGCGACTCCATACAATGCTGCTCCTATTGAGCTTAAATCCCAATAATTGAGTCTTCGGTCGAATCTTGAGTCGATGGCAATAATCTTTGCATCTTGGTCAATAGCAATTAGCCCGTAGATGTAACCTTTCCGAGTTAACTTGCCATATTGATACCGAATATCATCCAATACTTCAGTTATTTTATTCTGGTATAAAACCCTTGGTATATGAGTTATGGTCATATCTTCTTCTTTATTATGTAGTTTTATTAGAAGGAGATATTGTGAAATATATTTAAAGAAAAAATTGGTATGACTCAAGAAATAAATATAATTAAAAAGTTAAAAAATCTTAATTATTGTTCATACATACTCTTCTTTTAATTTGATATTTATCTATTCATTTAAAGGATTCTGAAGTTCAAAACCACAATTAATACAAAACTTTTGAGTACTCCGTACAATTCTTTTTCCGCACATGGGACAAAATTTAGGAAAGTATTGATTGTATTGATCTTGTTGAGGCTTTATTTCAGATTCTGACGCAAAATATGTACTTACTTCTCCTGAACGCTCAAAAATTTCTAAATCTGGTCTTGATCTTTTTGCAAGGATAATAATAACTGCCACTACTACTACAACTACTCCAATGGCAATGAAAACGGGTATTAAAAAAATCAAATCAGGCGTATATTGACCATTATTATTGCCATTTCCATCTGGAGGGGAGTCTTGAGATAACCATGTTATTATTCGATCATACTTATCTTGATCTAAGCGAGTGCCAAAGTTTGGATAAATACCACTTTCATACTCATAGGCATTAATTGTTAAAATGTATCTATTTTCTCCATCAAAGTGCCAAACAGGGCTTCCACTCTGACCTGCCGACATATCCATCCAATACCAATGATTATATTCATCAGCATACGATCCGTTATCTGCATCAAAATACATATATTCTCCAGAGTCTAAATCACCAGGGTAACCTGCGATATTCAGTACCCCTGTATAAATAGGATCCTCATAATCAGCAGTTCTTCTTCCCATCCATCCTGTCAGGTTGCCTATTGTACGATCAAGAGTAACTACTGCCCAGTCATGTTGATACATTTCATCATCAGTCCATCCAGAATAAGAGCGATAATAAGTTGCAAAAGCATGCCCAAATGGTTCATATGATCCCGCCTTTCCAGGTACTACTTTTACTTCACTCGCCCACCCACCATGATCATGAATATAAACACAATGCCCACATGTTAATATGTGATATTCATCAAGCATGGCTCCAGAGCCGATAAATTGAGTGCTATCTGCTGCAGTTATATATAATTTACAAATAGTACTCCATGGATATATGGATGTGTCAAGTATCTTAGTTCTATCATCAGGTGGAAATGGATAAGATATTTGGAGGTCACCTTGGAGAGACGTATTCCCTAAAAATGGAGCCACAATTGGCTCAGAGGGATAGCCTGAAATAGTTTTATCAGCTTCACTTATTAGTTCTGTTTTTGTTATTAAATCATAGCCAACTGTGTTAAAAGTATCATTTAAAGGTACACTGGAATTATTTAGAATAATCTGCGTATTATCAAAATTTTGCATGTGTCCAAGTATATAGACAGAAAAACCCCCAAAAAATAAAGGGTAAGTGAAGATAACTAAAAAAATTCCATAAATAATCTTTTGATTTAGAGTTCGTTTGAACAAAGAAATACCCCTAAGAGTCTTTACATAATTATATCAATACTACATAAATAAATATATCGTGAATATTAGATAACTTCGATATTAGAGCTTTTAGTAGTATTGAATTCCTTCTCATTTGAATATGAATTTAATTTGATTACTAAGTTGGTTAATTTTACATGATCTCCATCTTTAATTTTTTTGAAGAGCTCTACTGCTTTAACTCCCCAAATATTTACCCTAATTGAGGAAGAGTCATCAGATAGGTTTAATTTTAAGAGAAAGGTTTTTTCTCCATTCTTTAGCGTTATCTCTTTAAAAATATCCTTTTGGACTATTCCCGAAATGAATTTAATAAAGCCCTCCTTTTCCAGAAGATTCTGGATAGTCCAACTTTCCTTATTATCAACTTTCTTTTTTTTAAATGCGGATTGTAAACCAGTTTCGATTTTCTCTGATTTTACTACTTTTGGTAAGATTAGATTCTTTGGAGCTAAGATAAGTTTTCCATTTCGCCCTATATGAATTTCTAAATTATCATTGATACCCTTCTTAGAATATCCACTAATCACTTGAACTATTTCCCCCTTTCTAAAATAACTATTTTCCATCACCTTAGTTCCATCATCCCATAATACAATCTTTATACATTCAGATTGATCACAAATTTCAAATGAACCTACTGATCCAATGGTTCCATCTTTTCGCTTAAACTTTCGATTTGGAAAGATATTATTTATTTTCCCTGCTATAACAATATTACTCATGTTTTCTGTAACTGAAGCTATCGGAATACTAAAATCATTATAATCTATTAGATCTTCGGCAATGTGATTCAGAATATCATTATTGCCTTTAGAAATAACACTTACTCCGTGATCCTTTGCAATAAGATAAAGAATTGCCTGTTTTGTCAAAAATCCTTGAAATTCGGTTTCCTTTTCTTTAATCTCTTGATAAATCTCTTCTTCTGTTATTCCAGCATTTATCAAGACCTGGTATATTTCTTCTGCACGCTCTACCATAGTAATCAACGCTTTTATTTATTATTGCTAAATATAAG
>CP070831.1:479034-490387 GCA_020344955.1 Promethearchaeota archaeon | reverse complement strand
TTTACCCAGACGAGTCTGAAAGTATATTTGACGAAAGCATACTTCTTCATCAAGAAAATCAACTTATACATATTTTAGAAATTTTTCACGAATATGAAAACGTGGTCAGAGTAATAAAAACAAATAATATCTATTCGGGGGATACATTATCAGTAATAATGGATGGAGAAGCAGGGGAAGCCCTGGCGTATTTAAAATCACCTGATCATTGGACTTGGCGTATGCAAAAAGTTGAAGAAATAGCTGAAAAATTAGATTCAGAAGTATATGGAATTGAGTCATTATATTTGATAGGAAGTACAAAAGAAGGCACAGCAGGCCCGGCAAGTGATATTGATTTGTTAGTTCATTTTAAAGGAACGGAGGAACAAAAAGAAAAACTTATTGGTTGGTTTAATAATTATAGTAAAAAAATAGATGAAGAAAACAAACAAAGGACAGGTCTTAAAACAAGTGGTCTTTTAGATGTTCATATTATAACAGACGAAGATTTTAGAAAAAAAGATTCTTGGTCAACACATATAACATCACCATATATGAGTGTGAAAAGAATTCCTTTAAAAAAGTAAGTAAAAAAATTTCTTAAATAAGGATCCTAATTGCATTTTCTAATTTATCTATATCGAATCTTATTAGAGCAAGTTCTGGTCCATCATGAGCTGCATTAAATGAAAATGTCCTTCCAAATTTTTGTTTCCAATGACCTGTAATTCTGGTTGATTCATGAACATGACCATGAAGAGTGAGTAACGGTTGTTTTTCAGCTATAAACCTTTGAATCGCAATACTTCCAACATGAACATCAATTGGAGTATGATTAAACTTTTTATTATCTAAATTTGCTCTATCTAAATCAGAATTATAAGGAGGAGAATGAAACAAAAAAATAGTTTTTTCTACCGGAACGTTTTTTGAAAGTATTTTTAAATCTTCTGTTATTGTTGAATATCGAATTTCATCTTTAGTTGTTTTAGTAGTTCTGTAACCTTCCTCTGGTGAAGTAGCACCAACATCTACATACCGTGAAACATCATATTTTTCCCAATCTTTAAGCTTAAATGGTGTAGGAGGAACATATGAATAACCTGTAACAAAAAAATCACCGAATGAAACATAATGATTATGAACATATTCAATTAAATTATTTTTCTCAGCATCCTTTAATATACTTTCATATATCCTCGGATCATCGTTTCCCAATATTGTAAAAAATCTAATTTCATTACCTGATTGTTTCAATTTTGAAACTTTTGAAAGTAAAAAATCCTGTAAAAATTTCTCAATATCTACATTAATTCCAAAGCCACCTGGAAGAAGATCTCCTCCGATGAATACACCATTTGGTTTCTGTTTTTTAATAATTTTAAATAACTTATCATAACGAGTTCTAATACCATGAAGATCGGACACAAACATACATTTCAAAATAATTCACCTATTTTTATTTATAATTTGTAGTAACTAATTCATATATATATTAATTTATCAATAGAAAATCGATTTGAACTTGAAGTCGAAAGCACTTCTCCTGCACTTTTTTATTAAATATATAAAATAAAAAAATCCTCTCCTATTGAATAGTAATTGAGAAGCAATATTTATTTTAATTAAAAATGTTTAAATCTAATAAAAATCTTAGGAAAATATAATTAGTAAAGTAGAAATTCATTTAACATACTAATATGTATAAAGAAAAAAATAAAAAATGCTTTATATTGATAATAAAACCTATGAAACCCAAAATGAACAAATTAGCCTCATCCTTGGGCAAAATTATGTAATATCTTTCTAGGAAAAAGTTGGTGATGTTTTTGATGCGGTTCATAAGCGTATCCTCAAAGGGAAAGACCGTATTCGTAAAATGGGTGCAGATTACCTTGCTTATTCTTTAATTGATGCCATTATTAGTAATTATTTCTTATTCTTTTCGGCTTTTTGTATTTCCTGTTTAAGCCATGGTTTAACTTTATCCGCTTGAAATAAATTTTTTAATTCCTCATCAAGTTTGTTTGGTTTTAAAATTAATATCCAACCCTTTTTATATGGGCTTTTATTAATTATAGAAGGATCGATTTCTAAATCAATATTTATTTCAACAACCTCACCAGAAACAGGTGATACTAATTTACCTATCCACTTTCCAGATTCAATCCTACCACATGTTTTACCTTGAGTAACAGTATCTCCTTCAAATGGCAAATCAATATTTGTAATATCCCCTGCACTTTTTTGATAAAAATCATTTAAACCTACACGAATATTTCCATTTGGTTCAATCATAATCCAGGAATGTTCTTTATGGTAAAATAATTCATCCGGAAAATTATATCCTTTAATTAATGCCATTTATCATCACATCTACCATTTTTTATATCAAACCTTATTTAATTGAATTTGAAACTTAATATTTAGTCCCCATTACAATCTTGCTTTTTTACAATTTGGGTTTTTGAGGATATCTTAAAGCGATAAAGCTAGTATAATATGTTATTGGAAAAAGTTTTTTAATTATGTAGCTGTGGCGTTAATCATTGACGAAATTTGATTATATTTGAATCCTTTTTGCTCAATAGCTCCAGAAGGACATGCTGATGTACAATTACCGCATCCTTTACATGCCCCTTCAATAATTTTAACAATTTTTTTTCCTTTTTCTCCACCTATCATTGACACTATTTCGATTGCATTATAGGGACAATTATTTATACATAGGCCACAACCACTACATAAATCTTCATCAATAATTGCGATTGGTACATCTATATAATATTTATCTTTTGATATAACAGTAAGTGCTCTGGATGCTGCAGCATATGCTTGAACAATTGTTTCACCAATTGATCTTGGAGAATGAGAAAGTCCTGCTAGGAAAATCCCTTCATGAGTAAAATCAACCGGTCTAAGTTTTATATGTGCCTCTAAAAAGAAATTATCCTCGTTTAATGGAACTTTTAACTTTTTTGCTATTTCAAAATTCTCTTTTCGTGGAACAATTCCAGTACTAAGAACTACGAAGTCAGCATGAATATTCAACATTTCATTTAGTATTGTTTCTTTTACTTTTATTTCTATATCTTTTATTCCTTTTCTGACCTTTGGTTTATGCTCTTTATCATATCGAATAAAAATAATTCCTTTTTCCCTTGCTTTTTCATAATATGTTTCTTTAAATGAGTAAGTTCTAATATCCCTATATAATATATAAATCTCTGAATTATTATATTTCTCTTTTATTTTCAAAGCATTTTTAATAGCATCAGAACAACATATTCTACTGCAGTAAGGATGTTTATCATCTCGTGATCCAACGCATTGAATCATAACAATTATCTTTTTATTGAAATTTTGCCCTTTCTCAAGTTTTTTTTCTAATTCAAGCTGGGTTATCACCCTACCATCTTTTCCATAAATATACTCATGTGGTTGATATTCTTTGGCTCCTGTTGCAACTATTATAACTCCATGATTTACAGTAAATTTAAATTTATTACCTTTAACTGTTGTAACATAGTTCCCGACATATCCTTCACACTTATCGATTTTTACATTCTTATATAACCTAATTTTTGGATGGTTTTCAACTTTATTAATAAGTGATTTCATATACTTTTGGACATCCAGACCTTCAAGTGTATGATAAATATTTTTTAGGTTACCTCCTAGATCTTTTTCTCTTTCAATCAGAAAAACTTCGAAGCCTTGATCTGCAATTGTTAGTGCAGATAGCATTCCTGCTAGACCGCCTCCAATTACCAACGCCTTATTAATTACATCAAGCTCAATAGTTGATATAGGTTCAAGCAGTGCCGCCTTTGAAACAGCCATACGGACAAGATCCTTTGCTTTTTGCGTGGCACCTTTTGGATCATCCATATGCACCCAAGAACATTGATCACGTATATTTGCCATCTCGAAGAGATGAGGATTTAATCCAGCTTCCCGAATAGTTGCTTGAAATAATTGTTCATGGGTTCGAGGTGTACAAGAAGCAACAACCACTCGATTCAATTTATTTTTTTTGATTTTCTCAATAATCCCTACTTGTGTGTCCTCAGAACAGGTATAGAGGTTCTGTTCAACATATTTTACATTAGGTAATTTATTTGCGTATTTAACAACAGAAGGTATATCTATATAATTTCCAATATTGATACCACAATTGCAGATAAATATACCAATTCTAGGATCTGCTCTTGATATATCAATTTCTGTAGGAAATTTCTTTTTTTCAATTAAGGTGTCTCTTTTAGAAGCAATTATATTACTAGCTTTTGCTGCTGCAGCAGAACCTTCAGTAACTGTTTCAGGAATATCTTTTGGACCCGAAAAAGAACCACAAACAAATACTCCTTGTCTAGTAGTATCTAACGGATTGAATTCGGTAATATCGCAGAACGAAAAAGCATTAAGTTTCACACCAATTTTTTCTGATAGTTCCTTCATACCTCTTTTAGCGATCAACCCAACCGATAGAATAACCATATCAAATTCTTCTTCCTTTAACCAACCATCCTCCGTTTCATATTTAATAAGAAGATTTCCTGTTTGTGCTTCTTCAGTAATTGAAGAAATTCTAGATCTTATAAATCTAACACCATGTTCCTCCTCTGCCCTATTATAATATCTTTCAAACCCTTTGCTAAAAGTTCTCATATCGATAAAGAAAATAGTAGGTTCAATATTTGGAGCATGCTCTTTTACCATCACTGCTTCCTTAATAGCATATATACAACAAACCGAAGAACAATAGTTACTGCCATGAACATTATCACGTGATCCAACACACTGGATCCAAGCAATTTTCTTTGGCACTTTTTTATCGGATGGTCGTATCACATGACCTTGATATGGACCAGAAGCTGAAAGAATGCATTCAAATTCTAAAGAGTTTAAAACATTTCGATAACGACTATAACCATACTCGCTTCTTAAGCTTGCATCAAATAAATCATAGCCAGGTGCAAGGATTACAGAACCAACATTCAACTCCAATATTTTTTCTCTCATATTAAAATCAATTGCTTCTGCTTCACATGCTTCTACACACTGCATACATTCTGAACAAATAGAACAAGAAAGGCATCTATTAGCCTCTTTTACTGCTTGTTTCTCTGTGTAACCGAGTTTAATTTCTCTAAAATCATGAATACGATTTTTTACAGGGGTAATTCTCATATTTATACGAGGTTCCTTCTCACGTACCTCCCTTAGATCCTTGAGTATTTTCTCTTTTTTTCCACGGCAACTACGCAGATCATACTTTTTTATATATCTATCAATTGATATTGCAGCTTCAGATCCATATCTAATAGCTTCTATAACAGAAGCAGGACCAGTAACAATATCTCCCCCTGCAAATACACCTGGTATATTTGTTTCAAGTGTGATATCATCAGTTTCAATAGTTTTTCTATTAGTTATATCTAGGTCTTCGAATCCAGTTAAATCAGGTGTTTGACCTATTGCAATTATAACAGTGTCACATTCCATAAAAGAAGTAGGTTCAGATGTTTGCTTCATTTTAGAGTTACCTCTAGAATTATTTAAATTTTTACTATTAATCGTTTCAATTCCAGTAATTTTTTCATTTTTACTAATTATCCTTTTGAGACTTAAAGAATCATTAATAATAGCTCCTTCTTTAACTGCCTCTTCGATCTTATGTATATATGCTGTCATCTCCTTTTTTGTTCGTCGATAAAGAATTGTTACTTTTTTTCCACCCAATCTAATTGCAGTTTTTGCACAATCAATAGCAACATTTCCTCCACCTATTATAATAATCTGTTTACCAAAATTTTTTGGTTTTATTCCATTTTTCGCATCCCTTAAAAATGGAATGCCATAAATAATACCCTTAGCATTCAAGCCATCGATCTTAAGTTTTGTAGGATTTTGTAATCCTATGGCGATATATATTGCACTATATGTTTTTCTAATTTCATTTAATGTTAAGTCCTTTCCAATTTTCACATTTTTCCTAATTTCAATCCCATAATCCAAAATCCTATCTATATCATACGTAGCAATTTTTTCAGGAATACGATAATTTGGTATACAACTTGTAATCATTCCACCAGGTTTGTTAGATTCTTCAAAGATGGTAACAGGATATCCCATTTTGGTAAGTTTGAGAGCGCATGTAAGACCTGAAGGCCCAGCCCCTATTACTGCAATTTTCTCTTTTTTAGTATGTTTTAAAACTTCTGGGGGATCTTCCCCATGTTTCAGTATGTAATCAGAGGCAAACCTCTTCAGATTTCTAATTGCGATAGGTTGGTCTATTTTTGAGCGCAAACATTCTTCTTCACAGGGATGATGGCATACTCTTCCACATATTGTAGGAAAAGGATTATTTTCACGAATTAAATCCAATGCTTCTTTAAATTTTTTTTTGCTTATAAGTTGTACATATCCCTGAGAATTAACATTTGCTGGACATGCCATTTTACATGGAGATTTTCCATCAAGCTTGTCGATAGTATAAACATTAGGAATTGCTTGAGGGTACATTTTATAAATAGCATGACGTTTTGACAAACATTTATCGAGCTCTGAAGAAAGCACAACTGGACAAACCTGTTCACATTCACCACAGCCTGTACATTTATCGAAATTAACATAACTTTTTTTCTTCTTGATTTTTACCTTAAAATTACCAGAAGAACCTGATATATTCTCTAATTTTGCGTAAGTTATCAACTCAATGTTAGGATGCCTACCCACATTAACAAGTTTAGGAGACATAATACACATTGAACATTCATTTGTTGGAAAAGTCTTATCTAATTGAGCCATTACTCCTCCAATTGCAGGTTTCTCTTCTAAAAGATAAATTTTAAATCCAGAGTCAGCAAGATCAAGAGCTGCTTGCATACCACCAATTCCGCCGCCGACAACTAAAACAGAACCTACCTTGTCTGAATTTATGGAATTACTGTTCATTTTAAAACCTTCAGTTTTTCAAGCAATGCAAAAGGTTTAATCTTATTCAATCTAAACCCAAGTTTTATTTGATCAATACCGAGTGCTAACCCTAAAACCTGTGGAAAGTAAAGTACAGGGAGATTATACTCGACGTTAAATTTTGATTCTATCTTCTTTTGATTCTTTTCATACATAATAGAACAAAATGGACAAATTATAATAAGTGCATCAACATTATTTACAGTAACATTATCGAGCTTTTTTTTTGCCATATTTAGAGCAATATCTTCCTCAACACCAAGTATTGCCCCACCACAACAATCGAGCTTGTCTTTATAATTTACAACCTCTGCTCCTGTTATTGCAACTAGTTCTTCAACCGTAGATGGATTTTCGACATCTTCAAAATAATCATATAAACTACTTGGTCTAAAATAATGACAACCATAATGAATAGAAAATTTCAAACCGCAAAGATTATTTTTAATTTTATTTTTTATTGCATCTAATCCAATATCTTCATAAAGAATTCTTGAGAAATGTTTGACCTCGATACCTGTTATAAATTTTCTACCAATTTTTGCTAAATCTTTATTTATTTTTTCTCGTAATTTTCTATTATTTGTAAGCTCTTTATTTGCTTCAGTTAGAACAAAGGTACAAGCATTACAAAGAGTACATATTTTTTGTTTTTTGACCCCAGCAATGGCTAAATTTCGTGCAGCTATTATTAAAGAAGCCTCGGTATTAACAGATCTAATTGGAAAACCACAGCAAGAAAAATCTTCAAGGTTATCAAATTCAATTTTTAATTTTTTTGCTACTTCTCGTGCTGCCATTTCATAATTTTGTTCACGAATTGAAATTGTGCATCCGAGAAATAATGCGTAATTCAATAAATTCCCTCTTTTTTTAGGACATTTCTTGTTAATTTTGTTACCTCTTCAAATTTTTTTTTAATACAGGGCAAACCAAGCTTTTCTCTTTTTTCATTATCATAGTCCTCAACATCATATAACCGACCAAATGTGTTTACTAATCGTGCTTGACCTCTGAAAAATGGATGAATATAACCTTCACGTGTTGCAATATTTTTCAATGCGGTCATTATTCTCGATAACTGAACATTCTGAGGACAACGTTCATCACAGATATAGCATGTTGAGCAAAGCCAAATAAATTTACTTTTTAGAACACGTTCTCTCATTCCTAGAATTATCATTCTTATGATTTTTCGTGGATTATATTTATCATCTATTTCTCTAACAGGACAACTAACAGTGCATGTACCACAAGCAAAACATAGTGTAATATTTGTACCACCTAATTCCGCAGCTACCTTGTATTTAAAATTCCGGTCTAATTTCTTAGAATCAATCATGATTATTCTGCCTCTATAATTGCATTACTTATATCTTCTGGCTCAACACCTGGGCTTTCAATCTTTTCTTCATCATAAAAATCTTCAATTTTAGAAATCAATTTTTTTTCTTTTCTTTTTGTTTTTCTTAAATTTTTTTCAATTCCAATAAGTTTTGATTTTGGAAAAAATTGAAAGTCGCCTGAGATGCAAATATTTTCAATGGCATCTTTTTTAACCTCTTGAGTAGTCCTTATTAAACCACCTCTTGCTTTGTAATTGCTATACAAAATTTCCAATCCTTCACGAATTTTTACACCTTGTGGCAGCTTTGGGGTTTTTTTGTATAAAAAATTATCAGAGTTAAACCATTGTTCAATTTCTATCATTTTATTAATTATTTCATTTGTTAAAGTTATCGGTTTTAATTTCCCAATGACTTTCTCAAAATTATTAATAATAGAATTTACAATTTCTGATCTATCTGGAATAATACCAAGTTCACGTTTCATTGTTGTTAAATTTTCCTCCATAGATTTATAAACTTTATTCCTAAATTTTTCATCAGGAACTTTGAGTATTTTACTCATAGTTTTATAATCAAAATCTAAAAGAATTCCACCTACGAAGACCATACTTTCTCCTATATCACCTCCACCTTCCCCAGTTATCTTTCGCTCTTCATGTGTTAAAATATCATTCTCTGGTCTAAAATAAACATTGATACCAAAATCTTGGTAAGTATCACAAATAGGTTTGGAAAGATATTGAAATATATCTTTTATAATTCTCGGAAAACAAGGATTGCCATTCTGCCATATAAGCTGATAGAAAATTTGATTTTTATCTAGAAAGGTTGCTCCACCTCCAACCTCACGTCTCATTACAGGAATTCCTGCTTTTTTACAATATTCAAGATCTACTTCTTTTTCAGCATCTTGGAAGTAACCTATTGATACTAATGGAATTTCCGGAGAAACGATAACTAATCCTTCAAATCTCATTCTCGCTAGAGCATGAAATATAAGCATTGATTGTTGATTTGGCAAGTGACCGATTTTAAGAAGCTTCATCAATTTTTTATTCCTATTAATGGATAAGATAATTTATTTTTAAAACTTTCTAGCTAAAATATTTTTTTCTTGAATTTTGTAATCTTTATTAATTTTTAATTTTTTAGAATAAATTTTAATAATAAAATAATTATTAGAATATGATTATTCAATTATTGATTTTTCTCTTAATTTTTCATAAATAATATAATGAAATATCATAAAAAGATTAAGAATCTCCTCTCTCTAATTTACGTTCTTTAACTATATCAATTGGTTTTGCTCTATAACTTTCTTCATAACGTAAAACTTGATCTACTGCTACAATAGCACAAACCGATACTTCATTCTTGCCTAATCCTCCCACGATATCATCAGTAAGACCCAATAGTTCCTCTTTAGATAAACCCGCATTCAATGCATTAACAACACATTTTCTAAGTTGTTTTCTGGCAATTCCACACTTTTTAAAACCCTGTATAAGTATTTTTTTTAATTCTTCTTTTTTTTCTTTCGATAATTCTGTTTTTTTCTCTTTTTTTTGTTCCTCTTCAGATCTTAATGCTTGACCTATAGCAGTTATAGAGCATAATGGCGCCTCATCTTGTAAACTTTCATCGGCGAGTTCATCAGATATATCCAACACATCTTGTTTGGTTAAACCAGCATTCATTGTTTCAACAACACATTTTCTAAGTTCTCTTCTGCCTGTGGCACATTTTCTAAAACATTCCATGAGTTTCTCTCTAATTTCCTTTTTTTCCATATGCATTGTCACCAATATTCAAATACCTTTATCTTCAATTAATGGATATAATTTTCTATTAAAAAAAGATAATTAAGAATAGATTAAAAATTATAATTTTTTATTTTGCTAAAAATTTGAAAGATTTAAATTCTTGTTTAAAGATTTTTATTTGAATTTAATTAAAATAAATTTATTTTTAAAATTATAAAACATAAAAAAAGAAAAGAAAAAGTTAGTTAGATTGTTTCATTTTTTCAATTCTTCTTCAAGTTTCAGACAATTCTTCTTCTTGGTAATCATCAATTACATTTTATATATATTATATAAATATTAATAATAATTTAAATATATTAATTTTAATTTCGTTAATTGACTAATTTAACTCGAAATAAAGATTATGATTAAAATAAGTGTAAATATCAATTTAAAAGTTTTTTTTGATAATTTCTGTATATTTCAAGTTTTAAGAAGAATTATAAATTCTTTTTTAATATAAATAGTTGAATTGGTAAATTATTCAACATATCATTCATTAAATTCCATATATGGTGCAAATAATTTTACCATTTTTTTTAGTTTGTCAATTTCTTCATATTTTAATATTTCATCTATGGCTACAATAGCACAAACCGATACTTCATTCTTGCCTAATCCTCCCACGATATCATCAGTAAGACCCAATAGCTCCTCTTTAGATAAACCCGCATTCAATGCATTAACAACACATTTTCTAAGTTGTCTCCTAGTAATACCACATTTTTTAAATCCTTGTATAAGCCTATTTTTTACTTTCTCTTTTTCATCTGATATTATAGAATCTGATTTAATTTTTTTAGTTTCCCCCCTATAACTTAAAGCTTGACCAATCGCTGTTATAGAACATAATGTAGCTTCATCCTTTAAACCAAGTTTAGTCATTTCACTTGCAATTGCTAAAACTTCTTCTTTTTTAAATCCAGTATCCATTGCCTTAATAACAGAGTTCCTTAATTGATTCCTACCATCTGCACATTTCTTAAAACAAACCTCAAGTCTTTTTTTTAGTTCATTTTTATTTAATTCTTTTTTTACCATATTAATCATCTTTTTAATCTAAAATAGATATTTACTAATGGGAAATATATCTTTTTATCTAAATGAAGATTTCTATAATTGAAACTTATTATGTTAAATTTAAATTCTAATTAAAATAATATCTTGATATAATTTATTTAAATAATAATTTTCTTTATTAAAATTTTTACAGATTTATTTGTATCAAAAATT
>CP070831.1:473104-478934 GCA_020344955.1 Promethearchaeota archaeon | reverse complement strand
GTACAAATCGCTGTACCATTAACATCCCATTGAATATCACCTGTGGAATTAACTCTTTGAGCAAAAATTTCATAATGTGGCTGACCACTCCTATAATCCATCCAAGTAATTAAAGCTCCTCCTTCTTCATCACTACATAATTTTGCATATTTTTGGTCATGCTCTTCTAAACAAATTGGTGTTCCGTTTACACCCCATAAAACGTTTCCATTTCCATCCATTCGTTGTGCATAGAGATCCGTATAAGGTCCATCTCGAAAGTCCACCCAAACTAAAATACATCCTTCATCATCATCTCCACACACGTCAAGATACATTTGGTCATGTATCTCTAAACAAATTGGAGAGCCATTGTTTCCTAACAATATGTTAGGAACTCCACTAATAGACGGCATAAATTCTGATTTTTCTCGAATTTCACCTGATATATATTCTATTCTATACATTGAATCTAATAAAGAAAAGAATATCATAAAAATTAAACTTCCGATAATAAATGACCTAAAATCATTCCGATTGATAATTTCATCCCTCTTAATTAATTTTTATTTTAAAAATAAAATTAAGTAATTTTCTCTAAGAATTTTAATTATATATATATTTATTTTTATCATGATTACAATCATTAATTTAAACACAATCTCTAACAAGACCAAACACAGACTAAAATTGAATTTGTCTTTTTCTTTCAATTAGATGATGAGATATCTCTTATCATTAAATTATTGTATTTCATACTGAATCCAACTGAAACTACAATCGTTTTCAGAAATTTATATAAAAATAAAAACTGCTCTGAATCTGATTAAGAAACATTGTCTTTAAACTAACCTTTTGTATAGTGTACTATTTCGATTTCCTAAACATGAAGCAAATTTTTAAGAAAGAATTACTAACTTAAATTCTTATTTTCTTTTTTATTCTTTTTTGATGGATTTCATTCAAGATTTCTCAAATCTCTAAGAGTAAATCTTCTCCTACTATAGAGTGTAGTTTGGAATTCTAAAAAATAAAAAAAGTAAAATTAAAAAAGCTCAGAACTTTTTATAACACCTCAATAATCAACATTAATCAAAGCTATAAGAAAAAATGCATGAAAAATTAAAATGGAAGCTATCGATAGAAATAACCTTGATAAATTAAAAGCTCTCAATAATAAGTTTGTCTTAAAAATCGTAATTGAGTTTGTTACATTATGTAAACCCTCTAAGGTTATAGTTATTACAGATTCAGAAGAAGATATTGCCTATGTAAGACATAGGGCTGTTGAACTTGGTGAGGAGGCGAGATTAAAACTAGAAGGACATACAATCCATTATGATGGATTTTTTACAATGGCTAATCATGATCAGGCAAGAGATAAAGGAAATACTCAAGTTTTAGTACCAAAAGAGCAAGAATACTCATATCCTTGGATAAATACGATGGAAAGAGAGAAAGGACTAAATGAAATTATGGAGATCATGGATGGTTGTATGGAAGGTCATGAATGTGTTATCAGATTTTTCTGTTTAGGTCCAAAGAACTCAAAATTCTCTATTTTAGCACTTCAGATAACGGATTCGTATTATGTTGCTCATTCAGAAGATCTTCTCTATAGAGCTGGTTATGAGGAATTTAAAAAATTGAATGGATCTAATAACTTTTTCTATTTTATACATTCCTCTGGTAATTTGTTCGGAGATCCTCCTGTTACTAAAGATCTTGAAAAACGTAGAATTTATGTTGATTTACAAGAGCGCAGAGTTTTATCTTGTTTCAATCAATATGCAGGAAATTCGGTTGGTCTAAAGAAACTCGCCTTGCGATTAGCAATCCACAAATCTAACAATGAAGATTGGTTAGCGGAACACTATTTCATAATGGGAGTTCACCCAAAAGAAAAAAATAGAACTTCTTTCTTTTGCGGGGCATTTCCATCAGCCTGTGGTAAAACTAGCACAGCTATGCTACCTGGACAAACGATAGTTGGAGATGACATTGCATATCTTCGCGTATGGGATGATGGATATGCGCATACTGTCAATATTGAGAGGGGAATTTTTGGAATTATTAAGGATGTCAATGCTAAAGATGACCCTGTTATATTTGAAGCATTAACAACTCCCAGAGAAACAATTTTTTCAAATGTTCTTGTTAAAGATGGAACCCCATATTGGATTGGTGATGGAAGATTAATCCCAGATAACGGGATAAATTTTTCAGGTAGTTGGAATAAAGATAAAAAAGATAAGGATGGAAGAGTAATACCTCATGCCCATCCAAACGCACGTTATACTATTGGTATTGAAGAACTGGAAAATGCCGATCCTAATCTTCATAATCCAGATGGAGTACCAATACATGGTATATTTTATGGTGGGCGAGACAGTGATACAATGCCTCCTGTACTTGAATCTATAGATTGGGAACATGGAGTTTTTCTAGGAGCCTCAATTGAGTCAGAAACCACTTCTGCTACATTGGGTACAGAAGGTGTAAGAATGCAGCAGCCTATGGCCAATCTTGACTTTTTAGTTGTTAGTTTGGGAAAATATCTCAAAAATCACCAAAAATTTGGCAAGCGTTTAAAATATCCTCCAAAAGTATTTGCTACTAATTATTTTCTTAAAAATAAAGATGGAAAATATTTAAATGGAATTTTAGATAAACTTATTTGGGTAATCTGGGCAGAAGGCCGAATTCATAATGAATTTGAGGCTATAATGACGCCTATTGGATATATTCCTAAGTATAATGATTTAAAATCGTTATTTAAACAATATCTTGATAAAGAATATAAACAAGAAGATTATATTAAACAATTTTCTATTAGACCTAATAAACTATTAGAAAAACAGATTCGTATTGAAAATATGTATATTAAAGAAAAAGATATGCCCGCTTTCTTTTGGTATATACTCAAAAATCAAAGGGGGGAATTATCAAGGATAAAAGATAAATACAGTCTTGAAGAAATATCACCTTTTTTATTTGAAAAATGAGAAATCTAAAAAAGCGGTAGTTATACTAAATATTTTAACCCTGATCTAACTTTAAATGTTTTATTTATCCTATCAACTTCAATAAATCTTTTTATTTCAAGATTGTTTAAGAATGTCCGCATTTCATCAAAATTTTTATTTAATTCCTTTCCTAGCCCGGGGATATCATTTTCATAAGTGCGAAGAGTTTGAAGTAATGAAGAATATTCTTCATAAATATGATTTACTAAATGTGTAAGCGATTCTTTAATATTTAGCCCTGTTTTTGTACTTGTAGGGAAAATTCGACTATCATCAGGTAAATAATTTTGTGAACGAACTATTTCTGGAGATCGAGCACCTTCAATATCCTGCTTATTTGCTAAAAATACTATTGGAGTATTTGGAGGTAATATTTTTCTGATGGAATTTAATATCATAATTGCACTATCATCTTTCTCGGGAGCCGCTGCGTCAAATAGAAAGACAATTCCATCTGAGCCACTAGTACAGATGTTTCTCATAACAGAAAATCTTAAGAGTCCTGGTGTTCCAAACAAAAATACGTCAAACCCATTTAGTTTTACACTCCCCAAATCCATCGCAACAGTGTAAAACTTATCATCTTTACCTTTAGCTTCAACATTCAATGCATTATCGTCTAAAGCTTTTATATAGCTTGATTTGCCTGATTGGAGAGGACCTGAAACAAGAATCTTAATTTTTTTCACCAGAGTGTTAATAATGCAATTGAAACTTGAATTAACTTTTTTTATTTAGATATTTAAAGGTATAATATACTTAGATATTATATTAATTATTTTCCCAATAATATTTTCAATAGTTAATTGGTGGTTAAAATATTAATATCTTCTTTTTCATTTCAAGTTTACTTTAAGAATTAAACAATTTTGTTTATTCTTGAATAATAACCATAAATAGACAATTGAATAGAATATAATCGCAGATGATTTGACAGAAAAGTATCATTTTGTACGAAATTAGTAATTTAATGAAAATTCTTTAATCAAAGAGAAAATTGACAAAACCAATAATTTTTCAATAAAATTTGATTAATAAGAAACTTTTTCTGTAAAATTCCGTCTTTAAATATATGGATTTAATCATAAGTAGAAAGCCTTATAAATTATTTTGTCAATTACTATCACTAAAAAATATACAAATTTCTTATCAAAATTAAAAGCAATTTTCAAAAGTAATTGATTATTTCTTACAAATTAAGAAATATAATCAAAATCTGAATAAAAAATTGAAGGAAATGGAGAAGTTATGAATAGTAATATAATGGTAATTGGAGGCGGAATTTCAGGGATCGAAGCAGCATTATCTTTGGGTGAACAAGGGTATAAAGTGATATTAGTTGAGAAAACTCCTTCTGTAGGAGGACGTATGGCACAATTAGATAAGACATTTCCTACTTTAGATTGTTCAATTTGCATTCTTGCTCCTAAAATGGTAGAAGTATCTAGACATCCAAATATTGAACTCCTTACATATTCTGAAGTTCAAGAAGTATCTGGAGAAGCAGGTAATTTTAATGTAAAAATACTTAAGAAATCTAGGTATGTTGATTGGGATATTTGTACAGGGTGTGGACAATGTATGGAAAAATGTCCTATGAAAAAGATTCCTTCAGAATTTGAGGAGGGTATGGGTAATCGAACGGCTATATATATTCCATTTCCGCAAGCAGTACCAAGGAAAGCTGTTATTGATGCGGAAAAATGCTTGTTTTTAACAAAAAATGCTTGTAAACTCTGTGAAAAAGAATGTGAGGCAGGAGCTATTAACTGGGAAATGAAAGATGAAATTATTGAATATAATATAGCTTCTATCATTTGTGCAACTGGATATGATCAACTTGACCCAAGCGTTCTTGATCGCTATCATTATGGAGAATATCCAAATGTAATTACTGCTATGCAATATGAACGATTATTAAGCGCTTCAGGTCCTACTGAAGGTGAATTATTACGACCTTCAGATAAAGAACATGCGCACAATATAGGTTTTATTAGTTGCGTAGGCTCGAGAAATATAGATCTATGTTCATATTGCTCTAAATTCTGTTGTATGTATCAAACCAAAGAAGGAGTGGTTACAAGGGAGCATGATCCAGGTACAAATGTTACTATCTTCTTTAATGATACGAGAGTTATTGGAAAAAATCAAGAGGAATTTATTGAAAGAGCCAAAAACGAGTATGGTCTTGTATATTATAGAGGAATTCCTGGAGACATCCGTGAGAATCCTGAAAATCATAATCTTTATGTAAAACATGCAAATTTAGATACTGGTGATGTTGAAGTTAGTGAGTTTGACTTAGTAGTCCTTGCAAATGCAGTTACACCTCGAAAGGATGCTACACAATTAGCGAGGATATTAGGAATTGAACAAAATGAGTTAGGATTTTTCAAAACTAAAGATTCTACAGAAGATTTACGTTCTACCAGAGAAGGAATTTATGTAACCGGTTCATGTCAATCTCCTGATGATATTGCAAATTCTGTGGCAAAAGCGGGTGGGGCAGCTGCCTTAGCTGCAACTCATGCTGTTCCATTAACCGGTGAGGAGACAAAAATAGAACTTCCTCCCCTTAAACCTGTAAATCCGAAGGATGAACCTAGGATTGGTGTCTTCATCTGCCGTTGTGGCATTAACATAGCAGGATATATGGATGTTCCAATGTTAGTAGATTATACAAAAACCCTTTCTCATGTTGTTTATACAATGGAAAATAAATATAGTTGCTCACAATTAACTCAAGACATTATAAAAGAAAAAATTGAAGAGTTGAATTTAAATAGGGTCGTAGTTGCAGCATGCACACCAAGAACTCATGAACC
>CP070831.1:468703-473004 GCA_020344955.1 Promethearchaeota archaeon | reverse complement strand
CAGAAATCGATAATTTTTGCGTAATTGATAAATTAAAGCTATTGAAGAAGCAATTTCGCGTAATAAACATTCCGAAAGAAGAATTTTATGATGAGTACAAGAAATACAAAATAGAAATTAAGGAATTAGAAAGAAAAGTCTACCTAAAAAAGTTTGCTTTTTTAAAAATGCTAATGGAAAAACATAATATCATAAGATCCAAAGGTGAATTTAGGAAAAAAAGAAACACTTATATTGTGAAACATGATGAAAATAATTTAAAAAATCCTGTTTATCATTACATACTCTCCCGTATTGGCTTTTTCGGATTAAATGATCAAACAATAAAATCCTCCGATATAGGAATCAATTATTTTATAATGAAAGAATTATTTTTAGATGATTTTAGTAGTTTTCAGGATGTGTATTATTATAGGCAACAATTTTGGGGCGATACAAATGATTATGAAATAAAATCTATAAACGGGTTATCATTAAAAAGTGAAAATATAGAATATAGTTACGATACAGTTCATAAAGATTCAGAAGATATGATGGTTATTGAATGGGATTTAGTAAATAGACCAATTCAGGGTAGTCTTGTTAATGCATATGGCTCTCAAATTATTATTCCTGATTACAACAATCCATTATTTCATGATTTAAAACCCTTTGATCTTTGTTATTGTAAAAAAACACCAATAAAAATAGAAAGTAATATCATTAAGACTATTAATGTAATTACAAAATGTTCATTTAAAGATGCTATTAAAAGTATTTCTAAAGGTATGGAATTTATTGAAGGATATTATCCATTATCATTAATAAAAGCTGTATTGAATAAAGAAATTAACCCCTTTCAAGCTAATGAAATCGTAATTAATAATCCTAATAGATTATTTGTTCCTAATTACAATTTCTTTATTAAAGCATTTAAAAAATTCTTATTAGATTATATTTTTAAAGAAAAAGATCACATTTTTGAGGAATTGAAAAAAGACATTGATCATAATACAACACAAATTCTAACCTTACTAAATTTAACTAATGAATTAGCTGGATTAGATCTAGCCTATACTGAAATATTAAAAAGATGCCTTTATCCTAATATTGATCTAAAAGATTTTAAGTCAAGATTTCTAAATGAAATACATTCCACTATTAATAATTTATTAAATACTCAAACTGTTGGGAGTACAATAATATTTGATTTGAAAAAAATACAACATACCCCCTTTTTCAAATATTCTAATAAAATCCTTGAAATACGAAAAGAGGAGTTTGAATCTGTAAAAATATATAGATTGCATAATAATGATAGAGTATTATATGATATGTCTAGAATTTATAAGACATATTATGGAGGAAAATTCTTTAGCATTCTTCAATTTAAGGAGAATTTAATTTTAAAACCTGATGAATTTAAGAAATTTAAGGATTTTAGTCACAAATTAAATCTGAAGATGCAAATTATCGATAATAAAAATTGAATACCATTCTAATTTTCAAATTGTAATTTTCCATAAACAGCGTCATGACCAGGTATAAACCAGAATTTCCCATCTCTAATTTTATGAATAGCTTTGATTAAATTTTCTGGAATATTATCAAAATTACTTCTCCCTTCCCAAATATCATATTCATTATCATTATTTTCAACCAAATTTTGGTATATTGATAAGTTTCCTCTATCATATTCAGATCCTCCTAATACGATTGAAATTAAGTACAACATTGGGACAATATATTGGAAATTTAATTTGAAAGGATTTATTTGGTCACTTAAATCTTGAACTCGAGCTAATACTCCTCTAGTTAATTTTCGTTTACAATAAGGACAAACGTTAATATTAAGTTTTGGGCTACAATAATAATCTTTATTATCACAATGTCTTTCTGGTCTGTGACCATCATAATAGTATTTACCTTGTGATGGTTTACACTCATAAGTCTTAATGATCTTGTTTCTCTTAAGTGAATCCACAAGATTATTGTAATTTAATTTATTAAAATTTATCTTTGTAGCTTCTCTTCCTAATCTATGATAATTGGTAGAATGAGAATCAGAATTAGATATTATTGACACTTTATTTAATTCTGAAATACTCCTCACCATTAAGGGATCGGCACTTAATCCTGTTTCAATACAATTAATCTGATTCATTCCATAACCTAAAGCTTCTTTCAAAGTATTGAAATGAGGTTTATCACCAAATATACCAAAATAAGGAGTGAAAATGTGAGCTGGTATTATTTCAATATCTTCATCGATTGATTTCAGTCCAAAAATAAGACTCTCAGCAGATCTATAGATCTTTGGTCTCCCCTCTTTTGCTAAATTACCAAAATTGGATAGAAACTTAATAGATTCATCTAATTTTTCAAAATTTGGAAAAAGAATTATAAAATGGACATTTTTAATCTTTGAAGTGTTTTTCCAAATTGCTTCAATTTCTGTTTGTAATACAAAATTAACATTTGGTATTTTTAGTGTACAGAATATTCCACTTGAATATTCGATTAAATTATTCTTCAATTCAATTAGCCATAGGGGGTGGAGACAATCACCAGTTCCTACTAATTGAATTCCCTTCACATTACAATTAAAAGCTATTTTATTAATATCAATATTTTTGCTTGCCCCTCCCGAGTATTTACTATGGATATGTAAGTCACAGATTTTATTCATAAAATATAATCAATTTTGTTAAGATTTGTTATATTATTTCAATTAATTTATTTAAAACCATAAATAAAAATGAAGGTTATATAAATTACGATAATCAGTTAAAAATGGATAATCTTGCTGCTTTTCAATAAAATTGACATAAAATTTTAAAAAGAATTATTATCAAAAATATGATTATTTTTTTTATGAATGCATAAATTTTATTTACATAGGATCTGAAAGTTTAATTGAAAATTAGAAAAAAAATTATTAGAATATGACAAGAAATAATTTTCAACACCCTTCGAAGGATATTCTTGAAAGTAAGGGAACAATTCTTAGGGGAAAGACTGTTTGTTTGTGCTTAACAGGTTCAGTAGCAGTAATCTCATCTCCTATTGTTGCTCGTGAGCTTATGAGATTAGGAGCTGAAGTTATTTGCGTTATGTCTAAAGCTGCTACAGAATTGATTAACCCTGCTTTAATGGAATGGGCGACAGGAAATAAAGTTATAACAAAATTAACAGGAGCAGTTGAGCATGTTTATCTAGCGGGTGAAAGACCAAGAACTGTTGGGAAAGCAGATTTAGTTTTGATATGTCCTGCTACAGCAAACACGATTTCAAAAATTGCAGCGGGTATTGACGATACAACCGTTACAACTGTAGCATCAACAGCCTTTGGGTCATCCATACCAATTGTAATTGTACCAGCAATGCATGAGAGTATGTATAAACACCCTATTTTGGAAAAGAATGAAAAACAGTTACGTGAATGTGGAGTGGAAGTTCTAGGTCCTAGAATATCAGAAGGTAAAGCTAAAATAGCAAAAATTGATGATATAATTGATAGGGTTATAGATTTATTAGTTACAAAAAAAGACTTAGAAGGAAAGAAAATTCTAATTACAGCAGGACCAACTAGAGAAGCAATAGATTCAGTTAGATTTGTTTCTAATAAGTCATCAGGTAGAATGGGGATTGAATTAGCCAAAGAAGCATCAGCTAGAGGTGCTGATGTAACTTTAATAGCTGGTGAATGTATGGCAAAACTACCTAATTATCTAAAAATTAAACACGTTATATCAACAGATGATTTTATAGAAGCCGTTAAAGATGAAATCTCGTTAAATAATTATGATTTTTTCATTTCAGCTGCTGCTGTAAGTGATTATAAACCAGTAGAGTGCCTAGAGGGGAAAATTTCTTCTGATAATGTAGAAGAACTACATATTAACATGAAGTTAACACCAAAAATAATAAATGTTGCTAGAAAAAAAGATTATAATTTATTTATTGTAGGATTTAAAGCAGAAACAAATGTATCTAAGAGTGAATTAATAGAACGTGCTTATAATAGGCTTACAAAATCTGAGATTGATTTAATTGTCGCAAATGATATTGGTAGAGAAGACATTGGTTTTAGTAGTAAATATAATGAAGTCTTTATTATAGATAAAAAGAAACATATTACTCATGTTGAGAGAAATACCAAAAGATATGTTGCATCTAAAATAATTGATGTTGCTATAGAAGCTTATCAGAAACGAAATTCTTAGAATTATGTAAAAAAAATTCTATTGAATAACCTGCTGGGGTTAGATCTACTCATTTTTATGTTTTGAAATCTGATGAAAATATTTAAATATTAATTT
>CP070831.1:463071-468603 GCA_020344955.1 Promethearchaeota archaeon | reverse complement strand
GGTCCATCCATCACCAGTATATTCATCGAAACATTCATATTTCCATAAAACATCTGACATATCATCAAACAGAAGATAATTATATACTCTAAAAACTTCAATTTCTCCAGCTCCGGAAAACAGAAGATCTAAGAGCCCTTCTGAGAAGTTACCTAAATCTAAATCATCTATATCACCATCAAACATCTCTGATAACATATCAAGAAGTGATTCAGGATCATCTACCTGATCCAGTAAATCTTGCCAGAAATCTTCATCAAATGGATAAGGAGGTTTTACTAAATCAGCATCTTCATAATCAGTTTCAGCTTTCTCCTTACTAGGATATGGTCTTTGAGTACCAAAGAGAAAACTTATAAATACTGTTGAGAAAGCAAACAATCCTATTAGAAGTAATGCGATTAGAGCTATCCCAATGATTCTTTTTTTATTAATACCGGCTCCTAAAATTTCCTCTCTTAAATCTGACATATAACTATAAACTAAACCTTTTTTTCTATCAAAAGGAGTTTAGAATATTAATAAAAATTTTTTTATATATATATTTCCAAATGATTTTATTAATTGTTTGGATCTTTAAAAAAAAACCGGAAATACTATAATTAAATAACCTAAATTAATTAACTTTCAAATGAAAATTAAAAAAACTATAAAGGGATTAAAAGAAAATTTGATATCTCTAGAATTCAAAACCGCATTTTGTACAAACCAATTTCTTCGCATAAATAGGTTTAGGAATGTAGCTAATTATTCGAGTTTTGTCTTCAACTTCTTTTACAGCAAATCCACTTGCACCACAGTTTGGACAAAGTCTTCTCCCTGATCCCATCGGTATAGATTGAGTAGGAGTTGTAGTGGAAGGAGTTGATAAACTAGGAGTGGTTGAATAACCTGTTGTTTGATTCGTAATACCTTGAGCTAAGCTAGATGGCATAACTGCCTTTGGTTCCTTCAATTCTTCAATACGTTTTTCTTTATATGCAATCTCTTCCTGCAATTTGTTTATTTGTGCCTGTAACGGCCCAATTTGCTGTTGAAGCATAGAGTTATGTTCCTGTAATTCTTGAACTTGTTGCTGTAATCCTGGAATATGGGCCTGCAGTTGAGCATTTTGGTCTGTTAACTGTTGAACTTGATGTTGATAGCCTTCATTTGAGGCTTGAAGAGTTTGTAATTGATTATTTAAACGATTTACTTGGTTTTCCTTCTCTCGAAGTTGAGCATTTAATTGAGAAGTTTGGCTACTTAAATCACTAATTTGAGATTGTAATTGCCCTAAACTTGAATCCTTCTCTTGAAGTTGCATGATAACTGAATTATAGTCTTCTTGTGAAGGTCCTACTGAGATGGGAGGGGTGGTTTGAATAATTGGTGGAGATGTGGGTTCCATGCTAAAAGATGGAGTAGGAGTAGGTTCAATTACAGGGGGAGAAGGAGGTTGTAAAGTTGGTGGTGGTGTCATTGGTGGTGGTGTCATTGGTGGTGGTGTCATAGGTGGTGGTGTCATAGGTGGTGGTTGTGTTGGAGGGGGTGTTATCGGAGTTATTGAAGGAGGAGGCATTGAAGGTTTTTTTTCTTTTTCCTTATCATCATCATTTCTCTCATATTCATACGACATAATAATCTCCTTTTTATTTAATTAAAATAAAAATCTTTCCATAATTTTATAGGAGTAATTATGAATATAGCATAAATGTAAATATAAAAGTGTTTGTGTGTAATATCTTAAAAACAATTCCAATACGAACTTAATTTATCCTTTAAAGCGGGAATTAATCTGTTATAAAAATAATTTAGTAATTCAGAACTCGAGGATCTGGATACTTCTGTTATTAAACTGTCGTTTTCATTATTTAAAACTCTAACACAATTATAGACAGCTCGAGCTTGTTTATCTAATTCGTAACCACCTTCTAAACTTATAAGAATTTTATCATTAGCATATTTATGTGCAATAGACATTATTTTTTTCAAATAATTGGCTGGTGCTTGATAAGTCCAATTCATGTCTGTTAATTGGTCTGTCCAGTGAGTATCAAAACCAGCAGAAATTAAAATAAATTCTGGTTTAAACTCTTCACAGATAGGTGCTATTATTTCATCAAAATATATTGGAATAACATCATCAGCTGAGCCTGCGGGCATAGGGTAATTAATTATTTTACCTATACCTTTACCTATGCCAATTTCGTCGTAATTTCCTGTCCCTGGATAAAAATATCCATATTGATGTGAATTAAACATAACTAATTCACCAATTTCCGATTTTGGACCTTGAAAAAAGATATCCTGTGTACCATTACCATGATGGCAATCCCAATCAATTACGACTACTCTTCTTATTCCTTTTTCTCTAAAAAGATATTCTGCAGAAATAGCAATATTATTGAATATACAAAATCCAGAAAAGCGATGCGAGTTAGAATGGTGCCCAGGTGGTCTTACCAACGCAAAGGAATTTTTTATATTCCCATTCAAAATCTCATCAACAGCTTGTAAATTACCACCAACTGAAAATAATGATGCTTCAAAAGTTTTTGGCGAAGCTACTGTATCCATTTCCATATCCACATATTGAAGACGTTGTGTTTTAGCGCTTAAATCACAAATTTCTTGTATTTCCTTTATTAATCTTTCCTCATGGACGTAATTTATTTGGTCTAAGGTTGCTTTTCTTGGTACAATTAGTTTGAAATTAGGATCATCAAGTAGCTTCTTTTCTTTTAAAAATTCCATAATAACAATTAACCTTTCAGGACTTTCCGCATGAATACCAGTTTTATGTTCTAAATATATTGGGTCATACACTATGCCTGTAGTCATAATCTTAAATCTCTTTCATATGCTAAATCTCATATAAATATTTTAATAATTTTAATCTTCAATTATTTTAATATCTACATATAAACTTAAAAAACTTTCTTCATAGAATTAAATATAAATGGAGAAGAATAAGAAATATACTCTGAAAGTAATTATAATTGGAGATCCCGCAGTTGGCAAAACAAGCTTAGTTAAAAAGTTTGTCTCTGGGAAGTTTTCTAAAGATTATAGGGCAAGTATTGGTACTAATATTTTTATTAAAAAAATTAATTTAGAAAATAAAATAGAAACAACATTACAGCTCTGGGATATCGCGGGACAAGAAAAGTGGATAAAAATGAGACGTCCTTATTATTCTGGAGCTAGGGGAGTGCTTATTGTTGGGGATTTGACAAGAAGAAATACATTTGAACAAATTGAAAAATTTTGGGTTCCAGATATAAAAAAATATTGTGATATAGCCCCCATTGTATTACTTGCAAATAAGAATGATTTAGAAAATCTAATAGATGAAAAAGAGATTAAATCTTTAGGAGAAAAAATAAATGTAGTTTCAATAATTTACACATCTGCAAAAACAGGTGAGAATGTTGAAATGGCTTTCAAAATTATTTCTGAACAAGCTATGAAAACTTATTATTAGAGCTGTACTATTTTTTTCTAGGAATTTAAATAAAACCTGGTTTATTCTTGCTTATTTGTGAATTTAATTTGATTACTTCTAGGTTCATAAATTGTTCCTTCTTTTAGCAATTCTTCTAAAGCATTTTCAATAAAGTTCTTGTCTAAGTTCTCTTCTAATTCCAAAATTTGAATAACATTAGATTTTTCAAGTGCTTTCCAATTATTTTCTTCAAAAATTTCTTTTAATCTATTCATCAAAGTCTCTAGTCTATTTAAATTACTTCTTGACTGACCAACAAAAATTCTATCCATATCAATTTTTCCTGTTGTTTCATCATATCCAGTATCTTTTAAATATCTTTTAAACAATTTAATAATATCCTCTACATCATCTTCAATTACTTTATTTCTTAATGCCATTTTAGCATATGCTTCACTAAGCCTTACTAATGCATCAAGATTTCTTGCTAAAATTGAAATGATAGCATCTTCACTGTCGTATTGACCTCTTAATTCTAAATAAAATTCTTTTATTCTTTCTTTAGCCTCATCAGATAATATAGGATTACAATTTCTCCTTGCATGTTTGATATATTTTTTTAGGAGATCACTAGAGATTGGTGCTACTGAACTATCATTAAATTCTTGGTTTTCTTCAATATCCAACATGGAGTTTTTTAATATAAATTCAGCCATTTGTGCATCATCCGCTTTATTTGGCTTGTCAACTACAACAAATATTAAATCAAACCGAGATAATAGAGATGGTGGTAATCTAATATTCTGCGTAGGTGTCTTATATCTATCATATCTTCCAGAATAGGGATTTGCGGCAGCTATTATTGCTGTTTGGGCTTTTAGCGTGGCAACTATTCCTGCTTTAGCGATACTTACGGTTTGTTGTTCCATAGCCTCATGAAGGGCAGATCTGTCAGCAGTGTCCATTTTATCAAATTCATCTATTGCAGCTACACCTCCATTTGCTAATACAACTACTCCCGCTTCGAGATTCATTTGACCTGTGTCAGTGTCTTTTATAACAGCAGCAGTCAATCCTACTGCTGTTGATCCTTTTCCAGAAGTATATAAGCCTCTTGGAGATACGTCTATTGCACTTTTCAATATTTCTGATTTTCCAGTTCCTGGATCCCCAACAAATAAGACATGTATATCTCCTCTTTTATATCCTCCTCCTGGCTTTCTCTTCCTTGTCCCCGCAAATAAGCTTAAAGCAGATGCCATTTTGAGATCTTCTCTTCCATATATATCAGGAGCAATTGATCTTGCGATTTTTTTCTGAACAAATGGTTCTTTTGATAAATCTATAATTTTTTTCAGGTCTTCTTTTGAAAGATCGATTGTGTCTTCGGCTTTATCTTCAGGATCAATAAAATTAATATCAAAAAAGGTCTTAAATAAGGTAGAATTATTACTTTTCATTGATTGAGCTAAAACCGACTTATAGATTCCCATCAAATTAACTCTATCCCCAGGTTTTACTGTATCAACTAAATCATGTGTTAAAATGGCTTGAGTTGATCGAGGAATTCTTCCAGGAGGTAAATCCTCTGGAATTTCTTGAATTACAATACTCTGCCAATCAATAAATTCTGAACTTTTTGATATTAATCTAAAATCGGTTTGTGCTTTCGCTTTACAACGTTTATTAATACAGAATTTAGGCCACCTTATTCTTGATGTCAACTGAATAATATCAAATTGAGCACCACACAAATTACATTCAAAGCTTGCATTTATTATCTTTGGTCTTATGGTAGAACATCTCACTAGTATACCTTTAGACCAAACTAAAGAGCTAATATGTTTTGCTCTTAAACCACGTAAATGGATAAATAATGGGCTTTTCTTATCTTTGGTTGTTATTCTTACAAAATAGTTTTGATGAGTTAATTTTGATCCTTGAAACTTTAATAAATTTTTGAATGCCTCAACTGCATCTTCAAGTAGCGCTTCAGGGTCTTTTTTCAACATTTCTGCAATGTCAGGATCACTCGCTAATAGATCTTCATAAGAAATAATTAGAGTATTTCCACCTTTAGCATAGATATCATTAATTTGATCTTG
>CP070831.1:457858-462971 GCA_020344955.1 Promethearchaeota archaeon | reverse complement strand
TTTGCAGATAGACCTAAGGAAGAATTATATTTAAGGTTACCAGAACTTGCAATCTCCGCTTTTCCTCAAACTGGCGCAACTCTATTACCCCTTTTAGCATTTGGATTGACTTATGCGAAGAATCTGCTATTTACTACTGATGAAATAGGATTGGCTTCATTAAAGAATATTAATTTTCCAACCAGAGTTTTCCCATTAGAACAGCTTGAAACTGAAACCTTCAATTTTGCTAAGCAGATAGCAAAATATCAAAAGGAATTTAGTTTCTTTACAAAAACAATGCTCACTATAATGAATAAAGCCTATATCAAATCATGTCTCGATTTAGAAGATGAGTGCGGGAAGGTTGCTTATGATCCAAAGAAATTTACGATAAAGGAATTAGATGATTTTATAAAGGGGTTACATGAGAAATACCCCTGAATTGAGAATTTATTTTTAATAATTTTTTCTTAATTTTTTATGTGTTAATAATCCATTCAATTATCTTCTTATCAAATAGGGCTTGTTCTTCGAGCATTGGCCAATGACCACTTTTCTCAAATAATTTGTATGTTAGGTTAGGAAAATTTTCTATTAGATTATCCCAAAGAGTGTATGGTGCTGCGTAATCATATCTTCCAAGAGCAAGAAACACAGGAATTTTGATTTCATGAAAGTATTGAGTAAAGTCGTATTCTTCACATAAAACATAATAAAAATGATTGAAAGCATCAATATTGATTTGATAACTTTCAAAAAGCCATGAGCAATCATATATAGGATTATACCAACCCATAGGTCCTGATTTAGCAAGATATTCGAGTAAAAAAGCTTGTAAAGGGGTAGCCTTATTTAATTCCTCTTCTGATATTTGCTTAAGATTTCTTTCAAAAAGTTGTTTTCTTTCTTTAGAAGCATCAGATTCCCAGAATTCACCTATTTTTTCTCTAATATCTGTATTATAATTTGGGAAAGTTGCAATCATAATAACATTTTTAATATGCTCACGGTATTTTCGAGTATATTCTAGAGCGATTAAACCCTGAGCTGAGTGTCCCAATATACCCAACTTATCAAGACCAAGGGTGATACGGATTTTTTCAAGATCATCTACTATTGTATCAATTGTAATTTTATCTACTTCGATCTCTGATGAGGGGGCATATATTTTGTGATTTATAAAAATGAATCTAAAACGTTTCTTTAATTCCTTTGAAAAAGTTGGGGGATAAAAAGTTGAGGGATTACCGATCACTAAGCACGGAATTCCATCCCCTTCGATAATATAATGAAGTTTAATTCCATCAATTGTAATATAACCAGAAGTTTTATACAATTTGGAGTTTTGGTTAGTCATACAATAATCACTTACTCATTTTTAGATGTCATTATAAATAAAACTAATTATTTTCATATTCTAATCACTAAATTTTCCACTTGAAATTTTTTTCATGAAACCCCAAGTAAAATTATTTTAGTAAATAGTGCTGGGCTTTTTACTTAATGATTTATAAGGATTTTCAGTAACTATGTTTCTTGTGTAATATAAAGTTAAAGCGGTATAATATACAGGTGATATGTTCCTTGCATATTACACGATGTTATAACTGACTTGAATCTTATATTACTAGGGACTATATGTCGATGGTCATAACGAGCATATTAATAAACATATCTCGATGACTTATCATAATTAAATGAAAAAGGTTGTGTGTGGTAAGGTGAGTATGTATAGATCATATTTATTAAAAAATAATTTCTGGGCCAAGAAAGGAAATGAAAAGTATCCTGAAGCAGAAAAAGTATTTATAAAACATGATTCTGAAGTAGGAGGGATTTATGCAATAATTCAAAATGATAAGAAGGGAGTTAAAATAATGGTTGATGGAAGGGACTACTTTTTTAACAATTTTGATAAGCTAGATTCCTTTTTAACTCGTCTTCAGCAAAAAAAGGATGATTTCATGAAAATTCTAAGAAGGAAGAATATTTCACAGAGACTAAGAATGTTGGACATCTAATTTTTTTCTATTTAATATTTATAATTCTTTTTTATGTGGATAGGATTAGTTTAGTGAGTAATTGGATTTTTTACTCATTAAATTTAATAAACAATAAAATTTTGCTATTCCTTATATATCGGTTGGATTCCACTTTGGAAATGTCTTAATCGCAATTCTGCTCCTCGAGAGATTCTTACTTTTGGAATTTTATCTCTATTCTTATATAGTTCTGTTATAGCTGCTACAGCATAATCTATATGAGATGTATTATACACATTTCGAGGCATAGCAAAACGAACTAAATTGAGTATCCCTTTTCTTTGCTCAGGTGTTTTCTTATCCCATTCAAAAGCAAATGGTCCTAATTCAACGGCTCTAATACCATAATGCTTGAGAAGTTCAATGGTAAAGCCGACGCCTCCAAAATCACTGATCTTCATATCAGTCCCTTCAAAGAATTTGTTCATATCAAGATATACAGCATGACCACCCGCAGGTAAAATGACAGGAATCCCATTTTGAGCAAGTTTTCTGGCAAAATCTCTTACATGAGTCTTTCGCTCATTTAAATATGGTTCTTTTACTACTTCATAAAGTCCTGCTGCTAAAGCCATAATATCTCTACCACTCATTCCACCATATGAATCATTTCCAAATGTTAGAATTTGCTTTTCTTTTAATTTAATTCCAATATCTTCATTAATGGAAAACTTTTTGTGGAAAAGTCCTTTATCTCTAAAGCATAAAAAACCACCCATATTAGCTAGGCCATCTTTTTTGTAACTTATAGTGAAGCCATCTACATAAGAAAACATTTCTTGAATGATTCTGGGTATTGTATAATTTTGATATCCTTCTTCAAATTCTTTAATAAAATGAGCATTTTCAGCAAATCTACATGCATCAAAAAACAGAGGTATATCATATTTTTGAGCAATTTTATGAACAGCTTTTATATTCTGCATTGAGACTGGTTGACCTGCTGCAGTGTTATTTGTAATAGTAATATAAATTAATGGAATTGTATCTACACCTTTTTCTTGAATCAAATTCTCAAGGCCTTCAAGATCCATATTACCTTTAAAAGGGTTCCTTTTATCCATTTCATCATAAGGAAAATCCTCCATTAAATTTGCTGAAAACAAATTTACAGCTATAATACCATTAGCACTAATATTAGCTTCAGTTGTGTCAAAGTGTCCGTTATTTGGAATATAATATGTAATATTTTTATTTTCTCTTAAGATGGGAGCGATTGTTGAGAATAACAAATGTTCTGCGCATCTTCCTTGAGGGACAATGAAAGCATTAGGGCGAGTCAACTGGTGAATTCCTCCATTTACAAATCCTCCCTCATATGATTTTAAATAAAGTTCATCTATAAGTTTTTTTACATTAGTTTCACCAGAAAGAATCATATCAATTGATTTTTTCGGATAATCTCCTCGTTCAAAAGTGTCTCGTATCGCTTCCAAAAGGACATAGTATCCTTTATTACGAGCATAGGACTCATCTCCGTGAAATAGTGCAGCCCATTGAAAATCTGTCATTGTTCCAGAACCTGAGTCAGATAGAAAATCAACAAAGATTAAATCTGCAGGAAAAGAAAACATACTATACTCGGTTTTCTTTAATACATATTCACGTTGTTCTTTTGTAACTTGTTTGATTGTTCTGACAACTAATGGTTTATTTGCTGGAACTGCTACTCCTAACTCCTGTTGTGACTTCAAAATCTTAAACCTATTAATTAAAAATAAAAATTTTATTTTGAGTTTTTCAAAGCTACTTGAAATTATAATAATAAATCATTAAAAAATGATTTGTATAGTTAAATCGTGGAATTAAGGATTTGTAAATTTTATTTTTGATATTAAATTCACTAAATAATGTTTTTAAATTTTTTGTGAGGATTTAAAATTGGAACTCCCAGATTATATTAAGAATCGAATTTGGAAAGACTATTTGCCGGATGGAATAACAATTGAAATTGACATACCAGAAGATAAATCTTTAATTGATGTATTTGAAACGGGCGCTCAAGAAAATGCCAATAAGGTAGCATTTAATTACTTTGGAAGGGAATTCACATATGGGGAAATGGACCAATTAACAAGAAGATTTGCCAGTGCCCTCCTAAATCTGGGGATAAGGAAAGGAGATGTAGTAGCTCTTTGGTTACCAAATTGTCCGCATTTTAGTATTTGTTATTTTGCTGCATTAGGTATTGGAGCTACATTAACTGCTATTAGTCCCCTATTTGTTGCAAGAGAAATGGTTTATCAAATAGAAGATTCAGGTGCTAAGTATCTTATTATGATTGATAGATTTTTTCGAGAGTTTAAGAAAGGTGAAGACAAATTAAACTTGGAAAAAGTGATTTTAGTAAACCTAGAAGGGAAAATTCCCGAAATACCTGAGACAAATAAAATAATCCATTACAACACATTGATGAAATCAAATCTTGAACCTCTAACAGAATTTAAAGTTAATATTAATCCAAAAGAAGATATTGCGATTATTCAATATACAGGTGGTACGACAGGTGACCCAAAAGGCGCTGAATTATCTCACTATAATGCGTTATCAAATCTATTGCAAATTAAACAAATTTCAGATTATAATCAAGAAACCTATATTAAGGGAGATCTCGTAGGACTCTCTATACTACCATGGTATCATGTATATGGCCAAATTTGTGAGCTTTTACAGGGACCATTAACTGGAGGTAAAGGTGTTATTTTTCCGACATTTGATATCCCTAGAATAATTGAAACTATTAAGAAAAAGGATGTTAATTTCATACTTGGAGTACCTACTATGTTTATCAATATATTGAGTTCACCACTAAGTAAAGATGTTGATTTTTCTAATCTTAAGTATTGCAATGTAGGAGCATCTGCAATGCCTGTTGAAATTGCGAAAGAATGGGAAAAAAAAACTGGATTTCCTTTAGGAGAGGGTTATGGTCTTAGTGAAACAAGCCCCACTGTTACAAATAGTCCTCCTTGGGCTAAGAAGAAGCTTGGTAGTTGTGGTGTTCCTGTTGCGAGTACCTTATGTGGGATCATTGACGAGAATCTTAATTTCTTACCTATTGGTGAATCTGGAGAATTAGTTATAGCTGG
>CP070831.1:449455-457758 GCA_020344955.1 Promethearchaeota archaeon | reverse complement strand
TTATGGATCTTCCTTATCAAATAAATACAAAAAGGCTTATCCTCAGATTTTTAAATCATGATGATTTTAATATTTTTTCAGAAATTGCAATAGCTGATTCGATATCTGAGAACCTTAATTTCATTTTTAAAATTAAGGCTGTAGAAAATGTTAGAACCTTCTTTCAAAAGATTGTCGATTCTATTAACACTTCTCAACCAATATTAACATTTTTAATTTTTAATAAAGATTTAGGAAAATATATTGGATCTTGTGGATTAGTTTATTCAAAAGATAATAAAGAAGCAATTTGTTTTTATTTATTGCTTCCAAGATACAGAGGATTTGGATTTGCCATCGAGGCAATGAAAAAGCTTATCGAATTTGCATTTTCAAAATTTGTTTTATTAAAGATCATTACATACATTAATCCAAAATGTTCAAAAGTTTGGAAAGTAGCTGAAAGAGTGGGGATGAAATATTTGGGCCATATTTATCTAGATGAAATTTCATCCAAAGCTATGTATTTTTCGATAAATAAAAAAGAATTTGAGGATCAGCAGATTATTTAGGATATCCTATAGAGATAATATAGAAAGGCTCAATATTTTTGGGCAATTTAAGTACAGTTCTTACTTCTTCATCTTCAAAAGCACCAATTGGCACTGAAGCTAAACCTAATGCAACAGCCTCTAAATGAATATTTTGTGCGCAATGACCAATTTCTATAAAAACATATCTAATGCCTCTTTCTCCATATCTCCAAGTAGTCCTTGAGAACTCTGCGCATATAATAATATTTAAATAAGCTTCAGCCATAAAGGATTGGTCTAATGAAGCCATTGCCAATTTACGACTTAAATCTTCCTCAGAGATTAATTCCAGTATATGTTTTTTAATATTATAATGAAATAGTCCTTTATCTTTGAGAATAACATAAATTTCTAAAGGATATGTAGCTCCTGCTGAAGGCACGGTTCTTTTTACCCCTTTTTTTCCTTGTGTTGCCCATAAAAGTTGTGAAATTTTATCTATTTCAATAACTTTCTCTTTATAATTTCTAACACTCTCACGTTCATAAATACATTCTTCAAGACTTTTTTCTCCTTTCAGTTTTGGTTTAGGAAGTACTATGTCCATTTATTCACCTCATTAATGACAATTTTAATAAATTCCATTTGAAGTTCACATTTAATATTTATTTCTGTACAAATAAGAATCTTTATTTTGTATAGTAATAATAAATTCTTATGGCTTCAAAACCGACCTTAAAAGAAATGTTCCAGGAATGGAACGAATTAAATACCAAAGCTCAGGAGTCAATGGGACAATTTGATTTTGAAAATATTAAGAATATTAGAAAAGGTCAAAAGAAAATCGAAGACAGTATTTATGAGATCTTAAAAGAAAACGCTCCAAAAAATATTAAAGAGATATTACCTGAAGACTGTGGAGAAATGGACGTTGGTTATGATACTGAAGGAAATACATTCTATTTTGTTATGATTGATCCTGAAAGTCCAGATGATGATATTAAACTGAATGCTATTACAATTGATATAGAAAAGAAGATTTATTTAGTTGAGGATTTTGAGATAGAATAATTGGGAATTCTTTTCAAAATAATCTGTTTTTTTAATAATTATCAAAAGGATAAAAATAAATAAGAAACAGCAAATAATTCTTTCATTAATAAAAATTATTATTAAAGTTTCTATATTTTCATAATAAAATTAATTAGATTAATGTGATGTAAAAATTTCTATTCCCGCATCTTTAAGAGTCGGACCAAGAACAACAAATACCCTTGTAAAAAAAAGATATTTAATTATTTATTTCAGCATTCTTATATTGAGTGCCCAACCAACGATATTCTGGTTGTGGTATTTTTGGCAATTCTTTACTAACCTAAATTTAATTTTTTATTTGTTATTTCCATTTGCTTTTATTATAGGTATTATTATCTTAATAATTTGCTCCACATTAGTCGCAAAAGTCTTCTTAGTGTTTATAAATTTAATTCATAAACCATCTGAAGGTGTTTTCTTAAGGAATAAAAAAGATAAGGATTACTGTTTCTGGAGTTTAAGAGCAGTTATAAAAAAATGGCCAACATGGCTAGCACGTCAATTTTCATTACCTTTAATTGAGATTATAGTCTTTAAGATTCTTGGTGTGAAAACGTCCTTTTCCAATTCTTTATATGAAGGATGGGTTGATTGTGAATTCGTAGAATTTGGTAAAAATGTAAAAATTGGTCAAGGAAGTTTTGTTATTTCAAATTTAATTATCCAAGATAGGCTAATTATAAAAAAAGTATCAATTCAAGATAATGTAATTATTGGTGCTCACTCAATAGTATTACCTGGAACTATTATTGAATCAAACACCATACTTGATACCATCTCAATGACCCTAGTTAATCAACATTTAGAAAGTAATTCTACATATCGTGGGGCTCCTGCTAAAAAGATACGAGATTATAGCTTAAATATTGATGAAACTGAACTCAAAGAGCATATCTTTGACAAAAAAAATTTTGAGGAGTATGATATAGAAAATTTGAGAACATATTCAAAAGAATTATCAGTTCCATTCCACTTTTATCTTATAGCTGGTTGGATCATAATTGGATGTTCATTTATATTACCAGGATTCTTATTTTACTTGTTTCTTTTTGGATCCTTAGTTCCTAGTATACTTTCGATTCCAATATCACTTGAGTTGATTTTTACGCCTAAATCTCTTATCATTCTTTTTCTTACTCCAGTTGTTTTAATTTGTCTTTATCTTCTTCATTTGTTTTTTGTAGCTTTATTTACACGATGGTTTTATAGAATGGCTAATAAAAGAGGACCAAATCAAGGGGTATTTGATCGAAATTTAGACGAAACATCTAAAGCATTAGATTATTATCATTTTAGATCATTCTTATTTAAATATCCAATTTTTGCTTTCATTCGTTCTCCATTCCCATGGCTTCTTAATTGGTTATTAAGGTTTATAAAGTCAAACAAAGTTGGGAAAGGAACAATATTTGAGGATACTTTTTTTCATAGTCATATTAATTTTGGGAAGAATTGCTATATAGGAACTTTTACGCACATTAGCAATCATTTGGTTGATGGAGTTTATGGAGAAGAAAATCTGACCTTTTTTGGAGTAGATATAGGTAATAATTGTATATTTAGTCTATGTAATGGTGCTATGCCAGGTTTAAAAATGGAAGACAATTCTACAATATTGCCAATGTGCGCTACGGTAAAATATGATAAGCTTGGAGAAAACGGAGTATTTGGCAAATTTCCAGCAAAAAAATTAAACACGAAAGAAATCGAGGAAATTACAGGAGGTCTTTATGATGGAAAACAACCAAATTAACACAAAAAATGGAGAAAAATTATCATTTGATGTGAAAAATATTCCAATTACAACAAATGGATTTAAATGGACATTTACTTCAAATTTACTTTATCTTTTTTTACACACTTTTTCATTTCTAATGCCTTCTGTAATGATTTTAACTTTCTTTAGTTTTGCAATGGCGTCGAATTTCTTTCATTTAAGAGTGTTATTAATTTTTATAGATATATTGGCATGGTGGGGGGCCTATCTTCTTATTAGTTTACTACTTAGTAAATTACTTTTAATTATACTTAAATTAATACATAAACCTAGAGAAGGACTTTTCAGAATAGATAGGAAGAATAAAGATTATACTCATTATTGTTTTAGATTAACAATTAAGAAATTCATTTTTTGGATTTGGAATAATTTTTGCTTCCCTTGGGTCAATAATTTTGTCTTCAAAATGTGTGATATCAAAGCTGATTTTAAAAGTACATTATTTGATGGATGGAGTGATGTAGAATTCATTGAGTATGGTAATAATATCATGATTGGACAAGGAGCTCAAGTCTTTTCAAGCATTATTATTAGAATAGAGAAAAATGATTATCTTCTGATTAAAAGAGTTATTATCGGAGATCATGTTGTTTTAGGGGCTAATTCTATTGTATCACCCGGTACAATAATTGGTAAAAGTTCTACCCTGGGTGTATGGACAGCCACGCATATTAATCAAATTCTAGAACCTAATTGGATATATATCGGAAATCCTGCTCGTAAGTATCAACCTATTCAAAGCGCAATTGAGGAAAGCAGGAAACAAGCAATGAGAAGGGTGGTTGATACGGGTGAGAGGATTCCATATGATGTAAATCAATTTGAAGATAAATTGAGCGAAAGTAGTAAGAAAAGCAAATAAAGTTATTGAAAAACTAATAATCTTCAAAGGCTTCTCAGCAAAGAGATATATATTAGATTTTAAAATAATTAATTAATACTAAAAATATGATTTAAGAACATGATTTGAAATGTATAAAATTGTTTTGTTACGACATGGAGAAAGCACTTGGAACAAAGAAAACAGATTTACCGGTTGGACGGATGTTGATCTTTCAGAAAAAGGAATTCAAGAAGCTAAAGAAGCTGCTAAATTATTGAGGGAAGAAGGATTTACGTTTGATATTGCTTATACTTCTGTATTAAAGAGAGGAATACGCACATTATGGATTGTTTTAGATGAAATGGATTTGATGTGGATTCCAGTGTATCGTTCTTGGAGATTGAATGAAAGACATTATGGGGCATTGCAAGGATTTTTTAAAGATAAAATGGCTTCTGAAGTAGGTGAAGAACAAGTTCTTATTTGGAGAAGGAGTTATGATACTCCACCTCCAGCTCTTAAAACAACCGATCCTAGGTATCCAGGGAATGAAAAAAAATATAGCGAATTAACTCGAGATGAAATTCCCCTAACCGAATGCTTGAAAGATACTGTAGCAAGAGTACTACCTTATTGGCATGAAATTATTGTTCCAACTATAAAAACTGGTAAGAAAATCTTGGTGTCCGCGCATGGAAATAGTCTAAGAGCACTTGTCAAGTATCTCGATAAAATGCCTGATGATGAAATAGTCAGATTAAATATACCAACTGGTGTACCTTTAATTTATGAATTAGATGGCGATTTGAAACCAATTAATCATTATTATCTTGGAGATCAAGAAGAAATTAAGAAAGCTATAGAGGCTGTAGCCAGCCAAGGAAAAGCTAGATGATCTTATAAAGAAACTAAGTTTTTCAGAAAAATATACATTACTTAGAAAATTTATGTATTAAGATATAAAAAACCTAATTTTTATAAGAACCAAATTAAAATATTACTGTATCTCTATTATATAAAAAAATCTCAGTATTATAATTAGGATATAAATGATTGATTCGAAAAAATGGATTAAAATCTTTATTATTACCTTCTTTTTACCAATTATTAGTTTAATCCCGGTAACTAATGTTAGAGCTCAATCTTATTCAGATATCTCTGTTCAAATTGCTTATGAAATGATAAATAATAACACACTATATCCAAACTTAGTTATTCTTGATGTTAGAGAACAGTGGGAGTATGATGAAAATCATTTATGTAATGCTCATCTAATACCACTTGCTCAAATAGATGCAAGAATTAGTGAACTTGAGTCATATAAGGATACAGAAATAATAGTTTACTGTGCATCTGGAAGTAGAAGTGCTCAAGCAAGTCAAAATCTTGCTGATAATCACAATTTTACTAAGATCTACAATATGATGGGGGGAATAAATGCTTGGCTAACCGAGGGATACGATGTATGTACTGGACAATCTCTGCCAACAATCCCATTTTCAATTTATTCTATTCTGATTATAACGATAGGAATGATTGTAGTTGTTTTAATTTATGTGAAACACCAGAAGTAAATAAAATATCTCAAAATAATTAGAGTAAAAAAAAAGATTAAAATTATAAATTAAATTACTCCCATTTCAATCCAGCCATTTTATAGGAATCTGAAACCCCGATTAATAATTCTACAGTTACTTGATAACCTTCAATTTGAAGAGCAATCGGGGAGAAGTATTTATAAATTTCCATAGATGCCTCTTCTAACTTCCCTCTTTCTGTATAAATTAAATGATATTGCTTCATACCATCATTTCCTGCGGGAGTATTAAATACACGCCATTTTGTAACATATGGTATCTCTCTTGGTTGTTTTAAATACCATTTAGCAACTTCCATTCCTCTATGGTTTGGATACCATGTAGTTACCATTATAACGCCCATAATAAATCATTTTTTTGATATTTTTTTAAATTGGATTAACGGTAATTAGATTATTACTGCAATTTTATTTAACAATATCCATTTTTGTTAAATATCATATAATTATCAATAAATGGATTATGGCAATATTGATAGAAAAGCAAGATTGCGTAAAAATAACAAATAGATAAAAAAAAAGATTATTTAATATATAATTTAAATTACTCCCATTTCATTCCTACCATCTTATAGGAATCTGACACACCAATTAGATTTTCAAATTTTATAAAATACCCCTCAATTTGGGTTGTGAAAGGAAGAAAATATTTATAAAGAGCCATCCCTGCTTCTTCTAACTTCCCTCTTTCTGTATAAATTAAATGATATTGCTTCATTCCTTTCTTTCCTGCTGCGCCATTATATACACGCCATTTTGACACATGAGGTAATTCTCGTGGCTGTTTTAAAATCAACTTAGCGACTTCCATAGTTTTATGTGGAGGATAATAAGTTGTAACTAATATTATACCAATAATTCATCACTTCTCAAAATATTTTTAAAAATGGATTTACGGTAAATAAATATTTACGACAGTTTTATTTAAGAATATTCATTTTTGGAAAAAATTTTTCACCAAAGGATATATGTGATAGAGTAATTGTTCTATAATAGAAGGAGAGGTTTTCTAAAATGGTAAAGAAACTACTTATTGATAATCCTGTAGTGTCTCGGCAAGTTTTTTATCCAAGAAAAATGTCTAAACCAGACATCTTAGATCCAAAAGTCAAAGTATTAGAGTTTGGGATAAGTAAAAAAATTACTATAGGTGGATTTTTTTATTTAAATGATAAAAATTTTCCAACAATTTTATTATTTCATGGAAATGGAGAGATTGCTGCTGATTATCAATATTTTTTAGATTTTTTTTTTGATTGTGAGGTAAATTTGGCAGTAGTTGATTTTCGTGGTTATGGATTTAGTTCGGGTGAACCAATATATACTAGTCTTTTATCAGATGCGTTTCCAGTTTATAATGAATTTTGTAAATGGATGAAAATAAATAATTTAAAGGATTCATTGTTTTTATTAGGTCGTTCACTTGGTAGTGCTTGTGCTTCTGAGATTGGAGCACATAATCCAGATAACTTGAAAGGCATTATATTTGAAAGTGGATTCGCAAGTATATATAATATGATGACAAGATTATTTAGAGTAAATGGACCTGGTATTACACCAGAAGGATTGCGTGAATATTCAAATGATACTAGAATTCTAAAATTTCAAAAACCAGTGCTAATCATTCATGGTACTGAAGATTGGATTATTCCATCTGATGAAGGTAAATTAATTTATGAGTGTGTCCCTCCAGGAGTTGAGAAAAAATTAGTTCTAATTGAAGGAGCTGGGCATAATAATATTTTTTCATTTAGAGATGAATATATTACTCCCTTGAAAGAATTTATCCAAAAACACAAATGACAATCTATTCAAATAATAAACTTGATATACAGGAATTGGATATTTACCTAAAGGCATTATTGGAGCACTTTTGATTGAAAATGTTAATTTTATTGTCCCATTTAATATTTCAATCCTAGGAATTCTATTTGAAATATGGATCTTAATGAAATTTTTTCATAAATAGGTAAATTATTGATTAAAAATTGGACTAAAGATCATTTTATTACTATTTCGATTTTTCCTTAATTAGAATAAATAGTTGGAATTTTAGTGAAGTGTAATCGTTGGAGAAAATTTATAATTTTTGTCCTTATTGTGGCAGGAAATTACCTAAGTCTAATAAATATAAAATTAATTATTGTTGTTTCTGTGGTAAAAAAGTAAAAAATTCTCAATCAAATTTGATACGTGAAATTCAATGTGTAATTTGTCATAAAAATATTGGTCCAAATTTACAGAAGACAATTACATGTTCTTACTGTGGAAGTAGATATCATTCTACATGTGTTTCATCTTGGCTCTTCAAATATAATGCATGTCCTTTATGTCAAAATGTTTTTATTTTTCCAAACAATATTCTCACTTCAAAAAAATAATAGGAAATTCTTAATTTGCACTAAATTCATAGATTAGAATTTGTTTATATTTTGAATTACGTTCTTTAAACGGGATCTTTTCCTTTCCGGAATAGATCTCTGAGGAAGATTTTTTTAT
>CP070831.1:446292-449355 GCA_020344955.1 Promethearchaeota archaeon | reverse complement strand
CGCATCATAGCACAGGCAAAGTAATTAATTCCATAATCATTGAATACATCTTGCAAAAATGCTATTTGGTTATCAATGTCTACAAGAGTTTCCTTTAAATTTTTCTCATAAAATAATTTATTATCAAAACTAAATAGTGGTTGTGAGCAAAATCTTTTCGTGTCTACCTCAATATTAATTTCTTTTAACATATCAATAAATTCATTAAGAAAAGAAGAGAAATTTTCAAATTTATTCTGTAAAAACGATAGAATTGTTTCATTCTTAAATAAAAAAGGTATTATTTGCCCTATTGTTACCGCACGAATCCTCATATCTAACGTGTAAAATTATATATTCAAAATTAAAATTCGCGTACAATAATATAATAGAAAATATCCATTAATAAGGTTTATAAGACAAACCCTATAAAAATTAAAATTTAGTATTACAGAACTAATTATTTATCTTAATCATCTTGAAGATTTTTAAATTTCATCGAGTTTTGCTTTATCTTTTGATTGCTCTTCAGCCGTGTGAGTTTTTAAATATTCTCCTGGTTGAATTGGACCTAATTTATCTAGTTCTTCTTTAAATTGCGTGATGGTTTTAGCGAATTTTTCACCTTCTCCAGCGGATATACTTATAATCTTTAATCGATTTTCATTGATATTTACTTCAGCTAAAATTTCTTTGATACTTTCATATCGAGTTGATGCTTTAATGAATCCAGTCTCATAATGACAATCTTGAGGATAACACCCCGCAATCAATACACCATCAGCCCCATTTAAGAAACTTTCAAATATTAAGGAGGGATTAAGCATAGCTGTGCACATAACATGAATTACTCTAATGTTCGTAGGATACACAATTTTGCTTGTCCCTGCAAGATCCGCACCAATATAAGAACACCAATTACATAAAAATGCAATAATCAATGGACTCTCTCTTTTTTCAATTAAGACTGTTTTTAATTGTGTCAAAATTTGTTTTTGCTTAAAACCTGGGATGTAAAGAGCATCGTGAGGACACATTGCAGCACATGCTCCACACCCACTGCAATTTGCATTTATAATTTTTAATTGGTCATCTTCAATTTTTAAAGCGTTATAAGTGCATATATTTTCACAAAGTCTACACAAATCGCATTTTTCTTTAATTAAGTAGACTATATGTGGATCTAATTCGACTCTTCCTTTTGCAATTAATGCAATCGCCTTACTAGCAGCACTTTCTGCTTGAGTAATGCTATTTGGTATGTCTTTTGGGCTTTGTATCGCACCAGCAATATATATCCCACTAACCAATGTTTCTGAGGGTTGTACTTTTAAGTGTTTTTCTAATAAAAAGCCGTAAGGATCTTGAGAAATGTTTAAGATTTGACTTAATTCATCCGTTCCTTCAGCGGGTTCTATACCTACTGCTAGAACTACTAAGTCCGTTTTGTTTTCAAATAAAGTATCTTCCATAATATCTTCCCCTCGAATTATTAAAGTATCCGAAGTATCACTTTTTAATATAGCAGAGATATTACTTTTGATAAATCGTACCCCAAAAACTTCACGAGCCCTATTGTAGAATTCTTCACAATTTTTACCTACTGCTCTAATATCAGTATAATAAATATTTATATCAATATCTGGATTGTCTTTTTTTAATAAGATGGCTTGTTTTATCGCTTCATTGCAGCATACTTGACTACAGTACTCATGATTTATTTTTTTATTTCGAGAACCGACGCATAATACAAAAGAAACCCTTTTAGGATGCTTTCCATCGGAGGGTTTTACAACTTTTCCATGTGTTGGACCATCATTATTGAGCAATCTTTCCATTTGTATCGTAGTAATGACATCAGAGTATTTTTCATATCCCAATTCTCCTAATATTGAGGGATCGAAAGGTTTCAATCCTGTGGCAACAATAATTGAACCTACTTTAAAATTATGGATTTCAGACTCCTGATCAAAATCAATGGCTTCTCTATCACAAGCTTGAGCACAAACTTTGCAACCGACGCAATATTCTTCTAATATATTTGGAAAAAGTGGTATTGCTTGAGGATAAGGGACATCTATTGCTTTTCTTGGAAAATAAGTATCTTCTATATCAATTGGGCATACTTCTCTACATATATCAAAACACCCTACACAAAGATCCTCTTTTATAAATCTAGGATTTTTCTTTACTGATACTTCAAAATTCCCAATATAGCCTTTAACATTTTCTACAGTTGAATATGTCAATAATTCAATGTTAGGGTGATCCTTCACATCAGTCATCAAAGGACCTAAAATACATATACTACAATCTAGTGTGGGAAAGGTTTTGTCAAATAATGCCATATGGCCTCCTATAGTGGGTTCTTTCTCTACTAGATAAACTTGATATCCTGATTCTGCTATTGTCAAAGCGGCTTTTATTCCTGAAATTCCACCACCAATAATTAAAGTAGAGGGAATAACTTCTGAATATTGAATATCTAATGGTTCCAGAAGTTTTACTTGCTCTATAGCCATATTAATTTGATCTATTGCTTTTCTGGTTGCTTTTTCTGGATCGTCATAATGAACCCAAGAATTTTGTTCGCGGATATTTGCAAATGATATTAAATACCTATTTATGCCAGCCTTTTCAATAGTCTTTCGAAATAATAACCCATGCAATTTAAATGAACACGCAGCAATAACCACTCGATCAATTTGTTTTTCCTGTATTTCTTCCTCAATTTTGTTTAATCCTAATTCAGAACATAAATATTGATCTCTAAATACAACTAAATTAGAAAATTTCTCGAAATGTTTAATTAATTTTTCATTATTAATTACACCGCTGATATTTTTACCGCAATCACATAAAAATAAACCAATTTTCAATTTTAAATCACTAACATATAAGAATTCGTCTTTAATCTTTAATTAATATAACGTCGATTTTTTAATAATTGTTGAGATTATTTTTAGAAATAAGAAAATGATATTTGCGATTAAAAATAAATAAAATTTTTTTGTAAAATTGATGTAAAAAAAGTCTAAACTTTTTTTTCCTCTACCCCGTTCTTTAGGGCTAAATCTAAGTTAT
>CP070831.1:440791-446192 GCA_020344955.1 Promethearchaeota archaeon | reverse complement strand
TTGGTATTAAAGCGGGTAATCTCATTTTTATATCAGGACAAGTAACTACTCCAGAAGCGAGAGATATAAAGAGTCAAACATTAGCTGCTTTAGAGAAAATTAGAAAAGTATTAGAAGCTGCAGGAGCCCACGTTTCCAATATAGCTAAAGTAACGGTTTTTTTGAAAAACATGTCTGATTTTAAAGAGATGAATCAAGCCTATAAAGAATTTTTTGAGAAAAATGATGTATCTGAAAAATTTCCCGCGAGAAGTACAGTCGAGGCAACATGTCCACTTCCATATGGATTAATTGAAATTGACGCAATTGCAGTATTATAACTTAAAATCAATAATGGTTTTACTATTAATTCTCTTCTTTTTATCCTTATTTTTTTTCAGAGGATAATTTAAATGAGTAAATACATTTTCATTTTTATCAAGAATTGTAATAAAACTCGTGATGACAATGGATAATATGGAAAAAGCAATTATGGACAAAATCGACAATATGAAAGACGAAATAATCCAGTTTCTCCAAGATTTGATTCGAATACCTTCTGAAGTACCCCCAGGGAAGTATAAAGAAATATCAAGATTTGTCGAATCAAAAATGAAAGATTTTGAGATAATTACGAAAGTTAAGAAAAAGAATGTTATTGGGGAAATCGGAAATGAAAAAGGCCCATCTCTTATATTTAATGCTCATTTAGACACAGTTCCGACTTATGATGGCTGGACTAAAGATCCTCATGGAGGGGAAATTGTTGGGAACAAAGTGTATGGACGTGGAGCTGCTGATGATAAAGCATGTGTAGCGGCTCAGATTTATGCAACTAAAGCTTTATTGGATTTAGGAGTTGAATTAAATGGAAAAATAATTATTACAGCTGTTATTAACGAGGAAATTGGTGGTATTTTGGGTACTGAATATCTTGTAAAGGATGAAATTGTAAAGGGAGATGTTTGTTTAGTAGGTGATGTTTGCTGTGATTATCCAATTGCTTATCTAGGTGGGACAATGCAAATCACTTTTATTATTAAAGGAATTCGTCGCAATGCCCAAGCTTATCCCGATTTACCTCATCCTAATCGCAATAAATATTCAGGAATAAATGCTATTGGAAAGATGGTAAGAATTATGAATTTTTTAATGGAATTACAGGAAGAATTCAAGAAAGAGGAAACAAAATATCCCATACCTCCTGAAATGCCATCTAAAATAGGGGCGGTAAATTTTACAAAAATAGATGGAGGTAATTCACTATCTGCTCTTCCAGACAGTTGTGTTTTGCAATGCTTGATTAGTGTTATCCCAGAAGTTGATATTAAAAGTATTGAAACGAGAATATTAAATTTTATAGAGGCGCTTAAAAAAGAGGATCCTTTATTAGATATAAAAACCCAAACTGGACTTATAATTAGACCACAGATATTAAATACTAAATCAACTTTTGCAAATGTAGTGAAAAAAGCATTTAGAACTGTTTTCGAAGAAGAAAGAGATTTTAAAACATTTATCCCCACCTCTGATGCACAAATTTTTCATGAACAAGGAATTGAAACTATTTTAATTGGGCCTATTAGAGGGGAGAATAATCATCATGCTCAAGATGAGTTTGTCTACATTGATGATTTAATAAATGTAACTAAAATTTATGCATTAACTGCATTAAATTATCTGAGATAAATTAAAAAGAATATATTTATTAAATGAAAAAATTTAATATTTTTGGACTATTCTTGCTCTTAATTTATTAAGATTAAAAAATAACCTACAATGTCATTGAATAAATTGGATATTTTGGGAATGGAAGGGGTTATCGCAAATTACAAACGAGGACGTCACACAATACACCAGAAACATTGTATTATAGAATTTCCTAATATAAATACAAGGAAAGATGCGAATAAACTTATTGGAAGAATTGTCGTTTGGAACACTCCTACGGGTAAGGAATTGAAAGGAGTAATAACTAGAGCTCATGGAAACAATGGTGCTGTAAGAGCCCATTTTAGGAAAGCAGGAGTTCCTGGACAAGCTCTTGGAAAAAAAGTGAGAATTATCAAATGAATTATTGAGCTTTATACTTATTATTATCTCTTATTATATCTGGATATTACATGATACGAGAATATTATAGCTTTTTTTATGTTTTGAAATTTCTTATTCTTCTGTAAAGCGATTTTAAACGTAAATTTTACCTTATTTGGTTGGGTTTAAGTATTTAAAATGTCAGAACAAATTTGTCGTTTTTGCCATAGATATGTTAAGTTAGCTTATTATTGTGAAGAGTGTGGCTCTAGTTGTTGTTCTGAATGCCTCCATGAAAAAAAAGTCGATTTCTTTATTTGTCAAGATTGTAAGTCTAAAAATATTGAAATTTTAAAATCCGAAAATAAGAAATATTGTAAAGATTGTGGAAAGGATAATATTACTAAAGTTAATCAACGACTAAAATCTTGTCCAAAATGCGATTCACATCAAATTATTAACATTTATGAGAAAAAAGAAGAATTAGAAAAGAATTTTTTAGAATTAATTAAAAATACTCGCCTATTTATTGATCCTTTAAAAGATGTCCTTGATAAATTATATTCATTTCAATCAAAAATTCAGGATGTGAGAGATCCTCCTAAAAAATATTACCATTTTCCTAAAATGGAATCAGATTTGTTAGCTCTTTTTAAATTATTTAATTATATTCAAAATACATTATTCGAAAAAGTAAATGTTCATTTTCATCAAATAAATCAAAATAAGGAATATTTTTTTGATATTTATTCCCAACCTAACTCAAATATAAATATCATTGAAGGTATTTTTGAAAATCTATCACGGAGCTATAATTCAATTGACAATTTTATTAATATCAATCTAGAAACATTCAATGACAGTTTTGAAACCTTTGAGAAGAATCTAAATTTTATAGAAAAAGTTAGCTCTTATTTTACCTCATATAATAAATTACTTAGACTTGCGGATGGTGAAAAACCTGTTTATGCAATATATGCTAAATTAACTAATGGGTTAAATACACATGATAAATACAAAAAAGATAAAGGTATTCTATTTATTACCAATTTTGATCTTTCATTTGTTCATAAATATGGAGTAAAAAAGAGAAAAACAGAGCTAATTTTTAAGGCACCTGTACAAGATTTAACAAGAATAAGAGAAAAGGGCAAGGTTTTCAAAAAACTATATATTGAATTTTCTTATGGTAAATATGAATTTACGTTACCACCGAAAGCTGTCGCAAGAGTAATTGAATATATTATTTTAGCAAGATCTTTTGATGAAACAACTATATATGACGAAAAATCTGCAAAGAAACTTCAACAAATTGATATTGAATTAAATAATTTTGTAAATTTCATAGAAGAAAGCATTAATTCGTTTTTCAGTATAAAATGTCAATATAATAAGAGTTTCGAAAATTATAATGTACAAAAAAGAGATTTAACTAATCCTTATAGTGTTCACCCCAACCAAATATCGAATGTAATTTCTGGAACACCCACCCAATTTAGTTATCTTCAAAACAATGCTCAACCTTGGCTTAATTTTCCGAGGAATTCAAATATGGACCAAAGAATAAATAATCCACATCATATGCAACCTCCTATTAATCATTCACCCCAATTTAACCATCTTCCACAGGGTCCTACTTATAATAAAAATAGCTTCTTCATACAAAATGCTTATAATCCAAATCGTTATCAGAATTATAATCCCCAAAGAATAAACCTTAATAATCAATTGGAAAATAATTTATATCCACGCATTCAAAACCAAGTAAGTAATGAATTATACAATGAAAATGATTTATTCTCGAACGAAGAAGCAATTTTCCAAGATTACAATAGAAACCATTTATCTGATTTATTTAATTCAGAATATGTTCCACCAGATAATTCTTATAGATATAAACGAAAACTCTTTAAAATTGATAAAGAAAAACATAAGAAAATGCTTGAATTAGATAAAGATAGATATAGTCTAAAAGAAACCTTAAAAAAGTTAGATACAAAATTTGATCAAGGGTTAATCTCCGAAACAGATTATTTTCGAACATTTAAGAATCTCCAAAAAGAAATTTATTTAATAGAAAAAAAAATTCAAAATCTCCAGGAGAGTTTAGAAGAATTAGAGGGATTAAAAAACAACAGTAGGAATTTTGATAAAAAACGATTTTATACATAAAAAGAAAAGCTTGAGTTTTATGCAGAATTAGCATATTTTGTTTATCGTATATTTATATTCTTTTTATTATTGAAAGTCTTATGGATAAAGAAGTAATTAGTACAGTTGTTGGTAGCTGGCCCTTAAGCAATAATCAACATAACATGGAAAGAGTTTTTAATGATTTAATTCAAATAGGCGTAGACTTTCCTTGTTACCCTCAACTCTTATCTATGACACACCAATTCTTATCCCCCTTAGCGAAGATAATTCCTCAACTACAAGAAATTGACGGAAAATTTCATTTGTATGAAGATTTTGAATTTCCAAAACAAGTTGTCGCTTTAGAATATGGAAAATTTATAGTAAATTTTTTTAATAACTATCCAGATCTTAAAGATCTAGTTAGAGGTACAAAAGCTTGTTTAACAGGACCATTCACTTTAACATTCGAAACAATTCTGAAGAATAATCTAGCTAAAGGTTTAAGACCTATAATTTTCGAAGAACCTCGAGCAGTTATGTTAGATTGGATTGTTGAAAAGTTTGCTGAGATTATAAAACAAATAGGTGCTGCTTATAATGCAATGGGTATTAACATAATTTCATGTGATGAACCAATTCTGGGATTACTTATTGGAAAGAAAATATTATTCCATGAAGAAGAATTTATTATTAAAATTATTAATAAATCGATATCTGGTATAAAAGGGTTATCATCTATCCATGTGTGTGGCAGAATTAGTCCCTATCTACGAGATATTCTGCTAAAAACAAATGTAAGAATTTTAGATCATGAATTTGCTACAAATGAATATAATTTTAAGATCTTTGAAAAAAAACACTTTGAAGAGACAGATAAGTTTTTAGCACTAGGATCACTGGAATCAAAGTTTACTCCTATAGAAAATAAAAATATTGATGATTATGTGGAAGAAGTCGAATTTCTTAAAAAGTATATTAAGAAAGGAATAGATCAATATGGTAGAGAGAATTTAATTATTAAGCCAGATTGTGGCTTCTACCCTTTAAAAATCTTCGGAGAAAAAGAGGGTTATGAAATAGCAATAAAAAAAGTTAAAAACATGGTCCTTGCCTTGAAGGAATTGAAATAGATATTTGATTGATTAAAATTAAAATGAAATTTAAGAGTAAAAAGTAAAAACAGATTTACAACAACACTTTATCCTTCTAATTCTTTCCTTAATTTATCTATTTCGTCTTTTAACTTTTCTTT
>CP070831.1:435669-440691 GCA_020344955.1 Promethearchaeota archaeon | reverse complement strand
ATTTATCCCCCAATTGATCCATTGACCTGTTTATCTCGATTAATGGATAAGGGTATAGGTGCTCATAAAACACGGGAAGATCACAAGTTTCTCTCTGATCAACTTTATTATGCTTATGCTGAAGGTAAAACAGTGCAAGGAACAGCTATGGTTTCAGGTGAAAAAGCGTTAACAAGTACTGATAAACTATATTTAGAATTTGTTGGTCGTTTTGAGAAAGAATTCATTAACCAAGGCTATTATGAAAACCGAGATATCGAAACTACCCTAAATATTGGGTGGGAATTACTTGCAATTCTACCTGAATCAGAACTAACAAGAATCGATCCCGAAATTATAAAGAATTTTCATCCAAAATATCGTAAATAAAGTGATTTAGATATGTCTGCTGAAAGACTAGAAGTACATCCAACACGTTTGGAATTATTAAGATTAAAACGGCGAAAGACATTAGCAGAAGGTATAGCAGACATTTTACAGAAGGATCTTGAAGTATTAATCCATTCGGTCGTGGAGTATAAAAAAAGAGCATCTTTCTTACAAAATAGACTTTATGAAGTCTTAGCGGCTTCTTATCACCAATTTATCGAAGCTGAGATGATGCATGGTAGCTTGAAAGTGAAGGAGTTAGCATTAACAAGTAATCCAATAGATTTCAATATTGAAAAAAGTATCACAACTGGGGTCCTTGGAATTCAATTTCCATTTCTGAAATTAAGTGATAAGAAGAAAGTTAAATTTCAAACTAGATTGAGTTTATATGATACTCCATTACAGTTACAGGAGGCTGCCTCAAGGATTGATAGCGTGATGGATGCTGTTGTTGAGCTTGCAAGTATAATTGCAGCAATACGAGAACTTCTTGAGGCAATTAAGCTAAAAAGAAGGCAAATTAATAGAATAAGATTCAAAATCATTCCACAATTAGATGCTACAACTGGATATATCGAAAGTATTTTAGAAGAAATTGAACACCAGGATTCTATAAGGGTTAGAGTCCTTCAAAGAAAAAGAAAAGAAAGAGCTGAAAAAATTTATGAAATCGAATCGTTATAATAGTATTATGCCACGGGTTGCACTTGAGAATCTCAAACTAATCGAATTTGATGATTTAGTTTATTTAATAGGCAAAAGTCTTGAGGAAATTTTTAGTTTTTTAGCAAATACTCCTTACAGAGAGGAGATTGTTAATACATGTGGTCCCAAAGTTGAACCTGGTCTTCTTGAAGAAGCACTCCTACAGAATTACGCAAGAATTTTTAATAAATTAATGGAATCCTCTTCAGATTATATTAAAAGGTTTTTGTTATCTACTTTAGATAAATTTAATGCATTAAATCTTAAAACATTATTTCGGATGGTACATGCAAAGATTAATCCTGAAGATATATTGCCCCATATCGTTCCTTTGGGATTATATAATAGGCAAAAGTGCGAAGATATTCTTACTAAATTCAATTCGGTTAGTGAAATTATAAACTCTATAGAAGATAAAGATTTTGGCTATACTCTGAAGGTGATCCTCACAACTAAAAATATATTACATGATTTAACACCCTTAGAAGCTGCATTAGATAGAGAAGCTTTCACTAGAATGTTGAAAGTAATAAAAAATCTCAATCGAAAAGATAAAAAAATTGCTAAAAACATTATAGGAATAGAAATTGATGCTTGGAATGTTATAATCATCTTAAAATACAAATCAATGATAAACAATTATGAAAATATCGAAGAGAAGTTAATGCCAACTTCTTTAATTAATAAAGAAACTTTATTGTCAGTTATCAACGACACTAATTTAAAATCTGCTCTCCAACATTTAGTGACTGCTGTTGAGACACAACATGAAGTATACTTAAATTGTTTTACAAAATTAGTTGAAGAATCCAATTCTCCAATGTCACGCTTGGAATTTATTCTTGAAAGAGCACCACTGGAAATGAGTTTTTTCGAGATGAAAAAAAATTTTCGATACTATAATATTGGTTTTATATTATCATTTTTATATTTAAAATGGGCGGAAATAAAAAACTTGATAAGTATTGTCAATGCAACGGCAAGAAAGGTTGGAGAGGAACAAATACGTGATTCCCTTATACTACCATATTCTTTAATATCCCAATAAAAAACTGAATTAGCCCTTTTTCTCTCATTAAATATTTTGAACTGGGATTCGATTAATACCAGAAGAGTACTAAAAATAATCCCTAAAAACTATAAAAATATGAAAAAAAAGATATTATAAAAATAAAAAACCTTTTCTTTTATTAAACCTCAAGTTCTAAATTCTTTTTATCCAATAATCATGAAAGATATTAAAAGGCCATAGATTGCTAGTGCCTCAGATAATACCAATCCCAAGATATTAGTAGTAAAACTCTCGGATTTCTCAACAGCAGCAGTCATCATCGCGGGTCCACAAATTGAGATTCCAATAGCCGCCATAAAAGCCGTAATACCCATTGTTAAACCGGAAATAAACATCTTTACTGCCTCAGTTTCTGTTTCAGGTAAACGACCAATGATCATAAACGCTATTAGTAATCCATATATTGCTAAAGCTTCTCCTAAAATGATCGCAATCACTAACTTACTCCCTAATTCAGGCTTTTCAGATGTTACTGATGCAAGTGCAGGACCACAGGTTTTTATACATAGTAAAGCACTTGCTGAACACATTAATATACAAATAGCTGCTGCGAAAATTGCTATTAACATTGGTTCCATACTACATTCATCTCTTTATTTTTATTATTTAATCTTTAATGGTATAAATGGAGTTCCTTTTGCTGAGTAATATTTTGGTAGTAATTCAATCCAATGGAGCCTTAAACAATGAACCATAACAATTAGTCCTTCAATGACTAGGATCAATAGCGTACCAACTGCAACTAACCAAATCCCTGCTGGAGGGAAATAACCGTTCTCGACTCCAGCAAGCTCTAGGAACATGCTGCTTAAAGCTGTATGAGCTAAAAATAAAGCTGCAAGCCTGCAAAACGATAACGTGTGACCTAAGGATTCAATGAAAACCTCGACACTGAAGTTAACTCCTTCCATTAAGCTTTCAGCCTTTCCCATAATGAGCATAGCAACAATTAAGGGTGCTATAACAAGACCCAAAAGCATTGGTAAACCTTCACCAAACCATTTGGTAATTTGTGAAATACCACCCCAGTATACCCACATAAAGAGTCCTCCAAGGAGAAACCAAATCCAGCATAAAGAGGCTAAGGCTTTTCCCCCTTCTAATCTTTTAAGGTGATTTAATGCACGCAAAACTAAAGAGAACGTGATAAATATAACTCCAATAAAAATGGTAAACCTTAACATCACAAGTGGCTCATGAGCAGGATCAAATCCACCAAATTTGAAAGGTCCGATTTGGAACAATAAAATGGGATGAAGGACTCCAGATGGACCAAAAAATTCACCAAATAAGAATCCAAATGCCGTCGATGAAATGCCACACAGTGTTATTATCCCAGAAGCAAGCAATAAGTATTTCGAAATTTCGCCAACTTTTTTAACATCAGTTCTCCTTCTTGCGATATGAAGTAAAATACCTCCAAAAAAAAGGATTAAACCATGACCTACATCGGCAAACATAATACCAAAAAGAAATGGAAATGTTATTGCCACTAAATAAGTTGGATTAATCTCTTTCTTACGTGGGAATCCAAGAGAATATGTTAGGATTTCAAAACCTTCAAACAACTTAGGAGTTCGCTTGATATATCTAGGAGCATCATCAGATTTAGCCTTTTCTTGTTCAATGACACATTTACCACTAGTAATCTCCTCAATTCCTTCTGTTAGTTTTTTAAACATTTTTTTCAAAACCCATGCTTCAAAATAGACTATCGTGTCGCAATGGGCCATAGCGGTTTCAGTTTCAAGGAGAATTTCTATCTCTAGAGTCATCGCATATAGAAGTAGAAGTTCTGTATGAATCTTGCTTAAACTAGGAATTTTCTTAAGGATACGTTTTTTAGATTCCTCTTTATTTTGTATTTTCGAGAGTTCTTCAACAATTGTGATTGATTCTTCCTCAATTTCTGTAAGTTTCTTCTCAATATTAGAACTGATTTCATCAATCGTGTTTCCAGGCAATATTTCTACAATATCGGATTTATCTTCAAATTCTAATTCCAATTCTTCCAATTTATTTTTTATTCGTGTTTGGATATCGGAATTCTTCGTAATTTTCTCATCAGGAACATTACACATCTGTAAGAATCCAGCATTTGATTCTTCTTCACAATCTACCTTATAAAATTGAATTGATCCCATCTTACTAAGGTATAGAAGGACGGGTTCTTGGTACCTTTCTTGTAATATAACCTTAAGTTTTCGAAGACTTGGCATTGTTAATAACCATTGCCTTTTTCATCGTTTAAGATGAAACATTTATTTGGGTATAAATGGATACTATCTTTGCTTATTTAAAAGATATTTGATTTGCATGTGAGTTTAAATTACATTAGAGTCTAATTATTTTATATAATATCAAGATAATCCAATTTATTATTATTTAGTTGTTATATCAATTTTCAAAAGTCTAAGAATACTCCAAATTGTTATTTAGAGGGAAATGAATTGAAATTTTAAGTGATTGGTTAACTGTAAAATAATCTTTCAGATATTAAGAATAGAATTGAACTTGTGAGTAAAAAATGAAAAATTAAAAAGGTAATTTCAAAAATAATTTCATAAAATCCTGCTCCTCCTAACAGCTTAATATTCATTGACAAAATAGGATTTAGGATTGGAATGATTATTGGAAGAAATAAAATAGGCAAAATTAAGGACTTATTTTTAGCATACATTGAGAATATTGAAATAGTTGTTCCACAAATTGATAAATTGAGTGTTGGGAGTAAAATTCCTAAAAAGATAAAAAAAAGATATTAAAATTTTGGATTTTGGATGTGGAAGGGGCTTATTTGTATTATGGCTCAAAGAACATGGATACAATGCTTATGGGATTGATATAGATCCAATACCAATAAAAAATGGTTT
>CP070831.1:406989-435569 GCA_020344955.1 Promethearchaeota archaeon | reverse complement strand
ACCTGCTAATGATTCTTATACAACAAATGAACATTTGTTTTAGTACTATATATAAATCCAATTTTCCCTTAACTAGTTTTTTAAATAAAGTTAAAAATTATCAAATTAAGTTATAGAATAAGAAATTTAAATAGATTTGAATATTTTAAAGTTTTATTCTATCATAACAGAATAATTGGTGAACATTTTGGGTATTGGAAAAGGATACGGAAAGACCATACTCTTTGGCGAAATTTTTTCCCTAATTCAGGGATGAACGCAATCATTTTGTTGTTTATGGTCTTCCAGCAATCGCATCAGCCTTGGCATCTTTTACAACTGCTAAAATCAAAATTGTTAATGGGAAGGGATGGATAATTGATGATCAAAGACCCGCTACGCCTGGATACAAAAAAAAGAAATATAATGAGGCTATTCAATCAGTAAAAAACGTACTTAATCATTTAAAGATCGATATAGAAAATCAAAAACTCGAAATAACTTTTGCGGGGGATTTAATAGCTGCGAGTGGAGTTGGAGCTTCTGCTGCTCAATGTGCATCATTAGCTCGTGCTCTTAATGATTCTTTTAACCTTAATTTGAGCGATGAAAAGATAAATGAAGCTGCGTATGAAGGGGAGAAAGCTTACCATGGAACTCCTTCAGGGATAGATAATACAGCCTCCACATATGGTGGATTAATTTGGTTTGTTAAAAATTTAAGTGGAGGGAAAAATACAATGGAACTTCTACAATCATCAAAGAAAATACCCTTAATTATAGGAAATTCAGGGATCACAGCTTCAACTGCAGAAGTAGTTGCAGATGTAAAACATTTAAAAGAAAAAGATCCACGTAAATTTGAAAATATTTTTAGAGAATATCAAAAGTTAGCAGACAAGGCAAAAAAAGCCTTGATAGAAGGAAATATATTCAATATTGGGAGTTTAATGAATCAAAACCACAAATTACTCCAAGATATCACGGTTTCTGGAGAAATTAACGACAAATTAGTTGGAATCGCTCTTAAAAACGGAGCAATTGGAGCTAAAATGACAGGAACTGGTAGGGGTGGATTGGTTATTGCATTAGCAGAAAATGCAGATATTCAAGAAAAAATTACCAAGGCATTTAGAAAAGAAGGATATGATGCCTGGAAAACAATGATTGGATGAGTTCGAATTAAAATTGGCAGATAGTAAAGAAATAATTCTATTGAAATTAGGTGGAAGTTTATTAACAGATAAAAATAAACCATTTTCACTTAGAGAAGAAATTTTAGACAATTGTCTTAATCAAATTATTGAAAGTAAAAAATCACTTATATTAATTCATGGAGGCGGTGCATTTGGACATCCAATTGCTAAAAAGTATCAAATATCTCAAGGATTAAACAAATCTATAGAGAATCAAATACTAGGTCTCTCCAAAACTCATGAAGCCATGAATAAATTTAATTCCATAATAATAACCAAATTATTGGAATTAGGATGCCCAGCAATTTCAATTCAACCTTCCAGCATTTTTATGCAGGATTTTAATGAAATTATTATTAAATCTATTGATCCTATTGAAAAATTACTCGATCTTGGAGTAATTCCTGTTTTATATGGAGATATTCTTCTAAGTAAGGATTATGCTTTTTCAATTCTTTCTGGAGATCATATCATTTTAAAATTATGTGAGAAAATTCGAAATTTTAGAATCTCAAAGGTAATATTTGCTATAGAAAAGGATGGTATATTTATCATGGATAATGAAAACGTAATTTTAGCTTCTAAATTGACTCCTAACGATTTACCGAGCATTGAATTAGCTAATTTAGATCAAAAGATAGATGTTACAGGCGGTATAAAAGGAAAACTAGAAAAAATTGAAGAAATCGTAAATTTAGATATACCTGTTCAAATTATTAATGGAATTAAAAATACGAATATCCTAAAAGCATTACTTAACCAAAAATTTAAATGTACTACAATTAAAGCTTCAATTGATAAAAAAATGGAAACTAAATTATATAACAGGAAGATAGAACACATTAAAATTCCTTTAGAGTATAATGTTCAACATAAAAAGAATTATTTTGATGAAATTAACCTCATTCATCATCCTCTTCCAGAATTTGAATTAGATGACATTAACATCTCCGTTGATTTCTTCAATAAGAAAGTATCTGCTCCTATATGTATAGCTGCAATTACAGGAGGGCATCAAATTTCTAAAGCAATTAATAATATTTTAGCAAATGCCGCAAAGGAAGGAAACATTATAATGAGTGTTGGTAGTCAGCGTATAGGATTAGAGGATCCCTCCACAATTGATTCATTTAAAATTGTACGTGACGTTGCACCTGATATTCCTGTAATTGGGAATTTAGGAATTGGTCAAATATGTGATCCTAAATTTGCTATAGATTCTTTCAAAAAATGCATTGAGATGATCAACGCAGATGTCATGGCTATACATTTCAATGCTTTACATGAGCTTGTTCAAAGTGATGGAAACATCTCCTATAAAAATTTTGAAGAACGTTTCAAAGAAATAAGAAAAAATTTGAAGATTCCTATCATAGCAAAAGAAGTTGGAACTGGTTTTAATCAAGAGTTAGCTTTAAAACTAGATTTGCTCGGATTTGATGGATTTGATATCGGAGGAACAGGAGGGACTAGTTTTGCAGCAATTGAGTCAATACGAGATCAAAATAGCCATGAAGTTTACACACGGAAAATGGGAGAAACTTTTCGAGAATGGGGGATTCCTACACCAGTTAGTATCATGAATGTTAGAAAAGTATCTAAAAAGTTAATCATTGCAACTGGAGGATTACGATCTGGTGTTGATATTGCAAAATCAATTGTTTTAGGAGCTGATATTGGAGGTTTTGCATATAAATTTTTAAAAACAGCATGGCGTGATTATAAAGCTAATACAATATTAAATACAACTAAAGAAATAAAAACTTTAAAAGAAGAATTAAGATCTACTTTATGGTTGATGAATGTAGAAAATATAGTTAAACTCAAGAACAATAAAGAAAAAAGAGTATTGTTAAGAGAACTTTTTCAATGGGTAAATCAATAAACCAATATTCGTTTTCTAAATCCCCATTTTTAAGATGATTAAGGTTTTTCTTCAAGAACATCCTGTATTTCATTTATAAAGTTAGAAAAAGCACCTATTTTTCCTTTAAATTTTTTTAATTCATCAGAATAGCGTTTGAAGAATTTATTTGAGATTTTCTGCAATTCTTTATTTACTTTCTTTTGACTGAATTTTTTGGAGGAGTTTGCTACGAATATTAACCCGCTTCTCTTTATTATTGTGAATCTTGTATCTTTTAGATCAAAATTTGATAATCCTCCTTCAGCTAATTGCTCAGCAAACATATTTAAGGCACTCATCATTGCTCCAAACAGTTGGGGAGAAACTAAATTATCATACTCTCTATGAAAAATAACTATCCCTGACTTTTCTAAAATCCAAATATCTTGGAACATTTTATTAGAATACCTCTTTATTCATATTTTGTAAGAGCTCATAAAAAATGATGTGAAAATTAAGTTCATATAAAATTTGTAATCCTTGGAATAAATATGTTTTTGATTCGATTTTAAGTTTTTGAAGCTATTAATTATCAAAATGAATATATAGAAATTCCTAAAACTATAATTTAGCAGTAGTATTACTTTGGTCTAAATGTTCGAAAATATCATTAAAATCAGATAAGTCAAAAGGTTTCTTTAGATACCCATCTGCTCTTGTTTCAAGAGTTTTAATTGCAATCTCCGCTTCGTCAATACCAGTAAAATAATATATTAAAATTCCATTGAATTTCTCTGTTGATTTAAGGATTTTACAAAATTCATAACTGTTTGAATCAGGCAAATTTACATCTAAAAATATTAATTTTGGTAAGCTTTTATCTAATTCTTTCATCGCTAATGTGATATTTTTAACAGATCTACATGAATATCCTTTTAACTTTAAGATGTCTGTTAACAACTTTATTATAAATTTGCTATCATCCACAATTAAAATATCGTATTGAGGCTCCTCCATCCCCTATCACACATAAAACTTTTATCTTCCTAAATTGAATAGTGTAACTAACCTACTTTTATATTCTTAACAAAAGAATAATTATTTAAAGTTGCGTTTTTAAATAAAATTATGTAATAATGACATAAAATTAGCAAGAATGGGAATATTTACACAAAAATTGTTCTCTCAAAATCTCCTATTTATTACAAAATTTAATAGATCTTCAAAGAATTCCATTTCTCTCTGGTTAATTTCATTTTTTAGTTTGTCTAGAGATAATCGCGCTTCTTTATAATACGAATTTGCTAATTCTTTGCATGAGTTAATAACATCTGCTTTATGAAACAAATCCTTAACCGTTTCTACATCATTTCTCGTCAGATCTGGCTTTTCTATTAATCCTTCAAGGTTTAATCTTTCGGTTTCATCTAATTTATTTAGGGCATCAATCAATAAACAAGTTTTTTTACCTTCTCTAATATCCCCATCGGTTGGTTTTCCAGTTATTTTTTCATCGCCAAACGTCCCTAAAATATCATCAATTATCTGAAAAATAATACCAAGATTTATACCATAAACTGAAAGTTCGTTCAATATTTTTTCCTCAACATTATTATAATTTGCTCCAATTAAAATCGATTTTTCTAGTAGTGCTCCAGTTTTAAGTGATATCATTTCAATATATTCTGAAATCATAAGATCTTTCCGGTTTACCATATCAATTTCAATTAAAACTCCATTAGCAATATCATTAAATGCTTTTTCGTAAAGTTTAATTGCATTTAAATTCAAATTTTTATCAAAATCATTAAAGAGAAATGATTCCATTCCTAAGAAAAAAGTAGAATCACCACCAATAATACCTATTGAGGTTCCGAATTCATCATCTCTCATTTTTTTCAAATTGTATTTTTGATGATAATTGCGAAACCTAAAATGAAATGCAGGTTTGCCCCTTCTATAATCATCATGATCGATAATATCATCGTGAATTAGCGATGCATTATGAAGAAACTCGACTCCTATACTAGGTAACACAATTTTATCATCTAGATTTTTATTAAAAGCATTGAAAGATGCAATACATAACAAAGGTCTTATTCTTTTTCCTCCAGATAAGAAGTAATCCTTTAATTCTGAGTAGTAGTCTTTTAAAAATTGATTTTCCACGCTATTTAACTTCCTATCATAAATAAAACTTATAGCATCATTAATTTTAGGTATATATTCTTTAGAATACTCCGCAAATTTCATAATTTTGCACTTTTTTATTTAGTATAATGTTGTTCTATCATTATAATAATCTTGATTTGATAAAATAAAAGAAAAATCAGATTTTCAATACTCTGAAATATTTCTTTTTCCATTTTTTTTTATATTAATAATTCTAATTCAATTTTTAAGGTAGCAATTACATGAGGATCTAATTTTATTTTAAGGTGATTATTATTGAAGCTAAAAATATCTGCCTTAATTTCATTTTTTGGTATTTCTTCTAAGAAATTCACTTTTTCGGCATTAATAATTTTTGATTTTTCATAAAAAGTTAGATTTCCAATCTGAGAAGAAGAAGATATATTATATAGTCGAATAATTAAATATTCTCCAACCTCTGCTTTTTTTATGCAACTTAACATTATACTTGCATTATCTATCTCAAGAAAACTCAATGAGGGGGGCAGGTATTTTTCTACATGTTCTGTTTTCATTTTACGAAATACAGGAACTATACCGAAAGGGCGTAAAATCACCTTATCTGAGGTTCTTATTGGGCTTTCCACCATTGCTGGAAAAGTTACCTTAAAAGGATTATTTAGTTCCTTACCTCTTCTATGAATTTCTGAATCCAACCAGTTTTTTTTCTTAGAAGTAATTAACGATAATTCAAATGTATGAGGTCCCAGACACTGAGCTTCAGGTGCTTTAAAATCGGGCCCTGCAGGAAAATATCTTGACTGAAAATCATCACGAGCTAACCATCCAATGCACCTTAGAAGAGTTATAGCCAAAGTGATTGAATTACTCTCATCCTTTATAGCTTCATATTCAGGTAACCCCTTATTTAAAATAGCAAGTGTCTCATTTGTATTACTTATTGAAATAAAATCTTTTTGATGATTTGTAGGTAATGGTTTTTGCTCCCATTTATCTGCTTCAGGTAAATCAACCATTCTTGGAATGATATAAAAATGCCCATCGGCATAAACTTTATTAGCTTTAATCTTTGTAGGGAATAAAACACGAATTCTATGATCTCTACTATTATTTTCCAGCTCTATCTTAAAGTCAATTCTTCTTATATTTTTATATAATGAAATATAAATTGTTATTTTATTATCTACAAGCCAATCTTCTCGATTATAACGATCCTCTGTCAATGAATGAGGGAGTTTTAAATTTAATCTTAATTTAAATGTTTTCTGTGTAGGTCCATTAATATGAACAGCTCTTTCAAAAACAACAGCATCTTCGGAGGTAAACCTCAAATCCGTTTGATTGTCTTTAGGCCCTGAGAAGTCATATGAATCACCCCAGTCGCCCACATCTTCAAAATAGCACATTTTTTCATATATTATCCCCGAATCTTTATCAGTAACATTTATGAATCCCTCTGATGTAATATCAACTCTATAAAATTCATTTTCCAAGAATTGTCTAGTAATTTTAAGATTATTTGATTTGATTATATTTGTGTTTTCAGATTTTGAGGGCACAACATAAAATAACTTATAGCCACATGCGGGAATTTCGGCAAGAAAACTAATTTTATGACTTATAGCTGAAGATTGTATAAACCTAGGGGTTTCTTCTACAGTGGAATGTTGAAATTGAATTTCATTATCATCAGAATCAAATATGTTTATATTAAAAGGCAACTTTCCATTTTTAGTATTACGCGAAATAGTATTAAATTCGACAATATCTCGCCGTTTCCAAGGAAGTGGATTAAATACATATAAAATATTTAGATTTCTGTACTTTAGATTCGTTTTGATAAGATTAGATAAATAGAGAATAGAATCTTTATAAATTTCATTTGCTATCTGTTCTGCCCAATCAAATCTTGTTTTCATTTCGTTATGTACCTCATCAATTGAACAACCACAAATACTATCATGGGGTGCATTCTTTTGTAACCATTTCAATCCAGTCAAGATGTAATTTTTTGGATAAAGAAATTTGTGGTATTTATCCAATACCCATACAAATGTAGAGGCGGGTTCTGTATATTTCTCATAGAGATATTCAATAGCAGTGTTTCTTTGTTTTATCCACATCCTAGCAGAAAATACTCCCGACAATATATTTGAATATCTACCACCTCTTAATTCACCCTGAAATTCTTTCAGATTTGGATTTGAATCTAATACTTTATTAATATAATACTCGAAGTCAGCTTGGACCATCTTTACATCAGGATGCAAATTATTCCATTGTCTTACTATTTCAGGGATGTCTCTTAGAGCTTCATGATGATCTGAACCGTTATTCAGAAGTACAATCGGAGTGCATGTGTATTTTTCAAACCTTTTAACCATAAACTCAATTTTGCTTAGAGCTCTCTTGTAAATTCCTTTAAACTTCTTCATATTTAGAGCTTCCAGTGAACCATAACCAAATATTAAGTGGATGGCTAATACGCTCGCAGATTTTCCAGGCGCATTCCATTTGAATTCCATGTTTAGGTCATTTTCTTCGAATTCGTTTCCAAAACCTCGTTCAAATAAAATAGAAGGAATCTCAAATCCTTGTAGAATTTGAGGTAATTGGGCAATATGGCCAAATGGATCCGGGATATATCCAGCTTTCATAACTCTGCCAAAATTTCTACTAATCTGGTGTCCTATCATAAGATTTCTGATTATAGATTCACCACTAACAAGAAATTCATCTGGCAAGACATACATAGGACCGATAGATAGCCTTCCTTGTTTTACATATTTTTTTATTTCTTCTTCCCTTTCAGGTCTTACTTCTAAATAATCTTCTAAGGGAATAATTTGCCCGTCTAATACAAAATTTCTATAATCAAGATCAGTTTTTAAAATATGTAGCAATTTATCCATCATTAATACAAGTCTAGCACGGAATTCTTGAAATGTTATATACCATTCCCTATCCCAATGAGTTTCTGGAACAATTATAATATTATTAGCCTTCATAATAATCAACTCACATTTAAGATCTTAATTATTTACTTAAAATAATTACCTAAGCTAAAACAGATTTACCAATTACACTTATATCTGGCTTTAAACCTAATAAACTCAATAAAGTTGGTACCATATCTGTTGTTTTACAATACTTTAATTCCATTTGTGGAATTTCAGTTGATCCTCCAATAATGAACGGAACGATCATTGACTCTCTAAGCCCGATATCATGAGAAAAGGGATGATTTTCTATAGTCTTTCCATGTTCATATTCAAATGCATATGTTCCTAACGTTGATACCATAATATCGCAAGATCGAGGATTTTTGAAATATCGAGGGATTTGATCAATTATCATTGGAAAATTAAGAAGATTAGTTGCTTTTAACCATTCTTCTAAGGTATGGAATTTATTATCAAGGATTTTTGCAGATTTCTCATTTTTATAATATCCATAAAAATCATTCTCATCAAAAACATACCTTGTTTTTTGATCTTTACCAAATCCTTCATATTCAATAATACCGTTGATTATCTTCTCAGAATTCTTTTCTTTATATTTAATATGGATTATTCCTTTTTCTGGCTTGTTATCATCATTTCTATAATACATAAACCTAACTCCTGGAATTTTCCATAATATGTCAAAAAGATTCAAACTCTGCTTTCCTATTCCGATAGGTTTGAAACTTTGCATCTGTTGAATTCTGGGATGATGATGCCAAGTTTCTCCAGGAAAATTGAAAAAACCGACTGATCCAAAATTGCAATCAAAATTTCCTTTTGCTTTTTTAGGAACATAAGGTATTAATCCATTTTGTTGAAAAAATGGTTCAAGGTTAAATAATGCTTTTGGTTTAAAATTTCCATGGTCAGAAATTATACTAATTGTGGTATTTGCAAAAAATCCTGTTTTTTTCAAAATTTCTATTAAAGATCCAAGATATTTATCACAATCTATTAATAAATTAATATAATCAAGATGGTCAAATCCTTTTTTATGCATAATCTCATCTGTATGTGGGACATAACCAACAGATATTAAAGGAACTTCTTTATTTGAAAAATATTTCCCAGGATTTTCAAAAGCATATGCGATATTTTTAAAAATAGGCTCGACATCAAAAAAACTTTCTGCGAGAGCAAAATGCGCCCCACGATATAAGAAACAGGTGGAGCTTAACATATTTCCCTCAGGTGCTTGTTCAAAAATTGTTTTTACATTTTTTCCTATATCTTTGTTTATTTTCAGTACATCTTTTCTTTCACTATAGTTCCGAATGAAAGGAAATTTTTTACTCATTGAAGGAGGGTCCATTCTATCAATCCAATGATACATTGGAACAGCACTTCCTTCTTTAGGAAAATAACCAGAATAAGCACCTGTCATAATATTACTATAACAAGGAAATGTTATACTTGGATAAGAGGTAACACAATTTGAACATTTAATTCCATTTTCTGCTATCCTTGCCATATTTGGAAGTTTTCCTTCATTCATCAATTTAAATAAATGTTCAGCTCGAACATCATCAAGGATAAATAATATAACTTGGTTAACTTTAGCGCTTCGACTCATCTTTATCTATTATTTGATAATAATTTATATAAATTGTAAATAAAATATTGTTGTATAGAAATTAAATTTATAATTTTTAGAATTAACTTAGAATAATATTTAAAATATTAAAGAAATCATGAAAACCAATCATAAGATATATTTCAAAAATTCATCTGATATGGGTGAATTAGAGTCTAATTCTATAGATCTAATGATAACCTCACCTCCTTATCCTATGATTGAGATGTGGGATGTTTTATTTTCTTCACTAAATAATGAAATAAAGCAAGCACTCAATGAAGATAATGGGAAAATAGCTTTTACTTTAATGCATAAAGAATTAGAAAAGGTGTGGAGTGAAGTGAATCGCGTACTAAAACCTGGTGGGATTGCTTGTATAAATATTGGAGATGCTACAAGAAAAATTGGTAGAAGTTTTCAATTATTTCCAAACCATGTTAAAATTACTAATTTTTTCCAAAATAACAATTTTATAGAATTACCTAGCATTTTATGGAGAAAACCAACGAATAGCCCAAATAAATTCTTAGGTTCGGGGATGTTACCTCCTAATGCATATGTAACTCTTGAGCATGAACATATCTTAATTTTTAGAAAGGGGGATTTTAAACGAGATATAGAACCAAAATCAGAGAATAGATATCAAAGTGCCTTTTTTTGGGAGGAGAGGAATAAGTGGTTTTCAGATATATGGGATGACATTAGAGGGGTTTCTCAAAATCTAAATAAGAAAAACAGTGATCAAAAAAAATTACGAGAAAGATCTGCGGCTTATCCTTTGGAAATACCATATCGTTTAATCAATATGTTTTCATTATATAAAAACACGGTTTTAGATCCATTCTGGGGAACAGGAACAACCTCATTGGCTGCTATGATATCAGGAAGAAATTCAATTGGGTATGAAATTGACTCAGAATTTATGAAACTTTTTAAAATGAATATCCTTAAAATTAAAAAGTTGAATAAAGATTTAAATAATGAAAGATTGAATAAACACATAAATTTTATCAAAAAATATAGGAAAGAGGTCAAAGAACCTAATTATAACTCAGAAGAATATGACTTTCCTGTTATTACAAAACAAGAGACAGGAATTTTATTATATGCTATTAATAGTTATAGCGCATATAAAAATAAACTTATACTTAGATATGAAAAATTCAACTTTGACAGTAAAATGGAATCTTAATTCATGAAGTTTTAAAACTTTTCTTTTAATTTAACCTACAATTATTTTTAAGCTGATTTTTTCATTACAATATTAATAAAGTATTAGAAAATAGGAATTTTAGATATTTGATTTAAAATTTTAAGTGATTTTCTCTTTATAGGTGGATTTTATTATGAAAGAAGGCGAGAGTAACCTAAATATGTTAAAAAGTCAGATACATAAATTAAAATTGGAGTTAGCCAAAAAAGATCAAGAAATAAATAGTTACTATGAAAAAATCCATGATAATGAGGAAGAACTCATGAAACTTCATGAGCTAATCTCAAAAACACCCTCTCAAGAAAATTATCAAAAATTAATTGAAACTAAATTTAATTTTGAATTAAGAGAGAAAGAGCGAGAAATTAGGGATTTAAAAAATCGTATGGGATTTTTAAGACAAGAAAAAACCACCCTTCAAAGAGAATTAGAAGAATTAAAAAATAGAAATAACTCATCTGCATTATCTATAGAAGTTATAAGAGAGAACCAAAGAAAAATCAATCAGTTGTTAAATCTTGAGACTTTAACTGTTGAATTGCGAAAAGAACTTTATATGCAAGAAACTTTATTAAGAAATTTCAAAAAGGAAATTGCCAAAAAAAATGAGCAAATTAAACATTTAAATCTAACCGTAAAAGAATTAAATCAAGAATTAAGAACTAAAAATTCAATATTAGAAAGTAACGTTAATAAAAAATTAAAAAGGGAATTAATTGCAGGAGTTCAAAAGGAACTGGATAAATATGAAAAAGAAGCCAAAGATTTAAGGAATAAATTAAAGGAATATCAGAAAAATAAGGGAGAGAAAATAAAATTTGAAATTGAAATTAGTGAACTTAAAAATAAGATAAACTTTTTAGAAAACGAATTGGAAAACAAGGATAGAAAAATTAGTGAATTAACGTCTCAGAAATGACGATTCTAAAATTCTTTATATTAATTTACTAATTATTTTTCTAAACTCTGATAATACTAATATTTCACAATTTTTCAAGAAATAAATTTTAAACTAAAAGAAAAACTAATTTTTGAAATAAAAGTTTTTAACTTATAAAATTGTTGCTATAAATTGATAAGCGATATTTAGAAAAGAATTATTTACACTTTCACCAGTTTTGGCAGAGGTAATAATATAATTAAAACTAAACCTATTAGCAACTATTCTTATATCTTCTTCACTAATAAATATTTCATCTACTAAATCTGATTTATTTCCTACCAAAATGATACTAATTTCTTCTTTAATATAACTTTTAAGTTCAAAAAGCCATTTTTCAATGGTTTCAAGACCATCTGGGCGAGTTCTATCAATTACAATGAAGGCGCAATTGGCGCCTTCATAAAATTTCTTTCTGTAAGGTGCCATTTTAGGCATCTGTCCGCCAATATCCCATATTATGAATTTAATTTTTGTATCCTTGCCTAATTTTATAACCTTCTGCGAAATATCTACTCCTACTGTAGATTGATAATCTTCTTTAAAAAGATTTTGCACAAATCTTGTAATTAACGATGTTTTTCCCGCTGCAAAATCACCAATTAAAATTAGTTTAAGTGAATAATCACCAACCGGAATTTTGCCATCTTTTGTTTTTGCAATTATTCTTATAATCTCGGGGATCTCAAGCGATACATTCTCATTTCCTTCTAATAGTAACTCAACTTTTTCAGCAACATGTTTGGAAAAAATGCGTAGTTCAGTATCAGTAGTAGCAAGATCAGTAATAGTTAATAATATTGATTTTGGTCCATTTGAACAATAGGCGAATTTTTTATCCCGAATTGTTGTAATATTGAAAAAACTGCTTTCATTACTAAATTCTTTTTTAATCCTCTCTATATAGCTATCAACCATTACAGCTATTGCACCCAATACTGATTCATCTTCAATATCTTTTCTACTCTCTGATGTTATAACAAAACCGTCTCGATCACTTATTATGACTGCCAATACATTTTTAACATTATTCATATAGTTTGTTAATAATATTTTCAGAAGATTTTCTAGCTCTGAAATTCCTCTACGTACAGGAGTGATGTCAGAACTGGGAGCCTCTTTAGGAGTTTCAAATTTTTTTAACTTTGTTTTAATCTCCTGATATTTTCTATAAAATTCCATTTTGGCAGGATTTTCGCCAAGTTTTAAACATGTATGAATAATCTCTTTATAAATAGATTCTGCTTTCTCAATATCAACACACATTAAAGCTTCTTCAAACTCTTTTATCAAATTTTGCCGTTCTACGTTTAAAATTAACAGAGGTTGAAATTCATCGTACATATCTAAAACATTTATGATACTCTGTATTAATTCATCTCGATTTTCTTGCTTTGTTGCAGTAATAGGAATTGTTTTTAAACCTATGATATTTTCTATTTGAGTTGATTCCAATGCATCTTCTAAATCTTGTTTATTAGCTAAAACTAAAGTATAAGCATGAAGATCCACTTCTTCAATCTTTTTCAAAAAAAATTTGCTTTTTTCTACATTTTCTAAAGTACTATTTGTGACTATAATTAAAACATCGCTCCCTTTAATGAAATTATTCCAAAGAAAGCCAATTTCTTCTTGCCCATTAAAATCACGAATTAAAAAATTTAATCCTCCAATTTTGAGAGTTGATATCTCACCACTAATTCTTGAATCCTGTAAAATAGGTATATCTTTTGAACGAATTAGATTAGTAATAGTTGTTTTACCAACTCCAGAATATCCTAAAAATGAAATAATTGGTGGAAATTTATTATACACTAAGTTAAGAAATTCATCAAATTTTTTTGAAGTAATAGGTTCGATTTGTTCACCAAGAATTTCCTTGAATAATCTTAGAAATTCTTCTTTACATTTTTTTAATTCTTTTTTAATTAAAATAGAATCGTCAGTTTGATTATGAATAAATAAAAAAAAAAGTTTGAAATTTTTCTCAAAAATGGATGAAATTCTATATTTTTTATAATCTTGATAATGAAATTTTATAACATCCATATCTATAGAAAAAATATCTTCTTTTAATGATTCAAAAACCTCTTCTGGTAAACTTTTACCGAAATTTCTTCTATATATAAGAAAGGTATTTTTATAAATACTTACTTGTCTTAAAATGATTAATCACCATATTAAATAGAGAATCTTCTAATATATTAATTTGAGTTATAATATTTTTATTAAATTATATTGGTATTATCCAAATTATATTTTTCTTTAAATAAGATTATTATTTTTGTTGATATTTTCAGTAGCTATCATCTAATGAAGTAGATGCATTCAAATATTTTATTTCTTACCATAAAATAACTTAATCTAAATAATTATTACCTACATATTCAATAACAATTGAATTGTTCAATTAAATGGCAATAATATTGCTTTGAATATCAATAATACACGTTTCAACCTTAGACAATAACATAACTAATAAATAATAATATGAAAAAATAAATACCAATATTTCAATCGTTTTTTTGAGGTATTTAGTTATTTTACATTTATTTAAAAAAAAAAAAGGGACAAATCAAAAATGAATATTTATAAGAAACTCAGGAAAAAATCACGAAATAAAATAAAGTGCTTAGGATTTCTTTTAGTTGGATTTATTCTTCCAGCAATTTTTAACTCACCATTATTGGGTATTTTTTTAAGAGATATAGGTGATACATATCATGATTACATTGATGAAGATCCTATAGAAAAATTATCTCTCTCTACTCCTTCATATAGCCTTCCTAATGCTCATTATTTTAATTATTATAAGGTTATAACGATTGATCATACAAAAGTGAATGGGAGTGGGTACCATTCTAATTTTCCAGTGTTAATCTCTATTACTGATTCAGATTTACAGGATAAGGCTCAGAGTGGAGGGGGTGATATTGCTTTTGCTAATAATACATCTTGGTTAGATCACGAAATAGAGCAATATAACCAAAATTATAGTCCTACACATGCTCAACTGATAGCATGGGTCCGAATTCCTTTATTATCTACTTCTATTGATACAACAATATTTATGTTTTATGGAAATTCAACAATAGGAAACCAAGAAAATCCAACAGGAGTTTGGGATCCCAACTACAAAGGTGTTTGGCACCTAAATGATGATCCTGGTTATGGGGGTTCAATTCAAGATTCAACCGTTAATCAAAATGATGGAACAGCTATAAATATGGAATCAACGGATCAGATATTAGGACAGATTGACGGTAGCTTAAGATTTAACGGCTTTAATGAATATGTAAGCGTGGGCAATGTTGGAACAGAGATAAGAACAATTGAATTCTGGATGAATGCTGATACTGTTGGGAGCATAAATTCTTATGATACTGGTTACCATAGTCCAACTGCAAATGGAGATGATTACGATCAATGGTATAACCCACCTGGTGCTTATTACAATGATGGAAACCGGGCATCAGAACAGACAAATTATGAGGATCAAGATTGGTATAATTTTGGTTTTAATATCCCAGCGGAAGCTATTATTGAAGGTATTATTGTATCTATTGAAGGAAGCTCTTCAGTATTCGGCCAATACGTATCATGTAGGGTCAGACTTTCATGGGATGGAGGTAATAGTTATACTTATTATAAAACTCCCCAAAGTTGGTCCAGTACTTCTGATTACTATAGACAAGTAGGTAGTTCGATTGATACATGGGGAAGGTCATGGTCAGCTTCTGATTTTTCTAATTCCAATTTCAGAGTATGGCTTGAGAAAACAGGGTCATATTCTGCTGCCTTAAGAGTAGACCATATTCGGATCATAGTTTATTATAATATTCCGTCAGATACAGCATTAATTGATTTCGATGGGACTGATCAATTATCTATTGATGCTGATAATGAGGAAATAAAGCCCCTTAGTTTTCCAGGAACAACAGATGTTTATGTTAATGGAATCGCCGGATCAGCTATAAGCACTGGCCAATGGTATCATGTAGCAATTACAGATACAACTGGGGTTAGCGCTTCTGCATTAGATATTGCTAGAAATTCAACAGAATATTATGATGGAGCTATTGATGAATTTCGACTCTCCAACATAGTTCGTTCAATCGAATGGATTGCTACTGAATACAACAATCAAAAAGATCCTAGTAATTTTTTCTCTATTGGTGTGGAAAGAACTCCATTTACTGATCTTCAAGTTAATGCCATTGATCCATACGACAATCCGGTACCAAATGTAAATATCTCAATATATAAAAATAATAATTTGATTAAAACTAGTATTGCAGACTCTAATGGAATTTTAGTATTTAATAACTTCATATCTATTGAAGATAAATTTAATTTTACTGTTTCTATGACATCAAATTACGAACCATACCATACTGTAATTATTAATAAAACAGCTAAAGCAATTCTAATAGAAGGAGCATTTCAAACGATTAATTTAATTTGTAACGTAAGCAGAAACATCTTTAATGTAGTAGATGTTGATGGAATTACAGTTGATTCTGGATGGATAATAGTTGGTAATAGTTCAGACTCAATTCAGAATTGTTCAATTAATAACCTAGGAGAAGCTACATTTCAATGGTTAGATGTTACTCCTTATGAATATAATTATACTGTATGGTATCGTGATCCTAATTACAATCAGAAAAAAATTAAAGTAGCATCAGGAAACATATTTACACCTAACAGCGATATAATTGTAATGGCAATGCTAACAACTGTTAATTTTACAGTCCTTACTCAAGATGAATCTCAATTTGTAAGTGGTGTAAATTTAAAATTAAATAATTCTAATACTGGGGAACCTATAGTAAATTTTGTCACGGGGTTAGATGGAAAAGTAACTTTTAGATGGTTAAATTCTTCTGGAATAAATTCAAATTATACTCTAAGTGTTGACTTTTACGGGGAGCCCTGGCAATTTGAGATTATTAATCTTACAAGTGGATTGGTTTATGATGTTGATTTTCCTATTGAATCCAAAACAGCTTATATTGTTAAGATCCCTATTGTTTCGGGGGAGTTAGAAGAATTTAAAACTCAATTAATATCATTAAACCCAACAGATACTATTATTATTGAGATGGGTTCGATATTGAAATTAAGGGTTTTATTCAATGTTACTGATGTACCATCTGGATTTGGATACGAGGATTTATTAGGGCCCTCTTATGCAGATTTAATGTCATATCAAGTTATAGAAGGAGCAACAACTATCCATTCTGGTATATTTATTGAAGAAGATCACTATCTCGGAACACATCAAGTAGAAATTGAAACAGAAATATTAGAATGCAACAAAATTTATATAATTAGAATAAATGCATACAAATCTGAATATGTACTTCCTCAAGATTTAACAATGTCGTTGTATATAATAGAAAATGAGTTAATATTAAACCAATCTCAAAATGATGATTCGCCCAAAGTGGTATACTGGGAAGAAGATATTAACATGTCCTCGACAGCTTATGGTAAAATTTCTGAAGATTTTACAATAAAATATGAGATTAATAATACGATTGATTCTACCACATTTAAATTTTCAATTCCAGATATCTTATGTGATTGGAATTTATCACAGATTGTCTTTAATATTTACAATATTTCATGGAATGTTTTATCTGAAGATGATATAAATATAACTATTGCTATGGATGATTATGGAATTTTTGAAGTTTTTAATACAAGTAATCATCTTGGATATAATTATAATCAAGGCACGTGGAAAGGAATATGGCTTCAGATTAATAAAAAAAGTTTTACAGGTGACAATAATTTTGAATTTAATATTGGAGGAACGTTTGATGGTACATTGGATGTTTTAGCTGATCTAGTTTTTATTAGAGATAAAATAAATGTCCAATATTCAAGATTTAACATTACAAATGCAATATCTCTTTTATCTGAGGTTGAAGGATGGGCAATAAAAAATATTACTTTTGATATCTATAATTGTTATAACATTTCTAATTGGAATTTAATGGATCCACTTAATGATATTAATTTAAATATCTCGATCGATGAAGAAATTAAATACGCACTAGATTCAGGAGGATTGGGGTATGGAAGTTTAACTATTGATGATCGAATTATTTACCCTTTTAGTAACCAATTCTTGTTTGCTGTAGAAAGTAATCCTGAAATAATGTTTGATGTATCAATTAAAGTTGAATATATACAGGAATTTTATAAAAATCCTTATCTAGAGACTTTAAATTTAACTATAATAGAACGTGACACTTTAGGAACCTTTCAAGTTAGCATCGATGACAATGGTTGGACTGAGGATCAATCAACATTATTTATCAATGAAATATCCGATGGAATCGATTATTTCCTTCCATCCGATCTAGCTATGACTATTACGATAGGAGGTCAAACATACAGTATATCAGATGTTCTTCTAGGGCAAGGGATCTTCTCATTAGATGGGCTAACCAAAGATACTGTATACAGCGCCGTTATAAATACAAATCAACCAACTCTTTTCTCTCTAGATTTTATAATAGATTATTCAAGAACTGAGATTTATGAAACTAAAGGAATAGTTTCATATTCAGTATTAGAGAATCCTGCTATATCTGGAACAGTGCAATACTGTGAGGATTTGGAATGTTATCTACAGCTTATAAATACATCCTTACTGAATTCTTATGAATACACTGTAAGATTTACAATAAATAAGCAGCATTACATTTCAGCAACTAAAGATTTGAATTTGATAGTATTAGATCGTTTAACAATGCTAAATGGAACATCGGGATTCTTTAGAAAAATTGAAAATATTTATGTTAATGAAGCTGTTAATTTTACATTTTTATACTCTGACGTTATGAAGGGGACTAATATTGTTGATTTAACAGCTGCATATTATATATGGGAGAAATATGACAGTGAAGGTAATGTAATTGCCAGTGGACAAGGGAATTTAATCCCTACAATTGATAATTTATACATCCTAGATATGGATACTGAAAACTTAACAATCGGAGAATATTTACTAATTGTTACCGTAGGGAAAAATAATTACGAATATAAAAATGCTATGATTTCTTTAACTGTTAATAAGAGAATAATTGATTACCTTCTAAATGACGGAATTAATCAAATAAATGTTAATCAAGGAGAAATTGCTGTTTTAAGATTAGAATTAACAGATCGTACTAGAGGTAGTATACCTTTACAAAATGCTACAGTATTACTAACAATAATGGGAAATGTATATGAAATTGAAGAAGTTGAACCAGGTATATATTTTTTGAACTTTCCTACTGAAAATATAGATACATTTTTTGCATCAAAAACTTTTACAGGAAAAATAAATATTACTAAAGAAAATTATAACCCTGAAGAATTAAGTATTACAATAGTTGTTGGAATGAAAGAGATATTTCCTGGTATGCCTATGTTTTATTTCTTATTGATTGTTTTTGGAACTCTCGCAATAGGGGGTAGTATTGTAGCATATAGAACATATAAGCACGCTAAAATTCCTATATTTGTGAAAAAAGTTAAAGAAATGAGAAAAAATATTGCTGGTGAAAAATCAATATCAGAGTCGCTTTTATATAGTAGTAAAGAAGTCTTTGTAGGAGAGATTATAAACAGTAAATGGGAGAGTTTGGGATTATCATTAGAAGAGATTTTAAACATTAAATTTGAAAAGGAAAAAAAAGAAATAAAAATTAAGAAAAAGATCTCAGAAATAGTTAGAACTCATGACCAAAAACCTCGTGGTTTATTATTTATGAAATGGGATGAAAAAATAGGTACTGAAATTTTAGTTAAATATCCCGAAGACTTAAAAGTATCAGAAAAGACATTAATGCAAGTATATAGTACTCATGAATATACCGGTGAAAAGGGATCTATTACTTTAATGGCAGAATCGTTAAATATTTTATCTTACTATACTGGATCAGAACTAGGTTATTATCTGCTTTTATTTTTGAATATAGATGATGATCCTGATGTATATGAGGGGGGAATGGCTGATATCCTACGAAATATTTTGGAAAACCTTAAAGATGATTCATATTTACATATTATACCAATACTTTTTCAACGATTATCGGTATTTCCATCTCTCACTGATGAAGAAATACTCACACTTCACTATCAAAATGAAGTAAAGAGATTGATTATAAACATTTTAAGAGATGATGGCGTTATCACTAAATCAGAATTAGAGATTTGGCTCAGAGATAAACATTTAGGAGGTTTTTTTGATATAGATGTCATTTTAAATGATCTTATTAAATTGGATATTATAAAAGTTGGGTCAATTAAAGGTATGCCCTCAGAATTGATTTTTCTTATTAATGATATTTTTATGATTAGAGTCCCCCCGGTGAGATTATTAGAGGATCCTATCTCAAAAGGCCTACCAACTCAATTAGCGAAGACATATCAAAATGAAGTTAAAAAATTTTTCCAAGAATATATTCCAACAGAAGATGATATTGTTCAGGTCGTTAATATCTTGATCAATCCACAGGTTTATGAAGCCTTGCGTTTATTACGAACAAGAATTTGTACTGCAGAAGACTTAGAGAAACTAAAGAAAAAAGGTGTTGATGACATTTATAATGTTCTGAAACTACTCTGGGACAGCCAGATGATAAATGTATTCCATGATGAGAAAAATATTGAATACTATGCACTTCTCTCGGATTTCTATGCCGATTTTATCTTTCCCAAATATCTTTTAAAGCGCATTAAAATTGCATATGAACAAAAATCAAAAGTAAATAAGGTATTAATAGAATACCTACATATCCTTGAAAATACCTACAATAATTTGAAATCACAAAAGAAGTAATTAAATATTATTTTCACTTTTTTTTTATTATTTATTAAATCCAAACTCGCACAAAGTTTTCTTCAAATAACTTCCCCCTAAAGGTTTTTTTTATTTGAGTCATTATATAGGATTTATTTCACTTGCAATCTTCGGCTTGCTGGAGATTAATTTTTATAAATGCTTCTTCTTGAATATTACGTTGTTCTGATTTCACTGATCTATTTACTTGATGCAAATGTTTCATTGCATTATTTTTTCCTTCTTTGATATTTTCAATCAGTTCTTCCTTACTAAAACCACCAGAAATAACCAATGCTGTTTGAAAAGTATGGTCAGGTTCTATTGTAATAAATTCGATTTGTAATGCTGATAGTATTTCTCCTTGTCCTCTGTATAAAGTATTTGAAAGGTTCATTTTATGTTGATCAATTATGAAATCCCTTGTTAGGCAAGATTCGTAGTTAGTTGACTTAGAAATGGGAGAAAATCCCCCATATAACCCCGTATCATCATATTGGTAAATTACATCATTTTCTTCATCATAACCTGACATATCATTGTCATAACCTTTAAGTCCATTAATATCAAAATCAAATACAAAATATATTGAAAAATTCTTCAACGCAAAATCTGAAATGTTTTTTATAGTGAAAAAAGTACTGATATAAGGTACTTTAGGTCGATTGAAAATATCCTTGTAAACACGCACAAATTCTTTCTTTTCGAAATTTAATGATGGAATTATTCCGTCTTGTACTAGCTTTTTTAAATATTCTGTAATATTGAAATCTAACGTAATTCTACTTATTTGGGTTCCGGTTCTGGTGTTTACCATATTATATATCGGAGTTGGTTCGATATTTCTAAGAATCACTGGGATTGTTCCAATCTTTTTCCCTTCTAGTTTAAAACTAAACCAAGGGCCTGTTAATTCTTGTTCGCTGAGATATATAAGGTAGTTTCCTAGATATGTAAGTTCTTTAATTGAAAATCCCATAACGTATCCACGTGTATTTCAAGTGGCTAAGACGTCATGCCAAATAATTTTTAATACTATTTTATTATACCTCCTTCTACTTAATTCTTTTATTTATTTCAGATTGTCTATCAATTATTTAAAAAAATATAAAATCATAAAAAAGTTTGTAATAATAAAACTAAAGAGTCTCTACAACTCTATAAGCAATATATAAGAACGCATCATTTACATTCTCACCTGTTAAAGCAGAAGTGAGAATATAATGAAAATCTAAATCTTTAGCAACTTTCTTAATTTCATCTTCGCTTATTACTATTTCATCTATTAGATCTGATTTGTTCCCAACTACGACAATAGGAATATTTCTGTGTACTGCTTTTTTAATATCATTATTCCATTTTTCAATACTATCTAAATTGTTAATGCGAGTTCTGTCTATTACAATGAATGCAGCGTTAGCTCCATTGTAAAATCTTGCTCGATTTAAATCGAATTTTTCTTGTCCTCCAACATCCCAAATTATAAAATTAAGCTTAGTTTTTTCACTTAAAAGTACAGTTTTTTTACTAATTTGTACTCCAATCGTGGAGATATAATCTTTTTCAAATTTATTTTCTACAAACCGTCTAATTAAGGATGTCTTCCCTACTTGAAAGTCTCCACAGAGTATCAACTTATTTGAATATTCTCCTTCTTTAGGAAGTTGACCTGCTCGAGTTTTTGATAAAGCTTTAATAATTTCAGGAATTTTAGGTGATACAAATTGATTTCCAAATAATATAAGTTCAATTTTTGAAGCTATATGCTCAGAATATACCTTTAATTCAATATCTGATGTCGATTGATCTGCTACTGTGGCTAATATTGAATTTGGACCCATTGAACTAAAAATAAATTTCTTACCACCAGTTTCAGTAATATTAAAAAAACTATCTGTTTTCCCAAACTCCGCTCTAATACGATCTATAATTGCCTGATCTAGTGTGGCTGATAATGCACCAATTATTGCATCAGATTCATCTTCATTTTCTTGTTTTGATTGTGAAGCTATAATAAGACCATCCCTATCACATATAGCTACCCCTAAAATACCTTCTACTTCATTGAAATAGTTTCTTAGAATCTCTTTAAGCAGTTCAGTTTTTGGAAGTCTTTCCATGTTATTATTTCTATTTTTTTATAATTATAATATGCTATCATAATATAAATATAATCTTTCAATAGGTATTTAGATAATATTATAATCATATTTCCGTAAACATCACCATACCATATTATTTTATATTTCTTTTTCAAATATTTCTTCTTTATGATTGAATCTACTGATCCAGAAATTTTAAGGTATGAAGAAAATATTGCTAAAATCTTAGACCGAGCAGTGAAACTTTTTAGAAGAACAAATTTAAACGATTTAGCGGATAAATGGGACAGAATATTAAAGACATACGATTCAAAAAAAAGGAATCATTGAAAAAATAGTTAAAACTTAGCTTTAGAAATTGTTCATATAATTCTGTATATAATTTTGATTGCTTTTAGTAATATCATATAGTTCAAAAACTAAAGAATCGATAGTTTTAAGATATGGCTTTAATATTTTGCCGTCTTCTAACATCAATTTAGCAATTTCTATTATTTTTTTAGCTTTCTGCTTTTCTTCTTCAGATTTAGGGACTTTGATAGGAAGATTTTTGATTTTTTCTATTAAAATTCTTGGAAATAACTTTTTATAAGAACCAAATGACTTAATGAAAAAATACGATAAAAGAGAGGAATTAAGGATGCCTAATAAGTAATAATTATTAAATTCTAAAACAGGGGCAGCTCTTATTTTCAAATTGTAAAATGACTGAGATGTGAGAGACAAACCTTTATCATAAGCAGCGCAAATCCAGGCATTCTGGCTCATTTGTCGGATTATAATCCGGTCTTTATAGATTTCTAAATCTTTATAATTAATTCCTTTTTTAGAGATATCAATATATCTGAATTCCTTGATTAAATATCGCTCAATCGAGTAAATATATGGTAGAAAATCCTTTTTTTTTGATGAATTAATCCTTGAATAGATTATATTCTCAACAAGGTTTTTACTTAATTTAGTATCACATAAAGGGCATATTAGTTTTTCCTTTGGTAATGGTAAAAATTTGTCACATCTATTGCAATAAATAATTTCTCCTTCTTTTCCTAGCTCTACTCCTCTTGATAAAGATATCTCATAAAGGTTTTGATTCATTAAATGTCCCAATTTTGGAAATACTGCATTTAAATATCTTAAAATCAAAACATCTTCTCTACTTAGATGAATTAAAAAATCATAATTCCACTCTTTTATGTTATTCTGGCCAACAAGCTTAGACTTTATTTCTTCTGGCATCGCAATTTTTATTAGAATTTGATTAGCTTCTCTTTCGATAATATTATTCTCTTTTTGTAGAATTACAATAGTATTAGAAACTATTGGTTCTTTAAATTTGGGACCAATGTGATACAATTCTTTTATTTTTACATTTTCATAGATGTACTTTCTAATTACTTTTCTATTCGATAGTGCTAAAAGTGAATCAGGAACAATATACCCTAAAATCCCATGATTTTTCAAGAGTTTTATTCCTAATTCCATGAAAATCTGATAATAATCGTATTGACCTACATTTGTTTCTAAATTTTTCTTATCTATCATGTTTCTTTGATTTTGAGGGATATCTCTGATAAATAAATATGGAGGATTTCCAACAACAAAATCATATTCCTCTGTAATCGATAATTCTAAAGCAGATTTATTAAATATCTTGAATTTTGGAAAAGTATAATTTTTTTCACTCTTTCTAATTAAATTAAAAATATTAAATAGAACAAGTTGTATATTAATTTGACATAATATCACAGCTACTGGATTAATGTCCACACCAATAATATTAGTTTGGATGTTTTCAATGATACTTTTAGCTTCATTAACAGATAATTCTGAAAGTTTTGTAATATTTAATTTTTCCTTCCAATATTCTATAGTTCTAATTACTGCCTGAACAATAAAACTCCCTGATCCACAACTAATGTCAACGAGTTTTCTGTTTTCGATTTCATTATTTTTACTAAAGCCTACAGCATCTAATATATATTTCACTACAGAAATTGGAGTGTAAAATTCACCTAAAATTCTTTTTTCGTCATGTTTCCGAGTTTTTGCATACAATTTGCTAATTATATCTAAATCTAAATCCTCCAAATTGGAAAATTTCTTATTTTTTGTAGTTGGCTTAGAAAAATTTAATGAATTAAGATTCTCAATGAGTCTATCTAAAAGCAAATTTTGGTTAGATTTATTTATATTAACTTTATAGATTTGTTTCAAATCTCTAATGACATTTTCCGAATATAAATATTTAATAAAATCTTGCATTTAGAATTGAAACTTGATATCGTTTTTTAAAATTAAATCATAAAAATATTTCTTTTTTTTTATTTATAATTTAATACTAGCTATTAAATATTGATAAAACGTAATAAAAATGGAGTTAATACAAATTATGAAATGAAGTCCTAAAATATAACAAATTTAAATAATATTGAATTATATTTTTTTTGAATAAACGGAATTCACGGATGAATTATGATAATCGACATATTTCTGATCATAATCTCAATAATCATTTCTATGATCGGGATAACTTTCCTTTACTTCAATCGAGAAAATTTTGGTAATAAATTAAATGTCATTTTGAATGGTTCAATTTATATTGTTTTGGGCATTTTCTTTTTCACATTTTTCTTTCTATCCACAGAAGTTTATTTTACTGAAGACATTGTGTTAATCTTCTGGTATTTATCAATTGGTTTTTGGGTGATTTCTTTAAGTATGTTAGGCCTTATTCAGAAATATATAATTAATTTCGAAAAACGTGCAACTTTTTCTACTCTCTTCTATTCACTAATAGTAGGCATAATATTAGGGTTAAGTTTTATCCCAGACTCATTTAAATTTCAATTGAATAGTGGTATTTTTAGTTATAAGTTCGAGAATTTCTATCTCTTACTTTTACTTTTATTCTACAATTTCTTTATAATTGGAGTGATGTGTTATAATCTCATAAAATATTTTTCCAGAATTCGAAATAAAAGATCAAAACAAATGTTAATTACTCTAACTTCTAATTTTTCAATTATTATTATTATATTTTCTGTTTACATCGTCTTTCAAAATATCATAATCAAATACCTCTATTCAGTATTTTATATAATAGGTGCTAGCTTTGCTTCCTATTATTTAATCAACAAACCTTCTCTATTTATTGAACTTACTAATAAAATATATGATTTCATAATATTCCACAGAAGTGGTATTTTATTGTATTCTTATAATTTCGAAACAGGAGAAGCAACTGATGAATCTCTCTTAAAAGGTTCGATACTTATTGGAATTAACCACATTCTTTCGAATTTTATTAATAAAAAAGATCAATTAGGACTTATCAAGATGCAAAATAGAGATATCATTCTTGAATACGATAATACTCATGGTTATGCGCTATTATTAACTACTAATCACAAAAATTCTTTTATTGATAAAGCTGTACATAATTTTATGAGGAAATTCACCATTTTAAATGGAGAGAAATTACAGAATTTAAATGGCTTAATTGATGTCTCAGAGTTTAGAAATGCAAAAGATATAATATTAGAGTTTTTTGAACCTTATATAATATAATTATGAAAATTTTGTGATGAGTAGTTCAGTCATAGAGTAATGAACTATTAAAAAATTTCGAGTATGAATATAACAAATTATCACCAATTAAATAAAACTATATTTATGACCATGTGTTCTATATTCAATAAGAACTTTTCAATTAGTCTAGCTGAAACCAAATTATGTAAAATAGTAGAAATGATAATTATTCCCCGCTAATTAATTAGAGGATTTTTATGATTTTTTTAATTATTTTGATTATTGGATATATATTCATTTTATCTGTTGGTATGTATACTCTAATTTACATTTATAAACATCTTGGAGATTTTGGAATAAAATTAACGGTAATTTTAAACTTCACATCAATTTTTATTGCAGTATTTATATATTCAACTCTTTTTATGTTCTCTGTAGTCTTTTTCTTTTCTGAAAATGTTAATCTTCTGCTTTGGAAACTCTCTCTCATTTCTGGGTTTATTGGATTAATATTATTATCATTAATATACACATTTTTAAAAGAATTTAAGAGGATTCCATATTTTCCGTTTTTATATTTTACCATACTCCTTGGGCTATTAATAGGATTCTTTTTCTCACCGAATTCTATTAATTTAGATATTAGTTCTATTCCCTCTTTAATTTTAGATCCATCACAGATAAACTATACTTTTAATTTAATATCAGGTTTGATTATTAGTATTTTCCAATTTTCTATTGTTATCTATTTTTTCTTACTCTATTATATGATATATAAAAGTGCTAGAAAAAAGGAATCTGTTAAGGGTTTGATACGTAACACTTTAATCTTCATTATCCCCATGTTAATGTTTGTCTTGTATATTACACTTCAAATACCTCTTTTTAGAGAATTATACATTCTCTCTTTATGGGCTAACATTTCAACTACCTGTTATGTACTAATAAAGAAACCAGAAATGTTATTGGAATTAACTAATAAAATTTACTTTATCAATATATATCACAAATCTGGAATTTTATTATATTCTTATAATTTTGAAACATCTAAAAATGAGATAGATTCGACTATATGGGGGAATATCCTTATAGGAATCAATCATATCCTCTCTGAATTTGTAGATACTAAAGATCAAATTGAAGTACTTCAAACAGAAAATTCTGATATCATAGTTAATTATGATGACCTTGGATTTGCTATAGTGTTAATCACTAATCGAAAAAATGCTATATTAAAGAAATTAATGGATGACTTTTCTAACGAATTTAAGTTAAGGTATAAAAATGAATTAACTGAAATTCAAGATCTGAATAAATTGATTAACGTTTCAGAATTTACGGAAACAAAAGAAATAATCGAGAAAAGTTTTCAAATCTATTTATAATTCAAATTCCTCCTTAAAATTGGACTCCAGAAATTATTTATTAAATACAATTTTAAAATTTATATATAATAAATACAAAAAAACTTATATCAATAAAATTACGTGGTAATGAAAAATGTCATTGAAATTTTGTCCTAAATGTGGAGGTAAATTAGATCCAGATGCTGCATTTTGCCCATCTTGTGGTACAGACCTAAAAACCAGAAAAGAACCTAAGACTACTATTGATTCTGAAGCGCCTAAAACAGCACCTAAACCTCGAACAGAATCAGAAACAGTACAATATGCTGATTTTGTAATAAGATTGATTGCGATCATTATAGATAGCATTGTGATTGGAATCATAGGATCATTACTCTCTTTGGTTTTCTTTGCATTTTGGGTACCGTTTAATATTTTTGATCCGTTTTCGGGATGGTGGGTTATTGGTTTCCCTTTTGATTGGGCTATCGGATTCATGTATCATTGGATCTTAGAGGCTTATAATAGTGGTCAAACTATAGGCAAAATGGCTTTAAAGATTAGAACTGTGGATGAGAATACGTTAAAGATTGCAACTTCTGGTAATTACGCAATAAATAATATATTCAAGAGCTCACCTTTCTTGATACTGGATCTTATATTTGGTGTACTCAAAAATTCAGGAGATCCTAAAAACAAATTGAGAATAATGCAAAATGTCTCTGAAACCGTAGTAATATCATTAAGATAATATATTATCTAAAAAAATATACCTTTTTTTTACTCTAGTAATGGGCGATTAACATAATTTTCAAATTTTCTAAAAGAGGTTGTTAATATAAGTATT
>CP070831.1:401536-406889 GCA_020344955.1 Promethearchaeota archaeon | reverse complement strand
TGACTCAAAAGCTCAAAAATCAGCACGAATAATGTTCGAAAAGATTTGGAATTTCAAATTTCTACCACCTGGACGAGGTTTATGGATGATGGGTACCGAATTTATTGCTCGTCATGGCTCAATGTCTCTTAATAACTGTGGTTTTGCATCTACGGAGGATATTGCTTTAAAACATTCAAAAGCTTTTGAATTTGTAATGGATGCCTTGATGCTTGGTGTAGGAGTAGGTTTTGATACTAAAGGTGCCGGTAAAATAACTATAAAGAAACCTAAGGAAGGTAACTTCGGATTCCAAATCCCTGATAGTAGAGAAGGATGGGTAGAATCCTTGAAATTAATGCTAGAAGCTTATTTTTTAGGCAAACAAGTGCCTGAATATGATTTTAGCCTTATTAGACCTGCTGGTCAACCTATAAGAGGTTTTGGCGGAGTTGCTAGTGGATCTGGTCCTTTAAAAGAGATGTTAGAAGAAATTCAAATAATACTCCAATCGAGAATTGGACAAAAAATTAGTTCTGTTGATATCGTCGATATTATGAATCACGTTGGGAAGTGTGTAGTTGCTGGAAATGTTCGCAGAAGTGCTGAAATTGCTTTAGGTGATCCTGCTGATTTAGATTTTGTAACTTGTAAACAAGATGAAAAAGCGTTATATTCGCATAGATGGGCAAGTAATAACTCTGTATTTGCTGTTAGGGGCTTGGATTATTCATTTATTGCAAACCAAATCGCGGTAAACGGAGAACCGGGGGTTTTTTGGCTTGAAAATGCTAAGAACTATGGAAGAATGGGAGACCCTCCAAATTTCAAAGACAGTAAAGCCGCAGGAGTTAATCCATGTGGAGAGCAAACCTTAGAGTCATTTGAATTGTGTTGTTTAGTTGAAACATTCCCTTCTAGACATGAGACTTATGAAGAATATCAAGATACATTGAAGTATGCCTATTTATATTCCAAATCAGTCACTCTTGTGAATACACATTGGCAGGAGACAAATGCGGTTATGTTAAAGAATCGGCGAATGGGGATATCACAGACTGGAATCATTGAAGCATTTATAAAACATGGAAGAAGAAGGATGTTAGAATGGTGTGGTAGAGCCTATAATTATTTACAAGAATTAGATGAGCAATATTCTGGATGGTTATGCATTCCGCGTTCAATTAAGATTACAACTGTAAAGCCAAGTGGAACTGTAAGTTTACTCCCCGGAGTTCCTCCTGGTATTCATTATCCACATTCAGAATATTATATAAGGAGGATTCGCCTTTCTAACAATTCTGATCTTATTGAACCTATTAAAAATGCTGGTTATAAAATTGAAAATGATTCTTACTCACCTAATACTGTAGTTGCTGAGTTTCCTATACATGAGAAGTATTTTGACCGTTCAAAAAACGAAGTTTCTATCTGGGAACAAGCGGAAAATGCAGCGGCATACCAAAAATATTGGTCAGACAATCAAGTGTCAATTACTATCACTTTCACAGAAGAAGAAGCCGATCAAATTAAACACGTACTAGAATGTTATGAAGATAAATTAAAAAGTGTGAGTTTTTTACCTATAAAAGAACATGGGTATAAACAAGCGCCTTATGAGGAAATTACTAAAGATCAATATGAAGAAATGGTCTCCAAACTTACCCCATTTAATCTAGATGATACAAGGGACAGAGCAATTGGGGAGAAATTTTGTGATTCTGATCGCTGTGAGATTAGATTTTAAAGCATTTAACTTATTTTTTGGTATATTTAATTTTAATTAAATCAAATCTTGATTGGTTGATATACCAATCAGATACCATATTAAGATCAATTTTTATTCGGAAATATTGAATTTTATCCGAAATAATTTCTTTTAATATTTCACCTTTAGGATCAATAATCATTGTTGGGCATTCTTGATGAGAAGCAGCAGTATTTACACTAATCACAAATCGCTGATTTTCAGTTGCTCGACTTATTAATTGACTTTTCCATATTGGTTGTGATGAAGAATTCTCTTTTGCATTATTTAAATGGAGGAATACTTGTGCTTGATTCATAGCAAGCCATCGCCATTGTTCAGGATATTTTAAATCCCTACAGAGTTGGATCCCAATATTGACAACCTGGCCATTGAAATTCATGGGAATTGGTTCTAGGCTAGAACCAAATGCAAAAACATCTCTCTCATGAGTAGCCAAATTTATCTTATTATATCGGTTTATTTTTCCTTTAGGTGTAAACCCTAATGCCGCATTAAACCATCTTTCATTTTCGAATAAACATGAGCCAACCCATAGATGGATTTTTCTTTTAATAGCTTCACTTCTTAAAAGTGTTAATCCATCATTAACCGTTGTTATATCAATTTTTTCTAAAAAAGAGGTATTAGTATCATATCCAGAAATACATCCTTCTGGGAAGACAACAAGGTCATATTGCTTCACATTCTTTAAAATTTCCATAATTATATCAAGATTATCTTGAACAACAAAAGAAACTGGAAATTGTGCCACAAAAATAGATAGTTCCATAGATTGAGAATAATCTTATTTTATTCAAAAAATTTTTTTTCTAAAAAAGATGTTCGGAGAATATGTTAAAAAAATGTTTAATTAACTTATTATTGGTGAAGAATATTAATTTATCAGCTATTATTATATATAAAATCGTATCCATTCGATCAAAATTAGATTTGAATAATTGGCAATCATAAACGAATTATAATAAACATGACGCTCCCGAGACTAAAAAGTATTGATACATTTCGTGGATTATGTATGTCTTGGATGATTTTAGCTCATTTGTCGGGATGGTGGATAAGAGAAGAAGATTTTTGGGTTGCTAATCTTATTAACATTATTTTAGATTCAATTGGTGCTTCTGGTTTTTTATTTATCGCAGGAGTAAGTATAATGCTTTCTCAAAGAAAAAAGCTCGATAAGGTTACAAATTCAATCCAATATTCTAAAAAAACTATTAGAAATGAGTATTTTTTTCGTGCTTTGTTAATTTTTATAATTGCTTTACTTTATAATACGAGTATAGCAATTGCACTCAATGATTATACTTGGATTTGGTCATGGTTCATCTTATTGACAACCTCAATTTCATTTCTTATCGCTTGGCCTCTATTAAAAACCTCAAAAATTTTACGAGTAGTCATTGGAGTAGGTATATGGATTGGAAATCACTATATTTTCAATATAATGATAATCTATGAAGGGCAAACTAATGTTTTAGGATTTTTTTTTTATATATTATATAATGGATATCATCTTGACCCAATTTTACCCTTTTTTCCTTTCTTTCTAATTGGAACAGTTGTGGGGGACTTAATTTATGATATTTTTAACAGATATAATCCTGAAAACAGAAAAAAGGTTTTTAAAAATAAATTCTTTATCCCAGGTACAGTAATTGGAGTATTATTAATATTACTTAATGTTCTATTCCAGTTTCCAGGATTTCTGGTAAGGAGGACTATCCCTTGGTTATTATATACACTAGGGATTGATCTATTATTATTTTCAATGTTATTAGCATTTGAAATATTTGGGTTTATGGAGAGAAAGAAGAGTTACAAATTTCTATTTTACTATTCCTTTTATTCACTTACGATTTATTTAGCACACAATATCTTATATTTTCTATTTTTGAATCAATTGAACCTAGTTACTGTATGGTTCTTTATAGTAGGAGCATTTATAGCCCTTGGATTGCTATTACGGACTATCTACAAAAAGTGGGCAGAAAAAGCGTCACTCAAATATCAATTAAGCAGATTAAGTATAGGTTTAGCTAGAAGGATTGAAAGCAGAAGAGTTTTACAATAAAACAATCAAAAATAAAGCTTATCTACCACATCATTTCTAACCAAATATTAACATCGCAAAAATAGGAGCAAATGAACCAATTAATAATAGAAATGAAAACAAAATAATTCTTAAAATATTCCTTCTTTTAGGATCCTTAATATTTTCAAGAAAAATAAGCACCAGAACGCTATAAAAAACCATATGCCCTGTTTGAAAAGCCTTCACTACAATCCGGAGAAATTTAATAAATTCAGGTATTGTAGTGGGATCTACACCTCTAATTATTGTTAAATTATGTACAAAATTGAAGAAATATTCGGGGAAAATCATATAAGGAAGACAAATAATTATCGACGGAACAAGATAATAGACTACATCTTTTATCTTCATTTTTTTAACAATTAGTAGTATTATTGGAAATATTATAGGTGTCAGTTTGTATAGTGTTAAGGAAAACAATATGCCTGAAATCCATTTTCTATCTTTTTCTAATTCTACATATGACATAAAAAGTAGTAGCCCAACAATCCAATTTGAATTATTAAGATAAGCATCTGCAAAATAACCAACAGTACATAAAATAAGGAAGAAAATTATGTTTTTTTTCTCATCAGAAATTTTGTCTATATTTTTAAATATGTAAATCGTAGCAATGAGCCTGGCAACATCCCAAAAATAAACACCAATCTCTATTGGGATTAATGAAAAAGGGAAAAAAATAAAATACCAAAAGTAGAGATAAAAAGATCCCACATCTGGCAAATGAAAGTCAATAATTCCTAACTGGCTTTCAAAAATAAATATGCTATAATCATAATCTCTCAAAATAGCAAATAAATTACCAATATAGAAATAAAAAATTACTCTTAAAATTGTAAGAATAATCGTAATTAAAATGATAATAAAAATGAAAATTGATGTAAGTGAAAGATCTCTAATTTTTGACATTATAATTCCAGTATCTTTTTAATCTATTTGATTTTTAAAATTTAAAAAATTTTACACATTTCGAATTAATACTCTCTTAAGGTAAAAATTATAAATTATCATAATGAATTTAAATTTAACAAAAAAATATTTTAAAAACTAAATTAGAGATGTTATGCTAAATGTCAGAAGAAGATCCAGTTGAAGAAATCGAAAAGACTGCTGAAAAAGCAGAAAAAAAACCACGAGAAAAGACAAGAGAAAAGCCCACAAAAAAGAAAGTTTCTAAACCCTCTAAAAAAGCAGTCGTGACACCTGAAGCAGCTCCAAAACCAAGTAAAGCAGTTTATAAGAAGTTAAAAGTTAATTTTTGGCGTACTCGACTACATGATGAAGAATTAGGAGTACATCAACAACTAAAATATCAAGCAAAAACTCGCTGGTTTAGCAAGAACTTTGATATCGAAGGTGTCGTAGAAGAGGATGGTGAGAAAAAATATATTATTGCCTTTAGTAAAGACGATTGGGAAGAAAAACCTCTTGAAGAAAAAAGACTAACTTGCCGTATATTCACGATTATGGAAGAGAAGATTAGCGATGCAAAGACAGCTAAAGGGGGTAAT
>CP070831.1:381044-401436 GCA_020344955.1 Promethearchaeota archaeon | reverse complement strand
TTCAACACGGTCTATTATCTTATGAATTCCCTGATGCCCACAACCAAAAATGATGACTATGCCTTTACCTTTAACATTTATAGCAAGAGACTGTTCGAATGTTTCTCCTATGAAAAACATAGGATTACGTATTGAACCTATAGAAGCTATGCCATTTGTTATAATTATTGGTTTTTTTACATGATATATTTGAGCTGTGGGGTGATTCATTGATACTGGTGTAAATGCTTTTACGTGACTTAAGTTGACCTGAGTTGCTGAGAGCGAGAATGTGTTTTTACCAACCCATTTTGAGCCCCCTACATGGTCTCCATGCAAATGGGATATAAAGACATAGTTGAAATCTTTTAAATTAATCCCTAAAGCCTCCATATTTTTAAGAAGTGGAGAAGGATGATTTTGCTTATCATTTAGGCCTGTATCAAATAAAATGCCAGTATCATCAGCTTTAATATAATAAGAGACTCCTTCTTCAGTGAAGAATTCACCTTCAGTATGAAAATCAATAAGAGGAATAATTTCTAAATGTTCTATAGTACCCATATCATCTAGTTTTTTAACTTTTGTACTCGACCATTCATTCTCAGCAATCTGCTTATTATTTTCAAATCTCTTATTCAATACCATAAGAGTGAATAAAGACATCGAAATATGGCATGCTCTTACCAATTCCTTTTCAGATAGTTTCTTTCCTTCCAAAATTTTAGATACAATCTCACGATCCTTTTTCAAAGGATATTTTCTAAGTAAATTCTTGATTTCTTCTAAACTTAAATCATTCAAATTAAAAACCAACTTTTATTCTGTAAGTAATTTTTATCAATTTTCAAATTTTTTCATATCTTATTATCTTAACTGTTTTATTTCCAGTTTATTTAGAAAGAATATCAAAAAATTTATTTTAATTACTGGTTTTGGAACAGTTACCTATTTATTTTAGATTTCTGGAGGCAAAATTCTGTATTTGATAAATAGATTTTCATCATATTACACATTTTCTGTTAATTTATTAAAAGAATGATCGATTATATACATATAATATTGAGGACTGATCATTGTACATTACATAATACTATCATAAAGATGGCGAATATCGAAACATTTATATACGTTGATCAATATTATATTATTGGAAAAGGTTATTTTCCCTAAATTACAACGGTTATTTTACATTCCGAGTATCCTTTAGGTAGAAATCTAATACTTGGAATGGCGAGAAAGCATTATTCAATTATCCAGATAGTTCATGATCTGTTGGGAAATGATCTTAATAATAAAATTAAAAAAAACAAAAGGGGTCAATAATGAAAAGTATAATGTTTGAAACTTTAATTGATGATAATTTTTCTGTATATTTAATGAGAGATACAGATGCAGATGTTTCAAGTAAAGGTATTGAGGATTTAGTTGCGAAATTTAGAGATATACCAGTTAATTTTGCCACCATTGATTTAGGGTATATGAGTTTAAGGGAATTCAATGAAACTAAGTTAGCAAAAGTTTTAAAGGAGTTTGAAATCCCATATTTTACAATCGAATTGCCTCATTATGTGAAAGGTCATTTTGCGAGTCAAATCAGCGAAATTAAAAACAAACATGATGAATTAAAATCTACCTATAGTTCATTAAAAGATAAAAATACTCCTGGAGCTCAAGAGCTAAGTTATTTGATTGGTTATTATTCTAAAGAACTTAAAGAACTTAATTACTATATAAACCAACAAGTAAGGACTGAATCAGCAGTTAAAAGAATTTTAAGTATAATTAAAGGCAGAGATAGTAAAAATTTAACATTTGTTCATTTTGGTGAAGAGAACACTCTAGTTGAAATCATGAAGCAACTTAAAGAGCGAAATGTTAAATCGAATATCCTATTTATCCAAAGATCAAAATTTTTAAATCATCCTAGCTAAAATTAATTCTATATATTATGAGGTTAAGCAATGCCTAAAGAAATAAGAACAGAAAAACAATATGATTTAACAATAATCGGTGCGGGACCAGGTGGTTATCATGCAGCCATTAGAGCTGCACAATATGGAGCTAAAGTTGCATTAATAGAAAAAAATAAGTTAGGTGGAACCTGTTTAAACAGAGGATGTATTCCCACAAAAGCATTACTTGCATCTGCTCATTATCTTGAAAAAATGGACGATGCTGAAGATTTTGGAATTACAATCAACGATTATAAAGTGGATTTTGCGAAAGTTGTTGAGAGAAAGAATAGAATTGTAAATGAACTTGGTGCTGGTATTGCAGATCTGCAAAAAGCCTGGAAAAATGATTTGTACATAGGACATGGTAAAATTCTTGGAGGAAATTATGAAAATGGTTTTGAAGTTCAAATTCAAGGAGAAATTAATGATGAAATCATTCTAACAAAAAGAATAATTATTGCTACTGGATCTACTCCTGCTTTAATTCCTAACTTTAATGTTGATCATAAGAGAATTTTAACAAGTGACGATATTCTGGATCCTCATTTTAAGACAATACCAAAACATCTATTAATTATCGGAGCTGGAGTAATTGGATGTGAGTTTGCCGATATTTTTGCTAACTTTGGAAGCAAAGTCACAATCTTGGAATATCTCCCTTCACCTATAGCTGCAGAGGAACCTTTGATTATTAAACAAATACAAAAGAAATTTGATTCTATGGGTGTTGAGATAAAAACATCTCAAAACGTTTTATTGGTTGAGAATATTGGCTCAGGTGTAAAAGCTGTGACTTGTTCTGCCTCTGTCCCAAGTGATCAGATTGAAACTGCTGAGAAGTCTACTTTCGAAGCAGATTTATGTTTAATATCAATAGGTAGGGACAAAGTTATACAAAATTTGGGATTAGAAGAATTAGGAATTACTACACACAGGGGTGCGATAGAAGTAGATCCTAGTACCTTAGAAACTGCGGTTCATGGAATATTTGCGATTGGTGATGTAAATGGAGGACTAATGCTCGCTCATGTGGCGAGTTATGAAGGTGATATAGCCGTCGCTAATGCCTTATCAAGTCTTAAAAAATTTCAAGTAAGCTCAAAGCAAACTAACTATAGAGTTATTCCTTCAACAATCTTTACAAGCCCTAATATTGGTTCAGTTGGATTAAAAAGGAAACAAGCAAAAGATTTAGGGATAGACATTTTGGTTGGACAATTTCCATATACGAGTTTAGGAAAAGCAAAATGTATGGGAGAAGAAGGACTTTTAATAATCTTGGCAGATAAACATACTCTCCAAATAGTCGGTGCTTCTTGCATTGGTGAAGGGGCTTCAGAGTTGATTGCTGAGATCACACTTGCTATGCAACATGGTCTAACTATTGAAGACATCACACATACAATCCATAGCCATCCAACTCTCTCAGAAATGGTTTTAGAAGCAGCAGAAGCTGTTGTAGGACGAGCTGTTCATAAGAAAGGACGTCCAATCGGACCTAAACTAAGAGATATTTTAATGGAACAATTCGCATACGGAATTGAAAAAATATAATCTATTTTTATTTTCTTTTTTTCTTTGGAATGAACATTCCTGTTTGTCTTTTATATTCTAAATATTCATCCCCATATCTGATCGCTAAATCATTCTCTTCTGCTTTACAAAAAAAGTAAAAAATAGGAAACCACACGATAGAATATATAAAAAGAAATGGAGAATTTAATAGCAAAGCCGCCGCCCACCAGATAAAAACTTCTCCTAAAGCTTGAGGGTGTTGAATCTTTTCATAAATTCCCTTATAAAGAGTATGTCCCTTATCTGGAAAGAGAGCTTCTCTGCCAGCGTCTTTAACTCCCTTAAGCATAATATATAAACATGGTGTTAGAATTATAATACTTAGAATAACAGAGATCCAATAATCCCAAATAAAAAACCGAGGAATTGGAATAGGGAGAGGAAAATAAAAATAAAAAATATAATTAATGACAGTTAATACTTCAAAAATACTAGCAATAATTCGATAATTTCCACACCTTTTATATGCAATCTCACCTAATTTTTTTTCCAATTTAGCAGGACCCACACTTTTGATATAAAAAAACGCCATAAGTGCAGTAGAGATAATTAATATTGAGAAATTAATCCATTCTATCATAAATTTCAATTAAATTAGGAAAAATATAAAAGTTTTCCATTTTCTTCAATTGTTTTTACCTTATTTTGCGCTTCTAGATAGAATAGATGTCCTAACACCTCGCTCAAGGCCATGTATGAATTCATTTCATCCAAATCTTCTCCAAAATGGATTTTAGAAATTCTATAAGCAGTCATGGGATTATCTTTAATCAAATTTGAAATATCATTTAATCTATTTTGATGGTGTTCTTTAATTTGGAGAATTCGTTCATGTGGATTGTAAATTATTTCTTGGTGAGCAGGGAATATTATTTTTGGATTTAAATTGTCAATTTTATCTAATGAAGCTAAATAGTGCTTTAAAATATTGTTAAAATCGTGATCTTTATATTTTTCTGCCATATCTGCGGGAATTACAAAATTTCCTATATGAGGGGTAATGCGGCTCAATATATGATCCCCAGAAAAAAGATATCCTCTCTCTTTATCAAAAATGCAAATATGACCGAAACTATGTCCGGGAGTCCAGATAATTTCTAGTTTGTCAAAAATTATATCTCCATCGTGAACTATTAGATCAGGTTTTTGATATTGTAAAAACTTGGGCCAATAAGTAAAAAACTGAATAATTCTATTTCCTTGTTCTTCATTTATCCCATATTTTATCAATTGATTAGCCACTACTCTTGCTTCCTGTTCTAGTTCTTTTAAATTCTCTTCATTAGTTTCCCATTTTAATATGTCATGAGTTATATCATGCATGAGGATTTTGAGATTAGGATTCTTCTGTTTGAGTATTTTTACTAAACCCATATGATCTGTATGTATATGACTAATTATGCAATAGTCAATATCTTGAATTGAAATTTCCATATTTTCAAAAGCAGTAAAAAGTTTTTTCTTCCAATTTCCCATATTCAAACCAGAATCTATAAGGACTTTCTTACCATTTAAATCAAAGAGATAAAGACAAACGTATTTAACTGCGAAAGGAACATCTATCTTAATTTGATATATTCCTTCAATTTCACTGATTTCAAATTTAGAACTAGACAATGTTAATACTTCTAATATTCTTACTTTATTAGGTAAAGTTTTGAGAATTTTTGTACTTTCCGAATCTAATATTCGGAATTAATTTGATAAATAACTATAACTTTTAAACCAAAATAAATTAATATAGCAATTAGGTATTTTGATTTAATTATTGAGAAAACAATGTCAGAATTGACGAGCTTAATCCGGCTCTCGGAAAGGCATATTAAACCAGCTAGTTTGGTATTATCAAGGGCTTTTCAAAATGATCCTATAATTCGCTGGCAGATCCCTGATGCGAATAAAAGATTATTAAAAACCCACTACATTTTTGAAATAAAACTACGCATTGGAGTCAAATACGGGGAAGTATATAGTACATCTAAAAATTTAGAAGGTATAGCTATTTGGCGTTCCTATAAAAATGTAAATTACCCTTATTGGCAATATTTAGTAAGAGGTGGTTTTAAATTGCCACTTAAATTTGGCATAAAAAATGCAAAGAGGATGACATTTGTTAAAGCTGTTAACGACTCGATGCGAAATATCTATATGAAAGTTCCTTATTGGTACTTTGAACTAATTGGCGTAGATCCTAAATTCCAAGGGCAAGGTTTTGCGAATAAGCTTATAAAACCCATGTTAAGCCGTATAGACAATAAGAATTTACCAATATATTTGGAAACCACTTTAGAGAGAAATCTGCTTTTTTTTGAATATTTTGAGTTTGAAAAACTTGAGGAAATTATTATTCCTAATACAAATATAGTTCATTGGTCAATGATAAGGATTAATGAAGAATAATAAAAAAAAAATGTGAAATTAAAATTATGATTTATCTATTTTGATTATATATTTGTCTAAAATAAATTAAATACTATTAAATGAATTTATTCTCCATCTTTCACCCTATCCAATAATATTAAAAATATCTTTTTCTATTATTCTAATTACATATTTCTAAAAAAATAATTTGTATGAAAAAGATGACAAATAAAATGGAAAGAAACTTAGAAAAGGATTTGACTAAAATTATTAAAAAGGAAAGATTTCAAGGTAAAATGATAAGCTATATGTCCAAGGTGGGGAAACTCTTACTTTTTATATTACCTATAGTGTTGTTGATAGTTACACTTCTTGCGTTTATTCAAGCACTTGATTTTACGTTAAAAATCATTTATTTAATAATTTTGGTAATATATACATTTAATTCTTTTATGCTATTACTAGGTGCTAGTTCTACTGAAAGTTCTCTTAATTTGAGATTAAAATTTGAACGAAAGCGTGGAAGACCAATAGATAGTCTTGATGGATTTGACTTGCTTTCAAGTAGTGTGAAAAGGGTTACTAATTTATTAAAAATAATTTCACTTATTTGTTTTACTGCTATTGTTTTATTTGCTATCATGTTAGTTTTAGATCTCCTTGACATTGGTTTTGCAGCAGCTGGTTTTGCATTAATAGGTTTAGGATTATCAATATTAATCCGCAGTTTAAACCTCAATATTCATGATGTAAATGGTCTTCAAGACTTTTACAAGCCAACAACTCATCAAATTTTCTTAGACAACTTTTTTGCAGAAGTTCTCTCTAATCACCTAGATCCAGTCACATTTCTTAAATGGGATGAATATTTAGCAGAATTAAACAAAATCTTGACTCTTGAATTTGTGCAAAGAATAAACGAAACTGAACCGGATGAATTGCCTATTACTTTCTGTATTGAAAAACTATTATTTCTCTATTACTTGAAGTTCCAAGAAGTATTATCAGAGGAACAATTAATTCTAGAATTAAAAGAAATTATTGATGTAGATTCAGTTAATTATGATGTTGAAAAAGGCCTATATATGGAGGGAGCTTGGTATTTTGGCATGAATGATATCTATAAATTATTTAATTATATTAAAAAATTTAATCCCGGCTTTTTTAACATTATAGACAGGTTACAACTAGAGCTTGCAGACAATATCGAAAGAATATCAAAAGACCCTATATATTTGGACTCTACAGCTCAAGAAGTCGTATATCTTAATTCTGAATTGAACATCTTCTGCTTTTTATATAATAATGCTCCAGAAAGTAAAAGATATATTCTAAAAATAAATGCTCCTGGATTTGAACCAAGTAAACTGAAACTTGAAATCAATGTGGAAGGCCGTGGAAGCTTTCTTATCCCAGATAAACCTATTCCATTAATCTCATCTGAAGGTAGAGACATAGCTGGAGTATTATCAACAATGTTAGAAAATGGAGATACAACATGGTTAACCTTAGAACCGAGAGAAACAGGAGAACAAACGATCCAAATATTTCTATTAGATAAGGAAGGGACAATTATCGAAGGTAAAACTAGGACTGTAAAAGTATCAAAAAATATAAAAGATTATCTTAAGAAGTTAAGTTCGATTGGAAGTCTCCTTGGCGGATTAGCTGTACCTCTTGCGAAAATATTACCTTCTTTATTATAGATAATAATATTAATTTTTTTTTCTTATAAAATGTTGAAATTTATCAATCTAAAATTTGTTAACCTTTAAGGGAATACAAAATTTGCCATTTTAACGCATAAATTTAAATATTATAAGTAGACTATATAAGTGTTTTACAACTCAAAAGGGAGTAAGATTTAAATCAACAATGTTTATTTTTAAAAATAGTAACTTTTAACCAATTTTATAAACCAATAAAAGTGTATGAATTTGATTGAATCAGAACTATATGCTACTGATCATATTTTTAAGGAGCTTTTAGCGAATATCAAAAGTGGAGTAGCTATTTATGAAACAAATGATAATGGTGAAAACTTTATAATAAGGGCATTGAATAAACCAGGTTTAACTATTTGCCAAGTTTCTAAAAAAGAGATTATCGGCAAAAATATTAGAGAGATATTCCCTAATGTAACTCATTTTGGTTTTATTGAAAGTTTAAGGAGAGTTTGGAAAACCGGTAAATCAGAACATTTTCCAACAGCATTATATCAAGATACTAGAATATCTGGATGGGCAGAGATGTATATTTATAAGTTACCATCTGAAAAAATTGCTGTAATTTTTGAAGAACAGACAAAACTTATTGAAGTTGAAGAATTATTTGAGAGCAAACAATTATTAGAAATGACATTAAATAGCTTACATGATGCAATTTTTATCTTAAATGCTGAAATACCTCCAAGAATTGTAAATTGTAATCCAAGTTCTGAAAAAATTTTTGGATATTCTAAAGAAGAGTGTATGAATCAAACGACAGAATTTTTACACATTAACAATGATTCACTCATTGAATTTCAGAGTTATTTATATCCCGAAATTGAAAAATCAGGATATATCCGAAATTATGAGTATAAAATGAAGCGAAAGGATGGCTCTATCTTCCCTACAGAACATAGTGTTATACCACTTAAAAATAAACAGGGTGAACGCGTTGGTTGGGTAAGTGTTGTAAGCGATATTACTGATCGTAAAATTGTTGAACAAAAATTAAGAGAGTCTGAAGAAAAATTTCGAAAAGCTTATTATCAAGCTAATCTCTATAGAGATATCTTTGCTCATGATATCAACAATATCCTTCAAAATATTAGTTCCTCAGTTGAACTTAGTTCTCTTTATTTAAATAATCCAGAAAAACTTAGTACTATAAAGGAATTATATGAAATTGTAAATGAACAAGTACATAGAGCTAAAAAATTGATTTCAAATGTTAGAAAAATAACTGAATTGGATAGAACTGAAACTATTTTAGAAGAAATAGATGTAAATCGTATTTTGGATAATGCGATTGAATTTACTAAATCCAGTTTCCAAACAAGAATTATAGAAATTCAGGTTAATACTCCTACTAAAAAAAATTATGTCAATGCAAATAACCTGTTACTAGATGTATTTGAAAACATTTTGATCAATGCTGTTAGACATAACAATAAACCTAAAATTATTATTTCTGTTGAAATTATTAAAGAGCAAAAAGCAGATAAAAATTATATTAAAATGGAATTTAAAGATAACGGGATAGGTATTTCTGATTATCGTAAGCAAAATATTTTTGAAAGAGGAAAACGAAAGTCACAAAAAAGTAAAGGAATGGGCCTTGGATTATCTCTTGTGAAAAAAATTATCGATATGTATCATGGTGAGATCTGGGTAGAGGATAGAGTCAAAGGTGACTACAAACAGGGAAGTAACTTTATAGTTCTAATTCCCTCTATTTCTTAACTCCCCTAGCAGAAGTTCTTTTATTAATTTTATCAAAATAAATTTAAATAAAAATAGAGTCATTTACGAGAATGACTCTTTAAAATATTACTAAAAACTTTAAAAGCGATATAGATAAAAATGAAATTATGGAAAATTATGATTTAGTCGTTATTGGGAGTGGAGTAGGATTAAATGTTTTAAATACTGGACTTCAAATAGGAATGAAATGTGCTCTTGTAGAAAATACTAAAATGGGAGGTACATGTTTAACACGAGGTTGCATTCCTTCAAAAGTTCTGGTATATCCCGCTGATTTAATCCGAGAATCTCAACATGCTCAAAAAGTTGGAATAAAATTCAATATAGAAAATATTGATTGGGATTTCATAGCAGAAAGAATGTGGTCTCAAATCGATGAAAGTAAAATGATTGATCAAGGACTTTCTACTGTGCCTAATTTGGATGTTTACAAAGGTGTTGGTGAATTTATAGGCGAGTATGAGATGAAAGTGAAGGATAGCAAAAATGGCAAAGAGTTAGGGCATTTCAAAGGCGAAAGATTTGTTATCTCATCAGGGGCGAGGTCATTTATTCCTCCTATTCAAGGACTTGAAAGTATTGACTATATTACAAATGAAAATTTCTTTGGAGACAGATTTCCAAAAAAGCCATGGAAGAGTCTAATAATTATTGGTGGTGGGGTTATAGCAGCAGAATTTGCCCACATTTTCTCTGCAATGGGCACTGAAGTAACTATTGTGGAGATGCTTCCAAGATTAGTTATAACAGAAGAACCTGAAATTAGTCAATTATTAGAAAAAAGCTTCAGTAACCACATGAAGGTTTTGTTAAATGAAAAGGCAGTTAAAGCATATTTGAAAAAAAAGCAAAAAGCAATTTTAACTAAAAATATGCAGACTGGTAAAGAAAAGGAAATATTAGCGGAAGAGATTCTAATTGCTGCCGGTCGACTTTCAAATGCGGATTTATTAAAGGTTGAAAATACTGGAGTTGAAACAGATGATAGAGGTTGGATAAAAATCAATCAATATTTAGAAACTAATAAAAATAAAATTTGGTGTATTGGTGATGCCAATGGTCTTTATCAATTTCGTCATAAGGCGAATTATGAAGCAGAAATATGTACTAATAATATATTTGGTCCAGAAGATCAAAAAAGATCAGTAGATTATTCTACAGTTCCCTGGGCGATCTTTACATATCCACAAATTGGACATGTTGGAATGACTCAAGCAGAAGCAATTAATAAAGGTTATGAGATATATGTAGCCATGAAACATTATTCAACAGTAGCAAAGGGTTTTGCCATGGGTTTTGAAACTGATAAAATAGATGATGGTTTTGTTAAATTGATTGTCGATAAATCTTATAAAATACTAGGAGCGCATGTGATTGGACCTCACGCAGCACTTTTAGTTCAACCATTTGTATATTTGATGAATTCAGGATTCACTTGTACATTACCCGAATATCATGATAAAAAAGAAATTCCTAAAGTAGAAAGGGCATGTCCTGAGGCTGGTTCATTTATGCCAATTTACCACTCAATGGTTATTCACCCTTCTCTTAATGAAGTAACTGGTTGGGCAATCGGTAATTTAAAACCAGTAAATATTAAAATGGAACATCATGAACATCATCATACATAAAGAAATAATCATAAATATTATCATTTTTAACTTACTCTTTTTTTTCAAAGTATTTATATTAATTTTGATAGATTCAACCATCAACTATTTAGATTCTTAATCCAATATTAAGATCAGATGGTATTAAAAAACAATAATTCAAAAACAGATAATAGAATCGGACAAATCTTTACACCAAGTTATATTGCTGAATTTATGGTTAATAACCTAATGAATTTTATCGATATTTCAGGAAAAATACCCCAAACTTTAAGAGTCTTAGAGCCGTCAGTAGGAGAAGGAATTTTTTTACAATTTCTCTTAAAATTTAACTTCTCCAATATAACTGCTTATGAAATGGATTATAATCTTAAGGAATATCTTGTGAATTCTTATCCTAATGTAGAATTCAAATTTGAGAATTTCTTAGGCTCAGATCCTAGTGAAAAATTTGATTTGATTATCGGAAATCCCCCATACTTAGGACAAAATTATAACGCACCAGTCTTTCAAGATTATATTAAAAAATTTCCTTTCTGTGAAAAATATTTTGTAGGTAATATGGATTTATTCTACTTCTTCATTCATTTAGGAATCGAGAAGTTAAGACCTGGAGGAATATTGACATTTATTACAACTAATTACTGGATTACAAAATCTAAAAAAACTGGAATAAAATTATTGAAACCCCATTTACTGGAAGAGTGTTTTTTGCTTCAATATATAGATCTTGCGCATTTGCATATATTTAAAGGAGCGAAAGGGCAACATAATTGCATTTTTGTTTTACAGAAGAAGACTAAACAAGAAAAGATTCAAAAAGTAAATAAATATATTGAAATAATTCAAATCTTCGGAATTAAGCCCTGTAAAAATAGTAATAAATCAATTAATGAGAGAATCTTCAGAAAATTAACTTACAAAGAGGATTCGAGTTATGTTAGAAGGTTTATATCCTCATTAACTAACAATAATTTGAAGAAAGATGAAAGTTGGAATTTAATATATCCAAAAGATCTGAAAATTTTGGTGAATAAAATTGAAAATTATTGTAAAATTAATGGAAAAATATCATTTTTAAAAGATTATTTCTTTGTTCGTAATGGATTAATTCTAATAAAGGATTCCATTTTTATTTTGAAAGAGGGAAAGAATTTAAAAATTGAAAATAATGATTTTTTCATTCTTGTTAATGGGAAATTCCTTAAGCTCAATAAAATTGAGATTTCTAGACTGAAAAAAATATACAAAAGTAAATCAATAAAACCATATGGGTATGATAAAGATGGTTATATAGGGTATATAATTTATTTCAATAAAAATGAATTTAATTCAAAAACAACACGAGAAAGAAATAGATTACTCGAGAGGAAATATCCAATTCTCTCTAAATATTTAAATCAATTTGAAACACAATTAATAGATATTTTAATTAACGCAAAAGAGAACCCAGAAGACATGTATTTTCCAAGAAGAGGTTCTTTTATTCGAAGGTTTGATGAGAAAAAAAAGGAGAAATTGTTAGATCTCGAACAGCTGTATGATTCCTATGATAAAATATTCTTTAAATTTATATCGAATAAGAATATCTTCGGATATTCGAATGAAGAATATTATGCTACATCAGATACTTATTTTCTCTGGCCTAAGTCGAAAGAAATAAATATTGATTATTTATTCATGCTCGCCTATCTTAATTCTAAAATTGTACATTTCTTGTATAAATCTAAAAATATTCTAATTAAAAGAAGTAAAACCAAACTCGAACATTCTTTACCAATTCCACAACTTGAAAACTTTACAACCCCTGATAATATTGAAATTATAAACCTGATAAAAATTCTTACAAGTCTCTTGATTAACAACAATATTAAGAAAAATAATTGGATTGATAACTTGTCAAATTCAGGTTGCTATTCAGTAGAAAATTATAAAGAATTTAAGATGAAAATTATTAATGCTGTAAAAAGTAAAAATTATAAATTTATAGAAGAAAGCTTAGATACTCTTTTCTTTAAGCTATTTGATATAAATCAAATTGAGTTAAATTACTTATTAAACAAATATTATTTCTTTTAATAAAATCAATTTGTATTGCTCCTTATCCTTATTTTTAAGAATCGATAAGTTTTTATAGTTATAGTGGCATATGTAAATTGTAAGTTTGTAAATTATCGGTTGACAAATTCTAAAAATTAGGTGAAAAAAGTGCCAGATGATTTTGATGATTTTATTGATGATATTAAAAAATACTTTAATATCAATTCAGATATGTTTGACGTGGACTTTTTATTTATTCCAGAATCAGAAAGAGATTCAGGATTAAAACCCCAAAATAAAAAAGTAAAGGGTTTTAAAATATCATACCATTTTGAATCCGGGATGGAAAAGCCTGAAATTAGGATTGAAGGAAATATTGATGATCAAAAAATTAGAGAATATCTAGCAAACGTAGATTTATCTAAATATCCAACACTAAAAAGGCTGTTTGACACTGAAACTTTAGAACCAATTGATGCAAATAAGCTTTCATTAGATCTTTCTGAGCAAGTAGATAATTTATCCATTTTAGAACCTTATACTGAAATTAACGATTATAAAGATTATACTGAAATAATTCTTGATATTCCTGGAATGAGTGAAAAAAATATTAAAATTGATATTAGTGAAGGTGGAACTCAATTAATTTTTAACGCTGAGAATAAAAGTCGAAGATTTATGAAAAATATTTATTTACCTTTCAAAACTAATGCTGAAAGTTATGATCTAGAAGTAAAAAATGGAATAGGAATTATAATAGTAAAGAAATCAAACAGATAAGAATTAATTATAAATTACCCTATATTTTATTCAAATAATTGATATTGTGAGATGAAAAATAATGAGTGGGATGACCCGTGAATATAAGGGAGAGGGAAAAAAAGTAAGGATCAAAGATGCTTATAAGGGGGACGCAGGGAGAGGAAGAATAAGAATAGATCCTAATGTAATTGAAGAACTCCAGCTTAGAACTGGTGACGTGATAGAAATTTCCCATCAAGTAGCAGGAAAGAAAACTGCTGCTCTTTTATATCCTGGAAAACCAGAAGATGCAGATACTAATATTGTTAGAATAGATTCTTCATTAAGAAGAAATATTAATGCCTCTTTAGATGATATCGTGGAGATTCGTAAAATTGAAGCAAGTTTAGCAGATAGAATAACATTTGCAGGGTTGGAGGAGTCAATCATACTCAGAACCCCTCAACAAATAACTCAGATATTAGAAAATCGTGTAATAACAAAGGGAGACATTCTAAGTTTCAATGCAATGGGAAGAAGAATTGATTTTGTAGTTATTGATTTTTATCCTAAAGCTGATGCTGTCAGGATTCATTTAAATACTAAAATTACTATTTCAGAAAAAACACATAAAGAACTCGAAGAATTAGAAAGAAGAAAAGTTACATATGAAGATATTGGAGGTTTAGAAGAAGAGATCCAGAGAATTCGTGAGATGATTGAATTACCCATAAGGCATCCCGAATTATTTAAAAGAATAGGAATTGATCCACCAAAAGGAGTATTACTTCATGGACCACCGGGTACAGGAAAAACTTTGCTAGCGAGAGCTGTTGCTGGAGAAACGGATGCTCATTTTATAACAATAAGTGGACCTGAAATTATGAGTAAATTTTATGGTCAAAGCGAAGAAAATCTTCGTAGGGTTTTTGAAGAAGCCAAAGAAATGGCCCCATCAATAATATTCATAGATGAATTAGATTCAATAGCACCTAAAAGGGGAGAAGTCACCGGTGAAGTTGAAAGGAGAGTTGTGGCGCAATTACTTTCCTTATTAGATGGCTTAGAGGGGAGAGGAGAAATCATTGTTATTGGAGCAACAAATAGAGTAAATGATATTGACCCTGCTCTTAGACGTCCAGGAAGATTTGACAGAGAAATCGAGATTGGAGTCCCAGATACAGATGGACGTTATGAAATCTTATTGATTCATACACGTGGGATGCCATTATCTAGTGATGTTGATCTTAGTCTTATAGCCGAAAAAACTCATGGATTTGTAGGGGCAGATGTAGAATCATTAGCAAAAGAAGCTGCAATGTTAGCAATAAGAGAATTATTACCAAGAATTAATTTAGACAAACCTATCCCCCTTGAGATATTAATGGAGCTACAGATTAAAATGAAGCACTTTGAATCAGCAAGAACGAGTATAGAACCATCAGCTTTAAGGGAAGTTTTGATCAGCCAACCCACTGAAACATGGGATGATATAGGAGGATTAGAAGAAGCTAAACAACAATTAAGAGAAGTCATAGAATGGCCCTTAAAATATCCAGAATTATATAAACATTTAAAGTCCAAACCCCCAAGTGGGATCTTACTTTTTGGACCCCCTGGAACTGGAAAAACACTTTTAGCTAAAGCATTAGCTCATGAAAGTGAAGTCAATTTTATTTCAGTAAAAGGTCCTGAGTTTTTGTCTAAATGGGTTGGCGAAAGTGAAAAAGCAGTAAGAGAGACTTTTCGAAAGGCAAGAGCAGCCTCACCTTGCATTATTTTCTTCGATGAAATTGATGCTATAGCAGGAATGAGAGGACGATTTGCTAGTTCACAGGTAACTGAGCAAGTTGTTTCACAATTATTAACTGAAATGGATGGCTTGATAGGTTTGAAAGATGTAATATTACTCGCAGCGACTAATAGGCCAGATATGCTTGATCCAGCATTATTACGCTCAGGTAGGTTTGGTAGACACATCGATATCCCTATGCCAGATGATGAAGCTCGAGTAGAAATATTCAAAATTCATCTCAGAAACAAACCTTTAGCTGAAGATGTCGAAATTGAACAGATGGCTCAAGATCTTGAAGGATATACAGGAGCAGATATTCAGGCAATTTGTGAAGAAGCTACACTTTTAACAATCCGTAAAGCAGTTGGTGATACAAATATTAATACCAGAAGCGAAGAATCTGTCAAAGTAGTAAAAATCTCAAAATCTGAATTTAAAGACTCTATTGAAAAGGTTTTAAAATCAGCAGATAAAGCTAAAATATCTCATGAAAGGTTCGCTAAGGAACCTTCAGAAGACTTATATAGATAATGTATTAGAAAATTTTAATCGAAAATAATATAAAAATAAGGAGTGAATCTAATGGAATTGAAAAAACAAAATGAAAAAGATATTTTTCTTAGTATTGATAATTTGCTTGAAATAATAGGGAATCCTACAAGAAGAATAATAATTTCTAAATTAGCGAAAGTTCCATTGGGGGCTTCAGAATTAGCTGCTTCTTTTGGGAAAAAGATTTCAAGACAAGCGATTCATAGTCAACTTAAAATGCTTTCTGATTATGGGGTTATTGAAAGCTTTGGCGAAGATCCAAGGAATATTAAATATCGTATTAATAGTAATTTAACTTTAAGAATAGATGTCACTCCAGATTATTATAATATTGATTATAATGTTACTAAAATAGATGTTTATAGAGAAAATTTAGAACTTAAAGAGACTGGATGCCACATAGATTATCAAAAAATAAGGAGCCCTGATAAAAAGCTCAGATTCTTAGGGGAAAAAATTAAAGGTATTGAGCAAGAGATTAATGAATTAGAAGATAAGAGAAATAATTTATTACGCTCTAAAGAGTGTTTCATTATAGAGTTAAAAAATTTAATGAAAGAAAAATATGAAGGGAAACTCAGGCGTGAACAACCGAATCTAGAGAAAGAAATATTTTATACCTTATTTTTTAATCCAGATCGATATTTTAAAAGAATAAATATTGATTCCTTACTAGATGATATGTTCTTCAGTGATATGGATATAATTAGACGGGATATATCGAAGGTAACAGTAAGACATTTGCTAAGGGATTTGTCAAAAATGATGGATTTCTTATATGAAGATGAAGAAGATTGGTTTTTTGATATTTAATTTGGTATTTCATGATTTAATATATTAAAAATTTAAAGTAAACAATGAATTTACAAAAATTAAAAAAGGAAATACCTGTGATTTTCAAGCAGGTTAAAACAGATGTACGACAAGTGTACGGTCGCCATCGAGCGGGTTTAAGTCTTGGGCTTGTTGAAATGGGTATGTATAGAGGGAGTTTTATAGGCGGAATGCATTTTTCTCCAGGAACAGATATTGTTATGAACAAAACTCCATTAGAAATCATTTTAAAAGAGCAACCATACGAAATCGTTTGGGCTTATACATACCACATTTTATTACATGAGTATATTCATTCATTAGGCGTCCTCAATGAACAACAATGTAGAAATATAACACTTAGAATAACTGAGAAGATTTTCAAAGAAAGGAACCATCCTGCTATAATCCTAGCAAAAAACGGTATTGGAACTTATTTTCCTAATTTACCGTTAATTTATGCTCCTCCAAATCTAAAACCTGATGGAATTCCGATTGAATATATAATCAATTTTGACCATGAGAGTTATGATTATATATCTTAATTAGTTTAATAAATAGATTATAAACCATTTTGTGCAAATTTATTTCATAGTCTTCAAGAATGTTTTATACCTACTGATTTTAGACATCTATTCAGAGTCTTTATTAATTTTTGATGAGTAAAAGGTTTGTTTAAGAATTCCATTGCCCCATATGAATAAACTTCTTCCTTAATTGTATTATCGGCACTGGCAAAAATAACTCTTGAATTTTGGTCAATTTTTAGGATTTCTTTTAGCGCATCTATACCATTTTTTATTGGCATCCTATAATCTAAAATAATTATATCAGGTTTTTCAACAAGGGTTCTAAACATTTTTATTGCTTCGTCTCCATTGTTCGCAATTCCTAAAATTAGAAATCCAGACATCCCTAATAAAAGTTGATATAATCGTTGGAGATCTCTATCATCCTCGGCAATAAAGATTGTCTTTATTCTCAAATCACCCTTGATGTACTTAACCCTGCTTCAATACCACCTATTCTAGATAATTCTAAAATACAAATTTTTACTTAAAATTTGTACAAACCCATTACAGAAATTATCCTATTTATGCTTTAACTTTTTAGAAAATTGAGGTTTTTATTTATTTTTTAAAAACATAATCTTAATTAAAGTTTAAAGACCAATATCGAAAATTTTTTTTGTACTTTAAATTTACTTGAACTTAGAACCCTTAAAGATATCAAAAAAGTTGGAGGAAAGAAAATTCCGCAAACCTCATCTGATGATAAATTTCTTGATGATGAAAAAGAATCTATTGAAAAAAGTATAGATATCACCCCAGAGCAATTAATCCTTAGATGGAAGTTTCAAAATGTTGATAAAAAACTAACATATGACATAAAGCGTTGTATAGGGTGTTCTTTATGTAAAATTGTATGCCCTGTTGACGCAATAGAACTTGGCCCCATACCTGATATTGCTCAAGGAATTCTAGATGAAAATAATCCAAAAATATTAATAGATTATGAGAAATGCTGTTATTGCATGTTATGTGCTATAATCTGCCCAAATGATGCCTTTCATGAAAATATTATTCCAGAAGAACAAATTAATCTTAATGAATTCCCCTCAATTGGTAAATTTTTTAAAATTGACATGAAAAAATGTATTGAAGACTCCCAAAACGAGATATGTAAATTTTGTTTAAACCAGAGAGATAGAAATAACATTAGAGATTTTTTTAAAATTCAAAAAGAATGCCCTGTTCAGTGTTTTTCAATTGATTCTCCACTAAAAGGAGAAGTAATTATCAAAAAAAATATGCTACATAAGTGTGATCCACAAGGATGCAAAGCCTGTGTTAATATTTGCCCAACTGAATCATTTTTTATTCCTGAAAGGGCTGAAGATGTGAAAAAATACGGAAAAATTGCTTGTAATGAAGATGAGTGTTTTTATTGTGGAGCTTGCGAAAATTCTTGCCCTGATGATTTGATTATAGTTAATAGAAAAGAAGTTGAAATTAAAGATCCTATAAAACCTGGAAATTATCCATGGATTGAAGGATGGATAAACAGTATAAAAACGATACTTCGAAAAGTATTGATTCAAGACAAAAAGCAAATCCAGATCCCAGTGATTGAAGAGGAAATCACTAAAGTAATCAAAAAAATAGAAGAAGCTGTCCCTCAATTATCAAGGGAAGATAAGGAAAAATTAAATGAACTTAACGAGAAAATTCAAAAGTTTCTCAGCTCTTCAAAAATTCGATACTGGATTAAGGATAAAAAAATTGAAAAGATTACGAAAGAATTGAGAAAGGTTTTAAAAAAAAGTACCTAAGTTCTTACCTATTTTTTTGGTGATTTACAAATTTTTAGATTCATACTTTTTTGTAATATATTTAAATAATAGGAAGAATAATTTCACTAAGATCTAACAGATTATAATTCCTAAATGAGGTAGAATTAAATATGGCTGAAGAAATTTCAAAAGGTTTAAAGATACTTTTAATCTTAGAATTCATTGTAGCTAATATTTATGGGATTACATATTTATTTTTTACTGAACAATACATAGCGTTAGTAGCTTGGCCATTTGATGATCCAATCGTAGGTAGAATGCTTGGCGTGTCTTTAATGACCTATGGCTTGTGTTCCTTAATAGCTTTTCTTAGAAAAGACTGGAAAACTGCTAGAATCGTGATAGAACTCCAGATTTTCTGGCATATTTTAGGTCTGGGGGTTGTAATTATCGGTTCTATTGTCTTAAATCTAATAGAAGATATGTGGATATTTATTGTTATACTTGCTCCATTTCTAGTGGCTTTTATATACTTTTATATTGCTGAACAAAAAAGATTTAGCTAAACTAATCAAAAGATACAATTCAAACAACTATTATTCGAAAATTAATGGTGAAAAAATGAAAAACGAGATAGATTCATTTTTGTACTTTTTTTTTGCTTGTAAATGGAGAAGAAAATTTATGAATCAAAAAAAATTGAAATTGTACCAATTGAATAAAGCAAAATCAGTCGTTAACTTTGCTTATAATAATTCTAAATATTTTAGAAAACTTTACAATAAGTTAGATCTTAACAATGTGTGGAACCTCCCTGTCACTAATAAAAAACTTATGATGGATAATTTATCAGATTACACTACTGTTGGATTTAATAAAATAGAATTGATTGATTTCTGTATAGAAATTGAAAAAACACAGGATTTCAATAGGAGATTCAAGGGATATAATGTCGCCATGTCTTCTGGTACTAGTGGAAACAAAGGAATAGTTATAACTAGTCCTCAAGAAGAAAAATATCTTCAAGCAGCTTTCTTTGCTCGTTTTCCATTTCCATTAACTCTAAAATTAAAATGGGCCTTTATTTTAAGAGTGTCAACACCTGCATTTAATGTGAGTAAATTTGGGCAGAAACTTATTTATATTAGTCAATTAAATCCTATTGAATCCATAATTAAACAATTAGAGCAATTAAAACCAAATAT
>CP070831.1:378234-380944 GCA_020344955.1 Promethearchaeota archaeon | reverse complement strand
CTTACTGGCCTATTAGCTGCTCAAAAAATTATGAAAAATAAAATTTAATCTTTAATATTGGGAATTATTATTATTTTTGAAGGTTTTAAAAAAAATGAAAATTGTAGACGATGAAAAATTTATCCGGCACGTTGAAAATTTAATTGATCCTAAGGAAGTCAGCTATTTGTATTTCTACCAAAATTTCAAACGGCTCCTACCTCGCTCACTTTTTAAAAAGATGTTAAATAAGACTTCAAGAAAGACACCTTATATGGGTTTTGTCATTGAACCTTATTGTATGTTTTTGTTCTTCAAGCTTACAAACATCGAAAAGGCAAAATCATTCTTGCCGGAACGCTATGAGTTAAAAAAGACCAGAATTTTTGCTGACGAAGAACCAGAATACTATTTGGGAATGGGAATTTTCAATACCCGCGCAAGTACTTTTTGGGGTTCTAGGCTAGAAGCATATCTCGTTGCTGAAGATAAAGAAACAGGTCATCCATCCTGGATTTTTCTCGACATTTTGAGCAATACAATAATATATATCCCTGCAATAGGAGTTGCAGATAGAAACTGTAAAAATGCTATATATACGACTAGCTCAAAGGGAGATCTATTATTGGATTTTAAAGAAGACACAACTGACCGACAAATAATCTTAACGGGTAATATTACCAATGGAAAAATGCGCAGCCTTGATCAACCCCTTTGGGTTTTAGGAAATACATCGATCGGACACAGTAAAAAATTTTCAGATAAAAAAGATGATACACTTGCCGTAATATTTGATCCTGCTGAAGTTGAAAAAGCTTTAGAAATTCCTATTGAGGATATTCACTTAAAGTTTAACACACTTTTCCCAGATTTAGCAGAGCCAGAACTATGCAAGGCATTATGTTTTCCCTTTGCTCAACACTATATTGCCGACAGTCCAGGATGTCGCACCTATATCAAAGATATCAATGATATGATCGAGAATTATAACAAAATTGCAGATATGAAAGAAATAAAAACCTTTTCAACAAGAGGTATACAGAACATGTTATTAGTGGGAATTTCTTTATTTATTTTATTCTTTATTTCCCTAATTATTTTATTGATAATTAATCTATGAAGATTTAAAAAAAAAATACAAGGATAATAAAAATGAAACATGAAGAATACAGGAATTTTGCAAAAAAAACAGAATCTCTTGTAAAGCCTAAAGATGTAACTGCCATTAGTTTTTTGAGCGGCTTCAGTAAATCTCTTCCTAAAAAAACACAGTATAAATTTTCGCAGAGCGGCAAGAAAAAAATTCCTTATATGGGATTTATAGTAGATCCCTATAGTTTTTTTCTATTTTTTAAGATAAAAAATACTTCAGCAGCACAAGAGATGCTCCCCGATGGATTTGAACTAGCAGAAGCCTCAATCTTTAAGAAAGATGCAAAGTTTCCTATGGCAATCGTAAGCGTATTTACCGCTCGAACATCAGGATTTATAGGCATGCGACTCGAGTTTTATATTATTGCTCGTAATAAAGAAACTGGGCTTTTATCTTGGATCATTTGTGATTATGAAACGAATACTAACAGTTATGACCCAAAGAATGGATTTTGTGGTTATACGTGTGATCCAGCGGTGTATACAACCACCCACTTTGGTGAGTTACTGGTCGATATTAAGAATCGCAAAAAAAATAAAGAATTCATTGTATCAGTTGACTTAGATAAAGGAGATTCAAAGGAATTGGATGAGTCTCTCTGGATTGAAGGAAATCTTATTGTCGATTATGGTGGCGAACTAAAAAGTAATCTTTCAGAGCCTTTCAGCCTACTTTTTGACCCAAATATGGTGAAAGAAGCGGTAAACATACCAGTAGAACAAATTTCAATCAAGGCAAACTCCTATCTGGATAATATTATTGATTCTTTTAAACCAGTAAACGCTCTTATATTTCCTTATAGTCAGCACTTCATTATTAAGCAAGACCTGAAAAAGTATGAAGTTAAAAATCAAACGGAATTAGATCTTCAAACAAAGGATTTCCTTAACAGAACTGGATTTAAAATCATGTCAGGTAATGATATAAAAAAGCCTATATATGCAATGGTCTTAATTTCTTACCTAGTACTTATTAGTATCATTATATTTTTACTAATATTCTAATAGAATTCTATCTATAAGTTTGGTAAAAGCCTCATTTTTTATTTTTCATTAAATTCTTGGCAGCTGCCAATCCTGTAAGGATCGCAATGGGTATTCCAGAAGGACTATATACCCATTGACCAGCTTGGAGTATATTTGGAATAGGTGTTTTCACAGATTTAGTCATTTTAAGAATATCTTGAACCACAGGGATGGGATTTTCAAAGGTCCAACCTGTTATTGCTCCTTCAGAGCTTCCTACTCTGTTTGAAATGCTGATGGGTGTAAAAGAGAAACGAAAGAGAATTTTATTCTTGATTTTAGGGTATATGAATTTTGATAAAATCTCTAACATCCGATTCTCGACTTCTATTTTGAATTCTTTATACCATCCTCCCTCTTGGACTTTTTTTATAAGATCATATTCAAAGAGAATGCTCACTATTAATCCAGTCTTTCCTTTTGGAGCTAAGGTGGGATCTCTAAGCCCTGGAATGGAAATTTCATATGTGTTTAGATAGCAAAACTCGTCTAACCAATGCATAATGGCTTCTTTGGGAGTTGCTTCGAAATTCTTAATAATTTTTCTTAATGT
>CP070831.1:370981-378134 GCA_020344955.1 Promethearchaeota archaeon | reverse complement strand
CTACTATTTACTATCAAATTAACTCCTAAGTCCTTAAAGATTTTTAAATAGTCTAATAAGATTTTTTCTTCTTGATCAAGGAATTTCTGAATTTCACTAGGGCTGGAAATTCGAACTTGAGCATCAAATTCTGTTTTCTTAACATCTAATTTACGTCGTATAACTGCGATTCTTGCATTTTTGATTAAATTAGGCATCATTGCATTGACTTTATCTTTTTGAGTATAAACTCCATTGATTAATTGTGTTTCTTTGAGTGATTTACCCGGAGCTTTAACAATTTTTACATTACCTACTTTTCCAAATGTATTTCCTTCCTCATCTGTTATCTGTTTAATAGCTTTGAAAGCAAGATCTGCAAAAAATTCTTTCAATGGAGCAATATCTTTAGCATTCATTGCTGTTTTTGCTGCATTTTTAAGAATTTCTTGATCATCACTTGTTATTTTTACTGCTATTTCTTTTATAATTGATAATGCTTTATCGGCAGCTAATTTATATCCATGAGTTATTGGTTTCGGATGAATATCCTGTTCAATCAATTCTAAAGCGTTATTCAACAATGCAGCAGAAAAAATCACTGCAGAAGTAGTTCCATCACCAATATCGTCGTCAATAGATTTTGCTACATTTACCATCATATTCGCAGCGATATTTTCAATATCAAGATTATTAAGGATCTCCGCACCATCATTTGTTATAGTAACATCCCCCAAGGAATCTACAAGCATTTTGGACATCCCTTTGGGACCTAGAGTGGAGCGAACTGTTTCAGCGATCGCAACCATTGCTGTTATATTCTGTTTTCGCGCTTCTTTTTCTCGAACTTCCTCAGTTCCCTCTTTTAATATAATAATTGGGACGTTAGACATAATTTACTCACTTTTCTTGAATTAAAATATTTATAATGATCTCTAAGTCATAAAAATTAAAAAGATTTTCGGATTTATTGTTTAAAATTTGTTTCTTAAGGTTTTTTAAATTCACATTGAAAATTTTATAAAATTTTATATAGTAAACAAAAATAAAATATATTGATCTAAGTATTATATTATAATTCTTTCAAAGTTGATCCTCGCTGAAAAAAGAAAAGGTTTTGGATGAGATTGATAGGGATATACTTAGAATTTTACAAGCAAACGCAAGAACCAGCTATAGAGAAATTCAAGACAAATTAGGGATATCAATCGGTACCATACATAATAGAATTTCAAAGCTCAAAGATAAGGGAATCATCAATGGTTACACTTTAAAACTAAATAATGAGAAGTTAGGATATAATTTATCATTTTTAATAAGAATCAATTGTGATGGTAAATTTACAGAAGAAGTACTTAATGAAATTGCTAAAATCCCTGAAGTTTGTAGTGTTTTTCATACTACAGGAGAACAATCTGCCGCTTTAATTTGCAGGTTTAAAGAGTCAGATGATGTACATAAGTTCATCAGAGATTTAAACAAAAAAGAATATATTTCAAGAACAAATTCAAATATGATTCTCAAGGAATATAAAAATAATTCTTTTGTGGAAATCTAATCTTTAAATGTTTATTCCTAAAAAACTTCTATTCTAGTTCAATTGTATTTAGACTTTCATCGAAAATGCTAATCAATAACTTTAGCTAAATTTTTGAAAGTATAATAAATATGTATTAAAATTTATTATTCTGTATATATTTCTACTATTAGAAGAATAGAAAGTGTGAAAAAAAGCATGGTTGATAATTTTAAAATAGACCCGTGGGGTGCTTCAGTAATTGAAGATGAAGACTACACAAGATTAATTAAAGAATTCGGTATAGAGGAAGTCTCAGATACTTTACGTCTTAAAATGAATCAGAATCGATTTATCCGGAGAAAAATTATTTTTGGGCATAGAGACTTAGGTCTTATCTTTAAAGCTATAGAAAAAGATCAACCATGGGCAGTGATGAGTGGAATTAAACCTTCTGGACCATTTCATCTAGGAACGTCAACTACTGCCTTAGAAATAGTTGAATTCCAAAAAATGGGAGGGAAGGCATATTATGGAATCGCAGATATAGAGTCCTGGGAAGACAATGGAATCCCATGGGAAGAAGCAGAAGAAACTGCGGTAGATAACATTGCTGATATATTAGCGTTCGGTTTGGATCCATCTCCTGAGAAAGCATATATTTGGAGACAATCAAAAGAGTCAAATGTCAAAGATATATGTTTTAAGGTGAGTAGGTTAGTTACACAGAATATGTTAAATGCTATTTATGGTGAAAGAACTTTTGGACTTTATATTTCTTCATTAATTCAAGTTGGTGATATAATTTTACCCCAAGTTCTAGAAGGACCTCAGCCTACTCTTGTACCTGTAGGAATTGATCAAGATCCTCACATACGTCTTACTAGAGATCTAACCCGTAGGAATTATAAGAATTTTTTTTTACCAGGATCCACATATCATTACCTATTAGCAGGTATAGATGGTTCAGAAAAAATGGCTAAGAGGAATCCCAATAGTTATTTTACATTTAATGAACCATTAGATTCAATTGAAAGAAAAGTTAAAGGATCATTAACTGGAGGAAGAAGAAATTTGAAAGAACAAAGGGAGTTAGGCGGTGAGCCTCAGAAATGCATGATATATAAAATGCTAATGTACCATTTTGAAGAAGATGATGAAAAATTAGCTAAAGATTTTGAAATGTGCATTAAGGGTGAGTTAATGTGCGGTGATCATAAACAAGAATGTGTTGAAAAAGTTTTGAAGTTCATAAAAAACCATAGAAGCAAAAAAGAAAAACTTATAGATAAAGCTCGAAATCTTCTAAAGATTGAGTAATATTACTTTAATCCTCTTTACTTATGTTAGTTTTTTTTTAATAAATAGAAAAATCTAAAATATGTTAATATTTAAAAAACTATTGGGATTAAAACAGATTAGTGATGAAATTATGGAGCAGATAATCTCGCGATGTGGAAACTTATGTTCTGAATGTCCTTGGTCAATTCATATGCGTAAAAAAATCAATAAAGAAAATTGGGAGGAATTTTCCAATGAAATTAAGAAATATACTGGGTTTAAACCAGTTAAGTATGAATGGGAAGGTTGTTTTGGCTGTTTAACTCCAAATGGAGAATTACCAAAACATCCTTTTTATGGCTTCTTGAAAAATTGTCGTACGAGAAAATGTGGGATCTATAATGAAATTGATAATTGTGCTTATTGTGGAAGATTCCCATGTGCAAACACTGTAGCTAGGATTGATTTCACAAAGGAAAAGATAGCTGAAAAATTAGAAAGTCCTATTGATGATAAGACTTATGAACGTTATATTAGAATGTTTGATTCTATGACAAATCTTAAGAAAATCCGTAGCGAATTAGATGATAGTCAAATTAAAAATCCTAAATCTGTATCAGAAAAAACAGAAATTGCTGAAATAAAAGGAGAATTTAAGAATAAAAATCATCATAAAATATATGAGAAATTTATTGAAATTGCAAATTCTAATTTAGGCATTAAAGGTATCGATACTATTGCAGGTTATGAACATTATTTAATAAGAAAAGATATTGTTTGGAGACTATTTTGGATATTCGGATTATATGGAAAAATAAATGAGAATAACTTGAATATTGATAGTATTACACTATATGAGAATCGAAAACCAATATCACTTCCGAGTAATGAAGAGCAATGGAAATTATATTTTAACATTTTATCTAAATTTGGGATATTTGCCGAATTGGAGATAAAAACTGACAGATTGTACACTCCTGGAGGTTATATGAGAGTAAAAATACCTCAAACTAATAAACCCGCCTATATGATCAAAATAAAAGTAAATCTTAATCTTCAAAAATACCAGTTTTTTAAAATGTTGAATGAAATCTTATCTGAATTACAAATTAAGGCAGGAAAGCGTGCATTTGCTAAATTTAGAAAACTAGATTTCAAATACCTCCTAAATTAAACTTCTCTCAAGTACTGTTTTATGAAGAATTTTTACTATTTGTGAGTAATCATAAAAAGAAAAAAGAAAAACTTATAGAAAAGGCTAGAGATCTTTTAAAAATAGATTCAAAGTTGTCTCATCCCATTGAATTTGATTATATTAGTTGATCTAAGATCTTTATAAGATCATCAAGGAACTCGGGAAACCGCTCAAAGAACTTTTCTTTTTGTTTTTCTCTGAGTACCGCTGAGATGAAAAATATATCATTTTTTATTTTCTTTCTTAATAAATATGAAAATAATTTCCCTTCGGATGATGTAAAATCGAAATTCCCTTCAGTTTTTTCCTCATCCATCCGTTTAAGTATATAAAGATGCTCTTTAATGGTTTCTATTAACTCAACGTATGTTTCTGGGGCAATTTCATTATAAAATTCAGAAATAATAATACCATTTCTATCGAATAGAATTAAAGCGTGAGAGTTAAAAATCTTCAAATAATATTCCAATAACTCTGAAAGTTCAAAAAATTTCCTATCAAACACCGAAAGACCATATGAGACTAATTGGACTATAGATATTATGTCATATATCGAGGATTGCTGAAATAGAATGTTGAAATTAGGGTATTCATCCAAAATCTTTTCTCGTAGTTTTTTAATATTAACTAAGGTCTCTTCATCAGCTTTTAACTCCGGATCAAATTTATGAAATGTTATTATTATTGGAACATCCATTTCACTGTCTGAGAAAAATGACAAAATCGCATTTAGGTATTCAAGTGAGTCATTAAACCTATTAGAATCTTGAATATCTATTACATAAATAAGTAAATCAGTAGCATCGAAATAAACGTCTTGGTAATTAATGTAAATGTCACGATAAGTCTCTTGGCCCCCCATGTCCCAGACCACGCAATTGTTTCTCAAGAAATTCATCTTATGATACTCCACTCTAATAGTAGGCTTAAGTTGGACAATATCTTTTGCGAAATCATATTTTTTATCTAAAGCTGTTAAGATTGATGTTTTCCCGGCATTATCTAATCCTGAAACAATAATTTTCAAAAACCTTTCCATTTTTAATCCTAAAGTTTTTTAATTATAAAATTAATAAATTCCATATTTTTTAACTTATGTAAATCGACATTCAAATGTCGATTTGAATAAAATAATAGGTTATATCAATTTAAACTTCTGTGAAAGTAAAAAAGAGTTTTTAGAATTAATTTTGGCATTAATCTTTATATTTATGCTTATAATATCAAAATAGTATCTAAATAATACTCCTATGTCTATAATTTCAAATATATAAGAAAATTTGTTCAAAGAATAGTGATTTTAAAGACATTTTGATGACATATATATGATATTTATATTTTTTAAAGCTGATACTCTGATTTTACTCAATGAGTTAATTCAAAAAAGAGGTTGATATATTTGACAGAATTAGAGAATAAATTTTTGGAAAATTTAGAGTATCAGATCAGTTTAATAGAGAATACTTACAAGACAATGAAAAAAATCCCTGTTTTTACTGAAAACGTAAAGGAATTTGATAAATCAGTTATGGATCTTTCAGAAAAATTCCAGAAAATTCGAATACGTGACAAATACCAATTGATAATCTCAGAATTGGATAATTTAATAAAAACAGGAAAACCTAAATAATTATAATTTTATTTATTTTTTTAAATTCTATAAGAATCCTTAGTCACCAACAATCATACAATAGATCTTTCTTGATCTTGCCTTTTCATCACATTCGATAAAAACTATCTGCTGCCAAGTTCCCAAGATTAGCTTTTGATTTTTAAAAGGGAATACTTGAGATGTCTTTATTAAAAAGCTCCGTAGATGTCCTGCTCCATTATAATCATGCCAAGTTTTATGATGTGCATAATTCATATCATACGGTATCAATTTTTCTAATAATTCTTTAATATCATGTTTTACAAGACCAGGCTCATATTCTATGGTAGAAATTGCACCTGTAGATCCTGCTACATGAATATTTACAATTCCATCATTTATTTTACTATTTTTTAAACATTTTTGAACTTGCTCTGTTATGTTGATAACCTCGTAATTTGCTTTTGTTTGTAATTCAAATGTCATCATTTCAGTTGTCATTTTTTACTTCTTACCCTTATCACAATAGTTTATATTTCTAATTTGGTTTAGTATTGATCTTGGTAGGTTATTTTCATTCCCCTCAATTAATGCAAGAATTTTTGCTAAGATAAGGATTTCAGGCTGATCAAAACCATCTATATTAGTCCATCCCATCGATTCTCCTGCTTCAATGCATATAAAAAATGGTGCTTTTTTTAATTTTAAACATTTAATTTTCTTACATTTTTCACATATTTTCGGGAATAAATACACATTACCATTTTTAAGATAAATTGAAAAAGTACCGTATTTATTATTTTTAAATTTTAACCAATTAATAGACTCAAATTGAACATTTAACTTCAATTTCAAGAGATATGAAGCTAATTGTTCTGTATTTATGATTTGTTTGAAAATCTCACCGTGAGATTCTGGTTCAAAATAATCATTACATTCATCCTGGATATCAGAATGGGCGAAAAGGAGATCTAATGGAATAAAATCAATGATATATATGTTTTCCAGTTCTTTATTTGTACTCCTCTTTAAAGAAATTGAACAAATTTGATTGAGGACTTCTGAGGAGTCGTTAATATCTTCAATTTGAATACTGTTTGATTTTATCATTGAATCAAATTCCTTATTGCTAAAATATTTAATAATAATTTCATCTTTGGTTGATTTTTCAAGTATTATGCAAAAAACTAGAGTTATTGATGATAACCGTCCTTGGACTTCATTAAAATATTGCAGAACTTGATCAACTTTTGCTTCAGATATAAATATTATCACAGCTTCAGCTCCTTTATAAAAAATAGTACGTAAATAAGCTCTTGATTGTCTACAATCAATATTCCATAAAAGAAATTCAAAATTTTCACCATTTTGATATGGACAATCAATCTTGCTTATGTTTACTCCAATATTTCGTTTATTTTCTATAGGCAAGATATTCGAACTGAATTCTCTTTGAAACTCATCTTTATAATTCTCAACACCTCCTAAAACACAAATTTTCTTTTTTATTACATATTTTTCTTGGAGGGGAATTTCTAATGAGTTCATATTGCCATCCTTGAAACAGTAAAGAATATAGGCTAAATCTATT
>CP070831.1:361240-370881 GCA_020344955.1 Promethearchaeota archaeon | reverse complement strand
TTTTATACTATTAAAAACTTTTTAATCTAATAATTTTTTAATTTAATCTAAACACAATTTCATTTAATTGAAAATGACTGAAATTTCTGAAGCCTTTTTTTCCCATCCAATCGATGAATTGATAAAACATTTTAATTCAGATCCAGATTACGGATTAAAGACCTCAGATTTAGAGAATATCTATAAAAAGTCAGGCTATAATGAATTACCCAAAATTAAGAAATCAATTTGGAGGATATACCTTGCACCACTTTTCAACTTTTTAATTGTGATTTTAATAATATCTGCAATTATTATTACAATACTTGGATCACCTGAATCTACAATTATTACTTTTACAGTAGTAATTATAAATTCCATAACAGCTATTATTCAGCAATACAGAGCGCAAAAGGCCTTAGAATCTCTAAAAAAGATTACTGCCCTAAAAGCATCAGTAATAAGAGATGGAGAACTATATGAAATTCCAAATAGAGAGTTAGCTCCTGGAGATATCGTTATATTAGATCAAGGAGACAAGATTCCAGCTGATGGGAGAATAATTACTTATGTTAACTTCACTGTTGATGAAGCTCCATTAACAGGAGAGAGTGAGTCTATTGAAAAAACTAATAAAATCATTGAAAACAGAGATGTTTCTATTCAAAATCAAATAAATATGGTATTTATGGGGACTTATGTTCTTACAGGGAGAGCTAAAGCAATAATCACAAATACAGGAGTAAAAACTGAAATTGGTAAAATTTCTCAAACTCTCAATGAAATGGGAAGCATTGAGGATATTCCACTCACGAGGAAATTGAATAAATTAGGGTATATTCTTGGTATAATTGTTCTGATAAATCTTATAATTTTAATTTTTGCTAAGATCGCCATTTTTCAAGAAGAAATTATTCCTGCTTTCACAGACTCTATAATAAGGGCAATGAATATTGTTCCAATAAATTTACCATTGCTTTCTACATTAGTTCTCATTACTGGCGTATTAAATATGGCACAGTCTGGAGTAATAATTAAAAATTTATCTGCAATTGAATCTCTTGGACGAGTTTCTCTAATTGCTTCCGACAAAACTGGCACAATTACTAAAAATGAGATGACAGTTGAAAAATTTTGGATAAGCGGGCAAGAATATGATGTTACGGGAACTGGATATGATGCAGAAGGAGAGATTTTAAAGGATAATAATCCAATTGATTTAAACAATAACGAAACTTTCTTGACATTTCTTAATTCTATTGTAATTAACAATAATGCAAATTTAGAGTTTGAGGATGTTAAAGTGAAATTGAGAGGGATAAAGGAGAAGGCAGTAAGGAGGGCTCTTGGATCCCCTACAGAAGCCGCATTACTAGTTTTAGCTGAAAAAGCTGGGATATACCCTTATGATATTAAAAAAAAATATGAAATTAAGAAAGAATTTTCATTTAACTCCGAAGAAAAGAAAATGACAACGATTTGTACTAAAATTGAAGATAAACAAGAAGATTATGTTTTTTCAAAAGGAGCTCCAGAAAAAATATTAGAAATCTCATCACAAATCGAAATAAATGGTTCATTAAATACATTTAAAGAAAATTCTAAGAAAGAAATCTCAGATAAAATATATGAACGTGCTAATCAAGGTTTTAGAATATTAGCGATTGCTTATAAAAGATTACAAAAAATTAATGGTTTAAATAGAGATCAAGCTGAAGCTGAATTAATATTCCTAGGTTTTGTTTCTATAATGGATCCTCCACGCCAAGGAGTTAAAAAAGCCATAGAAGAATGCCAAATGGGAGGAATTAAAGTTGTAATGGTTACTGGAGACCATCCAGCAACCGCTAAGACTATTGCCTCTAATATGGGAATTTATCAAGAAGGAGATATTGTCGCAATAGGTAACCAAATTAATGAAATGCCATTATCAGAATTTAACAGAGCTAGTGTTTTTGCTCGAGTCGAGCCAAAAGATAAAGAAGTTATAGTAGAAAATTATCAGAAGCAAAATTTAATATGCGCTATGACAGGAGATGGAATAAACGATGCACCTGCATTAAAATTAGCAAACGCAGGAATTGCAATGGGAATTACAGGAACAGATCTTGCTAAAGAAACTTCTGATATGGTTATAACTGATGACAATTTTTCGTCTATTAAGCAAGGAGTGAAAACAGGAAGGGGAATTTTTGCTAAGATAAGAACTATTATTTTCTTCTTTATGTGCACAAATATTATGGAAGGTATATTGTATTTCACCTTCGAACTCATAGAATCTCTAATAGGATTTCAATTATTCTCCTCAAATTGGCAGCATATATATATTTTTGGTATAATGCACTCCCTTCCCGCATTAGCATTAGTAATCGATCGTCATCCAAAAGATGTCATGAAGGAATCCCCTCGAAATGAAGAAGAATTATTGAATAGAAATCTATGGGTTCTTCTCTTAGTACAGGCAGCTTTAGGAGGTCTAGGTATATTTTTAGCTTTGCAACTTACTTTAGGAGGGATAATTCCTCTCAATGCTTGGAATACAAATCCCTCTTTAAGTTATGTAACAGGATTTACCATATTAGAGCAAACCCATATGAAAGCAAGGACAATGTTTATCACAACGCTTTACATATTTGAAGCTTTTTTTATCTGGACTTTTAGGCGTCCAAATAAATCTGCTTATAAAAGCATAACAAAAGAAATGTGTCTTCCACTCTTATTTATGTGTTTATTTGCGCTTGGAATTCACATCTTACTAGTTTGTTTCTCGTTTTCGGTAAATAATGCTATAAATGAAGTACTTGGACTTGGTTTAAATTTGAACTTTTTATTCTTAAGCATTGATGATTGGTTATTTTGTATTTTGCTTGCCTTACCAGGAATAATTGGAATTGAAATATTTAAATATTTTGCAAGGCGAAGAAATATTCATTTTTAAGTTCTTTTAATGAAATATTTAATTTTTTAAATCATGGTTATTATAGGTTATTTATTAAATTGAAAACAATTTGATTTTAATTATCTTAAATTTTTTTAAAATACTCTGGAAGACTCACTATGGAATCTACAGAAGAAAATTTTTATAATCTTCAATTAACACAAGTTTATGATAAATTTCAAACTAATCCTGATAAAGGTTTAACTGAAAAAGAAGCCACCAAGAGATTAGAAAACTACGGTTTTAATGAAATTCCCAAAGTATCAAAAGGTTTTATTAAAATCTATCTAGCACCTTTATTCAATTGGTTAATAGTTATTTATCTTATTGGATCTCTAATTTTATTTTTGGCTGCGATCTTTGGAGGAGAAGGAAATCTATTTTTTGTTGGTTTGACCCTAGGGATAGTATTTCTGAATTGTATGGTTGCTATTATCCAACAATATAGAGCAACAAAAAAGCTTAAAGCTTTACGTGAATTAACAGCTCCAACATCTACTGTTATTAGAAATGGACAAAAACAAGAAATTCCCACAAGAGAGATCGTGGTGGGTGATTTATTGGTTTTAAATCAAGGAGATAAGATACCTGCTGATTCCAGAATTATAAAATCTTTTAATTTAGTTGTAAATGAAGCATCCTTAACTGGTGAATCTGAGCCCGTAAGAAAATCAGAAACTGGAGAAGCTTTACAGAAAAAACAAATTTCAATAGGAGAACGCAGCAATATGGTATTTTATGGAACTTTCATTAGCACAGGGAATGGAACTTCGATTGTTGTAAAAACTGGAGGAGCTACCGAAATTGGTAAAATTTCTCATGGCTTGGAAGAAGCTGGTACTAGTGAGATTCCAATACGACAGAAAATGAATCATTTTGGCAAATGGTTAGGTTTAATAATATTTATTTTTTGGTTTATAACATTGATGGTTTTATGGGTGGCAAGAGGACATGTCGATGTGGTTGGAAGTATGAATTCTGCTCTTGATTTAATGCCCCTTAATATTCCACTACTTTCAACTATTGTTTTGATTACAGGGGTTTTAGCAATGGCACGTTATGGTGTTATCATAAGAAATTTGGCTTCTGTTGATAGTTTAGGTCGTGTAAGTGTAGTTTGCTCAGATAAAACTGGTACATTAACTAAGAATCAGATGTCAATACAACATGTTTGGACAAATGGTTCAATTTTTAGGGTTACTGGTAGTGGGTATAGTCCAGATGGAGACATTATTTTAATGGATGATCCAAAAAATCCAATTTATGTTAAACATATTAATGAATATCCTTATCTGAAATTACTCTTAACAGCTGGCTTTTTAAATAACAATTCAGCATTAATTAAAAATGAAATTGAGGTATCTGGAAGAAAGATTCCCAAATGGGATGTTGTCGGTTCTCCTACAGAAGGGGCACTTATGGTCTTATTTCAAAAAGGTATGGGTGATTATGTCCTTGATGATTATGAAGCTATTACAGAATATCCTTTTGATTCTTTAGTAAAAAGGATGACTAAACTCTATAAGCGAGAGCAGTTATATTATTCATTCACTAAAGGTGCTAGCGAAATTTTAATTCCCCATTGTACTAAAATTATATACAATGATGCCGAAATTGAATTTAGCAAAGAAGTTAAAAATAAAGTTTTGGAAATTGTAAACCTTTATGCAAATCAAGGTTATAGAGTATTAAGTCTATGTTATAAAGTAATGGATATAATTCCACCTGAAGGAGAGGAAGGAAGGAAAATTAGTGAATCAGATATGGTTTTTATTGGTTTTGTAACAATTCTTGATCCTCCAAGGGAAGGGGTTAAAGAATCTGTAAATCAGTGCCATGAAGCAGGTGTCGAAGTAGTTATGATTACAGGAGATTCTCCAGCTACTGCACGTGCAATTGCTTCTCAAATTGCTATTATAACTGATGAGAATGAAACTGCTGTAGAAGGTAAAATAGTTAAAGATATCAAGTCATATGATGAATTTAATCCAATTAAAGTATTTGCTAGAGTTTCTCCGGAACATAAAGAGGATATAGTCGAAAAATATCAGGAACAAAAAAAAGTAGTTGCCATGACTGGGGATGGTGTTAATGATGCCCTAGCATTAAATATGGCAGATGTAGGAATCGCAATGGGTATTACAGGAACCGATGTGGCAAAAGAAGCCTCCGATATGGTCATTTCGGATGATTCATTTAACTCAATTGTTACAGGAATCCATCATGGTAGGGGAATATTCGCAAGAATTCGTGCTGTTGTCTTCTTTTATATTTGTATTAATATCTTTGAAGGGATAGTTCAATTTATTTTATTTGTAATTTTAGAATTACCATATTTCTTAACAGAAGAATTTTATTTACAATGGATTTTTCTCACTATAACACTTCATACTTTCCCAGGATTGATACTTACTTTTGATACGACTTCAAAGGATGTAATGAAAGAAAAACCCCGGGATTCAGAAGAAATTCTCTCAAAAAACATATTAGGGTTGTTATTAATCTTTGGAATTCTTCTTAGTATAAGTATGGTAGTTGTTTATTCAATAACTATGAGTGGAATGTATCCTGTTTTTACTGAAAATGTAGATTTTGGTGATCTTAATCATGCATATCTTTTTGGAGGACTTCCTCTTACAGATCCTATCTTAAAAATCGCTAAAACGTTAACAATGTTAATGGTAACATTGTTTTTCTGTGAATCCTTTCTCGTATTTCAAATTAGAAGACCAAATAAATCTTTAATAATGAGTCTAAAAGAGGATAGGAACAAATTTATGTTTTTCTTAATCGGGTTCTTATTTTTCATTTTAATCGCTTTATTATATATTCCAGGAGTCCAAGTCACTTTAGCTGATGGGGGTATCAATTTTATGTTTATGTTTTTAACAGGTTTAGATTGGTTAGTGTGTTTCCTAATTTCTTTAATTTGCATCGTATCTTTTGAGATCGTAAAATTTGTAGCCCGCAAGAAAAATATTATCTTTTAAAATCATTCTTTTTTCTTTCTTTATTAATAAATCAATGAAGGATAGATAATTTTTTATTATAATCTTGATTTTTTTCTTTTATGCTAAGAGGGAAAAGAGTCAAATTAGGACCTGTTAAAAGAGAATATATAGAATCATTTCTTAAATGGTTTAATGATCCTGAAATTACCCAAAATTTAATGGCATTTCGTCCAATGACAAGGATGGCTGAAGAAGAATGGATGGAGAATTTGAAAAATCGAGAGAACGATATATATTTTAGTATTACAATCCCAAAGGAAGATGGTACTGAAAAACTTATTGGAAATTGTGGAATTCATCGAATAGATTGGAAAAATAGGGTTGGAGAAGTAGGAATTACAATAGGAGAGAAGGAGTGCCAAAATAAAGGGTATGGAACTGAAGCGATGGAATTGCTGATTGATTATGCATTTAAAACTGTAAATCTACACAGAATTGAACTATATACTTATGATTTCAATATTGGCGCTTTAAAGTCTTATAAAAAAGTAGGATTTATTGAAGAAGGAAGAAGACGACAATTTGTATGGATTAATGGGAGTTATCATGATGCAATACTAATGGGGATCTTAGCAGAAGAATGGAGAGAAAAGAACAAAAAATAGAGTCTTGATTTTGTGTCTAAGTTATAAATTATTTATCTATTTTTCAGAGTAAATTAATTTTTAAAATATTTAATATTCAAATCAATATATATAATTAATAAAAAAATTAGTGGATAAAATTGAGTAAATCAATTGTCTCTATTGTTAAGTATGAAAAGCCCTTAGAATCAGTTCGTAAGGTAATTGAACTTGCAAATGGATTTGAAAAGTTACCATCTAACGCAAGAGTGTTTATTAAACCCAACATTGTATATTGGAATCGGCATTGTGATATTCCAAAATGGGGTGTTATTACAACTTCACGCGTTATAGAAGATGTTATAATTTTACTTAAAGAAAAAGGAATTAATGATATTATTATTGGAGAAGGAATTGTATCAGAAGATCCAAAGGATAAAGAGACTGCTAAGGATGCATTTGAGAAGCTTGGTTATAATCTTCTAGAGGATCGGTATGGTGTTAAAGCATTTAATATTTTCGAAAGACCTTTTGAGAAAATTGAACTAACAGAGGGTTTAACAGCCAAAATGAATTCGGATATGATAAATTCAGATTTTCTAGTTGATATTCCTGTTCTTAAAACGCATGCTCAATGTGTTGTTAGTTTAGGAATCAAAAATCTTAAAGGTCTAATTAACATTGCTTCACGAAAAAAGTTCCACAGTGCTGATCCAGTTAGAAATCTTCATTACAATGTTGCTCAACTTGCTAATAAAACTCCCCCTACTTTATCTATTATTGATGGAATATATACTCTAGAAAGGGGCCCTGCTATTGACGGTAAAGCACATAGAAATAATATTTTAGTTGCTTCAAAAGACATTTTCGCTGCTGATATTGTTGGAGCAAATTTGTTGGATATTGATCCTTCTGCCGTTCCTCATCTAGTCCAGGCAGCAAAAGATAGAAATCGTCCATTAGATCTTTCTGATATTAATATTGTCGGAGAAAAAATTAAAGATTTAGCTACTCCTCATGAATGGGATTATATTTATTCAAATAATAACACATTACCGCTTCCATATCAAAGAGCTGGAATATCTGGTATTAAATATCATAAATATGATGAAACAATGTGTACATATTGTTCAGGATTAAATGGTATCCTTTTATCGGGTATAAAAATGGCTTGGAAAGGTGAACCTTTTGATGATGTTGAAATTTTGACAGGTAAAGTTATGAAACCAACACCAGGCATGAATAAAACAATCTTAGTCGGTCAGTGCATTTATAATGAAAATAAGGATGATCCGAATATTAATGAAGTGATAGCTATCCAAGGGTGTCCTCCTTCTATTGAAGATGTGCAGAACGCGTTGAAACAAGTAGGAATTAAAGTACCGTCATACTTTTTTAAAAATCTTGATAAAGCACCATTAATTTTTATGGGGAGATATCAAAATAATCCTGAATTTGAAGAATCTTTTTTTCAAATTCACTAAAAAAATAGAAATTTTATTTTTTTATTTAGTCCTAAAATATTGAATTGGCTGGTAAATATCCATATTTACTTTACTACATTCATTTGCATCGCAAATTTCAGTTAACCATGTATATTCTGTATTAGGTTTCAAAGGCTTCCACCGAGTGAATACTAGGGTTGAGTTTTTATTTAAACCATAAGAGGGCATCAATATTGAGTTTAGGTAAATAGGATCAAAGTAAGTTAAATCGTGAAGATTAATATAATCAACTTTTCCTTCATCCACATAATTTGCATAATAAGCATCAATTCCACCTAATTTTTTGAGAGTAGTCCATTTTGTCCTAACATAAATCCTTGGATCTTTCATATATTTTGGAATTTCGTCAAAACCGTAATTTATTTTATCCTTGACTTTTAAATAACTTTTTAGAAGGTCATTATTGGTTTGAAGATTGCGAGTTTTAAATCGCTTTTCACCGTTCCAATAATCTACTGAAATTTTGTATTCACCATCATCTAGAAAACCATTTCTATCAAAAGCAAGGAACCGTATTAAATTACGACTGTACTTATCTACAACATATCCATTACCATTTTTAAAATCAAAAAGTTGATTTTTAAACTGAAATTCATAACCATTTGGACCTGTAACAACAATTTTTTTAATCAGATTTGTGCTTTTTTCTCCTGCTAAGCCAAAAAATCTTATCTCAAACTTACCTTGCTTTTTTGGTATATTACTTGAATCATTATTACCATCTAACAAAAATTGGCTTACCACGATATCATCGATAGGAGGAACTGTTTCATCTTTGATATTTTCATTAAAAAAAGACTCTTGAAATTCATTAAAACGATGTTTATATTGTATTGCTAAAATACGGGCGAAATTATCATGATTTTCAATAATTTCGGAACTAATCTCAATCCCTGCCTGATGGAATGCATTAACAATATTTTCAAACTTTGCCGGACATCCTTTAATCGGAATCATTTCATTGAGATCAGGATTATTTATATGTTTATTAACCATGCATTGACCAAGCAAAATTGTTTTTTTCTTTCCTGGAGTTGGATTCATTCTTTTTCCTAAAAGTACCTCTACATCGTCCCAGGGGTCTCCATTCCAAGCATAAGATATTGCTACAGGAATCAAACTAGTAATAGCCGCACAATAAGTACATGTTGTATTATCATACTGACGATAAGATATACCTTTTATACCTTGTTTTTCGAATGCTATAGGATTTGAACCATCCTCATTATATGGAAATATATATTCATGATAAGCTTGGACACTCTCAATACTCTTTCCAACAACCTCAATATCTGAAAAATCTATTGACCTATTATTAATATTAGCGTAATTAGTTAGATGAGGAACATTAGTAGGTTCATAGCCAAGAATTTTAGCTCCTACCTTATCAGCAGAAAATATATCAGCAGATGAAACTAGAATATTACTTCTTCTCATACTTCCATCAAAACCAGGACCCCTTTCATTTGTGTAAATTCCATCAATAATTACCGCAGTCGAAGGAAGACTTTTTGTTAAACGGGCTAAATGAAAATCAAGATCTTTTTCAGTATCGGCAGAATGACATTTTTTTCTAGAATTGATATCAATTAAACCTTTTAAATTTTTTATGCCTAAACTAACACGAGCCTGGGCATGAGTTTTA
>CP070831.1:355478-361140 GCA_020344955.1 Promethearchaeota archaeon | reverse complement strand
TTTCCTCTTTTTTCTGATTTCACTTCTTAATTATAATTTTATTTTAACATTAATCCTTTCCAAATTAGTTCCACTTCAGGTTCTTCTTCTGAAACTTCAGTAAAAAAATCCAATTGTTTATAAATTGAAATTTGTCCTCCATTTGAATATTTGAAAACAAATTTTAATAAATCATCTACACTAGTGAAATTAAAACCAGCAAGTTTAAGCTCAGAATCATTAACAATCAAAAGGTCTTCTTTATTAAATGGACAGTTTTCTTCAACCCATTCGATCCATAATTCTGGTATTATTTCATTATTAACGATTTTTACTGGTTTATCAATTTGTATGTTTCTAAATGTTTTGTTAACTGCAAAAATAATTTTTTCAGGAATAGAATTTTGATTCTTTGCATAATCATTTATTTCTTTCAAAGATCGATCGTAGTCTTTTAATTCTAAAATATCATAGCATAAAATGAACATTAAGTTCTTATCTTCTGTTTCAATAATAAAATCTATTAATCGATCTGGATTTAGATCTCTGTTGATCTTTATTGATTTTATATTCAATTCTGAAATATATTTGATATATTGGTAAAAACGCCATCTTAACGCGTTTCTATCGTTTAATTCTTTACTTATGAAAGTCTGATACAAATGTTTTAATTGTTCTATCTTTAATTTCGATAAATCTGCAATTTTTCCAGAATCTCCTCCAATCTTTTCAAATTCCCAAGATTGCGATTCTTTTTTTCCCTTTGAAGGTTTTGTGTCAATTTCTTCTAAATAGATACTCAATTCACCAGAAGTGAATTTAGGTAATATTTGTTCAATTAGATATGACAAATATTCCTTTGATTTATCATACATAGTTTCATAAAATTGTAATTTCATTATTTTTCTCCTTTTTATTCATTGATTTTTTTTTTATCCTACAAAAAATGATTCTAATTCAGAATGAGATACATCCCTACCACTTAAATTTTTGAGATAATACATTATTTCTCTTTCTTGATATGGTAACAAGTAATCAATCACGAAAGAAATTGTTTGTTCACCATTTTTTTTTGATTTACTGAGTTTATGTTCAATGTTTGAAGATATGAGTTCAAAAGAGTCTGGAAAGGTATCTTTTATATTTACATCGCTAAGTTTAATATTGGATCCATTTTTTGCTATAATGTATATAGCAAATTCATCACTATTTCTTCCCGGAAAAATTTCCTTGCCCACTATTACCTGTCGTCGTTTATGTGAAACTTTTAATGTAGCCTCACTTGATGATGTGAGATCGTCTATAATAGCATAGTATTCTCCGATGTTCTTCTCACTGTTATAATTATATTTTGAATAAAATGAATTGATTTTAAGTGGAAAATCATAAGCCTTCTTGTAATCAGGAGTAATAGCTTTAAGTGGATATTTTAATTCTAAAAAGTCGTTAACAAGAATTACTGATTTTGAATTTCCATTTTTTAAATTTATGTTTAATTCAATAGTATGTTTATGTGAAGGATCATCATCATCAGGGGTTAAAGTTAGCTCAACATCCTCAATATCTAATTTTCCTGAAGATTTAAATAGTTCATAATCTGAAATGTTATTACTTGGCATAAAATCCTCTGGTATTACTTCTATAATTTGTATTCCTTTTACTGGAAAAGTTCCGTTATTATTTATAGTAATTTTAGAGTCAATTGTAACTTCTTCGAATGATTGAATTTCTTGGTCTGATAACTCCTTCTTAAATGTGATTTTTGCAATATTAAAGAATGATTCCTCAAATTTTGAAGTAATTCTTGAGTTACTTTGAGTTTTATAATTTACTGTATATTCTACTTTTCGTGAAAATGTGGGTTCTTTTTCATCAACAAAATCAAAATCATTTGTTGTATATCTTCCCCGAGGATTTATTGTCGGAGTTCCTGAAGTATTAAAATCAAGATCTATAATTTTTTTAGATTTTGTTTTATTAAAGATCTGAATCGATTTTAGTTTCATCTTGAATTCGCTATGGTTCTCGAAGAATAGTGAACACTGCCAATGATTAGGTGCATCATCTTTCTCTTCTTTCTTAATTGCATGCATAGCATGTGAATAAGCAGAAAAATGATTAATCTTTACACCTGATATTACTTTATTTAATAAATTGAAAGTCAGTTCAATTTTTCCAGTTTTGATGTTTTCTTTTTTTTTTGGATAAATTTTTGCAATTATTGTTAATGTAACTCTTTCTCCAGGATTTAAATCGTTTATATTACATTCTACAGAATTTTTAGAGATTTTAAACTCATTAGTCTTATCACATTTAAATTCAATATCGTAAAAATTATCAACAAAAAATTTCTTGAATTCAATTCTACTTAATATTGAATTTGAAACATTTTCAATATTAATAGTAAATCTTACTTTGTTTTCAGTACTCATTAATAGGACAAAGTTTTTCTTGCTGTAATTTTCTTCAGTATCTGGTATTACTCCTCTTATGTTTGTAATTTTAATATTTTCATTTAAGTTTTCTATATCTTGAGTTAATTTAATTAAATCTGGTAAATTTTCTGAATTTACAATTTCATATTTTAAGACTTTATTTGAACTTGGTTCAAATATTCCTAAGTTCATATTATTCTCTTCATTTTGATTATCAAATTGAGAGCCCGAAAATTGTAAATTGGCATCCCAGATTCTATCTTTAATAGAATTGTTAAAAATAGTAATATTTCCATTACCACTTGCACCTTTTCTTTTTCCATCATTTTGGTAATGAAATTCCATGAATTCTTCATTTAAAATTAATACTTCTGATGTTGAGCCTGTATAGCCCTCTTGAATTTTCTTTTCCCTATGGCTTTTTTGTACTACTTTTCCACTTTCTCGTATTGGAATTCCAAGAAAATTTGGACTACGTTTTGTTCTTAACTCGTCATAGTCAACCTTTTTAAAACCCATTTTATATTTCCTCCATTTATTTCCTTATTTGGTAAATTAATTTAATATAAAAAAAATGTTTATGTGTTTAAATTTGAAATTATATTTTCATTTGTTTTAGAAGATATTATACTTAATACATCAATTATTAAGCAGATTGAACCCTCACCTGTTATTGTTGATCCTAAAATATCACGAGCATCTGAAAAGTTGGATTTGAAGGGTTTTACTACTACATCTAACTGTTGGAGTTGCTTATCTGCGATAAATACTGCTGAATTTTCCTCATCTCGCTGACAGTGAATAGCAATTTTTTTATGTGAATTTTCTTTACTTTTTTCTACCATTTTTAAGTGCTCATCTAAATGAATAACAGGATATATACTTGAACCTAGTTTGTAGAATTCTTCTCCTTCTATGAATTCCACTTGGTTTTGATTAAAAAAGTATATTTGTTTAATATTTTCAGTTGGGATCGCAAATAAATCATTAGATATTTGGATTAATTGAGCTCTTAATATTGCCCTAGTAAATGGAACTACAATTGTAAATATAGTACCTAGGCCTGGTTGAGATTGAATCATAAAACTTCCTCCTAATTCTTTTATCTTTGCTGCTACAATAGCCAAACCCATTCCTCTGCCTGAAATTATATCAGCATCAGAAAGTGTAGAAAATCCAGGCATCAAAATAAATTGATGTAAATCGTCATTACTTAATTGGTTAGCTTCAACAGGATCACAATATCCTTTTTGCACCACTTTTTCTCTTATTTTATCGTAGTTAATTCCTGCCCCATCATCCTGTACTTCTATATAGATTGATCCAGCTCTTCTGAAGGTTTTTAATTTTAAAGTACCAAGTTCATTTTTTCTCTTTTTAATTCGTTCTTTTGGAGGTTCGATTCCATGATAAATCGCATTTCTAATTAATTGAACTAAAGGGGTATTAATTTCTTCTAAGATCTTTCTATCGATTTCAACATTTGTTCCTTCAAGAATCAATCTAATTTTTTTACCTGTTTCAGTTGCAACGTCCCGTACCAACCTTTTATATTTCCTAAATGTTGTATCTACTCTGACTAATTTTAATTTGAAAAGGATTTCTTGTATATCTAGAAATGGTTTGTCCATTTGATCAGTTAGTCTAACTAGTTTTCTATCCTGTTTTTCTTTTAAAAGTTGGCTCAGATGATTCTTCATTATTACCAATTCTCCAAAATAATTCATTAATTCCTCTAGATATTCAATATTGACTTTTACACTAGTTATCTTGAGATTATCTTCTGAATAATCACCAACAATTTGAGAAATTCGCTCTAATTCTTCTGCATCAGTATCATCTTCAAAATCTTCACCAATAATATCTTCACTTATACAACTTAACTTTTCTTCTTCCCATTTTTGCTTAAAATCTGCCATTAACCTTTTAAATTCTTCAGAGTTTAATGAAGTGATAACAATACTTTCTATTTCAAGAATCTCATCTAAAATGCTTGAAATATGTGTTTTAGCGTTTTTTGAAATATAATATATTTCAAATTCATTTTTAAGGGTAGCTTTTTCTAAATCTTGGGGTGTAGGATTTGTCCAACAAATAGTACCATTTTCATTTAAAGCTCTAAAAATTATAAATAATCTCACTTTTTTGAAAACGCAAGTTTCTTCAACGCGGATATAAATTTTGAATGCTTTATTATCCTTTTGGTCTAAAATTTTAGCGATCTCTTCTGGCTTTAAAGTCTTGATAAAAGTTATATCATAATCAGTCTCAAAACTTTCAAAACTATTTTGAATGTCATTTACAAAATTTTCGTCAATATCACTTAAATCTCCCTTTTTCACTCTCTTGATAACATTTCTTAACACATCAAGACTTTCGAATAGCATCTCGATGAAATTATCTTTTTTACTTGCACTAACCTTTTTTTCTTTAGCATTTTCTAAGAAAGTTTCAAAATGATGACAGAATTTTGAAAGATTATCAAAACCTGCCATGGCAGTCAATCCCTTTAAAGCGTGAAATGTGAAAAAAAGTTCCTGAATTGGTTTTATATCTTTCGGATTTTCTTCTAAACGAAGAATTTCTTCCTCTGTCTTTTGAATTAGATCCTCTGCTTCACTTACGAAAAGCTTTATATCGTCTTTAGATGACACATAACCACCTTATTTTTTTTTTTTTTATTCTATGATATGTTGAAATTATGCTACCAGATATAATAGATATCATTTCTTTAGTATACGATTCATTACTTCCATTATTTGTTCTGATTTAAATGGCTTTTGAATGAAATCCTTTGCTCCTTTCTTTGCAGCTTCAAGCACAAGAGCCTCTTGACCAAGTGCAGAAACTACGATAATCAGTGCTTTTGGATTGATTTTGAGAATCTCTTCAGTTGCCTCAATACCACCTTTTTCAGGCATCACCAAATCCATTGTGATTAAATCAGGATTTAGTTTTTTATAGAGAGAGATTGCTTCAACGCCATTTGAAGCTTCTCCGATAACTTCTATTTGTTCAATTTTGCTTATGATATTCTTCAACATGTTTCGTGTAAATTGGGCATCATCAACTATCAAAACTTTCTTTTTATTATTTGTCATTTTATCAACTCCTTTTTTATATGAATTTATGTTAAAGATGATAAATCTTGTTGGATCTTGAATTTCTCAATTTCACTGAATATTCTACTTAAATCAAGCATAATTCTTGGTCTCTCTTCAAATTTAATAATTCCTTTTATGAATTCC
>CP070831.1:352580-355378 GCA_020344955.1 Promethearchaeota archaeon | reverse complement strand
TTAAGTTTTAGTTTTTGCTACTGTTAATGGACTATTTGGAGCGAAGTTGATTAATTCTTCTTCTTTTCTTTTCACAATATAAGAAGGAGCATTAATTTTTTTTCCTCCAACCTGAATATGGCCATGAGTTATATATTGCCTTGCTTGGTAGATAGTACTCGCGAGTCCTTTTTCATAAACTAAAGTTTGTAGTCTCCTCTTTAAAAGATCTTCTACATTAAGGAGTAAAACATCTTCAAACTCTGCTTCTGACCCAATAATTCCAAGTCTGTTTAATTTTCTAATCAATGTTTGTTGCACTTCTACAGCTTGTTCTTGAGGCAATGCTCTTGATTGTCGTGCAATATTACGCCAATTTCCTAGCATTGTCCGCATTTTCCAATATTCTCGCTTGTTTCTAAGGCCATATTTCCCAAGAAATTCGAGTTCTTCAAGTATTCGATCTTTTTGAAATGGATGCTTTGGTTTTTTAAATTTCTTCTTTAAACGTCTCGGATCTCCCATGATTGCACCTTAATTATTATTTAGTTTGTTGCCCTTTTTTTCTTCTCATAACCCCCACAACTAAACCATGACGCCCAGTACTTTTAGTTCTTTGCCCGCGAACTTTTAATCTTAAGTGATGCCTAACTCCTTTATAACTTTTAATTTTCTTCATTCTCTCTATGTCTCTTCTAACAGTTAGTTCTAATTTATTTCCTAACATGTGAAGATCTTCACCTGAACGTAAATCTTTTGCTCGATTTACCATCCAATTAGGAACTCCATTTTCAACAGGATTCAATATTATTTCTTCTATTCTATTCAGATCTTTTTCAGCAATAGCACCAATCCTCATATTTGGATTAAGACCTGCTAATTTCACTACAACTTGAGCAAACCTTCTACCTATACCTCTAATTTGTGTTAAACCGTGTTCAACACGAGCATTTCCATCTACTTGTGATCGAAGTTTTCGAAAAAAAACCTTTTCACGGAAATTTTTAGGCCGAACAGCAGATAATGAACTCATTCGAACTCAATTAATATATCATTTGTATTCTTTTTTGTTAATGTTAGTAAATACAGAAATTAATATTAAATTTTTGGTTTTACTTAAGAAAAAGTGATAGAAGTAGTAAATTTCTTAAATTAGAGGAGCCTAATAATTTGGAACTCTTTTATTTTCGTCCATTTTTAATCTGATATGTTTTTTGCTTTTAGTTTTTTTGGAACCAGCAATTTTTTGTAATAATGGTAACCCTGGTTTTACATCTTGAATAGGTTTAGATTCAATTAAGCCGCTTTTAATTAATTCATTATATAGATTTTTCCCCTTTTCAGTTCTAATAAGTACAGTGTTCCAACCTGAGGGAGATCCTATAGAACCAATTGAAATATCGGCTGATTCGGAAGTTAAATCATAACATATTTCGCAATCTTCTCGAGCTAAATTTGAAATCTCCTTGATTGGAATATTCAATTCTTCTCCAGTTTCTGGATAAATGAAGAACTTTCCTTTGTTGATATCCATTTTTTTTGCATTTTTAATGTCTATATTCACTTTTTCGCATATTTTTAGAAGTGATTCATACGAAAAAGATTCCATGCAAAAGATACCAATTCTATATTCTACATTATTTAATGAAGGAAATCCAATATTATAAATTTTGGATTTGAGAAGGGCTTGCATTTGACAAGGCACTCCTATAACGGCAATTTTTTTATCATTGAGTTCATTTTGATTTAATAATTGAAGATTAGGATTATTGACATATTTTGTACCTGCTGCCGATATCAATTCTTCTTTATTTTTAATTAACAGTGGTTCAGGACGCCATAGTGTATTACTCATTTTAGCACCTAAGGCATAATCTATTTTATTATTATCTAAGAGATACTGTATACAAGTACTTGAAATACCTCCGTCTTGACACACTTCTGAAATTTCTTTTACTTTTGTTCTTGCCGAATAGACCTCAATAAAATATCCAGCTTTACTATAATCTTTAATTTCAGAAGTATTTTCTTGTACCATATTTAAAATTTTAACCGGCAAATAAGTTCTAGGACAAACAAAATAGCATAATCCACATCGAATGCATTTATCTTCATCAATTTTTCCAAACCCATTATAAATATGAAGACAATTTACTGGACAGATTCCAGCACAAAGACCGCAACCTGAACAGTTTTTGGAATCAAATATAACCTTTACAGGTTCATAAATAGTTTTGAGTTTTACATTATCTTCATCTAAGATTTTAATTATAAAATCTTTAAAGATGAGTCTTTCAGTAGTATCTTCTTCACCTTTAATTTCATCAAATAATTCTTCTACAATTAGAAGCTTTTCATTTCTAAGTAATTCGAATAAGCTTAGTGTCTTAACTATTTCAATTGAGTTTATTTGAGAAAATTTCTTTAAGGTATTTAAATCATTTTCAGAATTATTTTTTAAAAAATTAAATAATGAGTATTTTAATCTCTCTTCATCTAACATTTTATAGAGAATATTTTCATACTGCATTTCGTTATAAATTCCCGCTTCTAAAATATCACGTTTAGCATCAATAAATGCTCGAATTCTATATGAATCTAATGCATTTGCTAGATTTTTTAAAAATTCCCATGAAAGATTTTCTTCAAGACTCATAATTTTGTTTAAAAATTTTTAAATTCAAATTTTTCCGAGAACCCGGACCGCGGGTTAGTTTCTTTTCAACTATGATTTTTTTGAAAAGATCATTCTATTTCGGATTATATTTTGGTAATGGAGGGAGGGCATGAATTTTAGTTGAAATATCTTCAACAGATTT
>CP070831.1:338957-352480 GCA_020344955.1 Promethearchaeota archaeon | reverse complement strand
TTTTTCATTGAAATCTTCAATTTTCTCAACAACTTCAAGGTTATAATCAACAAATTGTCCCGCTAAAGGATGATTATAATCAATAATAACTCTTCCTTGCATAACATTTGTTACTGTCCCTCTCTGTACTTGTCCTTGAGATTGTTTAACAAATTCTTTACCAATTTCGGGATTTTTTCCCTCATTCATTTTTCTGAATTTGGCAATCCCAAGTCGTTCAATCTTTTGAGGATCTCGTTTTCCAAAGGCTTTGGTGGGTGGAATTCTAACAGATTTTTTCTCAAAAAAGTTCATTTCTTTAATTGTCTCAGTAAGACCTTCATTTACAAACCCTGGTTTTCCTACAATAACAAATTCAGGGGTATAATATCCTTGTTTCGCCTTTTTTTCATCATATATCCCTGCTTTTTTGGCATCTTCTTCAGAAGAAACTCTAAAAATTGTTCCTTTTTGAGTACGTGCAGTTATTTTTACTAATATAAAATCCCCTTTTTCAACTTTTTTACCTTGTAATTTAGCTTTCCTCTCTTCTAATTTTTTGATCTCTTCTTCTATTTTTTTCTCATCTATTACTCCAACAGAATCAACTTTAGAATCCTTTAATAATTCTTTTGCATTTTCAACCATTTTTTCAGCTGTGGTTTTGCCAATCCCCTTCAAGTCAACAAGGTCTTCAACTTTTGAGTTTGCAAGTTTTTCAACTGAATCAATACCCGCTTCTTTTAACGTGTCAACTTTTTTCCCTAAACCTTTGACATCTTCTAACTTAAGAGACATTTCAACTCAATAATATCATTTATTAAAAGTAGAGTTGTAAAATAATAAGCGTTACAATATTTGATTACTTATAGATTTTTCTAATAAGTAGAATTCTTTATGAGATTGGCTCAAAAACTAATATCTACTTGAATTATAATACTGAATATCATTGATTAAGTTTCAATTTCAGATTTATTAGCTGAAATGTAATTATTAAATAATTGTTCATGATTCATATTAACTATGTGTGCGAAAATTTTTAATGTTAGAAATTATGATGAAACGATTGAATTTTCTACTATTTTAGAATTATACAACAAATTGTCAAAACATCTAAATCCAGCAGCTGTGGAAATTACTGAAGAATATGCTTCAGCACTTTTAAGTAGTAATCCTAATTTACAGCAAAATTCTCTGATTTTTGGAAAAGATCAAGATGATATTCTTGGTTTTGCTAGTATAATACAACTTCCATTTTATAAAAATGAATGGTTTGCATTATATGGCATGGAACTTGAATATCTTAATTCAGAGCTTCCAGGAGAATTAATTAAGGAAATTTTAAATCTCGGAAAAAAAAATAATATACCAGAACTTTATATTCAAACTACTGGAGAATTATCAGCCTCTTTTGATGATACCTTGGAGAAATTAGGATTCAAACCAATACATTATTACTTTAGTTTGATTCTGGACGATTTTGATCTATTTAACCCCCCAGAAATACCAAAAGGAATTGTTATTCATATTACAGAAGAGTTTGATGACTTTAATAGCATTGTCTCAGTAGTAAATGAAGCTTTTAAAGATTCTTTTCTTTGGGCTGAGATAAGACCAAGAAAATGGAAGAAACAACATGAGGCTTTGAAGAAAAATCATATTATGGAATATGCTGTCGCTTATGATGGCAATAAAGTTGTTGGATTTTGTAATAGTTATTTTAATCCTAATCAAGAGCTCATTGGGACGATAAATCCTTTAGGAGTTCTTCCTAGTTATCACCACCGTGGAATTGGAAGTGCACTTTTTGCCTCTAGAGTTGAATTTCTTCGAGATAAAGGATGTCAAAAAGTAAATCTACCGGTTGATGCCAAGAATGAAAGAGCTTTAAAGCTCTATGAAAAATTTGGTTTTTATCAACAAAGGAACTTAACTACAAAAACATATCAGCTTATATAAATTAAGAAACTGGTCTCCAGAGAATTCCCAATTTATCTGCATAATCTCTAACTTCTTGCATTTCTTGTGATGTAGGTCTACGATTGATTTCTTCATAATTAAATGCTTTATACTGAGGCCTATATTGCCCCATAATGTTCATTACAGCCTTGGGTAGTTCTTTAGCAACATAATCTAAAATTGGTTTAGAACAACATTCAATATGATTTGGCATAACTAAATGCCGAATACAGATTTCTCCACTCCCTTCATCATGGATTCTTTTATGATTCCTCGCAACTATATCAAAGTAATTTTCAATACCAGAATATTTCTTTGCGCATTCATTATTTCCATACTTAAAATCTGGTAACCAAAAATCCATAAAATCAATAATCAAGGATAACGACTTGTCTGTTAAAAAAAAATTAGAATTCCATAATTGACATATATTAGAGCTTTGATAATTTAGGCTACCGACGATTGTATGTATATTTGGTATTGGATCACCTCCAACGTAATTAATATTGATTGCCCCTTTATCAACTAATTTATTGGCTATTCCAGCTAATTGTTTTGGATTAACTTTTTGAGCTATATCTTCAAGATTTTTCTTATTCTTCCATGCTTGAGAAATATCAGAATTTTGACAGAAAACACAACCAAAATTGCAACCTTGAAAAAAAATTGTTCCTGATGGAATTAAAACGGGTTCTTCGCCCATATGAAGGAAAGCAGATGAGACATAAGAATCCTTTGATATCAAGCAGAATCCTTTATCTCCATCAATTCTATTAATTTCACATTGGCGTTCGCAAAAAATACATTTTTCTAGATATTTATTTGCGAGAGTTTCTGCTAAATGGATATAAGACTGATCTGCTGTAATACGATGTTCAATTTCTTCAATTTCTGCTTTCAGCAAACTATTAAATTCCTCTGATTTTGCTTTTAAGATTATCTCCAGATTCTCTATTGAATCATTTGATTCATATTCACAATCAATAGTTCTAGCAATTAAATATCTTGCTATTTGAGTTCCATCTATTATGCCTCTATATTTTGGGAACCGTTTTAAAATTTCCTGATTCTTCCAGACTTCTACTGAATCTGGACGAAGAATTCGAAAAACCATTATAAATAAAATTATTGTTAATTAATTAAGTCTCAAAAGACAGCCATTCTATTATATTAGATAGAAATTTAAGATTATCACCAGCATCTAATCCAAAATCATCCTCTAAAAGCCAATTCGATGACCCAATGGTAACACATCTTCCATTAAAGAATTCAGAAACAACGCATATTGGTACAGGGCCAAGGGCTCCAATTTCATCATCCATATAATATTTAAATTCAGCTTTTTCAGAAGTTACTATTAGATCTTCTACTTCTTCTTCTGTTAGAGTAAAAAAAGTGCAATTAGGAAGGACTAATTCAGTGATACCTTCTGTGATAGGATGATTAAATAATTCAGTAATTAATAGGTTTCTTTTTTTAATAAGATAATTAGATGGTGCTTCTTGAATAATTCCATTCCAAAATCTTCGAACGCCAGTCATTTTATACAATACTCTAATAGATCCATTTTTCATTGGGATATCTTTATCACCCCCGTCCCCACTTGTTAATAGTAAACCTCCGCCTTCCCCAATATATTTCTTAATTGCCTTTAATTCTTCTTGCGTAAATTTATCTTTTTTACCATCTTGTGTATGTTGAATATTTCCAATAAACAGGATATCAAAATCTTCGAGCATTTCAAATTCAATAGGCCCCTCATTTTTATCAACGTAACTTACTTCAAAATCATCTTCACCAAGTGAGAATTCTGGAAATTCTTCTACTTGTTCTTTATGAGATAAGTCCACAATAATTTCATAAGGCATTTTATCACACCGATTTAATTATGTTTTAAAATGATTAATAATTGTATTGAATGCTAATTCCTAGATCTATTAGGAGACTATCCTTCTAGCTTTAGAACATATTATTTATTTTTATAAAAATATGCTATCACTATTATTAAATATTTTCTTTTAAATTTTTTTAAAAGAAAATTAACAAAGAGAAAACTTAAATAGGAAGAGATTTGATTTTTAGAGTTTGAATAAAGAAAAAAGAAATTTATATTGGAATAAATTCTTTTTCAGCTTTACCTTCTTTTTTAATTATAGCGATATCAATACCATTACCGCTCGCCATATCTCTTATAATTGATGAGGTTACTGCTTTTTTTACAATTTCTTTACCCTCTTCAATTGTTAAATTATCTTTATATCTTGCTTCTAAAACACCATATGAAAAATTTTGACCACTTCCCACAGCACAATATTTTTGAGGCAAGATTGACCCATAAGCACTAATATCTAATAGTGAAGGTCCTTCTTCTTCAGTAACTCCTCCTAGCATGAGTCCTACTTGAAAGGGAAACATTTTATTCTGATACAATATATTTGATAACATTTTTCCAGCCGATTTCACCATCATAGGTCTATCATCATGTGCTAATTGATATATGGTGGTTTCAGCTCTTAAGACATCTACAAGGTATTGTGTATCTGCAACACCACCGGCAGTGGTCATCCAAAGATGCTCTTGAATTTCATACAATTTCTCTGATATCTTACTAGCTATAAAATATGCCATTGTGGCTCTTTTATCTGTTCCAAAAACTACAGCATCTTTGCATATTAACCCAACAGTTGTAGTTCCAGTTTTGAAAATTTGAGCATTAGAATTTTTGTATTTTGATGAAATATTTTCAGGGATGTTGATGAGTTCAGATTTAGTTGGTTTTAATAAATCTTCTTTTCTCATTATAATTTCATTAAATAACTTATAATTTAATAAATTTCTTCTAATTTATTATAAATAACAATATAAAGTTAAAACATAATTAAAAGTGATTTATCAAACTGTATGATGTAATAATATCAGGCGCGGGTCCTGCTGGTTCAAAATGCGCAGAAATTATAGCGAAAAGCGGGTATAAGGTTGCATTAATAGAAAAAAATACAAAATGGCGTAAGCCTTGTGGAGGAGCTGTAAGTTCGAGAGTGTTAAAGTATTACCCTCAATTACGCAAACAAAATTTTATGCCCATTACCGGAATAAAGATGTATTCAGGAGATTATCATAAGTTTGAATATTCATGGAAAGGAATTGCAGAACCTTCATTTACAGTAGATCGATTAGAATTTGACAATTTCATAAGAGATATAGCTATAGATGCTAGTGCTGAAATTTTTGATAATAATATCTCTTTTGATTTTGTTTATAAACAAGGTCGCATAATAGGTATAAAAACTAAGACTCCTGAAGGAACTAAAGAATATTTAGGCAAAATTATAGTAATTGCTGATGGTATGAGTTCAAAATTAGCAATTAAATCAGGTTTGAGAAAAAAATGGAAGATTAATGAAATAGGTTTATGTAAGTGTGCGATTAGGGAAGGAAGTAATTTATTAGACAAGTCTTCAATTTCATTTTTTTTTAGAAAATATAAAGGATATGGATGGATATTTCCTTTAAACGAGAAATTCTATAATATTGGATGTGGTACTTGGTTAGAGGGAAATCTCAGTCATAGTCTAAACCAAGCTTTTATTGAATTTATAAATGAACCATACATAAAGCAATTTTTTCCAGATAAAAATTATCGAGAAATATGGAGTGGGTCATACCCTTTACCTGCATTAGGAGTAAAGGAAAAAAGTTTGGTGAAAGATAATATCATGGTTATTGGTGATGCTGCAGGTTTTGTTTCACCTATTAGTGGAGAAGGAATACATGCTTGTATTGTATCTGGAAATATTGCGGGAGATGCAGCAATTGGGGCTCTGGAAAGTGAGGAAATTTCTAATCAAAATCTAAAGAAGTTCAAATCTCATCCAAATATCAAAAAAATTATTAGAAATTTTAAAATGAAAGTCTCTATTGTAGATTTTTTTTATAAAGATAAGGGTTTAAATCTTGCTAATATGTTTTACTTAGCTGAAACAGATGATCAAATTAGAGAAATGGTTATTAATATGTTTCTATTCAACCAAGCTCCAACGAGAGACTTCTTATTAAAATTGAAATCTATGAGATAAAAACAATACTTTTAAAATAATTTTAAATAATATTTTTTAAATGGCTGAATTAATAGGTTATATTTTAACCATTGATGCAATATTTACATGGGCTTTAGCATCCTTAGTATATAAGTGGGGTCTTAAAAGAACCGAACCAAAAGCAAATTTATTTTTTCGACTTTGCTGTACTAGTATTGGTACCTTTATTTTTTCCTTAATCTTTGGAAATTACTTATTTTTTAGTAATTTTAGTCCACAAAATCTAACTGATTACTTAATAGCATGTATTGTTTCTGGATTAAGTGTTACAATAGGAGATCTACTGTATTATATGTCTTTGAAGAAGATAGAAGCTTCACGTACCTATCCTCTTGTACAACTATCACTTATCTTTGTAATTTTCTATTCTGTAATTTTTCTTGGTGAAACGATCACATTTTCAATAATAATAGGAGGTGCTTTAATAATTTCTAGTGTATTTATATTAAGTTCGAAAGATAGAGCTGAAAAAACTGATGCAAGCTTAAAGGAAAGAATTTCAGAAGATTTAATCGTTGGTGTATTTTTAGCAATTGGAGTGGCATTTTTTTGGGCAATTGCTTATGTCTCACTTAACCAAGCAAGATTAATAGGTGGAGATTTGTTTGTATCAAATTTCTTTAGAGTAGGCTTTGGTACAATAACAATTGCTATTTTTGCCATATTCAAAAAGGAATATTACGCAGGATTTAAGAAAGAAAACAGGAATAATTTAAAATATTTCATTTATATAGGAATAGCTGGAATATTATCTTTAGGTTTTGCAGATGCGATATATATTAAAGCTGCAGAGATTAATGGACTAGTCATAACATCCACATTTACAGCAAATACACCAATGGTTCAACAGATTCTTTCAATTTTAATTTTAAAAGAAAAATTTCGCAAGAGGTTTTTAGTAGCCGTTATTTTGATTATAATTGGGAATTATATGATTATATTGCTTTAAGAGGAATAGTTTTTTTGATTCTATTATTTTAAAAATAAAATTCAATATTTTGAATTGTCAAAATAGTTATAAGTGACAATTAAAAATAAAAGATCCATTATTAAATTATTAATGGATATAAACACGTGAAAGCTATATTATGAGCCTGGAAGTAATAAATAAAAATAAAATTCGTGCTGATGATTATATTAGTATTTTTTTAGTGATTCTTTATCTAATTTTTGCTGTTTTTTTCCTTATGGAAGCTATTTTATCCATGATTATTTATCCATTTGCATCCTTAGCGATTTGGGGTGTTTTAAAAATTATAGGTGCTTTTAATAAAAGAAATACTGAGAATTATGGAAAATTAAACAAATTATTATTTGGAATTATTAGTATTGTATCTTCCATATTATTTTTATATTTTCTCCTAAATCAACCAAATATAACCCCTCATATTATAATTTCTTTGATAGCGTTTCCTATGATAATAGTCGCCTTTGCAGGTATTATTAAAGGAATGATTATAGATATCTACTCTTTAAAGTATCGTGTAATGAATATTATTATTGGTATCATTACTCTTGTGTTTTCTTTGATAGGATTCTTTTATTTAGTGGATAATTTTTTATTTAATTTAATTACGATATCTCTCACTCTCTTAGTTAATATAATAAGCCGAGCTGCGTTATATTTAAGTGAATTTGGATTGTCTATTATGCATTTTAAGAATTTTAAACTCTTCTTATATATTATTTCTGACTATATACTATATATTGATATGAATGGGGATATTATATTAAGTAAAATTGAATAATCTAAGTTCTTAAATCTTTTTCTATTGAGATAGATTTTAAAAAGGCAATTACTTAATAAAGAAGTGAAACTTTTTTCATTAAAGAAATTAATTTATTAATTAATCTAATCTAAATTAATCAATAATGTCTACTTATCTTCTTATAAATAAGGAAAAAATTCGTGCTGATTCTTATATATTAGGTTTTATGGTTTCATTTTATTTGATTTTTCTCCTAATTTTTCAGATCGAAGGTATATTTAGTATTATTGCTTATCCTCTGATAGCACTTTTAGCTCAGGGAGTACTAAAAATTATCAGTAGTGTAAATAAGAGAAATAGAGGGAGAAGGAATAATATTAATCAATTTTTAATGGGGATGTTTTATGTGATTATCGCTATATTGCTTTTAGGATATTTTATTACATTCCCGAATATTACCTCTCAGCGCATAATCAATTTAATTGCTTTTCCCATTTTCATTGTTGGAATTGCTGGTATTCTTAAATGCATAATAATAAAGGTTTATTCATTGAAATCTCGCATTATTAATACAATAATAGGAGGTATCACTATAGAATTATCTATAATGGCTTTCTTTTCTCCTTTCATTTTGCCTGAAAGTTTTTTTCTCTTTCACATTATTAATCTCTCAATTTCATTAATATTTAATATTTTAGGGAGAGCTGCACTTTATTTAAGTGAATTTGGATTAAAATTAATATCTTTTAGAAATTTCAAAATATTTTTCTATATAATATCTGATTATTTACTCCAAGTTGATAACAATGGAAATCTGATTTTAGACAAGATAGAATTTGAGGATTAAATTCATAAATTATATCATTATTAAATGTTCAACCCGAATGATTAGAGTATTATTTTATTTTGATTATCTAAAATAATAATCTAAAATAATAAACAAAAAATAAATATCAAATCATACTAATTAATTCATTATATTATACTAAAAATTTAACGTAATCTAAAAAAAGTGTTAATTATGACCGCTGCTCATTTTAACAAAGAAAAAGGATCGCAATTAAAATTATTTACCCCTGGTCCTGTTCATGTTCCAGAAAGAGTTTTGAGAGAATTAGCAAAACCTAATGACACGCATAGATCAAAACCTTATTCAGAAATGCATCAAATGGCAACAGAAGGCCTTCAAAAATTATTATATACTAAGAATGAGTGCTTGATTTTTACATCAAGTGCAACAGGGATAATGGAAGCTTGCGTAAGAAATTTAGTTAAGGAGGATGAAAAAGGGTTATTTTTTTCAATTGGAGCTTTTGGAGATCGATGGTATGAGATCGGAGAAACTAATGGAAAGAATTCTAAGAAAGAAGGAGTTGAATGGGGTAAACCGATTACACCTGAATTCGCTCAAGAAGCTTTAAACAAAGATAAATATGCAGTAGCCTTCATTCAAGCAAATGAAACATCCACTGGAGTCTATAATCCAATCGAAAAATTAGCACCTATAATTAAAGATTCAGGAGCTTTATTGTGTGTAGATGCTACATCTTCAATGGCAGGAGTGAAAATTGAGGTTGACAAATTAGATATCGATGTTTGTTTAGCTTCTGTTCAAAAGTGTTTTGCTGTACCTCCAGGACTCGCTGTTTGTTCTATTTCTGATGCTGCTGTTGAAAAAGCAAAACAAGTTAAAAATAGAGGGCTTTATTTTGATTTTATAGACCTTTATAAACGACATGTAGCTAAACATCAAACTCCTACAACCCCCCCAATTCCTCAAATCAGAGGTTTAACTGCTCAATTAGATTATATTCTTAATATTGAAGGTTTAGAAAAAAGATTTGAAAGGCATGAAAAACTTGGAAAACAAACACGTGAGTGGGCAAAAAATATTGATCTTGAAATGTTCCCCGAAAACGGATACGAATCAAATACAGTTTCTACAATAAAGAATTCATTAGATCTTGATATTCCAAAAATGGTTTCCATGCTTCTTGAAGAAAGTTATCGAATTGTTAATGGATATGGAGATCTCGTAAATAAAACATTTCGCATTGGACATATGGGAGAAATTCAAATCAAAGATCTAGAAGAAATGTTAAAAGTCCTTGGAGATATTATTAAAACCTTGAAATAAGAATGATTTATTAAAAATTATTTTTTTAATTTCATATTTTTTTTTAAAAAGTATTCAAATCAGCCAAACAAAAACTCTTTAAAGATTAGTAAACTAAAAGAAATATCCAATTCATCTAAAATTAATCAATGTGATAAAATTGAAGATATTAATTAGCGATAAGCTTCAAGATGAAGGAATTAAGATTTTTGAAGATAATGGATTTGATGTTGTCAAAAACTTTACTATTACAAAAGAAGATTTAAAAGAAGAGATCGGACTTTATGATGCTATCGTTGTCCGTTCAAGAACAAAATTAACTGCGGATATATTAGAAAACGCTAAGAATCTAAAAGTGATAGGAAGAGCAGGAGTTGGTTTAGATAATATTGATCGAGTAAAAGCTTCTGAATTGAATATAGAAGTACTAAATACTCCCGAAGCCCCCGCTGTATCGGTTGCAGAATTTGCATTGGGTTTGATGTTAGCGTTAGCGAGAAAAATCTCATATGCAGACCGTACAACACACCAAAGCCAGTGGAATAAAAATGAATGTTTGGGATATACATTACATGGAAAAAAACTTGGTCTAATCGGTTTTGGAAATATAGCAAAACATTTAGCTAAAATTTCAATTGGTATGGGCATGAATGTTGGAGTTTATTCTAGATTTAGTAAAGGTCAAGTAGCCATTGATGAGGCAAAAAAAATAGGATGTTCAATTTATCCTTCAATTGAAGATCTATTAAAAGATGCCCAAGTTATATCATTACATCTCCCTTCATCACCACAAACTGTAAATATAATCACTGAAGATAGATTAAACCTAATGAGAAAAGATTCAATAATTATAAATACAGCTAGAGGTAATTTGATTGATGAAAAAGCTTTAGTAAAGGCTCTGAAAAATAAGGTTATTGCTGGGGCTGCTCTTGATGTTTATCGGGAAGAACCACTTAAAGATCAAGATTTAATTAAATGTGAAGATAATTTAATTCTTACACCTCATATTGCTAGTCAGAGTATAGAAAATCAAACTGCTGCTGCTACGATGATTGCAGAAAAAATAACTAATTTTCTGAAAAAATAACTCTATATTTTTTTTTATGTTTCCCTCAAATCATGTAGAATCAATCCTGAAAGAACCTTTGGGTCAAACCAAGTACTCTTAGGTGGCATAACCCCTCCTTTATCTGCTATTAATTCCAAATCTCTAATATCTACTGGATATAAATTAAATAGTAAATCATTTCCTTTCTCAGTTATATATGTTTCCATTTTCTTAGGATCTTGAATACCTCCTATGAAAAAAATGTTATCATCAGAACGAGGATCTTTTATTCCCAAAATAGGGTCTAAAATTCTATCTTGAAGAATCGCGACATCTAAACTATCTCTTTTATCTTTAAATTTTGTTCTTTTGACTATCAGTTTATACCATTTCCCTATTAAACAGAAAGCTATTACATTTTTTTTCTCTGGATTAAAAGCATTATTCATAGGAACAATATCAAATTCAATTTTTAATCTCTCTAAAAAATCTGACTCTTTTAATGGTAATTTTTTAATAATTCTGTTGTATGGGAGAATCCGGATTTGATCATCAGATGCAACATATGAGAGTAAGTATTGCCAAGGGGCTTTAATGTCTTTTTTCCCTTCTAATTTTCCTAACTGGATTTTACGGTATTCTGCAGCACTAGCAGCTCTGTGATGTCCATCAGCAATATAAATTTTCATATCCTCAAATAGTTTCTTTAGTTTATTGATAATTACTGAATCAGTTTCTTGCCATAATATATGGCGATATCCATATTTTATAAATTCAAATTGGGGATTTTTCTTTTTGATTTGTTCAATCAAATCATTGATCTTCCTATTAGATTGAAAGACTGTCCAAACAAGCCCAGCAGCGACATTTGTACTTGTTATATGATTTGTTCGGTCTTTAAGTGGTTTTTCTCGTGTATGTTCATGTTTTACAATATTTCCATCCTCATAATCTTGAAGCGAGACTCCAATTATAAGTCCTTGATGGCTAAAATATTGAGACTCTTGACGATAGACAAATATGCTTGGCCTCTCTTCTCTTTTAATGAATTTTTTCTCTTTAAAATCATTGTATGCTTTTGCGGCATTCTGATAAATTTCATCACCCTCTCCATCGGGTAATATAAGATGTATTAATGAATGAGGATTTTTCTTTAACTGTTGCTCTTCTTCTTTACTAATAATATCATATGGATTAGTACAGAATTCTTCTGGATTAATAGGAATAAAAGGTTTTAGTGGAGATATCAATACCATAATACTATTTAAAAGCTTTAAGAATATAAATTAATTTCCATATTTATAAGTATGAATTGTAGCTCTCTTTAAATAAAAGTGGCTTTTTAATTCGAAAATTATTTAAAACTAATCTATCTTAATAGATATAAGTTTTATTTGAAAAAATTAAAAAAATTTTTATCAAAGTATTAATCATTAAATATCTAAATTAAATTAAATTTTGGAGTAAATAGATTATGCCAAAAGATTTAAGGAAAGCATTGGACAGTATTGAATCCAGCGAAAAAGAGATGGCATCTTTACAGTCAAAAGTTGATAAATTATCTGCATTAGCTGAACGACAAAAGCGTATAATCAGTGAACAAGAAGGAATCATAGAAGAACAAAAAGTAAAGCTTTCTAAAATGTCTGATATACCGGAAGATATACTTGAATTAAAAGAATTAATAGGAAGTCAACGACAAATTATTAATGAAAAGGAACTTGAATTAGAATACGCCAAAGGCGAAGTTGCCCAATCTCAAAAAGAAATGGAACTAATAAAAAAACAAATTGAACCTACACAAAAGAAATTAGAGGAAGCATATGAAACTATGGGCAATTTAAGAACCGAATTAGCTGAAAAAAATTCAGAGTTAATCTTGAAAAATGAAGCAATAAAAAACTCAGAAACTAAAATAAAAGAATTAGAAGCATTTACTGATAAATTCAAAGAAGAACAGGTTAAAATGATCAAAGATTTGGAAGAAAAACACAGAAAAGAAACAATGGAATTAAAAGAAGAAATAACTAAGCTTGATACATTTTTAATGGACAGTAAATTAACTTCCACCGAAAAAACTTCTGAAGCAAAGGATTTTGCCTCCCGATTTGAAAGCATGAGATCGAAATATGATGAGTTAATCGCAAAAGTAGGAGATTTAAGTGATAAAAATCGCGATGCAAATGATGAAATCGAAAAGTTAGATAAAGAACTTAATGAGATAAAGACTCTTCAGAAAGATAATATAGATAAAATACATTATTATGATAAGTTAAAACCAATTATGGAAAAGGAACCTCTTTTTAAAACTTTCTTGATTATTGAAGAAGTCGGAGGAATTACATTAGAAGATCTGAAAAATGCTCTTGGTGTTCCAATTGTTACTGTAAAAAAGAATATTCAAACACTTGAGGGGATCGGTCTTATTGAAACAGATGATAGAGGGAAAATAGTTATTAAAAGTATGGTATAAACCTAAATATTTTTAAAGTTCTCTTTAATTATTGATTTTGTAATTTTTAACTTGAAAAATCCTTAAATATTGTACAGAAGTTAAATATTAAAAGTGAAGAGTTTAAATCTTTGCGAGTTCATCATATAAATTTGGTAAT
>CP070831.1:322054-338857 GCA_020344955.1 Promethearchaeota archaeon | reverse complement strand
TTCAATATTGAGCAAAATGGTAATTATTTAGAAGAATCCACCGGGAGAAAGACTGGAACAAACATCTTACATCTAAAAGGTATCCCTAGTATTGAAATCGAAAATCAACTCGAAATAATTCGTAAAAAACTATTCAATGCTCGAGAGAAGCGTATTCACCCACAAAAGGATGATAAAATTTTAACAGACTGGAACGGATTAATGATTACTGCGTTAGCTAAAGCATCTGTAGCTTTTAAAGAGAATAGATATTTGAAGGTAGCTAAGAATGCAGTAAATTTTATTCTGAGTAATCTTCAAGATTCAAATGGAAAACTTTTACATAGATATAAAGATGGTGTTTCGGAAATTAAAGGATATTTAACGGATTATGCTTTTTTTATTTGGGGTTTAATTGAATTATACGAAGCTAGTTTTGATATTTTTTATTTGAAAACAGCATTAGTGTTTCATGAAACCCAAATCGAAGATTTCTGGGATGAAGAATTAGGAGGTTTTTATTTCACTGCAAATGATTCTGAAGAATTATTAACTAGACAAAAAGAAATTTATGACGGAGCTATTCCTTCAAGCAATTCAATCGCAATGCTAAATCTATTGAGATTAAGTTATATAACTGGTAATCATAAATTAGAAGAAAAAGCAGACATCATCAACCGGATATTTTCTGAGAAAATTGAAGCAAATCCGATAGCTTATACTCAATTCTTAGTTGCAATTGATTTTGCTATAGGACCAACTTATTCATTAGTGATATCTGGTGATTCTGATGCGGAGGATACTAAGCATATAATTGAATCTATTTTACAGGAATATCTACCCAATAAGGTATTTATGTTAAGGAATATGGATAAAGAAACTCCCGATATTGACAATTTTTCTAATTTTGTTGAGTTTTTTTACAAGTTAGATGGAAAAGCTACTGCTTATGTTTGTATTAATAAAACTTGTAAATCCCCTACTCATGATATTAATCAAACTTTAGGCTATTTAAAATCTAAATGGGAGTAAAAATAAGAAAAGTATCAAATCTTATTTATAAATTTTAGGCTATAGCGCAAATTTTTTAATTTTTTGATTTACTAGGTTTTTTAATTCATCAATTGATTTTACTGCATTCATTTCGTATTGAGAGATAAACAAATCGAATCCTGATTTATCCATTAGATATGCAGAAGGAAATTTTGCGTCAGCAACATTATATTTTTCATTGAATTCGTCTTTATGTAAGAATTCAAATTGAAACTTATCTTTTTTCTTGAATTCCACTGGAATATCGAGATCGTTGATAAAGTTTTTCCAATCTTTTTTCATGCCAAATGCTCCGAAAGTGACAGCACATACCCAGACTAAGCAGATTGCTTAATTTTATAGGTTGCAACTATAAGTGCTTTTCCTAAAAGTTTTGTGTAAGGTGTCTTTTAAACCTGTAAAAAAACCTCCCGAATCAGCATTATATACAAAAATTAGTTTCTTTTTACTATCCTCACTCAATTATACCAACTTAATCTTATAATTTTTATTTATACAGTTTATTCTAATATTTTTTAAATTATAGGTTATAAAACATAAGAATTAAAAGATAAAGACATAGTTTAAGAAATCAATTAAATTATTGCTTTGGTATAAGATAAGCTATTTACTTTACCAAGTACTAATATTTCCATTTCATCCAGTGATTTTACTGAATTCATTTCTTCATCTGTGATTAACAATGTTAATTTTCCATTTTCAAAAATATAAGCTGATGGATATTTTGCATTTTTAATCTTATATTTTTTCTCAAATTCATCTCGATGGAGAAATTCAGTTTCTATATTTAAGTTCTTAATAAAAGATTTCCAATCCTTTTTAATGGTAAATAATCCATATGTCGTCTGACATAGTCGACACTCATATGAACTTGGTCGAACTATTTTTTTCCAAAAATCTTTGACTAAATTGATAACTCCAGAATCCGCATTATAAACAAAAATTAATTTCTTTCCTTTTATTTTATTCAATAAAACAGCACCCCGCTAATGAGATATATCTAATTAATACTTTTTAATGTCTTCATTAATATTCATAAATTTATTAGCAATTTTAGAGAAAAAAAATATGAAAGAAATATGAAATATTACTAAATTATTAGCAAAGTAAAAAATGATTTTCTTTAATTATCACTTAGGAATAATTTTGAAATATTTTCCATTCTTTTCTTATTTACACCCAAATCGCTGTACCCTAATCTCGCTGCTGAGCGAAAGTGTATAAGTTTTTCGGAATCATCAAAATAAAACTCCACATCATCAACAAACCTAAAGACAGCTGTTCTAACTTCAATATGAATATAATCATTTGTATTAGTAATAATTCTTGTTCTTTTTAACGAACTGATTATTTTTAGTATTTTCGTTTTAGCTTCTTCTAGGGATGTCTTATAACGTAATGGACTCATTTTGTGTCTTTCATCAATGCTTTGAGTTGAAACGCAATTAGGGGATTTTGGGCAAGGATAGAATTTACCATTAGTAACTCCAATTGGTTTTTTTGTCACACTCATCACTTAATTCTTTTGATAATTGCTATTTAATTTGAAATCAAATTCTAATAAATAAATATAGTTTATAATTCGAAAATTAAATAAAGAAAATGATTTTCTGATGAGATGATTAAAGGTACAATTATAAATAAATTATATATCGAGGATATCTTTTATATCAGTAATTATTTTTTCTGAATCAAAATAAGTCGTTCTACTTGTTTCAAGATATTTATTTATCTCATCACTGTATCTTTCTTCAAAATCTAGTAAGAAGTAAGCTAACCTCTCTTTCAATCCTTTCTTAGCAGGTTCTGAAAGAAAAAGAGCTAATTTTACCCATTGACCATAAACAGCATGTATATAAAATCCTTTATATTTGATCTCATCCATTCCTTCAGCCCCACTAATCTCAGATACAAATGAATCCATTGCACTTAAAAAACCAGATACAAGTTCTTGATCTATGTTCAAATCTTCTCGGGAGTAATCTATTAAAGGTACTCCTGATATTTTATCTATAATTAATATTGTTCTAAAGACAGTTCTGTATCTCGGTTTTCTTATTAAAGACTTTTCTTTTTCTAATGCTTCATCTTTGGGTAAAATTTCATACATTACAAATCTTTTTGGATTATATGATTCTGATTCACTAAATTCATAATTTGACAACTTTGCTAATCTTGATTGGGCTCTGATTGGTTCTCGAGGTAATTTTTTAATATAAGCATCTCTAATTTCTGTATCATGATCTTTCGATTTCTTACCTTTTGTAATTCCTAAGACTCTTTGATGTATAGGATCTACAACGTAAAACCAAACATTTAATTTCTCCATATCTGAAATTAGTCTTTGTAAACCTATATGATAAACGCCTTTCGGGGTAGTGACAAAAACTGTCCAAGCTGCAATTTTCGAGGCTTCATTCAGCAGGTAAAATGTATTTTTATATTCTTCTTCCGTCATTTCAGGACCAGTTCTGACTAAAACTGCCTCAGTTCTTAAAAACGGTTTTTTTTTAATTAAGTATAAATCTAAATTATATTTAGATTCATCAATATTGGAAGTATCATAAACATCGATCCCTAAATCTGCACAGTAATCTGCAAAAACATCAATTAACTCACTTTTTGCAATAAAATCAAATCTAGACAAATACTTCTTAATTTTTTCGTCCCTGAAAAGCATATCAGCAATAAAGGCTAAACAAGTAGGGTAGATATTTTGAAGTTCTGCAATATTATTATATTTATTATAGAAATGGATACTGATATGGTCAAGATAATCCAATTTTGTTAAAGACTTGTCATCTGGAATTGGAATTCTATCTGTTGCTACAAAATTCTCCAATTCTTTAAAACGTGTTCGAACAATCAAACAGTTTAAGCAAATTATTCCAAATTTACCTTCATTTTCTTGGAGAATTATATCAAGAATTCCTTGAGGACTTTGAGAACTCATAATGATCTTTATGATCCTTCGGTTTTAAAACATTGTTATAATATATTATGTATTAATTTCTTCTTAACTATTTATTTAAGAGTTTAAAAGTATATAGGCATCTCGAATTCGCAATAAAGCGGTAAGAAATACTAAACCAGCAAAAATCCACAATAATAAAAAACGAAATGGAATTAGTATTGTAGTAAGTAGAAGAAATAAGAATGTTTCTGAACGTTCCATAAGTCCATGACGATAATAAATCACTTTTTTCACCTCATCTAAATCTTCCTCTTTTATAACACCTCCGATTAATAAAAACATTGAAAGGCATAATATAATAGCCCCTAGAGAGAAAATTCCAGGCCACATGAGATTTAAAGGATCAGTAGAGATTAAAGTTATTATAATGAATAATTCAACGGTTCTATCACTGAAGATATCTAAAATACCTCCAAAAACAGTAGGATTTCCTAACCTTGCCAGTGTTCCATCTAATGCATCGAAGAAGAAGGAAATTCCCATTATAACACTAGCACATATGATTAATTCAATTTCCCATATCAATATTCCACTTAAAAAAATAAATATTGCACTTATCAATCCTAAAATTAAAGCAATAATTGTAATTTGATTAGCTGAAAACTTGTTGAGAAATAATCTCTTAACTAATTTTTCAATTAGTTTAGTAAATTATGTTTTCGAAAGCCATTTGTCTAGCATTGAATCACTTATTCAATATATGGCTTATAATATAAAAATTAATAAATAATTTTTAAAAATCTAAAAAGAAATTTGTTACTATAATCGATCTGTTATGATTGAGTAAATTTGCTCTGCAGTAAATCCTTTAATGTCTATAGCAGAACATCTGCAATTTCCTGAACATGCACCACATCCTTTGCAGAGAGCTTCATTGATTTTAGCAACCGTTCCAAACCATCGATCATCAACGAGCTCAATAGCGCCATAGGCACAATTCTCAACACACATACCACATCCAATACATCTTTCAGGACGGACAATACCAAAAAATGGTTCCACTTCAACTTCGCCTTTAGCCATTAGTACAGCCGCACTGGAAGCGGCTCCTTTAGCTTGAGCTACAGCATCTGGAATATCCTTTGGTCCCTGAGCAACCCCAGCAATAAAAATTCCATCTGTTAAAGTATCAACGGGTCTTAATTTTGGGTGTGCTTCTAAAAAGAATCCGTCAGCGGATTTTTGAATCCTTAATAATGAAGTAATTATATCGGAATCTGCTCTTGGTTCTAGACCACAAGATAAAACAAACAACTCTACTTTTAATTCTACCGGTTGTTGAAGTAAGGTATCTTCTGAACGAATGATAATATTATGATCTTCATCTTCGGTAACCTCTGCGATTCTACCTCGCATATAGCTGATCCCATAGTTACGACCTGCAGATTCATAAAATTCTTCATATCCCTTTCCAAAAGCTCGCACATCCATGTAGAAAATATATACATCTGCATCTGGGTGTTTCTCTTTATATTGTCTTGCTTGTTTTGTAGCATACATACAGCAAACACGAGAGCAATATTGATTTCCTCCATCTCTAAAGTTTCTACTTCCAACACATTGCAGAAAAGCAATACTATGAGGTTCTTTTAAATCAGAAGGTCGTACTGGCTTCCCGACAACAGGACCAAAAGAACTCAATAAACGTTCCATCTGAAGACCTGTAATAACATTTGGATATTTTCCATATCCATATTGCTTTAATTCTGTTGGGTCATATAAATCCCAACCTGTTGCAACGATAATTGTTCCTACTTTAACTTTTAAATATTCTGGTTTATCCTCATAAATTATAGCTTCAGGCTCACATACATCTACTCTCGCGCAAATCCCACATTCTATACAGTGATCCATATCAATTGTATATTGTCCTGGAACCGCTTGAGGGAAGGGTATATATATAGCTTTCCGTGTACCTAATCCTAGATCAAACTCATTTCCAACTGTAACTGGACAATAATCAACACAAACTCCACAACCTGTACATTTTTCTTGATCGACATAGTGAGGTTTTTTCAATATTGTAACTTCAAAATTACCTATATATCCTGATACTTCAACAACCTCTGAATATGTTAAAAGTTCGATATTTTTTTCACGTGATACTTCTGACATTTTAGGAGTAAGAATGCAACTTGAACAATCCATAGTTGGAAAAGTTTTGTCAAGTTGAGCCATATGCCCACCAATCGTGGGAGTTTTTTCTACTAGATATACCTTATAACCTTCTGCAGCTAAATCTAAAGCAGCATTCATACCTGCAATACCTCCGCCAATTATTAAACAGGATGGTTCTACTTTAACTTTTTGAACTTCTAATGGTACTAATTCCCTTGCTTTAGCAACAGCCATTCTAATATGATCCTTCGCAGTTTCATATGCTCCTTCTGGTTCTTTCATATGAACCCATGTAGAGTGCTCCCTAATATTAGCCATTTCAAATAAAAATTGATTTAATCCGGCCTCTTTACAAGCAATTCTAAAAGTGGGTTCATGCATTCTAGGAGAACAAGCAGCTACTACAACTCTATTTACTAATCCCGCCTCAATATCCTCTTTGATCATTTTTTGCCCAACATCAGAACAAAAGAATTTATATTCTCGTGCTACTTCTACATTTGGCAAAGTTTTAGAATACTCGACCAAATCCGGAACAGAAACTACACCACCAATATTAACACCACAATGACAAATATATACTCCAATTTTAGGTCGTTCGTTTCCTGTAATTTCAATTTTTTTTTTGATTTCTGTCAATTTAATTATCCTCTTATGTTAATTGACCTTTTACTATATTTAAAAATGGATCAACTGGAATAAATGGGGGAACACCACTTAGATCATGGTTTTTTACTAATCCCAATAGATTTGGATCCATTCCAAAAGAAAGTCCTAGTAGCTGTGTTAAATATATTACTGGAATATGAAAGGGTTCTCCGATTTCATTTTGAAATATGTCATTTACCTCCATCTGACCCAGATCTAATTGGAGATGACAAAATGGGCAAACATCGATAATAATATCTACTCCTGCATCTCTCATATTAATTAGTTTTTCTCTTGTAAAATCAGCAGCCACTTCTTTAACTGCAGTCCTAACAGCTCCACCAGCTCCGCAACACATATACTTATCTTTATAATCCACACTTATTGCCCCTGTTAATTCTACTATTTCATCAACAAACCTTGGTTCTTCATATTCTCCTTCCCAAGGTCTTTTATCACTTGGTTTTACTATATGACAGCCATAATGTACAGCTACTTTTAAATCCGAAAACTTCAGTTTAATAAAATCCTTTAAATAATCCAATCCCATGTCGAGATACAATGCTTGAACTACATGTTTTGGTTCAAGATTGCCCTTATAGGTTCTCCCAATTTTTGAAAGGTATTGATTTACTTCTTTCTTCAATTCATATTCATGCTCAAGTTCATACCAAGCATCTCTTAGAGTTCCATAACAACCGTTGCACCCTGTAATTGGATTAACTCCAATTTCTTCTGCAATAGATATATTTCTTGCTGCTATAACTAACCAGGTTGGTATGTGGAATGCTCTAAAAACACCAGGAGCTGGACAACATGAAGCACCAGGTAAATCTAAAATTTCGGCTCCGAGATGGTCAAAAACATTTCTTATTGAAGCTTCAATCATAGGATATCGATTAGGAATAACACATCCTAAAAAAAGTCCATAATGCCATTTATAATCTTCATTCATTGTTATTCCCCTTTATCATTATTCTTTTCTTTTGCTCTTTTTTCTTTTAATTTTCCTGCGTTATCCATTAAATCTCTAAATCCAACAGCTTTCATTAATTCTTGACATTCTTTAACTGCTTCAGGATAAGAATGAACCGTAGGAGGTAATGGTGGTAGTCCGTAAGATTCTCTCAAATCTCTCCATTTTTTATTTGCTTCTCCATTTGCGGGAACACCATGACCAGTAGTATAAAAAATATTATTTGCTAGCCCGAAATGTGAATCCAAAATATATCCCTCTTCTACAGCGATGTTTCTTAGTTTAATTATCATATCAGTAACAGGAATATTTCTCGGACATCTTTCATAACAATAGTAACAAGTTGAGCAAAGCCAGATATCAATATCTTTCAAAACAGATTCATCACCTGTTAATGCTCTGCGGACTGCAGAACGAGTTCTATATGCAGTCCGACGTCCTGAAGGACATCCTCCAGTGCAAGTCCCACAATTGATACAAGCTCTAATTTTCTCTAAACCAGCATCGACAAATTTTTGTGCAATTCTTGAACTTGTGGACTTATAGACTTTTCTTTTTATATATTTTTCCACATTCTCGCTCATAATAACTTCGAGTCTCCCATATAGTATAAAAATTGATTTGTATTTTTGTAAAAAAACAAGGTGTTTGCTTTTAGGTGTTTGATCAAACAAATTTATTGATAATCTTAAAAAGGAAAAAGTATTTTTCTTAAAAAAATTTGTTATCGATATTTAATAACTAAATCTTAAGGAACAGTTATCTCATATATTTTAGAATTTTATAAACATACTATTTATCTATTCTAATTATAACCACTTTATAAAAAAAGGAGTAAAAAACTTTACTTAATTCATTTTTGATTATTTTTTTGGATTAATTCATCCAAGAATTCTAATTGCTTATCTTTTGATAAAAACGCTAGCTCTTTCTTTATCTTTCTCTTTTGTTCTTTTGAAACATTTAAAATTTTTAATCTCTCACGAATTTCTTTTGATAAAACGGTAAATATTCTCATAAAATATTTCTTAACTTCTGGTAAATCCTCAAAATCTACATTTTCTCCTAAATTATTCATTTTTTACATCTAAGCTATTTTTATTTTGATTAAAGATTTAAGATTGACTCTTGTAATTAATAAAAAACCGTCGACTTTATTAAAAAATTAGGAGTCCAGTTCTTCTCTAAGGTTAAACTATATATATTTGGGTCTCAAAAATTCGAATTTTCTATTTTTTAATAGGAATAGTAAAATAGAACGTAGTTCCTTTATTTCTTCCTTCAGATTCAAACCATATTTTTCCACCATGAAGTTCTACTAGCTTTTTTGTAATATATAATCCAAGTCCGGTACCATCAGCTGCAATATCCCATCCTTGCCCATATCGCTCAATTTTCCCAAATTGCTTAAAGATTAAGCTTTTTTCATCTTCAGTAAACCCAATTCCATTGTCTTTAATCGAGACTTCATATACATTGTCGTAAGTTTTAGAATTAATTGTAATATTTCCATCCGGAGGTGTATACTTAATAGCATTAACTAATAAGTTAGAAAATACTTCATAAATTCTTTCTTTATCAAATTTTGTTTTCATTTCATCACTTAAATTAAGAGAAATGGATTGATTTCTCAATTTCGCTAAACCTTGTAGTTCTCTGACACAAAACTTTATTAAAAAGGTTAAATCTTCATCTTGTAAATTTAATGATAATTGACCTGCCTCTAATTTTGTACTATCTAAAAGCAGATTAATTATTTTTTCAAGCCTCTTACTTCCATCTTTAATTTCATTTAAAATTGAAATTATTTCGGGATCCAATTTAGCTTTATAGAGAGTTAGTAGAAGTTCTGTAAAGCCTTTTACTGAAATTAAAGGTGTTTTCAATTCATGTGATGTTCTGGAAAATAACTCTGATTTTAATTTATTTATTTTATTTAATGTTATATTTTGCTTTTCTAAATCTTGTTGGACTTGCCAGCGTCTTTGCTCAATTTCTATAGCATCACATATTAAAAATAAAACTAATTTATCTTGTCCACTAATAATAGGATTGTTTTTATAAAATATACAAACCGCGCTATTAAGGCCTTCATGTGATTTAATAACTTTTCCAAAACTACCTTTGAATTTATTTTCAATAATGAAAGGATCAGATGTTGCATAAATCATTCGATCTATATCAAAAAACGTTTGAGGAAAGTCATGTTCCTCATTGAAGAGAATTTTAATAAATAGTTTATCAAAAGCATACTGATTATAATTATATGTATCATTAGGAGTAATTATTTGATAGCTTTCTCGATCTTCAGATTTTAATTTATGAATATATAAAATCATATTTCCATCAAGTAATTTCAAGCATGTATTTAAGAGCAAGTTAATATTATTTCGTATGTCAGCTGTAAAATTGAGAAAATTAATATTTAATTCATAAATTAAATTTTCATACATCTTTTTTTCTGTTATGTCATCTAGCCAAATTCTAATACTCTCAATTTCTCCATTTTCCTTATAGTGAGGAATTCGTTTCCCTGCTAACCATTTTACCTTATTTTGCTTGTCCTTAACGCGAAATTCTAGATCCTGTTCCTCAAAGGTTTTCAAAAGCTTTACTAAATCTCTAGGGTGAATAATATGATTGCGAATAAGTTCTTCAGTTATCTCATCTTTTTCAAATCCAATTATATTTAACAATTTTGGATTAATATACAGTAGTTTCTTATTAATAACATCAAATTCCATTACACCCACAGAAGATGTTTCTAAAATGTCACGAAATTTAGCCTCGTTTTTCCTTATTACTTCTTCAGTTTCTTTTAAGTTAGAAATATCATGAATAACCACAAGAATACATTGTTTTCCTTTCATATTTATCAATGTGGCCTTAAGTTGTACCCAATTTATAGTATTGTATTTAGTTTTTATAGGAAGTTCTACAGCTTCTAAATAATTCATATTAAGCAAATCTTCATATCCCTTTAACAAAATATCTAGTGCATTTTCATAATAGATTTCTAAATCCATGAAATTTTCTCCAATAAATTCTTGAGGTGAATAGCCAAATATATTTTCTAAAGCAGAATTAGCCTCTAAGATTGTGCCATTCAAATTAGTAAGGATTACAGCATCTGGGGAAGTTTCAAATAATTTATGGTATTTAGCTTCGGATTCTTTTAGATTTTCTTCTACTTTTTTTCTTTTACTAATATCTTCAATGATAACTTGAATTATTTTCTCATTTTCAATTGTACAAATCGAAGCTTGATATGAAACCCATACGTGTTTCTTTTCGTGCGTGAAGAGTTCAATTTCTCGTGGTTCTAAAACCTCATTTTTAAGTAGAGTCTTGAAATCTTTTACTACTACATAGATATGTTCTTTTGGGATGAAATTTGAATGGGCAAAATTCATTCCAATTAATTCATTTTTATTAAAACCAGACAGTTTTTCAGAAGATAAATTACAATCGATTATGATTCCTTCCATGTTTATTAGGATTATGGAATAAGGTGAACTTTCATAGAGATGGCGATATTTTTCTTCAGATTCCATTAACTTTTGTTCTGTAACTTTTCTTTTTGTTATATCTGTGAGAGATACAATAACTTTTGACCATGTATTTTCAAATCCAGGTACTACAGATGTTTTAGCATGAAGATGAATTTTATCTCCTGTATTAGTTTTGGTAGCAATTACTGACTCATATATTAGATTACCCTTTATTAACGATAAAAGTTCCATTTTGTTGTCTAAAAATATTTCTTCAGACATGCCATTATTATTTTCACTTAACTTGTTTATTCCAAGAATAAAACTTTTTTTACTCTTAGCTTTATATATCTCCAAAACTTTTCGATTCACATCAATTACTTTAACTTTAGATATAAATTTAAAAACTTCTTTAGGATTATCTGTAAGGTACTTTTCAAAATCGTTAATTCCTGATGCTTTTAGATCTTCGATGTATCTTTTCAACTCTGAAAAATCTTGTTCCATTAAACCAATTGGAGAGTTTTCAAATAATTTACGGTATTTCTCTTCAGAAGAAATTAATTTTTGTTCTATTTGTTTACGAGTTGTAATGTCTCTGATAAATACTGCAATTGAACTTTTGGAGAAATACAAAAACCTGGCTTCATACAAACGAGTTTCATTTTTCAAGGGCAGTGAATATTCTAAGTAATGGGGTTTTTGTGTTTTAAGCGTGTTTTCTATGTATTCATCTACTAGTAATCCTATCTTTGAAGGCAAAATTTCACTCATTCTTTTTCCAATAAATTCTTCAGGTGGAATATAAAGATCTTCTTTTTTTCCAGCATAATCTAAAATTGTCGAATCTTCAGAAAGTAAGAAAAATATATCCGGAATTGATTCAAAAATTCGTCTAAATTTAACTTCTGATTCTTTTAATTCTTTTTCTGCCATTACAAGGTTATTAATATCTGTAATGGTACCTCTTATCCCAATTATTTTTTTGTCTTTATATATTGGTCTTGAATGAACTAAACCATAAAATTTCGTTCCATCTTTTTTAACTAACAAATACTCTTGTGGTGTCGTATCCTTACCTTGGAATATTAACCTAATATTTTTAGAGGCAAGCTCTCTGTAAGTTTTTTCAACAAAAAGATTTATATTTAATCCTGAACTTAGGTCCTCTTTAGTATAACCAAACTTCTTAAAAGCAATCGAATTTACGTATGTTAAATTTAAATTTAAATCTGTCTCAAATATTACATCAGGTAGTAATTCAGCAATATCTCGATATCTTTTTTCTGAATCTTCTAAGTTTCTTTCTAAGTTATATTTTTCTGTAATATCAATAATTGTCCCCTCGCTAGCAATAGGTACACCTTTATTATCATAGATTAAGTGAGAGTTTTCTTGAAGTATAATTGTTTCCCCATTGATTTTTTTAGCTGTGGCAATATAATTCTTAACTCTTCCATTTTTCTTTAATTCTAGAATAAATTTCTGTCTATCATTTTTATTTTTCCAGTAATTAATTGTTTTTTCACCATTTAGACATTTCAAGGGATCAATTCCAAATATTTCATTATATTTTCGATTATGAGTTAAAATCGTGCCATCTAAACTAACTTGAAAAAAGCCAAAGTCTAGATTTTCAATCATCTCTTGGTACTTATTTTCAGATTCTCGAAGTTTTCGTTTAGCTTCTTTATTTTCTGTAATTTCGATATTAATACCAATAATGTATTGAATAACATTTTCAATATATACAGGACTAATAATATTATAGAAATAATGCACTTCCCCGTTTAGTTCAAAGCTTACTTCCCCAGTGACTGTTTCTCCAGAGAAGGCTCTTTTATTATTAGTTTCCCATATTTTAAGTGTATCTTCATTGTTAGCTACAATTTCAGGACGTTTACCTAGAACATCCCCCCAATGTTCCTTACAAGTTGAATTTTGCATAATGTAATAACCCTTTTTGTTAATCATAAAAACATCAAAAGGTAAACATTCTATTGCAGTCCTAAGAATAGCCTCAGTTTCTTTATGAGCGATACTAGCAGATTTCTTTTGATCATCATAAAGCATATAAAAAACACCAATATCCTTGGAAATTTGAAGATAATCAAATAAGATTATCTAGAAATAACTATATTCTGTAAGTAAGAGTTGTTTTATTTATATCTTACTTTCTAAGGAGATTTTCGTAATGATAATATAAACAAATGTATAGTTAATTGCTTTATATTATGAATTTCTTTAAATTTTCATCATTTTCGATCTCAACTGTCATATTATTAGTTAATTTGTTATAATCTTTTCCATATATTACTTGACCCTTTAACTGATTTAAATCAGAATATCTTAATGTTAATTTAGAAGCAAATTCAAGAGAATCATTGTTGAAATCTCCTTGTAAAATTGTTATGGGTCCAGGAACATCCTTAGCTTCGATAATTAAATCGTTGGGTTTTTTAAGTGTGAGTAAGCTATTATTCTCTTTTTCATTCCTTCCTACCACGATTTTAGTGTTTTTATATCGAAAATGACGTCCAATTCTTAAAATAGCAATATCTTCCATCTTTAGATTCTTGTTGTATTCAAAGGAATCTTTTAAACGGTTTGTAAAGTTCTTATCAGTTAATAGACACCCTCCACAGGCGTAATAATTATCTAATAAACCATGCTCTCTAGCTAATCTCATTTGAATTTTTCTACTTCGTCCTTTTATCCCTAATAATTTTTTTCGATCTACTAATTCTTGTTCTTCATAAAGAGTAGGTTTTAAATGATGGGCAGATAATGGTCTTAGTAGTTTACCCTCAAGACCTGATTCTTTTTCTACAATTTTTAAAGCCTTGAGATGTTGAGATTTTGGGCGTTGATTCAGAACCTCTCCAGTGAATATTAGATCAGCGTTTATTTTTTTCATAAATTCTTTTGCTTTCTTTAAAATGTAAATCCTACAGTCTATACAAGGATTAATATTCTTACCATAACCATATTTTGGATTCTGAATTACGTCTAAATAATCTTCTCCTAACGGTAAATAATAAATCTTAATTCCTAAATTTTTTTCAATTAAATCCAAATTACACTTTTCTTGGCTATCTTCTTTATTATATTGACAAAAAGGAGATGTAAAATTTAGACCGAAAACTTTAATTCCTTGAGTTTGAACTAAAAGACAGGCAATAAGACTATCTAAACCTCCAGATACCAATCCAACCCCAATTATTGTCCTTTTATTAATAACGCTCTCATCATTCATAGTATATTATTGAAAAAATGTAGTCAAAAAAAATTAAAATTTGAAATAATTTATTTTTTTCTTTAATCTAGTATAAATCTCTAATTTTATTCAAATTATTGGTTATATTTCTCTAATCATAGCCCAATTTACCAAATTTGCATTTGGTAGTTTGTATTCTTCAACAATTTCAAACCCAAATCTTTCATATATAGAAATATTCTCTTTGTTATTAGTATCGAGATAATAAGGTAAATTTTGCTTATCTATTTGAGTAAACATTGAATTAAGTAATAGCGTAGACCACCCTTTTCCTTGAAATAGAGGATTTATGCCAATAATAGATAAATACCAATGATCAGAAGGCATGAGTTCTTTATGTTTTGAATAAATATAGTTATAGATTTTATTTTGCTTTTTGATAGTTTTTCCCCTAAGTTTAAAAAAATATGAAATTCCACCATTTAGAAAACCCATCGTCGGAGTGATTTTTGCTTTATTCGAAGGAAACCATACAGCTATTCCTTCTATATGGGGTGATGTTGCTTGTACAACCCCATATTTCATACCAATTCGAATTAATAACTCCATCATTGATGATAATTTAAATTTCCTCTCTTTTATTTCTGGAAATAAATAAGTCATCAAAGGATCATTAAAGAATGCTTCAGAGATTACGTGACTTGCTTTTTTGATTTGAATTTTAGATAAAACATGAAGATTACTCAATATAGTACCCCTAATTCGTAAAATACTTCTTAAACCTAATTTCCTTATATAAATAATCGGATTCAGTAATTTAAACTCATGTTTTTCTTTGTACTAAAGAGAAAAATAGATTGAAAAATTTTGAAATTCTTTCCTCTTTAAATTTTAATAGTAAAGATAAAAATAAATCAAGAATAATTTTTTATATAATACAAGAAAAACATTAAAATAGAGTACAAAATTATATAATTGTAATCTAGAGTTGCCAGCGTTGCCGAGTCGTAAGGCGATGGCCTGCAGGCTCCTTATAGGAAGAGAGCCATTTATCATGGGTTCAAATCCCATCGCTGGCTCCATTACTCATGTTGTTTTTAATTAATTAATATATTTTTGATTAAAAGTTAATTCAATTTCTATTTTTAAATTCCAAAAGTTCAGATTTAATAAAATTTTAATACTACTTTTAGATTTCAGAATGGAATTTTACTTAAATCCTATAAATTGACTTAAAATTTGATAGATATTGATTGTGGGAAACTCATTACTTTGAATTTTTACCATTTTAGTTTTTATAATACTCCGTAAATTATTGTAATTACAAAATAACAAAAATCGGACTACTGATCACTTTTAGTTTTCTTATACTTAATTAAGTTTAGAATTAATATAAACAAAAACTTAAAAGTGAAAAGAATGAAAAAAGGACCTGTCTGTTATGTTTATTATGCAATAAAAAACAAGCGTCAGTCTAAATTAGAAAGAGAAAGGGAACTTTTAGAAAAAAAAGAAAAAAAAGAATTACATTCTGAAGTAGAAATTTATAATTCTCATTAATTATTTACAAATTTTTATTAATTTTAAAGAAGGTTCTTGATTTCTCTGTAAAGATTTTTAAATCTTCTTTAAATTATTATGGTCTTTCAGCATAACCTGCAAAACCAGCAATTAACACTAAAATTCCTCCAATTAAACTAGTATATACTATCATAATTATCCCAAATACTACACAAATTAACCAATTTACTCCTATAAATTTATGAGGAGTTATTATAGTTAATAAAATAAAAGTTGCCAATAAAATCGAGATTACTAATAAGATAACTCTTGAACTATCTAAATTTCTCTCATCATATCCCAAAATAAGCTCAATTAAACTTATTATGGCCCCTAAAGCCGCTAAAACTTTCATTATATCTTCATTAGACATACCAAAACCCTAAATCCTTATAATTATATATGAAATTCTAATACTTTTGACACTTTATAAATGTGATTGGAATAATTGTGTATTTTTTATAAAAAAACATAAATAAGGATATATAATACTCCTTTTCTAAGATATTGGTTCTTATGATAATATGGAGGTTAAATTTTAATTCATTTCATTAAAATAAAAAGTTATTATTTTACTCCAATTTCTTATAAGAATTATTGAAAATTATGTTTTATTCATAATTTTTACTTTCGGAGCATAAGCATCATGAACTGCATAGTTAGCAAAATTAATACTGTAATGATCACGCCAATGTGCTTTAACATCTTCGAGCATCGCTTCCATAATACTCTCTTTAACCTGTCCTTCAGCACAAATAGTAGTACCCATTGGTGTTGCTGTAATTTC
>CP070831.1:319302-321954 GCA_020344955.1 Promethearchaeota archaeon | reverse complement strand
GAATTCATGAATCACAATCAAGAATGTTGGAAAATTTTGTAGGTCGCAGCAGAGAATTTTGGGAATATTGGTATCCTACATTTCAAAAATATTTTCCTGAAATTTTAAAAGATTATCCTATGGAAGACTTTTATAGATCTGTTAATTCTGTTCAACCTTCGTTTATAAGAGTAAATGCAGATGAAGTTACTTATGGATTACATATTATTTTACGATTTGAAATTGAAAAAGATCTTATTGATGAAAAAATTCAAGTCGGTGAGCTACCAGAAATATGGAATTCCCGATTTGAAGAATTATTAGGAATTATTCCACCAGATGACAAAGAAGGTGTATTGCAAGATATTCACTGGGGTATGGGAGCAATTGGATATTTCTCAACTTACTTCTTAGGAACATTGTATGCTGCTCAAATGTACAATGTTGCATTAAACAAGATGCCTTATCTACCAGAAGATTATAAAAAAGGTGAATTTTCAAACATATTGAAGTTTGTAAAAGAGAATGTTCATCAACATGGGGCAGTTTATAGAGCTAATGATTTAATAAAGAGAGTTACAGGAGAAGACTTAAATCCTGATTACTTCTTTAAATATGTTGAGGAAAAATTTCTTCCTATTTATGGATTATAATTTGCATTATTTCGTATTATATAATTTATTTTTATTTTTTTTATGAATTGTCTCTCAAAATGCTGAATAGTTTGAGATGCAATCCAAAACTTTTTTGAATAAATATAACTAGCAATTTCTATACAATATACAATCAATAAATAAAAACTGAACTGTTATGAATGCAATGAAAGATCTTTGGGATTATTTTAATGAAATCATGAGATTAAGGTATATAAATGCCCTTTTAGATTGGGATCAGCAAGTAAACATGCCTAAAGGCTCAGTTAAAGGACGCGCAGAACAAACGGCACTAATGCAAAGACTGATTCATTCAAGGACAAAATCTGATAAGACTGCCCATTTAATAAAAGATGCAGAAAAACAGAATAACCTTAGTGAAATCGATTTAGCTATGATTAGAGAAGCCAAAAGAGAGTATGACCAAGCCACAAAAATACCTGATAAATTAGTTGAAGATATTGCTATAACTGGATCTGTAGGAAATATTGAGTGGGAAAAAGCAAGAGAAAAAAGTGATTTTTCTATATTCCAGCCTTATCTCGAAAAAATGATTAATTTGCAAATTGAACTTGCGGAGCGATTAGACACTGGACCAACATTATATTCTACACTTATAGATCTCTTTGAACCAGGAGCAACATATGATTGGGTTTCAAAAGTTTTTAATAATCTTAGACCTAAATTAGTAAAAATTGTCAATAAATTTGAAGGTTCTTCTGATAAGCCTAACCAATCAATTTTAAAGAAATATTACGATCCTGAAAAACAATGGAAATTAAGTATTGAAATTATTAAAAAATTAGACTTCGATTTCAATACTGGAAGACAAGATAAATCGACACATCCTTTTACAACCTCTTTATCATCAATAGATACAAGGTTTACAACTCGAATATGGGAAAACTTTTTACCCGCATGTATTTTTGGAACAATACATGAATGTGGCCATGCTCTTTACCAAATGGGCTTTAAAGAAGAAATACATGATACTTATCTAGCTGAAGGAAGCTCAGCTGGATTTCATGAATCTCAATCAAGAATGTGGGAAAATATAGTTGGGCGTAGTAAAGAATTTTGGACCTATTGGTTCCCAATATTTCAAGAATATTTTCCAGAAAATTTAAGAGATTATCCTATGGAAGAATTTTATAGATCAATAAATGTGGTTCAACCTTCATTTATCAGAGTAGAAGCAGATGAGGTTACTTATGGATTGCATATTATTCTTAGATTTGAATTAGAGAAAATGATGGTGGAAGATAACCTTCAAGCGAGTGAATTACCAGGATTATGGAATGAAAAAATGGAAAACTTATTGGGGATTACTCCACCAAATGATGCTGAAGGAGTTTTACAAGATATTCATTGGTCTGGCGCTAGTTTTGGTTACTTTCCTACCTATGCTCTTGGAAATCTTTATGCTGCTCAAATTTACAATAGTGCACTAAAAATAAATCCTTCATTACCTGAAGATTATAAAAAAGGAGAATTTTCTAATCTTTTAAACTATTTAAAGGAAAATGTGCATCAATATGGGAAAATCTATCAGGTTACTGATTTACTCAAGAAAATTACAGGTGAAGATTTAAACCCTGACTATTTCATCAAATATATTGAGGAAAAATTTTATCCCATATATGGTTTTTAAATAATTTTTTTTTCTTCTTATAGCATGAGTAAAACTTTATTTTTATATAATCTTAAATTTAAAAAAAGTATAATAAACGATGTATTTAGAAAGATTTTATGTTATTACAAATAAAAAGATTTTCTGAGAAACTATTACTTCCTTTAGGGAGAAAGTTAGTAAAAATACCCGCTAATTATTTTACAATTTTTGGCTTACTTTCTGCGATTTTTGCTTTTTTTGGATTTATATTTCATTTTTTGATAATCGCCATAATTTTTTTATTTATTACAGAATTTTTTGATCAATTAGATGGAGTAGTCGCTCGCTTGCAAGGTCCTACAAAATTTGGAGGTTTTTTAGACTCTACTTTAGATAGAATTGGAGACT
>CP070831.1:304863-319202 GCA_020344955.1 Promethearchaeota archaeon | reverse complement strand
ATTTTACAATGATTTTTTTTTGCTAATTGCATTAATAGAATTAATATATTCACTAAATAATGCTTCAATTAGGTTTTTTTCTTTAGCTTTATTAATGGCATAAAGAAATAAATGATTAAGCGATACTTGATTACTAACTTTGTAAATATCTTCCTTAAGTCCTATACGATCACTGTATTGGTCAAGGAAGTTGCATATAATGTATCTATTTTCGTTTCTCATATTGACTTTATTCAATATACCAAACATTCTTAATATTAATGGGATTTGATATTTAATTTGATTATGCTGTATTGAACGAAATAATCTCAGATACTCATGCTTTTTTGGAGGAACCGACATAAATAAAAAAAGAAGAAGGAAGTTTTTGAAAAAGAGTAATACTAGGATAATATCAAAAAAACATATATAATATTTCTTTAAAAAATTCTTTAAAATTCATAATCAAATTCTTTGAATTGATTAGTAGGAGTGGTAAATTCATGTTCTACTTTTTCTACTTGAGCGTGCTTAGGTCCTTTAGTAGAAAATTCTAAAAGTTCAAGTAATTTCTCAAGAGGTCCCTCTGCTTCGATATAGACCGTTCCATCTGGCAAATTTTTAACAAAACCAACTAACCCTAACCTTCGAGCGACTTTCCTCGTAGTATAGCGAAAAAAAACACCTTGAACATAACCAAAAACTTTAATTTTTATATTAGATATTTTCATACTTTCAAGTAATAGGTTTCTTTTTCAGAGTTATATCCAATAACATCATTTTTTAAAAGTGTTTCAATAACATTTAATAACCATTTGTTATTTGCATTTATAGCTTTTTTAAAATCCTCAAGCTTTACAAAATCTTTTATTGCTAATAAGAATAAGATTTTACTCTTTACAGGTAAATGATTTGATTTTGTAATAAAATCAAATTTTAATTCATAATCATACTCTCTTGTTTTTAGATTCGCCACTTCGTTACTCAGCTTTGTTATCACTTCATCTGTGGTTCGGAAGGCATCTAAACTTATATGAAACATCGCTTCTAGATTTTCTTTTAATTTCTGTTCCTCTGAGACTTTATCAATCTCTTGACTAAATTTCTCTAGGATTTCTAAATAGTCATTACCATCATCAAATTTACTTAAAACTAAAACAATAATCATTTCTTTATTTTCATTATAATAAGAAACAGAGTTCCAGTTTTTTTCTTCTGTAATTATATAAGATTCTGTAAAATTATGAGATATTGTTATTTGCTGAACAACTGGATTTGGAATCTCTAGGGTTTCAGGGTATTTTAGATAAATGAGACCCCCTTCTACCTCATCCCATCTAATTAAAAAAATCCCATTCGGCATGCCGATTTCCAGTTTAAATTCTAATAATTAAATAATAATTTATTATTAAAAGTATAAGTTTTATTTACTTAATTAATCAATTATGATATCGTAATATATATATTTGACCGCAAGCTGGTAAAATTTAGCTAAACTTATCACCTTTAACTAAAAAAATAAATAATACAACATTGATCTGTCACATAGTGGATGTAATATGGCAGTATTTTATGTATATATTTTAGAAGTCATGGCAAAGAATGGAAAAAAAAGATTTTATACAGGATATACTAATAATCTATATAGGAGATGGAAAGAACATCGTAGTGGAACTGGTGCAAAATTTTGTCGTGGCAAGAAACTTATTGAATTAAAATACTTTGAAACTTATCGTACAAGAAAGGAAGCAATGAGAAGAGAATTACAAATCAAGTCCTTTTCAAGACAAGAAAAAAGAAATTTAATTAAGAACACTAATCTTCAAGCTTATTAGTTGAGTTCATTATTGATAAACCAAAATTTTTTAATCTGTTTAGCAGGGTTACCTGCTTCTGGAAAAAGTACTTTTGCAATTTCATTAAAAAAAGGCCTTGAAAAAAAATATACTAATTTGGAAGTTAAAATAATTGATCCAGATATCATTAGACAGAAAGTAACTCCAGATAAATTTGATTATGAGAAAGAGTACATTGTAAGAAAAGAAAATTTAAAAATGATAAAGAATGAGCTAGAAAATGGGAACATAGTTATCAGTGATGATTTGAATTATTATTCCAGTATGAGACATGATTTGAAAAATATTGCGAATATTCTGAATTTAAATTTTTTTATTATTCATATAGCGACACCTATTGAGTTTTGTTTAAATTGGAATAAATTAAGAGATGAGCCTATTCCAAGCGAATTAATAAACAAAATTCAGATTAAATTTGATAAGTTTAACAGATATAGTTGGGATAAACCTATTGCTAAATATGACCTTTCAGACGTCTCTGATTTAAACTATTTAGTTAGCGATTTTTTAGATGCTTTAGAAAGAAAAATGTTTTTTCTAAAGAAAAAAACTCAACCAAAAAAGAAACAAACGATTTATAATATTTATAACCAAAATTTAGATAAAATTACACGATCTATTGTAGGCAAACTTATAGTTGATCCTAATTATTTACATTTAAAAAACAAGATTATAAAACTAAGAAGAAACTATGTAAAGAAAAAGAAAAACAAAAGGCAAAGTGAAGCAGAAATATCAAAAAAGTTCAAAAGATATATAGAAAAAACCCTAAATATAAAAATTTCTTGAATTTTCTTTTAATTGAAATTTATAAAAATTAAAGAAAAAGAAAATAAACTAATATTACTTTTTTTTCACATAGTAATTAATATTTTTAGAAAATAGAGAAGTTTTTGGATAATTGAAAAATGCCACAAGAAAAAAAATTGAATAATATAGTTAAGTTAAGAATCGAAAGATTAGAAAAAAGTCGAAGTGGACGTTCTCTGTGTTATATAGATCAAGACATGATGTTAGATTTAGAATTAAACACAGGAGATATAATTGAGATAAGGGGAAAGAAAAAAACCACAGGTATAGCAGTTTCTTCGGTTCAGGACAGAGGAACAGGGATTATTAGACTTGATGGTCTCCAAAGACTTAACGCTGGGGCGACAATAGGAGAATTTGTTTCAGTTCAACTTGCAGAAGTTCATCCTGCAGTTGAAATTGTATTAACACCAACACGTCCCAATATTGATCTAAAAAGACAGGCAGAAGCTATTAAGGGAAAGCTGATTGATAAACCCGTAGTAATTGGAGACATTGTTGATGTTTTAGGAACATTTATGCAACAAGACACAGGAGAGAACCCTATAGCTGATATGATGAAAATGTTTCAATTAGGAGGGAAGAGAAGACCAACCTTAGGAACATTAAGGTTAATAGTTGAAAATTTAAGACCTGCTGATAAAGTTGTTAAAATTACAAGAGATACTATAATTAAGGTTAATAAGAGAGTAGCGGTTCTTAATATATCTGGCGGGGTTGTTACTTATGATGATGTTGGCGGGTTAACAGATGAAATTCAAAGGATTAGGGAAATGGTTGAATTACCATTAAAACACCCTGAACTATTCCATCGATTAAATATTGACCCCCCAAAAGGAGTTTTATTTTATGGACCATCTGGAACAGGTAAAACACTTATGGCAAAAGCTGTTTCTCAAGAATCGAATGCAAATTTCATAACCATAAATGGTCCAGAAATAATGAGTAAATTTTATGGGGCAAGTGAAGGTAGGCTTCGTGATATATTCAGAGAAGCAGAAGAAAATGCTCCTTCTATCATCTTTATTGATGAAATTGATTCAATTGCTCCAAAAAGGGTAGACACCTCAGGAGAAGTAGAACGACGTGTCGTATCTCAATTATTATCTTTAATGGACGGTTTGCGTGGTAGAGGTGAAATAATATGTGTCGGTGCTACGAATAGAATCAATACAATTGATGAAGCATTACGAAGACCAGGACGATTTGATAGAGAAATTGAATTTGGTGTTCCAAATGTCAAGGGGAGAAAAGAAATCTTCCAGATACATACGAGAGGTATGCCAATGGAAGAAGATGTCAATCTCGATAATTATGCTGAAATAACCCATGGTTTTGTTGGTGCAGATATCATGGCAATATGTAGAGAAGCAGCAATGTTTTCTTTAAGAAGGGTGTTGCCAAAAATTAATTTAGATGAACCAATACCTAGTGAAATTATCCAAGAATTGAATATTAAAGATGGAGACTTTATTAAAGCTATTAACCTAATTGACCCTTCGGCTATGCGAGAAGTAATGGTTGAAATTCCCGATATTTCATGGGAAGATATAGGAGGATTGGAGGAGATAAAACAAGAATTGAGAGAAGCTGTAGAGTGGCCATTGAAATATCCAAAATTATTTGAAAAGGCAGGAATTCGTCCTTTAAATGGAATTCTTCTTTTTGGACCTCCAGGATGTGGAAAAACACTTCTAGCAAAAGCAATTGCAACTGAAAGTCAATCAAATTTTATAGCGATAAAGGGTCCGGAAATATACTCCAAATGGGTAGGAGAGAGTGAGAGAGCCGTTAGAGAAATATTTCGTAAAGCACGTCAAGCAGCACCTTCAATAATATACTTTGATGAGATAGATGCAATATCTTCGGGAAGAGGTAATTATGAAGGAACACATACGTTTGCATCTATTGTAAACCAAATACTAGTAGAGATGGACGGGATTGAAAATCGAAAGGGTATTGTTATAATTGCAAGCACGAATCGGCCAGATATCGTTGATTCAGCTTTCTTAAGACCGGGAAGGTTCGATCGCTTGATTTTTGTAGAAGCCCCAGACTATAACTCAAGATTAAAAATATTGGAAGTTCATACAAAAGATATGCCACTTGCTGAAGATATATCTCTAAAAACTATTGCTCAAAATACAGAAGGATATAGTGGAGCAGATTTAGAAAATGTCTGTCGTGAAGCGGGAATGCAAGCTATAAGAGAAAAAATGGAGAAATTAGAATATGTAGAAAAGAGTCATTTTGAATTTGCTTTGTCAAAAATAAAATCAACATTGCCAAGAGATATTATAGAAAGATATGACAGTATGGCAAAGCAAATTACTGAATCGAGAAATATCAAAGAGACACAAACTGATTTGTATAGATAACCTGAAGTATTTTTTTTAACTTTTATTAGTTAAATTTTAAGTGTTAATTTTATAAAACTATATAAAATTCACGAGATAATTATCATTATTCAAATATTCAAAGAGAATTTATATGTTTTTTGGGATAGGTCATGGTATAGGGTGTATTGGGAATGAATCTTGGTCAGTAGTGATACCTCAAAAAGGTTGGGGGTCAATAGTCTTTGAAGAAAACATGGTTGAAATTGCGGCAATAGTATTTAATAAACTAGGACTTGGGGGGCTCAGACTTGAATCTCCAACACTTGTTACTAATAAGGGTGCTGAAGTTCTTCCAAAAACCCCACTTGAAGTTGATTATGTCTAATCTTTTTATTGTATAATTTTTATATAAACTTTATAAATTTTGAATGAAATTCTCAATTCTGTTCATAGCTTCTTCTAATTTTCTAATTTCAGTTGCATATGATATTCTGAACATATGATCTGAAAATGATCCAAAAATTTCTCCAGGAATAACAGCAACTGCTTGTGCTTTCATGAGTCTTTGTGAAACTTCTTTACCAGTTAAATTAAAATTTATCGTTGAGGGCATAAAATAAAAGGCTCCATTTGGTTTTATTATATCAAAACCGATTTCATTTAATCTGTTGTAAACTAAATTACGCCTTTTATCAAAACTCTCCCATATTTCTTTAAAAAAATCAGTACCCATTTTTAATGCCTCAATAAAACCATATTGAGCGGCATGATTAGTTCCAGCAATGGTGTATTGGTGAAATTTTTCCATTAAATCAATTATTTCTTTTGAGGCAACTGCATATCCTAATCTAAATCCTGTGGCAGAAAATAATTTTGAAATTGCATTTACAGTTACAGTCCGTTCAAACATTCCATTTAAAGAAGCTGGGCTAATATGTTTAACCTCATCGTATATAAAATTTTCATAGACCTCATCTGTTATAAGATATAGATCATGTTCAATAATAATATCTACAATTTCTTTCAACTCTTTTTGATTAAGTGCATAACCAGTAGGATTATTTGGAGAATTGATAAGCATCGCTTTGGTTTTATTCGTTATTGCATTTCTTATCCCTTCTATGTTAGGACTGAAATCTTTATTTCTCTTAATTTCTATTACTTTTACTCCAAAAAATGAAGCACAGTAAAAATAAGAGACAAAATTTGGTGAAGAAATAATCAACTCATCTCCAGGATTGAAGAGAGAAGCAAATGCTAATGTTATTGCTTGACTTGCTCCATTAGTTACAATAATATTATCTTTCCAGTTAACAGGGATATTATTAGTCTTATCCATCTTTTCTTCTATCAATTCTAATAACTCTGGAATACCTCTAGTAGGGGCATACATTGTAATATTCTTTTTTAAAGCTTTTATATTACCTTGTATTACTGGTTCAGGTGTATCAAAATCCGGTTGCCCGATCCCTAAACTTATAACATCTGATCTACCTAACGCAAGATCAAACAATTCTCTTATAGCTGATTTTGGGGCATTTTTCACTTTTTGAGAAATTTCTTTCATAATTAGTCACTCTTAATTTTTGACTTTTTAAAAGACAGACTGTTAATTAATTGATACAAAAAAGAGTTGTCCGAGACTATTAAAACTTTTTAAATCTCTACACCGTGGTTATTCAAGATTTGGTTTACTAGTAGTATAAAAGCCTCTTCAATATTTTCTCCCAGTTTTGCACTCGTTTCAATAAAGTGGCTTGCTTTGATTTTTTGGGCTATCTCTTTACCTCTATCTGTTGTTACTGTTCTTTGGTCTGTTAGATCTGTTTTATTGCCAATTAATATATAAACTCCTTCTTTCTTAACATATTTTTTAAAATCCCTTAACCATTTGGAATTTATGCTGTCAAAAGTATTGTAACGAGTTACGTCATAAACAAGTAAAGCTCCTTGACATCCTTGAAAATACATACTGCGAACCACGCGATATTTTTCTTGTCCTGCTAAATCCCACATTATAAGTCTAACTTTTATGCTGTTCAATTTTACATCTTTCCGTATAATGTTAGCTCCTAGTGTAGGTTTATAATCTTCTTGGAAAGAGCCTTCTACAAACTGATTTATCAAAGATGTCTTACCTACAGCACTATCACCTAATATCGCCACTTTGAATACAAACTCTCGATCGAGTTTAGCTTCTTCGGATGTCATTATGCAATTTAATATTTTGTTATAAATCTATTTAATACTTCATCTATTTTTTATCAAAAATTATATTCATACAAAAAATGGATTTCTATTACTGGAACTTAATTTTCATTTTTAGATTATTAAATAATTTTGTCAATTTTTAACTTAACTATAAAATTGTTGTGATATGGATCATTGACATCTTCCATCTCTCTTTCGTAAATAACTTTATGTTCAGATGGTAAAGATTTTTCTAATGAATGAATTAAAAATCCTATAAATAAATCGCAAGGAACTCCAATTTCAGAACAAAATATACATCTGTGAACCTGAATTGATATTTCATTCTCATTATTTTCAATTATTTTCACTTTCCAGTCAGTAAAGATTAATGAATTTATTTCTTCAATTATTTCTTCAAAACTTTTGCCAAATGGAAATAAATAAAATGAAAATTTCTTACCAATTTCAAATAAAAGATCAGAGGATTCATATAATAAGCAATTTTGAGCAGAGATTATTTTCTTGAAAGAAAAAAAATCTAATGTGTCATTTGGGTTTTTATCTCTTATATCCTTTACATGGATCATTCCCGCTTCTCTTAAGATTGATTTCATTCCATCATAATCAAGTATATCATGATATGCCTGGAGAAGCGCTACAACAACCTTATTTTTTACTAAACCCTTATAATCTCCAATCATAGCTTTTTAATTCAATACCTTATTTTTAACACATTTATTAATTTTAATCTAATTCATGATTAATCTTACTTTTTCCTAATATATGTAGCACTAATTTCTTAAACGCTTTTTCAACGTTTTCTCCATATTTTGCACTTGTTTCAATATATTCTGCTGCATTAATCTGTTGAGACAATAGTTTTCCTTCTTCAGATGATACTTTAATCGAATCTTTTAAATCTGATTTATTTCCAATTAAAATATATGCTCCATCAGACCTACTAAATTTTTTAAAATCCTCAAGCCATTTTATTGTTATCTGTTCAAATGTTGAATACCGTGTCATATCATAAACAAGAAGTGCTCCGACGCAACCCTGAAAAAAACTTTGACGTGTTAATTCATATTTGTTCTGACCTGCGATATCCCATAATAGTAAGCGAATTTTATAGTTAAATTCTTCCAATCTCATATATTTTGATACAATATTAACTCCCAGAGTTGGTTGATAATTCTCTTTGAAAGAGTCAGTAATATATTTATTAATTAATGAAGTTTTTCCTACCGCGGGATCTCCTAATATTGCTAATTTTAATGCCCATTCTCTTTTCTTAATTTCTCCCATTAAATCTCACCTTATTTTCAGATATTTAAAAGAGATAAATCAAATCGAGGATCATCAGCACGACTTAATTTTTGGTCAATTTCTACAATTTGAACCTCACCAGTAATAGAGATTATACTTGGTATGCTAAGATGTCCACCTATTACAGAATAATCATTTCTTCCTAAAGTAACATGCAAATGAACTATTGGCTCTTTATTTTTATATGATATATTTCCTATACAACTAATTAATTCTACGTATTCATCAAATGTTTTCATTTTATAATTTTTAGAACTAATATCATAAAACCCAATTGTGAATTTTTTTAAAGCACCTATGCATTTGATAAAACCAGATTTAATATCATATTTTTTAACCAATTTAATGACTGAGTTAATTAAATCCTCATCTGGTTCAACTTTCGCAACAATAATGCGTTTTGATCTAGTTTCGATACTTTTCATTTTTAATTATAATTTTTTAAACTTCAATTCTTTCATTCTTTAATATCTGAAAGACTAATTTTTCAAAAGCTTTTTCTACATTATCACCATATTTTGCGCTTGTCTCAACAAAATCGATTGCATTTATTTTTTCTGCAAGTACACTTCCCTCTTCAATAGATACTGTTCTGAAATCGTGTAAATCATTTTTATTTCCTATCAAAACATACGCTAAGTTTTTATCTCCATATTCAAATAGATCTTCTAACCATTTGGATTCAATATTTTTAAATGTTTCATCTCTAGTGGTGTCATACACAAATAATGCCCCCACTACACCTTGAAAGAACATTTTTCGTGAAAGATCATATTTGTTTTGCCCTGCGATATCCCAAATTATTAATCGGATTTGAGTATTTTTATGTTTTAATTCTTTTACGACAATATTAACCCCTAGTGTAGGTTTATAATCTTCTTTGAATTGATGATGTGCATACATATCAATTAGAGAAGTTTTACCAACTGCACTATCCCCTAATAAAACGAGTTTTAGTACAATGATATTGGTAGACATCGTAAAAATTAAGATCTATTTGAAAAAATTTAATTTTTTTATAATAAGATAATTTCATATTTTTTATACTTGAGCTAAATAAGTAATTTTTACCCATCTGCTACGAATTATAAATTCAATCTTATTTCAATAAATTATTTATATTGGACTTTTATAACCATAATTAGTAGAATAGATTTTAATAAAGATTATGTCAGAGAAAGTTACAATATCAGATATAGAATTACTCTTATCTAAACCAGCTCAAGTTGATATGCAATGGGTTGGAACTGATGATTTAATAAACCAATTGAAAGCAGCGTGGATGATTGTTGATAAAGATGATCTTCCACTTAATCCTCGTATTTTAGGGAAACCAGGGGTTGGAAAAACAACCCTAGCTTATGCAGCAGGAAGAAGATTAGGTAAAGATGTATATATGTTCCAATGTACTATGGACACTCGCCCAGAAGACTTACTAATCAGTCCTGTCATTGCATCAAATAATAAAATAGCTTATGTTGCAAGTTCTTTGGTATCAGCGATGATAAAGGGTGGAGTATGCTTATTGGATGAGGGAAATAGAATGAGTGAAAAAAGTTGGGCCTCATTAGCTCCATTAATGGATAAACGACGTTATGTTGAGAGTATCATAGCGGGTATCAGAATTTATGCTCATCCAGAATTCAGGTTATGTGTTACAATGAATGCTGATGCATCAACTTATGAAATTCCTGAATATATCCAATCTCGTTTACAGCCTAAGATTTATATTGATTTTCCAAATAAAATTGATGAGTTAAAAATTCTAAAATATAATTTACCTTTTGCTTCAGAAGAAATTTTAGAATATTGTGTAAATTTCCTCCAGAACGCTCATATATATGATGAACCTTATACTGTTAGAGATGGAATTAATATTCTACGATATTATATAAAATCAAGATTAATGAGTAAACAAAGCCAAGACAAAATTGAAAAAATCATATTTGAAAATGCGGTTATACAGGTATTAGAAGAAGCTGCACTAAAGTATTTACCTGGAAATTATGAAGAATTTTTGAAACAGCAAAGTGAATCGATTTCGTTTAAAATATTTAAAGATATTGATGAAGTTAATGATTATTATGATAAATATGTAAAAAAATCTGATAAAGATTCAAATGGATGAGAAACCCTATATTAAGTTTAAAAATATCTATGTTATCCCCACTTTCCATTCGAGAATCGAATTTGCGAAATTGGTTCGAACAGCTCTATTTGAAGTGTTTCCAAATGTGATTGCTGTAGAATTGCCAAATAATATGCAGGATGACTTAATTGAAGCTATTCAACGATTACCTTTTTTATCATTAATTGGATATGCTGATACTTTAAACCCAAAAAAATTAAATTTTATTCCTATAGATCCTGGGGATTCTATTATAGAAGGAATAAGAATTGGTCTTGAACATAATATTCCAATTGAGTTTATAGATCTTTCAGTTTCAGAGTATTTACCACCAAGTTTCAAACTTCCTGATGATTTTGCCATTAATGAAATTGGACTTCAAAAATTTTATCAACAAATATCCAATTATTTCAAAATAGAATTTAAAGATAAAAAGGATAATTTCAGGAAACAAGTAAATTTAGAAGATTTCCTTAAAAATCAAGAAGATTTTGATAAAAACTATGATTACACTCAAAAAGATGTTCTTAGAGAGAAATATATGGCTGCTCATCTTTTAAAAATGATGCCCTTATATCACAGGATATTACTTATTATTGGTATGGCTCATTGGGAAAACGTGAAGTATTATTTAGAAAATCCAGAAGAAGTTCAAGATGTAGATCTGGATTTGATACCTCATAAATATGTAAAAATTTATAATATTAGGAATTCTGATGCTAGATTTCTCTTAAGAGAATTACCATACCACACATATAAATGGTTAAAATTTAGAGACCAATTTTCAAAAGAATATTTAGAAAATATTGAGACCCCTGAAGAGTTATATAGTATTTTGAATTCGTATAGTAAAACTGAACATATAAGGAATGTTTTAATTAAAGCAAAATATGATTATGAAGAAGAATTTAAAGAATTTGTAGATCTTCATAAATTGAAAACATTATTACAATATTCAAGGAATTTAGCATTAGCAGAGCAACGATTATTACCTAATTTATTTCAATTATTAATTTCTTCAAAAAATATAGTAGATGATGATTATGCTTGGAAAGTGCTTGAGAAAGCTACTAAATACCCTTACAATGATGAAAGCGATAATTATGAGACATTGAAAATGGATTTGAAAGGTGGATATGATCCAAGTGGCCGTTACATAAAATTACGAAGACATCATCCTTATGGTTATGGAAAAGAAAGAGGGGTTCCTTTAAAAGAAAGACCTGAAGAAAAATATCCTGGAGAATGGAGAGATAAATGGGAAGAAGGTAAAGATTATACTGTTTCATGGCCTCCAGAAGATATTTTAGAAGAAGACTACTTTGCTTTTATAAGAAGTAAAACAATTAAAAATTTAAAAAACCAGAGAATTAAAATAGAAGAATTTAAATCCAGTTTAATGGATGGAATCGCAATTAAAGAAACTATTCGAAATTGGGCTTTTAAAAAGAAGATTTACGTTAAAAATATTCAACAAATTCAAGGTAAAATCGATACTATAGTTGTAATATTCGATAAGGATGATGGAGAAATAGAAAAATATCAATATAAATTGACTTGGTGGGCAGAGCATGATAGAGAGAGTGATTTAGCTTTCTATTCAACAAATCCTGGAGATTATGTTATTGGTCCAGGAATTACGCATGTAGAAATTGGAGGATTACTGTCGATCTTTCCAGCAATATTTCTAAGATCCATATTTGACTCGTATATGGATTATGAGTATAAGGATACGAAAAGCAAAGCAGAACGCTTGCTTAAAGCGGCTATTATTTATTCAAAAGAACGTTATATCGCCTATGTGGCAAAAGATCCCCCTCGTAAATATTTTTATTCACTAGCAGGAATTAAAAATCGCGAATTGGTTTTTATCCCTATAGATAATTTTAGCAAGGATTCACTAAAAACAATCAAACATATTCACATCCTTGCTGGAAGGGATAAGAGAAAAATTGCACATAATTATATATTTTTAAATTAGTTATAAAAATATTGAAAATACCAAAAGATTTTTTAGATCAATTTACCTTATTTTAAATATAAAGTGGATGTGGAAGCTATGAAAGTATATTCTAAATTCTTAGGTTTTGTACAAAACATGATTAAAATCATATCCACAATTATTATTATCTAAATTCATTTATTTGTGAAGCTAATTTTCTAAGCTTTTCCTCCACATCCTGCTTCAGAAATATCCCATATTCGGATTTTGATATAAACTCATAATTGTTAATTAAATATTTTTTTGTATTTGTAAGTTAATATTGTTGATGGATAAAAAAAAATTAAGAAAGGTGTTAAAAATTTCATATAATGAAAAAGAAGTAGAACTTCTGGAATTTTGGAAAGAAAATAAAATATTTGAAAAAAGTGTAGAACAAAGACCAAAAAATAAACCATATATATTTTATGATGGACCCCCATTTGCCACAGGATTACCTCAACATGGTAATATATTAAGTATTGTAACAAAAGATGTCTTTCCGAGATACTGGACAATGAAAGGTTATCGTTGTGAGAGGAGATGGGGTTGGGATTGTCATGGACTTCCTATTGAAAGTGTTTGTGAAAAAGCTCTAAATTTAAAACAAAAAAATGAAATTTTTGAGATGGGAATTGGAGAATTTAATAATTTTTGTCGTTCTAAAGTGCTTTGGTACGCTAATGAATGGAAAAAGACTGTTGATCGAATGGGCAAGTGGATAGAATTTGATAACGCCTATAAAACTATGGATAATACTTATATGGAAACTGTGTGGTATATTTTTAAGAAGGTATATACCGATGGTCTTATATATAAAGGCAAAAAAGTTCTATTTTATTGTCCAAGATGTGAGACCCCACTCTCTAATTTTGAAATTTCTATGGATAATAGTTATAAGGATGTTATTGAACAATCTGTAACAGTAAAATTTGAATTAAAAGAAGAACCGGGGACATTTCTTCTAGCATGGACTACTACTCCTTGGACATTAATCGGAAATGTAGCTTTAGCCGTAAACAGGAAGCAACTATATGTTAAAATAAAGACTGATAGTGAATCTTTAATATTAATAAAAAACAAAATAGACACCATCAAAGAAGAGTATGAAATAATTAAAGAATTTAAAGGAAAAGATTTGTTAAATAAAGAGTATGAACCTTTGTATAATATTTCAACTAAGAGCGACAAAAAAGGGTATATTGTCATTGATGGTGGAGATGAAGTCTTATCTGATGAAGGAACAGGAATTATACATATAGCACTTTATGGTGAATTTGATTATGAAATGATAGATATGTATGATCTTCCAATAATTCAACACATTGATGACCATGGCGATTTGGCTGATGGTCCTAAAGAATGGATTGGAATATGGTTTAAAGATGTAGATAAAGAGGTTTTGGAGGATTTAAGAGATCGTAATCTTTTATACCACTCAGAAGATTACCTACATTCATATCCTTTCTGTTATAGATGCGATACACCCTTAATTTATAATGCTCTTGATGCTTGGTTTATAAACATTCAGTATATAAAACCAAGACTTTTAGAAACTAATAGAAACATCAACTGGTATCCCAAAGAAATTTCTAAAAGATATCAAAAGATATTAGAGACTGCTCCTGATTGGTGTATTTCAAGAAATCGGTTTTGGGCAACAGCAATGCCCATCTGGGAATGCGAAGATTGTAAAGAAGTTAAAGTTATCGGATCAGTGAAAGAAT
>CP070831.1:299978-304763 GCA_020344955.1 Promethearchaeota archaeon | reverse complement strand
CTTTTATCCTATCCATTTCCTTTTTGATGCAATAAAAATTTAAAGTAGTGTTATTTTATTTCTAAATAAAAAAAATAATAGAGAAATTATTATGGCTTTATCCGAAGATAATAAACTTTTCCGTTGTCCTAAATGTGGAAATACAGGTACGATTTTTTTTTTAAAACCCATGGGAAAAAAAATCGTAATAAAACAAAAGTGCCCACAACATGGAGATAGAAGCTTTAAAATTCCTATAATGAAAAAAAATCAGTTTATTCAGGATTTTCGGCATGGCATTTTTCAATGTCCTAATTGCGGAAAAGAAACTACAGTGGAAAGAGCAAAACCTTCAGGCTCTTGGATGGTGGTAAAATGCGTTTGTCCTACTCACGGTAATAAATTGCCGCCCCAAAAAATTTGGAGTACAATTTATATAGATGTAATTAATAAAGAAATTTCAACACCACAGGGTGTGGAACAAGTAAATAATCAAATTAATAAATCGAAATTATGTCCAAATTGCAAAACTCCAATAAAGGGAACAGAAAAATATTGTGACACTTGTGGAGCACAAATTGCTTAAATTGTAGCTTATCTGCTATTTTTTTTCTCTCCTTTCTAATAGTAAAAGTATTTGAGTTTGATAATTGCTTATCCAGATCAATAGGAATGATATTATCATCCTCGTCATCTCCATTGCCATCATCAAAGGTGAATGTGCTACTTATACGAACTGTAAATATAATTGTCAATATTGACACGACTATAAAACCTATTAAGACGATTAGCAATAGTTTTTTCAAATTATCATCCCCAAAAAATTATCAAAATTTCAGTATTTATTAAAAATATATGGATACCTAATATCACAGATAAACCTAGCATAATATAGTGAATCTTAATAAAATTTTTAAAACCAAACCGTTTCATTTTGTCTAAATCCCTGAAATAAAAAGCACTAACGGATACAGAAACCAATATAATCCCAAAGAGAACCCCTGTTAATACTTTGGTTAAAAATAGTGGATATGGGAGATGATTAACTTCACCATCCAGAATTAACTCTCCCCATGGTTCTGATCCAAGAAGGCTACCAATATGCACAAAAAATACAATAATAGTTATGGTAGCATTTAAACAATGCAAATCTCTTGCTTTTTTATATGAACCAAAGATTTTAACTATTTTTTTCGTTTTAATACCAAATAAGGTGCTAATTATAAACCAAATAAAAGTTGTAAACCCAAAAGCTCTCCCTATTATCCAGAAAGTACCATTTTCTTCTTCTAAATGGTGTAAACAGCTGTCCGTTTGATTTGCATTAACTAGTAAATAAGGTATTAATATAGATATTACTAATAATATGAATTCTAAAACTACAAAATAAGGAAGTTTATTACTCTTTGTAGCTGGTTTTTCCATGTCTTTTTAATTTTCACATCTAAAAAAAAGTTTTTGTTAAAAATCAAAAAAAAGCATCCATCTTCTTTATCCCTTTTATCTCTTCGAATGTTATACCGAGAGCATCTAACACTTGTTCTAAAGCAGATATCAAAAGTTCCCGATATTTTTTTGGATCTATATCTTGAAGTTTAGCTAACTCAAGTGCTTTTGCTCCAATAGTTCCCTTACTTTTTATAAAGCTTACTGTTTCACCTTTCTGAGATTCTTTTCCCGTTACATCTCTTAATTCTTTCGCTGCTCTAACATGCTGAGGGACAACTTTAGTATAACTTTTAAGGTCTTTCTGTAATGCAATATTAATCGCATAGTCTTCTAAAGTGAAAGTATCTGGTTTTCCAATTTTTTTAAGATTGCTCCTTACAATTTCTATGATATTGTCTTTTGCTTTCAAAAATTCATCATAGGTCGTAATCTTTTTCAATATTTCTATCATTTCATTAAAAATTTTTTTGATAAAATCTGGGGTGTTTTTCTTTTTAGCAACGAGGCCCTTAATATCAACGTATTTTGTATCCTTATAAATACCGACATAATTTTTCTTTCGATCAGAGAGTGCTAAGAACTGATATGTCTTTTCCTCTTCTAAATCAAGGTCTAATTCTTTCTTACTCCATTCTGATATTTGTTTCATTTGATCTTTTGTAGGATTTAAAAGAAAAACAGAATCAGTATCTCCATATAAAACTTTTACTCCAATCTCCTCAGATTTCTTAATTGTTTGTTTTATAGAATATTGACCAATTGATGTTGTACTCTCGGCAACCGGAAGGCAAAAAAGTGGAAAATTCTGTGAGCCAAAAACGCCATAACTTCCATTAATAAACACTTTAAGAGCTTGCTGAATTGTTTGATAATAGTTTCGTTGTTTCTCAGTTAGAGTTTTATCAGCTGATTTAGGTTTAAAATATTTTACCCTTATATCTCGGAAGAATCCTACTACATATGCAAATATCCCCATTTTTTGAGTACATATGTGATAGGGAGTTCCCTTTACAAGATTTTCTTCATCATCTTTATGAGGACATAATACAGTTTCATATGAAAGATTATATTCTTTAATAATTGAGGGATATAGACTTGCAAAATCCATAACTACTACATCAAAATGAATACCAGGAATAGGAGGAACGACATATGCTCCAGCAAATGTTTTTCCTTCGATAACAGCTTTAGAGTATCCACCTGTTTTTAATTCTTTTATCTCAGATCTGCGAGGAATAAGATAATTGTTTCTTCTATGTTCAAAATAAAAAATATTCTGTATCCACGTTGAAATTTGGCGCCTAACAGTTTCATGAATGGGTAACTTAGTTATTCGACATAATAGAAGAATTAAGTTCCATACCAGAGAATTATTAAATTTGGTTAATTCTAACGTGAGTATTGAATCCTTCAGATTATACCATGTGAGGATATCATACTCCATTTCATGTATTTCTTCTTCATGTTCATATTTCTTCTCCCCCAGTAATGCATCACTAATCGCGTTTAATGAACTACTTTCATAGGCTCCACCGAATGCGTATCCTGAAATACTTCTGTTGAAGAAAAAATTAAATAGATCAATATGAATACCTCTTCTCAAATCGCAATCTGATGTTGATAAGAAGCCAAAACCTCTTTTAATATGAATAGGATTTAAATCTTTATCTATTTTTAGCTTATTAGCTCTATGAAACATATAATTTAAGTCAAAATTATCTCCATTAAAAGTAATTATTACAGGATATTCCCATAAAATACGAAAAGTTTCTATTAACAATTCTTTTTCGCTTTTGAAGAAAAATATTTTGGCGTCTGAGGGAAATTTTTTATGTAATCCACGGTAAGTAAATCCTTCTCTTTCCAATACATAGACTAATTTTAACCCATCTGAAGCTACAAAAGAAATGCTAATAATTGCTTGTTTTGCTTGATGAGGATCCGGAATAATGAAATCTTCTGATCCTAAGCTTACTTCAATATCCATAGCTAATCGTTTCACATCTGGAATCGGAGTAAGAAAAATATCTAAAAATCGTTCTGAAAATTCTTGGATTTCTGAAGATTCACTTTTAAATAAATTACGTAATTCTTTAGCCATACTTTTTGATTCTTCTGAATCTTCTTCAAAACTTAGTTTTTTAATTTGACCTCCCTTTATACTATAAATTAAACCAGGAATGATTTGTCTGTCAAAAATGTAGTTTAAATGGTATCTGATATCTGCTTCCCAGGCTTTTATATCATTTTTACCTAATATATTTCGGATATTAGTCCCAGAACCTCCAATGTCTGAAGGTGTTTTACCATAAATTTTTGTCATTGGGATTTTTTTATCCTTTAACAAATCGATTTTCTCGATTTCTTCAAATCTAGTAAATCCCTCATAATCTTTTAATTCAATAATGTTCTCTAATTTATTCGTCGATTCTTTACTTAGACAATAAGGCTCATGATCTGTCGTATCAATCCAAATTTTTATATCATCAGTTTCTAAATCGTAAAACTTACAGTATGCTTTATTTTGTCCACCATCATAGTCCACATCAAGTAACAACCCTCGTTCCATATCTTCTACAATTTCTCCTTTTTCAATCAAGTACCGAATATATTTTGAAGAAACAGTTTCCCTTAGAACTTTTGTTAATTTTATATTTCCCTCTTTTAACCCAAAGGGCTTATCATTTCCTTTAAAATACATTTTTAAAGGTATTTCTTTTGTTTCCTGTTCAACTTCAATAGAGGGTTTTTTAACTTTCTTTTCTTGTTCAATCTTTTCAGTTTTTATATCTTCTTTAAACTCAGTAGATTTCTCTTTTTTCTTTTCTTTTTCTTCAACGAAGGAGAAGAGTGAAGTTTGTTCCTTATCATCAATTTTTTTCTTTTTGGGAGATGGCATAACTAACAATAAAAAATAATATTATAATGTCTATTATAAATAATTAGTATAATATTTATTTTAATACCGACTAGTCCTTTTTTAATAATTTATGTAAACCTCCTAAATCGAAAAATTTTGAAAAAAGAGCTAGAAATAATTAGAAATTATTCACAAAAGGAAGCAAATTATAGTACTTTCTCTTTCTTGAATTTGCGTTTTAATCTTATAACTTCAAAAACTAAAGGAAGTGCTAGCTTTGGAAGGAAAAAATTCAACTTTCTTTTCGACCCTGTCATAATTTTTCCCCATTCAACCATGAATTTATCTCCCTTTTTTTGACTAAGGGAAGCAAAAGCATCAAAAAAAATTGGATGTTTTGCGCAGAACCGCGCCATGCGAGTAGACCACTTAAAGTCTTTCCCAAAACTTTTCATCCATCTTTTTTGATATTGTTTAAGAAATTTCATTGTAAAGTT
>CP070831.1:296520-299878 GCA_020344955.1 Promethearchaeota archaeon | reverse complement strand
TATATTCAGAGTTTATCTACTTATTTTTAAATGTTTTTAATTAATTCAAAATCAATAGAAATGAATAAAAATGAATTTAAGTTTATGTAAAAATATTTAAATTCAAAATTTATTTTATCTTTAATTTAATTCATATTAATAAATTAAATAAATTCTTAAATATTATAAAAAAAATATAAAAATTATAAAATTAAATTGTAAAAACCGACATGAGTGTGCTTTATGTCAAGTTTTAAACTAAAAGTATTATTAACTGGAGCAGCTGCGGTTGGTAAGACAAGTTTAGTCCAGAGATTTATCAAAAACCGCTTTCAAGCAAATTATAAGTTAACAGTAGGAGTCGACATACTTACTAAGGATGTAGAATTTAGATCTGGAGAAATTGCTACACTTTCAATATGGGATATTGGAGGACAGCAAAGATTTGAGTTTATTCGGAGTACTTTTTACAAGGGTGCAGCAGGAACATTATTAGTATTTGATCTAACTAGAGAACAGACATATACTGAAACGAGAAAATGGTTAACTGAGATAAGACAATTTGCCGGTGAAAATATTCCTTTTGTGCTTATTGGAAATAAAGCAGATTTAATAGAAGATGTCGGTGTCGTAATCGATCGTGATGATGCTCGTTCATTTGCAGAAAGTCAAGGAAGCATTTATATTGAGACATCTGCCAAGACAGGCATTAATGTTGATGAGGCTTTTACTGAACTTACTCGTAGGATAATTGATTCAAGAACTTAGTTTTAGAAAGTAGCTATATTTTTTTTAGCTTGAAATTTATAAATCCTTTTTGATGTTTTTTTCAATTAAAGCAATAATTTTATCAATTTCATTATTATCCTCTATAAAATCTGCTGATTTTAAAAGTAAATCTGCAATTCCTTTCAGTGCGGATGCAACATATATTTTCTTTACTCCTTGATAAATATTAGTAATATTGAGAATTTTACTTAACGCTTCTTTATTTACAAGACAAGAACCACCAAATTTCATTACAAATGTGGGCTTTTTGTTTACCAGTTTCTTTTAAATCATTAGTTCTTCCAAAAAATAATTTAGCTATATATCATTCATTTTTTTTTTAAGTAAATATCAAATCAAATCATTATTTCATAATCATAATGATCGATCTTCATTTACATTCAACGGCATCAGATGGTCTAGATACACCTTATCAATTAATTAAAAAGGCAATAGACCTTAAGTTAAAAGCAATTGCTATTACTGATCATGATACAATAGAAGGTATTGAAGAGTTTGTAACATTTGGAGAACTTAAAGATATTATAGTAATTCCCGGGATAGAGATTTCAATTAGGCATGAACCAAACAGAGAATTAATCGATGTTCATATTATTGGCTTAAATATAGATTATACATCTCACAAATTGATTAATACAATTAGTAATCAGATTAAAGGAAGATTAGATCAAAAAAAAGCTATATGCAAAAGGTTGAACAAGGAATTTGGTTATAATATTACATTCGAAGAAGTTCTAGAAATTACAAGGGGTAAGGTTGTTGGTCGACCTCATATTGTAGAAATTCTTATAAGAAATAATCCTGAAAAAGTTAAATTAAAATCTAAAGAAGACCTGTTTAAGATGATCAGTATTGGTGGAGACGCTTACGTAGAAAGAGAAGTAGAATTAAACCTTGAGGAATCAGTTGAATTAATTAATTCAGTTGGTGGGATCTCAATATTAGCGCATCCAGGGATTTATTCAGTTTCAAAAAAAACGAAATTTATAGAAGTTTGTGTTAAAGCAGGAATAGAGGGGATCGAAGTGGAATATACTTATGCTAAAAATAGACCATATCTAGGAACAGATAAATCAAATTGGGCTCAGAAGTATATACCTGAATATTTCCGAAAGATAGCAAATAAATATAATCTTATAAAATCTGGAGGTTCAGATTATCATGGAGGGAAAAAAAACATTATAATGGGAGAAGCAAATGTCCCATATAATTATTTAAAGAGTTTTATATAAATTAAAGTTGATTTCCCTATGTTAATCAATTTAATCACCAAGAAGGACTTCTATTTCATAAATTTGATTGTCGATCTTATCCATCATTATTTTAACTTTCTCCTTCTTATCTTTAAGCTCCTCTGATGATATTTCGCCCTTAAGTTCCTGCATATCAAAATCTAGTGCCATTTTAGTTAGATGTGCTTTTTTAATCTTCAAATCTAGTAAGGATTGTTTCAATTTCTCTTTTTGTTGATAAGTCATTATAGTAGGGGTTTTTTTAATTTCACTAGATGGTGCATATATTGGTTTTTCACTAGGTTTTTGAGGTATCTCTCTAAATACTGGTTCTAAGGTGGGTTTAGTAGCAATTATTGGTTTTTCAGGAGGATGTTGAGGTGCTTCTTTAATTACTGGTTCTAAAGTAGGTTTAGGGCTTAGAGGGATTTTTGGTTTTTCTATACTTGATTTCGCTTTTTCTTCCATTAATTTTAAGGGTGAAACTGCTACAGGAGCTTTGGCTTCTTCAACTATTTTAACTTGATTTTGGGGTGAAATTGTTAATTTAGATTTTGCATCATCTGGAACAAATTCTACTGATTTTGGTCTTGCCCTAATCATAAAATCCTCTGGTTTTAATTTTAAACTTGGTACTTCCGCTTTAATATCAGTTTCTTTAGTAAGAATTAAATCTTTTTTGGTTTTGATACTAGAAATATCTTGAGGAATATCAATTCTAGTGGGTTCTGATGGTGTTGAGAGGGGTTGTTGAGTAGTTTCTTGGGGTGTTCGTTCGGGTAGCTGTTGAGGTGGTAATATTGGTGGTGGTGGTGTACGTTGTATTTCTGGTTTTTGAACTGGAAGTGATTGTACTTTTTCTGATTTTATTCTAGGTTCAGGTATTTTCTGTTCATCAGGTTCAATAAGCGTAGCTGGTACAGGTGGTGGAGCACCAACTTTTTTAAGCATTTCCTTTATTTTTTGTGATTTTTCAAAAAATTCTTTACCTAAAGAATCATCTCCCAGTTCCACACACAGATCACTTATTTTATCAAATAAAAAAGCAGCTTTATTAAAATCAGCATTCTTTAAAGCTTTAACTGCTTCCTCAGTTAATTTATCTCTCTCAAGTAGTGGTTTTAATAGAGGAGAAACTTCTGCGCTCATCTCTAAGACGTCAGCTATTATTTGAATCATTTTATCACGATTATTAGGATCTAATGCTATCATAGAATAAGCTTTTAAACCTAAAACATTTTCTATTTGAACAGAATTCATAGCCTCTTTTAAATCCTGTTTATTGCCTATTACAGCAGATTGGGCGTTTGGAGCTTGTTCTTTTATTAATTCCAAAAAATATTTACTTTTTTCAACAT
>CP070831.1:293465-296420 GCA_020344955.1 Promethearchaeota archaeon | reverse complement strand
ATTTTTTTTACTATAATTCCAAACTTTATGCATCTCTCGCATCGCAAGGAGAACCAATGTTTCTACTTCTTTGTTGCTAATTTTATGAATTATTTTATTACCTACTGATTCAGGATCAATCTTCTCCTGAATACAATAGAACTGAATTTTATCATTTTCATCTTTAAACCAAGCAGTATCATACTGAGGTAGGTTCAATCCGATTTCTTTCATTAAAATTCTATTATATTCATTAAATGCCCATATATGTCTTTTTACTTGATTTTCATTATCAAAAATAGGAATTCTTTTATAAGCTAAATGTTGAGGATCTCCTGACAATTCAAAAACCAAGCTTATTTCTCCATATCCTAGAATTTTAATGGGGATTATACCTTCTTCAGGATTAACAGTGTTAATTGTGCGTTCGAATTCTTTTAATAATTCTATATTCACTTTCATAAACGATCAATTTTGAAATTAGCAATATTTCTTAATCTTAATTTAACATTAATGTTATTTATAGGTATAAAATTTATTCCTTTTAATTTCTTTATAGATTTAAAGTATTGAAAAAAGTACAATTTGGGGATTAGTTGGAAAAAAAGGAGGATTGGGAGAATTCTGAGATGATCGGGCAAAATAAAATGCCTCCTCATAATACTATCATTCCATATCAAGATATTGATTCAGCCTTAACAGGAAAATTTGAATCTTCTCAGTACTATAAATCCCTGAACGGTAAATGGAAATTCAATTGGGTAAAGAAACCGTCTGAACGCCCTATAGATTTTTACAAGGTTAATTATGATGTAAGTAATTGGAATGAAATACCCATTCCAAGCAACTGGCAATTGCATGGTTATGGAATACCAATATATTCGGATTCAAAATATCCATATAGCATTAAGAGAAAAAATATTCCAAGCATAGATCATGAATATAATCCAGTTGGTTCGTATAGAGTCGTTTTTACAATTCCATCGGAATGGAAAGAGCGAGAAATCTTTATCCATTTTGATGGTGTAAAATCAGCATTTTATTTATGGATAAATGGAAAAAAAGTTGGGTATAGTCAGGGATCTATGACACCTGCTGAGTTTAAGATTACTAATTATTTAAATGAAGATATAAATGTACTTGCTGTAGAGGTTTATCGCTGGTCCGATGGTAGTTATCTTGAAGATCAAGACATGTGGAGATTTAGTGGCATTTATCGGGATGTTTATTTATTTTCAACTCCCCTCGTCCATATTCGCGATTTTTTTGTACACTGTGAACTTGATGAAAATTACAAAGACGCGATATTAAACGCTAAAGTTAAGATTCATAATTATGGACAAAATCAATATAATAATTTTCATTTAGAGTTGAAATTATTTGATGATAAAAACAATATTTGTGGTATTGATCCTCTATTAAAACACTCATTTAACATAAAAAGTAATGAGGAAATTGTCATCAAACATGAAAAAAAGGTGGATAATCCAAAGAAATGGTCTGCTGAAACGGCTAATCTCTATAAAGTTTTATTCATCTTAAAAAACCCAGATGGTGGAATTACAGAAGTTGAGCAGTGTAGATTTGGTTTTCGGAAAATAGAAATTAAGAATAGTCAAATTTATATAAATGGGATCTCAATCATTTTTAAAGGTGTTAATCGTCATGAACATGATCCTGATTATGGACGAGCAATACCGTTTTCTCGGATGGTTCAGGATATTAAAATTATGAAACAAAATAATATCAATGCTGTTAGAACGAGCCATTATCCAAACCATCCAAAATGGTATGATCTATGTGATGAATATGGAATTTATGTTATGAATGAAGCAAATGTAGAATCTCATGGACTACGTAGAAAGCTGCCTAAAAGTGACTCTAAGTGGACTAAAGCTGTGATTGATAGAATGGTAAGTATGGTTGAAAGAGACAAGAATCATCCTTGTGTTTGTATCTGGTCTCTTGGAAATGAATCAGGATATGGAAATAATTTCATAAAAATGAAGGATGCTACACTCAGTATAGATAATACAAGACCAATCCATTATGAAGGAGATCATAAAGCACGAATTTCTGATGTGTTTAGCACTATGTATACAACTACAAAGGTGTTAGAGAGATTCGGAAAAGCAAAGAACGGTTTTATATATAGTATCTTATACCCTATAAGATCAAAATATTATAAAAATAAACCACACCTACTCTGTGAATATGCTCATGCAATGGGGAACAGCCTAGGAAATTTTCAAGAATATATGGATATTTTCGAGAAATATAGTAATTGTACTGGGGGTTTTATATGGGATTTTGTTGATCAAGGATTAAGAAAATTCTCTGAAGATGGAAAAGAATTCTGGGCTTATGGTGGTGATTATGGAGATGTTCCAAATTCAAGCAACTTTTGTTGTAACGGAATTGTTTTACCAGATCGAAAACCTAATCCTTCGCTTTACGAAGTAAAAAAAGTTTATCAAAATATTAAAGTTTATCCTATAGATTTGATTAATGGAGTCATTAAAATATATAATAAATATAATTTTATCAACACTAATTTTTTGAAAATAATATGGGAATTAACTGAAAATGGGATTAAAATTCAAGAAGGGGATTTATCCACTATATCACTTAAGCCCAGGCAAGCAAAAGAGATTAAAATTCCTTATGAAAAACCAAAATTGAAGCCTAATAAGGAATATTATCTGCTGATTAAGTTTTTATTATTAGATGATACTATATGGGGTCAAAAAGATTCAATAATTGCTTGGGAACAATTTAAAATTCCATTTGAAATCATAGATACACTGAGTTTTATTAAAAAATCAATGCCATTTTTAGATTTGAATAGTTCTTCACTATTTTTCATATTAAAGGGAGAAGATTTTGAAGTTATTGATAATAGAGAAAGTGGTAGTCTTGACTCTTATGAATTTAAAGGAATAAATCTAATAACATCTCCTCTTATTCCTAACTTTT
>CP070831.1:280414-293365 GCA_020344955.1 Promethearchaeota archaeon | reverse complement strand
ATTGCTGGGATTGACTCAAATAATGGACCTTCCTTATATTTAACTGACCCAAGTGGAGCGATGTGGGGTTATAAAGCTTTTGCAATTGGCTCTGGAGCAGCGGAAGCACGAGCTTACCTTGAAGAACATTATAAAGAGGATATGAATGATGAAGAATTAAAATTATTACCTTTAAAAGCATTAAAAGAACTGATGGGTGATAATTTAAATAAAAATACTTGTGATGTAGCTTTTATATTAAAGGAAGATATAAAGTTTAAGCTACTAAGTTTGGAAGAAAAGGAGGAAATGTTAGCTAAAATATAATCTCCTTGAACTTGTATATAACTATCAAGGTATTAACCCTTTATATTTATCTCTTAACAGATAGACAAATAACAGGAACGGACAAAAATTAAGTTAATTCATTCAGTTTATATATGAGATAGTAGTATGATTGATAGGGCAAGAATTGATTTAGGCGGCTTTATCATAGGGCGAATTGAGAATTCTGGTCGAGTTTTTGAAATGCTAATGGATCCCGAGCAAGCATGGGAAGCAAAAAAACTAATACGAGATGAAATCAATACAAGGTTAAAAGAAGGTAAAGAAAAATCTCGCCTTACCGTTAAAGACGTATTAAATGATAAAAGGATTAACTTAGAACTTATTTTCGAGTCTTTTTCTGTATTTGAAGACTTAAGAAGGGGTAAAAAAGCAACTGATGGAGATATGGAAGTAGTATTTAATACGACAGATGGAATGACTATTGCCGCTCATATTTTAATAGATGGAGAGATTCATTGGACTAAATCCCAAAGAGAAGAGGAAAGACAGAAAAAACTAAAACAAATTATAACCATTATAACTAAAAATGCTATAAATCCACAGAATAAAAAGCCTCATCCATATCAACGAATAGAAAAAGCTATTGAAGAAGCTAAAGTAAAAATTGATTTAATGAGGAGCGCTGAGGAACAGATTGATGACATCGTAAAATCTATTCGAGCTATTATCCCAATTAGAATAGAGCAGGTAGAAATGGCTATTAAGATTCCGACAGCCTTTACCGCAAAAGGTTATAATATTGTTGCTCAATATGTACAAATTAAGAAGGAAGAGTGGCAATCTGATGGTTCTTGGGTTGCAGTTGTAAATATACCTGCAGGGTTACAAATGGAATTGGTTGATAAATTAAACAAATTAACACATGGAAGAGTTCAAACAAAAATTTTAAAAACCTAACCAAAAAGTTTATGAAAAGTCTTATTTATATTATTTTTTTAGTATAGGTTAGGAGAATTAAATAATTATAGAATAAATGTGAGTACTACTATGGAAAATGAAGAAGAAACTATAGATAATGAATTCGAAGACTTTGAAGATGAAGAAGTTATAAGAGAAGTTGTTGTGCCTGGTGAAGCGTTAACTGAAGATGTATCAAATTTTTTACCCGGAAGAGGAACGATATTAAACAAGGAGAGAAATAAAATTGTCTCATTAAATATAGGATTAAAACAAATAAAAAAGAATTATGTTAATGTAATTCCACTTAGGGGATTTTATACTCCTCGTCCTGGAGATAAAGTTATAGCTTTAGTAGTTGATAAAAATCCTGTTAAATACAAATGTGATATTAATGCTAAAGATTTTGGTCAACTTAAACCAAAAAATACGGTTAAAAAAGGCAAAGTGAGAGGCTTTAGAGGTGGCGGTCCGGTGCATGAAGATTTAAGTACTGAAAGATTTGATATAGGTGATATTTTAGTAGTAAAGGTTCTCTCTGCGGATCGATTAAATAAACCTGAATTAACAACTGTCGGAAAATACTTAGGAAAAAAGATTGGGGGAATTGTTATTTCTATAGACACACCTAAAATACCAAGAGTAATTGGCAGAAATGGATCAATGATTAAAATGTTAAAAAATTTAACCAAATGTAATATTTTTGTCACACAGAATGGCCGAATTTGGTTAAAAGGAGAAGATATTGCTCATGAAAGGTTGTTAATTGAATCGATAAATAAAATCGCTACTGAAGCCCATACTGTTGGTTTAACAGATAGAATGCAAGAATTTATAATTGATGAAAAAAAGAAAAGAGGTATAGTATAGATGCCATTAATTATTAAGGATGAGTATCCAGAGGTTTTATTTCGTAAAGATGGAAAAAGACTCGATGGACGAGATGTTGATGAATTAAGACCTATAAAAATGGATGTTGGTATTATAAAAAATGCAGATGGTTCAGCATACCTTGAATGGGGCAATAATAAAATATTTGCTGCTGTATATGGACCAAGAGAAGTTCACCCACATCATTTAGCAAAACCAGATAAGGGAATTCTAAGAGTTTTTTATAGGATGGCTACTTTTTCTGTTTTTGATAGAAAAAGACCAGCACCAGGACGACGTGAAAAAGAAATCTCTATGATTGTAGCAGATTGTATAGAACCTGTTCTATTTCTTGAGCTTTATCCTGGGACTAGTTTCGAAGTGTTTATTGAAGTGATGGATGCAGATGGTGGAACCAGATGTGCGAGTACTACAGTAGCAGCATTAGCATTAGCTGATGCGGGAGTTCCCATGAAAAGTTTGGTATCTGCAATTGCTGTAGGAAAAATTGATGGGAAGCGAGTAGTTGATCTTTCTGGTATTGAAGATAAAGCAGGAGAAGCAGACTTACCTATTGCAATCACTTGGTATAATGAAGAAGTCTCACTATTACAATTTGATGGTGATATGGATTTGAATGAGATGAATGAATTTTTAGTTCTTGCGAAAGATGCATTAAATAAAATTCACCAAATACAATTAGATACTTTGAAGAGTAAATATGTGAAGTTACAAGAAGAGATATCAAAAGAAAATGTAGAAATAGAAAATAAAGGTGATAGCTAAAAATGATGGATGTTAAAAGAATTATTTCAAAAATAGAAAGAGATTACATTCTCTCAAATCTGAAAAAAGAAGAACGGATTGATGACAGAGGATTATGGGAATATCGTGAATTTCAAATAAAAAGTGATACAATCTCTTCAGCAGAAGGTTCTGCAGATGTTAATTTGGGAGAAACAAGGATTATAACAGGATTAAAGTATGAAATTGGTGAACCCTTTCCTGATTTACCCGATGAAGGGGTTTGTACTGTTATGGCAGAATTACTTCCGGTAGCATCTCCCTTATTTGAAAGAGGTCCTCCAGATGAACAATCAATTGAATTAGCACGTGTTGTAGATCGCGGAATTCGACATGCTGATTGTGTTCAAACTACTAAACTTTGCATAAAGGAGAATAAAGCGGTCTATATACTATTTGTTGATATGTATGTTATTAATTATTCTGGTAATTTAATTGATGCAGGTGGAGTAAGTGCTTTAACCACATTGATTTCATCACATATCCCTGAAGGGATCTGGAATGAAGAAAAAGGCGAAGCTGAATGGACAGGAAAATATTTAACAGGAAAAGATATTGTAAATGAATTACCTTTAGTTTTAACATATGGAAAAATTGAAGACATTATCTTTTTAGACCCTAGCTTACCAGAAGAATTGGTTTGTGACGGCAAAATATCGATTTCAACTACGGAAGATAAAATTACCTCAATTCAAAAGAGTGGAGCTGCTACATTCTCAATTGATGAGATCAAAATGCTAGGTAAAAAGTCTATAGAAATAGGTCAAAAATTAAGAAAAGAACTAGACCTTTGGCAATATTTAAGTAAAATTAAGTAATTTTTTAATATTTTTTTAATACTTTCTTAATTTTTTATGTTTTTTTTAATTTAATAAGATTCTAATTTAATCAGTAAATATTTTCTAATTAGAAAAATTTATAGTTTATCTTGGCTTTTATATAACATCAACTATTGAATAATAATATTGATTTAAATGGGAAAAACTCGCAAAGTCGGCATTACAGGGAAATATGGAGCTAGATATGGAAGTACTTTAAGGAAAAGAACTCGTATAATTTTAGAGAGAATGAAAGGAGACGTAAAATGTCCCAAGTGCATTACTAAAGGTACAGTTAAACGAATCTCGACAGGAATTTGGCATTGCAAAAAATGTGGTGCCAAATTTACAGGAGGCGCCTATTACATAGAAACTCCTCGAGGATCAGAATCGTTCAGAATTGCGAAAAGGAAACAAAAAGAAGTCCTTGAAGAATAATGGGTAAAAATAATTATTTCTCAGTAAAATCTACGATAGAATTACAATTTAAAAATTCTCAGATGCGAGATATTTCTTACACTTCTTTTTTACCAGAATTCAATAAGCTACAAACTAAACGATCTAAGGTAATTATGGAGAAAAAGAACGACACATCTTTAATTTTTAAAATAAATAGTAATGACATTACTGCATTTCGAGCATCTATTAATGATATTATAAGTTTTGGAAAAGTAATTACAAATTCCTTCGAAATAGTTGATAATTCATAAAAAAGAATATATTATTTATACAATAATATAAATTATAAATGGATACGCAATTATGTGAAGAATTATGTCAATTAATCTTGAAAATTTAAGTGAAGAACAAAAAAAGAAGTTAATAAATTTTAATAACTTACAACAATCTTTTGAATTTATTACATCTCAAAGATTGCAAGTTGAGAGTACAATGAGAGAAACAGAATTGGCAATTGAAGAATTAGAAAAAGCAAATCCAGATGATACTGTTTATAAAGCCATTGGAGGAATTTTAGTTAAAAGCGAAAGAAATAAACTAATAGATGAGAAGAAAAGTCTAAAAGTCACCTTAGAGATGCGATTAAAAACCTTAAAACAGAAAGAAGAACGAGTTAAAACCCAAATTGAGACTATGCGAAAATCTCTACAAGCTGATTTCCAAAAATAAAATTCAAAAAAATTTTTATGCTAAAATCTAGATTTGAAAACTTTTTATCTTTCATAGAAAATAAAAAGATTTTAATTACTACTCATAATTTAGTAGATATTGATGGTTTAGCCTCTTGTTTTGCTTTAAAATCCTTTTTAATTCAATATTTTAAAAATCAACAAGTATCAATCTATTTTACAGAACTTTCGGCAAAATCCAAAATTTTTTTAAAAAAATTTTCTGATATATTTCCAAAATTTGATGTTTCTTCTGAAACACATTTGGACTTTGCATTAGTTGATGTTATAATAATAGTAGATACAAATAGTTTGAATCAAATTGGATTAAGTAATAAATACGATATATTAGATTTAAAAATTCCTAACATAGTTATTGATCACCATCACTTAAATGAGAAATCTAAGGGTAATCCCTTAAACCTGACTTTTGAAAATTATTCTTCAACAGCAGAAATAATTTTAGAATTATTTGAATACTTCAACATTCAATTAAAAACTTCTATTAAGACTCTCATGGCTGCTGCGATAATTACTGATTCAGGTTTCTTCAAATATGCCAATAATAAAACAATTCATAATATAAACAAGCTAATTGGCGAAGATGTAAATTTTCAAAATATCTTGATCCTCCTTAAAAGTGAAATAGATCTTTCCCAAAAAATCGCTAAAATAAAAGGTATGCAACGAGTCGAATTAATTCGAGAAGGAGATTATTTGATTGCAATTACAAATGTCAGTAGCTTCGGAAGCAGTGTAGCCTCTATGTTACTAAAAACAGGATTTGATATTGCTATTGTTTTTTCTAAAGAAATCAATAAATATAGAATTACTGCGCGAGCTAAAAAATTAATTTGTTTAAAAACAGGGTTACATTTAGGAAAAATTTTCGAGGAGATTTCTGAGCAATATAATGGTAATGGAGGAGGTCACGATGGAGCAGCAACATTAACAGTTGATAAAGAGTCTGATTTCAATATCACTCAAATTATTCAAAGAATTAAAGACAATTTATAATCTAAGTTATAAATAATCAAAAATTATCAAAAAACAAGATCTTAATTTGATTAAATTGTAGAATGTCTTTAGTAAAATTTGAAAACTTCTATTATCGGTATAAAGGAAATGACGAATATGCTCTAAATAATATCAATTTAGAGATTAAAGATAATATCAACCAAATTATTTTATTATGCGGAGAAACTGGAAGTGGAAAAACTTCATTAATACGCTGTTTGAATGGTTTGATTCCTCAATTTTATGCTGGATTCTATAAAGGAAAAGTAGAGGTTTGTGGAAAAAACACAATTGATTGTTCAATTGCAGATTTATCTACCAAAGTAGGGATAGTATTTCAAAATCCAGAGAATCAGTTAATAGCAATGAATGTGGAACATGAAATTGCATTTGGATTAGAAAATTTAGGAGTTCCTTCGAAAGAGATATCTAAAAGAATAAAAGAGAGTGCATCATTAACTGAAATAGAGCATATTTTAGATAAAGCCCCCTTTGAATTAAGTGGTGGGGAACAGCAAAGAGTTGCTATAGCATCAATTTTAGTTTTAGAACCGAATATCTTAATTTTGGATGAACCCACAGCACTTCTGGATCCTTATATGGCTAAGAAGATAATTAATTTATTGAACGAGATAAAAATTGAGAAAAATTTAACAATTATAATCAGTGAACATCGGCTTGATCTCATATTACCATTCACAGATAATCTAATTTTAATGAAAGGAGGGAATCTTATTGAGTATGGATCACGTAAACAAGTTATTAATGGAGATAATTTTCAAAGTTTAAGATTAAATAAACCTGTAGTCTATTCAATCTTTAACAAACTCAAAAGTGAAAATATATTTAATAAGAATATTCCTAGTTCTATTGCAGAGGCAGTTAAATCTTTAAAATTGAATTAATAATTGTTTAGGAGATCTCTATGTTTAAAGATATACCAATAATTATGATTAGGAATGTAGGATACACTTATCCAAATGGCACAGTAGCTTTAAAAAACATAAACTTAAATATTAATAAAGGTGAGCTTATTGGAATTATGGGAAAAAATGGAGCAGGAAAAACTAGCCTTATCCGTACTTTAAATGGATTAATTAGACCTACTCGAGGTAATATCTATATTGATAGTGAAAATATAAATTCCAAGAGCATCGCATCTCTATCCCAAAAAGTCGGAATTATTTTTCAAAATCCATTTCATCAGTTATTTGCTAATTCAGTAGAGGAAGAAATTAAGTTTTCATTAAAAAGCTTTAACCTAGATAAGGAACAGATTGAATTAAGAGTAGATCAAATCTTAAACGAATTTAATCTTGAAAAATATAGAAAAAGGTCTCCATTTAATTTATCTGGTGGAGAATCTAAAAAGCTTGCTGTTGCATCAATCATATGCAGAGATCCGGAAATATTAATTTTCGATGAGCCCACTTTAGGTCAAGATGCGAAAGAGATTGAGTTTCTTATTGAATTAATAATGAAAGAAAAAGAAATTGGAAAAACAATTATAATTATTACTCATAACATTGAGTTTGCTTATGAGTATTTACATCGGACAATATTAATGGCAGATGGTCAAATTATCGGTGATGGTCCTACAAAGGAAATACTCAGTAACGAACTTCTCATTAAAAAGGCATCATTAATTTTACCACAAATTAAGCAATTTTCTTTAGCATTAAAAGAGTTGGGTTATAAAGAAGTAGATGCTCTAATTTCTAAAAATGATATAATAAATTATGTTAGAATTCTTATTAAAGATAAAAAATTAGAAGTTTAAGAGGTATATATAAAAATGTCGTTAGAATTTTTAAACGCTTTTAGATTTATGAAAAAAAAATCATTTCTGCATAATTTAGATCCAAGGGCTAAATTATTTTTTGCGATAGTTTATACTATAATTGCTCTACTTTTCACCGAAATAATTCCTTTATTTATTATTTTTTTTAGTTTAATACCATTAATACTCATAGGAAAATTGTTTAAACAATGGATAAAGAGCATTCGTGGATTATCATTCTTAGTTCTCTTCATAGTGATTTTAAATACAATATTTCTATCCTTAACATTTGCTATTGCGTCGATAATAAGAATATATATCATGGTTTCAGCTTTTTCAATTTTTTTTCTAACTGTAGATCCAAACGATTTAGCCCTTTCATTGATTTCAATGAAATTACCATATGAATTTGCTTTCTCTTTCTCATTAGCTTTTAGATTTGTCCCCACTATCGCAATAGAAGCTCAAAATATTATGGATGCTCAACAAAGTAGGGGATATGAGATGCAAAAAAAGGGGATCATAAATCAGATAAAAAATCTCTTTCCACTTTTAATTCCTCTAATAATCTGCTCTATTAAAAGAGCGTTTAATGTTGCAGAAGCTTTAGAATCACGAGCATTCGGAAGCGGAAAAGAGCGTTCTTATTATTATACTATAAAATATTCTAAAAAAGACTGGGTTTTCACTTTTTATTTATTGTCTATTCTAATATTTTTAATTTTTATCAAAATAAACTTTAATTATATGCCAGATTTCTTAATGTGGAGTTTACCTGTTTGATCGTTAAAGCTTTCAATATAAGGGACATAGATTTAAAGTTTTTTGTAGCAGTCAATCAAATTAAATTAAATTATAAACAATTTATAGATTTAAATAATATTCATAATGAAGAAAATGCCTTAAACTCTTTTTTTGCTATTTTAGAAGAAATCCAAAATAAAAATAAAAATTCAGTTATCCAATTTATTAAAGAGAAATATATACTAAATCAAGATCATATCTTTACAGCATGCTACTATGTCGAGAAAGCATTTCTTCAAAAAATTAATATTTCAAACAAGAAAAGTATTGAATTTCTATTGTATTTAGCTACTAATAGACAAATTAATAAGAGTATCGATGCGTTTGGGATTGATTATTCAGATTTAAAAAAACAGTCACTAATATACTGTATAATATCACCAATCAATAATTTTAATAAAATCAGTAAGGAAATAATAAAAGCTTTAGGTGCTGAACAAGAAGAATTGGTGATAAATAAATTATCAGATAATAAGATTAATGAAATAAAAGAATTTTTTGAAATTTCTGATAATCAACTTAATTCTATTTTAAAATCTTATGGAATTAAAGTAAACAACTCAGAAATTAGCTTAAAATACGTTAGTTCTGCAATATATGACTTAATATGTGAAAAAATGGCTTTATTACATATAGAAAGAGCATCAGCCATGTAAATTTTACTAATCATGCTTTAATTCTGATGATTTCATTTTCTTTTAAAAATGATACTCCACATATATTGCCAAGAATTTCAATTCTAACGATTTTATCTGGATTTACAAGATCTACTTTATTATCAATAATATCTGCAATTGTTCTAATAAAATTCTCTCTTTCTATCTTTTCATGATGTCTACGCTTTAATGTTATTCTAAAAGAATCATTCTCACCAATATGTTCTTTGTGGTTCTCTTCTATTACTTGGGTTATAGTTTTAATATCCGTTTCACAAATGAAATTTATAGGAACAATTTTTAAAATATATTGAAAGAAATTTGGATTTTCCTTCAATATGATATTGATCTTAAAAATTACTTCTAATGGATTTAAATCAGTTAATGCTGTAATTAATCCAGGAAACTGAATTCCTGAAATAATGGGATATGTATCACCACACATCAATAAAGTAAACCATAATTCTGATTTTGCGTTTGTTTCATTATAACGAGAAGTTGAAACTAATAAATTGAAATTTTTCATTCATGACACTCCTTTCAAATAATCAATTATTTCTTCCTCTGAAATCTCACCAATTCTCAAAAATTTTACTTTTTGAGAAGTACAGTCGACAATAGTAGTGGGAAGCTTCGATTTTGATTTACCACCATCAATAATTAAATCTATAGGACTCAATATCTTTTTTGTGACTTCTTCACCACTAATCGAAGGAGGTTCTCCTGAATAATTAGCAGAAGTTCCGAGAATTCCCCCAAAGTGTCCTTCTAACTTTAATAATTGTAAAATGGTTAGAATAATTTTATTTTGCGGGACTCGTAAACCTATTGTATTTTGGAATGCAGTAACTTCCGGAGGAATAAAACAAGGTTCTTTTTTTTTTAGTATCAATGTCAATTGACCTGGCCAATACTTATTTGCAAGTTTTATTGCATTGTCATTGAACTCAGCAATTTTAGTAGCTTCCTCATAATCTGAAATTAATAATAACAATCCTTTTGATCGATCTCGAAATTTAATCTCATAAATTCTATTAATAACTTCTTGATTTTGAGGATCACCTCCAATCCCATAAACAGAATCTGTAGGATAGGCAATTAACTTTCCATCAATTAAATGCTCAACAGCAATTTTTAGATAAAATTCTATCTCTTTTAGTTCTTTCCCTGCTAGTTTTATTAAAAATCCCATGTGAGTCCTTTAAAAATTAAACACTTATATTGAAAATTGAAATAAAAAAATTAAGATACTTATTTTGGATATTGGTGTTGGCAACTTAAATCTGCTTCTAAACGATTCCAAGTATGATCTAAATATTCTTGGAGTTCAATTAAATCCTTTTCTGAAATATTAGCAAATCTTTTCTGTTTAGAAAGATAATCTATCAGTGGAGTTCTCTTAGAAGGATCTAGCAATGGTTTACTAGCTTTTGATAATGTCATAATACCATTTTCTATTTCATATAAAATCCATGAGCCAGTTTTAACAGCTAATCGAGATATCTCTATCGTGTCCTCAGAATTAAATCCCCATCCCGTACAACACGGAGCCATGATATGGATATATCTACACCCCTTAATCGATTTAGCTTTTTTAAATTTATCATACAAATCAAGTGGTTCACTTATAGAACAAGTGGCAACATAAGGCATATCATGAGCAGCCATGATTGCAGGAAGATTTTTTTTAAACCTGTCTTTTCCTTTTGTAGTTGTCGTTGTCCATGCACCATGCGGTGTGCTTGAAGATCTTTGGATGCCGGTATTCATATAAGCTTCATTATCATAACAAACATAAATTTGATCCGAATTTCTTTCTGCTGCACCACTTAAACCTTGAATTCCAATATCTGCAGTACCGCCGTCCCCGGCAAATGTAATTGTCGTCATTTTATCCCAACCTTTTCCAGGAAATCTATATGCTTTAGCTTTAAATGCCGCAGACATCCCTGTAGCAGCAGCATCACCTGCTGCAAAAGCCATATTTGTAAATGGAAAATTCGGTGCAGTTTTTGGCCATAATCCAACTACTACATTTAAACATGAAGCGGGTGTTACAAGAGCAGTATTAGGACCTAATGCCTTAATTGCCCACCTTAGGGCGATTTCTAAACCACATCCAGCACAACAAGAATTTCCTGGAAGAAAAAATTCTTCTTGGCAAGACTCTAATGCCTCTTTTAATTTCACCATTTTATCATTCAACCTCCAATAATCCATCCCAGAGAGTTCCATGAATTACATCTTTTGGAAGTTCTCCAGTCTCAGAATATTTAACTAACTTGATAATTTGATTTTTTTGTTGTTCAAGTGTTACTTCTCTCCCCCCCAATCCATTTATAATCGGTAATACTGTTGCTGTTCCTTTTGTTTCATGTAGAGCACCTTTAACTTCACAACTCACGGGTCCTCCAGTTTGACAACCAAATGCGGTAGCTCTATCAATAACTCCAAGAACCTTCACTTTTTTAGCTACTTCAGCGATATCTTCTGTTGGAAAAGGTCTAAAATGCCTTAGTTTTACCATGCCAACTCTATAACCTTCTTCTCTTAAATCATCTATTGCTTGTTCCATTTGTAAAGCCAAATCTCCATAAATAATTACTCCCACTTCTGCATCATCCATTTTATATTCTTGAATTAATCCATTACCATAATTTCTGCCGAAAATTTTTTCAAATTCTTTAGCAGCGTTTTTAATTTTCTCTTTTGCTCTAATAAGTGCATCATGAATCTTCAATCTAAATTCATAATAAAAACTTGAAGGCATGATTAAATTGCCAAACATCATAGGTCTTTTTGGATCCATCCAGATATGAGGCCACCCTTCCTCACTTGGTAATGGTGGCAGAAATTTATCTACAAGATCTTGATCTTCAAGAATAACTGGTTTTGAAGTGTGTGAAAGAATAAAACCACCATAAGAAACAAACTTAGGAAGTAGAATATCATGATCTTCACAAACTTTATATGACATCAGGATTTCATCATAGATTTCTTGATGTTCAGCACAGAAACAACTCATCCACCCTGTATCTCGTTGACTTATCACATCAGTAAAATCAGCCCAAATATTCCATGGTGGTGCAGGTCCTCGGGATGCAATAGCGACAACTATCGGAAGCCTCGCTCCAGCAGCCCAATGAATCATTTCATGTGCATAAAAAATTCCTTGACCAGATGTTGCTGTAAATGTTCTAGTACCGGCTTTACTTGCACCGACTACAGCAGCGAAAACACTATGTTCTGATTCCATTTTTATATATTCTGTTCCTGGCATTAATCCATTATCTACGAATTCAGATAATTTTTCAACCACAGTAGTTTGTGGAGTTATTGGATAAGCACTAATAACTTGAACTCGTGCTGATTTTGCTGCATAAGCTGCTGCTACATTTCCCTTTATAATAATTGATTCTCTTTTTTGAATAAAATCTTCCCGGCTTTCAGTCATCTTTTATATCACTCTCTCTTACCATTTCTATATTTTTTGTTGGGCATTCTTTGGCACATATACCACATCCTTTACAATAACGCAAATCAATTTCAAAAGTACCATCTTCTTTCCTTTTAATAACTCCCTCTGGACAATACATCCAGCATATTCCGCATTTATTGCATCCTTCTTTAATGATTGGTCTAAAAGTTCTCCAATCACCAGTTGTACCAATGTTTCCATCAATTGGCAATGAAATTGGAATTGGGGATAATTCTTTCCAATTTTTATATTCTTGAACTTTAGGACGCTCTTTAACTGATTTATTAATTTTTTTCCACTTTTTTGATTCTGACATATTTACATCTCTCTTACTGATTCATAAGCATCTTTTGCAACGCTCATATTTTTTTCT
>CP070831.1:266611-280314 GCA_020344955.1 Promethearchaeota archaeon | reverse complement strand
GATCATCATGATAAGGATCTTATCAAGAAGAACGATTATTTAATCAGAAGTTGGGTGCGGGATCTATATTGGGATATATTAGACGTTATTAGAAGAATATCGGAAGAGGAGATAATAACATCACTATTGGATGACAGATATATTTTTGAATCTCTAGAAGAAATGTCAAGAGCTTTAAAGGAAATTACTGAAGAGATAAGTTTAAATGAAGATTCACTAAAAAATAATCCAAAGATTAGAAAATCAATTTCAAAACTAAATAAAATTATCGATGATCTAAATGAAGGTTTCATTGAAAAAATGACGAATGTTAATATTGAAAGTGATTTTTCTGGGGAAGAAGAATTCGATATTGAAATTCAAACTAATAAAAAAGCATTTCTTCGAGCATTAGAGGAGGAGTTTGGTATAAATGAAGAAAACAATCAAGAAGAGGATAAGCAGTCAGGAAATTTTTAAAAAATTACGATTTTGATTTATCATGAGTTCGCTACTAAAACAAGAAAAAGAAAGAAAAATTCCTCGGTTACAAGTTGCTTTAGATTTTGAGGTTTTAGAAGATGCATTAAAAATATCTAAAGAAGTGGCTCCTTTTGTAGATATTTTGGAAGCGGGAACACCTTTAATAAAATCTGAAGGGATGAAAGCTATTCGGGCATTAAAAGATACACATCCCGACAAATTAGTTTGTGCTGATTTAAAAACAGCTGATGCAGGATATCTTGAAGTGGAAATGGCTGCCAAGGCAAAAGCAGATATAATTTCGATTTTAGCTGATGCTTACGATATTACAATTCAAGAGGCTCTACATGCTGCATATGATTTCAATGTTGAGATTATGGCAGATCTCATTGTTTCTCGATCACCAGTAATCAGATTAGCCAGTCTTATAGACCTTAACTATAAAAACACTAAATTACACTATGCTCTGGTACATAGTGGTTTGGATCGCCAATCATCAAGGCGAACCCCTTTGTTAGAATTAGAATCTGTAGCCCGGTTAAGAGAGCACCCAAGATTAGCAGTTGCTGGTGGAATTCGTGTAACTGATATTCCCAAGCTATTAGTTTATCCACTGGATATTATTATTGTAGGGGGTGGAATTACTCGTTCAAAAAATCCCAGTAATTCTGCAAGAGAGATTCGAAAAGCTATAAATAAATATTTTAAGTAAATTAGTTTTAAAATAGAGACTTAAATAGAATATTAATGAGATTTAATCTGTAAATAATTTGATTATTTAAAATTTAATTTAGCTAAAATCCGTTCTTTAATGAAAAACTTGTGAAGGAGATTTAAGTTTTTTCAATTTTGTTTGATACTCTGGGCAGATTTTATATTCAGGAAAATTACATGAGTTCTGGTTCAGTGGTAGAGTACACGTGTGTGAAAAAGGACACTCATTTAATTTATCATTTAAAATATAAGTCAAATTCCTCAACCTCGTTTTATACAATTACTAAAAAAAAAAATTTGTTATGTATATACTTTTTGCCTATATCTTATTATATAATTAATATTTTGATTATTGGCAAATTTAAGATTCTAAAATCTGTCATCTAATGCAATTCCACAATTATTACAATGCTTGATTTTGAAAATTTTTATTTCAGATTGAATGAATTTAACTACCATATTTTCAAGATACGAGTATATATCTTCTAGCATGATATCTTCAATCGAAATTATTTTTAGCTTCCCCTTTCTGTACAATTCAAGTTTTTCGGCCTTTCTTTTCATATATTTCTTACCAAAATATCCCCAGTACTCTATATAAATATCAAACTTTGGGAGATACCAATCATACTTGATTGGTTTCCCTCGAATTTTTATAGTATTTTCATATATATGCTCGAATCCAAGGCGGTACAGGTGATTATCTATTATTAGTTCTGCTTTTGACTTAACTATATGCCCATCAAGACATTTAAATGAGGATGCTCGTTGAGGGAGATATTTTTTCATGCAAAATTTCAGGATTTTTCGAAAAATCCAATAAATGAAACTAAATAAAAATACAAATATAATACCACCTAATATAAAATATACAGCAATTTGACTCAGCTTTGAGCACCTTCTATATATCTTGGATTAAATAAGGTAAGACATCTTAAGCAAATAATCAAAGTATTGATTATTTAAACATTAAGACTCAACAGATTATAGTAATTTAGTATTTTCAGAGAATATGGAAACGGATTGTGAGATGAATACAAAAGTATATAGGGGAGAGTAACAATAAATTTTATGCTGTAGATATCATATGTCTGGGCGAATAATTATTCATTATTTTCAATAAGTACAGACGCTTTAAGCATTAAATTACAATGCAGTGAAGGTGGGTTGAATAAGGATGAACTATGTAATAGATGCAGATGAAATAAAACATTTAGTTTGCCTAAAATGTGGTTGGGGTCTTCCTCTTGTTCCTAGAGATAAATTTCAGGAATTCGAAATTGAATTTAGGAAACAACATGAAATCCATCCATTGACAGTATTGACTACTGCAGAATTACATGATCTGGCGGAAAAACGTGCTGAATTAAGAAAATATGTAAAATCCGCTAAAAGTTGGGCCAATGTAAATAAAGATTGGTTAATTTAAGTCAATTTATTGATTTTTATCCCCACATACAGCATGTAGAGAAGTTAATTGGGGAAAATTATACCCATTATTTTAAAAAGAATATAAAACTGAATCTAATGTCATCTCATTTTTTCAGTAAAAAAATCGACATAATTAGGAATTCAACGTGAAAGAAATTTCACTGTTGAATTCCTTTTATTAATAATTTGATGAGATTTATTATTTTGGATTTAAGTTAAGATAACAGCTCAAATTCAATAATTAATAAATAATCTATAAATGCAAGTTTTAATAATTTAATAAAAGAACTAATTTTATTAAAAAATAATAATTGTTTCTTAAAACAGTGGAAGTAAAATGAAGGATCAAGATATCATGAAGGTTGAGTACCCAGAGGATCCTGAGGGATGGTTTGACTTAGGAGTAAAACTTGGGGAAAAGGGAGATTTTACAGGAGCTATTGAGGCTTTTAATAAAGGATTGAAACTCAATCCTGAAGATGTAGTTGCTTGGATCAATTTAGGAATAGCATATGGTCAGAGTGGAGATTCTCAAGCAGAGATTAGTGCTTACGAGAAAGTGCTTGAACTTGACCCAGCAAATGTGGAAGTTTGGGTTAATCTCGGTGTAGTTCTAGAAGAGACAGATAACTTTAAGGATGCAATTAGCGCTTATAAGAAAGCATTAGAGCTGAATTCCGAGGATACAGATATTTGGTTTGACCTAGGTGTAGCATTTGGAAGGATGGAAGAGTATAAAGATGCAATTAAAGCATATAAAAAAGTTTTGGAGCTTGATCCATTTGACTCACAGGCTTGGCTAAATCTAGGGGTTGTGCATATACAAACAGAGCATTTTGAAAAAGCCCTAAAAGCTTTTGAGAAAGCATTAGAAATTGATCCAAAAGATGAAAGAGCATGGTATAACCTTGGATTAGCACTTGGACAAATGGGTGATATTGATGGTGAAATTAAATCATATAAAAAAGCACTCGAATTAGATTCAGATATTGGACTTGCATGGTATAATCTCGCTGTAGCATTTGAGAACAAGGAAGATTTTAAGGGAGCAATAGATGCATATAAAAAGGCGCTTGAGCTTGATCCAGATGATGAAGAAACTTGGGATGCTCTCAGTCTAATTCTTGAAAAAGTTGGTGATCTTGAAGGTGCAAAAGAAGCACGAAATAAAGGAATAGAACTAAGGAAAATTTGATATTTAAAATATTTTAAACTAGTTGAAGAAAAGTTATTTTATTTCAAAAATCTAAATTTTGAGAAGCCCCCCGGTTAAAAATTCTCGAAGTTTAACATATATGTACATATATTAATTGGGAATAAATGTACCTTAATTCTTTTTATAATATCTTCAAATAATTTATTGATCATAATTTAGTGAAAATAATAATGAAAAGATCAAGTAAAATACTGTTGAGTGTATTCTTTTTAGTAATGGTATTTTCTCTAGTAAGCAATGTAAATGCAATTGGTGAATCTGATCAAATCGTAGAAGTTGACATTGATTCAATTCAAACACAACAACTAAGTAATGTTAGAACTACCTATTTATTTCGAGAAATGACCCAATTAACAATATGTGCTAATGTATATTTAGATTTAAATATCAACTGTAAAGCTTCAAGTATTAAAGAAAAAGACTTTATGCTTCAACTTGAAGGAGATAATAATCTTCAAGTGACTATGACTTGTACTCGTGAAGAAAATCAATTAGGATTAATGGACGGCAATATTTTGAGAGTAAGAAATAGAAATATGTACAAATACCAAGAAGGGTTCATTATCGCTATTGAATGTGTCTGCGGATGTCAATGTCAGCCTGAATGTCAGTGCATTTGCGACTGCGAATGTGATTGTATAAATGAATGTGATTGCATTTGCGATTGCGAATGTGAGTGCTTAAATGAATGTCAATGTATTTGTACCTGTGGAGATGAATGTTGTTTTAACCAAGCTAGGTTAAGAATAAAAGCAACAAACCAAAATATGTTTGGCAAATGGGCTTATTACGCTGAAGATTCAGGAGAATGGGTTACTGTGCCAACCACAATAGAGGATGGATATTTAACTGCTCAGGTAGATCATTTTTCAACTTGGACTGTATTAGTACCAATATCATTAAATCTAGAGAGTATCATGCTGATTATCGGAATTTGTGCTTGTGTTGCTGTCTTGGGGATTGTTATTAGAAATTCTGCAATATCTTATAAGAAAAGGAAATAATTATTTTTAATTAATTTTTTTTAATATTTTAATATGTCAATATCAATAGAAATAATTCTGGTTTACATAATCTTAACACCCTTTATTATAGTGAACATCTTATTTGCTTTTGGTTTACTTTTTCAAAAAAGAACTGCTGTTTTTCTCCAAAAGTCTTTAAAAATGGAAGAAAAATTTAAAGATTCTAAGATTAAAATCCTAAAATATGTTAATTTTATTATCTGGGTAAGTGTTGGAATAATAAATGTATTTAATTTAGATAATCCAATTTCCTTAGGTGCTGTTTTAGTTTTTTTGGCTTTTCGTAGTGGGACTACCCTAAGTAAGCGTTTCATTTTTGGAATTCATGATATAAAAATTATGAAATCTCATTATTCAGAAAAGAAAATTTCTAAAATTATCGCACGAGTCGTTGCAACTGGAATTGTTATTGAATTATTATTTATATTATCATGGGGAATACTTTATAAATATCTTAGTATATCAATTAAATCAAATTTTGGGATTGAAGTGAATGTTTTAGTAATATTTCTTTGGGGTATAGGATTTATTTTTGGATTTATTATCTCATTGATACAAAGTAGCATCTCAAAACAATTTTTACTTAAAAATGAGATCGGGATAATTCTATTACTATCAGGAGAAGTTGTTAAGGATAAAATAAAGCAAAAAACATTAATTCCAAAATTTTTTCGAAAATAAGGTTTTATTGTTTTTTTATAAAAAGGTGTTATTTATTTCAAGTAAGATCTCCGATAAATTAGCTAAATGTAAGGTATATAGTTCTGATTTCTTTTTTCTACGTATTGTTGGTGATAATCTTCAGCTTCCCAGAATTCTGAAGCTGAGACGATTTGTGTAACAATGGGTTTTTTAAAGATTTTAGATTCTTCAAGTTTATCCTTAGACCTCTCTGCTTTTTCTTTCTGTTCTGAGTTTAGATAGAAGATTGCTGAGCGATATTGAGTACCTACATCAGGACCTTGACGATTTAGTGTGGTGGGGTCATGAATAGACCAGAAAACATCTAATAGATCATCAAAGGACACTATAGAAGGATCAAATGTAACTTCTATAGCTTCAGCATGACCTGTTTTATGAGAACACACATCACTATATGTAGGTTCCCGAAAACTACCTCCAGTATATCCCACTCGTGTATTTATAACACCTTTCACTTTACGAAACTTTGCTTCTACACCCCAAAAACAACCAGCTGCAAAAATAGCTTTTTGAGTCTTCATATTATTAAAGTAAAGACTAGAAAAATTAAAAGTAAGCCTAATTATGTATAAATTTGAATTTGAAATTAGATTTTATTTATAAGCGTATGAGGGTTAAATCTTTACTATCTATAAGACAAGAATTCTAATAATTAAGATTACTTTTTAATTGTATGAAATCTAAAATTTCTGAAGATGAATGGAAAAAAAAATTAACTAAAGAACAATATCATATTCTCCGGGAAAAGGGAACTGAAGTCCCGTTTACAGGAAAATATGTGTATAATAATGAAAAAGGTATTTACAAATGTGCTGGATGTGGTAAAACCTTATTTTCTTCTGATGAAAAATTTAATTCTGGAACAGGATGGCCCAGTTTTTATGCGCCTATAAATAACGATGATATTGAAGAAAAGGTAGATAAAAAGCATGGTATGGTTCGTACAGAAGTTCTTTGTAAAAATTGTGGTGGACATTTAGGACATGTTTTTGATGACGTTCCAAAAAACAAGGGTTGTCGATATTGTATTAATTCGATTTCTTTAGATTTTGAGAAGAAATAGATATATTTAGAAAAATAAAATAATTTTATGAAAAATTTAGAAGAGATAAAAGAATCGTTGGGTGAGAAGTTTAGTCGTGATGCTGATTTTTTAAACTCAATTATAAACGATTTGAAATTACCTAAAAACTCACAAATTTTAGATGTTGGAACGGGTTGGGGTTTTATGGCAATAGCACTTGCCCTCCATGATTATAAGGTTATTACAGGTGAACCTGAAAATGCAAAATGGGCAGACTGGAGATCAAGAGCCAAAATTGCTAATGTAGATGATAAAATAACTTTCAAACCATTTCATGCTGAAAATTTACCATTCGAAGATGATATATTTGATGCAATATTTCTCTATACTTCACTACATCATGTCAAAGATAAAAATCATGCGATAAGTGAGATGATACGGGTTATGAAGCGTGATGGTTATCTTATTATAATCGAATTAACTGAAAAAGGTGTTAAAAAAATAAGACAAAGGCACATAAATCATCCTGATGCTGTTAATCCAAAAGATTTTACTAAAAATTTTAATCTTGAGGTAACTGTCAAAGAAAGTAGATATCTAAATGCTTATATTTATAGAAACAAGCATTTCAATTAATTGTTTTTTACTAATAATTCCTCCCTTCTTCGACGGTAGTAAACAATAGGATTATCTCCCTGGATAAGGTTTTCTCCCATTTTCAGTTGAGTCTTAATCGGTTGTTGGGTGAGAACAACATTTCTATCTTGATGAAGTATAACTATGTTAAATTTATTAGCTAACCAATTAACAAATGATTTTAAAATTGGTATTCTTAGGAATTTTTGGTAGAACCTCATATAGAATTTTGTATGATTCTCATCAATTGGTACAAAAGCAATAAAGATCCTTACTTTTTCACCAAGATAATTTTGCCATATGTGAGGAAATTTAAATTGAAGGTGAAAAACTTTCATATCATCAGTGAATTCCTCAGGTTTTAAAGCTCTGGTCTTTCCATCATCTTTTTGGTTATAAACCCAGAAAGTAAACGCATTTCCATCTTCAGAGGGTTCAACCAATGGTCCATGAACAAGAGTTTGATATCCTCGACCAATTGTATTATGATGGACAAAAGGTAAATGAACAACATCTAGTTGATTTTCTATTGCCCGAGAATAATGCACTGGCCATACTTCAGTATGAGTTTTATATGAGAATTTTTTATCAATATCATCAAAAAATGGTAATGGAGGATAATCTTTTTGAGGATCTCCGCACCATATCCAGATAAAATCGTGTTCTTCTTTGGTAGGATAAGAGATTACCTTAAAGCGTTCTGGGACAAGAGTATTTTTACCATTTGCCGGTATAAGTGTACATCTTCCCGTCTTATTATATCTTAACCCATGGAATGGGCATTCTACCTCTTCTCCTTTTTCACATATCTTTCCTATGCTAAGCGCAGCCCCTCGGTGTGCACACTTATCTCTTAAAACTATAACTTCTCTATTTTTATTTCTCCAAAAAACTAATTTTTCTCCCAATCTTGTAACTCCAACAAGCTTTTCTTTTGGAACCTCTCTAGATTCCAATACTGCATACCATTGATTCCGAATCATTCTTGATCAATAATAAAAATTAAAAAGAATTTTTGATGTTACATTTAATAATTTATAAACCCATTCATTTGAAGATAATAAACTTCGCTAGTTTGTATTCCATTCTGAAAATCCGAGAATACTTCCACAGAACGGGCAATACCACATCTTTTTTCTTTTGGTGTATTCCCCTTTAAATCCACGGAATTTTTTACGTCCTTTTTTATCTATCTCAGTAGCATAAAAATCATATATATGTAGTTCTTTATTACAATATGGGCATTTTGGCTTTATATGAGAAGATGATTTGAAATCGTATCCACAAGTAGGGCAAATTTGTCGATCAATATCAAGATCTAATCCACATTTCCAGCAAGCTTTAATAAACATAGTTATTCAGTTTAATTCATTAAGATTTGAATTTCTAATAGTTATGGTTAAGAAGAAAGCTTTTTAAGTTTATATAGATTTCAATATTTTTTTTATTTATTTTATAACACAAATTTCATTTAGCCTAAATTTAGTTTTTTATATATTTTGTTTCTGTTTTCAATAATTTCAGATAGCTAATAACATCTAAAATTTGTGTAGATTTTTTAATGTTAAATGTTTTTAATTTCAAAGGTAGAATTTAAATTAAAACAAAGAAGATCAAAATGTCAGAAGAAGAACTACGAGATCAAATCAATAAAATAGCTGTTGAGATAGAGAAGATTGAAGTAAGCGCAAAAAAAAAAGAGGCATATGTAAGAAATAGACTTAGCGAGGAGTTTGACCCTAAGATTAGAGAAGTCGAATTAGATTTACACAAACAACAAGGGATATTAAATGAAATTATAAAGAGTATCGAAGAATTAGAAGAAAATAAGAAGCAAATGATATCTGTTGTTAAAGATTTGAACCAAAAGTATAACAATTTAAAAAAGAAAAAAGAAAAATACATCAGTGAACAATGTAAAGCAATTTCTAAGGAAAAGAAAACTAAAACAAAAGTGATTGACCGAAATATTAAAACTTTAGAAAAAGAGTTAAAAGCATCTGATAAAAAATGATCTAATTAGTTTGAACTTATTTTTATAACTTTATTCCAAACTTTAATTGGAGTTCAATCATTTAAACTATAAATAATGAAAATTGCTATATAGAAATATAGTAAAAAGAGTTATATCATTAATGAAAACATCAATCTATTATTTTACTGGAACTGGGAATTCATTAAAAATTGCAATAGATCTTGCTGAAAGGTTGGAAGATTCTAAGCTTATACCAATTGCTAAGGTATATGAAAGGAAAAATATCAGGCCAGAAAGTCAAAAAGTGGGTTTTATTTTTCCACTATATTATTCTGGCTTACCAAAAATTGTCTATGATTTTATTAGTGACCTTAACCTTAGTAATTCCAATTACTTCTTTACAGTCGTAACAAGTACAGGTGATATTAATGAATTTCCTCTTAAACAGCTAGATAAGATATTAAGAACGAAATCAAAAAGACTAAATGCGGGATTTTTTATAAACATGCCAAATAACTATATCATAGGATATGATATCACTTCAACGGAACGACAAAATGAGTTTTTTAAAAAAGCAATTAAAAATGTTGAGTTAATCTCTGAAATTGTAAAAAATAGGGACGATAATCTCACTCCAGATATTAATAATAAAGATTTGAGTAGAAGCGAGAGAATTAATAAAGAGTTTCGAGAAGAGGTAAATAATATGGATAGGTCATTCTATGCTAATGATGCTTGTAATGGATGTGGAATATGTGAAAAAATTTGCCCCGTAAATAATATAATTTTAATAGAAAATTCACCACAATGGCAACATCAATGTCAACTGTGTTTAGCATGCATCAATTATTGTCCTGAGAAATCAATTCAATTTGGTAAAAAAACAATTGATACACAACGATATCACCATCCTGATATAACTATTGAAGACATTAGAAGTCAAAAGAATACATTATAGATTTAATTTTTATTATACATCTTTAAAAACTATATTTCTTAAAGATAGTATTTTCAAAGGGTTCAAAATTTTTGTCCCTATTTAAAATATAAAACAAAAACAAATTATATTTTATTTCTTAAATCATAATTACATGTTTGAGCAGGAGAATGAAAAATTTATAAAAAAATTCAAACTAAAGGAATCTTAGAGGAAAATAAATGAGCATAAGATGTTAAATAAATTTAATTGCGATAATTCAAAATTATTAAAATTTAAATAATCTAAAATAGAAATCTTTAAAAGCAAATTAATTGGTTATTAACAAGTATATCAATATTAAATTTAGTTCACAAACATAAAGGAGACGTAATCTAGTATGGCAAAAAAGAAAGCTCCAAAGAAAAAAGCTCCTGCTAAAAAAGCAGGTCCAAAGAAAAAAGCTCCTGCCAAAAAAGCGGGTCCAAAGAAAAAAGCTCCTGCTAGAAAATAAAAATCATATATGAAATATCTACTTTTTTTTTTTATTTTAGATTTTATATTTTAAATTAAGACTTTAAATAAATATACAAAGTCTCCATTAAATATTGAAATGAGTATATTAATTAACTAAGCTTGAATTTTATCTAATGAAGTAACTTCTAATAATTAATATTTATATCTAAATAGGTGGTTATCATAGTTATAAAAGGAATTCTTGAAAAATTGAAAGATAGGAAGATATCCGTTTATGTGAAAGATGTAGCAGAGCGAAGTTGGTTTTCTGGTGTATTAGAAGAGGTTTCTGATGACAATGTTAAAATAAGGGAAAAGACAGAATATTCAGAGTGTCGGTATTATATTCCAATCTCAGAGATTGTCGTTGTTTCAGAAAGTTTGGTTTAAAAAGAAAATCTTTGAATTAATCTTGAGAGGGATAAACACATAGTTAGTTTGTATTATATTATTCATGATATTTTCCAAAAATCTTGAATAATTTTTCAGAACCATTTCACTTTAAGAGGTTTTCTTGCTGGAATTCTGAGATATTTAGCTTTCGGAAATCCAACTGCTAATGTATACCCTACAATATGCTTTAAAGGGAGTTTCACAATTTTTGCTACAGATCTGAAATTATTAAAGAAATATGTAATATACCCTAGGGAACAAGTTCCTAGACCTAGTGTCTCTGCAGCTAACATTATTTGACAAGCTGCTAAAGCACAACTCTCGAGTGGCAATAAAGCATTTTTTGGTGAATGAATAATAATTATTTCGGAATCACGACGCCATACTTCTCTACCTTTGTTAATCCAATTAAGATAGATTTTGAATGCAGGAACTACTTCTTCAATTGTCTTTATAAGCTCTGGTGGAAAAGAGTTTTCTAGAGTTCTTCTACCTTGAGGATCCTCAAATGTTTTAACAAGGTTTTTGACTTGGTTTGTAGCCTCATCAGATAATTTTTTTAGTACTTCTCGATTTTGGACTACTGTAAAATGGACTTGCTGTTGATTCCAAGGTGTAGCAGAGTATCTACCTGCAACATTTAGAATTTTTTCAATTAATTCTCTGGGAACAGATGTTTTTTCAAATTGCCTTCGAGACCTTCTTACTTGAAACAGATTTCCTAAACTGTCAAATGATGGCAATTTATCTTTTGTAGGAACATCCCTAAGAATTTCATTTTCATAATTCTTTAGTGTGATAGCATTCTCTGGACAAACAGCTACACATTTTCCACATTCAATGCAGTATTCATCAGCATCCTTAGTTATATGTAATTTGTCGGATTCAATGTATAAATAAGAACACTCATCAACACAAGCCCCACATTTACTACAGGAATTCAAATCTATAAGTATTTTAGAATTCTCTAACATTCGAATCACTAATTATTCTTAAAAGAGAGGTATTGTTGATTCAATAAAAGTATCAAATTGTATTAAATTTTTTATTTCTCATTTAAACATTAATGTAAATCTACTATAAACTGAAAGTTTTAAATGAGCACTCCTTTATTTATATATATTAAAGAATGCAAAAATTAAGGGATTTTATTAACTATGATAAAATCTATATTGGTCTGTGATTCTCAGGGTTATCCTTTCTATTCAAAGAAATTTGATTCTAATCTCGGTGAAATAGATCCAACTATTTTTAGTGGTTTAATATCAGCTATAGGAGCTATAGGAAAAGAATTATTTAAAGAGGATATTGCCACCATATCTTATGGAGAAAAATATGAAATCACTATTATTACAAAGGAATTATTCGGAGAAAAAAAATTAATTTATTTTGTCTTTTTAATTGAAGGAGAAATTGATCTTAAATTAATGCGAAAGTTAAGCACTAACATTTTCATCGAAACCAAACATGTATTAAAAGATCCATCTGCCGCTAAACTGGATATTAAAGAAAAAGTGGATCGAATATTAGAAAATCTATAAGATTTAAAAACCATTTCGTTTATTTTACAGGAATTACTGAATTGAGATTAAATGATTTTATTAATTACATTTAAATAAAAGTTATGAATTTCTTTTCAAAATCATAAATATAAAAAAAGTGGTGATAAAATTAATGGCTCAATTTAAAGTACTCACATATATTCAACCATTAAAAGAAGCAAAAAAGGATTTTCACCCCTATGAATTCGAGAAAATGGTAAACCAACATCTTCAGGAAGGTTGGAAAATCATAAATTGTGATGGTGTTTTCTTAGGTGGTGTAAGTCCCCAAAATGGTATCCATTATTGGGCATATTTAATTAAGGATTAAATCAATAACATAAATCCTTTTTTCTTTTAATAAAATTTACTTCATATATATAGCGATTTTAAATCGTTTTAGTTTTAAAATTAGGCATATAGGAATATATTTAATAACATGTTGTTTCATTAATTTATAAATATTAAAAAAACAATTATGTAAAAATTATGATTGTAAGAGAGATAAAGGGGCGTCCTAAATTTGAATCTGGCAAGTTTTTGGGATATTTACTCTGGAAGCAATCGGATGGGTTTCATTTAAGATGGACTACAAAAGGAAAAAAGCCACATAGCTTTCAAGGAAGGATTGTATATCATAATAAACTTAGAATTACAAGGAAATTTATGCCCAGAACTGGACTTAAAGTTTATGAAGTTGCTGAAAATATGATTTATTGGAATTCCATTGAAGAAAGAAAAACAAGCGGTATAGATTTTTTTACTCCGGGAAATTTTACATTAGAATTAAGAATAGATGAGAAGAAAATTAAGCCAAAAATGATAATTTTAGGTTCGCAAATGAAGAACCCTAAGAGTAATCCATTTATAATAATACAAATGACTGAGGAGAAAATATCAGAAAAAGAAATAAAAAGAATGTTAGGAATAAAGATAAAAGAGCCATTAAAGGAAATCGAACCGAAAGCAATATACGAACCAGTTTATCAACGAGAACTAGAACCAGTTTATGAACCAGAACCGGAACCAGTTTATGAACCAGAACCAGAACCAGTTTATGAACCAGAACCAGAACCAGTTTATGAACCAGAACCAGAACCAGTTTATGAACCAGAACCGGAACCAGTTTATGAACCAGAACCGGAACCAGTT
>CP070831.1:244332-266511 GCA_020344955.1 Promethearchaeota archaeon | reverse complement strand
GACAAGGTGACGGCCGTGGCGGCGGTGGCACTGGAAGTCAGCGCTTCGCACCTCTCAATAGCTGGCCGGATAATGCCAACCTCGACAAGGCACGCCGGTTGCTCTGGCCGATCAAGAAGAAATATGGTCGGAAAATTTCCTGGGCTGACTTGATGATCCTTGTGGGTAATGTCGCTCTGGAATCGATGGGTTTCAAGACATTCGGTTTCGGTGGTGGGCGTGAGGACATCTGGGAACCAGAAAAGGACATCTACTGGGGTTCCGAGCAAGAATGGTTAGGTGATGAGCGCTACACTGGTGATCGAGAACTCGAAAATCCACTCGCTGCCGTGCAGATGGGACTAATTTATGTCAACCCAGAAGGTCCAAGCGGTAATCCTGATCCTGTAGCGGCAGCAAAAGATATCCGCGAGTCTTTTGGGCGTATGGCAATGAATGACGAGGAGACGGTGGCACTCATTGCAGGAGGTCACTCGTTTGGAAAGTGCCATGGTGCTAGTGATGCGAAACATGTTGGACCAGAGCCTGAAGCGGCTGATTTAGAAGATATGGGACTAGGTTGGAAGAGTAGCTTTGGTACAGGTAAAGGTAGCGATACGATCACCAGCGGTCTGGAAGTCACTTGGACAGCCACCCCAACGAAATGGAGTAACAACTTCTTCCGGAACCTGTTCGGTTTTGAATGGGAACTGACGAAGAGTCCTGCTGGCGCGTATCAGTGGAAACCGAAGGGTGACGCGGGAACAGGTACCGTACCGGATGCCCACGACAAGTCAAAGCGTCACGCACCAGCTATGCTAACTACTGACCTCTCTCTTCGATTCGATCCCGACTATGAAAAGATTTCACTGCGCTTTATGGAGAATCCGGATGAATTTGCAGATGCATTTGCTCGAGCTTGGTTCAAGCTGACCCACCGTGACATGGGTCCGCGTACTCGCTATCTAGGACCTGAGGTTCCTGACGAAGAATTAATTTGGCAGGATCCCATTCCTGCAGTTGATCACAAGCTAGTTGATGAAAAGGATATTGCCTTACTCAAGGGTAAGATCCTAGCTTCAGGTCTGTCTGTCTCGGAAATTGTTTCGATTGCTTGGGCGTCAGCGTCTACGTTCCGTGGCTCAGATAAGCGCGGTGGTGCAAACGGGGCTCGCATTCGTCTGGCACCACAGAAGGATTGGGATGTTAACCAACCTACCCAGCTAAAGAAGGTACTTAAATCCCTGGAAAGCATCCAGGCTGAATTCAATAGCATGCAGTCTGATGGCAAGAAGATATCGCTTGCTGACTTGATCGTTCTGGCTGGTTGCGCAGGTATCGAACAAGCTGCAAGAAATGCCGGTCACGAGGTGAGGGTTCCCTTCTCACCGGGACGCATGGACGCTTCGCAGGAACAAACAGATGAAATATCTTTCGCCGTTCTCGAACCCAAGGCGGATGGCTTCCGCAACTACCAGAAGACTCTCTATGCCGTATCAGCTGAGGAAATGCTGATTGACAAAGCGCAATTGTTAACTCTGACCGCCCCCGAAATGACGGTGCTCGTAGGCGGCTTACGTGTCCTTAACACCAATTTCGGAGGAACACAGCATGGTGTCTTCACTAAAAGACCTGATGCGCTTACTAATGACTTCTTCGTGAATCTGCTCGACATGAACACAACTTGGAAACCAACCACTGAAGATAAAACCTTATTTGAAGGACATGATATCGAAACGGGTGAACTTAAATGGACGGCTACCCGTGTTGATCTCATCTTTGGTTCAAACTCCCAACTCAGGGCATTGGCAGAAGTTTACGGTAGTGATGATTCTCAAGAGAAGTTTCTGCACGACTTTGTAGCGGCATGGAATAAAGTTATGGACTTAGATCGTTTCGATCTCGTATAGTAGCTCAATACTCCCTGACGTATTTGGTAGCAGTTTAATAAAATTATTTTTAAAAATAACTTGTTCTTTTTTTTAATATATAATTATAAGTTTAACGTTAGTAAAAATAACTCATCGGTATATGCACCATCTTTTTTAAATTATTATTGATCAATTCCTAAAAAATTGTACAAAGGATCATTCCTGTCAAAAAAATGATAAAAATCGCAATAATGACCCCACTTAGAATTTTCCATTTTTTTTTCATTTTTTTCACCTTTTATTTAAATACTTGCAATAATTTGATTCCGAAGTCTTTGCAATTTGGAAGATCCTCATTTACAATGGGACCTTTCATTCCCTCAACTTTTATAGACAGTCCTGAACTTGCTTTTGTTAAATCGGGCATAATTTTACTGAGTTGTTCTTCAATTTTTTCCAGCATTTTCGTATAAGAACATACACCCACTTCTGTAGTCTCAGAATCACCTCCCATATAGGTATTAAATACCGAGTAAGCCTTTATTTTTAACTTTGACTTTGGAAGTTTATTGATAAATTTCTTTACCGACCCTACATGTTTTCCAAAATGAACCGGAGATCCTATTAAAATTAAGTCATAGGAATCTTCTTTTTTAAGGTTTACATCTTTCACATTAGTAACTATTACTTCATTACCCTTTGCAGAAGCGATTCCTTCTCCTATTAATTGGGCTACTTTTTCAGTATTTCCATATTTTGTATCATAAACTATTAAAACTTTCACTTTAAACCACTTTTTTTAATATTTTTGTAATTCCCTTTTTTTAATTAAATTTTATTCTTTTTATTTGGATAATTTTTAGATTTGATTTTTTTTTTTATATTTTTTTCAACTATTCTAAAAACAAGTTGTCAATCTTCTAATAATTAAAGATTCTATTTAAATGGTTTGTTTTTTTTCTAATGAATTAAATTTATTATTGAACAATCTTTAATATATTCTGAAAAAAGTAATTTATTTCCAAAAAACTTAAATTTCTTTAATAATATAATTAGTTCATGGACGAATTAGATAAAGAGATAATTAATAAATTAAAGGAAGACGCTAAATTATCCTATAAAAAAATAGCTAAAATGCTAAATAAGCCTCCGAGTACTATTCATTTCAGAATTAAAAGAATGATTGAAGATAAAACAATTATGAGATTTAGTTCTATCGTAGATGTTGGAAAATTAGGTTATAAAACAGTAGGTTGGGTTGGGTTAACAATAGATCCTTTAAAAACAGGTGAAATTGCTCAAAAAATAGCTTCTTTTGAAGAAACAAAAATTGTTTCTGTTACAGGAGGTACTCATAATCTTGTCATTCAAATCTTAATTAAAAATGAAAAGGAACTCTGGAATTTTATCCGAGAGAATATTCAAACTATTAATGGAGTCCAAAACATTGATGTCAGCTCTTCTTTAAAAGTCTTTAAATGGGATCCTTGCTATTTTTTTAACGTAGCAGAGAATGAATGATATTTGGGCTCATTCTGTTTAAATGGTGTGATTTGTTTATAGAAATAGTAAAAGCTAAGAACTTTGGGGTCAGATTGTTATCAAATTTTTTAGATTAATTTTTTATTTATTATTGAGGAGACCAACCCGCAAAATTTTCATATCAAACCACAATAAGCAATACTTTCAATAATATCTTTTTTTGTATATCTTAAGTTTTCTGGCATTATTTCTTCCCCTTTAATAGATCAAAATTTTATGTAGGTTTTTCAATTTTTTTAAAAATTTTGGCGATACTCTTTATATGATGATGATTTGTGCCACAACATCCCCCAAGGATTTTAATATTTGATTTTAAGTATAGATTTATCATTTTTTCTCCCCAAATGCTAGGGCTTTCAGAATTTGTTTTTTCAAGTGATTCTAATTCTTCAGGACTCTTAGCAGAACCATTCGCCTGGAGTGCCATAAGTCGAGTTCTTACTACTTCTGTATTGTTAAGTTCATTATTGATTGCACTCCAACAATGAGTAGGATGAACACAATTTAGCATATAATAGATTGGTTTTGGTGAAACAGAATTATCAATAGCCGAAATTGTTTCATTGAGAGATGTGCCATCTAACAATTTTCCAATTGGGCGTATAACAAAACTTATAACATAATCAATATTTGATTCTGCCATTGTTTTAGCCAAACCAAGAGCTTCTGAATATGCAGGTAAAGTGGATCCAAGTAAGAAGTCTACACCTGCTTCAGATAACTCTTTTACTTGAAATTTATGAAATTTATATGCCTCTTCACTTGAAAGAGCTTCTTCCGGATTATAGGCATCCCCTTTACAAGCCATTGGCCCTCCTATTAATATTTTATTAGCAAATTCCCTATATTTATTACGAATATCAAATAAGAATTTAACACAATCAACATTAACGTTTTTACCTTTAAATCCAGCTAATTTTAGACGTTCTTTACTTGCTCGCCAAGTAGGAGCTAACATTAGAATTGGTAAATTAAATTTGTAGGCCACAGAAATATACTGATTATAGATTTTATCAAGTATTTTTTTTCCTTGATAATCATAAATCATGCTCGCATTCTCGATGTATTGGTTCAACTCAAATTTGAATTCTCTTTTTATTCTTTCGATAACAGCTCCTTCAGCAAGGATTAAAGGATTTTCTGAAATTAATTTTCTTAACATAATTCCTTATATTTTTTATTTCTTACTTTATCTAAATATTATATTGAATTTTTAAAATTAACCTTTTAGACCAAGGATAGTTAAAATTCATAGGCTTAATATAAAATATTGATATTGAATACTTTTGTGAGAATTACTTATGGTTGGATCGAGTAGCTGGTGTGCATTTTTTTTATAATATAAAACTATTTCAGGTTTTTTTTATAATATAAAACTATTTCAGAATCTTCAATTCTCTCAATCTTATAAAATACTGGTATGCAATTTATAAGTGAACTTATAATTTGCTCAAGATATAAAGAGCTCTTAAGAAATAGAACTGCAATTAATCTAATGAATTCATTTGAAAGTAAAAATCTTATTGCAGGAGACGCTCAGAAATAGATGAAAATTTAATGATTTATGAAAAAGAAGTAAACTTGTCTATTTTTAGAAACTCACCTGAAGATATCAGGATATTTGTGAAGACAAATATTCTTTAATTTAATTAATGTTAAAAATCATGGATTTACTTTCATTATTTCCTCTTATTTCTCTTTTTTTTCCATTGTAGCGAACATGCTCTTATTAGAGCCCCAATCTCTATTATAATTACTAAAAAAAAATTTATAAATAGAAAAAAAGTGGGAAAAAAATTACTCAAAACAACAAAATACTAATTTCCTTGTGTACTGTTCTATTTAAAATATATTAATAAAATAAGTAAATGCATTGTTAAAGGGATATATTACATGATTGAAAGGGATGAAGAGAAATATTCCATGCGTATGCTCTTCCTTGATAATTTAAAGATTTTGCTTACAATTCTCGTAATTATGCACCACACCATGATGGCTTATGGTGTTCTAGGAGATTGGTATTTTAAGGACCCAAATACCGATGAGATATCATCTACTATATTTATAATTCTCTCAGGCTTGAATCAAGGTTTTTTTATGGCTCTATTCTTATTTATAAGTGCTTACTTTGTACCAGAGAGCTATAATCGCAAGGGTCCAAAAAAGTTTCTAAAGGATCGATTTATTCGTTTAGGAATACCTCTTCTAATTTACATAGCAATTGTAAATCCTGTTATGGTGTATCTTCTAAATTATAAGACTAAAATGCTTTTTTTCGAGTTTTACGGGTCACAATTTCAATCTTTTGAAGGAATAATGACTTTTTTAAGTGGAAACGGACCTTTGTGGTTTTTATTGATATTAATGATTTTTGTGGTGTTTTATTGTATAATGCGTCAAATTTTTAAGACAAATCCTGAAAAAGAAGCTGAAAAAAAACCACTAAGTAATATGACATTAGTAATTATCATCATCATTATGACTGTATTTACATTTTTAATGCGAATTATGTTCCCTGTGAATGAAGGGGATGATTTTCTAAATATCCAGCTCGCTCATGTGGTTCAGTATATTATAATGTTAATTTTAGGTGTAGTTGCATATAAGAGAGATTGGTTTCATAATATATCTGATAGACAAGGTAAAGTATGGTTAATAATTGCCTTCTTATCTATTATCTATTATTTTCTTCTGGGATTAGCAGGAGGAGTAATGGAAGGACGTGATCTTTCCCAATTATTGGGTGGGTTTCACTGGGAAGCTTTTGCTTTTGCTTTATGGGAATCAATCTACTGTATGGGGATGTGTATAGGATTAATAACATTATTTCGGAAAAAATGGAACACTCAAGGAAAGATCTCTAAAACGATATCTGCCAACTCATACACTATGTATCTTATCCACGCTCCAGTACTGGTTGGGATTTCAATAATTTTGGTGGGTTTTCAAATTTTTGCGTTATTAAAATTCATAATAGTTCTTGCTATAGTCTTTTTCCTTTGCCTTTTAATTAGTTATTTTATTTTGAGGCAAATTCCAGGAACAAAAAGGATACTCGGATAATAGATCTAAAACAATATTAAAAATAAAAATTTTAATCTATTTGATAAAATCTTTATTAGTCAGAACGAAAGAAAAAAAGAATCAATAATTTTTAATTCGAACCTTTATAATTTCTTGTTTTTAGTGAGTTCTGTTCCATATCTGATTGTAATTAAGACCTTCGATACTCCAATGATAATTAAAGAAATCAGCCAAGGATTATAATTCCCTCCAGCCTTGAATTCAATTAAAGGCATAATTTCCATTACAACATTCATCCATGTATGTATAATCAAGGCTTAATTCATTAAAATTTAAACAATTTATCTGAAACATGATTAAAAGTATATAATAAAAAATAAAATTTATTTCTGAAGTTTATCCTTCATTTCCATATAAAAATCTAAGGATTCTGGGTTTCTGAGAGCACCACGATTAGCTACTTCCATCCCATGTATAATCTTAGTTACTGCAATTTCAACTTTCTTGTTACTAAAAGTATAAGGAATCCCATCAGATGGGGCTGCGTATATTAATTTTGGAACATGTCTTGGCGAGGTCTTCTCACGTAATACTTGTCGAATTTTTGCTTCTATTTCATGATTTAATTCATAACCCTCATTCAACAGGACAAACATTACAATACGAATATCACCTTCCCATTTTTGCCCGATTACTAGCGAGTCTGCTATCTCTGGTAACTGCTCAACTACATTGTAAATCTCTGCAGTACCAATTCGTACTCCACTTGGTTTAAGGACAGCATCAGATCGACCCCAGAAGGTAATTCCACCAGTATCGCTGTGGATAACGATATAATCACCATGACGCCAAACATTCTTGCCGATATCCTTGAAATAATCAAAATACGCAGCTTTATATTTTGTCATATTATCGTCATCTCCCCAGAAATAGATAGGCATAGAAGGCGCGGGTGCTTCACATACAAGTTCGGCTTGTTCATCTTCTACAGGTTCTCCTTTACCACCATAAGATTCGACTTTCATTGCTAATGCTCTACCCTGCAATTCACCTGAATAGACGGGAAGAATGGGTATAGCTCCCGCAAAGCATCCGTTAATATCTGTACCCCCACTAATGGAATTGAAAAAGAGATCCTTCTTAATTTCTCTATATACATATTCAAATCCTTCTGGAGATAACGTAGATGCAGTTTGTGAAATTTCTCTTAATTTGCTTAAATCATATTTTTCAGAAGGTTTGACTCCAAGGCCCATTAAGTAATGGATATAAGCCGCACTTGTGCCAAAAATGGTCACTCCATGTTTTTCAATTAATTCGAAAAATCTCAAAGGATCTGGATAAAGGGGATTTCCATCATAAATAAAGATAGTACACCCAACTGCCAAGCCGCTAACTAACCAGTTCCACATCATCCAGCTTGGGGCTGTAATATAATTAAGTACATCGCTTCTTTTACAATCAGTAGAAAGGATTAATTCCTTCAAATGATTGATCAATACACCTCCGGCACTTTGTACCATGCATTTTGGCTTCCCAGTTGTACCACTGGAAAACATAACATATATTGGATGGTCGAATGGAAGTTGTTCAAATTCTGGTGGCACATCTTCTTTAGCAATAAAATCTTCCCAATTAACTGCTTTTGGTATTCCACTCACATTGCACTTCCCATCAGTAATATAAGAGACTACTACTACTTTTTCAATGGAAGGAATAGTATCTACTACAGCTTTTACATTCTCCCTTAAATCATATTCTTTATCTCTGTAAAAATAACCATCTACCGTAAATAGAACCTTTGGTTCAATCTGACCAAATCTATCAATTACGGCACTTGGTTGAAGTTCTGCCCCACATGATGCCCAAGTAGCTCCTATAGCCGCCGCTGCAAGCATTGCTGTGGGTGTTTCAATTAAGTTCGGTATATAAGAAACGACTCGATCACCAACTTTAACTCCCGCTTCTTTAAGAGATTTGGCTAAACGAGCGACAATTTTGTTTAATTCAGCATAAGTAATTTGTTTAGAAACTTTAGTCTCTCCTTGAAAGTCGAAGGCTAATTGATTATCTTTATATTTCAGTAGATTCTCAGCAAAATTTAATCTAGCCCCAGGAAACCATTTAGTTCCTGGAAAAACGTTTAAATCTTCGACTACCTTATCATAAGGTCTTGATGCTATAATTCCTGAAAATTTCCACATGGCCTCCCAGAAGTCAGGAATTTTTTCAACAGACCATTTATAAAGATCTTTTCCACCCTTTATTTTTTGATCATAATTCTTATTAACAAATTCTATAAAATGAGTTGCTTCTGCATTTTTAATCCAATTTTTAGAAGGTTCCCATAACTTTTTTCGAATGTCAGTCATAATTTTCACGATTTATATCTGAAATAATGTAATAAATAATCGATTTTAATTATTTCTATTATTGAAATGTGCAATATTATTTCATAATAATCATTAGAATAAGAATTAAATGTTATAAGATAGAAGTAATATTAAAACCTCGATGTAAATAAAATGTATGAAGAGATCATACCATTTTTAAAATGTCCTTATTGTAATAATCCATTAGATCTTATTGATTCAGAAAAAAAGAAAGAAGAGATAGTTAATGGTAAATTAAAATGTAATTGTGAGGAATTATGGGAGATAAGAGATGGAGTTTTAGATTTTAGGGTAGAAGAACAAGAAAGTGTAAATAGGTGGAGTGAATTGACTAAAGAGATGTCATTTGAAGAATTAGATGAAATGATTTTGAAGTACACTCCACAGAATCAAAAAGAAATCTCACGTAAAAGCATAGAAGATATTCTTGATTATCTCAAACTGAATAAACCAAAAATAGTTATTGATATCGCAACTGGAAGAGGTAGTTTATTGAACGAACTAGTAAAGCAGTTAAAAAGTGAATTTCATTTAGTATGTATTGATTTAAGCTTTGTAGTTCTAAAAGCTGATAGAGAAAAAATAAAAAAGTTTAATCCTAAAATTAAAGTTAGCTTTGTATCCTGTGATGCAACAAACCTACCTTTCTTTGAAAATTGTTTTGATTTAGCTTTATCATTGATGGGAATTGCTAATATGAGGGATTTGATATTTAAAGCTCTGAAAGAAACTTGTAGAGTACTAAAACCTAACCACCATTTTTTAAATAGCACACTTATTGTTGAACTTAATTCTAAAGGTTATGAAAAGCTAGAGGAAGTTGTTGGTAGTCAAGTTTTAAAGACATACAATAAATACTTGGTAAGAACTGAAGTAATAAATTTCCATAAGAAAGCTGGATTCAGAGAAGCAGTATTTAAAATGAGTGGTGAAAGTATTGGCCAAAAAAACGAATTAGACCTTTTACCTTTTGAAGGAGAATGGTTTGCAATTGGAAATATATATGCTAAAAAGTAATTTATTTTAGTTTGTTTTGATATTCAACGTATTCACAGACCTTTGCTAATGCATTCACAGGTCGATCCCATAATTTAAAAAGTATTGCTCCATTTTTTCTGAGTCTTTTTGACCATGGACTATTAAAATTCATAGGATTGATATATAATATTGGTATAGAATATTTTTGACAATTAGCCATAGTTGGTTGGAGTAATTTTCGAGCTAATTTATCTATAGTTTCATCGGGTTGATGCTGAAATTCAGCATTTTTAGCAATTTGATCATATTTAAGATATTCATCTAAAACTTCTTGAAATCCAACAACCCCATATTGAATTATGGCATCAATTTCTCCTGATTTCATTAAAATCTCAGGCAACTTAATGTAAAAATATGGTAAATCCATATCGAATGTACAATCTACAGGGTTCTTATAGCTTGCTGTGGGAGGTGAAACACTTTCCAATTCATTTTGAAGATTTTCTGAAAATTCTGGTACTACTAAGTTATGTTTCTCAGCGTTATTCGCGATCATTGCTCCTGGTCCACCTGAATTGGTTATAATTCCTAAGCGATTCCCTTCAGGGATTATTCCTCTTGAGAAAATCAGAGCAATATCTAAAAATTCTTGAACATAATCTGTTTTTATTATACCAACTTCTTTAAAAACACCTTCATAAATTCTAGAATTACCTGCAATTGCTCCTGTATGACTTTGCAAAGCTCGATTGCCAGCCTTAGAACCACCAACATAAATTGCGATAATAGGTTTTTTTTGTGTAATTTCTTTTGCTAATTCTAAGAATTTTTTTCCTCTCTTTATTTCTTCTACATATAACCCTATAATTTCTGTATATTTATCATCCTTATAATACTCTAAGCAATCTACAATATCAATGTTTGCTTGATTTCCAACAGAAAGAGATCTACCCAAACCTAAATCCAAATTTTCAGGATCATACCATATATGACACGAGAGAGTTCCGCTTTGTGAGGCAATTGAGAATTTACTTCTCTCAAGATTTTCCCAAATAAAAATATTGAATGATTTATTATGATCTACTGGTCCATACCAATTATTATAAACTCCTAAACAATTAGGACCTATAAATCTAATTCCATATTCTTTAGCAATATTATTGATCTGTTCTGTTAGTGTATTTCTACGGTCTCCAATTAATTCACGAAAACCTCCAGAGATTAAAATAATTCTTTTAATTCCTCTTATTCCACATTCTTTAAAAATCTGGGGAACAATTTTAGCTGGAAGTACAATAACTACAAGATCAGGAATTTCCGGAACATTCCTAATGTTTTTATATGCTTTAAATCCCATTACAGATTCTAATCTCGGATGTATCGGATAAACAGTTCCATCGTAACCAGACTTAATTAAGTTCATAAGTTGGAGACCTGCTAAAGAATTACCTTTATTATTAGCTCCATAGATAGCAATGCTTTTTGGGTTTAAAAATCCATGTAAAAAGTGAGATTTTATCATATATCTTCCCTTATATCAAAAAATATAGCATGATTTTAAAACCTACATAAGTAGATAATAATCTATAAATGAAATTATAATATTAGAGATAATTATGCCTAAGATTTTTGAAGGATTAAGAATACTTGATTGTTCTCAATTTATTTCTGGACCATGGACAACTACTTTTTTCGCTGACCAAGGAGCAGAGGTAATTAAAGTAGAACCACCTCCCTTTGGTGAAGCTTTCCGTTTGTTTATTTTATATGATAAACCTACTTTTCCATTATTTTCAATTTTAAATAGAGGAAAAAAATCAATTTCATTAGATTTAAGAAAAGAAGAGGGACAAAAGATTTTTAAGAGATTAGTGGAAAAATCAGATGTGATAGTAGAGAATTTTGTGAAAGGAACAATGGAAAAATGGGGTTTAGGATTTGAAGTGTTAAAGAAAATCAATCCGAAATTAATTTATGCAAAAATTTCTGGTTATGGAAATGAGGGTCTAGAAAAATATACTCAAAAAACTGCTTTTGATATAATTATTCAAGCTCAAGCTGGAATTCTTGATGCGCTTGGTTTTAAGGAAGGTCCTCCACGACTACCTATTGCAGATTATACTGCGGGGCATATTGCTGCAATAGGGATAAGTCAAGCACTTTATTATAGAGAAAGAACAGGGGAGGGGCAATTTATTGATATTTCCATGCATGATATTATGTTTGCTATCAATATAAGAGCTCAAGCAAAAGAATTTATACCAAGAGCCAAAACTATTGATATAGGTGCTAAATATTTACCCATTTATAACCAATATAATTGTAAAGATGGATTAATTGCGCTAACCACTTTAACTGAAAAGCAATGGGTCTGTTTGTGTGAGAATGTGTTAAAAAGACCTGAACTTGTTAAAGACTCTCGGTTCGATAATATAATAAAAAGATTTGATTATGTTGAACTTTTAGATAGTTTCATCGAAGATTGGAGTCAAAACTTGACTAGAGATGAAGCTATTAAACAATTAGAATCAGTAAGAATTCCATGTGGTAAAACTTTAAGAATCGATGAAGTTCATAACCACCCAAACCTCAAAGAAAGGGGGATGTTATGTGATCAATTTGATTTCTCTAAATGGGGAGTAGAAAAAGCTACAATCCCTAATCGCTTGATAAATTTTTCTAATACTATTGGTTCGGTTGAGAAATCAGGACCTGAATTCGGAACACATAACGAAGAAATTTATTGTAATTTACTGGGTTATAATAATGAAGATCTCAAGAATTGGAAACATAAGAAAATAATCTAGAAAGAATAAGTAAATATGATAAATTAGTATGAATTTTAATATTTAAAAAAATTATTTAAAATAAGGATTTTCAAAAAAGGTTAATCAAAATGAGTGAAGAAGGAGAAGAAAAAGAAAATTTCATAGAAAAATTGAATAAACAATTTACTGATTTTGTTGGAAGTGTTTTTGGCGAATCTGGAAAAGATTTTATTGAAGAAACATCAGAAAAAATAAAAGAGTTCAGTTCTGGGGCAATTGAGAAATTTATGGAATTTAGCGATGATGTCATTGAAAAACTCAATCTAAATGAAAATGAACAAGTGATAAAAGCTCGTGATAGTGTAGAAGATTTATTAAAACAAGCAGGACTCCTAAAAGAAGACGAGGAAGAGGAGGACTTCTAAATCACGTTAAGTAATTTATGATTTAATTTTTATTTCTTTATTTTAATTTTATGAATTATAGAACTTTAGCATTTTTTAGGAAAGATTTAATTTCTTCTTCAGTTGCATTGAACAGTTCTGATATGACCATTAAAGATGTTGATTCATCCATACCTAAACCTGTGTAATCTTGGTATAACTTTATCCAAGTTTCTTTTTGAGTGTATTTATCTGGATGTTCTGCTTGGATATGAGCCCAGTAAGGGTGTTCTAGCTCAACTCCGCAATATGGACAAAAACGAGACTCTTCTTCACTCATAAAATTAATCCCTAGCCTTACTAATCAATAATTTTTTTTGAATAATTGTAATAAACTAATATTACTATAAATAATTTTTAATTTCAATAAGTTATTAAATTTGTATTGTATTTTAACTGGTTCTTTTTAATAATATTTAAGCAATTAGTTTAATATTAAATATGAAAATAGATATTAATTTTTTAGTAACACTTTATAGAAAGCAAATTTTTAATTAACTTATTAGATTGTAAATTGAAGGAGCTTTACGAATTAGGATTTGTATTTCGAGGATTTGTCTTAGTAAATCATATCTTGAAAGAATTACCTATACAAAAAGAGAGTGGAATAAACAAGGATCTTAGAGGTGCTTTTATTTCTGCAATTAATACATTTGTAGATACTGCCTTCAATAAGAATGCAATAGAGTATTTAGAATCAGGAAATATCCTTTTTATCTTTAAAATAGCTGAAATTCAATCTGAAGATAATCATGTAAAAGAACCAATTATAGTATATGGATTAGTTGATAAGTCAAAAAAGAAATCTGAAAGGTTGGTCAGAAAATTTTTTGAAAAGATAGAACCTGTATTACAATTATTTATCCAAAAGTATAATAATGCTGATTTTACTGAATTAAATCAATTTGAGCCTTTTCAAAAAGTTGTGGAGGAATTCTTTATTAAGAAAGAGACCACCCCTTAGGTTTAGCTCTTGAATATTGAATTTTTCCTTGTTCTTTTAAGGAGTTAATTTCTTTTTCAATTTCACTGTTTGAAAACCCTTTACTCTTGATATCATTGACAAATTGAGCTTTTGTAGGCACCAATTTTGCTTCTTTTAAATATTCAATTATAATCTCTTCTATTGACCCCACAGTGCTTACTTTTTCTTTTGAAATAACTTTTTTAGCTTCAGTACTTAAAGCTTTTACTAATTTTTCTTTTTCTGGTTTGACTGCTTCCTCAATGACTAATGGTTGTACTTTAGGTTTTGGTTGTTCCTCTACTTTAATTTCAGCTTCAACTTCCTTGGGCATTTCCTTCTCAATTTCTTCAGTTGGTAAACTCCAGACAGGATAACTAACCTTTTCGTAGGTCACTGATTTCTGTGTTTTTAGAAGTGCAAATTCATCTAAAATCTCGTCCTCAGAATACCCTAAATCTGATAATTCTTTCAATATATTCTTTAAATGTCCCTTTTCTTGCAAGAAATTAAAAATAGATTCCCTTATATTCGTTGGAACATCTTTTATTTTCTCAATTTCCTTAATTAAATCTTCCTTCCTGCTTACCTTTTTCTCAGGAATCTTCATTTTGTGAGGAATATCAAGAGCTTGTTTTTGACCCCATTCAAAATCAGTGACATTTCTAATTCTTCGATCATATCCTCCAAATATAATATGCTTTACATTTTCATCTTCTCCTGTAATACAGCATACGTTTTTAATAGATGTGGATACTTTAGTCTTCCATTTTAGTTCAAATTCCTGAGAATCTAATATTGGATTATGAAATACCTTCAGAGAGCCATCAGCACATCCAGCTACGATTTCTTTTGCATTATCACCATCTATATCCTCAACTAATAAAGATATTGGGCGGCCTTCTTCAATATTAATCTCTTTAATGATTTCTCCTCCGCTGTCTAAAACTTTAATGAATGAATCGTCAGTACTTAGGAGTATTTCGTTGAATCCATCATTTGTCACATCTCCAACTTTGATATCATTAATCTGAGTATTAAAATCATTTTGCCATATAACATTTAGTATGTTATCCTGGAATTGAACCAATTGAACTAACCCATTTTTTGTGCCCACTAATAATCCGAAAGTCGGTTCTTCATAATCAGGTAACTGTAAGAAACCTAATGTGCAAGTTGTAACCCAAGAATCATAGTATAGTATATATTTTGGCTCTTTAGCTTTAATATCATCAAAAATTTTAAGAGTTTTATCATCACTTCCAAAGATGAGTTCTATATTCCCATCTCGGGTGAAATCTCCAGCGATACAACAGTTTATCCTTTTTAAGGCTTTATAACGCATTATCCCTGCTAGTTTTTTCTTCTCTAAATTTATTTTTAAAACCATGAAATTTCCATCACCAGCTCCTACTAATACCTCATCACACCCATCTCCATCAAGATCTATTGGATAACTGCATCTACACCATCCATCAAAAACTCTCTCATCAATAATATCCATTTGTTCATCTGTTAAATAAAGGGTTTTATCGTGTCCACCGAAAACTAGAAAAGTTTTGTCATTACACTTCAAAACTGAGCAAGTAAGTACCGCATCTGGACATTCAAACATCCAATTAAGCTGATAACGTTTTCTTAACATGATTTCTCAAGAGTTAATAAAAGTAGTAATTAAATTAAATTTCATTATTTATTCATTTAATACTTCTCCCTATGTTTATTAAACTATTATTGTAAATATAAAAAAATAAAAAAATAAAAAATGCTTTTTATATTTTAAAGCGCTAATTGGGCATCAGATGGACTATATTTACCTTTACCTGTTATTTCATACGTAATTTCTAATTTATCCCCAGCTTCTAAGAGATCAATTTCCCACTTTAATGTATCCTGACCAACTTCATCAGTGATTTCAGGTGTCATAGAATAATCTCCATATTCAAATAAATCAGGTACTTTATCTAAAAGTGTCAAATTAGTTAAGTTAGATTCTCCAATATTTTCAACTGACAAGATAATTTTGTAATTTCCTAGGTCTCCAATTGCTTGTACTTCTTTACCAATTCTGAATTTCCTTCTAATGTGCATTGCCGAAATTACAGGAACTTCTGGTTTGAATTCTAACTCTTGACTAACTGGAAAAGTGTTTGCAAGATATATTATTTCTGATTCGAATGTGGATTCACGAGCAGGATTTACACAGTGAATAGGATATTCAAATTCTAAAGTTGAATCTGGTTTAAACATCCCAGTACTACTGTCTTTTAAGTCTTTAAGATCAATTTTAAATTCATTATCTTCAAAGCTTACAGCAGCAGCGGATACTTCAACTTCTTGTCCATCCCATATTAATTTAATTTCACCTGCTTTTGGAGGTTGATATTCATCCGAGAAATATTGCTGAACAACCTTAACCTCATCAAGTGGTGCTGAGCCATTATTAACTAATTTAATTGTAGCAATAACGTCCTTCTCTCGATAAGTTGGTACTTCGGTTAAGTTATAAGACATTACTCCGGTGATACTTCCAATCTCTAAAATAACATCCGCTAGAGCCATTGAGCCATTGACAATGGTTTGAAAATCAGGCATTACTCTAAACTCTAACTTCTTTCTGAAAGTTGGATATTCATCACTTTCATATTGCCACTTTGTTGAATGCCATTGAGCACCACTTGGTAACATTGGAACGTCATTAGGATCAATATCTACAAATTTCTTTGTCTCATCGTCTGGAGAATACACATCTGCATTGAAGAGTTGTATAATAAATTCTGATGAATTATCAAATACGAGTTTGCAGTCAAAAATACCTGGTTCTTCATCTCTTTCAACTGTATCTACATAGAATTTATTTCTCGTATAAGCATCGAATTTTTCAATGCCTAATCCTTCAGCATAAGAAGAAGCTGCTTGATAATTAACTTCTATTGTTCCAGTTTTTCTTTTTGTGATATCTGTGACCATAATATTGCATGTAAATTTACACACCACAGTATATTCAGGAACTAATTTGTCAATTGTCCAAATTATCTTATTCCCTTGAATTTCCGCTCTTCCTTCAGTAGTATCTCGGATTGATGGGTTTGAGAAGTCATCAGGGATATTTTTTATGATTTTAATATTTGAAACAGGCTTATCGAAAAGACTTCTAATTGCTATAGCATAAGAAACAAGATTATCCCTATCAATAGAGATTCCAAAAGATTCTAAACCCGTTTCAACAAGAGTTCCACCGTCACCCCAAGTTTCACCTTCCATTTCTTCTTCTTCCTCTTCTTCTTCCTCTTCCTCCTCATCAACTTTAGGTTTTGATGGTGTTTTAGAAGAAACTTCACTTTTTTTATCCTTTGTTTTTAATAACTCTTTTTCAATATCATTTATATTAAGAACATCATTAGCATTAGGTAGTGTACTTATAAATTCTTTTACAAGTAATAAATTTTTAATATCCTTAGTAATTTTAAAATTTCTTGAGTCAATATTATCGGGTGATTCAGTTCCTAATTCTCTTATTGAAATATCCTTAGTTTTTAAATCTGTGCTTCCAATATTTTCGAGAGAGACATCCACATCCCATAACCTATCAACAGAGCTTGGATTTTCAATATTAAACTTTCCACTATGAGCAAAAGATTTAATATTGGCATCATGATCCTGTTCTACTTCTACAGTCTCGATTATTTTCACTAGCGCTAACAATCCTTCTCTATTTCCATCTTTCAGAACAATACTGCCTTCAATCTCTCCAGTATCCTTATCATAAGTCTCAATAACTGGTGTAGCAGTATCTCTATCCAGTAATTCAACTCTTCCTGTATCCATATCCTTTCTTTTTAATGCCTCAGCAACAATTTCTTCTTCAGCTTCGCTTGAATCCCAGCCCATTCGCGCAGTCGGTTTCTTTTTCTTATCTTTTTTACCCATTGTTTTCTACCAAGAATAGATTTTTAATAAATTGATAATTATTTACGATTTAATAAAAATTAATCGATAATCTAATTTTAACGCCAAACTATAAAAAATTTTTCAATGAAGAGTAAGAGATTTATCTGCAAGAGAAATATATTTACATTCAATTTTACAAGAATTTGTTATTAAATTTTCTAAAACTAAAGGGTAAAATATTAGTATCCATAAATTTATGACCACACATAAGACAAACTATCTCATTATCTTCTTTATTAGCGTTTTGAATTCTGAAACTAAAATTATAAGTAGGACAAACTATTAATTCACTCATCTTCTTTATTTTTATTATAAAATTTATTAGTTATTAATTTTGGTGATTAAAATCAAAGTTAAGTCATTTACATTACATCCTGTGGGGCCTGTAATTATTTCAGTTCCCAACTCTTTGAAAAAATTATTTGAATCATTATTTATTAGATATTTTTCTGTATCGATTTTTCTTAAAATCATTTGTTCTAACACATAATTATCAATTAAAGCACCCATCGCTTCGCTATTTCCCTCAATGCCATCAAGATTCGCACTAATGATTAATAAGTCATAATTTAATTTTTTATTTTTCACTATATTCAGGAAACTTAATAACATTTCTTGATTTCTTCCCCCAATACCATCCCCTCTAATTGTTACTGTTAATTCACCAGTTCCAATTAAAGCAATCTTTTTAATCTTGTCTTTAGTTAAATTATCTTTCACATGTCTACTAATAACTCCATATAATACTTGTCCAAAGTCTTTAGCTTCACCAATAACATTATCAGAAACATAATCTACTTTAAACTGTTTACTATTTAAAAAAGATTTAGCTTCCTGGACCGCATTTTTCACGCTTCCAATTAGATAATTATGCACATTGTTGAAGCATGAATTACCAGGTTTTGGGTTTTCTGACATTTTACCTGATAAGCCCTGGTTTAGTGATTCCCTTATAGAATTAGGAATTTTATTCAAAAGCTCAAATTTTTCTATAATTTCAAAAGCCTCTTTAAATGTAGTTCTATCAGAAACAGTAGGACCAGAAGCAATCGAATCTAAATTGTCTCCTACAACATCTGATATAATTATAGAGATTAAGGTTGCTCCACTTGAATTGTAAATTTTTTTTGCTAGGTTGCCTCCTTTAAAATCAGATAGATGTTTTCTTAATGTGTTGATCTCGTGTATTGATGCCCCAGAAGATAGGAGTAAAGAATTAAATATTCGCAAATCTTCAATCTCTATACCTTGTTTTGGAAATGGAAGTAATGCGGAACCCCCACCAGATATTAAACAGAAAATTAGATCGTTATTAGTTGATTTTTCTATTAGCTTCATCATAGCCTTAGTTCCTTTAAATCCTTCTTCGTTAGGGATTGGATGGGAAGCTAAATTAAAAGAGATTCTACTTTTCTTAAAATTGTCCATTAGTTCGGAATTATCTGGTATATTAATAATACCTTCATATCTGATATCTTTTACATCCGAAAAAAATTCTTCAAGTGTTAATGCCATTTCTGCAGTAGCCTTGCCTCCACCAATAATATAAATCTTATTAAAATTCTCTAAATCATATTCATCATTCTCAATTATCAATCTTTTTTTATGGAGTTTGATTGAATTTTGCATTAAGATTTTAGGTTTTACTGCCAAAATTGATTTTTCAAGTGTTTCAATTCCAATTTCTCTAATTGACAATTGGATTTTATCTAAATTTTTATTTAGAAGATGAGATACATTCTTAACAAACATTAAAAAATCTCTAATTATCTATTTATGTACATTACTTTAAAAGAAGCTAATTTTCCATTTTTTATATTAACTTCTCTGTAACCACCAGCAGTTTTGGTGTTTTTATAACTTCCTAATCCTAGCGCAGGAGTTTGAACTACGAAAGGTCCATTCGCTAATATATCTTTTGTGGTATTAAATATCTCAGAATATTTATCATAAAAAATTGCCGCAGGATTTTCAATTTTTTTCAACTTAAAAGGTGGCGCATCGTAAACTGTTGTTTTCATCTCAGTATCTTCTAATCTAAATTCACGATTAGTATGTGTATGACCAGACAAAGTTAGAATAGTGTAATCTTTACAAAAGTCGATAAGTTTTTCCCAATTTGATGATACGCATCCATATTTAACATTGAATGTCCCATCTATACGTGCGGCAGATAATGGTTTTCCCAACTTTTTAATTAATGATTCTTTGAATTCACTAATTTTCTTTCTAATAATGCGACTCCCTTTTTTTTCAAATAAACTAATGCTTAATTTTTTTCCTTCTGTATTTATTGGAGGACCATGTAAAAATAGAAAAGTATTCAAATCCTTACTTATTTGATTATTTATCAAGTTTTCTAAGTATTTTATTTGTTTATATGAAACTCCAGTGACAGAGGGATGACCAGTTATCAAGTCTCTTATATTTTTAAAAGAATCCGCTCCAGTATTTAATATAATAAAAAGATTATTCCCTAGCATAATAGAAAAATCAAGTGAAGCATTAATTTCAGAAAAATATCCTTTTAAAGCTGACGAGGTTTTTGTTAATGCCGTAATGGGTGAAGAGGAAAACATTTGATTTAATGCAATTGCCTCAGATGCGTTTAATCCAATTTTTTTATACATCTCTCCCCACGTTAAATCATAGGCGAATGGTCGATAATCATGATTCCCTATAGTTGTGAATATTGGACAATTCAATTCTTCTCCTCTGATAACCCCTTTATGTTTTTTATTAAGCGGTATATTGAGGATAGTGTTTTTAAATGTCTGCCAATTACTATCTTCATATCTGAATTCATCTATTTTACCTATTTTCTTGGCCAATTTGCTTGATATTGTATAATCAACAATGTCTCCTGTTAAAACTACGAAATCTAATTCATTTCTTAATACTTTCCTATTCATTAATTTTATAAATTTCCTGAATTGATTATTTGGATTTATTAAACGTTTTCTTAATGGAATTTTAACATCAGATAAAATTTGTTTTCTGTCTTCTTTTCTCTTCTTAATTTTTAATTTTTTTTTTACCGTATTAAAAAAATCCTCTACACTTTTTGTTATCGATGATTCTGTCCACTTCTTTATAATACTGTAAATTCTGTCATTTCTTTCTGCTAAATGGAGATCTGTAGCATGTACAAAGGTAAAATCTTTCCACTTCTGTTTTGAGATTACTAATGAATGATAATTAATTCGGTTACTAAAACAATTTATATCAAACATAACAAAATTCCGCTCTTTCAAAAACTTCAAAACTTCCTTATTAGGAGTAAATTCAACTAATACCTTATAGAATTTATTTAATTCACCAAATACTCGATTTTTAATTAAAAGTTCATGGGGACTCAATTCTCCTATATCAGAAATATTTTGTATGGGAATTATTGAAGCAGTTTCAATATTTTTCACTTTGGGAAAAATAGGGTCTCCTCTATGGAGTTGAGACTTTAATTTTTTTAGTTGCTCCAAATCTAAATCTTTGGCTGTTATAATTTCCAATTTATCTTTAAGAAATTTTTTTCTTTTTTTTCTAGCTCTTTTCTCCCTCCATTTTGCAAATAAACCTTTAGTTTTTTTTACGAAAACTAATTTATATGACCACTTATAATCAAATAACGGTATTAACGAGATTTTTTTATTTAGACTTTTTTTAAAAATCTCAAGATCAGAAATATCGCTAATAAAAAGTAAAGATAATTGGAATTTTTTCTTTTTTAATTTACGATCTATTTGTAAAATTGTTGGCCGTCCTAAATTTGGATTAATTAAGACTGATTTTCCTGTTTGTTGTAGTTCTGACACGGTCACTCTTTAAAATCTACTCTTTCATCTTAAAACTATTTTTTTTACAATTTACAAATCTAATCAAATCTCTATTTTATTACTATTGTTATAACCATAATTATTTAACTAAATCTTATAAAAAGTAGTTAGATTCTTAAAGATCGATATAAATATATTTTATTTAAAAAAATCAAATTAAGCTCAATTTGGGTTATATATATTCCATTTTAGCCTATTTAATTCAAGAAATTATCCTAATCTGCTTAGATATTCGCAAGATTTACGAATATTACATTATCTCCCCGAACAACAATATTGCCAAGATTTTCGTGCTCTTCACGAATGTTTCCTTCATCATCTTGATATTCAAAAAGCTGACTAGTTTCTTCTAAATAAAGATTTAAGTGTTCATCGAATCCAGATAAGATCCCTCTAAAAAGTCTATTACGCTTAACTTTAATTAGAATTACTT
>CP070831.1:240008-244232 GCA_020344955.1 Promethearchaeota archaeon | reverse complement strand
CTACTACTGCTGCTCCACATTTAGGAGGGCCTGTAATAGTTACTACCCCATCTGCAGCTGAAAAAGTCGCAAAATGGGCATTAGGGGCTAAAGTAATAAAAGCAGTTCATACTATTGGTGTAGAAAGTTTAGATAAAATACAATTTGGCTCTATACAAGCAAGTTTATTCATTTGTGGAGATGATTTAGATGCCAAATCAAAAACTAAGCAATTAGGAATTGATCTTGGATTTGAAGTTATCGATGCGGGACCACTTAAAAATGCGAGACTTATAGAACCACTGGCAATGCTATGGATTGAGTTGGCTTATAACCAAGGTATGGGAACTGATATTGCTTTTAAACTTTTACGACGGAGAAAAGCAAAATAATCAATTATCAACCTTTTTACAATTACATTTGAAAACTTTTTTTTTAAAAAAAGAATAAAAAAAGAATATTAGTAAATCTAATTCCTTATTCATTCTTCAATTCTCGATATTTAAAGTGAAAAAAGTCTAGCAGCTTCATCAAAAAGTATCTCAATTAAGGAAGGGAAAAATGTATTAAGTAAATAATTATCCTGTACAAAGCTAGAACCCTTATTAAGCATAAACACTATACCATATTTACCATTGCTTACAGTCTTAAACGAAATTTGAGCAAGATAACCTGGGACCGCTCCCCCATGTCCAATAATATTACCTGAGTAAAGTGGCCATCCCAAGCCTTGTCCAATAAAAGTAAAACCACCAAGATCAGAACCAGACAAACTAAATTCCGCTGTTTGCATATCAACAACTGTTTGAGGTAATAGAATTTGTGTATTGTTATAGCTTCCTTGGTTCATATGAGCAATTAGGAATTTTGTTAAATCATGTACTGTGCTTCTTAATCCTCCCCCACCTATGTTGTAAAAATTATATATAGGACCTTCAATAAGTTGTGTATCGTTTTGTTCATAAGGAATAGCGTTTCTACCTATGAAATCGGTGTAATTAAATCCTGTATTAGTCATACCCAGAGGACTTAAAACATTTTCTTGAAGATATTCTGCATATGATTGATTGGTAATTTCTTCAACTATATATGCAAGTAAAAGAAAAGCCAAGTTTGAATATTGCCAGCCAGTTCCAGGTGCAAAGGATTCCCAAGTATCTAATTCATAATATTGTCCATAAGGATTTAAAGACCCATTTAAGAAGTCCCCCAATGTGGGACGTGGATCCCATGCAGTATAATTCGTTCCTAAATTATTATTTGTCCAATTGATGAAATCAGCGTCATGATCCCAGAGAGGTTTATCAATTTTACTTATTCCTGAACTATGAGTTAATAGATCACGAATTGTTATTGGAATACTTGGATAATTAGGATTCCGAACACTAAATGGGATATAGGTATCAATATCAGTGTCAAGATCAAGTGTATTATTATCATAAAGTTGCATTATAGCTGTAGCTGTGAATATTTTTGTTATAGAGCCGATCATATATACACTGTCTACACCATCAGGTTGATCTCCATAACCTTTTGACCATACTAATGTATCATTGACTACAATACCAGCAGCTAAAGATGGGATATTACCTTGAGACATCAAGGATCTTATTCTTGAATCAATATTGTCTTGAGGCTGAAATATGATTACAGAAGCAATTATACCAGTAGTTGCTACTACTGCTACTGAAATTATTCCAATTATTAGTTTTTTGTTAAATTTTCTTTCCATACCATCTCACAATTAAAACTATTTATCAAATTTCTTATTTATTATTTTGGGGTGAATCTATATAAGACTAGTATACAAGTTTTTTACATTAAAGTAAGCAAATTCTATTTTAAGAGAAATTTCACTTTCTTTTGTGTGGATTAAATTAAATGAATTATATAAGATAAAGAAATTAGTTCAAAAGTTATAAATAATTACACACAAATTATATATCTATAATTGCCTTTTAATGAATAAATTATGAGAGTTGCACGATATTTTAGTAATGATGATATTAGAACTGATGAAATACCTAAACCAATAATTGGTTCAGGAGAGTTCTTAGTTAAAGTAAAAAAATCTGGAATTTGTGGTTCAGATATTCTCGAATATTATAGAAAGGCTAAGATGGAAAAATTAGGTGTCGATTCTTTAATTTTAGGTCATGAGATCGCAGGAGAAATTGTACAGAAAAGTGAGACTGTCAAAAATCTTAAAATTGGAGACCGTGTATTTGTATCTCACCATGTGCCATGTTTTGAATGTCATTATTGTAAACAAGGACATCATACAGCATGCAATTTACTTCATAATACAAATTTTGATCCTGGAGGTTTTGCAGAGTATGTTAGGGTTCCAAAGATTAATATAGAAAAGAAGGGAGTTTATGTTTTAGATAAAAATGTTTCTTATGAAGAAGCAGTTTTTATCGAACCATTAGGATGTGTATGTCGTGCTCAACGATTAGCAAATATCAAAAAAGGATTTGTCGTCTTGATTTTAGGATGCGGTGCATCTGGATTGTTACATATACAATTAGCAAAACTTAGAGGGGCAAAAAAAGTTATAGCAACTGACATCAATGAATTTCGCTTACAAAAAGCAAAAGAGTTTGGAGCAGATGAAATTTTTAACGCAAAAGCAGATTTACCAGAAGAAATAAAAAAGATAAATAAGTATAGACTAGCAGATATTGTCATTATTTGTACTGGAGCTGTATCAGCAGCAAATCAGGGTCTAGAATGTGTTGCATCAGGAGGTAAGATTATTTTCTTTGCAGTTCCAGAACCATGGGTCTACCTAAATGTTCCCATAAATCAATATTGGAGAAATGAAATTACTATAATGACTTCTTATGGCGCAGCTCCAGAAGATCTTGATGAAGCTTATAATTGGATACTTTCTAAAAGAATCAATGTTGTAGATTTAATCACACACAGATTCCCACTCAATAAAGCTAAAGAAGCGTTTAAAGTTGTTTGCGAAGCTGGTGAATCTATCAAAGTAATTCTAGAACCAGATAAAGATGAATAAAGAGCTAATTGGTAAATAAAAATTTAATTCCAAATGGAATATTATAATATCTTAAAATTACCAAAAGTCCAAAAAAAAAAAGAAAATTAATAATTAGATGCTCAGCTAAAATATTGGGTTAATTTTATCTTCTTGTTGCAGGCAAGTCAAAATGAAGAGCACAATCAGTACTATTGTAATTACAAGTGTTAATATTGCCATCCCTACGATAAAGACAGAAAAGCTAATAATTGAAGTAACTAGATTAGCAACAAGCCAAACAACTTCGCAAATTGCCACAATTTTAACTTGTTTCCATTCCTTTGCAAAGATTCCTAGAAGAGAACTTACTGTTAATCCTGCAAAAAGACACCCAATTGTCAAACTCATGGCATGAGCTACAAGCATTCCAGCAATGTTAATTCCTGTAACATCTACATATAACGGAAGGGCGATATCTGGAATCCAAAAAAGAATAGTAAAAGTAAGACCTATTATAAAATGGATTATAAAAGTCAATTTTGTGAACTTTAAAATTTCTTGTGCCATTTTTCAATTCACTTCTTATTGATTTTTTTTATTAAATGATTTTGAATATCTATATTCCTTCGAATATAAATATAGAAGTTTCATTCGAGTAAGTTTTTATACTAGAAAATAAGACCTTGATTGATAGACTAATGGGCTTTATTAATATTTGTATTGTCTTGACTATAATCCTAACTTTTTTAATCAAATCTTCGAAAATAACTATTTAAATAAATTCTACTTTTTTTAATTTGTCTTTAAATAAGTGAAAAATTGATTCCAATGTCAGTTTTAGTTAGTGAAAGGTTACAGAATATAAACCAGCTTTTTATTGAAGGTTTATACAATAAAGCTCTTAATGCTTTAGATGATTTCAAGCAAAAAAAAGATCTTACTGTTGAAGAACGAGTCTTTTGTAATCTTATTAAGAGTAATATCTTTTTTGAACTAGGAAAATCTACGGATGCACTCAAATTCGCTGAATTGGCATGCAATATGAGTAAAGAACTAGATAATAAATGCTTGCTAATCGATAGTTATATTTCTAAAGCTTGGGCTTTAGTAATTTTAGGGGATTATGATCTAGTTTTACAATTAATATCTGAAGGTGAGGAATTGCTCAAGGAACTTATGTTAATACCACAATCTGAGATTGCAAAAAGAGACGCTCTTTTGAAATTAATCAAAAGTCAAATTTGTGTTTATAAAAGCGG
>CP070831.1:229041-239908 GCA_020344955.1 Promethearchaeota archaeon | reverse complement strand
TCAGGTACATTGATAAGCTCATATGAATTTATCAACTCTTTACAGTATATAATTTTGTGATACAGTTCCTCACGCAGGTTTTCATCGCTTTCAATCATAGTTTCAACAACAGATAGACTGTCCCTGTAATTCGATACTATTTTTCTTAATATTTTTTCTTTATTGTACATAATTATCACTCCTGTTGTTGTTGTAAAATCCATTGTTACACCCTATTGAACTAGAAATATTTAAAGAAAAAATAGGATTTTTTATGGTATAAAACAATTGAGCAAATGCAAAATGCCTAAAAACGAAAATGCAAAATGTGGATTTTGTAATTTTGAGTTTACAAATCCCAAGAAAGAATTAGAAACAGTAAGACCAGGAAGAAAGACAATAATCGTGTGTCCTAATTGTAGGGCAATTTTGGGAGTCTATTATGCATGATAAGTTCACTTATTAATCATAATTATTTCTTTTTTTTTTTTAATTTATTATACCTTCTTTAGCCATTTTATAGATTTATAGATCTTTTTAATGCGAGCCTTAAAAAAAGAAACTCAAAAAATCTTGATATTGATAACTGCCATAGCTTCCATAACAATCCTCACAATCATAGTTACCGTTATTATTATGAATGCTCAGCCGATAAAATCCGAAGCCTGCCCACCATGATCATCTAAAGGTCTCTTTAGCCTATTTACCTCAAACTCGAGTAAAATGATACCTATAAGTAAATGTTTGTTATAGTTGGATTATCCCTGCAAAGGACTCGGAAAATTTACCTTTATACATCTCTTTCTGGAATTAGATTTTAATGTTTTTGCTTTCTCAATCTTTTTGAGAATTATACACACTAATACACACTAAGCCAAAAGCAATTAGAAGCTTCCTTCGTATAGAATCCGTATTTTTTTGATCGATTCTATACACACTGAAAACACAACATTTATATACTAGTTTACACACTTTATGATCAGAGAACTAAAAAATAATAAAAAAAAAGGTAGAAAAAAATGAATAAAAGAAGTTTGGACAATAGGGAATTAATAATCATTAAGAGTGCTCTTAATGGTTATCATCAATAAATAAATTTTTTTTTATTTTTTTATCATGATCATTAAAATAATTGATTTATCAAGAAGAAAAGAAAAAAAAATATTGGAGGCATAATATAATGAAAATAACGATTGGTTATGAAGAGGTAAAGGAAGTAAAAAATAAGATATATTCAAAGTTATTGTTTAGGGATGTGGCAATTTAAGTGGTTTTAAAATTTAAATTAACTATAACGAGAAAAAGAGAAATAAGAAGAGGAGGTTAAAGAATTATGAAAATTTCTGGGTCAGGAAGGCTCTCAGAAGGAACTATAAATGACGAATTAACTGTTTCGGGCTCAGCTAAGATAGAGGGAAATTTTGAATGTAATGGATTTCGGTCATCTGGTTCTTTGAAAGGGGACGGGGATTTAATTGTACATGGTGATGTAAGAAGTTCTGGATCATTTAGACTTAGGGGATCTCTTCATGGAGATGGTAATTTTAGATCTTCTGGGTCAGCATCAATAGGCGGAGTAGTAATAATTCAAGGGACATTATCAAGTTCGGGTTCATTAAGGTTAGGAAATAAAGTAGAAGCACTTCAAGGAGTTAGATCTTCAGGTTCATTCCATATTCAAGGTGAACTTTTATCCCATAGAGTTATAGAAATTGATGGTTCAATTACAGCAGAAAATGATATTAAGGGAGAAGATGTATTTTTTGGTACTAGCCTAGTAAGGGCGAGAAAAATATTTAAACACCCTTTCAGAATATTTGGAAGTATACTTGCTAAAAATAGGATTGATATTACAGGAACACGTGTAGAAGGAGATGTTAAAGGACGACATGTTATAATTGGTAGGGGGACAGAAGTTTTGGGGACAGTATATTATGTTGAAAGCATTGAGGTTCACAAGCAAGCCAATTTATCTAATGAACCTATTCAAATAAAAGCTGAGGATTTGGAATTTTAAAGTTAATTAATAAAAAGAATAATATAAACAAAAAACAAGGAGAAATTAATATGTCAAATGAAAAGGAAAGAAATGGAGATAATAAAAGAGAAAATGAGAAGATAAGGTGGGAGTTAAATGAAATTCGAGATGATCTTTTAGATGAATTAGATGAGCTACATGACGATTTCTATGATGAGATCGAGGATTTAATTGAAGATAGTTATGATGTAAAAGAGGATTTAGAAGATGAATTGGATGAACTTGAGCAAATGAAAGTTTCATTATTTGATGAAATTGGAGACGTAAAAAAAGGGTTAGATGATTTAGGAGAGGGCGCAAAGGAAAAGATTGAATCTGCAAGAGAAAAGCTTGAAAGGCTAAAAGAAAGAGCATATAAGCAGGAAGAGAAATTTAGAGAAAAATTAGAAAGAAAGCTGGAGAAAGCTAAAAAGAAAGCTGTCAAACGAATAAATATTTCAGTTGACCCCGAGATGAGTGAAGAGTGGAAAGATTGGGCAGAAGGATTAGGTGCCTCAGTTTCAGAGTTGGTTAGAAAATCAATGAAATTTGTAAAAAATAACATTGGTGACATCGCTAAATTAGAAGTTTGGGGACGAAAAATGGAACAAGCTGGTAAAGATCTTGAAAAGAATATTCAAAAAGCGGTCAAAGAATCAAAAATAGAAGATCTCGGAGATATGGTTGAACGCAAAATAGAGAAAAAAGTAAAAAAATGGGGTGTTGATGACACAGAAAAGGAAAGGGTAAAAAAACGCATTCATGGCTTAATTAAACTTCAGAATTCAATACCTATTGACAAATTTTCTCAAGCACTAGGTATTTCAGAAGAGGAAGCGGAAAATATGATTTATGAATTAGCAGCGGAAGGAATTGAGGGTTCACTAGAAGAGGGAGTTTTTAAATTTACAAGTCCTTCCGAAGAGGTTATATCTAAAATTTTTGAATTAATTGATAAAATGTAATAAATCGAGGTATTTAAGTAAAATGATCAATTTATTTTATGAAAAATTAGCTAAATTAGCAATAAATTTCTCTACTAATGTAAAAAAAGGAGATAGAGTCTTTATTAGTGGCCCTGCTTTAGCAAAAGATTTATTTCAAGCACTTTATGTTGAAGTTATTAAATCAGGAGGATATCCTCTTTTAAATCCGGGAATTGAAGGAACTCAAGAGTTAAAATATAAATATGCATCTGAAGAACAATTACAATATGTAGATCCGATAATGAAAATGGTAATTAAAGAATTTGATGCCGTTATAGATATACTAGGAGATTACAATACTCGGAAATTAAGTATGGTTGACACTAAAAAGATTTCAAAAGCTATGGGATCACCTAGTAATAGAGAAATTTGGGAAATATTGATGAAGAGAATGGGGACTAGAGAATTTAAGTACCTAGCTTTACCTTTTCCATGTAACTCTTTGGCTCAAGAGGCAAATATGGATTTATTTTCTTATTTTGAATTTATTGAAAAAGCATTATATCTTGATAAAGATGAACCCATAGAAGAATGGTTAGAAATTGAAAGAAAACAAGAAAAAATAACCGATTATTTGAATAAGATTGAAAAAATCCATATCCTTGGTGAAGATACTGACCTAACTATGTCAACAAAGGGTAGAATTTGGGAAAATAATTGTGGTCGTTTTAACTTACCAGATGGTGAAGTCTGTACAAGCCCCGTAGAAGAATCAGTTAATGGACATATTAGGTTTACATATCCTGGAATTTATCAAGGGAATGAAGTTCAAAATATATATTTAGAATTTAAAGATGGAAAAGTTATTAATTATTCAGCAGATAAAGGGAATGAGTTATTAAAAGAAATTTTACAAATAGAAAATGCGGAGATTCTAGGGGAATTTGCCATTGGAACAAATTATAATATCACCAAATTTACCAAAGAGATGCTTTTTGATGAAAAAATGGGAGGTACAATTCATTGTGCTCTTGGGGCTGGATTTAAGGATTTGGGTTCAAAAAATGATAGTGCTATACATTGGGATATTTTAAAAGATATGAAAGTGCTAGGTTCAAAAATTATTGCTGATACTAAAATAATTTATGAAGAGGGAAATTGGAAAATTTGAATTTAGAAGATAAAAAATATAAAAATGAGGTATTAATAAAAAATGATTAATAATGTTTATAAAAAGTTAGCTAAAATAGTTGTAGAATATTCACTAGAGGTAAAAAAAGGGGATACAGTCTATATAGGGGGTCCTGCATTAGCAAAAGAATTATTTCAAGCATTAAATATAGAAATAATTAAAGCTGGGGCTCATAAATTGATAGTCCCAGGTATTGATGGGATAAGTGAAACTTTCTTTAAATTAGCTTCTGATGAACAGTTGTCATATGTCAGTAAAGCAGAGGAGCTAATATTTACAGAATATGATCATCTAATTGAAATAATAGCTGGTTATAATACACGTAAATTTAGTGAAATTGACCCTAAGAAATTTTCGAAATATATGGGGGCTCCTAAACGGAAAGAGTTAAGAAAGATTCAAGAGGACAGAACTTCAGCTGGAGAATTAAATTGGATTGTAATACCTTTTCCTTGCAATGCTCATGCTCAGGAGGCAAATATGGATTTATTTTCATATTTTGAATTTGTTCAAAAGACATTATTTTTAGATAAAGATGATCCAGTTAAAGAATGGCTAGAAATGGAAAAAAAGCAGAGCATAATATGTGAATACCTCAATAAAGTTAAAAAAATCCGAGTTATTGGAGAAGATACAGATTTATCACTATCAGTTGAAGGAAGAAAATGGATTAATAGCTGTGGTAAATTTAATTTGCCAGATGGTGAAATTTTTACTAGTCCTGTCGAGGATTCTGTTAATGGCTATATTAAATTTACTTATCCGGGGATATACATGGGGAAAGAAGTCGAAGATATATACTTAGAGTTTAAAAATGGTTTAGTATCTAAATCGGCAGCAGCTAAAGGTGAAGATATTCTTCAAGAAATATTGACGGTAGAGAATGCAAATAAAATTGGAGAATTTGCAATAGGGACGAATCATGGTGTAACAAAATTTACGAAAAATATGTTATTCGATGAAAAACTCGGTGGAACAATACATTGTGCGTTAGGACTTGGCATTCAAGAAGCGGGTTCAAAGAATATTTCTTCAATTCACTGGGACATACTAAAGGATATGAAAGTGCCAGGATCAAAAATAATTGCTGATAATAATATAATTTATGAAGAAGGAAAATGGAAAATTTAAAAAATTAGGAGATTAGAATCAATAATTAGGAGATTAGGGGATAAATATGGCAGAATTGGCAGATCAACATACATTTAGAAGTTATCTCTTTTTTTGGACAGGGCAATTGTTTTCCTTGTTAGGTTCATTGGTAATATTTTTTGTTATTTTTGTGTGGATTACTATAGTGACTGGTAGCGAAACAATGCTAGCTTTGGGTAATTTTATTTATATGATTCCCATGTTAATTCTAACACCCTTTGCAGGTGTTATATCTGATCGATACAATCGTAAGTATATAATTTTAATTGTAGATTCCTTACAAGCTTATTTTACATTACTTTTAACAATATTTTTTATCTTTAATGCAGCTCATGTTTGGATTGTGCTCATATTTATAGCTATTCGTAGTGTGTTTCAATCATTTCATTCACCAGTAGTCAGTGCAATAATGCCTTCTATGGTTCCAAAAGATAAGTTAGGCAGAATTAATGGTATAAATTACTTTTTTACAGGACTTATCCAACTAATAGGACCTGTTGTTGGAGCAACTTTTTTATTCTTTTTTCCAATTCAGATAGTTTTATGGGTTGATGTAATTACATTTCTTATTAGTTTAATACCTCTTTTATTAGTCAAAATTCCAAGAGTCAATAATAAATTAGATAGCAATGAAAAAAGTTCATTCTTTATAGAAATGAAGGAAGGTTTTACAGTACTTAGAACTATTCCAGGGCTTTTAAAAATTATGGGAGCTGCTATGTTGTTGAATATGTTAATTCAACCTCTGATTGTACTTATGCCCATCTTTATATTAGAATTTCATAGGGGTGATATTTTCATTCTGGCAATATTGGAGATGATTTTACAAGGAGGAATGATTATAGGAGCTGTAATTCCATCAATTAAGAAAAAATGGAAAAATTCAATTAGAACCATGTTTATTGGAATTTTAGTTTTAAATATTGGGTATTTAATGTATGCAATTGCTCCAATTGGATATTATCCAATAATTGGTTCAGGTGCGTTTGTTTTAGGATTCATTTTACCAATTGTAAATACAATATTACTAACAGTTGTACAAAAAACAGTTCCTCAGGATAAAATGGGGAGAGTGTTTTCAATTCTAAATACACTTTCTATGATTGCTTCACCTATAGGAGCAATTGTGTCGGGACCTTTAAGTGAGATTTTCGGGATTTCCTGGGTTTACTTCTATTGTGCAATATTAGGAATCGTAATATCACTCTCAATCTATATGTTTACAAATCTACGACATATAGATTATGATAAAGAAATAAATGGAAATATTGAAAATAAAATTGAATAAATTCAAAAAATAATAAAAAAAAATTAAAAGAATTATAAAAAAAAATTTAGAAATTAGGGGATATAATATGGAACAAACAGCAAATAAAAAAACTTTTAGGAGTTATATGCTTTTTTGGTCGGGTCAATTATTTTCATTGTTTGGGTCTTCAGTTGCATATTTTGTACTTATCTGGTGGATAACAGAGACAACTCAAAGTGCGATTATTCTTTCGATTGCAATATTTTCGAATATTTTATTGATGACAATATTTATGCCTATAGCTGGAGTTTTAGCAGATAAAGTTAATCGCAAAATTCTAATAGGGATTGTGGATTCTGGGCAAGCAATAGTAACATTTATCCTAATAATGCTCTTTCATTTCAATATTGCTAATGTTTGGATAGTGATTGGTTTTATAAGCCTGCGTAGTATATTTCAAGCATTTCACTTACCAACCGTGAATGCAATTATCCCAGCAATGGTTCCAAAAGAGAAATTATCTAGGATTAATGGTGTTAATTATCTGTTTACTGGAGTTGTCCAATTACTTGCGCCAGGTTTAGCAGCATTTCTTTATGTCTTTTTAGCGATTAAGCAATTACTATGGATTGACATAATTACATTCTATATAGCATTAATTCCATTGGTATTTATTAAAATTCCTTCATTTAACCGTAAATCAGAAGCACAAGAATTAGTTAAAAAGACAAGCTTCTTTAAAGAGTTTAGATTAGGAATCAGAACTTTAAAAATAATACCAGGATTAACAACTCTAATAATTCTATCAATGTTACTAAATTTTCTAATACAACCATTAAATGCACTTTTGTCATTATTCATTTATGTAGACCATAACGGAACGGCTTTGCTTTATGCTTTAGCAACAATTATTTTTCAAGCAGGTATGATTTCTGGTGCTTTGCTTACTTCAGTTAAGAAACATTGGAATAATAAAATTAGAGTAATATTTCTTACTATTTTATTTGCCTTAATAGGTTATATGATACTGGGATTAGCTCCTAAAGGTACATTCTTAGTTATTGGTGGTCTTGGTGGCTTTATTCTCGGCTTTAATCTACCAATAATAAATGCACTATACCAAACATTCCTGCAAACTACAGTACCTACAGATAAAATTGGCAGAGTAGCATCAATAGATCAGACTCTATCTATGGCAATATCACCAATCGCAACAATTATAGCTGGTCCTATCGCAGAACTTATTGGCATTCCACTTTTATTTTTCAGTTGTGGATTAATCGGTTTTATCTATACCATAGCAATATGGACATTCACAGGCATTAGTAAAGTAGATATCGAAAGTAAAGGAGCCCTCGAAAGAATTAATGGACAAATAGAGGAAATTTCTATCTAAATTTTATCTTTTTTTTTAAAAAATATAAGAAAAGGTGATAAAAGTAACAGAAGAACTAGCAAGTAATCAAACCTTTAAGAGTTATGTCATTTTCTGGATAGGTCAGTTGTTTTCAGTGTTAGGATCATCAATATCTCATTTCGCAATTATATGGTGGATAACGGATTTAACTGGAAGTACAATGTTGCTTTCATTAGCGAGTTTCTTTTATATTTTACCGATGACAATCGTGGTTGCTTTAACTGGTGTGATTATAGATAAATGGAATCGAAAGACTATTATTGTGGTGGTGGATTCGCTACAAGCATATGTTATGCTTCTTGTAATAATAATATTCAATTTTGGGGGGACAAATCCGATACTAATAGTTGGGATAATGAGTCTACTAGGAATCTTTCAAGGTTTTCATATCCCAACGGTAAGTGCAATTGTTCCTACGATGGTACCGAAAGAAAAATTAAGTAGAATGAATGGTATAAATTTCTTTTTTAGGAGTTTTATTCAAATAATAGGTCCGGTAATAGGCGCAATGTTGCTCTCAGTTATTCCAATTGAAATCGTACTATGGATTGATCCACTTACATATATTATAGCATTTATTCCTCTAATTATAACAAAAATCCCTAAAGTTCAAAGTAAAGAAACAGTCGTTAAAAAGAATTCATTTCTAGAAGATTTTAAAATTGGAATCAAAACTTTGAAATCAATTCCTGTTGTTTTTATGATGCTTCTTATATCTATGTTTGTTAACTTTCTATTAGTCCCTATTAACATCTTAATGCCCTATTTTATTAGATATAACCATTCTGGAGATGCTTCTAATCTAGCATTTATTATAACATTCATGAATGGGGGAATGCTTTTAGGCGCATTAGTGACCTCCATAAAGAAAGAGTGGAAACATGCGCTTTTCATATACTTTAGCCTTGAATTTGTCTTAATGATGACAGGAAGTATTATGGCTATAACTCCATACCAATTATATTTAATGTTAGGTATTATTTCCGCTATTACGGGTATAACAGTTCCAATCCTTAATACAATTTATTTAACTATAATGCAATTAAAAGTTCCAGCAGATAAAATGGGAAGATTATCTTCTCTTGATTGGGCTATATCATCAGCAATAACACCAATTGCGGCCATACTTACTGGACCTTTATCTGAAATAGTCGGAGTAACTAACTTGTTTCTTTCTTGTTCGATTTTAGGAATGATAATAACACTTCTACTATGGTGGATTGCTCATACTCGAGTAAACAACAACAATAAAAAAAAAGAACTTGAAAAAATGGATATAATTATTGACTCAATACCGGAATAATATTGACGTTCTAATTCTTATTTCCTTTTAATTTATCTTTATTTTCACTAAGCCACATCAATAATTTTTTACTTTTTTTAGGAAAATTGGTAGTAACTACCCTTAAAGCTGTTTTTTTCACATCAGAATCTTCATCTGAGAGGAAATAGCTTTCGAGGATATCGTAGGCTTTATCATCATTAAGTTCTAATACTTCAAACGCTAGGATACAAATCTTCCTAATTTCGCTATTCTCACTATTTTCCATTAAATAACATAATAAATTAACAGCTTCTGATTTAGGTATTTGCTTCGTAGTTAAATATTCATAGATTTTAGCAACAGTTAATTCTTTATTCAAGTATTCAAGTGCATCTTGGTAAAGAACTTGAGATTTATTTAGAGATATCTTATCTTTATTTTTTTTAATTAAATCAAAGGGGCAGTTATGGTTTTCAGGTAACCGATGTTTATGACAATAGATCATACCACAAAATTTACATCGATTTGGGATAGCTTTTATTTCAATCTTACAATGATAACAGTTTGACAATTTTAAGAGGGTTAAAATGTTTAATTTGTTAACTAATATGTTTTAGGATATTTTCATTTAAAACTTCTATAAAAATTTATAAATTATGCTCCAATCTTTTGATGATATCATTTTGGATCGGAGTTCCAAGATCGATAAAGGTTGCGTTGTATCCCCCAACTTTTACGATTAAATCTGGATATTTTTCAGGATGTTTCTGGGCATCCTTTAATGTTTCAGTTGAAACCACTGTTGGCTGTACCTGCATTCCTCCCCTGTTAAAATACCCTTTTAGAAGATAAAGGAATTTATCCAAATTATCTTCTCTTAAAAAATTTTGAGGATGTAATCTTATATTTACAGCGACTCCATTTATCGCCAAACTATAGTTTAATTTCGAAATAGAATTCAGCGTAGCAGTAAGACCATTTTTTTCCATACAATTTACAGGAGAAAGACTGTTAGATAATGGTTGCATTGCTTTTCTTCCATCTGCAGAAGCTCTTGTAAAAAATCCTTCTATAACATGAATTCCCATGGAATAAGCTCCTGGATTATAACGACCATTTCTGATGCATTTATGTTTAACTACTTCAGAACAGAATGAATCCCATAACTCATTCGCAAGTTGATCAATATCATCTTGATCATTTCCCCATTTATTATATTTGTTTACTAATTTCTGTCTTGATTCTTCTTGTCCATTGAAATTAGAATTCAAAATAATAATAAGATCTGAGAGGGACATCAATTTCTCTTCATAAATTAATTTTTTAATATTATATAGTGAATCTACTAACGTAGCAAAACCATATGCCGTAATAGAAGAGAAATTATATTTTGCTCCACCAGCAGTATAATCTCTGCCCTTTTCCATACATCCATCAATTATAGCAGAAACAAAAGGTTGTGGGAAAATTTTATAGGTTTCTTCATCTCCAATTTTAGCTATTTTCACCGATTTTTGGATATTATAGCGTAATTGATGAATAAAAGCCTTATATAAATCATCATAAGTTAAGAAATTTATAGGATCGCCTGTTTCGAAACCACTCGTTTTTTTTGTTAAATTACAATAACCATTATTAAGAGTAAGCTCAAGAACACCGGGCAAATTAATA
>CP070831.1:223763-228941 GCA_020344955.1 Promethearchaeota archaeon | reverse complement strand
GAAGTATTTACTGAAACTTCAAAAATTCCAATTAAAAGTAAAGGGGTAGTTAACCAAATAATAACAATTTTAAGAGATATTACAATTCAGAAGGAAGCTGAAGAAAAGTATCGATATTTGATAGAAAATGCATTAGAGGGAGTATGGGTGATAGATTCAAATGCTTATACCACTCTAGTTAACCCGAGTATGGCTAAGATGTTAGGTTATTCTGTAGATGAGATGATTGGAAAATCTTTATTTTCATTTATAGATGATGATCAAACAAAAATTACTAAATTAAACCTGGAAAAAAGAAAAAAAGGTATTTCGGAAGAGAGAGATGGAATATTCCTTCATAAGAATGGTAATAATGTTCATTTAAGAATAAAAGCAACCCCTATCTTTGATAAAGAGGGAAATTACGATGGGACTTACGCTTTTGTAGCAGATATTACAGAAAGAAAAGAATTGGAGCTAAAAATCATTGAATCAGAAGTACTCTTTAGAAAAATATTAGAAAATACCTTTATCGGATTTGGAATCCAACAAGACAACAAATTAATATATGTAAATAATGCTTTATCTATGATTTTAGAATATTCCATTGAGGAATTACTTAATTTAGATCTAGCAGAATATATACAATTAATTCCTCCTGCCTATCAAAAATTAGTAATGGATAGAATTCAAGAACATCAAAAAGGAGACGAAGGAGTAGTTACATCTACAGAATTTCCAATTTACACCAAAAATGGTAATTTAAAATGGATTAACACTAATGAAAAATCAATAAGTTATAATAACAAAACAGCAATTTTATCTGCAGCTATGGATATTACTGAAATGAAAGCTATGGAGAATGAGTTAAGAGAATCTGAAGAAAAGTTCAGAACTATTGCTGAACAATCTTTTATGGGGATTATAATATTACAAGATGGTATATTTAAATATTTCAATGAACAAGCAGCAGAGATGAATGGATATTCAGCAGAAGAAATCCGTAATTGGGAGCCATATGAATTCAGTAAACTTATTCATCCTGAAGATAGAGATTTTGTTCTGGAACAAGCAAGAAAAAAACAACAAGGTGATCCAAATGTTGTTTCTCACTATAAATATAGGGTAATTAATAAAAATGAAGAAGTAATTTGGGTTGAAAATTATTCTAAAACTATAAATTATGGTGGTAGACCTGCTGATTTTGTAATGACTATTGATAGTAGTGATAAAATTAAAGCTGAAGAAAAATTAAGGGAGTCTGAAGAGAATTTTAGAACTATAGCAGAACAGGCCTTTATAGGAACTTTAATAATGCAAAATGGCAAAGTGGAGTATGTGAATAATGCTTTGCTTCAGATTTTTGAATTTTCTCATGAAGAAATCGAAAATTGGAGAAAAGATGATCTTATTAAGTTAATCCACCCGGAAGATTTGCAATATTTAAGAGAATATCGTGAGAAACTACGAAATGGTGAATCTGATATAAAACAGTATTATTCTTATAGAGTATTTACTAAATATGGTAAGATAAAATGGATTGATCAATTTTCACGGCCAATTATATATAAAGGGATGCCTGCAGAGATAATTACTATCATGGATATTACTGAAAAAAAGAGAGCTGAAGAAGAATTAATAAAATTAAACAGTTTAAAATCAGAGCTTTTAAGAAGAACTTCCCATGAATTAAAAACTCCCCTTGTTTCAATAAAAGGATTTTCTGATCTTTTATTAACAGTCCATAAAGACAAACTGGATGATTATGTATTAGCAACTATTCATGAAATAAAACTTGGATGTGAAAGATTGGAGAATCTTATTCAAGACATTTTAAAAACCTCTGAACTGGAATCTGAATCCGTTGAATTAAAAAAATCTCAAGAAGATTTATCATTTTTAATAAAATTGTGCATAAAAGAACTACAGGGTCTAATTAAGTTAAGAAATCATGAGATTAATTTAGAGATTCATGATAAATTAATGACTTACTTTGAAGCAGACCAAATTCATCTTGTCATAAGTAATTTACTAAATAATGCAATAAAATACACACCCCCTAATGGACGAATTGAAATTAAATCTGCAATTATGGATGATTCAATTTTAATTTCAATACAGGATAATGGAATCGGCATTACAAATGAAGAGAAAAAGAGATTATTTTCTCAATTTGGAAAAATAGAACGATATGGACAGGGACTTGACATTATATCTGATGGTTCAGGATTAGGATTATTTATAACCAAAAAAATTGTTGAATTGCATGGTGGAAGGATATGGGTTCGATCCAAAGGAAGGAATAAAGGGTCTACTTTCTATTTTACTCTTCCTTTGATTATCAAGAAATGAGAATTTTTCTCTAGATTGTTTCTTCAGCAACTATTCTTAAATTTTGAATAGTTTTTGGTTTTAAAGAAAACTCGCTTCTCTTATAGGGTATGATCTTAATTAATGGCAAAAATTCAGCTAAATAAGAAGATATTCCTCTGATTTCCTTATCATTAAGAAAAAATTTAACATTATGAAATTTGAAAAAACCAAACTGCCCACTTATTTCATGTAGAGTTCCAATCTTTGCAGTTCCTAAATAAATCGGGTTATTAATTTTGAAATTAGATTCTTTTTGGAAAAGGACAGTACCAATTTTATAATGAGGAATCCCACCATCTAAAATACAATTTGAATTATTAATTCTAATTTTAACTCCATAAATCGGAAAAATTTTATGATACAGATATTTTGGTAACTTAGCAAGGATTATTTCTGGAAAAACTGAGTGAATTTTAACTGAGATTTCTTTAGTATTAGTATTTTCAAGAATTTCATTATACGGTTTCTGACCATTCATATTTAAATAGAAATCTTTTCCTCCTCTAGCACGAATAGCATCGCTGATAGATCTAATCTCAAGGTGAAGATGGGGGCTTGACCAATAAGCAAAATAACCATTACGGATTGTTTTTCCTAAAATATCCCCTATCTTAACATTTTCACCAACTTTTACAATTGGTTTAACATGCATTACTTTCCATACTAATTTAGGATTACTATGATTACTGATTAAAATTAAATAATCAATGCCAAGTCCCTCTATAAATTTTGGTTTAGGAGCAGTTAAAGTTTTTATTTTTAATATTTTTCCTGAAACTGGACTTAATACATCATAGTTTTCTAAAGTTAGATTTTGATAAATATCAATCGCAAGTCCGTGTTGATGTGCGTAATATGGTGATGTCCCTACACTGAAATGACTGGTTCTTGGTATTGAAACTTGAATATCTTCCATTTTAACGATGTCATAAAATTCAGATTTAGGCATAGGAGGACTTTTTAAATATTATCGAACTGCTAAGTATTCTAAATCATATAAAATAATATTTTTAACTAAATTCTATGAAAAAAGAAAAAAATTGAGTAAAATGTAATAATTTTAAAATTGTATTGATTTTAGTTATTAGTTAATTTTTTAGTTGAAAACAAGAAGACAAGGATTAAATTATACAAAAGCAGAATAGGAATTGGAATTACAGTGTTAATATAAGGCTCACCAGTAGGATCGGGAAATATTAGTCCAATAATTGACAACAGTAATGGAATTAATTCGCTTATAATGGATATAATTATTACTTTCTTTTTCGAAGTCGTTCCCATAATATATCTCATGATATAGTAGAGTGTAATAAATCGAAAAATGTAATATGGGATGTAGATTAATACTGTAAACCATCTGATAACTGTTAAAGCAAAATATTCCCAAAGGATTGCTAAGAGTCTTACTGGTCCTGGTCCAATATCAATATCAATACCATAAGGAGTGAGAAGTACTATGAGAAATGAGATAATCCCAATTAAAATTAAAATAATTTGGTTTTTAGTTTGCATAATTCTGTGTATATTTATTATTTAGATGAAATATAGAGAATAAAATTCATCTATTAATATTTAATAGATCTTAAGCCCAATTTTTAATTCTTTGAAACAAATTATTTTTCAAAATATCTCAATAAAGTCAAAGTTTATTATTTTTGTTCTCTTTTCATTCATTGATTCTTTTGAAATTAAAGAATCATTTAAAAAGTAATAAAATTTGGTTTTAAAATTGGTAAAAGGAACAGTTAAATGGTTTAATAGCCGTAAAGGCTATGGATTTATAAATTCTGAAGAAGGCGCTGATATTTTTGTTCATTATAGCGCTTTAGCTGGCAGAGATGATGAATATAAGACATTAAATGAAAACGATAAAGTAGAATTTGAAGTAGTTGAAGGTCAAAAAGGGCCACAAGCTAGTAATGTTGTTGTAACAGAGAAAGCGCCTCCAAATCCGTATAATAGAGGAAGAAGAGGAAATTTCAGCTTTTAAACCTTTAAATATTTGTAAATCTGTAAGAAGTATTAAAACATAACATAAGAAAAAAATAATAATTTGTAAAAATCTGTTTTTGCGATTGTTATCGAATCTTATCTTTTTTTTTTTTTAATTTTATCTCGAAATCCTTGATCTGTCCTTTTGGGATCTCAATTAACAAATATTTACATTGGAGAAATTTCTCATCTTTAACATATATTACTGTCTTACCATTTTCAAGTTTTAATTTAATAAACTCATTTATCTTAAATTCAGTTTCTTCCTTTTTTGTGGGTTTAATGTCTTCAACTGAGTATTTAATCTTTGTTCCACATTTACGACAGAAATTATAATTAGTTCGGTTCCTTGTTCCACATTTTGGGCAAAAAAGCATTTTACTATGATAAAAACTGTAATTAGAGTGTAGTTCTTTTTGTTTATAATAAGCTAAGATTTTTTATACTTATTCTCTTTCTAGCATAATCAATTTTCTTCTACTCTTTTGGTCGTATTAAAATGATATGTATAGAAACAGCTATAGCGATACAAATTAATAAAATTTGTACCCATAACAAATCCATTAAGAAAAACATTGAAACTAAAATCGTAATCCATAATAGTGATAATGTAATTACTTTAATTTTTAATGGCAGACCTTTACCTTCCCGATAATTTTTTATATAAGCGCCAAGTAATTTATTGTTTAAAAGCCATCTGTTGAATCTTTCTGATGATTTGGCAAATGCGGCAGAAGCAAGTAGCAAAAAAGGTGTTGTAGGAAGGATAGGTATTGCAATACCTATTATACCTAAAATTAGTGATATAAAGCCTCCTAAAAAAATCAAACGATT
>CP070831.1:189975-223663 GCA_020344955.1 Promethearchaeota archaeon | reverse complement strand
AATATATTGGTTTTTCACAGACTTAGGAATAATTGAATCCACATACTTCTGAAAATTCATATCAGGCATCTGAATTAGATATACCAAGAAAGTACTTATATGATTACAGAACTCAAAGGAGAACTCGTCGTTTATGAAATTATCTGATATACCATTCTTGAATCCACATGTACATTGGATTCCTGTCTCAATATCGAATTGACAATAATAAACACCATATGGGGTTTTTATATACCCAGAAATATTATCTTCATTTACTTTTGTGAGTTTAATTTGGAGATTCTCTTTTTTTAATAATATTACCTGTTCAGGGTTAGAATGAAGTTTTAAGATGTTGATTTGAGTAATTTCTTTTATCATTAACAGTTGCTCTATAGGAATTTGCTGCTCTTTCATTTTATTTTTAATTCCATACCAAAAATACGTCTTCTCGAAGAACTCTTTTAATTTCTCTAATGTAATTTTATTTTCTTCATAAATTCGAAGAAGTACTTGTTCTTTAAGAGTATTGATTTTATTTAACCCTGAAGTCAGGTTGTTATATTTCGGTATTAAAGTGGATTGAAGGTGATGATTTTGAAAAAAGTGATCTTCTACCCACATTTTTTCTTCGATGTTTTTCACAAGGATAATACCATATCCTACTGTATCAAGTCCAGGACGCCCCGCTCTCCCAAGTATTTGAAATACCTCGTTTGCTGAAAAAGGCTTGAAATAGGAAAAACCATCACCATTTTCATGGTATCCCGAAAAGTTTTTAATATTATGTCCTGATGTTATGTACTTTTTAAAATCCTTTAAAATCACTATACGAGCAGGAGTATTGATTCCAGCTGAAAGTGTAGTAGTACAACATATAACCTTTATAATCCTTTTCCTATAATTATCTTCAATTACCTTTCGCTCTTTTGGGAGTAATCCGGCATGGTGGAACGCAATCCCGTGTTTGATTACCTTTATTAATTCACGGTGCCCTCCTTTGACAGAATTTAACCGTTTTTCAAGTGATTTACATACATTCAGTTCATTTTGTTCCAGAAACTTCTCCACTACATTTTTAATAGTATCAGCTACCTTTTGGGCTACTTTCCTTCTATTCACAAAAATAAGTACTTGACCATCTTTCTCTAAAGCGCTTTTAACTAATCTTTTTATAGTAGAGATTTTATTTTGAGTAATTTCTATTTTATAATGAAGTGGAACAGGACGATCATCAGACTTCACAAGATGAGTATGATTTCCAAGTGAAGAAAGCCATGAATTAAAAAATTCTGGATTTGCTATCGTCGCTGAAAGTCCGATTATTTGTGGATTATAAAGGAACTCATTTAATCGTACAATTAATGATTCTAAACGAGGACCACGATCTGATTCACCAATAATATGAATTTCATCTATGATGATAGTAGAGATATCAAAAATCCACGCCTTCTCATGAAAGTTTCTTAAGATACTATCACATTTTTCATAAGTGGTAACAATAAGGTCTGCTTTTTCCAATTTGGAATCATCAATATCATAATCCCCTATAGATAGTTCAATTTTTACTCCAAATCTGCTATAACTTTTTTTAAAGTGAGTATACTTTTCCGTAGCAAGAGCTTTGTAAGGCACTAAATATATCGACTTGCCAAATTTCTGGAAAACATTGTTTATAGCACATACTTCCCCAATTAGAGTTTTACCACTTCCAGAAGGAGCACATACTAAAAATGATTTTCGAAAAAAGAGACCTTGCTTAATGGCTTCTTTTTGGATCTCTCGCAAGGAAAAAATTTTTTCTTCAAATAATACCCGCAATATACGTTTATCAGGAATAAATTTAAAGATCTCTTTATTTAATCCATTTTCTAAATCTTTCTCTTTAATTTTATCTGTAAAATCTATTAATGTTATATAATTTCACCTACAGAATTTTAATAGGGATTAGTCCATTTTTTCATAAGTTGAGCAAATGTTTCTGAGTCTCGCGAAATTTCAATACTTTTAATTACCCCCATATTCCTTATCTTTAATTCTGAGTTCATATAGCAGATTAAAGCATGAAGAGGATTACCATGCAGATGAATATGTGGAAAATAAATCTCATTATTACCCTTTTGAGCTATATTTAATTCCACTCCAATTTCTAGTTTCTCAGTACATAAGGGACATATGACTTTCTGAGAATTCTGCTTTACTTCTTTAATATCCCTAATCTTTCCAAAGACGATAACGATTACTGACCACCTAATCTTTACTTTTTCACTTAGTTATAATGTGAATGAAATAGTTTAATTTAAAGAAAAAAGGAGTAGTGAATATAATATCATAAAATTATTTCAATTAAATAAGAAATTCATGATGAGACTTTTTTTTTCTTTATATATAATTAAAGTATTTTTCTTTGATACGCATGCAGGAATTAGAAAAAAGTGTTCTAAACAAAAAACCAGATTTAAGCACATATTATAAATTAGCACAAGAGGCATTTCAAGAAAACGATGTAGAGGAAGCTTTGAAGTTCTCTAAAAGTGGACTTGAACAAGCAAAACAACTTCAAAGTGATGATTGGGTTAAAAAATTTAATTCATTTAGTACAAATGTTTCCGAACTTAAATCTTTAGTTCCTAGTATACAGAAAGAATCACTTACAATAATTTCTGGAATCGGTCCGAAGAGTGCTGAAAGGCTTGTTGCTTATGGGATCAGGTCAATATCAGAGTTAGCGAACTCTTCTCCAATCCGTTTATCTAAGATAGAGGGAATTGGTTTATCTACAGCAGAGAAATACATCAATGGGGCAAAAGATCATTTACGCCTAAAAAAATTAAATGATTTTCCTAATCCTAGAAAGACTCAAGAGACATTAGACACGATTCAAGAGTCATCTAAGGAAATGAAGACGGAACCTGAGCCAATTTTGGAATCACCTGAATATGAATTTGAAGATTTAGAACCTGAAAAAATAGAAGCGCAAGAAAGATTTGAGAGAGATATTGAGATCGAAGATGAAATATCAAATGATAAAGATTCAGAGGATTATGAAGATTTGGCTGAGGAACATAATGATATTAATAATAATAGTATTGAGGAAAGGATAGATATGGAATCTCCTATACCGTTTCCCAAACAAGTGGTAATATCACCAGAAGTAGTGCGCCAATCTACTCTTGCTCTTCAGGAAAAGGAAGCTACTACCAATGAACTCCTTTCTCACTTACAAATAAAAGAATTTCACCAACAAATTGCCAAATATCTAAACTTATCTGATTTCATTATAATTGATAAGATCCCTCAATTACGAGCAGTGTTTGTAGGAGTTGATTTAATAGCCGTTAAACATATACAAGTAAAAGAGTTTTTAGATCTGATATATATCATTCCTTTAAAAATTTGTTCTCTTAAAGGATCATTAATAGTATCGAATGAGAATGTAAAATACCACCCTAAAGAAAAAAATTCAGAAAGTAATGCTTATCGGTTAGAATTATTACCACAATCGTTCCTCAAGGCGCTCTCTCAAGCCGAACAGTCCATCTCTTCTGATATAATAAACCAAGGAAATCTATTTAAATACCTTTCAAGATATTTAGGGCTTCAGATAACTTTGGAAAAATCCATCACAAGAAAAGACCTATTTTTCCGATCTGGACCACTGCAATATAAAATCCTTATTGAACCATTACTGATTACCCAAAATACTGTCGGATTTATTGAAAAACTTATTCCGTTTGCGTATCAAAATCAATCTAATATTCATATTGTAGAACTTAATAAACTCTCTGATCTTCTACAGTATCTTGACCAGAAATATTTTTTGCTAGAAACGTATAGTGAAGAAAAAACTGCTATAGAGCTTAACTTTGAAGCTTCAAATAAATTTATGAAGGACTTGAGAAACTATTCAGCTCCATTTATGCTCTATGGATTAGTAGTTTTGTTAATAATATTATTCCAAACATATTCAGTCTTACCATTGTTAATCAATTTAGGGTATGGAGTTGTCATATTCTATTGTTTTGTGGTAGGATATGTTTATTTAACCCTATATAAACAAAAATCAGCGCTTCATCAACAGTTCTCAACTCCCTATTACCAGAAGAAAGAAAATTTTGACGATGGTACTTTAATTATGATACGTGAAGAACTAAGTCAAAAATTGATGGTTCAGTTTTTATATGAGTGCGTAGGGAAAAATTCAGCGAATATTTTCATTAACAAAATAGAAACAGATAATGCTGAAAAATACCTTGAAGAACAGCAGCGAAAGAAAAAAATTAAGGATTCAGATCTTTTTGAGGACGAAATATCTGAAGACTCAGAGAATTTAGAGAATTCCAATGAATCAAAACCCAAATCGAGACTTAAATATGTAGATAAATACAGCTCATTTTTGGAGGATTGAAAGATGGAAAGAAGTGTATCCCAAATTTTTAGGTTGGTTGCTTTAATAGGATTAATATTACTATTGTTCTCAGTTTTCTTAGAATGGTATTCAGTACAGATCTATGATTTTAATAACGACCTTGTAGTCTCTTGGAGCTATTATTTTCTTACTGAATGGCAAACGCCCTTTTCGTCAAGTTCTATTTTAAATTCAATTATGAGACCTGATAATGCCACAATTCCGGTTGTGATAAATTATATCATAATATGTGGGATTTTAGCTTCTAGCTATGTTATATTAGTAAAGAATATCGACAATGCAGAAGCCATCAAGAATTATATGAAATTTGCTTATATTAATATATTTTTAGTATTGCTTGTGGGATATTACGTAATTATTAGCCCTATATTATATTTAGTTCCCAATGAATTTTATTTCCCTTTTTTAAGCGTAAGGAATTATGAATTAGAGTTATTGTATGTTTATGCAGTTGGACCTGGATATATACTGCAACTTATCTCATTTCCTTTGATTTTTCCTTATTCTATATTTTATTATAGAACTGTTAGTGCGTTCATCCAAAAAGAACGAGAGCCTGAAAAAATAGTACAAAAAATAATTGAAAATTCTCAAGAACTTATTGATTTAGATAAATATATTGCCGAAGAGGAACTACAATCAAAATTGGACACCCGACTATCAGAAAGAGACGCAGAATCATTATTAATTACCTTCGTGGAGGGAAAAAAATGAATTATGAGATAATTGATGCAAAATTAAAAAATCTTATCCAGATTTGCAAAGATACTCAAAATTATAAGAAATTAGCTGTTGTAAGTTTTATTTTAACAAGTAATAGATTAAATGAAATTGGGATCAATCTGGGAGTACGAGCTCGAAATCATTCTTCAGGAGAAAGAATATTTGAATATATGGAGCTTATAAATGATATATTTTATAAGAATTTACAAGTTCCTATTTTTCCCAATGAACATATTGACATAATAAGGCAATGTGAAATACTTTTCTTGAAAAATAAAGGAAATATTCCTTTAGAATATATTAAACAAATGTTTACTACTTACTATGATTTAAGAAGAATGGAAGTACCTAATCTTCATAAAAGTTTAAAGCAGGAAGAGTTTCTAGAGTCTTCTAAATTAGGTATATTTTCATTTCTATCATCTAGAAACACTAGTAAAAATAATCATACCTCAGATTTGAAACCTCTACTTTTACAAAAAATATCAGAAAAAGAATCTAATCTTAGAAAGAATCTACAACATGAGTTGAACTCTCAAAATTTTGAAACCGCTATTCACCTACACTCACTTAAAAAATCAATCACTAAACAAAAAACAGGGAAGATTATAGTTCAAGGGGCTTTAAAGGATAATATCATATATCGAAAATCTATTGAATCCATTTTTGGGTATTTCATTTTAGGGTTAGTAATATTATTAGTTTCTCTCGGAATTATGATTCTTCTTGAACTGAGTGTTCTTCCGATTGTTTCAAGTGGCTTAAGCTCATTGGTGTTAATATTTTTCACGTGTGCTGTAATTTTAATTTACTTTTATATCAAACAATTTCGAAAAGGGAGATAAAAAGATTATGGTAAAAGTCTATAACTCTTCAGAGGAATATTCCGAATACGATAAAAAGAAAAACAGGAAAATCATAATAGAAGAAGGAGCGAATCTAAAGAGTTATTTAAATATTTGGGATGTAAATCCGTCATATAAAGATATTTCACGCAAATTTAGTTTAATAAAGACAATTTTCTTTATTATTCTTTCTTCAGCACTCATAATTTCAATGTATATCCTAACAAACCATTTGATCGCATCTGTTGGGTTAGGAATTGGTTTTTGTGTTGCTTTCATTATAGTTTTTCATGATGAATTCTATTTCCTAAAGAATTTCTTTTCATATTCTTTTAGAAATAAAATAATATCCAAACCATTTGAAGATTTAGTGTTCTGGTATCATAAAGATGATACATCAACATTATATTTTTCAAATCGAAGAGATTTACTCCATATCGCATTAAAAATCTATCAAATAAAAGTTATAGCTGAAAATGTACATTCTGCAATCAATCAATTTGTAAAAGCGTTAGGTTCCGAAGGTATGAGATTATCATACTCATATCAAATTGTTCAGAAACCGACAATAAAGATATTTAATAAAGAATCTTCACGAGTTAATACTCTTAAATCATTACAATCCAGAGGAGCAACTATATATTTCTCAGTATATACCAAAGAAAAAGGAAATCTTTCAAATCGTACTTTGGAGCAATTACATTATCGTATCGTCCAATATGCGAACAATCTTAAGAGTAATATTGTAAGCAATTTTCATCACTTTAAAACTGTTTTATTGTCAGGAAATGCTCTAATGAATGCAGTTCGTACATTCTACCTTAAGGATAAGACATCTATTTACGAAACACCTATTGCAAAGAGGTATGCCTTAAAAAGTAATAATTCACATAAATTTTGGAAACTTATCATGTGTAGTATCTTGGTTTTCTATTTTGATTTCTTTATTCTTTGGATGAAATTGCTCTTTATTTATATATTCCCTATTAATTTCGGAATTCTTCTTGCTATAATCTTGTTATGGTGGAGATCTACCTTATTTCAGTTCAGTAAAACAAAATTGATACATGATCAAAATATAGTAGTTGCTAAGCCATTTGATAATATGAAATTTTATCGGATAAGACAATATCCTCATAGCATTTTTTTTCATGTAGAGAATGAACTTTTAATCGGAATGAAAATGGTGAACCTAAAATGTGTCTATGAAAGTCCTTTCTGTTTATTAGGCAAATTTATTGAAGCTCTCAATAACCATAATGTAAATTTTAGCTACACTTTGAAGAACCGACCCATTAGTTATTATTTATTTGAACACAGTGGCGGATTAAAATATTTAAAAGAGAAAATACGAAAAGGAATGCTTTGGGATGAAGAAACAATGATTAAAACTCAAGCTCATGAAGAAAAATGGTTAGGAATCCGATCTGGAATGTGGTTTACCATGTTAACCATGTCAGTAAATTCCTATAGATATACTGATATCGCTGACGAAAATTCTTTTGAAGACCTTGAGAATGACCTTGATAATCAAGTTAATGTTTTAAAAGGAGCTTTTGGAATCAATTTTCAATCATATGTGATTGAAGACGTTAGGTCTAGTAATTTACATTCAGGGTATCTTTTCTCCACATTAAAACACAATTTATTTCGGTTAAATGGAACTCACTTAAATTATGTGATGTTTCAAGGGGCACGAATGTATCCACTTACTGATATTGTCGATATTTTAAAGAAAGGTGAGAGGACAGAAATTGCTGCAGAGTTTAACACTCCTTTATACTTAGATAATTTTATTACTATTGGAAATACCATAAATACAGAAGTTTTAGAAACCGAAGTACCATTTGGTTTTACTCTTGAACAATTGCATAATTTATTCATTACTAATGGTATTCCGGAACATCGTGAACTACTTGCAATGAAAATAGTATCGGAGTTAATTAAAACTCGGAATTATTCTCTTATTTTTGATTTTAACGGGGCATGGTCTAAATTGCTCGACTATTTTAAAGATACGATCTTTCAGGAAGAAATTTTATATTTCAAATATGGTAGCTCTTTTATTATCGATCCTATTAAATCAGATATTCCATACGATCCTCATCATACTGATTATTTAGAATATATTTATGATGCTTTTGGATTGGCATTAAAAAGAGATGAGCGTATCGTAGAAATGTTTCGACACACAATTCAAAAAAATCCTGAAATGGACTTAGGAACGATTCAAATGCAATTAAAAAATCAAAGTGAATGGGAAAAAACCCCTGTAAGCGATTTACTTCTCTCTGTATTTGCAGATTTTACTCCAAATGAATTAATTTTCTTTCAGAACATTCAAAAGGATGGAATCACAGTAGGTGATTTCCTTACTAGTTCCAAGACTGTTATTATTGATCTCTCAGTGTTTCGGGAACTGAAGAAGAAGCTTTTTGTAACCTTTGTTTTGGTATCAAAACTCATTCATTATATTACCTATCAGGAGAAATATCTTCCCAAGTTCATATATATACCTTATATCGATGTGTTTTTTGACTCCTATTTTTTAAATTTGAGAAAAACATATGATAAAATAGATATTTTTCTAAAGCCTCTTATTGAGAGAAAATTTGGACTAATCTTTTCTGCTCATCAAATTCGCCATCTACATCCAAATTCTCTTTTATATTTCAATAATTATATCACATTAAGAGCAACAGATAATAGGGATATAGGTATACTCAAAAATGAATTGAACCTCCAAGAGTTAGAAGGCCAAGGATATTACACTCAGAGTAGAAAACATGCTTATCAGATCTTTTACCTAAGAAATCTAAAGAAGAATATAATTCTAACTCGAAGAGATGATATTGACCAACCATTTCCTGCGATAATAGACTGGAAAGATATTGACAGTTGTCCGAAATGGCCATATGAGGAGATCGTAAAATTCATGAATAAACAAGGATATGACATAAAATTTTCAGAAAAAACAATATTAGAAAATGTAAAAGAAACTCTGTTTGAAATTGATTTAGGACATTATTATATCTATATAGAAACGATTATTAGGTTCATGGATTCTGTCTTGACGGTTGATCAAATTGGAAATCTCTATAGAAAAAAATTAGAAGAACAGCTAAAAAAATTTATCTATCCAGCCTTGGCAGAAAAAACACAGAACAAAGAACACATGAAGAAAATTAGAAATAACATATTAGATGTTCTTATTAAGCATGGATACCTTGTAGAGAATCATCCTAAAAGAGCAGGCGGTGGAGAGTCGTTAAGAACCTCATTTTCAGTAGGTCCACGATATCAAGAAGCGCTCGAAGATTATTACAAAGTAAAAGGAAGAAAATATAGGAATTTTCAAGTAGAAGTGTTAGATAAGGAAAGTCTAAAATTTGAAGATTTTGAGAAAATATTCCCAATGCACTCCCGAAAATATATCATCCAAGAGGAGAACTTAAAAGAGGCTTTGTCTCGTGAAATTGGTGATCTTTACTATAATATTTTCAAAATCTATAGGTATATTGCTAAAAATAATTATTCGATTGCGATAAAAACCCAAATGGGATTACTAAAAGGATATTTAAGGGGAGTATATAGACATTTTTACAATAAAGATACGGTTGTTCAACAAGGTTTTAACTCATTTTTAACTATATTAGAAAAGACTGAAGGATTTCCATTTTCAAAACAAGAACTGATTGACTATATTGATCAATTTCATCATATCAATTTAGAAGTCGCCGATTTGGAAGTGTTAGCAAATGAGATGTATCATTCAATTTCAACATTTTTTAGTAAAATTCAACAATTTATCAATGAATAGGGAAAAATATATGGAAAATAGCATAAAAATTGAAGAACAATTGGAAAAAATTGTGTTTGATAAGGATAATTTAAAAACTCTTAAAGAAGCTTTAATGATGGCAAAAACTGGAGAAATTTCAATAACAAATTTAGGAAAAAAAGTACTTGAGCTTCGTTCCGATATATTGAACGCCTTGTTAGATTTTATTCCATTCCACATAGAACAAGCAAATAAAAATAAATCAATTAGAGAATTTACAAAAGAAAATTCTGATTTAGATCAATTAGAAAAAGAAATAAAAGAAAAAAATCAACTTCTGGAAGTCATAGGTAAACGGATTAATAAAATATATAAAAATTTAGAAAATGATATGAAATCTTCTATATAGAGCATTGCTCCTCTTTGAAAAGAAGAATAGATTCAACTTATTTCTCATATTTAAAGGAAAAAATCACTCTATCTTCTTCACTTTTTTATTTAAATATACATAGGAAATTTCTTGTTAAACTTAAGAAAAACTATTTGATCTACCTTAGAATTACATAAAAGCATAAACAATGTTATCTAAAGAAGCATTAACAGATTCTGTAGTATCGCTTAATCAGCTATTTCCAAATTCTATAAATCAATTTATTAAACCATTTGAAAAAGTAGTAAATCCTGATATACATAATGGAATGTGTCTTGATTTTGAAATATGCGATAGAAAGGAAAAGAAGAAAGTAAATCCAATCTTATGTTTGGCAAAACCAGAAGATGCCGAAGAATTAGTAGGAATTTATAAAGAGTTATATAATGGTACTTACCCTTATAAAGAAATGGAAGATATAAATGAAGTTCGTAGAATGATTCAAGATCCAAATATTCAGTGGATTATTTATCAAGATCCTTCTCATCAAATAGCAGGATGTATAACATTTGTTCTCGATTTTGGTAATAAACGTGGTTATATCAGGGGTTTTATGCTTAAAAAGAAATATCAAGGATATATCGATATCACAAAAGCGATGATCGGTTCTATGATCGGGATGATTCATAAGTATAAAGATAAGATTTATATATGGTACGTTGAGAACAGAACAGCTCATTCAAAATCTCAATATTCCATGTGGGTGTGTGGTATTGCTCCTATTGGATTTTATCCGAATAAAGATGTATTCTTAGGAAAAGTAGAATCGGATTTAATGCAAATATGTTATGATGAACGAGCTCTAAAACAATTTAGAGTGAATAAAATTCCTGAGATCATACCAGAAGTGGAAATTTGTTATTTATATTCTGAAAACAGATATGACTTGGGAGATTATAGAATCACAACACCAGGATTAAATTTAGATTTAAAAAAGATATATCGTCTTAAGAAAGATATAAAAAAACAAGTGAAAAAAGACAAATTCGGATATGAAACTATTCAATTTAGTTTTTCAAACTCAGATTCTTTTTTTGAATTTATATATACTCCACAAGTTCAAAATTTTGAAAAAACTAAATATCAGGTAAAAAACCTTGAGGAATTGTATGTTTTTGCGAAAAATTTTATTAACTGTGGTAAAGAATTAGGAATTAGATATTGTGAAGCATTTATCTCTGCTTATGAGCCTTCTCATCAGAAGTTATTCTATGATCTTGGACTAACCCCACGAGGTTATGTTCCAAGCTGGGTATTTAATAGTGAAAAAGAAGTGTTCGAAGACCATATTTTATTTAATTGGTATAACGGTAAAATTGATCCTAATATTCAATTAATTGATGAGGGAAAAATACTTCTAGATATTGTATCCCTTGATAATGCAAAACATATAAAGGATATTGTGGATGAGAAACAATTTTTTGAGAAATTTCCAGCATTATACAGTATTAAAGAGAGACTCTCAAATGTCTGGGATTATCCAAAAACAATTAAATCCTCATTGATGATGGGATTAATGATTTATCTTTTTATGCTAGTAGGAAGTATAATAACTGCACATATTTTTGGATACAATATTATATCTCATACCATTAGTCAGCTTGGTTCATTCACAATTACACCTCTCCCATTTATTTTTGATTTTTCATGTATAGTAGGTGGATTAACAACAACTCTATTGTATTGCTATATTTCAAAAAGGATGCAAGCAAAAGTAAAGAACAAATTGCTGAAGAGAATTCTAAGATTTGGCTTAATTTTCGGATCTATTGGGAGTATAGGGATTATGTTAGTTGGTATTTTTAGTTTAGATAGATCAGGACCAGAGGGAATGTTGCATATTATCTCCTCTATATGTGCTTTTGGTGGATTTATTATAGCATTACCTATATTTGGAGTGGCTATATTCCATAATAATTTAAAGATGCCAAAAATTATTGGAATAAATGGAATTTTACCTTTTATAATCCTTGTTGTAAATTTTATCGTTCCATCTCCATTACTCGAATGGATATTACTAATCACAATTCTTACTTCTCTAATTCCTTGGTTTTGTTGGGCATCATTTAGTTGATCTTTTTATCTTTTATCAACACATAGATTTTTTGCAATTAAGATTAATGCAATTTTATCATTTACCAAATGCTTCAACTTTTTTTTCTTACATTCAATCATCTGATTGATCTCTTCTCGTGAAAGACCGGTATGTTTAATGATTACTTTAATTAAATCCTCTCGGCTCATTTTAAATATTAAATAATAAAACTCTATTTTTTATGTCGAGTATTATATCTTATACTCATCTATTTAAATTAGAATGCACTCCTAAATTTTTAAAAAATCTAGAATTAAAATGAAGAGAATTCGTTGGTTTTAAAAAAATATTTGACGAATTATTTTTTGAGATTACAAACATAATAGTTTATATTAAAAATACGAGATGTTTAAAATGGATAAAAAACGAAAATACCTCTTAATACTAATAATAGGTGTTTGCATAGCAATTCTGGGGATTATTATTCTTTATTTGATTAACTTTGATATAATAGTATTAACATTAAATACTGTTGAGGGGGCGCCTATTGTATTAATTTCTTATATTATAAGAGTATGCATCTTAGCAGGGTGTTCTATATATTTGTTTATTCGTTGGTTTTCACAGGAGAAATTATATACATCAGACCTTCCCTTCCTTTTTGGTATGTTTTTCCTTTTTGTAGCATTTAATAAATTATTGGAACTTATCGTGAACTTCTTATATCCGCTTGTCCCTATTGAGATTTATTTACCTTACTTAAAAATTCGACAATTAGCAGTAATAGGGGCTGTTGCACCTATGATATTTCTAAGTATAATGATGATAATTACTCTTTGGCAAGTAAAAGGAAGGATCAGTAAAGATATGGATTCTAAGAAAATTAATAGAGTTTCACTAATGATATTAGGAATTATAGCAGTAATAGAAGCGACATTAATAATTATCACTCCAAACACAACTTTTGCTGGGATAAATATCGCAATCTTTATTGTTTCCTCATTCTTAGTAATTACATGGATGTTCTATTTCTCATATCGTAATAAAAGGCTATCGCAGGTGAATACTTTAATGCTAACTATAGGATTTGGCGCATATTTAATCTCTCAAATTATTCGCCCTTTAGTACAGTTTATTATTGGAGAAAACGCATTATTTGTAGTAATAACGGAAATTGTCGATATTGTAATTGGTATAATTATCTTTATAGGATATATTAGGAAATCTAAGTATTAACTCAATTAATTTTATTCTATCTTTTTTTTTAAAAAAAAAAATTTTAACAATTTAATTTGATATTGTTATTGATCTTCTAGCTACTCGCTTTTTCTTAAATAGATTTATATTTGTTTGTATTTGTTTTTTGTTAGGATCTTGTTCTAATTGTAGATTTATATGTTTAATTAATTCATTCTGAGAAATCCCAATTTTGTTTAAAAATACGTTTACTTCCTTTCGTTTAAAGTTATTGTCTAGAATAAGTGGAGCAGAAATCTTTAATGTTCTAAGCCACTTTTTACGTGATTCTGGGTTCTGACGTACTAATTCAGCATATTGATAGGCATATAGAATCCCACCATATCGATTAAAATCATAAAAAGTAGCTGCGTGGACTACATTACAATTAGTTAAAAGGGGATCTGCATGGCCCTTCTTAATATAATTCTTAGATTCCACGAGTTCGATGATATCTTGTTCTTGATAGGGTATTACATGATAAGGTAAAAGAACTCTAGGGAGTTTTCCACTATTCATTTCTTCATGTGTTAAATACCATTGCTTATCAGAATCATCAAAGATAGGATCGTTGAATATTAAATCCGGCGTCCATTCTTCAATGATTTGATCTCTTGGCATTTCAAAAAAATAACGCGCAATTTGATCTGGTGAATATCCAAAAAAAACATATGGAATTTTACGTTTGATGGCTTCTTTTACAACGATGCTATGAATCAAATCAGAACAAAAATCACATATATACCTTGCTAAAAATCTTTCATTTGAGTTATGGTTAAGAAAGTGCCATTTGTAGAGTTTAGTAAAAGTTGGGATACAGTCTTCAATTAATACATGATCAACATTGATTTGAGTCAGAGTATCTTTCATATTATCTTTTGCTATATTTGTCATAAATCCTGTGTCCGTAGTTACACATAATAGTGTTAGGTTTAGATTAGTTACAATGTAATCTAAAAGTGCTGTAGAATCTTTACCTCCGGAATATCCTAAGATACAATCATATGGAACGTTTCCGTGATTTTTCTGCATTTGCTTAATTATATTATTCCAATCATCTAATGCATTAGCTCTCCTTTCTTGATCAATTTGAGTTCGAGCCCAGTTGACATTTTCATGATGAGGATCTCGACAGAAATTACATTCACCTTGAGAATCTAATGAAATCCCTAGAAAACCATCTGGTAAAATGCATTTTTTACATATATGTTGTTGTTCAATCATATTATCACTTTTTAAAATTTTAATTATCTGTTAAAAAAGAAAGAATTAATTATTGGGTATAGCTCCTTCTCCTGGCAATACGTCTTGCATTGGAGATAAGGGATCTTTGAGTTTTATTTATGTATTTTGTTAGAGTTTCCATAGATTTAGTAGGAAATTCTGTGAAAGTTTCCTTTTCTAATCGCTTTAGAGCATCTTCTCTGGAAATTATCCCTTCTCGTATAGATACACTTAGTTCTGGCATAATAAATGGTCTTTCATCAGCAATTTCGTATAAATATCCTGCAGCGTCATGTGCAGCACAGTCGAAATGAGTGAAAATAGCATAATCTTGATGTCGTTTCCAATTCATGTTCGCTTCTAAGAATTCAACTAATCTGGTTTCATCATATGGATGGTAAAGAAAGTAGGGTACAAATTCCGCAATATTCCCACATTGAAGATCTGGAAAATATACACTAAATTTTTCAACTTCATTCGCGGGAAGAAGCGTGTTTAATACCGCTAAAACATCCTCATAAGTTTCTGTAAGGTTTACATCTTCAATCGGCTTTAATGACATTTCTAGAAATGGCTTATAAGGATCAAATTTATTATGTGGGGAATATATCTTTAACATTTGAGGTCTGGAACGCCCGTGAACAGCCATAGGAATATTTTGCTCAGAAGCCGTTTTAATGAATAGGCCGTACATAACATAGCTACAGGTATAACATGGCCCTCCAGTCGCCATTATCGATAGAATATAAAGAGGTGTAATTTTTGTTTGATCCACCTTAGAATATTCATGATCCACTCCTAATTCTGAGACAATACTTTCTATTCTTTCTTTAGACCATTTGGTTAGAAATCCCTGATCTAACGTCCAAGCTTTTACTTTTAATCCGTATGTGTTCTTCAATTGATATAATACATACGTACTATCCTTTCCCCCCGATAGTCCAACTAAGGCATCATAATCCCCTTGTCCCTTGTATTTTTCTATTCTTCCAAGCCATAACTTTATTAAAGCATTATAATCAGTCAGTCTTGATTCTAACCTTTCATATTCTTCGCAATAATTACATATATTATTACTATTAAATGAGATTCCAGAAACAGAAATATCATTTACACATTTACTACAAATATTCTTTTCTATTGAGATCTCTTTCTCTCTTGTTTTTACTTGCTGTTCTATCATTTTTTCTCTCTCAATTCTGTTTAATTTTCACAAAAAACCTTATTTTAGAATTTATTCAAGTCAGAGTATTTAAAGAAAAAACCGTCTCTCTTCTCTTTTTTCTTTATATAGATTTAAAATTATGATTATGAAAACAATCGATAAAATATAAGCGAGAAAAAATGGTTCAAGTTATAGAAAAATCTTTAGAAGTACATAAACCTCTAAAAATTGTTAAAACAACTGATTTAAGGGAGATTAAACAAGCTTTAGAAAGTATTTTGTATATTCCAAATGATATTCTTAAATCGTCTGTAGTTAATGAACTTCTTTCTTATTTAGAAAAGAAGTTTATAGATGAGGATTATAAACTACAAGTGTTTATTGCATATAAAGCAGAAAAAATAGTGGGTTTTGTTATCTGTCAAATTGATCCATACTATTCAAGCTATAGTCGTAAATGTGGTACCTTCGGGTGGCTTCATGCTAATAACTTAGAAATATGCACAGAATTGATTAAACGGTGCGAAGTATTTATTAAAGAATTTAAGGTACGTAAAATTCGTGGAAATATCAATTTTCCCAAAAATTTAGGAGGGATAGGAATTCAATCCATGGGATTTAATGAACCAATGTTATATGGTGTGGCTTTTTCCGATCCAAATTCCAAAATCATGGAGTACTTGAATTCTATTGGATATCAAAGAGAATCAGAATATTCATGTATGTATGTAGCTCAAAAAATGTGGGGTAAAGGTAAGAAAATAGATAAAAATATTGAGTTTAGATATATGACATTAAGTAAGCTATATGATTACGTTTATGAAATTCGTAATTTAGCAGCTAATTCATTTCATGAAATTTTACCTGATGCTTCAGGTAGAAACCGTATCAATGAGTTTATTGAAGCCTTTCAAAAAATTCCAAAATCTTTCTATACCTTAAATAGCCACATTAATTTTAAGGAACATTCAGATATACTTCAATTTAGAGAAACTTGGGAAACCCATGACTTGGAAAAAATAGAACCATTTGCTCCAATGGCTTTTGATAAGCTTTCTGGTGAGTTAGTTGGCATTTTATTAGGGCTTCCCGATTTATTCGAAGCATGGGCTGGAAATCCGATAACCAGGTGTAATGTAGATACCGCAATGGTGAAAAAAGGATATTTTGGTAAAGGTATTTTCTCAGCTCTTAATAATATTGGACAACTTACATGTAATTTATATGGTGTAGATTACTTTGAGGGAACTGGTATTTGGTCTAATAATTCACGAGCTGTTGATACTATATTTCCTCATTGTGAACCAATTAGAAAGCACATCGTACTCCAAAAACGCGTATAATTCTTTTAAAAATCCGGAGAATAGTTTCATGTGAAAGGAAATTTATATTTATCCAATCCAAGTTCTTTTTGCATAATTTTTATGTCATCTTGTAGGCTTTTATTAAGAGGAATACCTTTTATCTTTACTTTATTTTCAGTAATATATTCTTTTTCTCCTGCGGTGTAAATTTTATCAGTACCTGGAATCTGCCTTGATCCTCTTAAATCCCTCATTATTTTACCAGCAGTTTTTTTAAAAGAATCTAAACCAACAAAGCTCTTTGTATTAATTGCAAGGAAGAAATGACCGACTTTTAACCTTTTTTGCTCATTTTCAACTATCCCAAGTGTGTCTCTTAAGTAAATACCCTCTTGTAATGCTGCTGATAGAAGTTCTACAACTGTTGCATATCCATATCCTTTATATCCCGCCGTATCTTCACCTTTCCCTCCTAAGGGTAACAATGCTGCTTTTCTTTCTAACATTTTATCTAAAACTTTATTCGGATCAGTCATAATGTCACCCTTATCATCAATTACAGTATTCTCTGGGAGAGGTTTATTAATTCGAGCATTAACCTCTACTTTACCTCTTTGAATAATTGATGTAGCACAATCAATAAGAAAAGGAAATTCTTCATCAGTAGGGGCTCCAACTGTTAATGGGTTCGTTCCCAACATTGGTTCACATCCAAACGTAGGAGGTATAGAAGGTCTAGCATTAGTGGCTGTTATTCCTATCATTCCTTCTTTTATTGCCATAAGAGAATAATAACCAGCAATACCAAAATGGGTAGAATTTCTTACTGCAACAGCTCCTAATCCATATTTTTTTGCTTTTTCAATAGCTAAATTCATGGCTTTATAAGCTATTACATGTCCCATACCACAATTTCCATCTAATAGTGCTGTCGTGGGGCCGTCCTTTATTATATCAATTTTAGTTTTTGCTTCATAAAGCCCCTCTTTGATACGGTCATAATACATTTTACATCTCTGAATTCCATGTGATTCTATTCCTCTTAAATCTGATGTAATTAATACATCTGCTATAATTTTAGCATCTTCTTTTGGAACACCTAAACCTATGAATACGGCTCTCATAAAACTTTCAAGGGTATCAGCATCTATATAAACAATATCTTCAGACATTAAAAATTACTCCATATATATTTTATTTCATTTAATGATTTGATAAGAGAATGTTTATTTTTTTTTGTACTTTTAGATTTGAATTGAATTTAAGGAATATGGTCTAGATATTATTCTCGTATTTATAGTGCCACCTACTCTAAAATATGTGATATTGTATAATCAATTAAAGGATAATTAAAAATTCATTTTAGAGTGTCATGAACAAAAAAGAAAAACTAAATTGTCCATTATGTAATACTAAGTTTATACCAAGAACATTTTACCCAGAGGAAGCTACTTTTTCTTCCGATGGAAAACTATTATCAGGATTTAATGGGTATATAAGTTCTAGTGGGGTTAAACCACCTGAGGTTATCTTAAGTTCTTGGATTACTTATTGCCCTAATTGTAATTACGTAATGCGATTTGCTAAAGAACTAGTCAAGAAAGAAAAGATCCAGGCTCAAAGTGTTGTAACTAAAGATATTAAAGAGAAATATAATAATTATTATTTTGGATTTCCATTTGAAGATTATTCACAATATTTATCAGATGTTGCTGAAAAAGTTAAAAACAGTATTAAAAAATCTCTTAAAGGTATAGATCTTAATATTTGGGAAAGTATGTATGAAATTGAAGATACATTTAAACTTTTAGTTAGATTTTATGCAAATTTAGAAAAATACTGCGATGCTCAAATTCCAAATAATAGTAATAAAGATTTACCCACAAAAATAAAATTGTTAAAATTGACCCCAGAACTCGAGAAATTATTATTAGAATTAAATGAGTTAAGGAAACAGACAATCCAAGGAAATTATGAGTTATCTTCCAATGATAAAGAAAACGTAAATACTGCTGTGGTGAATTTTACTTTAAACTTAATTGAAAAACATATAAAACCTGTTGTCGATGGTAAGAAATTAAAAACAAAATATAATTATGTTGATATAAAAGATCTCAACTCTGAAATCACAGTATTCCTAAATGGATATCTAAATGGCTTATTCAACCATGGAAAATCTGCTAATAATCAAGTAAAAACTTTTCTACAAAATTTACTAATAAATTAATAATTATAATTATTCTTGTTCCTTTTTTTATCAGTATCTCCATATTATCACCATGCTATAGGTTTTTTTGAATTGCTTTTACATATTTCTAATTCATGATATTAAATGATTTAGATACTAAAGTTAAAGGTAAGTTTTATAAGGAAATCGTAGTCGAGGATGATGGAGAAGATTTAATCTATGTATTTCCAGATACAAAGGAGTTTCTATCAATAATTAGAAGAAAAGAGATTAAAAAAAACCTAAATTTTAAAGACTAGAGTTATCTGACGATAATAAAATATAAATTTTAAATTAGAAGATAAACTATTTCATATTGGACAGCTGCATAGGTGGGTTACAGAGTGGTATATTTCGTAGGAAATATATTTCATTTTGTTAGTTCAAATCGTCTTTTTTTTGAATTTAGGTAGCATATCTAGGTCCTTCCAAAGCTTTACAAAAGCAGTTCTCATAGTAAAGTTATGATCTATTTGCAGATTTTCATAGATATTTAGTTTTGGAAACTTACCCTTCTCTGCATCAGAATAAAATCTATTGAGATATTGCTCAAATTCTTTATCAGTAAGATTATGTCTAATATAGCCTTTAATCATAAATATAGGTTCAAAATACAAGAATAATAGTTGATTTTGGGATTTAAATTCTTTAAACATAACATCAAGCTCTTCTTCTGAAAGGTAATCCAAATAATTTTCGAACAATAAGAAATGTATCACAGTGAGATGGCAGGATGCAAATCGCTTTGCGATCTCCTCCTTAAAGATTCTTTTAGCAATTGGATCTCCTACCTCGGTTAATTTTTTAAGTAGAGGAAAAGCTAGATTTCTATGCAATAGCTTTGTATTGTAATTATTTTCAGCCCATACTTGAATGTTTGAACAATGTCCCCAAAACTCTGTTTCTGGAGGTATAATATATTCAAAAGGATCCCTATCTTCATCATCCAATGACGTGTCTAATTTTTCTTCCGCTTCATCAATGGAGGTAATCTCACTTATTAATGTGGGATTTTCAATAGGTATATCAATTAATAAGAAGGAGCAGTGTTGGAACTTCTCACCCTTAACATAGATGTTTGTCCTTGTCTTTTTAAGATTTTCTTGCTTGTCTATTATTTCTTCTTCTAATTTTAATGTGATGTATTGATTAATTTTGAATTCTTTCATTGAAATAGTAAATCTATTACTTTCTCATTTATATTTCTATTAGTAATAAGATTACTCTTATTTATAATTCTATAGTCTACACGTAAATTTTAAATTTTATTGTAGATTATTTCATAACGGACAAGTTGTGCAAAGTCTGCAGTTCCATGCTGAACGAAGCGTAAAATGCACATGACGCAAATGCTCGAATTAAGGCTTTATGAGTAGTGTTATCCACTGTCATGTTCTCGTCGAAACATCGGCTGCATAGGTGGGTTACAGAGTAGTATATTTCGTAGGAAATATATAAACTCGTAATTTTAAAACCGGACAGGCCCTGGCGGGAGCATCCGTACGAATAGTAGTTCACGCTTTGTAGTGCGGGTGTGGAGAGGCATGATTTCTGGTTATAGCATTAGAATTAAGGTCGAGATTCGGGTTTTTTAAAGTTAACTTTATTTTTTTGTCAATTTTTATTATTTGTTAGTTAATTAAGATATATTTGTAAATATCATTATGAGAATTAAATAACTAAATCATTACTTTCTATGAATTTGATCATTCTCCCAGCCATTTCTATTGAAGTTATGATATGAATCCTAGGAGTACTAGCCATTTTAGGTACTCCCCTTAGCTATAATGAGAATATTTACATCTCTATTAATTCTTGTATTAACTTATAATAAATAAAACAGAAAAATATCTTTTTCACTAAAATTTAGAAATGGGCATTTAATAATAATCAAGATTTTTAGATTTTGTATCACAAAACTCTTTAAGCTTCAGTACTTCCCACCTATAATCTTCAAGCTTAATATTATATACCCCTTCAACGCTATCTTCAATAGGATATCCCATTCCACGAGTCCATCTAATATTAGAAATATGTATTTCATCTCCCATATGAATTAAATCCCAGAATAGTCCTGCACAGCATCCCAGATGCCCACATCCTCTGACTATTATATAATCATCCTCCCAATCGTCATTGTTGCTCTCTGAGATAATATTTTCTGTAATACCTTTTACAAGTGCATCTACATGTATAACAGGAAAGGGCTCATAAATGAGACAATAATCACCTAGATAAATTTCAATATACCCCGCAAAAGCACTCGGTGAACCTGACCTGACATTTTTGATAAATATTCTAAAAGTTTTGTCAGTATTCTCATAAATAGGTTTTCTCTTTAGTAATTTTCTCTCATGCCCTTTTACGAACCAATCTACGAGTCTGAGTGTTAGGAACATTTTGAATCGCTTTGGAAAGTCTTCAAATGGTATTTTTGGTTCCAGATGGAAAGGTAATAACAAAATTATTCCATCATCAGTATCAAAAGCAGGACCACCATCTGGATATAGACATAATTCTCTACTCTTCCATTTAGGATCAGGGAAATATTTTGGGATATATGTTCCCTCTATTATAAGGGCCGAATTCCCTAGCTTTTTCAAAGAAATCGCCTTAGGTTTACTCTTTTTTATTTTTTCCTGCATTTTACGTTCCCATTCTTCAATCATATCAAACTGATAGTATTTTCCCTCCAGTTCAAAGGGCGAGTTATTTTCGGGTATTAATTTATATTCTGTTATAGGAGAGCGAAAACCAGAGAGTAGAACATCGATTTCTTTTCCTATAAAATCCTTCATATCACCATCTTTGTATAATTTTGATTCTAACGTAATAGCTTGTCCGCTAGTCAATCGAATTGTTATTAGAATAACTTCATTTTCAATCTCTTTGATGTTCTCTAGAAGGACTTTCATTAATTAACTACTTCTACATCTTATTTTCAATTCTTTAAATAATTCTAATTTTGGTCTTATGTGACACAAAAAAACTCTCTTTGTATTTAACCTTTGTATACAAAAACCAAAGAAAAACGCGAAAAAATCCCAAAGAATAGAGAGGCATGACCTCTGGTTATAATATTAGGATTAAGGTCAAGATTCGGGTTTTTAATCTACAATCTTCTCACAATTGTAATCTTATAGAGATACAATAGAAAAATTAAAATTCTTACAGAAGTTATTTTATGTTTTTTTATTCTCAATCTTTAAAATAAAGTGGCAAACCCTTTGATTATTAAGGGGTATACAACTTAAGAAATCTTCTCCAAAAGCAATTTGTGGAAAAAGTTCATTTAAAAAACCTCGTGTATAAGGTACGCAAATGTTCTCTTGAAAAATCGGCGGTTGTGAGGGAGTATAAGCTCCTCCTATTGGACAGAACTTTTTTGAGTATTTTACAGTTACTTCATATCTATTCTCATCTAATTGTTTTATCAATGGTTTACCATTTAAGGCAATATAAATTTGTTTTAATGCGGTCACAATATCCGGATTGTATTCTCTCTCTTTATACATTTTTCCTAATTTTGCCCCTAATTTACTAGAAATGGCTTTTGGCAGATTTTCTCCTCCGATATCAACCATTTCTTTGATATATACTTGAAAAAACTTCAAAGCATCTTTATTTTTTGACATTTTATTGATGAGAGAACATAGTTATAATTATGAAAAATATAGTTAATTTTCAATCTTAAAGTATTTAAGAATTATTATTAGAATTATTCATTAGTCAATAAATTAGAAATAAAAGAATCATAAACTAGCATTACTCTTTTTTTTAAGTTTTAAGATGTAATGACAAGTTCTGTGATTACTAAGTGGAAAGCAATTTAATATATCTGATTCATACATATATTGAGGAAAAATTTCATTTAGGAATCCTTTTGTATAAGGAATGCAAACATTTTCTTGAAAAATGGATGCACGGGTAGGATTGTAAGTACCCCCAATTGGACAAAATTTCTTAGAGAATTTTAAAATTACTTCAATGGTGTTTTCATTTAATTGCTTTATCACTGGCTTTACATTTAAAGCTGCATATAATTGTTTTAGAGTTGACACTATAGTTTGATTCATCCCTCTCTTTTTATATAATTGACCTAATTTTGCTCCAGATTTCGAAGATATGGCTTTTGGTAAATTGGTTCCACCGACATCAATCATTTCTTTTATGTAAGCCTGAAAAAATTTTAGAGCGTCTTTGATGATAATAACACCTCAAATTATCCTTTAATCCTAAATTACAAGTGAAATGGAAAAATTCAAATATATAAATTTATCCATTAATGTCTAATTTGTAGTGGGAAAAACTGGAAAACTAAAAAAAAAGTTAAGAGTTTTTGTCCATCAAAGTGAATCTTAGTAATCGATCTTTATCTTCTTCAGCATAATTAATGCCAATTCTTTTAGTTGCTATAATTTCTCTTTTAGCATTTCCCACCGCATTAATAAAATATAACTTTGAATTAGTTGCACACGAATCTTTGCCATTAAATTTATTTTTTGTAATATCTAAAGCTATACATAGCTTTCCAGGTCCATCTGTAAGATTTTTATAGTTTTTGCCAATTTTAACATTTCGATTTTCAATCATTAATTCAATTCCATCAACTGGAAATATTTTTCTAATTAACACAGCACACGGCATACCTTCTGGCTCAGTTATTACGTTTAAGCAATAATATAATCCATAAATCAGGTAAATATACAAAGTCCCGGGTTTCATATACATGGTTTTTGTTCTTTTGGTTTTCTTAAAATTATAAGCATGACTTGCCTTATCATTTGGTCCAAGATAAGCCTCAACTTCAGTGACTTTCCCAACCATCTTGCCTTTTGGGGTGTCTCTTACTAAATATTTCCCTAACAACTCTTTTGCTACTATTATTGTATCTTTAGAAAAAAAAGTCCTCTCAATTCGTTTAAATTCTGCCATAAAACAAGATTCTTTTATGAAATCTAGTTAAAAATATACACGTTTACGGAGCATTCGTACTAATTGCTCAACCACTTTTGCTAAAAGGAGGAACATGTTTAGATAAATGGCTTCTCGAATGACCACACCTAAACTAATATTCCTCTATTCTAAATATCTTTTTTTTTATTTAAACTTGGTTGAGAAAAAAAAGCGATTAACTTCTATTTTTGACAAATTGCTTTCTAAGGAAAGCCTCTAATTTAGTATTACAGGCTATAAATGGAAATTTTACATTTATTGATAATTTTTGATCAATTTCAGCTCCCTCTATTGAAAAAATAACACCACCAGCTTCTTTTAGAATCAGCATTCCTGCTGCTACATCCACTAATCGATTACTAATCCTCAAATTAATGAATGCTTCCATGCTTCCTCTTGCTATTTGGCATAAAGTTAAGGCACTGCTTCCCATTATTCTTACTCTATAAAATCTTCTTATTAGAGGACTTAGCTTTTGTAGATTCTCCATTAAATTTTTCATTGGAAGATTGAGTTCAAAGAAGCATTTTTCAGAAATATCCAAATCAGAAACATGAATTTTTTTATCATTAAGATAAGCACCTCTTCCCTTTTCTGCCCAATAGATGTCTTTCGTATTTAAATGTAAAACTACTGCCTTTTTAATATTTTCTATATTTTTTCCAAGTGCATATGCGATTGAAACCGAACAATATGGAACACCTCTAACTGCATTATTTGAACCATCTAAAGGGTCCACAATCAATACATTCTGATTTTTTTTAGCTTTCTCAGGATCTCCTATATGTTTTTCTCCTAATTCTTCACTGATCAATAAGAGATTAACATTTGATTTTTCTAAGGAATTAACTATTACATCTTCAGCAATTAAGTCAATTTCCATTGATACATCTCCACCAGCACCTCTATTCGACTTTTTTGCTGCTTCTCTTGTACCCAAAAGGGGATTTACAGCATGATATACTTTTATAGCTAGCTGTTTTAAGAAATCAATACTAATTTCCATAAAAATTCAATGAAATATTTGATTTAATAAAAAATAAAAAAAAACTATGATTTATAGATTTCTTAAGATTGAAAAAGTTGGTTTTTTATTTTCCCAAAATCTTATATTTTTCTATTATCCATTTATCTACAATAAATTTCTGAGATTTCTTTTTTTCACTAGTATTATAGTTACTATGAATAGTACTTTTTGGCACCCAAAACTCCTCTCCAGAATCCAATGTAATCAATAAAGCTTTTGGGCTTTCTACTTTTATTATTGCATCAATTTCCGCGGTGTCTCTTGAAGCACTATATTCTGTAGTTTCTACAATATGTAACCCATCTCTAGCTGTTATATGTTCAGAAAAGACACCATATTCTGCTTCTTCATCCAATTCTGCTGCTTCTTTTGTTTTTGTCTCAAAAGTACCACTAGTAGCAAATTCAATTTTTTCCTCTAAGATGTGATCTAGCATCATGGTCATAAAATTGATGTTTGGAAATCGAAGTTTTTTAGTGTAATCTCCTATCTTTATAAGTAGAACTTGACGAGATTCATCCTCCCAACCTACATAGATTTCTGTCTTACGTTCTCTGAAAACATGATAACCTCTCCAGTTTGCGCTTCTTCTATAAAGAACCTCTGAGATACATATAATCTCTTCAATTGATAATCTTACTGTTTTTCCCTCTCCTTCAGATGGTTTTTCCCAAGAGCCATTATCTTTTCTATTAATACAACTAAGGAAAATATAAGGAACTTGTCTTGATGGGCTTGTTATTCTAACGCTTGTCTTTTGCCCGTAAAAAGTTTTAGTATGAAAATCTGCCAATAAAATACACGATGTTTTATATTGTTAAGAAATCGAATAGTTAATTAATAAAATTATAGTAATTTATTGATATAAATCTGCTCAAATAGACTACAAGTTTTTTGAAAAATTTAAAATTAAGTAAAAGTTTTATTGAACTTGATTTTATATAACTGTAATCCGCTCCTTTAGATGTGAGATAAGATGAAGAATAATGATAGCAAATCTATAAAGGAAGTTGAAAAGAGAGTTATTATAAGTAGTTCTGGCGATTTACAAGAATTTGATGAACATATTAGTGCTATGGGTTCTGCTAAAATCTCTGGTGGGAAAACCAACAAATCTATACGAATATCAGGTTCAGGAAAAATAAATGGAGATTTAGAATGTGATGGGCTTACATCATCAGGTAATTTGACCGGATCTGGCAATTTTACTTCTCATGGTGACATAAGTAGTTCAGGGTCATTCAATATTGCTGGATTTGTTTATGGGGATGAAAATGGCGATTTTTCAGGTTCAACACAAATAGGCAATCTTGTTAATCTTCAAGGTTCTTTAATTGCCTCAGGTTCTTTTAAAGTAGGTCATTTTGTAAGAGGTGAACAGGGGGTCCAACTTTCAGGTTCTTCAGAAATAAACGGAAATCTTTCTTCTGAGAAAAGCATAAAGATTGATGGATCGACTCATATTGAAGGAAATGTTGTTGGTGAAGAGGTTCTTTTTGGAGTCTCTCAAAATATTAGAAAAAAACAACATTACAGAATTCATGGAAGTATACATGCTAAGAATAATGTAAATGTTAGTAAAACACACGTAGATGGAGATATTAAAGGTAAAAGTGTTACAATAGGTAAAGGTTCAGAAATTCTCGGAAATGTATATTATGTTGATACTATCGAGATTGATAAAAAAACAAAATTAGCTAATGAACCTACTCAAATTGAACTAAATGAATTATAATATCATAAAGACTTTTTTTGTATTTTTGTATCACAATTAATTCAGATTACATTAACTCAATTTCAACCAAAACTGATTCTGGAATCTGAATTTTCATGATGAGATGCATACTTCGCTCATTTGCGATAATTTCAAAGAGTCTTTTATGGATGCGCATCTCAAATTTCGCCCAAGTTGATGTGCCTTGGCCACTAGGGGCTTTTCTAACAGGGACACGTAATCTTTTAGTTGGTAGAGGAATAGGTCCATTTTTTCTGATACCTTGACTATGACATACTTGAAGAACTTGATCGCATACTGATTGTAGAGCATCTAATTGAGTGGATGACAACCGTATGCGTGCTTTCTGTATTTTTTCCTCACCAATAAATTCTATTTATTCTTTTACGGTCTATTCTTATATTCTAAATTATTCCTATTAAATAAACTTTTTTATCTGAACTTCAAAACGGCATTCTTAAAGTATTACGCAAATCCTATCAAGAATTTATTTCCAAGATTTACTCTTTTTAAGTATTTTTTAGATACTTCCAAGCATTTTAATGCTTGTTTTCGTGGTGTAATCCCTAAATCTCGCATTTGATAATCTCCATGAAATATTAATAGACTGTATGGAATTTCATTGTTAATAGAGCTAACAAATTCGGCAATCTGCTCTACTTCCTTATGATTCGTATAACCAGGTACCATCAGTGTACACGCACTCATCTCAAGTAAATCTTTTCTCGTTCCAAAATAATTTTCGGCAAGATATTTAAAATTTTCTTGAAATTGACTGCTTATGAAAAGAAGATAAAATACATAATCCTTTGAAATCCTACAGTTTTATGATCTAGATACAAAATATAATTTTTCTTTATAGAATAGAATATTAATCAAAAATATAACCTTTTTAAAATAAGGAAATTATACACTATTGTGAAATTTAATATTAAGATTATTGTTATTATCATAGCATCAGCGTTAGCTGGTTCAGGAATAACTACTGGAGTATTTTTCTATATATATAATCAGCCAACTGGGCGAGATGGTGAAAATAAACCCCCTATAATCTCAGAGTTGCCTGATATTACAATCTCAGAAGACTCTCCGCAATTAGATGCTTTTAATCTCAGCGATTATAGTTCAGATCCAGAGTCAGATCCTCTTAACTATTCCATTCTAGTGAATTCAAACCCAAACTGCGGAGTGAGTATTGACACAGATAATCTCGTAGATATTATTCCACTTGCTGAGTGGTCTGGAGTTTCTTATGTGATAATTGAAGTTTCAGATGGAAAACTGACCGATACGGATGTGTTTAAAGTGAATGTGACTATTGTGAACGATCCTCTTTTCATTGTTGATTTTTCCCCTTTATCATATTCTGAAATCAATGAAAACGAGTCCCAAGAATTCGCTATTACCATAACGGATGTTGATAATACCCTTTTTACTTATGAATGGAATATCTGGTATAAAAGCACGGGTATAAACTTCTCATATACGGGAGGGACTTCAGAGAATTATATATATGAAACCGATTACTTTTCCAATGGTACGCATACAGTAAAAGTAAACATTACAGATGGCGAGTATGTCGTAGAAAAGATTTGGACTTTAACTGTAAATAATATCAATCGTGCTCCTGAAATTGTTTGGTATTCCCCTACAGACCTCACTCCATATATTTATGAAGATCAGCAAATAACATTTAGGATTAGAGTAAAAGATTTAGATGGTGATCCATTAAACATAAATTGGTACGTGGATGATGTATTAACAAAAATTGGCGGCAACTATACTTTTTCAGGGGATTATCATCCAGGGATGTTCGAAATTAAAGTGATCATAACCGATGGAGAGCTCGAAGCTGAAAAAATTTGGGACTTAACTGTGCTCCCATCACCATGAGTTATAATAACAAGTAATGATTTAAATCAAGAAAATCCTAATAAAAATTTATTCCCCAAATTCACGTTCTTTAAATACTTTTCTGCGACCTCAAGACATTTTAAAGCTTGCTTTTTTGGAGTAATAGGTAAATCTCTCATTTGATAATCACCATGAAATACTAAGAGGCTGTAAGGAATCTCAGGATTTATCTCACTAACAAATTTCGTAATTAACTCCACTTCCTCATGATTAGTATAACCTGGAACCATTAATGTGCACCCACTCAATTCTGGCATATCTTTTCCCCGTGTACCAAAATAATTCTCAGCAAGAAATTTAAAATTCTCCAGTGTTCTTTTGTTACTTACCCCACATAATGCAAAATTTAGTTTTTCATGAAATGTTTTTAAATCAAATTTGATATTTCCTCCTGTATTAATAGCTATTTGCATTGCTTTTTCAATCCATTCACGTTTACCAGAGCCATTCCATTCCCAACAGAACCTCATGATTCTTTTCTTATTTTTGAGTTTTTCTACGATTTTCTCAGCTAAATTAATTGAAAAAGGTAATTGAGCTTCAGGAGTTCCTCCAAAATAACACAAACAAGTAATATCTTCATTTTTAACAATTTGATTAACTAGAGTTTCAACATCAAATAAGTGTCTTTTTGAAAAGAGCTTATGACTACTATTCTGACAGAATAGGCAGTTAAAGGTGCAGCCATAGAGAAAAGCAGCATAACTATATGTACCATATTCTGGACCATCATAATTGGAATATGTTGGATAGCCTGCTGATGTTCCAGCTGGACAAAACCAGCTATTACAACAATTAGTTGGATTTGAATCTATATACCCATGAATATATCCTTTCGATTTTGAGGGGTATGGTAATTGCCCCGAAGTTCTTAATTGAATATTTCTGAGACCACAATAACTGATATCATTATCAGATAGAGCACATTCATTTACACATAGATTACATTTTAACTTTATATTTGGCTTCTCTGCTTTTGGAGGTTTTTCTGGTAATTTTACAAGCTGACGAACCTGTTTGTGAACATTGAATATATGTGGTTTAATTTGATCCCAATCACCTTCTAAAATACATGTTCTACATACCTCTAGAATTTCTGAGATTACTTTCTCTGTTTTGCCACAGAATTTACAGGTTCCCATAATTACATTCTTTTCTTTAGTAATAGAAAGGTTTGACCAGATTTCTGTTTTGGCTTGTTTTTTACTACAAATCCTTCAAACCCATTATTAATAAATGACTTATTAAATATTTTTAATTCATTATCATCTTTAGGATAAAACTCAATAACAACTCTTCCCTTATTCTTTAAAAAATTATTTAAATTTTTTCCAGTGTTATTTAACAGTTTTACTTTCTCACCATAATTTTCCAAGCCATGAATTATAAAGTTGTATGATGATATTGAGATTATGTAATCGACTGAGTTATTTCTAATTGGCAAATTGTTAATATCTGCTAAGATTAATTCCAATTTTTTTAATTCTTTAGAAATTTTTTTTTTCTCTCTAGCTTTTGATAACATATCATTTAAAATATCAACACCAACTACTCTAAAACCATTTTGAATTAAAACTTCTGATGAATAACCAGTTCCACATCCTAAATCTAAAATTAATGATGATTCTCCCATTTCAGTCCCTATATCCTCAATATCGTTTAATCTTTCATCGAAAAGGTATTCAACACTTATTAATGTGCTTCTTTTTTGATTGCGCTCCATCCATTTTGAGCTATCATATTCTTCCGCTTTATCTTCAATATAGTCATCTGGAAATATAGGAAGTCGGTTTTTTCTTACCAATGATGATCACAAATGTAAAAAATAAACTTATTTATATAACTGACTAAATTCAATATAATATAAGAGAAATTTTTTACACACAAATCAAGACAATAAATTAAAAGGTTAGGATTTGTTATGGCTGCAAAAATGAAAAATACAATTCTTATTGTCGATGATGAACCCGATATCGTGAATTTAACTGAGAAATTCTTAAAATTGGGAGATTTTGACACTATTACAAGTAGTAATGCGAAAGAAGCTATGAAAATTATTGAGGAAAGTTATGACAGAATTGCCTTAATACTACTAGATATTATGATGCCTGGTCGAAGTGGGTATTCTGTTTTGGAGGAGGTTAAAAACAATGAAAAGTTTAAAGATATTCTTGTAGTATTATTTACAGTTAAAAGTTTTAATGAAGATGTTCAAAAGGGTAAGAAACTAGGTGCTGACGCCTATATTACCAAACCTTTTTCAGGGAAAGAACTTTTAAACAGAATAAAAGAAATTTTAGGAAAGGATAATTAAAATTCTTGATCTCCTCTTTTTTATTTTTTGGTTAAATGTAGTTTTATTAATATCTCATTTTAGATTTTAATCTAAAAATTTTTATATCATTTGAGCAAATTATCTTCACCTATTATAATTTTAAACTTTAAACACTATAAGAGTTAATAAAAATGGTATATGAAGCAGAACCAGATAAAATTCCATTTTTTAAACAATACTTCTCTGTAATTATCTTAGCTGCAAACATTATCGTATTTATTTGGCAATTACTTGATCCTACAGGTCAAATGCATATTGAAGCTGCTTTTGTTCCTGCGGATTTCTTTGCAGGACGAAATTGGTGGACTTTAATTACTTCAATGTTCATGCATGGAGATTTCGTACATATCCTTATGAATATGTGGTTTTTCATTATAATAACTGACAATTGCGAACATGCGATGGGTCATATATTATATCTAGTGACATACTTTATATCAGGATTTTTTGGAAGCTTACTTCACGCATTAAGCACTATAGTAATACCGATTCTTGGATTTGATATGATTCCTTCTCTCGGAGCTTCCGGAGCTATATTTGGTTTGATGGGAGTATATTTAATTCTCTATTCTAGAAATAAATTTTATCTTCCATCGGCCACTGGTATGTCAATGCGAAAAGTAAATGCAGGGTATTTTATATTAACATACTTTATTGCTGAATTATCATACGCTATTTATTCGCTGGTAGATCCTTTTTCTGTTGGTCAAACAGCCCATTTTGCTCATGTAGGAGGTTTTGTTGCTGGAGCGATAATAGCTGGAATATATAAAGGAGTAAAGGGTACATCATATAAAAAGAAAAAAGCATAAATTTTGTTAAATTCCTTTTTTTTTTAAATCTCCAAGTTCTTGCGGAACTCTAAATCAAATCCTATCATTTGATAACTTGATTTATTGAGATTTTTAGATTAATCTTTTTGATTTTCCCGGTCTCTTAGTTTTCTTAGTTGTTGTGCTCTTCGATACCACATGCTAAGCATTCCTCAACTTGTATTATAGCAATCATCATCAAACTCTAGATCCAGATAATCTTCATGGTCTTCCATTAGTCTTTTCTAAAGTTATAATTCGTAATATTCTTAGAAGAACCAATAACCAGTACACCATAAGCTTATAATCTATTTTTTTCCTTGAAAAAAATAATGAGGCTCTCCTTCATGTTTATTTGATTGAAGAGCTTTAATAGATACTAATCTCTCGAGTATCCTTTTAATATTATCCTCAGTACAATACTTTCTTTGAAAAATATCAACAGTACCTTCAATTCTGCCCTTTAGAGCTTTTACCGTAAATGCCCTCCCTTGATTCTCTTTTAAATAATTAAATAGAACTTTTTCAAACCCGACAATTTTCGGAGTAGATGTTATCTTCTTTTCTAAAGACATCCTTTTAGATAATACTATCCCAACAATAATGACAAGCCCTGATATTACTAAAAACATAGGACCCACAAAATAAAGATAAGCATCTCTAGAAGTTCTTGTACCTGGCATTATATTAATAATGTACATGAAGTACACTATTAAATTTCCAAAAAATATTGCTGATCCACATCTTATTACATATTCCATTCTTGCTATTTAAATCACTTCTTGTCTTTTATTATAATAAGAAAATTAAATTTAAGATAAAAAACTTCTGAAGAGAGAAATTAATTTAAAAGAGGTCAAGTAAATTCTCTTTCTTCAAATAAATTGCAATTTTCGATAATTATTCGTTGGTGGATCCTTTTTCCGTCGGTCAAATCACCCATTTTGCTCATGGAGGAGGATTTATTGCTGGAGCAATAATAGCTGAAATATATTAAGGAGTAAAGGGTACATCATATAAAAAGAAAAAAGCATATATTTTGTTAAAATCCTCTTTTTTTTAATCTCCAAGTTCTTGCGGAACTCTAAATCAAATCCTATCATTTAATAATTTGATTTATTGAGATTTTTAGATTAATCTTTTTGAGTTTCCCGGTCTCTTAGTTTTCTTAGTTGTTGTGCTCTTCGATACCACATATTGAGCATTCCTCAACTTGTATTATAGCAATCATCATCAAACGCGAGATCCAAATAATCTTCTTGATCTTCCATTATTTAATCATCACCTGTTTTCTAAGTGTCTCAAACTAAATAAAAGATAAAAGAATGGCGATTATAAAATATAAAGACTCACTCACGAGCATTAATGTTTTATAAAAAATTATGGAATAATTTTAAGTTCCAATAAAAAAGGATAGATACTATCATTTTAATCTCGAATTCTTCACGGAATTCGTAAGAATAGATCCTAGCGTTTTATAACCTATTCCTTGAGATTTTTTAATTTAATTTTTGCTTGCTTTCTTTTTTGA
>CP070831.1:155055-189875 GCA_020344955.1 Promethearchaeota archaeon | reverse complement strand
TCTATAGATAGTCTAAAATCTGGTTCATTTAACCTAATTTTTATTAAAGGGGAGTCAGCATTTTGAGCTGAGTTATTAATAACAATAAAAGTTGGCTCAACAATTATTATTTGTCTATTATTTGAAAAAAGAAATATAAATTCCTTGATTAAAAGATCTGATCCTGAACTTAAAACAATTGACTCTTGAGGAACATTTGTATAATTGGATAAATGTTCCATCAATGTATCAACGTCATTTTGTGGAGTATATCTATTAATCTGATCTATACTCTCTTTTACGGGATGAATTATTTCTTTTGGGGGAGCTTTATACATTTCATTCATGTTTAATTTTATCTTCATTTTTCCTCTCACAACGTAATTTTTCATTCAATTGTATAGGTAGGATTTTTTATTTATGTTTTTTGTATTTAGGATACTATTAGAAAATGAATTAAAAATGTTTTTTTATTGAATCTGCCTTTAATATCTATTGATCTAGAAATATTTAATTTACAAATTAGAAAGGGGATAATATAAGATGCCTACTTGGTATGAGTCTCAAATTATTAAAGATCTGATGCCAATTTTGGGAGCTAGAGCTGTAAGAGGATTGGAGACTAATTTTTTTTTATCAAGAATATATACTGGTAAATCAGCACTATTAAAAGTTACACGATACTTAGAAGCAGTTTTAGAAAAAGAGGAGAGAAGAGCTTTAATCATTACTGATTCATTTACTGAGAGATTTGTGAAATATATAGATGATTACCTTCAATTAATTAATATGGAATATAAAATTTGGTCTGGTGTTTTGCCAGAAGTTCCTATATCAACTATCGATGAAGGAGCAAAAGTATGTGAAGGATTTAAACCAAAAATTATAATTGCTATTGGAGGAGGGAGTGTAATGGATACAGCTAAGATGATTTTAGTAAGGTACGAAAGACCTGATCAAAATCTTTTTATGATTTTACCGAGTATTGGAGCAGCCCTAGGTTTACGGAAAAAAATTAAATATTTAATTGCTATTCCAACTACAACAGGAACTGGATCCGAAGTTGCTACAGCTGCTTTAATAACTGATAATTCAAGAGATCCCCCAAAAAAGATAGAGGTCGTACATGAGGAATTGCTAGCTGATATCACTATATTAGATTCAGACTTTGTAAAAGACTTACCACCCTTTTTAACAAAGGCTACAGGATTGGACGCATTAGCACACGCGATAGGATCTTTCACAACAAATTGGGGTAATCCTTATTTTGACGCAATGAATAAAGCGTGTATTGAGGAAATTGTGAAATATCTTCCTAGATCTTATAAATACGGTGGAAAAGATTTAGAGGCTCGAAGTCATATGCAAGCAGCTTCGACATTAGCAGCCTTTGGTTCATATGGAAACCAAGCTCCTGGAATAAATCATGCATTAGGGCATAGTTTTGGAAAAATTTTTAATATCCATCATGGTATTGCTGTCAGTTTGTTTTTGCCATATGGAATTGCTTTTAAGGCAAAAGTTACTGATAAATGGATGCAATTATGTCCTATCTTTGGAATTGAAACTGAAAATAAAAAGAGAGAAAGTTTATTAATTGAATTGATTCAATCGATTAAGAATTTTATACATTCAGTTGATGGACCTACATGTGTTAAGAATATTATAGGACCAAAAATAGAAAAAAAAAATTATTTTAAAAACATTGATAATTTAGCAAATTATGCTATGAATGATGCAGTTACGCTAACAACATACCGTCCAATCAATGAAGAATTATATAAGAAAATATTTGAATATGCTTGGGATGGTAGCTTTATAGATTTCTAATAGAAATACGAGGAGCAAAATATGGAAAAACCACAATATGGATATAATGGAAAAATTGCTTATGTTAATTTAAATAATCAAAAAGTTGAAATAAAAGATTTAGAAATACAGATTGCAAAAGAATATCTTGGTGGTACAGGATTAAGCGCTAAGCTAACATATGATTTATTACTCGAAGAAGATTATGATGTTTTGAAAAATGATCCATTCTCAGAAAAAAATCCACTAATTTTTGCTACTGGACCCATAACAGGGACAATAAGACCCTCCTCAGGTAGATATTCTGTAACTGGTATATCACCACTTACTGGAATTTGGGGAGAAGGAACATCAGGAGGATTCTTTTGTATTTCTCTTAGGAATTGTGGATATGATGCAATAGTTATCACCGGAAAATCTAAAGATCCAATATATCTCTACATTCATGACCAAACATTTGAATTTAAAGATGCAAATAATTTATGGGGGAAGAATACCTACGAAACTCAGTCATTAATTAAGTCTGAGTTAAACATTGATAAAATTAGAGTTGCTGTTATTGGAATAGGTGGAGAAAATCTAGTAAAATACGCAGGGATTATTAACGATGAAGGAAGAGCAATTGGGCGATGTGGTTTAGGGGCTTTGATGGGGTCAAAGAATTTGAAAGCAATTGCTATTCACGGGACTGAGAAAGTTGAATTAGCTAATCCAAATGTGGGTAAAGAGTTAATAAAGCAAGATAAGAATTCAAAAAGAGGAAATCTTCTTAAATCAACAACACCACTTCTATATAGTTTATATGGTACCAATTGTTATCTTGATATTGGAATGGCTCTTGGAGATACTCCGGCATATTATTTCACTGAAACTGAATTCCCAGCTGAAAAATTAACAGGAAAAACTCTAAGAGAGTTATATCCTGTTTTAGATTATGGATGTGCTGGCTGTACTATGAGATGTGGCAAACAAACGATTATTGAGAATAACGGTGAAGAAATAAGAGTTGATGGTCCTGAATATGAATCAGTTGCTGCTTTAGGACCTTTATGCGGTGTATTTGATTCGAAGAGTGTAATATTAGCAAACCATTCTTGTAATATCTATGGTATAGACACGATTTCAAGTGGAGTGTGTATAGCCTTTTTGATATATTTAGTTGAAAATAATATTAATACTGATAAAATAGCAACGTTATCTCAAGATATCAATCTCGAAGAGATAAGATGGGGTAATGGTGATTTAATATTAAAATTTATTGAGAAAATTGCAAAAAAAGAGGGAATTGGAACTTTATTATCTGAGGGAGTAAGGTTAATGGCTAAAAAGCTTGGAGTAGATCCAGAATTAGCTGCCCATGTTAAAGGTTTAGAAATTCCTATGCATGATCCTAGAGCTTTTGCAGGACAGGCTTTAAGTTATATCACCTCTTGTGTTGGTGCAAATAACCAAAAATGTGATTGGTATAGTGTAGAAATAACTACTGTTTCCTACCCTGATTTACGTGTGAAAATTGGTAAGAGTAGGCCTTTAATTAAAGGTAGAGAAAAAGGTGTTATAGCCTTACAAGATATAAGAGCCATAGATGACTCAGCTGTTGATTGTGATTTTATTGTTCTTAGTTTAGAACATATAGTTGGACATATAAACGCTTCTACAGGTTTTAATTATGATAATAAATCAATTTTGAAAATGGGAGAAAGAATTAATAACATTAAACGATTAATCAACTGCAAATTAGGAATTACAAGAGAAGATGATAGGTTACCAGGAATCTTGAAACAGGAATTAAAATCAGGTAAAACTGTTCATGTGAAATTAGACTTAGAAGAAAATTTGAAAACTTATTATAAACTTAGAGACTGGGATTGGGAAACTGGGAATCCTTCCGAAGATAAATTAAGAGAATTAAATATAATCAAATAATTCTTTAATTGAATTTAATCTCCCTCTTCTTAAAATTTAAAATTTGGACATACTTTTTTATAATTACTTAAAAATGAATATATTCAATTATAAATTCAAATTTGGTGTTTATGAATTTAGATGAAATAGAGCATATTGTAGTTGTGGGGGCAGGTACTATGGGTCACGCTATAGCACAAGTTTACGCCCAACATGGATTCAGGGTTGACTTAGTCGATAAAAATCTAAAGGCACTAGAACGTGCTAATAAGTTAATAAAATCTAATTTAAGTCTGTTAATAGAGTTAGAAAAGATAACAAGCAAGGATCTTCCACCTATTTTAAATAAAATTAATTTTACATCTGATCTAGAAAGTTCTGCTCAAAAAGCTGATCTTGTAGTTGAAGCCGTCAATGAAGTAGCTAATATAAAAGAGGAACTTTTTGAAGAATTAAATCAGAATTGTAGAGAAGATACAATTTTAGCAAGTAATACATCTGGATTAAATATATTTGAAATTGTGGATGTACAAAACCCTGAACGATTAATTATACATCACTGGTTCTGTCCAGCTTATATATTACCTTTAGTTGAAATAGTTCCTGGATCAAAAACGTCTAAAGAAGTTATTGATGTGTCAGTTGGATTAATGGAAAAGCTTGGGAAAAAACCACTTGTTATGAAGGAGTATGTAGAAAGTTTTATAATTAATCGAATTCAGAGAGTTATTTTTGTTCAGGTCTATGAAATGCTTCAAAAAGGGTGGGCTACTCCAGAACAAATTGATTTTGCTGTAAAAACGATCATTGGTGTAAGATTTCCCGTACAAGGAGTTGTACAGTCTCAAGATTTTACTGGACTTGAATTAATTTTAGACAAACAAAAAGAATACAAAATGAATAAAAGATATCCTCAAGTTGAAAACTTGGTAAAACAAGGACATCTTGGTGTCAGGACAGGTAAAGGTTTTTATGATTATCACAATCGTGATGAATTAGAACTTTTTAAAAAAAGAGATAAAAATTGTATTAAAGTATTAGATCTTCTTGAAAAAATTAATGCTTTTGAACCTTTATAAAGTAAAAAATATCTATAATAGATTATTCTATTTTAACTATTAGTTCTTCTTTATATCCAGTAATTACTTTAGCAAAACCTTTAAACATATTGTCTATCTCAATATCTCCTGTATCAACCCTTAAACAATCTAAATCTTTCATTTTTTGTTGGGTTGCAATAATTTTCACATTATTTTTCCCTATTATCTGAAGAATTTTTGAAGTGAATTGTTTATTTCCTCTGCCAAAAACAAACCCTTGGCCTCCGATGGGTGATATAACAATTTGAGCATTATTATATCTCTCTAAAAGTTTAAGAATATCTTCTTCATTTATGTCTTTTCCAACCATTTTTTTATTATACGTGGCATCTATTCCTAGGAGTGTTTTAGGCAGCTTTAAATTATCCATGATAGTTTTAATTGTTGTTCCAGGGCCTAATAAATATAAAATATCAGAACTCATTGTTTCTATTATAAATTGAGCAATTTCTTGTTTGTTTTCCTCAATCGTTCTTCCCATTTGTGACCCTGCTTTACTCGATTGGATAAGATTTAGGATTTTTGGTACTTTTAGATATCCATATAAACGCGATTCCAATATATCATCTCTTACAAGTTCTTCATTAATATCCAATACCTCTTGTTCTTGTGTTTCAATAACGCCTTCTATAAATTTATCTATAATCTGAGCTGCTGCTCTAGGATTAAGAGAAAAAACAGAACTAAACATTTTTACTCCGGCTGGAATTGCAACAACTGGTTTATTTAATCCGATTGCATCATATATATCTCTAGCGGTTCCATCTCCTCCACAGAATACTAATAATTCAATTGTTTTTTCAATCATCTTTTTTACAATTCTTATAGTATCCTCAGGAGTTGTAGATTCACTTATTTCTCCAATAATTTCGAATTGGAATCCCATATCTTTAATATAACTCGCGCCCATTATGCTTGGTGCTACAAGGAAAAATATATCTTCTTTTTTTTTAATTTGAGAGAAAAATTCCCTTACTCTTTTAGGTGTTACAGGTGTGGCACCCCTTTTTACAGCTTCTTGATATATATCCCCGTCTGTTCCTTTTAATCCTACACTACCACCCATTCCTGCAATTGGGTTAACAATTAAACCAATTTTTGTTAAAATGTTCTTGTGTTCTTTCACAATTTTAAATTAATCCTTATTTTTACCTTTAATCCTTTAAATGAATTTTAAATATTCATTAAAATATATTTTTTTAAACAATTAAATCTTTTAATTTAACTAATTTTAAACATTTATGGAATATTGGAATAATAGATACCTAGATAATGGAAAAATTTGGGGAACTGAGCCTAGTAAAACAGCACTTTACGCTCTTAAGCTGTTTAAAAAATATGATATTATTAAAATTCTAATCCCTGGATCAGGCTATGGACGACATACAAAGTTTTTTTCGAAAAATGAGTATGAAGTTACTGGTATTGAAATTTCTGAAACAGCAATGAATATAGCTAAAGGATTTGATTCGGATTCCAAATTAATCCTAGGTTCTGTTCTAAATATGCCATTTAATGATGAAAGATATGATGCAATATTTTGCCATAGTTTTCTACACTTATTACTTAGAAACGAAAGGGGCTTATTTATAGAAAAATGTTATAACCAACTTAGAGAGGGGGGATTAGCATTTTTCACTGTTTTTTCTGAGCAAGAGAGTAGTTTTGGAAGAGGGGCTAAAATAGAGGAAAACACCTTTGAAAGTAAACTTTACCGACCTACTCATTATTTTACAGAACGAGATTTGTTAGACCATTTCAAAACCTTTTCTGTAATTGAAACAGGTATTATCGAAGAAACTGAGAGTCATGGTGGGTTGCATACTCATAGATTAAGATACATTTTTCTACAAAAGTAGGAAATCTTGTTTATAATTATATTAAATTAATTTGAATATTTATATCAATAATTTAATTCTTCGTCTGTGGTACTTCAAGTACAATCTCCGCTTTTTTCTTGACTTTTCGTTCCCAACTGTCTGGATTATAACCTTCTCTGGCAAGATAATTGAATATAGAATTTATTTTTGGATTAATGCGTACATCAATTACAGATGGCAGGTTAGAATCAAAAGCTCGTTGTAAGGCAGGACGAATTTCATTAGGATCTGTTACTAATTCGCCATAACATTGAAATGCTTCTGCATATTTATCATAACGGGTCTCATTGCTTAATGAACTTCCTAAACCAAAAAATCTCTTTCCATGAGACATCTTTTGTCCTCTTGCAACCATGCCCCAGAGTCTATCATTACTTATAACTACAACAAATGGTAAATTAAATCTACGAGCTGTCTCAATTTCTTTTCCATTAAACAGAAATGAACCATCACCAGTTAGGACAAGCACTTTTTTTTCAGGATAGACATATTTTGTAGCAACAGCCATGGGAACACCACCACCAAGATGCTGAATTCCTAGACCACCTGAGAAGTAGAGTGATTTAGGAAAATGAGATCTTAAATAGGTCAACCCCCATATTGTTGTATCTCCACCATCCAAAATAATAATTCCATCCTTCGGCATAAAATCACGTATTTCCTTTACTAATCGTTGTGGATTTATTGGAATTTTATCAATAGATCCTTCTTTTTCAAGACGTTCCTCGAATTTTTTAAGATACTCTTGAACTTCTTTGACCCAAATAGTTGGTTGCCTTGGATTTTTCACTTTTTCTTCAGAGATATTCAACATTTGAGTAAGAACACCTTTTACATCTCCTACAATTGGAATATCAATTGCTCTATTTCTTCCTATTTCTTCAGCTTTAATATCTACTTGGATTAATTTTGCTTCATCGGAAAAATAAGGCATATAACCATAATTCATTAATTCAGTAATTCTTGAACCTAAAATTAAAGCAACATCTACTGTTTGAAGTAATGCTGTGCCAGGGCCTTCCAATGGGTTAGCTAATCCAAAATATAAAGGATGATCTGGTGGAAACTCTCCTAATCCATAACCCCACAATCCTACAGGTATTTGTAGTATTTCAGCTAATTTTCTTAATTCTAATGAAGCATCAGAAAAAGCAGTTCCGGTTCCTGCAATAATTAACGGATTTTTTGCGTTCAGAAGCAATTCAAATCCTTTATTGACAGCATCAATATTACCAAAAGGACCATAAAATGCTCTTAATTTTTCTACTGGTCTGAAAGATCTTTGGACAATATCTAATTCGTCATCACATTCTTTTATTAACACATCAAAAGGAATGAGTAAAAGAACAGGACCAGGTCGACCAGTAGTTGCAATTCTAAAAGCCATATTTATATATTCTGGTATTCTAGCTGTTTCATAACAATATCCGCTCCATTTTGTCACAGGGCGAAAAGAAGGAACAACATCAATTTCATTTTGAGCTAATTTTTCAAAATCCATAAGAGCTGTACTTGAACAGATAGCTACGAGTGGAATACTCGTGTCATAAGCAATAGGAATTGAAGGAAAAAGATCTGTAATGCCTGGCCCAGATTGAACGGAACATACTCCTACTTCACCAGTAGCTAAAAAATAACCCATTGCAGCATGACCTGTTGCTTGTTCATGACGAAAGTCAATGATATCTATCCCCATTTCTGTACATGAAGGATCCTGACAATAATGATAAATCATACGATTGTCTCCACAAAGAGTAAAAATAACTCTTACTCCTTGATTATCTAGGGCACGAACGACTAATTGAGCTCCATTTACTTTAACCATTAATCTAACCTCCTATTTATTTGATTTATTTTTAGGATTATAAATATAAATTTAGATGTCCCTTTTTATAAAGACTAGCTTTATTATTTCCTGAAAAATAGAAATTAAAAAAAAAAATTAGAGACTTAAAAAGCCTAATATCATGTATAAAGGGCCGAATATTAAACACAATATATTAATCACTATCTCTCCCAAATTCTCTTTTCTCTTATCTTTTTTATAATTACCTTGCTGTATATTAAAAGATAAATCCATGAGAAACAGGAATAACATTGCGCTACCACCTGCTATTGAAAAAAAGACCCAAATAGGTTGATTCATGATTAAACTAATACCAGATATAAAATAACAAACTGTTATCCAACATATATCAGGTATTACAAAAGATTTTTCAAATACGAGATATACTTCTGTTCTTTCTGGATTTTTGTTCTCAACAAGAAAAAAATATATCCAAAAAGCAATAATACCGAATCCCCATATTATTTGAGTAATTGCTACAAAGATATCAATCATCTTTTTCACCTTATTAGAAACATTTTTTTATTAAATTAAAAGAAGATTCTTTTAGATATATAAAATTTCAGTTTTACTAAAATTAAACTTTTTAATATTAAAAAAATCGATTTAAAAATCTGTTTTCAAATAATTTGCAGGTACTCCAACTTCAACAATACCCCCATCTATAACGAAATTATGGCCAGTTATGAAATTTGATGCTGATGAAGCTAAGAATAATGCTATATTTACAATATCTTCAACAGTTCCAACTCGATTTAATGGAGTCTTAACATTTCCAATCTTCATAGTTTTAACCATTGTCTCCTCAGAATTTGCATAAATTCCTGTGACATGATATCCTGGAGAAATAGCATTAACTGCTATTTTTGGCGCTAAGGTTTTTGCAAGCAATTGCATTAGAGTGATTATCCCAGCTTTACTTATGCAATATACAGGTACGGTTATATCAACTACCATCCCCATGTCAGATGAGGTATGAATTACTTTTCCAGCTAAAGGTTCAAATGATTGCTTTCTCATGTTTCTACAAATGAATTTGGAAACTAACCATTGACCTTTAAGATTTACATCGATAGTAGAATTCCAAATTTTTTCATCAACTTTTAAAATATCCTTTCCATAACCTGGACCTATTCCTGCATTATTAAATAGAATAAATATATTATCAAGTTCTTCAAAAGCTTGTTTTGACATTTTTTTTACTTGGTTTGCTTGAGATACATCACATGTAATAGGGATCACCTTCTGTTTTGTTTCAGTTTCAATCAATTTTGATGTTTCTTCCAACATATTTTCATTTATATCAACTAAGACTAAATCTGCGCCTCTTTTTGCATATTCAAAAGCTACTCCCTTACCAAAACCAGAAGCTCCTCCTGTAATAAGAGCACCTTTTCCTTCTAGAAATCTTTCCATAGTGAAAATTTCACCATTAAATTTTAACAAAAGATCCTTTTAATGATATTAGTTTTCCTTGACTTTATTTAAATCTTTAAAGTTTGATTTTGAAAAGTCCTAAAACCAAAAATTTAATTATTCTATTGGTATTAAAAAATAATATAGAAATATCAAGTGATTTAAATATGGTTGATAAAGTAGTACCTTATTTAATTAATATGGGTGAAGTGACTCCCGCACGAAGTCAAGCTGCTCTATTAAATGAATTAGCTATGGGATTAATTGACTGTATTAGTATCTATGGTAAAAATCTTAAAAAATTAGGAAAGATTTCAAAAATTTCAACGGCATTCTGGCCAGTTCGTTTAATCCCGCTAAGCGATACAAGAGCTTGTGTCTGTAGTTATCTCTTGAATAAGCAAGAGAAGTTAAGTGTAGGTGAGTTTGCCCAAATACCACCAAGACCAGAAAATGTTATTAAAGGAGCAGATCCCGAATCTTTTTTAAATTCATTACAAACTTATAATAATACATATCTAAAACGCTCTAAAAACTTTAAACGGGGGACTGTTATTCAAGAAGCTTTATTTAATACAAACGAAGTAGGGTATTTCCAGAATTTTTTCCTTTCCCAATACAGTTTAAGTTCACACTCAACTCCTTATTTCTTGCTAGAGGGAGGTCCTATTACAAAAAGTGTTAATCAAATAAAAATAGCACCAGAGATACCTGTTTATGTCTCGCAAAAAGATGTTAAAATGCTTGATACATATCAAGATGCTATTATAAAACTATGTGAAAGATGGATAGAAAGAGGAGGGAAAGAAGTTGATAAAATTAGGGATACTAAAGTAGACACAGGTGAAGAAGAAAAACAACTTGCAATACTCAATAAAGAAATTCAAGCTGAAAAAGAGCGAAAAATAGAAAAATCTCCAGAAGAATTGGTAAAATTAGGAAAATATAAAATAAATGATAAGACAGGAGAACTGAATAATAATCTTACCTCAATTAAAAATAGTATTGATGGTTTGAAAAATGCAATTAATAACCGTGATCTATTCTTAGTAGAAGAGGGTTTGAAAGACATAAACGTGAAATATAAAGAATTAGGTGATTCTATAAATAGATATAATAATGAAATTGCTCAATTGCGAAAAAATGTTCAGCGAGAAATAAATGATCTTGAAAAAACAAAGCAGCAGAAAATTAGAGAATTAGAGCGTAAAAAATCAGAAGTTGAGAAACAAATTGAATCAAAACATAGTGGACTTAGTAAAGATTTAACTTCAGCAGAGGGGACAATAGCTCAAATAAAAACAGAAAAACAATCTTCGTTATATAATATTGAAACTATTAAAGATAAAGAGATGACTGATGTTCAAAACTTTTTTAATAGTTATACTCTTGAAATTAAATCTCAAAATGTCGTAGTAGGTATTCCAATTTATATATTCTTTTTTACTGATCCAAATACAAACAGGACTACTGAAAGAGCTCCTGTATTACCTATATTGATTGATAGCGGTAAAAAAGTAGAAACAAAAGTTAAAGCAGCTTTCAGAGGAAAATTAAGAGATTTAATGAATAAAGATAACGCGATGATTGAATTAGTTGAAACAAAATCAGATGAGAATAATTTAATGGAAACAAAGAATTTAGATACTCGTCTTGAGGATGCTATTAATGATTTAAGGATACGTAAGATTTTAAGTAAAAAACAAGCTGAAACAGCAAAAGAAATTATTGCAAACCTAGTTTGGTAAATATTTTTTTATATCCTATTTTTTTAATCAATGATAAATATATTCCATCTTTTTTCCACAACATTCAGGAATGGGCTGATATCCACATTCATCTGAACAACAACAAAGTAAAAAGCCATCCTTCACCATCATCGATTTTTCACAACATACCGGAATCGATTTTTCAGAGCCACAGATACTACATACTAATTTGCTTGACATTTTTTTCAACACCACCTGAATAACTCTTTCTAAATACACCAAAATATTATCAAAACAAAAATTCTTCTCTTATAGAATATAATCAGAGCCAAATTTCTGTTTACACAGATAAGGTAAATATTAATTTAATGTTGTGAAACATAATATCCTAACTCAATTCTGTTTAGAAATCTTCAATAATCATGGCAAATAATATATTGCTATAATAAATGAAAATATGGAGAAAAAAATTGTCTGAAAAACTAAATCTTAATAATTCATTCAAATTATATGAAGAGGCATTGAACCTAATTCCAGGTGCTATTCTAGGCATTCGACGTCCTTATAACTTCATTGAAGGAGAATATCCAATCTTCTTTGAATCTGCAAAAGGGGGAAAAGTAATTGATGTTGATGGTAATGAATATATCGATATGCTCTGTGCTTATGGGCCGATAATTATAGGTCATAGGGAAGAAGAAATCGATAATGTTGTTATTGAACAAATACGTAATAAAGGATTCTGTATGTCGCTAACTCAACAAGTACAAAACAAACTGGCAAAAAAATTAAGAGAATTAATACCTTGCTGTGAAAAATTGGTGTTAATGAAAATGGGAACTGATGCGACAACAGCAGCAGTTAGAGTAGCACGAGCTTATACTAAAAGATCAAAGATTATAAGTTGTGGGTACCATGGTTGGTATGATGCCTTTAGTGAGGTTCATGGCATTGAAGCGGGAATTCCAAAAAAGTTATTTGAAGATTTTTATGAATTCGAATTTAATAATCTTGAGGAAGTTGAGAAGTTATTTAAGCAAAATAAAGATGAGATTGCGGGTATAATGGTAAATCCCATACATACACCAGGTGGTCGTGAAGTTGAGATGCCAAAACCAGGATTTCTAGAGGGTCTTCGTGAATTAGCAAATGAACATAATGCCTTATTAATTTATGACGAAATAAGAACGGGATTTCGAGTTGACATGGGTGGTGCTCAAAAATTATTCGGAGTCATTCCAGATCTTGCAGCTTTTGGTAAAGCAATGGGAAATGGATATCCAATAAGCACACTTGTTGGTAAAAAGGAATTTATGGATGTTTTAGTAGAAAAGGTATTTTTGAGCTCAACTTTTTTCCCTAACAGTCTTGCTCAAATTGCATCCCTTAAAACAATTGAAATATTAGAACGTGAAAAAATTCTAAGTGATATTCGACAAAAGGGAAATCAATTTGCTAAGCAAATTAAAGAAAGCATTCAAGATAATCGTATTCCATGTATATATTCTGGAGAACCGTGGATGCCTTATATAACTTTTACTCCTGATAATGATTATCTTTACAGGAAACTCAGAGAGGAATTCTATAGACAATTAATTCGACGAAGAGTGTTCCTTCAACCTTTTCATCATGGTTATATTTGTTACCGTCATACAGCCATGGATATTGAGTTTGCTGCTAATATGATAGATGAAGCTTTGCAAGAAGCTAAAAAATTATTATGAATCTATAATTGTTTATTTTTTTTTTAATATAAAGTGAAAATAATGGAAAAATTGATAATAACAGCTGCTATATGTGGAGCAGAAGTTACAAAGGAACATAACCCAAATGTGCCCTATTCTGTAGAAGAAATAGGAAATGAAGCAGAATCTGCTTATAATGCAGGAGCGAGCATAATTCATTTACATGTTAGAGAAGATGATGGGACTCCTACACAAGATAAAGAAAGATTTAGATTATGTATTGAAGAAATTAAAAGAAGATGTCCAGACGTTATTATCATGCCCTCCACTGGAGGAGCAGTAGGAATGACTAATGAAGAAAGGCTTCAACCGATTTATTTAGAACCTCCTCCTGAAATTGCTACTCTTGATTGCGGAACAATGAATTATGGCGGTGGAGATGAAATTTTCGTTAATACAGAAAATACTATAATTTATTTTGCTGAAGAAATGAATAAGAGAGGGATTAAATATGAACTTGAATGCTTTGATAAAGCCATGATTGATACAGCATTAAGATTAAATCAAAAAGGATATATTAAGGAACCTTTGCACTTCAATTTTGTATTAGGGGTTATCGGTGGAATTACTGCTTCTAAAAGGGATTTAGAATTCCTTAGGGGCAGCATCCCTGAAGAATCTACTTTTACAGTCTGTGCTATTGGGAGATATGAATTTCCAATGGTTACGCAATCTATAATAATGGGGGGCCATGCAAGAGTTGGATTTGAAGATAATATTTATTTATCTAAAGGAGTATTGGCAAAATCTAATGGAGAGCTTGTTGAAAAAGTTGTTAGAATTTCTAAAGATTTGGGAAGATATATTGCTACTCCGGATGATGCTCGCAAGATTTTAGCCTTATAATGATATATTTAAATAGAGAGGATAAGAATTATGTATAAAAAATTAGCTAAATATTATGATTTAATTTATTCTTTTAAAGATTATAAGGGAGAAATCAAAAAGATTAAGAAATTAATTGGTAAATATAAAAATTCTGAAGGAAATGAATTACTTGACGTCGGTTGTGGTACAGGAAAACATTTAGAATATCTCAAAGATAAATTCTTTTGTACTGGTTGCGATCTTAACATTGAAATGCTAGATATAGCAAAAAGAAATGTTAAAGGTGTAAGCTTTACTCAAGCAGATATGATAACTATGAATCTCAAAAGAGAATTTGATATTATTTTATGTTTATTTAGTGGTATTGGGCATGTAAAAACTTATGATAATTTAGAAAAAACAATACTAAACTTTTCTAACCATTTAAAAAAAGGTGGCGTTGTAATTATTGAACCATGGCTTACAAAATCAGTTTATGATGCGGGACGTCCTGGAATGACCACTTATGATGCAGAGGATATTAAAATTGCTAGATTAAATACTACAAAAATAGATAATGACATATCAATTCTGGAGATGTATTATTTAATTGCTGAAAGAGATAAGGATATTGAATATTTTATTGAAAAACATGAATTAGGACTATTTGAGATTGATAAATTTTTAGAATTGATGAATAAAGTAGGATTAAAAGCTGAATATTTAAAAGATGGTTTAATGGGAGGAAGAGGTCTTTATATAGGTATTAAAAACTAGAAAATTAATTATACATATCTAGGTGATCATATGAAAAAAGGAAATAAATATGGAACGCATAGAGTTATTGAACCAAAAGGTGCGTTACCTCAACCAGCAACAAAGATTTCAAATGATATGGATATTTATAATAACGAAATCTTAATTGATGTGAATTATTTAAACATTGATTCTGCTAGCTTTACTCAACTTAGAGAAGAAGCACAGGATGATATGGAAAAAGTGAAAAATAGGATACTGGATATTGTAAATCAAAAGGGAAAAATGCAGAATCCAGTTACTGGCTCTGGCGGAATGCTAATAGGAAGTATTGAACAAATTGGGGATGATCTAGTTGGTAAAATCGATTTAGAAGTTGGTGATAAAATTGCTACTCTTGTTTCACTCTCCCTTACACCACTAAGAATTGATAAAATAATTAATATTCAACCAAATATTGACAGAGTAGAAATCCAAGGAAAGGCAATTCTTTTTGAAAGTGGAATTTATGCTAAACTTCCTAGAAGTATGGAAGATACTCTAGCATTAGCCGCTCTTGATGTTGCAGGAGCACCTGCACAAGTAAAAAAGCTTGTAAATGAAGGAGATGTAGTACTAATTCTTGGTGCTACGGGAAAATCAGGTTTAATGTGTTCCTATATGGCAAAAAAAAAGGTTGGAACGAAGGGAAAAGTTATTGGTCAAGCTAGAAATGAATCTCGTGCAGAATTTCTTAGAAATACAAATTTCTGTCATGATGTCATTATAGGTGATGTTTTAAAACCGATAAACATTTTGGAAGAGACTTTAAATGTAAATGAAGGGAGGGAGGTTGATATTTCAATTAATTGTTTAAGCATACCTAACACAGAGATGGCAAGTATTCTTCCAGTACGAGATGATGGTGTAGTTTACTTTTTTTCAATGGCAACTAGTTTTACTAAAGCGGCTTTAGGTGCTGAAGGTGTAGGAAAAGATGTAACAATGATTATCGGTAATGGATATACTAAAAATCATGCTCAGATTACGTTAGATCTGATACAAGAATCACCAGTCTTAAGAAAAATTTTTGAAGAAAAATATATCAGATGACTCTTAATAGAATTAGCTAGTACTGTTCATCAAGATTAACTATATTAACAGGCTTTTCACCCCGGATAAATCTATTAACATTGTTAAGAAAAGGTTTAAGATCTGTCATTAACGCATCTGATTGCCAAGCTCTATGTGCTGTCATAATCACATTTTTTAACTTATGAAAGGGAAATTTAGAAGGGTAACATGGATAAGGTTCCTGTTTTTCACCCCCCCTAACTTCTGGATAATTATACCAAACATCAATCGCGGCACCTCTAATTTTCTTATTTTTTAGGGCATTAAATAGTGCTTCTTCATTTATAGTAACACCGCGACCTACATTTATTATAATTACTGTTGGTTTCATAGCATCAAATTCATCAACATTAATGAAATTGATGGTCTTCTTAGTTAGAGGAAGACAATTAATAATTATATTCGCTTGTCTGATTGCCACTAACTTTTCTTCAGAAGTAAAAATTTTAACATCAGAATCATCACATTGTCTGGTCCTTTTCACAGCAATAAAATTCATTCCTAAGGGTTCACACAATTCTTTAAACATTCTAGCTATATTCCCATAGCCCAGAAATAAAATGGTCTTTCCGAAAAGTGTAATTGCTGGATGTAAAGTATAATCCCAGTTTCCTTCCCTTAAAAGTTGGTCATTTGTTATTAATTCTTTAGCTATAGAAAATAAAAGAGCAAATCCATATTCAGCGATAATTTTAGAATGAGTATGAGAATTACACAAAATAATATTGTTATTCTTATAAAAATTGAAATTAAATTCTTCTAGGCCAGTTGCGAATGTTTGATGCATTTTTAGGTTTTTGTATAAATCAAATTCGGATTCATCAATCTTTGGTCCAATAAGTACATCTATCTCATGTATCACTTGTATTTTCTCTTCACTTTTAATCTCATCATAAAAAATAACTTGTGTATTTGAGCCTAGAATCTGTCTATATTTAGATTTAACATCTTCTCGTGCGAAAAATTTAAGTAATTCTAATCTTGGCTTTATCAGAACTTTCATAGTAATAATTAATCTTAAGGTTATATAAAAATCTCTGTAATAATGTAAATTTATGAATTTAATTTTGTAAAAATCTATTAGGAGGCAGTTAATAAGACTTTTAAAAATTACATAAAATATTTGAAGAAAAACTCTTTTAAATACTTGATAGGCTAAATAAAATACTAATAATATAAGTGAATCTACGAATGAAAGTTAACAGACGTAAGGAACTATTTGGTCATGTAAGTGATGAGGATTGGAATGACTGGCGATGGCAAGTCAAAAATAGGATAACAACCTTAGAAGAACTCAAAAAATATATTACATTAACTAAAGAAGAAGATGATCCAAGAATTTTACAGGAATATAGGATGGCAATTACTCCTTATTACTTATCCTTAATCGATCCTGATGATCCTTATGATCCTATTAGAAAACAAGCAATTCCTACAATATATGAATTAGAGAGATATATTGGTGACCTTAAAGACCCTTTAAGCGAAGATGTTGATTCTCCTGTTGAAGGATTAACACATCGTTATCCTGATAGAGTACTATTTTTAGTTACTGAAATCTGTTCAATGTATTGTAGGCATTGTACAAGAAGAAGATTTGCAGGACATCATGATCGGGCACCTCCACTATCACAAATTGATGATTGTATCGAATATATTAGAAAAACACCCTCAATTAGGGACGTGTTATTATCTGGTGGAGATGCCTTATTAATGTCTAATCAAAAACTAGAAGATATTCTCATAAAATTAAAAGAAATTCCTCATGTTCAAATAATACGTATAGGATCTAGAACACCTGTTACAAATCCTTTCCGAATAACTCCAGAATTATGTGAAATGTTAAAAAAATATCATCCAATTTGGTTCAATACTCACTTTAATCATCCTAATGAAGTTACAGAAGACTCTACAAGAGCATGTGAAATGCTAGCGGATGTTGGGGTACCTCTTGGAAATCAATCAGTTTTATTGAGAGGGGTAAATGACTGTATTCATGTAATGAAAAAATTAGTACAAGAATTAGTAAAAATAAGAGTTAGACCTTATTATATTTATCAATGTGATCTTTCTATAGGATTGGGCCATTTTCGTACAAGTGTCGCGCAAGGCATTGAAATAATTGAAGGTTTGAGGGGACACACATCAGGACTTTGTGTTCCTACCTTTGTAGTAGACGCTCCTGGTGGAGGGGGAAAAATTCCTGTAATGCCAGATTATACAATTTCTCAGGGACACAAACGAGTTGTATTGAGAAATTTTGAAGGAGTTATAACCACCTATGAAGAACCAGAACATTATGTTCCAAAATGCCATTGCGAAGATTGTGAAAAACAAATTGGAGTCAGTGCGTTACTGAGTGGTGAAAAAGTGACTATTGAACCAGTAGATCTAAAGAGAAAATTAAGAAGAAAAAACTCTCAATAGTTAATTCTAAAGTTTAAATAACTAAGATTTATTTCAGTTATTATTGTAAATCTAATAATTTTGGCGAGAATATGGATTTTATGACTACTTTTCTTAATAATATCACCAAATATTCAGTTGTCTCAATAATTGGGCTCGCCAAAAATGTTAGCAAAACTACAACATTAAATTATATTATTAAAAATTTGAAAGGATATAAGCTTGGTTTAACTTCCATTGGAAGAGATGGGGAGAAATATGATATCATTACCCAATTACCAAAACCTCGAATACTTATCAAAAAAGGAACAATTGTGGCGACAGCTAGACAGAGTTATGAAGCTAGTGAAGTTGAAATGGAACTCTTAAAAACTACTGAATTTAATACTCCCATCGGTGAGGTTTTAATATTAAAAGCATTAACTGATGGTTTAGTTGAATTAGCTGGACCATCAACTAATAAAAATCTAAAAAAATTATGTTTGGAATTAAAAAACTTAGGATGCGATTTAATCCTAATTGATGGAGCATTTGATCGAAGATCATACGCAACACCTGTTATATCTGATGCTACTATCCTTTCTACAGGAGCGTCTGTTTCAGAAGATATGCAAAATGTCATTAATTTAACGATCCATACAATTTCTTTATTAAATTTAAAAAGTGAAGAAAAAAAAGAAATTTCAGAATTAGCATTAAATATCTTTAAAAAAGCTAAAGTTGGAATATTGGATAATCAAAATAATATAAAGTTATTAAAAGTGCCCACTCCTTTAGATGCTGCTAAGGAGATCTCCAAAAAATTAGATGAAAATGCTAGATATGTTATAATAAAGGGCGCTATCACTGATAATTTATTAGAAGATTTAATGAAATTCACAGAGAAATATAAGGGAGTTACTTTTTTATTAGAAGATGCTGCAAAGATTTTTTTAAGTCAAAAAGTAATGGAAAAGTTCCAGAAAAAAGGTGGAATTATAAAAGTATTACATTCGATAAATGTTATAGCTGTCACTATAAACCCTACTTCTCCTTTGGGATATCAATTCGATAAAATTAACTTTTTAAATTTGATGAAAAAACATATCAATGTACCAGTTTTTGATTTGGGATCAGGTACTTAGTATAGAATAATTTATTAAAAAAGTTAAATGAATATTTAAAATTGTGGAAAAAATGAACGAGAAAGAAACCCATTTGAAGAGTAAATTGAATTTAAATTTTTCTATTGTTAGTAAAGCGAGAGAAACAGCAAAAAAAATTGCAAATGAGACTCAGAGATTTATTGATCTCCATACTACTACAACTATAGAAAGGACAGTTTGTAGATTGCTAGGGATAGATGGTGTGGATGAATTTGATATCCCACTGCCTAATATTGTTGTGGACCATCTAAATAAAAAAAACCTCCTTGGAAGGGGAGCTTCAATTCTAATTGGTAATGCAGTAATACACACAAATCTTAAACCTCAAGAAATTGCAGAGAAAATTGCTAAAAACGAATTGGATTTATCTGAATTTTCGCTTAAGGATTTTTCTGAAATTAAAGCAACTATTAATGTTATTGCTCAAGAAACTTTAACAAAAATATCTCAAAATAAGAAAAAGAGAGAAGACTTAATCAATAAATATGGTGAGAAAACGGAACCATTAATATATGTTATTGTGGCTACAGGAAATATATATGAAGATGTTATTCAAGCTAAAGCGGCAGCAAGACAAGGTGCAGATGTAATTGCTGTAATAAGATCCACAGTACAAAGTCTATTAGATTATGTGCCATATGGCCCGACAACGGAGGGTTTTGGAGGAACTTATGCTACTCAAGAAAATTTTCGAATAATGAGAAAAGCCTTAGATGAAGTGAGTGAAGAATTAGGAAGATATATAAGACTTACTAATTATTGCTCAGGTTTATGTATGCCGGAAATTGCAGCAATGGGCGCTTATGAAAGGCTTGATATGATGCTCAATGACGCTTTATATGGAATTCTATTCCGTGATATAAACATGAAAAGAACAATTATAGACCAGTATTTTTCAAGAATGATTAATGCTTATGCAGGAGTAATAATAAATACAGGAGAAGACAACTATTTGACCACTGCTGATGCCTATGAAGCCGCACATACAGTTCTTGCTTCTGAATTTATTAATGAACAATTTGCTTTACTTGCTGGATTAAAAGAAGAACAAATGGGATTAGGTCATGCATTTGAAATGAACCCTGACTTAGAGAATGGCTTCTTATATGAACTAGCTCAAGCTCAAATGACACGGGAGATATTTCCTAAAGCTCCTTTAAAATATATGCCCCCAACTAAATTTATGACAGGAAATATATTCAAAGGTCATATTCAAGATGCTTTATTTAATATGATAACTATCATAACAAATCAAAGGATTCACCTGCTTGGTATGTTAACAGAAGCAATACACACGCCTTTTATGTCAGATAGAGCATTATCAATTGAAAATGCTCGTTATATATTCAACAACATGAAATCCATAAGCGATGAAATAGTATTTAAAGAAGGGGGATTAATGGAAAGACGAGTTGATGAAGTTCTTAATAAAGCATATAATTTGTTACAAGAAATTGAAAAATTAAGCTTATTTAAGACCATTGAAAAGGGAATATTCGCAAATATCAAAAGACCAATTAATGGTGGTAAAGGACTAGATGGCGTAATCAAGAAAGAAAAAGATTATTTCAATCCTTTTAATGAACTTATGATTAAACAAATAACAAAAGGAGGGAATTAAAATGGGGGGAGGTCCCTATACAACTAAAAAGGAAGTTTTTAACAAAAACCTTGATTTAACGAGAATCAAACCTTACGGAGATACAATGAATGATGGAAAAATACAAGTAAGTTTTACACTTCCAGTCAATCACAATGAAAAGGCAATTGAAGCAGCTAAAACTCTTGTAGAAAAAATGGGACTTAAAGATCCTGAAGTAGCCTATCATTCTGAATTAGACAAAGGATTCACATTTTTTGTAGTTTATGGAAAATTAATGCACACAATCGATTATACTAAAATTCAGGTTGAAACTGTAGATGTTGAAGTTATGTCTAAAGAAGAGATCAATAATTATATTAAAAATAATATTACACGTAAAGTAGTTGTACTTGGAGCATCTACAGGATCAGATGCTCATACTGTAGGAATTGATGCAATTATAAATATGAAAGGTTTCGCTGGCCATTATGGTCTTGAGAGTTACGAAATGATCAGTGCATTTAATTTAGGTAGTCAAGTTTCAAATGAAGATTTTATAAAAAAAGCTATAGAACTTAAAGCTGATGTTTTGCTTGTTTCACAAACAGTTACACAAAAAGATATTCATGTAAAAAATCTGACTCAATTAGTCGATCTACTGGAAGCAGAAGGAATAAGAGATAATGTTATTCTTATTTGTGGTGGTGCTAGAATAAATAATGAGTTGGCGAAAGAATTAGGATATGATGCTGGATTTGGACCTAGTACATATGCTGAAATTGTAGCATCCTTTTTTATACGAGAAATAATTAAAAGAAAGCTTATATGATTATTTAGTAAATTCTTTCATTACCATATGAGTATTAGAAGCTGTTATTCCCTCAATCATGTCTATTTTATTTGCGAATATTTCATACAATTCTTCAGGTGTTTCTACTACAATTTCTGCTAAAGCATCATAATCCCCTGTTAATGACATAACTTTAGTTATTTGAGGTATTTTTTTCAACTCTTCAATTACAGGTTTTATTACACTAATCCCTAATTTACATAAAATAATAGCTTTAATTGCCATACATTATATCCTCTCAGAGGCACTAGATTGGTATTTTTTCAATTTTGTTAATAAATAAAATTTCAATATCTTCAATTTCTTTTAAAGGTTTTAATCTTAAATTTATTAGATTATAAAAATCTTTTATTGAACTTAATTTTACGTTTAAAAACAAGTCATGAGTTCCAACCAAAGTATAAACAGATGTTATCCCATAATATTTAAAAATACGCAATGCAATTTTGTCAATTGAACCTTTTTTCAATCTCAATAACAAGAATGCTTGAACTAAATTCTTTACTTCATGTGAATATCTAAATACAAATGCAAAAACTAAAAGAAAAATAATAATAATCAATAATTCAAGTGGAAAATATTCATTGACCATAATCACTGAAAAAATAATAGACCCCATTGGATCTATAAGATTTAAAATACTACTCCATTGGCTATAAGTTAAATCTCTGGATCTCCAATTAGCATTTGCAGTAAAAATTAATAGATATGGAACAATTGTTGAAAAAATTATTAAAAAAATTAACTCCCATCTCCCTAAAATCAAAAAGATATTTCTAAACTGGGCAAAAAATGTAGTTATTTCATTGGTTAAATCAGTCTCTATTGGTAATAAATATATGATTATTACTACTGGAATCATACAAAGTACACCCATTAAAAAGGAAATTGACATTTTGATTAGAAATCGAGGTATTTTGTAATTCTTATTTTGGTTTACTATTTTGATTTCTTCTGTTGAATATGCATCTCTATTTATAATTATGTACAGAAAGGAAATTGCGATACTAAAAACAAGTAAATATATTATACCATTTAACATCAGGGGTCTACCTTTAAGTGCTGCTCCTGTACTCCCTACAAGGATCAGGATAATTATGGAAAAAAATAGTATTATTATATATAACACTTTGAAAATATCGAATTTTTCAAAATTAACACCTTTTTCATAAAATGCTATTAAAATCACGCTTAAAAGAAATCCTATCATTGTAAAAGTAATTGACGTAGTTTTTAATGTTAAGAAGAAAAAAATAATATTAAGGATTACACCAAAAAAGCCTAAATAAAAATAATATGAGATATTCCTTATATCAAAAAATCGCCTATTTTTATGTAATAGGTTTTTAAATAGAAATCTAATTGAAATTGGTGCTTTAATAGATTTTCTATTGTTAATCACCACAAATATTAGAGCTAGAGTTAATAAAACTAATCCAGAAATAAGAAATCTCAAAAAAATCACCATTATAATTGAAACTTCTAAAAATAAATCTTCTACGATTACTGGAATAAAACTCCACAGTAAATTCGCTGCAATTATATTAACGATGAGTTTATTTTGCATAGATAGAGCTTATTTTTGGTAAAAATCCCATTTTAATAGTGTATATCTTAGAGAATGAGTAGTTGATTAAAAAATTATAGGCTAACAAAAGATTGTAAGGCAGATCCAATCCCCAAAGCATTAGATATAACCGCAGCGAAAAAAAGTTGTATAATATTAAAAGAACTTAACACAACTGCGGCAAAATTATGGGTATGCTCATAAATAAGGGTATTTTGAATAATTACAAACAAAAACATAAAATAAGTAAATAAAACTGATGGGAAAAAAGACCAAGTCTGAGTTAATATCATAAGACTAATTTGAATAATCACTGCAATTACAATAATAACTCTTCGTTTAGCTCGTTCATTGAGAAATGATAAGTTAGGGTAAATTAGTTTCCTGTAAAGAAGCTCCATTGATAATAGGATGGGGAAAGCAATTACAGTTAATACAAGATTAATATAATTTGAAGGCCACATAAATGCAAACGGATAAGAAATTGAAAATACTAGATATATTATGATAAAATAACAAGAACAAGCAAGAGAATAAAGAAATACTCTCACGAAACGTTTATTTTGAATCTTAATATTTCTTAAATTCAATTTAAATTCCAACTGAATATGTTGTTTCTTATGAATGTAGAATAATATATATCCAAAGAAACATGATAGGGCAATACTCGCTATCAAAAATATGATTATAACGATAAACGCTACATCTAAGAAAGGTGATGGCGGTAATGCATTTGATGGATAAGAAATTGAAAATAGTATTAAAATAGCTATAAAATAAATTGTAAAAAACATGGAATAAAAGAAATGTTTTATTTGGAGTTTGGATATTATAAACTCTTTAATCGTAGATATTTCTTCTCTCTTCTTAAGGTTTCTATAGCGTCTACCTAAAATCGCAGCTAAATAGATAAGGGTAATTAACAGTGAAGCTATGAAAATACCTTGTAAACCAAAGAAATATTCAAATAAGACCCAATTAATCACAAATGCTCCAGAATAAATCCCAATCTTAATTAGTTTTATACCTTGTTTCACTTTTTTAAATGATCTCTTCTTTTCTAATTTAGTTGGCTTTTCTTCTTTTTCCTCTAAAGAAAAATATTTTGAGGAATATGATGTTAAAGTTAATACTATCGCAATTAATATCCCTAGAGATAAAAATAGAAAGATATAATTCACCATAAAAGATATAAAAATCGGGCCATTAATTGTCTCAGAGTTAAAAAAATGAGCTTCAAACCAATTTATAGATTCAATAATTACTCCATCTGAAAACAATTGGTGACCACCGCCTAATAAAGCACCTGTTACTGGAATAACAGTACAATTTGTTAATGATTGAGCTTGTAGAGCATTTTCAGTAAAATCTAATACTTCATCGTTGACATGCATGATTATCAAAAGATTATCTGAATTATTCATATCTAATATATTAGCAGGAATATAGTCAATAAAATCAGGATTAGTTATCCCTAAGAGTGCTGGATCGAAATCAACTAAGGGAGCCCAAGCAACTGTTGCTGTAAATCGATCATCTAAAGCTTGATTCATTAAAACAACCATACCTCCAAGTGAATGACCAATTAAACCAATCTGAGAGGTATTTACATTCGAATAAAATGGCATAGTCTCCAATTTATCTAACAACATTGAACAGTCTTGGGCTATTGCTGGGATATTTAGAATTGGGACCATATTATTAATGCTACCACCACTTTCTCCATGTCCTTGATAATCTAATGCTGCTAAATAAAAACCACGTTTAGTAAGTTCAATAGGAATTCTAAGATCAAAATCTCTCTGGCTTCCAATACCATGACAATAAATAATTAATGGCCTATTATTCTGAAAATCAAGTGTTTTTGACGGATAATATAGATTTGCATAAAGAGTCGCTCCAGCAGATTGGAATTGGACACGTTCGTATCTTGAATAGCTTGCTGTTTTGTTTAAAAATAGAAATGTAAGTGAAAATGTAAGACATAATATAAGAATCCCAATTTTTCTAAGGAATAAAATATCTTTTTTTTCCATTCTTATTCTTATTTGGGTTTAATCTTATTTAATTTTATAATTATTTTTATAAAATATTAGAATCCTTTATAGAATTTCCCATTTTCTTCCCAACATAATAAAGAGAACATCTAAACTTTTAATGAATCTGTTCATATAATTAATTAGTATCATATATAAAGAGAGAAATGTGAAAAAATTTGCCATCTTCAAAAGAATATATTGAAATGGATAATAAATATGCTGCTCATAATTACCACCCTATCCCAGTTGTAGTTGCTCGGGCTGAGGGTGTTTGGATGTATGATCCCGAAGGTAAAAAATATTTAGATTGCTTATCTGCTTACTCAAGTCAAAATGCAGGCCACTGTCATCCAGAAATCGTTGCAACCTTAAAAGAACAAGCGAATATTGTTACTCTCACATCCCGTGCATTTCATAATAATATGATGGGACCGTTTCTTAAAATGCTAGCTGAGGTTGTTGGACCACATATTAATGATCCTACTAATTCAGGTATAATGTCTCTTCCTATGAACACAGGAACAGAAGCTGTTTCAACCGGTCTAAAAGTAGCAAGAGCATGGGGTTATATAAAGAAAAAAATTCCTAAAAATGAAGCTAAAATAATCGTTTGCAGAGATAATTTCCACGGAAGAACTATTACAATTGTTGGCTTTAGTTCTGATATATCAGCCAGTCGTTACTATGGCAATTTTGGACCTTACACTCCTGGTTTTGTGATTATCCCTTATGGTGATGCTGAAGAATTAGAAAATACAATACTCGAAATAGGTCCAGAAAAAGTAGCAGCATTTCTAGTTGAACCAATCCAAGGAGAAGCAGGAGTAAAAGTTCCTCCCGAAGGATATCTAAAAAAAGTGAGAGAAATTTGCACAAAACATAATGTTTTAATGGTTTTAGATGAAATTCAAACTGGTTTTGGAAGAACTGGTGCATTTTTTGCTTGTGATCATGAAGATGTAAAGCCGGATATGTTATTATTAGGAAAGGCTCTTGGAGGTGGAGTGTATCCTGTTTCTGCATGTGTGACCACAAAAGAAATCATAGGTCCAGATGTAATAACTCCGGGTACTCATGGAAGCACATTTGGTGGTAATCCTTTAGCAGCAGCTATTGGAATGAAATCAATTGATATTCATTTACGTGAGAACCTCGCTGAGAGAGCTAAAGAAATGGGTGATTATTTTATAAAGAGATTGAAGGAAATCGCTGAAAAAAAGACTAGAATTCCTATTAGAGAAGTTAGAGGAAAAGGATTGTTAATAGCGGTTGAATTCACTGAAGATGCTAGACAAATTGTAGAAGAACTAAAGGATAATGGAATTTTAGCAAAAGACACCCATTCTACAACCATTAGGTTTGCACCACCTTTAGTTATTACCAAGGATGATATCGACTGGGCTGTTCAAATAATTGAAAAAGTATTTGTGAAGCAATAAGAATTAGTTATCCATATAAATATAAGTTCCAGCTTTTCCTTCTAAAGATTCTTTTATTTTTTCTATTGAGGTTATTATTGCTTTCTCTCCTCCCGCTTCCAAAAAATTAATAATAGCTTGGATTTTGGGGCCCATACTTCCAACAGGAAATTGACCTTCTTCCAAATACTGCTTTGCTTCAGATACAGAGAGTTTTTCCAAATCCTCCTGTTCAGGAGTTCCATAATTAAGAGCAACTTTTTCAACATCTGTAGCAATAAGAAGTATATCTGCTCCTATTTGCTCAGCTAATTTTGAACTCGCAAGATCTTTATCTATAACAGCTTCTACCCCATATAACTTCTTTTCTTCTTTTATAACAGGGATACCGCCTCCTCCACAAGCTATAACTATCCAGCTTCCAAGTTCCATCAATTTTTTTATTTCTCGCCACTGATATATTTTTATCGGCTTAGGTGATGGTACGACTCGTCTCCAGCCTTTGGCTGTTTTCACTTGTCCAGGTTGAGTACGAACAGGATAAGCCGGACCGATTGGTTTTGTGGGATTTTTAAATGCTGGGTCGTTAGCATCAACTTTCACATAAGTAAGAATTGTTAAGAAAAGTTTTTCTTCATCTAAACCTATTTTCATAAGCTCTTCATCTAAAGTACTTTCGATCATAAAACCAATCTGACCTTGAGTCTCTGCTACTAAAATTTGCAGTGGCCTTTTTCTTACAAACTCGGTTGCTTCTTGTTGAAGCAACAATAGTCCAACTTGTGGCCCATTTCCATGCGAGATTACGAGATTATAGTTCTTAGAAAGCTCTGCAATTTGCTTAATTGGAGCTTTTAAATTTTCCATCATTTCCTCAATAGTACCTTCATCGCCTGGCTTGATTAGGGCATTTCCGCCAAGAGCAACAATTATCGTTTTCATATAATAATAATCACACTTTCAATAGAAAAATAAGATTATTTTACTTTTTATTTAAAATTTTTCTAAGAAAAATGAATATAGTCAGTTAATTTCTTACTTATATAGTTTTAAAAGAGCCAAGTTATAGAGAATTTAAATTTGATAAATTTAATGTGATTTCTCAAATTCATTCACATTTCGAAATTAATAAGAAAGATAATTTTGTTGTTAACTTCTCATAGAATTTAGATTCTGGCATAAGATACTTTTTTATGTGTTGAATGCTGCTGATTTCAAATTCCAATTCACTTGGTAATTTTGTTTCTTTTAAGTAAACAGCAAAGAATGCTTTATGTCGAATTAACGCAAAATTAATTTCTTTTTGAACATAATCGGAATCTAATATATGTGGTGTGATAAAAACAAGAAAAGCATTACATTTTTCAATATTTTCTACGATAATTTTTCTCCAATTTTCACTTATAGGAATTCCTTCATCATACCAAATTTTTATGTTTGCCTTATTTAGATAATCTATTATTGGATAGACATGAAGTTTATCTACATGAGCATAACTTACGAATAAGTATGGTTCTTCTCCTTCATAGGCTTTAAATGGGACTTGAAATTTTTGAGGATCAGAAAGAAAACTCTCGGAAATTAACTCCTCAATTTTAGGAATATCGTTCAATGTCATAACTTGTGTCTTTTTAACTCCAGAATTAAGAGTTTCTAATATTTCAACATTATTTTTTAGTGTTTCACAGAAATGAGATAATTTCTGAAGTGCACCATATGTTCGCCCCTTAAACATATAACAGATAATTAACGTTTTTACTTCTTTCATAAGCAATGTAAAATCTAGAAATTTTACACGATCGAGAGCTTCTGAAAAAATTTCATCGCTTAAGATATTAAAAGAGGAAAGAAGTTCTGCAATGCGATTAACATCGAATGTCATATCTGCAGTGAAAGGATTAGAAAATAATATATTCCCTTTCTTAGAAACGATAGCAAGTAAAATTGATTGCTCAATTTCAAATTCATCTTGTGTGGTTATTTTTTTTTTGGCTATTAAATTTATTTCTTCGTCTAATCTGGCGAGTTCTATACGTTCTTCTAAAGAACTATCTGAATTCTTCAAATTTTCCCATATATTTAATTGTCTAATTACGATATCATGTTCGTTCGAAATTTTCATAGCTAGTAATTTGAGTCCATTTTTTTCAGCAATCTGTTGACCTTGTGTTAATAATTGTCTCGCCTTTTTCAAATCCAAAGATATCAAAGCTAATTTCGCTTGCAATAGATAAGTTTCTCCTAATATCCAAAATGAATTTGATTTTTCAGCACTTTCAATCAGTTGAGCAATATAGGATTCCAACTCTTCTAAAACTTCTAAATCTTTGGTTATTTGTAATTCAATTAGAAGCAGTTCACATAAGTTAAATAAAACTTTATTCGTTGAATATTTATCAATTTCATAATCCTCAAGGAGTAATTTTAATATTTCTTCAGCTTTAACTCGATTATGGGCTCGAAGACTTGTTTTTAATAGCATAGCTTTGTTTAAGAGATAACTATAATCAATACCTTTATCTTCTATTAGATTCTTTAGTTCCTCTAATTTTTTAAGTCTTTGATGTGCATGTTCAAAATCACCCTTTTCAATTAAAACTTGAATTAAGAAATCATATATTCCTGCATAACGTTTCAAGTCTCCTACTTCATCATATAGTGTTAAGCTTTGTTTTAAGCAATCTAATGCACGATCTAGTTCACCTCTCTTTCTATAATTTTCACCTACATTATTAAGAACACCAGCCATACGGCTTTTATTGTTTAACTCTTTGAAAATCTTTATACTTTGTTCAAAATTTGAAATAGCAAGATCTATTTCCCCTTTAAAACCATATAAACAACCGATAAAGTCAAGTCCCTTACCTAGATAGAATTTTATATTGTTTTCCCTGGCGATAGTAATACTCTGTTTTATAAATTCTAAACCACTGTCTAATTCGGCTTTATGAACACCAATTATCCAACCAAATTGTAAAAGAGAACTAACAACTTCCTGTTTCGCACCAAATTTTTCTCGCAAAACTAAACTGCGCTCAGAGTGCTCTAGTGCCAAATCTATATTACGGATTTTTTCATAATACTGGGCTTTGGCATAATGTATTGAAGCTTCGCTTTTCTCGTAGTTTTTGTGTAAATCTCGTTTTAATGTTTTCAAAAGAGCTTCTCCCTGTTTAATGGTATTAAATTCATTCTCATGTTCATGAAGTTCACTTAAAGCAGCAGCTATTCTTATCAAGGCATCAATAGAAAGAAGACTTTTTCCTAAACCTAAACTCTCTTTGTAAGTTTCCTGGCCAAACTTCACAACTTTTTTAAATAAACCCTGTTGAAAAAAAAGTTTGCACTTGAGTAGATGGAAAGATACAATATCTTCAAGAGATTCTTCTCCCTTCTCCTCGAAATCTTTAATTAACAATAAAGCTTCTTCATGCTCTCCTTTATCAATTAGTTTCTCTATTTGAATTAATCCCATTGATTCTGAGTTTGGCATCAGATAAATACTCGATTTCTATTGTTTAATAGATTTATACTATTTTTAATTGTTTCCTATTAATATAAAGATTATCCCTAATTTATATCTGGTTTGGTATAACTGGAAAATCATTATTTAAAGGGGAAAAATAGGATTTCAAAAAGAAATTTTAAAATTTAGAGGATTTACTCAATTTTTACGAGTAATTTATAATGTTCCTTTATTCTTCTGCCTCTAAGTGTAATTTATATTCATCAATCCATTTAGTATGTGCTTGGGAGATCAAATTTTCAACCCGTTTAACGAATAATGCTTTCTTATCTTGAACTGTTCCATATTCATTAGCATTTGCTTTAAAATAATATTGTTCTTTTTTTAGTAATTCAACGGTAGTCCTGTAATTTATCCAATGCTCCTGGAACTTAAATGTTCGGATCAACGAAGCTAGAACTACAGTTAGAACGGAAGTAAGTATAGAAATCCATCGCAAAGTTGTAAATGCTTCAGATATGTAATCAATAACTATTAATATCGGGGTCATTGCAGAGCAAATGATTAATACTATCTCAAGATACCTAAACCAATTTTTACAACTTTTAGATCTCTTTTCATACCAACTTATTTGATTTTTATATCTCTCCTTTAGATATTTCTCAAATTCGGATTCATCCATATTAAGTCATTTTAATTTTTATTGATGAAATTAATTGAATTAATTTAATTACTACATTTCATCATTTTTAACTTTTTATTAATAATATCAGTTTTTTAAGAAGATAAAGTATCAGAAAGTACTTGATTTATTTTTTCATAAAACTCATCTTCAGGCATGAGATATTTCATTATAGCCTGAATGTCAGCGATTTCAAATTCTAATTCACTGGGTAATTCCATCTCTTTTAAATAAACACCTATAAATGGCTTCTTCTTCTTAAGTGCAAAACTAATTTCTTTTCTTACATATTCAGAATCAATTATTTGGGGTGAAATAAATACGAGAAATGCACTACATCGTTCTAGATTTTCTACAATCGATCTTTTCCAATTTTCACTAACTGGAATTCCTTCATCATACCAGATATTAATTCCCATATTGTTAATAGTGTCTAATATTGGATAAACTTGAAGTTTGTTAGTATGAGCATAGCTGACGAATGTATAAGGCTCATCTCCCACGTATGCTTTAAATGGGACTTGAAAATCTTTTGGATCAGACATAAAACCCTCGATTATTAATTCCTCAAGAGAAGGGGTTTCACTTATTTTTACAATTATACCTTTATTTTCAGCATTTTCTAATATTTCCTTAATTTTCATATTTTTTTTTATAGAATCAGAAAAGTGAATTAATTTCTGTCGAGCACTATAAGTCTGGCCTTGAAACATATAACATATAGTAAAATGGTCAATCAATCTAATGAGAATGGTATTATCACCGAATTTTATACGATCAAATTTTTCAGAAAAAGCTTTATCACTCAATGTTGTGAAAGAAGATAAAAATTCACTAATGTTATTTTCATTTATCGTCATCTCTGAAGAAAATGGATTAAATAATAAGATAGAACCCTTACTAGTTAATATAACAAGCAAAACAGGTTTTTCAACTTTCAAGCTAGGAGTTTTTCCTGTAGTTTTTCTAATCATACGCAATGTTTGATCACTTAAACTAACTAATTCCAATCGATCTTCGATTGGGGCATTAGATTCTTTTAAATTCTCCCATAAGTCCAATTTTTTGAGTAAATCATCATGTTCGCTTGAAATTTTCTGTCCTAATAGTTCATAACCATATTTTTCTGCAATATCTTGCGCTTTGGAGAATAAGTAACGAGCTTCTTTCAAGTCTAGTATTATTAAAGCCAATTTAGCTTGTAAAACATATGTTTCTGCAAAAAATTTATAATTGCGCGATTTCTCAGTTAAATATAATAATTCATTAATTAATGGTTTTATTTCTTCTATTATATCCATCTCACTTGTTATTTTAAGCTCATCGAGTAATAGATCACATAAATGAATTAATGCTTCTATTTTTGTTTCAGCACCCGCATTCTCTTCACGAATTAATAACCTCAGCAGTTTTTCTGCTTTCGCTCGATTTTGAGTTCTTAGGCTAGTTTTTAAAATGAGAGCTTCACTAAAACGATAATGATTATTAATTTGTGGAGTTCCCACTGCATTTTTTAATTTTTTAAATCTTTCTAAATACTCTTGAGCAGGTTTAATTTCAGCCTTATTAATGTATAATTGTATTAAATTTGCATAATTAATAGCAACCATCCAATTATTCCCAATACTTTCCTGTATTACTAAATATTTTTCCATTAATTCTATTGATTTGTCTAATTCTCCTTTCTCTCGGTAAACCAATGCAATATTACTCAGAGTCCCAGTATGAAAAAGTAAATCATTTGTTTTTTCGAAATATTTCAGAGCTAGTCCATAATATGATAAAGATTTTTCAAAATCCCCCTTTATATAGTATGCTACACCAAGATTATGATTTGAATAAGCAATTAATCTCTGATAATGAATTTCCTCAGCAATTTCATGACATCGTCTTATATACAATAAATAATGATCAAAATCACTTTTTGATATATTATATATGGTTGCAAGTCCATTAAGGGATTCAGCAATCTCATATTTATTCCCTATCTTTTCACGCAATTCAAGACTCTGAGCAATATATTTCATACTTTCATTTGAATTACCTTGAAAGAAGAGAATTACTCCTTTAATATATGCAATATAAGCTTCTATTTGTTCAAGTTTTGTTGATGATTGTTGAGAAAGTCTGTTATATAATTCTTCACTTATTTTTACTAAATCAGAGGCTTTATCCAAATCAACACACATTGCTTTAGCAGATGCCATATTTAGAACAGCATTTATTGATTGTAAGTAATCCGTAGAATGTTGAGTCTTCTGATATGCTTGTTCAGCAGTATTATAAGCTTCTACCCACTTACCTAGTCTAATAAAAAGAGAGCTTAATAATATTTGATCAGATGAAGACAATTGTTCCCCCTCCCCGAGTTTGTTTAAGATAGGGATAGCTTCAAAATCTTTACCTTCATTCATAAGAGCTTCTGCTTTTTTTAAGTTTTTATTTGTGCTCGACATATCCTTCCTATTTATATCATTCTTTTTTTATGCCATTGGGCATTAAATTGATGCAAGAAATTTCTAATTTTTTATAAAAGTCAGCCTTAGGTAAAAGATATTTCATAATGGATTGAAGATTTTCTTTTATTAGTTGTTCAGCGAATATTAAATCTTCCGGTTTATCTTCTTCCTCTATTGCAGGCTCGTTCATTTTGAATTTCCTAAAAAAATTAACTAGATTTCTAAATCCTATATCTTCTCATTTAATTATAATAGATATTATTATCAATATCTATATAAATCTGATAAATTAGACAAAGATCTAAAATTTATCTCTTAAAAAGAGCATAATAGCTTTTTGAATATGTAATCTATTTTCAGCCTCATCAAAAACAATTGATTGAGGACCATCGATGACTTCTGCGGTTTGTTCATATCCTCTCATAGCAGGTAGACAATTCATAAAGACAGCATCTGTTTTTGCTGCTTTCATAACTAACGATGTAACTTGAAAAGGCATAAAAGCTTTTTTTCGTTCTTCTTCTTGTTCCTGAGGTATTCCATAACTCATCCAACTATCAGTATACACCACATCAGAATCTTGAGCAGCTTCTATAGCATCATTAACTAATCTTATAGTAGCACCAGTTTTTTTAGATATTTCTGAAGCCTCATCTAGTACAATTTGCTCAGGTGAATATTCTGGGGCATTAGGGCATGCTACATCCATTCTCCAACCAAATATAGCACACATTCGCATTAAATCATAAGTAACATTATTGTATGCGTCACCAAAATAGGAGAGTTTCATTTTTTCTAATGTATTCTTCTTTTCTTTGATCGTTTGAAAATCACCAAGAATCTGGCAAGGATGAGCAAAATCATCGAGCATGTTTATGACTGGAACATCAGCATATTTAGCAAGATCCCAAATATCTTGTCGTTTGAAAACACGGGCAGCAATGAGATTCACAAATCGAGATGCAACTTTTGCTGTGTCTGATATATTCTCTTTTTTACCTAAGGGAGAATCTTTTATTGAATAAAATATCGCATGACCACCTAATTGTTGCATCCCAGTTTCAAATGAGATCCTTGTTCTCAAGGAAGGTTTTTCAAATAGCATGAGTAAGGTTTCTCCTTCTAAAGTAGAACTAAACTT
>CP070831.1:149596-154955 GCA_020344955.1 Promethearchaeota archaeon | reverse complement strand
TTTGATAGATTAGTTTTAAAATGATGAATAAATTATCTTAATTAACTCAAATTTAAGAAAAAACTGAAAGATCTAATCATGACTTTTTTTCCAGAAGAGGTAATGCAACGTATTAGATACCTCCACTTCTCTATAAAAAAAATAGAAGAAGCTTTAGAAAGAGAAGATGAACATTTTTCTTTAGATGATTTAAATCTGATATTAGAATATACTAAGATCTTGAATGTTAACTATAAAAATGAAAATCATAAAGAGATCTTAAAAGATTTAGATATCACTGCTGTTTTTAATGACCCACTAGCTAACCAAGAGATTGAAATTCAAGATATTATGTTTGAATGTTCTCGTGCTTTGTGGGTAATGGCTAAGACTTATTCCCAATTATCTGAAAAGTATGAAGAGGAAGGAGAATGGGAGAATGCTATCGTTGCGATGACTGAATGCAGTAAAATTTATAAAACCGCCGCATATTTCAGTGCTGCTGTAGTATTTCAAAAAGATATTGGAGAATCTCTTACTGCAGAAAATCTTGAGTTAAATTCCGAGGAATCAAGGATTATTGCTCAAAGTATTGCAGCATTAAGAGAAGAGAGTAATAATAATATTTATTTTTCTTCAAAATTATATGCGGGGCTTAGTTTATTGTCGAAAAGATTATTTTATCTAAAGAAACATGAAGAGAAAAAGAAACAACAGATAAGAGCTCAGTTTCATTATGACATGGGAAAAGCATGTTATCTCAAAGCTCAAGCTTCTTTAGAATCATCAATCACCATTATTAATAAAGAAAAGGTTACAAAACTACAACAAAAAGCTTTATGGTATTATATAAAAGCTAAAGATATTTGGGAAGAAATGTTGGAAAATTTATCACTTTCAAGTGAAGAAAAAGAAAATATTAAATTGAATTTATCTATTGTAAAAGATAATCTCAAAGAAAATGATGTGGGACAGCTAGTTTATGATGATATAAAGAAGATACAGGATCCTGAACCCATTATCATCATTCCAGAGAATTTAGCTCCATTTGTTCCAAAAAATATTATATATTTAACTAGATTTGTTCCTAAAGATTTAAATATTAAACGATTTAAATCGTATCAAAAAAAAAAAATAGAGGATAAAATCCCTTATAGTAAAAAAGAAAAACTAATGGATAAAAAAGCAGGAGTAGTAAGAACAATAAATGAATTAAAGCTACTAAAAGAAAATAAAGAGATAGATGTTGATAAATTTGCTGAGCTTATGGAAAAATATTCAACAAAGTTAAAGATGATTGATTCTGCTATAGGGAAATTAGCTAAAAAATAGAAAATTTCAATAAATTAATTTAAAAATAGTGATATATCTCCTCATATCATTTTTATTATTTCTCAATGTACTTTTTACGATCTGCTTTTAATTCAAAATTTCTTCGAGTCTCCTCTAAGAATAATAAATCATATACTTCCTTAAGAATTAAACCAATTAATAAAATTTCAATTATAATAATGAGAAATACCATTATTTTTTCCAAATTATGTAAATTTCTGAATAGTAGAGACATAATTATAAAAACATGAGGGATATAAATAATAGTGATAATTCCTAACTTCTTTCCAAATTTAATTATGTTTTTATTTTCTAACCTGAAAACTTTTTCTAATCTTATTGCTTTCCACAAATAGTAGAATGAAAATAAAAGATTTATCGAACATAATATTACAATTAAATCCCTCTCATAAGATTGAATTGCAATATATGGTTTTAGCACAATTGTTCCGATCATAAGAGTTAAAGAAAAAAGAAATAAAACCAATGATAATGATAATAAACCATCGTGAAAATCCTTATAATCTAAGGTTTTACCACCATTTTTTATATAATTCCAAATTTAAAACTTTATAAAAAAGTGAAATTTACAAAATATTAAGTGATTTCAGATTAAAAAATTACTCTTTTTATTCTAAGCAATCTTTTTTTAATTATGTCTGAACAAACTTCAATTCTATTATATATTAAAAATATGCTAGCTGATTTGATTTATATCAACGGTATTATTGCTACAGAGCTTATTAAAGTTACAGAAAATACTGCAACTATTCGTCGAGGAGAAGAATTTTTAAATAAAACGAGTTGTCTATCAGAACATCAAGAGTTAAACCACAAAATCATTGAAATATTAAAAAAATATCAAAGAAAGCCAGAAGATACAGATGTATTAGAAAAACATGTTATGAACCATCTAAAATAACTATTAAATTGTGTTATAATGTCTAAAGATTTTAAGGAGTATGTTGATAAGCTCCAAAAGAGAATTTTAACAGAAGACATTGAGGATCATAATGAGAAAATTGTAAATTTATTTCATAATCCAATAAACTGGGGAAAGCCTTCGAAAGAAGATATAACCATATCTGAAGAGCGAAGAGGAGGTCCAAAAAATTATTTTTTAGGTTTGTATTTAAAGATAGAAGATGAAAAGATTACTAAAGCTAATTTTATAACGGATGGGTGTGGTGTAATGATTGCCACTGGATGTCAAACTACAATTTTAATTGAAAATAAATCTTTGGATTATGCTGAGAATTTAAAGTCTGATGATATTGAAGAAGCATTAATGGGATTACCAAAAGAAGAAAAACATTGTGTTCTTTTAGCAATTGAGACTCTAAAAAACTTAATTAATAAATATAAAAAAAAATATACTAAATATTCATAATGGAAGATTTAATAATAAAAGAAGTAGATATTCCTATAAAAGGGGACAACATCACCCTTAAGGGTTCATTATATTATTCTTCTCATTTATCTTCTAAAGCTCCTTTCATAGTAATTTTACCTGGATTTTTAGAACATAGAAAAAATAATTTTGTGAAATTCTTTACTGCTAAACTTGCTAGTGCGGGGTATTATATTGTAGCTTATGATTATAGAGCTCATGGAGAAACCAAGACAAATCATGGAACTAGATGGAATAAGATTTTTCCACTAATATTTTCTGACATTCATAAAGTTTTGGAATGGGTTCTTGAAACACAGACTAATTTTTTATTAGAAGACAAGATTGCTTTGTTTGGGAGAAGCTTAGGTGGAGCAATTGTCTTATCTCATGGTTTTATTAATGAGCGTGCTAAGAAATTAATTGCTCTTTCACCTAGATATGATTATCATACTACACAAATTAAATTTCAAGAAGAAGTTATCAAAAAAATTAGCCCACATAATTTTCTAAAAAAGGCTCCACAAAATAATCATAGAATTTTAATTGCTCATTGTAAAGATGATTTAAGGATCCCCTTCGAAAATATTTTTAAATATAAATAGCATTTTGGATTAAAAGATGAGAATATTTTAGTATATGAGAATGGAGGTCATTCATTTAATGGACACCGAGATGACCTATTTATTCAAATAACTAAATTCTTGAAAAAAATATAAGAAAGGAAATTATATATAAAATATCAATTATCATAGTATTGGGTGAGATTTTTGGAAAAAGTGTTGATTGTAGGTCCAGCATCCCAGATTCTGGGTGTAAGAATTGCACAAGAATTAGGTATTGAATCAATAAATACAGAAATCAAAAAATTTCCAGATGGGGAAAATTATCTTAGAATTAATATAGAAGATGAAACTCTAATTGCTGGAAAAGAAGTAATAATTGTACAGTCTACAGGCCCTAGCGCTAGTGCAGATCAAAATGCTAGATTGATGGAACTTTTCATGATGATCGATTCAATAAAGCGAATGGGTGCAGCAAAAATAATTGCTGTTATCCCCTACTTAGCTTATGCACGTCAAGATAAAATATTCAGACCAGGAGAAAGTCAATTTGCTAATTCTATACTTCATCTGATTAATAATTTTAATATTGATGAACTCTATTCAGTTGATGTTCATTCACCAATAATATTAAATGAGTGCTCTTGTAAAGCAATTAATATAGATTCTATGAAATTACTTGCTGATTATATTAAATCGAAGGAGGCTAGTGATATTGTAGTTGTAGCTCCAGATAAAGGAGCAATCGAAAGATCACAAGCTCTTGCTAAGCATCTTGGTGAAAATATACCTGTAGAAGTATTTGAAAAAGTTCGGGATGTTAAAACTGGAGAAATAAAAATGAGTGGCATTGTGAATCTTAGAGATAAAGATGTAGTGATTTCAGATGATATTATCGCTACTGGAGGTACAATGGCGACAGCAATAAACTTAGCAAAAGCAAGTGGAGCTAAGAAAATATATGTTGTGGCTACTCATGCATTGATGCTAGAACAAGCAAAATTTAGGATTTTAAAAGCTGGTGCAGATGAAATAATCGGCACAGATTCAATTGATAATGAAGTGTGCAAGGTTTCATTAGCAAAAATTATTGCTGATTATTTAAAATAAGATTTTTAAAAATTAATAATTATTAATAATCTCTATAACAAGCTTCCTTATCTTTTTCTTTAAATCTTTTATTGTAGTATTATTTAAAACTGTGTAATCAGCATTTTTTATTACATTATTAAGCCCAAATTGGATTTCTCTATTATCTCTTTCTTTTAAATCATCTAAACACTTAGGATCATCAGTACGTCCTCTTTCAAACAGCCTTCTAAATCTAATTTCTTCATTTACAACAATAGCTATTATGGGAAACTTCCAGAATTCTCTGAAAATGTTCACTTCAGCAAGAGACCTTACTCCATCTACAAATACCACATCTACTTCCATATTCATTATAAATTCTACACATTTTTTAGCAATTATTGCAGGTCCTTCTCTTTCTCGCAATTCTTTCGCCATTTTACCTATATTATTTCCAGTAGGTTCTAAATTCCTCTTTTTAACTTCATTTCGAATAACATCACCCATCGTTACAGTAATGCCTAAGTCTTTTATTGAGTCTATTGCTGTTGTTTTACCAGAACCAGGTAAACCAGCTATTGTTAATACTTTCATTTTTAAAGAAAAACTTTATTAAATATAATTTAAATATTTAGATTTTGTTTAAATTCTATATAGATTAAGAAATAAACTTAAAAGGTAACATAACAAAGGATTGAATACAGAAGTTATGAAAAAAGCGAGAAAAAAAGATCCATTTTACACACCTGTATTTTTAACTCTTAAGGCTTATAAAGGAATTGTTGGTTATGCAATCAGATATGCTAATGATAATCAAAATCCAGATAAATGGCGAGAAGTTTATGGAATTTTGATTGGATCTATAGAAAATAACTCCAGATTAATTGTAAAAGATGCAATTCCAATGGTAGTTGGTGATAGAGCTGGTGTAAAATATGAAAACAAACAATATGTCGATATGGCTCAAATTGATGATTCAGTATTCGAAAGATCTATTCAAGACGATAAAAAAGATTTTATAATA
>CP070831.1:140778-149496 GCA_020344955.1 Promethearchaeota archaeon | reverse complement strand
TGTATGCTGATACAAAAATCAAAGTTATTATCAACATCAATAGTTACATTTTCAATAATGTATGGATTGCCTATTGTTCCATTACCACCACCAAACCATGGTTGTCCTTCTGCCCAAGTCCAGTTATTAACTCCCCTATCATCAACCTCAATAGGACTTGTTAGTACCCAATATGCTGATTTTTGTAAATTTTTCGAGTTTTGATAATTAATATCTTTAGTATTAGCATCAATTTGAAACAAAATATATGAAATTAGTAAACAACTGCATATAAGAAACAGTAAGAGGAAATTGTCTTTTTTAGCTCTCATATTTCAAACTTCCCTGTCTTATATACTTGTTTGATTACTATTTAAACCATTTCAAATTATACGAAACTACATTAACTGTTATATTATAAATAAGTTTTGATGATCTAATAGGGTGAATTAAAGATTATTAGTAGTAAATTTAGAAATTTACCGGTAAAATAAATATTAAATAAAAATTGGAGTTATTTAGATTTTATTCTAAAAAGGAAATTAATTAAATTAGAAGAGGATCTTTAGGGTTGTAAGTTACTACTTCACATTTTTCCTTCCCAATTATGATATCATCTTCTAACCGAATTCCCCATTTTTCAGTCCAATATAGCCCTGGTTCATTCGTGTATACCATATTCTCCTTAAGCATATCAGTCTCAGGTGCTTTCGAACTAATTCTAGGTCCAACATCATGTGCTACAAATCCTAGTGCATGTCCTAATCCGTGAAAAAATAATTTTTCATGATCATAACCTCTTTCAGCCAAATATTCACGGCATTTAATAGCGGGAATATTACTTGGAGACCCATCAATATAATAATTATTCGCGATTTCTTTTGATTCATACAACGTGTTATAAGCGTCAATAAACTCTTCTGGAGGATTACCACCCACCCAGAAAGTCCAAGTAATATCAGAACACATCTCATCTATTCTCATTCCTGTATCAATTAAAAGAGGACCGGGTTTAATTTTTTCATGTGAACTATTATGATGAGGGTCTGCTGAATGTTTACCAGAAGCCACTATAGTTGGAAATGAAGGTTTACCTAATTTTGAATATTCAAATTCCAATTTTGCCATGACTTCTCTTTCTGTCATTCCTATTTTTACCCAATCTGGAAGATCTTCTAATAATTCAATAGTAGTTTTACAAACGTTTCGTAAAGCTTTCAATTCTTCAGGTGATTTTATACTCCGGAGTCCATAAATAATAGGTGCAGCAGAAATAAACTCTGTATTTGGTGATAACTTTTGTAGAGCATTATATGTGCCAACTGGGATAAAATCTGCAAATGAAGTTCCTTCTAAATCAAGAACATTATCTCCAAAATTAATTGCTATTTTAGGTAAATTAATTATTGGCTTTAATTTTTCAATGAAATCAGCTAACGAATTAAATGGAATTATTTCAGCTTTTAGACCTTTTTTATCAAGGGAGTTTTTGACCATATTTGCTTCCATTACTACAGGGATAATTTTGTGTTTCCCATTAGAAGCAATAAAAATAGCATGAAGTGCATGAGAACCAACTCCTAGTAAGTAGTGTGAATGGATATCATTATCTTCATTACAAACAATTAACCAACCATCAGCATTTATATCTTGAAGTATTTGCTGAGCTTTTTCAAAATGATTCATATATCAAATCATTAAGTGATTTTTAATTAATTTTATCAAATTACTAAATTTTGAATTTATTTAATTCAAAAACATAAATAAATTATAACTTATTTGCCGAATATAAGGAACTAATTTGTTTATACTTAAAAAAAAAAAATATTAGGAATTTTTTTTATTTTGACTATTTTGATTATAAAAATATTTATTATATCGTAGTCCATTAATTATTAAGTATTAACAAAATTATTCAATTAAGTTGAAATTTGATATGTCAGAAGTAAAAAAACTCCAATTGAGTAATGGTACAGAAATTGATTTTGATAAAAAAGCACCAACTACTCTTTTTGAGCTAATAATTAGTGAGATTTTAATTCCAAAATATAAAGAAAATGCGGATTGGAATTTGAGTTTAAATATTATCATCGAAGAAATGAACCGTTTAATAATAAAACACGATTTGAATCCAAAACTCAAATTAGGTTTACTCAATCAAGTAGAAGAACACTTGGATAAAGATATAGAAGAATTAACTGGTGTTGATAAAATTGAAATACTGTTTTTAAACATGGATGATTACGTTGAAGATATACGAACATTGATATTAGCTGGTAAAAATAAAGAGGAACTTCGAACTAGTATGGCTCAATTAGTAATGCCTTTAACAATTTTTGAATTATCAGAACTTTTTATTTATTTAGGTAAGCGAACTTTTTTAAAATAATCAATTTTTTATCTTTTTTTAAACAAACTTCAATCTTTTTCCCTTAATGTATAACCAAGATATAAATTCCAAAATTAAAAGTTTTAAATAATTTAATATTTAATCTAAAATAAAAAATTAAAAATTTCAAGATACTTAAGGGATAAAAGAAATGTGTAAATGGTGTTTCAAACACGGCAGTAAAGGTGAGAAGTGGTACATGAATGCGAAAAATTATTCCAATCAGCTTGCGGATGAGATGAATCTAAAAGACTACTTGAGCGAACAGTGGTTAAATTATGAGCAAGTTTATATAAGGAAAATTATGGGGGTTTCTTCGAAAGATTTAGGCTATAAATTGAAAATGCCGATAATAGGCAGGGTTGTGCGAAATATGGCTGAAAGTATGATTCACAGTGAAAAAAAGAACAGAAAGGGTATAAGAGCAGATGGTCACTTTGGCCAAGTTATACCCCTAGAAGATGGAAAAATAATTCTTTCTGAATTGGCTGCTGAACCAATAATTTGTAATTATTGCATGTGTCGTTGGCAACGAAGGGGAGAAAAAGAAGCGGTTTGTATTAATTTTGGAGCTTTATCAGAAGTCATTGAAAAATTACCTCGTTTTATTCCAAAAGACAGAACTGTAAGATTAGACCGAGAAGCTGCCGTAAAGCAATTAGAAGAGAATAATAAGAAGGGTTATATCGCTTCTGTTTGGTTTCAGCCAGTTCCATATATATGTGCAATTTGTTCATGTGAAAATCCAGAGTGTGGGGCTTTTACTCTTAGAAATAGTTATGATTTAGATATAATGTATAAGGCAGAGTATATCATCAATTTAGATCAAGATAGATGTGAGGGTTGTAAGTCTTGTGTTTCTTGGTGTCAACTTGGAGCTTTAAGATACATCCCTTCAATGAAAAGAGTGGTTGTTATTCAGGATAAATGCTTTGGCTGCGGAGTATGTCGACAAGCGTGTAAAAATGATGCTTTGAATCTGATACCTAGAGAAGACTTCCCTGGATACAATGGAAGATATTAGAAAGGTGATATTATGGGTGGTAAAATGCAAACTAAGAAATTAGAAAAACCAAAAAAAGAAAGTAGAACGAAAATTCTTATTGATTATTCGATTTGTGGTGAAGATGGGAAGATAGATCCAAGAGATTGCTGTAAGTGTCTTAGAGTTTGTGATCCTGCTGTGTTCATAATGCATTCTTCACTGGATCTTGATTTTAAAGATCCTTATGATCCACAGAGATGGAGGATAACTCCTCAATGGGGTTCACTCTGTACACGTTGTTTAAAATGTGTTGAAATATGCCCAGAAAATGCAATAAGTATTAAATGGTAAAAATTTAATAATACTTAATTATTTGCTAGTTCAAATAAAATTAGGTATATTCTTATTTTTTAATTCAATCCCTGCTTAATCTATATCTGCTTCTTTTGCGGACTTATAAAGATAGTCAAAATAATATAAAGAAGCTGGACCAAAAGCCACATGGTCTGTTAAAACTCCAAAATAAGATATTTTTTTAGGAAAGAAGCTCTCTGAAAGTACAATAAATGCATCTTCTCCCTCATCAATAATAACAGCACTACCAAATATTTGATCTCTCCATCTTATTTCACAAAGTGAATTATATTTTTTGATTAGAGCTCGGAATTTTTTATCTTCTAAAGCTTCAGCTTCTAAAAGAAGTCTTAAGTCAGTTACTCCTCGTGCTCTTGCTTTTTTAATATCATCATAAAATACTTCTAAGAACTCAAATTTTGTAGAAACAAGGTATATCGAAGTTTTTGCTAAATTGATTAAAGATAAAGCTTTATTAATACATACATCCCTTCCTCGATGAATATAAAGAGGAACTTTAATGGGAGTATCATGAGATTGATATATTGGAGTTAAATTATGGATTATTTTATTTGAATGCTCATTAAAACTATCACTATATTGCTTCTTCGCAATAACCAATGCCTCATCAGGCGATTTAGCAAAATATCTACTTGGACGGGATTCTTCCTCCTTAATTATCCACATTTTCTCCTTTTCAAGTTGAGTTAGAATATTATAAATCCTTGAATATGGTACACCAGATGTGTCAGAAAGTTCTCTAGCATCCATGGGTCCTTTACTAATTAAGGTGAGATAAATTGAAATCTCATAATCAGTGAGTCCAATTGATCTTAGAGATTCTTTTACATTTTCTGGGATTTCTTTTGACATAAATTTATCCCTCTAACATTTTCTTACAACAATGAAAGATATAATGTAATATATAATATTGTTATTGATATTATTAATATTCTTTTTATATGAAAATAATAAAACTTAATTCTATTTGGATAAGGAAATAAAATAAGAAATCAAAGAATAATTCCACATATTTAACAGATTTATTAGCGATAATTTAACGATGTGACTTAAATAACGATCATAGCAAATGAAGAGACAATATTAATAGCTCCGATAACAAAGTAGATAATTCTCCAGGATTCTCCAAGAGAGGAGAACAATGCAAATGTAATTATAACCCAAATTAATGAACTCAACGGAAAAGTATATTTAATTCGATTATCATCAGAAAGTTTTCCTATTTTATCAGATGCAAATTTAGTAAGAGTAGGGATTAAGTATGCAAGTGTGCAGCCAGAAATCATAAATGTCAATATAACAATTTCAAATACCCAAGTAAGACCTAAAAAAATACAACAATAGCCAAGGACTATTATAGCTGCTATCATTAAAGGTTCTATTATCAATTTTTCTATGTATTTAATTGTTACAATGAATATTGCTGTAAATAAAATAAAGCTTAGAGCCATAACATTTGCAAAAACATAATTATTAACGTAAATTGACCAATGAGATTCAAGAATATTTGTATTCAAAAATACTAAAAGGTTATAAACTGGTCCAGAAAAAACACTAGCTAAAAAAGCAAATGGTATAAAAAATTTATATATCAGTTGTTTCTGCATAATAAATCAATTTAATATAGACTCCTTAAAAAGTTTTATTTTACATCAAGTGAAAATTCATGATAAATTATTTATTAGTCTCAATTAAAATATTCTAATATTTTTAGTAGACAATAAAAATGGAATAATGGATTTCTATGAAAATTGAGTGGAAATATTTAATAATATTATACAATTCAAAATATTTATTATGTTATACAAATCAAAAATAAATCTATCAGTAATTCTAATAATTATTGGAATAGGACTTGTACCAACTGGTGTATTTCTGAAAGGTTATGTCACAGACCAAGTATCTTCAGAAGTTTCTAGTTTTCTTGAGAATATGGAAGGAGACTTGATTGAAGAGATTGAAGAAAATTACCTAGGTTTAGGAATTTCCTCAGTTCTTCCAGCAATATACCCCAGAAAATTTAGTGAACTACAAAATAATTATGCATTAGTATATGGAATACCCTCAACTCTATTATATCTTCAAAATGTTACTATTGAGGGGCTGCCGAAATTGATTAATGCCTCAAATTCTGCGCAAATTATATCAAGTACAATAATTAGTGTGAGAGATACTAATTCAACATCAATTACCTACGCCAGAAATGCATTTTTCAATAATTATACACTGCAAGATGACTTCAAAACAGATATTGAAGGTATTTCCGAACGTATGTTAGGTACTAAAAGTCTAAACTACACAGCTGAGGCTATTGTTTATCTATTAAACGGGCGCGAATACGACAATGTAGAGTATCCTGGATTAGTACCCGAAGGCCAATATGGAATACAACTTTCAGAATGGCTTGAATTTTATAATGATGCTAAAGCGAATATTAGTGGTAGTAGAGAATTAATGGAAACAGTTTATAACTGCTCTTGGTCATCTGGTCAACTCCAAAATCTTTCTAAGTATATAACATCATATTTGTGGGATGTTTATGTAAAAAACATGTATGCTCCATTGGATATTGAAACATATGCCGATGTATTCTTTTATGATCAATGGGCTAATGCTTCATGGGATTTAGCAGGATTAGATTTAATGTATTTTACTGACATTTTTAATGAATCTACATATGGTTTAGAAGTTGGTAGAAATAATCCAACATATATAAATTATACATCTGCAATTAATCTATGGGACCCTCTGAACACTTCATCGTTTGTTAATGATATTGGAATTCTTAAATGGCATGATGCTATTAAGGGAAATTTAACTACTCAGAGTGAATTACAAGATCTTTTTGATTTAAATGATTTTGCTATGAGCAGGCTTTTTTATTGGCTAAATTCTCGTGTACGAACTGAATTAGTTCCTCTAGTATTTACCCAGCCAGAACCCATCGGTATAGGGATGTCAATATCAGATTATACACGTAATATTTATTTGGAGCAATGGGCTAATGGTACTCATGTAGAAGGAGGACTTACATTCAATTATTATCAAACCAGGATTGTAAGACCCAATGGTGATAATGAAACTTCATGGTCGTATCCCACTACAGGTAATCATTACGTAAATATCGATGAAGTAATAACACGCCCAACAGTAGGAACACCAGATTATATAGCTACTAGAGATGGAGATTCTGGAGCTACAGAGACTTTTGATATGACAACCCTTTCCATTCCTAGTTCAGGAAGAGTTACTGAAATAGTATTATGGATTTATGGATATGATATTGATGGTACTTATGATATGACCGCAGATGTGAATATGAATGGATGGCAAGGAGCTCAAAATGTAACTTTAGGCAATACAAGTGCATGGCATAGTGTTTTATTTTCCATAGACGAAGAAAATGGTACAGGTGCCCATCTTAACAATTTATTAGTGAGGTTTACAGCAGCTTCAAATATTGGTTTTATTCAGAACCATTATATATCAACTATGTATGCTAGAGTTAGCTATGCAATAGAAGTTACAGGATTTGAAGCAGGTATTCCTATTAAAACAAATATTTCACTTAATACAGCACGGAGTCTCCTTGATCCATCAAATAGTTCATCATTTATAGATAGAACAGGAATTTTAAGATGGATTGATGCCTATAATGGAAATTTAACTGCTCAGAGTGAACTTATGGCAAAATTTGAGTTGGATTTGGACCAGCTAAATCATTTAAATAATTGGTTATTTACTACATTTAGATATGATGTTGTTCCTTTGATTTCTTATGATTACACAAATACCAGAACGCCAGATTTTGCCCGATATGAGTTTTATCGCCAATGGTCTGATGGAATTCTCTATAGAGATGGGCTAAATCTTGATTCATTTTTAGGCTTTGAACCTTTTGGAGGTTGGGAAATTGGGATCCCGGTAAAAGCCTACATTAATGAATCAATAGCAGAAAAATTATGGGATGATTCACCTTTTCAACAACCATATTCATTTGTTGATTTCAAGGGTATATCAGTATGGTTTAATGCATTGAAGGATGTAAGTGCTTATAATTTTCTGATGATTACTTTTGAATTAACTACTAGTCAAATGGATCAAATATTAGATTGGTTAGTATCATGTAGAGAGACGTATGTTGTGCCTTATCTCCAAATTCAAGCAGGAATTCCAACAGATCATTATATATATGCAAACACATTATCCTTTGGATTCATTATAGCTGGTTTTGTTATAATAGGAATTGGTGCTCTTGGTGTAGTTACACTCTTGATATTAAAAAGGAAATAAAATAGATTTTTTTTATAGCATTTTATTTTTTTATTTTTATTGTTAAACAATTTTTATATTCAAAAACTAGTTCTTAATAGTTTTAAGAAAATAAAATCTTAAAAATTAAGGAAAAAGGAAATAGATCACATATATATTAATAGATTGATAAATGTTATTAAGATTTTTTAGACATAGAATTATAACTTTATATTCAAAATTTTGCAAAAAATATATAAAATTAAAGTTTTGATAAAAAGAAATTTGATAAATGATTCATCATATTTAATAATTAAAAAATACTATTTTTAAAAAAGTAAAAAAAAAAAAAAATAATATGTGATCTCATGGATATTGTCGATCTTAAAATATTGGAACTGTTAAAAGATAATAGTAGAATGTCGTTTAATGAAATTTCTCAAAATGTAGGAAAAACAGAAGCAACTATACGAAGAAGAGTTAAAAGATTAACAGAAGATGGTATTATTAAAAAGTTTACTATTGATTATACTATTGATAATAAACCACGCACTAGAGCTACAGTAAAAGTTGAACCTGATTTTAAAGAAATTAAAAGAATTTTAAATGAATTATTGGAAATTGAAGAAATCACGAATATATGGAGACTTTCCGGAGATTGTGGATTATTCATGAAAGTAGAAATAGAGTCGATTGAGAAATTTAATCCATTGATTGAAGAAAAAATTTCCCAGATAGT
>CP070831.1:115639-140678 GCA_020344955.1 Promethearchaeota archaeon | reverse complement strand
GATGCTTATTCTAGGTACAAATATTTTTTCAGGGTGAGTCCAATAAATACTACAATGTTAACAATGCAATTAATAACCTATATTTTACATCTTGCTGACTATTTAAACACAACTTATGGTGCTTCTACGCTTGATGTGGCAATTCTTCGTGAAGATTTAACTTGGAATGAAGTTATTGCAACAGCTTTAAAAGTTCTTTTACCAGCATTTAATCCTAACATAACTGTTGTTATGGAAATAGCTTTTCCAATTACTGCATCATCAACAGACATGGCAACTTATCTAAATATGCTCGAAGTCAGTGGTGCTCAAATAGTAATTCCATTAATTTCTTCTCAGCTTGGAGTTATGATGAGTATTGTATATGGCGCTCTTTTGCCGAATTATTTGTTATGTGGTATTAACACATTAGCTCAACTTGATACATATTGGCCAGATACTTTAGGATCATGCAGCTATGAAATTACAATGCAAAGTATATATAATGTATCAAAAACGTCTAAAACAAAAGAATTTTGGAGTGATTTTATTGAAGAGTATGCTAAAGAGCCGTATTATAATGCAGTGGGTTCATATGATGCTGTGAATATATTAGCAAACGCCATCTTTAATACCCAATCATTTAATTCTGAAATAATTGTTTCTGAATTAGAAAAAATTAATACATCTAATCCATATATCGGAGTTGGTTCTAATATTGCTTTCACACCAAATCATGATTTACTTTCTGGATGGCCATATGGTACATCCATATTCTGTCAATGGTATTCTGATGGAACTAAAGCTGTTTTATCCTCTGGTGGTTTACTATATCCTGAATCTATTCCAATGGGTTATTTGAAGTTACCTCCATGGGGTATTACTGGGTTTGGACCTTCTTTATTACCGGGAGATTTTAATGTATATAATGATGCGGATAGTCCAGACACTGACGGAAGATTCAACCTAACATGGTCTAGTTCCACCAACGCTGATAATTATTCAATATACCGTTCTACCCATCCTATAACATATAAAAATGACGATCTAATTTTAGTTGCAGATCAAACAGCAATCTCTCCGTTTGAGATTTCAGGTTTGAAGACGGGGGCACACTTTTTTGTAATTGTTGCAAATAATGAATATGGTCACACTATATCTGATTGTACTCGTGTTCAAGTGTTATTACCTGCTCCTGGGGATTTTGTTTTAGACACTGATGCTGATGATCCCGACACTGATGGTAATTTTCTTCTTACATGGACGAGTTCAGATGGTGCAGATAATTATTCAATATACACTTCCCACGAGTTCATCACAGAAATCAATGGAGACGTTACATTACTAGCAGACCAAGATGCATCTTCACCTTATAGCATTACAAATATGAAAACAGGAATTCATTACTTTGTGGCTGTTGCTTATAATGGAACTGGTAAAACATTATCAAATTGTATCAATGTGAGTGTATTATTACCTGCACCTGGAGATTTCACATTGTCCAGTAATGCTGGAGACCCAGATCTAGACGGAATCTTCGATTTATCCTGGACAAATTCAGATGGAGCAGATAATTATTCGTTATATGTTTTTAGTGAATTAATAGTTGAAATAAATTTTAGTGTAGATGTATTAGCCGACCAAGATGCAATATCTCCAACTCATATTTTTGGATTGACACAAGGAGATTACTATTATGCTGTTGTCGCCTTCAATGGAACTGGGCAGACAATGTCAAATTGTCTTCATATTACTGTACATTTATCAGCTCCCGGAGTTTTTGCTTTATCGAGTAATGCTGAAGATCCTGATACGGATGGTGTTTTTAATTTAACATGGTCGGATTCCTATGCAGCAGAGAATTATTCCATATACGAATCTGATAGCTATATCACAGATATAAATGGGAATCTTAACGAGATTGCGCATCAGAATGCAACTTCGCCGTTTGAAATTACAAAATCATCAAATGGACAATATTATTACGTAGCTGTTGCTTATAATGAAAATGGTTATACCATCTCTAATAATCTTTTGATATTAATTCAAATTCCCGTACAACCAATTCCAAGCTATGATTTATTAATTGTTCTAGGAACTCTTTCCGTAGTAATTATCTTCATAATTAAAAGGTTAAAATTCAAGAAATAACTGAATCTTACCTTTTTTTTTTCCTAATTAATAATTCTTTAAACAAAAATTTATATTTGATTTACTAAAACAATTGTTTAACGTAAAAAATATTAATAATCCAAATGAAAATAAATTTAACAATAAAAATTTTTAAAAATTAAATTATTGATGTGATTTTAAATGTCTGAAGAAGATCCAGTTGAAGAAATAGAAAAAACTGCTGAAAAAGCAGAAGCAAAACCTCGGGAACAACCAAGAATAACTCCAGAAAAGAAGAAAGTGAAGAAACCATCTAAAAAAGCACCAACCACTCCTGAAGCAGCTCCAAAACCTAGTAAAGCAGTTTATAAAAAGCTGAAAGTTAATTTTTGGCGTACTCGATTACACGATGAAGAATTAGGAGTACATCAACAACTTAAATATCAAGCAAAAACACGGTGGTTTAGCAAGAATTTTGATATTGAGGGGGTTATAGAAGAAGATGGAGAGAAAAAATATATTATTGCTTTTAGTAAAGATGATTGGGAAGAAAAACCTCTAGAAGAGAAAAGACTGACATGTCGATTATTTACGATTATGGAAGAAAGGATTAGTGATGCGAAGGAAGCTAAGGGTGGTAATTTTAAAGGAGGTGTCGAATTAAGTGTAGCTCATTCATTGATTCAAAGTTATGAAATAAAACATCCCGCTCCCGTATTTATTATGCAAATTCCAAGAACAATTTATTTGGCTCGATGTGTAAGAGGTTGGAGATTAGTTGGGACATATTGGGCATGGCCATTACTTCCAGAACAAAAAGATGATAAATTACAAGTAGTCAGAGCTAAAGGAATTGTAGGTCCAGGAAGAAATTACTGGATTTATATAGGTGATCAAAAAGTAGCTAGAATAGATGGACAAGTTGTTCAGAAAAACTTTGAAATTGAAATATTTGATCAGATCTATGCAAAAGATAAGATGTTTGTTGTGTATATGGCATTATTCGGATGTATCTGTAATTTCATGAGAGTTGCTGAGAAGATGATTAAAAAACTCTATAAAAAGATGAAGAAAACTGCAACAACGGATTATAAAATTCCTCGACAGGAGCTAACCTTATTTAGGAACCCAAGAATGATGAGAAGATAATAATAAAAATTAATTTTTACTACTTTTTTTCTCTATTTTTAATTAATTCAAGTAAATTTTAATTAATTCAATTAAAATTTAATTGTTCAACTTTTTGTGTTGTTAAAAAAATATAAAGAAAAATAATTTAAGCTTAAGTTTAACCTGCTATTTGTTTTTTCTTCCAATCTATATAGCCTCTTGTTTCTTTTCCCCTATGTATTGCTTTCTTGCCAGTCTCCTTTTTATAAATTGATTGTAACGTTCTCTCATCCATTTCTTTTAATGCTTCCTTCTTAATGCGTTCATCAACCTCAATTTCGTCTTCAATTGTTTTGACTTTGCTGAGCACCCAGAAAACACCCCTATTCCATAAGACAAATCCAAAGAAAATAAGCCCTATTATCAAAAAGATCATAAGTCCAACCCACAAGACCCATAATCCAAACTTAAAATTATCAACCATCCATTGCCACCAACCCCAAAGAGTATTCCAAAATGCATAAGGCAGGAAACCAATTAAAAGCGCAATTAAAGTGATATATAAGCTGAATAATGCAATACCTACAAGGAATCTTAGAGTAGAATAATCTTCCCACTTTCTAGCTAATCTACGATCTTTAAATAAAGCAGCACATAGTTTTACCATTCCACCTCGAAATAGAGTATAAAAGAGGACAAGTAAAAACAAGTGCCCTGTAACTATACCTGCAATTATAGCAATCTGGAATCCAAGGTGGATTTCATCTAGGAAAAATTGCCATGCAGGACCTGGAATTATGGCTGTAATAATTACAAACCATATTCCAAGCACAACAATAGCTGTAGCAACGATAAGACCGTAATAAATAAATTTTGCGATCCTAAGATCCCATGTAGAATACAAATCTAATGGATCTGGTTCTCTATCAGGAGCTTTACGAGCTGTACGCGGCATATTTATCACAAATTATTATATTTTTATTTAAATTTAGTAAAGGTATTCAAAATTCTATATTTTAATTATTAGTTTTACTATTATTTATTTTTATTAGTTATTTGATAAGAAAAAGATTTTTTTTAATTTAGTATCTAAAACCTATGATTTTAAAGAAACTTGACAAAAGGGGCAAATAGCAGATTCTTCTTCTAAAGTTTCTCCACAATAGGGACATACTATCCTCTTTTTTTCTAAATCTTCATCATTCTTCTTTTTCTTGGCTTTCTTTTCTTTTTTTGGTTGTTCTATTTCTTCAATTTCTTCTTCTTTTATGCCTATTTTATCTAATACTCTTTCTTTAGGTGTCATATCTTCGCGTTTCTTTTTTGGTTTTACAAAAGGTTTATCAGAGTACTCTAATTTAGTGAAACAGTTAGGACAATGGACTTTTGGTCGATTAGATAAATAAACTCCATAAGCAATTGCTAATATCCCCGCTGTACCAACTATACCTATCCCCCATAGAACTTTTTGCATTGTATCTAAAGGTTTTCTAGCTGATTTTTCAACTTCTTGTTTACAAACTTTACAATAAGCAAATTTAATTTTTTTTGACATAATAACCAATTCTCAAATGAATACAAAATTTTATTTTTTCTTTATGAGAGATTATTTTAATTAAAAAACGTTTTTAATACCTATAATCAAGATATAATAATAAATTATTATATTGTTTAAAAATGGACTAGCTTGCAAGAAAACTCTTTCTATATTGAAACATATGGGTGTACATCAAATAAATCAGATTCATATATAATCTCGAATACTTTGAAAAAATCAGGATACTCTCAAAATTCAATAGAAAATGCTCAATTTATAATCATTAATACATGTGCTGTTAAAGAACAAACTGAAAATAAAATAAAAGCACGTTTGGAAAATTTACATGAAAAATACCAAAATAATTCCAACAAATATATTATCATTGCTGGTTGTTTGCCTCATATAGCTCCAAATTACATTGAAGTCATTAAAAGAATTGTACCTTCATTTGCAGCAATAATAGATCTGAATAATATTCGGGATATTTCAGAAATATTTCAGGAAATTAAAGTTGGAAAAAGAAATCTCATATTTAAATCGACTCAATCAATAGATAAATCTCGATTTTATATAGATCATCCACAGGGTAAAATTACAGGAATTATTCCAATATCAGAAGGGTGTTTAGGATCATGCACATATTGCTGTGTAAAAAGTGCTAGAGGGACATTAAATTGTTATAATCCTAAGAGTATTATCCAAAATGTAAAACATCAATTAGAACAAGGAATTAAACAAATATACCTAACTTCACAGGATTGTAGTACTTATCAATATAACGACACAAATTTAGCTGACATTGTAGAGAAAATTGTTTCTTTAGATTTCAAATTCTTTTTAAGAATAGGGATGATTAATCCTGCCTTTTTAATTAAAAACACGGAACAGCTTATTTCAATTTTCAAACAACCAAGGGTATACCAATTTTTACACATCCCTATACAATCTGGAAGCAATAAAATACTTCAAAGAATGCAGAGAAAGTATTTAATTTCAGATATTATTTATAGCATTGAAGTTCTTAGAGAAGAATTTGAAAACCTTACAATATCCACTGATATTATCTGTGGATTTCCCGGAGAAAAAGAATATGATTTCTTTAGAACTATTAATTTTGTAAAATGGTTAAAACCTGAAATCCTTAATATCTCAAAATTCACTCCACGCCCAGGGACTAAGGCAAAAGGAATGAAACAATTGGATAGCAAACTAATAAAAGAAAGAACAATAAGGTTATCAAAAATCTTTCGAAATAGTTTAGAAAATATAAATATAAATTGGAAAGACTGGGAAGGAGAAATATTGATTTTGCACGATGGTACAGAACCTAACCAAGCTTTTGGTAGAAATTATGCTTACAAAAATATCTTTATTGATAATTATAAAGGTAAATACGGAGAATTTCACCAAGTAAGAATAAATAAAGTAGATGGATTCAACTTATATGGAAAAATAATTTAGTTTAATTTTTTTAATCAAGATGAAAGTGCTCTAAAGCCTTTTTCGCTATTTCTTCCCCCCATTCTTGAACAAAATGTGCAGCTTCATTTATTTTCAAAGGTTTTGGACATCCTTTAATATATGATCTTAAAATACGCATAATCGAGGGGCCTAATACAGGATCTTGCATCCCTACCGCCATAAATGATTCACCAAACCATTCATTCTGCAGCCATTCTCTTGCACGTCGAGAGGTTTCTGCCCCCGGAGCTTCAAGATTATCAGGTACGAGATTTGGAAATCTTCTTATTCCAGCTTTATATTTAATATCAGGAAAAGGAGCATTATACGCTGCCTTTTCTCCATCTGTTAATTGAGGGCATTGCTGGGCTATTAAGCGTCCAGGTTCTAAATCTGGATGATTATTATTCCATTCACGCCAATATAAGAATCCTTTAGAAAGGGGAACATCTCCTACTCCTAACCACGTATTCATTATTAGAAGTCTAGAAAACCTTGTTGGCATATCCATAGGTAATGTAAGACCTAATAAACCCCCCCAATCTTGACATACTAAGGTAATATTCTTTAAATCAAGTTTCTTTATAAAATCTATTAAAGACTCTCGATGAAAATCAAAAGTGTAAATTTCCTCTTTAATTGGTTTATCAGATCTCCCAAATCCGAAATAATCAGGTGCTACAACACGATGTCCTGCATTTAGAAAAATAGGAATCATTTTTCGATATAAATAACTCCAAGTTGGTTGTCCATGGAGACATAAAAATACTTCATTAGCATCTTTTGAGCCCTCATCAATATAATGCATCCTTAAATTATCATAACCATTGAGATTATCAATATAATGAGGTTCATAAGGAAAACTAGGAAGATTCTCAAAACATTCAACTGGAGTTCTTAAAAATTCTATCATCTTTAGTCAACCTATATAATAATCTAAATATTCTTAAATTTGAAATAAATTTGATTATTAATTTTTATAATTTCATATCAATTTTATAAATAGTAAGAGAAAAGCCTAAAAGGAGTTAATTTTGTCTGAAAAATTATATTGGGAAAATGCGTATGAAACTAAATTTGCTGCAAAAGTAATATCGGTCAAAAAAGACGGAATTGTGCTTGATAAAACTCTTTTTTATCCAGAAAGTGGAAATCAAGCGAGTGATCAAGGATTATTAATAATAAGAAATAAGAAATTTAGAGTTGACATAGTATCTAAAGATGGAGAAAATGTATTGCATCATATTTCAGGTGATTTTGAAAATAAGATTAAATTGGGAGATGAAGTCAAGGGTGAAATTGATTGGGATTATCGCTATGGAATAATGAAAGCTCATACGTCTCAACACATTTTTTCAGCAGTAATTAAAAACAAGTTAAAAATAGATACTGTTCGGGCTAACCTTAACCATGAAGAAGTATTTCTACAAATCTCTCAAAAGATAGACTATCAACAATTAAATGATATTCTAACTGAAGTTAATAAGATTTGTACTTCTAATAACTTAGAAGTCAAAGCAAACTTATTAACACACAAAGAAGCCGAGAAGATCTCTGAAAAAATAAGAAGTGCTATCCCCAAAGAACCTAATATACGCTTAATGGAAATTAAAGAATTAGATTTAGTATGCTGTGGTGGAACTCATGTAAAAAATACCAGTGAAATAGGACATATATATATTTATGATTTTAAAAAAGGAACAGAGATTAAATATCTCATTGGGAATAAGGCTCTATTAATGAGTTCAAAACATAATATTGACCTGATAATTATCGCTAACAATCTAAATTCTCCATTAGATAAGACAAATAAACTCATTAACAAACGGCTAGAGCTTCTTGATAATATCCAGGAAGATCAAAAGAATTTGTCATTTAAATTGCTAAAATCGATTTCTAAAACCCCCATTAAAATAATTAATGATATAGCTCTTTTTTATGTGGATTTTAATGTTGATATAAAGCTATTAAATAAAGCATTAGATAATTTTCCTCAAAATGCAGTCATAATTGTAAAGTTTGAAACTAAAAAAATAAGAATATTATCGTTGAGTGAGAAATTAGATACTAGCAAACTTTTAGACAAGTTAATTAAGCAATTTGGAGGAAAAGGAGGTGGAAATCCTAAATCTTCTCAGGGTTCTTTAGAAAATATGCCAGATGATATTTTATCCGAAATAGAATCCCTTATTTTAAATCCAAAAGACAGAAATTAGATTATTTCTAGAAATCCTTATCCTTAAATTTAACAAAATCCTTAATAGAATATTATTTAATTAAAATTAATCCAATTAAGTAAAATAGTGAAAACTTATGGATATTTTAGAGAAATTTTATAGTAAGATTAAAGGAGCATATTTTGCATTTTTAACACTTTTAGCGGTAGGATTTGGTATATTTGTTGCTTTGTTTATTTATTTACCAGTCGATCCTTCTTTTAGTATATTTTCAAATTACATTAGTGATTTAGGTGCTGGACCAATTGGTTCAAGAATTATCTTCAGTATTGGTATGATATTAGGAGCCGTTTTTTTAATATTCCTTATTTTGTATATTTCTGTATATTTAAAGGTAAAAGAAGAAAAGTATCAACTAATATTTGGTTATCAAGCATCTGGAATTATTGCAGGATTGGGTCTTATATTAATAGGAATTTTTCCTTTAGACAGAGCCAATTTTTCCGATTTTTTCATGCATGTTATTGGTGCGGTGATTTTCTTTAGCTTTATAACAATTTCCAATCTTTATCTTGGATATATAGAGTATAAAAATAGTGAATTTTCCAAAATTATAGGGATATTATCTTTTATATGCGGAATTCTATCAGCCATTTTTATTGGTGGTTTCCTTATTCAAGAATCAGATCTTATAGAACCTCAAACATTTGTCTATCTTTCAGAGTGGACTTTCTTATTATTTATAACTATATGGTTAATTATTCATGGTTTATATTTCTGGAGAAAGAATATTTCTGAAAATAAATAAATTAAAAAGAAAATTTTAATAAAATAAGTAATTTTTTTTCAATTTATTTTAAATCGTATTTTTCTAAAAACTTTGTTAATCTGGTTCGATGGAATTTTAACCCTAGATCATCAGGATTTTCACTAAAAACAAGAGCGAGTAATTCAGTAACATATAACACAGGAATATCAAAAGTTACACCACCTACCTCTCCAGCTTTCTTTTGATTGCTATCAAATTGTTGGAAACATGCTGGACAGTTAACAATCATAACTTCGGCACCTGCGTTCATAGCACTTGATAGTTTGTTTGCTAAGATTTGCATTGAAGGTTCTTCTTCAGTATTACCTGTACCAGTACCGCAACAGAGCATTTCTTCTTCATAATCAACTGGAGTAACCCCTGCTGCTGTTACAATTTCCCTTAGTTTAACAGGATGCATAGGATCATCAGTTTGTATTTTTTCTGATGGTATATTATAGTGACATCCGGTATGGCAAGCTACTTTCAAACCATCAAGTTCTTTTGTTATATTCTCCTTTATTTTATCAACATATTCATGTAAAACTTCAACAAAATGCCTCACATTGATAGTTCCCTTGAATTCTTTTCCGACTGTTTTTAAAATTTTGTTAATATGCTCCTTTTCATGATCATCATGTTTTAATTCTTCATTAACAAGCTTTAATGTTTGAAAACACCCATTACATAGTGATATGATATTCTTACCTTCAGCTTCAGCGAGGGTGAGATTTCTTGCCCCCATTGCCATCCAGCTTAGATGATCAGTGCTATTAAAACCAACTGGATCAGGACAACATGCAAATGCGGCATCAGATGTTTGAATTCCAAGTTTATCAAAAACTCTTCTTGCTGAAGCTTCTATAAACGGAATTCTATTACCAATGACACAACCTTGAAACATTTTATATTCTTCTGCTTTAGCCATCTTAATTCATCAGATATTATTTGAAATTAACAATAATTTGTATTTGTAAATATTGAATTTTTTAAAAATCTTCTCTCTATTAATTTAGAATGATAATATTATAAAACTTATTAAAAAAATGAGATTAAAAAATAGAATTTTAGCATTTAATATAGTCTTTCAATCTTTTAATAACCGACGAGCAAAAATAGCCAAAATTGCACCCACGAGGCCATAAATACCATTAAATGTGTTTAGAAGAATTAAGGGTAAGTCATTTATCGCAGTGCCACCATAAATACTTGTAATAAGTAAAATAATTAGACTAATTAAACTACTACCAATTCCTATACCTATTATTAATCTACCAGCAAAATCTGAACTAAATCCTGCTATTAAAGCACCAATTATGACCGATATACCCCCACCCATAGCAATAAAACTAAATACATTTAAAATAATTTCTATGACCACTTGTATCTCAGGTCCAACATATCCAGAAAGCAAACTTAAAATTGTTCCTAGGAAACCTACACGCCCAGTTAATGAACTGATTAGCATTAATGCTCCACCAATTATACACAGAATTACACCTTTTTTATGTTCCATCGTGACATACCTAATAATGTTAGTTCTTTCAATACTATTTTAAATATAAAATTATAATATAGATCTTTTATTTAAATTCTGGCTAGCACTCTCATAAACTTTTTTATAGAAATGAATATTACAAAAATAATGATTAATCCTTTTTATGAGAAACTAGCTAAATTAGCTGTGAATTACTCTATCGAAGTAAAAAAAGGCGATAGAGTGTTTGTTTTAGGGCCAATACTAGCAGAAGAGCTTTTTAGAGCATTATATGTCGAAATTATAAAAGCAGGGGGACATGCTCTTTTATTTCCCTTTATAGAAGGCCTGGGTGAATTGTTATTTAAATATGCTTCTGAAGATCAACTTACTTATGTTGATGAAGTAAGAAAACAAATACATAAAGAGTTTGATTGTATGGTTGCTATTAGTGCAGATTATAATACGAAAAATTTGAGTTTAGTAGATCCAGAACTTCTTTCCAAACGTTTTGGTTCTCCACAAATGAAAGAACTTTGGGATTTGTGGTATGATAGAGCTGCAAAAAAAGAAGCAAAGTGGGTAATAATTCCTTTTCCATGTAACGCATTTGCTCAAGATGCAAATATGGACCTAATTTCTTATTCAAATTTCATAGAAAAAGCGTTATTCCTTGACAATGAAAATCCTATTCAAGAGTGGCAAAAGATTGAAAAAGATCAAGAGAAATATGTAAATTATTTAAATGAAGTTGAAATTATCCAAATAATTGGAGAAGATACTGATCTAACCATGTCAACTAAAGGTAGATCATGGGAGAATGATTGTGGGCATGAAAACTTACCCGATGGTGAAGTCGCTACGAGCCCTGTAGAGAACTCTGTTATTGGGTCTATTCGATTTACATACCCCGCTATCCATTTAGGTAATGAAGTTGAAAATATCTATTTAGAATTCAAAGATGGAAGAGTTGTAAATTCAACTGCAGATAAAGGTGAAAAATTTCTTCGAGAGATATTAAAAATTGAAAATGCTGACAGGTTAGGAGAATTTGCTATAGGAACAAACTATGGAATAACTGAATTTTCAAAAAATATACTTTTTGATGAAAAGATGGGAGGTACAATTCATCTTGCTCTTGGGGATGGATTTAAAGAATTAGGCTCAAAAAATGAAAGTGCTATTCATTGGGATATTTTAAAAGATATGAAAAAGCCAGGGTCTAAAATTATAGCAGATGATAGAGTTATCTATGAAGAAGGAAAATGGAAAATTTGAGTAAAAAGTTCAAAGTTCTATTCTATTAGGATGAGAATAGATATTCATCCTTGATCCACGTACAAATCCAATTAAAGTAATACCGTAAGCAAAAGCTAATCGAATCCCTGATTCTATAGCTGCGGAGAGAGATGCAACTACAGGAATTTTAGCTTTAATTGCTTTTAAAACTGAATCTCCAGTTAATCTTCCAGTAGTAGTTAGGAATACAGTTTCAAAACTTAAATCTTTTAGGAGTAAATCTCCAATAACTTTATCTATTGCATTATGTCTACCAATATCTTCCTTCACACTTAAAAGATTTCCTTCAATATCGAATATAGCGGCTCCATGACACCCACCTGTCTCCCGATAGAGTGGTGTGTTGACTTGCATTTCTTTTGCAGCTAAAAATATAATACTAGATTTAACTTTCAATTTGCCCTTTGCTTTAATTATTTCTTTTACATTAGATCTATCAAAACTCTCCTTAATTACATCTCTCCATGGAGATGATATGCCACATGTAGTATCAACTATGCGACTCACTGGAGTAATATCAAGATCTTCAATATTGAATTTAACCTCTTCTTTTAATTCAACAAAAATAGCATTTTCTAATTCATTCACATTAATGTCTATTACATCTTTTATTGAATCAATTATACCGATTGAAAATAAGAATCCTATTGCTAATTCTTTTAGGTCATTTGCGAGACAGATGATATTTACAATTTGTTTAGAATTAACATATATATCAATTGGAGTTTCATATAGGACTATATCATCTATCTTTTCTTTCTTATCTTTCTTTATTCTGAATATCTTAACTTTCCTTTTAAACAAGGTTATAATCTTAAATGATTCGATTTGAATTTTATTAGCTTATATAATATTTAATTTTTACTTTAAATATTAAAAAGAAACTAACTGAAGCCACCTTAATCTAAAGAGCAATTTACATAATTTGATAGGTTCTTTGCGTAAGATTTTTCCGTATATAAAAACCAAACTTTTTATATAGCCCTAGCGCCTTTTCATTTGTAGTGTCAACAGACAAATTAATCAATTTACATCCTTTATTAATAAGCGTTTCAATTCCAGATGCAAGTAGAGCACTTCCAATTTTACGATGTTGATAAGCTGGAAGTATTCCAAAATTAGCAATTAACCCTTTATTTTCTTGTTCGGGATTGATATATGCATCTAAAAAACCTATCATTTTTTCCTTTTCATAGGCAATACAATGTTCAACAACACGATTTTTTTTAAGCTCTGTCATTAATTTTTTCCATGTAATTTTCGTAAAAGGCTTAAACTTGAATGAGGTCGCAAAAGCTTCATTTATCACATATAAACTATCAGTATAGTCATCTATCTCCTTCACATTTTGAATAGTAATACCTGGTGGAACGCCAGGGTGTGAAAATAGATTAAAATCGTCTAGACACATAGACCAATTGAAATTAACAGGCGTGAATCCTAAATTTTCTAATTTTTCATCAAAGGGAGCTGATGGTTCTCCAAAAGTTTGAAATATAAGCTCTTGGACATTTAACTCTTTTTTAAGTTTTAGAACAGTATCAATTAATACTCCCGGGATTTCTGAATCAATGTATTCTGGTTTAACACCATAAACAGTATATAAGGCGTCTTTAAAGATCGGGATTTTGGATATCCCTGCAATAGCAACAATTTCTCCTTGTTTACTTTCAAATGTTAAATAATCTCTGGAAAGTACAGTATCTGTACCTAACAGTAAATGAGCTAGCTCCTCAGTTAAAATAAAAGTTGGTTCGGGATTTAAATAATTCGCTAATTGATTATATAAATCTACTAGAACTGAGTATCCGAGAGATTCATCATATGGCTTTATCTTAAAGAAATTTGATTCCATAATAAAAGAAAATTATAATATAATATTTAACAATTTTCAAGCTTTTATTTCAAATAAAAAAGATTTTCACTAACTATCAAACGCACTTCCACATTCAGAACAGAATTGAGCATTAAAAGGGAAAGTAGCACTACAATTAGGACAAGATTTCTTCTGAAAAGGAATTGGTGGTGTTGTTTCTTCTAATTGTGTTTCTTCTCTAGAAATTTCGGGTGCTTCTTCTTTTTCTTCTTCCTCTTTTTCTTTCTTAGTCTTTCTAACGAAATTCCGCCCTAAAATAGCCACTATTACTCCTGAAATTTCAAACAATGTATGAACCTCGACAAGACTTGCAATTCTATCTATATAAGCTAAAATAGCAGGATCACTGATAAAATTTCTAATAGGCACTACTTGAGTAATAATCCAAATTATTAATGTCAGAGTCCCAAATGCTAATCCAATGCTGACGAGCCATTTTCCGAATCTAACACTATCAAAAGCTATAAAAATGGCTCCAATTATTATTGCACCTCCTCCTAGGTTAGCAATCCATCTTAAAATTTCAAGCAAAACATATAAAATTGGTCTAGCCCAGTCAAAATCTGGTGTTATATTACCAATAATCCAATTATATATAAATTCATAAACACCAATGCTTCCTAAGGTGGAACTAATGATCATCATAATTCCACCAATGATTAAGAGAGTTATTCCTAATTTATTCTTCATATCATAAACATAGATTTCTAGTTATTAAAATTAGATGGTAATTTGAAAAAAATTATACTGCTACATATAATCTACCATTTGAACTATTGGAGATTTCTCCAGTTTTTTTATCAATTTTGGAATGATTTTTCTCAACTGAATGGTCTCCACTATATTCAATAAATTTACCTTTAATTATTTCACCATTCATTAATTCAATTTCTTTAACTTCACCAATCTTCTTAAATGATGGTAAAATCCTTGATATTTTACCCTTGACTACTATTGTCCCACGTACTTGGTCTGCTCCGATACATCTATCGCAATCACCTTCTACTATTATAGTGCCTCCGTGGCTATGTATTCCTAAAAATGAACCCGCACCTCCACAAACTAAAGTTGGAAACCTTTTTGCGGGTTTTGAACCATTTACCCATGTTAATGCTTCATTACCAATCTTGCCATGGACTTTTATAATTCCATTTTCCATTCCTTTCCAAAATCCTCTATACGCAGCTCCAACATAATGTCCAGCATCTCCGGTAATCTCTAATTCACCTCCTTTTAGCATAGCTCCTGCCCAGTCATCAGCATTTCCATTTACTATTATTTTACCTCCTGACATATTATTTCCTACATGCATTCCAACATTCCCATTTATTATTATTTCTCCCCCTGTCATTTTTTCGCCGATTCTTTTAACATTTGAAATATCTCCGTCAATTATAATTTTAGTATCATTGATTTCACTTCCCGTTCCTGATATATCAAAAAAATCTCCAAGTCTCTTTTCTTCATTTCCGTGGTAAACAATTAGTTTCTTTATATCCGCTGTAGATTTTCCAGCAAACTTATCTGGTGTTATGTTTTCAGCCTCTAACGGAAACACTGGTGCTTTCTTTAACTTTAATTTAATCTCAGGCAATTTTTTATTCACCTTTTTTAGTTTTTACAGCTTCAATTAATTTTTCTAATATTTCCTTATCAGTTAAACATTCACCAGGTGCTTCTTTTACTTTTCTTAATCTTAGAGGAACACTATCCATACGATATGCTGTTCCTTCACACTCTATTCCCGCAATAGCAGGAGGAAGAATAATATCTGAATTAACAGAAGTTGGTGTGTGATGGGGTTCTAAAGTAATCATGGGATGTTTAAACAAATTTTTCACAGAAGCTGCTGGGAAATTACTTGCTGGATCTGAAGCAACTATTAATGAAGCATCAATTTCATCTCTCATCAAAACATCCACAGAAGAAAATTCTCCCGGATTATAACGAGGATACCCTTTTGAAAAATCTATAGAGTATGAATAACCTGTTTGCCATGAAAAAACTTGATTTGCTCCGGCAACATTATAATGTCCTCTCATAGGAGTAAGTAAAAATTTTGTATGATCATTCAATTCGCGCACAAGACATATAGCAGAATCTATATTTCGATGATGAGATAATGATTGTGTTAACCCCATACCAAAAAATAGCACTCCAAAATTGCAGTTTTTCATTGTTTCTACTAGTTCTTTAATTTTATCCATTGGAACTCCTGATATTTCATCTTGATCTAATTCTACTCCCCTTAGAATTGCTCTAATTGCATTTATTAATTCATAATCCTCATTCGGGTTTACTTGAACGTGTATATCAGCTAATTGAGCTGTGTGTGTATTTCTTGGATCTACAACCACTAAGGTTCGATCCCCTGTTCCATCTTTTCGAAAATAGCCCCTTACAAAATCACTATATCTTCCTAAATGACGTGGATGAGCGTGAACAGGATTAGATCCCCAAAAAATTATTAAATCTGCTCTATTTTTATATTCTCCTAAAGTAGAAGTAGGAGCACCAACATCTTGAATTGCTAATAATGATGGACCATGACATACTGACGCTGTATTATCTAAGACAGCACCTAAGATCTCTGCTAGTTCAACACCTTTGCCTTGTGCATCACATTCAGTACTTGAAAAACCATAAAGTAAAGGCCTTTTAGCTTTTACTAAAATATCAGCTGCCTTATCAATTGCCTCGTCCCATGATACTTCTTTATAGGACCCATTATCTTTAATTAGTGGCTTATCATAGCGATGCTCGCTAGGGTTACTAGCAAAGTATTTCTTAGTTCCTATTTGGCAGCCATTTCGTACTTCTATAACCTTTTCATCTTTTAGATCAATATCTACTTCAAGATCGTCGCACAAGGTGCCACAGAAAGGACAGATTACATCAGTAACAGTTCTAATCTTTCCTACCATAATTTAAGCCTCCCTTAATAAATTGATTAAATTCACTGCATCTAATACTTTTCCACTTGGAGCTGCTTCTACTCGGGCTTTCATTCCTTTATAAGTGGGTGTGCCACATGATTGAGAATCTGGATTTACAACCTGATTAGCCCAAGGACCCATTGGTATGAAGATAATTCCGGGATGGGGACCTTCTTCGGTAATAGTCGAATAAACGACTACTTCACCATAATCAGTTATTACCTTAACAGGAGTACCTACAAGACAGTCGAGTTTCTTAAAATCCTCTCTATCAAACACGCAAATCCCTGCAGCTCTCACATTTTCTCTGGTGTTTTTTCCACCCTCAAGGGCAACACCTTGATTAATAGTTCGACAAGTTATTAAAATTAGATTATTGATACTCATTTTATTGCTCCTCCTTCTGCTCACTCCATCTTAATATCTTTATTCTTTCTAAAAGAGGTTCCCAGAACATCTCACTAAATTCACCAGATGTTTTAACTTCCGTAATTTTTAACTTTACCGCACCTGTTGGACATCCATTATCACAAGATCCACAGTATATACATTTCTCAGGATCTACAACAACATTAGGGACTCTTTCCCAACCTTTATCTGATTTTTCTGGAACGGATATAGCTCCAGACGGACAGACTTCATAACAAGTTTGACATCCACCAGGACATTCTTCATCAACAATACTAATTTCTCCATCAGTATACTGTTTAGCAACCCTCTCGATTCCATTATAGCTTGTAATTTTCTTCGCTTCAAATTCCAATTTTGGAACAACATGTTCTTTTACAATTTGAATGTCATCTAACTCAACCACTTCACCGTTTATCTTTAGCGTTAAAGCACTAAAAGGACAGTGGTAGACACAACAACCGCAAAATACACACTTTTCCGGGTCGTAAACCTCTGGAATTATATCTTCCAAAGTTGGAAATCGGCGGGATGTGCCAACTGGTCCACGAGAAATTGCATCTTTAGGACAAACCCTAGCACAAGTTCCGCAACCAATGCATTTATTTTTATCTAATATTAACTCTAGACTTTCTGTTAAGAATTGAACCTTAACATATTCTACTTCTTTACTAATTGATCTTGATATTTTTGGAAATGACATGCTTATTACCTCATTTTTCTTCAACTAAATGAAGTTCAATTGCAGATACTGGACAATATTTCAAGCAAACACCACATCCATCACAGTTTACGTCTCTACCTTCAACATATATATCGTAAGCCATCCCATTTTTAACTAGGACTACAGCATTTTCTTCAGTTAAAAACCCTTTCTCCTTTAATTGCTGAAAGTTAAGTGGACAACTAACTACACAGTCGTTACAGCCAATACATATGTTCTTATTAATTTTTAATCGATAAATCTGCAATTTTTTCCCACATTTTTAAATAGTTTAAGCAGTGAATTCCTACATTAGCGTAAAATATTTGTAAATCTATAAACGTTTAATAATATCCTTCGATATTTTAAATTAACTTAAATTGTAGAAAGTATATTTTTATAAAAAATTTGTTGTAAGAAATTTAAAGTCCATTTAATATAAAGGGCTCAATTTAATTTAATAAATTCTTAATTAATTTCTACTTACTTGAATTTTGATATTTCCTTAAACTTATTAATTTTAATACGAATTTAATATTAAACATCGTTAGTATTCAAATACTTTAATCCTCAAGTGTTAGTATGGAAATCAAAAAAAGCGAAGACGTACTCCTCTTTTATGGATTTACTCCAGAAGTCACAAAATTGCGTCATGTTTATGATGCAATTGCAGATTTTATGAAAAATAAGCATTTTATTGATCCTTCTGATAGATTTAATCTTATTTTGTTTTTAAAAGATGGACCAAATTATTTAGATCATTTCACTTTCGATCCTGAATATATCTTAAATACATTGAAATCTCTAGGAAAATCTATAGCAAAACCTAATATAGCAGGAGGCATTTTTATAGCAATTACGTTCATTATTGAAGTGTATAAGAAAATATCTGAAAAAATTTTCCGCCTTATAATATTACTTGATGAGGGAGCTTATGAAATTCCAGATGATTATATTCCCGCTCTGGAAGAACTTATTAAGAAAGTTAAAGATATGCCATTTTTTATTGACACTGTTTTGATTGGGTCACCTTATTCTGACCAAGCGCAAAAATTATTGAAATTAACTAACTTATCTAACGGAGAATTATATGGTGTTAAAAATGTGAAAGAATTAGGCCCCATTCTCAATGGACTTTCAGAAAAGAAATATGTTTCAGAACCATCATTCGTAAAACAAAGATTAAGGATGATACTTCCTGATAATCAACCTTTTTATCTAAATTTAGCAGATGATCCTAAACCTATTAATGAAGTTGGAGCTTGTTCCATTTGTTTTCAGAGAGATGATCAGAATATTGTAAAATGCCCTTCCTGTGATACCATAGCACATAAAGTATGTTGGGCACAGTGGGCAGAAACATCCAATATTGGGATCAGTCATGTGTTTAGATGCCATAATTGCTTTAATATATTAAAACTTGATAAACAATTTGTTAATGATGTTCAGATAGGGAAGATCCCATCTATTGCTGAATTAAATAAAATGAAAAAGAAGAATATTGTTGAATACTTGCATGAATTAGAAGCTAAGACGGAACCGAAAGTAGTCCATACTGAGGATCCTATGGCAATTGAAGCTTTAACGTCAATAAGAACAAATAATATAAAACCGCAAAGTAAGAGAAAAAGGAGAAAATTTAATGTTACAATCTGTCCCAATTGTAGTAAGATTATGGTTGGAGACAAGAAGAATTGTCCTTCCTGTGGATTTTCTTTATTTTAAAAAATGAATTTTCTAGTTATATTCTATATGATAGAAAAGCCCAACATAATACATTAATTATTTAATTCGGAATCCTGAAATATTTGAGAAATGCACCTTAAAACTTAAATGATAGAATATCTTGCTTTTTATTTAAAAAAAAATTAGTCGAAATTCAGATTATTATTATTTATATAAAGAATCGCAGTGGAATATTGGAATCCAAAAAATAATGACAAATATAAAATACCAATTATCATATTTCCTTAAACATAGATGTGCTGTATGGGAATTCACTTTAAAGTGTAATAGCAAATGCATCCATTGTGGATCATCTGCAGGTAAATCCCGTTTGAATGAGCTCAATACTGAAGAAGCTCTAAAATTAGTTAATGATTTACATTCATGTGGTTATGATGGCATTGCATTAATGGGTGGTGAGCCCTTATTAAGGGACGATTGGTATGAAGTTGCACAGAAAATTAAGAAAAATAAAATGAAATTGACAATTGTATCAAATGGATTAGCAATAATAGACAAGATTCAAAAATTAAAGAAATTACAGACAGATTGCATTTCTTTAAGTTTGGATGGTGCTACTCCTAACACTCATGATTACATAAGAGGGATTAAAGGTTCATTTGACAAAGTTTTTAAATCTATACAATTACTCAAAGCACAGAATATACCCGTAAGTGTTATAACTACAGTTAATACAATTAATTTTAAAGAATTAAATCTGATTCGAGATTTATTAATTGATCAAAAAATTGCATGGCAAATTCAAATAGCTCTCCCAATAGGAAGATTTCCAAGAAGTTTGGTGGTATCTAGGGAGCAATTTTATGGTATTGCTATGTTCATCGCATCAAGTTTTAGAAAATATTCAGTAAAAGAACTACCTTTAATTGGAGGTCATTGTTTTGGATATTTTTCTATGCTTTTACCTGAATTAGGATTAGATCTCTGGATTGGTTGTCAAGCAGGTAAATCTGTTTTAGGTATTCAAAGTAATGGAAATGTTAAAGGATGCTTAACTTTACCCGATGATTTTATTGTAGGAAATGTTAGAGTCAATAGTATACACGATATTATAAATTCTAGGTTTGATTTAAGAAACTCTCAATTACTTCATAAATATAGTTCACAAAATTATTGTAACAATTGTAAGATGTTTAAAAAGTGCAAAGGAGGTTGCTTAGGCACCGCTATAGCTTTAAATTCTTATGATAATCCATATTGCTTAAGAGTGATTGAAAAAAAATTATTCAAAAATGAAGAATTTCCATTTAGATGGAAAATTGATTCCAAAATTTCAAGATATAAATATCTATATAATAAGTTTTTAATGAAACAAATTTAAAATAAAAAATGGGTGACTAAAAATATATGTTTAAAGAAATCATGCAAATCTACAATATTGGAAAAGATTTAGGATTATCTCGAAAAGAAATTAATAGTACTCTGTTCTTCAAAAATCGCTTTCCATTAATTATTGCTTTAATGATGATCATTATTCTGTCGGTTTTTGCAATTTTCTTTTGGAATGTAGCTTTAATATTGTATGGAAGATCAATTGAACCCGTTTATGCCCGTGGAACCTTATATTCTAGTATTAGTTTAAAAGATTTTAAAGATAAAAAATGAAGTTAAATATCGGTTGTGGAAAGAAATTCGATCCAGATTATTGTAATATCGACTTATATGATAGTTTGGTTGCTGATAAGAAAATGTCAGCTTTAAATCTTGAATTTCCTGAATTTTCATGTCAAGAAGTTAAAGCAATCCACTTAATTGAACATTTAGGATTTTATCAATCTATTTATGCCCTCAGTGAGTTTTTTAGAGTGTTAGAACAAAATGGAAAGTTAATTTTAGAAACCCCTAATCTAGAAAAGGTTTTTCAAATTTATTTAAACTCGAATTTTAAGCAAAGAAAGGATGTATTAAGTTGGATTTATGGGCTTCCCCATGAAGGGCTACAACATAAATTTGGCTTTCCTTATCGACTGATGGTTGAGATATTAGAAAAAATTGGTTTTGAAAATATAGTTCACTCAAATTTTTACAATGAAGAATCAATCCCCACTACAAAATTCATTTGCAATAAACCCGAAAATGATGAATATTTAGAGATTTTTCAAATATTTTCGTATATTCGTAAAAGGTTGTTGTCCGAGAAATTAATAAATTTTACTAATTTATTCTTGACAAAAGAACAAGAAGATCTGTTAAACTTCTTGCTCATTGAAACTTTAAAAATCCAAAAATCTAAAAGTAAAAGTTTAAAATACATTGAAAAAGCATTGATTTGTTCTCCTGAAATAGTTCAGATATATTTATTAGAGATGATTAATAAAGAAGATCTCTCCAATTTCGAATTAAATCATATTTTAGATTTAACAGAATATTTAATTGAATTCAAATTTCAAAATATTTTATATAACGCCCTTAAGAATGCACCAATAATTCCTGGTAGTCAGAAGATTATTTTTTCATCCATTGAATCTTTTGGTTTAGCAATAATTAACAAATATTTAAATGACAAAATAGAAAAAAACAATAATATAAATAATTTAAGGCGTTTATCAAAAAACCATGATTCCCATGAAATTTCATTCTTTTCTCCAAATATAATAAAAAGAAATTCATTAGAATTTTTTTATATGGGGATTAAAGATTTTTATAAAGAAAATTATAAACATTCATTGAGTAAATTTTTAACAGCAATAAAATTGTATAGAGACGATTTCTTATATTATTGGAATTTGGCAAAGACTTTTGTAAAATTAAATTTAAGGCAAAAAGCAATTAGGTATTATAAGAGGACATTGAAATTTTTGAATTTAACCAAAGTTCCAAACAAAATCCAAATTAAAAAAGATATTAAATTAGAACTAAATTCCATAAAAAAACATCAGATTAAAATTCCAGAATTAAAACCAGTTCCATCTCTTGATATATATTATTCAAAAAAATTATTTTAAAAGGTAATAAAATGAAAAAACTAAGAAATATAAATGGAAAAGGTACAATTCTTTTGATTATTATACTTTTAATATCAACATGTCTGTTAATCATTAATTTTATTCCTATTTTTGTAGTAAACGCTCCTGGTATAACTACTGAATTTACAGGAGATCTTTATAGCGACAGAACTGCTTATGTAAATCAAAGTAATCCTGATATGAATTATTTTGATCTTTTATATCAAAAACTTTTTATTGGAAATTCTTGTGAAACCTTTATCCATTTTAATCTTGGAATATTGCCAAAAGAAACAGAAAGATTATACTTTACTCTTTATTCTTCAGAAGATGTTGAAATCAATGTAATTTTGGTTGATTCATATTGGAATTCTTCTGAGATAACTTGGAATAATAAACCTAACCATGAAGAAATAATCAATACTGTAAATACTTCGGATATAATGCAAGAAGGTAATCCTGAATACTATAATCTTGAAAAAACTATTGATCTAACAGAAATTTTCAAAGACAATCAATTAAATGAGATTAGTTTTTGTATAAACGTTACTAAAAATAATATAGAATTGGATGGAACCGCCCGTTTAGTTGCAATTAAACTTTTATGGAATTATGAGAAACTCCTTCTCTCTTACACCACAATTATTTCTTCAGTTATAATCTTCTCTATTTTAATCGGTACCATCATTTATCTTAGAAAAGATATATTTTCTTGCCCTGAATGTGACACCAAAAGAAAAATTACTGAAAGATATTGCTCCTCATGTGGAACTAGTTTTGAAAAAAAAGATATAGTGAAAGGTTCAGAATATCAGTTACTATTAATTCTAATATGGGTATTAGTATTTTTTGAATTATTTTTTATATTTTTTAACAATCCTTATTTTTATTATTGGGGAATTTACTTTATGCCTTTGCAATTTTACATAATTTGGATGCTCTGCTTATTTCTTTGTATTATCCAAATATTAAGAAAGATAAAAAAATTTTTAAAATTGAGAAAATATTAATATAGAATTAGGAAATCTGAAGTTTAAATTGCCAAAATTCCTTTTTTTTCCAAGTAATTACTCTTCTAAAATTTTGGAATTAGAAGGGGTTATAACTTTTCTGTTTTAAGTTCAACTTTTAGATGGATTAGCAGTCATTATTTGAAAGCAAAACGAATAATAAATGTTGATAAACAAAGCTGTGAAACTCATATGAATGATATTACAGACAAAGGAATAATGATTTTTAATTCAGATGAACAAGAAAATGAGAGTAGTATCAAAATCCCATTAACATCAGAAACTGAAAAATACCTGATGAAAAATTGAACGTTTGGTGTTGTCGCTGTAACGATTTTAACCCCAACTCTTAGTTATAAAAAAAAATGAACCAAATTATTAAAGACGAATATCCAATAGGGATTGATCGTTATAACTTCAAAATTTTAGGTTCTTTCCATTCCTTTCTTAGAATACTATACAGAGCGAAATCTCTCCATTTACCATTATTAAATATCATATTTCGTATAATTCCTTCTTTAGTGAAGCCTGTCTTTTCGAGAACATTTTGAGCTCCAATATTTCTAACATCTGTAGTTGCTTGAATACGCGATATGTTTTTCGTTAAAAACAAATAATCCAAAAAAATGGTGACTGCCTCTTTACCGAAGCCCTTCTGTCGTTCAGATGGGATTAATATACTGCCAATCTCTAATAATTCAACTGGTCCTCCTTTTACTAAAAAATATAATATTAAGCCGATTCTAGTTTTATCTTTTTTCTCAATTATGAAAATTTGAAGATTATCGCCTAAATTACTCATAACATTCTTCAAAAAATCTTTTGGGACTTGTCTAAATAAATGTGCATTATACATACCCATAATTTCAGGCGAATTAATCCACTCGTGGTAAAGGGGAATATCTTCTTGTTCTATAACCCTTAAATTTATTTTTGGTCCCTCAAGCAAATTTTCTCACATTTTTTTTTGGTTTTCTTTTATAAATCTCTTATATATTTAAATATTTATTAAGATGAATACAAAAATTTTAGAAATCTTGAATTAGTCAAAGAGTTTACCATATTAATTATTAAGAATCCAAATATTTGTAAGATGCTAACATTTTCTTCTTTTTTTCCAGCTAGAATTTAAAAAACATAGATTTAAATAATTTCCGGCAAATCCAAATATTAATTCAATTTTCAAAATATGCTTAATAAATGGTTTTTTTGAATGGTTTCTAAAGTATTTACTTTTCTTGTTGGGGGGAAAGCTGGTGAGGGTGTAAAAAAAGCAGGTTCTGTGGCCGCTCATATCTTTTCTAGCCTCGGACGTCATGTGTTTCAAATGGATGATTATATGAGTTTAATAAGAGGTGGTCATAACTTCTCTGTGGTAAGTACCACTCCGGAATGGATTAGTAGTCATTATATGAAAGCTAATTTGGTAGTAAATTTTGATAAACGGAGTTG
>CP070831.1:99070-115539 GCA_020344955.1 Promethearchaeota archaeon | reverse complement strand
TTAATAGCCTAAACTGATAATTACTGCTAGGATTAACGCAAGCAGACCAAATAATAAAGCAAACTTACTTTTTTTAGGTATCACCGTACTTTTTAATTCTTCATTTTTCTCCTCTTGATAACTCTTAAGATCAAGAATTAGATACACAAAGCTAAGGATAAATAATATGACATCAATAGTTAAAAGAATTAAATTAAACATAATACGAAAAAATACTGTGTTTTATTATTTAAATTTTTCTTAAATGCTATAAATAATTGGCTCGCTTTAAATTTTCATAAATCCTTTTTTTCACATCTGAAATCTCTGTTTTAAATTCTAATCCCGTTATTTTTTGATAACTTCTCATGTATCGTTTCGCCAGTTCTACTTTGATATCTTCGGAAATTGGAGGTATATCTTCATCAGGTTTAATATCAGGAAAAATTTCAGGGTAAGTCTCCATAAGCCAACCTCTAAAAATCTCCTTATCTAGGATGTCTGGTGATTCTCCTCTTTCGAATTTTTCATTATATGTATCAAGGATCCAAAATCGTGATGAATCCTGAGTATGAATTTCATCTATAACCATTAGTTCACCTTCTTTTAGACCAAATTCATATTTTGTATCGACTAAAATGAGTCCATTTTTTTTACATAAATCTTGCCCAAATCTAAATAATTTAAGCGCAGCTTCCTCCATTTCTTCATAAATATCCTTCTCGACCATATTTCTATTTAAAATTTCTTCTTTCGACAAGTATACATCATGACCAGATTCCGCTTTTGTAGAAGGTGTTAAAATTATTTCAGCAAATTTTTGATTTTTTTTCATTCCCATAGGTGGCATTATGCCTGAAGTTGGTTTTCCTTTGTCATAGTCGCGCCACATACTTCCTGTTAAATATCCTCTTACAATCACCTCGACTGGAACTGTCTTACATTGATGAACTACAGCGACATTAGGATCTGGGATATCAATTATATGATTTTTAACAATATTTTTAGTTTTTTCAAACCAAAAGGATGATACTTGATTTAACATTTGTCCTTTAAAGGGAATTGTAGTTATTACTCTATCAAAAGCACTTAGGCGGTCTGTTGCTATTATTATTCTTTTATCTTCTTTTGTGTAGTTATCTCTAACTTTTCCTCTATATAATTCCCCCAAGTTAGAGAAATTAGTTTCTTTTAGGGTGTAGTTTAATTGTTTCTTAATAATTCCATCAATATTCTTAGCAACCATGTTAAATAATAATGGAGAAATTAATAAAAATACTTGATATTAATAAAAAAATAAAAATAATTTTAATCGACATCAACAGGGATTCCACATTTATTACATCTCTTTGCCCCTCTGAATAAGAAATTTCCACAATCCGGACAATGGTATCTTATTTCCTCTTCTTCAACCCATTTTTCAGTTCCTATTTCTTTCCAGCGTGGTATTGCCCTCATGATAACCTTTTTACCAACAGGTATTGGAAATCGCTCAATAAATTTACAGGGAAAATCATTGCATTGATAACAGGCATTAAATCCTTTCCCTATTACACAATCTCTGATAGGACAAGTTTTACAATATCCAAATATCTCCTCTTGGTTTTCTGACATACAACCTGAACACTTAATATCCTCTGGAGTTTTAGAGATTGGTTTATAAACATCTACAAGTATTTTTTTGAACTTCACATTTTTGTCTCTATCAGCTATATGTATAGCACATACACCACAATATAGTCCACATGGAGCTAATAAATTACTATTTATATCAGTCATTTTAAATTTTCACTTTTTATTTTTTATAATAAATTCCATTATTAAATTCTTTACTTGAATATTTTTTTCTATTTTTTTCCATTTTATTTATAAAGATTTGGCTTAAATCTAATTCTAATGCATTAATTAAACTTATAAGATATATAAATACATCAGCAATTTCATCTGAAATATTTGTACAAAGAGTCTCATTGTTCCAGATCTCCTCTTTCGTATAATCTTTAAATAATAATAATTGAGATAATTCTCCTGCTTCGCAATTAATAGCTTGAACCAAATTTTTAGGTGTGTGATATTCAAACCAATTTCGTTCTTCTACAAATCTTTTCACTTCTTCTTTAAAGAATGAAATAGATATATTTTGATCATTCCTTTTATTGTTTTCTTTCATTTTAAGCCAGGTTTTAGTGATAAAGAGAAATATATCTTATATTCACTTGAATTGTCTAATAAAATTACATATTAGCTCATTAACAACTTCAGATCGTTGATTTGGCATGAAATGCCCAGCCATATCAATAATTTCAAGCTCGCTCTGAGGTATTTTTTTATGAAGTTCTTCTGACATCTGTTCTGGTGCAAAATTGTCAAGTCTACCTCCTATAATTAGTGTAGGACAGCTAATACCTGATGGATCATATTCTTTAATTTCAATTATCATACGAAAAATTTGGTCTTCAATTTGCATATGTAATTCTTCTCTTGTTAATTTTGATCCTGCTAAAGAATCCGATAATGCAGTAATTATGTATGGTATTGTTTTATCTAAGATATTCTCTACAGAATTAGCCAAAACTTTCAGAAAATTCATTCGGATAAAATAAGGGAGTAAATTATAAAAAATATTTCTAACTACATTATCAATCATGATATAACCGGAATTTAAGAGGATAAGAAATTTTGTATCTTCAGGATGTTTTACAGCAAATAACTGACCAATCATACCACCTACAAGAGAATGCCCTATTATGCCATATTTTTCTTTTACTTTCAAGTGTTTTAGAAGATCTTCTAAATCTCTAATAATATCATATCTTAGATTTTTTGAAAGATTTATTTCTTTTGGATGATCACTCCTCCCATGCCCTAACGCATCAAAAGCAACAATACGGTAATCTTTTTTCAAAATATTTATTTGTGCTTTAAAGAAAGAGGCAGAGGAAGCAAATCCATGAAGTAAAATAATGGTACAATTCTTTGAATCTGGGTTAATATTCTCATAATATAGATTGTAACCCTCTTGGTTCTCGAAATAAGGCATATGAGCTTGAAAATTATTATATTCTATAGTTTTTGAAATAAAAGGTTCCAAAAATACTTTTCTAAATTTGAAAAAGATAAAAAATATGTGATTAAAAATGAATTTTCTTCACAATTGAAAATTTTCTGAGGTTTCCTTAATGAAATTTTTTCACTTTTAAGAATTAAAAAGAAATAAGAAAAAAGAATTTAAAGATCTTTAGTAACTCTCTTCTTACTATACACATCTAATAATGCTGGCATAAAAATTCTGTTTAGTTTCTTATATATCTTAGAATTTTCTTTATTTGGTGTTTTAATTACTGGAAATCTAACCATATTTTCAATTGCTTTTTCAAAGGTATCATAACTTTTGCACCCAACAAATCCTAAAATTGCAGCACCCATAGCAGCACCATCTTTAACCTCCGGCACTAAAATTGTTCTTGATGTTACATCTGCAAATATTTGGGTCCAGAAATCACTATTCATTGCTCCTCCATCAACTCTCAATTCCGTTGTTTTACCTCCGCCCATTCCTTCTACTAAATTGAGATACATGTTAGTCGCCAAAGCAGCAGATTCCATAATTCCTCTTATAATGTGCGCTCTAGTATGGTTCCAACCTAAACCATGAATAGTTCCTTTTCGGAATACATATACTGGAAGAAATAGTATGCCACCACTACCAGGGGGAATGTTTTCAGCTTCTGAGGTTAACATATCATAAACATTGATATTTTTATCTCGACACTCATTAATTTGCAATTGTGAGAAATTCTCTGCAAACCATTTAAATATCATACCGGTTCCTGGAGCAATCCCTTCAATATTCCATTTTCCCTTAACAACAGAAGGCCAAGTGAAAATTGGGATATCTCCAGCTGGTTCTACTGGTTGGTCCACTACATAATCAACAAAAGTACCAGTTCCGGTAGTAGCCTTAGCTTGACCTTTATGTATAACTCCTAGACCTAATGCTGAGCACTGTTGATCCCCACCACCTAGTATTATTGGAATATTTTTATTTAATCCTAAAATCTGTGCTGCAGAACTAGTTAATTCGCCGATAACTTCACCCGGAGAATGCAATTCTGGCCATAATTCTATTGGTAAATCAAACGAATTTGCTAACTCCTCGTCCCATTTTAATGTATTGGAATTCATAATTCCGAAACTTCCATTCATTGGGTCTGTTACATACACATCACATAATTTCAGGTATATGTAAGAATCTGGAAATATAATTTTATATGCTTTATTAAACAAATCTGGTTTCTTCTTCTTTATCCAGAGTAATTTGGGGATTGATCTTCTGAGATCTTCCTCCTTTTTCCATTCTAATGCTGTGTGTTCTTCTCTTTCGTCCATCCAAGTTAAAGCAGGGTGTAATACCTCCCCTTTACTGTCAATAATTGTTGTAGTACCTCGAACAAATGATGCTGATAGACCAATAATATCGTCTCTGTTAATCGATTTTAAGGCTCTATTGCATGTGTTTCTAACAGCATTCCACCAAATTACTGGATCTTGTTCTGAAATACCAACAGGTTGTTCGACGACAGGATATTCTTCATAAGCTTTCGCAACTTCTCTACCATTAACATCAAATATAATTGTTCTTGTTCCAGTTGTTCCAACATCAAACGTACAAATCAAATCACTCATATAATCACAATAATTATTAATTTAATTATCAAAGTAATTTTAATAATAATTCAGATATATCTAGTATTTTATATTTTCCTTTTTCAGATTCTTCAAATCCATATGCTAATCCTAATTCACACAATGGACAAGCTGAAATAAATATATTTGCTCCTGTGTCCTTTAATTCGCTAATTCTATTACGTGCTTCTTTAATTGCTAATTCTTTATCAGCCCAATGAGCAGTACCACTCCAACCACAACAATGTACAAATTCTTTATTATACAATGGTTCAAAAACTTCTAAATTCTGGATTTTATTAAATATTCCTCTGATAGATTCTGTATCCTTTAGATTTCTTGCAATTAAGCAAGGATCATGAATTGTTATTTTTTTATATTCTTCTGGAAGATCAGATTTAAAGATTAATTTATTATTATCTATTAATTTTTTAAAGAATTGAACAGTGTGTAGTATCTTTTTTTCAATCTTAATTCCTGCTTTTTCATATCTATTGGTTAGAGTTAAAACACAGCCAGGGCAGTCTGAAATAATTAAATCAGCTCCAGTTGATTCAATAAGCTCTTTATTTTCTGCAGCAAACTTCTTTGCTGTTTCCAAATCTCTAATATTAAAGGCTGGACCACCACAGCACACTTTTTTATCCAAGTTAGTTGAAAATTTTATTCCTGCTTTTTTGAGAATTTGAATATTCGCCTTCACGACTTCAGGGAATTTCATAGATTCACAACCTATATAATAAAATACATCATCTTTACCATCTGTTTCTAAGTTTTCTATTCCCTTTTCTTTATAAGTTTCATATATATTATGATCCTCTATAGTATTGGTTTTATTCAGTTTTTCTATCTGCTTTTTGCAGTAATCAGGCATTAAACCTTTATCATTTAAATCATCTCTTACACTTTCAAGCAAGGAAACTACTGAAAAATCGAAAGGACACCAAACTTTACAGTTTTCTTCGTTTGTGCATTTGTACATTAAATTAATAAAATCTTGGTTTTCTTTATTCATTGGATCTATTTTACCAGTTGTTAAGTAATAACCGATTCTAGCTTTATAAGCAGGACTCATTGTTTCTGTTAGAGATGCTTGTAGAGTCCCACAATCGAATCGGCACATATTGGGACAAAGCATACAATTAATTAGATTCTCTACATCAGCTTTATATTCTCCTTCTGGAAAAAAATTCTTTTTCTTTTGCCTAAAGTTTTTCATTATGGTTGATCTTGTAATTCTATCAACTTTTTGAATTAACGGCAAAATCCAACTATACTTTTTTAGAGTTTCTTCAACGCCCATCTAATTTTCACCTCCTTTCCAGGTATCTATATAAATTTTACCTGGATTTAGAATATTATTGGGATCAAGCAATTTTTTAATTTCCTTTAAAGTATTAAGACCATCACCCCATTCACCTTCCATCCAATGAGATCGATTAATTCCTATCCCATGATGATGGGCAATTGAACCACCAGCATCTAACGTAGCCTTAATTACTGTATTCCAGCATTTTTGATAATATTCAAAATCGGTCTCTTCTTTAGATGGGGTTCCACCAAAACTGAAGTAAATCCCTACTCCATTTGGATAAAAATGTGAAATGTGAGCAGTAATCATTATTACACCTTGTAGTTTTTTAAACGACTCTAATACAGAATGATAGATATTTGCTGCATTTTCCCATAGTGATGCAACTTCAATAGTATCAAATACAATTTTATAAGGGGGCATTGCTGAAGTTTCTGTTACTCGAAATCTAGTCTCAAACCAATGTTCTACAGGATGTTCTCCACAATCAATTCCAGAATTTTTCTCAGATTTCTCTCTAGTAATTGATTCTTCTAAATCAACAAGTTTTTTATTTCCCTCACAAACAAATATAACCATTACTTTATCTTTTGCATTTTCAATATCTGGAAAATGTCTCATGGTTTCAAAATGATCATAAATTCTTATTACTGCAGGATAGATGTTTTCTCTTAGGATTTGTCTTATAGCTTCAAATGAATCTTCCATAGAATTAAAAGCGTAGGAGATTAGAGTTCTTTTTTCTGGAAAGGGCCAAATTTTAAGTGTTGCTTTTGTAATTATTCCAAGTGTTCCCTCCCCTCCAATAAATAATTTATCTAGTTGTGGTCCTGTTGAAGCTCTAGGGATTGTCTTAAAATCTATAATTTCACCCTGGGGCAAAACAACTTCCATTCCTAACACAATATCTTCAATTTTTCCATATTTAGTACTGAATTGACCCGCAGCACGATGAGAAATCCATCCACCTAGCGAAGAAATATAGATTGATTGGGGTATATGACCTGCTGTATAACCTTTAGAATTTAAAGTTCTCTCTAAATTCATACCGTTAATCCCAGTTTGAGCAGTAACAGTTAAATTTTTATCATTAATCTCTAAAATTTTGTTAAATTTTTTCATATCAATAATTATTCCACCATAAATTGGTACCGCGCCTCCCACAACTCCAGAACCTTCTCCATAAGGAGTGACAGGGATCTTTTCTTGATTTGATAACTTCAAAATATCGGATATTTGTTCTATAGTGTCTGGCCATATAATAAAATCAGGTTTTGCTGCAATTGTTCCTTGAATTGTCCAATTCATTCCAATTAATGCCGCATCTTTTGTATAAGCTAATAAATCAATAGTTTTTGAAGAAACATTGTTTTCTCCAACAATTTTTCTCAATTTATCTTCTATTTTCTTTTTATCTTTACATTCCCATCGATTTTCTTTATAAATTAACTCAAAATCCTCTAATTCCATAACTATCAATAGTTTTTTTCAATAGCTTAGTTAAATAATTAAGATTAATAAATAATTTTTAGTCTTAAGGATGTAAAAAATCAATTTCAAAAAATAAATAGAAAAAAGATAAGAATTATTAGAATTAATATATTGTTTCTCCTGTTAATCGGTCCACCTTTAAATGCCTATATTTTACTTTTTTCCTTATTATCTCTTTCATATTTGAGATTTTTTCATTTACTTTTTGTGGGAACAAGTATTTTGCAAGATGGATAATCATTTCTTTAGTTTCTATACAATTGAATAATTTTAGACTTTCAATTGAATAAAACAGTTCACTTATTAAATCATAATTAGTATCTATTGAAAAATCAAGGATTTCCAAATTTCTATAGATGCGGGAAACTATATTTTCTAATAGGTTATAATCTTTCAACTTATCGAGGGTATTACTCATAAAATAGCTAAAAATTACATAATAAGTAGCTTCTGATGAGACAAATCCATCTCTAAATTGTTTAATTCCTTCTGGAGTAATTCTCAATTCAATTTCTTCTTTAATTGCCCTTATCTCATTTTCGAGTTTACTTACTCCTAATTGATGATATATTTTTAAAATTATAACTAATTGAGAAGTCTCTAGATTCTTTAAATAATTCGAACCAAAAAATTTTGGATCAGATTTGATGATTTTATTTACTTTTTCAAAATTTAGCCATATTTTCATCATTTCAGTTGATTTTATAAAATAATAAACTCCATCTGTAGCTTCAATAAGAGGTGATTCATATCTTTCCGTTGCCTCTTCATATAAATTTAATAGGAAATCGACAATTTTTTTTTGGTCAATATTAACATTAAGATGTTTAGCTAAAAAAATGCCACAAAAATAAATATCAGGATTTTTAAGTGAAACTAAAGGAACATCTATTAACCATTCATCCACATTTTCTTCTAAATATGATTTTATGTGAGAAAAATCAAACATCTTCTGGAGATGGAAGAAATGAATAATTCTATAAATTAGATATAATATTTGGAGTTTAAATTGAGGTTCTGGAATATCTTCTAAGCTTTCAATATTCTGCTTATTTGTTTTGAATTTATCGATAATTTTTTCTCGAATTTGAATATATTTTTTTAAATTATCTCTCTTTTCAGGGGAAATTTCAATTAAATTTTTCAAGTTCCTAAGTTCCACAACAAATTCAATGGTTAGGAATCCTTCAGATTTTAATTTTAACATTAAAGGGGCTAACTCAATATCTACAAGATAATCTACAATTGTTTCTAAAAAAATTTCATAAATTATTGGAGCTACTTTTTTTTCATAAAGCTCAAAAACTGATTTTATTGTTTCGCTATCTTCAGTTTGTAATTCTAAAAATGGATCTAAAAACTTATTTTCAATATGTTGACTTTCAAAACCTATTTCTTCAAATGTTTTGATAAAAAATGCTGTAAGTTCTTCAAGTTTTTGTTTTATATTTTCACTATTTACGGCAATATCAATAAAGAAAGTATTTATTTTCTCTCGGAGATATTGATCAATATTGTTATAGCATAAGTCAATTTCTTTGAAATATAAATCCAAAATTCTGAATAATCCTTGAAAAATCATTATTTATAGAATAAAGAAATAATATACTAAATAAATTATACTTATAAAAAATTAATATTTTTCCATTTTCTACTAAAATTTGATGTTTTAAAAGCAAAAATTAATACTATTAGTATAGAAATTTATTTTTTCCTTTACTAGTTTACTGATAGTGTACTGAAAGACTCCATAAATTAAATATAAAAAGCAAAAATCCTTTTTAATCATATATTAGGATACTGTTGTATTCGTTAAAAATTAATAATTTCCAACAAAGAAATAATGGCAAATTCGATCTTTGGTACTTCTGGAATAAGAAAAGTTTTTTTAAGTTACTCAGAATCAGATCTAATGTTCACACCACAAATGGCGTTAGATGTAGGGCTTTCCTTAGGTTCATTTTTAAAAACCGGAGCTACAGTTGTAATTGGCAAGGATATTAGGATATCCGCATTGCCAATAGAACATGCATTAATATCCGGGATTATAAGTTGCGGCTGTAATGTTAAAACTTTAGGAATTGTCACTACACCTACCTTAGCAGCTTCTTTACGTTTTTTAGATGCTAATGCTGGTGTAATGATAACTGCTTCCCATAATACTCCCGAATATATAGGTTTAAAACTTTGGAATCCTTCGGGAGTAGGATTTTCACCTGAGCAAGAAGTTGAGATATCCAGAATTTATGACAAAAAGGATTTTCTTAAAATTGAATATGATCAAATAGGTAAAGTCACAGAAATTAATGATATAAATGACATCCATATAAAAAACATATTAGATCATATCCAATTTGATGGAACTAGTTTAAATGTTATTGTGGATCCTGGTAATGGCTCAGGTTGCGATATTGTTCCCAAGCTTCTTTCTGCTTATAATGTTAATACTATGACAATAAATAGTCAAATGGATGGGAGGTTTCCAGGACGCCATTCAGAACCAAGTAAAGAGAATTTAATTCAAATTTCAAAATTTTTAAAAATCTCTCAACAAGAAGATATTGGTATTGCTTTAGATGGAGATGCTGATAGAGTTATTTTTTTAGATGAAAGCGGTGATATTGTTGATCCAATTAGATTACTAGCATTACTAGCAAAATATTTTATTCAAGAAAATATGGTATCTAAAGATGAAATTAAAGTTGCAACTCCAATTAATTCATCAAGTCTTATTGATAATGTACTAAAACCACTTGGTTGTAAAGTGATAAGAACTGAAGTAGGAGATATTAAAGTTTCACTTGCTCTACAAGAATCAAGAGGTTTCTTAGGAGGTGAAACTTCAGGTACTTACATTTGGCCTAATTTTCATTTTGGTCCGGATTCAATAGTGACAATTGCTATTATCTTGCAAATGATTACTAGAACTGGAAAAAGTTTGAAAGAACTATTACATGAAATTCCAGAATATCCATATTATGCTACTAAATTTAAATTATTACAAGATATTCCCTTTACTGAGGAAATTCATCAAAAGATTATTAATGAAATGAAGGAATCATTTAATTCAATGCATAAGAGTATTTTAAATATCAATAGAATGGATGGTTGCAGATTCGACTATGAAGATGGTTGGCTTTTAATTAGACGGTCTGGAACAAGTCCATATTTAAGAATTTCCGGTGAATCAACTATAGACATAAACCAATCAATTGAGATGAATAATATAGCAATGAAGAACATGCAGAAATTAAATTTAATCTAATTTGTAATGAAAAACTATGTGTGGTATATTCGGTATAACTACAAACCAAAATAAACCTGTTGGAAAAATAGCTCTTGAAGCGATAAAACGCCTAGAGTATAGAGGATATGATTCATGTGGTATAGTAACTCAATATGAATCTCAGCTATTAGTAAAGAAGGATGCTGGTAAAATTGAAGAGATCAATCAAAGAATTAAATTAGATGATTTTCCAAATGGTTCTAGATTGGCATTGGCTCACACACGATGGGCAACTCATGGTCCTCCAACGAAGATAAATAGTCACCCTCATTTAGATTGTGATGACAAAATAGCGGTTATTCATAATGGAATTTTAGAGAATTTCATTGAACTAAAAGAAGAAATGTTATCCAAAGGCCATGTATTTAAATCAGAAACTGATACTGAAATAATTCCTCATCTAATTGAAGAAAACCTGAAAAAAAATGTAGATTTGAAGGATGCAGTGGTTAACGCTGTTAAAAAGTGTAAGGGAGCATATGGTTTAGCTATTTGCCATGCCGACTATCCAGATACAATCATTGCTGTAAGAAGGGAGTCACCGCTTATAGTCGGAATAGAAGAGGGAAAAACCACTTATTGTGCTTCAGATATTCCTGCTTTTCTCCCCTATACTCGTAATTGTTATATCTTGGAAGATGATGAAATCGCAATTTTAAAAGCTGGAACGGTAGAGTTTTATGATGTTTATAATAGTAACTTTCCTAAAAAGAAAGATCTTCATCATGTTGAATGGAGTATGGATGCTGCTGAAAAGGGAGGTTACGAACATTTCATGTTGAAGGAGATTTATGAAGAACCTGATGCTTTAAGACGAACATTGAAGGTGACAAATGATTCTTTAAAGGATTTTGCAAAATCCTTATTATCCGCAGAAAATATATATATTACAGCAGCAGGGACATCTTTCTATGCTGCTTTAGCGGGTAAGTTTATTATTACTAAGTTTTTAGGCAAATACATTCAAGCAATAGAATGTTCTGAATTTAAAACAGAATTAATTAATTCATTAGAAAAAGATTCTGTAATAATTGCTATCTCCCAATCTGGAGAAACAATTGATTTAATTGAAGCCATAAGATGGGCAAAAGATTATCAAGCTAGTGTTAAAATTCTTTCAATTACAAACATAGTAGGATCATCTATTACGAGGCATTCTGATAAGATATTAATTACACAGGCAGGACCAGAGATCGGAGTTGCTGCTACAAAGACATTCGTTACTCAAGTTTTAATCCAATCTTTAGTGGCTTTGGAGATTGCGAAATTAAGAAAAATTGAATCACAAAATGAAATCCAGAAATATTATGATGCTCTTCATTCTATTCCTGAAGTTATTGAGAGATTTCTAACAAAAAGTGTTGATTTAATTAAGTATATAGTTCGTAATTTAGAAAAAAACCTGAATTTTTTCTTTTTGGCACGAGGAATTTCAATTGCTACCGCTAAAGAAGGTGGATTGAAATTAAAAGAAGTAGCTTGTCGTTTCATTGAAGGATATTCAGCAGCACATGCAAAACATGGACCAATATCCTTGGTAAGGGAGGGTTATCCTATAATATTTATTGCTCCTCCAGATGAAACCTATGAAAGGTTAGTTGGGAATTTGATGGAGTTCAAATCTAGAGGTGGAAAAATAATCTCATTGGTTGTTGAGGATGACAAAAAAATAGGTGATTTGAGTGACATTACCATTAGAATTCCCCAACCAGGCGATAAATATCATAGTCTTTTTAGTCCAATAACATTTGTTCCTGCTCTTCAGCTTTTAGCATATTATGCTGCATTAGAGCATAACTTAGATCCTGATAAGCCATTAAATCTGGCTAAAACAGTTACAGTACATTAAATTTTTTTTAAATTGATTTTTTTATATCAAAAATGTGCCCATGCCAAGCATTTAACTCAATATACAAACCATGTTTGAACAAATCCTCTCCATTATAAGTATATGACTTCTGTTGAAGCAAATCAGTAAAAACCCACTTATGAGTATCAAAATGGAATGGTTTTATTCTTATATGAGCCTTTGAAGATGATTCACTATAATTAACAACAATTAGTCTATACTTGTCATTACTCCACCACATATAAGAAATTATGTTTGAGAATGAAGAATCACTAGAACTGATTGATTCTGTTTCACAAAGAGCCCAACTCCCCTTCTCAAATTCTCGCCCTGGTATAGATTTCAATAATCTGTTATAAAAATCGAAAATATCTTCATTAACAGCTTCCAGAGGTCTTCTTCCTAGTTGAACTGGTAATTTAACTTGATAACCTTTGATTTGTCCTTCATAAACCATTCTTGCACCAGGTAAAGTCAATACAATAATCGCGGCAGCCTTTGATTTTTCTTGTCCAAATTTTTCAATAGCCCTTAATTCATCATGATTTTCAATAAACCTCAGAAGTTTGCTCTGATATGCCCAATCTGCTGTTAGATGGTCTTTTATATTGTTTGGGTCCTTGAAAGCTAATCTTTCATATAACCTTTTATCATAACAAAAATCAAATCCTTGTTTTTGAAGTTCCCATTCCATATCCCAATATACTTCAGCTATAAATAAGAAATTTGGATACTTTCGCTTTATAGCTGGAATAATCTCCTCCCAAAATTCTTTATCTGGAGGTGATCCAGCTTTTTCTCCCCATGTCTTTGCAAAAACATTATTTGTCATTAACATTGCCATATCACATCGAACTCCATCACAGATTTCTGCTATACTTAAAATTGTGTCAATCGTCTTTTGACGAGCTTCTTTTGAAAAAGAATTAATTTGTATACAGTCAGTCCATGCAGAAAAGTTCGGGTCACGACCATACGCGAATACATTCTCTCCAATACTAAAATAATCATATGGATGAGACATTAAATCATCTAAGGTTCCCTCAATAAACAGATCAGGCTCAAATGTCCATAAAGAGTCAATTGAAACATGATTGGGTACATAATCTAATATTAATCTGATTTCTCTTTCAGCTAGTCTCTTTCTAAAATTTTTTAACGCATCAATCCCACCAAGATTTTTATCGACATGATAATAATACACAGAATATGGTGAACCTACAACATCATCATCCCTAAAATCAGTTAAAGCTTTATGATATTCTTTTTGTAAATCAGGATGTTCAAAGGCAATTTTTTTGCTTCCAGGACTTCTTTCCCAAACACCCATTAACCAGACTGCATCGAAATACTTCATTTCTTGGTTAAGAATTTCTTCTGGAACATTTTCCAATGTAATTGATAAATTATTGAATTCTGATAAATAGTGAAGCCAAGGCCATGTATTAATTTCAAGAATTCTTGGATTTTTAGTCCATTCTGAAATTTTAAAAGTCATTTTGATCTTTCACTTAAATTTTTTTTCTAATTTTTTAAACATTATGGATTAAGAATTCTTCTTCTTTGTATTATAAAATTTTTATGGATAATTTAGAATGGAATAATAATAACATCTATCTTTAGTATTTAGAAATAAATTGTCTGGAACCTATAAGCATCCAAATGATATAGACTTAATAATAATAGTGAACAATATAGGAACTGTTATTAATGAAACTGTGATAATAATTTAATTAGATTCTCCATTTACCCTCTTCATAGACTAATTTCCCATCAGCATATATTTGCGATCCAGCGAGTTTCATATTTTTTAAGAGATCCCAATGAATTGTACTCATATTTGTACCACCCGCTTCAGGCAAGCCTAAACCAAGAGCACAGTGTATGGTACCTCCTATCTTTTCATCGAATAACATATTTTTAGTAAAATTGGTTATTCCATAATTTGTTCCAATAGCGAATTCTCCTAAAATATTAGCATTTTCAATTTTTAGAATTTCATCGAGTAAATCTCTTCCCTTATCTGCTGTAGCATTTATAACTTTTCCATCCTTTAATTCTAAGAAAATATTCTCAATTTCTTTTCCATAATAAATTCCTGGATAAGAAAATCGGATATACCCGTTTACTGAATCCTCCACAGGACTAGTAAATACTTCCCCATCTGGTAAATTTTCAGTCCCACAACAATTTATCCAAATTCTTCCTTTCGTTGAAAGAACTAGGTCTGTATCTTCACCAATTATATGAAAATTACTTTTTTTATTCAGAAATTCAACTACTTTTTCCTGTCCATTTTTAATTTTATTCCACTCTCCAATAGGATCTTCATTATCAAGAAAAAGAGCTTTTTCTATTAACTCTGTGTAATTGAATAAATCCATATCTGCTTCCTGGGCAAGAGCATTTGATGGAAATGGGAGAATAACCCATCTTAACTCCTTTTTAGTAGTTCGCACTTTAAAAATGTTAAGGATTTCTAATGCTTCTGGAGAACTTTGCCTTGTTGCTAATTTTTTTGGATCTACTAAAGATAATCTACGAGTGTTATAATCAGTTTTTACCATAATATAACAATCAAATTCTTCAAATAATTTTTTCATCACTCCATCATAATATAATAATTGCTCATTTGAAGCATATTTCAAAAAAATCTCCTCAGTTCCATCAATTTTTGGCTTTAATAACGGATGACCGCCGGCTTTTATTACTTCTACATATAAAGCGAGCAATAATTCTTTAGTAAAACAGAAACCATCAAGAAAAACCCTATCTCCCCTTTTTACCCCAACTGAATAATTTACTGCCAATTTTGCCAACTTTTCATAAAATGGATTTATCATAATATTCTCCCTCAATTATCACTATTCGTATATTATATCATTATCCTCTAAATTATTTTCATTATGCTCTTAGACATAATTTTAACTATTCGTATCTTGATAATATATAGAATTTGACTGTTTTTAAATATTCCGATCCCATCCGAATAGTGAATCTTAAAGTAATACGCTTATTATAATAAAATTATCTATTCTTGTCTCTCTAACACGAATAGTTAAATACATAAATCACCAATAATAATGTAAGGAACAAATATAAGATAAGCTAATTCGAATGGATAAATCAAAAATATATAAAGAACCTTTTTTCGAATTATTAGAAAGTGAAATACGTTTTAGAATTTTCAGTCTTTTAAATATATATCCAGAATTAAGTTTCTCAGAAATTGCAGAACAATTGAATAAAAGTAAATCTACTTTACACCCACACATACAAAAACTGATGGATATTGGAGTTGTAGAGTTGTCGCGAGACGAGAAAGTCAGAGGTAATTTCACAAGAAATTATTATTCATTAAAATCTGGTGTTTTTAATGATTTAAAGGTTGCAGATAAAGATTCATCTTTGATTGATAATTATGCCTTTATAGTAATTAAAAATTGGGTAAAATTTATTATAAAGACAATGAAATTGTATGAAAAATTCCTCAATAGATTAGAACTAGATGAAAGTGGTTTAGACATCCTAAAAAAGAATATTCTTAATCATGAAACTTTAAGTGGGATGTTTTTCTTTAGTCCAAAGCAATATCGTGAAGCAAGTGATCTTACTATAAAATATCTTAAAGATTTGGAAAGAATTCAGAGTGAAGGTATAAAAGAAGAAAAGCCGTTTTATTTACTATCGATAACATTACCTATAAAAGATATGCTTGAAGATAGTGAGTAGCTTCAAGAATTCTTTGATCTGCAGTTTTTATGGACTTTTTTTAGCATAAACAATTTTAACTTAAATTCATGTGAAAATTTCTTATAATAATAGTGGATTGGTTCGTTTTCAAAATGAATATATATAAATTTCTT
>CP070831.1:78233-98970 GCA_020344955.1 Promethearchaeota archaeon | reverse complement strand
CCTGAAGAATTACTCGAAGGAAATATTCAATTAATGAAGGATATATTAAAAAATCTAAAACAGAAGAAGGATAACCTTATCGATGAGAGTCTAGATATTGAAGGCAAAGCAATAATATATCCTCCTGTTGCTATTGGTGAAAACGTAGTAATTAGAAAAAATTGTAAAATAGGACCAAATGTAATAATTGGAGATAATGTTTACATAGGAAAAAATGCAGAAATTAAAGAAACACTAATCTATAACAAAGCATATATTTCAGAAGATACTAAATGTGAAAAGGCAATTTTAGCAGATAATTGTTTACTTCATGACGGAGTTCATCTAATTGGAAATAATCAGAATTTAGTGATTCTTTCTTCCTTTGTGGAAGTTTTAGATAATGTAAAATTAATTGCACCCTCTAATTCTTCTTTAACAGTATGTCATCATGATGTAGTGAGATTAGATGTAAGCTAATTAAAGAAATTAAATCTCTTCACGAAGTTAACTTTCAATTGGTGCTGTAACTAATCTAAATCTTATATCTATTTTGTTTAACATAACTTACTATGCATTTAAATTTTTAGACGAAAATCAAATTAGGTGTGAATAACAACATAACATTGACTTTCTTATCTTCAGTTTTTTAATTCCAATCATTTTACGGACTTAACGTAAATTTAATAATATAAGAAAATTAAATGCTATTAGAATAAAATCAAAAATTAAATGTAAATATTGAACTGAATTGCCAGATTTCAGAATAAATGATGATTGGATATTGAATCGAATCTCTTCTCAGAGTAATAGCTTTTCTGATTGGTTAAGTAATTTAATGAAAACTGTTGAAAAATCATTAGAAAATGCCCCACCAGAAATTGCGGAAGAGATAAAAAAGGACAAAAATTTTGACTCACTTAAAGACTTAGATAAAGAATTAGCTTTAGCACAGAAAGAACTCGCAAAATTAGGAGGATTTGGAAAAAAAATGTCAAGTTTTTCATCAAAAATAATTGATTCGGTCAAAAAACCTATTCAGATGACAATTCAAAAATCTCTTAAGGATATTGAAAGTTTAGACTCAATTCCTGAATTGGAATTTCTAACTGGGAAAAAAAAGGATCTTTCCTCCGCTCTTTATGATGTTTCTAAAGAAAGAGGTATTGAATCGGAGGGATTACTATATTTAATACAAGCCTTACCTGATCTCGAAGCATTTCTTTATAGTACAAGTGTTAAAAAATACTATAGAGATCATACTGAGCATGCACTTCGAGTTGCAGTATTAGGCGATTTTCTTTTGGAACAAGACTTTGGGCAAGGATCTCTTGAAGGGTTGATTTCGGAATTAACTGATTTAGATAACAAATTATTAAAGGATAAATTTTGGTGGATAATAGGACTTCTCCATGATATTGGATATCCTTTAGGAAAAATGACAACTGCAGTGAACTATTCACTTGTTAACCAAATTTTAAAATGTTATCCTACTATTGATTTAGAATTTATTCCATTTGAAATCAATTTGGCTTGGAAAGGAGACCAAGAAGATTATTTGAAGATTATTGAAGAAGGTTTATCGAAAGAAGCACGAACTCTGATTAGAGAGGGGGCTGGATATCAATTCAAGGATATTGCTGGAAAATCTCATTTATTTTTAAAACAAGAAAATGGTCATCCAGAATTCAATTTTAAGAGTGATGTTAACTTAGATCATGGTGTTATTTCAGCTTTGTCACTTTTGAGAGGGCTTGGATCACCCAAAGAAATATTGGATAATGATGAATATATTGGATACATATTAGCAGCAAGGGCGATGGCATTACATAACTTTAAAGCCCAACTCAAAGATTATGTTTTTGAGGAGCAACCCTTAGCATTTTATTTAATGTTAATAGATGAATTACAGGAGTGGGGAAGACCAATTCCTATTCAAATACGTGATACTTATTTCACAACAGAATTGGAGAAAGTATCGCTATTGGATGAATTATTACTAACTTTAGATGAATTTTCTTGGTTAATGCAGTTTAAAAACCAACAAGCTAAAGAATTAATGAAATTTAATTTCAATTTGTTCTCAAAAGAAAAGAAAAAATCATTTGGAAGGTTAGATAGTGGAGAGACTTTTCCCAAAACTAAGATTAATCTTCAAGATATTGAAATTAAGCAAGACAAAAAAAAAAAGAAAGAAAACATCATAGCCCAAGACATTATAATTATTTGAGATGATTTAAAAACATGGAAGAGTTAAAAGGAAATGGTTTGAAAATCTTTGATGCTATATTTGCACGTAAAAAAATAGTCGAAATTGATGGTATCGAATATGCAATTAAGAAGTTTTCAAGTGGTGTTCAATATGTAGATCTATTTGGTTATCGGTATATTGAGCAAAATCGCAATAAGAAATCAGAGTGGGGCAAGAAAGCGAGAGAAGGTCATAAAATCATGTGGATTATTAAAGGACGGCGTTATATTGCACAAATTTTAGATGGAGAATACAAAATTTTAAAGAAATAATCAAGAAAAAGTTATAAAATTAAAAATAAGAAAAAAAAAAAATTTATCTAAAAATTCCTACTTTAGCAGCTTCTATAATTATTAATTCCCTTCTGGTTAAGCTATAATTATTCAATTTTTCCACCTTTTTTATGTTCGTTTTTTTCTAATTTTTCAAACGTTCGATTTTTAATTATAATATAGAACATATCATATTTAAATGTTTCGCTTTTCCATTTTTTTTCAAACGTTCGAAAAATATAAATAGTATGAAATATATATAATCATTATGAGTAAAAACGAAAATATTGAAAAGTCCGTTATCGATGTATTAAAAAGTAGTATTCGATTTCGTATATACTCCTTATTACACTTATATCCAGAATTGAGTTTATCTGAAATTTCTAAAAAAATGGGTAAAAGCAAATCAACTATACACCATCACCTTAAGGAATTAATTGATTATGAACTTATAGAACTCTCACGTGAAGAAAAAGTACGAGGGAACATTCTAGCTAAGTTCTATTCGCTTAAACCAGGACATATTGAAAAATTGAGTGATACAGACTCTGAAACACATAAAGCAACGCAAGCAACTATAGATTTTTTAAAAACATATTTGAATTTTGCACTTAGAACTATTGAACTTTATAAAAATTTCTTTGAGTCATTTGAACTACAAGAAAATGGCATTGATAAATTGAAAGAGCTACTAAAAGATGAGCAAGGATTTAGTAGTATGGTATTTCTTAGTGAAGAAAAATTCAAAAAGGTTCATCGTTTATATCAAGAATTCGTTAAGGAAGTTAATAAGATTGAAATTGAAAATGGGAAAATTAAAGATGAAAAACCATTTTTTATATTTACACTAGCATTACCATTAAAAAAAGTAATTGAAGAAATGACCCAAAATTCTCAAATTAAAAAAAAATAGTATCTTTAATATAAAATCTTGTTTTAAATTGATTCGAATATAGAAATTATTTCTAAAAATTGGACTCCATTTTATTTTTATTCTTTTTAATTTATATCTTATTTAGAAAAAAGGAGTGAGTTAAATGGAAGTTAAAATAAGAATAGATACAAGCTATTATGAGTTTTTGGATTTAGTTCAAGAGATATCCAAAAATTCAAAATCTATTCAAACAAATCTAATAAAAACAATTTATGAGAATTATAATATCAACAAAGTTAAAAATGATTTAGATCAGATAATCACACACTTAGATAAATTACTATTAAAATAAAATCAAGGTAAATTCTTTTCCATTTCTTTATTGAGTATATTATTTTTAATATACTCATCAATTCTTTAAATCTTCTTTAAGTTTTTCAGTTATTAATTCTAAATAGGATTTTCTTATTGATTCATCCTTTTTAATACCAAATAAGCATAAAAAATCAAATAAAGCTTCTTTAGATTCTTCCAATTTTTTAGAGGAATTTAATAAAAGTTCAACTTCTATGAAATATTGATTTAGAAGTGGTAAATAATCAATTAACGCATCTATTTGATAAGTTTTAAACTCAAATTCATATAAATCCCTTTCCTTTTTCACAGTTAAGATCTCTTGAAAACCTAATTCTTTTAATAATGTTCTCATACTATAAGGGTCATTAATCTTAACTTCAATTTCTTCACGAGTTTTTGTAGATGTATCTATTTTTTTGCCCTTATAGGTAATATAATGATTAATGTCTTTTGTATACGCCTTATTATGTTTATTAAATTCGATAGATTTTCTTAACCTTAAAGCTTCATCAGTTATTTTAAAATCTCTTAGTCCCACTGGCATATTAAAATAAATATCCTCATGAATTAGTGAAATTTTATAAATCCCATTATTTTCTTCAAACTTCTTTAAAATTAACTCCGGATCTGATATTCTAACTTTAATTTCTACTTCAATCATAGCAGTTTTTTCTTCCTAATAACTATTATAATTCATTATTTTTTATTAGTATTAATAGAATGAAATAGAGTTGTCCTATCAATTTCGCAATTACAGCAAGATGCTAAAAAATTAGCTGAAGAATATAGTTATCTACCTTATATGGTGGAAAGATATGTTCAATTCTTAGGCTTAGATGAAGCAATAGACTTATTAAAAGCAAATGAGCGACCATTAACACCATCCATCCGAGTTAATACTCTTAAAATATCACCATTAAATTTAAGACAGAGATTAGAAAAAAAAGGATTTGAACTTGAACCAATTAAATGGATTCCACATGGGTTTAAAGTAATTAAAGAATCTTATAACTTGGGTTCATCTCATGAATTTCTTCAAGGTTACTATTATTTACAAAATATAGCCTCAATGCTTTCAGCCGTTATTCTCGATCCTAAACCTACCGAAACTGTAATCGATATGTGTGCAGCACCAGGAAGTAAAGCAACACACATAGCTCAATTAATGGAAAATCAAGGGACACTAATTTTATTAGATAGGAATAAAAATCGAATTCCTGCCTTAGAAATTAATATTCGTAGATTAGGAATAATTAATTCAGTTGTTCTTAACATGGATGCCATTAAATTACCAGAGTTAAATATGAAAGCAGATAAAATTTTGTTAGATGCTCCATGTACAGGTGAAGGATTGATAAGGCAAGATCCTCTCCGTAAAAAAAGTAAAAAGAAGAGAGACATTGAGAAAATGGCATTAATCCAAAGAAAATTATTGAATGCAGGCTTGAATACATTGAAACCTGGAGGAACGTTGCTGTATTGTACTTGTTCAATTGCACCTGAAGAAAATGAGCTAGTTATAGATGATACGTTAAAAAATTTAAAGAATTTTAGTATAATAGATATTTCTAAGAAATATGGTGCGAAAGGATTAACTAAAGTTTTTGGAATTAAGTTATTGGAAAATTTAAAGTACTCGCAAAGGTTGTATCCTCATATACATGATACTATAGGATTTTATTTTTGCCTTATAAGAAAAGTAAACTAATTTTTTTTGTATAATTTCGGTCTATATAATCTTATAGGAATATAAAAATTAATTTTTATAATTATCTGGTTATATAATGAAATCCTCTTTACAATGTGTACAGAATCAAAAAAAGATCTTAAAAAACAAATTTCTTCTATAGAAGCAATAGAACCCTTATTATTAAAGTCTAAAAGGAGGATCGATATACTAAATAGAAAAAAATGTAAGTTATTTAAGTTTTCAATAAATACGATTTACTTTTTTAAAATAACATATTTCAAGGATAAATTATATCTATATTTATTAAGAAATATTCTTTATAGAATTCTTAATAAACGTATAAAAGATACCAGTATTAGGAAATTAATTAAACTTGAAGTTCAGAGAGCTCCTAATGGAACATTCTCAGATTTCATAATTCTATTTAATGAATTAAAAACGAGTTGTAGGAATTCTCTATTAATATATAAAAAATTTATTTTTCACAATGGAATAAAAAAGGTTATCTCTAATATGAAAACTCAAATTATTGAAAAGGTAATCGGATTAGATCACCCTAGTGTAAAGAAAGTTTTAGAAATAGCCGAAGAAATTATGAGTAAAAATAAAGTATTGAATGTTGAAAACCTCTACAATTTAGCAAAAAAACGATTAAAAATACCCCGTAGGGGTCTTTTGCATATAATCCAGCTTTTAATAAACAAAAAGACTTTAATTGAAGGCTCAAAGTTTTCTAAAGAAACAGTGCTTTCAAATCATATTAGAAATAGAATTAACAATTTCATCAGAATAAATCCAGGCATTCATTTTTCATTTTTAAAAAAAAAAGCTTTACCCGAGGAAATGGGAAGTTCAGGGCAGTTAGTATGGCATTTAGAAATGCTTCTTAAATTTAATTACATTAAAAAAATAAAAGTTGGGAATTATACAGTATTTATTCCGTTTGATCTGGATAAGGATATAGGAAAAATCTTATTTCTCCTAAGAGATCGAATAAATAATAAATTATTGCATTTACTTATTGAGAAAGAGCGTCTCTTTAAATCTGAAATTTATAAAGAAATAGAGGAAAAGAGAGAAGATGTTTATTATCGCATTAACACTTTAAAAGAACAAGGGATCATTACCCCAAGTGAGGACTCGGATAAAGAAGTATGTATAAACCTGAAAATAAAGGATATGATGATTGATATTTTAGCGAAATTAAATTTATATATAAGAAAGAAATAACTAATAACTATAAAGAGGTAAAAGAATGGTAATTAATTGGAATATCGAAGTCATTATAGATTTTGTAGCTGCTACTATAGGCTTAATACTTATCGTAGCTACTTATTATTCAACTAAATCCAGAAAAATTACCTCCTTATTTTATATTAGATTAGGAATCATTTTCATTTTGTTTTTATATTTATTGGATGGTTTATCGTTACTTTTTGTAAATAAAATTTTACAAATTTTTGCTGGTTTAGTACTTGTACCATCAGCAATATTCCTGATTATAGGAGTGAATTATACTATAAAAGAATCTTTCTATTCTAAAAGTCTTTTTGTTATATTTGGAATTAGTATGTTATTTATATACTTAGGAACACAACCAGGTGCATTAGGAGAAGGTTTAGACATGGGGTATCTTAGAATTGAGTGGAGAGGGTTATTTAATATAATGGGGATGTTGCTTATTTCTATAATTGGGTTAATTATGTTTTATTGGGGTATTAGAACTTGGAAAAATGCTCCCCTTTTAATAAAAAAAGAAGCCTTTTTATTCTTGTTAGGTATTTTATTTCTTTTTCCTATTGGAGTTATTTTTTATATCTTTTATCTTATTGAGCCAATTTTTATCCTATTCTCTAATTTCTGTACAATTTTTGGTGCACTTCTTATGATTTTCAGTGCTGTGAGAGAACCAAAACTACTATATATTTTACCTTTTACAATCTATAGAATTGTTGTAAAAGACAGAGAGGGTCATCCACTTTATGATCACGATTGGTCCAAATCAAATATAAGCGAAGAGATTTTCACGGGATTTCTTAATGCGGTGCAACTCATGAGTGAAGAGGTAATGCACATAGGGGGGCTCTTAGATATTAATTTGGAAGAAGGTATCTTGATTTTAAAGGAATCTGAACGAATAACAGTAGGGTTAGTTGCCTCAAAATCTTCAAAATTATTAAGAGATTCAGTTGTAAAATTCACAGATGATTTTGAAAATAGATTTAATCGGGAATTAAAAATGTCAATTAAAGATATGACCACATACGAACCCGCTTATGAACTCATAGAAAAATACTTTTCTAACTTTCCCTACAAGATCCTCAAGAGTAAAAAGCAACCTTTATTATTAACTGGCAAATATCTTGAAATTCCTCCAGAATTAGACAATAAACTTCGAAGTATCTTTACAGATGAGAAAGAGTATGAAGCTATAAAAGCAGATTTAATTAAGTCTCCTCTCTCTATGCCCTCTGCTTTTCTAAGTTCTTATAGTGAAATGAAAAAAGAACTAAAACAAATCTCTGAAGAGGATTTGAAATTATTGGAATCAAACTCGAATTTAGAAGAATAATTCCCATACAAGATTAACCCTTTTACTCTCTAACCTTATTAATTTGTATTTGGGGAGATGATACTAACTATTTGTAGAATTTTAGTCCTAATACCTTTAAATATAGAAAAAAACAAAAAACCTTAAGTAATTCGCTTTATATATTTTTGGGAGAATAGAGCGAAATCCAATTTATAAGATAAATTATTAGGGAATATTAAAAAACTAGGTCTAAAATATACCCATTCGGAATAAAATTATATATTTTCATTTCTTTTAAGGAACAAGGAAATGCATTAGCTCAATTTTCAAATTAATACCAAAATTCTATTGGTTATGTTTAACCAATTCAGTTTGTAAAAATTTAGTCGTTATAGATTTATATATAGCTCTATTTTTTCAAATTATAACTTTTAAATTTATAAAAGTGAAATCAATATGAAAAATTTGACAAAAAATAAGATAGTTTTACTAATTTTAGGGTTTATTTTTGGATTTTCAATTCTAACTAACTCTAATTTTAGCTATTATCAAGGAAAGGATTATGGAAATTTGGACGGCGATACTACTGATAATAATTCTCAAGAAAATAAAATTTTAAAATCTAATAATGGAGGAATTAATCTTATCACCCCTGAGAATAAAACATATTATAAACCAATGAGCGGGTATTACCCCGGAACTAATAGCTTCGATAGTGTTGAGGTTGGTACTGAACCTGCCTGGTTTCAAGAAGTCGGGACTGATGGCGGAACTGTACAAGTCATTGAAAAACTTGATGGGCATAATACGGTTTTAGAACTTTATGACACTGATGTAACTAATAATACTTATGTCAGAAAAAAGCTCTTGTCTAATCCACAACAAGGTACTATTGAATTTTGGATGAGAACTGATAACCTTTCTAAAGCATGTGGTTTTTATCTGAGCGGTGGAATTTTTCCAGGGTTAATTATTTCACTAGAAACCTGGGTTGATACTATTAAATATTGGGACGGAGCAGACTGGAAAGAAATATGGAATACAACAATCCAAAACGATAAATGGTGTCATGTAAGGCTTGATTTTGAATGCACTCCCGGAGAATACGAAGGATTAGCTCAATATACTTGGCAGATATTTATTAATGGCAATAAAGCTCGTGGTCCCTTTCCGTTTATCAATAATAAAACCTTTATTGGAAGAATTGAATGGTTTACTGATGTACTTTGGGGATTTTCAGATTATTATTATTATATTGATGCGATAGCATTTTCTTGGAATGATCGCTGTAATATTGCTGATAATATGAACGACGGATTACTGTTAAAGTTTCAAGCACCATCCGACTTAACTTGGATAGGTTATTCATTAAATCGTCTGGATAACATAACCATATTCGGCGAAACCGCAATTCCAAAGCCAGGAAACGGATTGCATTCAATTCAAGTATTTGGTAAGGACTCAGGAGGTACAGATTACAGTTCAGAATTGAGGTATTTTGAAGTAGCCAATCCGACTCTTGTATTGATGCCCGGGATAGGGAATCGTATTGAGGAATTTTACAGTGGAATAACAGATCCATTATTGCTTGATTGGAACAAAAACGGAATTAATGATATTGTTGATTATTATGGACTTTCAAATATATTAAAGGTTAGCTATTATGATGAAGATACGGACAGACCTGAGTTTGATGGGATTGTAAGTGCATTAAAAACGTCAATTAAAGTTATTGCAAATGCTGTAAAAAACTATATAATAAATGAATTTAACGCAGGTACTATATCAAGAAATATTGACTTGCTGTGCTGGTCATATGGAGGTTTGATAGTTCGAACTATGATTAAAGAGCACTATAATGAGTTAAAAGACGCGGGAATTACTATAATTCATGTAGGATCCTATGGAACTCCTAATCATGGCACATGGTTTTGCAATAAATTTTTATGGCTTTGTATGGATAACAATACTCTAGATGATTTACCTGCAATTTGGCATGAAACTGCTAAACTTAATATGTATACGTTAGGAAAATTTTTAGAATATCTTAATTCTGGGGATGAGACCCCGTACGACATATATTATAATACATATAGGAGTATTCATTTTCCTATAGACCCAGCCTATCTCAGTATATTGCTTAATCCTGATAATTATGTTAATGTTATGGCATTAGTTAACAAATGTCGTGATATTATTGATATAATGTTTGATGGAATGATGACAACAGAGTCAGTAAAATTATCGGGAGCAATTCATAATAGAAGATACGTGGGTCCTGGTCATATAGGTATTACTAATAATCCTTTCATTCAAAAGGACATTTTATGGGATTTCAAACATTATCCAGAAGTTGAAATTGAAGTAAAATCCCCTAAGAATCAAACATATTATAAACCAATGGATGGTTATTATCTAGGGACTAATAGTTTCGATCATGATGAGATTGGTTGTCAACCAGCATGGTTTCTAGAAGTCGGAACGGAGGGTGGAACTGTACAAGTCATTGAAAAACTTGATGGGCATAATACGGTTTTAGAACTTTATGACACTGATGTAACTGAAAATGTTTATGTTCAAAAAAATATCCCTTTTACACCATCAAATGGTACTGTTGAATTTTGGATGAGAACTGATAACGCTACTAAAATATCTGGTTTTAATTTAAAAGGCGGATTTGTTCCAGGTTTTATTATTTCAGTAGTAACCTGGCTTGATACCATTAAATATTGGAACAGTACAGACTGGATAGATATTACAACTATCCAAAGCAACAAATGGTATCATATAAGAATTGATTTTGAATGTACTGGGGGAAACTACAGCGGTTTAGCTCAATATACTTGGTGTTTATATATAAATGGTTTACAGTATGGTAACTTTCCCTTTATAAATGATAAGCTTTTTGTTGGAAGAATTGAATGGTTTACTGATAGGGATTTTGGATTTTCAAATTATCATTATTATATTGATGCGATAGGGTTTTCTTGGGATAACAATTACAACGTTGCGGATAATAGGAATGAAGGTGTGTTGCTAGGCTTTGATAAAAACTTTGAACATAGTTGGATAAGCTACTCCTTGGATGGAGGAGCTATTAATATGATATTAGGAAATAAAAGTATCCCATTACTAGATGATGGAACACATTCAATACAAGTATTTAGTGAAGATTGGTCAGGAGAGGCATGTCAATCTGAAGTTAGATATTTCTCTATAGATACTAGTGCTCCTGAAATTACGATTATTTCACCAAACCAGAATGATTTATTTGGCATAATAGCTCCATCTTTCGAATTATCAATTATCGATCCAAATTTAGATGATACATGGTACACTCTTGATGATGGAATGACAAATATTACATTTACTGGATTGACATTAACAATTAATCAGGCTGAATGGGATAAAAAGAGCAATGGAACCGTAGGCATAAGATTCTATACCAATGATTCTTGGGGTTATGAAGGATTCGTAGACATAACACTTAGAAAAGATGCATATATACCAGATATTACAATAAATTCTCCGATTTCTAATGAAAGATTTGGTAGAAATCCTCCAGAGTTTAATATTTCTATTTTTGAAGAGGATTTAGTTTCCTCTTGGTATACAATAGAAGGTATTGCGGGAAATTTCTACTTTACAGAATTTAATGGTACAATCGATCAAGTTGCGTGGGATGACCTATCGGAAGGAGAGATTAACATAACCTTTTATGCAGTAGATAGAGCGGGGAATGAGGGATTTGAAAGCGTAATGGTTTTAAAAAAAATTCCTTCAAGGCAAGCAATTTCAAGTTATAATTTAATATTCCTCTTTGCCATTCTATCCGTTTTATCGATAATCATTGGCGCAAAAATAAGGAAATATAGTAAATAATTCTATTTTCTCTTTTTTTTTTTATTGTTTTTTCCTTAAATAATAACCTTTATCTGTTAAATTTTGAGCAACAATTTCTTTACTTCCAAGAGATTGATAAATATTATAATCAATTTGAGATTTTCCTAAAGCAATTAATTCATTTTCTTGATTAAATATTAATATAAGGTCATTTATCTTTAATGAGTTAGGTACTTTCAAAATCATATTTTTCAATATTTCATTTCCATAGAGAATTGACTTCTCTCCATTACTATTTACATTAATTTGTAGACTTTTAGATATTAACTTGTTTTTATATAGAAATTCAGCCCCTTCTAAGCTTAGATAAAACCTCTCTTTTTTTAAAAACCCAAAATATAAACCCATTGAATTTATTTGTTTTTGTAGGCTAAAGGCTTTTAAAATCTCTTTTAAATTGCTGGGAATTAAATAGATAGAGGGATACTGTTCATTCAATTCAATATTTTTGGTGATAATATATAAAAAATAATCGTTTTTCTCTAAATAAGTAAATAAATTCAAAGTAATATTTGAAAGTGAATTTTTAATAATTATCTCTTCAGTTTGATTAATGAGCCTAAAATTTTTTAAATCCTTTTTTGCCATTTTAAATAGAAAGAATTAAGAAGATTTATAATTATTAATCAATAAAGGTATTAAAAAATAGTGCTATATAAAAATGGGTATAAGAAAGATAGAAGATGAGATTGATTTAAAAGAAGCGATGAAAAAGAAGGCAGCAGAACTGAAAATAAAAGACATGGAAGCCAAAGCATCCATTGAAAGATTTACTAAAGAACAATTGAGAGATTTAGCAAGAAAACATGGTGTTTTATTAGCATTAACGCCAGAATTAAGACAGGAAGTAAAAGAATTACAGAAAAAATATAACATTCCTTCTTCAAAAATAATTACGGAGCAAATAACAGAACATGATGTGTTGCGAAAATTCTCCAAAATTGACCATGAAAAATTAGGGATGCTAGCATATCAAAGAGTTTTAATGAGTAAGGAAGAAACTGGAGGCATAATTCCATTATCTGAGGTGTTTGAGTTAATAAACACTGGAATTTTAAAAGGAAATGTTGATGTCAAAGATGTTGAAAAAGCTTTAAAATTATTGAAAAAATCAAGAGTTATAGAAAATCTCACTCAATTAGATTCAGGAGTTATTTTAGTACGTTTTTTTCCAATACAATATACAGATGATGAATCAAAAGTAGTGGATTTAGCTAAGAAAAAAGGAGTTCACACTTTAGAGGATGTCTGCGCAGAATTAAAATGGTCTCAAGACCGTGCTATTCGAGCTTTAGAATCACTCGAAAGGACCGGGATTGCGAAATTCAGGGAAAATATCTTAACAGGGAAACAATGGTATTTCCCGTCTTTATAAAAAACAATATTATTATTCTAATTTAATTTTAAACGCTAATTGTCCATTTTCTAATTTCATTATTTTAGCCTTACGATTTTTCGCTAAGATTTTGAAAATTTCTTCTAGATCTTCTAAAGGAAGTGAACTAAAATCTTCCTGCGTCGCTTCCCTTAACTCATAAATCATTATTGGTTCAATCTTTCCATTTTCATAACACCACTTATAAATTTCATCTGACCAAGCTTCAAGAGTTTTCCAATATACTCTTAATCTCTTCTTTTCTTTTGAAAGCCATGTTGCTTGATTTTGACTAATTAATTCTTCAGCTATTTCTTTTATATATTGTTCTCTTTTGGTGAAATTTGAAAATGGTTTTTGAGAATTCAATTCTCTAATATAAATTATATGTAAAACAGCAAATCTAGCATAATCAAAGAGAACTTTTGCCCATTCTATTTTCCAAGATATATAATCATTTTTATTCTGCTTTTTATCTGGCATTGTATACATGAATTTTTTACGTTCCTCTTCTAGCCAGGGATAAGCTTTCACTAGATTTTCGTAAGCACTTAATTTCTTTTCTATTAAACCCTTTTCTCCTATGATTTCTTCTTCAAGTGTTTGCAACTCTTCTTCTATTTGATCAGCATGTTGACGATATAACTTTTGGTCAATTTCACCTAATTTAGAAGATAAAATGTCTTCAAGTTTATTAAATTGATCTTCTATGTAGTCTAACTCTGTGGATTTGATATCTTCTTGTTTAATAATTTGCTTTTGAGTTGCCTCCACTTCCAACTCTTCCTTCTCCTTTTTTAAAGCTCTTAATCTTGAAAGTTCTTTCCTTAATTCTTCTAACTCTTTTCCTGCTTTTTCTTTTATCTCATTTGGAATTTCACTAGATTTTTCTCGCTGTCTTTCCATATTAACCCTCAAATTTTTTAAATTTCACCAAACTCTTCAGCCCAATCATTGTATTGCTTTAATAGCACTTTGGTAGTCATTGGTTTGACTTTTTTAAGAGTTTTTTTGAAGTCTTTTAGATTAATATCTCTAACTTTAACCTCTTTACTAGAATCCTCTAATAAGCCTCCCATATCTAGTTCACGTACAGGTAACATTATTACTTCTCGACATATATTTGCAATATCTCTACCTGAATAACCTTCAGTTCTTACAGCCAATTCTATAAAATCCTCTTCTGTTAGCGATGAATTTACTCCTTCTGTATGGATTTTAAAAATTCCTGCTCGTGCTTTTAAGTCTGGAAGTGGTACATGAACTCTTTTTTCGAATCTACTTAACATAGCATTATCAATATCCCATGGACGATTAGTCGCTCCTAATACCAACAAGGGTTTGTCATGAGTTGATTTTAATCCTTGTATTTCACTTAAAAGTTGTGTTTTAACTCTTCTCTCACCACCACTTTCAGAACCTTCTCCTCGTTTTGTAGCAACTGAATCTATCTCATCCATAAATATTAAACTAGGTGCTTTTAATCGGGCAATTTTAAATAACGAACTAATTAATTTCTCACTTTCACCTAACCATTTACTCAGTAGGTCGGCAGAAGACGCACTAAAAAACGTAGCTTTACATTCAGTAGCTGCTGCTTTAGCTAATAATGTCTTGCCACATCCAGGAGGTCCAAATAAAAGGATACCTGACCAAGGTTTCCTTGCACCTTTGAATAATTCAGGTTTTGCTATTGGCAATACAATTGCTTCTCTTAAAGCCTGTTTAACATGTTGCAATCCAGCAATATCATCCCATTTCACATTAGGTGATTCTGTAACAATTGTTCCCGAGATCATATCAATAAGCTCCTGCTCTTCTGATGATACCACCCCAATCTCAGAATCTGCAGCACCAGTGTCTTTTGTTTCACTTGGTCTTATTTTTCTAGGTCTTACTCCACTTAATTGAGATTTTAGAATTTTTGCTCTTTCAACATATTCCTCTATATTTCTCTGGCATAACATTCTCATTTGAGGATTTTTGTTGTATTTCATAAATTGCATTAGAATTTCTGATGCACGATAATACTTATTCATCGCTTGTCGGAATTTTCCTTGATTATCTAAAGCAACCGCTTCTTTTGCTGTTTGCACAGCATATTGATAGAGTTTCGAATCTACAGATGACATATTAAATATATCAAAACAATTTTTCTATTTATAGCTAATCTAATTTAGCATAAATATATTTAATAATTTTCTCTGTATATATCAAATTTACTGTTCAGATAAGGAGAATAATTATTGGTCTCCAAAAAATTATATATATATCGTAGCTATTTATATATTATAAAAATATTAATTATTTTTGATGATTATGGGTTTTCTAAAAGATATTTCAAAATGGCTCTCGGGCGGAAAGCGAGGAAAAGACACCGTTCGCCATGCTACAGTGAAATTGAAAGTTTTTAACAAAAGGCTGATGAGACAGACAAAAAAAATGGAAATATCCGCAAAACAAGCTAGAGATAAGGCTGTTAATCTCAGAAAGCAAGGAGATATGCAAGGCTCTGAATTTCATGCGAGGAACTACCTCCAAGTAAAAAAACATGCTAGGGCGATAGATTTATTTAGAACTAATCTTGAAGGAATGGTATTTAAATTAGAACAAGCTACTGCTGTAAAAGATGTTGCTGAAATAATGAAAGGAATTGCAGCAAGCATAGGTGCATTGAAGAGCCAGCTATCTATACCTCAGCTTACGGAATTAATGACTACTATTGGTGTAGATATGGAAGATTTTGCTGTTACCGAGGAAATAACAAGCGATGGAATAAGTGATATAATGGTTGACACTACTGTTTCAGATTCTGATGTCAAGGATGTTTTAGGAGAAATCGATGCTGAAATTCAAGTGGAAATGGGTGTTGCATTACCAAGTGCAGGATCTGATGAAAAAATAGCAGAGTTAGAGAAAGAATTAAACCGTCTTAAATCAGATGAGTAGATAAGTTATTTAATTGATTCTTAATTGTTCTTTTTTATAATAATTATATCTTATTTATTGGATTTTAGACTCCTTTCGTAGAAAAATTGAATTTTTGAGTAAATTTAAAAAGATAATAAACTATTATTAATCTAATTCTATTTGTATTGTAAATAAAATGGCGGAGTTTTCCTTTAAAGTTATCATTATAGGACCCCCTGCGGTTGGTAAAACAAGTCTCCTAAACCGATTTGTACATAACGAGTTTAAAATGAAATATTCTCTAACCATAGGTGTTGATTTCTTAACTAAGAGTGTCGAATATGAACCATTAAAAATTGCGAAATTACAAATTTGGGATATAGGAGCTCAGGAAAGATTTAAATTCCTCCATCGGAGCTTCTATGAAGGGGCATTTGGTGCTTTAGTTGTTTTTGACCTTTCAAGACAACAAACATTTTCAGGTATGAAAACTTGGATCTCAGAGATGAGTAGTATTCTTACTGATGATATACCTAAAATATTAATAGGCAATAAAGCCGATTTAATACCGGAAATTGGTCAGATTATTGATAAAAATGAGATTGAAGAATATTCAGAAAAAAATGATTGTTTTTACATCGAAACATCTGCTAAAACTGGAGAAAATGTTGAATATGCTTTTCTCGAACTTGCCAATCGAATGGTAAAGAAAATGGTAAAATTATTAGACAATAGTAAAGAAAATCTATAATATTTAAAGTAAATTAATAATAAATTCTTGCATCTATAACTTTTCCTGTATTTGAAAATTTAATTCCTTCCATTTCTAACAATGTTCTCTTCATCTTAATACCACCCTGATATCCTCCGAGATCACCATTTGTTTTTATCGCTCTATGACAAGGAATTATGATGGGGAATGGATTCTTAGCAAGAGCATTTCCAACTACTCTAGCTCCATTCTGTATCCCTATTTTATTAGCAATTCGATTATAAGTACTAATCCAGCCTCTTGGTATATTAAATTCAGCGATTAATACCTTTCTTTGAACTTCAGTACATTTATTGAAATTGACTAAATCTAAATCAAATTCTACAATTTCTCCTTTTAAAAATTCTTGGATTTTTTCACCTAATCTTTCTATAAATGTAGATGATTTACGTTTAATATTTTTGAAGGTTTCCTGCGTTTTGACTTCTGACGTAATTCTTGAGTCACTTAGAAATATTCGTTGTATTAGCAGATTAGAGTCAGTTCCCGTCCAAACAATTGTAAAAGGATTACAAGAGGATGGAAAAGTAGCATATGAGTAGTTTTCTATACTTTGTCACCATAAATGATTTTTTACTATACGAAATTATTAAAAGAGTTGTATCTATTTTAACCTTAATCTATACATCAAGATTTTGAATATTTTTAAGTGATAATATTGAATTCTCTTGAATTGATTACAATTGGAAGTAATACACTAGATATTATAATCGGCATTGATGATATACTGCGGTTTGAATTATTCGATAAAGAAATGATAAAAAAGTATACTGCTATTGAATATTCGCGTAAATTGAACGTTAAAGATGTAAGATTTGTACCTGGGGGGTCAGGTGCTAATATTGCCGCAAATTGCTCTATGCTAGGATTAAAATCCGCTTACATTGGAGTAATGGGAAATGATTTTTCAGCAGAAATTTGCCTAACAGATTTAAAGAAACGTGGCGTAGATCTCTCACAAGTAATTCAAACTGATAAAGATACTACAGCACTTTCGATAATATTAAAAACACCATGGGGAAAAGATCGGAGTATTCTTGCCTATAAAGGTGCGAATAACTTATTGAAACCTTCAGATGTTAAAGAAGAATTATTCAAAAAAGTAAAAGCATTTGCTTGGACCTCGTTAACCACTGATGATGCCTGTAAAGCTATAGATAAAGCAATTACTCTGACAAAAGATAAAGGAGGAAAAATTTTTGCTGCTCCTAGTATGTCGATAATAAAAAATGCTCCAAATTGGGCAAAAATCCTGATTTCTAATTCTGATGTAGTTTCAATGAATTTAGAAGAAGCTCAAGAGTTTACAGGTGAAAATAAAAAGACTTTAATGATAAAAAATTTCTTAGAAATGGGTATTAAATTGATTTCTATTACTGATGGACCAAATGGATCAATTATTTCTGACGGTAAAATAATTATAAATAGTGGTGTGTACAGTGCCGGAAAAGTTGAAGACACCACTGGAGCAGGTGATGCTTTTTTAGCTGGGATATTAATTTCTCAATTGAATAATCTCTCTCTTGAAAAGACATCTAAGATGGCTACTGCCATGTCCTTCTTAGAATGTAAAGAAGTTGGTGTTCGAGAGGGATTACCCAATAGCATCCAAGAACTTGAAGCATTTATTAATAATAACAAGATTAAACAGGTTATTTCAGAGATTGTCTAAATCAATTTTTAATAAAGTTAATTGGAGGTTTTAACATGAATTTTCTAAAATATAAAAATTCTCTTATTATTTTTGGTGTTTACTGCATATTTTGGGTTGGTATTTCGATTGCAATGTCAAGAATTTTAGGTTCTACTCAAGATATATCACCTATTATCCCCTTTAAGGATCCAGGAATAGAAATTGGATTTATTTCACTTTTGCTTTTACCAATATCTTCACTAATTGGAACTTTAATTGGAGGATTTCTAATGAGTCCGATATTTCTTTCTTTACATATTAAAATATTTAGAAATAAGTATCAATATGGAATTTATCCCAAACCTGAATATAAGAAATTTAAATATTTTTCTCAAGGGCTGTTTTCAGCTTTAATGGCAATAAACATCTCTTTGCTTTTACTAAATCCAGATATTGTTCGTTTTATAAATGGAAATATTTATGCATCACCAGAAGATTTAACTCCTGATCACTACACCAGTGCATTTGTTGTATTACTAATCATTACACTCGCGATTACTAATATATTCTTTTCTCCTACTTGGTTCTTAATGGATTCTGGTATTCTTTATTCGAATAAAATGAAATTAAATGAAACAAATAAACCTCTTGAGATAAGATCAATAGGAAGGTGGTATGAACAATTATTAAAAGGTTATGCTGGAGTTTCTGTATTAATTGCTTATATTAATTTTATTGTTATTTTTTTTGGTGCAGCTGGTAATAATATTTCGTTATTCATTATTACTTTAATTATGTTTATACCTTTACCGATTATATTGATTGTACCTACAATTCCTGCTTTAATTTTGATTGACGTAATCAAACAAAGAAGAAATAACAATATTTTAAAAATGGCAAGAAAGCGTGGAATTACTGATAAAATGGAAGTTTCAATTGAATTAATAAAAGGCGATTAAAAAATAACTTAGGAACCATTAAATTTTAATCTTTTAATAAATTTTTATAAATATTAAACAATGCGCTCTTAGTATAGTGGTAAGTATGCCAGGTTGCCAACCTGGCGACCCGGGAGGTTCTTTCATCTCGTAAGTTCTCGGGACTTCAATTCCCGGAGGGCGCATATTTAAGACTAATTATTAAAAAAATATGTGATATTTTAGTTCATTAATCGAATTTTTAGGAGTTAAAATTTAAATGGTTAATCTAAGTTATGATATAGAAATTGAAATTTTTGAAAGTGATGGCATTTGCAAATATCATAAAGCTGGTGAAAAATTCAACTATCCCCAAGATAATGGCAAAATTTGCCCATGGTTGTTAGACAGCATGAATTCTATGATTCGTGTTCTTTTATATGGGGGTACACTTCCGTGGACTTATAATGATACTCCTTATGAAAAAAATATTGATCCAAATGGAATTACAACAGAATTTGTGCGATGTACAGAGCCTACTGCTAGAATTATTGCTAAAATTACATGAACCCCAAGTTCAAATGGATAATAATATATTATTCTAAAAATATCCGTGGATTATCTGGATATATATAAAAATACGTGAAAGGTCTGTTTCACGAACAACCTGTAATAATATTATAGTTATTGTTATAGAAATCCTAGAAGGCTTGAAACTCCATTAATTTTAGGAATTTCAACTTTAAAGTAATTTCCAACAATCTCTAAGAGTAATTTAAGATATTGCATTTGAATTTTCTCATCATGCGTTTCTGAGATTTTTTTTATAAGCATTTTCGACGTTAGGGGGTTTCCTTTTTGATCTTCAATGAATTCAGAAATAGTTTTAGAAAATGAAAAAGCTTTAGTTATCTCATTTTTTAATATTATTAGACCTGTCAACAAATCATATTCACAGAAGAATTTATTAACAATAGATTTTTCAATCTCCAAACTTTTTGGATCAATAAATTTTTCCTTATCCATATTTATTTATGGATTTTTAAAAACAATATAATTTTTATTGTAATTATTTTTTTTTTGTATTCTAATTCAGAGAGAATTTTTATTTCAAAATCAAACGAGTTTTCCAAAACATATTTAAAAAAATTAAGTAAATGGTTGAAGAGAAACTCTTGGTCTGAAAGTATAACAACATTTTTTCCATTAAAAATTGTTCTAAAGACATAAGCCAATAATACATCAGGAATATTTAATTTAATTAAGTCAAA
>CP070831.1:58271-78133 GCA_020344955.1 Promethearchaeota archaeon | reverse complement strand
CAATACCTAAAATAATCAAAAGTATTGCTAAAATTTTAGCTATTTTGGGGGGTATTGTAGCATTAATTGAGGCTATTATGGCCCTAGCTGGAGGAAGAGGCATTGTAGAATACGATATTGGTCTTGTAAATCGCGTGGTTGCAGCTATTATTGCGATAGTACTGGCAGTTGTAGTACTTTTAAGTGCTTTAAGACCTGATAATCCGATCCCCTTCAATGGTATACTTTTGATTATTTTAGGTATTGTAATGATAATCTTTAGTTCATTAATCGGAGGAATTTTAGTACTCATTGCAGGGATTCTTCTATTACTATAAAAATATCTTTTTTCTTTATTTTATTCTTTTTTCAGAAATTATCTAAAATTTTTAAATAATGAAGTCAATTATGTTTTAGAGTATACATAGCCATAAATTTAAGATGAATTGATTAGAATGAATGATAAATTTGATCAACTCCATAAAATAATTGTAAAACTAATGCGGAAATTTAAAGTTCCGGGATTAGCAATCGACATTTTGCATAATGATGAAATTGTTTATGAGAAGGGATTTGGAGCCCGTAATCTCGAGGAAAATAAACCTATGACATCAGATACTCTAATTGGGATCGGCAGTATCTCAAAGTCATTTACTGCTCTTTTAATACTAAAGTTAAGAGAGAAAGGATTATTAGAGCTGGAGGATTCAGTTAGTAAACACTTAGAAATTGAACCCTTTTTAAGCAATCCAGATATTACTCTAGCTCATCTCTTATCACATAGTAGTGGAATACCTTCCGTTGATGCACAATGGCTTCCTATAGCAATTACTTATGGCGATTATCAACGAATTTACCCAATGTCTTCAGAAGATGACTATCTTTACCATATTTCAGAAACAAAAAATGAAATCTTCTTTAAACCGGGAGAAAAATTTTTCTATAATAATGATATGTTCTCACTTCTAGGAATGATAGTAGAAAAATTAACTAGGAAGTCTTTTAGTGAAGTGCTAAGTGAGGATATATTGACACCATTGGAAATGAGTCGTGCTACAGTTAAACGAGAAGATCTTGAAAAAGATCCAGAAAAGAATTATATTACAGGGTACATCCATAAGGGGACAGAAGAAAAATTACAGTTTGAGAAACCTAAATTACCTTTCTCAAAATATCTTCAAGCACCTGGAGGTATATATACTTCCATGCATGAAATGTTAAATTATGCCAGGTGTTTATTACATAAGGGCGTTTTTAAAGATAAGCAAATAATTAAATCGGAGTCATTAGATTTACTCTGGACGCCCCAAATCAAATCTCCTTATGGTTATGGTAAGGATCCTAAATATTGTTTAGGTTGGGTTCAGGAAAAAGATTTTCTAGGACACACCATATATCATCATGGTGGTGGGCTTGGTGTAAGCACTTCTTTTTTTGGCTTGATCCCAGAAAAGAATATAGCAGTGAGTGTTGCTGAAAACGATGACAGTGGAATTAGTGGATTAATTGGAACATGCGCTTTAATGTTGATGTTAGGAGAAGATCCCGAGAAAATTAGTGAACGCTTAAAAATTTTAGATATATATGAAAAAATTGCTGGTAAATATAAGTCGTCATTGGGATTGTACAATTTAGAAGTAACTTTCAAAGCATTTTCTATTCATATTAAAGTTGAATCAGATGATGGGGTCTTTAATTTCCCCCTTATTATTAAAGATTTTGACAATTTGACTTTTAGTTTATTTTCAACTGTTCCCTCATCTCTTCAAGAGGTCAAATTTTACCAAAACTCTACTACGGGAAAAGTCGAATATGTAACTTACGATCGATACCTATACCATAAATCTTAAGATTGAAATCGAAAATTGGATATTATGGCCACCAATTCCACATCCAATTCCACCATGAAAAGAGAAAGAAAAAGAAGATAATGAAGAGTACAAAATCAATAATACCTAAAACCAAACCAATTGTAGCCAATGAAGGGTTTTCATCTCTACCTACTCCAATGCCCCCCATAATCATTGCTATTATGCCTAAAAAAATTGCGATATAAAATATTCCAAAAAATATTCCTAACAATCCACAAATCAATGCTGTAGTTCCATAACTATTACCTACACGAGTGAATGATCTCTGATATGTGGTTGTTTGATAAGGTTGCGACTGTTGACGTATCTGTTGTTGGGGTTGTACTAGTGGAGCTTGTCGTTCTTTAAGAGTTTTTCCACAATTAGGACAAATATTCCAAGAATCTTCTACTTCATTACCACAGTTAGTGCAATATGGACTCATAGTTTGATATTTAACTTTTGATTAAGGTATTTTTATATTTCTATTGTATTAGAAAATATTATACTTTATTTATGTTTTCATATAGAGGGATCTTAAATTCAAATAACTTATATCTCTTGTCCTAATTCAATAGTACGATCTCTAATTTGTGAATTGCTATTGATTCTGCAATTTGGGGCAATTATTGCTTTCTCTAAAACTACATTATCTCCAATTTCACAATTATTACAAATAATACTTTCTTTTACAATGCAACCAGATCCAATCTTTATTTCATCCCATAAGACACTTTTTTCAATAATTGTATCTTCACCGATTGTTACATTATGACCAATTGAGGTTAATTCTTTAATTTTTACTCTATTCTCTAACTGAACAAATTCCCCGAAGCAAGTCGGTTTGCTAATTACAATATTTTGTCCTGAGTTTATTATTCCCATCACATAAATTCCATCATATTCAACACCATTAGGTAAAATAGGCCAAGCATACTTCCTTAGCAAGTCCCAATTTACCCATAAATACGTAGTTGAATTTCCTGCATCCATCCAATAATAATTTTCGACAAAACCAAATAAGTCATAATTGTTTTCGAGAAGATAAGGAAAAACTTCTCCCCCAAAATCCATTAAACCTGTTTCATGAAGAATTTCTCCAATTTCTTTTTTAAAGCAATAAATACCTGTATTAGCAACGTTAGTATGTAAGAAAAGATCCTCTCTCTGAGACATGCTACTTAAATATAATTCCATTGGGGCTGGTTTTTCTAAGAAAAGATATATTTTTCGGTTTTTGTCTAATAGAACAACACCATATTGAGAAATATGGCTTTCAATAGTTTTCATTGATATTGTGGCTAATCCACCTTTTTCAGAATGGAAATTCATAAAACGCTTCATAGGAAGATTAGTTACAATGTCTGCCATTGAGACAACTACTTTTTCTGCATCTATCCGATCTGTTAGGAGCCTATATGCATCAGCAGTACCTTTACTGTCTTGAATTTCACACTCTAACTCAACATCACCCAATTTATCTGGTGTCCAAGTCTTTTCAATATATTCTTTCATTTCTTTTCCCATGTGTGCTAATGCGATTGTTATATGCTTTATATCAGCGTATATTAAATGTGCTATAGCATAATCAACCATAGGAACGTTAGTAACCTTCACAAGCGGTTTTGGAACTAATGAAGTCAAAGGCATTAACCGTTTACCTTTACCACCTGCTAAGATAATCGCAGACCATTCTCTCAATTTTGAATCTCTTAGAAAATTTTCACATTATATAAAAAATTATTAGATTTAAATGTAATTCTAATTGAAATTTAAAACTTATCCTATAAAATTAAAAAATAAAGTAACAGGTTTTATTCTAGATATTTCTGCAGTGAATCTTTAATTTCTTTAGCAGCAACATGAGGTAATTTTCTTGCAACTCTCATATCGTCTGCCATTTCAGCACCACCAATTACTTCATGGGGGATAATATCAGCAAACATATGAAAATCAGCATCATAACCATATGGACAACAATTGAATAGAATATTTCGATTTTTATCAATTTTAATATCATCTAAAGCTTGAAAAATTATTTTTAGTGCATATGCTAAATCTTCAATTTGATTGACTTTTAATTGAGAAAATCTTCGTATATGTTCATTTGGATGAAACCTTATATGATAATTTCTTACAGGACTTCCTGTATTATAAAAAGTCCAAAATTCTGTTTCAAGTATGATACGATCGGTCCCACCATGAGTAGTTTTGCATAAATGGCATTTACTTCCCATCTCTTTAAAAGCTTCAAGATAACCTTCTAACCTACTTCCATGCCCATCCATATTTAGATCAATATAAACTTGAGTATGAAGCCTTGGCTGAGATCCTCCAACTTTCGTTCCTATATTGAAAAATGGCATTACAGGGATATCATAATAGTCTTTATTTATAGCCTCTTCAATACAATAAAGGATAGCAGCTTTCATTGAAAGAAAAACCCCTGCTAAAACATCTTCAGGAATTAAATTAAAACATAAAGAGGGATAGAAATCTCGAGAAATAGTCACCAAATTAATTCCTACTGAGAGTTTTAAATGAGAAGGAAGATTTTTTACAATGTGATCCTCTATTTCTGGGTCTATAATTCTTGCCATTGATGGATAACGGTTTATTAGAGTTAGGGCTTTACAGGCATCTGGGATTCGTTCTATTTGATGTGGAGTTTCTGAAAAAGGATTATCACGTCTTATTTCATCTTGGGTAATAATCATAGTAAAACCATCACTTAGTGGTATTCCCCAATCGTCATAAACAATCTTACCCTCCGTAATAGACGAAAAAACGTCTTTATATTTCCCAATAATTTTTTTGGAGCAACCTAAAAATTGTTTCTCTTCCTCAACAGTTTTAAATCCTTTTGGTCTGGCACCACGTATTGGACTAATATAAGAATAGTGCCCATAATATCTTTTACGCTCCTTTCTTAGACCAAAATCCTCTGTGTGAATACTTACTGTGGATAAAGGATCCCACCTTTTAATAGGGACGTCATATGTAGTTTTCCCTTTAAAATTTTCCTTATTTATTATACCCCACTCCATAAATTTCGGAATATAATGATTAGGGCTCTTTATATTGCTAGGAATAATATTACCTCTTTTTTTCCTTTAGATTTTATAAATATTATTTTACTGGTATATATTTTTTACTTTATTGTTAGGTTGGTTCAATTTTGAAAAAATAAAAAAAAAGAAAAGATTGTTTTCAAACCAACAAAAACCAAATTTTTAAAGACTTAAATCTATAATTTCCTTAATATTCTAACCGTTTGATAATTTTGTAAGTCTTGAACTCACGGACGGGCTCATCTTTCTCATTTAATCGCTGAATGGGTACCCTTACGTAATTTTCGTCATCAAGATCTTCAATTTCTGTCTCATTATATTTAGCCATATTGTTAGCCATTTTTAATTCTCTGAGAAGAAAATCTCGGACAGCTACTCGAATTAGTTCGGATCTTGATGGATAAAGCCCATTTTCCCCCACTAACTTTTCTATACTATCGAGATAGGATTCAGGAATGTTAACAGTCACAATTTTCATATTATTAACCTTTATTTGTTCTTAAATATGCGAGTTTCAATAATCGGCAAATCAGCTAAATTACTTTTTAATACTATCGCCTTAAACCACAAATATTTTTATAAATAATTTTATCACACATTAATATATAAATGTTTTTTTTTATCGGATTAATATATTTTATGAAAGACTAATTTGTCATTGATTAAATATTCCAAATAGCATATTAATGTATTAATTTTTAAAATATTTCTATACTCCTCAAATTTAATGATATTTTTAGATTTCATTTTCATATATAAATATGGTTAAAAATATTTTATTTAATCTCTAATTAAAATTAAAAAAAAATATAAAATTCAAGTAAAATAATAAACAAATTTTATTTATTTAAATAATCCTTAAAACTTCCTCAATTTAATTAACAAAATATTTGAACAAATTTATATTTAAATAAGCTTTTTAATAATAGTTGTTAATTTATGAGAGTATTTTAATTATAATTACTTAATTTAATACTCTTCCTCTAAATTTACAATATTAATAAAATCTTTACGTCCTTGACTCATTCTTTTTAGATTCTCAATTATTTCATTCCATCTTAGTAAATCATTAAATGGGGAATATCCCCTATGAGGAGATAGTACTATGTTGTCTAAAGTATGGAATGGGAATGTGAAAGGATATTTTTTGCCTTCTTCATCACTTTCTGGATTATAATTATACCAAACATCTATTGCAGCACCTTGTATTTTTCTCTCTTGTAATGCGTTGAATAAACTTTCTTCGTCAATTATTTCACCTCTACTTACATTAATAATTAGTCCTCTAGGACCTAATAATTCTAATTCTTTTTTTTTAATCATTTTTCTTGTTAATGAGGTTACTGGTACAGCTATTATAAGAATATCAATATTTTTCAGAAATTGATGAAGCTCAGAAAACTCATATTTTCTTACTCTATTTGATAAGGGAGTTTCTTGTTTTTCCCAATGCTTTCTTAAAATCGAAAATTCAATATCAAAACCGCTTAAGAAGCGGTGAACTTTTTGGTTTATAGCACCGTAGCCAAGTAATCCAACTTTTTTAAATCTTAATGGAATTGAAACGGCATCCTCATCTCCAGTCCGCCATTTACCTTCTTGCATCCATTCATGATGGGGGATAATTTTATTCATCAGAGCCAATAAAAGCGCAACGGTGTGTTGTGCTACAAAATAGGAATTACCATGACCATTAATTAGAAGAACTTTCCTATCTTTATTTATTTCTCTAAATAGTTCTAATAGGTGATGAACTCCAGCACCAGGATTGATAAATAGCTTTAATTTCGTGGCATTTATTAAAATTTCTTTAGATGGACGCCACCCGATCAAGATGTCTGCTGAATGAACGATCTTTGATAAAGCTCCTACAGAAGTATCTTCTGGAAATAGAATCTCAACATTAACTAATAATTTTAACTTTTCACTTAGATATTCTCTCACTTTATTAGGTATTTCAGAAGTAAAACATACTATGATATTATTTTCTGATTCGCTCATAATTTTAAGATGTTATGAATTTGTAGATTAAAACACAAAAAAGACTTATACTTTATTTCCTATATAATATGCTAATATTTTTATATACATTCCATTGCTATAATTATAATTAGCTATTATTCAAAATTATAAAAAAAAAAGGAAGGAAATTGTCAGATACCGTTTTAAAAAAGCTTTTTCAAGTATTTGTGAATAAGTTGGAATTTGATGCCACTGATTACTTATCATCAGGCGAAGAACAAGATCTTTCTAATTTTCAGAAAGAACAGATTGAGAAAGCCACTTCAATTTTGAAAGAAAATATTGTTGGGGAAATCAAATCATTTGGAGGAACTTTAAAAGGAAATGAGGAGAAATTTAAGGAACTCGAGAAAAAAGCAAATGAGGAATTAGAAAATGAAGAATATGATGATATTAAGAAAGAATTAAAGAATTATATCAAAAGATTAAAAGAATTAATCGAAAAAACATGCGTAGCTATAATTCCTGTAAAAGAGATGCCTTTGGTTGACGTTTTGTTTCGCACTGTTCCTCGTATAGTTTTTGATAAGAAAGTTGAGCTTTTAGATAATGCAATAGCATTTTATGGAGAAGTTAAATGTCAAATTTCAAGACCAATAATATTTGGTAAAATGAAAAATGAGAAACCATTGTATGCTCCGATCATGGGAGAACTTGATTTAGGTGGTTATAAACTCGATGATTCAATAAAAAGTCCTCCATCTCAAGTATATTCTTATATCAGCACTATAATTAATTCCTTAGACTCTACAGTGACAAAGAATCATCTTGCTAAATATCATGAAGGTTATCAACGTCATGGTGATCCAATTTGTGACTATTTAATGAAAGACAATGAATTAATGAATGCAATGGAAAGAGTGACTTCTGGAATTGAGTCAACTCGCCTTACTTCAGATATAGCTGTCTATAGCATAGCAGTACCTCAAAATGCTGTAAAAACTACATTAATACTAGTTTGTGATGAAGGAAAAGATCCTAATAAATACTCCAGATGTTTTGAAAGTGTTTTAAAATTTTCTGCTGAATGTTGTAATGTTCCGTCTCAACAAGTCCAAGCTCCAACTCAAGAAGTAACTCAACAACCTGGTACAGTCAGAACTTCGGGAGGGCAAGAACTGAAAACTTGGACTGCTGAAGAATTAGCAGAAGAAGCTCAAAAACGGATGACCGCTCAGTCAGATATTCCTGCTTGGACTGAAGAAGATTTAAGTAAGTTTGTAGCTGAAAGAGGAACAAGCTTACCTGAAGGCATGGAAGTTTGGACTGAAGAGGAATTGCAAGAATTAGCCCGTAAAAGGCAAGGTGGTTTAGATATCCCAGAATGGAAGGAAGATGAAAGTCTGAAAGAGTGTGTCAAATGTGGGTATAGTCTAAGACCGGGATGGAATCGATGTCCTGTTTGTGAGACTCCAGTGGGTGCCAAACATGAACCAGAGCCTCCTGAGGAACCTGCACCTGAACCATCTGAAGAACCTGCACCTGAACCATCTGAAGAACCTGCACCTGAACCATCTGAAGAAACTAAAGAGCAACCTATTGAAGAGAAAAAAGAAGATTTAGAGGAAGACCTAGGAGAACAATAATAGATCACTTAATTTTTATTGATTCAGCTTTAAATTCCTTTAAAAATAACAAAAGATTACTCCCTCTTTATTGTTTATATCGAAAACTTTAAAAGGAAATTAAATAAGCAAGATTCCAAACTTTTTTTAAGTTAATTTTATTTTCAAACTTATTAGAATTAAGGTTTTTGGATTCATAGTTGTTACATAATATATTTTTATTTAAAGGAAAAAAAATTCGAGATTTAGAAGATCTTAATATTTATAGCTATCCTAATGAAGTAATTAGTATTAATAACAAAATACTCGTTAATAAGATTATAAAAGAACATGATAAAGAAGAGGAAATTCAAAGTATTAATTCAAACCATTATGTAATTGATGAACCTATTGCTCAATATATCAACGATTTAAATTTATATACTATCTGTATAAATAGAACGATTATCATTGGATTAATTTTTGAAAATGAGGATAATCCTTATGATTACATGCAAATATTTAAAGAACTAGTAAATGAAGTGCTAAATAATGGGAATGTATATTCCTTCGATGATGAAATGGAAGTAGATAATATTTTAATTTCAATGTTTATTGATATTCGAAGGTTTGGAGATGAAGTAATTGAAAATTATTCAGAAATTGATTATTATTATGAAAGAGAAACATTTTTCAAGGCTTTTCTCTTTGGAATTGACGAAGTAGGAAAAAGCAGTCTAGTAAGACGTTTAAAAACCGGCGAGTTTAACGAAAATTATTTCACTCCAACTCGTAAGTTTAATATTGAATATCTACCAATGGAAGAGGAAGGGTTGCTGGCAGTGTGGGATATGCCAGGGCAAAAAGGATTTAGATCGAAATGGCTTATAGGGCTTCAAGAATCTAACGTTATTATCTATATGATTGATGTTGCGAACCAAAGAAGATTTGAAGAATCTAAAAATGAATTTTGGAATGTGTTAAACAATGATCAATTGAATGAAATCCCACTATTAATATTAGGCAATAAAATTGATTTAATAAAATCCTCTAAAAATGGTTATGAAACACAGTTTCAAAATTTACGAAGAGAATTAATAGAATTTTATGATTTTGAAAAAATAACAAATAGAAATTGGAATTTTTTATTCACATCAGTAAAGACTAACTATAATATTGATAACGTAATTCCTTCGATTTATGATTTAATATCTCCTTAAATTGATATTTTACACTTACTATAAATCCAAAAATTACCCAATCTTAACAAATTTCTAAGTCTTCATGCATTAAACATTAAATTTAAATATCTAGCCATTTAAATTTCTATTATATGAAATAAAATCTTATTATTTCTCTTGATATATTAAATTAGGGATAAATAATGTCGAAACGACTTAAAAAAGAATTACAAATTATGATTGAGGAGAAATTAGGACAATTATTTTTCGGAGAAAAAAAGAAAGATTTACGCTTGTTGATGTTGAGACCAATTGATTTGATCGAATTTTCGGAATTTGCAGGGACTAATGCAGATGACATTTTGGTATGGGTTGGGAAAACTCTTGGAAGAACTTATATGGATAAATTCTTTTATAATAAAGATTGGAGTGCCGAAACCATGAAAACAAAAAAAGAAGTAATCCTTGGTAATCTAGAAGCGTTAGAACTTTGGGGATTTGGTGAATTAACTGGATATTTCAAAAAAGATTATATTTTAATTAAAGTAACAGATTCATTAGCATCAGAAGAAAAAGATAATATTATGGCTAAGAACTTATGCTTACTTTATCAAGGAATTTTCAATGCGATATTTGAGACTCTACTAATCGATGTAGATGGGGAGGAAACTGAATGTGTTTTATTAGGAGCTGAAAATTGTGTTTTTAAATTTGGGTTCATTGGAGAAAAATTAGATGACAATCTAGTGGATGCAGAAGAAACTGTCTCAGAGTTTTTATCTACACTATAATCTTAATTATGAATATTTCCCAATTTGGAATTTCTATTTTGATTAAATTTTTTAGAATGTGTGAAGTTTCACACTCATAAATTATTAGTATTCCTCAATATTGAGCTTTTGAATATAATAAACAACTTTTAAATTATCATACCCTTAATCTCCATAGAATACCTTTAATAAAATCAAAGATAAGAATAATTATCATAATTTAATTAAAGTAAAAATTAAAAAAAAATGATTTAAAAATGGAAAAAAGAGGCGCAAAAGTTAAAATCGATGAGTATAAGGGACCACTTGGTACAATAAAAGGATTTGAATTAACAACGGGTAAAATATCTTATGGAGATGAGACTGAATGGGAACCTATGGGGCCTCATCCAATGCCGCACATTCCTACTCTACGTGATTGGTTTTTCAAATTAATGGACAGATATAAGCCGACATATATGCCAATTTGCGACATGTGTTGTTTGTGCACATATGGAAAATGTAATTTATCAAAAGGGCGGACAGGTGCATGTGGTATCAATATGGAAACACAAAATGCTCGTATTGTAGAAATTGCATGTTGTATCGGTGCTGCTTGCCATTCAGCTCACGGAGATCATTTACTTCATTGGTTGAAAGAGAAATATGGAAATGTTCCACTTAATTTTGGTAATAACATTGCAGTTGAGATGCCCCTCACTCGTTTAATTGTTGGAATGAAACCAGAGAACTTAGAAGATTTAGAGACCGCAATGGAATGGGTGCATTACAATATAACTCAATTATTAGCAGCAGGACATACTGGGCAAGAATCAAACCATTTAGATTATGAATCAAAAAGCTTTTTAGCAGGATTATGTGATGCTGTAGGAATGGAAGTTTCTGATGCAGTTCAAATCGCTGCTTATGGAATGCCAGTAGGTGATCCTGAAGCTCCAATTGTTGAGTTAGGAATGGGTACATTGGATCCCGAAAAAGCTAAGATTTTAATGATTGGACATAATGTTGCTCCTGGAGTAGAATTAGTAGATTATATCCGGGAAAAAGGTTTAGAGGATAAAGTTGATGTAGGAGCTATATGTTGTACTGCTCATGATTTAACTAGATATTTCGATGGAGCAAAAATTATAGGCTCATATTCGAGACAATTACATTATATTCGTTCTGGCTTGGCTGATGTAGTCATGGTTGACGAACAGTGTGTTGTTTTACAGACTTTGGAGGAAGCAAAGAAAGTTGGAGCCCCATATATTACTACTAATGAAAAAATTATGGGGGGATTACCTGATAGAACTAGCGATCCTGTTAATGAAATTGTTGAAGATTTAGTAAGTAGAAAATTAGATGGAGTCTTAATCTTAGATCCAATTAAAGCTGGAGCTGTTGCTGCAGAGACTGCTGTAAAGGTTAAACCAATTAGGAAGGCAAAAAGTGGTATACCTGACGAACAAGGATGTATCGATATGGCAATGAATTGTAATGGCTGTGGAAACTGTCAAAGAAATTGTCCTAATGATTTACCTCTTGTAGAAGGGGTAGGTTTAGCAAAAGATGGTGATTTTTCTTTACTTGCAAGTATTTTTGATGAGTGCTTGGGTTGTGGGAGATGTGAAAAAGATTGTATGAAAGATGTCTCTCCTTTAACTTTGATTATGCATGCTTCCAGAGAATATATTAGAAATGAAAAATATAACTGTAGATCAGGACGAGGACCAATTCAAGATACTGAAATTCGAAATGTAGGAGCACCAATCGTTTTAGGTGAGATTCCTGGAATAGTTGCGATTATTGGATGTTCCAATTATGCTCACGATATCCGTGAATTATATACTATGGCTGAGGAGTTTTTAAGACGAAATTATATTGTGGTTGTTAGTGGTTGTGGTGCTATGGATATTGGACTTGTAAAAGATGAGGAAGGCAAAACTCTATATGAAAGATATCCTGGTGATTTTGATCGTGGATGTTTAGTTAATGTTGGAAGTTGTGTTGCTAATGCTTGGATCACTGGAGCAGCTTGCAAAGTTGCTAATATTTTTGCCCGAAGGCCATTACGAGGTAATTTCGAAGAGATAGCAGATTATATTTTAAACAGAGTTGGCGCTGTTGGTGTAGCTTGGGGTGCTTATTCTCAAAAAGCAGCAAGTATAGCAAGTATGGCTAATGGATTAGGTGTTCCAGCAGTAATAGGACCACATGGTGCTGAATATCGACGTATGTATCTTAGTAGATCTGATGATGAAGAGACATGGAAAGTTTTTAATGCCCGTGATGGAACAGAGGGACATATAGTTGGTCCCGGACCAGAACACCTTTTAACTCCTGCTGAAAGTATTGAACAAGCTATTTGTTTGGTAGCTAAACTAGCTTTAAGACCTGCTGATAACTCTAAGGGTCGTATGATAAAACTCTCTCATTGGATTGATTTAGAGCGAAAATATAAGGGAGTTCAATTCCCAAACGACCTAGAGAAATTCATTCGACTTGAAGCAGATATCCCTATAAGTATGAAGGATGAAATCCAAGTATATCTTAAGGAAAGAGGGTGGGAACCAAAAGAAATTGTTGATCCAACTCTTTTAAAAAGATTGTGTCGCACCTAATTTAAAATTATTTTTTATATTTCTTTTTTTTAATTTTTAAAATAAGTTTGCTATGGATTAATTCTAATAGGATTAATTAACCTTGTTAATTAGAAAATCCAAAATTTAATGTTTAAAAAACAATTTTTACAAATATTAAAGTTTTTATTTACAGATGTGAGATAATTTGGATAAAGAGGATAAAGATATTTTAAAATTATCAAAACTATGTAAGCATTGGGCAGATCATAATGATTCACATAAGGAAAACTTCTTAAAATGGCGGAATATAGCTAACGATAAAGGATTAAGATCAGTTGTTGAAAATTTAGACAATGCAATAGAAATGCTAGATAGATGTAATGAATATTTGCTTGAAGCTAACAAAGCATTAGAATAAAAATTTATAAGAAAAGGTTAATCAAAGGAAGCAATTGTTCTCTAAAATAATCAAGTCTCCCTACAAGTAACTCTGGATTTTGAGAAAGCATCCATAAGTATACAGGAATTTGTAATTCTGAGTATTCAAATAATTTTTCTCCTCGAATTGTAAATCCATTAAGTGGTAAATCTAGAGTTATTGACTTTTCCCTAATTAATCCTATTGAATTATAGAAATTCGAAAGTGTTTGGAGTAATAAAGCTGTATTATTCACTAACATTTCATCTGTATCTGTTCTTGTATAGTTGCCAAAAATCAATCCATCCATTGAAACAAGACTTGAAGCTTTTGCTTCTACTTGATCCGTAAATTCTTCGAGTATGTGTTCAATGATTTCAGAGGTATCAGATACTTTCTTTAATGCAATACTAAACATTTGCATAATTGTTTCCCTTTGAAATATTGTAGTATCACAATAATCGACTTTAAAATCTTCATATTCATTAACTATACTATTGAACTTGTTTTTTATACTGGTGACATTTTGTTGCCATTGAAGAGTTTTACGCGCATCCTGATCGCTTTTACTTAAAACAATCAAAACTTCAGGTTTTTCATGTAAATCTACCAAAACTTTTAAAACTTCTCGAAAATAGTTTGCAGATTCAGGAATTCTGTCTGGATCTTGACTATCAACGACATATAGCATGATATCTGCCTCTGTAAAGAAAAGTTCTGGTCTATTAAAATATAATTTCTCTCGATATTGGACTTGTCCACCGAGGTCCCAACTTATAACTGGATACCCGAAAAAGTCTAATTTTTCCCTCTTAACACCCCTTGTTGCTAAAAGAGATTTTATAATCGAAAATTTATCTTGAATAACAGCTAATATTGATGTTTTACCCCCATTATCTAAGCCGATCATTAATAATTTTTTATGACGGCGAAGTTGTTCTTGTATATTTTTTTGGATAACTTTTGCAATTTTTACCCATTTTTTTAGCATATTAGGCAGGATTTCTTTTATTTCAGGTAGATTCGATTGAGATAAATTAGCTAAATCATCAATAGATTTTATTCCTGCATTAAATAGGTGATCAGAACTAATTTTATCAATACCAATTAAAGTATCTGGACTAAATCTCAAAACATCTTCAAGTTCGTTAATTAATATATTACTTTTGAAAAAATCTTTAATTGCTACATTTTTACTACTATTCTCTGACATGACCCATCAAATTTATTGTCAATTATATTCTTAAAATTATTCTTAATTTTAAAGTCAAAACGATTTTATTTAATATTATTTTTTTTCTGTAAAAATAAAGTTTATTTTTCTGAAGACTACTATAATATTTAGTAATTAATAAAAGTATAAAAAATCGATTGAATAAATTAGGTCATTTTCTGTACTTAAAAAAATGAGTTCTTAAAGTAGTCTAAGTAAAATGTCAGAGAATAGAATTCCTGAAAATCTTGTGATTTGCATAGATACTTCACGTTCGATGTTTAGAAAGGATTTCTCTCCTAACCGATTAGCTTGTTGTATTTCTGCTGCTAAAACTTTAATTCAAAATAGATTCAAAATAGATACCTTAAGTGCAATTGCGTTAATAAAATATTCTGATAAACCCAAAAAGGTTATAGACTTTATATCCTCTAGTTTTGGTGATAAACTTATTCAAGCTCTAAATTCCTTTCGGTGTGAAGGATATTCTGCTATGGGAGATGCTTTAGCTTTATCGATTAAAATTTTAATAGCTGAATTGCGTAAAATTGGAGCAAAAACACCTAGAATAGTTTTGGTTTCTGATGGAAGGTATGTGAGGTCTGCTGTTGACCCTATAAAAATGGCTCGAGTTGCTCAAGGTTTGAATATAAGAATTGACACTTTTGGTATTGGAAATACAGGAAAAGATAATATATTAAAAAAAATAAGTGACATTACTGGGGGACGATATTTTTATAATCCTGATTTTGAATCCTTAAATCGATCTGCTCAAGAAATTGCTGATGATAATTATAAAACCTATAATGCAGCTAAAGAAGTACTCATTGAAAATCCTGCATTTCTTAGGAAGATAGCAGCAGACTTATTGAGAGTTCAAGATTTAACAAAAGACCAAGAACAACGTGCAAAACAAATTAGAGGGGAAGTTGATTTTAAGAAATGTTCTATTTGTTTTTCTGATCAAGATCCTTATACTAAGGGCACTTTTTATATTACTGGAAGATATTGTCCTAGTTGTACTACACCTTTCCATATTCATTGTTTAGCCGCTTGGGCTGACTCTCAAAAAAATCATAAAATAAAAAGATCTGGTACTGCTAGATGTCCTCATTGCTTCTATCTTCTAAAAATTCCTATAGAAGTTACTCAAATTCAAAAATTAAGAGTTCTTACTAAGGGGGTAAAAGAGAAACTTAATCAAACACCTGAAATAATGCCAGCTAAATTTATTAAAGATGTGGCTATGCTTGGAGAAGAAGCTCTTTTTAAAGCATGTCCAGTGTGTCAATTGATCTACGAGAAAGGCCAATCGGCAGTGCAATGTGGTAATCTCCAATGCAACGCTCTTTATCATGAAGATTGTTTTAAAAAATTAAAAGAGGGTCATTGCAAAAGCTGTGATATGAAACTTCACTTATATTAAAATTATTTACTTTATTATAAGCTCTTTTTTCACGTTTCATCTAGTTTTACCTAATTTCATCATAATATCTATTTCTGAAATTAAATAGCATAAAACATCATAAGCTGGACCTGAGAAAAATATTTCTGCTGCTTTTTCTCTTATTCGATTTTCTTGATTATAGTTCGGATCCTGCTGAACTAATAGTTGTCTCTCTGCAAGCATCCAACACAATTTATCATAAGTATAACCTTTTTGTGCAAGATAATAAGCCGCCACATTAACTTGTGAAACTGATTCGTCATTCATTTTAATTTAATCTTTTATTTAGTTTTTTTAGATTTTTTTAATTTATAATTAATTAATAGTCTTCAAGCATATAATTTCTATTTTAAAATCAAAATTAAGACTATCAATTGTTTTAAGAAAAAGTATCTATCTCTTAAAAAAAGTAAGCAGATTAAATAATTTGTTATTCCTATTTTAAGTATTATAATTAATAGTTGAACTAAAAATGGATAATTCTGAATATTATACTTATGGGAATATAAAATTAGAAAAAGGGAAATTTGAATCACCACCAATTCTAATTGGTACAATTTTCTATCAGAATGAATCTTTAGTAGAGAGGAAAAATCCAGAAGTTTTCAATTCTCTAAAAGCTAAAAAACGAATTGAAAAACACCAATCATTATCAAAACAATATAAAATTCCCAGTTTAATTGAGATCTCTGCTCCTACACCTAAATCAATGAAAAAATATTTAGAGTTTTATTTGGATAATTTTGAACCCCCTTTTGTATTAGGTGGAAATTTTGAATCAAGATTAGCTGGAATCGAATATTTAACAGAGAGTGGCATCAAATCTGATCAATACATATATAATACAATTTCAAATCTAAAAAACAAGGATGAAATCGAATTAATAAGGAAACACCGAATTAAATCTGCTGTAATTTTAATTCTTGGTTCAGAAAACATGACTTCTACTCAAAGATATGCCTATCTTACAGAAAAGAATCAACCTGAGGATGTGAGTATTATTAATGGTTTGAAAAAGATAGGTGTAGAAAAAATTTGGATTGATGTTGGAGTTATTAACTTGGAAAGTTTAGCTCATATACTAGAAACTCAAAGATTGATTAGTTTATCATTGCAATTACCTGTAGGAACAGCTCCTAATCTCTTTCTTTTTCAATTTTCGTCTCCACGTTTAAATGTTAAATATCATACTCGATACAGACGAGCAAGTATAATGTTCATTGTAACTTGGTTTTCAAACTTTATTTTTTATGGAGCAATAGAAGATGCCCCAGAATCATTTGCATCCGTTTTTCAATCTATAGAATTCAGAGATATATTAAAAAGCAAAAATATCCCGCTCTTTAAGCATTTCTAAAAGAATAATAATTTAGGATGTTATTACAAAGATTTAAAGAAATAAAATATAATAATAAAAAGCTATTAATACTAAGATTTTAATATTCTAATTAAGAAGTAATTTGTATAGAAATTGTAAATTAGACCGTTAATTACCAACAAGCTTATTAGGAAGGAGATTAAAATGATCAACAATCGTGATAATGACGAGAAAGAGTTACAAGCTATAAGATTAATAGATCAAGCAGAAACTCTTGCTGATCGTGGGAAAGGAAAAGAAGCTATCGAACTTTATGAAGAAGCGGCTTCAATTTATCTTGATCTTGGCAGTTATATTAAATTAGATGAACTATATATTAGGATTACTCAAATAATCTCGAGATTTAAGAATAATATTCAAGCTATTTATAGATTGAAGTCTATAGTAAGAAAGACTGAAGAATTAAAACTTAATGAGGTTTCTGCTAAATTATTAATACAATTAGGAAATATAGCCTATAATATGCATGATTGGGAAACAGCAGGAGAATCATGGCAAAAGGCTTCAAAATACCTACATGAAATTGACCCTGAAGAATATAATAATTTAGCTTCAATACTTCTATTGAAAGCTGGCCAAGTTTTTGAAAGATCTAAAATTAAAAAAGACGAAGGTAAACGTTTAATACTTAAAGCAGTGATGCAGATACATAAATTTGATGAATTATATGAATTGGAGGAAAAAAAAGCATTAAATTTACTATCACAGAAAGATTTTGAATCTTCAGCTGAGAAATTCTACGAAATAGCTACATATTTTAGAAAAGCTCTTGAAGATTTAGATGAATTAATAGATGAAGAAGAATCAAAAGATACATACCTTAATGCTAAAGCACGATTTATTCATTTTGTTGCAGAATATCAAACAGTATCTGCTTTATGTTTAAGAGCTTCTGAAAATCGTACCTATAATGAACGGATTAAACAACTTGGAAATGAATCTATAGAATTATTTAAAGAATCGGTATCCATGCTTAAATCTTATCTATTCCCTATAAATTCAGAGTTTGATCATGAAATAATTCTCAGAATTAGTTTTGATACCATGTTAGTAGCAATCATTCAAGCAATGTTAGGAACTCATCAGTTTAATCCGATTGATTATTTATTAGAAGATATTAAGAGCAATAAATTATTAGTAAAAAAATTAAAAGAATCTCCCTATTACAAAATAACAGAAAGAATTGAAAAAGTAGGAATTTTTGAATCACTTGATGATCTTTCTAAAATACATTTAGGTCATTTTGAAATGATAAAGAATACTCTAATATCTTATTTTCAATAACTTTGTTTATTTAAATAAACTAAAATGCTTTTTCACCTACAACTTTTATCAACTTTTTAACTTCTTCTTCATTTTTAGCAATAACACCAACATTACCGATTTGTATATGTTTTAAACCAACTTCTTTAACAGCTTTATAGGTTTCTAATATCTCATCCAAGTTTGGAGCTCGATTTAGCTTTAATTTATATTGTGGAAAAAAAGCTAAAATATGAAATGGTATGTTCTCATCAATTTCAATAATTAATTGAGCAATTTTTACAAATTGATCCAGTTCTACAAAATTTGGGATATAAACAGTAAGGATTTCTAAGATGAAATTTCTTCTTACAATTTCTTTTGGTGAACTAAGAACCGTTTTGTTAGGGGTTCCACATAGTTTTCTGTAAATCTGTTCATCAAATGCTTTAATATCGAGCCAATATGAGTCTAACTCAGCTTTTTGAAGAAGATCTAAATTCTTTTTGGTAAGTCCAAAACCATTTGATTCCAAAAGTACCCAAAGATTTTCACATCGTTGCTTGATTTTTTTTGTAATTTCAGCATAAAAGTCTGCTTTGCATGCAATATCACCTCCAGTAAATGCAATTATATTTCTAGCAGGGCCAAAACCTTGGGGACTTAATACAATTTTATCTTTATTAACCTTATTTGGACAGGAAGGACTACGTTTGTTGAACAAAACACACGAACCACAATGCTTGCATAACTGATTTGCATAATACATTAAAGCATGCTCTCGTGGCTCATAAATAGTGACATTATGCTCATAATTTTTACATTCTTCAGCAATTTCATCTGTAGAATACCATTTTCCATTCAAATGCTTTGAAAATTCCCATGAGTGGCATTTTAAACAATTGTGATTACATCCTGATTGATAAATTGAAAAATAATCTTCAGGACGAGAAAGGTGGAGAGACTTTATAACTCGATGATATTGTCCATCCTCAAATTTTAATGTCACTTGACAAGCTGGTAGTTTTGTTTTATCTTTTAAACTAACTTCACAAGCACCTTTATTGTATCCTTGTTTTACCATATTACATAAAAATTTCGCATTTTCCATTGCCATAATATTTATAATTGATAATTATAAAAATTTAATGATAGAATATTTTCAATTCTTAACAATTTTGAT
>CP070831.1:40447-58171 GCA_020344955.1 Promethearchaeota archaeon | reverse complement strand
GGTAATTTGATAATGCTCTTTCAAAGATTGATACATAAAATAGTCTTATAAAGGCAAGTAGAAAAACTGGCCAAGCTCTATAGCTCAATGATTCCTTATTGTTTAGTGTGTTCATTTATAGAAATTAACGGGGAATTAGTAAAATTTGATCTTTATCTTGTTTAAGATAAAAAATAAAATAATACTCTCTTCAAATACTTTATTAATCGCAAAATAACCATGGATAGAGTCATACTTAATCATTTTTTTAGTCGCGGTAAAAACATGGGGACTTTTTTCTTATAATCCTCATATTTTTCGCCAAACTCTTTAATCAACTCCTTTTCTTCCTTCCAAGAAATGAGAAAATTTAAAAGAACAACTATAGGAGTAAAAATTAAAGATAATAGTGCAGATAATAGTATTGAAATTCCTATATGTGCTAAAACTCCACCAAACTACTGAGGATGTCGAATTCTAGAATAAAGTCCTGAGGACACAATTTTTTCTGTCCTATGAGTTTCTGCTACTTTTAATGAGGTTTCTTTTACGCTTCCAATTCCAAACCAAGCACCTATAACAATAAAAGGGATTGAAATTATAATATGCATTAGTGAGATTGATAAGTTTAATATTGGGATAACAAATACAAAATTCTCTAAAACCGGTATAATAAATCTTGGTTGAGGTGAGAGCCAGACTCCAAACCAAAACATAAAGAAACCCCATCCTGAAATAAGACCAAGGATATCTCCAATTTTTGTACCTTTATTCTTTCCATATTTTTTTTGAAGTTTTAAATGTTCGACTGATAAAAAATGAATTGGTACCATAAGGCACATACCTAACAATGAAATAATGAACCAGATGTACATATCTACACCCTTCTTGAATAAATTGACATGTTATTAAATCTAATATTTATTTTTTATTTAATTCTAATTTACAATAAAATCAATTAATTCACTAAAAACAACAATTGTAGATAAGTTAAATTATACTTGAAATATAATATTACAGATTTATTTGAGAATTCATAGAGCACATATAATTATTCCATATAAAAAAAATAGTATAATAAAATTAATCATTTTATGCTTTCCTAATGTATCTTTGGACACAATGTTTATCTCCACGAGTAAGCATATATGGCACCTCAATTTTTAAGTTAGGATTGTAATCTTTCAGAATAGCTTCATCAATATAATCACAGTAGATCCTGCCATACTTTAATTTATCCCAGTCCTTACATCCATCACAGAATACACACTTTGTGATTTTAAGCTCCACGTTACCATCCACAATATTAACTTTGTATTTAGTGGTTTCTCCAGCATCAAAAGTGGTATAAATGAAGTAATTCTTCAATGTTAACTCTTTCCCCAATGACTTTACAATTTCTGCAATTTCATTACCTCGTTTTTCTCCAAACTTTTTCACACCACTAATAATAGCTTCTTTCCCACTTTCTCCAAATTTGGAGATAATCTCTTCTGAAAGGGTACAAAAAAGTCTAGCAAAAAAGTTAAATAAGTCAATTTTGTATTTATTTCCAACTTCTCCCATTTCTTTAAGTGTATCCATTAAATCTTCATTTGTAAAACCGGTAGTTTCATTTGGGATTTTAAATTGCACCTCTTTTTATACTTCTTTTATATAGTATTTAGGATGATTGAAATATATATAAAGTATATGATTAGAATCTTTAGAACTAATTTTAAGACAATTTAAAATGGATATATAATTCATTTCCCTTGATTCATATTCCATAAACTTATTAGAGAGAAATACTTAAATTTCATAATCCCAATTTTGTTTAGGTTTTATCAATGGGAAAAGGAACTGTAAAATGGTTTGATAAAAAAAAAGGATACGGCTTTATTACGCCGGATGATGGATCTGCCGATATATTTATCCATTATTCTGCTATACAGGGTGAAAGTGACGAATACAAGATTGTTTATGAGGGCGATATTGTAGAATATGAGATTTCAGAAGGAAAGAAAGGGCCACAAGCGAGTAATGTTACAATAATCGAAAAAGGACCACGGACAAATTCCCGTAGCAGAAGATCTTTTTACTAATAAAAAATGAATTAAATATAGGAATTTTGTTTGATAAGAAAAATATGAAAATAAGTTAATACTTAAATTTAGTAATATTTTAAATCTTACAGATTCCCTTTTTTTTATTTTACAGTAATTTGCGCCAAGTATTATTTTTTTATATAATCTTCACCTATGTTAAAAGCTTCACCGATACTTTCTGAAAGTTTCCAATATTTATTACTTGAATATAATAGTGGATTTAATTTTAGAATGTCAGGTTTTTCTTCTGTTAAATAATATTCATCCGCATAAGCATGTATAATTTGTCCGATGAAAATTTCGTGGCTTTCTTCTTCTCCACTAATCTCCTTTATATCAATAGTTTTTACAACTTTACACTCTAAATTTAATGGAGAATGTGTGATCATTGGTGCTGTTTTCAGTTCTCCATAAAATATTTCAAAAATACCTGATTTATCTACTTCCTTGCCCGAATATAGACCACAATAATCCGTAATTTCAATCATTCCTTCTGAAGGAGTATTCACGCTAAAAGTTCCATTCTCTTTTATTCCTATATTTGTATAATGAGTCTCGTAAGATGAAATTGAAATCATTGGAGGGGTAGCTTCAACAATACCAACATATGCAAGTGTTTCAAAATTAGGTTTACCTTTTACGTTAGCTCCAATTAGTACAACAGGCGTAGGAAATAAATATGCACCAGCTTTAATTTTATTTTTCATCATTTTTATTCTATTATTATTTTAATTCATATATTCAATCAATACAATTTAAATAATTTTATTCTATAATCTATAGGTCTCGTTATCTTTTAAAATAACAGCATTATCAAATTGTTTACTAAACCATTTGGGATTATCAGTATGCACTGGGATTATAATATCAGGATCTACAATATCGATCACTTTAATTAAATCCGATTTTGAGGCATGACCAGAGGCATGGTATCCCTCCATGAACTTTGGTTTTAATCTGCCACTCTTTTTAATTATTTCAAATCCAAAGATTTCAAATCCTATATGGTTTAACCAATTATAGAGCCTTTGGAAATCAAACTCTGATTCTTCTTCGAATGCTTCACTTGAGGAATAAATATAAGTCCCTTGAGTAGGTTTGATATCCAATAAATTTTTTAAATCAAATAAGGAAAAACAGATAATATAGTTACTTTGTTCTTTTAAAATTTCAGTAGGTTTGATAAAATCAATTCCATTATCTTGGTTTAGAAGGTAATATTCCCAATTCTTTTTCCCTTTTTTAAATTCTTCATATACTAACACATTTTCCATTCTATTTATACCATCAGCATTTTCCAGTGAATCAAGCAAATAAGCATCCTTGGCTGTAACAATGAGAGTTTTCCCAGTTTGTTTAGCAATTTTTTTAAAGATTTCTAATCTTTCAAAATTACGAGCAGTAAAATCAGCCACAATTAATCCTCTTGCTTGTTCAGCAGTTTCTAAACATTTTTGAAATACAATCTCTTCTGATTCATTAATATCTTCCCTTGCTGCTCTTGTTCCTTCAATTATAAGAACAGCAGCATCTTTTGCGTTTCTAAAAAATACTTCACTTTTTTTACCTTTTTTTCCATGCAAACGAAAATCTCCTGTATATGCGATCGTGTTATCTGCTGATATTAAATATCCAGTTGCACCGTAGATAGAATGATCTACTTCGTATGATTTTATTTCCATGCCAAAATCTCTGTTTTCTATGTTGGAAATAGTTCCTTCAATAAACTCTTTTCTTGGTTGAACACACCTTTTAAAAAAATTATTAAAAGATTTAGTAAATTTATCTGTACAAATTAAATCTCGACGAATTAATTTTTGCCTTTGAGATTCTAAAATATTTCCATTCTCTATCTGATTTTTGGGAGAAAAATATACCACATCAGAGCCAAGTCTAGCAGAAGAAGTATCTGAGATGGCTTTAAGTAGTAAAAATGTTGTTGTAGAAGCTATTATCGGATATTCTAGTTTTAATAGTCCAATATTACCACAATGATCCATATGCGCATGACTGATTAATATAGCTTCTACATTTAGAGTAGGGAAACTTAAAACATCTAGATCTAGGGGAATTAAATCTTTTCGATAAATATTAATATGGGGGATTAAATTTAGGTGAATAAGATCATAAATACCACGTGTGTATCTCGGAATAAGATATTCCTGAAAAAAGGCGCCATACTTCTTAAAATTCATTCCAAAATCAAGGAATATCCCCTTGCCATTTTCTTCTAAGTATATTTTATTTCCTCCGATCGTATCATTACCATCAAATATTTTAATGGATGTCATCTTTCAGGCTGATTTTCTTTTTATTTTGAGTATATATGTAGAAATGATTTTTTATAGGAGACTTCATATACAATTTTTTAGAAATTATATAATTGTATTGTTCTTCTATTCTATTAATTTAATTACTTAACTTCTTATATAATTCTTTTCAATAAGATGAAAACAAATGGAAAACATAGTTCATTTAACATTCTATGGAGTTATTAATGAAGTAGGGGGAAACAAAGGTTTATTGGAAGATTTTGGGTATAATGTAAAGATTTTTTTTTGATTTTGGCATAAATGCTGTTAAATTCTCAGAATTTTATAAAAAAATTCCTGAAAATAATAATATTAATAAATTAACTGATCTTCATTTATTACTCTTTCATAATCTCCCAGTTGAAATTCTACATCAACAAATCCTTTATAAGTTATTATAATTTTAATTCAAAAAATTTTGCATCTTTAAATGGATTATAGCGATATGGAGCTATTTCTTCAAATCCAAGGTTACAATATAGCATAATTGCTTCTTTCATAAAAGGTAAAGTATCTAATCGGATAGATTTATAACCCATTTTTTTTGCTTTCTCGATAATAGTATTTGATAAATTTCGGCCAATATTTTTCCTTCGATATTGCGGTCGAACATAGAGTCTCTTCATTTCGCATATATCATCTTCGTATTTTCTTACAGCTACACATCCAGTTAATTTTTCATTAAAATATGCTAATAAAATACAACCTTCGGGCGGTATATAATTCCCCGGAAAGTTCTTTAATTCTTCCTTGAAATTCTGAAAACTTAAATCAATTCCTAAATAATTGCTATATTCAATAAAAAGCTCTCGAGCTTGTTCTATTAGTTCTTTAGTAGTTGCTTGTATAATCACTAACATCCTTGACTCTTTTATAATTCAATAACAATAACCTATAAGTTTCCTTTAAATTAAAAAACAATACTTTAAATAAGAAATAACAATAGTAGAAAACATGAGTCAAAATTCCTTAAATCCCCCTAAGAATTATTCAAAATCACTGCAATATATTATATTTTTGTTGTTTTTATTAGGTCCCTTAACCGGAAATGTAATTAATGTTTTATTTGGTGTTCTTTCTTCTTACTTTGAAGTTACCACCGATAGCGTCTTGATTGCTATCCCAGCATTTATGTTTCCATTTGCTATAACACAGTTATTTTCTGGTGCTATTTCAGATGTTAAAGGTAGAGTTCCAGTATTAATAGTTGGTTTAATTCTGTTCACGATTGCAATGCTAATAGCAACATTATCATTTAATTTAGAAATCTATATCATTGCAAATGTAATAGGGGGAATAGGATTTGGTTTCATAAATCCTGTACTCATTGCTCTTATGACCGATATTACCCCAAGATCAGATCTTCCTAAAAAAATGGGATATCTTGGCGCGAGTGCGAATTTAGGAGTGGGATTAGGTCCTTTAATTGCTTCACAGATGATTTTAATTGGTTGGCAATCAATTTACATTTTATTCATTGTTATTACTATATTTTGTTTGATTTATTTTATTATGGTTAAGAGTGGTCCCCAAAAAGTCTCAGATGATCCGGGAATTCGCACCTTTTTAACACAAATTTCTATTGAGTGGCGACGCTTTGTTGTAATTATAATGGTGATATCAGCTTTTTTAATAGCTCACACTTATATCGCAATAAACATCTGGACTTCAAAAATATTAGCACATATAATAGATACAACAATAATAGGAATAGTTCTTGGCTTAGCAGGTATTGGAGCAGCAATAAGCGGGATATTAACAGGAGCTAGAATAAAAAGAAAAGGAGTCAGAATTCCTCTAATTACAGGGTCATTAGTATTAATTCTATCTCTGATTAATTTAATAATTGTTGGAGATATAACCCATCCAGATCGGTTCATATTCATAATTCCTGGTTGGATCTTAGCAGGTATTTCTGGAGGAATACTTTTTACTATAATAACCTTTTATAGTCAAGTTTTATCCCCCGAAAGACGTGGTGTTTTAGCAGGTTCATTAACTGCCGCTTACTTTATAGGCATAGCTTTAGTTATAACAACATTAGCTCCATTCTCAAATATGTTCGGTATAACAGGTGTGTATATAACTATTTTGATAATATCACTAATTTTCATAATAACTATTATAGTGTTATATATTTCAGCTAAAAGAGTTAAATCTAGCCAAGGGAAATTTATACTTTGATTAGGATGTTATTTAAAAAGAATTTAAAAAAAAAATTAAATTAATATCCAAATTTATCTTTAATTCTTTTATCTTTTGATTCTACTGATTCTTTTTCTTTTCTTAATATCTTAAATACATCTCTTTTTTTTTCACTAATCTTAATTGCTTTTTCTAGTTCTTCTTCTAACTCATCATCAGAGAGGTTTTTTTTATCCATGAGTATTAAGAATAAAAGAAAATTTAAAATTGTAGTAGATAATTAGGATTTTATCATAATAAGCATCATTTTGAATTTTTCTATAGCTTTTAAGGCATGAGGTTCATTAGCAGGCATTATAATCATCTGACCTTTGCTTAATAAGAATTTCTCACCAGAAATTAAGATTTCCGCTTCTCCATCAAAAATGTAAACTAGAGCATCAAATGGAGCAGTATGTTCACTTAAACTTTCGCCTTTATCAAAGGAAAATAGAGTTAACGTGCCTACATCCTTATTAATTAATGCTCTGCTAACAATCGATCCCTCTTGATATTCAAGCATAGAATCTAAATTTAATATTTCTTTCTTAATATTTTGATTGTTCATAGTTTTTTCAATTCAGTAAATGTTATAATTATTATAGGGAGGAATTGGATTTAAATTCAAAATCGAACATGTTTATCTAGATAATTGTGGATTGCGCATAAAGAAAAAATTGGAATTAGTGGAACTTTCAAGTCTATAATTTTATAATTACATCTCCAATGGTATTCGCCATTCACGACCACACTGACCGCATTTATATTTCTTTCCATACATCCTCGGATAAGCAGATATTATATGAGAGCGATCGATTATTTCCTGAATAAATGCTTTGTTAGTATTTCCACAAATGGGGCATTCTCTTCGAGAATATCCATCTACAATTGGTCCTTTACCCATTTCAAGTGGAACTGTATCCTGAGATAAAGTAGTAGTAATAACTATATCTCTTTCTACTATATCTCTTTCTACTATATCTCTGTCTAAAATAGGTTTTTTTGTTTCATATTGGATTTCTCTTATTGGTTCTTCATGAATTATTTCTTCTGATCCCTTAAGAATTCTATTTTCCTCTTCCAATTCCGTGACTCTCTTTTTTAGACTCTCATTCTCATGCATCAATTCTTCAACTAATTTTTCATATTCAATGAGAGTTGAGTCTTTTTCATCAATATTTTCTTGACTCATTTTTTTATTATTTTATAATTCTATTAACGAAAATTGTATTAATATTCTAACAATGTAATAGAGCTGTCCTTAAAAAATTTAAGTAAACTGAAAATTTGTAGAGTCAAAAAAGATTTTTATACTTTTGATTTATTTATTTCTATAATATTAGACTTTTCTTTTGAGAGAGTGTCATGCAATTATTTTGCATAAGTGATAGTGGAGAATTAATAAAGATTGATAGGTTAATTTTTGAAGAAAATGATGTCTATCTCATTGATGATATAGAAAAAAATACAATATTTATCTGGGTAGGATCAGAAGTAACTCAATCAAAAAAAGATATTACAGCAGATATCGCAAGAAAGATAGATAAAGAACGTGGGGGTTCAGCAAAAATCCTCATTATGAAACAAAAAAGAGAATATGGCTCTTTCTTGGCCATGATGCGCAATCTAAAGAAAGGGCTTATCCCAGGGAAAACAGTTGAACGAAGACCAGAATTTATATTTAAAACTCCTCCAGAAAGTATTAAGTCTATAGGACTAAATGGAATACCTAAAGAAAGAGTATTAGATACTGAAAGTAGAGTCGCACAGTGGTTTCAACAAACCAAAGCTCATAGAAGGAGTGAAACGCCTAAAAAACCAAAAGTATCTATTGACACTATTAAATTCATTAAGTTTGAACGACCTGTAATAGAAAAAAAAGCACCTATTGAAACTAAACCTATAAAAAAAATCGAACTAGAATTAGTTGAAGAACCATCAGAAGAACCTGATTTAAAAACTAAAATTAGAGAAGCTGCTTATTACCTTTCTTTAAAGAAATACACTTATGACGAACTCTGTTGGCTTCTCGCAGAACTTATTCAAAAGATTAACCTTGAGCTCCCATCAATTGAAGATATACGGATGAAGGCTGAAGAGGTGTTTAAATCTAGCTGTACTTACGACGAACTTTGCTGGTTAAATGCCGAAATGGATATACTAACTAAGAAAAGCTTTCTTGAAAAGAAAAAGAGAAATTTATTTTATTAAAGATTTATCCTTAAATTTACACTATCTTATAAATTTCAGAATTTTTATCCACAACAACTATTATTTTGTGGAGTTTTTGCTACAGCACGTGCATTCCACAAGCAACCACATCCTTTGCGTTCTTGTAGGAGTATAGCCATGGTTGGGCAATTTCTTTTACAAGCTGAACATTCTGTACAGCGTTCTGGTTCATACATTTCGAATTTACCCTCACTATTAAGTCTAGGTATTCCAAATGGACATACTTCTCCACAGATACCACAACCTGTGCATAAATCTGGATTTATCAAAATTTTTGGAATAACTACTGCTATATTTACAGTACTTGTTTTTGAAGCTATTTTTACCACCTATTTTTCTCTAATTATAATATATATTTATGTTATTTATTTTATATTATTTTAAAATATTTGAAATATGGTGAAACCAATCGCCTTTAATACAAGGCCAATTATTAATAAAATCATGTTTGTTTTACTGAAAATGGGATATTCATCTTGGATTTCTCGGGGGCTAGTTGCCATCGTATAGCCACTAAATGACATTGTTGAGAAAAATGCTACCCAAAAGTAAAAGAGGCTACTAAGAAGAATATTGAACAATGAGTTCTGAAATAGCCATGAAATACCACTAAATAGTAAAACATTAATGATACCAAAAATGATTCCTTTTGTAATAAACTTCCGCGTAAAATTCGTTATAGGGAATAAAATCGCTATTAATGCATTTGCAATAATTATCCAGAGCCAAAGTTCACCCACAATCCATAAATTACTTATCCATAAAGGATTAATAAAAGTTATACTAATTAGAAGTAAGAACAAGATAATACTAGGCCACAGAAAGATTTTTCGAAATAAAAATGTAGTGTGTGTAATTTCAGCTCTGAACCGATGCGATAGTGTAAACTTTGCCAATTTCATCTTATCTGATTTTCGAGCAGGACGCTCTTCTAAGAATTTAGGCAGATGTTTAGCCCAAACTGGCCCATATAAAATATTAAATGGAAAATCTGGTGCTTCACTTTTTATTAGAGGTGCAGCAATTCCTCCTGCAGAAAGTTGAGGCACAATAAGTGTCTTTTTGTTAGTTATTCTTGCTATGCCAGTCGTTTCGACAGCTTCGATTAATTGTTTATTTCCAAAATTGTTTCCTCGAGCTGCACACCAAACATTTATTCCCCTAGAATCTACACATAACACCCAAGCGTCTACTCCTTTAAGTGCACGCATCACTTTTATATAAGTATAAACATAATTAGCTGTCACAATAATGGGGGAATCTTTATTAGGATTACCAGATGGGTAAAGCCCTGGTTCAATAGGTACATGATCAGTTTGTCCAGTAAATAAACAACGATAAATACTCATTTGAGACCTAAAACCTTTAAATTTTCTAAATTTAGGTTGGTAATAACCAGGTTCACCTGATTTATCATTATTAATTTTAATTAATTCAATAGCTTGAATTGATCCATTTCTCCATTTCTTTATATTAGAAATTTTAAAACCTATTGGGCTAATATAATTGAAAAACCACTTTACCAAAAATGTGCTTGTTATTTTGAGCCTTCTTAATTTCTTTTTATACCACCATCGTTTTATATTAAATAAGAGTTTCCAGAAACCTGAGGGTACAAATTCGGCAGCAATAATAAGTTTTCCATTTGGTTTTAAGGCTTTCCATGAATTTCTTAAAAAGATTTGCTGTTCATAGGGTCTTAGTTCTGAAAGCATAAATGTACTGACGATTATATCTTTAGAACTTTCCTCTACGGGTAGATCACTAATGGTGCCAATCTGATATAATAAGTTTAGATTAGGTTCAGAAGGGTAATTTTTCATTGCTGTGGTAATCATTCTTTGGTTTTTATCTATCGCAAGAACGTCATTCCCTTTTAATGCCATTTTTGCTGCAAGAGTACCTGTTCCGCATCCTATTTCCAGGATACTATTTTGATTATTAATTCGTTCTAATATCCAATTATATACTTTAACATTTGCTCCTTTGGTAAGAATTGTGAAATTTGACTCATATGAATCCGGTTCTAATTCAAGCTTACGCATATAGACTACAGCTATATTCTATCACCATTTCTGATCTAATTTTATAAATATAATTTTAAAAAAAATTTAAATTTTAATCTTAAAATTGTTACTCAATTTTAGAGTTGATTTAAATTAACAACAACCCTCACTTGATTGAGATTCCTCTTTATCGTCCTTAGCGCTTTCGGAACAGCACCCTTTATCTTTATCTCCCATTAATTATTACCTCTTAAATTATCATTTTTTTTAGAATAGTTAATATAATGATAGTTAGGTTCCTAACTATATAAATGTTTCGTTTCGTATAATTAAGATCCTAACGAAGATTTATATATTATTAAAATAACAGCAATTAATCATATTAAGGGATTAGTGAATTTAGAAGTTTTTGGAGCAATTTCCCTAATTTTTCCATCTCTTCTTGATTAATTCCAGGACAACATCCATTCACTATTGTTTCTAAGGGAGGTGTTTCAGTCTTCAATTTTTTTCCTTTGTCGGTAAGTTTAACAAGGAGGCTTCTTCTGTCGCTAGGATGTGATTCACGTGAAACCAAACCTTTTTTTTCCATCGTATCAACTACACCAGTAATTGTAGACCTAGAACAATTACAAATCTCTGCTAAATCCTTAAATCGTTGGCCATCAGTTTGCCATAATTCCCTTAGAATAAAATGTTGAGTTGGTGTAAGCTGTAATTCTTGTATATTATCACGTTGTAATTTTTCATATTTTTTATTCAAAATGTTAATAAGCTCAAAAACATCAACAATATCTTTAGGTTGGCAACAAGTCTTAATCGGTTCAGTGGTTTCCTCTTCATTCATTCTCTATCATTTTTTAGTTAGGTTCATAATAATGTATTTCCTTATAATTTTAATAAAACTCTCAATTTAATAATTTTTTCGGTTCTCAATATGAATTTTATGCAAAATTTTATTAATTTCTAATCTCTTAAGCGGTTATCAAAAATATTTGTTTAATTTAAGAGTAATTATATTTATAAAAAATACAATCACATTCTATCTACTTAAATTTAAAAAATAGTTTTAGAAATATCTATGATCTTTTTCAGTTTTAAAGATTAGTTAATTTTAAATACTTCTATTTCTTTCTTTAACAAAAATTTTATAAAAATAATAGGTAATTTTAATGGAAAAAAGTAATGAACTAAGCGATGAACAATTTTGGAAGAAAAAAATAAAAGAGCATTGGAAGGCATTTGTAGTCGCAATTGCAGCAGGAGTTTGTGCTATAATTGGTGGAATTTTGGTATTAATTTGGTTTATAAGCACATCTCCCATTGGAAATTTTGGATTTGCGACAATCGCTGAATGGAACTTAGATTGGGTTGTAGGATTTTTTATCCTGATCTTTTTATGGGAACTGTTATTTGTAGGGGTTCCATTATGTTTGTTCTTTGGAGTAGGAGGTTATATTTGTTGGAAGCGATTACCAGAAGAAGAAAAGGACGAATTCAGGGCCAGAGAGAAGAAAGGCAAACAAAGAGCTAAAACAGCTGGCGGTGGAGGCGGATTTGGTTTCTTCATGTTCATTGCATATTGTATCTATATCGCTGTACAAGGCAATTATTATACTCCATTTGGCAACTTACCATATACTTACTGGCTCGCCTCGTACTTCTTGACATTTATGTGGATATTAATTGTACTCGGAATTCCTGCGGTAATAATATTACTGATTGTCTACTTTACAGTATGGCGCAAGAAAACAGAATAATTTAATAATATCTTTTTTTTTTTTTTAATTTTAATATGTACTTAAAAAAAAAAATTTAAATTAACATATAACATTTAATTTATTCTATAACTTGAAAAATATCTTTTTCAATGAGTTTAAAGATATTCTCTAAATCCTTAGGGCTGCATTCTCGTTCTCTTAGGACTGAGGCTAAATTAAATGTATCTGTTTTATTCATTTTCATAAAAGAAACCGCATTGTTAATTAATTCTCTTTGACTTGGAGTTATCCTTATTGTTTCTAATTTTTCTCTCTTTTTTAAATTCAATGGGTAAGTTAGTGTCGTATTGAGATGGTGTCTAAGCAATTTATCAATTGATTTAAAAGGTTTTATATCACCATTAAAATCATCAATTAACTTCCCATAATATTTATAGAGATCGAATGCCAAATCTTCGAGTGAATATAGGAAATTAGTGGATGGACTTTCTTTCATTATTAGAATTAACCTTAGATTTACAAATTCAGTCATAATTATAATTGAATCTTTGTACTCTAGTTTTATAGTTTGTGAAGTATCTTCAATTTTAATCAATTCAATTCCAAAAGAGTGAATTGCTTGTAAAAATCCTGAAATCATAGCAGCATCAATATCCTTATCACTGAATTTTTGTTGATATACATTTATTCCAGATTTTTTATCTGAGAGGATTACATAATCCAAATTCAAAACATCCATGCATTTATTATAGAGTATTTCCTTTTCTTCTAATTTCCTTGTCCTATATTTTTTTATTGTTCGATAAGAGATTATACCTGCTACAGATCCTCCAATTGCTATTATGATACCTATAACAATCCAGATCGGGTCTATAGTAAAAGGAATCGGGGGAATAGAAATTTCAAACTCTAGAGATTGAGTTCCACCATCCGTGTTATTATTCCAACAAATAATTATAGTATAAGTACCCGCACGTGAATTTGAAGGGATTAAATATGAAAACAGATTTTCTTCAGAAGTGATTTCCCTAATTTCCACTGGTTCTTCATACCCAAAGCCTAACGAATTTATCAAGTAAAATGATAAATTACCATCATTGATAGGAGCATTAACAGTAAATTGTAAATTCTGTCCTGGTTCCCAATCTAAAACAGGAAGATCTAAGCCAAAAACAATATTTGGTGAATTTGCTATGATCTTCCACTCAGCACCATCTAATATTATAGTATTAGGGATTCTTAAAATGTTATTGACTAAATTAAAATCTATAAATGAAGTTACATTTTCCCATGAAATGCCTAATTTTCTATAAACAGTAAAGTTAAACCAATTATGGGGGAAATGAAAATCAACAGAATAATTTATTGCTCCTATGTTTATAATTGGAAAAGTTGACCAGAGATTATATCGATTTTCTTCAATATTAACTGTAGTGCTAGATGAAAAAGAATTTTTTAATACAAAATTATAGCTATAATTGAACAGTAAACGAAAAGAATTATTATTCTCTATTGGAATATTTAAATTTAAATTACTTAATAGATATGACAAATTGGGAATTTGGAGTATTCCTGATCCAAGAACAGGCCCATTTAAAATATTATATTTATCTCCATTAATTTCTGCTGTCATATTTATGTCTAGGGGATAATAGGTTTCGTTGGTTCTTTGGTTTAATTTATGCAAAAATGTTGAATTTAATTCTCCAGGACTCCAAGAATTCACATAGGATGAAGTATGAAGGTATGGTGCTGACTGATTAATACCTTGATTATTGGACCAATAATAGAGTGAAGTTAAACTTAAGGTTTCATCCGCCTTCATCACTAATGAATAATTTCCTATATTTAGATCAATTGGATCTGATGAAAAATCCTGATAATACCAATCTACACCAGTGGACATGTTTAAGTTAATTGATCTGTATACTGTATTATTTGGTCTTTCAGTACTTTTATCATATCCTTGTATTTGGAATTTAATCGAATCATTTACAGTTCCAACTCTATACCCCTTAATAAAAACTCCATATAAGGTAGTAAATTCTTGAATCTCAAGTTGTACTGAAAGACCAAGCCTTTTTTGATTAATATTTTGTCTAAAAATAAAGTTATTTAAATACTCTATATCTTCAATCGTTTTTATTTCTCGATCTAGTATAATATTGCTAAAATTAATTTCTATGTTAGTTATAGTCCAATTAAGTTCAGGAAAATTAACTTGTATTGAACTCATATTTTCTTTAGAACCTAAAATTTCTACAGTTTTATGAAATTCAAAAGAGGGTACATTAAACGGTTCAATACCCTCTTGAGCATATGAAAAGGATATAAAACTAGATGAAATTAGAAAAAAACTAATCATTAATAATATACTTATTAATAATTTGTGTCCCTTCATTGCTAGCCTACACTTAACCCGTGAATTGCTTTATTTTATTATAAAATATTAGTATCATTACCATTATATATATGCATCTTAACGTGTCGATGGTTTATAAAATTCAATATTATAAATAATTAGTAACGGAATTTTGGGTATTAAAGTTTTGAGAATAACAAATGAGGGAATCTAAGGTATTTAAATCATGCGAGATCTCTCTACAATGAAGGAAAACTACAAGTAGCCCATCATATTCTAGATGTAATAATTAGTGGAATAGAAGACAAATACGATAAAACTCTTGTAGAAGCATTATGTTAAAAAATATAAGAGATTAACGCAAAAACCAAAGAAGGAACCTTCATTCATAAATGTAAACATTATTAATAATGCTGCTATTAAAATAAAATATAAAATAAGAGAATTAGAACAACGAGAGTGATAAATATAGCAAATATAATTTTGATATCCATAGGAGCAATTCTTACAATGCTTTGGGGGATCAGTCATCTTTTTCCGACTAAAAATGTTGTTAGAGATTTCGGTGAAATATCTCAAGATAATAAAAATATTATTACAATGGAATGGATAATTGAAGGAATGTCTCTAATTTTTATAGGCCTTCTAGTAATGCTAATTACATTATTAGGAGGGATTAATAATATAGTAACGATATATGTGAATATTATTAGTTCTGTAATGCTTTTCGCTTTAGCAGTCCTTTCATTACTGACAGGATTTAAAGTTAATTTCATTCCATTTAAGCTCTGTCCTGTGATTTTTACAGTATCTGGGATATTAATATTAATAGGAAGTTTTGTATAATAACTCTAATTTTTAATTTTTTTTTTAGCTTTCTTTAAGAGGCGTCATAAATCCTCCAGCATTTCTCTGTGTTAAAGGTATCATTGATTTGCATTCTTTGATAGATACTCTCTCATCGAAGAAGAATTGACCAACTTTCTGAGCTTTAGAATATATCTTATCTATCAAATCATTCTCAATTGAATGGAATAAATGGAATTTTATAGTAGGCTCTGGTTTCTCTTCTGTATCCCAAACTCCAATAATAACTCCATCTAAAAGTATACTTGCTGTAACATTTCCGGAACGATCAAAAATATTATCATAATTGTCAGCATCAATATATCTATCTCTTTCTTTATAACCCATAGGATAAGGATCGAGTTCAGGTAATATCGTCAATGTGTGTTTATCATTATTATTAAGATTTAGTAATTTTTCAATATCTGTCTCTAAAATTAAAAAATTTCCTTTAATCGATGATATTTTTACACTTTTAAGTTGAAAATCACTATTTTGTATTGCTTCTCTTATTTTTGATTTTGTTAAACCTGTCCACCAAGATATATCATTTTCTGATACAGGTCCATATGTCTTTACATATTTTTCTATTAAGTGTTGAATTGCTTCTTTTTCATTTACTCTCTTTAAATTTATATTGGGAAAATAATCTTTAAAAATAGCATATTTATTTCTCATATCTTTCCAATCTTTAATAGGGGGACCTCTTATTAATAATCCATAATTACACATTAAATGAATAATTGCTGGAATATTTGATTCTGAATTCAATTCTTTTCTTATCTCAGCAGTCGATAATTCTCTTCCTTTTAATATTTCCATAATTTTTTCTGAAATTTTCTGATATTCGTTAATTGAAACTTTATGAAATTCCATATATTTTTCGATATTTTTCTCAACTAATTTAAATGTTGCATTATGGACAATTGGAATCATGTCTATCGTCTCGATAAACAATGTTCTTCGCATCCCACGAACTCTACCAAGAGTTCTATTTATATAAAGTTCTCGTTCTAAATCCGCTTTCTCAAAATTTTTGGTTCTTGCAAATAAAGAAAAAAAAGAAGCAGAAAGCCTTGTTGAATGGAGTCCACATAAATCAGCTGTTATTTGGATGATATCATCGATTAAGGTATCATCTGTGAGATGGTGTTTTTTCAGAACAAATTTGTTCACATCATTCAATTTAATAGTTTCCATGTGTCACCCCAAATGAGATTTCAATGATAATAATAAAAAAATATAGTTTAAGATTATTCTTTTAATTTTTTAAGCAAATAAGCAATGTTTTTACCTAAATTTTCAAATGTTTTGATACCTTCTTCATCTTCTAAAACTTCTCCTGGATTTCTTCCAACACCCAAATTCCAATAAGAAGAACCTACGACAAACATTTGTTTAATAAGGAAGAAGTAATTAATACTTGAAAATACATGGTTCGCACCAGCTCTCCTGACAGCAACAACTGCTGCACCAACTTTATGTTTTAAATGTCCTCCAGTAGCATATCCCGCTCTTTCTATCAATGCTTTTGTGCTTGTTGATAAATCTGAAAAGTAGGTTGGTGAACCTATGATTATTCCATCAGAATTTAGCATCTTTTCAATATAGTCATTCATTTTATCTCCAGTGAGTACACATTTTTGATCATCATTATCTCTACATTTCATACAAGCCGTACATCCCTGCATTTTTTCCATCCCAATCCAATTATAATCACATTCAATCCCCGCAGCTTTAAGTTCGTTCATTACAATATTTAAGCAATGATATGTATTTCCTTCTTTTCTTGGACTTCCATTAAATAATACAACCTTCATCAATTTAAACCTAAAAAATTATAATTGTCAAATTATTTTTCAATAATTATTAAAAGCTTTTAATTTTTATAAAAAATCAAATAATTCAAGGGATCATTCAATTTGGCATTCTTTTATTGGTTTGTATGGATTGCCGGAATTTTGATTTTTATAGTTGTCTCCACCTTATATGGAA
>CP070831.1:0-40347 GCA_020344955.1 Promethearchaeota archaeon | reverse complement strand
TTGTACAGTTTACAAATGGCAAAAATTATTTATAAACTTTACCATATTATATATTAATAATAAAAATGATGAAAAAATGTTAGAGTTTAAATTAAAAGATCTTGACATTATTAACGAATTAGATAAATTTGGCCCTCAAATACCCACTACTCAAATTAGTCGTAATCTTAACATTCCTGCAAGAACAATTCGTTATAGACTAGCTAAATTAAAGGAAGAAAAATTATTGATTCCCGCATTTGTTTTCATGAATGAACGTAAATTAGGATTAGGAGAGCAAATATTGCTTCTGGAAGAAAATCAAAAGTTCCAATCAAAGATTTTACAAATTTTAAACTCATCTCCAACTTTTTATTGGCATGCTCGTACATATGGAAAGTTTAATGGCTTTCTTGTGCATTCTCTATTCAATTTATCTATGCCTAATACTAATTCAATAATTATCTCGGAAATGATAAATAAGAATTTAATTAAAGAATATCAGATTTTCCAAATTGTTGATTATCATCATAAAAGTATGAATTATAAAAAATATTTGCCTAGAACAGGGTGGGCCATGAAATGGGATGATTGGTTTAAAAGTATTGATAATCTAGATGTAATTTCTGAGATATTAGATACAAAACTAAATGAAAGTTCTAATTTGGTAGATTTTGACTATAAGGATATATTAATATTACAGCAACTTTCTATTGATGGATCCATCACCCTACAACAACTCGGAAATATTTTAAACTTATCTAAGACCCAAATCAGAAAAAGAATTCTAAACCTTAAAAGAAAAAATATCATTAAAGTTATTAAACCGATTTTCTCTCCAATTCCTAAAGACCAAATGCTATATCTTTATTGTTTTGTTGAGGTTGGGAAACTGAAAAAAGAATTCATTGAAAATATATGTCAAATTCCGTTTTCTTTCATGTTTATTTTCGAATCAGTTAATAAATATTGTATTAGATTAAATATTTCGAGGAAAGATATGGTATCTTTTATGAATAGCTTTGAATTCTTAAAAGAATATATTGATTCCTATTTTATACAGTTTATATTTGAAAATCCAACTGCTAGAAATCCTGAATTGTTTGAGTTTTATAATAGACATACTAAAAAATGGGAAATTGATATCAATCGAATTATAACAATTATAAAAAAAATTTAAAATAAATATGTTATTTATCCAATTTCTACATCCATTTTCTTACGTTCTTCTAATAGAGAATCTACAACAGAAGGATCGGCTAAAGTAGTTACATTTCCTATATCTGTTCCTGCAGCAATAGCTTTTAAAATTCTACGCATAATCTTGCCACTTCTTGTTTTTGGTAACGCATCAGCAAATTGGATAACATCTGGTTGGAAAACTGGACCAATTTCATTTCTGACATGCATTCTAATCTCTTTAGAAAGTTTAGCTGACTTTTCAACACCTTGCATAAGAGTTACATAAGCCCAGATTGCTTGTCCTTTAATTTTATGTGGAAATGGAGCAACAGCAGCTTCTGCAACACTTGGATGACTTACCAGAGCAGATTCTACTTCCATGGTTCCTATTCTATGTCCGGATACTTTTATTACATCGTCCAATCGTCCAAGAATCCAGTAATATCCATCTTCATCACGTCTAGCTCCATCACCAGTATAATAATATCCAGGATAACGTTCCAGATAAGTTGATTTAAATCTCTCAGTATCACCCCAAACATCTCTTAACATACCTGGCCATGGCTGTCCCATTGCGAAATAACCCCCTTCATCTGGTTCCGTCACTTCATCACCTTCGAGATCAAATATAACTGGTTTAATCCCTAGGAATGGCATACAACAGGATCCTGGTTTGGTTGGAGTTGCGGTAGATATTGGAGTCATAATAAAACCTCCAGTTTCAGTTTGCCAGTAAGTATCAACAATTGGACAACGTTCTTTTCCTACTATGCGATGGTACCAAGTCCATGCCTCTGGATTTATTGGTTCACCTACTGTTCCAAGTACTTTTAATGAACTTAAGTCATGTTTTTTGACTGGATCATCGCCATACCTCATTAAAGCACGTATAGCAGTTGGAGCTGTATAAAAGTGAGTTACTTTATGACGTTCTACGATATCCCAAAAACGATCAACATCAGGATATGTTGGAACTCCTTCAAACATTAAAGAAGTAGCTCCATTTACCAATGGTCCATAAACAATATAAGAATGCCCTGTTATCCATCCAATATCAGCAGTACAATACCAGATATCCTCATCATGATAGTTGAATACAACTCTATGTGTAAATGATGTATAGAGTATATATCCTGCTGTTGTATGTTTCACGCCTTTTGGCTTTCCAGTCGTCCCACTTGTATACAAAATAAACAGTGTATCTTCAGAATCCATAACCTCAGATTCACATTCTTCACTCATGCCATCGATAAAGTCATGATACCAGAGATCCTTATTAGTATGAGGTACTTCTCTTCCTGAACGTTTTACAACAATTACATGCTCTATTGTAGGAACATCATCTATAATTTGGACAACATCTGCCATCTTTGGATAAAATTTACCAGCTCTCAAAGTTTCATCACTTGTGAATAAAAGTCGAGAATCTGAGTCCTCAATTCTGTCTTTAACAGCTTCTTTTGAAAAACCACCGAAAACTATAGAATGAATAACGCCTATACGAGCACAGGCTAACATAATTATAGCAAGTTCAGGGACCATAGGTAACCAAATGGTTACTCGATCTCCCTTTTTCAACCCTAACTTTTTCATTCCGTTAGCGACTTTACTAACTTCTTTTAAAAGTTCATTAAAAGTAAATTTTCGTACATGTCCGGGTTCATCTGCTTCCCAGATCAATGCTAGTTTTTCTCCTTTTCCTGCTTTGATGTGTCTATCTAACGCATTATAGCTAACGTTGAGCTTCCCACCAACAAACCATTTACCAGGAAATAAATCAGTTTTTTCCCAGACTTTTTCATATGGTTTGATCCAATCAAGTGATTTTGCTTGTTCAGCCCAAAAACCTTCCATATCTTCTATAGATTGTTTATACTTCCTCTGATATTCTTCCATAGACATTCCAGTTTTAGCGTATTCAGGATTTAAATCAACAGGATTAAATATACGGGTTTCAGTGAGAATACTTTCCATTCTTTCTTCTTTTGACATTATTTTCACTATTTTGAATTTTTTAATTCTAGATATTCATAATTCTATATTTTTATTTTTTTTTAACTATTAATATTTAAAATTGATATTTTTTAGTAGTTCGTTCTAATTCAAAAAAGAGATATATGAAATTTAAACATTTTATTTATAATTTCAAAAACATTTTTATTGAAGATAATACAATTAATAAAGAGACTGGAGATTATATTTATATTTGAAAGAATTAAATAATACAAAAAATAATTGGGAAGTATGATATCATGACCGAAGATTGGAGAGAAAAGTGGAAAGATAAGGAAATATCCGCCGAAGAGGCAATTAATAAAATCATTCCTGGGAATAGAGTTTTTATTGATTCTGGATGTTCAGAACCACAATTATTAACATCGGAATTGATCAAGCACTCAGATAAATTAATTGATACTGAAATACTCCACTTTTTAACTATAGGTCCAGAAAAATATTTTAAGGATAAAGCAGAAGACCTATTTAGGCATAACGCTTTTTCTATTGGCAAAACTCTTAGAGAGGAGATTAATAAAGGACAAGCAGATTATACACCTATATTTACGAGTGAAATTCCATCTTTATTTCTTACAGGCCGGAAACATGTCGATGTCGCGCTAATTCAAGCTACTCCCCCTGATCCTTATGGTTTTTGTTCTTTAGGGATTAATGTGGATATTGCAAAGCCAATAGCTCAATCCTCTTATATCTCTATTGTTGAAATTAACCCACAAATGCCACGGACTTTGGGAAATAGTTTTATCCACATGAAAGAAATTGATTTTTTTGTCTATAATGATACTCCATTATTAGAATTTATTTTTGATGAACCTGATGAAATTGCTGAACGGATTGGTAAAAATCTAGTAAATTTAATAGAAAATAAATCTACTATTCATGTGGGTTTTGGTGATTTACCAAATGCAGTTATTAGATTTTTAAAAGATAAGAAAGATTTAGGAATGCATTCTCATTATATTACAGACAATATAATACCTCTTATTGAAGGGGGAGCGTTAACATGTAGAAAAAAGAATTTTCATCCTGAAAAAATTCTTACGAGTTTTGCTCTTGGAACAAAAAAATTGTATGATTTTGTAGACAACAATCCCTATATTGAGTTTTTTCCATCAGACTATATCTGTAATCCTAGATACATTGGAATGAATAAGAAAATGGTCTCGATCAATTCTGCTAGACAAATTGATTTAACCGGACAAGTAAATGCTGCAACAGAAGGTTATAGTTTTTATTCAGGATTAGGAGAAACAATAGATTTTATGAGAGGTGCAGCATTTTCTAAGGGAGGAAAGCCTATTATAATACTCCCTTCAACATCTAGAGATGGAGAAAAATCCAGAATTGTAGCGCATTTAGATGAAGGAGCAGGGATTATGTTGTCCCGTGGAGATGTTCATTATGTGGTAACAGAATGGGGTGTAGCATACATTCATGGTAAGACTATTCGTGAAAGAGTGCTTGAGTTGATATGTATTGCTCATCCAAAATTCCGACAATCTTTATTAGACGAAGCTAAAAAGTTGAATTATATATTTTCTGATCAAATGCTTCCCTGTGATGAAGATGGCCGTATTTGCTTATATCCTTCAGAATATGAAACAATTTATACTACAAGAGAAAACGAAAAAATTAGAATTCGACCTGTTAAAACTACGGATGAACAAGCACTTAAAGAGTTATATTACTCATTAAATGAAAGAGATAGATATTTACGATTCTTTGAGCTCAGAAAAGAATTCACACATTCTAAAACTCAAAGCGAAGTAAATATTGATTATCATAACGTTTTTTCACTAGGTGCTTTTATTGGAGAAATTGGTAAAGAAGAAATGGTAGGGAGTGCAACATATTATTTAAATCCTCAAATGAATATGGCAGAATATAGTTTTTTAGTTCGAGAAGATTATCGAGGAAAGGGTATTGGTACATATCTTTATCAACATATAATTATTATTGCTAAGGAGAAGGGTATAAAAGGATTCTATGGAAATATTCACATTCAAAATAAAGAAACAATCCGTGTTATTCATAAAGGAGGTTATACAAAGATAACTCCACCAGAAATTGGAGAAAAAGAATTGTTCTACAGAGTATTTTTTGATAAAGAAGATTCAATTAGTTGAATAATCCAAATTTTTATTTTTCTTCTTTAATTATTAATCTAGTCATTTTATGAGGTTTAAATTTACAGATTTTCATATTCACACTCGACCTTGGAGTGTAGATGTTGCAGAAGATGGTCCTACTTTTATAGACTATATAAAAATAGTAGAGGAGCATCAAATTAATATCTGTTTTCTTGACCATTATGAGCTTTATTATGTAGAGAATGATAAGACTAATCCCTTTTATAATGGAAGAGTTGATGATTATCTTGAAGAGATCGATAGATTTAAGGAATCATATGATTTTATACTCAGTGGCTTAGAAATTGAATACTATGAGGATAAGGAGATTGAATTAAGTGAATTTATGGATGATTATGAAAAAGAATTTGATTTTATTGGGGGATCTATTCATGAATGGATAATTGGATATCCAATTACGACAAGAGAGGGGTTAAAAAAATTATTAGAAAAAATTCCAATGAAAAAAATTATAGATAATTATTTTGAAGTAAGTAAAAAAATGATTGATTCTCAAATATTCAAAAATATCTGCCATATTGATACTATATTTCGATATATTAATAATAATGAATTCATACCTACAGATGATTGTAATGTTTCTGAAAATAGAGTACTTGATTTGGGTCGTTTGTGTATGAAGAACAGAATAAAAGTAGAATTAAATTTATCGGGTCTACGATTTCCAATAAAGAGAACCTTTCCCTCGATGAAAGTTATGCAACAATTAAAGAAAGAAGGAGTGGAATTTTTTGTTGGATCTGATTCACATTCCTTAGATTACTTTAAAGAACAAATCCCTAAAGTTATAAATACCTATAAATTATTACAACAAATCTAAAAAAAATAGAAGTTTAAATTCTATGGAAATCAAAGAATTTTCAATTAAAGTAGATAAATGGGACCAAAAAGTAATATTAAAATATAACGGATTAGGTGGTAAACCATTAACAATTATTTTGAGATTTTTTTCGTTTTTTGGAAAAGAAACTATATGGCTTTTTTTAATTGCTTTCTATCTGTTAATTTGGTATGATACTTTTTTGTTATCCTTCATATCTGCTACTTTTCTTACTGGATTAGCTCTAATATTAGCAATAAAGCAAACAGTAAAAAGAAAAAGACCATTTGAGAGGTTTGGAGAGGATAAAATAACTGTTTATGAGCGTAAACCTACATCAAGAAGCTTTCCATCATGGCATTCTTATAATGTTATGGCTATGTTTTGGTTATTTGGAATATTCTTTTTAAAATCTCCTTTTATAAGTATTTTAATCTTTTTAATGGTGATTATCGTTTCATTTTCAAGGATTCAGCTTGGTGTGCATTACCCATCAGATGTTATATTTGGATCTCTGTTTGGGATTTTAGGTTTTTTGATAGCAGTATATCTAACTGGTCCATTAATATTTAATATAGTAACTTATTTAGAACAGTTTGTTCCTTATGAAATACAATATCGACAGATTAATCCAATACTGTTGGATAATATTGGATATTTATTGTTCACTTTAAGTATATTTTTGATAATATTTTTACTGGCTATTAATAAATCAATCAAAAACATTCTTAAAATGAATAAGGAAAAAGATTAAAGATCTAACCTCCGCCTTTTGCTAAATAAATCTTTTAACTCATTGAGAACATTTAATCTAGCATTTTCTTGAGGTCTTGAGGAGGGTTGATTGGGATTGGCAATTTCAATAGGTATTCCACTTTGGGCAACTTGAAATGCTCCTGATTCTATAGCTCGGAGTCGGTTATCAAGATCATTAAGTTGTGTAGAAATACTTTCTGATAATCGAATTACAGCATTCAGGGTTTCTTCTAAAGTTTTCCCTAATCCCTCTACTTTTCTAATAGTTGGATCAGTTAAAGAGTGAGTCGCACTCATTAAATTTTTAACATATTTGGCAAATTGTGGTTCCCGGGAAATAAGAGAATAAATCGATGTCAAGTATATTTCAACATCAAATTCAATTTTTTTGCTTTTTAACATTTCACTCATACTATCTTTTATAAGTTCAATGTTTAAGAGGATTTTAGGGTCGTTCTTCAAATCCGGATCATATTTATGGAGAAAAACTAATATGTAGGGTGTTTCCTCCAGTATAATTATGGAATCTAAAATTTTACTAAAGTATTGGAGAGATTCTTCATATCTATCAGGATCCTGAACATCAATCACAAACATTAACAGGTCTAATTGGACGAAATATTGCTCTGGATTGTTTAAATATCTTTCTCGATACTCTTGTTGACCCCCAAGATCCCAAATAAACAAATTCAAATTTGTACTCCCAAATTTCATTCGGACTACTCCTTTCGTTGGATGTGTTGATATCATATCACCAATTCCTAAGCGTCCTCCAAACTTGGATAACAATGAAGTTTTGCCTGCATCGTCCAATCCTGCACAAAGTACTTTCTGACCTTTTAATTCAATTCCATCTTTTTCTTCTTTAATACTTGCTATAAGTGAACTGATTGTTGCTGTTTTTTTTAATTTTGTTTCGAGAGTAGGATATTTCTCTTTTAGTTCTCCTAATTTTTTTTGTAAATCTATTGCTAATTCTATGGAATCGTCGGTTTCTTCTATTAGAGTTATACTCTCGAAGGGATTATCTTTATTTAACTTGGAAGCATCTTCAATAGTTGAGATATCTAAAAGTTGTTTCATTATTGTAGATTCTTCCTTATCAATAAATTTATATGAATCAAGATGAAGTTTTAGAACATCATCTATTTCTTTTAATTTCCTAACTTTAGCAGATTTAGGGTCTAAAAATTTAGAGACGACCTTTATTAAGTCTTCAGTAGACATTACAAACTACGATTTTTCTTTATTATTTATAGGTTGATATACTTTTTATTATTATTTATTAAGATACTAGTTAAAAAGATAAAGATATAAATTTTCACAAGTGAAGGTAAAATAGATCAAACTTATATATTTATTAATTTATGTAAATTTAAGGAAAATAATTAAAAATTCAATTACTATCCTCTTGCATTTTAAAAACTATGCCAGCTCATTTTGAAGATGATGATTTTTTTGAGGAAAATGGAGAAGAGGGACCTTCTTGTTGTGATAATCCGAAAATTAGTGAAGAGGATGGTTTTTATGTATGTTTAAATTGTGGATTTGTATATTCACGTATTCTTGATGATAGCCCACGTAGAGCTTTTACTCAGGAAGAAATACAGAAAAGAAAAAGTAATGAAAGAGTTTATAGTCCAATAGGGCCTAGAACAATTATAAGAGGTTCTAGAGATGCAAGGGGCACTCTTTTAAGCCCTAAATATAAATCTAAATTTAATAGATTAGCCAAGATTCACAGATCTCTTACAACTAGTTATGAAAGAAATTTATGGATTGCATTACCAAATTTACAACGACTACAAAAGAGATTAGGAATTCCCGACGCCGTAGCAGAAGATGCTCTTCGTATTTATACACAAACAGTGAAAAAAAAATTGACTATGGGGCGAAGTATTGATACATTATTATCAGCATCAATTTTTGCTGCTTTGAGAGTACATGGAATTCCCAGAACAGCAGAAGAAATTACAAAAGTAGCACAGATTCCAAAAAAGAAAGTTATAAAAAGTTATAGGCTAATTTTGATGGAAGTTTTACCTAAATTAGGATTAAAAGTAACCCATTTCTCTAGCGAACGTTACGTGGATAAATTCAATGAAGAGTTAAAACTCTCAATGAAGTGCCGAAATATCGCTGTTAAAATTATAGAAAAAGCCCGAGATAGTGGATTCAATTCTGCAGGGAAGGACCCGAAAGGAATTGCGGCGGCTGCTATTTATATAGGATCTAAAATATGTAATGAAAATCGCACACAAAAGGAGATAAGTAAATTAGCCAGGGTAACTGAAGTTACCCTAAGAATGCGAGTTAAAGATTTACAAAAATATGCCAAGATGGTTGATTAAAATCTAATCATTCTCTAATATCGATTAAAATCTCTTCTTCTTCGAATAATGGAAGTATTTCCAAGCTTTCTTTTATTTTAGGTAAATACTGATCAAAATTATATAAGATTACATCAATCAAAAACATAAATAACATAATATAAAATGTCTCTTCTACAAGTTTCTTATTAACCCCTAAACTTTTCAAATACATATTAACATTATTTTTAATTTGCTTTAAGGATTCATTTGCCTTTAAAAGACTTAATCCGTGCAAAATTACCATTAAGGAGCTAGATTCGAGATCTTTTCTTTTAGAGAAACTATATGCTAATTGTAAATACTTATCTGCAGCTCCCTTAAAATTCTTTGATTCTAGTAATTCTATTATTGGTGTATAATATCTTTTTCTCATTGGTTTTCTCTTTTTAATCATTGTTTCATTATCTCTTCTAGCATCTACTGCTTTAGCTTGTAATTTACCATATCGTTGATCAATTTCTACTTGAAATTTAGTATATTCTCCAAATTCTTCTCGTGTAAGCATTTCCTTAATTTGATCTTCTTCTGATATGTCTTCTCCAGCAATATTTCTTAAAATTTGAATTTCCGGTTCAAATAAAACTAATCTCTCGATAAATAAATCAACAATCAGATTAATAACAATTTTCTCGTCATTTTTTATTGCAGGGAAAAGATACTTCATGATCTTGATTTCTGGAAGATTATTTAAATCTGATTTATTTTGATTTAAATGGTTCCGAAACTCTTCTTCAGCAGTTTTAACACCTTCTTCTTTAATAAGGATCATAGAACCTAAGATCAAACTAGTTGCTGCTGGTTTAATGTACCCTTCCTTTTTAAGCTTTGAAATTGACTCAAAATAACCAGTTGATGCGCTTAACATTTTGCCGTTAGAAATATCATCTAATATTAATCTCCAATATTGGTTTTTAATTACTTCCCGTTGTTTCACAGAATGTGTTTCTTTTTCAATATATTCTGCTAAATTTTTAATGTCTCTCTGAATTTCTTTTAGTTTTGTGAACATCTCGACAGTTCTTCCACGTTGTCCTTCTATTTGATATTCTTTACCCATGAGATCATATAATAATAATAATTCTTCTTCAAATAATGGTAGTATTTCAAAAAAATGTAGTGATTCTTTGTATTTTTCTTCATCTTGAAAAGTCATCAAATCAATAACGTATTCGATTAATGTAACCGCAAATGCTTCAGAAAATAATTTACCATATCCAGATAATTTCTTTTTCGTTTCAGTTAATAAATTCATTGCATCTTCAAATTTATTTTGTTTCATGAGTATTAGGCAAGCAATTGCTAAAGAAACTCCTGCTAATTTATACTTCTTAGTTATATTCAATCGATTTATAGAATTTTTATAGATTTCAAGTGCTTCATTATATTGTTGGCTTTTCAAATTACTCAAACCGTCTTTAAAATATCCCCTTTTTAATCCTTTTCTTTCTTTCATATCATTTTCTCTATCTAATCTCGCTTCTTGTGCTCGTTTCTCTATAATTGAGTCTTTTTCCTTTAATTCTTCTCCTTTACGAATCTTTTTAGCTTTTTTTGATCGAATCTCGCTTTTTTTAGCTTCGAGAAGCTCTATTTTTTTATGGAGTTCTATTTTATAAACAGCTTTTTCAATTTTATCATTATAAACATGAGCTAGATGCAAGTTATCTAATTCAATGTAAATTTCTGTAATTCTTTTATAGATTTTGTTAAATGTGATTCTAATATTTTCTTCTTTATCTAAATATGCTGAGGCAATATTTAGAACTTTTTTGATTAATAATTCTGCCTTATTAACTGCAGGGAGGAGATTATCTTCACCTTCTAAAATTTTCAAAGCATTAGCTTTAATAACTTTTATGAAAACTAAGCTAATTTCCTTCGATTGATCATAAAGCATTTGATCTCGGTAGATTCTAATTGAACTCTCAAAAATTTTAAAAATTCTTTCATAATCCTCTGATTTTCTAATTTCACGTAATTTTTGAAGAAATTTAGGAAAAATTCTAGTTAAATATTTTTTTTTCATATCACTTGAGAGTTGATTGAAAATAAGGAAGAAATTTTCAAATTCTAAACCCTCCAATAATACCTCTAAAGATCTTGTAAGAATTTGTTCCTTTATTTCGTCTTTACCGATACTTTTGAGAAATTTTGCTTGTTTTTTCAAGAGATTTGCAGCAGTAATATAACTATTTTGTTTAACGTATTCATTTGCTTCATTTATTTTTTGAGAATTCATTTCAATAATTATATTTTGTTCAGCTTCAGTGAATTCTTTTATAATTTGGATTCCCTTGTTGATATAATCCTCGATTTCTTTCTTTTTTTGTACTCTAAATTTATCTTCAAGCTCATCTCTAACTTTTGCCAATTGTTTTTTTAGAATACTTGAATTTAATTTATCAATTAAAATAGTGGCTATCTCAAAATTATTGCTTCCAAAAAACTGATTAATTAATTCTTCTAAAGTTGGATCTAAATCTGGTTTTTTTACATTATATGAACTCCACATATTTTCGAGTTCATCATAAGTATTTTTGGCAGCATGTTTTTTTTGCTCCTTTATCTGTTTTTTAAAAAGTTTAATTAGAACTTCAGTTAGTTTGTTAGTCAAATCTTTTAATTCATCAAAAAGATCTTCCAATTGATATCTATTGACAGCTCTATAAAGCTGTTCTCTTGCTAGTTCGAAATTATTGATACTAACCAAATATTCTGCTGCTGCTCCGATTTTATTTGAAATTTCTTTTAAAATGACTATAACTTCTTGATGTGGTAAACTTTGAAGAATTCTAAATGCATCTTCTACTCTGCAGGCTGAAATCCACGAATTTATTGATAAGCTAAATGCTTCATTTATTAATGTTTTGTCTAATAATTCTATACTTGACCATTGAGCTGCTGTTTCATAGGTTTTAGCTGCCTTTTCATATTCATTCCGTTTGAAATAAAGATTCGCTTCTCTCACCATCGCCTCAGCATATAATTTCTTGAAATTTGCTGATTTCTTTATATCTACTTTTTCTAAAATTTTACTTGCTTCTAGATATAAACTCATTTTAGAATACAAGTATGCTGCTTGTTCACTAATTATATAAAATTCTTCTTTATTGTATATATCAGCAATTTGGGCGGTTTTCCTAATAGCTTGAGCAGCGTAATAATAATTTTGGTTATTAAAATATATATTTGCCATTTGAATAAATATTGGAAATCTCATCCAAGCGTTTTCAATATTTAAGGGAGTATCTCCATTAATGATAGCTAAACACAAAGCTTGAAGAGCTTGATGAAAATCTTTAGGAGGGAGATTCACAAATGCTTCAAGACTAGGAAAATTAACCCATATATGAGTTAATAATTCATTAACAGAGATAGGAAGAATTCCATCCTGATCATAAAATACAACTATTGTTGGGATATCTCTCTTTACAGAAAAAATATCTGGAAGAATCATTTCAAAAAGTTCTGATTCCTCTTGAACCACTGGATTTAAAAAATATATAATTCCGTCAACCATTGGAATTATTTTATCTAAATCTGCAGAAACACTTATTAGGGCATCAATTTCTAAATCACAGACATTATCTAGAACCTTTACTTCCTTATACCATGAAACATATGTTTCTTTATCTTCTCCCGGTTCTCCAAAAGCTCTTGAAATATAAAAGTGAATAGAATCAGGATCCGAACCAAGAATTAAAGTTCTGAAGTAAAATATTGACATATTAAAAATAATTCTAATTTATTTTTCAATTTCTATTGATTGATAAATCCTAACTCGGTTATAAAGATTATTTTACATTACATTAATAGTATAAAACTTATGAAATTATTTTAAAAGAATAGAATTCTTTTTATATTTATTAATTGAGTTTGAGATTAAATATTTTTGTTTTAAAAATGACCGGAGATCAAGCATTGAATTACTTAGAGAGAAATTATCATCTTATAAAAGAACGAATGATTGAGCAAATGGAAAGATCCATTGAATTAGGAAGGGAACTAATTGATACTGAATTAGATACCGGCCTTTTAACCTTCATTATTAAACCAATTGTTAAAACTTTCTATGATTATTGGTCAAGAAATGATGCTAGATCTGGAACATTAAGACAAATTAAAATTACATTGGATGCAGGTAAGCAATTATTGCTTAATGGTAAAACTGAAGAGAGTTATAATAAGATAATCGAAGAAAATTTTCCAAAATACCTTGAAGCAGATCAAACATCTCGACAATGCTCACCAAGTCATAGAAATTATGTAAGAATGAGTCAAGTGGCTAAAGAAACATTTAAAAATTATTTAAAACAAGTAGTGAAATTTTTAGAAATAAAAGGAGAAGCAGAGAATTATGGAGACTTATGTCGAATAACCTTTCCTTTGAAAGAAGTAGCGAAGGAAAATTTGATGAAACAATTAGAATTTACAGATGAGGGGATCAAAATAGTTGAAGAGGACATTGGTATATTAAAAATTCCGATGGGGAGAAAAATTATAGTAAAAGCACTTAGACGAGGTTTTGAATTAACTAAAAAAGAGTTTATTGAAGCACTTAATGATACATATAATGAGAAATAATTAAAGTATTAATTTAATAAAAGATTTTAACATTTATAATTAGATAATAACTTAAATTAAATAACCGAATGTGCTGAAATTTATAATATTAAAGAGATTGAATTTAAATAATGCAATACATTGAGCAAAATTATAAAATCTTAGAGAAACGGATGATTGAACAAATGGAGACCAGTCTTAATTATGGTAGAGATCTTATAGACACAGAAGTGGATGCTGGTTCTCTAAATTTTGTTATTAAACCAATAGTCAAATCGTTTTATAAGTACTGGTCTGATAAAGATGCAAAAGTGGGAACACTAGAACAAATAAGAGTTACCCTTGATTCTGCGAAAGAGTTTATCCAAAATGGAGATGGTTCGAAAGATAATTTCAATAAAATTATTAATAGAAACTTCCCTACATACTTAAAAAACGACCAAACATATATCCAGTGTAAAGAAAAACACCACAACTATAAAAGGTTAGAGGAAGTAACTAAAAAATGTTTTATTACTCAAGTAGAAGAAAGTATCCTTTTTCTAAATGTAAATGAGGATGTAAAAGATTATAATGAATTATCTAGAGCAGCATTTAGTTCAAAAGAGAAGGCGTATCAGGCGTTAAAGCGTCAACTTGATTATAATGATGAAGGAATTTCTATTGTGGAAAGTGATGAGAATATATTAAAAGTACCTTTAGGAAGAAATATAATTCTGAAGGTTCTAAGAATGGGCTTTGAAATGACAAAAGAAAAATTAATTGAAGAGCTTGATGAAATTTTTAATTAACAATTCTTCAATCAAATTATAAATCTTTAAAATGAAAATAAATAAGAGGATATGGTGACTGATTCTACTCAAGAAGAAGCGCGATACAATTTTATAAGACGTGTTTTTCTTAATTTACTTATCATTGCATTTATTGTCATATCATACGTATATATTTCTGAACCTTTTGGTTCAATTTCTACGATTTTTATAGTTTCTCAAGAGTTTTCAATGCAATTTGGTATAACTCTTCTAATTTTCACATTTTTCTCTATATTAGCAGGTCCTTTACAAGGATTTATATCAGGATTTCTAGGAGAATTCCTTTTTCAGTTAGCTTTCTATGAGATTCTTTACCTTGAATGGTGTTTTATTATCGCTATTTTAGGATTATTAACTGGTATCTATAAATATCACCCTCTTAAATATCATGATCTTACCAGAGTCTTGTACACATTTATAACCCTAATCATAATTTCGTTTATAATTTCAGGTCTTATAATTGGTATAGAATATCTGTTATATCTTGATCAATTTTCCACTGAGATTATTTTCATTTTTGGATTAAAATATTTACTTCAAGCAAGTATCTCAATTTTGATTACAATTCCTGCCCTATTGTTTATATACGATAAAATCCTAGCTAAAGATAAAAAGCATTTATATTATATGATCCTGACCCACCATCCCCTTTCTGCGAGTGATCACACTTTTTATCTTAAATTTGGTCGCACGAAAATTTATTTTTGCTCAAGATGTTCAGGTGTAATTATTGGAGGGTTAGTTGCTTTGTTTTCAACTTACTTAATCCAAAAAATTTACCAAGTTGAATTTAATGCAGAACTTGCTTTAATCCTATGTATAATATTACCTTTACCAGGGATAATTGACTGGGGAACCCAAAGACTTTTATTAAGAACAAGTACGACAGAGTCTAGATTGTTTACTGGATTTATTATCGGAACTGCTTTGCACTATATGTCATTTACATATAAATATTACTTTTTTACATTGTTAATCTTAACAATTTATTTCACTATATTTTTTATATTGGTATATTTAGGTCATAAGAAAGAGTTGAGATTGTTAAAAGAAGAATCTGATAAGATTTCAGTTGAAGAAGAATATTACTGATTAATCGAAAAAATGAAGAATTTAATTTTTATTCATGGACTTGAAAGTTCTGGAGATGGCTTTAAAGGCCGATTTTTCAGAGAATTGTTCCCTGGATGTTTTACTCCAAATTTTGAAGAATTTAATCCTAAATTTTCAATTAAGATATTATTAGAGAAGAGAATGGAACAATTATATTCAATTTTAAATAAGAAAGATAATTGGATAATTATTGGGTCCAGCTTTGGAGGTTTGATGGGTACAATCTTCACATGTCAAAATCCTAAAAAAGTATTAAAGTTAATTTTACTTGCTCCATTCCTTTCAGTCTTAGAATTAGAACTTAGGAAATGTTATAGTATTGAAGTTCCCGTTATCATTTTCCAGGGTAAAGATGATACAGTTATCTCCTTAAGTCAATCTAAGAATCTCGCTGAAAAACTCTTCACCAATCTCAATTACAATATTATGAATGATGATCATACTCTTAAAAAAACACTTAGAAGCTTGGATTGGAAAAAGTTAATTCAATGAAATCTCACTGATTATCAATTCAAAAACTGGACTCCAATTATTTTAAGTTCAATTCTTAACACCTTACAATTAAGAAAAACTATGAGTTAATTAATATGAGATTATGTTCACTAGCTGAAAACTCTTTTTCATTAATGGTTTTTAATATCTCTTTATATAAAAAAAATTTAAAATAAACAATAATTTAATTAAAAAGGTGTAGTAAAAAAGTATGGGCAATATTTATATTTGTACAGAATGTGGTTATGTGTTCCCAGAGGAACTTTCTCAACTGATAGAAAGTGATATTCAAGTTTATTGCGAAAGATGTGGTTCCCCTTTTATCATAGAAGGGATTAAATTTAAACCAGCACCAACACCATATCTAAGAAAAAAGAAACCTTACCATGTATTATCTGAGAAGAAATCCTCTAATTTAGAAAAGCTTATTCTATTTCTAAATAAAATCTCTTTTATCCCCTTATTTATTTTTACATGTGTATCTTTTGGGTTAATTGCTGAAATTATAATTTCATTTAATATGGGAATTTTGTTTGATCGGATTATTCATGGTTTATTAGGATTATTTCTATTAATATATGATAGAACTTATATTGCCCCTAAAGTAAAAGAGAAAAAGTTTAATACTATTTTTCTCGATGCATTTTGTTGGGGAATTTTAGGATGTATTTTATATGGTACAGGAGTTATTGTCCTCATTAAAGGTATTTTTATTATTATTTATGTAATTTCAGATTCTAAAAATACTGATTTTAAAACGTATGAGTATGGGCTCCTCGCAAAAAATTCATTGAATTATTTTTCCGCTAAAGCAGGTCTTTTAATTGTATTATTTGGTGTATATAGGGCATACTCAGACAGAATTTACATCCCAACAGGTTGGAGAATAATAATAAATGTCCCAATTCATATAGAAATCCCTTTAGAGTTATTAATTTATTTTTGTTTTCTAGTTATTGCACTAATAGTTTTACTCATAGATAATAGATCAAGAAAAAAGATTAAAGAGAAACAGAAATTTACCGTGAGTGATGGCTTTAAATATTTCATTCTTGGAATTTTTGGAGTTCTCTTTTACGCAACTGGGATTTTTATACTTTTAAAAGGAATTTTGATATTTTTCCTGGTTTTAGGTAAACCGAAAGAGTTTATAGAAAAATCACTTGAAGTTGATAAAACGATACCTCATATTCCTGTTCCTCCAACACCCCCAAGCCCTCCAGTACACCCTTATAAAAGATTAGAACATCCTCCCTTAATAGTTTCAGAAGAAAAGGAAAAAGAACCAAAAATTTCGGAAAAACCAAGTGAAATTGAAACACCTGAAGTTCCGCATGAAGAAGGTATTAAAATCGAACCAAAGAAAATAGAAGAAATCCCTAAGAGAGATCTTGAAGAAATTCCTATTAAAACTGAAGAAGAAAGAATAAGAAGGGAGAAAGAATTTGAACTCAAATTACATGATTCTCTATTACCAGTTAAAGACGAAAGAGATAAGAAATTAGTCAAAGAATATTTCTCTAAAATATTTGCTGTTCTGTCTAAAGATTTAAGGAAACAAATAAGAGATTTAAAAATTTCGAAAAAAGAAAAGAATGAATTACTGGAGGAACTTGCATTTCTAACTAAAGAGGAGCAAGTTAAATATATCGAAGCCATTGTTGATTTATATAAAGAAATACCTAAAAAACTGATAACTAGAATTCGAAAACTTCCTAATGTTAAACCTAAACATTATGATAAAATTGTAGATGAATTAAAATATATGGATTATGATGAACAAATAAAATTTATCCAATTCCTAGAGGAAAACGCCTAAATATGTCCCTGGAAAAAAAAAGAGAACCTAGAGGAACTAAGGAAAAAGAAAATCTTCAAGAAAGCTCATTTAGGCGTCTTGATTTTAGACCAATAGAGGAAAAGAGTGAAGTAAGTTTTGATACAGAAGTAATAAAAGAAGAGATTGTTGAAGAGTTAAGTGAAATTGAAAAAGATGTTTTAGAAATTGCTGAAGATATATTAAAATTAAAGAGATATGATACTGAATTTGAAATTGAATCAGAAGCCCAAATTCAAAAATATCCGATAATTGAAAAATTATATGCAAAGTGCATTGCTAAACTCTCTTATAAGAAGGGATATAGCAAAGAGGAGATATTTTTAGCAATTCGGAGTTTAGAAGAGAAGAATTGGATAGTAACAAATGAAAGAAGAACTAAATTAGAGATACTTACTAATGAAAAGCTTGTACATATACTTGATTTTATAAAAGAAAATCCAGGTATTCATGCAAGAGATGACAAAATTGAAGAAGAATTAGAAATTACGAGAACTCCATTTTTAAAACACGTAATAACGCTCGAAAGATTTAAACTAATACGATCTAAGAAAATAGGAAAAACACTTCATTATTTCTTATCAGATGTTCCAGAAGATTATGATAAATTTAAAATCATTTTCCTAAATCCTTTAATTCCTAATATATTAGAAGAAATATTTAAAGATGAAACAGTTACAGTTAGTAAAATGGGAGAAAACCTTGATATATATTCGGGAACTATATTATATCACATTAAAAAGTTAAAAGATCTTAATATTGTAAGATCAGCCAAAAATAAATCAGGAAAAAAAATTTTTCTTATCAATATTGAACTACTTAAAAAATATAATGATTTTTTTGATGAACCTGATTTTTCACAATTACTAAAAGGGCTATAACTCATTGTATTTTCATATTAAATTATTTATGTTAATTCATATTTTATTTGTGGTAAAGAATTCATCAATATTTTAATTGCATTATCAATGCCAATTTCCATATTAGGATGAATCTTATTTGAATTAAGTAAATCATATTTTGGATGACCTGGTAGATCTGAAACTGAAAGAATAGCTCCTGTTTTTAAATTATAGATCCTCCCTAATAAAAATAATAGAGAAGACTCCATATCAATGCTTTGTATATTTATTGAATTTAAAGCTCGTACGAAGTCTAAACTTTCACAAAATAGAGCATCAGTAGTCCATAAATCCACTAATTTTACATTATCACTTAAAAATGATATACCTTTATTAAATAGTATTTCTTTTAAAGTTTCGTTTGGTCTAGAAATAAATATAGTCTGATTTCCCGTAAACATGCTTTGAAATTTTCCTATTGGATTAGGGATCGAATCTAATTCATTTACTAAAGAAGGATTTTCTCGAAGATAATGAGGACTAGTACCATCATCACATACTGCTAGTTTTGGAACTAGTATGTCGCCGATGTTAATTGGTGTAATAGAATTTTCGATTCCCCCACATACATCAATTCTAATAATAACTTTGGTTTTACATCTTCTTAATGCTTCTACCGCTATTGCACAATTAGGCGCTCCAACTAAGGAGCGAACTATACTGACTTTAACACCATTTAACTCCCCGTTATATACTCTTCCATAATTTCTTTTATTCTGCAATTTATTCAATAATTTTTTCATCACAATTTTGATTGCAGGAAGAATTACAATTTCATTCACATTAGAAGGACTTGTTTCTAAAATCATTCTCACGATCTTCTCATCTACCGAAATAAATTTAAGTCCTATATTTAGCAATTCGTTTTTGATTCGATTTAACATTTTTAACCATTATTTTATTTATTCTAGTTAACTAAAATCATAATTTTAGTTATATTCTAAAAGTATTGTACTAAAAAATTATGTATTTATAATTGTAAAGAATATAATTTAATATCTTAATAAAATACAATTATTTATATAAATTAGTGAGAATTTCGAGTTCATAGTGGTTGCTTAATGAAAAATAGATTTATCCTTGATAACAAAATCACAAATGAATTTGTTGAAACATATACTAAAACGACTTATAGAATTATTGGAGAAAATAAACACTCATCAATTAAACCCTGCCATTGGCTTGAACAGAGATTAATGACAGGAAGAGAAAATCGCAATTGTTATAAAGGTATTTTTGGTATACAAAGTCATAGATGTTTACAAAATACTCCTTCATTACCTTTTTGCAATCATCAATGTGTTTTTTGTTGGAGAGATATCGAATCTGGATCACTAGATAGTGAATTTATTGTTGAACCAGATGATCCAAAACTACTTGTCGATGAAATGTTAAGACATCATAGAGATATAATTAATAATCACTTACCTCTTAGGCGATATCTAGATAATTATGAAATAATGATTGATATTCTATATTATATGCTTTTAAATAATGAAAAAACTCATTCTGTAAGTTCACTTAGTAATAATATTCATGTTTCAAAAAATAAAATTGAACGGGCTATAACTCTTCTAAAGAACCAAGAATATATTAAACCCACAAATCATTCAATTAATAATTTTAGTCTAGATAGCGATGTTAATTGTTGTATTGGATCTAGAGATGAACTTGAAATTTTAATTAATAGAGTACTGACATCTCCTGATGAAATAATTCAAGCTCACAGTGAAGCATTGATGCCAAATCATGCTGCAATTTCTCTTGATGGAGAACCCCTTTTGTATCCAAAAATTTCTGAATTTATTCAAGAATTTAAAAATCGTAATATGACGACATTCATTGTTACCAATGGTACATTACCAAAAAGAATAGAACAATTAGATCCTTTTCCATCTCAACTCTATATCACATTACCAGCTCCAAATGAAGAAATATATAAAAAAGTTTGCCGTCCTATGATTAAGAAAGGATGGGACAAAATTATGCAAAGTCTTGAGATGATTAATTCTTTATCAGGTAGAACAGTTGTAAGATTAACTGCTGTTAAAAATCTTAACATACATGAAAAATTCATTCAGGAATATGCTAAGATAATAGAAAAAGTAAACCCAAACTTTTTTGAAATAAAAGGGTTTACCTTGCAAGCGAAAGCATTACTGATAAAGGAAAGAGTGAAGAGTGAGGAACAAATGCAGTATTTTTTTCCTGATTATGACTATTTGGAAAATTTAGCTTTAAAATTTGAGAATGTGAGTGGATTTCCATTAATCTATCGCAACAAGGCTAGTAGAGATTTTTTGTTTTCAGTAAATTGGGAGCAAAATACAGACCCAAAAATAACTAATATATAATAAGACTACACTTTCTTCAAATATTTTCTTATAATACCATTTAATTTTTGTAGATTTTGTTTTTTTAATACCGAAAATTCTAAATATGGTAATTTAGATTGTTCACTCAAAATAAAATCATCTAAATGAATTAGATTCAACCCATATTCTTTTGCTGAGTTGACAAATAAAGAGATAATCTTATTTTTATCAAAATTAGAGACTTTGTCGATTTTATTTAAAATTATAAGGAGAGGAATCTGAAATTCCCCTAGAAATTGAATCAATTCAAAGCTTAAAGGAATAGTTCTCTTATTTTTAATAAAATATTTTTTCAGCTCATCTTCTATTCTTAGAATATTGATTACGACTAATCCAAAAAAGTAATCTTCATAATGCTTTTCAATATGAATAACGATTTGTTTTTTTATATGTTCTGCTCGTCTTCGGCTTGATTGACTAACATATCCAAATCCAGGAAGATCAACTATATTATAAGGTAAATTTTCTTGGGAAATTGATTTTATCAATAATGTACTACCTGGAGTTTTGCCTATTTTCCCTTTAAAACTTCTAGGATTTGGCATCAATAATTTAGTTATTGAAGATTTCCCTACGTTTGAATTTCCTATAATCAATAATGATGGTTTTTGGCTCATATTATGAAAAAATAAATTTTAAACTTAAATATCAAGAAAATCATCATCTAAAAAATCCTTAAACATCTGCTTCTGCTCTTCTTCCTCTATAACAGGTCTTGTACTTATGGGTTCCCCTGCTTCTGCTAATATCTCTTTCAAAAGCTCAACATTAACATTAATTTTAAACTTTCCATCTCTTAGAAATCTTACCACTTGTTTGTCGTTTAAGTTTAGCCTCAAAAGATAACCTAGACCAAAATAAAATTGGTGTTCTAGGATGGGATCAATTGGAGATTTACTTGTAACTTCTTTTAAAACATCGTATAATAGTGCTTTTGAAGCTATATGATCCTCAATATTAAAAATTAAATAATATAACGCATGATACCAAATTTTATCCCGTTTATTTCTAATATAAGCTAAGAACTTCTCTGGGGTAATAATCTCTTTTTCCTCTAACTTTTTTCTTTTTAGAAGTTCTTGTTTAATTCTTTCCTCTAAATCTCTTGAAACTTCCTGAGTAGAATTTATTTCATTCTCTAGTTCGTGTAAGTCTGCAATTTCTTCATGTTTCACTGTTTCAATCGCTTCTTGCATCTCTCGTAATTCATCAAAATCGATCTCATCCATATCAGAAAAATCAGAGATCATTATTTCTTTAACCTCCCTCTGTTCTATTAATTCATCGACAATCTCTCCTTCAGAAGAGATTTCTTTACTTATAGCAATATCTTCAGGAGCTTCTTCACCTTCTTTTACCTTCAAAATTGCATCTTGAATCTCTTGAAGTTCTTCAATGTCTAAATCATCTAAGTCAGAAAAATCTGATTCAAGGGCTTTCATATCTTTGAGGTAAGCTTCCAAATCATCCTCTTCTACTTCATATTCTCGTCCATATTGTTTATCGTTTTCTTCTTCTTGTTTTTCGTTCATTCTCGTTTATGATAGTATTTTAATAAAAATTTTGATATTTTCATAATTAAATTATTGATATTCGTATAATTAAAATTGTTCTAAATATTAATAGACTTTAATATGGAAAAAATTTACTTAGAAAAGTATAAAGGGATAATTTTTGATTTAGATGGTGTTATATATGATATTACTGAAGCAATTAAGAAAGCGGTAGATGATGGTATTGAGAAATATCAATTGGAGAATGTGAATCGTGATGATGTAATGGAGGAAATCGCTCATCTAATTGAAGAGATTCAAAATTATCCAGTGCCTAAAATCCTTTTAAATTCTTTTGAGTTATTACAAGTAAAATTCCTTGAAGGTATAAGTTTTTTCAAGAAATTACGTGTTGCAATTTTCCTCTTCAATCAATTTAATAAATATAAGGAGGAGGAATCAACTATTTTTAAAGGTGTTGACGATTTAATTTCAAAATTGGCTAAAAACGTGAAATTAGCAATATTAACAAACAATAAAAGTCAATATGCGGAGGAAGTCTTAGAAAAATTTAACTTAATAAAATATTTTAATACAATTATAGGATTTAATGATGTTTCAGAAGTAAAACCAAATCCTGAAGGAATTCTAAAAATTCTTAGTAAGTGGAAGATTAAACCATCAGAAGCTATATTTATTGGAGATATGACTACTGATGTTGATGCTGGAAAGGCAGCTAATGTAAAAATGATATGTGTAGCAAGTGGTCTAGCCCAAAAAGAAACATTAAAAAAACATCAGCCGGATATCTTAGTGGAGGATACTAAGCAATTAATTCAACTCTTTAATATTTAAATTAAAAGGATATAATATTCTAATTTTTGTGTAGCTACACAAAAAGTGATATTTTAGCAACGCTTAAAAGATAATATTTTTACTATTAAGAAAAGAAATATTAAAAAATTTCAATCTAAGATAATGAGTGATAAAGCTTTTGGATTTAAAATAGTTGTTGTAGGGGATGCTGCTGTTGGTAAAACTTCTTTAATAAAAAGATATACAACCAATACGTTTGAAAAGGATTATATTTCTACTTTAGGAATGCAATTTTCAAGATATGAAGAAACATTAAGTGGTATAATGGTTGAGTTATTCTTATGGGATTTAGCAGGTCAAGAATCATTTGCTACATTACGTGATAGATTTTACAAAGGAAGTAGTGGTGCTATTGTTGTATTCTCTCTCGCTCCTGAAGAAATTGAAACTTATCGTAATATTATTAAATGGTTATCGCATGTAAAAGATGCGTGCGGAAATATTCCCATCATATTGTTTGGAAATAAAGCTGATTTAGTCGATCAAAATGCAATTTCAACTAGTCCTGATTATGAAACTTCTGATGTTCATGTACAGAAATTTGCTCAAGATCATAATATTAGTGAATATTTCAGAACAAGTGCATTAACAGGTCAAGGTGTTAAAGAAGGTTTTCAAACACTGGTTAAAAAATTATACCATCGAGCTACATTTTAAAAATCAAAAGTAGTCTTTATCTATTTATTAGTCTCAATATTTCAAATATAGAGATAATATATTCTTTTTAATTCCTAGAATTTGTATGATATTTTAGAAGTATTTGACTATTAGATTGAAAAAATTTAAAATATCTGATTTTTATTATTTAAAAAAGGAAATTAGAGTTAGAAGGATGCACATATAAAATGAGCAACGATGAAAAAGGATATGGATTCAAAATTTGCGTAATTGGAGATGGAGCGGTTGGGAAAACATCTTTAATTAAAAAATATACTCAAGGATCTTTTCAGAAGGAGTATATCTCGACATTAGGAACGCAATTCTCCAATTATGAAGAAATAATTGATGGAGAGAAGGTTAGATTGTTTCTTTGGGATATAGCAGGTCAGGATTCATTTCAAGCATTACGCCAAAGATTTTATATTGGAAGTAGTGGAGCTATCATAGTCTTTTCTCATGCTCCAGAACAAATTGATAGTTATAATCATGTTTTAAGATGGCTTGATGATCTTAAGAAACATTGTGGAAATATACCTATAGTTTTATTTGGAAATAAAGTTGATTTAGTTGACGATGGAGAATTAGCATCAAATCCAAATATACCGACTTCTGATGCAATAGTTGATAAATTTGTGAAAGAAAATAGATTCATTGGCTATTACAAAACTAGTGCATTAACAGGTCAAGGAGTAACTGATGCTTTTAAAGCACTTGTCAAAAAACTATATATGATTGCTAAGATCTCAAGTTTCTCATGAAGCTTACTAAATTTGAAACAAATATTTAAAAATAGTTTTAAAAAAATTTAGGTACGTTTGTATATAAATCGCTCCCAGCTTTTTCTGGAAGGCATCTCTAAGGGCATATTTTTACGCTTACGAATTTCCATAATGAGATCTTCTTCCAAACTTGGAGGTACTTTTTCAAATCCTTTAAATTCATATCCGAAAAATGCACGTCCTTGGGTAGAACCCCTAATATCATCCGCAATGCCGATTGTTTCTGCTGCTGGAATTTGGCCTTGGATTCTCACATATTCTCCTTCAGGAATGACGTTAGTAATTCTCCCTCTCCGCTTGGTTATTATTGCAGTTACCCCACCTTCAGTTCCTTGTGGTGTTTTAATATCTATCCGCTGAATTGGTTCAAAAAGATGATATCCAGCGTCTAGCATAGCTAAGGACATAGCAGAAAATGCCATCCCAGCGATCTGCCCATATTGCGTATGTCGGGGGTCCTCATGTACTGTTAGATCTGTAAATACAACTTTAATTCCAGTAGCAGGTTCCTTTGCTATAATACAATTACCAACCCAATCTCTAAAGGCAGCAGATAAATAAGATTTCACACGATCAAATCTTTGAAGCCCAGTTGCACCATTTACAAGTAAACTTCCTTGATATACATCTACAATACGTCTTGCTTCTTTTGCATCCCAATTTGCTTCTTCTCTTAAAATCATTGCTCTATCTTTCTCATTTTGAAGATCGTTAACCTTACCAGTTTCGATTAATCTCTCAGTTATTTCATCTAAGGGTTCTATGTAAAGTAAAATCCGGTTATGTGTGTTTGCTGATTTAGTATAATAGTCTGGACTTTTTTGCGTAATTTTTTCTCTATAGACGATTATAGGTTCTCCGATATTAATTTGAACTTGATTATTTATTCTCTTCGTAAGAATTTCTATTTGGAGAGGATCTATTCCACTAAGGATAAATTCTCCAGATTCCTCGTCTCTCCTATATTCTGCTGTGGGATCTGCTTTTAGCCATTTACTTACAACATCGTCTAATTTATCAATTTCATGTGGATCTTTTGGTTTAATACTTCTTGATACAACTGGTTCACATGCATAATGAATCTTTTCAAATGAAGGGATTCTCTTTCTTTCTTCTTTATCTTTAGGAACGTCATTAGTTAACATAAATGTTTCGCCAGAAGGACAAATAAATCCAAATAATGCGAATAAATTTCCTGCTGGAATTTTGGGAATATCTAAAATGTCAGTAATTTCCATAACCCCAAGTCTTTTCACTCGTTGACTTGTATCACTATTTATAAGATAAATTGAATCTGTTTGATCAAATGTTCCTGAAAAAACACGACCTATGAGGGTTGCTTGATAATTCCTCTTAGGATCAAGGAATATTTTGGTAATCATACCATAGAGTGGTCCGTTATGATCACTTTTTTGAAGTGCTTGACCTAATTCTGAATTTAAATCTCCACTCCATACATGAGGGATTCTATACTTAGAAGCTGAAATTGGGTCTGGAAGATGATCAACAATCATTCTTAACATAGGTTCATCTAAAGGTAAATTATCCCTTAACCACTGAATATCACCTTCGTTGTATTTCTCAAAAACATCTTGTGGTTTCATACCCTTTTCGAGTAAAATCTCGTAAGTAAAACCCCATCCATGTTTAGCCGACCCGACTGCAACAGAATTCTTAGCAAAATCAATACTCCAATTTGATCCTTCAGGTCTTACTTTTTTAATTAACTCATTAATTTCTCGCGTGATCTTATCAATTTTTGCAAATGTTTCTTGAGGACTGAGCTTTAATTCACTTATCAACCTATCAACCTTATTGATAAAGAGGACAGGTTTACAATATTCTTCACCAACAGATAGCCTAATATTAGTTTCAGTTTGAGTCATAACTCCCTCAAGAGCATCTACTAATATTATAGCACCATCACTACCTCTGAGTGCTCTTGAAACTTCACCAGTAAAAGATATGTGGCCAGGAGTATCATTAAGCTGAATTATATAAGGTTCTTCATCATCAGGTTTTCTTGGATCATTGAATGCTAGAAGTACAACAGAAGTAAATATTGTGATGCCTCTCTCTTGTTCTTCATCATCTGAATCGGTCATTTGAAGTTGACCCGCGTCTTCAGGTCTCATGAGTCCAGCTCTACGTAACAAGTAATCTGTAGCAGTAGTTTTACCGTGGTCGATATGTGCTGTGATACTGAAAATTCTTTTCTTTTCATATGAACCAGAAGTAACCAGTTTAGCGATTTCATCTGGGTTTTTCACTTTAACCATAATTAGTTCACGTCGTATAAATCATATACAATTCTTATGTTATAATTGAAGAAATAAATACGAGAAATCATAAAAATTTTATTAATTTACGCTATAAATCATTGTTTTTATATTATTTTACAATATATACAAATTTATAATACCTAACTCTATTATATGTTTAATAAAAAAAATTGGGTATTAGGGGTAATGAGTTGAAAGAATTTTTTGTAATGAATTTATCAACAGCGGCTGTTATATTCATTGCTACTTTAATATTTGCGCGAGTATGTTTTAAAAGAAGAGATTTAGTTTCATGGCTTTTAGCATATATTTCAGCTTCATTATCAGAGGTATTTAGATTATTATCTCAAGAACAATATGACACTTTGGAAATAATAGGGATAACTTTTTCAGCTCTAAGTGTTTTAACGTTCATTATTGCTGTATCGTATGAGTATTACAAAACATTTTTAAAAAATAGAAGTCATTCTGTAAAAACTGAAGTAATACCTATGATTTTTTTAATTTTTTACCACCATTCCGCGTCAATAGGTCTTCAAATAATTATCGCAGTTTTACTATTTATCGCATTTTTCTTGAGTTTTAGAATATATTTGAAAAAAAGAACACCAACCCATGCATTTATGTTTTTCATTTTATGTACGGGATTATTACAGCTTATTGCTAGCCTTATTAGAGATCAAGGATTTGATGGAGCAGACGAATTCTTTGAATTTTCTAGGATAGTTATGGCTACTATTATGCTCATTACTGGAATTGTTGTTATTATTGAAGAAAAAATTCTTAGATCAGAAAGAAAGTATCGTCTAGCATACAATAGAGCAGAATTCTATAAGGATCTCTTTATTCATGATATTAACAACATTCTTCAAAATTTACAATTTTCTTTAGAAATTATTTCTAAAAGATGCAAGGACTATGAAAAGGAAGCAGAAATGTTTGAACTGCTTAAAATAGCAAAAGCTCAAGTAAATCGAGGAGCAGAATTAGGACTAAATGTAAAGAAACTCTCAGATTTGGAAATAGGTGTAATTAAAAATAAGCCGATAAAATTGCTTGATATATTGAATCAGGCAATTGATAAGATAAAAATAAAATTCCCTGAGGAAGAGATTAAAATCGATATTGCTGGAGATCCAGAAAAAATATACGTAGATGCAAATCTACTTTTGGAAGATGTATTCAGAATAATTTTAAGCAATGCAGTGAAGTATAACGATAACCCTATAAAAGAGATTAAAGTTAAAATTTCTAAACAAGTAAAAGATATTGCTTCTAATATAAAAATAGAATTCATCGATAACGGTATTGGAATAGCGGATAGTATGAAAAAGACTATTTTCCAGCCAGTTTATACGAAGACTAAAGCTTCTAATAGAATTGGATTAGGATTATTGCTCGTAAATGAAGTAATAGGAAATTTATCTGGAAGAGTATGGGTTGAAGATAAAGTTCAAGGGGAACATACGAAAGGAAGTAAAGTAATTCTCTTAGTACCTGAAACTCATGGAATTTTAGATATTGAAAGGTAAAATAATATTTTTCAAAAGATATATTGCTTTTTTTCCTGTTGAACTTAATGTTTTGCATGCTTTTGAGATATTGAGTATTTGTAAATTATTTGATATTTTACCATTAACAAAATCTTTTAAAAAATCAGAGAAATTACTAAATTCTCTTGAGGTTTCTACCCAAAAAAATCCATCTTTTACATAACTTTTTGGATTTTTCCTTTTAAAATTTAATACATGTTTTTCTTCTGTAATTGGAGGGCCTTTACGTAGATAAGACTTAGAGATCATTGGTTTCTCAACATAAATAGCTATAGTATACAAGTTTTTCTCATCTTCAAAAAAGATTTCAAAAATAATTGTACCAAAACGATTAAAATGGGAAAATTCTTTTTCTCCATTAGCTTTAATACTTTCTCCTAATGAATATAGCTTATCTCTATTAATAGTATAATGGATTTTTGTATCAATATTTTGTAATTCAATTACAAAAATATTAGATAGGAGTGGATCTTCTTTAACTGATAAATTTATTTCTGGAATTGGTTTAATTGTAAAAAATTCTGGACTAGGTTGTTTTAAAAATTCAATAACTTTTTGATTACAATATTTATATGCTCTTTTGGATATAGCTGAAGCGACATTTCGATTTTTATCAATAGGATCTATGATAATAAGATAATCATTTTGAAAATGGACGATTTTGTTTAATTCTTCTTCAGTTCGGTCATAATAATCTAGTGGTTTCTTATTCAATTCATTAAAATTATGAAAAAGATTCGTTAAATCATCAAAATAGTAAATTAATAATTCAGCGCTGTACCCTATAAAACCAATTTTGCCTATTGCGCTTTTATCGCCATAACTATAAGAAGATTTAAAAAATTGCTTTAACAGTCTTACATCATCTTTTTGTTTTGGAGTTAACTTATCTCTAACAAAATATCCATGCCAAGGAGACCTATCAACAGCACTAATAGGTCCATTATTTTTAATATATTCCACATCTAAATCAAAATATAAAACAATATCAATCTTTATCTTTATATCTTCCAGAATATAATCAACAGTGACATATGGATGCTCAGCATACAAAAGACGTGGTCTATGAAATTCATCTGAAGTTAAACTCTTGAGAATCCAATTATTGCATAGAGTTAAAAAATCATCTTTCGAATCTCTTTTTAATTTACTTCTACTCAAACCTTCATATTTTAACTTATATAGATTATAATCTAATCCAATAAAGAGATCGATATCAAAATCATTCTTTAATTGGGTTTGTTTGATTCCAGTTGATCCTTGAGGTTCTATTTTTGTATACTTTATTTCTAATTCCTTTGCCTTTTTATCTAATAATTTTTTTAGCCTATCTGCAATATTGTTAATTAGAGCTATTTCTTTTTGAGTCGGTGTAATCTCTTTTAATACATTGCTTAAAATATTTTTAATTTTAGTCATAAAAAAGCTGATTATATTCTTTTTTTCCTTAATTGATTTATTGGGCGAACCCAATAAAATTACTTATATACAATAATTCTGTATATTATTCCCGTTTTGATTTATAATTTACATTCCCCACCATGGGTGTGTTGTTTTTCGCATTATTGTGATAAATTCTCTTAAAGCTTCCTTTTGATCTATGGTTAATTCGTCAATAAATTTACCCATTAATTGTCTAACATGCGATTCTGGGATATTAACATATAGTGTTTCGTCTTTTTCTATATCTCGGCCAATTTCAATACCACGGATTGATATTGCTACTTCTGAATCTTTACGTGCTTTTTCAAGAGTTTGACCCTTGTCTTGAATCTGGTGGACTCTCCTAACTCTCTTGCCAGTGTCAGTTATTAATGGTACTTTCGGATATAAAATCCCTGCTTCAATTTGAACGCCAAAAACGGCAGGATCTGAATTTCTAAATATAAAATCTGGAAGCATTTTTATTTTTGCTGGCAAAACAAGCTCACTTAACCCTTTAGCTGTATCCTCTGCTTTTCTTGTTTCAGCATATTCAATATAATCTTCTAATAATCGATAAATAACATTATTTATGAAAATTCTAATGTTATCATTAATAGCTTGCTCGTTAGCTTCTGGTAATATTGGAACATTAAAACCTAAAACCGCTGCAGAATATGGATCTAATTGCCTAACTATATTTGCGTTAATAATATCTTCCTTTTTTATTGGTCCTACATCAGCAACACTGATTTTCACTCCATTTTTAGTGAAGTGGTTTTCCAAGGCTTCTAGTGAACCTAGAGTATCAGCTTTTAAAACTACACCAGCTTTATCAGTTTTAATCCTAATACTTTCTACTTCAGATTCTATTTCTTTATATAAAGACTCTTCTTCAGAAGGATCGGCAATACCTCTAAATGGAGATCCTGCTACAACATCATCAATATTAGGTGCTAAAATTTTGATCCCAGCAGCAGCACTTATAACTTCAACAGAATCGAATTTTTGTCTTGGATCTCTAATTTCATCTAATGGTTTTGGAGTTAATAGAGCCCTCACTTTAGATTTAATAGGTTTTTCAAGACCTCCAACAATAAAATCATCACCTTTATTAATAAGACCATCATATATAAGCACATCCATTGTTTTTCCTTGACCTTTCTCCTTTTTGACTTCCAAAACAACTCCTTTAGCGGCACCCTCGGAAAATTTTAGATTTGGTGTTAAATACTGTTGTACTAATCCCATTAAAATCATTAAAAGCGTAGAAATTCCTTCCCCTGTTTTACCACTTGTAGGCACAATAGCAATTTTTTTAGTGAAATCTTTTATTTTATCATACCGATCAATTCCTTTGAAGCCTTCTTCTAGAAAATTTCCTATAATCCCTAGAATCTTTTCATCTAAGAATTCTTTAACATGTGGTTTTTGAGAATGATATGAATCGAGGAAATCTGCATCCTTTATTGATTTCCATCCAGAAATTCTATCTATTTTGTTGGCGGCAATAACAAATGGTGTTTTTCTCTCACGCAAAATCCGAACAGACTCCCAAGTTATAGGCATCGTTCCAGCTGTAACATCTATAACTAAAATAGCAATATCTGCTACTGCACCTCCTCTTCTCCGCAGATTTAAAAACGCCGCATGACCTGGTGTGTCTACAACTAAGATTCCTGGAAGTTTTATTTCCTTTTCTGCAAATTCTTGTTTTGATTTTCTTAAAAATTCTCTTATATCTTCAGTTGGAAAATAAGAAGCACCAATATGTTGAGTAATTCCTGCAGCTTCTCTTTGTTGGACTACAGTACCTCTAATATAATCTAGGATCGTGGTTTTTCCATGGTCTATATGACCAAGAATGCAAACAATCGGAGCTCTAATTATTTTATTTTCCTCTTCATTCATTTTTTATCACGAATCTTAATTTATGCGTCTAAAATACTCATGCATTTCTTATATTATTAAATTAATTCACTATTAGATTAGAATTTTATTTTAAAATCATAGAGGAAAAATATAGAATTAATTGTTATTAAGATATGGTTCTAAGTATTGGGCAGTAAAAGAATTATGAGTTTTAATAATTTCTTCGGGTACACCCTTTACTACAATATAACCTCCTTTTTCACCACCTTCTGGGCCAAGATCAATTATAAAATCGACTGACTTTATAATGTCCATATTGTGTTCTATAATGATTACTGTATTACCTTTATCCACTAATTTTTGAAGAACTTCTAGTAGATAATTAATATCAAAAGAACTAAGCCCTGTTGTGGGTTCATCTAAAATATAAAGTGTGTTTCCTGTACTAGTTTTTCTTAATTCTCTCGCAATTTTTAAGCGTTGTGATTCTCCTCCACTTAAAGTAGTGGAAGATTGACCTAATTCTAAATAACCTAACCCAACATCTACTACTGTTTTAATTGTTCTTTTTAAATTCGGAATATTGTCAAAAAATTCTAAAGCTTGATGAAATGTCATTTTGAGGACATCATAGATAGATTTTCCATGATATTTAATATCTAATGTCTCAGCATTATATCTTTTACCTTTACATAAATCACACTTTATATATACATCTGGTAAGAAGTACATTTCTTTAAGTATATATCCTGTACCTTTACATTTTTTGCAATGCCCTGCTTTGGTGTTAAAACTAAATCTTCCTTTTTTGTATCCCCTTTCTTTAGAGTCTGGTAATTCGGCAAAAATTTCTCTTATATAATCCAATGCTTTTGTATATGTTGCTGGAACCGATCTTGGTGTTCTTCCTATTGGTGATTGATCAATATTTATTATTTTATCAATTTTTTCAAACCCAATTATTTCTTTAAATTTTCCTTGAGAAATCTTTGAACTCCTGGTATTGATTAAGTTATGAAGCCCTTTGTATAAACAATCAATAATTAGGCTAGTTTTTCCAGCTCCAGAAACCCCTGTAATGCATGTAAATACTCCCAAAGGTATTTCGACATCAATTTTTTTCAGATTATTTTCTTCTGCTCCTATTATTTTAATAGTTTCCTTATTGATTTTCCGTCTATTCTTTGGAATTTCAATTTTTTTTTTCCCAGATAAATAATCTCCAGTTAATGTACTGGAATTAATTATCGTGCCTATTGGCCCTTCAGCCACTATTTCTCCTCCTCGTTCACCTGCTAAAGGCCCTAAATCAATGATGTGATCTGCACTACGAATTATTGCATTATCATGTTCAACCACTATTACGGTATTTCCTAAATCTCTTAGCTTTTTCAACATGTTGATAAGACGTGAGATATCTCTTTGATGTAATCCTATACTAGGCTCATCTAAAACATATAAAACTCCTACTAAACTAGAACCTAATTGAGTAGCTAATCTGATTCTTTCAGCTTCTCCTACTGATAAAGTATCTGAACGACGAATTAATGAAATATAATCTAAACCGACATTTTCAAGAAAAGAAAGCCGATCATATATTTCCTTTAATACTTCTTTAACTATTTTCTTTTCAGTTTCATTTAATTGTAAATTCTTGAAAAATTCTAAAGAATCTTTAACGGGTAGTGCAGTTAATTCGGAGATATTTAGATTATTAACTGTTACTGCAAGACTTTCTGGTTTTAATCTTTGCCCATTACACTGAGGACAAGCTATCCGATTCATAAAACTTTCATAAACACCACGAGCCCATTCTGAACGTGTTTCCATATATCTCCTATGGAGAATTGGAATGATACCCTCAAAGGGTCTTTTAACTTGCCAAGAGGATTTAAATTCGCCGTTATGATTTCTATAATCATTACCATCACTTTCAAAATGAAAATCTATTGCCTCGTTTTCAGACCCAAATAAAATTTTATGAAGGTTATTTGGATCTATGTCTTTTATTGGAGTTTTATTAGTGTTGAATCCATAATGTTTAGCTACTTGAACAATAGTCTGCCATGAATAACCATTTTCAGATCCAAATCCCGGAATATCTCGAATTGGTGTTTCTTCTATGGTCACATCTAAATCTGTTCCTAGAAGTAATCCATAATCAAATTCCATAACATTCCCTAATCCACTGCAATATTTGCAACTACCGTGAGGAATATTAAAAGAAAACATTTTATGATCTAACGGGGGAAAAGAGATTCCACAATCAATACAAGCAAGATGTTCAGAATAAATATGTTCTCCTTTATCAATAACCTCAACAATAACTAGACCCTCTGTTAATTCCAAAGCAGTTTCAATTGAATCTGCGAGTCTTGTCTTAATATCTTTTCGCATTACTAACCTATCAATTATCACATTGATATTGTGTTTGACATTTTTTTCCATAGAGACGTCTTCATCTAGAGTATATTGAATTCCATCAACTTCAATTCTCACATATCCTTGCTTCTTTAAATCTTGTAAAAGTTCCTTATACTCTCCTTTTCGGTCTCTTATAACAGGAGCTTTTATTACAAATTTTTGATTTTCGTCAACCGAATCTAATATTTGTTGAATAATTTGTTGAGGTGTTTGTGGCTTTATTTCTTTTCCACAATTTGGACAATGTGGGATACCAATATTGGCAAATAATAGTCTATAGTAATCATATATTTCAGTTACAGTACCTACAGTGCTTCTCGGATTTTTTGAAAGTGGTTTTTGCTCAATTGCAATCGCTGGAGATAATCCTTCGATTGAATCAACATCAGGTTTGTCCATTTCTCCTAGAAACTGTCTAGCATAACTTGATAATGACTCAAGGAATCTTCGTTGACCTTCAGCATATAAAGTATCCATTGCCAAACTGCTCTTTCCACTTCCACTAATTCCTGTTATAACTACTAGATTATTACGTGGAATTACAACATCAATGTTTTTTAGGTTATTCTGCCTTGCTCCTTTTATTATTATAGAGTCTTCAGTCATTCTATATACTAGATTTTTCAATTAAAGATATTACAAAAATTTCACGCTTTTAATTTATGCGTTTGTTTCATTTCCTTGATTCTATCTCTTAAATAAGCAGCATCTTCAAATCTAAGTTCTTTCGCTGCCATAAACATTTTATCCTCTAAATATTGAATTACTATATCCAAATCTCCCTCAGCTTCTAATTGCTTTATCTTATCTTTAACAGTTTGTTTTAATTTTTTAACTTCCCTATCCTTAAATTCCTGTTCCTCTGAAAGAGATTGTAAGATGTTCTTTTTAATAGTTTGAGGAGTAATATTATTTTCTTTATTATAGTTTAATTGTTTATTTCTTCTTCTATTCGTCTCATCTAATGCTGCTTTCATTGATGGTGAAACCCTATCTGCATATAATATTGCTTTTCCATCAACATTTCTAGAAGCTCTACCAATAGTTTGAATAAGTGATCGTGTATCTCTTAAAAATCCCAGTTTATCAGCATCTAAAATTGCAACAAGTTGAACTTCAGGTAAATCTAATCCTTCCCTTAAAAGGTTAATTCCTACTAATACATCAAAAGTTCCATCTCTCAGTTGACGTAAGATTTCAAACCTTTCAACCGTATCAACTTCTGAATGTAAGTATGTAATTTTCAACCCTATTTCATTATAGTATTCTGCAATATCTTCAGACATTCTCTTCGTAAGAGTGGTTATAAGTGTTCTACCATTATTCTTTATCACTTTTCTAATTTCACCTAATAAATCATCAATTTGATTTTTAGCAGGTCTTATTTCTACCATTGGATCAACGAGACCAGTCGGGCGTATAATCTGTTCAGCAGATATTCCACCACTTTTTTCTAACTCATAATCCCCGGGAGTTGCACTCATAAAAATTAAATATTCTATTTTACTTTCCCATTCTTCAAATGTTAGAGGTCTATTATCATAAGCACTAGGTAAACGCCAGCCAAAATCCACAAGGTTTTTTTTACGAGACCTATCCCCCCCGATCATCCCGTGGATCTGGGGAACTGTAATATGGGACTCATCGACAACTATTAAAAAATCATCTGGAAAATAATCCACTAAAGTCATGGGAGGTGTTCCTGGCGGTCTACCATCCAAAGGTCTCGAATAATTTTCAATACCTTTACACCATCCCATTTCTTTCATCATTTCTAAATCAAATTTAACTCTCCTCTCAATTCGTTGAGCTTCTGCATAATTTTTTTGATTTTTAAAATATTTGATTCTTTCTTCCAGTTCTTCACTTATGAACTCAAGCGCTTTAACTTTATTTTCATCTGGAATGATAAAATGTGTGGCAGGAAATATTCTATAATTTGGCACTTTATTCATTGGATTATTGGTTAACGGATGTATCTCTGTTATAGATTCAATTTCATCTCCAAACAAAGAAATTCTAACACCATTATTTAGATACGCTGGATAGATGTCAATTATGTCTCCTTTTACTCTTACATTTCCTGGTTTAAATTCAATATCATTGCGTTCATAATTCATTTTTACAAGTTTCTTCAAAATTTCAGAACGTTTTATCTGATTCCCTACTTCTATATAGAGAGCAATTTTCTCCCATAGATCAGGATTGCCTAAACCATAAATACAAGACACTGTGGCCACAACAATAACGTCTCTTCGCGTTCTGACAGCATGTGCGGCTGCAAGTCTTAATCGTTCAATTTCTTCATTCACAGAGAAATCTTTTTCGATATACAGACCTGAAATTGGCATGTATGCTTCAGGTTGATAATAATCATAATAAGACACGAAATAATGAACAGCATTATGAGGAAAAAGCTCTTTTAGTTCGTTATATAATTGAGCGGCTAACGTCTTATTAGGTGCCATAACTAAGGTGGGTTTTTGAATATCTTGAATTATATTTGCAATTGAAAATGTTTTACCAGTACCAGTAGCCCCTAATAATGTCTGAAAACGTTTACCCTTATTAATGTTAGTAGTAAGAATATTTATTGCTCCGGGTTGATCTCCCGCGGGAAGAAAATCTGATTTTAATTTAAACTTAGCTATCATAAGGGAAGATGACTGACTTCATCAGTTATTAAATATTAAAATTGAATTAATTTATTAAAGATAAGACTTATGATATTCTAATATTCCATAACTTAAGATTTTTATTAATCCATTAAGATAAAATTGGAAAATCAAGGTTTTACCAATTCTTCTATTGTATTTTCAGCACCTTCTATAGAACGAGCAAGTATAACCAATTTGTCATCAACATTGAGAGGATCAACCTCAATAAGAGTTTCTAGATCATCGACTAGCATTGTAATAGTAATTGAACCACCAAGACTACCAATTTCGAAGGATGTGCCTTCTTCAAAAGTAAAGTTACTAAGAGGAATATAAGTACCGTTTATATAAATTGAATCTATCGTAACATTTAATAGTCCATTGTTTATTATTTTAATCCTAACTTCATTTTCACTAAGATCGATTCTAGTTATGGTTGGATCAATAGTAATATCATAGAATTCAGTTTCAACTATTGCTTCAAGAATTGTAACATACTCTGCTGCCGTTGTGGTTGTAATATTCACTAATATGTCATCAGATTTATTTATTTTAAAAGTTGGAATATCAAACGAAATTAGCGCACATTCTTGAACATCAAGTGAGGAATCTCCGTAAATAAATTCAATTTCAGAGGGATTAGAGAAATCAAACGTGAAAGTATTATTGAGTATAACATTTTCTAGTGTTATTGGTTCAGTTCCTGTATTTTTTATTAATAATTTCCCCGTCTCATTTGCAGAAATATATGAAACTGTCGTTCCATCAATATTTTCTATAAGCCGAATATCTTCTTGATCTCTTACAGTATGAATATATCCAATATCTGAGGCAACCGTTTCTAATTCTGAGAAACTTCCAGTTATACATACCAATATTTCTTCGTTTATATCTCCGCTAAGACCATATATATCGTTAGCGGGATCAGTTGTGTCAATTATTATTTTAATTATGCGTTCATCATTGGGGTCTATAGTTTTTTTCCCAAGTAAGACATTAAAATCAGCAGAGAGTAGCGATTCTGTTATATATGCTTCAGCAATCCCAAATATGATATCTCCTGTGTTCTTTATTTTTATGTTTAAGACTATAGTACCATTATCATGTGCATATGCAAAGGATTCATTAAAAGCAATTGGAATATGGTTTCTATAATTTCCTCCAAGGGATGCTTGTAATTCGGGAGATAAAATTCGATCTTGACTTAGAAATGAAAGAGTATAATTTTCAACATTTGAAGTAAATAATATTTCGTCAGATATATTATTTGGAGTAGCTACACCGATTTTATTATACTCTTTAATTGGGTAAAAGTCTAATTCCATATTAGATATTTTAACATATGCTTTATCAGTAGGTTCAAGTATTGCAGAACCTCTTAAATAATCGTACGATGCAGCATCAAGTTTATTTTCAGGGAGATCATCGTTTACATAATATCTATCCAATAAAACTATTGATTCTCCTACGTTTTCTACTTCAAGATATAAATCTACAGTAGAAGTATCTCTCTGAATAATGATGCTCTTTCCCTTATTAATTCTAATCTCTCCCTCTTCCGCTGTTTTTACGAAAAAACTACTAGTTGATTCAGAAAATGTATAAGGGCGACCATACAAACCTGTTGATTGAGCGGTTACATTGAAGTTGACTACATCGTTCTTTTGGAATGTTGTACCCTGAGACTTTATATCCACCCATACTATATCTTCAGATCCACTTTCGATTTTAGTCCCCCCACTACCCAAATAAAAATCATAATCTGTTCCATTAATTTCCACATTATTTATTTCTAAGTCTTTTTCTCCGGTATTTATTACTTTAAATGTACCATATCCAGAATCAATGACTTCAGGATTTTCAATCTCAAAAGTTGAATCCAATACTGTATAATCAATCTCATATATTTTCACCATTCCATATTTTGAGAAGTATTTTGGAATAAACACATCAGAGTCATAATTCCCATTAGGGGGTATATGATTTACCCATGGATCACCATTACAATCTCTTCTTCTATTAATTTCTCTAGCATAATTTTCCTCAAATTGATCTTGACTTTGAGGATCATGTACAGTAGGTTCATACCAAAACATCATTTTAGTTAGCTGACTTTGGAACCATTTAGGACACATAGCTCCGGTTGTTTGATTTTGATACTCATTGATATCAAAAATTGAATTTGTTTTCCAATTGTCTTCTTCTAAACCCATCTTTATGTAAGTATTATAATTATCATTGGGAATATGTACCATCCAAGGCCATTTACCTTCATCACCACCTAAGCCTGCATAAAAAAATCCAAAATACACTAGTATATAATCCGCTTTTAATATTCGAAGGATTCTAGCACTATAAATTTCATTAGTTTGCATCAAGGCCATACCTGTTAATCCTATTACTGTCTCGTTTTTAGTTGCATTATCATTAACAGTTGTTACATTCCCAACTGGTGTAAGCCAGTATCCATAATCCCACCAAGAAACTACAACATCTGTACCTTGTAAATTAGATTTAGTCCAACTTAATGCGTCCTCCCAATCGTGGATAACACCTATAGGAGCCATTTGAGCGAAGGAGAGTTGATTGACAGCAATATCAGTTGTATGAACTACTTGAGCAATACATAAAAATCCAACGAGAGCATAAATCACTAAAGTTTCAGTACTTCCTAATGTTCCTTTTAGCTGTCTTTTTCGTTTTCTACTAACACTAACTTTTCTTTCTTCTAAGAAACTACCAAATATTTTCAATATACTAGTTAATCCATATGCTCCAGCTAATGCTGCCGCTGGTGCAAAAATTAAAATTATACGAATCATACTTCCTGTAAAATAATACATTAAAAGAACAAATGCAATAACAAAAATATCTGCGGCATTTAACCTTTTAAAACAGAAGTAGATTCCTAAAGGTACTAAAATTAACGGAATCAATGTATTATAGTAAAAAATACCCCA